>NZ_VFMF01000001.1:0-3945418 GCF_006714885.1 Clostridium sp. KNHs216 | reverse complement strand
AAAGCTTTCCACCTTTTTCTGGTGGTACTCGTTAAGGTCCCTGTCGTCGTTCATGGATACGTCCTCCTGTTTTAAACATCAGGATGGCTATTTCAGTTTTTCTGATTGGCCATTCTCCTGATGTATTTCTCTGTAATCAGAATGTCGACCGGCTTGTCGTAGTAGCCGTGGGGCAGATTCCACTGGACACAGCCGGAATAACAGATTCCGACGGTGGTCCCGCCGAACTCCGCCAGAAAGCGGTCGTAATACCCCTTGCCGTAGCCGAGACGGTACCCCTGCGCGTCAAAGCTGAGTCCCGGCACAATGCAGAAACCCCGGGAAAAATCGGTCACCCTGCGGCACTTCGATACGATCGGTTCCAGCACGCCGAAGCTGCCTTTTTCCAGATCGTCAAGCGAGGTGATATAAAGAATTCCATATCGTAGGTGTCCGGAACGCAGCGCGGCGCGGCGACCAGCTTGTGGTTGGCCAGCGCGGCCTTGATCAGGGCAATCGTGTCCACCTCGATCGGCTTGCTGACATACGTAAAGACCGTGTCCGCCGCCGCGTATTCCCGCAGCGCGAGCATCCTGCTCTGGATTGTGGAATCCAGGCTGATTTTCCGGTCCTCACCCAGCTTTTCGCGGAACTGGCGATAGCGCGCGCGCAGATTCATTTTGATTTCCCGGATATTTCTTACATACATTGCATCGACTTCCTAAGCATCTTTGATTTTTCAGCGCCAAAAAGCACTTCCACAATTTGAAGTGCAAATTCGACGGCGACGCCGGCGCCCCTCGCCGTGATGATCTTTCCGCTGACGCAGACCGGTCCGTCGGACACGGTTTTTGCGTGCAGCTCCTGCTCATAGCCAGGGAAGCAGGTCGCCGTATGTTCTTTCAGCAGGTTCATATGGCCTAAGATGGAGGGGGCCGCGCAGATCGCGCAGATATATCGGCCGTTTTCCGCGCAGTAACGGATGACGGCTTTCACAATCGGGGATTTTTCCAGATTGAGCGTACCCGGCATTCCGCCCGGCAGCACCACCATATCCAGCCCGTCCGTCACCGCTTCCTTTTCCTCTATGTCGGCGGTCACTTCAATCTGATGCGCCCCGGTGATTTTTTTGCCGCCGACGCCGACCGTAACCAGCTCGCAGCCGGCACGCCTTAAAACATCGACGGTCGCCAGCGCCTCAATTTCCTCAAATCCATCTGCCAGAAAAAGATAAATCATTTTAACACCTCCAAAATTAATCCAGCGGCAATCCGAGATACGGCGTGGCCGAAGCCTGACGCACCGAATCCAAAGCAGCTCCTCCGAGGGGCTTCAGCATCCCGAAATCGGATATTTTCCCCTGCTTTCCCAAGAGGGTCTCCCAGACGGGCAGGCGGAACGTATACCGTTCAGCCGGCAGCCCGCTGATGATGTTCGCCGCAAGATCGCGAATGGTATCGCCGTCCGCCATCAGTTCCAGAACCGCGCAGGCGTCGGAGTCCGTCCGGCGGCACAGGGCGTACGCGAATTTTTCACCGGTACGGGAGCAGATCATTCTGTCTCCGTAGATTTTGCCCATTCCGGCGGCGAAGGCAAACGCTTCGTCGCTCCAAAGCACGGAACCGGTTTTCCCCGCCAGCTTTTCCCGGCGGAGTCCGTTCATCTGGCCATACGTCAGAAGGGTTCTGGCGGAAACTCCCGAATCGGCCAGCGAACACATTTCCTCCAATGACAGAGAAACGGTGCCGACCTGAAAAAATTTCGTATAGTCGGACTTTTCATAAATGCCGTACAAGCCCGGTTCGGCGGGAAGCACCGCGGAATACTGATCCCCCCGGTTGGCCCCCACCAGCGCGGCCGCGGCCAGAAGCGCCGCCATACAGCCGTGCCCTCGGTACTGCGGCAAGGTAGCCGCCGCATAAATATAGTGCGCCTGCACGGCCGCCGGGCCGGCAAGAATCCGGGCGGGCAGCAGATAAACGACGGACGCGGTTTTCTCCCCCATTTTATAAACCAGACAGTTCTCGGGCTTATAATAATTATTCAGAAAATATTTTGCCGGACGCACCGGCTCGTGAAAGCAGCTTGCCCAGATTTCTGCAAGCTCGCCGCGCATTTCCCAGTCAGCAAAACAAATCATACCAAACCCCCTCTCTGTCGTAAGGAAGCCGCGGACTTACAGCACGCCCGCCGCAATCTCCATGACTTCACCGTGAATCTGTTCAACCGTTTTCAGGCCCTGCTGCTGTCCGCGCACTCAACCGTTTTCCAGTTCAGCCTCTGCACCGCGTATTCCGCGCTGATCCGGCATGCGCGCAGATACTCCGCGTTGCTTTCGTGGATATCCTTCTTTTCCTCGTTTCCATGGTACCTGCCGCTCAAAAGCTTCTGGGAAACCTCCAGCGGCATATTGAGGTAAATAGTCAGGTCGGGACGGGGCAGTCCCAGCTTGTCGTATTCATAGTCCTGCACCCACTCCACAAAACCGGGCCCACTGCTCCCGCGGCAGCTTGGGAAAGCTGAAACACAATATTGGAAGTTGAATACCGGTCGGCAATAATCAGGGAGCCGTTACGGTAATCCTGCCGCCAGTGTTTTTTGAATAGCTTGCATAACGGTCGACCGCATAAAACGAGGAAGCGGCGTACGCGTTCACATCGTCGGGATCGGAGCCGAATTCCCCGTTCAGGTACATCTTGGCCAGAACGGAGGACGGCTCGTTATAGTCCGGAAAGGAAACGCGGCGCAGCTTCACGCCCCGTCCGGCAGCGCCTTGCAGAGCAGTTCGGTCTGCGTTGCCTTTCCGCTGCCGTCCAGGCCCTCCATGGTAATTAATTTTCCGCTCATCAGTTTTCCCCTATTCCATTAAAAAACTCGCGCACCTCGTTGATTTTGCCGCAGGACATTTTACCCTCCGGGCATGCACCGCGCAGGCAGGGCGGCCCGCAGTGCTTGAAAAGGTGCGGCGCCACGCCGCGGACAAGCCGCAGCATCTCCACCGCGACGGCGCGGATTTCCCACTGGGCGCGGTTGCAGCAGCGGTGGGAAAAGAAATTATACAGCGAGCGGGCGTTCATCGTGCACACCATCTTGGTGTCGCAGGCATTGGGCAGGACAAACCGCGCGTCCTCAATCGCCTGCTTCTGCGCGGCACGCTCGGCGGACTTTTCATCCTTTCCGGCGTCCATCAGCGCTTTTTTATGCTTCTCCTTTAAAAGAGACGTCAGCTTTTCATAGTGTTTTTGGTCTTCCTCCATGGCCAGAAGGAACTCCGCCTTCGCTTCGGGAATCGCCTCAATCTCCGGCGGAATTACGTATTCAAAACAGGCTTCCGTCACGTAGCGTTGGCTCTGCACGCTGTAGGAGGCGATGCGGTGGCGGGTCATCTGCGCCAGAAAGGAACGGGAAACCCCTTCGATCCCAAAGGTGAAGGACGCGTGCTCAATCGGGCTTTCATGCCGATTTCGGCCAGCATGTCCACAAAGGACGCAACCTTTTCGTCGGTGAGTCCTTCCGATATATCTTCTATGGAAGCAGGCGAATAACAGAGCTTTGCCGCCTGCGCAACTGTTTTTTCCGGTTCGGGAGTATAAGCAATCAAAGTAACCTTTGCCATGAAAAATCCCTTTTACACAATGATGTCATTATTAAGAGTATTATAGCAAACTATTGGGCGAGGTTCAATATGCAACTTTCCCGCCCTTTTTGCAGCAAAAATAAAAAGCCCACCCGTCAGAAAGGTGAGCTTCAAAAAGGCAATGAACTTAGGTATTGGAAATAATAATCTGTTCTACAATGTCGGCGACGTCTTCACAGTAATCCAGTGAATTCTCCATGGTATTGTAAAGATTCTGGAGCCGGATCACATCGATCATTTCCATTTTGTTTTCCGGGTCGAACAGTTCTCTCATTGCTTCGCTGAAAATAGCGTCTCCCTCTTCTTCCAGATGGTTAACATAAACAGACATTTGCTTAATACTCTTCAGATTTTTCTTAAACTGCTTAAAGTCGGCCATTAAAGTACACAGGCCCTCGCAGCTTTTGACGATCAGATCCACCAGCTTGACGGTCGTTTCATTCGCCTCGGAAATATGCATCATATAAATCTGATTCCCGATATCGTCGATGCTGTCCGTAATAGACTCGATCGCGCGGACCATATCCATCATATCCGAACGGTCGATCGGTGTGATAAAAGCGTCCGCAATGAGGTTGGAGCAGTAATGAACGTGCTTGTCCCCGTCATGTTCAAGTTCTTTCAGCAGGGTGATTTCTTTTTTGTCGATCACCCCATCCGTAAACGAAGTTTGAAGCACTTTTGCAGCGTGACAGGAAATACCGATTCCCTTTTCAAACAATGAGAAGTAGTCCGGCCCTTTAGCAAAAAAATTACTCATATAGTTCCCTTACCCTTCAAATACACAGATTCATTCCTATAAACATATTCTATACCGTCTATACCATTCTAAAAGATCAGTATAAACAGTTTGGTCATCGCATAACCAAGAATCAGGCAGGCAGGGAAGGTCAGTACCCACGCCATTACCATTTCTTTGGCAATTCCCCAGTTTACGTCGGAAAAACGCCTGGCCGCGCCCGCACCCATCATAGCGGTGCCCTTCGTGTTGGTGGTGGAAAGAGGAATTCCGGAGCACACGGTCGTAATCAGCATACAGAGAGACGCCACGATTTCAGCGGAAAATCCCTGATACTTTTCCAGTTTGACCATATCGATCCCCATGGTCTTAATGATGCGGTACCCGCCGATCGAGGTGCCGATTGCCATGACCAGCGAGCAAAGCAGCATAATCCAGATATCAATATGTACCGTTGCCGGAATAGGCTGATTGTTTGCAAGAAGAATTACAAGCACAAAAACGCCCATAAATTTCTGACCGTCCTGTGCGCCGTGACTCGTAGCCATTAAAGCGGCGGAAGCGATTTGCCCCAGGGAAAAGAAGCGGTTCGCTTTGGAACGCTTGACCCGGCGGAATAAAAAGCCGATCGCCTTGGTGACAACATAGGCCGCAAAAAAACCGACGACTGTTGAGATGACAATTCCCCACAGCACCTTCTGAAACTCGGCCAGCTTAAAGGCGGAAAAGCCGTTATACGCGATTCCGGAACCCATCAGCCCGGCAATCAGCGCGTGGCTTTCACTCGTGGGGATTCCGAATTTCCAGGCCGACACCGACCATATTACTATGGAAAGCTGAGCCGCACAAATGGCAATCAAAGGGTTGGAGCCGGTCCCGACATTGACGAGATTGGCAATGGTGCTGGCAACAGCCGTGCCGAAGCACATGATGCCCACCAGATTAAAAGCCGTAGCCATTAAAACGGCTGCCCGCGGGGAAAGCACTCGGGTCGAAACAACAGTAGCGATTGCATTCGGCGCGTCCGTCCAGCCATTGACAAAGATGGAAGCGCACACAAGGAGAAGTGCGATCATGAGCGCAAGTGACATGAAATTAACCTCATTTCGTCCTGTCGAGGGATGAATTCTTAGCTTTGATTAACATCTTACATTCATTTAACACAATTATAACAGAATATTAATAAAATATAAATAGAAAAGATTTTATAAAAGGACGAATTAATCAGGACGAAATAAGCTAATTTTGTATTTATTGCTTATTTTTTGCAGATTTTTACTCTATTTTAATGATTAATATTACTATGTATTTATTATTTTATATTATTTGTTTAGTTTTTCGAGATTTTGAAAAATCTGACTTATAATAGGAAAATATTTCTGTAACACAATGAAACAGCCGCCATAAAATGGTATTGAGAAACAAAGGTTTCACTAAATGTGTTAGGAGGATTATTTTATGGATGGAAATAGCACGGAAACATCTGCGAATGTGCAAAACACAGGAAATTTTAACGAAGCTGTATGCATAGACGGACTGCGCGTATATGATTCATGCAGTGATAAAGATTGCCTTGAAGATTTAAGGGTTTATTTCCCACCGGATAAGCACGACCTGATTGAGCATGCGACAAACGTCAGGCTCAGAAGCGCTGATGTCATTACCGTGTTCCTTGATCTGGAGCCGGTACCATTTAACAGGGGCTTTTATTCGGTAGATATGACCTTTTTCTTCGATGTATGCGTAGACGTATTCTGTCCGTTGGCCACAAACCCCTGCATTGTAAATGGTGTATCCATATTCAATAAGAGGGTAATTTTGTACGGCAGCGAGGGCAACGTAAAAATGTTCAGTTCCGATTGCACGCAGGACGACATCGACAGCCCATCTTCTATGTGCGGCAACGTGCTCCCTAAAGCAACCTGTCAGATTGCGGAGCCGATCTGCCTGTCCGCCAGGATCTGCGACTGCCAGTCGCATTGCAAGGAAAGCTGCTGCCGGATTCCCGACTCTATCTGCAGACATTTCGGGGGGCAGCTCGACTTTGCTTCCGATCGTACTGTTTATGTTACACTCGGCATTTTTACAATCGTCCAAATCGTCAGGAATGTACAAATGCTGATTCCTGCGTATGACTTCTGCATCCCGGAAAAGAATGTGTCACTACATCAGACAATCCATGCGATATGTTCCGCCGCATTGAGTTTCCGACCGACGAGTTTTTCCCGCCCAAAGTTACTGAATGCAGCTGCAACGACCGTTCCCGCAAAGCATAAAGTCAGACAGCAGTCTGCCGAGTACAGATAAAGCCCGCCTGTTTTTTCAGGCGGGCTTTGGATTTATATCGCTTTGATCAGGCTTTTTGCAGGCGGGCAAAATTCGCCATCAGCTTTTTTGTTCCGCGCTTGTTCAAAAGCAATCTCCAGCAGGGTATCGTTGCCCATAGGAGAAACGGAAAGGATCATCCCCGTCCCAAACGTTTTGTGAACCACGCTGTCCCCCACTTTGAACCCAACCTTCGGCGGCTCGCTGTGGATCAGGTTCGACGGGCCGAAGCTGCGCGCCGATTCGGTCGTAACCACCCGTGCCTCAAAAGCAGAAGTGGGAAGGGACATGCCGGGGCCGGCTTTTTCCATTCTCTGGTGCGGCTGCGGACAACCAGTTCCTCGGGAATTTCCTCAACAAAGCGGGAGGGCTTGTTGCGGGAGGTGCTGCCGAAGATCATGCGGCTCTCCGCGTTGACAACATACAGCTCCTCTTTCGCCCTTGTGATGGCGACATAAGCTAGACGGCGCTCCTCCTCAATTTCCAGAGGATTGTAGATCGCCTGCATTCCCGGAAAAATCCCTTCTTCAAATCCGGGCAGGAACACGACCGGAAATTCCAGGCCCTTTGCCGAGTGGATGGTCATCATGACCACGCTGTCGAAATTTCCGTCAAAGTTATCGATATCGGTCAGCAGGGAGACTTCCTCGAGGAAGCCGGAAAGAGTCGCCTCTTCGCCGTTATCTTCCTCGTACTTGATCAGGTTGACGCAAGTTCGTTGATATTGTCGATCCTGTCCTGCACGTCGTCGTTTTTCGGACGCCTTCAGGCTGCCGATATAATCCGTTTTGTCAAGAATCAAATGGTAGAGCTCATTCAGGCTCGTATGTTCATCGTTTGCGGCGTCAATCAGCTGCTGCATGGTCGCGGCAAACTGCAAAAGCTTGGGCGCGGTCCGTTTCAGGGGCTCGTACTGATCAGCGGTTTTAATCACGTCGAACACGCTTTCCCCCAGTGTGGCAGCGATTTCCGTAGCCTGTGCAATCGTCTTGTCCCCAATGGAGCGCTTCGGCTGGTTGATGATCCTGCGAAGCCGGATTTCGTCGTAAGGGTTGTTGATGACGCTCAAATACGCAATCATGTCCCTGATTTCCTTGCGCTCATAGAAGCGCAGACCGCCGATAATGCGGTAAGGGATACCGGATTTTACAAAGATTTTTTCAAGGATATTCGACTGGGAATTCATGCGGTACAAAATCGCATGGTCGGAAAATTTCCGGCCGGCCGCAACGCCTTCCAATATCTTCTTTGCGATAAAATCCGCTTCGTCCTGTTCGCTGAAAGCGGTATGTACGCCGAGCTTCTCCCCTGCGGGGTTGTCCGTCCAGAGCGTTTTTCCTTTACGCTCCCTGTTATTTTCAATGACCGCGTTGGCCGCATTCAGAATATTTTTGGTAGAACGGTAATTCTGCTCCAAGCGGATCACCTTCGCATTTGGAAAGTTCTTTTCAAAGCTCAGGATGTTCTCGATGGTTGCGCCGCGGAATTTGTAGATGCTTTGGTCGTCGTCGCCCACAACGCAGAGGTTTGCGCTCTTCTGGGCAAGCAGCTTGACCAGCAGGTACTGCGCGTGGTTGGTGTCCTGGTACTCGTCCACCATAACGTATCTGAATTTGTTCTGATAGTACTCCAGTACGTCCGGGTTCTGCTGAAGCAGGTACACCGCGTTGCAGATCAAGTCGTCGAAATCCATGGCGTCCGCTTCCTTCAGCTTTGCCTGATAAAGCTTGTACGCCTGCCCGATCATCCCCAGCCTGCTGTCATTGCCGGCCTGCTGCACGTATTCCCCGGGCAGGATCATGCTGTCCTTCGCGTGGGAAATCGCCGAAAGAATGGATTTATAAGAGAGGATTTTATCGTCGATGTTAAGGGTCTTCTGACATTCCTTCATCATCCGGCGGGAATCGTCCGTGTCGTAAATCGTGAAATGATTGGAATAGCCGAGCTTCTCCCCGTCATGTCTCAGCATGCGCGCACAGGTGGAATGGAATGTGGAAGCCCAGATATCGTTTCCTTCTTCCCCGAGCATGGCAATCAGCCTGTTTTTCAGCTCTCCGGCCGCCTTATTGGTGAAGGTAATGGCAAGGATCTGCCACGGGCGGCAGGGCTCCACGGCGAAATGGCCTTTCACCTGCGGCGTTAACGGCTCGTCCGCGCTCAGATACCGCCTGGCCGCTTTCAGGTCTTCCTCCGTCAGATAACTGGAAATGGTTTTGCTTATGTAGGCGTTTCCGTAACGGATGATATTGGCGATACGGTTCACCAGCACGGTGGTTTTACCGCTTCCGGCGCCGGCAAGGATCAGCAGGGGGCCGTTTACACAGAAAACCGCTTCCCTCTGCCTGTCATTCATTCTGAAAAATTCCTTATCCAGAACATTTTTCCTGATCTCCATCATTTGATCCGTTGTAATATTGTTCATGAATTCACCGCCAGAACTTGATAATTTGGGCGGAAACCGCCCATAGGTTTCTTATTGCATAAGTTTAATTATACAATATTTTGAATACAATAGCAAACAGGAATTGGGAACATACAAATACCCGCACTAAACCGAGTGCGGGTATTTCATCAATATTGAGACGCCGGGCGTCAGTCATTCAAGGAAAATCCCCGTGCCCGGAAAACCCCGGACGGCTCACTAAAAAGGGCGGGTACTCTCCAGTAACCCTGCCATTCCCCATGCGGAGCGGCTGGGCTGCGAAGAGCGGCGGATACCGGTCACCCTCCCGGCGGAGGCGCCGTATAAAGCGTAAACAGCGGCGGAAATGACCGCTACCGTTTCTTCGGAGATTCCGGCCTGAACAGCGGGAACGACCGCCGAACCAGCGGATAAGGCGGCTGCCGGGGCAGCTTTTGTCCGTGCCGCCGGATTGGACTGCAGCGCTTTGAGTTCCGCGCCATAGCTTTTAATCAAACGGGTCAGGGACAGGAGAACAATGAAAACAATGACAAGACCGGCCAGCAGAACGATCATGGAAACCTGAATTTTTTGATCAGGGCTCATAATTTTAATCCCTCGTTTCTGAAAATATAATGATATAAAAAATACAATGATTCCATCTGCAGCATTTCCAGTTGATTGTGCAACAAGGTTGTGTTTCTCCCCCGCCTTCGGCGGGGGAGAAACGTGTTTTATCTCGCAAACCGAAATGCAATTGCTATAATTATAAACGAAGAAGGTATTTATTTCAATTATATTTTACTACTTTTTGATTTTTATTGCATAAATGTGACGTGCGAATTATAATAAATTCATGAAGAAATATTGGAAGGGAGGTTGGATTTCCTGATGACGAATGACGAATTCAGGCGTTCTTTCCGGGTGCCTTTTCACAACAGCCTGGGGCTGGCCGTCTACAGCTGCGGAGTCCAGCGCTGCGGCGCGTGCCATTCCTGGGGACCCGCCGTACGCGACCATTACCTGATTCACTATATTTTGTCGGGGCACGGCGCTTTTACCAGCGGCGGACAGGAATACCATCTCTCGACGGGGGACGGCTTCCTGGTGGAACCCTCGCATGTCGTTCATTATGTTGCGGACCGGGAAGACCCGTGGGAATACTGCTGGGTCGGTTTCAACGGCAGCGACGCAAAAAGGCTGATGGGCCAGACAGGCCTTCTGGACCGCAGCCCTGTTTTTCACTACGAGGAGGACCGGCTTTTTGAGGAGCTTCTGCTGAAAATCTGCAATGCCTCCGGTTCCAGCCCCAGCGACGAGGCGAGAATGGAGTCCGGCCTCCTGCTGTTTCTGGCCGCGCTGATGGACAAATTCGGGGTTCCGTCCACACAGCAGGCAAACGGGTACGAGTATGTGCAGAAAGCAATCAAGTTTATCGAATACAACTATTCCAGCGATATCGGCATCACCGATATCGCTTCCAGCGTGGGAATCAGCCGCAGCCACCTGTACCGGCTGTTTATGCAGCATATTTCCCTGTCGCCGAACGAGTATCTGATGCGCTACCGCATCAGCAAGGCTTCCGAGCTTCTGGAGTCACGGAATCTTTCCGTCGGCGAGGTCGCATATTCGGCGGGTTTTTCCGATCAGCTGTATTTTTCCCGCGTATTCAAAAAATGTATGGGCACGCCGCCAAGCCGTTTTACCTGCTATGAGCGTGCGGCAAAAACGAAGGAGGACTCAAAATGAGCGAAGCAGCCGAACAAATCTCGAAATGGGCGGAGGAAATTGAAGAATACAGCTCGGTGGACTGGGAAAGGCTGCCGGAAATTTATTTATATATGGACCAGGTGCTGACCTATATGAACAAACAGCTCAGCCTTTTTGAACGCAATGAAAGCACCGGCCTACTGACGTCGAGCATGATCAACAACTATGTAAAGGACGGGGTTCTTCCCCGGCCCGAGCAAAAAAAATATTCTCGCGAACATCTGGCGATGCTGATGGTCATCTGTATGCTCAAGCAGGTTTTATCCATTCAGGATATCTCTTCCCTGCTCAAAACCCTTTTGGAGGACGCTTCCAAAGACGAGATGTACAGGCGTTTCTGCGAAGCGCACTCCGTCGCGCTGAAGGAGGTCGGCGACCGCGTCCGTTCCACTGCGGGAGAAGGCGACGCCGAACTGACCAGGCTGGCAATCGAGCTGTCCATCGAGGCCGCCGCGCGCCGCACGGCGGCGGAAAGAATTCTGAGCGAGCTGGCTGCTGAACAGGAAAAGGCAGCGAAAGCGGAAAAAGGCAAAGGCGAAAAAAAAGAAAAATAAATCAAATCACACAAATCGAAAATCCAACCGTCCCGCCGTCATACGGGGCGGTTTTTTTCATTCCCATTCCACATAAAAGATGCGGATCTGTTAACCATAATGACGGATGAGCATAATATAAAAAAGACAAAGAAAGCGAGGGATTACTATGTGTGGAATTGCGGGGTTCTGTGATTATCATGACGATTTGAGCGAGGAAGCGCTGTTCTGGCGCGCACTGGCAAAAAGAATGGGAGCGAAACTCAATCACCGCGGCCCGGACGACAGCGGCGTTCATGTTTCGGCCCACGCGGCGCTGGCCCACACAAGGCTTGCGGTTGTGGATATTGAGGGCGGCAAACAGCCGATGACCGCTGTTGCGGACGGGTTCCGCTACACTATCGTGTATAATGGGGAGCTGTATAATACCGAGGAGCTGCGGTCGGAGCTGAAAGCGCTCGGCCATACGTTTGAAACCAAAAGCGATACCGAAGTCCTTCTGAAATGCTACATCGAATTCGGATTTACCTGTGCGGAAAAACTGAACGGCATCTTCGCCTTTGCGGTAGACGACGAAAGGCGCGGCTGCTGCTATTTATGCCGCGACCGTTTCGGCGTAAAGCCGCTGTTTTATTCCATAGAAAACGGGCGGCTTGTGTTTGCCTCGGAAATCAAAGCGCTGTTTGAATATCCGGGAATCAACCCTGTGATTGACCGGCAGGGGCTGTGCGAGATATTCGGAATCGGACCGGCCAGAACCGCCGGAGTCGGCGTATTCAAAAACATACTGGAAATCAAGCCCGGCTGCATCGCCGTGTTTGACAGGCAGGGTTTTGAAACATATCCCTATTTCAAACTGAAAAGCTACGAGCATCCCGACAGCTACGAGGACAGCGTAAAGCGGGTGCGGTACCTTGTGGAGGACGCCGTTACCAGACAGCTTGTTTCCGATGTGCCGCTTTGCACCTTTCTTTCCGGCGGCCTCGATTCCAGCATCATCACCGCGCTGGCGGCAAGGAATTACCAGGCGGCGGGCAAAACTCTTTCCACCTATTCCTTCGATTTTACCGGGAACGACAAGTACTTTAAGCCAACGGCCTTTCAGCCCGGCGCCGACAAGCCATGGGTCGCCAAAATGGCGGAGTTGTTTCAGACCGACCACCACTATCTGGAATGCGACAACGTAACGCTGGCCGACAAGCTTTATGACGCCGTTGAGGCCAAGGATTTGCCGGGCATGGCGGACGTTGACTCTTCCCTGCTGTATTTCTGCAGCCTGATCAAGAAAAATCATGTGGTGGGCATCAGCGGAGAATGCGCGGATGAAATCTTCGGCGGTTACCCGTGGTTCCACAAGAAAGAGGCCTTTGAAGGTCACTGCTTCCCATGGTCGCCCGACCTGTCCATCCGGACCGGACTGCTGATTCCCGAAATCGCCGACGCACTGCACATTGCGGAGTATGTAAATATGCGGTATGAAGAATCCATTGCCGCCGTCCCCGTTCTGGAGGGTGAAAGCGCACAGGAAAAGCGGCGCAGGGAAATTTCGTTCCTGAACATTAACTGGTTTATGTCCACCCTGCTTGACCGCAAGGACCGGTCGAGCATGGCAAGCGGGCTTGAGGTGCGTGTCCCGTACGCAGACCATCGGATCGTGCAGTATGTGTTCAACACTCCCTGGGAATACAAATGTCACGACGGCGTGGTGAAAGGCCTGCTGCGCGACGCGGCGCGGGAATGGCTGCCCGAAGATATCCTGATGCGCAAAAAGAGCCCCTATCCCAAAACGCATAATCCGGCCTACGAGATGCTTGTGAAGCAAAGGCTGACGGAAGTCCTGTCAAACGGGGAAGAACCGCTCCACAAGCTCATCAGCCAAACCGCCGCCGCGGAACTGCTCAGTGAAAAATCGGATTACGGCAAGCCGTGGTTCGGCCAGCTGATGGCGGGTCCCCAAATGATGGCCTATCTGCTTCAGATCAACTACTGGCTGAAAAAATACGATATCGCAATTGAACTGTAATTTCCTGTCCCAATGAAAGGATCTCCCGGTTGCAATTTGAAAGCTCCTGTTATACAATAAAACAAATTTCAGATCAGAAAAATAAATCCTATCAAAATTGCAAGGGAGTATCCATCATGACTTTTTCCAAGCGCATCCTTGTTTTTCTTCCCGTCGAAGCACAGCATCAATCGCTGCTCGAACAGTCCGCTCCGGACTGCCGGTTTACGTACAGCTCTTACAGAGGCGTTACCAAAGAACAGGTGCAGGACGCCCAGATCATCATCGGCAATCCGCCGGCGGAGTACCTGAAGGATTCCCCGAATCTGGAGTGGCTGCACTGCAGCAGCGCCGGAGTGGACGCCTACCTGAAGGAAGGCGTCCTTCCCAAAGGCACGACGCTGACGAATTCGACGGGAGCATACGGCCTTGCGGTTTCCGAACACATGCTTGCCATGCTTCTGGAAATCATCAAACGCCTTCATACTTACCGCGACGCGCAGAAGCTGCATGTCTGGAAGGGTCAGGGCAAGGTGAAATCCATTCATGGTTCCACCGTTCTGGTACTCGGCATGGGAGATATCGGCGGTGAATTTGCCCAAAAGGTAAAAGCGCTGGGCGCGTACGTCATCGGGCTGCGCCGCACCGTCGCAGAGAAGCCGGAGTACGCCGACGAAATGCATTTGACCGCGGAGCTGGACAGTCTTTTGCCCCGCGCGGACATTGTCGCCCTCTGTCTGCCCGCCACAAAGGAAACCGATCACCTGTTTTCGCGCGAACGTCTCGCCCTGCTCAAAGAAGGCGCAATCCTCCTGAATGTCGGACGCGGCACGCTCATCGATACGGAAGCGCTCTGTGACACACTGGAAAGCGGGCGTCTCTTCGGAGCCGGCCTTGATGTGACGGACCCGGAGCCTTTGCCGGAAGGCCACCGGCTCTGGGATATTCCCAACGCCGTGGTTACTCCCCATATATCGGGATTTTACCATTTGCAGGAAACCCTTGAGCGCGTGGTGCGTATTGCCGCGGAAAACCTGCAGCATTACGCAAACGGCGAACCGCTCAACAACGCCGTCGATTTTGCCGCCGGCTATCGGGTGAAAAAAGGATAAAGAGATTTCAAAAATTCTCTCAAAGATAAAAACGCTGCAGCTCCGCAAAAATGTGGAACTGCAGCGTTTTTATCGTGATTCTGTTTTTTCATTCCCTTAACGTATAAAATGATAAAAATATCGCAAGATATAACGAAAAATTTCATACAGAAAGGAATGTTCCATATGGCACAGCTAAATCAAATGGAATTGCAAAACTTGCGGCATATGTTGGGAGCACACGATACCGCGTGTGAAAAAATGCAGACCTATGCTCAGCAGGCAACGGACCCCCAGGTAAAATCTTTCTTTGAGAAGTCCGCTCAGGATGCAAAGAGCACCAAACAACAGCTTATGACTTTTTTACAGTAGGAGGTGTAAACGATGCAGGATAAAACAATGGTAAACGACGCTCTGTCCATGGAGAAAAGCGACCTGACTTTTTACGCTAACGCAATTTCCGAATGCTCCAACCAAAGTCTGAGGTCAGCGCTTCAGCAAATCCGCAACAAGTGCGAAACCTCACAGTATGAGCTGTACAAGCTCGCTGAGACAAAGGGTTTCTACAAGCCCGCCGCACAGGCGAACGAGCAGGAGATTCAGCAGATCAAAACGCAGCTGCAGGGCTGATCTTCCAGAGACGCCCGGTAACTCGAGATCATTTCTATCAGTTCAGAAGCCCCCGAAGGAGCGGATTCTTCCGTTCACTCAGGGGCTTCTTTCTATTCACCGGCTGTTTGCTTCTTTCGCCCCATACCGGGTTCCAGATTCTTGGGGTCATCGGCGCAAAAACAAAGGGATGCCCACTTCGGGCATCCCTTTGTTTTGGTGCTGGTGATCGGACTTGGACGGTCGTACAACGGCGCGCGTTCCGCGAGTCCCTTCGTGCTTCATCTGTTAGGGCAGCCCTGATTCTTTCTCCCGACTTGTGCCGGGTTCCAGATTCTTGGGGTCATCAACGCAAAAACAGGGAATGCCCGAAATGGGCATCCCCTGTTTTGGTGCTGGTGATCGGACTTGAACCGATACGGTGTTGCCACCGAGGGATTTTAAGTCCCTTGCGTCTGCCGATTCCGCCACACCAGCAATTTAACAGTTGCTATTATAGCATAGCGCAGCGGCAAAATCAAATAGAATTTTCCTTTTAATACTGAATTTGAATCTGATTTTTTCGGGAATATTCTTTTGTGGCGCTGTCACGCACCACTTCGGACTGATTTTGACGCAGCAGCTTGCACAGCTGATACACATCCACCCAGATTTCGTTGACGCTTTCCTTCTGACTCTCGTCGAAAATCAGCTGAAGGCCAAAGTGCAGATGGCTCACCTTAATATTATTGACATTTTCCTTCGTACTATAACCCGTGTGGCCCACATATCCGATGACGTCGCCGGCGGTCACCGTCTGGCCGACCGCGAGGTTGGCGGCGTAAGGACGGTTCTGCCTTAAATGCGCATAATAATAATAGCGCTGTTTGTCAAAGCTGCGGATTCCGATGCGCCAGCCGCCGTACTGGTTCCAGCCCAGCGCCTCCACAATACCGGATTCCACCGCGATGATGGGCGTACCGGTCGCAGCCATCATATCGTGACCGAGGTGCTGCCGCTTGTATCCGTAAGTCCTGGATGCGCCAAAATCGTCGTATTCCTCATACGGAAAGGTTTTGGCAATCGGTGAAAATCCGATCAGGCCGTATTTTTCCTCCCCGCTGCCATCGGTATAGGTGCCGAGAAGTCCGCCCAGAACCGCCGTGTACGCCTTAAAATAGTAGGTATAATATTTCATGTCCTTTGTCAGGTCCGCCATGCTCTGCGTTTCCAGCTTCGACATCAGAACGTCCAGATCATTGCTCTTATAGTGTGAAAAATTTCCGCCGTACTTCGCGGCAAGATAGGCAAGCAGTTCGATCCAGCTTACCTTCTTCTCCTCTTTCTGAGAGGCGATATCCAGATTCATTGCTTTTTTGAGCGCAAGATACGGCACGTTGAACTCAACGTACTTTATGTAATCACCGGAGGAAGACGATGCCGAGCTCTCCATCTGCGCATCCGCGGGCATACTTTCTCCGTAACGGCCTGAAGCGGCGGCAATTCCTGCCGCCGCCGCAAGGACAAGGATAAAAGCAATCAGCCTTTTTCTCTTCATAATCATACGATTCAACAAGCAATCACCTACTGTCTATCCATTATTATGAAGGAAGGGCTGAAAATATTGCAAAAAATTCAAAGGTCATCCGCGTCCTGATCCGGTTTTTCACCGTCTCTGGCCGTGCCGGTATAACTGCCCAGCACATCGGTCGGAATCTCGCTTTTGCTCATATTGGGAAGCGTAGCCGCCATTTTGTCTACATCCGTATATTCTTTATTTTCTTTTTTCCTGTTCTTCCGCCAATTCTCAAACATAAAAAATCACCTCATGCTTATTATAAACAAGCAGAGGTGAAATATGAATCCGCCTATTTCAGCACCGCGCCGACGGTCCGAAACATGATCTTGATGTCGTTCAGCAGGGAAATATTTTTCATGTATTCCAGATTATATGCCATTTTAGGCGGTAAAATCTGTTCCACATACACTTTTTCCGGGTCTTCGGCCGCATTGAGCAGGCTGTCCTCATCCTTGAACGCAATGCTCGAGGTAGCGGTAATGCCGGGCCGGATCAGCAGCGTCGCCATATATTCCGGGGCATAGACATCCACATATTTGCGGACCTCCGGCCGGGGACCGACGAGGCTCATGCTTCCGCCAAGGACATTTAAAAGCTGTGAAAACTCATCAAGCCGCAATTTCCGGATGAACCTTCCGACTTTTGTCACGCGCGGGTCATCGCCCACCGTCAGCGGAGGCCCAATTTTATCGGCATCCTGTATCATTGTTCTGAACTTGAAAATTTTAAAGTCCTGATTGTAGCGTCCGACGCGAACCTGCCGGTAAAACACCGGCCCTCTGGAGTCGATTTTGACGGCCAGCGCCAAAAGAAGAAAAAACGGCGAACAAACCGCAAGAATCAGCAGCGATACCACGATATCAAACGCACGCTTCGCGCCGAGCGAAAACCTGCGCTTGTTCAGCAGAGTGAGATATTCCTTCGTATATTTGTTTCTCATTCCCTTGGGGAGTGCTTTAAAATCCACGGCATGATCTCCATTCCAAATTTTGTATCTTTCATATTATAGCACAAGTTTTCGCTTCATAACAATTTTTTGTATTGCAGAGCACAATATGTTTACAATTCCCATGCGATAATGCTATACTATTCACATATTACAGCAGATTAACGAACGGCGGGCGCCTGAAAGAACCGCGCTTTTGTTGGGAAATTGCTGTACTTTGAAATAACGGACGAAGGGGATAAAAAATGTATTATCTGGGAATTGACCTTGGGGGAACCAACATTAAGGTTGGCGTCGTCGACGAAAACAGCCAAATCATTGCCACGGCGAAAAGAAAGACCGTCGTACCCTGCCCTCCTGACGATATGTGCGAACAGCTTGCTTCCACCGCAATGGAAGCGCTGCGCAATGCAAACCTCACCCTGGACGACGTCCCGTGGGTGGGCGTCGGCACCCCCGGCACCGTCAACACGGATACCGGTGTGGTGGAATTTTCCAACAACCTGTATTTTAACCATTTTGAGCTCAGAAAATTTCTGGGAGCAAAAATGAATAAAAAAGTCATCGTGGAAAACGACGCGAACGCGGCGGCCTACGGCGAATATCAGGCCGGCGCGCTCAAGGGCGCGAAAAACGCAATGGCGATCACGCTCGGTACCGGGGTGGGCAGCGGTATCATCATCGACGGTAAAATTTATTCCGGCTCCAATTACGGCGCGGGAGAAATGGGACATACCGTGATTGTCTTTCAGGGAAGGCACTGCACCTGCGGCCGCGACGGCTGCTGGGAAATGTACGCTTCCGCCACCGGACTGATCCGCTCCACCAAAGAGGCGATGGAAAAATCCGCCGACTGCAGCAGTCCTGTCTGGAAGCTGGTGGACGGCGATCTGAGCAATGTGGACGGGCGTACCGCCTTTGACGCAATGCGCGCGGGCGACCCGATCGGAGTAGCCGTTGTGGACGAATACATCGAATACCTGGGCTGCGGGCTGGTCAACTGCATCAACGCATTCCAGCCGGACATCCTCTGCATCGGCGGCGGCATCTGCAACGAAGGGGAAACCCTTTTGAAGCCGCTGCGCGAATATGTCGCCAAGGAAGCCTATTCCCTCAGCTCGCAGGGAGAGACAAAGATTTGCAGGGCGCTGCTGGGAAACGATGCGGGAATTATCGGCGCGGCACTGCTGGGCAAGTAATTCCTCATCACCAAATATGACAGAAGAAGGCTGAACGATGAGCATTGAAAAATCTGTATTTGGGAAACTGCCGGACGGCACCGTAATCGACAGCTATACCCTGCGCAATAAAAGCGGGATGTCCGCGCAGGTGATCACCTACGGCTGCCGCATTGTCAGGCTGCTGACCGCCGACAAAAAGGGCAATTTCGGGGACGTGGTCCTGGGACATGACACGCTGGACGGATACCTTGAAAAAAGCGACGTTTTCGGGGCCGTCGTCGGACGCTACGCCAACCGGATCGGCGGGGCGGAATTTGAAATCGGCGGAAAAAAATACGCGCTTGCGGCAAACGATGGAAAAAATTCTCTGCACAGCGCCCCGGGCGGGTTTCAGGACCGGGTCTGGCGGCTGAAATGCAGCGACAATGACGACGATGCGCCGTCCGTCACCTTTGCTTACCTCAGCGAAGACGGGGAATGCGGATTTCCCGGGAACCTGAACGTAACCGTTCAGTACACCCTCAGCACGGACAACGCGCTGATCATCGATTACGGCGCTCAGACCGACCGCGAAACGCCGGTCAACCTTACCAACCATTCCTACTTCAATATCAGCGGGGACGTCGGAAACAGCATTCTTTCACAGGAGCTGCAGATCAACGCGGACGCAATTACCGCGGTCGGAACCGACCTGATCCCCACCGGCGGGCTGACCCCGGCCGCCGGTACGCCGTATGATTTCAATAAGCCCAAAACCATCGGACAGGACATCCGGGCAAACGACGGCCTCTTGAAAAGCTGCGGAGGCTACGACCATAATTTCGTGATTAAGGGCGCGGAAGGCATGAAAAAAGCCGCGGAGCTTTACGACCAGCTGAGCGGCAGGGCGATGCTGGTCTTTACCGATATGCCCGGGATACAGATTTACACCGCGAACAGCTTTGCCCCCGGCGCAGCCGGCAAGGCGGGAAAGAAGCATCTGGCGCACCATGCGGTCTGCCTGGAAACACAGTTCTTCCCCGACTCGGTTCATCACCCGGAATTCCCGTTCCAAAACCTGAAACCGGGCGAGAAATACAAGCACACGACCATCTATAAATTTACGGTAAGATAACAGGAACCCCGGCTTTGCCGGGGTTCCTGTTTATTTCCGCTAATCCGCGACCGCGAACTGGCTGTTGTAAAGATTCGCGTAAAAGCCCTGCTTTTGCAGAAGCTGTTCATGTGTTCCCTGCTCGATAATGCTTCCCTTGTTCATCACCAGAATCAGGTCCGCCTCCTTAATGGTGGAAAGGCGGTGGGCCACGATAAAGCTGGTTCTCCCCTTCATCATTTCGGTAAACGCCTTTTGAATACGGATCTCCGTTCTGGTATCGATGGAACTGGTCGCCTCGTCCAGAATCAGAATCGGCGGGTCCACCAGCATTACCCGGGCAATACAAAGCAGCTGCCGCTGTCCCTGCGAAATATTGCCGCCGTCCTCCGAAATCAGGGTGTCGTACCCGTTCGGCAGGCGCATGATGAACGAGTGGGCGTGCGCCGCCTTTGCCGCGGCGATGATCTGTTCCTCCGACACATGTTCGCTTCCGTACGAGATATTGTCGCGCACCGTTCCGGAAAAAAGCCAGGTCTCCTGCAGCACCATTCCGAACATTTTCCGAAGGCTGTCACGGGTGACATTCTTCACATCGGTCCCGTCAATTTTGATGGTGCCGCTGTCCGCGTCATAGAAGCGCATCAGCAGATTGATAATGGTGGTCTTTCCGCATCCGGTCGGACCCACAATCGCAATTCGCTCGCCCTTTCTCGCTTTCAGGTTCATGTCCTGAATCAGCTTGGCTTCCGGACGGTAGGAAAAATACACATGCTCCACGTCCACATTCCCCTCGCTGTCCGTCAGAGCCAGCGCGCCGGGAGCGTCGGGTGTTTCCTCCTCCTCGTCCAGAAGCCGGAAAAGGCGGTCGGCAGAGGCAAACGCCGTCTGAATCTGGGTGATGACCGCGGTCACTTCGTTAAACGGCTTGGTATACTGGTTGGCATAGGCCAGAAACGAGGTGATCTGTCCGATCGTCAGCGGGCCGGGGCGGCCCGTAATCGCGCAGAGCGACCCGATTGCCGCGACCGCGGTGTACACAACACCGTTGACAAACCGGGTACTGGGGTTGGAAAGGGAGGAATAAAACTGCGCTTTCACCCCGCAGTTGTAGAGCCGCTGGTTAATCTCGTTGAATTCTTCTTCCGAACGGCTTTCATAGAGGAACGTTTTTACGATTTTCTGGCCGCTGATCATTTCCTCCACATAACCGCTGAGCTCGCCCTGGGTCGCCTGCTGTTCGATAAACTGCCGGTGGGAAATCCGGGCGATAAAGCCCGCCACAAACAGCGAAAG
Organism: Clostridium sp. KNHs216; assembly: GCF_006714885.1. Classification (NCBI taxonomy): domain Bacteria; kingdom Bacillati; phylum Bacillota; class Clostridia; order Eubacteriales; family Clostridiaceae; genus Clostridium; species Clostridium sp. KNHs216. The sequence goes on along the minus strand of NZ_VFMF01000001.1, from coordinate 3,924,258 downwards.
AGGCGTAACCAGCACAACCACCACCGTAATGACAGGGCTGATGGTCAGCATAAAAACAAGCGTTCCCAGAATGGTCACGACGCCGGTAAAAAGCTGGGTAAGCCCCTGCAGCAGGCCGTCAGCAACCTGATCGACATCGTTGACGACACGGCTGATGATATCGCCATGCGCGTGGCCGTCAATGTATCGGAGCGGCAGGCGGTTGATCTTCTGATAAGCCTGTGCGCGCAGATCGCGCACCGTGTGATAGGTGATTTTATTCGTACAGTACGCCATTACCCACTGAAACACCGCGCTGATCACAATGGTTCCCGCAAGCATAACGAGAATGGGAATCATGTCCCTGTGGCCGACGTTGGAAGGCCCGATGATGTGATCGACCGCTTGGCCGATCAGAATCGGCCCATAGAGGGTGAGCGAAATATGAATCAGCGCGCTGACGAGCGCACCGGCTAAAAAGCCGGAATACGGCTTCGCGTAACGGAACAGCCGCTTTAATGTGGAACCTTTCATTTTTTGCTCACCTCGTCCCTGCTGAGCTGCGACAGGCAGATTTCCTGATAGACCTGGCAGCTTTCCATCAACTGTTCGTGCGTGCCGATTCCGGCAATTTCGCCGTCATCCAGCACGATGATTTTATCCGCACGCCGGATGGTGCTGGCGCGCTGGGAAACCATCAGCACGGTTATGCCGGAGGTTTCCCTTTGAATCGATTTTCTTAACGCCGCGTCCGTCGCGAAGTCCAGCGCGCTGGCGCTGTCGTCCAGAATCAGAATCCGCGGACTTCCGACCAGCGCGCGGGCAATCGTCAGCCTTTGCTTCTGGCCGCCCGAAAAATTCTTGCCGCCCTGGTTGACCGGGCTTTGGATTCCCTGCGGCATAGCGGACACAAATTCATACGCCTGCGCGATCTTCAGCGCCTTTTCCATTTCTTCCTGTGCCGCGTCCCGGTATCCGAAGCGAAGGTTGCTCTCAATGGTGCCGGAAAACAGAACGGCCTCCTGCGGCACCATGCCGATCTGGCCGCGCAGGGCGGAAAACGGATACTCGCGCACATTGACCCCGTCGATTAGGATTTCCCCCGACGACACGTCGTAAAAACGGGGAATCAAATTGACCAGCGTGCTCTTTCCGGAGCCGGTGCCTCCGATAATACCGACGATTTCCCCGGGCATAATCGAAAAGTCGAGATTCTTTACCGCGTATTTGTCCGGCCCGTCATAGGAAAAGCTCACATTTTTAAACCGAATTTTCGGTGTATCGGGCACAGGGACGACCGACGCCCCGGCGGGATCCGGAACAGAGGAAACGGTGTCAAACACTTCGTTTACACGCGAAGCGGAAGCGGAGGCTTTTGTAAAGGTCACCACCAGATTGGCTACGACGATCATTGCCAGCAGGGTCTGCGACATGTAGTTTACAAACGCGATGACCTCCCCCTGTGTCATCGCGCCGGAATCGACCCGCCAGCCGCCGAACCATACGATGGCGATCACCGCGAAGTTCATGATCGTATAAGTAAGGGGGTTCAGCAGTGCGGAAAGCTTACCGACCCGGATGGCGGTCGCCGTCTGGTCGTCCGCCGCCGCATTGAAACGCTCCTCCTCGCTCTTCTGCTTGGAAAACGCGCGAATAACCCTCACGCCGCTCAGCCCCTCGCGGGTGATAAGGGAAATCGTGTCCAGCTTTTTCTGCATGACCCGGAAGAACGGCACGGAACGCGTCATAATGATGTAGAGGACAAGGGCAATCAGCGGAGTCGCGATCAAAAACACGACGGAAAGCGGAAAATCCACCAGCATCGCCATAATAATCGCGCCCACCGCGAGAAACGGGGCGCGGATAACGAGGCGGATCAGCATCGCGACCGCGTACTGAAGCTGGTTGATATCGTTCGTCATACGGGTGATGAGGGACGGAGTCCCGAAACGGTCGATTTCCGAGTGGGAAAACGTGTTGATATGTTTGTAAAGCTCGCTGCGCACCACGGTTCCGAAGCCCTGTGACGCGATGGAAGCAAGCTTCTGGCAGATCAGCGCGGAACACAGGCCGGTCACGCCTAGCAGGAGCATGATTCCGCCCATGCGCCAGACATAGCCGACGTTGCCGGTCCGCACGCCGTTGTCGATCATCTTTGCCGTGATGATCGGCACAATCAATTCAAAGATTGCCTCGATCAGCTTAAAAATCGGCCCGACAATGACCTGCTTTCGGTATTTTTTCAAGTATTTCGCGAGCTTCAGCATTTTTTGAATCATTCCTCTGTTCTATCTTGTAAATTTCGTGTATTATTATAGCATATTGATACCCATATGAATAATATTGATTTTATCTATTTCCCATACTGATTTCATATAGATTCCGGAGGAAAAAAGGATGGATTTAAAACGTCTTGAATATTTCGTGGCAATCTGTGAGGAAGGCAGTATCAGCGCGGCCGCGAAAAAGCTGCATATCTCCCAGCCGCCGCTGAGCCATCAGCTTCAGCTTCTGGAAACGGAGCTGGGCGTCAAGCTGGTGGAGCGCGGTGCGCGGCACGTCACGCTGACGGACGCTGGAATTATTCTTTACAAGCGCGCGGGCAATATTCTGGAGCTGGCCGACGCCGCCGCGCGCGAGCTGGGCGAGTACGGGGAAAAGATGAAAGGGACTTTGCGGCTGGGCGTCACTTCCTCCTCTTTTCTTCCCCTGCTTGACCCGCGGATCACGGAATACGCCAAGCTGTACCCGGAAGTGAATTTTGAGCTTCACGAGGGGAACACCTTTCAGATGATCGAGCTTCTGGCGGGCGGCGTCATTGAAATCGCGGTCATCCGCACCCCGTTCCACGCGGAAAACACATCGTGGTACAGCCTGGAAAAAGAGCCGATGATCGCGGTCGGCGATCGGAAATATTTCAGCAGTGCACAAGACAGCCGGATTTCCCTTGAAGCCCTGAAAGGCAAACCGCTGATTATTTACCGGCGCTATGAAAAACTGATTGTATCGGCCTGTAAGGCGGCCGGATTCCAGCCGGATATTTTTTGCCTGAACGACGACTCCCGCACAAGCCTGATGTGGGCGAACGCGGGATTGGGCATCGCCGTCGTCCCTTATTCGATGGAGTCGTTTTACCGCAGTCCCGCCTGCCCGTGCAAAATCATCGACAGCCCCGTGATGGAGACCCAGATCACGGCGACCTGGCGAAACGACCGCGTGCTTTCCGCCGCGGCCAAAAGCTTTCTGACCGTATTTAAAAAGCAGCGGTAATCAAAAAGAACCCATCCGGAAACCGGACAGGTTCTGAGAAAGCCTTTGTTATTTTCTTCTGAACGCCGACTTCGGTGCGCCGCAGATGGGACAGACCCAATCGTCCGGCAGCTCCTCGAAGGAAACGTCCGGATCGTTGTATACGTAACCGCAGACGGTACAGATCCAGCTTTCCCCGTCGTTATTGTCGTCGGCCGGCTGCTCCTTCTGGTAGGTCGGCGCGTTTTTCGGCGCCTTGCCCTTAATCACCTTGTGGTAATAATCGTAGGTCATCGGCACGCCCCTGGACTCGTCGCTGCCAGCGACCACTTCCGCGACAAAGATCGTGTGGGTCGGCGACTCCGCGCTGCTTACCACACGGCAGAGAAGCCAGCAGCAGATATTTTCCTTGATGACCGGCACGCCCTCCGCCAGAATTTTATGATGAACATTGTTCAGCTTATCCGTATCGCGGCCGGAATTGAAGCCCAGCGCGCCGATGACGGCGCCGGAAGTATCCTCCGACAAAACGCATACGGTAAAAAGCCCGCTTTTGACGATACAGTCATGGCTGTAATTGTCGTGGTTCATACTGACGGCAATCATGTTCGGTGTGTTGCACACCTGAATGACCGTATTGACAATGCAGGCGGAGGCCTTTTTTTCGTCCTTTACGCCGATGGCGTACATTCCGTATGTTAAATTAAAGAGAACCTCATTTTTCATATTGATACGCCCCCCGTTTTCTTTGTCTCAATCATATCACTCTCATGCGGCCGATACAAGCGCAAACTCCTGAATTCAGACACAATTCACACAATTTTCAGGTATTATTCCCCTTTATTTTACTCCAATACTGCAGGAAAGCCTGCTCCGTTTTATTTTGTCCGTACTCATAATAATGAACGTCCTTCAACTCGTCGGGCAGGTATTGCTGGGCAACCCATTTGTTCGGGTAATCGTGGGGATATTGATAGAACTGCCCCTTGCGCGAGTTGTCTTCCCCATCATAATGTTTATTCTGGAGCTGGCGGGGAATATTCCCGATTCTGCCTTTTTCTATGTCGGCAATGGCGGCGTCGACGGCGCAATAGGCGGAATTGGACTTCGGCGCGCTGCACACAAGGATGACCGCGTCCGCAAGCGGAATCCTCGCTTCCGGCAGCCCGACCTGGATCGCGGCGTCCACCGCGGCTTTGACGATCGGGATAATCTGCGGGTAGGCCAATCCGACGTCCTCGCAGGCGCAGACCATCAGCCTCCGGCAGATGGACGGCAGGTCGCCCGCCACAATCAGGCGCGCCAGATAGTGGACAGCGGCGTCCGGGTCGGAGCCGCGCATGGACTTCTGGAACGCGGAAAGGATATCGTAGTGCTCGTCCCCCGCGCGGTCATATCGGAGCGCGCTGCGCTGGGTAAGCTCTTTGGCAAGCGGAAGCGACACACGGCAGACGCCATCCTTTTCTTCGCCGGAAATCACGCAGAGCTCCACCGCGTTCATCGCCTTGCGCACATCCCCGCCGCAGGCGGAGGAAATGTACTCCTCCGCTTCCTGCTCAACGGAGATGGGCCTCCCCTGCTCCTGTTCCATAAAAGCAAACGCACGCCGGACAGCCGGAAGCACGTCCTCTTTTTCAACCGGCTTGAATTCAAACACCGTCGACCGGCTGAGAATGGCGTTGTATACATAGAAATACGGATTTTCCGTCGTAGAGGCAATCAGGGTGATCTGTCCGTTTTCTATGAATTCCAGCAGCGTCTGCTGCTGCTTTTTATTAAAATACTGAATCTCGTCAAGGTAAAGCAGAATCCCGTTCGGGGCGGCCAGCGTGTCAAGCTGTTCGACCACCCCGCGGATATCCGCCGTGGAAGCGGTCGTACCGTTCAGCTTGTAAAGGGCCCGTTTCGTCTGCTTTGCAATAATGGAGGCGAGCGTGGTCTTCCCGATGCCCGACGGCCCGTAAAAGATCATATTGGGGATTTCCCCCGAATCGATGATCCGGCGAAGGGCCTTGCCCTCCCCCAGAAGATGGCGCTGGCCGACAAGGTCGTCCAGCTTCTGCGGGCGCAGCCGGTCCGCCAAAGGCGCTGCCATATTGTAACCACCCCACCTGACTTCAATAAATTATTCGTACAGCGGATACCGGTCGCAGATTTCCGTGACCATCCCGCGGATTTTGTCCTCGCTTGCTTCAAAATCATGGATCGCAAGGCTGATGCATTCGGCGATGATATCCATATCCCCGGTGTTTAGCCCGCGTGTCGTAATCGCCGGCGTGCCCAGACGCACGCCGCTGGTAACGAACGGGCTGCGCTGCTCGTTCGGCACCGTGTTTTTGTTGGCCGTGATGTACACGGAATCAAGGCGGTGCTCCAGCTCCTTGCCGGTCAGCTCCAGGCCGCTCAGGTCCACCAGCATCAGGTGGTTGTCGGTTCCGCCGCTGACAAGCTTCACGCCACGTTTCAGCAGGCCGTCCGCAAGAGCGGCGGCGTTTTCCACGATTCTGCGGCCGTAGTCCTGAAACTCAGGCTTGAGCGCTTCGCCCAGACAGACCGCCTTGCCGGCGATCACATGCATCAGCGGGCCGCCCTGCGTTCCGGGGAAAATCGCCTTGTCTATTGCCTTCGCGTACTCCTCGCGGCACAGAATCAATCCGCCGCGCGGGCCGCGCAGGGTCTTGTGAGTCGTTGTGGTGACGATATCCGCCCACTCCACCGGGCTCGGATGCATACCCGCGGCGACAAGGCCCGCAATGTGTGCCATGTCCACCATCAGATACGCCCCGCAGGCGTCGCAGATTTCACGGAAGCGCTTGAAGTCGATGGTGCGCGGGTACGCGCTCGCACCGGCCACAATCATTTTGGGCTTTTCTTTGACAGCCGTTTCATAGAGCTTGTCGTAATCGATCCGTCCTGTTTCGGAATTAACGCCGTAGGGAATGAAGTGAAAATATTTTCCGGAAATGTTGACCGGAGAACCGTGAGTCAGATGGCCGCCTTCGGCAAGGCTCATGCCCATGATGGTGTCTCCCGGGTTCAGCAGCGCGTAATAGACGGCAATGTTCGCCTGAGCGCCGGAATGGGGCTGCACATTGGCATATTCCGCATGAAAAAGCTCGCAGGCGCGGTCGCGCGCAAGGTTTTCCACGACGTCGACATACTGGCATCCGCCGTAATACCTTTTCGCGGGATAGCCTTCGGCATATTTATTCGTCAAAATGCTGCCCATTGCGGCCATTACCGCAGGTGAAACAAGATTTTCAGAAGCAATCATTTCAAGATTGCGCTGCTGGCGCTTTAATTCCTCTTTCATCGCCGCGCCGACTGCGGGGTCTGCCTGAGAAACAAAGCCGATGGAGTCCATCATATCACTGTACATTTTCTTCATTCCCTTTCCCAGAGTATTTTATTGTTCATTATACACTTTCGTGTGTTAAAACGCAACCTTATGCACTAAATACAGTATCAGCAGGTGCACCGGGTAAAAAGCATAAAAGAAATATTTCCAGTTCCATTTTCCCCTTTTCCCGTTGTAAGCGAGAATCGGAAACCCCGCCAGCGCAGCATAGAGTTTGATCGGACCGGTCAGCAGGCTGTAGCCGGTATTGAAAACGGTAAAAATCAGCACGCCCCTTGTCCTGTAGTTTTTAAAGCAGTAGAAGATGATAATCAGGACCACACCGAACCATCCGTAATCCGTATGCAGCACTTCGGCAAGCAGCGCGCAGGCGACGGCAAGGAGCACCGCCGGGGCCGGCCGGGCAATGAGATAAGTGTGAAGGATCGCAATTGCCGCAAGGCCAAGAAAAAGCGTAAAAAATACATTCTGGCTCTGCGGGTAATACACCGTTCCGTGAAACGCCAGATCGTACGGAACTTCGGAAATCAGCGAAAAGAAAAAAAGACGCGTCAGATAGCTCTTAATACTGGAGGTGTAAAGGAGTCCCTCCGAGATAAAAAAACAGAAAAGTGGAAAGGAAAGCCGCCCGATGATGCGGAAAAGCGGAACGGACGGAAAAAAAATTGCGCCGACGTGATCGATCAGCATGGTAATCACTGCCAGCATTTTCAGCTGCGACCTGCTCATATTCTCTCCGCCTTCCATATGACAGCATTTCCAGTTGATTCTGCAGCAAGGCTGCGTTCCTCCCCCCGCCTTCGGCGGGGGGAGGAATATGTTGTGTCTTGCAAACTGAATGGAATTGCTATAAGATTCATTTATAACATGATATTTGATAATCCTGTCCTTGTCAACTTGTACTTTTGCGATATTTCCTATAAAATAAAAGAGGATCAGGCATCGTGACGATCACGAAACAGGAGGGATTCATTATGACAAAAAAACAGCGTGCCGCTTTGGCGGTGGAAGCACTAAAAAAAGAGTATCCGGGGGCGGTCTGCTCCCTGACCTATACCAACCCGCTACAGCTTTTGATCGCGACCCGGCTGTCCGCACAGTGTACCGACGCGCGGGTCAACCTTGTAACCCCCGCGCTGTTTGCGCGCTTCCCGACCCTTCAGGCCTTTACGGAAGGCACCGTGGAGGAAATCGAGGAGCTGATTCATTCCTGCGGGCTTTATAAGACAAAGGCGCGCGACATCTTTGCCATGTGCCGGATGCTGAAAGAGGAATACAACGGCGTGGTGCCGGACAGCATCGAGGAGCTCACCCGCCTGCCGGGCGTGGGCAGAAAAACCGCCAATCTGGTCGTCGGGGACATTTATCACAAACCCGCCGTGGTTACCGATACGCACTGTATCCGCATCTGCGGAAAAATCGGCCTCAGCGAAGGCAAAGAGCCCTTCAAGGTGGAAAAACAGCTGCGCGCCATCCTTCCGCCGGAGGAATCCAACGATTTCTGCCACCGGCTCGTCCTGCACGGCCGTGCGGTCTGCACCGCGCGCAGTCCGAAATGCGAGCTGTGCTGTATGAAGGAATTCTGTAAATATGCCCTCTCCATGGAAAAAGTGCCCTCTAAAAAATAGTTTCAGGGAAGTATTGAACGAAGACCGCAAAAACTATATAATAATGGAAGAATATAGCAAATTTTGCAGAAGGGCGGTATGTTTTTTATGGCTATGGGATGGACGGAAGATTTATCCGTAGGAGTAGACGTAATCGATCAGCAGCACAAGATTTGGTTTGAAAAGGCAAACCAGCTGTTTGACGCCGGCAAAAACGGCAAGGCGAAAGAATTCATCGCACAAATGCTGGATTTCCTGGACGAATACACAAAGATGCATTTTCGCGACGAGGAAAAATACATGCTGAGCATTCATTATCCCGAATATGAAACGCAAAAGAAGCTTCACACCAACTTTATCGCGGAACTGGCGAAGCTGAAAGACGAATACGCCAGGTCCGGCGGAAATATCGCCGTTATTATCAACGCCAATCAAATGGTGATCAACTGGCTGATCCAGCACATCTCCACACAGGACAAAAAAATAGGCCAATACGTCAGGAGCCATAAAGGCTGAAATCAGGGCTCAGGCCGTTTTCAGCACGTTTGATTGGAAATAAGATCAAATAAAATTAAAAATAACAGTTGAAATCGCCCCGCCAACATGATATAATAGCTTTCGTTGTGGGGGCGTAGCTCAGCTGGGAGAGCGTACGGTTCGCATCCGTAAGGTCGAGAGTTCGATCCTCTTCGTCTCCACCAAAAAGAGAACCAATGATTGATATAATCATTGGTTCTCTTTTTTTACCCTAAACGCGAAAAGAGCCCAACAATACTAGATTGAACTGCACCCCATTTGTTTTCAGTATGATATACTGAAAACAAATGGGGTGATTTTTACGGTTTTCGCTATTTCAAATTTTCCTCGCACTTGAGCATTCGTTCTTCGTAGCCGTCCAGCTTCCAGTCCAGCCTCTCCAGAACCGTGTTCAGTTCCGCGATTTTGGCGACAATCTGTTCCCGCTGCTCCAGAAGGAGCTTTTTCCGGGCGGGAATAGTTTCCTTCCCCCTGTGAAAAAGCGTAACATATTCAACGAGCGTTTCCACCGAAACGCCTGCCGAACGCATACACTTGATATATTCGACCCAGCGGCAATCTTCCTCGGAATAATTACGGACACCACTGGAAGTGCGCGCAATATTGGGCAGAAGGCCGATGCGTTCATAATAGCGCAGGGTATCCGGAGTCAATTCGTATTTTTTAGCTACTTCCGCAATAGTCACTGGCTTTCACATCCTTGCTCATTTGAGTTTATTATACTCCTCATCGGTAACGGCTTCCAGCCACTCATTAGAGCCGCCCTCTGCAGGGACCTCTACCGCCAGATGAGAAAACCAGCTGTCCTTTGCCGCACCGTGCCAATGCTTGACCTCGGCGGGAATCTCGACCACGTCGCCGGGATGCAGTTCCCGCGCAGGCCGGCCTTCCGCCTGATACCAGCCGCGCCCCGCGATCACCAGCAGAATCTGGCCGCCCTTGTGATGGATATGCCAGTTGTTGCGGCAGCCCGGCTCAAAGGTTACATTGGCAATATTTATCGCTTGCGTCAGCGGATTCAGATGTGCCTGACCGATAAAGTATTTGGAGAACATCTCCGGCAGTGGCTGTCCCAGACCAAAAAGATTCTGCTTATCAAATTCCGCGTTGTTCATCATTCCGTACGACCTTTCTCCTTTATGCCTGTTTGCCCATTTCGTAAGCCTGCCGCATGGCCGGGCTGCTTTTGATTTCGCCGATCCGCCACGCGCCGGTGCCGTAAATGATACCCTTTTCATGCGCGTCCGGCAGACAGTCCTCGGTGAAACCGCGGAAGCCTTCGATAGTACGCTCCAGCATTCTTTTATCCGTATCCGCGGCAGTCACAATGAAATAGAAATCCTTGTCCGCAATCTCTGTATAGCGCGGCACGGTTCGGTCAATCAGCGTTTTCATTTGTGCATCCATGGCGTAGAAGTAAACCGGCGTCGCCAGAACAATGACGTCGGTCTTGACCATCTTATCAAGGATGGATGCCATGTCGTCCTGCTGCACACATCTGTGCGTGCTGTTGCAGACGCCGCAGCCGGTGCAGTAGCCAATCTTTTTGCCGTGCAGAAACACCTTTTCTGCTTCGTTTCCGGCTTCCTGTGCGCCGTGAATAAATTCGTCGCACAGCGTATCAGAGTTGCCTCCCTTGCGGGGGCTTGCGGAAATCACGAGAACCTTTTTGCTCATCATCGTATTCCTTCCATTTTTGTTGTATTTTTACTCCTGCATTCTTCTTACAGACACATTTTGAAGATATTCTCAATATCATTCTGGTTCAGCGGCTGGAACCCGGACAAAGTGCTGTCTCCGCATGCTTTCTTTGCCATGACCGCAAAGTTTTTATCGTCGATACCGATTTCGCGGAAGCTGCTTTTCAGACCAAGCGTGTTAAAGAAGAAATCGCTCAAAAGCGCAATGCTCTTCTTTGCCACATCCATCTGCGGCAGGGAAGCGTCGATACCGAACACGTTTACGCCGAACTGGTAGAATTTCGATACGGTGGTTTCGTCCAGCGTATATTCCATCCAGCGTGGGGTAAGAATGGCAAGGCCGAGACCGTGGGTGATATCGTAGATGGCGGAAAGCTCATGCTCCATGGGATGGCAGCTCCATGCCTGACGCTTGCCTCCGTTCACAAAGCCGTTGATTGCCCAGGAACTCGTCCACATCAGATTGGCGCGGGCCTCGTAATCGTCTGGCTGCTTCATGGCAATGGGAGCGTACTTGATGATGGTTTTCATCAGCGTTTCCATAATGCCGTCCAGCATCTGTAAATCCTGGTTCATGTTGAAATAGACTTCTATGATATGTGACATCATATCTGCCGCGCCGCAGGCCGTCTGGTATGCGCTGACTGTGTAGGTGTTGGTGGGATCAAGAAATGAAACTTTGGGAAGCACGGGCGGAGCCAGCCGGCCAATTTTATCATGCGTTTCCGGGTTGCTGATTACGCCGCCGCAGTCCATCTCCGAACCGGTGGCTGCAAGTGTGAGAATGGTGACGACCGGCAGCGCCTTTTCAATCGGCGCCCATTCACTCAAGAACTTCCATGGATCGAAATCCACGCAGGCACCCGCCGCCATATACTTTGTCGCGTCCAGCGTGGAACCGCCGCCCACAGCAAGAAGGATATCAATTTTCTCTTTCTTACAGATTTCCGCGCCTTCCCGCACGGAATTGATATGCGGGTTCGGGGCAATGCCGCCGAGTTCGAACAGTTCCAGACCGGCGGCCTTGATTTCCGCTACAACCTTGTCATACAGCCCCGTCTTTTTGATGGAGCCGCCGCCATAGGTCAGCAGCACGCGCTTGCCGAAGCGGGAAAGCTCCGGCCCGAGATTGGAAAGTTGATTTTCTCCGAAATAAACCTTCGTGGAGATATCATAAATAAAGTTGTTCATTGTGTTTTCTCCTTTAATTTAAATTTTTTACTTATCAGCCGGCGGGAACAGACTGTCCGAGACGGGGCTTCCTGTTCTGAAAGGCTCATATTGAATAAGCGGATGTCGTTGTCGATATTCCTGATTTTCTGCACCTCTTCGGTCAGCGCGAAATCAAAAATGTCCCGAATGCGCCGCTGATTGCTGGATTTCGTCTTTATTGATGTTTCCGGCAGCATCGTTTACACACCGAAGCGCGTTCAGACTGCGCGGGTAGCCAATGTACGGCAGACACTGGGACACGATTTTGATCAGAAATGCCTTGTTGTTGCCAAGCCGCAGATTTGCCGCCGCGTGGCTTGTAAGCTGAGGCTCACAACCACCCTGTGCCGCCAGAAAGCAAAAGGTGATCATTTCACGCTGTTTTAAATCCAGCCCTTTGCGGGTGTAATAGTCTCCAAAGCAGTTCTCCGCCAGCCAGCGATTGATGTGGCGGCTTTCCTCCGGGCCGGACTTGTAGAATTCACGCATTCTGTCACCGAAAATGTCCACCTGCGCCTGAATGCCTGCTTCCAGCCGGTTTTCAGTGGTGGTGGTAGCCTGCGGAGGGAGCGGCAATGGAACGCCGTTCGCTTTCAGTACCTCGTTGACTGCTTTCAGAAACGGAAATACTCTGCCGATGCCGCAGTAGTCCACCGCCTGATAAACGATTTCTTTCATCTCCACCGGCGTCATACCGAAATGCAGCGCGGCTGGAATCATGGCGCGGAATTCCTCGATGCCCTGACAGCCGATGAGCGCCGCCAGAATTGCCAGAAAGCGGGTACGGCCGTCCAGATCGTCGTGATTGACTACCTCGTCAAAGGCAAAATTGTCGAACCGTTCGATAAATTCCGGGTCTGTTTTCAAAAATTCCGAGGCATATCCCGGAAACATTTCTTCGTGATACTGCTTTGCTTTGTCTGTAATCGCCATATTGCTTTTCTCCTTCAAAAGCCGCCGCATACTTACAGCCCGGCTTCTCAAATCCATCTTTCCAATGGAGGGTCCGCGTGACCGGCATCACTCCCCCGAATGGCAAGGCTGCGTTTTACCTCTGTCCATAAGCCTATCACCTGGAGTCAACTCCAAGTCAAGTGAATTTTATAATATTTTTTTAATTTATACCTATGAAGGTGTAATAGCGCTAAACCACAATGCCTTCCATTATCACATTTTCACTCCAGCATCTTCTGTTATATTAACAAAAAATGCAGTATGAGCAGGTCGTGAGCTCGATCCTCTTCATCTCCGCCAAAATTTTTATCAAAACAAGCCGATTTCTGCAAAAGAATTGACTTCTTTTTTTATATGATAAAATGAGATTAGATTCGGCCCCGACGTGATTGAGCGGATCAAGGGGCTGACCGGTACTGGCTTTCGAGCCGCAAGGGGAGGAACTTATTCATGCGTAAAATTTTCACTTTTGTTCTGGCTTTGGGTATATTATTCAGCTTGTGCGGGTGCAGCAAACAGAATCCAAGCACAAATGATTCCGGCTCGTCCCGGACGATATCGCAGCCCGTGTCAAGTTCTGCGGATTATTCTGATTATCAATCTTATACGGTGGACGATCATGGCAATATCTTAGACCCCAAAACCGGAAAGGTCATGACCAATGACATATTAGCCGTCGACAGCAGCGGAAACATTGTGCTGAAAGAAAACCAACAGGTCGTTGTATCATCAGAGCAAGTCCAGGAAAATAAAAAGCTGTACAGTTCCTCACAAAACACTTCCTCGCAAAGCAGTTCCCAAAGCGCATCAAAGACCGAAGAAGCGAGCCGTTCCTCTGCAAGTAAAAAATCCACTTCCTCAGCAGTAAAGCCTGCCGCTTCGTCAAAGCCCGCGCCGCACAGCGAGCCGGTTCCCATGGACAAAGCAAAAAACTGGGATTCGCTATACGGCCAAAAGGAATGGACATTCTTTAACACGGAGGCGAGCAGGCAAAAGTATGACGGCTCCTCTGCTTTTGTATGCAGGTTTTCCGCGGGGCAGGATTCTCACGCAACGATTTCTGTGGAATCTTATTGTCTGTTAGACGAATGGAAATATCCTTTGAACAATGACAATGTAGTACGAACAATAAACGGTCAAAAATATGTTCAGACCTTTTGGAGCGGGTATAAGGGAGACCTTTATACTTTTGTCGGCAGCGAAGATACCGTCAAACTTGAACTGAAGTGCTACGATGCTACCGGTCATAACTGGCTGTCCGATGAATTGAAGTTTAAACGTACCAACAATAACTCTTTACAGCTGATAAGCGGCGATTACAATGAGTTCGGACTGAAAAACGGTGATGTTTTTGTACGATAATCTGCGTATTGGCAGCAATATAGGTTTATTTCGCTTCCTGCAAACGAGTTTTGTGCTGGACTGCGGGCTAGCGCCGCATTTTCCGAGGTTTCAAGAGTCCGAGAAAAAATAAAAAAGAACAGGGATCTGAACCAGAAAGGTTCAAAGCCCTGTAGGTTGTGTTAAAAGATCAAGGCAGCGGTTAAAAAACAAAAAAGGCGGGATTAACATGGACAAAGAAAACATCGGGCAAAAAATAAAGATCACAAAAGACGGTCCGTATATCGTTTCAGGAAAGGTACCGATTCATGAAAAAATCATCGTCCAAAAAGGCAGAGAATATGAATTGAACGAGGGGCGGGAGCTCCCGCAGTCTGAAAGCTACGCGCTTTGCCGCTGCGGAAAATCGAAAACCGCGCCGTTCTGCGACGGGACACATCTGAAAACCGGTTTTTGCGGGGAGGAAACAGCCTCCAAGAGCGAATACCACAAGAGAGCCGAGCTGACGGAAGGCTCCGGCATTGACCTTCTTGACGACGGCCGATGTGCCTTTGCGCGCTTCTGCCACAGAAAAAACGGGAACGCCTGGGACCTGGCCGAAAACTCCGACACAGAGGATAACCGAGCGGAAGCTATTCAGGCGGCTTGCGACTGCCCTGCGGGGCGGCTGACGGCTGTTGATAAAGATGGGACAGAGCATGAACCCGTCAGCGAACCGTCGATCGATATCGTGCAGGACCCTGGAAAAGGCGTCAGCGCGGGCATATTTGTCAAAGGCAGTATCCCGATTGAATCAGCCGATGGAACCATGTACGAAACCAGAAACCGGGTTGCGCTTTGCCGCTGCGGGAAATCGGAAAATAAACCGTTTTGTGACGCCAGCCACGTAGTTCAACGATATCTGGATAAATAAGGAAACCGCTTTATCCTTCTTCATAACTAATGATGGGGGTCCCTACTTCTATGTTTTCAAAAATCGTTTTCGCCAGATAGAACGGGGCATTGATGCACCCGTGTGTCCCGTTCCTTTTATAGATCTCTCCTCCAAAGGAATATCTCCAGCTGGCGTCGTGTAATCCTGTATTTCCGAAAAAAGGCATCCAGTAAGTGACGTTGGCTTCATATCCCTGGCCGCTTAAAACGGCGCCTTCCTGTTTGTAATTGAGCATGTAAACCCCGGTTACAGTGGACCATCCCCGATTGGGGTTGCCGGTTACCACGGAACCGTTGGCCAGAAGCTTTCCGTCCAAATAAAACCATACATGCTGTTTTGTGATGTTGATTTCCAAATAGGTATTGCCGATTTCATCTTCCCCTCTGAATAAAGCCTTCTGGATATAGACGGGTTCTTTTTCCACTACCTCACCGCGTGTTATATTTTCCAACAGCGCTTCCGCTTCGGCATCCCGGTCGATTTTCCATCCGTAAAGACCGCCTTTCACCGTAACGGTTTTCCCCACAGATGTTTTGAAGTTTCTTGCCACTCCTACCGTATCGTATTTTCTGCCCAATTCGTTTATATATTTTTGAACTGCGGTTTTATTGATTACAACTTCTAAATCTTCACTGACAGTAAGCCATTTATGGATGGCATCCCCATTTACTGTTTCCTTTTTATCGTCGAACTGATAAGTAATATTTGCGGATACATACCTGTTCAGCAGGTTCTCGACTATGTGGGTTTTATAAGAGCTCAAGGTATACTTTGGTTCTTTGTAGCAATGCTCTTCCTCTAAATTTAAACTTGTTTCTCCCTTTTCAATACTCGCTTTTACGGCTTTGTTCAATTGATCCCGAATGATTGTATTTCCGTATACTTCTTTAACCGCTTCGTATAACCCGCTGGAATACTTGAAATTGACATTTTGCGGTTCCGCGGCAGTCCTGTTTAAACAATTTAATTGGTCAATTTTATTTTTTAAAAGGTCCTGATTGTAAACATATAGATCGCTGATCGTATATTTTTTACCTTCGAATAACGAGCCCATCCATTGAAACGGTCTTTGCAGAGAATAAATTCCGGAAATCCCGGCTTTTTCATTATACTGCAAACCGATATCGTGTCCTGCTATCTCCTCTGCTTCCCCATTTCTTTCCGTTAACTGCAGTTCGTAGCCCTTCATATACTCTTTTATCGCCTGAGCCGCAGTACTGTGCGCTTTTAACGAGACATTCGCCCCATTTATCTCCGTATTAAAAAAGAAATGACTGCAGAAGTACAGTGAAATCAATGAATAGATCAATGCAATGGAAGCCGCCAA
Source organism: Clostridium sp. KNHs216 (assembly GCF_006714885.1). NCBI lineage: Bacteria > Bacillati > Bacillota > Clostridia > Eubacteriales > Clostridiaceae > Clostridium > Clostridium sp. KNHs216. The sequence goes on along the minus strand of NZ_VFMF01000001.1, from coordinate 3,908,060 downwards.
AATGGCAATATTTATCGCAAGCCCGCTTTTCAGAAGCTTTTTTATATCAATATGTCTCATATGGCTATCCCTACCATCACATTTATAATCAATCCTATCATATGTGCGCATTTTTGCTTTTAAAACTCAAACTCCGTGCTTTAAGTTCTTTTGCGTTTACAGATTTTAGCTGATATAATACTGATAGCAATTCCATTTCAGTTTGCAAGACAAAACACGTTCCTCCCCCGCCTTCGGCGGGGGAGGAACGCAACCTTGTTGCAGAATTAACTGGAAATGCTGTAAGCTGTAATAAATATATTATTCATAAAATGCAAAGGATGGATTCCACTATGATTTTATCGGACAGAACCATTATTAAAATGTTAAACGACAAAACATTGTTGATAGAACCGATCGGAGAAGAGCAAATACAGCCCGCAAGCGTAGATATCCGTCTTGGAAACACATTCAGTATTGTGGAGGACTCACCCGACGGAATCATTACCTTACAAAATGAGATCAGATATAAAACCATTCAAACGGATAAGTATCTTCTCCTCCCCGGGCAGTTTGTCCTTGCCACTACATTGGAGTATTTTGTAATGCCCGATAATCTGACCGCGTTTGTTGAGGGAAGAAGCTCCCTTGGAAGATTGGGCTTGTTTATTCAGAACGCCGGATGGGTGGACCCTGGATTTGAAGGAGAAATCACCCTTGAATTATTTAATGCGAACCGCTGTGCGATAGAACTGCAATCCGGCTGGAGAGTGGGACAGCTTGTATTTGCCCAAATGGACGATATCGCCCTCAAGCCCTATCAGGGGAAATACCAGGGGCAAAAAGGTGCTACGGGTTCAAGAGTGTTTATGGATAAAGAAAGAAAGTGACATTTCCGTTCTTTAAGACAGAGAAGCAAATTGAAAGCCTGATTTATAAGTGATCTTAAGTGATCTATTGAATCAAGAGGACAATCCATGTCAAACAAATCAAATTGGATTTACAATAAGCTGCTGGAACACTATGGAGATCTCGGTTGGTGGCCGGGGAATTCCTATGAAATTATGGTTGGAGCCGTTTTGGTCCAGAATACGGCGTGGGGAAATGTTGAACGGTCGCTGGCAAACTTTGGTGACAGGCTTACCCCTGAATATATCGAAGCCCTGCCGCTGGATGAATTAATCAGGCACATCTATCCCAGCGGGTTTTACACTGCAAAGGCGGTCTGTTTGAAAAATATAACCGCGTGGTATAAACAATATGGATATTCCGTGGAAACGGTTCAACAACAGCCGCAGGACAAAATCAGAAAGGAACTGCTTGCCATAAAGGGAATCGGGCAGGAAACCGCAGATGCCGTCCTGCTCTATGTCTTTTACTTCCCCACATTTGTAATCGACGCTTACATAAAAAGGCTGGCAGAGCGGCTGTCCGTCCCTGTGAAACTGGAATACAAACCGCTGCAGACATATTTCACCGAGGGGCTTGAGAAAGACGCCGTATTATTCGGCAAATACCATATATTGATTTTGGAGCATGGGAAAAGGCACTGCAAAAAGAAGCCTAAATGCGGTGGCTGTCCATTCGTAAACGAATGCAGCTTTCCGAATCAGCAAAAAAGCACGCCCTTGCAGTAATGAATCCTGTAACCAAAGCACGATGATAAGCTGCATTTAATGAGCATAATGAGTCGTCTTCCCTCCCGTTCGAGCTTTTCATTTATGTTTATGATAAACAGCTTGTTCTGTTATTATAGATACTGTGTATGTTATCAGGTCATGAAAGGGGTAATTTAATGAATCGATGTGATTGGTGTAAATCAGATGACCAATATATCAAATATCATGATGAAGAATGGGGAGTTCCGGTCTACGATGATAGAAAGCAATTTGAATTTTTAGTACTAGAATCTGCGCAGTCTGGGCTAAGTTGGCTGACCATACTTAGAAAAAGAGAAAATTATCGAATCGCTTACGATAATTTCGAACCGGAAAAAGTTGCAGCATATGATGACAAAAAAATAGATGAGCTTCTCTCAAATCAAGGAATCATTAGGAATAGAAGAAAAATTGAAGCCTCAATCAACAATGCACGTAAATTTTTAGAAATTCAAAAAGAGTTTGGCAGCTTCAACAGCTATATCTGGAAATTTGTAAATCAACAGCCAATTATGAATAGCTACCAAAATATATCACAAATACCGGCAACTTCAGCTTTGTCAGATGTAATCAGCAAAGATTTAAAGCAAAGAGGGTTCCGCTTTCTGGGCTCAATTACAATTTACTCTCATATGCAGGCAACAGGTATTGTGAATGACCATGTTGACTCTTGTTTCAGAAACACAGTTGCACAAAATAATCTCTATTAACTCAGATTCAGCAAAATCTGATTGCTACAGGTAACCAGAATAAGAGCACAAATTCTGATTATTTTATCTAAGCGAAGGAGAACTTGGATTATGATCACTATTTATGATTGGTTTGGCTATGAAATGTCAATACAGGAGCGTTACCGCTCAATAAAACAAGCCGGGTTTGATGGTGTATTAATGTGGTGGAGTGAAGGCTTTGGTCGGAATGATTACCGTAGCGGTCCAAGAATTGCGCGAGAAGCGGGGCTTTTTATAGAAAATATCCACACGCCATTTCAAGTCAAAGAGAACCTTTGGCTTGACAATCTGAACGGGGAATCCGCAGCCGATTGCTATTTACAATGTGTTGCAGATTGCGCCGAATTTGAGATCCCGACAATGGTGGTACACCTGCCGGACGAAGACAATACAAATAGCACATTGGTGCTGGATATAATTAACAGAATCGCTGAAAAAGCGGAACAACTTGGCGTCAATGTTGCGCTGGAGAATTTATGGAACTTTACCACTTTGGCATATATACTAGAGCAGGTAGATTCTCTGCGTATCGGATTCTGTTATGACTGCGCACATCACTACCGGTACTGTCCGGGCGATGACTTATTGTCCATGTATGGTTCCCGGTTGATGGCACTACATTTACATGATAATTGCGGAGATGCCACACACCGGTTACCCTTTGACGGTACAATTGATTGGTCTGTGGCCATGAAAAAGATCACCGAAACTGGTTATTCTGGTCCGACCGCAATTGAGGCCATGAATTGGGGTTATGAGGATCTATCGGAGGATAAATTTTTATTTGAAGCGTTTGAACGAGCAAAAAGGCTGGAAACACTCAGACTCACTAAATAATAAAAAATGAGTAATCTTCATCGTTTCTCGAAATAAGCAAATTGGTTAGCTCAGAAAGTTTGAGCTTCGTATAATTGTTTTGACACTCATTAAAAATACGGTCTAATTATTTTTATGAGAGGAGTTTATAAATGGAGATTATATTTACAAATGGCGATGATGAACGATTTGTTGATTTGTGCCATAAATTAGATGAACATCTAAATGATGTCGTTGGTGGGGAAAAGCAAAGAAAACAGTATATTCAATATAATACACTGGAAAACATACATGACGTTGTTCTGATTATTGAAGATGGCAAAGCAGTTGCATGTGGTGGATTTAAAGAATATGAACCTGGCACTGCAGAAATCAAAAGAGTATTTACAGAAAAGGGCTGCAGGAATCGTGGTTATGGTAAGTCTATATTGAATACACTTGAAGAGAGAGCACTCAATAAGGGATATACAAAGTTGATATTAGAAACAGGATTTTTACTAAAAGAGGCAATAAGAATGTATACCTCGATCGGATTTCATGTTATCAAAAATTATGGTCAGTATATCAATATGCCAGAATCCGTATGTATGGAAAAGAAACTGTTCTTCCAATTATGAGCATAATGAATCCTTCCCATGATTAGGAGACGTATTTATGATAATCGAAGTGAATGACAGTAACCTTGCGTCAGCGGCAAAGATCCATTCAGAATCATGGAAAGAATCCCATAAAAGCTTTTGCAGTATGAGCTTTATTGAACAGCATACCGTTGAACATCAGGAAAAATATCTGCGTTCCGAAATAGAAGCCGGAAAAAAAGTGTATCTGTTAGCGGAACCCGAACCTGTTGGAATTGTATCTGTTCATGAAAACAGGATTGAGAATTTGTATGTTCTGCCTGATGAACAACACAAGGGATACGGTACAAAGCTTCTGCTGTATGCCGTGCGGCAGTGCCCGAGGGCGCCGACTCTTTGGATATTGGAAAATAATCAAAAGGCGTATTCCCTTTATTTCAAATATGGTTTTCGAAAAACAGGAAAGAAGAACAGGCTATCTGAAAGCCTTTCCGAAATCGAAATGAAGTTCACAAATGAGCTCGATAGGGAATTCGCACTGTTTATATAACATGCAAATAGACAGGATTCCTGCATCGACAGGAGCCGTCACAGAAAGAAGGTCATGCTGCAATGGTAATATACTACAGCTCAACTGGTAATTCAAAGCATGTTGCTGTAAAACTGCACGAAACATTTCAAGGAGATCTGGTGGATGTTTGTGACTTTGAAGAGCCTGCCGTATTTCACTTAAAAGATGGGGAGCCTCTATTTCTGACGACATTTAATTGTTTTTGGGGAATTTCAGACCGGATGGAAACATTCATCCGAAAAAATGAATTTATAAACGTCAGTAAAATAGTCGTTATTGTCACATGCGGCGGGTATTTGGGCGGAGGAGACGCTGTGATAGAAAAGCTTTTTCTGGAAAAAGGACTTCCTAGACCAACCGTCTACTCCCTCGTCATGGTCACAAACTATTCGATATTGCATGACATACCATCCTTGGAGACGCAGAAAAAGAAATTGATTCATGCAGAAGAAGTTCTTCATAAGATTATTCAAGGGACCCAAAAGCCTTATCGGAGCAACTGGCTCATACGCCGATTAACGCCCGGCATTCACACTCATTATGAGAAAGCCCGAAGCACTTCCCCCTTTACTGTGAACCATTCTTGCATTCGTTGTGGGCTGTGTGTGAAGAATTGTCCGGTTCATGCGATAGAAATGAAAGAAAACAAGCCGTTTTGGGTGCTTCCGAAATGCGATAATTGCCTGCGCTGTCTTCATCATTGTCCGGCTGCAGCAATCAACTATGGAGATTCCACCCGGAATCGTCTGAGATATACTTACGAATCTTGTCTGAAGGGTCTTTTATAATTTACAAAATATAATCAGTCCGATTATGGGCATTACAGCCAATTCGGATTATCGTACTATTAAGGAGTTTAACATGTGGGAATATACAACAGTGACTTTCAACAGCCTCTTTGACACGGTGAAAAGCTTAAAGAAGAAAAGCGATGCGGTGCTGGAACGGTACGGCAAAGACGGCTGGGAGCTTGTGAACTTTCAATGTGCCGGCGGTCTGGGTTCTATGATGATCTTTGTGTTTAAAAGAGAAAAGAAATAAAAGGGCACAAGAGAAAGCCGACCTCAATTAAGAACAAAGGAGAGCAGAACCATGGAGAGCAAAATTACAAACGCAGTCAGCCTTCGTTACTCGCCCATAGCCGTTCTTTTTTCCGACAGCAAACCGGAAGGCGCTTTGCAATTCGCACAGGGCCGTCACGGCTGCGTGGCGGCAATGCTGATGTCCGCGGCGAAAGGGAGAACCGCCGCTTTTGACCGTCAGACATTCGGCTGTCTGGGCGGGGGAACCGGCCTTGGCTTCGGCAATCAATACACCAAATTTCCCGGTGGTATCGAGTATTACCTTTCGACGGGCAATCAGGAGTTTGCCCGCAGCGAAGCCGCTAAAAATTTTCATACCTCCACCCCGCTGGACGTAGGGGAAAGATATTATAAGACCCCGGAGCTTGCAAAAAAGTTCATCGACTCCCTGCCTATGACGGACGTCCCGACCGAATACGTCCTGTTTAAGCCGCTGGAACAGATGGACGGGAACGAAACGCCCGAAGATGTTGTATTCCTGGCAAATCCGGACCAGCTTTCCGCGCTGATCGTCCTGGCCAACTACGACCGGGAAGCCGGAGAAACGGAAACCGTGATCGCCCCCTTCGGCGCCGGATGCCACAGCGTGTGTATCCTGCCGTTTGCCCAGGCAAAAAAGGAACATCCCAGCGCGATTATTGGTATGACGGATATCTCTGCGAGAAAATACATCGATAAGGATCTTCTCTCCTTTGCCGTCCCCTATCCGATGTTCCTGCAGATGGAAAATAACGTGGAGGGCAGCTTCTTACAGGGCGCGACCTGGGCCAGGGTATTGGAGAGGAACCAATAATTTCAGTACAGATAATTCTATATACAGATAAGCGGTGGACAGGATAAAATCCTGTCCGCCGCTTTCCTTTTATGCTTATTCGCTTTTTGTACCGGTGTAGACGAGAACCGCGTCACGCAGAAACGCAGCCAGCCCCGGCTGGTGCTTATCATAATAGGCAGTGAAGCGCGGATCGTCCACATACATCTGCGCAACACCGGCGTGTGCTTCCCTGCTGTAGCTGTCCCAATAGAAGGTCAGCCACTGACGGTGCAGGTCCGCCGCCCGCTGCGCAAGCTCCCCGGCGGGGTCCCCCGTCCGGTAGGCGCTGAGAAGCGTCTGCATGATTTCCTCACCCAGAGCGGTAACCCGGTCGTACTCTTCCTGCGTCATATTCTTCAGCTTCCGGTTGCTTCTGTCTACCGCTTCTTCTCCGTACTTCTCACGGATTTCCGCTCCGTATTTCCGTTCGTTTTCGTCAACGAGCTTCTGCTTAAAGCCTTCAAATTTTTCCTGATCGGCCATATCTGTCTCTCCTTTCGCATAAGCCAGTGTTTTTTCCACATTGACAATGAGCGCGTCGAGCCGCGCCCTTTTGGCAAGGAGCTTCTCACGGTGGGAACTCAGCGCGTCCTTCACGGTAAAATCCGGTGCGCTGAGGATCTTCCCTATTTCCTCCAGGCTGACGTCCAGCTCGCGGTAAAACAGGATCTGCTGCAGGCGGTCGACCTGATCCTGCCCGTAGATACGGTATCCGGATGAGTTGATCCTCGCCGGCTTGAGAATATTGATCTCATCATAGTACCGCAGCGTACGTGTGCTGACACCCGACAGCCGCGCCAGCTTCTGAATCGTGTATTCCATGAAATCCTCTCCCTGCAAAAAGATCATACACCTTTCCGTAACGTCAATGTCAATAGCCTGTTTTTCCCAATCGATTTTTTTCTACAGCATTCCCCGTTAATTCTGTAACAAGGTTGCGTTCCTCCCCCGCCTTCGGCGGGGGAGGAACGTGTTTTGTTTTGCAAACTGAAATGGAATTGCTTTAGTTTTACCGCTGCGCTCTTTTTGGGCAGGAATACGCCGGAATTTCCTCACATATACTGGTAGAAAGCGGTTCTGCGCAAAGAAAGGACAGCCGCTTACCGCCATTTTTATAAGGAAAAGGTGTGATGGATTTGGTGATACATATCGTGCGGCAGGGGGACAGCATCTATTCCCTCTCCAGACGTTACGGCGTTTCCATACAGAAAATCATTGCCGACAACAGTCTGGAAAACACGGAACGGCTGATGATCGGGCAGGCGATTGTGGTGGACGCGGACAGTGTCGACCACACCGTGGCTTCCGGAGAATCGCTGTATTCCATCGCCCGGCGCTACGACACCACGGTGTTCCGCATTCTGAGCGCGAATCCTTCCATCACCGACCCCTCCAGAATCAGGGCAGGCCAGGTCATTACGATTCCCCTTTCCACCGAAAAGCTGGGAACCATCGATGTAAACGGATACGCTTTCCCAAACATCAACACCACTACGCTTGACAACACCCTGCCCCATCTCACCTATCTCAGCATTTTCAGCTATCAGGTCCGTCCGGACGGCAGTCTGGCCCCCATACAGGACACCCCGCTGATTCAGGCCGCGTGGAATCAGAATGTCGGTCCCATGATGGTCATTACCAATATTCAGGAGGGAGCCAGCTTTAACAGTGATCTGGCCCATACCATTCTGGCGAATCCGGATATTCAGAATACCCTTTTGGAAAATATCGTAAGGACGCTGAACGCAAAACAGTATTACGGGCTGGATATTGATTTTGAATATATCTTTCCAAATGATAAAAACAACTATAACAGCTTTATCAAAAAGGTCGTCGACAGGCTGCATCCGCTGGGCTATACCGTTACCACCGCTCTCGCGCCGAAAACCAGCGAGGGACAGACGGGGCTGCTGTACGAGGCGCACGACTATGCCACGCACGGCACCCTTGTGGACCACGTTATCCTGATGACCTACGAATGGGGCTACACCTACGGGCCGCCCCGCGCGGTCGCCCCGGTCAATCTGGTGGAGAATGTGCTGCAATACGCCGTCTCCGTCATTCCCAGCAAAAAAATCCTGATGGGGATTCCCAATTACGGCTACGACTGGACGCTGCCCTTCGTTCAGGGCAGCGCCGCCCGCTCGCTGACCAACCCCGGCGCCGTCAGCCTGGCGTCCAGAGTGGGCGCGCAGATCATGTTCGATGAGGAGGCACAGTCCCCCTTCTTCAATTACTATGAAAACGGAAAACAGCACGTCGTCTGGTTCGAGGACGCCCGAAGCATTCAGGCAAAGCTCAGGCTGGTGGATCAATACAATCTGGGAGGTGTCAGCTACTGGACCATCAACAGTTTCTTCCCCCAGAACTGGATCGTGCTGAACTCCATGTACAACATCAGAAAAGTAAGATAAGCGGAAAGAAGGACCTGAGCGGGAAACTCAGGCCCTTCTTTGCGTTACAGCCACGAATGATTTTTTCTGATATAGAGGGACTTGACGATCTGCGCAAGCAGGGTATATCCCAGCACAATCACCGCCAGCCAGCCGAAATAGGGAAGCGGCAGAGCCGCCAGCCCAAGATATTCGCCGAGCGGCGTGAACGGGATCGCTACGCCAATCGCCATAATCATCGTCGTCAGAAGGACAACGGGAGAAGCCGCGCGGCTCTGGATAAACGGCAGCTTCGGCGTGCGGATCAGGTGGACGATCAGCGTCTGCGAAATCAGGCTTTCGACAAACCAGCCGGCGTTGAACAGCGCGACCAGCGCCGGATTGGAGGCCGTATTGCAGCCGAACACAAACCACATCAGCAAATAAGTCGCGATATCGAACACGGAGCTGACCGGCCCGATAAAGATCATGAATTTGCCGATGCTGGAAGCCTCCCATCTGCGCGGCACGCGCAGGTAATCCTCATCCATATTGTCCCACGGGATGGAAATCTGGGAAATGTTGTACAGAAGGTTCAGCACCAGAATCTGTACCGGCATCATCGGCAGAAACGGCAGGAATGCGCTGGCAACCAGCATGGAAAGCATATTACCGAAATTGGAGCTTGCCGTCATCTTAATATATTTGATAATATTTCCGAATATTTTTCTTCCCTCGATCACGCCGTGCTCCAGCACCATCAGGTCTTTTTCCAGCAGGATGATGTCGGCGCTTTCCTTGGCGATGTCCACCGCGGTATCCACGGAAATCCCGACATCCGCCTTGCTCAGCGCCTGCGCGTCGTTGATGCCGTCCCCCATAAACCCGACGGTATGGCCCAGCTCCTGCAGCGCGTTGACAACGCGCGCCTTCTGAACGGGGGAAAGCTTCGCGAAAACAGTGGTATCCTCCACCTGCTTTAAGAGTTCGTCCTCGCTCATTTTCTCCAGTTGGGAGCCGAGCAGGATTTTGTCAACCGGCAGGCCGACCTCGCCGCAGATTTTCTGCGTAACCCCTTCATTGTCGCCGGTCAGCACCTTGACCTGTACCCCGAACTCCTTCAGGGCCCGTATGGCGGTGGCGGCGGATTCCTTCGGCGGGTCCAAAAGGCCGAGATAGCCCATCAGCGTCATGTCGCTTTCGTCCTTGACGCCGAAAACGCCCTCCACTGCCGGATTCTTTTTCTGCGCGACCGCAATCACTCTCATTCCCTGTGCGTTGAGCTCATCCGTCATGCGCACGACCTGCCGGCGCAGCTCTCCGGTCAGGGGGACAACCTTCCCGTCGTATTCGCAGAAGGAACAGATCTCCATGACCTCTTCCACGGCGCCCTTGGTGATCACCTGCGCCTCTCCGGTTCTATTTTTCAGCACGACGCTCATTCTGCGGCGGGAAAAGTCGAACGGAATCTCATCGACCTTTGTGTATTCATTGTTCAGATAAGTGACGCTCTCTTCCCCGGCCTTTTCAATAACGGCCAGGTCGATCAGATTTTTCAGCCCGGTCTGGAAATAGCTGTTCAGGTAGGCGTGCTTCAGGACGCGGATGTCCTCCTCCCCCTGTACGTTCAGATGGCGCTCGATAATGATCTCGTCACGCGTCAGCGTACCGGTTTTATCGGTGCAGAGGATATCCATCGCGCCGAAATTCTGGATGGAATTCAGGTGCTTGACCACCGTCTTCTGGCGCGACATGCTGACGGCGCCCTTGGCAAGGTTGGTGGTCACGATCATCGGCAGCATCTCCGGCGTCAGGCCGATGGCGACCGAAATGGCAAACAGCAGCGCTTCGATCCAGTCGTGCTTCGTGATGCCGTTGATCAGGAAGACGACCGGCACCATCACCAGCATGAAGCGGATCAGAAGATAGCTGACAGCGTTGACGCCCTTATCGAAGCTGGTGGGGGCGCGGTCGCCCGAAAGCTCCCTTGCCATATTGCCGAAATAGGTAAAGTCCCCGGTGGCGAGCACAACGGCGGTAGCGGCGCCGCTGATGACGTTGGTACCCATAAAGCAGATATTCCGCAGATCGAACAGGTTATGCCCCTCCGTGGTCTTATCCGGCTCCGGATACTTCTCCACCGGTTCGGCTTCGCCGGTAAGAGCCGACTGGCTGACGAACAAATCCTTTGCCTTTAAAATCCGCACATCCGCGGGAATCATGTCGCCGCCGGACAGCACAACAATATCGCCGGGCAGCAGCTCCGCCATAGGAATCTCCTCCCGCCCGTTTTCACGGCGGATCACCGTCGCGGTCGTCTTGACCATGGATTTCAGCCCTTCCGCTTCCTTTCCGGAACGGAATTCCTGAAAGAAGCGCAGCCCCCCGCTTACCAGGACCAGAAAAAGAATGACGATCACGGCCGCCGGGCTTTTTTCGTCCGGCTTCGCAAGGACCACCTCCGTCAGGAAGGAAATCGCGGCAATGATCAGCAGAACAAGGGTGAATGGGTTGACAAAGGCTTTGAGCAGCTGTACGTACCACGGCTTTGGCTTTTCATGGGAAATCTCATTGCTTTTGTACTCTTCGGAAAACATTTCCACATCGACAATGTCCAGTCCCTTTTCCCTCGTTTTCAGGGCGGAGAGCAGCATGTACTTCTCCATTCTGGAGTACTCCGCCAGCTTTTGCGCAATGGCCTGCGCACTGATTCCGTTTGCCTGCAGTTTATTCTTTTTCATTTTTTGCACCTCTCTTTCAGGAATGAATCAAGCATAGAAATCCCCCTGCCGGATTTTGTGAGGCAGGGGGACAATAAACCGTATTGCTATCACATACTATTCTACTACAAGCAGATGATAGTCTCTTTTCTCCGATAAGTCAAGACCAAACCGAAAAATCAGTTTTTCAGGTAGGCAGGCTGTGCTTTGACGTCCTCTGCGTAGTCCGGAATGAGCGAAGGCAGACGCAGCTTGTGTTCGAGGTACTCCGACCCGATGCCCGTCGACGAGAACATCAGCAGGAACAGCATTCCCGTCTGAATCCAGAAAATCGTAACGTCGGTAAGGCCGTGTACGAAGACCGCAACGACGGCGGCAAGGACAAGAATATTCATATCTCTGCCCAGATTGCTCTTAAACCGCAGAGCCAGCAGTTTCAGCTGCATAGCCACATAAAAACCGATTGCGCCGAACCCGATAAAACCGAAATTCAACAGGGTGTCCAACAGCAGATTATGGCAGTGGTAGGTTTGGTACCCGCCCAGCTGCTCACAGATCATCTGATAGGACAGTGCCCCCGTTCCCAAAAACGGATGGCGTACAATTCCCTTGATAGCGGTTGTCCAAATTGAAATCCGCTGTCCGCAGGTGCTGTCGATCGCTTCAAGACCCCTTGGGAAAATCGACGGAAAAATAAGGCTGACGGAAAGAAAAGCAACGGCCAGCAGCACCAGCCCGCCCGCCAGCCTGTATCTCTTTTTGTAAAGCAGGACGGTCATAATCGCGCACGCGGTGGCGACGAAAGCCGAAAGGCTCGCCGACAGATAAAGCCCGACCAGATTGATGCCGATAACGCCCAGATAAAAGTTTTTGTTCTTTGCCTTTGTAAAAATCCGATAGATGGCAATAATGATAATAAATTCAATCATCATGCCGTAGCAGTTCGCGTTGTGAAACGCGGAAACCGGGCGGTACCGGGGCGCGGCGCCGTAAGCGGTGATCTTCTGAAAAACCGCGATTAGCGCACACCAGATACTCGCAATACAGGACACATCCATGACCTGATCGAAAAGCTGGCGCGTCATGACGCTTCTGACATAAAAGGCACAGGTCGCGGCGGCCAGAATCACAATGGCATAGAGCATGCCCCAGTAATTGTTATAGGTGGCGGACACAAAAAAGGGAATGATTAAAAAGCCGAGCAGATATTTGGAGTACGGAGACGAAAAAGCTTTCGTCCTTTTTTTGCAGTTCATCATCGTCATCACTGCGATCCCGCAGGTTACGGCAACGCTGAAATAAAAGGGAGTAAAAATAGAGACTGTCAGCAGCAAAACGAGCAAACTGTCAAAATCCCGGACAGGCAGCTTTGTCTTCTGAAAATCAATGTTTATCATGCTGATAAGGGCCAGACCCCTTTCTTCACATATTCCTACACTGTTAAACGGTGGACCCAATTCATCCACGATATTTCATACCGCTTAATTATACTCATAATACAAATACGAAACAAGGTAAATTATCAATCGAATATCCCGCTTGGCCAAATCACAATTTGGTGATTTCGACGGAAATTGTTGCGAAATTTTGAAGTTTTTTTCAAATATTTATTACAATGACAAAAAAGCGGCTGACTATAGTATAATGAATTTCATTAAGATTAATACACGGACGGGGATAAATTCATGATGGATGCAAGCAAAATTTCCGGGCTTTCGGAAGAAGAAGTGGAAGCGCGGCGCCGGCAGGGTCTGATAAACGGAACAGAGGAAATAAAAACCAAAACGGTCGGACAAATTATTCACGGCAACCTGATCACGCCCTTCAATATATTAAATGCAATTCTCGCGGGCTTGATTTTAATGGTGGGTTCCTACAAGAACCTGCTGTTTATGGGCGTCATTTTTTCGAACATCCTGATCGGAACCATTCAGGAAATCAAGGCAAAAAAGACGATCGACCGGCTGAAGCTGATCGCCGCGCCGAAAGCTCATGTCCTGCGCGGCGGCGTCAGGCAGGACCTTCCCGTCAGCGAGCTGGTGCTGGACGACATGATGGTGCTTTCCTCCGGAAATCAGGTCTGCGCCGACTGTGTGATCGCGGACGGCGAATGCGAGGTCAATGAGGCGCTGATTACGGGCGAAGCCGATCTGATCGTCAAAAAAAGCGGCGACCATCTTCTGAGCGGAAGCTTTATCGGGAGCGGAAGCTGCCTTGCAAAGGTCGAACATATCGGAGCCGAAAATTACGCGGCAAAAATTACGCAAAGCGCCAAATATTTGAAAAAGCCGAATTCTGAAATCATGACATGGATCAATAAAATCATCAAATACATCGGGTTTTCAATTATCCCGATCGGCCTTATGCTGTTTTACAAACAAATCTACATTTCGGGACAACCCTTCAACCGCGCGGTCGTCAGCACCGTCGCCGCGCTGATCGGCATGATTCCGGAAGGGCTTGTCCTTCTGACCAGCGTCGTGCTGGCGGTGAGCGTGCTGCGTCTGGCCCACCACAAAGCATTGGTACAGGACCTCTATTCCATTGAGACTCTCGCCCGCGTGGATACGCTCTGTCTGGACAAAACGGGAACCATTACGGAGGGAACCATGCAGGTGGACGCCGTTGTCCCCCTCTGCGACATTTCCCGGCAGGAGGTCGAGGAAGCGATCGCCGCGGTGATGAGCGCGGTCAATGACGACAATCCGACCTCCAACGCTTTGAAGACGCTGGACCGCAAGTCCCCCGCGTGGAAATGCACAAATACGGTCGCGTTTTCTTCCGCCCGAAAATGGAGCGGGGCGAGCTTTCAGGAAGCAGGCAGCTTTCTTGTGGGCGCGGGCGAGTTTGTCCTGAAGGACGGCTTTGAGCAGATCAGGCCGGAGGTTGAAAAATATTCCTCCCGGGGGCAGCGCGTGCTGCTTCTGGCCCACAGCAGGCACCCGCTGGACGGCAGCGGCGTACTGCCCGCCGACATCTCCCCCCTTGCGCTGATCCTCCTGAGCGACAGAATCCGCAGGAACGCAAAGAAGACCCTGGAATACTTTTCTTCCCAGGGCGTCGATCTGAAAGTGATTTCCGGCGATAACGCGGTCACGGTCGCCAATATCGCCAAGAAGGCCGGGCTGAGAAAGGCCGACAGCTATATTGACGCGACCACGCTGAAAACCTATGAAGAGCTGAAAGAAGCGTCGGCGAGATACGCCGTGTTCGGGCGCGTTACGCCGCAGCAGAAGCTCGACCTGATCAAAGCGTTAAAAGAGCGGGGACGCACGGTCGCCATGACCGGCGACGGTGTGAACGACGTGCTCGCCTTAAAGGAAAGCGACTGCAGCATCGCGATGGCCTCCGGCAGTGACGCTTCCAAAACGGTTTCGCAGGTGGTTCTTCTGGATTCGGATTTCGCAAGCATGCCCCGCATTGTCAACGAGGGGCGCCGCTCCATCAACAACCTGCAGCGCTCGGCCTCCCTGTTTCTTGTAAAGGCGATATTTTCCGCGATCATCGCGGTGCTGTTCATCTTCTGCAGCTGCGACTACCCTTTCCAGCCGATTCAGTTTACGCTGATCAACGCCGTGACCATCGGCTACCCGTCGTTTATCCTGGCGCTCGAACCAAACCGGGAGCGGATCCGGGGCAGGTTTATTGTCAACGTGATCAAAAAAGCGCTGCCGGGCGCGCTGACAATGGCGCTGAACATCGTTCTGCTCGTACTTCTTTCCGGCTTCCTGAATTTTACACAGGAGCAAATCTCCACGCTTGCCGTGATCATTACCGGATACACCGGCCTGATGACCCTGTTTAAAGTCTGCATGCCGTTCAATCTGAAGCATGCCGCGTTATTTTCCGTCATGACCTCCGCTTTTATCATCGCGCTGGTTTTCTTCCAGCCGTTTTTTGCCGTGGTGGACCTGACCCTGCCTATGCTGCTGGTACTGGTACCCATGTTCCTGGTAGCCACAAGCCTGATGACCGCCATCCTGCATATGATCGAAAAAGTGATCATGAAAAAAATCGGAAATTAGTCCTCAGTCCAGTTTGATTTTCCGGAAGTACGCCTCCGTCGTCACTTTACCGGGCCGGAGGTACCTGCCGAGCCCATAGAGGCATTCGGGGTCCTCCGTAATGTAGTTCATCCGGCTCTCGCAGGTCAGGCTGGCCTGAAAGCCGAGCTTCCGGATGATCGGTACCGACGCGCCGCTGATGGCGCCGAACGGATAAACAAACGCGGTGGGAGTATCGCCGGTATGCTCTTTTACTTTTTCCTGCATTTTGCTGAGGTCCTCTGTCAGAAGCGATGTGTAGCTGCTGACGCTTTCTCCCCGTTTCATTCCCGCCCCGAGCCGGCCGTTTTTGTTTTCATGAAGATTATAGGTATGATTCTGAATCTCCACCCGGCCGGATGCGATCATTTCATTCAGTTCATCCCAGGTGCAGTGTGAATAATTGGCGTGCTCCGGGCTGACGCTGTCGGAAAACAGGTCGGTATAGTAGCCGATTGGGGAAAGCACCATTTTCATGTTGTATTTTTTAACGAGAGGATAAGCGTAGAGATAATTGTTGTAGTACCCGTCGTCAAATGTAATCATCACTGGCTTGGACGGCAGCGGCTTCTTCTGATTTACATAATCCAGCAAATCCTGTACGTCAACCGCCGTATAGCCTTTTTTCTGGAGATACTGGAGATCTTTTTCAAAGATATCCGGTGAAATGACATACACACCCTGATAGGATTTATCTTTCAGCATACTGTGGTACATCAGGACAGGCAGCTTGATCCCCTTACCGTTATCCGTCGCTTTGGCGGGATTCACTGCGCCGAAGGCGATGATCAGTACAATGGCCGCCGTGGTGAATAACATCAGGGACAGCTTGCGGTTCATGCGGACAGTTACAAACATAGGAATTCTCCTCCTATGGAAATATATGGAGCGCGGCCGGCAGATATCACAAAAGGACAGGGCAAAGTGTCGGCTTTGCCCTGTCCTTTTCCTTTTGGAGTTTATTCTTTTGTTACGGACAGAAGAAATTTCTCTATCTCACCATAAACTTCCTGTTTATTGGTTTCGCTCAGAAGCGCGTGACGCGCCCCCGGGTATAAAACCAAGCGGACGTCGTGGCCGGTCCTCCTGAGCCTTGCGGCAACCTGTTTGACCCCTTTGCCAAAATCGCCGACGGGGTCTTTTTCGCCCGACAGCAGCAAAATGGGGATTTTCGGCATCTTCTTAAACCAGCGGGAGGAACTGATCTCGGCCTGCAGATAAACGATATCCCGATAGCCGGAAACAGTCAGGTCAAACCCGCAGAGCGGGTCTTTCGTATATTTCTCCACCTCGGCCTCATCGCGCGAAATCCAGTCGTTCGGCGTCATAAACGGCGCAAAGGCCTTGTTGTATTTTACGGTGGAAAGCTTTGCAAAAAGCGGATCGTGGCTTTTTTCGCCCTTCTTTTTGACAATGGCGTCGCCGAGCCGTTTCTGGGCGGTAAGCACCCCCGAGCCGGGACTGCCGCAGGTGCCCATATAAATGACCCCGTCCAGTTCCTCACCGTATTGGGCGGCGTAGGAACGGGCCAGAAAGGAACCCATGCTGTGTCCCATCAGCACATACGGCACACCGGGATAATCCTTGCGTATCAGGGCATACAGCTTATGCATGTCTTTTACAAGGTTCTGACAGCCGCCCTTGCCGAAATAGCCGTACGCCCCGCCTGCCGAAACCGATTTTCCGTGGCCCAGGTGGTCGTTGATGGCCACGGCGTAGCCGCTTTCAGCCATTTGGCGGGCAAAATCCATGTAAAGAAGGCTGTGTTCCGCCATTCCATGAGCAATCTGCAGCACGGCCCTGACATCCGCCTGATTGGCAGGTTCCATAACCCGTGCAAAAATCCTTTCGTCATCTGCACAGGAATCAAAAGACATCTGTCTTTCTAAAATATCCAATTGCGTCACCTCTCCATGCTGCGAGTGTATTCTGTGTATTCATTATATCGCAGAAAAAGAGGAAAATGTGATACGATTTGTAAACAAATTTATACGGAAATATGATAAATGACCAAATAATGAAAAATAGTTCCCCCGAGCACAAACAAATGCCACACAGAGTGCATATATTTGACTTTTTTCCCCACTCCGTAAATCACCGCGCCGACCGTGTAAAACACACCGCCCGCAATCAGGTTAAAAATGGCGCCCGGGTCAAGGTGCGTGAGCAACGGCTTGAAAAAGAAGATCACGAGCCACCCGAGGGCCAGATAACAAACCATGGAAAACGTTTTGAAGCGCTTGAGATCGATCGCGTTGAGCACGATGCCGACAACGGCCACCGTCCAGACAATCGAAAACATCACCCAGCCCGTGACCCCGCCGAAGCACAGCAGTGAAATCGGCGTGTAGGTTCCCGCAATCAAAAGAAAAATGGTACAATGATCGAGTATCTGGCAGATTTTTTTCCCCGGGCAGACCCCGAGCGCGTGATAAAGCGTGGAGACCGTATAAAGCAGGATCATGGTTACGCCGAAAACGGAATCCGCGGCAAGCGTCAGCGTATCGTGACGCCCGTTGATCAGAAGCGCAGCAAGGCCCGCGATCGCAAGACCGGCCCCGACCCCGTGTGTGGCGGCGTTGATCACTTCCTCCGCCATGGTGTAGCTGGGAAGCTCCAGCTCTTTGCGGCGTGTGGTCCTCCATTCGGATTTACTCATACTGTTATCGTTCATAATATCAACTTCTATCATAAATTATTTTATGTAGTATTAAAAACTATATAACAGTTTACAACGACGCTTCCTGTTTGTCAAGAGCCTATCAGTCAGAAACCCCTTCCAGATTAAAAGGAGGGATAAAGCTCCGGCTGGCCGATTTCATTTCCTGCACGAAGCCGTCCAGATTCAGACGGAACAGATGCTCCTGGACCTTTTGGTATTCCCGTTTTGTGATTCCGCGGTTGATTTCGGGGTAATCCGCCGCTTTTCCGCAGGGCACATACTGCGCCATCAGGCTGACAAGCACCCCGTCCGGCAGATTTTCGCCCAGCCAGTCCAGAACGGCAAGGGAGTTGCGCGTATTACCCGGCAGAATCAGGTGCCGCACGATCGTGCCGCGCGTCATCATCCCATCATCGTCAAATTGGGCCGGGCCGGTCTGCCGCGCCATTTCCAGCACGCAGGCTTTCGCGCGTTCCGCGTAGTCCGGCGCACCGGAATATTTCAGGGCAATCGGGTCGTCCGCGTATTTCAGATCGGGAAGATAGATATCGATCAGGCCCTCCAGCAGCTTCAGCGTTTCCAGGCTTTCGTAGCCGCCGGAATTGTACACGACCGGAATTCGGGATTTCCGGAGCTTCAAAGCCTCGATGACGGCGGGGATAAACTGTGTGGGGCTGACCAGATTGAGATTGTGCGCGCCCTGTTCCGCAAGGCGGTCGAAAATATCCGCAAGCTCCCTAACACCGACCGGTTTCCCCACCGCCCGTTCGGTGCTGATTTGATAGTTCTGACAGAACACGCATTTCAGGCAGCAGCCGGTAAAAAAGACCGCGCCGGAGCCGCGTTTTCCGCTGATACAGGGCTCCTCCCAAAAATGCAGCGCCGCGCGGGCGACGACGGGATCGGTCCCCAGCCCGCAGAACCCGGCTCCCTCGGTTTCCGTCCGCCTGGCTTTGCAGGCGCGCGGACACAGCATACAACACTCCGTTGTCATGCTTTTTCCCCCTTCAGGCACATCATTGCGGCAAGGCCCCCGCGTTTTCCTCCGCTGGCCCGGTGGGACCAGAGCCACTGCGCGCTGCATTTTGTGCAGAGCTGCGCCACCTCGATATTCTGTGAAGGCACGCCTGCTTCCATGAGGATGCGCCGGTTGGCCTCCCATAAATCGATGATATATTTTCCTCCGCCCTTCTCAACGATGAATTCGTGCGGACGGATTTCGGTCAGCGCGGCAAACTCCCTATAGACGGGGGCATCCACCTCAAAGCAGCACGGGCCGATGGACGGCCCGACGGCGGCAAGAAGCTCCTTCGGGCTGCTGCCGAATTCCCGGACCATGGCTTTGACCATTTCGGCCCCCATTTTGGCAACGGTACCGCGCCAGCCCGCGTGGGCAAGGCCGATTGCGCGGCGCTCCGGGTCGAGAAAAAACAGCGGCACGCAGTCGGCGTAAAAAGTGGTCAGGGTCACGTTTTTTTCTTTGGTGATCAGACCGTCCACACTGTTCCTATCCCTTGGCTTCCAGATACCCGTTCCGCGGTGTTCCGGCCCCACCCGGCGCACAACCGTGTGGTGGTCCTGGGCCGACGCGACCAGCGTGGAGTAATCGAAACCCGCCGCGGAGCAGAACCGCTGAAAATTCCGCACCACGTTTTCGTCGCTGTCGCCCCGTCCGAAATTCAGGTTCATCGAAGCATATATCCCTTCGCTCACACCGCCGGTCCGCGTGGAAAAGGCGTGATTGACGAAGCTGTATTTTTCAAAAGAGGGAAAGGTTAGAAAGGCAACGCCGTCCCTTTCCTGCCGATTCATATTCTTCGCGTTATAACTCATAAAGATGCCTCCCAGGTTGATTGTATTGATTCTAGCATAACAAAAACGGGAATGCAAATCCGCGCGTAAAAAAGAGGAGAGCTTTCAGCTCTCCTCTTGAGGCCCTTCGTCCTCTGTTTTATCCTTTTCGGCATTGACCGGAAGGATCGTCTTTTTTACAACCATGCCCTCGTATTTCAGCTTGAACTGCACCCGGCCGTAAAACCTTCGGTGACAGTGCCAGCAGATGAACTCCGCGCGGTAGCTCTTGTTCTTGAGCTGCCATTCGCTCGTCCTGTGCGCCCGCCCGCCGCAGAGATCGCATTTGAAATGCATATCGCTCCGTTTGATCAGCGGATTGCTCAGGTCGCAGACGATCAGCGTCTTGAAAAGAATCCGGTTGTAAAAATCGTCCGTTGTCGCGTCCTGAATAAACGGCTCCAGCTGCCCGGGGGTATACAGCTTCTGAAAACATCGCAGAGACAGCAGGCTGTCTCCCAAAGCACGGTGATGGTCAAAACCCTCCTCGTCGATATCCAGCAGCTGCGCGGAAGTGCTCAGGCCCATTTGCTTTGCCGGGTCGTAATCGAGCATCTTTTCGCAGTAGGCCTGAAGATCCACATAGCGCTTCAAAAAGGGGATACGCTCGTTGCCGCAAAAGTAGCGGCAGTTTTCAATCAGCGCAAGGACATCCGACGTACCCCACGTCATGAACACCGCGTCGCCGGCCCATTTCCGGAACCGGCTCACGACCTGCATAAACTGCAGGCCGTCCTTCAGGTCCTCATTGGTAATACTGGTCAGCGTCTTGATCTTCCCGCTGATTTTCTTACCGACCTGCGGACGGATCAGGGCCTCAAAGGTATCGATCACGTTCAGGTCACGGTCCACCTTCACCGCGCCGAACTCAATGATCTCGTTCATAAAGCCCTTGAGCCGGCGGTTGTAGGTTCCGTTCCATTCCAAATCAAGTATTACAAAGCTCATATCATTTATTTTTACTCGCCTGTTTCATCCGAAGCTCTTTACTCAGTACCATCTTACGCATACGGATGCTTTTTGGCGTCACCTCCACCAGTTCATCGTTGCGGATAAACTCAAGGCTCTGTTCCAGGCTTAAAACCGTGTGCGGAGTGAGCTTCAAAGCATCGTCCGAACCGGAGGCGCGGGTATTGGTAACATGCTTCTTCTTGCAGATATTGACGACGATATCGTCGGATTTCGGGCTTGCACCGACAATCATGCCCTCGTACACCTCGATGCCAGGCCCGATGAACAGGCGGCCGCGGTCCTGCGCGTAGAAAAGGCCGTAGCCGGTGGACTCGCCGGTTTCGTGCGCGATCAGCGAACCCTGTGCGCGCGTCTGGACGTCGCCCTTATACGGCTCGTAGGAATCAAACACATTGTTCATGATTCCGTTGCCGTTGGTGTCCGTCAAAAATTCCTGACGGTAGCCCATCAGGCAGCGTGCCGGAATCTTGAACTCAAGATGGGTCATGCCGGTGTCGCGCGTCCCCATGTTGAGAATTTCGGCCTTGCGGTTGCCCAGCTTTTCCATGACGGCGCCGACATAGCTGTCGGGCACTTCAATCATGAGCAGTTCCATCGGCTCGCATTTTTTTCCGTCGATGATCTTATAGATCACGTGCGGCGCGGAAACCTGAAACTCGTAGTTCTGGCGGCGCATCTGCTCGATTAAAATGGAAAGGTGCAGCTCGCCGCGCCCGGACACTTTAAAGGTATCCGCGGAATCGGTCTCTTCCACACGCATGGCGACATTGGTTTCCACCTCTTTAAAGAGACGGTCGCGCAGATTGCGCGAAGTGACATATTTGCCCTCTCTTCCGGCGAACGGACTGTTATTGACCATGAACATCATCGAAACGGTGGGCTCGTCTATCTTAACGAAGGGCAGCGGCTCAACACAGTCCGGCGCGCAGGCGGTTTCCCCGATATTCAGGCCGGTGATGCCGGAAACGGCGACCAGATCGCCCAGCCTGGCTTCCTGCACCTCCACCCGCTTCAGGCCCTCAAACTGATACAGCTTGGCAACCTTTACATTCTTCTGCTCGCCGTCACGGCAGCAAAGGACAACGTTTTCCCCGCTGTGAACCTCGCCGCGCTCCACGCGCCCGATCCCGATTCTGCCGACGTAGTCGTCGTAGTCGATATTGGAAAACAGGACCTGTGTCGGCCCGTTCAGATCGCCCTGCGGCGCGGGGATATACTGAAGGATGGCGTCGAAGAGCGGAGTCATATCTTTCCCCGGCACATCCGGGTCCAGAGTAGAGTAGCCGTCGCGGCCGGAAGCGTAAACGACCGGGAATTCCAGCTGGTCGTCATTGGCGCCCAGCTCAATAAACAGATCGAGTACCTCGTCCACCACCTCCGCCGGCCTCGCGCCCGGACGGTCGATCTTGTTGACGACCACCAGAGGCTTTTTGCCGAGGCCGAGCGCCTTTTTCAGCACGAAGCGCGTCTGCGGCATACAGCCCTCAAACGCGTCCACCAGAAGCAGGACGCCGTCCACCATCATCAGGATGCGTTCCACCTCGCCGCCGAAATCGGCGTGGCCCGGAGTGTCCACGATATTAATTTTGACGCCGTCGTACATGACGGCCGTATTTTTGGAAAGGATGGTGATGCCGCGTTCGCGCTCAAGGTCGTTGGAGTCCATGACCCGCTCCGCAACATTCTCATTGGCACGGAAAATGCCGCTTTGTTTCAGCAGCTGATCGACCAGCGTGGTTTTTCCGTGGTCGACGTGCGCGATAATTGCAACATTTCGAATGTCATTTCTTAAATCCATAATCGATATTCCCTCTTTAATCTAAGTTCACAAAACTTTAATATTATATCACATTCCCATATGTTTGTGAATAAGCGACGCGAATAAAACACGGGCCTATCCGACAAAAAAGCGCCGGCAGAATACCGGCGCTTCGCAATATTGGAGCGAACGACGAGGCTCGAACTCGCTACCTCCACCTTGGCAAGGTGGCGCTCTACCAGATGAGCTACATTCGCAGATTTGGTGCGTGAATAATTATATGACAAAACCCGACCTTTTGTCAAGGGGATTTTCAAAAATATTCTCCCCCTTTTTTCAATTCCCTATTTCGCATCCTTATGCTATAATAACAGACAAGACAAAAAACAAACCGAATTGTTAGGAAAAGGTGACCCTCTATGAGTTATTCCATTAATCTCGGAGACTGGAACTCCGTTTTCGCGGTACCCTGCTCCGTAGTTGATCAACATATCAAGCTGGCCGGTTCCGTTCAGCTGAAGGTGCTTTTATGGGAGCTTCGCCACGCGGGCGACTCCTTTGAAGCGGCGGATATTGCGAAAGCGCTGTGCATTGACAAAGCCGACGTTGCCGACGCCATGCTTTACTGGCAGCAGACGGGGCTTTTCTGCGAAAAGAACAAAGAACTGACGCCTCCGGAAAAAGAGGAGACTTCGGCTGTACCTGAAAATAAAGAAGCCGTTTTGAAAGAAAAAGAGCCGGAACGCGAACCGGAAAAGCCGGAGGCGGAGCCCGCCGAAAAACCGCACAAGCTGCTTTCCCGCCCGCAAAAGCCCGACAACGCCTTTGTCGCGAAAAGGATGGGCGAATCGACGGAAATCGCCTGCCTGATGCAGGAGGCCGAGCAGATTCTGGGGCGGCTGATTTCCAACGGGGATTCCGCCATGCTTCTGATGCTGCACGATGATTTCGGGCTGCCCGCGGACGTAATTATCATGCTGCTGCAGTATGTGGTCAGCATCGGCAAGGCAAATACCCGTTACATAGAGAAGGTGGCCATGAACTGGGCCGACGAGGAAATCTTCACCCATGAAAAGGCGGAGGAAAAGCTGCGCAGGCTGGACGAAGGCCAAAAGGCGTGGCGCGTGATCGAGCAGGCGGCAGGCATTCCCCACCGCGCGCCCTCCACCAAGGAGCAGGCGTTCGCCTCGGTCTGGGTTACACAGTGGAAGTTTACTCTTCCGCTGATTCACGAGGCGTATGAACGCAGCGTGGACAACACCGGAAAATTCAGCATCAGCTACATGAACAAGATTCTGGAGCGCTGGAACCGGGAAGGCATCTCTACGCTGGAGCAGGCACAGAAGGACAAGGAGGAAAGGGTGGCCGCGCGCAAAAGCACCAAGCCTCAGAAAACCTCCTATGACATTGCGGAATACGAGCGTTCCAGCGTTTTTGACAATTTTGACAGGAAGTGATCGCATTGGGCTACAGCAGGGAGATTTACGAAAGCGCGGAACAGATTCTTTTCGAACGCCGTAAAAAAGCGGAAGACATGGCCGCGCAGCGAAAGGCGGCGTTTTACGGGATCTGCCCGGAAGCCGCCGAAATCGAGTCCGTCCTGTCGCGCACTGCAATCGCCGCGGCAAGGGCCGTTTTGGGCGGCGGCAGCGCCAGAGAGCAGCTCACCCGGTTAAAAGCGGAAAACCTGGCCCTTCAGAGCCGATTAAAAGAGAAACTGAATTCCCTAGGCTACGGCGAGCATTATCTGGAGCCGGAGTATTCCTGCAAACTCTGCGGCGATACCGGGTACGTCGACGGCAGGATGTGCGAATGCATGAAGAAGCTTCTCCGCGCGCAGGCCTATGATTCCTTAAACGCCCTTACGCCGCTGAAGCTTTCCACCTTTGAAAGCTTTTCGCTGGATTTTTACCCGGACAAGACCGAAGGCGACACGGCAAAGTCCCCGCGCAGCATGATGGAAGGCGTGTACCGCAACTGCCGCAGATACGCGGACAGCTTTTCCCCTTCCTCCCCCAGCCTGATGATGCAGGGGGCTACGGGACTGGGCAAAACGCATCTGTCGCTGGCCATTGCCAACACGGCCATTCAGAAGGGCTTCGGCGTGGTTTACTGCTCCGTCAACAACATGATTACCAAGCTGGAGCGGGAGCATTTCGGCCGCGACGAGGGAAACACCGGCCATATGATTCTGGACTGTGACCTGCTGATTCTGGACGACCTGGGCACGGAATTCCGAACCGCGTTTTCCTGCGCCGAAATCTATAACATCGTCAACACGCGGCTGATGACCCAGAAGCCGACCATCATCAGCACAAACCTTTCCATTCAGGAGCTGCAGGAACGGTACACGGAACGTTTTGCTTCCAGAATCATGGGGGATTACGTGCGCGTCCTTTTCAGCGGAAGGGACAACCGGCTGCAGAAGCTGCTAAGAAGTCAGTGCTAAAACAAAACGGGGGCTGCGTAACGCAGCCCCTTGCTTATTTTATTCGATATTTTCGCCGAGAGCGTCAAGACTCTGCGCTTTCAGATAGGCGTTGATAAAGCCGTCCAGATCGCCGTCCATCACGGCGTTGATATTGCCCGACTCAAAGCCGGTGCGGTGGTCCTTTGCCAACGTATAGGGCATAAAGACATAGGAACGGATCTGAGAACCCCACGCGATTTCTTTCTGGACGCCCTTGATGTCCTCGATGCGCTCCAGATTTTCGCGCTCTTTGATTTCGACCAGCTTGGATTTCAGCATCCTCATCGCCACGTCGCGGTTCTGGTACTGGCTGCGTTCCACCTGACAGGATACCACGATTCCCGTGGGGATATGGGTCAGACGCACCGCGGAGGAGGTCTTGTTGACCTTCTGGCCGCCCGCACCGCTCGCGCGGTAAACGTCCATTTTGATGTCCTCGGGGTTGATCTGTACCTCCACGTCGTCGTCGATTTCCGGCATTACTTCCAGAGAAGCAAACGAGGTATGCCTCCTGCCGGAGGCGTCGAACGGGGATACGCGGACCAGCCTGTGCACGCCCGCCTCGCTCTTTAAGAAGCCGTAGGCGTTGATGCCCTCGATCAGGATACTGGCGCTTTTCAGCCCCGCTTCCTCGCCGTCCAGATAGTCCAGCGTTTCCACCTTGTATCCGTGGCGCTCGCCCCAGCGGCAGTACATGCGGTACAGCATTTCCGCCCAGTCCTGCGCCTCGGTGCCGCCGGCGCCCGCGTGGAACGTCAGAATCGCGTTCTTGCCGTCGTATTCCCCGGTCAGCAGCGTGGAAAGGCGCTGCGCTTCCAGCTCATCCTGAAACTTTTTCAGTTCCTCCTGCGCTTCCGGTAAAAGGGATAAGTCCCCTTCCTCATTGGCAAGCTCTATTAAGGCCAGCGTATCGCCGTACGAATTTTTCAGCCGTTCATACGCAGCAGCCTTATTTTTCAGCATACTGGAACGCTGCAAAACCTTTTGAGAAGTGCTCATATCGTCCCAGAAACCGGGCTGAGCGGCTTTTTCGTCGAGCTTCGCAATCTCTTCGCGCATGCCTTCAAGCCCAAGCGCTTCCGCCAGATCGTTCAGATCGGGTTCCAACTCCTGCAAAGCAAGCTTCATTTCTTCAAACTGCAGCATACTATCATCCTTCAAATAAATTATTCCATTACAGGATTTTCCATCCGCTTATCGCGTAAATCCGTGTTCCCTCCGACGAACCGGAAGGGAAACACAGTCGGGTCTTTCCGTAAAAATGCAATGATTGTTATTAATTATAAATTATTCCGTGTATAATGTAAAGATGAAATTACGGAACAAAGGCCCCGCACACCGCGCCGGACGTAAGCCTGACGCGCGGTCAATTATGAATTAGGTGAAAACTTATTGAATATATTATTGAAGTTTCTTTTGAAATTATATACAATAGGTTAATATAATAAGATTGATATCTATAGCAAATCCATTTCAGTTTGTGAGACAAAGCACGTTCTTCCCCCGCCTTCGGCGGGGGAAGAACACAACCTTGTTGCATAATTAGCTGGAAGCGCTGCAATTGATATCTACATTATGGGAGGATAAACTATGATTGACTATACAGGTTTAAACTGCCCTGTCTGCGGAAAACCTTTTGCACGGGACGACGATATCGTCGTCTGCCCCGAATGCGGCGCGCCGTATCACCGCGAGTGCTACGCGCAGGCGGGCAAATGCGTTTTTTCGGACAAACACGGCACCCATGCCGCGTGGACTCCCCCACAGAAGGAAACCAAGTCCGCCGACACGGCGGAAAACGGGGCGGAAAACAGAACCAAACGCTGTCCGCGCTGCGGCAGTCTGAATTCACAGAACGCGATGTTCTGTGACCACTGCGGCCAGTCGCTGACCATGAACCAGCAGGATGTCGCCGGTTTCCCCAAAAGCGGCGGCTTTCCTCAGAACGGGTTCCCTCAGAACGGGTTCCCTCAGAACGGCTTTCCCCAGGCAGGCGGCCCCTTTCCGTCAGGCCAGCCAGGTCAGCCGGGCCAGCCCATGCCGTTTATCTTTGACCCGATGGGTGGGGTGAACCCCAACGAGCCGATCGGCAGCGTCCCGGCGGGAGACCTCGCCAAGCTGGTACAGGGCAATACCCAGTATTATCTGCCGGTATTCCTCAATCTCAAGCGTTTTCACAGAAACCGTTTCAACTTCAGCGCGTTCCTGTTTTCGGGCGGCTGGATGCTGTACCGCAAACAGTACAAAATCGGTTCCGTGATTACCGCGGTCATGACCGTCCTGTATCTGATCTCCACCTACGTGTCCCTTAATTTTTCCATGCCGCTGCTGGAATCCCTGATGCAGCAGCAGGGAATTTCCATCGATACGGTTTCCCCCACCTATTCCCAGCTGCTGCAGGTGTCGGAACAGCTTGCACAGCAGCCGGTCCAGCAGATTCTTCTGTTCTGTGTGCCGACCATCATTGCGCTGGTCCAGATCATCCTCATGCTGGTGGTGGGATTTAACGGAAACAAGTGGTATTTAAATCACTGCATCGATAAGATCGAGCAGATCCATCATCATACGCCCGAGGCGACCCTTGCCGCGATTCAGCTGCAGGAGCAGGGCGGCGTGAACACTTCTCTGGCAATCGGCCTTCTGATCTGTTATATGATTGTGTTTTATCTGCCTCAAATATTCTAGATATTAGGAGTGTAAAAATGAAAGTAACAAAAGCTGTCATTCCGGCCGCCGGGCTGGGAACCCGCGTGCTGCCGGCAACCAAATCCATGCCGAAGGAAATGCTGCCGATTGTGGACAAGCCCGCCATCCAGTATATTGTGGAGGAAGCCGTCCGTTCCGGTATCACGGATATCCTGATTATCACCAACCGCGGCAAGGGATTGATTGAGGACCACTTTGACCGTGTGCCGGAGCTGGAGGCCAAGCTGACCAGCGGCGGCCCGGATAAGGAAAAGATTTTAAAGGAAATTATCGATCTTTCCCACGAGGCGAACATTTACTTTGTCCGTCAGAAGGAAACCAAGGGCCTTGGCCACGCGGTGAACTGCGCCCGCTCCTTCGTCGGCAACGAGCCGTTCGCGGTCCTGTACGGCGACGACGTCATCATCGGCGAGGACCCTGCCTGCGGCCAGCTGATCCGGGCTTACGACGAGTTCGGAAAGGGTGTTCTGGGCGTGAACCAGGTGACCGCCGAAGCAATCACCAAATACAGTTCCCTGAAGGTGGAGCCGATCCACGACAACTACTTCAGCTGTACGGATATGATTGAAAAGCCGTCCCCGGACAAAATCATGTCCCTGTATTCCATTCTGGGCAGATGCGTTCTGACGCCGGATATCTTTGATATTCTGGATCGGACCCAGCCGGGCGCCGGCGGGGAAATCCAGCTGACCGACGCCATGTGCGCTTTGGCCCGCTCCGTGGGCATGGTCGCGGTGGACTTTACCGGAAAGCGCTACGATATGGGAAACAAGCTGGGCATCATGCAGGCACAGGTGGAGGTTGCGCTGAAACATCCGGATATTGGCCCTCAGTTCAGGGCGTACCTGAAGGACCTTTGCAAAACACTGTAATTTTTATCTTGACTTCATAATGCCGTGCTGATATAATTACTCTGTTAAGCCGCAGTTTTCGGCTTACTATCCTTGCTCCGGATTTATTTCGGGGCCAAAGTCCAAAAGGAGGTGCAAATAATGTCAGATGTAAAGAATTCCTATGAAACCGTATTTATCCTTTCCACAAAACTCGGTGAGGACGCGATTGCCGCTCTGGTTCAGAAGTTCAAGGATTTGATCGAGGCAAACGGTACCATCGACAGCATTGATGAGTGGGGAAAACGCAGACTTGCGTACCCGATCATGAAGCAGGAAGAAGGCTACTACACCTTAGTGAACTTCACAAGCGCTCCCGAATTTACGGCTGAGCTCGACAGAATTTACAAGATTACCGACGGTGTCCTTCGTTCTCTCATCATAAAGAAAGAAAGCTAAGAAGGAAGAGTGATTTGAATGCTCAATGTCGCTGTTTTAATGGGCAGACTTGTTGCCGACCCTGAACTTAGGCATACGCCGAATGATGTTTCCGTAACAAGCTTTACAATTGCCGTGGACCGTTCCTACGTGAAATCGGGAGCGGACCGTCAGGCTGATTTTATTGATATTGTTGCGTGGCGCAGCACGGCGGATTTTGTGTGCAGATATTTCCACAAAGGCCAGCTGGTTGCGGTACAGGGTTCCATCCAGACACGTACCTATACCGATAAGGACGGAAACAAGCGCAAAGCGTTTGAAGTCGTTGCTGACAATGTGCATTTTGCAGAGTCAAAACGCGACAGCGCAGGAGCGCAGGGCAGCAATTATCATTCAAAAACGGATATTACCGCTGAGCAGCCGGTCCCCGCTTACACAAGCGGCGACACCGGCGATTTTGAGGAGATGCCTTTAGACGACGACTTGCCGTTCTAAGCGTTCCCTCTGCAATACTGATGAGAAAAGGAGGCTTATTGCCATGGCTGATAGAAACGACAGAAACGACAGACAGGACCGCCGCCCCGGCGGACGCAAGACCCGCAAGAAGGTCTGCGGCTTCTGCGTCGACAGAGTGGAATCCATCGATTACAAGGATGTTGCAAAGCTTCGCCGCTTTATTTCTGAGAGAGCCAAGATTCTGCCCCGCAGAGTAACCGGCACCTGTGCGCATCACCAGCGTGAGCTGACCATCGCCATTAAACGCGCGCGTCATCTTGCACTGCTTCCCTTCAGCAGCGACTGATCCTGCTGCCTGCAAATTGAATTTTCAGAGCGGACGCATAAGCGCCCGCTCTTTTGTTTTTTTCTGAAAGGATAAAAAAACAGAGATGGAAATTTCCATCTCTGTTTTTATTTCTCACTGTTTCATTATTCGGCGGGAGCGGGGCGAACGGGCCTGTCGTCGTCCTGAATCCTGATATCCCCCAGCTGGCCGCTGAAAATTTCCAGCTTGCCCTGAAGCTTGGCGCCGTTGTTCACCGTAACCGTGCCGGCTTTCAGATCGCCGATCACAATTGCGTTGCTCTGACAGACAATGCTGCTCTTGGCCTGAATATTGCCCTGAAGCCTGCCGTTGATCGTCAGGTTCTTGGTCCTGATATCGCCGATGACAACGGAATCGCTGTCTATGTTCATATCCTCGGTGGCGGTGACATTGCCGCGGACCGTACAGGCCGAAAGCGTAATGCTGGATCCCTGAATGTCGCCGACCTGCTTTCCGTTGATCTTGATATTGCCGGTGGTCGTAATTCCGCCTGTGACCGTTCCGTAAATCTCAAGATTGCCTTCCGATTGAATATCGCCCGTAATGACGGTACCCTTTGATATCACCGTGGTCTGCTTGGATGAATTGAAATCATTGGCGGTAGGAAGTTCATACGGCTTCTGGGGCTGAAAATCCGGTTTCAGCGACTGGAATTCGGGTCTGCCCGTTTCAATCGGTTTGGGCGCGCCGAACTGCAGGTCCTCCGGCTCATCTTCTTTTACTTCGAGCTTGAATTCCTCGGCATTTTCTTCCCGGGTATATTCTACCATTTTGGATTTGCCAAACTGCATGGAAGAAACCTCTTCCGCTTCTTCATAATCCGGGCCGTCCCAGATTCTTTTCAAAATACTGATAAACCTGCTATTATCGTTTTTTCTGACTGCTTCCATCGTCCTGCCTCCACAAACGTAGTATTATCATGATATAAAAAAATATATTCCACCACTTTCTTTAATAATAATCTATTTTTTCAAATTTTTCCAGTATTATTTGCAAAATTTTTAACTTTTTTGTAATAAAATGTATAAATCCGGGATTTTATGATGATTTTGCAGGAACCATACAGAAAAATTTCACATGGCACCCGTTTGGGCATCGGACAGATTTCTTAAAAAATCGTAAAAAAACTGCACCTGGAAGAATGATAATGCGTACATTATATCAATCAATTTACACTTTAACGGTTACTGATATTCATCACGCTGTCCCATTGAACGGAAATGAGCAAATGGCACCGCAAAAAATGCCGGATGGTAAAACGAAAAATTCATTTTGCTTGAATTCTATATATTAGCATGATATAATCATAAAAAGTTTACACAACGTTCACAGGCGTCCCGGATGGGCCGCAAAAATAAATTGAATTGACTGAGGAGGCAACTTAACATGAAAAGAATTGCAGCACTGCTGCTGGCATTGATAATGACAGCAACAGCATTTTCTGGATGTAAAAAAGTGGACACCGCGTCCGGCTCCGCGGCAACCGGCAGCGACACCATCAAAATCGGTGTATTTGAACCTTTGACGGGTGCAAACGCCGCAGGCGGCGAGGCCGAAGTCGAAGGCATAAAAATCGCCAACAAGCTCTATCCTGAAGTTCTCGGCAAAAAAGTGGAAATTGTTGTTGCGGACAACAAATCCGACAAGGCTCAGGCCACCACGGCTGTCGCCCGTCTGATTGAAAAAGACAAGGTTTCCGCTATCATCGGCTCCTGGGGTTCCAGCTTTTCCATGGCTGCCGGCGATCTGGTAAAGAAAAACAAGGTTCCCGCGGTGGGCGCTTCCTGCACAAACCCGCTGGTGACAAAAGGAAACGACTATTATTTCCGCGTCTGCTACCTTGACCCGTTCCAGGGAACCGTCATGGCAAACTACGCCTTCAAGAGCGGCGCGAAAAAGGCCGCCATCGTTCAGGAGGTTTCCAACGACTACGCAGTCGGTCTGGCTACATATTTCAAAGAGGCGTTTATCAAACTGACCGGCGACCCCAACTCCGTGGTAACGACCGTTAACTACAACACCAACGATCAGGAATTCGGCGCGCAGCTTTCCACCGTAAAAGCCGCCAATCCGGACGTGATCTTTGCTCCCGGCAACTTTACGGAATCCGCGCTGGTCATGAAGCAGGCCCGTCAGCTGGGCATCACCGCCCCGTTCCTCGGCGGCGACACATGGGATATTGACGAATTCACCTCCGTAGGCGGCACCGACGTAGAGGGCGCCACCATTTCCACTTTCTTCGACGATTCCGCTCCTGTAACGGAAGAGGGCAAGAAATTTGTCGAAGCCTATAAGAAGGAATACCCCGACAAGAACATGGCCGCAGTCAGCGCGCTGGGCTACGACGCTTACCTCGTCATCATCAAGGCGATCGAGGCCGCCAATTCCTCCGACTCCACCGCTATCCGCGACGCTTTGGCAAAGACAAAGGATGTAGAGGGCGCAACAGGAAAGCTGACCTTTAACGAGGACGGAGATCCCGACAAAGATTCCGCCATCATCAAAGAAGTGAAAAACGGAAAATTCACTTACAAGGATACGGTTACGATCTCAAAATAACGAATAATTTTGATATAGGGATGTTGTGCTATGACACTGGAACTGTTTTTACAAAATCTGGCAAACGGAATTGCGGTGGGAAGCCTGTACGCCCTGATAGCCGTCGGCTATACAATGGTTTACGGAATTCTGCGCCTCATTAACTTTGCCCACGGTGATATTTTCATGATGGCGGCCTACTTTACCTTTTTTGGTGTTGCGGCCTTTCACCTGCCGTGGTATTTCGCGTGTATTTTTGTCGTCGTGCTGACCGCCGGGCTGGGTATGCTGATCGAAAGAGTGGCCTACCGCCCGCTGCGCGACGCACCCAAGGACTCCGTCCTGGTTTCGGCAATCGGCGTTTCCTTCCTTCTTGAGAATCTCGCCACCTATATTTTCAGCGGAAAACCAAAGGCTTTTCCGGATTTTATGGGATTGATGTCCACCGTTTCGCTTGGGACGGTCTCCCTTCAGAAGGTCGCGCTCATTGTGCCGCTTGTTCTGGTTGTGTGCATGTCGATTCTTCTGTTCATCACCAACAAAACCAAGCTCGGCATGGCGATGCGTGCCGTTTCAAAGGACTATGAAATCGCGCGCGTAATGGGAATCAACATCAATCTGGTAATCGCCGCAACCTTTGGCATCGGCTCCGGCCTGGCCGCTGTCGGCGTGATTCTGTGGGGAATGAAATACCCGCAGGTGTCTCCCCTGATGGGGGTTATGCCCGGACTGAAATGCTTTATCGCCGCGGTCATCGGCGGGATCGGCAACATTAAGGGTGCTGTTCTGGGCGGCTTTATTCTCGGCCTGATTGAGGTTATGCTGGTTGCGTTCTTCCAGCCGCTGACCGGTTACCGTGATGCATTCGCCTTCATCCTCCTGATTTTAATCCTGCTGGTAAAACCGACGGGACTGATCGGGGAAAAGACAACGGAGAAGGTGTGATATGATGAAAGATACGAAAAAGCGCAACATCATCTGCACCGCGATTCTTGCGGTCATTATGCTGGCACTGATTTATTTCGCGAACAACTATCTGGACGCGTACATCGTCAGAATTCTGAATCTGTGCGCAATTTACACCATTATCGGCCTTTCCATGAATCTGATCAACGGCTTTACCGGCCTGTTCTCTCTCGGCCAGGCCGGTTTCATGGCGATCGGCGCGTATACGGTGGCGATTTTCACGCTTCCGCTGGATATGCGTTCCACCATCTTTTATATGGAACCCATGAATCCGGCCATCGCCGGGATTCATCTTCCCTTTGTCCCGGCGCTGCTTCTGGGCGGCGTGATTGCCGGAGCCGCGGCCTTTCTGATCGGCGCGCCGGTGCTGCGGCTGCGCGGCGACTATCTGGCGATCGCAACGCTGGGCTTTTCGGAAATTATCCGCATCCTGCTCACCAACCTGCAGAGCATAACGAACGGAGCGCTCGGAATCAACAAAATTCCGGATAACGCGAACAACATGTGGTGGTCGTTCGGCGTCGCCATCGTTATCCTGATTCTGACCGCGCTGCTGATCAATTCCAGCTACGGGCGCGCATTCAAGGCGATCCGCGAGGACGATATCGCGGCCGAGGCAATGGGCATCAACCTGTTCAAACACAAGGTCCTGTCCTTTGTCGTGGGCGGCTTTTTCGCCGGCGTCGGCGGGGGCCTTTACGCTTCCCTGCTCGGCACGGTGGACCCCAAGCAGTTCTATTTTACGCTCACCTACAACTTCCTGCTGATTATCGTTCTCGGCGGCATGGGCAGCATCAGCGGCACCGTCATCGCGTCGTTTATCGTAACCTGCGGGCTGGAGCTCCTGCGCACCTTCGACGAGCCGCTGACCGTTGCCGGCTACGAGGTTTCGCTGTTCCGCCCCGGCTTCAGCATGGTGATCTTCTCCCTTCTGCTGATGATCATCGTTCTGTTCTACAGCAAGGGCTTAATGGGCAGAACGGAACTGACCTGGGACAGGATTTTTAAATTCTTTGAAAAGCACAGGTCTAAAAAATCCCCGAAAAGCACAGAAAGGGGCAGCACGAAATGACACCGGACAACAAAAGCATCAATGAAACAATCGATAAAAACATCGTACTCAGAACCGAAAATATGACCATGCAGTTCGGGGGCGTCGTCGCTGTCGACAATCTGCACCTGACGATCCGGGAACACCAGATCGTGGCCCTGATCGGCCCGAACGGCGCGGGAAAAACGACCGCATTCAACATGATTACCGGCGTGTACACTCCTTCCAGCGGCAAAATCTTTCTGCACGGCGAGGATATCACGGGTATGAGCCCGGACAAAATCACCCGCAAGGGAGTGGCGCGTACCTTTCAGAATATCCGCCTGTTTAAGGATTTGTCCGTATTTGACAATATCATCATTGCGAAGCACTTTTCCATGAAAAGCAATCTTTTCAGCGCGACCCTGCGGCTTCCGGGTGCGGTCCGCGCCGAGAAAAGGATGCGTGAGGAAAGCGAAGAGCTTCTGGAAAGGATGGGGCTGGCCGACGTGAAAGACGCCGTCGCAAGCTCCCTCCCCTACGGACAGCAGCGCCACCTTGAAATTGCGCGCGCGCTGGCCACCAAGCCGGAGCTTCTTCTGCTCGACGAACCCGCGGCCGGGATGAACCCGCAGGAAACCGAGGACCTGACCGCTTCTATCAAGCAGATTCAGCAGGATTTCAACCTGACGGTTTTCCTGATTGAGCACCATATGGATCTGGTGATGGAGATATCCGACCGGATTTATGTGCTGGACTTCGGTCAGACGATCGGCAAGGGTACACCCGCCGAAATACAGAACAACCCGCGTGTGGTAGAGGCTTATTTGGGGGTGGACGAAGATGCTGAAAATTGAGAATTTGTATGTTTCCTACGGCGGTATTGAGGCGGTCAAGGGCATTTCCTTTGAAGTGCCGGACAAGAGCATCGTTACGCTGATCGGCGCAAACGGCGCGGGCAAAAGCACGACCCTGCGCACCGTGGTCGGCCTGGTCAAGCCGCAGAGCGGCAGGATCATTTATAATGACGAAGACATTACCGGAAAGCCTTCGGAGGAAATCGTACGGCACAGAATCACGCTGGTTCCGGAAGGCCGCCGTATTTTCCCGAACCTGACGGTTCTTGAAAACCTGAAAATCGGCGCATACATGAGAAAAGACGATTACTCGGAAGATATCAAATGGGTTTACGAACTTTTCCCCCGCCTGAAAGAGCGCTCCTGGCAGCTTGCCGGAACCCTTTCCGGCGGCGAACAGCAGATGCTGGCCGTGGGCCGCGCGCTCATGAGCAAGCCGGAGCTGATTATGATGGATGAGCCCTCGCTCGGTCTTGCCCCGCTGGTAGTCAAGGGCATTTTTGAAATCATCAAGGAGATCAACAAGCTGGGCGTCACCATTCTTCTGATTGAACAGAACGCCAATCTGGCGCTCCGGGTGGCGGACCAGGGGCACGTGCTTGAAACGGGGCGCATCAAGCTTTCCGGCAAGGGACGGGAGCTTCTGGAAAACGCCGAAGTCAAAGCCGCCTATCTGGGCAACAAAAAACACGAGCTTCCGGCGCAATAAGCTGACAGCAGAGAGCAAACAGGGTCCATGACAATGTCATGGACCCTGTTTTTATTTGGTATGCAGTTTTTTTGCGTTTGTTTTCTGCTGCTGTACAGGAGCGCTTTTTTCTTTGATATAAACCAGCCTGTTGTAGCCGTCGCTGTTCCGTTCCGAGAAGATATCGAAAATTTTCAGCGACTGGAGCAGCGGGGTCAGCTTTTTAAAGCCG
The DNA here is from genome assembly GCF_006714885.1 of Clostridium sp. KNHs216. Lineage (NCBI taxonomy): Bacteria > Bacillati > Bacillota > Clostridia > Eubacteriales > Clostridiaceae > Clostridium > Clostridium sp. KNHs216. The sequence continues at coordinate 3,871,874 of NZ_VFMF01000001.1, read as the reverse complement.
TAATTTCTGACGTCAAAATCGGGGTAGCGGCGAACCAGCATGTTCCCGATTTCACCGACGAAGGCCCTTCCGTCGTCGTCGGATATTTCCTGGACGATTGTCCGGACGGCGCTTTTAATCGTTTCCAGAGGCGTCATTTCCGGCGCAACCGTTTCCGTCGCTTCCCCTTCCTCGGGCTGATCGTTGGACGCTGCCGTTTCACGCGCCAGAACCTCCAGATAGCGGAACTTATTGCACGCGGATATAAACGGAGGGGGCGTTTTCTTTTCCCCCATTCCGACTACGTTCATACCGGATTCGCGCAGCCGCACCGCAAGGCGCGTAAAGTCGCTGTCGCTGGAGACGATGCAGAATCCTTCCACATTTCCGGAGTACAGGATGTCCATCGCGTCAATAATCATCGCGGAATCCGTTGCGTTCTTCCCGGTGGTATAGCCGTACTGCTGAATGGGAGTAATCGAAAACTCCAGCAGCACGTTTTTCCACGAGCCGAGCGCGGGCTTCGTCCAGTCGCCGTAAATCCTTTTGTAGGTCGCAACGCCGTCATTGGAGACCTCATCCAAAATGTATTTGATATATTTCTCCGATACATTGTCCGCATCAATCAGTACTGCAAAACGGTTGTCCTGCGGCATTAAAATTACCTCTCTTTTCTTTTATATGTCAGTAGGGATTCAAACCTCTTTTTTATCTCATTACTTAGTATAAATCATATGGAAGAAATTATCAAACGGTACGGCGATCCGGTTTATTCAAACGGATAATGGATGCCCCACTCCGCGCGAAGCTGGTCCATCAATCCCAGAAGGCGGAGCGTTTCCCCGTGCGGCATCTCATCACAGGCCAGCTTTCCGCTGCCGATCGCTTTGACCGCGGCGCGCACCTCGTATTCATAGCCCGTAAAATCATGGGGCAGGCTGACCGTCTTGGGTTCTTGTTCTCCTTTGCCGTATATCTCAACGGCCTGTGCCATATAAAACTTATCCAGCACGATATGCCCCTTGTCACCGTAAATGACCGCCCTGTTTTCGTAGGGGCAGAGGAAGGTAAAATTCAGGACCGCCATGCGGCCGTTTTGAAAGACAAGCGTCACACTGTCCTGAGAATCCACCCCGCTGGCCGTTTTGACACAGGCGGACTGAACCTGCGAAAGCTCGCTGCCGAAAAACATGGAGGCAAAGGTCAGGGGATAAATCCCCATGTCGAGCAGAACGCCCCCGGCCAATGCCGGATTGACAACGCGCTCGATATGCCTTAAATCCTGCCCGAAGGAAACCGTCATCGTGAGAGGTTCGCCGATGACACCGCTGTCCAGGATTTCGCGCAGCTTGTCCGCAAAAGGCATGAAGCGCGTCCACATGGCCTCCGACAGAAACAGCCCCTTGCTTTCCGCAAGGCTGAACAGGTCCTCGGCCTGCTTCTGATTGACGGTGAGCGGCTTTTCGCACAGGACGTGTTTGCCGTGCTCCAGACAGAGCCTGGCGTGCTCATAATGATGGGAATGCGGAGAGGCAATATAAACGAGGTCGACGTCCGGATCGCTCACAAGCTCCTCGTAGGAACCGTAGGCTTTCTGAAATCCATATTGATCGGCCATGCCTTGTGCCCTGGACAGCTCCCGTGCCGCAACCGCATACGGGGTTACTTCGTTCATCTGTGAGACCGTTTTTGCCATTTTCCCGGCGATATTCCCGGCACACAAAATGGCAAAGTTCAGTTTTTTCATACGTTTCTTCCTCCACTGTCTTATTATCATAGGGTTAGTGCTTCTGACTGTCAAATTCCCGAAGGCTTCCTTTCTGACTTTTATTATGAAAATCCCATAATTCATAACATCCGTATACATAGAATACTATAAAATCTGCCTGGTTTCAACAGCTATCCCGGTTGCTCAGGATAAATTTTACGCTTATTTTGCCATCTATTGAGGTTTGAGATTTCTGCCGCACAATGTTAGTATAAGGATAAAATGATCGAAACATGGAGAATTTATGAAAAAGAGTTTCTTCCTTCACAAGTTCTTATGCGCGGCAATCGTTTTGGTTCTTTTGGGCGCTGTGATCGGAGCGGGCGGCACCAACCCGGGTATGGGAACCGGCAGTGTTCCTTCTTCCCCCGGCTCTGCAGCCGACCGCACGGACAGCTCATCGCCGCAGCCCGGGTCTTCGGCGGCCGGGAGCACGGCTTCGGCAGGCTCGTCCGGCGGCGCATCGAAAGCGGGCTCCTCTTCCCCATCGAAGAAATCGGTCCCGTCCTCTTCACCGGCATTCCAGCATCCCGCAAAACTGCTGGTAGGATACTACGGCGGCTGGTCGGCACATTCCGGATTTTCTCCCGATAAGATCAGCGCTTCCAGTCTGGATGTTCTGAATTACGCGTTCGCGAAAATCGGAACGGACTTGAAGGTAACCGTAAGCGATTCCTCAATAGACTACTCGAATTTTAAGAAGCTTAAGAATTTGAAACGTACATATCCCAAGCTCAGAACCGTCATTTCCATCGGCGGCTGGAGCGACTCCGGCCGGTTTTCCGACGCCGCGCTCACGGAAGCCTCCCGAACTGCTTTCGCGGACAGCGCGGTCCGCTTTATGAAGGCCAACGGCTTCGACGGCATCGACATCGACTGGGAATATCCCACCGGGGGCGGGCTTGCCTCCAACGTTACTCGTTCCGCGGACCGAACCAATTTCCGCCTTTTGATGAAAGCGCTGCGCGGCGGGCTGGATGCACAGGGAGCGAAGGACCAAAAGCACTATATCCTCTCCTTCGCCGGCGGTTCGGACAGCAGCTACGCAAGCCGGATCGGCCTTTCCGCCGTTGCGCAGTATGTGGATTACGGAATGATCATGACCTACGACCTGCACGGCTCCTGGGAGCCGTATACGGACTTCAACGCCCCCCTCTATCCCACGGCTGGGCAGTCCCCGCAGGCAAAGTCCAGCGTGGACGCGGCTGTGCGTAGCTGGCTGAACAACGGCTTCCCTTCCGGCAAGCTGATTCTGGGCGTACCGTTCTACGGCTATCTTTATCAGGGAACCGTCGGCGCAAACAACGGGCTGCATCAGAGCTTCTCTTCCGCGGCTCCCATCGGCTACGATACCCTTCAATCAAAATATCTGAGTAAATCATCATTTAGGAGATACCGCGATTCTTCTGCGCAGGTACCCTGGCTGTTTGACGGCAGCACTTTTATCAGCTACGACGACGCTGCTTCCATTCAGAAAAAAGTGCAGTATTCCAATTCAAAAAAGCTTCTGGGCGTCGGCGTGTGGGATTTGGGGTTCGACAAGACGGGCACCTTGATTAAATCGGTCGGACAGGCGCTCAAATGATAAGGCAAATATCTGGAAAATAAGCTGTTGCAAAATAGCCCCTCAACAAAATAACGCACAAAAAATGCCCCTTGAACGGGCTTCAAAAACCCGTTTTAAGGCGCATTTTTTTGTTATGGAAGCTGTTGCTTTCTGAAATTTGCAACAGCCCTTTTTTATAAAATGGATAAATATCGGCCAGCACCCCACGCAACACCGCGGTCGCACTCTTCCTTTGGCACAACCGCAAAGCGGCCGGGCATTTCCGGGACCTTGCACCCGCGGGGAATAAACACGGAGCTACCGGCAAATTCCAGCATCGGCAGGTCGGTTTCTCCGTCGCCCATGGCCAGGACCTCCTCCGCCCGGAGTCCCAGTCTTTCACAGACATAAGCGAGTGCGGCGCCCTTGTTCGCTTCGGGAGGGTTGATCTCTCCCACATAGGGATAGGAACGGCCCGTAGCCAGATGGGAAATTTCTTCGGGCCAGGTTTGGAACACTCTGCTGATAGACTGCTCGCTGCCTACGAGCATTACTTTGTTGACCTGCTCCAGCGGCAAATCCTGAAAAGTAGGCACCTCGGCCCTCTTAAACAGCTGAAAAGAGTCCATCACATCGGAAATCCACTGTTTATCCATATCCTCCGGAATCCACAGCCGGATGATATCCGGCTGAAAGGCCATTACTGAGATATTTCCGACCGCCGCGCCCTGCCGATAGACCGTTTGCAGGTCTTTGGCGGACAGGCAGGTTTCCGCCCACACCTCGCCACCCGACACAATCAGAGAGCCGTTTACCAGAATCAGCGGGCCTGTGATGCCCAATTCCGAACAGATGGCCTCCACTCCCTGCAGCGGCCGGCCCGTGGCCAGAACGACCTGAACTCCCCCGGCTGCCGCCGCTCTTACGGCGTTGGCGTTTTCCGGACTGATTTTTCCCTCTTCATCGGTCAGGGTACCGTCTACATCCAGTGCCATGAGTTTGACAGACATAGGATTCACTCTCTTTCAAAATCAATTCCTTTTTACCCAAAGGCAGACTTATCTCTTTATTGCTTCTACTTGTATTATAAAGAAGAAAATGGTAAAAATCAACCTTCCTCAACTGCCGCCGTTTCTCTGGCAGATTGGCACGATACCTTATCTCTCTGCCGGTTTTAAAGCAAAATAAAAGGACCTGCGTGTGCAGGTCCTTTTATTTTGTTTTCTCAGCTGAAGATTTCCTTCAGCTCTGCGCGGCTTGCGTCGTCGGTCAGCGCCAGTATATCGTCATCCTCCAGAATTTGGGTATCTCCCTTGGGGATCAGTGTGGAGCTGTCGCGCGTAATCGCGATCAGCACTGTTTTCTTCGGGATGGACAAATCTTTCAGAAGCTGATTGGCAGCCTTGGAATTCGGCTGAACCTTCATCTGGACAATCGAATAATCTCCGCGGTTGAGCTTCAGGAGCGTGAACATATCCTTCATGTTCATTTCTTCCACCACGAAGTGTGCCATCAGCTCCGCTTGGTTCACACCGATATCCACGCCCATGCCGCTGTTGAACAGCCAGGCGTTTTTTGGATTATTGACTCTGGCAACCACTCTCGGCACGCCAAATTCCATTTTGGCAAGGGTGGAAACAACCAGATTGATTTCATCCGCACCGGTAACGGCGGCGACTACGTTTGCGGAAGCGATGCCTACGCTTTCCAGCACTTCCGGGTCCGAGCCGTTGCCGAACACCAGGGTTTCGTGAGGCAGCTCTTTTTCCAGCTTATGAAAAACACTTTCGCGGTGCTCAATCACCCGTATCTCGTGGCCGTTGGAAAGCAGCAGGGTGGCAAGATAGGAACCGACCTGTCCTCCGCCTATAATGATGACTTTCATTTCAATTCCCCCTTTTTATGCCAATCCCAGCATCGATTTCAATTTGTGGGCAGCGGAGGCAACCACCGTAATATAAAGAATGTCATCCGCCTCCAAAGTGGTACCGGCCGTTGGAATAAATGTTTTATTGTATCGGCTGACACCGGTTACATGGATTTCTCCAATCGCCGTTATCTCTTTGACCGCATGACCGACCAGCAGGGGCGGAACTTCAATGCGCACCACATTCACATTTCCGTTCCCCATTTCAAACACACTGTCCATCTGGTGGTACGTCAAAAGCTCTGTCGCCCTTTCGATGCCCCACGCCGTTGTGGAAATGGTCTGGATTCCGATCCGGCGGTAAAGGTCGGCCTTGGTCGAATCATAAAGGCGCGCAACCACACGGGGAACACGGTAAATATTTTTGGCGATCCGCGCGATCACTACGTTGGCTTCATCGCTCGCCGTACAGGATACCACAGCATCTACCTGATCTATCCTGGCTTTTTTCAGTACGTCCCGGTCAAACCCGATACCGGTCACTTTGTTTCCGCTGAAATCTTTTCCAAGATTCTGAAAAGCTTCCGGATTGGAATCAATCACCGTTACCTGGTGTCCTTTTCTCATCAGATTGAGGGCCAGTCCCGTCCCCATTCTTCCTAAACCTACTACGATCACTTTCATGCCGTTCACCTCTCTGTCCTTTTTTCATAACGCTTGGCCATTTTCTTTCTCAAAAACGCTTTTCTTACTTCTTCAATCACCAAAATCAACGGAGGCCAGGCACATAGAATCAGAAAATCACGCAAATCAAGCGGAGCCGTGTGGAAAACGGACTGCAGAGGCGGCAGGTAAACCAGAGCAATAATCAGAATGATTTCAAAAATAATACCGAAATTCACCTGTTTGTTGCTGAACAGGCCGACATGGAAAACAGACTGTTTTTCCGTACGGCAGTTAAACGCGGCACCGATCTGGGAAAAGACGATACCGGTAAGCGCCATGGTAGTCGCCTTGATATAGACCGGATCCACTCCGCCCGCAAGCGGCACAGAGGGCCACCCGTTTTGCAGATTGACAAAAAAGTAAGAAAACGCTGAAGCAATAGACCCTAATAAACCATACCACAAAAACGCCTTGACAACCAGCTTTTTTGTTAATAAAGATTCCTTTTGATTGCGCGGAGGCTGGTCCATGATGCCTTCCTCCGGCTTTTCCGTTCCCAGGCCCAGTGCGGGCAGCATATCGGTACCCAAATCGATGGTGAGGATCTGCATGACCGTCAGGGGCAAAGGAATGGCTCCGCGGGAAAACAGGAACATGGCGGAAGGAACCGCCTCCGGCATATTGGAGTTCAAAATGTAAAGCAAGAACTTCCGGATATTGCTGTAAACCGCGCGGCCTTCTTCAATAGCATGGACAATCGAAGCAAAATTATCGTCCGTCAGAATCATATCCGCCGCTTCCTTGGCCACATCCGTACCGGCAATGCCCATGGCTACTCCGATATCGGCCTTCTTGAGCGCCGGAGAATCGTTCACGCCGTCACCCGTTACGGCGACGACTTCGCCCATTGCCTGCAGATTGGACACAACGCGGAGCTTCTGCTCCGGCGCCACACGGGCAAAGATGATTTCATCCTTCAGATATTCCCTTAACTGGTCATCCGAAAGCTCTTCCAGCTCCAGACCCGACACAACGCGCGGGTTCGGGCTTTCCACAATGCCGATGCGTTTCGCAATGCTCTCGGCCGTCAGGCCGTAGTCTCCGGTAATCATAATGATGCGGATACCGGCACGGTGGCATTCCTCGACGGCGGCGGCGACCTCCGGACGCGGAGGATCGGCCATGACCACCAGTCCCACAAAAACCAGGTTCTGCTCAATCGTTTCGGGCGTGTAGGCGCTCATCGCTTTCGGGATGTTGTCCTCTTTGTGCAGAAGACGATACGCAACCGCCAGAACGCGCAGACCCTCGTAGGCGTATCCGTCGTTTGCCTCCATGATCTTCTGGCGCATCTCTTCCGTCATCGGCTGAACCTGGCCGTTCACACGGATAAATTCGCTCAGCTTCATGACCTCTTTCGGCGCACCTTTCACATAGGCGATGCGTTCGGTCCCCTCTATCGCTTTCTGCAGCTGATGGATCGTCGTCATTCTTTTACGCCGCGATTCAAAAGGCAGCTCCCTCAAACGCGGTGTCAGTTCCAGCTGTTTGTGGACGTCAATTCCGGCCTTCTGCGCCACCACGCCCAGGCAGGCTTCCGTCGGGTCGCCCAGCACCGTGTAGCGGGCCGATTCTTCGTTCGGCGGCAGCAAACGGGCATTGCTGCATAAGGCCGCGCCCGTCACCAGCAGTTTCAGATCCTGATTTTCGCTGGCGGTGACCTTTTTTCCACCCTCAAGGATTTCTCCTTTGGGTTCGTAGCCGACGCCGGTGACGTCAAATTCTTTTTCCGCCAGCCATAAATGGCTGACCGTCATTTCATTTTGTGTAAGTGTGCCGGTTTTATCCGTACAGATAACGGAAGTGCTGCCCAGCGTTTCCACCGACGAAAGCTTCTTGACCAAAGCGTTCCTCTTGGACATGCGCTGTACAGCCATGGCAAGGGACAGGGTAACGGTGGGAAGCAAGCCTTCCGGAATAAAGGCGACGATCATTCCCAGCGCAAAGACAAACGATGCGGCAAAGGGCTCGTTTACAAAAAAGTATGACGCCAGGAAAAACAGGATACCAAACAGGATTGCAATGATGGAAATCTGCTTTGTCAGGCGGTTCAGCTCTTTTTGAAGAGGGCTTTCTTCTTTTTCCATGTTCTGAGTCAGGTCCGCAATTTTACCGAACTCGGTTCCCATGCCGATCCCCATGACAACGGCTTTTCCATTGCCCTCCGAAACATTCGTTCCCGCAAAGATGAGGTTCGGTGTTTCAGCCCGCGTCAGGTCGTCCTTCAATACGGCGTCCTTGAATTTACGGACCGGATTTGACTCTCCCGTCAGCGTGGACTGGTCCACCTGCAGGTCGTTGCATTCGACCAGACGGGCGTCCGCGGATATTTTATCCCCTTCTTCCAGGAGCATAATATCGCCGGTAACCAAATCCTCGGCCAGAATTTTCTGCTCTTCACCATTCCGGATCACCCGCACATACGAGGGCAGCATGTTCTTCAGAGCCTCCGTGGCCTTATCGGCACGGCTTTCCTGCCAGAAGCTGAATACGCCGTTGATGACATTGACCAGCCAGACGGCCACGCCCAGCTGAGGCATACCCGCAAAAAAGGCCACCGCACCCGCCACCCACAGCAAAATAGCCATCAGATGGGTGAAGTTGCCCAAAAATGTAAGAACGGCGGATTTTTTCTTTTTGGAAGTGATCAGGTTTTTGCCCTGCTCCTTCTGTCTCTCCTGCGCCTGCGCCTGTGTCAACCCCTGTGAAGTCGTTTCCAGTGCCTCATAAGCTTTATCTACGGGAAGTTTATAAATGATTTCTTTATCACTCGATGTATTCTCCATGGTACTCAATTGTTTGCCAATCCTTCTTTCTGTAAGAATAAAAGTTTCATTTGCTGGAAAAGAACGTGAAGAATAGTGAGAACAGGGAATTGTTAATAAAATATGTATTCCCCATTGATAGAGAATCATTATAAACCTTTGTGAACCAATCTACAATTTGTACAGCCAAATCTTAATACAATATTAATATGCGTAAAGCGACAAAACGTGACAGATATTTCGGCGGCGAGTCCGCCTTCCCGTTGATCTTATTTACCCTGCTGTATTCTATGCATCTCCAAATAGGTTGCCCAAGGCGGTTGAAATAAACAGGACAGCAAAAAAGCGCCTTACGGCGCTTTTGTTTCCCATCATAAATAAACCTTGTCCGTGACCGTGTGAATTGAGGGGTATGATCCGTTAAAAATCCACTTTGATTCCCAACCCGTACTCCTCGGATAATTGAAGCCGGGGGCCGTTACAGGTGAACCCGCCGCGAATTTCCGGACTTTCTTTGAAATAGAAAAAGCTGTCAAGGTCTCCATAAATAAAATTAGGTCTGGAGGCGACAAGAGCCGCGCCCGCCGATATGCTGATCCGGCTTTCCATCATACAGCCAAGCATACACCGGACTCCGTTCGTCTCTGCTATGGTGTTAATCTGTAAGGCTCTGTACAAGCCCCCGCACTTCATGAGTTTAATATTGATGATATCCACCGCATCCTTTTTGACCAGTTTTGCGGCGTCCTGAGGAGAAAAGCAGCTCTCATCCGCCATGATGGGAATCGGCGATTTGGAGCGAATATAGGCAAGTCCGTCAATATCCCATGCGGGAACCGGCTGTTCCACCGCTTCCACGCCCAGTTCCGCCATTTTTTGGATGATCCGGATGGAATCCCCGGCGGACCAGCCCTGATTCGCATCAATTTTCAGATGGATGTGCGGCCCCACCGCTTCCCTGATCCGGCGCACCGCCTCCACATCCTCTTCCGGATGAAGCCCCGCCTTTATTTTGATGTGGTGAAACCCTCTTCCGACGATTTGGAGGGCCTCTTCCGTCATCTCCTCCGGTGTGCCGATCATAACCGTCAGATCGGTTTCCATTTGGTCCGCGATTCCTCCGAGCAGGCGGTACAAAGGCATTTTCGCGTGCTTGCCCATGATATCGTAAAGCGCGATATCGATCGCCGCTTTCGCGGACGCGTTATGGATAAGCGTCCTGTCCATCACATTATGGATATGATCGATTGCAAACGGATCCAGTCCTATCAGCTCATTTTTCAGAACTCCGACTGCGCTCAGGATGGTGTCGACGGTTTCTCCGGTTACGAAGGTAACGCCGATGCCTTCCCCATATCCGACAATTCCTTCCTCCGTTTCCACCTTAACAACAACTGTCTCGCAACTATGGATGGAACCAATCGCCACAACGACCGGATGCAGCAATTCCAGATTTACCTTTTTGGCTTCAATTGTTTTGATGACCATAATGCACCTTCGTTACTTTCCGAAAACTTCGCTCTGCTTCTGCATATTTTCAATAACCACGTCATAAATCGTGCCGAACTGTGAAAGGTATTTCATTACCTCCCACGGTTCATTCGTGTGAAAGTGTATCCGGAGCAGTTCCTCATCACCGACGACCAACAGGCTGTCACCGGGCGGCGTTTGCTCCAGATGCTCTCTGATCTCGTCGGCGGGGATTCCCTCCCCTTCCACCAGCATTTGCGTGTCAAAAACAAATTCTATTTTTTCCATGTATGACCCTCCTTGATAGGATACCGTCCGGTCCTTCTCCGGGTGAAAGCGGGCATTCTGCCATTGAATGCCGCATTTTCCCGGAGAAATTTATGACTTCTCCTATCCAATTATTTGGAATATATCCGGCCGCCGCTTAATGAAAAGGGCCTGTATTCCGGTGCTTCTGTTTTTTTAGGACGTTCCAGTTCTGTGCCGTAATGCCGATATGACCGATGCCCAGAACAATAGCGGCAGCGCCCAGCCAGACCGTCCGCGCATAAACGGACAAAAAGAACACCGCAGCCACCGGCAAAACAGCCAGCGGCAACGGGATTCCCCAAAAAGGCCTGTAAAAATCCACGGATACATGCTTACCGGTAAAATACCTTCCCCAGCACATCAGATATAAGAGCATGAGAAAACCGGCGGCGCCTAACCATATCGTCCAGAAATCGATTTTCCGTATATTGAGGTCATCAAAAATCAATACCAGCGTGGTAGTCAGGATCTGGCCGACTCTCTCAAAAACCAGCAGTATTTTGTTTTCCTTTATTTCCTTAAAATCCACCGGCAGGTTTAACCCGTAGAAAATATTGGGAATAAACAGGCAGCATAAAAAAATCAATCCGATATAAGAAAATCCCAATCCTCCCAAGCTGTCTCCTCCCTGTCGTGATATTCATACGGGTCCCGTCTATCGATGAGAAAACTTTCCCCTGCTTTTCCATCTGTCCAATCGTACCGGCGGCTATAGCCAATCCGACGCTTACGGCACACTGCATGGACTGCCGCCCGGTGAAAGCAGGAATCATGATCTTTGATTTTATTATAATCTATCAAAGGATCGTGTTCAACTCCTTTTTAGCCGTCATTATTACAACATTTCCAGTTGATTCTGCAACAAGGAATGTGTTTTGTCTCGCAAACCGAATTGGAGTTGCTGTAATCATAATACATAAATAAGCGCAAAAACAGTTTTCTATTCTGAATTACGCAATTTTGGAACAGCATCTTTTTTAAATTATGCTATACTGGATTTACCGTACGGTTAGGGGGATCGCTGATGGATACTACAGAAATACTGCAGGACATTCTGGAATACGTCGACGGACATATTACGGACGATCTCGGCACAGAGCTTCTGGCGGCGCATGCCGGTTTTTCCACATGGTATTTCTGCCGGATCTTCCAGTGGGGTACCGGATATCCGGTAATGGGCTATGTGAGAAGCCGGCGTCTCGCTTTTGCCGCGCATGAGCTCAGTTCCGGTCAGCGAATCCTCGACATCGCTCTGAAATACGGATTTGAAACGCATTCGGGCTTCAGTAAAGCCTTCCGCCGCTATTTCGGATGTTCCCCGGAAATTTACCGGCTGCATGCCCACTGCAGCCGACCGGCGCTTCCCAGTCTTCTCTGTATGAATAAATATCTGATTGGAGGAATTCTTTTGGAACCGAAATTTGTTTCCCTGCCCGCTGTCAAACTCGCGGGCTTCGCCCTGAAAACGACCTCGGCCGACGGCGAAAACAGCAAAGCCATCCCAGCCTTCTGGAACGACTATATGAGTGACGGAAGGATGGAGAAGCTTCACTCCGAAAGCTTTGTCAAACAGCATGACGAATACGGCGCATGCTTCCCGGCGAACCCGGAAAGCGGAGAATTTGAATATGTGATCGGCGTAGAGCCGAAGGAAGGCACGGTGATTCCAAACGGCTACCATACCTGCGAACTGCCGTGTGCAACCTATGCCGTCTTTTCGACGCCTCCCTGTGACGCCTCAAGCTTTGTATCCACCATTCAGGGAGTATGGCAGTATATTTTCAATGAATGGTTCCCGAAATCCGGATACGAATACGCGCCGGAATGTGCGGATTTCGAACGGTACGACGACCGCTGCATGTCCGAATCCGGAAAAGTCTGCGATATCTATATCCCCGTGGTAAAAAAATAAAAAGCAGTCCTTTGCTGTACTCAATATTCCGTGATTTTTATCCTCCGTTGTCCTTGCGGACAATCGGAGGATTTTTTATAAATCAGACTTTATCGAATGCAACCGGTCGGAGCAGATTCCCTATGCAGATCGGCTGGGTGCTGTATTGGTAATTCCAAAGGCAGGCCGTCGCAATCTGGGGATTGCGATACGTTCTGAAAAAATATTCGCAGGTATTTGTATTCATAAACGCGATATATTTGGTGTAATCGTAAGTGTCGCGGCTCGTCGTCACAGCACCTTTTGGAATTGTGACGCTTTCCATAATGTGAAAGCATGTTATGGCCGCTTCCGTTCTGTCCAGGGGCGTCTGCACATGAGTCTTCAGGTATGCGGCTCTCACAAATCGCTCCGGAGAAGTATACCCTCCCGGAAGCAGCATAGTTCCCGCTGCCTGCCCAAACGGCTTTAGCTGGATTTTCCCCCAGTAAGCTTCCTCGGCCTGTTTTGGAGATACCTCTGCATAATTTCTCAGGTTTGTCATATGCCATGAAAAGTCAGGGCTGTTGGCCATAACCCCGATCGGATTTGAGAATATTTCCAGACCCCTTTCGGTCTGTTCAACCACGGCGCATTCCCCGCCTTTATCTGTGGCAATCCAATGAAGCGGCGCGACAGTCCGTGTTACGGGATCCTGAAGTCCAATAAGGGAGATATGAGGGATCAGCCTTTTCAAGTCCTCCACGGACCCGCATCTTCCTAACATATAATGCAGAAAGTCCAGGGACGCGACGGGCTCTTTTCCACCCTCTTTTATTTGCGAGTCAAACTGCGCATAACCGGCGAAATACAACGCGGCTGCCGCAAACCCCTTTTCATTCACGCCGTCGAAAAACCCAAGCATTCCATCCGTTTCCTGACCGATTCCCATAAAGCTGTAGCGGTTATAAAAGTGATTTCCGTTGAGGACATTGCCCCACAAATAATTCTGGGGCATAACATAAAGCTTTGGTTCAATATCATAAGAAAAATCCATCGTACGTCCAAAAAAGTTTTCCATCTGTTGAGACTGTAATGTAATAGCCGTACACATCTTTCCATACTCCCCCTCTGCAAAATTCACCCTGACGGGCAGGATGCATCATGGTTAAATGTCTTCTCCATAAATATGGCCGGGGCAGGCAAGGTGTGAAAAAGCCCTCCCAACCGCCAGAAGGCAGCTGAGAGGGTCGCCAATGTGAATTGAGCTAATTATTGTATTATAGGTCCGTGCACAAACCTATTCCCCTATTATAAAAGCCCAATTTTAATTATATTATAGCAAAATAATTAATGATTTTCAAGAATAAAATTGATAAATCGATGTCTTATTTTATTCTTGATGGTCTCTGTAGACCGCGTACGCAATTAATCCGGCGATTACTGCAAGCACAGCGACTGCCGCTACGACGGCGACCAATGAAAACATTGAATTACCCCCCAGTTCATTTTTCCGCCAGAGTGTCTATTCTTTTTTATCCTCTTCCGTATGATACCGCTGATTCAGCAATTCTAATTTTGTTTTTGCCTCATCAAGGAAGGTAAACCAGTTCTTTCTGTATTTTTCATCGCTTCTCAGATATTCAAATTTTTCCCCCTTGAGCAGTATGCTGTATCCTTCATCCGAGCGGACATTAAAGCCCAAACACTTTTCCTCTAAAAGTACGTATTTGCAATTTTGCATATTCCATCCGAAAGAGTATATCGTGTCCCCTACACGGCATGGGAATAATTTTGATAATTCAGCCATAATACCTCCATTCATTCTTATGGTTTGCAGCGATCATATATTGTATTTATGATTCATTTTCTACAATATTGAAAAGATTATCCGTTATTTATACAATGAGAATTAATCGTACGATAGATTATTCGGTGAACACAGATCATTTTTTGGGGTAGCTTGATAAATCATTCCATATTCTGCTGAAATGCCCTGTATAATTTAACCCGCTTATCGTAAACTATTTATGAGGTGATTTTTATGGCTCAGGGTTTACAGGATCTTTTAGCATCGAACAAGGATATTAGTCAGTACTTTTTATCACTGCCTACCAATGTACAGAACGCAGTTACCGGCAGCGGTGAAGAAATCTGCACACTGGAAGATCTTCTTCGCCTCATTCAATCAATATCCGGAACTTGCTGAAAATGATGCGAAAAACAAATCCCCTGACAGACGTCAGGGGATTTTCCTTATCGTAAATTTTCGTTCCATGCGCACCGAACCGCGTACATCCGTTCACAGCGGGCGCTGTAACAAACGGGTTTTCCCGTCACCGCTTGATAAAGGTTCCCCGGTCTAACTCGTCAAAGGCGAGATTCAGCTCCTCACGGGTATTCATTACAATCGGGCCGCCCCAGGCAATCGGCTCGTGCAAAGGCTTCCCGGAAAAGAAAATCATACGCAGCGCAGAGTCAGGCTCTGCCGACACGGAGAGATAGTCCCCTTCCTCAAACAATACGGCCGATTTTGATAAAATCAGCTGACCGTCAATAACGGCGTTCCCTTCGATCAGGAATACAAATACGGTTTCATCCTTTTTTGTCGGGAGCTCAATTTTTCCGCCCTCCGAAAGTGCTATGTCATAAATCGCTGCCGGTATATGGGCCGGAGTCACCCCCGCTGCATCCTCAAAACTTTCTGACAGGACACGGATATCAGCGTTCTCTTTTGCAGCATGACCCATCATTTCCGGCGTAATGCTCAAATATGCCGGGGCGGTCATCTTTTCTGCGCGGGGCAGGTTCAGCCACAGCTGAAATCCGAGCATTCTGCCGTCGTCTTTCGGCATTTCCTGGTGCAGAATGCCGCCTCCCGCTGTCATCCACTGGCTCTCTCCCGCATGAATGGTCCCTTTATTTCCCAGACTGTCTTCGTGTTCTATCTTTCCGGAAATCAAATAAGTAATGGTCTCGATTCCTCTGTGCGGATGCATGGGAAACCCGGCGATATAGTCCGACGGGTCTGTAGAATCAAAGGAATCCAGCATCAAAAACGGGTCGAAATCTTCCACGTCATGGTATCCGACCACACGGACAAGCCGCACTCCGGCACCATCCGTCGCTCTTTGTCCCCGGATTATTTTTTTAATCGTGCGTTTTTTCATATCCATTATCCTTCCCAGCGTTTTATATGGAAATCAGAACTCTTCCTGCTCCCTATTGACACGCTGTTCATCATACATATCGGTAAACTGTTCTGTAATTTGCAGTATAGCATAAAGAAAAAAATTCAGCAAGCGCGAGCCCTCAAAAGCCATATTCGGGGTTCAGCCAACCTTCGGTATTCCCGTCCTGCCGGCAAAGGGATATGCCTAAAAATGTTCCCCCTTTGCATTCCTGTTTCCCATATTGACAAGCTATATTTGAAAATCATAGTATGTAACAACTCCGATCGAAAGGTGGAACCAAATATGTGTTGGCTAATACCATTTCTGATTTTAGCGGGATGTGGCTGTAGGCGTGGCTGTTGCTGCCGCAGATGTAAATAGCAGATCGTGGCGCTCACTGACAGTGGGTGCCATCATACATAGAAAAGCGCCTTGAAGATCGTCTCTGAACACAAAAGTAATCTGCCTCCGAATTTCCGCATATGATTCTGTGAGGTGAGAATATGAACGACAATGCCAGCGGCACCTATCTGTCCGCCAGGGTCGACGAACCATATCCGGTTGTAACTGTTACTGAAAAAAATTGCAGATATGCGTCAATCATTTCAGACGGATATGCGGGAGAAGGGTCCGAATCAACCGCCATCGCCCAATATGGGGTACACCGCCTGTATTTAAAGGATTTGGCAAATTCATATGAGGCATACGGGGCAATCATACAAGTAGAAATGATTCATTGGAGACTGTTAGGTGATCTCGTATTACAATTGGGTAACGCCCCGCTGCTCCGATCATGCTTATCCGGAAGGTACTGGAGCGGGAGTTTCCCCATGTACCGCAATACCTTTGCACAGATTATTCAGTCCGACATTGAAGGAGAAAAGTCCGCCATTGCGCATTATCAAAGAATGATCCGACAGATCGGAGACACCCAAATCCAGAATTTATTCAAACGGATCATCCTTGATGAAGAAAGGCACATTGAAATACTTACCGGGCTGAGGGAGTCCGCAAAATAAAACACCCGGCTTTTGAATAATTTGGTTTTTTCCTGCCAATCCTTCTATCAAACTTCTTTTCTGTTTTTTTCTCTATCCGGGCCGCTCTGTAACAGGAGCGGCCTTTTTAAATTAGTAGAATTTTAACCCAATCTTCACGCCGATTTCACATTGGGCCATTATACTTTAATCATACCAAACAGCTTACAAGTCCTATATGAGGAATCATATACTTCTTTTTCATTAATACCCCTCTGTTGCCGCTCCTTAATTGGAGCGGCTTCTCTATTTCCATAAATTACCTTTGCAAAATAATTACAAATTTGTTACTATTTAATTGTCAATTACACAATTGGCATTCCTCCTATTTTTTTTGGGCCGCCCAGGCGTTAGGGCGGCTTTTTTAATATTAACGTTCGCTTTTTAAATAAATAATGCTATAATAAACATATCAAATACTTTTAAGGGGTGACCTAATATGAGCAAAAAAGCAATTGGCGTCTTTGTAGGAAGTCTTCGAAAAGATTCTTTCAGCAAAAAGATCGCTCAAAATGTCATTGATCTTATGCCGGAAGATTTTACCGCGCAAATCATCGATATCGGAAGTCTTGAATTATATAATCAGGATTATGACGATACTTCCGCTCCGCCTGCTTCCTGGACTGAATTCAGACAAGCTGTCGGCAAATTGGATGCATTTCTGTTTGTAACGCCGGAATACAACCGTTCCGTCCCTGCCGTATTGAAAAACGCGCTTGATGTAGGCTCCCGTCCATATGGGAAAAGCGTCTGGGACGCAAAGCCCGGAGCAATCATCAGTGTATCCCCGGGGAAACTGAGTGCCTTCGGCGCAAACCACCATCTACGTCAGTCTTTGGTGTTTTTGAACGTTTACACGATGCAGCAGCCGGAAGCGTATCTTGGAAATGTAACGGACGTTCTGGGACCTGACGGTAAACTGGCTTCAGAAAATACCATATCGTTTCTGAAAAGCTATGTGGATGCTTTTGTAACATGGATTAACCATTTCTAATGGTTCCATTCGGCTCCTGCCGTAAGGCAGGAGCCTCTTTTTTTGTTTGTTCCGCGGTTTCCGCAGGATATCCGGGGTTTATTACGCTTTTGGTTTTTTTCTCACTTTGTCGAGATATTCCTCCGGGTTTCTTCCGGCATCCTTTGCGGCCGCGAACAGCGCTTCGCGCAGCTCTTCTTTCGTCCAATCCTCATATGGCACATATTTGTGCAGGATAATATTTTCTTCGTCATCCGTATAGAACTCGATCGGATCTCCGTCCTCGATTCCATTGATTTCGCGAAGCTCTTTTGGAACGACAATACGCCCCGTGTTATCAATTTTGCGGACAATGCCTGTTGCCCTCATAGATTTTTCCTCCCTTAAATTTCCCTATCTCATGTAAGACGGAAATACCCGATTTTCCGTCATGGTCTTTTCATCAATAGTATATCAAACAATACACAGAATCTGCTATTTAAAATCCAATCTGCCAGGGAAACGTTAAGACGGCTCTTTATATTTCTGCCTCTCCGAAGTTCTCTGTGGGCATCACACCAAAAAAGGAAAGCACCCCAAAGGGTGCTTTCCTTTTTATGTCATTCTGATATTGACGCGTCTTCAAATCAAAGCAAAAAATATTTCCCATCTTATCCGCTAAACAAACAAATCTTCATACCGAATTTCAAGCACTGTTTTCAACGCTTTTATCTCGTCTGGATATAGATGACGCTGTCCTACTTCAATTTTTGCCAAAGCACTTCTGGTAATATCACAACCGATAACCTGCAGTTGGGCAGATAACTGCTCCTGTGTTAAGCCTTTTAACTGCCGGATAGTGCTAAGATTTTTTCCAACTGCTTTACTATACTGATAATTCATATCCAATACCTCACTGCACTTATTCAGGTGCAACTATGTATTGATTTTACAGGTTATTTATGGTATCATTGCACTAATATAGTGCAATAGGAGAATCTTTATGCCAGATTACAAAGAAATGTATTTAAAAATGTTACGGACTTCCGAACAGGCTGTCAACATCCTGATTACGGCACAGCGAGAATGCGAGGAGCTTTATATATCCTCTCCACAGCCGGAGTTCCAAGTAATTCCGCCGCCATCAAAAAGCAATAATGGTGTGGGGCCGGACATAAAAAACGGCGGCTGATCTTCGGACATTTCAAAATGTTCCAAAATACCAGCCACCGTTCATTGACCGATTTGCTTATTTTAACACCTGATTATTTTGAAAAAAATCTTTCCAGGGGTCATTGCCGCCGATCCTCTGGAGTGCATCCTCCATAGTAATGCCGTCGGGGGCAACCGTTTCAAGTTCATCCCAGGCGATCGGCATGGACACTTTGGCCCCTTCTCTCGCTCTTATGGAATAGGGTGAAACACTTGTAGCGCCCCTGCCGTTTCGGATCCAATCGATAAAGATTTTGTTTTTCCGTTTTTCCTTCCGGATATTGCTCGTATAACGGTCGGGCCACTTCTGTTCCATCACTTCGGCAATGCGTTTTGCAAAATCGTGGAACACATCCCACGAAGCAACGGGTTTGAAAGGGACGACCACATGGTACCCTTTGCCGCCGCTGGTCTTAAGGTACGAGTTGAGCGAGAGCTCGGCAAGAATGCTTTTGACATCTTTCACCCCCTGGCGCACCGTTTCGAGGTCCATTCCCTCGTCAGGATCAAGGTCAAATACCATTACGTCGGGGTTTTCAAGCTTGTCTATCCTGCTCCCCCAGGTATGAAATTCCAGCGTACCCATCTGTGCTTCGGATATCAGTCCGGACACATTCTCAATATAGAAATAATCTTCCGTTTCCCCATCGTTGGTGGGGATCGATACTGAAACGACCCCTTTACTGTCCGAACCGGGATGCTTTTTAAAAAAGCAGCTCTGTGATATTCCCTTGGGACAGCGTACGATGCTTAAAATTCTGTTGGATACATAGGGCAGCATGTGCGCCGCTGCTTTTTCATAATACCGGATCACATCCGCCTTGGTTATGTCAGGATCGTGAAACATGATCTTTTCCGGGTGGGTAATCTTAACGCCTTCTATGATAAGGTCATCGTCAGCTGCTTTCATGGGTTTCTCCACATTTTTGGCGGATGCCCGAGGCTCTGCCTCATCATCCGCTTCCTCCTTTTTGATATCCTTTGGGTTTTTATCGGTCCGCAGGCCCTTGAAGCTTGCCTGCCGCAGCAGATTTTCTTCGGTCCACTGTGCGAACTTGATTTCCGCAACCAATCGGGGTTCAAGCCAGGTGATTTTTTCGTGAGTTCTCTCCTGGGGCGCCTGGCTGAAAGGAGCGGATCCTCTTTCTAAACTTTTAAACTGATGCTCAAGCTCTGCCGCGCTGCGGGCGCTCAGGCCCGTTCCGGCCCGTCCGGCATAGACCAGTTTTTCTCCTTTATAAACGCCAAGGAGCAGCGAGCTTACCCCGCTTGTCTTTTTATCGGACAGGGTATATCCTCCAATGACGAATTCCTGCCTTTTATCACATTTAAGCTTGATCCAGTCACCGTTTCTGGTCCCGCTGTATACGGAGTCGGCTTTTTTACCTATAATTCCTTCCAGATTCGCCTGACCGGCGGCCGCAAAGCTTTCTTTTCCATTGCCTTTGATATGCTGGCAATAATAAAGATTTTTCGGTGAACTCTTCATAAGGGTTCCAAGCGCTTCTTTTCTGTCAATCAGGCGCTGTCCCCTTAGGTCCGCTCCGTCCAGGGCCAGAAGGTCAAAAACGATATAGATGCAGTTTTTACCTTTCGGAGCTTTCATATGGTTTTGAAGAGCCTGAAAATCCGTCCTGCCGTGGACGTCCGTGACCGCTATTTCACCGTCCAGAACCATTGCCCTTCCGGCGGCCAGATCAATAAGGGAATTGGCGACTTCCGGAAACCGGTCTGTATAATCGTTGCCGCTGCGGGTTTGCAGCCGAACGTTGTTGCCTTCCATAAACGCCAGAATCCTGTAGCCGTCGTACTTTACCTCGTAAAGCCAGTCCTCGCCTTCGGGAACCGTGCCGACAAGTCTGGCAAGCTGTACATCTGCCTTTTCAAAAGGATTACGGGTGAATTTTTCACCCTCGCCTTTTTCAATTTCCTCTAGGGTGCGTCCGGTCCGGACGCTTGTGGTGAACCCGGAAATTCCATCGCCGGTTTTGCTGTAATCATCTTTTTCTTTGAGCAGAAGCCAGTTGCTTCGGGTCTCGTCCGCTTTTGCTTTCATTCGGATCAAAGCCCATTTCCCCTTTAGTCTTTTGCCTTTCAGGATAAACTTAAGCGAGCCTGTACGGAGTCCTTCCGCTGCATCCGCCTGAGGTTCCCAGAAACCTTCGTCCCAGAGCATTACGACTCCGCCGCCGTATTCGCCCTTGGGAATCAGCCCCTCAAAGTTTCTGTATTCCAGTGGATGGTCTTCCACCTGTACGGCAAGCCTCTTATCGTGGGTATCATAGGAAGGACCCTTGGGTACCGCCCAGCTTAAAAGTACCCCGTCCCATTCGAGGCGGAAGTCGAAATGATCCCTGCGGGCAATATGATGCTGAACGACAAATTTCAGGCGTTCTTCGGGATTTTCCGATTCACCCTCTGGTTCTTCGGTTTTTTCAAAATTTCTTTTCCGATTGTATTCTTCCAGCTTTGTAACCATTGATACGCACCCTTTTGACAAGCAGTTCCATCAGTCCGGAACCTGCGCTTTCCGTTATTATCCGCCGGTTCCCCAATATTTATCCTATTGAGAAATCACACGAGCCGAATTTCAATTATTTGCCGTTACTTTTGGTTATACTAAATCCGGAGGTGATATTTTTATGCCAGTAGCACATCATTCCGTTATTTCATTTGGACTTGTGGCGATTCCTGTGGCTATGTACACAGCCACTCAGGATAACGATATTCATTTTAATCAGCTGCATAAAGAAGACCAGAGCCGTGTACGGTATAAAAAGACCTGTGCTCATTGCGGAAAAGAACTGAAAAGTGAAGATATTATCAAAGGCTATGAGTATGACAAGGACCAGTATGTCGTTGTATCGGATGAAGAAATAGAAAAAATCAAAACTGAAAAGGAAAAATCGATCCAGATCCTGCATTTTGCGCAATTAAACCAGATTTCGCCGGTTTATTACGATAAGACGTATCAGGTGATTCCGGATAAGGGCGGAGAAAAAGCTTTTGAACTTCTGAGGTCCGCTCTGATGAAGGAGCAGAAGATTGCAATAGGCAAGACCGTTATGGGAACAAAAGACACTTTGATGGCGATCATCCCGCGTGAAAACGGGGTGTTGATTTCAACCATGTTTTATCAGGATGACATTAAGGATCTGCAGAAGTCTTACGATATTCCACAGCCAAACGAACAGGAATCAAAAATGGCTCAGGCTCTGATTGACACAATGGATACGCCTTTTGATCCGTCTCAGTATAAGGATGAATACCAGGGAAGGCTCAAAGAGCTGATTGAAGCAAAAATCGCCGGAAAAGACGTTGTCGCTGCCAGTTCCGAGGAACAGACCGGAAAAGTTATCGATCTTATGGATGCACTGAAAGCCAGCATTGAGAAGCAGAATGAGGATAGAACAAAGAATGAGCCGACAAAAAAGAAGGCAAGTAAAACGAAAGGTGCGTAAAGCACTAGATACTATATTTTTATTTTTGTTCTAGAATTATACAGGGACTGACAGTCATTGAGAATGCTGCTTCCTGCCTGCGCAGGAGTTTGCTGTGGGCACCCCACAATGAAAAGAGGCAGCCGGTGAAGGGTGCCTCTTTTCATTGTGTCACCAAGTCAAAATAGATACAGACATTTCGTTCTCATTATGCTCATTAGTGGAAGTTAATCTTCATATGCATCCCCACTATTTTCTTTGTTCAAAGTACCGTCAAGCTCGATCATCAAAAATTTAGTCAGCTCTTTTACAACAGGTCTATGCAGCTTTCCTTTTGGAACAATAATCAATTCGTTTTCATTAAGCTTAATAAGTCCTTCTTCGGTTTCAAGATGAAAACTCCCCTCAATCACGTAAAAAAGTTCATCTGAATCTTCATGAACATGAAAATCCAAAGTACGGTTTTCAACCTTAACAACGCTTAATACATGATCATTTAAGCGCCCTACCTTATTATAAACATATAGATTCTCAATAGCATCGACGGCTTTTTTTATATTCACTTTCTCCAACATATGAAACCTCTCCTGCATTATAAACAATTTGAAGTTGAAATATATTTTTTAGTATAACAGAAAAGCAAGCTAAAAGAAATACCATTCTGTATCTATTTTAGCCTGCTGACCTTGGTGAAGATAACTGCCCTAAATCCGAAGACATCTATCTCGTAAACGGTATGCTGGTTCTACATCTAAATCGATTTGCGTATTGAAAACTACAAGGGGCGCACGTTAGTTGAATCACGACCTTCTGCTTTCTCTATTACGAATGTCTACCAAGGTATCAATGAACAAGTCAGGCTGGTCAACCATTGTCATATGTCCAGCGTCAGGAATTAAATATATTTTTTTACGCGGCGCTTCAATTGTTTTGAAATACTCTTCAGAAATAACATGAGGGGTTTGCCAATCATTTTCACCTAAAACATAATAGATTGGCATTTTATATTCTGCCGATTCTGATCTTAGATCAAATCTACTCCAAAATTCAATTACTTCTTGATTAGGTTTATCCATTTTTATCAAAGCAGTAATATCTGATAACTTAAAAATCGGACTTTTAATTAAAGCTAGTATCGCAGAAGTATTTCCTGTAGCAGCTAAATTATATTTACCTTGAACAGCACGTAGTTTCGCCGATTTATTCTTAAAGGCAATACCATGGTTATCACCTGGATAATCTCCCAAAGCTTCAAGTTTTTGTAGAGATTTTTTATCATTGGCCCGCGATGCTAATTCTTTCACTTTTTCGTAACCGACATGCTCATTTTCAAACATATTTATAACTTGTCCTGTTCCGATATAATAGGATATTTCTTCTGGATGCTTTTTTATAAATATGCTTCCTAAAATAGTTCCCCATGAATGTCCGAATAGAATGATTTTTTGCTTATGATATTTTCCTTTTAGGTATTGAATTATTTCCAATAAATCCTCAAGTAATAAATCGATCGTAGGGTATTGATCTGGATTTTTCGTAAGTGTTTTC
This sequence comes from Clostridium sp. KNHs216, assembly GCF_006714885.1. Taxonomy (NCBI): domain Bacteria; kingdom Bacillati; phylum Bacillota; class Clostridia; order Eubacteriales; family Clostridiaceae; genus Clostridium; species Clostridium sp. KNHs216. The sequence continues at coordinate 3,848,212 of NZ_VFMF01000001.1, read as the reverse complement.
CCGGCACCGCGCTGATCCCAATGAATAACAGTAAAAATTTTTTCCCACTTTTCTTGAAAAATATAGGAAAGCGTTGATTCTGCAAAACCGGGCCCACCATGCAAAAAAAGCATCACTGGATTATCATACTTTGTACCAGCATGAAATAGGTACTGGTCGATTGTGTTGATATGTGCATATTCCTCAAAATAAATTAATCTATTGGATTTGTTTTTCAAATGATTCCGCTTCCCTTTCTAATTTTTGCTCTACTAATTTCAAATTTTTTGTTTGCCTGCAGTTGGGATTCTGAAAAAATTCTTCACTTTCGTAATTCATATTTTCTTGAAATCCATCCTGTTCAACCCCATCATAGCTGTACAGCTTTTTTAAAAGTTTCCACAGAATCTCCATATCTTGAGTAGTGAATTGCGAAAAAACATCAGTCATAAGTTCTAATGATCGTCCGTCACAAATTATAATGGCCTTTTTACCTAATTCAGTTATTTGCACATTAGACGCACGTTTATCCTGCTCAGAAGGTATCGTTACAACAAAACCTTTCTTCGCCATAAGTGCTATTAGTTGCTTTACGCTCTGCCTTGTAGTCCCAAGTTTTTTTGCAATATTATTATAAGTTGCCTTCTCACCAGGCAAATGTATAATAGCAAGCATCGCCATCATTTGCCTTGCGGTCAGAATTTGTAGTGACTGATCGCCTTTTGCTTGAATTTTGTTAGCCAATGCGAATATAGTAGCATAAATCTGTTGCATTAAATAAAGATCTTTTTCATAATTCATAAGAACGTCTCCTATATATGCAATATATTGCATATATAATTATAATCAAATCATATCATATTGTCAATAACTTACGGTTAATCAATGAGATGTGCAATATACGGAGCATTCGGATCAGTACGACGTGTAAGCATCGCAGGGGTAAATAGTTAGCGCCAGTGTAAAAATGCGGGAAAAATGTCCATGGGTTCAAGCCTGTGATTTGCTCACATTGATCGCTGCAAAAGTTGCTGATGCAAAATTACAAAGTTAAGCATTGCATAAAAATAGCATATATTCCAAATGAAGGAATATATGCTATTAATTACCATGGTGGAGATGACGAGAGTCGGGCGGTCTGGTTTCTGCCCGCGTTCCGCGAGTCCCTACCTATTTTCTATTGCAAATTTAAAAATCCTGCTACTTCCTGCCTGCGCCGGAGTTTACTATGGGCACCCCTTCAATGAAAAGAGACACCCCATGAAGGGTGCCTCTTTTCATTGGTGGAGCGTCTGCAATCATAGACGAACTAACAAATGCTCCATTATCGACTTCAATTTCATCAAGAAGAATATCGTCAATCGTGATTGGCTTGTCCCCGCCGTTCAGAATTAGCGTTATTTTATCGTCCCATAGATAAACTGCTCGAAGAAAAATATTGATAATCCCTTTGCGGTTGTTTTCATCGTCCACTTTACCCTTTTTCAGTGAATAGAGAAATGCTTCAATCTGTGGAGCAGTGAAAATAACCTGTTTTCCAGTTTCAATCGCAAGCTGCCCCTGCAATTCCTCTTTTTCCTGCTTTCGCTGGTTGATGCGTTCGGTTATCATATCGATGGCCTGTCCATGCTCCAAGGCTTTCCAGAGATTTTCAATCGCTCGGTCTGCTTCCTGTATCGCGTCCTTTATTCGCTTAATAGCTGAACTATCATAGTCCGCTTTGCAAGCAGTGGACACCGCTTCCGCAATTTTTATAATATTGCTGTCGGTCAGTAGCTTTCGGCACTCTGAAACAACTCTGTCCTCGATAGCCTGTTTGTTGACAACTTTCTTTTTACACAGCTTTTTCCGGCTGTTCTTGCAGATATAATAATGGTATGTAGTTCCAGTCTTACTTGTTCCGCTGTAACCAATCATCATTTCCCGGCAGTACCCGCAAAACAACTTAGTTGTCAAGATGTATTCTTCTTTTGCTCTCGCCCTCGCGGGGGCTTTTTTATTGCGGTCGAGAATTCGCTGCACTCGGTTAAAAAGTTCATCATCAAGAATGCGGGGCATTGCGTCCGGGACTTCCGTATCCTTGTAAATGTAATAACCAACATACCGCTTATTCCTCAAAAGCCGATGTAAGCTGTTTTTATTAAATTGATTGCCGTGGGTAGTTTTGATTTGCTTTTCATTTAGATACCGATTGATTTCCGTCACAGTTTTGCCGCTTGCATACATTTCAAAAATTTCACGGACAATGGGCGCGGTCTGCGAGTCAATATGGAACCGGCGTTCTTCATCAACCACATAACCAAGGCCGGGATTGCTACCGTTGCTCAAATGCTTTTCCGCATTAATGCTCATACCTCGGCGGATTTTTTGTGACAGCTCGGCAGAGTAATATTCCGCCATGCTTTCCAGCACACCTTCTACAAGAATACCGCTTGCATCGTCGCTGATGTTCTCCCGCGCGGAAATGACTCGTACACCGTTCTTTTTCAGCCTTTGCTTATTGATTGCACTGTCATATCGGTTACGCGCGAAACGGTCAAGCTGGTAAACAAGGACAGCTTCAAAAGTGTGTTTGTCGCTGTCAGAAATCATGCGTTGAAATTCGGTTCTGTTGTCTGTGGTGCCGCTCTGTGCGCGGTCGATGTATTCACCCACCACAATGTACCCATTATTTTTGGCATATTGGTAACAGGTGTCAAGCTGCCCTTCAATAGATTGTTCTGTCTGATTGTGACTGGAATATCGGGCGTAAATCACAATGTTCATTTGCGCACTACCTTTCGTAACTTCATGGGCGGTTTTTCAAAACCCGCCACACAGGGGGCGTTCCCCTTATTTGCCGCAGATTCAAAAATTCCCTCCTGTCAAGGTCTGATTGTAAATCAGTTCATTTTAACCTTGACTGGCGGGAATTTTTGAATATCATACGCAAGGGGAAACGTACCCGCCTATTTGCTTTGCTCCTGCAACATCTGTGTTAAAACTTCACGCAGCTTTTCACTGACTGGTGAAGATGGGTCAAAGCACATATCCACAAACTGCCGTAGTTCCTTATTATCCTGCGTGATAGCTTCAATCACTTTGAGTTTATGCTCGTATAGCTTGCCCTCTGGCTGCTCTGTTCGAGCGAATATATAATCCATAGAAACATCAAAAAAATCGGCATACCAAAGCAGAACTTTTAGCGGCGGCGAAGTCTGGCCGTTTTCATATCTGTTTATGCTGGCTTGCGTCGCTCCCATAAGTGCCGCTATCTTTGCTTGGGATAGGCTCACACTCTCCCGCAAACTCTTTAACCGCTGCGCTACCTCTTGCATAGTCAACGCCCCTTTCTTATAATTTAATAATACAATAATTGAGTTGTTTATTCAACTCTATTTTTGTATAATATAATAAGGCAGTTAAAGCCACTGCCTTAACTGCCCTGCTGATTTTAAATAATTCAGTTTTATATTGCGGAAAAACTCATTTCAACTTGGCTGTCAGAGTAGAAATTTTCACCGGGGTGGTCTGCATAGCGTATCCATATATATCTGTACTGTTGCTTGTGCTACCGTTCCCCAATTCACCACTGCGTCCACATGCCCATACGGAACCGTCCGTTTTAACGATAATGGTATGGAGCGTGCCACCGCTGACGGCTGCCACACCATCCATTAATTTGGCAGGAAGAGTTTGCACAGGGAAGTCCCCACGGCCTTGATTTATCTTCTCATTTCCGACGTAACCATTACCCAATGCCCCTTGACCATTATCTCCCCACATCCATAGAGAGCCGTCGCGCTTGATAGCTGCGGTATAGCTACTGCCACAGCTAACAGCAGCGACGTCATCCATCACCTTTACCGGGACTGTTGAGGTTTTTCTGGAGCCGTTACCCAATTGTCCGTATTCGTTACCTCCCCACGCCCACAGAGAACCATCAGTCTTGACCGCCGCAGTGTACATCATACCTAGACTGACAGCAGTCACGTTATCCATTACCTTGACGGGAACATCCTGCACAGAAATAGGCCCATCTAAACTATATGCTTCTTGATTGCCCTTTCCGCCGTTACCGAGTTCCCCGTTTTTGTTGTATCCCCACATCCAAAGAGATCCGTCGGTCTTAATAGCGGCGGTATGCCCCCAGCGACCACAACTAACAGCAGCTACATTATCCAACACTTTTACCGGAATTACAGAATTTCCGGGTACACCCTTGCCCAGCTGTCCATAGTTGTTATTTCCCCACATCCACAGGGAACCATCTGTCTTGATAGCAGCAGTATAGTTATTGCCACAACTGACAGCAGCTACGTTATCCAATACTTTGACAGGGACTAAAGAATCTTTAGTGGAATTGTTACCTAACTGTCCGTCGTAGTTTCCACCCCACGTCCATAGAGAACCGTCCGTTTTGATAGCGGCAGTATGATTTTCACCGCTACTGACGGACATTACATTGTCCAACACCTTGACAGGGATGGTTTGATATTTTCCAATGCCATCTTCACCGTTTCCAATGCCGCCGTTGCCTAATTGCCCCTCATAGTTAGCGCCCCACATCCACAGGGAGTTATTGGTATCTATTAATCCGCTATGATGAATTCCTGAGCTGACAATATTCGCCTTTCCAATCTTGCTCATATCGTGCGCCGAAGCTGGAACAGCCGTCCCCAAGCATATTAGTACAGCTAGAGCACAAGAAAGCCATTTCTTCCTCATTTGATTCGCCCCAATCTTTGTTCAGATTCGTAAACTATTATCATCTTATCATATCTTTTTAGGAAGCACAAGAAAAATTTGTGAGCCAATGCCTAACATACTTCCGCGTCGCCTTTCGGTACAATTTTGTTAGGTGGTGGCTAATATGAAAAAGGTGGAGCAATTACAGTTTGATGAGGATATTTATAACACGATACGACGCAATATTAAAAAATACCGCAATGAAAAAGAGCTGACGTCCGCTCAGCTTGCGGAAATGGTTGATCTCTCCCACGATTTTATACGGCAGATTGAAAGTGAAAAGACACGGTACAACTTTTCGGTAGAAACCTTTTATAAAATCTCCGTGGCGTTAGGGGTTAGCTTAGATAAACTGGTTGAGAAGTAAACGGGTTAAGAAAACAGCCAACAGTTTAATATCATTTGCACAAGAGCCAACTGGATTTGCTCCAGTTGGCTCTTGTGCTTTCATAGGCGATTATTTTTTTGCATCAGAATAATGGTTGCGCTTAGAAAGTTTAATCACGCCTGACGGTTCTTTCTCAGCAAGTTCTCGTTCTTGTATACAGCTAAGTGCCTCTTTTGCTCTTGCCTGACGTTCAGGGCTTAACATTTCTTCACCGCGCCCAAAAAGCCAGTCAAGGCTAATTCCATGCCTATCCGCAATTTTCAATGTATGTCAGATGAAAGGCTCATTTCTTCACGCTCAATACGGCTGATTGTATTGGGTGAAACTTCAATACTTTCTGCAAATTCGGCTTGTGTTAGCTTTTCCCACTCTCTTAAATCCTTAATACGCCCAAGTACAATATCCTTTTTGCGCTTGCTAGCACCCGTTTTATTGTTCATTTAATCTCCTTTCCAGAGTTTGTATTTTTATTTTACTATACAAGGTCGTATAGTGCCAATCGCGGAAAATGACGACCTCAATTAGACATATAGGTTCTCGCTATCGGAACGTAGCTCCGTTACAATAAAGCTACGACATGGCCATGTTGTCACGATTAACTCTGTGTTGCTCTGGCGTTCAAACGTATGAGGGACACATCATCAACAATTTAGGAGGAATACATTTATGAAAGCAAAACTGATTGGCGCTCGCGAACTGAATTTTCAGAGCGGTGATGGAACGACGGTAAAGGGTGTTCAGTTGTACATCAGCTTTCCCGAAGAAAGTGTTGTCGGCGAAATGACAGATAAACTTTTCCTAAGTGAAAACTTTGCACTGCCCGCTTGTAAGCCGGGAGATATGCTGGACATTACATTTAACCGCAAGGGCAAGCCGGAGACCATCACAGTTATTGGCAAGTAAATTCTAAACCGCACAGCTTGTACCGCTTGGGGAAATTTCTCCCGGCGGTGCAACTGGTGCTTGATGTGGAGGAAACAATATGAAATCAAAAAATATTGTTCATCAGACAAAAGTTCTGGCTCATAGGCGGCGTAATCGTTCCATTCTGCGGCTGCGATTGTGGTCGGGAATAAAAGAAGTAATTGCAAAGCCGTGGAAAGGAATTTTAATTCTGCTGCTGTGTGCTGCTTTTATCTTCCTTTGGAGTGCCCGTGATACGTTAGTACCCTTTCATAGCGATATACCACTGCTGATTACTGTTTGGGACTATATTATTGCCGCTTTCATCCCGCTACTGTTCCTGTTGCTATTGGTTGGGCTGCTGCTCCTTTTAGGAACACCGTTCCGGGCAAAGGCGGTTGAAAGCAGTCTGCTGCAAATCGGTCTTGCCAACCGCTACGGATATGCCCCGGCGTTGATTTCATGCAGGCGTATCAAAAATACACAGGTCAGCGTAATGGCGTTCTATTCGCTTGGTGTTGGTACGGAAACATGGGAAACGCACCGCACGGAAATACAGGATGCGCTTAACGTCCATTTTGTAGAGCCTATCAAGTACGGCGGCAGAAATGGACGAAACCGCAATATCATTGTCATTACTGCCGCGCCCGGAGCCGAAGTACGCAGAGAGGATGTGCTGCATGATGATGAATTCTGACGCGCCAAAGTTGCTGACGCTCGGTTACGATTTGGACGCATGGAACGGTTATGGGGCTAAAATCCCCATAATCACTGATGTTTCTCCAGCTGCTAACAGCCATATTCTCATTTGCGGGATGTCCGGTTCGGGGAAATCTTATTTTGAAAACGCCCTGTTTGCAAAGCTTATTATGGCAGAATCGGGCGGGGAATACCATTTCGCGGACTACAAAGGGGATGACAACTTTGCGTATCTGCGCGGATGTTCTCGATATTATTCTTACAAGAGTACACTGCAAGCGTTAGAGGCCGTGTATGCCCGCTTAAACGCCCGTCAGTCGGGAGAGGACAAAAGCAAGCATCCCATTACGCTAATTTGGGATGAATACATGGCAAATGTCTTGTCGCTTGTAAATGAGGATAAAAAAGCGGCGGCTGTGGTGATGAACAAGGTAAGCGAAATATTGCTGCTTGGGCGCTCCCTGTCTGTGCGCTTAAGACAATGCCTTTACGCATATCTGTCGCATTCGTTCTGAATTTTGTACCGTTCCTACCTTGATAAAATACAGTTGCGAAGCTTGAAGTAAGGCAACGCCTTCACTCTTTTCAAATATACGGCCTTTGACTTGCTCCATGAAATCAGGTAAGAGCATTTCATAGATACTCTTGATAGCCGCGCCGAGAACGATTACAACGCCGTAGTTAAGGCGTGAACCAGAAGGAAAAGCAACCGCATCAAGGCGCTGCATGGTGGTAATCAAAGAAACGCACGCGCTCGCCCGCCGCGCGAAGCGTAAGGCGGGCGAGCGCGTGTGTCTGGTTAGTATTACCCAGACACCTCTGTACCACCACTGCGAAAATCACGCAAAGGAAGTGAAAACCTTTGAAAAAAGATACACGACACAGAAAATACTTACTTACAATCAATAATCCCGGCGCTGAATGGACACACGATAAAATCCGTGAAGCACTTGGGAAAATGCAGCTGAAATACTGGTGCATGGCTGACGAACGGGGCTTACAGGAACAGACCCCGCATACGCATGTGTTCTTTGTCGCTAACAGCCCAATTCGCTTTTCTACCGTCAAAGGCTGTTTCCCAACCGCTCACATTGACCCGGCTCGCGGTACTTCTGATGAGAATCGTATTTATGTTCAAAAGAGCGGGAAATGGACGGATGATGAAAAGGCAGATACCAGTATTCCCGGCACGTTTGAAGAATGGGGAGAGTTACCGATAGAAAGCCCCGGTCAGCGCACCGATTGGGATATAGCGTTAGCCATGCTTGAGGACGGTCACAGCGCAATGGATATTATCCGTTCGCAAACCCACTTAATGCACTACCGCTCCACCTTGGAGCAAGTTAGGCAAGAACTGATTGCAGAAGAATACCGCACAAAGTTCCGAACGCTGGAAGTTACCTATATCAGCGGGTCAACCGGATTGGGCAAGACACGGTATGTCATGGAAAAATACGGCTATGAAAATGTTTGCCAAATCACCGGCTATCAGTATGGATGCTTTGATAAATACCAGAGCGAAGATGTAATTGTATTTGATGAGTTTTCATCCAGTATGAAAATTCAGGATATGAACAATTTTCTTGATGGCTACCCGCTGATGCTGCCTTGCCGCTATGCAAACCGTGTGGCGTGCTATACAAAAGCATACATCATCAGCAACATTCCGTTGGAATATCAGTATGCCAACGTGCGTTTAGATACCCCTGCGGTCTGGAATGCCTTTATACGCCGTATTCACAAGGTTGTGCATTTTACCGGCATTAACCAGTATGACGAAATGACCACACAGGAATATTTTGCACCACGCCAAAAGGCGTTGGATGGCTGGAGGGAAATCAAGGATACAAGGAGTTGCCCTTTCACAGAGGGAGGGTAGGCGATGGAAAAGTCTAAGGAACCACAGAATCCATATGATGTAGAATTACCGCAGTCAATTATTGAATCCTTTGCCCGATTCCTCGTGCCTGAGATATGCAAGTTTTACGACAGTGAACAGGGACAAAAGGAGTTTGCCGAATGGCAGAAAACGCTGGAGCAGAGCGAAAAAATGATTAATAAAACAAGGGTTAAGGAATAACTCCTTACCCTTGTTTTATTATGAAAAAGTCCTTGACGCTATAATAATTTATAGTATAATAATTTTAAAACCAATTTTATTTTAATATAAATTATTATAGAAGGATGGTGATACTTCTGTGTTAGATAAGTCAATAGAATTGTTTGGCTCGAAGGAGTATCGCTTTTTGAGTTGGTTGGAACGTCACGAGCAGAAAACCTCACGAGGGACAGTTATTAACTTCTCGCAAGAGGAAATCGCTACTGAGTATGGTAGCAGTCCTGCCACTATAAATAGATGGATTCAAGCGTTACAATCGGCTAATTGTGTGGAGCAAAAGAAAAAGGGCAGTTACAGCATCACAAAAACTGGACATGCAGTAATTACCAAAATGGAAGAAATTGAAAAAATTCTTGGGGGAAAGAAAAATGGCTAAGGTAATATATCGTACTGAAGATGAAGTTAGAGATAGTGCAAAGATTATCTTAGGCTTTGATAGGGCTGAAGCGAAAATAAAACAAGGCACAGGGCAAATCACAACGTTTAATCAGCTGGGATTCAAAGGTGTAAATGATAAACCTGATGGATGGTATCTGCCGGAAGATCATAATTCTCCAGCTATCATACTGGAAACAAAGTCAGAATCGGAGGACATTTCCCTTAAAAAATGGGTCAATGAGTTGATTAAGAATTGTAATATTGCATTGACACAATATAAACAGGTTGTAGGCATTTTATTTAATGGTAATGAAAACAGGGTTTTTCTTAACAATTTAGAGATTCCTAATCCTGCAAGTGAGCTTCAAGAAAAGTCATATTATATTTCTCTGTTTACACAAAATACAATTGATAAGCAGCGTATTTATAACCTAACAAAGCGCATAAACGATTGCCTTCACACAGAGTTCGGGATCAAAAATTTGTATCATAGAATGATATTTACTGCGTGCGCATTGGTTGCAAAAAGATATGGTGCTATGCTGATAAAAGGTATGGGGTTCACTTTGATGAAAAACTCCATTTTAAGCACACTTTCCAAATCGCTTGAAGAAAGCCGAAAACAAAACTTAAAACTCGATTTACTGACAGAAGTCTATTCTGAAATCAAAATGAACAACACCACCAATCAAGAAGCTATTGATAACTTTATTGAATGGATTGTTGAAATATCTAATTGCGTTAACTCTGACTACTGGAATGGCGAAGATGTAATGGGTATCTTTTTCAATGAATTTAACCGTTATAAAAAGAAATCCGAAAGTGGACAGGTTTTTACACCGGATCATATTACATCGTTTATGTATCGCCTCATTGAAGTCAATCAGAATGACATTGTATTAGACGCTGCTTGCGGTTCAGGTGCTTTTCTTGTCAAATCTATGTGTAACATGATAAAAGAGTCCGGTGGCTTAAAATCCAAAAAAGCTCAAATTATTAAGGATGTGCAACTATATGGTATAGAATTTGACAGAGAGATATATGCCTTAGCCTGTGCCAATATGCTTATTCACAAGGATGGCAAAACTAACCTAGAACAGTTAGATTCAAGGACTCAGGAAGCTTGCGACTGGATGAAATCCAAAAGTTTTGAAATGGATAAGAAAGGGGATTTCAAGAAGGACGAGAACGGTAATTATTTGTTATTGAAAAAACATATTACTAAGGTTCTAATGAATCCTCCATTTGAGCGAAAATATGGTTGTCTCACTATCGTAAACAATGTTTTGGAAAGTGTCCCGGAACATACGATGTGTGCTTTTGTTTTACCAGACAAAAAGCTAGAAAAGGACAATGGAAAAAAGCTGTTGAAGCACAGCAGACTTAAAAAAATAATCAAACTACCGGAGAAAGTGTTTTCGGAAGGTGTAACAACTTCTGTGTTCGTTTTTGAAGCAGGGGTGCCACAGAATAATCAAGAAATATTTGCTTGTTACATACAAGAGGATGGGCTTGAAACAGTTAAAAATCAAGGCCGTCAGGATATAAAAGATAGATGGCAAAGTATCGAAGATGAATGGGTTGAAATCATTCGGAAGCAATCAGGTGATGAAACAATTCAATGGATAAAGCCCTCTGAGCATTTGAGTTATCAAAAGCCTGAAAAACCGTTTGAAATTTCAGATGAAGATTTTACAAAGACTATGATGGACTATCTTATGTTTAAAGAAGGTATAGATGTAAAAGAGTTCAGTGAGAAGCTTGTAAACAAAGTAATGTACGAAAGCAGTATTTCTGCTGATGATAAAGCTGTCTCTATTTCGTTGAAAAGTGAGGCAAAGCCCAATGAGTAAAATTGATACAAGTAATTGGGAACACTTTCCTATAAGTTTATTTTTCAATATTGCTAAAGGAACTAGACTAACGAAAGCTGATATGAAGGAAGGTACCATTAGGTTTATTGGGGCAAGTTCGGTCAATAATGGTATTACTGCTTATATTTCAAATGATGAGCACTTACATTCCAAAAACACAATTACTGTCACTTATAATGGTTCTATAGGAGAAGCATTTTACCAGGATGAAAGATTTTGGGCTTCAGATGATGTAAACATTCTATATCCGAAATTTCAAATGAACAAAAGCATTGCAATGTTCTTTATTCCACTAATAAAAAAGGTCGGAAAACAATATGCATTTATTGACAAATGGAAGAAAGAGGATATGGAGAATGAGTTTATAAAAGTGCCTGTTGACTTAACTGGTAATCCGGATTTTGCGTATATGGAGTCATATATGCAAAACTTAGAAACCGAAGTCAGCGCTTCGCTAATAAAGCTACAGTCAGCGAGGCAATCACGAAACTCAAATATTGATATTTCTAAATGGAAATTATTTCACTTATATGATATTTTTGAAATTGATTCTGGAACAAAACTGGACAAGGTAAAGATGGACACCTCTCTTATTGAAATAGATTTTGTTGGAAGGTCAAATTTTAATAATGGCATAACTGAAAAAGTCAAAAAGATAGATGGATTGGTTCCGTATGAACCGGGAAACTTAACACTGGCTTTAGGTGGTGCTTATCTCGGAGCGTGCTTCGTGCAGGAAAATCAATTTTACACAAGCCAAAATGTTGTCGTACTTATTCCTAAAGTGAAGATTTCTTTCTGGGCAAAGCAATTTATTGCTACGGCAATTTTCAAAGAAAGTCAAAACAACTATCAGGCTTTTATAAAAGAACTAAATGCACATATAAAAAGGGATTTTTCTATAAAACTTCCTGCAACGCCGGAAGGTATGCCAGATTATGATTATATGGCTACCTACATGAAAAAAATGGAGTCAAAAGCGGAACATACGCTCAATTCTTTAAAGACTTTATAGCTTCATCAAACGCTTCGTTGACCAAACTACAGTTACAAAAGAAGACTCGAAACGTTAATTTTTAAAAGGCAAAAGAGCAGCCAAGGCTTAACCCTTGACCGCTCTTTCTTGTTGTTGGCATTACAACCACACCGTTACGGCAAAGCCGCCTTTGAAAAAGTAGGTGTTCGTGTAATGTCCATTTGGTGGAGATGACGAGAGTCGAACTCTATTAAAAGTCATGTTTATAGCCGTTTTCTTAATCACGCCTACCAAAACGCCTACTTTAATACACATACCTAAACATTTTTATTGCAATTCTTCGTTCAATCGCTCATAATAATTCGCGGAGGCGATTTGATGAATTTTCACGAACAAGGAGCAATACCCGGAATTATGTATTTTCAAAACAATAATGAATTTACGGGAGGCGTGGACAACAGGGGAACCGATTTGAAGCAGTTCAGGTATAGAATTTCCCCGTCCCAAAATACGATGACCGCGGAGGTCTGGTACGGTCCTTTCTGCCACGATAAAAGCGAAATAATCGATACCAGAGAATTCATAATGGACAATGAAAACCTAGAAGATATGATAAACTGGCTTGAAGAAAAATATACAACCATGATCGTTCATGGTGCAGATTCATGACCCGCGAATTAATGATGATCATAATGGTCATTTCCGCCGTATTGCTTGCTATCGGCCTGTCCCGTATCGTAATATGGGTGTCACATCGGGTCCGCAAGCCCGAAGCGGCCTGTATGATCAGTGCATTACTCGGGGTAGTCTTGTCTATTATTTTGATGGCTCTGGCGTACTGGGTGCTACCGGCGGTGAGTAGGGCGACGATGTGCCGGGAGTGGCGGTGTAAATGCTCTATCTTTTCCACTTCCACGCCATGTACTGTTCCATCAGATCATGGGTGGACAGGTTGTTTTCCTTTGCCCACTCTATCATAAGTTTGCGTAGCTTCGGGAAGCCGCTGCCGAACGGATCGACAATTAGCCGTACTCGTTTATCATAGCGTTTCCAATCTTCAGCATTCACGTTATAACCACCTTATCAATATTCTTTTGATAATATTATACTACAGAATTTGACAAGGCTGTGTGAAAAAAGCCCACCGGTTAATCCGATGCCCTTTCGTTAAGTCTATTCTGTTTTCTCGCTCCCGGACAGCGCCGCATCCGTCTTAACCTCCGCGGCCTGATCTGCTCCGGTCTGTGCGGCTTCAGCGGGTGCGGGGTCAACCGTTCCAATAATCGGCGCACTGAGCTGCGTGATCGATGCCGCCCCGGCGCTGGCAGCATCCACGAGGCCCTCACCGATGATGTAGGCTACGACGGTTGCACCGGCCATAATCAATGCAGTGATCTGCGTCGCCTGCGCCTCGGTGCCACCCAGGGCGACGACAAGCAACGCGGCAAACGATACGATTGCCGCCCACAGTTTCCGGGATGTAAGTTTCCGTTTCCAATCGATTTTCATATGTATCCTTCTTTCCTGCCGGGTTGACCGGCTATTTTAATATAAGTGCCAGTATTGCAGTTACCAACCCTCCGGCCAGTGTCGTAATAATCGCTTTTGTAAGCCAGTCCCATTTTTGCCCGGGCTGAGCGGTGATAGCTTTGACGTCTGATTTTATCTCTTTGACGTCGCTGTCCAGCCCGTCCACCTTTGTGCTGACTGTCGCTACTGCTGCCGTCAGGCTGCGGATGTCTTTGATTTCCTGCTCCATGCCATCAATACGGTGGTGAGCTGATTTCGCGCTGTCCAATGCCTCCTGTGCAATATCCGTCATGTTTTACCCTCGCTTATATAATATTCACCACAAACTGCTTGTCACCGTTAACATAGATTCCCGTGCCTGTACCCGGCTCACCCACGGCCACAATGTAGTACAGCCAATCGTCGCCCTGGGTAACACGGTGCAGAATTGTTACGACGCCCGGCGTACCGTCGGTAACACGTGGGGCTTCTTTTGTTGTGATTTTGACCTGATACGCCTTCCCGTGCTCAAGAGTAATTGGCATTGTGGTGTCGCAAGTGTAAGATTTGACCCCAAAGTCCCGATAAGACACATCCATATCAAGTCCATTGCTGGTAACACCGTCTGCCTCGCCATCACTCGCATACTGCCACATGTCGCACAGCGCGGACCGGTCGGTATTGTCCGGCGTCGCCTTGCTGTACCATGCCATCCAGATCGGGATGCCTGCAGCCTTGATACGGGCGACGTCAAGATACTTGGCAACGTACAGCCAATTGTAATTGCTGTAGATCATTGGCTGGTATCCGGCAGCCTTAATCCTCGCGCAGAAGTCAAGCACCATGTCGGTCAGCTTGTCCCGGCCCATTGAAAGCAGATCGTTGTGCTCCACGTCCACGGCGACCGGCCACGTAATCCGATATGGCTTAATTGCTGCCAGACAATCCCGTACCTGATCGGATACGCTCCCCGTGCGGAGGAAGTGATATACCCCGATCGGCAACCCTGCGGAAATCGCGGCCGCAGCGTTGGCCTTGAAACATGGGTCTATGTAGTTGACTCCCTCGGTCGCCTTGAGCATCACATACTGGATACCGGCTGCCTTGACGCGCTTGAAATCAGGACTCCCCTGATACCTGGCAATGTCAATTCCTTTTATCATCATGCGAATTCCTCCCCTGTAATCGTCTGAAACTGCTCCGGTGTAATCTGGCCGTATGGATTGCTGTCAGTCTTTACGGCCTGCCGGAGCTGATCGATCGTTACCCACTTGCGGGTAAAAGCAAGTGACCAAAATGCCATCAGGATGCACCTCCTTTCGCCGCGATATTTTCAAGTTGTAACTGCGCCACGGTCGCGCCCAGCGTGTCTACTGTGGAATTAAGCTGCATATTATCCAGCTGGAGCTGTGCGGCTGTCTGACCTAAGATATCATTCTCGGCCTGTAATTCATTGATTTTTTGCAGCAATTCCGGGTTGATAATCTCGATTGAATTGATGATGAACCAGTAATGGTACTTGCTATCCTCCTGCCACTCCCGGAATGGCGACACGTTGTACCGCTTATCGCCGTCCTCAATGACAGAGCCGTAAGATCGCTCCGTGTCGCTCTGAATCATAAGGACTTCCGTCCACACGTTGTTAAGATTAATATAATTAGTTATCATAATTCACCTCACAGTACGGTATAACAGCCGTTACCATCGACCGATAGCGAGCAGAGGACGGAAGAATCAAGGACGCAGAGCGGGCGAACGCCATATGTCCCACCGTTGTACGCATCGACATACGACTGTGCACCAGCGGTATTTACGGCCCTAACTATGCTTGTATAACTGGTCGATGTGGAACTGTGCGGAGTGCGGAGCAAATAGTTTGCTACTGGACTTGAAATCCGACTCGCATCATCTGAAAAGGCTGAAAGCTGTGTCCCTTCCGTATATCCAAATCCCGTATATCCAACCTCGGTTCCAGATGGTAGCCATATCCTTGCGGTGATCGTTTCGGTCCCGCCGCCGTCTAACGAAGGGATTCCGACCGTGACCGTTTTGGTTTTAAGGTAGTTTTTTTCTTTTGTACTGAATCCGTTGAGGAAGCCCGCCTTCGAGCTGTAGGGGTTCGCCGAAACAACGCTTGTGCTATCTGGGGCTTGATCTGCTGAGTGTTGCGCAGTGTACCATGAGCCAGCACCCGCATCAGAGTTAAGCCATTGATGGATATTGCTGTACTTATATCTATTGTTTCCTTTACTTTGACGGTTGGAATCGCTATTCAAAGGTTCCATCGCGTCAAAAGCATATGTACCCACCACTCCGTTTGAAATCAGAGTGATATCATTACCCGATTTATTGACTATCTTTTGTACAATCGGGTTTCCGGACGGATTTCCGGAAACAGAACCAAACTTAATTTTTGTTCCGACCGGAAAACTCCCCAGCGTATATCCGGCTTGCGGCGTCATGGTCGCAACACAATACTCGGTCTGGTATTCGTGCTTGCTGTTATACGAAAACGCACGATAATAATACTGTGTGCCGTTCTCCAAACCAGTGTCGGTGTACGTCTGCGCAGTTCCTTGATATATCTTCGTACCGTCACCCGGCTTCGCAGGATAACTGCCGGTCTTGCGGACAATCAGCACACCGGCGAAATTTTCATCAGCCGGGTTGCTCCATGTGAGTTTTACGGACGCGGCTCCAATAGTTGCATAAAAATTGCTTATTTGGGCGGGAAGCGTTCCGTAGCCGCCCCCGCCCTGCGCTGTATTAATAATCAAGATACATCCCCCCTGATGGTTACTGCAATCGGTATGTCAATCTCAGGCTTATCTCCGTCCGCCAGCAATGTAATGCTGTCCGTACCCTGCCCGCCACCACGTATCAGAGCAGCCCGCCACGCCGCCCACTGCGCCGCTGTTGCATCCGTTGTCGGCTGGACCTCTATGCGAGTCGGCTCCGGCTTCGCGCCCGCTACAGTGACCGTCTGGCTATATGGGGCCTCGCCGCCCGTCCAACCGGATGCCGGGAGGGTTGCGGTGGCGAGGGTGGATTTGGTGGCGGCGGCGGTGATCTTGTCGTGATCCGCTTGGGTGACGTGAGCGACGGCGTCGGCTTCGTGAGCGGAGAGGATGGAATCTTGCGCTTCAAACTCGGCGTTTGCCTCCTGTATTCTTTCATTAAAATTCGCTCGCGTTGCACCGTCTGTGCCCTGAAATTCTGTAATCGCGCTCAAATCCATTCCCCCTTTTCTAAATCAGTCATTGTCAGGTTTTTAGCGTCCAGTTGGTCGAATGTAAGGTTTTGTATGTCCAGTTCGTCCCATATCAGATAGAGGTACGCGATATCCAGCAGCATATTGGCCGGGATCTTTTCATATGCCGTTGCTATGAGCGGGTTTAAATCCGCAATCCGGGATTCCCCGCGGTATCGGATTTTCACGGTATATCCGTCGACAAGCACATCAACTTCCAGCCCCATATAAGCTTCCACAATGGCTTTTAAGGTCTGCAAATTGATAGGCGGCTTAGTCATCAGCTTCGCTTTGAGCGCATCCCTGCGGGCCTGTAGAGTGGCGTTCATCGGAGCGTTTACGCCCAGCATCTTTTCCCACCGGGCGCAGCCGTCTTCGTCCGCCGTGGATACACTTTTGTTATCGGCCATGCTCTTAACAATCGCGGACAGCTTGTCGATCTGGATATTGATCGTTCCGGCCAGTGCGTCTACCTCGACCACTTTCTGAAACGGTTCGGGCAAATAAGCTTTGTAGTCTGCTGGATCGTCATAAAACATCAGCTTGCTACCTCCGTAACTGTAACCGCCCCGACTGTCGGCACCTGATAGTTGTCATAAGTCTTGTTGAGCGCGATATTGGCCGAAGCCCCATTCATTGTGACGGTTCCCACATCCATGATCTGGTCGCTGCAATTGAGAATCGCTGCCACCAATTTTGCATAGAATACGGTTTCATCGGTGAAGCCAATGGACTCTATGTAATTGGTAATGGTCTGCTCTACAATCGGCTGAACGATTGCAAAGCTTGACTCGGGCCGGATTTTTATCTCTGCATCCACATTCACCGGTAAATCGGTCGAGGTTCCTACGGTTACTGTGTGCCCGATCGGGGCGATTCCGCTACCGTTCGCCCCCATAAGGTTTTGCACATCGTTGATCAGCGTTTGCGTCGCCCGGTTTCCCTGTTCGTCACCGATAATCAGTCCGACATTCCCCGGGCCCTGCGACACAGCGCTAAATACCTTTACGGAACCCACGCCGTCGATGGAAAGCGTTTTTTCCTCATAGTCCGCGATATTTCCGCCGTAGGGAGAACGCCGGGCGGCGGCATTGAAGCGCTCCCGTAGGCTGTCGTCGGTTTCTTCATCCCTTGCGGGAACCAAAGGCGCTGGAAGCAGCTCTGCACTGCCCAAGCCGTTAATATTGTCTTCCGGCAGAATCACACCGCTATAGGCGTTCCCCTGGGTGCCGATCTGCTCACAGGTTGCCTTAAACTGCCCCGTGGCAATCTTTTCAATCAGTTTAAATTTCAGGTCATTAACCCCGAACCGGCTGCCGATCGGAACATCCATCGCGTCGCCGGAAGAATCCAGCGTGTTGATCTGCCGGACAGAATAAGTCGCCGCATCTCTATCAATTCCGAAATCGCTGCAGACACGGGTAAGCCATTCCGCTTCTGCTGTGTCCGCAAAGAGCAGATTTGTAAGATACCCGATCATATACGCCTGCTGAGCGCAGAGAAAGGCACAGGGGGCAAGCGTGTTATAAATAACGCTCCCCTCGCGCTTGTCGAGCGTGTCCGGAACCCGGTCAAGCATTTCCTGCAGCAGGGCGTCATACTCATAGTTTTCAGCCAACCGTAACACTCCTTTCCCCCTGAAAATCACCAAATATGGAATTGACCGTGAATGTCACAAGGGCAGTTTCACGGTCAAAGTCAATATTAAAATCAGATATTCCGGTAATCCTGTCATCCTCTGCCAAAGTTTCGCGTATCCTTCGTTCGAGGTCCCCGCGAATATATTCACGGTCCGCACCGATCAGGTCTTTGGTTTCCACGCCATAATCAGTCGAGTAGATTTCATACTCGAACCGTTCTGTTGAAAGAAGCAGTTTAACGGCCTGTGCCACCGCGTCGACTCCGTCCAATATCCCCTCGATACGTTTATCTCTGATCTGATAGGTTTTGGAAGGGTGAAAGCTTTCTGTATCGCTGCCGTAGGTCTTCAATACACTCATCCCAGCACCCCCAGCAATGCATACCGCTGCCCGCCCTGCTTCTGCAGCAGTGACACGCGCTTTCCGACGGTGACGGTAGTCCCCTGCGGGACATCAACCATATCAATCGGTATGGGCATAGGCTTTGTATCGATTTTTACAGTAGACCCGCCCCAGGTGCCGTAAACAAGATCGGCCGGCTGGTAGTTCTGCAAGTAACTTTCAACAATCTGCTTTACCGCAGTATGTAAATAATCCATTATTTCAACTCCTATCAGGATGAAGATACACCGGAAAATATCAAGTCAAGTTTCATGGAATGGGAATCTTTCTTGAATTCGTGAGTGCAGGCATCTACCACCGCCCATTTGTCGATCCCGGCATCTGAGATAAGCGCTCGTATGCTGTTCCCGGCAAAAATTCGATTGTCCCCCATGCACTCAATGCTGAGTTTTTCCGTTTCCCGGTTCTTGACCGATAGTAGGCGGTTTGCTCGTGAAGCAAGCTGCGTATCGTTCAGATCGGCGGATACCTTGTCATAGATCATCAGCTTGCCCCATTTGGCGATGCTGGTGCTATCCTGAGAGACATACACGTTCCGAACACCCTTTTCGCTGTCGTCTTTCGCGACCTTGACGTAATTATAAGTATCGTCGTCGATGGACTTTTCATAATCGAAATCCTTCGCAAGCGACCCGTCGCCGATCACAATCGGCAGACGTAGGTTATACACATCTCGCAGCTCCAGCGCGCCGAAATTGTCCCGGAACACATACCAATAGCCGTTTGCAATTAAGTTGTCCTGGATGGACTGATAGACCATATCCAGGCGGGTTTTGTTGTCAAACAGATATTTCCCAAGCTTAACCTCAGTGCTTTCAATCGTACCAAGCCGGATACGGTCTCCGCAATCCAATGCAACGGTGTTCACCCAGTCTGACAGAGTGGTTACAGGGCGCATAAGGGAGTTGCTGCCTTTGAAATACCGGAGTTGATCGTAGCAGGTGCAGGAATATTTCTTTCCGCTTTGCTTTGTATTGAACAGCCAGCCATAAAATATATTGGATCCATCATGCTGGAAAGTCGCCACGGTGCCATTTGCATATCTTCCGGCCTTTGCTACCGGGTATTCAAAGGTCAGCTTTCCGGGTCCGTCATTCCATCGGGTTTCATGCTTGACAGCTCCGGCGATCTCCGAAATATCCTGATTATTTACAAGGAGCATACGATCACACCATTCCTCGTTTTGGGCTGCTACTTGACGACGAAATAAAATTATTAACTGCTTTTTTCATAGAATTAAAAATATCAATAGTCCATTTTTCCGATTCGGTTTGATCTCCCAATACAGCGCTTGTAGTGGCCATCCCGTTAATTTTATATGCCGTACCAGATTTAGCAGTGTTCGGATTTGTAAGAGGCTTTCCCGTTTTAGGCTCTATAAGATATTTTTCTCCCGTTTTCCAATCTGTTCGGGAAGTAAACGGATTACTATACAACCCTGTTTCCTTGGTTTTGCTATCGGTTTTAGTTCCCACACCCGTCTTTTTGAAACTTTTATACACGTCACTACTTTTCTTAATCGTTACCTTCGGAGGAATCGGAATCTTTCCCGGTCGTGCCACATAAGGTATATCCGTTGTTTTAACTCCGACCGGCTTATATTCTTCGAGCCGGAATGTAACATCGTATACTCCCGGTTCCTTTTCTTCTTTGGTATAGCCTTTAAACCATGCGAGCACAGAGATGTTTGCTGACGGATAATTCTTGTTGGTTACCACCAGCCGCGACGGGTCTTTAGCGTTGTCAAGCAACGAATCACAAGCTTTCATAATTTCAGAGGCACGCCACATATTGTATTTTGAGGATTCACTTAGTTCGGCTTCAATCTCCCATGTTTTCGGATTGCGGCTGTCCGGAACGTTGAATTTCCCGCCTCCTACACTGTCATAGCTGGACAGTTCACGTCCATTTTCATCGCGTACAGATGCAGCCGTATAGAGGGAAAATCCGCCAAAGCTGATATAATACTGTGAGCTCATCAGTAATTCCCTCCCCCGGTCACTCCGGCCGCTTCGGTAATCATCCCTGCCAACTGCCGGTTGATCTCCTGCACGTCAGCCTTTTCCGTGATATTTTGATTCTGGACCGTAAAGATCGGTTCGACTTTTGTTGCGTTGAATGAAGCAAAAAATTTCGCAGTCGATGCTTCAAACACATATTTCAGGTTTTCTTTCTCGATCTCCACAGTACCGGAGACCTTAATGGGGTCCTTGTTTGTAACGGTCGTGTCGACATTCGGAGAGAGGCCGGCTGCTTTTTGGTCAGCAGCATATTTTTGGGCGGCTTGCGCCGTTGTAAGTGCTTCTGCCGATTTTTTCAGTTCATCGTTCTGGCTGTTTAAAGACGTTGCAAGCCCTATTGTTGCGGCGGCTCCCGCAATAAGCGCAGCGGCTGTAATCCATCTTCCAGCCACGATGCTCATCGTTATTCCGGTCACCTCTGAAATAGTTCGTGCGAGGCTCATTGCTGTATTAAACACAACAAGAGCAGTAACAACCCCGCCTATAGTTGGGATTAAAAAGCCTGCGTTTTGCGCAACCCATGAGAGTCCATTCGCAAGGGCATTTGTTCCCTTTGACATCGTTGTGAAAAAAGGTTGAAATTTTCCTGCGTCCATATCAGCGTTTAGGCGTTGAAAAGTTTGAGAAAGCCCTTGAACTGCCCCAGTAGATTCATCCCCAAGGGCAGACATCAGATTTGACTTAAAAAGCTGCATTTGGACTGTCAGGCCTTTAAAGTTTGCATCTACTACACCCTGCGTCGCGCCAAAACGGTTAAACACCTGGTTCAGATAATTGATGGTCCCTGAGATATCTCCTTTTTGAGCAAATTTCTGGATTTGCTCCGCAGACACGCCGTTCATATTGAACCGGTTTTTCAAAGACATCGTCTGCCCGGTCATAACCTCTTTCAGAGCAAACACCGCACCCTCTGCCCCTTGCTCCGGGTTGAACATATACAGGCGCTGCGTCAGGTTTAAAAGCTGCTGAAGCTGATTCACGTCATGCGTAAAGGCCAAAAAAGAAGTAGTTGCACTTGATAAGTTCTCACGGTCAAGAGCAGATTTTTTAGCGTAAGCTGTGACGAAGTTGTATAGATCGGTTCCCACTTGTTGATTTTTTAGCAAGGACTGAAACGTTGTTCTCTGAACCTGTTGCTTTGAACCGGTTTGAATGGACTCCCACAGGAACCCAAACGCTTTTCTGACGAGGTATACTGTAGAAACAAGTGTGGTTAATCTTCCAACCAAACCGTTAACCCCCGCTTGAGCAAGCGACGCGGCAGGAGAAGTATTTCTGAGCGTATCGTTCAGCGACTTCGCTTCTTTTTCAGCGTTTCCCGTCGCCTTCCCGCCTTCCTCTGCGGAGCGCACAATTTTAGACATAGTTGCTGTATACTCGTCGGTCAGGCGCATAATGGATTCAAGCGTATTTGCCAAGGTATCACCCCTTTACATGGCGGGTTTAATGTGATATTCTAAATAAAAGGAGTTGGGTCTGATGATAAAAGTAAAACAAATATCTGAAAATAAAAACGAAAAAGCAGAAAAAGCTTTAGCCGATTTTTTAAATCAAATCGGAGAGGACAAAATAGTTAATATTGTGGCTTCTCCAGATGCAATCATGGCTCGTTCTCCAATAACCCCCACCACTTTATACACGGTAATCTACAGGGACTAAGCGGCAGGCTAACCACCTGCCGCTTTTATTTATCTTTCTTTCATATGCTTCGCCGCCACAAGGTCGCTCGCGACCAGAAAGGCCCGCTGCCTCGTCAGATCGACAAGCTGAAAGTTGAGGAAAGCTGCCGGAAGAATGTCATGGTTTTGGAAAATCATGTGCGCATAAGCCCACATGCCATCACCCTGGCCCCGGCAACTTTCCTCTATGCGTTTTTTGCGGTTTCAACATCCTTGGAATACTCGGCCGCCGTTGTTGTCAACTTACTATACTCGTCGATAAGTACCGCCATTTCGGAATCAGTGAACAAGGCCAGCGCCGCGTCATAAGGCTCCATGATCTTTTTACCGGTTTTCTCAGCAAGTGCATCCTGCAGTTCCTTGTTCCTGAGATTCGGCGTCACGAGCGATTCGGCGACATTCGGCATCATAGACAGTCCGGCGGGGACGCCTCTCTGGTCCGCGAACACAGCGCAATTGATTCCTTCCTGCGCAGTGAGCGCCCGCATCTCAAATTCCCCGTCAAATGCCGGGAGTCGAAACTTTACGTTCGGCTTGCGGTGCGGACGCAGAAACGATTCAAGTGTTTTATCCATATTGGTTCTCCTTAATGGTAATGTTATTGTTATTTCGTCCTGCCCCTCTATTTGAGGGCGGAACGGATATTCATAAGACATCAAAGTCGTCGAACGTATACGAGGTATCCAGTTTCTGCGCGTCGTTGCTGGAATCGTCCAGCGCGCCGAACGGGATGTTTGCCGGGATAGCGCCAGTCATGACAACCTCAACCCTTTCTGAATTGCTTGTCTCAGGGTCGGAATAATACTGCAGCTCAATGTCAGGGACGTCACCGCCGTTTTTATAGTCCCTCCATGCTTTGATGAACTCTGCCGTGACCTGGTAATATGACATGTCTCCGGTACCTTTAAGGCCCCGGACTGCGTGTTGCTGCATCCGGTCGCCGAGGAATTTCTTTTCTTCAACAATCGGCTCCAATTTGCCTGTGATTTTCGCGATCCGGAAAGCATCCAGACGGGAGCCATTCAAATTGAAATATGCCTTGCCGTCGCCCCCGGAAGGAACGTCCTGTAATCTTTGCTTATTCAATCCTTATCCCTCCTTTATGCCACTGCTTGGGCCGCCAGAGACGTCACAGCGACCTGAATTTTATCGGTCGTATCAACTACTTGAACGTCGACCGTCGCCGTGATGGCGTCACTTTCAGTTCCTATGTCAATCGTCACATCATCGGCTGTGAAATCCTCGATGTACTCGGGTTTAACATAGTTCTCTGTAATGAGTTTGACAACCATCGCCTTGATCTGCTGCCTCCCATTTTTATGGTTGCGAATCTTGCCAACCGCTTTCGTGTCGAGCAGCTTCTGGATATTCATAGCGATATTATCAAGTGTCCTCATAATCAACCCTTTATGGAAATCTTCCGGCTGATCATCCGTGTAAGTCGTCAGGCTGTTGATATCGTACAGGACCGCAGGAATGCCGTACAAAAGGGTAAACAGTATTTCCCCAGCCTGTGTACGGGATTCCATCTGCTCACGGGTTAAGTGCGGGTTAACGTCCGTCCAGCCTGTCAGACTGTTGTAATGCGTTAGGCTCCCGGTTATCCCCTGCTTTGCAATCAGGCCGGCCAATGTTGCGCAAGCCTCCCGAGCCGTCAGCGCGTAGTTCTCAGTGACTCCGCCGACTGTGGAATTGTAGACAGCAACATTATTCGCTGCAATACCACTCATAACTGCCTGAATCATATTGTTCTTTTTCCGCTGCTCCGCGACAAAGGCACGCAATTTGGTAATTGTGTCTGGCGTACTGCCCGTATAGCACAGTACGTTAAGCTCATGTTTTTCCAGCTCGGTAATAAGCAGGTCTACCGTACCGGGCTGAATCGTACCGTTTGCTCCGTTGGTCAATTTTACCGTAGCTGCCGCCAGAGTACCTTCTCCGGTAATGCTGAGGAAATCATTTGGCTGAAATTCACTCGGTTCCGAAACGATCTGCGAATCGACTTCAATAGACCCGAGCAGAGTCTTGATAATCCATTGCTCCCCACTCGCTGTTACGGTCACTGTAATATCATTGCCGCGGGTGCCGACATACTTCGCTGTCGCCGTGACATCTGCTGCCAATGTTCCGGATGCCTGTACCCCTCCGGCTGTGTTGGACCGGTAAAGGATCAGCTTGTCAGCATAATTCAGTACCTCGTTAATAAGCTTCATACCGGCGCCGGTAAAATCACTGCGCTTGTAGCCGAGGCTGTACAGCGTGTCGTTCCCGGAATTGATTTCCGCCAAAATGCCGCCCCAATTGAGCTCCAGCGGCATAGCGACAATCCCGGTCGAAACGAGCTGCGTCGGACGCGCCCCGGCTTTCACCGTTACCTGCGTGCCGGGCAAAATTTGTATACTCATGGAATAACCTCCGTTTCTGCTTTTCTAATAATCTGATCCGCTTCCTGGATAACCGGGGCTTCTTCGTCAGTTGGAACGCTTTGCTCCGCAGCCGTGATGTTTCCGGTGATATGCCCGAGGCTGTCCGTAGTGTCAGACGCCTTATCCCGGAGCCGGAACGTGCCGATATCACTATCCAGCCGGTCCAGTGAGAGCAGGAGAAACAGCGCGTGATTGATCTCCGCGCGGTCCGCAGAATCGGCAGGGATATAGGTAATCTCCACACTAAACCGATACTGGTTTGTATCTGCAAGCATCTGTCGGTTCGTCTGGCCGTACAGATTCACGCCGAGCTCCGGGGGCTTGACACCGGAGGTTCTGTTTCCAATATCCACCTTGGAATCCGGGAACAGCACGGCAACCGCGGAAGCGGCGGCAATCAGCACATGGTCTTCCAGCGTCAGAGCGTTGGCTTTGCGCCGAGCGGCCAGCGCCGGATTGAACAAAATGTTTTTCGGTATGCCCAAATCACCATCCGCCTTTCTGCTTCACTCGCTGAATTTCCTCGTTAAAAATAGCAGGGGCAGCCTCTTTCGCGGCCTCCTGCCCCTGCTCCAACATACGCCGTCCCTCAACATAACCGACCGTTTCATGACGGTGGTTTACCAGCCTGTGGCCATTGTTGACATAGCCGGAGTAGTACACGTTGTTGTAATATCGGCTTTCATGGCCATTACCGACTTTACGGGTGCCGCCGTTGTGCCAGTTTTTTCGGAGCGTGCCGCCCACCTTGCCGCTGCCCTTTGGGTACTGCCCGACCGGCGTGTTTTTGATTGTAATCTCCATGCCCTTGGCATTCATCCTTGACAGCGTCCTCTGAGCACTCTCATCGAGGTCTGCCCCGAGCTGCTTCAGGGCGGCCATATAAGTTGAAAAATCCATCGTACTCATGCGATATCCACCCCCGACAGCGGCACGGCGTTACAAAACGTCCGATGAAATGGCTTTCCGGCCAGACCTTTAAGGGTCTGGCCGTTGTGCTGCACCGTCACCGCGTCGCCACCGTGCAGGATAACCGCCGTGTCGACTTCCAGCGTAAAGACCGGCTCCGTCAGGGCGGCCGCCTCGCTGGTGTCGAGTGTCGGCGCGTTTTTCTGTACCAGGTGACAGACGATATTTTCATAGACCTTCTGGGGCTCCGTGGTCTGCTCTTCCTCGTTGTCTACCTCGCGGGTAACGGTTGCCGTGTCACTCCAAAGGGATTGCACGGCTGCTTTGCCGCTTGCCACAATGTTAGCCGGTAAATTCATGTTCTCACCTCAAAAGAGCGTCCGGAAGCCGTCCATAATCCGGATGTTGTTGGCGCTTACGCTGTTCAATGCCGCCGCCCGGTTGACTGTGGTTGACACGCTGGATGATGCACCGCCGAACTGGATGGAGGTGTCCCCGTCCGAAATGGACTTGATCGCTCCCGGCGTGGAATTGCTGGTAGACATGGCGTAAGATTCCGCCGTGCTGTTGTTCATAAGAGCGGTCGCAATCTCAACCCACGGGTATTTCAGCACGCCCGGAACCTCCTGAATGTTCTGCGGTAATGTGCAGTATTCCAACATGATCGGTTTGGCCTCGTCGATGTAGGACTGAATGGCGACATCGTCCAGCCCCGCAGGAATTGTTTGTGGGCGGGACCGGATCACAGCGAGAATATCACTTGCCTGTATTGCCATCATCCTCACCGGCTTCCGGGGCGGCTGGCGGCTCCTTGCCTGCCGCAGGTTTCTTCGGCTTCTTTTCCAGTTTCTCCGGGGCGGCTGGCGGCTCCTTGCCTGCCGCAGGTTTCTTCGGCTTCTTTTCCAGTTTCTCCGGGGCGGCTGGCGGGGTATAGACCTCGAACCCCTCCCCGGTATACTTTGTTACCTGAGTATCGTCCACAAGTAAGACCATACCTCTGCGTTTTACGTACGTCATAGATCAGACCTCCTTAAGCCTGTGCGGTCGCGGCGGTGTGGATGTAAACGCCCGCAGTGTCGTTGTCGTTGACAATCAGGTCGTGATGCAGGCGGTAAAAGATATCGTATGCGTCCGCACTCTGGTTGACGTCCGGCGTGACGATCTTGTCAGCGTTGCGCTTGATTACGCCGCGCAGTGATGCCTTGCGGGCATACAGGAAATTGATCGGCTTGTTGCCCGTAATAGTGACAAAACCGCCCGCGGTCTGGCCTGTGGTCTTGCCGTCGTTGAGCTGGATGAGGCTGTTAAAACGTCCCTGCGGCACCTTGATGATCGGCGTAATGCCGTCCAGCGATTCAATCCGCCGGTCGATGTTGGTATTGGACTGTCCCACATCAATTCTGCGGGAAATCTTGGAATCGGATTTCAGCATCTTGTAAACCGTGTTGGTGACGTACAGGACGCGGCCCTCTTCCGGGACCTCCTTCTCGTTCATCGCCGCTTCGGCAGCGTCGAACAGATCGAGAATGCTGTCGGAGGCCGTGAGGTCCTTGCTCACTACCGCTGCAAGCGTGCCGGAACGTGTGGCCGCTGCATAGATTTCTGCGAAACGTACAGCGTCGATCTCCGGTACCTCTTTCGTGCGCACGTACTCGGACGACACGCGGCGGTAAAGGTCAAATGCGACCTCGTCGTTGTCGATCACGTCGATACGGAACTTCCGGCCGCGGTCGTACTGCAGGGTGTGTTCCTCCCAGGTCACGCCGGCGGAACCCTGAACATAGCCGTTATCCCGGTCATAGGTCCCGGCGCCGTCCACGGACACTTTGGGCAGCTTGATTTTGTTGGTCCCGACGAACTGTGTGGCAAGCGCGGAGTCATCCAGATCAGACGTCTTGGACACCTGCTTGTAAATCAGGTCGAGAATTGGGATAAATTTTGTTACCTTTTCAGAGAAAGTATTGATAGGCATAAGTAAATATCACTCCTTAATTTGTCGTAGGCAAAGTAACGCCTGCCTCGGTCGCCCACTTTGCCATGTCATCTTTGTTCTCTTTCGGAGGTTTCCCGCCAACCGGAGGAGGCGGGTTCTGCGACTGAGCCTCACCGAACAGATACGAGGCATCTTTCTTAAGCTGTTCAAGTTGCTCGTTCAGGCCGAGCACATTCTCGCCGTCCAGGCTGATTTTGGATTCGTCCAGCAGAGCACGGGCCGCTTTGGTATTCTTTGCCTGGGCACCCAGCAGGGCGGATTCAATCTTGCTGTCGAGCGTAACCTTCTTGAGGTTAGCCTCATATTCAGACTTTGCCGTTTTGTTCGCCGCCTGAAGGTCTGTGATCTGCTTTTTCAGATCCTCGTTGTCCCCGGATGACTTTTTGAGCGTTTCAAGCTGCTTGTCACGGTCGCCGATCTGCTTTTGCAAATCTGCAAGCGTGGTTTTCGACGCCTCGGACGCCGATTTCAGTTCATTGATGTCCTTGCCGTTCTCGGCCATGATTTTTTCTATGGCTTCATCGGCAATGCCGAGGTCTTTCAGAAATTTGCGTTCCATATGAATCCTTTCTGCGGCTACGCTTTTTTACGAGGTCGCGCCTCGCGCCGCTCTGCCGATTACGCCCGCAGTCGGCGAAATGGTATAAAAAACGCCCTACCGCGAGGCGGGACGAATTAAACAATATTGTTTTCCTTGGCCCACTCGTCGTAAGTCTGCGCCGCAGTCGGCGCACTCTTACCCGTTACCGGGTCGCGGGACATGCGCTGGCCTATGATTCCGGCGGCCTCGGCAATGTAAGGCGCCGTGGTGCACCGGCAATTCACATGGAAGGACGGGTGATTGACGCCTTCGACCGCTTTTTCTACTGGGTAATGTTTTCCGTCTTGCGGTGCGCAGATTTCACAGGTGGCTTTGTCAAGCGTGGCGACGATCTCATACTCGTCAAGACCATCATCCCGATACGCCTGTAAATGTGCCTGATTTACCGCGTGAGCCGACTCGTTGTACAGTAGCCGGTACGCCTCGTACTTTTTACCGGTTCCGCCCGGCGTACCGTCCGGGTTAGTACGGACCGCGCCGATTACCTTTTGCAGCTCAGCGGCGAAGTCCTGCGGCGGTCGGCCGGTAACGAACATGTTGTTTAAGGTCTGCCGGATGCGGAAGCCTGTGTCGATATCCTGCCGCCAGATCCGTGTTGATATGTCCATACCCTGAACCGGCTGTGCAAGGACCTTGCGGATTGCTTCGTTGCCCGGCGCAGAATACTGGAACTGAAAGCCCGTGTACTGCTCAAT
Organism: Clostridium sp. KNHs216; assembly: GCF_006714885.1. Lineage (NCBI taxonomy): Bacteria > Bacillati > Bacillota > Clostridia > Eubacteriales > Clostridiaceae > Clostridium > Clostridium sp. KNHs216. Next base: position 3,819,043 of record NZ_VFMF01000001.1, on the reverse strand, counting down.
GTCGAACAGGCGGCGGTAATACTCTTCGGTGTAGACGCCCGCCGCCGTGCTCTCAATCTGCCGCCGCTGCTCCTGATAGAGTTTTTGCAATGCTCCATCGCACTGAGTTAAAAGCGCCTCGTAGCGGGTGATCCGCGCCTTAACGGACAGGTTATCAACCTGAAGATTAAACGTGCCAATGGAATCTTTGGCGAGCTGCTCGAATTCATCCAGACTATCCCGAAACTCCCGCAATTCCGAGAGAGAAAGAACTTTCTGCGCCTCGTCCAGCGTGATGCTGTTGTTTTTGGCGTACCGGGCGTAAAAGCGGAAAACAGTATCATTCAGATCACGCTTGGCCTGCTCAAATGAGGCTATGAGATCGGGGAGCTGACCGTTTACGGCGTGTTCCATGCGGCCTATGCTGTCGACGGCCCTTTTCTCCCAATAGTTGCTCATGCGGCACCGCCATCATTTGCGTTCGGCTCCGGCTTACCGGGCGGCTGTTTCTGCCCCGGAGCGCCCGCCTGCTGGTTATATTGATCGAGCAGGTTCTTCTCCCGCTCCTGCTGTTCCTTTTCGATCTGCGCGCGCTCAGCCTGCCAATCATCAATCAGCGGGTGTACTTTGGTTTTGGTTTCGTCCGACATGACCGTGTCCGGTGTCTGTGCAATGATCTGCGAGGTTTCAACCGCGTTCTGCGGCTTCGTGCGCTTCCACGTTTGCACAAACTGCTTTGTTTCATCTACACCGAGATAGTGCAGGATCGCCCGGAGGAACTCGTCAATCGAGGACCGGAATTCCGCTTCCATGAGCCCGGCCTTTTCTTCCAACTCCCCGTACAAAAATGAGATATACACACCGGACTGATTGCCGACGGTATCGGGAGCCGGGTCAACAGCTTTGGCCGCAATCCAGAATTCTTTGTCGAGGATTTCGAGCAGCTTTGAGCGGGCCTCATACGGGACCTCGCCGTGGACAGCTTCCAAACCGCCCTTGTCATCGACGCTAACCCACTTTCTGGCCTTCAACATCTGTAAAAGGTCGATCGGCTTTGAAATCGGGTTGCCCTCGGCATCCGCCAGCGGCTTGCCTGTCTTCTCGTCGTAAGCCGGAGCCGACTGCTGTCCGGAATAATTCTTGATTACCCAGATGATTTCCTGCAGATCGTCCACGTCGTTACAGAATCCCGAAATAACTTTTTCCTCTGCGTCTATAATGTCTTTGTACATTGGCAGATCGGGCAGGAGCGCCGCTTTGTTGCGAAATTCAATAAATGGGATCCTGCCGTAGGCGTGCTGCTGGACGTTGTACTCGCCGCCAGGGAGAGCTTCAAAGTCAATCGCTGGGGCCGGATTTCCCGACGTCGCCAGAGGGCGAACGAGATATGCAACCTCGTTGTCATCCCAAAACTCATACCGCGTAACTGGGTTACCCCCGGCGTCCAGGTAGAAATAACAGTGGATCAGGTATTTCAGACGTTTTTTCACCGTGGACCGGTCGTAGATCGGCCAGACCGTCAGAGGATTGATGAACCAATAATCAAGCGGACCTCTTACGTCATTTTTCTGCGGATACCAATAGGTCAACCACGCCCGGCCAGTGTTTGAGGCGTCAATACCGAGTTGCTTGACCACCTTCGCCCATTGCGTCCCGATCGCATCGTTTACGCGCTGCAGCAATGCCTCGTCCGGATTGGCTTTCTGTTCCGGTTTCTTACCAAACAGTTTCCCGAGTAATCCCGGCTTTTTCTTCTGGACTGTTTCGTCTGCTGGCAAGTCAAATGATGGAGGCGTAGAAAACAGGTATCCGGCTTTCTGGTCCACAACAATGCTGTGCAGATTCAGGCCGACGCGATTGTCTGCGCTGTGCAACGGATTGGCGCCTTTCTTCTTCAAAAAGTCATTGACATCGTGGATCGCCGCCGCTCCGGTGTTCTTGATCTTGCCATTGTTGTCATAGTAGTCGAATCCTTCCTGTGCCTGTTTGCAAAAGGCTGCGTAATCCTGCTGCGTGTTCTCAATAAATTTTCGGATTGCTGCAAGGTCCTGCAAAGTTTCACCACCCTCCTATCGTTGTGCCGCCGCGGTGCATCTCGTCTTCTAATGCATAACGGCAGGCGTCTATCGTATGGTTATCCCGGTCTGGATACCCGGCCTTGAAATTTCCGTTTGCGTCCCGGTCCAGCTCGTAACCGTAAAACTCTCGCCAAGTGTTCGGGCATCGGTCCGGGTCGATAATGATTTCCTCAATCTCTTCTGCAAGCCACTTGACGCCGTAGTCCACGCTGTCCGGACCTTTGCGGGCGCCTCGGATGTGAACACCAGCCTCGCGATAATCCGCAATGCTCTTCGGCTCCGCGCTATCCGCCGTAACCTCCTGATTCAGAGGATTGTGCCGCTTCACCAACCGTGCAGACGCCGCGTTGCTCAATCGGACTTGATAGATTTCATCGAAAATATACAGCCGTCGGCGCGTCTTATCGTACTGGCAGGACACATAGGCGAATGGGTCAGATGCATAGCCCCAGTCGAGCCCTCGCCGGATGTGGTCGAAGTGTTTGATCTCCTCGTCGATGATGGTCCGGTGAGTCAAGTTTGTGAAGACCTCTGCACCGGTCCCGGTGATCTCTCCGAGATACTCATGCCGGTACGCTTCCGGCTTGACGGATTTCAGGTGCTCTGCATCGGCTATGAACTGCTCCCCGAGCCATGCCCGCGGCACCGTAAGGTAATTGCTATGGTGCTGAAGCATGTTGGGCGCCGAAAACTCGACCGGATCATTTACCCAGTTGCGCTGCGACTTTGGCGGGTTATAAGTATAGAACACCGTAAACTGCTCGCCGCCGCGTACAACCGACTGCCGAATGCTGCGGATTTTTTCGGAACCTTCGAATTCGTCCAGCTCTTCAAACCAGAGGTATTTAATATAGCCCTTCGATACCTTGATAGACTTGGACTTTTTAACCTTGTCAGCCCCGCGAAACAAAATCATCTGCCCTGTTGGGATATAAGTCAGGCGCAGCGGAGAAATGGTATCTTTCCATAACCCTGCTACGCCCAGTTTATCGATCGCCCATAAGAGCTGCTCATAAACACTGTCATGCAAATTTTCTTTATACCGGCGAAACGCAACGGCATTTGTCATTTTCCCTGCCGTACCATCCCGCATCATGCCAAGGATAATCTCGCAGCTCGCAAACGATGATTTTGTCGAGCCACGACCGCCGTCGAGTTTATAATAAGTGTGCTGCCCAGCTACAATATCCTGATGCACAGGATAAAACGCTGGCGCGATGATATCAGTCAGGCGGACTGTCGGCTTTTGGTATGTCGTCAACAATGGTCACCCCAACATCCCCGTTCAGATTCACATTATCTGTAAACAGGCCCAACCGACGTCCAAGCAGTTCCAGCGCTTTCAATTTGTCGGCCAGCTTTATTTCACGTTCAACACCTTCCCCATCGGACGTAGGAATCGTTTTAACTTTAACCGATGCAATGGCGGCGGTATCATCACGGCATGAACCTGATTTAATCGTTGCGCTGTCAAAGTTGATTACATCCTCTGCATTTACGAACGCCACCTTTGCGAGCTCCCGGACCACTCGATCAGCGGTCACGCCGGTTCTTTTCGACTGCTCCGCCAATGCGGTATCTATGCGCGCGCGAATTTCAGGTTTTTCAAGGTTTTCTCCCCCAATTGCACCTGCGCTGTTGGGGCTGTACCCGGCGCGAATAGCTGCCTGTGTGGCGTTCAGATCAATTAAGTATTCCTCGCAGAACTTTTTTTGTTTTGCTGTCAATCTGGCTGACACTATTCTCACCCCGCAATCTGTTTTTCCAATACCGGTCTGCACGTTTCTCAGCCGGTCCATATACTTTCGCGTTGAAATCAGGTCTGTAATGATAATGTTTCATAACGGCCCTCTCAAGGCATAAATAAAAGCGTACCGTCGAAGCGATACGCTGCTTAACTATTCTGCTGCCTGTGCGTCAGCCTTAGTTCTTTGAACCGTGCCCCACGGATGATGAGGCGGCGCATAAAGGGTGTATATTTTCAGTGGGATATTTCCAGTATTAATCACATTGTGCCATGTTCCTGCCGGTACTAATATTGCATATCCAGAACAGACCTTTTTCTGAAAGACTAAATTATCCTTGCTGCTCCCCATCTTTACAATTCCTTGCCCTTGCTCAATCCGAAGGAACTGGTCTGTATCGGGGTGTATCTCCAAGCCTATATCTTCATCAACCCTGATACTCATTAAAGTCAATTGCAGATGGTTTCCTGTCCATAATGCCGTTCGATAATTATTATTTTGCTTTGTCACTGCTTCAATATTAACCACAAACGGCTCCGGTCCATAATCTTCTAAGGCCATACTATTACAGTTATCCTGACGTGGACACCTATTATTCATATCCTTTTTTACTCCTTTCATATTCTTGCATGCTATCATATGAGAGGTACTCCGGGAAAGTGTTTAATAAAGAATTGATAATACAAAAGGACGGCCCGCTAAGGTCGTCCTTTGAAATACGAATCGGCGCGCTACAGGTGGCCGGTCTTCCCGCGCTCGAAGGTTCCTTTTTGGTAAGGCGGAAGCTTTTTGGTGCACCATTAACCTTGAATCCTAACCGCCTCGGAGTGGCCTCATGTAGAATCATAAAAGTTTGTGCCGAATGATCGGCTTGTGCCAGTGTCCGGCTCTGACCCGGTAAGCCCTCGGCGGCTGCCGTGCTCACTGACATATAGCGCCGCGAAAGGACGTTAGAACCTGCGCGGCGCTTGAAGGGAGGTTGTCGGATGAAAGCCCCTTGTACTCTTTACAATTTCCTACTTTCTAGTATAACGCGACATTAGTGGACATGGTTGGACATTTTAAAAAATCTTTGTAAATATTTTAAATCCGCATTATGCGATCCCCCCGTCTCTGCTTCAATTTCTTTCCAAGTGAGATTTCTCCGATATTTCATGTCGAGAAGCATTCTTGCCCTCACGTCGTCGAGCCCGTCTATGTACTCGTCTATGGCGTTTTTCTTTTGGGTAAGTATCTCTGCCTCCTTACAAGCTTTCGCGTCCCTGCGCACGCCGTGGATAGAAATTGGATGACTCGTATATGGATACTCGTCCGACGATCCGTTGACCGTATCTGTAACAATGGTCGAAGTCAGCATTTTCAAGCGGACCGTGATATCATGATATCTTTCAAGCTGCTCTCGTGTCATTCTCGGCGATCACTCCTTCCCAGTAAATAATCCGTCGTAACGTGGAAATAGTCGGCTAGGCAGCACAGCATGAACGATCTTGGGTCCGCTTTTCCCCGCTCGTACAGTCTCAGGGTATTCTCGTGGATGCCGACTTTTATCGATAGTTGCGGGATGGTAATTTTTTGGGCTGTGCGGAGGTGGTGGAGGCGGTCGGGGAAGGTCATGGGGCGTCAATTCCTTTCATAAAGCACAACCAGTGTGTTTTGTTTCCGCGCTTACGACAGCGGTTTCCGAATAACGGTTCTTGGCTAAACAGTGGAAGTACTTCTGACAACGGAATCCGTATCTCACTCCACTTGAATACAAGCGTTCCGTTTGGTTTCAATACTCTCATACATTCATTAAATCCCTTTGACAGCATTGTTTTCCAGTCGCCTTTGAGGCACCCGTATTTCAGCGCCATAATTGAGGTATCACCTGCATCCGGTAAATGCGGCGGGTCAAATACAACCAGATAAAAAGCATTGTCCGGAAACGGAAGATGTGTAAAGTCGCATACGGTATCTGGGGCGATCTCTATGTATCTGCCGGGATAGTATTCGTGGTACGGTACAACACGGTTATCGCAGTATTCAACACTTGGATTGTGTTTGTCAAACCAGAACATTTTGCTGCCGCAGCAGGCATCAAGTATCTGTTTTTGTTTCATGTTCTTCCCTCCTGTTCCGGCTTGCGGGCGTAAGCAAGCCACGTTTTGCCATAATTATTAAAAACGTCGTACCTTACTCCACACAGTACGTAAGCGGCGGCTCCACCATTGTTTATAACAGCTCCCTTAACAGTGCCATCAAGCAAAGATTTTACCCACACAGGTTCTGATTCCATCTTCCGCAACTGTTCCAGCGTCAGCGGCTTGTTTTCCGGGGTGTATTGCAGCATTTTAAGTTCTGCTAGCCAGTCCCGCAACTGTGCGTGGTTAGCACCACAAGCGTCACCAGATTGTGCCTTGTCATTACAATGCTTAATTGCTTCGTCCAGTGTCATGGCTTCGCAAAGTTCGTTTTCCGGGACGGTGCGGCGGTTCTCAAGTTCACGGCGCAGACCAAGCAATTCTTCCATGTAATTAAGTATTGCAGTTAAAAAAGCCTTGTTAACCTGCATAGTGCCGGTTTCTCCCATTTGAGATATCCCAAGTCCAAGATTAATTATTCTTTCATTGAGCTGTTGCAAATTGCACTGTAACGGGCACGGTTTCAATTCATCCATCGTTTTCACTCCTTTAAAGCATAAAATAATTCGCACCATTTGATAGCTGCAAGCGTGATTTCTGGGTTCTTAAAAAACCATTTGTTCATGCACAACATCATATTAATTTTCTTTGGCACCGCATATAAATTGCTTGGGTCAAAATTTCTTTTGTTTCCGTCCAGAGCTATAATCTGGTACCCGTCTGGCAATTCTTCATGTGCCTGTTCATAAACATATCGATTCTTTTGTACCCAGTTTCTTATTCTTGACTTTCCAGCAGGAACCAGGTTGTTTGCAATTTTTATGTATACCTTTCCTGCACTAACCATTTCTGATCCGATAGGGAGCGTAGGGGAAAACGGATTGCGTTCCCCCTTAGCAAATGTTGCTCCCGGGTGTCCGTGGTCAATACCAGTTCGCTTACAAATATGTTCTATCGCTGCTTTGGTCAGATTAAGCCCAAACTCTGCGTTAAATTTATTTTTTAATTCAGTATAGCTATTATTAGCTATGTTTTTTCGCAGAAATTCACGCTCCATTTCTGAATACTGATGCCGTTTCATCCGATCATCTTCTCAATATTAGAGCCAGTTATTTTTCCTTCTGCCTTAAGCTTATCGGCTCTCAAAACAATATCCGCGTTGTTAATCATTTGTTTTGCAAGGGAAGATATAGTCTGTGATAAATCAGTTTCCATTTTTCTTTCCTCTGTCGAAAGATTTTCGTTCTTTGCAATTAAAATTCTTTCGCCTAAAATATCTTGCAATTCTAATAATGTCACTGCTTTCACTCCAATCTAAATTTGTTTGGCTCTTGCTTTACGGCAGGAGCCGATTTTTTGTCCCTCCATCGTCATGGAGGCGGCGCGCCTTTAAACCGGTACCTATGACTCTTAAAATAATTTGGTTTGTTCTCCAGTAATAAAGCTTTTTTCAAGTGCTTTTCTGTTTTCTAATTCTTCTGCAATTTCGTCCTCCTCTTCGGGCTTGAACCACTTTCGGAATCGGTTAAGTTCGATATTGTCCAATCCTCCGAATCCTACTTCAAAAATTCGTTTTTTTAGCTTGTTCTTGTTGGCTTCTCTGGCAGAAACACGGCGTTCGTGTTTTTCGGCCTTGGCAGCTTTTTGTTGATCGCTTGCATGGATAATCTCTATCCCTTCACTGATGTCTGCCAAATCTTGCACCAGATCGCGAGCGTCTCTATTTTCAGCCCTGAAATTTGTGTACTGTATCGCGAACGCAGGGTCGCTCCTGATTTTCAGCCGTTCCTTGTGCTCATATGAGTTTGTTTTTTGTTCGATAATCCTCCACTTTGCGTATTTTGCGATTGCTTCACAGATTGTAAGTGATGCCTGGTGATTAAGTATCTTTTTGCCTTTAGTCGCCGTGGTAACCACTTTATCCGGGAATAGCCCTTTCCCTTTTTCGGTTCGGGTAACGATTTCGTCGTAATACACATTGCCTTTTTTACGGGATAATTCGGTTTGAAGTGCGCTGCAATAAGAGCAGCCATATTCAGCGCACATCCTCGGGTCGTAATTCATATGCCATTGCTTGGTATGTCGGTCGTAATAGCTTTGGAGTCTGCAAGCTCGACCGCTCTTTTTGGTGTTGAACACCTCGAAAAGCTCGTTGCTTTCCTTTTCCACATCATCAAGCACCTTATCAAGACTGTGCTCGTAATCGTAAGGCTCATTGACTTGATGACACGCGCAGGAAACCATCTCTCCTATCCGGCTGAAAAGTTTTTCCCCGCGCAGCAGTTCATGCCTGAGTAAGCAGGGCTCTTGAACGCTGAAATAAGGGCATGTGACAGTTGGATTGTCGTTTTCCGGCATCCATTCAACCCCGGCATATGACATGTGCCCGTTGGTAAAGTGACCCCCTGACAAGAGCAATCCGCATGGAGTCGAAAAAACCATTTCGCACAAATGCTTTGCTTTGTAGGTAAATCCACCATAAAACCAGTTGTAAGAATCCACATAATCCGGATAGCTTTCTCGAGTATACCCTTCTGCAAAAAGTCTTTTGGTAAGCTTGTTTGGTTCATGCTCTGGTTCCGTCCACATAGTTCATATCCCCTGACAGGGACGCATTCCAAAGAAATTTTCCATCGTGTCCCGAAGTTCATCGACCGTTTTGTCATACTCTTTGGCAATGCATTTTTCACAGATCGGGTGCTTATAGACCAGCGCTTTGCTGCATCGAGCATCCCAACTATTAAGCTGCTCTCCGCATATGTAGCAATTCTGGTCAAGCCATTTCACTTTTTCAGGCATTATTCCCAACCTCCGTTATGGTGACTTCCGTGCGGGGATTACTCCGGTCAATCTGACGTCCATCAAATATCCGCATCAGCTTTTTACACCGATCGCACGTCCCGTCTTCAACCTCTTTGGAGTAACCGGCCAGTTTCACGCGAATGTCGCAGGTGTTCCGATATATCTGTTCCCAGCGCTGATTGTCCATGAATCGGGCAATCAGCGCTTTCTTTTCGATCTGCGCCTGCTCGCGGTCGATCTTCCCGGCGTGGTACGCTATGTACAGGCACCGGAACGACTGGAATAGAAGCTGTTCAGGCTGAGTCAGACCCTCCGGCATGGGATCACCGTGCATGGCGTGGCGTTCAATACTTAACGGTTCCATTGGAATTCACCAAGATTCAAATACCATTCCAGAACACGCACGGCTGATTCCCATCCGTGGCAGCACTCGGCGAAATATCCTCGCTCCCGGAGCTCACCGAGCCACCAATCCTGATCCGGACTTGTACGTCCGTCATCGTCCTTCATTTCTATGCGCAAACCATGGTACTTTCCGCGAGGGACAGGGAGGTCAAGGTCAGGGACGCCGGGTTTCAAGCCCTCGTCTTGCAGGTGCTTTGCTTCGATTGGATCGCGCCTACCGCCATTCGGTACGGCATGCAGCAGTTTAAGATCTGGATATTGTGTCCGATGAGCTAAAGACCAGCGCATAACATTGACTTGGTGCTGATGCTCGTTTGAGGGGTGTGCATATAACTTAATCATCTGTTTCATGATTCGTCAGCCCCTTTCCAGTACTCCACGAAAGCAACCGCTTTACCGGTCCCGCGGTCCTTTTCACGACCTTGCCGGACAGTATAGCCATTCCGGGCGAGGATGACAATGACGGCTTCGCGGTCGTCAGGTTTGGCAATATGAAGTTTATTTTTCATTTGGCCGCCTCCTTAATCCATAAGGTTTCCGTGCGGCGCAAGCCTTTTTCGGCGGTAGTCAATATTTGATCCTTCTGCCAACCCGACAGCATATCGTTATACAGATCGTTATCGTAGCCAGAGAGTAACACCGGGCCTTTATGCTGCAGCAACACTTTCAGCAATTCGGCGTGATCGGTATCGGTCATTTCACAGGCATACTGCTTTTTCATCTTCCGGGTGCTAAGCAAATAAGGCGGATCGGCGTAAATCAGCACATCCGGCCGGTTAAACCGCTGAATAACATCTACGGCAGGACGGCACTCAATTTGGGCATCTTTGAGCCGCCAGCACGCTTGCATGACCCACTCGGGCAATTGATTCCAGTACCGGACAGCGTATGCATATTCGCGCCCCGCGACGTCGTTTTTCCAGCCAGAGCGGCAGTATGTACGGAAGCCGTGCCCCTGCCAACACTGCAAGAGAAACAAGCGTGCCTGTTCAAAAGGGTCTTCGGTCGGACTGTCAAAAGCCGAATAATATTCCTGCCTGGCATACGGAGTCGTTGCAACCATGCCAGCGAGTCGTTCAGGGTCTTCCCTGATGCGCGAAAACAGATTGACAATTTGCCCGTCTAAATCATTAATTGTCTCAATACGGCTTGGCTCTTTCCTAAAGAAAACGGCTCCGCTGCCGAAAAATGGTTCAAGGTAACTTTTATGTTCTGGCATATGGCCAATAATCCAGTCTGCAATGCGCCATTTTGCACCGGGATATTTTAGAACAGTTCTGGTTTGTTTCACGCCGTCCGCCTCCCGCCATTCATAACTCGGTTCAAAATCTGACTTGCTTCCATCTTGGTTAAGCCTGTCGGGTCAAAGTCTTTGCACCTGCGCTGAATAAGCTGCACCTGCTTCTCGCTGGCCGGAGCCTTGCCCCAGTACTTTGCCTTTTCAAGATTCCAGATATATTCCTGATCCTTGTAATTCGTCGTCAACCTGACATAGGCGAAATCCAAAGCGCTCTGCATCGGTATCAGCCGGCCATTGAAAAGGACACGACCCAGCTCGTCCTGACAGGGGATAACGATCTTTTCACGGTTCATTAGGCTGCATACCATGGAGCCGTCAGGCATCTTGAAGAAGTTCACGCCATGGGTGTTGTACTTCTGCTCCTGCGCCCAGAGGTCGACAATCTGCACGTTCTTGATCCAACTCTCCGGGCAGTCTGCAGCGCGTTCAACTTTTTCAGGCAGTTCAAAGAGCATACCGTCCATTTCAGAAAGCCTTTTCTCAGGTACATCAGATAGATCAATCCCGAGCAGCGACGGAGCCGTGCAGAGCGATGCCCTTCCGGACACGCCAACACAATCGATCAGATTTAGGCGTTCCTTCCCGGGATAGAGTCGCAGGCCACGCCCGACCATCTGCGTATAAAGGCTGTCGGATTGTGTGGGCCGTGCTACAATAACCGTTTCGACGCGGGGAATGTCGGTACCCTCAGTAAAGACCATGCAGTTTACGATGCAGGGAATCTTTCCGTCAGTGAACGCCTGAATAATACTTGCCCGGCTTTTTGTCTCTCCTGTGACGACCACGGCGCCCGGAATCTTTGCGGCGATGTCATTCGCATGTTGCACCGACACGGCGAAGATCAGCGTTGCGCCGGCCGCCATAGTGCGGTATGTCTCGGCGATTGCATCAGCGGTGCCGTCCATCGCCTTTTCTAGCTCGCCCGGAGCATAATCTCCACCGCGGGAATGAACGTTTCTGAGATCACACCCGATATTTACCCGCCGGCAATAAATGTCTGAGAGATAGCCGCTTTTGATGCCCCATTTCAGGTCACGCTGGAAGATAATGTCGTCGTAAATATCATTCATTCGGACATTGTCGGAACGGTTCGGCGTGGCCGTAAAGCCCAGAAGCAGCCGCGGAGTGAAATAGTCAAATATTCTGCGGTATGTCCTTGCTGCGCTGTGGTGGGCCTCATCACATACGATGATATCGAATTCGTCCGGCGCAAATCGTTCCAGACGGTGCGTCATGGTCTGAACCGACGCGGAAACAACTTGATCCATGGGTGTTGCGTGCTCTCCTGCCATCTCGACACCGGTCATGCAGTCGAAGTATTTTAGCGGCTGTCGTACCAGTTCTTCGCGATGCGACAGGATCAGCATTTTACCTTTGCGCTCGATATTTGCAAACGTTACTGTCTTCCCTAGGCCCGTTGCCATCTGGATCAGATAGGCGCCGGGATCTTTATTGTTTATGATTTCAGTGCACTCCCGCTGATAATCACGTAAAGTTATTGATTTCAAATAAATATAACCTCCTTTTGTGGGAATTTATTTGCCTTGTGGGACGGTGTGGGACAGGCTGTCCCACGGAAAAGATCAGTATTCATGCGGGTTCTCGGTATGTTGTGGGACCGTGGGACAGATTTGCACATTTTTTCTTACGCGCGAGAAGTGTGTGTATATCGTTACCACAACAGGGTATATACTCATGCAATATAAGAGTGATATTTTTTCGTCCCACTTGTCCCACAGTCCCACACGTCAGCATTCATGCGGGTTTCGGGACGGGAACTCTGTGGGACTGTCCCACAGAATCAGATTGGAAACGGAAGGTCATCATCTGGCGTGATTTCCTCAAAACCGTCATCGATCAACGGCATTTTCAGTGCAACGCATTCCGTGTTTACACCGTTGATACGCTTTCCGCGGGTGTTGTTGCGCCCCCTGATCAGTATCAAATCATTTTCCCTGAGATAACTCAGCAGGGCCGTCGCGGAAAATCCTGCGTCCTCTGCGGCGCGTCGGAATGTTGAATTGATTATGTATGCTATGCTCCGGCCGGTTTTTAGAATGCCGTCCATCTCATCCTCAATTACACCGTAAATATCGCCTTGCTTCGCGTCAATGCTGAATTTGTTACTGTTCTGTGCAACCCAGTCGCACATATAATGATATCCGCGTTCTCCGGCTGAAACAGATGAACGAGACGTAAGAAACTTTGAAATGTCCGCTACAGTCAATCCCTGACCGTCTTGAAAGATCCATTCCGTAGCAAGTTGATCCGCAGTAATGATTGCCGCTGCAGCCATCGCCTGTTTTTCGGTTGAACTGCCGTCAGAAAACTCTTTATAATAGCTTTGATACATTGCCTCCGCTCTTTTAATGGAGTCTTCATCCAAATGCTGAACAAATTGTTTTCCGGCAAATCCATAGTTTTTTCGAACTGAACTTGCTACCAACTGCGGGTCTTCAAACAACTTTTTCGTACATTCAATTTCAACCACCCTGTTGACAGCTCCGCCTCCGGACCCCACGCTGGTTATGGGGGTCTCACCATTTGTGATAATGCAATTCGACCAGGTAGGGATTTTATCAATCCCTCCGGTCTTTGTTCCTCTAAGCCGCCCAACTCCTTCAGCAAGGCTATAAATAATCGAATCAAACGTTTTTTTGTTGTTTCCTACCCTCTCAAGCTGAAAATCATCCATCATGAGCGGCATACTGTTGAAAAACGCAGCCGTTTTTTCCTGCCCGACATTTGTGGAATTGAATGTAAACCAGTAGCGACCTTTTTCGGGATTTGCCCAAACGGATGCCGCAAGCATAAGTGCGACTGTTTTTCCCGCTTCCGTGCCCCCCCACAAGTGGAGAAAAAACGGGAGGCACCCCAAAGGGCCAACCAACACGGATGAAAGCGATGCTGATAACACAATCTTTGTAATTACAGAGAACTTCCTTGCGCACCTCGCGATTGTAAGCCACTCTTTATTGCTTCCTTTGTTGCAAATGCTCTTGAAGAAAGTTCCGAAGTTTGTATCGCCGTCAAAAGTTAAGCCGTCAACGTATGGAGAAAACCCTTCACCTTCAATCCATCCCAACCGAGAAACACACTGCTTTTCCGGTATTTTGTCATAATTTAAATTCTCAACATCTGATATGTATCTAACCAGCGCACGGGAATTTTCACTTGTAACAGCAATTCCTAAGTCAGACAGTTGCAATATCTTTTGATTGCTGGCAAGCACGCTCTTGTCAACGATCGCATCCCGCCATTTTCTGCCTTTCGAATAGGCGATCTTGAGCTTTTCAATTCCGGTATCAATATTGACTAGCCGTTCGACCGGCTCAATCGGATGGCAGCAGGCAACTTCCTCACCAAACGGTCCGCTACTGCGGGAAACGCCGAGATCATTTGCCTGCCACTCTCCGGCATCCAACTCAAGCGGCTGATTTTGAAAGTTGGTCGCATTTTCAACATAGATTTCCGTTGAACTGCGTTTAAGTGAATTTGTATATTCAGCAAACAGCTTCTTGAAGTTTCTGATTCCAACTAATTCCGCTGCCTTTGCCATTTTTGAAAGCTTCCGTTCCATTTGAAACGGATCCTCGCGATAAGCATAGACTTCTTCATATGGCGTTGTGCTGTTAAAAAAGTCCTCTTGCGTATACTTTGGGGCCGGCGCGGTAATCTGCGGCTTATCGTTCTGTTTGTCCGTGCCCGTCACCTCCATTTGTTTTGAGTAAAATAGTAGTTATCCAGATAATCCAGCCGTCCGAGCAGTGCCGCATATTCGCCCCATAGCGGGCTGTCAGGCGGTGGCTTTAAAGCAGACCGAATCAGGTATGCTTCGCGACATTTCGCGTCGTAATCGGCGCGGTAGGCGGCAAGTTCAGCCTGCTCTTTTCGGCGCCGCTGCAGTTCCTTGCTGACTGCCGCCCGATCCGGTTTCTCCGTGGACAGGCCGAGCGCAAAATCATTGTCAATGCGGATCGCAGCTTGCCGGGTGTTGATGTTGAACAGCTTCGCGACGAAATCGATCACCGTTCCGCCCTCGTTGCAGACAAAGCACCACCAGCCGCGGGAGCCAGGATAGACATGCAGCGACGGCTCAGAATCATTGTGAAAGGGACAGAGCATATCGCCTGACCGGTTCACCTCGAAGCCGTACCGCGCCGCAACGTCCGCCATTGTGAGGGTTTCCTTGATACGGGAATAAATGTCACCGTACATTTTGGGAAAGTGCCTTTTCGAGCCGGTCAATTTTTCCGTGCAGACGACGGTTTTCAGTATTGGCACGGACAATTTCATCGGTCAGGCGTTCAATTGAATCCTTCCGGTTATAACATGCAGACAGAACAATTTCGCAAAGATAGCAAGACTTTTTTGATTCTGTAAAAGTGGAATCCGTTTTTTCAATCTGCAAAACAATAGCTGCGGAATCTCTAATTTGGTCCAGAGTATATAATGCAAATCTGCTATCAGGATGGGTTTTTACCATAATTTTTCAACTCCTTTTAAAATGGCAAATCATCGTCGATCGGCATCTGCTCAAAGTCACCGGTATCGCCTTTCGCATATTGTGGCGCATCAGGCGGAATATCAGGCGCGTGCGTAACAGGCTGATATGAGCCGCCAGAGTTGCCCTCGCTATCCGATTTGCTGCCGCAGAACTCAACATTAGAGGCGATCACGTCCCACGCGGTCCGTTTGTTGCCGTCGCGGTCTGTGTATTCCCGGCTCTGCATTTCACCTTGAACGGCGATTTCCTGCCCTTTGTGGAAGTATTTATCGACAAACTCGCCGGTCTTTTCCCATGCGGTCACATTGAAAAAATCCGCTTTATCCTTTTGAAATCGGCGGTTGACGGCTACGGAAAAGTTTGTTACGGATTTTCCGGAATCGGTATGCCGCATTTCCGGGTCGCGAACCAGGCGCCCTTTTATGATGATGGTGTTCAATTATCCCGCCTCCCGATACTCAACAATCTCACTCAACACAGCCGTTTCAGCGCAATAATCACACTGCTCGCACCGTTCCGCCTCGATCTCTCCACGCTTCATGGTAGCGAACCGCGGCGCTTCGTGCCTTACGATATCAAGGCAGTAATCGAGCCGCCCCGGGTCGATCTGGCCGATTTGCATACGGGTGGTTTTTTGCTTTGTGGCTGCGGCTATCATAAACGGCAGCGTGTCGCCGGTATTCTGCCGAACGATCTCGCGGTAGATAGCGCCCTGACAGTCATAGCCCCAAAATTGCCAGTACGGAACGCGGTGACCCTCCGCAGGGCTCCAGATATCCTCTAAGTCCTTGATGATCTTCATATCAACAATTACACGCCCTTGGTGAAAGCTATCCACCTTGATCTTAAACGGTACGCCGGCAATCTCGCCGGTCATGATGACCTGTTTTTCGCCCGCCATGTACCGCATGAACATTTCGTCACGTTCAATGCGCTGGATGATCTGCTCTGCCTGCACATAGTCGGATTTCAGGCCGCCGTCTTTTTTAAACAGCGTCGGGTGCTTTGCTTTGAAAACATCGAGCGTGCCCTCGAAATAAGCGTCAACGTAGGAACCAACCAGCAGCGCCGTTGTTTCTTCCTGCCGGTATTCGCCGCGAATTTCAGCGAGTGCGGCGGCAGGACAGGCCATGAATGCTTTGAATTGAGACGATCCCATATAGGCGAGCTGATTCTCTGGGGAGAAATAGTTTTCAGCGGTAAGAATCATATCATCTCACCATCCTCTCCGGACGAGACAGGCTGCTCCGGGGTGTCGACCGCCGTGTTAGCCAGCGGATCAGTCGGGTTTTCCGCTTTCTCTTTTTCGGCTCGTTTCTGAGCACAAACAGCGCAAAGTGGCTTTCCGTAATGCTGCTGATTCCGTTCGGCTATGTATTTTGCATCATATTTCCCGAACGGCTGAATTTCTGCGCCACAATCTGCACAAACCGGTTTTTCCGAGACTTTGACATCAGGCTTGTATGGTCTGATGCGGAGTGCGTCGACAACGTCACCAAATGCCTTGACTTGTGCGACGTAAATCTGAATCTTACAGCCGTGCCAATCCTCAATATACGGAGTCTTATAGATTTTGCTGATTGTCTTAGCGTTCGTGACATTCAGCACCATAGGCTTAATATCGCGCTCTGCGAAGTGAACAACGGTGCATTCTTCCTTTTTTCCGTCGGAGCCAATAACCTTTTCCTCTCCGACAGATTTGATTGTCGCAATCAAATCCTGACCTGGTTCGAGCGCATACGCGCCGAGGTAATCCGGGTTTTGGAGCTTTTTCCAGTGAGTTTTATGTTCATTCACAGTTCCGTCACCTTCAATTCATCATCGTTTGTGGTTCTCGTCGCGATAAACTGCAGCCCCTTGGCCTTGCACTTCGCGTACAGCGCTGCCCGGCTGTTATCGTCCAGACGTTCCGCACCGTCGATTAGGATGATCTGGAGCCCCTTCGGGTTCGAAATAGCAACATCCACACACAGGTCCAGCTTTTCGCCGTCGGACAAATTACTCAGCGGAAGACCATGAACCAGAGGAATGCCCTTTTCAACCGTAAGCCCCTCGACCGGGATTTTTGCCTCTTTGAGGATTTGGCCAGGAAGCTTCCGGGCGAGCTCAATCTTTTCGGTCAGAGCGTCGGATTTCTCCTGCAGATCATCAACTTCCTGCTGCATCCGGACCATACGGCGATATTCGTTGAGGTGCTTTTTCATAGCCTCCGCTGTGTTGATTTCCGCCTGTAAAGCGGACGTGTCCGTAACTGTACGGTCGGCATACTGCGAAGCAATCCCGACATTTGCGTCAAGTTCTGCCTTGGCAGCTTTGTATTCAGAATCGGCTACGGCAATTTTATCGTTTTGCTTCGATTCCAGATTGCCAAGTTTATCCTGCGCGGCTTGGATTTCCGCTTTCAGGCGCTCAATCGTCCGGAGCAATCCCTCCCGCTCGTTGGCAATTTCCTGCTTTGCGGCCGCAACCGCAATGTCCCGATCAGCCTGGATGCCGCGAAGCTTATCATCATAAGACGCTTTATAAGCTTTGGACTTTTCAATATTGGCGTTCTCGCGACGGATTTTTTCAAGTTCCTGATACTTCGCGCCGGTGTCGTACGCCTCCCATTTCTCGGCGTTGAAATTGTCGGGGATGGAAAGGCCGATATCTTCGGCCGCCTTGCGCTTAAACAGCTTTTCCGAATTGATCTGCTGCCGGGTCAGATAATAGACACCGTTTTCGGCCTGAATCTGATTCAGGACGGAAAGAATATTTTGATGCCAATCAACGCCTTTCGGAATCTCGCCAAACCATTCCTGAATCGTCTGCATGTCCCACTTGTAATCGATCAGATTCAGGATAATGCGGTTTTGCTCCGATATGGGCTTGCTGATAAATTCCACCGGGTTGAGCTGCAGGGGTGTGATGATATCATCCAAAAACGTCTGCGGCCGCGGCACGTTCAGGCCGTTCTCTTTAAGACCGAGCTGGGACGTATCCATGGATGCCTTGCGTTTCCGGTCTATCCGGATGCCGGTATCCGTTTCAATAATGATTTCCGCCTCGTCAGCGCCTTGCTTAACTATGTAATCCCGGTCGGAGCGGTTGGTCAGACCGTAACGGATCGCGTCCAGAACAGACGATTTTCCGGTCCCTTTCCGGCCTGTGATCTCAACCGATTTGTCCGTAAGTTGCTGTTCGGTAACACCAAACGCAGTACGAACTTTGATTAAACTGGTTTTCATTTGACTTTTTCCTCCAATCTGCTATAATGCAGGTAAGATATTTTTGGTTACGCCGCTATTCCGATGCCAGTCGGGAAGCGGCATTTTTATACGACTAATTTCTCGCACTCCTTTCTGATTTTGAATTTCTGAGCGCTGATTCTTTGCGCTGAAACCCCTAAAATTCTGGATATCTCCGTCTGGTTATACCCCGCCTTAAACAGTCGGATAAGGGTCGATCTGTTCGGCGGCACGCTCTTTTCGATGCATTCGGCGATACACTTGATTTCCACTGTGCTTTCGATGTTCTCTCCGCTTTCAATGCTTTCGATTCTTTCATCCACATAAGCGGCATCGTAGCTGATTACGTTCGCCGTGTTTTTCTGACGGCTCCTACGGTCAAACTCGTGGGATACCTGCCCGCCCATGTAGTAATAGGCCGTCCGGCTAAATGGATACTCAGGGTGCCTATGCCATTCCTTGACTGCCAGAATGTACCCGTATGCTGCGATATCGTACCACTCGTCATAAGGGAGCCTTTTACTGACCAGATAGGAATATATGAGATTATGGTTCCTTTCGGCAAAATCGCGCTCTTTGGACGTCAACGGTTCGACTGCGTGTTTCATGTCTTGCCCTCGCTGAGTATGTATCCCGCCAGTCCAATCGCCATACAGACAGCAGAAGCGGCGCACAGATATACAAGTTGATTAAGTGTTATCCGATCTGCATCAGAGGCACCGGCTGCGAAAAACATGCCGGAGAATCCGAGAAATGCGAGCACGGAGAATATTACTGATTTACGCAAGGTTGTCCCTCCTTTACTTGAAATATTTACCTTTCCGAAGTAGAATAATGTCGGAAAGGAGGTGATTGCATTGAATAAGTCTTATGTCGAGATTGCTGCCGAAATAACTATTGCCCACATACAGGCAAGGGCTGCGGGAACCGATTCGGCGACATTAAAAACGGATGAAGTGTGTAAGTCGCTTCGCGCAATTTATGACACGCTGCAAACTCTAGACACTAACAATCAGTAGTAGGATATACTGCAATTGCATTGACAATTTCTATCATTGCGTGGCTTAACGCTGGTAAATCCGAACCCGGTGTATCTGAACGCTCTGAAAGTAGCTGTAACTGCTTTTGGAGCGCTTCTTTAATTTCTGCATCCATCCCTTGCCCCTCCTTCCATCGTAATAATCCCCGCCCTAACAAGCCTGCCCCTCATGGCACAGTGCGGGCATATGTAACCGCCCCGGGGTATGTGCTGCAGGATACTGATTATCCAGCGCTTGCCGCAGCGGGCGCATAGGGCGGTCATGCGAATGCCCTCGCGAGCTGTTCAGCAGTGATGAAATGACTTAGACCCCGATTTTGAAGCGTCTTTGTGCAAACACCCATGATCTTTGCGGCTTCCTCTTGCCGAAAAAGCAGCTTATCCGGGTAAAGTTCTTTTGCGCGAGATCGGATGGATTCCAGCGTTGGTCCGTATAGTTCTTTTTCACGTGGCATAATTTGCTTTCCTTTCTTTGAAGTACCAAAAATGGGACTGCAAAATTTTGAGGGATTGTTAAATAGAACATTTGTGCTATACTTTTATTAAGCAGATTTTGATGTCGCTCCATATTTGACGGCCATCTCTTTAACAATCGCCATATAGATTTCGATCAGCTTTTTGTCATCTGCGATAATATCAACCTGCGTGAGCTTGTCCCTCTTACTCTTACAAATACCTTCGTCGGCCATGCGCTGGCGTTTGTTCGTAAGTCTTGTTTTTAGACTGACCCCGCCACGGGAATCGACCAGCCGAAAGATTTCGGTGTTGATGTCACGGATGTAATCGTACCCGCCCCTGACTTGGGCGATCCTGATAATTAGGTCGTGAGCGTCTTTACGCCATGAACGGGTGTCGAGTGCGATTACGTCACCGATGCGGTCAATCCGGTCGTTGGTTTCCTGCAGGGCCTTCTGCTGTTGTTTTTGGGAAACTTCCAATTTAATAAGCAGCCTGAGCTCAGGGGAAAGACTTTCGATATTTGTGTCGAGCTCGATCAGCTTGTCCCGGATCGCTTTGCCCTCCGGCGTGCGCTGTATCATGGAAATGTGCTTGGCCATGTCGAGAGTCATGATGTGATTGACTGACGGACGGCCACCAGAGGGTTTTTCCGATTTTTCGGAAAAACTGCTGTAGTCCTCATTTTCCGTGAACCCGTAGCCCACCATGCGTGGAAACCAGTCGGCATACTTTTCACTGATTTTGAGTTTCTCGTGAAGCTCCCTCCCTGCCACAACTTTTTCACCGGTATCTGTGGTATAAACCGGGATGACGTCGCTGTTGAATACTGTAAGATTGTTCGTAAAATCATTCCTTCCTTTTTGTTTTGGGTAATGGTAAAATATGGTTGAGGTGATGCCAATGCTCAGTAAAATGGAAATTGAGATTTTAAAAGTTCTTAAACTCAATCCCCGCTTGTTTATTGGTCAGCAAGAATTGCATGGGTATTTCAAGTTTTGCAAATTGGATAATATCAGAGAAGCGTTGTTTAACCTTCTGGAAAATGGCTGCATAGAAGCATTTCAGAAGCCGGCATATGGATATTTCATTACCGATAAAGGTAAGCACCAATTGTCCGAATTAAGAAAGCAGAGAACAAAAACAGCATGGGCGGTTTTTGCTACAGTCCTCGGGCTGATTTTTGCCGCAATCTCTGCATGGAGCGATTTGTTTTAGTTAATAAGATATGCCAATTTGATAATCCCAATAGAATTCAGGATGCACATCGCCAGTAAAGCCCACCAGCCCCACCAATATCTGTTATCTTTCATTGTTCACTTCCTTTCTCGGAGATTTTAAGAACATCCCGAACTGCGTTTTCAAGGCGCTTGCTATGCAGTTGCCCAGTCATGAGCTTGTACAGATTTGAACTGTCGACGTACATCCCGGTACATTCCTTTGCCTGAGCAATTAGCCATTCTTGCGTTTGCCCGATGGAAAGCAGTTTTGTTTTGACTTCCATCCCAAAGGGTGTTAATGCCCTTTTAAGCATAAAATTCCTCCTTTTTCTGCAAAATAAGGTTGACAATTACGGATAAATGTAATATATTATAACTGCTAAGCCAATAAATTACATTTTTCCGAATCTCTGACTATAGGATATTACATTTCGATGTAATTGTCAATAGCCGGTTTACAAGTTGATGTAATTTGTTGTATCCTACAAAAGGAGCAATAAATTTATGTGCGAACTGTATATGCGCATTGAGGCGCTGTGTAAAACAAAAGGAATAAATATTACCCAAATGTGCAAAGAAGCCCATGTGAGTCGCGCGTCATTATCCGAATTGAAAATGGGAAGAAGTGAAGTATTAGCTCCCGCTCCTTTATCCAAAATAGCGGATTACTTTGGTGTTACGGTTGACTATCTTTTGAACGGACAAAAAGAAACGCCCGCCCTTACTAAAAAGGACGAGCGCGACATATATAAAAAATGGAGAGCCGATCTGGAAGAGTTGGAGAATTCTCAGGACGGATTAATGTTTGACGGGCAGCCCTTAGATGATGAGACCAAAGAGCTTCTGGCCATCAGCCTAAAGAATAGCTTGGAACTAAGTAAAAAGATTGCGAAACAAAAATATACGCCTAAAAAATATCGAAAGCAGGATAAATCAGAGGGTGATTGAGTGCGAATTGAAAAGGTCGTAGAATCTCTTTGCCGGGAATGCGGAACCCGGAATCCCTATGAAATAGCTTCATATAAAAACATAAGGGTGTTGTTTGAATCTCTTGGGACGCTCAGAGGCTATTACAACAAAAGATATCGCTATAGGATGATACATATCAATAACGCTATGAGTGAGGAATCTCAGCGGTTTACTTGTGCGCACGAATTAGGGCATGCAATTCTTCATCCGGCGTACAATGCGATATATTTACAAACCAACACACTGTATTGTATGAATCGGTACGAAAACGAAGCAAATTATTTCGCTGCGGACCTTTTAATCTCAAATGAGGATTTGCGCGAATATGAAGCCTTTTCTATACCTGAACTCTCGTCAGTATTTTGTATGGACGAAAAGCTAATCGAGCACAGACTGAAAAGTCTGAGAAAATAAAAAAGCCGCCCCACCCTGTTTGCACCAGGATAGAGCGGCTCACCATCAGCAGGGCTGACAGTACGATAAATACGCAACTATATTGTACCAGTTCGGCCCGGAATAATCAATATCCCGGGCATTTTTATGCCCAAATTTTGGAGGTACAATATGTCACGACGTAAAATTACAGACGGACTACACCAACGAGCAGACGGGCGCTGGGAGCGAAAAGAAATCATCAATGAAAAACCGCGCTGGTTCTCTTCGATGGACCCGGCGAAGGTCTGGGAGAAACGAGATGCGGCTGTTGCCGCTGGAGTAGAAGAAAAGGAAAAACAAGATGCCGGGCCTCTTTTTAAAGAAGTAGCAGAGGTATATAAAGGCAAAGTAATGGAGATGAAGCACGGTACGCAAAGAAGTTATTTACCAGCGATCGCCCGTGCGAAAAAGCAATTCGGTGAACTCCATATGCGCGAAATTGAACCATACATGATATCTGAATATTTAGAATCCATTTCAAGCATGGCAAGAACAACAGTGTCAAATCAAAAATCTGTGCTCAATGCTATATTTCAGACCTGGATTAAAAGTCCGATTTGGCATGGGGATTATAACCCATCAAAAATTGTTAGCATTCCGCGTGGACTAAAGCATACCAAACGTGAGCCGCCTACGGACGACCAGGTAAAGATCGTAAAGGACCATTATCTCGACGCAGACGCCTTACCGGCTGTCGTGTTTCTGTGTACTGGGGAACGACGCGGCGAAGCTTGCGGGATACAACTTAAGGACATCGATTTTGATAAAAAAATAATACACATTCGCAATGCTGTCGAGCATATCGGAGACCGGCCACACGTCACTACAACAAAAACGCCGGCAGGTGTACGGCAGGTACCGCTTTTAAAAATGTTAGAAGAGGCCCTGCAACCGCTTAAAAATTTGCCTGGCGGCACTTATATTCTCGGTGGTGAAAAGGAACCGCTTACTACTTCAAAGTATAACCGCCAGTGGGCGAACTTCTGGCGCAAGTATGGATATGCAACCGAATTATGTTACAGCAGTAAAACAAGGCTTTCAAACGGTAAAACAAAAGAATACATACATAAAGAATGGCGTGCCGACGTGTGCGCGCACCAGTTCCGGCACGAGTATGTTTGTATGTTGGCAGAAGCCGAAGTCCCAGAAGCCATTGCAATTCAAATTGTAGGACATGCAAACGCTAAAATGATTCATGAAGTTTATATGAGCCTTAAGCCTAAGATGGTCGACAGCACTCGGTCAAAGCTCGACGCTCTTATTTTTTCGCCTACAACACCTACCAAAACGCCTACTTAAAATGTTCTTAAACGTTCTTTTACATACCGAACAATTTTGATTCATGATATAGCGAAAGCCGCATGAATACTGGATTTTTCAGTACCCACGCGGCTTTTAAATTTGGTGGAGATGACGAGAGTCGAACTCGTGTCCGAAAATCACTTACCAAAGCTTTCTACGAGTGTATCCGTTGATTTTACATTCCCTCCCCGCAGCGCCCAAAGGCAGGCTCTGCGGCTCAGTAGCCTTTTAGTCATGACCGGGGTAAAGGCGTTCCCCGGTTCACGTTCACCGCTAATCGACGCCCTTATCCGGGCCGCGGTGTACCCGGTAAGGACGGCAGCCTAATTAGGCTGCGTAAGCAACAGTATTGTTGTCGTTTACTTTTAAGTTTGCGGCTTTTAAAGCGGTTCCGCGCCGCTACTCGCTTACTAAGGCTCACAATCCCCGTCGAAACCTTTACATCCCCATATTAACCGACAGATAATTTGTTTGCCTGATCCTATTATACACGCATTCCAAAGAAAAAAATACAAGAATCTTTTTCTTACCGGTTCTTTTCCTTCATCGCGCGGTCAATGTCCCGCTTTGCGGATTTCGCCGCCATATCCGCGCGTTTGTCATAAAGCTTTTTGCCTTTGCACAAACCAACCTGCACCTTGACCATGGACCCCTTCAGATAAACGGACAGCGGTATCAGCGAATAACCGTCCTGCTTGACCAGCCCGAACAAACGCATGATCTCGCGCCTGTGCATTAAAAGCCGCCGCACCCGCATAGGGTCCTGATTAAAAATATTGCCGTGCTCATAGGGGCTGATATGCATTCCGTTGATCAGAAGTTCTTCCTTGACAATGGAACACCACGCATCCTTCAGGTTTACCTGCGCCTTGCGGAGCGATTTGACCTCTGTTCCGCGAAGCTCGATGCCCGCTTCCATGCTTTCTTCCACAAAGTAGTCGTGAAAGGCTTTCTTATTTTGCGCCAGCGTTTTTAAATTGTCTTTTGCCATCTAAAAAAGCCTCCCGTCCACGATGTTGATATATGAGCATATCATACTCGTTGAAAATTGTCAAGCATTCTGTCAGCTACATCTCGCTGCGGCCCTCGATCGCGCGGGTCAGCGTTACCTCATCCGCATACTCCAGATCGCCGCCCACGGGAATTCCGTAGGCAAGCCGCGTCACTTTGACGCCGAGAGGCTTCAAAAGGCGCGAAATATACATGGCGGTGGCCTCGCCCTCAACGGTCGGATTGGTCGCCATAATGACCTCTTTCACTTCGCCGTTGTTTACGCGCGCCAGAAGCTCCTTGATACAAAGCTGGTCCGGACCGACGCCGCTGAGCGGGGAAATGGCCCCGTGCAGCACGTGATAGGTCGCGTTAAACTCGTTGGTACGCTCCAGTGCGATCACGTCGCGGGGGTCCTCCACCACACAGATGACGGATTTGTCCCGCGCCTCGTTGCGGCAGACGGGACAAAGCTCCTGATCGGTCAGATTGCAGCATATTTTGCAATAATGTATTTTTTCGTGAGCGTCCATAATGGCGTCTGCGAAATTCTGCGCACCCTCTTTGGAAAGGCCGAGCACATAATAGGCCAGCCGCTGCGCGCTCTTATGTCCGATGCCGGGCAGCCGCTCGAACTGCTCAATCAGGCGCGACAAAGGCGCCACGTTATAGGATGGCATCGTTAAAGCATACCCGGCATATTGATTCCGCCGGAGATTTTCTCCATGCGCTGGCTCTTGTCTGCGGCGGCGGCCCGGAGCGCCTCGTTGACCGCGGCAAGAACAAGGTCGGAAAGCATTTCCACATCCTCGGGGTCGACGACCTCGGGCTTGATATCGATGGCCTTTACCTCCATCTTACCCGTCACCGTTGCCTTTACGGCATCCCCGCCGGCCGCTGCGGTATATTCCTTTGCTTCCAGTTCTGCTGTCGCCTGATCCATATCCTCCTGTATCTTCTGGGCCTGGCGCGCCAGCTGCTGCAAATTGGAAGCTCCGCCTCCGCCGTATCCCTGCGGCAATCTTGCTTTCATATAAAATTCCTCCTAATAAATCCTTTTATTTTTTAATAACCTGAATCCCCTCGCTCTCAGCCAGCCCGGCCAGCTGTGCGAGCGGATCCGTTTCCTTTTCGCTGTTATGGGTTTTGTAAGGGCCCAGCTTATAGGTTCTGCCCGTCACCTGCTGAATCGCCTTGCGCATATTTTCACGCTGCGCGGGCTCTCTCAGCAGCCGGAACGCCAGATCGTTCGGCGCGTCAATCAGCACATAGGCACCGCTGATATATGCGGCGGAGCCGTTGAACGCGGCCGCAATGGTATGGGAATAATTTTTCAGAATCTGAAGGATCTCCGGCCATTCGGAAAGGCGCTCCGCGTCCTTCTGCAGCTCCCCGATCTCTTTTTTCGGTTCCACAACGGGGTCGTCCGGCCTTTCAAAGGAGGGCTCCGGCGGTTCTTCCGGCAGCATTTGTGCAGGCGGGCTTTCCGGTACCCTTTCTTCCGGCTTTGGTTTCTTTTCCGGCTCCGCCGCTCTGACGGGCTTCGGCTTCGAAACAGCCGTACCGCGCTCAAGGGCTTCTATCCTGCGAATCAGCGCGTCTGGCGTGGAATCCAGCTCTGGCGAACACAGGCGGATCATCGCCATTTCAAATTCGATACGCCTGTCCCCTCCCCGGTACATCCGTTCCAGCGCGGACTGCATGGTATCCAGACCGTGCAGAATGGCGGGCAGCGGCGTGGAAAGCGCCTGCTTTGTCAGGCTTTCGTATTCCGCATCGGGTACGGCGATCATGTTGTGGGCATCCTTCGTGGTTTTTATCAGCATCAGATTCCGGAAATGGGATGACAGCTCCTCACAGAGCCTCGCCATATCCTTGGAAGAATTGTGCAGCCGATCGATCAGCTCCAGCGCGGCGCCGGAATCATGTTCCTTCATGGCGTCGGTCAGTTCAAAAAGATGTTCCCGCCCGACCAGACCGGCCGTTTCGTTCACCACTTCCACCGTGATGTTTTTACTTCGGCCCAGGCACTGATCCAAAAGGGACAACGCGTCGCGCAAAGCGCCGTCCGCCAGACGCGCAATCAGAAGCGCGGCCTGCGGGTCGAGCTCCGCGTTCTCCTGCCGGGTAACATAAGTAAGACGCTCCGCGATTTCCTTGGGCGGAATGCGGCGAAAATCAAAGCGCTGGCACCGTGACAAAATGGTCGCGGGCAGCTTGTGTACTTCCGTTGTCGCAAGGATAAAGATGACGTGGGCGGGCGGCTCTTCCAGCGTTTTGAGCAGCGCGTTGAACGCTCCTGTGGAGAGCATGTGTACCTCGTCGATAATATAAACCCGGTATTTCGCGGCGGCCGGGGTAAAATTGGCCTCTTCCCTTAAAGAGCGGATATTGTCTACGCCGTTGTTGCTGGCGGCGTCAATTTCCACAATGTCCATCAGCGAACCGGCGTCCGCTGCGCGGCAGATCTCACATTCGCCGCAGGGGTCGCCTTCCGCCGGGTTCAGACAGTTGACCGCCTTGGCAAGAATCTTCGCACACGTGGTTTTCCCCGTTCCCCTGGAACCGGTAAACAGGTACGCATGGGCAATGCGGCCCGCCGTCAGTTCATTTTTCAGCGTAACGGTGACCTGCGGCTGGCCGACAACATCGGCAAACACCCTTGGCCTCCATTTCCTGTACAGAACCTGATACATGCGAACACCACCCCCAGACAAATTGAAAGCAAGACAGACCGTCATAAAACGGTTTATCATGCATCAGGATATGCAGACGAACAGACCGCCTGTATCGCGCGGGACAGTCCACTTAATGCTGCTCGGTTCCCCGCCTGACATGGTTCATGGCGTCCCGCCGTACAGAGCCCGCCCGCCTGCATATCCTATTGCATGCATTTCTGCCTTGCTTCTCATTTCCGACTATCCTATTATAAACGATCCCGTTAAAAAAGACAACCTCTATTTTTTGAATTCCCCCGCCCGCATTGCTGAAAATCCATGTTGACAACGGAAGGAAACGTGCTATTATACATTTAGATAAATTTCTAAATGAAAGGAACTGATGTTGTGTCGTTCCCTGAAACGTTTAAGGCTCTCTCCGACCCGACACGCAGGGAAATCCTGAATATTCTGAAGAGCGGGGCGCTGCCCGCCGGGGAAATTTCAGAGCACTTTCCAATGACCGGCGCGACGGTCTCCCATCATCTGTCCATACTGAAGGACGCCGATCTGATTACGGACCGTAAATCCGGCAAATTTATCTACTATGAATTGAATCTGTCCGTCTTTGAAGAGGTCCTGAACTGGTTCCAGGGTTTTTTAGATAAGGAGAATGTATGCGATGAAAAATAAAATCGGTAAATATCTGTATTGGCTGGCCGCGGTGTTTCCCTTCCTTCTTTCGGCAGCCTTCTATTCCCGGCTGCCGGAGACGATGCCCACACACTGGGACATACAGGGAAATCCCAACGGCTATTCCTCCCGCTTTTTTGCCGCGTTCGGGCTACCCGCCATCCTTCTGATTTGCACGGTATTTGTAAATTTCAGCATTTCCGCCGACCCGAAGAAGCAAAATATCGACCGCTCCCCGCAGATGAAGCTGATCTCCAGATGGCTGATCGTCATCGTCGCCAACGTGACGCAGGCTTCCGTCATTGCGAAAGTGCTGTACAAGGACTTCAATATCAGTGTGCTGATCACCGTCCTTGTCGGCATTGTGATTGCCGTCTTAGGCAACTATCTTCCCAAATGCAAACCGAATTATACGGTGGGAATCAAGCTGCCCTGGACGCTGGCCAGCGAGGAAAACTGGAGAAAAACGCACCGGTTCGCCGGTTTTGTCTGGATTTTGGGCGGGATCATGATCGCCGCTTCCGCGTTTACCCCATACAAATGGCTGATGCTTGCGGCTGTTGTTCTGCTGAGCGTTATTCCGGCCATATACTCTTATTACCTCTACCGGAAGGGCAATGTCTGACACCGCCCTTTGAGAATTCCCTTCTGACCGGCGACAATGGCTGGTCTGAAGGGAATTCCTGTTTTATCCGCAAACACGTGTATTACCTTAAAAACGCAGAAAAGACGAAATAAAAGAGAAAGCAGCAGCCGGGTCACATTTTTTATGTTTTGGCTGTGTAATCATGATATTTGGGCTGATTCCCCTAAAATATCTGACGAATTGTCCGATATACAAAATAATGGGAAACTTTAGCTATTAGGGGGTCTTTCAATGAAGAAAACAGCCGTCTCCACAATGATTGGATTTGGGATCGGGATTTTTTGTATTATTTCTTCTATCAAGATGTCGGGAAATTTCAGTTCCTTTTTGAACTGGCCTTCTGTTTTTATTACGGTAGGCGGCACAACAGGTGCTGTTGTCGTTTCGTTCCCGCCAAATAAATTAAAAACGCTCGGGCATGTTATGAGAAAATCTTTCAGAAAAGTGCAGTATGATTTTGTAAAAGACATTCAGACGATCGTGTCACTCAGCGAGATTGCCAGAAGCAAAGGGCTTCTGGCCCTTGAAGATGCTGCCCCCAAGTATGCCGACGACGAATTCCTTCAGAAAGGAATCCTGCTGATTGCCGACGGCGTCGGCGAGGATGTCCTCAAAAAAGCCCTCCGGTCTGAAATATATTTCGCTAAGAAAAGGCATCAGGACGGGCACGCCATGCTGGATATGATTGCAAACACCTCGACCTCCCTGGGCCTGCTCGGAACGTATATCGGCCTGATTCCCATGCTGGAAAACCTGGAGGACCCGACAAAGCTGGGCCCCTTGATGGCCATCGAACTGGTCACTTCCTTTTATGGCGCTTTTATCGCTTATGTTGTTTTTATGCCGATGTCAAAAAGGCTCAAGGTAATGAGCGCGGATGAAGCGCTGAGAAAAGAATTTCTGCTTGAAGGATTGACCTCCATTATGGAAGGAAAAAATCCGAGGACGATTCAGGAAAACATGATTTCCTGCCTGACCAAAAAGGATGTCAAAAAAATGGGCTCGGTCAGTAAGCAGATACGCGAATTGAAGATGAAGGGGGTTGCATAATAACTCATGCCGGAAGATGAAAGATATTTCGATGAGGACGAGCCGGAAGGCGGAGATGATGAAGAAGCTCCCGCATGGCTGACCAGTTACAGCGACATGATGACCGACCTGCTGGCGATCTTTGTAATCCTGTTTTCCTTCGCCATGATGGCCGTATCCCAGCAAAACTACAGCATCAGGACCGAATTGGAAAAAAGCAAACAAGCCGCCGCCGGCAGCGCATCCGTTGCTCAGGAGACGGTAAGCGGAACGGCAGGCCAGGCAGAAAATCAAGCGGCAAGTAATGATTTTGACGAGATTTATGAATCCATTCAGAAAAAAATCAATCAAAGCGGTTATTCCGAATCTATTCTGCTTGAAAAAGGAGAAGGATTCATTAAATTTCGTTTTAAGGACAACGTGCTGTTCTATCCGGACAGCCCCACGATGAGAGAATCCAGCTTCGATATCCTTCAATATATGGGCGGTCTTCTTCTGAGCGTGGACGACCAGATCGGTTCCATAGAAATCAGCGGACATACCGCCATGGCGGGAGATGAGTCCCAGAACAACTACTTTGCGTGGGAGCTTTCGTCCGACCGCGCCATCGCGGTACTGAAATTCTTTTCCAGCAAATGCAATCTTCCTCAATCTAAAATGATTGTTTCGGGGTATTCCTACTACCATCCGGTAGCCGGCAACGAAGCGGAGGAAGGACGGTCACAGAACCGGCGCGTGGAAGTAAAGATCAACCAGACCGGTTCCTCTTCGGATAAAATGGCGGGCTTCGCCGAGGATGAAACCCACTAAGCCCGGAGCGGCAATAAACTTTTTCCCCGCAGAACAGTTCTCCCCTGCTGCAGCGCGTATGACGGCAGGGGAGATTTTTCGTCTTTCCCGTAAAATTTTCTGCACAACAGCATTCGATTTCGCGATATTCATGCTATAATAACCTTACGGCGCAAGCCGAAGCAAAGCTTCGGGCGCCTGAAAGAACATGGAAGCAGGACAGGCGCCGTCCGTACCTTTGCGGCGGTTGTCATGCTATCATAAAAGAGGATTCAAATAGGAAGGTGGATACCGCATTGTTTGATAACTGGGAAGAACTGAAATCCGCTTGTCTGGAATGCCGTAAATGCGATCTTTGCACCGGGCGGACGAATGTTGTGTTCGGTGTCGGAAACGAGAAAGCCGGCGTACTTTTTATTGGAGAGGGCCCCGGCGAAAACGAGGATTTGCAGGGGGAACCGTTCGTAGGCCGGAGCGGGCAGCTGCTTGACAAAATGCTGGACGCCGTCGACCTTGACCGGCACAAAAATATTTACATTGCGAATATCGTCAAATGCAGGCCGCCGCAGAACCGCGACCCGCTTCCGGAAGAGCAGGAGCGGTGCGTCGACTGGCTGCGCAACCAGGTGGCGCTGATCCGCCCGAAAATCATTGTCTGCCTTGGCCGCATCGCCGCTATGAAGATCATCAAGCCGGACATCAAAATCACCAGGGAACACGGTATTTTCTTTGAACACAACGGCGTTCTGATGATGGCCACGCTCCACCCCGCCGCGCTTCTGCGCAACCCAAGCAGCAAACCCGACGCGTTTGACGATTTCATCAAGCTGCGCGATAAAATCAAAGAGCTCGGACTATAAAAGAGGGCAGCCGGATCGGCTGCCCTCTTTGTCATTGCTGAAAAGCAATCAGCTATTTTGTTTTGGGTTCATAGGGCATGGAAAATACGTCGAGAAATTTCTGCGACAGCACGTCATACTCATTGTTCTGCAGGATGTATTCCCTGCCGCGGCGGCCCATGGCGCTAAGCTCTTCTTTGGAAAGGCCGGCAAGCTTCTTCGCCGCCTTCGCAATGGCCGAGCTGTCCTCCGGCGGAATGGAGATTCCGCATTTGGCGTCCTTCACCATGTCGTTTCCGGCCTCAATCGCAAAAATGACCGGCTTTGCAGCCATCATATAGTCCATCAGCTTGTTCGGGCTGACCCCAAAGCGGAACAGCGGCTGCCGCTGCAAGCCGACGTAAAGGGCGTCCATCTGACCCAGCAGCTCCGGAATCTGGTCGCGCTTGACCGGCTGCAGCATCTCCACGACATCGCGCAGGTTGCTGTCGACCACCTCCTGCGCGAGACGCTCGCGCTCGGGGCCGGGGCCGACCATAATCAGCTTGATTTTTTTGCCGCGGAGCTTCTCCCCCGCCTGGACAAGGCTGTCCAGCGCGTTGGCGATTCCGTGCGCGCCGGTGTAGCCGATCAGGAAATATCCCTCGTCATGGAACTGCTTCAAAAGCTCATAGTAAACCGGAGGGTCCGCCATCGGCTTTTCCCAGTCGGCTTTGACGATCCCGTTGGGGATGCAGATGTATTTTTCAGGCTTCAAGCCGTGCTCCACCATATGTTCCTTCGCGTTCGGCAGAAGCGAAACGACATAGTCGCTGTGTTTATAGCAGTAATTCTCCGCCGCCTGCATCAGCATGATGTAGGGGTGGCGCGGGCTCATGCCGCCGAGCTCGATCGGGCTGAGCGGCCAGAGGTCGTGCACCTCGTAAATCAGCATCGCCCCGTATTTTTTCGAGAGCCGGTGCGTGGGATAAATGTCCAGCGGATACGTGGAGGACGCGATGACCGCGTCGGGCTTTCCCTGCGCGGCAATCTGATCGGCGTATTGATAAAGGCCGTGCAGAAAAGACAGCATATTTCTGATTCGTCCCACGCCGTTGCCGTGGTACTCGGGGCCCTCAATCCAGAAATAGCGGACGCCGTCCAGCGTCTCCTCCATCGTCTTTTTCCCCTGCAGATCCGGATTCACGGTGCGCAGATGGGAATAGGAGCTGGCGACAACCGTCACATTGTGACCGGCGGCGGCCCAGCGCTTCGCCATAAAATACGGACGGAACTCCATTCCGTGCCGGTCGGAACCGGCGTAATGATTGATATAAATGATATTCATAAATTACCTTTTCCCCTTTTACAGGAATTGCCTTGGTTTACGGACGCGCGGCGCCTGTTTCCCGTGACAGAGCATCCGCGATCTTCTGCGACGCGTGACCGTCGCCGAACGGCATCTGTTCGTGCGCGGCCTCGTCCACGACGGTGTGCATCGCTTTCCGGTAAATGTCCTCCGTGGTGAGCGCGGAAAGCACGTTCCAGTTTCCTCTGAGCGTCTCCACCCATTCGGTTTCCCCGCGCAGCGTAATGCACGGCACCTTCATAAACCACGCTTCTTTCTGCAGGCCGCCCGAATCGGTCATGACCTGGCAGGCGTTGGAGGTCAGCAGCAGCATTTCCAGATAGCCGACCGGATCGATCAGTTTGATATTCCGGAAGCCGCATTTTTCAATCGCTTCCTGCGCGAGCGGCCTTGTCCTTGGGTGAATCGGCAGCACGACCAGCTGCGGAAGCCGCTCGAAGGCTTTGAAGATCGCAATGATCGCGTCAAGCCCGCCATCGGTCGTTTCCGCGCGGTGCAGGGTGGCAAGGCGGTAGTTTTTCGGCTCGATGCCGAGCTGAGCGAAAACGGCGGCTTTGGACGGATTGTTTTTCGCGACCTGCAGAAAATGCAGCACGGAATCCAGCATCACGTCCCCGCAGACGGAAACGCCCGCGGTAACGCCCTCTTTTTTCAGGTTGTCCGCCGCAGTCTGCGTCGGGCAGAAAAGCCATCTGGAAATATGGTCGGTCAGAACGCGGTTCTGCTCCTCCGGCATGCGCATGTTGTAGGAGCGCAGCCCGGCTTCCACATGGGCGACCGGAATGTGCAGCTTGGACGCGGCCAGAGCGCCTGCCAGCGTGGAGTTGGTGTCGCCGTAAACAAGCAGGATATCCGGCTTTTCCTCCAGAAGGACGTCTTCGATTTTCATCAGCATTTCGCCGGTCTGGTGTCCGTGGGAACCGGAACCGACCCCCAGATTGTAAGCCGGTCTGGGAATGGAAAGCTCCTCAAAAAACACGTCCGACATATTGCGGTCATAGTGCTGGCCGGTATGGACCAGCACCTCGGTGCAGACCGGCTTTAAGGCCGCCGATACCACCGACGCCTTGACAAACTGCGGCCTCGCGCCAACTACGGTTACAATCTTCATCTTCCGTTCCCCCGGCTCAGCGGCAGCGGACGTCGGAATCGTCCATGTCGAGCGTGGAGAAGCTCAGGCCCTCAAACGGGACCGCCTGGCCTGTTTTCTGGGACTTGTAGGCGGCCAGAATAATCTTCATGGCCTTGATTCCCTCTTCGCCGCTCACAAGCGGGTCGGTGTGCGTATTGACCGCACGGATATAATCGGCGTAAAGCAGGTTGTGGCCGCTTCCGTAAACATCCTTCGGGTCCGTGCCGGCCAGCGCGGCAATGCGGGAATCCTGTTCCGCCGGAGTCTCAAAGTTCCAGGTTTCCACACGGTTGACGGCAATCCCGCCGATGACCGCGGTACCGGTGCCGCCCAGAATCGTCAGCGTTTCCTCCAGGTTCTTGGGGTATACGCAGGTGGTGCCTTCCACAAGGCCGATCGCACCGTTTTTGAAGCGGATCAGGATGGCGCCGAAATCCTCGGCGTGAATATCGCGCAGATAATTTCCGGTCATAGCCATGACGGTCTCGGGTTCGCCGCCGAGGTTCCACTGGAGAAGGTCGATATCATGGATGCACTGGTTCATCAGCGTGCCGCCGTCCTGTTCCCAGGTGCCGCGCCACGGGGCCTGCTCGTAATACGGCATCCCGCGGTTCCAGAAGACGCAGGCCGTGCCGCTGACCAGCTTGCCGAAACGCCCGTCCCCGATCGCCTTGTGAAGCTCCTGAATCGGCGCGTTGAATCGGTTCTGGTGGCAGACGCCGAGGGCAACGCCTTTTTCCTTCGCCTCGCGGATCATCTGCTCCGCGTCGGCGGTGCTCAGCGCCATCGGCTTTTCAATCAGGACATGCTTGCCCAGACGGATGCAGTACAGCGCGATTTCCGCGTGATAGCCGCTCTCCGTGGCAATGGCGCAGCAGTCGATTTCCTGCTCGTCCAGCGCCTTTTTATAATCCTCGTAAACAGCCGGTTTGACGCCGGTCGCTTCCAGATAATCCCCGGCTTTTTTCTCGGCGTTTTCCAGCACCGGGTCACAAACCACGGCCAAATCCATGGTTTCGGCGTTTGCAATCGCCGCGGCGATATGATTTTTTGAAATGCGGCCGCAGCCGATCAAAGCAAAACGAAGTTTCTTCATCATCATTCTCCTTTATTACATTATTTTCCAAAACGTCCCTGTTTATTCCACACAAAATTCCCCCGTCACTTTTCGGAAACGGGGGAGAATATTTTATAAAAGCTCAATGTTGGAACGGTCTTTTACATCCTTCATGGCGTTTCTGGTATCAAAAACCTCTTTGGAGAGCTTTTGAATCCGGTCATAATCAAAGCAGGCGTGCGCCGTGCAGATGATGGCGATATCCGCGCTCTTCAGCAGGTCGTCCGTCAGCTCCTTCGCGCCGGTGTACGTAACGCCCTTATGCCTGTATTCCGGAATATACGGGTCGTAGTAAGTGGTATCCGCGCCCTCGCCGATTAAATGCTCGATGACGTTCAGAGCCGGGCTTTCGCGGTAATCGTCGATATCCGATTTATAGGCGACGCCGAGAACGAGCACCTTGGCGCCGTTCATCGCGGTCTTGTTGCGGTTGAGGACCTTCATGGCGCGGTCGACGACATACTCCGGCATGCCGGTGTTGATTTCGCCGGAGGTCTCGATCAGACGGGTGTGATAGTCGAACTCGCGGGCCTTCCAGGCAAGGTAAAACGGGTCGAGCGGAATGCAGTGGCCGCCGAGTCCCGGTCCCGGATAAAACGCCTGAAAGCCGTACGGCTTTGTTTTGGCCGCGTCAATCACGTCCCACACATTGATGCCCATACGGTTGCAGATGATCGCCATTTCGTTTGCGAGACCGATATTGATATTGCGGTAGGTGTTTTCAAGGAGCTTTTCCATTTCGGCAACGGCCGGGGAGGAAACCTCGTATACGCCGCCCTCCAGCACATTGCGGTACAGCGCGGCGGCAACCTCTGTGCCGTCTTTTCCGACGCCGCCGACGACCTTCGGGGTATTTTTCGTCTTATACTGCTTGTTGCCCGGGTCCACGCGCTCCGGTGAGAAGGCAAGGTAAAAATCCTCGCCGCATTTGAGGCCGCTTGCCTCAAGGATCGGCTTTAAAAGCTCCTCCGTAGTCCCCGGATAGGTGGTGGATTCCAGAATGATTACCATGCCCCTGTGCAGGTATTTGGCGACGGATTCCGTGGAACCCTTCACATAGCTGATATCCGGCTGCTGGTACTTGTCCAGCGGAGTGGGAACGGCGATCGCCACCGCGTCCACGCCCTTGATGAAGGAAAAATCGCTGGTCGCGGAAAGGGTCCCGCTTTCCACCACATGTTTCAGCGTATCGCCCACAATGTCGCCGATATAATTTTTGCCCGCGTTGACGGAATCGACCTTTTGGGACTGAACGTCAAAGCCGATGGTCCGGTAGCCGGCCTTTGCAAATTCCACGGCGAGGGGAAGCCCGACATACCCCAGACCGACAATGCCGACGACGGCGGACTTGTCCTGAATTTTATTCAACAACTCAGTTTTCACGTTTGACATTTAAATTCTCCTCATAAATCAGATATTTTGCAGCGTCGTGCAAATATAATCGATAACTTCTTCTGTGATATAACCATGCATCGGAAGGCTGAAAACCGTTTTGCTGAGCTTTTCGCTCACGGGCAGATCGCCCTCCCGGTAGCCGAGCGGCGCGTAAACCTTCTGCAGATGCAAAGGCAGGGGATAATAAACCATGGTGGGAACCCCCGCCGCCTTCAGCCCGTCTGTCAGCTTTGAACGCTGCTCATCGCTTTCCGCTTTCAGCGTATAATATCCATAACTGGAGAAAAATCCGTCCTTTAAGACCGGAACCCGGAATTTGCCCTTCAGAAGCTCGGCGTAACGGGAAGCGGCACAGTTGCGGTGCTGTGTCTCTTTGTCAAACTCGTGAAGCTTCGGCAGCAGAATGGCCGCCTGCAGGGTGTCCAGCCTTGCGTTCAAACCGATACGCACGTTTTCATATTTAAAAGAGCCCTTGCCGTGTACGCGGATGGAGACAAGCAGCCGATACATTTCTTCGTCGTCCGTAAAGACCGCGCCGCCGTCGCCGTAGCAGCCGAGTGCCTTGGCCGGAAAAAAGCTCGTCGCGGAAACATCGCCGAAGCTGCAGGCCTTTCTGGAGCCGATCGCGCCGCCGAAACCCTGCGCCGCATCCTCTATCAGGAAAAGGCCGTACTTTTTACAGAGCGGTTCCATTTCCGTAAAATCGGCGGGCTGGCCGAACAGGTCGACCGCGATCACGGCCTTTGGCTTTAGTTTGCCCTCTTCGAGCACTCTTTTAATCTGTTTTTCAAGGGATTTGGGGTCCATGTTGAAGGTGTCTTCGTCCACATCGCAGAAAACAGGGGTCGCTCCTACAAAGCTGGCTACCTCCGCCGTAGCGAAAAAGGTGAACGCGGGAACGAATACCGCGTCACCCTCGCCGATCCCCTTCGCCATCAGCGGCATCAGAAGCGCGTCGGTGCCGTTGCTGGTGCTGACGCAATATTTGCGCCCCGTATAGCGGCAAAGCTCTTTTTCCAGTTCCTCCGTCTGGGGGCCGGAAATAAAATGGCAGCCGTCGATCACATCGGCAATGCCTTTATCAATTTCATCCTTTAAATGGCGGTATTGCGCGCCAAGATCGTTAAAAGCAATCTTTTCCATTTATTTTGTTTCCTCCTGAAGGCCGTTTTCGGCCTGCACATATGTTTTCCCGCATTTTGGGCATGCCAAATCCTCACCCAGCTTCTCCCCGCATTCACAGGCCCACCCGTGCTGACGGGCGGGATTGCCCATCATGATCGCATAGTCGGGAACGTCCTTTGTCACGACGCTGCCGGCCGCGATAAACGCGTTTTTGCCGATTCTGTGGCCGCAGACGATGGTGGCGTTCGCGCCGATGCTGGCACCCTCCCCAATGGGGGTATGGGCGTAAAAGGCCGCGCCGCGCTGGGGATATTTGCAGCGCGGGCGCTGAACATTGGTAAACACCATGGAAGGCCCGCAGAACACATAGTCGCTCAGCTCCACGCCCTCATAAATGGATACGTTGTTCTGGATTTTGCAGAAGCTGCCGATCTTTACCCCGGGAGCCACAAATACATTCTGCCCGATGGAGCAGTTTTCGCCGATTTGGGAACCGCCGCCGATGTGGCAGAAATGCCATACTTTTGTACCGTTTCCAATTTTCGCGCCGTCATCCACACACGCGCTGGGATGTACAAAAAAATTTTCCTTGCCGTTCACTTTAACACCATTCTTTACAAACTGCGGCAAAATTTTTTCATGCTTTCGCCCGGCCCGACAGGCCGCCGCAGTTAAAAATTATTCTGCTATAACTTGTACATTATATAACCAACGGGGCTTTTAGTCAATATTTCAGGGGGCAATATAGTTGACATTAACCATCAATCGTATTATCATTTACTTTGATTTATTGGTAAAACTGATACTGCAACATTTCCAGTTAAGTTGTAGAATTGATATCCGTTTCTCCCCGTTTTTGGGGCCGGAAGCGTATCCCGTCTTACAGCCGCAAACGGATTTGCTGTGAAAAGGGAAAATCAACTGAAAAAAGAGGATGACAAGTATGAGTCAGTTCGTGAAACGAGAAAAATTCATTCCATACAATCTGCCCAAC
Source organism: Clostridium sp. KNHs216 (assembly GCF_006714885.1). Lineage (NCBI taxonomy): Bacteria > Bacillati > Bacillota > Clostridia > Eubacteriales > Clostridiaceae > Clostridium > Clostridium sp. KNHs216. Next base: position 3,780,705 of record NZ_VFMF01000001.1, on the reverse strand, counting down.
ATCACCGATCTGGAAATCAACGAGGTCGTCGACACGCTGAAATCCGGCTGGGTGGCCAAAGGTCCCCGGACCAACGAATTCGAGAACGAATTCGCCGCATATCTGGGCGCGAAGCATGCAATCGCCATGAATTCCTGTACGGCGGCGCTGCACGTGGCGCTGCTCACAAAGGACATCGGCCCGGGCGACGAGGTCATTACCACGCCGATGACGTTCGCCTCCACCGCGAACACGATTCTCCACACGGGCGCGACCCCCGTCTTTGCGGACGTGGATTTTAAAACCGCCTGCATCGACCCGGACGAAATCGAAAAGAAAATCACGCCGAAAACCAAAGCGATCGTTCCGGTGCATTACAGCGGACAGGTCTGCGACCTTGACCGGATTTATGAGATTGCCGACAGGCACGGCCTGTTTGTTTCGGAGGACGCCGCTCACGCCCTTTGGAGCCGCTACAAGGGCAGGCTGATCGGCAGCAGGCTTCCGGGCGCCGCTTCCTACAGCTTTTACGCCACGAAGAACCTGTGCACGGGCGACGGCGGGATGCTGGTCACCGACGACGACGAGATCGACCGCAGAGCACGCATCTTCGCCGGACAGGGCATGAGCAAAAACGCATGGAACCGCTACGCCAAGGGCGGCACCTGGAAATACGATATCTGCGAGCCCGGCTTCAAGTACAACATGTTTGACATTCAGGCGGCGCTCGGCTTAAAGCAGCTGTCCCGTCTGGAGGAAATGCAGGCGGCGCGCCTGAAGATCGCCGCGAAATATCAGGAGGCGTTCGGCAAAATCGACGCGATGGACCCGCCGTACGTTCCCGACTACACGACGCACTGCTGGCATCTGTACGTCGTGCGCATCGTCCCCGAGCTGCTGACCATTGACCGCGACCGGTTCATCACCGAGCTGAACGAGCGCAACGTCGGAACCAGCGTGCATTTCATCCCGGTAACGTATATGAGCGCCTACACGGACCGTTACGGCTACAAAGAGGGCGATTTCCCGAATGCCGAAAAGCATTTCGACCGCCTGATTTCCCTGCCGCTCTACCCCACCATGACGGACGAGGAAGTCCAGTATGTCATCGACGCCGTGAAAGATATTGTGGAAACCTATCACAAATAACCGCCGATAGTCCCGACGGGACCGATCAAGCATATCCGAATAGAAGAAGGCGCTGTACCGGGACGGTCAGCACTTCGTTTGATTAAAAAAGATAACCGCGGCTTTGGACGAGCGGTTATCTTTTTTCTGCATACAAAAAACGGAGCCGTGTAACGCCGCACGGCTCCGTTTTCCCTACGGGTCTTTATTTGTTATCCTCGTAAATGATCCTGAGGCCTTCGAGCAGAAGCGTGTCGCAGAAATGGATGCTACGTTTACATAGCGGAACGATTTCACGCGAAAGGCCGCCGGTGGCAACGACCTCGCATTTCTCCCCAAGCTCCGCTTCCATACGCTCGATCATGCCGTCGATCATACAGGCGGTTCCCAGCAGAATACCCGAACGCATACTCTCAATCGTATTGTTCCCGATGACGCTCCTAGGCGGCTCCAGGCTGATGCGCGGAAGCTGCGAGGTACGGCGGGTCAGCGCGTCCAGAGAGATCGCGACACCCGGAATAATGGCGCCGCCCAGCATATTTTTATCCCTGTCCATCACCTCAAAGGTCGTCGCCGTCCCCATGTCCAGAACAATACACGGACCGTCGAACATTTTGCCGGCGGCGACACAGCCGACAACGAGATCCGCACCGGTCAGTTCGGGGTGTTCGATTTTGTTTTGAATGCCGGTTTTTGTCTTCGGCCCGACACAGATCGGTTCCACCCCGGTCAGGTAGCGGATGGCGCGTACGATATACGTGGTGAGCGGCGGAACCACCGAGCTGATCGCCGCGCCCGTAATATCGCACAGCGAAACGCCGTGGATGTCCAGAATATCCCGCAGTTCTATAGCATACTGGTCCTCCATACGGGAGCAGTCGGTCGCCATACGGGAGACAAAAAGCAGCTTTTTATCGTCGTAAACACCGATCGTTATATTGGTATTGCCCATATCCAATGTCAGAATCATCCTCTTAACTCCCCATCTTTTTCAGATTCTCAAATTATACCAACTATTTTTTTAATATGCAATGCTAAATTGATAATAATTTAACGATTATTGCAAAAGAAATTCTTTCCCTGTATAATTTAATTTGCGCGATTTTTGTCTTACCATGTTTTTCCAGGGAAAAAAAGGGGAAAACCGACCTAACTGCATAAAAATGCCTCGGCAGAGATTGCCGGGGCTTATTTACGGAATAAATTCTGAATCAGAACAGCGCACTGATAGAACATTGCGGACCAGTACCAGGCCGTAACCAGCTGGTAAATTGCCGTAACGGCCGTCCATTTCAGGCTGCCCATCTCACGGCGTACGGCGGACAGCGCCGCGACGCAAGGGGTGTAAAGCAGCACGAAAATCAAATAGGAGCACGCGCTCAGCGTGGTGAAGTTTGCGCGCAGGGCGTCTGTCAAGCTGCCCGGATACAGCACACTCATGGTGCTGATGACGGACTCCTTCGCGACAAGCCCCGTCAGAAGCGCGACCACCGGTTTCCAGGTGCCGAAGCCGCAGAGCGTAAAAACGGGGGCAATCGCCCTGCCTACCACGGCGATGATGCTGTTTGAGCTGTCGCCGGTCATCCGCAGCCCGACGGTAAAGGACTGGAGAAGCCATACCGCCACCGTCGCAATAAACACGGTGGTTCCGGCTCTCTGCAGAAAATCGCCCACCCGGCGCCGGACGTGAAGCCAGACCGTCCGCACCGTGGGCAGCCGGTAATCCGGCAGCTCCATGACGAACGGCGCGGGGGGCCCCTTCAGGATACTGTTTTTGAACAGCAGCGCGGACAGAAGGCCGATGAGAATGCCGAAGGAGTAAATCAGGAACATGGCAAGCGGTTTGTTACCAACAAAAAACGCCGCGATAAACAGGGAATAAATCGGAGTTTTCGCGCTGCAGGACATGAACGGCGTAATCAGGATGGTCAGCCGCTTATCCTTTTCGCTCTCCAGAATCCGGGTTCCCATGACCGCCGGAACGGTACAGCCGAAACCCATCAAAAGCGGGACGAACGCGCGCCCGGACAGCCCGATTCGGCGCATCGGCGCGTCCATGATAAAGGCGGCGCGCGCCATGTAGCCGCTGTCCTCCAGCAACGAAAGCAGCAGGAAGAGCAGCAGGATCTGCGGCAGAAATTCCAGCACCGCCCCCACCCCCGCTATGATCCCGTCCACAATCAGGCTGCGCAGCCAGGACGAAGCACCGGCGGACACGAGCGCTGTGTCCGCGTTCGGAGAAAGGCAGGCTGAGATAAAATAGTCAACGCCGTGGACCAGATAAGAGCCCACCGAACCAAAGGTAATGTAAAAGACGAAAAAGATCAGCAGAAAGAACACGGGAATTGCCAGAAAGCGGTTGGTCGCAATCCAGTCGATTTTTTCCGAGACGCTCCTGACCGACGCGCTGTGCTTTTTTACTGCTTTTCGCGTTATGGCCTCTATGTAACGGTACCGCGCGTCGGCCAGCGCCGTATCCGGGTCTTTGCTGTCCTTCCCCGGTTTGGGAATATGATGGTAGGCGGCCGGCCTTCCTGCCGCGCTGTCCGCGGCTTTCAGAAGCCCGGACAGCCCCTCCCCCTTTGACGCCGAAATCGGTACAACCGCAATGCCGGTCAGCCGGGACAGCAGCGCACAGTCCACCGAATCCCCGCGCTTTTCCACCACATCCATCATATTCATCGCGATGACGAGCGGGACGTTCAGCTCCATGAGCTGCGTAGTGAGATACAGATTCCGCTCGATATTGGACGCGTCGACAATATCGATAATCAAATCCGGCCTTTCCCGTTCAAGGAACCTTCCGGCGATCGCTTCCTCCGGCGAGTACGGCACGAGCGAATAAATACCCGGCAGATCAACGATTTCCAGCGTATCGTTCCCATACCGGGCGCTGCCGCTTTTCTTTTCCACGGTTACGCCGGGCCAGTTTCCCACATAGGCGGTGGAGCCGGTCAGGGCGTTGAACAGAGTCGTTTTTCCGCAGTTGGGATTTCCCGCAAGCGCAACGACATAATGATTTGTTGTTTTACGATCATTCATAGGCAGTCCTTAATGAAAAAACAGTCTGACGGTCAGCGCCGAAACCACAAAAGCGGTCAGGTCGGCGGTCATCGCCGCGGGAATCGTATGACGCGTTTTTTTGACGCCGACCGAACCGAAATACACGGCGATAGCGTAAAAGGTCGTCTCGGTGGAGCCGGACATCACCGACGCCACGCGGCCCGCAAAGCTCTCCGTGCCGTTGTTCTGAAAAATCTGTGCCAGAACCGCCGTCGCGCCGCTGCCGGAAACCGGCTTGATGAGCGCAAGCGGCATCACCTCCGGCGGCAAACCCAATAAACGGGCGGCGGGGGCCAGAAGCGAGGAAAGGATATCCAGAGCGCCGGAGGCGTTCAGCATGGATACCGCCATCATCAGCCCCACAAGGGAGGGAAGGATGGAGATGGAGGAAGAAAAGCCCTCCTTTGCCCCGGCGACGAAGGTGTCGAACAGGGGCACGCCGCGCATCAGCCCGAAAATCACGATCAGGAAAACGACCACGGGGATGGCGTACACGCCCAGTTTATCCACTTTTTCTTCCCTCCAGCAGCTTGGCGGCCGTAACCCCCACGGCAAGCGCACAGACGGAAGTCAGCCACACCGCCGGCAGAATGTCAAACGGGGCGGGGGAACCGTACTGAGCCCGCAGGGTCCCCATAAAGGTGGGGATCAGCTGAATGGACGCTGAATTGATCACAACGAACATGACCATGGAATTGTCCGCGGTCTGTGTCGGGTTCAGCTTCGCCATTTCCTTCATGGCGGCAATTCCCAGGGGCGTGGCGGCATTGCCGAGACCCAGCAGGTTTGCGGTAACGTTCATGCAGATCGCTTTTTCGGCGGGGCTCCCTTTTTTCAGATTCGGGAAAATCCGCCGCATCAGCGGGTCAAACAGCTTGGACAGCATCAGTGTAATCCCGCCCGCGTCCGCGATTTTCATCAGACCGGTCCAGGCGCACATCATGCCCATCATGGTAATGACCAGTTCCACCGCGCCGGCCGTCCCGCTCATAATTCCGGCGGACAGCTGCGGCATCCGCCCCGTAACGGCGGCGCAGATAACGCTCAGCACAATCAGCCCCGCCCAAATATAATTCAGCAGTGCGCTCACCCCTTTCCGGATTGTTCCGTATTATATGTATTCATAAAATTTTCCGCTTATCACATATTTTTTTGCTTTCCAAACATGCATTTAATTGACATTTTTGGAAAAATATACTATAATTTTGTCGTTAAATTGAATAATCAAACACTGATTTTAAAGTGAAAGGTGATGAATAAAATGAAGTCTACCGGTATTGTGCGCAAAGTTGACGAATTAGGGAGAATTGTGTTGCCAAAGGAGCTCAGAATAACCCTTAACATAAACGAAAAGGACCCTCTGGAGATTTTTGTTGATGAGGATGGAAAGATCATTCTGAAAAAATACGAGCCTGCCTGTATTTTCTGCAACAGCATGAATGACGTTGTTTCGTTTAAAGGCCATAATGTCTGTCACGAGTGCATGAAGAAAATCGCAAACAGACTGGAGGAATAGCAGCGTTAAAGCCGCCCTGCGCTGCAGGGCGGCTGATTTTTTTCATTTCCCCTTGCCATGAATGAAGAAAAGAATTATGATAAGAATAATTCCATAGTAAATACGGAGATGGCAAAATGAAATTATCCCAGAGTGAAAGACAGTATTTTACGGACTGTTCCCTGGAACTGCTGAAATCCGAGATCGTTCAGCGGATGGGGACGTTTATTCAGCACGCCAATGTTTCGTGCTTGGAGCACAGCATTTCCGTGGCTTATTACAGTTACTGGCTGTGCAGAAAACTGAATCTGAACGTGGACTGCCGGAGTATCATCCGGGGCGCGCTGCTGCATGATTTCTTTCTGTACGACTGGCACGTGACGAAGAACCCCAAGGGCCTTCACGGCTTTAAGCATCCTCTGACCGCGCTGGAAAACGCCGAGGAGCACTTTTCGCTCAACGACTGTGAAAAGGAGATCATCGTCAAGCACATGTGGCCGCTGACGCTGACCCCGCCGAAGTGCAGGGAGGCGCTGATCGTCAGCCTTTCGGACAAATTCTGCTCCATCATTGAGATTTTGAGAATCTACCCCGCGCTGATTTCCCGATAGCGCGGCTGATTGTCCCGCATCCATTCTGACACGAAAACAGGACGGAGGAATCAGATGATTAAACTGAGCGACAGAGTCTATTATACCGCGCACAATGACGAGACGGACAGATCGGTTTTGGGCTATGTACGGGGCAGCCGATACGCGCTGATGGTGGATGCCGGCAATTCCTCCAGACATGCGGAGCTTTTCCTGCAAAGCCTTCGGGAGGAGCGTCTGCCCTACCCTGATTATGTGGCGATCACGCACTGGCACTGGGACCACATTTTCGGCATGGACACGGTTCAGGCCAAGACGATTACAAACTCGCTTACCGATCGCCAGCTGAAGAAAATGCAGCTTTGGAAATGGGACGACGCTTCGATGGACCTGCGCGCCGCAAACGGAGAGGAAAGCCCGGTCTGCAACCGGAATATCCGGAAGGAATTGCCCGACCGGACAGGGCTGACGATTAAAAGCGGTGATATTGTCTACGACAGCCGGCTGACCGTGGATTTAGGCGGCGTTCACTGCGAACTGATCCGTGTCGGAGGCTGCCACAGCGAAGACTGCTCCGTTGTTTTCGTGCCGGAGGAGAAGGTCCTGTTTATCGGAGACGCGGACTGCGGCGGCAGTAAAACGGAGAATCCCCTCGAAAAGACCGAAAAGCTTCTTGCTCTCTTCGAAAGCCTTGATTTCGAGCTCTGCGTGCACGGACATACAGAGCACGAAGGCAGGCACGATTTTCTGGCTTCCCTCAGGGAGGACATTGAACAGTACCGCAGGGAAAGCGATAAGCGGCCCGTGTAATAAAACATACATATGATGATCGACCTGCAAAAAAAGCCCGGAGAAGCGTCTGACGACGCCAATCCGGGCTCTTTTACTTCTTGTCAGTAATTCTCCCCGACGTTACGGCGAAAACGCCTATAAAAGCCGGGTATCGTTGATAATCAGCTCAAACTGCAGGCCGAGGTAGATCGCCGCCTGACGGCAAAGCACCATGCGGGTCATAAAGATTTCAAAATACTCCATGACGGGGCAGATCTGCGTATCGATCTTAATGTCGAGCATAGCCGTCTTTTTTTCGGCGTCCACCTTGGTGGACGCCCGTTCCACAGCGTAATTGACACGGTCGTGGATATCCGCGCCGACGGTTTCCTTGTCGCGGACGCGGGTGCGGCGCACATCTCCTTTGTCGGAAAGGATCAGGGCCGCGGCAATCGGATTGACGGCGGCCGCGGTCCCCTCGTCGTGATTGCCGATGGCGGCGACGATCAGGGCCACTTCGTTCGGGGGCATCCCGAGCCGGTTCAAAATCTGAAAGGCCATCAGCGCGCCGCTCTGGGCGTGGTCGACACGGTTGACCACATTGCCGATATCGTGCATGTATCCCGCAATGGCCGCCAGCTCGCAGGTGCGGTCGTCGTAGTGCAGGGTGCGCAAAATATAGCTTGCGTAATTGGAGGAACGCTTGGCGTGGGCAAAGCCGTGCTCCGTATAGCCGATTACCCCCAGATTCTCGTTGCCGTTGGTGATATACGCATTGATTTCTTCATTTTTTAAGATGTCTTCGAGAGTGACGTGATTATATTTTTCCATTTATTCTCCGTTTACTGCGTCAGCATCCGATACATTGCTTCCAGGCACACCTGTGCGTGAACCATGAAGCGGTCAATGTCAATATTCTCATTCGTGTTGTGCAGGCGGCGGTCGGGTTCGTCGGGGAAAAACGGGCCAAACGCGACGGCGCGGCCTTCAAAGGCGCGCGCGTAGGTTCCGCCGCCGGTAGCGTAGAGCTCTGCCGGTTTGCCGGTAACCGCCGCGTAGGCATCCTGAAGCAGGGTGATGAACGGACTGCTTTCCGGAAGGAAGAGCGGCTTATTTTCCTGACTCAGCGTAGTTTCCAGTCCGTACTGCAGAGCCTTTTCCGCGATGGAAGCAAAGATATCCTTTCCCTTTGCGGTAACCGGATAGCGGATATCGATTCCGACAGACGCGGAGCTGTCATAAATGCCGGCAAGCCCGAGGTTCAGCGTCAGGGGACCGGATTCCTCGTCGCTTACGTAAACGCCGAGAGATTCGCCGTGCAGCTCAGTCCCGATATTCCGGTTGACAAAGCTGATCAGCCCGCCGAGCTCTTCCTCGGAAAAGATTTCACCCAGCAGTTTCATCAGATGGGTCGCGGCGTTGAAGCCCTCCTGCGGCTGCATGGCATGGGACGCTTTGCCGATGGACGTAATTTCGGTCCCGTCCTCCGTTTTTTCAAAGCTGAAATCCCCTTCCATACGGGAAGCGGCGCTTTGGAGCTTTGCAAGGACTTCGTCCGTACACATCACGACCGCCTTCGCCTTGGCAGGAACGGCGTTGACAACGGTACCGGCGGAAAATTCGCGGACCACCGCCGAGCTGTGCTCCCGTGAGGAGACAGCCAGACGCATGATCCCCTTTTCGCGGTTGCAGATACCGTACTCGGAATCTGGGGTGAACGCCATAACGGGCATCTGCTCCGATTTCAGGTACATTTCAAGATCGTTGCTCGCGGTTTCCTCCCCCGCGCCGAAAATAACCCGCAGGCGGCGTTTCGACTGAATATCTTCATCCTTCAGAGCTTTTAAGCAATACAGGGCGACCACCGCCGCTCCCTTGTCGTCCGCCGTGCCGCGGCCATAGTACAGGTTTCCCTTCCTGGTGAGCGTAAACGGGTCGGTATCCCAGCCCTCACCCGCCGGTACGACATCCATGTGGGCGACCACTGCGGCGACCTCGTTTCCCTCTCCGTACTCCGCGTGACCGGCATAGTTTCCGACATTCTTTGTGGTAAAGCCCATATCGGCGGCCATTTGCAAAACCCGGTTCAAAGCCTCTGCGGGCGCTTTGCCGAACGGCATTCCCTCCACGGCCTCGCCGCGCACGGAGGGGATGGCAACCAGCTGTTCCAAATCATGTATGATCGCATCTTGGTATTTCAAAATTTTGCTTCCAAAACTCACGGATATTCTTCCTTTCCTGTTTATGTCGCTTGTTATGTTGCTTTTATTATAGCACAAAAAATACCAAAAAATAAGGGTGAACCGAAGCTCACCCTGTAAAATCGCTATTAAATTTATCCGATCGCAGAGGGATACTTGCCGCGGATGACCGCAAGCGCCTCTTCGTCCGCGACAACCGTCAGGTCGTTGTGGAGCTGAAGAATGGATGCGGGGACTTCCGGGGTAATCGGCCCGAAGAGTGAACGGCAGAGGATCTCTGCTTTGCTGGAGCCGTTGGCGACCAGAAGAATCTTTTTCGCCTGCATGATCGCCTTGATGCCCATCGTGAGAGCACGCTGCGGCACTTCCGAGGCGTTTTCAAAGAAACGCGCGTTTGCATCGATGGTTTTCTGTTTCAGCTTCACACAGTGCGTCGTTTTGTCAAAGTCGTCGTCCGGCTCGTTGAACCCGATGTGGCCGGTGTGCCCGATGCCCAGAAGCTGCAGGTCGATGCCGCCCAGGCTGGTGATGACGTTGTCGTACCGTTTACATTCCGCGTCGATGTCCTTTGCAAGCCCGTTCGGGACATTCGTGTTCTCGATCGGAAGATTGACCTGGCTAAAGAAATTTGCATTCATATAATAACGGTAGCTCTGCTCATGCTCGCCCGACAGCCCGCAATATTCGTCAAGATTGACACTGTGTACCTTTGAGAAGTCGATATCGTCTTTTTTATACCATTCTATCAGCTGCTTGTATACACCAAGCGGTGTGGAACCGGTGGCAAGACCCAAAACCGAATTTGGAAACAGAATAACCTGTGCGGAAATAATGTTGGCCGCTTTCCGGCTCATGCTCTGATAATCCGGTGCGCTGATAATTTTCATAAAACTCTTCCTTTCCTGTGGCGGCTGAAGCTCGCAAATAAAAATTATTTTTATTTGCGGCGGAAATTATCGAAAATTTCTTTTCTAAATCAAATTATAGCACAAAAAGCAAAAAAAACTACGGGGCAAAATCAATCAATCTTACCCCGCAGTATGTCCATTATTTATGCACTCCATCCAACAGTGCGATTGCTTTTTCCCAGGGTACCGGCGGACTGATGAAGTACCCCTGAATCATCCTGCAGCCGCAGCTGTAAATACAGTCGACCTGGGCCTGCGTTTCCACGCCCTCCGCAATGACCTCCAGATTCAGCCTTTTGGCCAGCCGGACAATCATGTCCACAATATCGCGTCCCACCCGGTCGGTTACCACCTCGTCAATAAAGCTTTTATCGATTTTCACCGAATGGATGGGGAGATTTTTCAGATAGGTCAGCGAAGAAAATCCCGTCCCAAAATCGTCAAGGTACACGGAAATGCCGTGACCGCTCAGAATTTCGAGCTTTTTAATGACCCCGTCGAAAGATTCTATGAGGGTGGATTCCGTTACCTCGATCGCCACGCTGCCGGGAGCCAGCCCGTAGTAGCAGAAGCGTTCCAGCACATAATCCACGTAGTCCGCCTGCAGGAGCTCCACAGGGGAGGTGTTGAAGGAAACCCTGAGCCCGCGGCCCTGTACTTCCTGTGCAAAAGCAAACGTCCGGTCAACGACAAACCGTCCCAGTTCCTTGATGAAGCCGGTGTTTTCCGCCATCGCGATAAACGTAACCGGCGATACCATCCCGAATTTGGCGCTGTTCCAGCGGGCCAGGGACTCAAAGCCGACAATCGCCTTTTTCTCATAATCGTACTGCGGCTGAAAATAACAGCAGAGCTCGCCATTGTGAATGGACAGCTTAAGCTCCCGCTGCATCTGATGCTGGCGGTCAATCGTAATTCCGAATTCTTCGTTGAACAGGGCATAGCTTCCCTTCGACGAGCTCTTCGCTTCATGCAGGACAAATTCGCCGCGATTAATGATTTCGTCGAAGCGATCTTCCTCAATAATTTCACTGCAATTAAACAGGATGGCGCCGATGCTGCACGTCAGCTGAATGATGTTATCATGAATCAGAAACGGCTCCTCAAACAGACGCAGAATATTTTTAGCGTAGCTTTCAAGCTCTTCCGAAGTATTCACATTGGAAATCAGCAGGGTGAACTCATCCCCCCCGATTCTGCCGACCAGCATGTTTTCTCCTTCCACAGAGGCCAGACGGGCCGCCGCCGAAGCGAGGAAAGAGTCCCCGATGTCACTGCCGAAGGTATTATTGACCGACTGGAAATTGTCGATATCGAGAAAAAAAGCCGCTCCATTTTTGCTTTCCGCACGGCAGAGCCCGATCCATTCGGAAATATTCTTTTTCACTCCCTTGCGGTTCGGCAGATTCGTCAGAGGGTCGGTGTAAGTGTAATAGCTGATGTCCTCTTTGCGCCGCATATTCGCTTCATAGCTGCTTTTTTTAAATTTAAAAAAGCCGATGGAGGCAACGACGAATTCAAGAATCAGCAGTCCGAATAAAATTCCGCTCATGATCAGGATCTGATTGCCCGGAGCCATCATTTTATTTTTTTCCACCGTGACCACAAACATCCAGCCGTCCGTTCCCCGAATGCCGCTGTATCCAACCAGCCTGTCGATTCCGTTAACCTTACAGACTCCTTTGCCCGACTGCCGGGACAGAAAGTCCTCCTTCATTTTACTGATCTCCGTGTGTGAGGACTGTGCTCCTATGTATTGAAAGAAGTTGCTGAACTGATCCTGGCCGCTCCGGTTGGAAACCACCGTTCCGTCACTGGAAATAATATAAATGGAATAATCCGAATCAACGGCAATATTATCCATGATGTTCAGCTCTTCATCATCCGGCGTCGTCGCGACCAGTACGCCGACAATTTTTCGTGTACGGATCACCGGCACCGCATACGCGATAATTTTGTTTTGGGGGGCAAACAGATCATAGAGTTCCCCCGAAATATTGGCGTGACCGGCCAGTGCCTTCTGAAAGTATTCCCTTTCTTTAATCATCATCGTCTTGCCGTCGTTGGTAACCGCCCGGCCCGACCTGTCGACATAAGCCACCCGCACGAAATTCTTTCTTCTGGCTTCATCCGAAAGGACCTTCCTTTGCTCAGCCTCGCTCTGGGTAAGCCCGTTCTGCTCCGCAAGGGCGCTGAGTACATCCAGATTACCCACAATCGCCGCGCGAACCGCATTTGAACCCTGTTCCGATATTTTTTGCAGGGAGGTCTGCGTATTCGCTGTTAAAATACTGCGCACACCAAAGACAAAACCCAGCCCCAGCGCAATCAATATTGCGACAATCCCGACAATAATCGGAACCATTTTATTTCTCTGGTATTTCATTTAGCCACCCATTTCGACAGATTTTGCGTAATTGAATAAGTGAATGGTTCTAAATCTTTTATGAAATGATTTTAAAATATTTTACAAACTTTTAACACTATTTAACTATAATATCGGACCTTCCTTTTTAAATTTGAGTCCGAACGAATAAATTTATTCACCCTGCAAACAATTTCAATGAACGCAAAGTGGGGTGATATAGGATGAAAAAAAATGCGTTTCTATTTTTGACCGGAGGAACTGTATATCCGGCGCTGGAAATGATCTGCCGCGGGAAGACGGATATTTCCATGGCTGCGGCAGGCGGGCTTTGCCTGTGCCTGATTGACCGCGTATGCAACCACACGATGAGAAGCAGACCGATTTCCGTCAAATGCTTTGCCGGTTCGGGAATTATCACTACAGTGGAATTTGCCACCGGGCTTCTTGTAAATGTCGCTCTGAAGCAGAACGTTTGGGATTATTCCGCACTGCCGCTGAACATTATGGGGCAGATCTGCGTGCCGTTTTCCCTGCTGTGGTTTGTGGTCACTCTTCCCGCCATGGGACTCTGCGGGCTGTGTGAAAAAGCCTCTTTCCTTGCCGAATAGCAGAATATCCGCCTCCCCGCATAAAACGGAGGCGGATATTTGTTTAAGAAATTTAATGGAATGCATTGACACAAGCCCCTAAAATATGATATTATTATTCTCGCACTTGTGATGGAGAGGTGTCCGAGTGGTTTAAGGAGCTAGTCTTGAAAACTAGTGATCCCGCAAGGGACCAAGAGTTCGAATCTCTTCCTCTCCGCCATCTAAAAACTTCATAATTTGTTTTGTTTTCACCAATAAGGAGAAATACCCAAGTGGTGAAGGGGCTCCCCTGCTAAGGGAGTAGGTCGGGTAACCGGCGCAAGGGTTCAAATCCCTTTTTCTCCGCCAAAGCATTGTAATCCGAACTCATTATCGCCAGTTGGCGAGGGGTTCGGATTTGTGCTATTTATAGCATAAAAAAGACGAGGGATAACCGTAAAGGTTGTCCCTCGTCTTTTACAATTATGTATTATAAGATGATTTATACTGCATGGTATTTTCCCAGAATCTTTCTTTTTCAAAAGAGGCAATATCCACAACGAAACCTTCCCCCAGAAGTCGGATAAGATGTACTTACCTCCGAATCGTCAAAATCATCATAAGTGACCATCAACGCTTTCATGAGTTATCCTCCTTATCGATCAACATCTTTATCTTTTGGACGACATTTCTCCGAATCCGGAATCCATCAGTGCAATAAGCGCTTCTACTGCTGCCTTTTCATCATCGCCATCTGCGCTAATCTCTACAATTTCCCCTTGGGGCAATCCCAGCGAAAGCAACATAATAATGGATTTGGCATCCACTGCACTTTCGTTCTCTTTCATTCGCTTTATGTACACCTTGGATTTAAATTTGCCCGCGCAGGCAATAAAATCAGATGCGGGACGAGCGTGCAACCCAGTAGGGTTAATAATCTTCGTACTTTTTTTATACATCACAATTCCTCCATTTTTGTCTTGTTTACAAGCCTAGTTCCCTTAATTCATTTTTTAAAAGCTCTTCAGCTTCTGCTGCCGTAGGGCAATTCACCACTTTTCCGGCAATGAGCCTTGCCTGTTGGGTTGAAAGCAGCCCAATCATCTCTTTAATTTTCCCAACAGATGATCTGCTCATAGACAACTGCCTCATACCCATGCCAATCAATGCCATCGCCGAAAGGCAGTCTCCTCCCATTTCTCCGCATACACAAATCTGTTTTCCTGCTATTACAAAATGATGAACCACATAACTGATCAGTCTGAATACTGCCGGATGATATGTCTGATAATACCCGGAAACGGCAGGATTCATTCTATCGACTGCAATGGCATACTGAATCAAGTCATTGGAACCTATACTGGCAAAATCAACTTCCTGCGCCACCATATCCGCCATCAGTGCAATCGACGGGATCTCAATCATGATCCCAATTTTAATATTTTTGCTGTAGGATATTTTTTCTCTGTCAAGATCAAGCCTTACCTCTGCTAAAACCGTTTTGGCTCTGCGGACATCTTCTATATTGGCGACCATTGGGAACATTATGCGCAAATTGCCATAAGTGGACGCCCTTAACGCCGCTCTTAACTGTGTTTTGAAAATATCCATGTGTTCAAAACACAATCTCAAGGCCCGGTTGCCTAAAAAAGGGTTATCCTCCTTTGGCAGGTTTAAACATTCCAGTTTCTTATCACCCCCAATATCTAAGGTTCGCAATGTGACTGCACGGTCTCCGAATCTGATAAGCACCTTTTTGTATATTTCGAACTGCTCTTCTTCTGAAGGCAGACAGCTTCGGCCCATAAAGAGAAATTCCGTTCGGAACAGCCCCACTCCGTCTGTAAACTGGGCGCCTTCAAGCTCCAATTCATCCGCAGATGCAATATTCAGATTCACTTCAATGGGGATACCGTCTACTGTGATTGCCGCTGCTGCCTCAAACATTTTGGCCTTCTCAATTTCCGCCAGATAGTTTGATTGTTTTTTGCTGTAACTTTCCAACTGCTCTTTACTGGGGTCTGTAATCAGTAAGCCACCCATGGCATCTACAACCACTGGCCCGGGTTGGTCAAGAATCTTTTCTATATCACTGAACCCTGAGAGCGCGGGGATTCCGAAGTTCCTGGCTATAATGGCGCTGTGTGAAGAATAGCCGCCGTTCTCCGTGAGGATAGCTACTATTTTGGCCGGATCCATCATGACGGTATCGGATGGAGTGAGCTCATGGGCCGCAATGATTACCGGCTTTTCGAAACAGGCAATGTCCGCTTCCCTCTCCCCAGAGCAGTTGCGAAGAAGACGCATTTCCACATCTTTTAAATCAATTGCCCTTTCACGGATAACAGGGTCCTTCGCGGCACTCAGAATTTTAATATACTTTTCATACGTGTCGAAAATGGCCCAGTCGACATTGAAATGACGCCGTATAATCCCATCCTTGATTTCGCCGTTCATTACTGGATCATCTAAAATATCCAAGTGCGCTGTAAAAATTTTCGCCTTTTCAGCATCCTCCGAAAGTTTAAGCTTCAATAAATCAATCTCAGCTTTTGCCTTTATCCTGATCTCTTCATACCAATTAATTGCCTGTTCCTCTGTATCGGGTTCTATTAGGCTTTCTACCACTGACGGATGAAAAGTTTTGTATAGAAATACTTCTCCAATCCCTATTCCTTTGGAAACTGAATTCGCTTTATAGACCATTATGATTCTCCTTCATTGCTCTTTGCATATCTCGCTTCATATTTTTTGATTACGTCGATGATTTCCAGGGGTGTAGCAGCGGACCGCATCTCCTTGACAGCGGATTGATTGCATAGAATATTCATTAAACAAAACAGCAACGCTTTCCGTTCTTTGGCATTATCAAGAGAAACCACCGCTACAATATCAACAGGATCGTTATCTTTATGCCCAAATCTGGCGGGTTCTGACAGCATTAAGATGGATATTCCAAATCTCAATACTCCGTCTGTCGAATTTGCATGTGCGACGGCAACCCCCGGAGCAAAAACAATATAGGGCCCATGGTTCATGACGTTTTTAATCATGCTGTGAACATAATTCTCCGTCACGATCTTTTTCTGTACCAAAGGCCTCGCCGCTATCGCAAGCGCATCTTTCCAATCCGTTGCTTTTTCTTCAAAGACAATATTCCACGGGAAAAACCAATTGCTCAGCAGTACGGCTCTGTGAGTACCCACCATGATGCCTTTCCTTTTTTCGCTGCCTGTATCGACTGGTCTGCCGTCTTCCACAGAGTTTTCGCTACCTTCGTCTAACCGCGGTGCCTCAACCCCACCATTTACCGCGGATTCAGCCGTCACCTTGGACAGCATCTTTTGTATACCGCTCAAATCTTCTCCCGAGAGCATCGCGCCAACTTGTATCCAGGGTAAAGGTATATCTTTAAGAGGAATTGTGCTAATAATCAAATCACATTCCAGGTTCCGTTTATTTTTTGCAATCAGCAGTTCTTTCTTAAGGTCATGATAGGACAGAATGTGCGTTATATTTACATTAAAATGTTTCTTTACCATTTCTGAAAGAAACACAGAAGTCCCCAGCCCCGAATTGCAAACAATGATTACTTTTGGCATATTCACTTTCTGCTTAAGCCTTTCGACCGCAGCCAGCACATGAACTAGAATGAAACATTTTTCATCGTCATTCAACTCAATATGAATATAGTCTTGAATCACCCAAATATTTTTATTTATAATATCAAAGTCGGCACTGTATTTTTCGATAATCTGATTTTTCAGCGGATTCACAATTCTTTCGCCCTTTTTGATACGGTTACAAATCCCGGCAATATGACTGGTCAACAGCTCCTGCAGCTGATAATCCCGAGAAATCTCTTTTTTATATACATAAGCCAACTTATTCAAAAAACTTTTCACTATAAAATAGTAGTTATCCGGAACATCTCCCGCCGTTTTTTTGATGGTACATCCGTTCAGTTTTTCGGCAAGATACAATTCTTCCGTGCTGTTTTTCTGACTGTCTAATTCCACCCTATTCAACAGGTATTTCGCTACCTGGATGCAATTTGTTGCACCAGGATTGCCTGTAAAGGCCGATTCAATCATTTTTTCGCCACAAGTCCGTGCAATGGAAATGCAGAGTACCAGCACCGTCTCATAAAATTCATTATCCGTCATGGAAAAATTGAATATTTGTTCGGCAAGCATGACTGCCTCTTCTGCTTTCGGGTAATAGTCTTCCAAATTTAGTCTATGCCGAATAATCTTTGAGCAAATGTTAAACGTGTTCTCATCAAACAGATCCATGATCGGCATCGATACGTCTTTCACCAAGGAAAGAATGGCATCTCTCCGCTGGCTTTCCGTGAGCTTCGGCAAAAAGCCCCTATGCTTGTTTTCGTAAAATTCAATTCCGTTTTGATGAAAATAATTTTCAACTTCCGCAATATCTTTAAGAAGAGTCGCTCTGCTCACATATAGCAGCTCATTCATCTTTGACACAGTAATAGGTCCATCTGTCAGAAGCAGTGAGAACGTTATAATAAACTTTCTTTCTTTTGGGGAAAGCTTGTATTCATAAAAATCCTCTTTGATCGCCAAGTCAAGGACATAATCCGCTTGATCGGAGGATCTGTCGACAACAATATTCCCGGTCTTTACCGTAACCAGGTCGGTCATATTATTTTCCAGCAAAAATTCTTCAATCGCCGCCAGATAGTTTCTGATTGTGCGATCGCCAACCGCGAACTTTTCGCTAAGCGACTCAATCGTGAAGGTACTATTGCTATTTTTCAACAAATAGCGGAGCAGCTCATATACTCTCTCGTTCATTCATTTTGCCCCTTTCTTTCAGCGAAGGCAACATCCTCTCACAAATCAAAACGATAGATATATCTTAGCAGAGACGTTTTGGAACATAGTTCCAAATGAGACTCCGGTATCATCGTTCCCTCCAAAGTTCCTCCCAAATGATCACAAATCTTCTTTGTTACTATATTTTCCAAATTAAACGCAATATAAAGCGTTTGCATTCCTTTTGCCTTTGCTATCTCCAGCAATTGCCTGCAAGCGCTGGTCGCAAAGCCATTTCTTCTAAAGGGTTCGTCTATGTGAAATCCTATGTTTCCCATATGACTTGGCCTGCCGTCATTGACAATCAGGTAGCAATACCCACATGAATCAGTGCCAACAGATTTAAAAATTCGATAATGGCATATTTCCTGAATGCTCCCTTTTTCCTCGAATGCAAAAGGGATTTCATCCGGTACCAGAACAACATGCGATTCCCTACTCATTTTTTACTTCCTATCCAATTGATTAAAATCCTATTGTACTCCAAGCAATGCTCACTTTATACGCTGTTTAAGCTAATTTTAAATGCGGCCCCATGTAAAAGAGTTTGTGTGTACTCAGCCTTCTACGGCTAAGTACACACAGAAGATTTACTTTTGCATTTCTATCTGAAATAATTCCCGTATTTCATTCAGGGGCATCTCTTTCACCTTATCAAGGTCGTCAAACTCCTGAAACAATTTGGTAATTGCTCTTAGCGCGCTAAGCTGATCACTATTATCCATAATGGCAATATTGAACACAAAGCTGACGTTTACGGATTCTTCCGGATTCTGCATGCTGTTAAAAAGGACTGGCCGGTTCAGCCTCAGCAGGCAAGCACCCGGCTTATTCACATGGGCGCAACCTGTATGCGGCAGCGCCACGGGTATTTTGGTGGGTAATCCTGTCGGATATATTTTTTCTCTGTCGATGCAGCCCTGCAAAAAGCTTTTTTTCACATAACCGTGTTCAGCAAGAACACCGGCGGTCATTTGAATTGCCTCTTCCCAGCTTGCTGCATCTCCATCAATTACAAATATTTCTTCAATCATTATGTCCCTCGCAAAAAGGAGTTTAATCCATCATCTTCGCAACGCTGGCGTAAATAGCTTCTCCGGTCTCATCCATCCGCCACATTGCTCCGATTTTATCCAGCGTTTCCGCTTTGCTCAAATGATCTTCTTTAGCAAGATACTTTACCATCATCACAATGATGTGTATGCCGCTGTCTATCTCATATCCATTTCTTTTCAATACTACCAGCGGTTTTATAAATCGCTCATCATAGCTAAGTTTTCTCCACATGTCTCTTGCTATATCGACGAGTTTTCTTTCATCTTTTGACGAAGCTTTTTTTGATTGCTTGCCCCTTTCATTCCAGTAGAAGGAGGCCCACTTTTCCACTTCCTCTTTCTCCATTCCAAACCCAACTTCAAGACTCTTTTTTACAAGATCAAAATAAGGAGTGACTTCATTCATGATCTTTTCGCTCTTTTTCAATTCCGTAAAATTATTGAGGCCGTAATACAGACCGACAAAGGCTAAAGCGTCTACGCGGGTATTCAGCAAAAATCTTTTCCTATAAAAATGCTGTTCCAGATTGTCCACAGAGGGAATCAGGCGGATTCCCGTATCAGGCAGCTCTTTTTTATCCACACCAATTTCATAAAATCTCTCCGTATATACTACCGTGGGGTCGCTGTACGACTGAGAGCAGCCTCTGTCCACCATGGTATCCGGAACTTTGATTTTCATTAACCGTTCTTTCTGTTTTTCATCCCTGGCACAATCGGCTAATAAAGATTTAAAATATCCGGACGCATTTTCAAGATTCTCGCAGCAAATTACTGCTCTGTCTGAATTTTCTTCATCGCCCCAAACCTCGCTGATGGTTTTTGCAACATGAATAAGGTTCTCCTGTCTAACGGAGGTTGTTACCGTTTTTACTGTTTTCAGCACATCTTTCAGGATATCCGCGTCTGTTCTTGCCGACAAAACACGGTCCACTTTGATCTGCTTTTGCTGTTTTCCCTCTTCTTCGTCTACAATAACAAGGGTATAGCTATGAGTTTCCTTCAATTTATTCACCAATTCCTCATTGGCGTCAACCAGTGTTACGTTGCAGCCGCTTTCCAATAAAATAGGGACGATAAATCCTCTTCCCAGAGAACCGGCGCCAAAATGAACGACCAATTCTTTATGATCCATAATAATACTCCTAACATAAGCTTATTTCTGAGGATAGAAAATCTGTAAAACAGCCAGTTCTTCATTCACAGATTTCCCGTACGGCTTAATGACATACTGACCTATGTTTGCCGGAACAAAAACTGCCTCCGCATAATGAATCACATAAGGCTCAAAAGAGTTGTCCAGACTTTCAATCACGGCCTCTTCCCCTTCGACTAAAACATGAATAATAATTGCGTCATCCGTATTCAGGCAGATAGGCTTTGTAAACCAATATCTGTTGACCGTCATGGGTTCATAGCTCATGGTAGAGCTATTCTCCATCCTCCAGCCATTGCCTCTTGCCAGCTCTTTCTGTTTTGAAACCAAATTGTCGGTAACCCAGTCCCCTTGGAAATTTTCCTGAATATTATATTGGCCATGGTCGATGTTGATAGGACGCGGTCTGCCATCATAATCAACACGATCCCAATCCCACAGCTTGAAGGTTGCAAAACAAAACAGATCAATTTCCAGTACCACTGTTCCTTCGCCGGAACAATGCACCGTTCCGCCGGGAATAAACACATGGTCATGCTTTTTGACCGGCAGCTTGTTTATGTATTTTGTATCATCAAAGCCGACACCGGGATTTTGCGCATCCTTTAATGCCTGGACTAACTCAGGAACCTTCGTGCCCTCTTTGAGACCCAAATAGACAGAGGAGTGATCCGTGGCGTCCATAATATAGTAGCTCTCATGATGACCGTAGGAAGAATTGAATACTTCAAACGCGTAGTCCGTCGTGGGGTGAACCTGCAAGCTTAAATTTCCGCCGCCCCAGGTATCCAGATAGTTTACATGAACGGGGCTTTTGTATCCCCAGAAGTAGAAAATCTTATTCCCAAGAATTTCTCTTGGTTTATAGAACAGCAAATCATTACACGGAACTTCCAGCGTATTCTCTCCACAGCGAAGATTAATCGACTGAATTTCCAAAATTCCGGTCAGCGCCCAGCCAACGTTTTCCCAATCCGGCTTTGCCCCCAACACCTTTTGTAGCCATTGACCGCCCCAAATACTTTTCGTAAAAATCGGATTCGGCTTGAATGGCCGATTGGTGATCTCTTCAATGGCCTTTCTGTAATCATCGCCTGTTACGGCCACCGGTTTGTCTTCCTTGGTAAAATCAATCATATAATCCATTGCTTTCAGCAAAGGACGTTTATGGCGGTCTAACATCCGCCACTCGATAAACATGCCCCTCTTCTGTTTTTTCAGAAGCTCTTCGCTGTAATTCTTGGCTCCCCAGTTATCTAATCCCTGTGCAAGCCGGATATTCAGTTCCGGATATGCTATATTTCCATAAACAAGAATATCTCCGCGGGTCAGAATACTGGAGGCAATTCCGTAAACAACGACTAAGCCTGCCGCATTATCGATTTTTTCTTTTAATGCTTCCACCATTGCCTCATCAAAGTACTCATCAACGGTGCTGACACTATACATCCCATAAGTTCTATCTTCCGGAACAATGAACTTTTTGAACCTTTCAAAGATAACTTCTTCAGGGAGCCTTGCTGTCTCTGAATCAATGACCAAATCCGCGCCTAAACCTTTAATTATGTTTTTGTAAATTTTGCTTTGATTAACGCCGTGATAACTATCGAAGACTACGACCAATTTTTCCTTTTCCGCTTTTTCCTTTGCAATCCTGTTTTTCAAAAGTTGGGTGATTTGTTCATATCCACTGTATGAAGTGACACCATCAATGACAGTGACCGGATGCAAGTCAAAATTCGGTTGCCTGTTTTTTTCGTACATTTTCTTACCTCACATTACAATAAACGTCAAACTCGTAGTCTGCACCATAGCCGATTCACTCGGGACCGGATCGGCCATGATGCAAAAACTAAATTTATCCAATTGTGGACATTCCAAGCAAGTCAAAAAGCTTTCTGAAAGCAAAGCCGATAATACTGGAGCCTTCGTCCCAAAATGTGACCTTTGTTCCACTTTTAATAACATCCGTAAACTGACCTGTAAGTAACGCCATATTCGTAATAACATCAGCCATAGAACTCGCTATTAAACTCGCCATTACTACGTAGAGGGTCATGATGATTACATTATGTACAACGTTCCCTTTTGTGTAAGGAGTGACACCGCCAATCCAATAGGGCATTCCCGCAAGACTGGCAATAGGAACAAAAGCGACGCCGGGCACCAAAAGGGAGATAGCAATAGAGATTGGGGCCATGATAATAAAGGTCGCCATGACGGAGGGGTCCCCTAAAAGGATAGCGGGGTCACAGGCAACATTTAGCTTTCTGTCGCCAAATCTTTTTTTCATGAACGCAGTGATTGTCATTGACAACGGCACGATTCCCTCACAGAGCAGAGCTGCCATTTTGGGGAAAAGGGCCATCGTCGCGGACATGACAACGCCAATTGTCAATATACCGGCCAAAGAATACCCGGCCAAAATGCCTAGGAGGATGCCGACAATCATTCCAATGACCATTACTTCACCGAAGATACCGAACTTCTCTTTGATATCCTCTGAAGAAGCGTTAATTTTCTTAAGGAATGGAATTCTGTTGATCACTTTCATGACTAGAAATGCAAACAGCCCGGGAATAGTGGCAGAAGTTGCGATTACCGATACATTGTCTATATTGTTAAATTCTTGAAAAGTCGGCGCGGTCCAGTCCGCCAGTTTCATCATAAGAACTAATGTGACTATTCCAACAAGGATACTCACAACCACATTTCCTGTCTGTGCCCAGACGAAGGCCCCTATTACGACCCCATGCCACGTATTGTTAATATCACTCCACATGGTATTTGTCCATTTTAGCAGAATAAAAGCAACGTTAATCAATAAAATTGCAAGTAGACAGATAAAAAATCCCGGATAAAGGGCCATGCCGTTAACGATTGCATAGCCTCCGTCAACAACGTTAAGCGAAATTCCCAACCTCTGAGAGAGCGCGGTTGAAATAGATTGCATTTGTCCTACGCAATAATTCATAACCAGATTAATACCGGTAATTCCAATTGCGAAAAGACAGGCGCTTCGCAGTGCATTCTTAAATCCGCCGCCAAACACCAGACAAATCGTCCCCATGATCAGCCCAACTAATACCGGAGACGGTAAAGTGAATATCCAAGTTACAACTGCCGTTACATATTGCATGTTGACGCCTCTTTTCAATATATTAAATTAACAACCATTCCCCTATTAAACTGGTATCTCCGACTCCAATTGCATCAATTGGCTTTTAATAGTGCAACCAGTTCTTCAATGACCTTTTCTTCCCCCGCCTGATCCTGAACGACGAACGGCAATCCGTTTAACACTGGAAAACTATGCTTGGCAGTATAGGATGTTGAACAAACGAGAATGTCAATTCTGTCCTCATATCTCGGGATATCGCTGATCATCCCATGTTCTATCTTTACATCTTTAATTCCACGCTTTTTTAGACCATTTCGGACCCCCTCTGCAGCCATATAGGAGGTTAGTTTTCCCGCGCCACAGCAGACATAGATGAATTTTTTATCCGGCATAATCATTCTCCTCTCAAATATAAGCGTCAGGCCTTCAACATTTCTTTTTCAGAGTCTTGGTATTAACCATGTGCAGCTAAGACTTTCATATTCCCGTCCAGAGAAAACCCTTTTACTTTCGCCGTCAGGAGAAAACTGTCGCCCGCTTTAATGGGAATATCATTGATTTTGCCTTCCCCTTCAACGACAAAGCAGGCATAATAAGGCTTTTTCTTGACGACTTTCCCATTTCCGTTTACATCGAAGATTCTCACGGAAAAATTCGGATTATCTGTAAGTTCCCGTTCGTGCACATCCCCATATTCACTGTCAATAAAATTGTAGGTCATTTCTTCGTAAGGTATCAACACATTGGCCTTTACTTTGTCAATGTCTATTTCCCTCTCTTTTCCATCTCGATCTTTTCTGTGGTAATCATATAAGCGATAGGTCAAAAGGCAGGATGTACATACTTCAATAAATGTTGTCCCTTTTTGAAGAGCATGGATTGTGCCCGCTTCCAGATTAAAAAAGGAGCCTTTGTGAATTGGCTTTTCCTGTACCAGCTCATCAAAAGCATCTCTGGCAATGTAATCTTCGAATTGCTCCATTGTTTTTGCATTGTGTCCGAGTACTACTTTGGCGGGTTCGTTATCCACATCGGCAATATACCAGCACTCAGCCTTTCCATGAGAATTTTCGTATTTCATCGCATACTCTTCTCTTGGATGAACCTGAATACTTAAATCTGACGCCGCGTGGCATACAGCGACTTGAATCGGTATAATTTCCCACCTTCGCTCATTTTCACTTCCGAACAATTCCGGTTCCGAATCGTAAAGATCATGCAAGTTTTTTCCGGCATATTTACCGTTTACGATTTCATTAGATACTAATGGGTGCCCCGAGAACGCCAACAGACTTGATATCGTGCTCTTGTCCGCTTGTTCATCCACAGGTACCGGGTACCGCTTCAGGATACTGCCGTCTCCCCAAATGGTAGATCCCACAGGTGTTTTTAGAAATAAAATTTCTTCCGACATTTTTTATCAACCTTTCACAGTTTTTGTTGAATACGCCCAACTTCATCGTCTACATGATATCAGAATTGAAAGTCACGGAAAAGACTAGCTTCTAGCAAAAAATAGTGAATAAAATTATACCATAGTTTTTGTTTTATAATAGTAAACTTGTAGAATTCCTTACCTTTCCACGCGTATACTTCTCATTATGCAATTCAACAATGGTTGCATGGTGCCTTATTCAGTCTAGCCCGGCTAAGAAAATGCAATAGGTTAGGCAAATATTTTTGCATGCAAGAAAGGCCAGGATCAGGTAAGCCCTACGCCATAGGCAAGGATATACCTAATTCTGGAAAACAAAAATATGGCTTCCATGACAAATGCGCATACGGACCCTTATGATCCCTTGAATCTACGAAAAAACGCCACCCGTTGGTTCACTGGGTGGCGTTGCAAGGGTATTGTTCAATTGTCACTTTGGCGAATGATAAGCCCATAAGCCGCCTTTTTGCGGTCATGGTATTGATATTCTTCTCACTTTCTCCGCCAAAGACCGACAAATTTCATTTTTGAAATTTGTCGGTCTTTTTGTTTGTTTATAAGCTATAATAAAAATAAATGATTTATAATATGTGCAACCAAACAGGACTCTGATGAGATAAGGGCTAATGGTCGAAAAAACTTTAAAATCCGGGATCGGTATGTCGGCGTTGTTCTGTCTTGCTTTTTGTTTTCCAAGCTTTCAATAATACATATCCTCTATTTTTTATTCTATGTTTAAGGAGGGGCAAAATGAACTACGATGCATTGATTATAATAGATATGCAGACAGCCCTTGTTGAAGGGCATCCTTATAATGAAACTATCGTTATTCAAAACATAAAGAATTTGCTACAGGCATGCAGGAAGAAAAAAATTCCTGTTATTTACGTCCAGCACGACGGCGGGGCCGGTGATGAATTAGAACACGGCAGCAAAGGGTGGAAAATCTACAGGGAGATTGCGCCATTGCCCGATGATAAGATTTTCGAAAAGCAGTATAACAGCGCATTCCGAAATACGGGATTGCATGAGTATCTTCAAAAAATCCATACGAAAAATATTATTATGTGTGGCATGCAAACAGAATATTGCTTCGATGTTTCCTGTAAAGTCGCCTTTGAATACGAGTACAATGTGACTGTGCCGCGAGCAACGACAACGACATTTGATAATACATTTGCAAGCGCAGAAGCTTTATCTGAATACTATGAGAATAAAATTTGGAACAATCGTTATGCTCGGGTTATTTCAATGGAGCAAACCATTTCTGAGATAGACGACTAACTTGATATCATAGGCATAACGCGAGCCAACAGGCTTGCATCTTTTATTGCCTGACTTCTCAAAGCCGCACGAATGTTGAATTCGTGCGGCTTTTCTCTAAAAAGGCCTTCAGGCACTTGACAACACCGTTTCTGAATCATAGAATGACTCTGAAAGGGCTCTAAAACGAAAAATAGCGGATCATGGTAGTGATCCACGGTGCTAGCACCGTGAGAAAACTATTGAGGCAGCGGAGCGGAGAGGGGTGTTAAGTCATGTACAGGAAAAAAATCAAAGCGCAGGCTTTTGACTGCATGCAAAATTTCTATGGGACGGTACAGGAGCCGCGCATCCGTTGTTATGTCCGGTTCCATGACCATATCAGCGAAACCTCTCTTAAAAAAGCGGTTCAATTGTCTGTGGGAGCAATTCCGGAGCTTACCTGCGTATTTGATAAAAAACGGCATTGCTGGGAAAAACGGCCCTTTACCGCTGAAGACATGTTCTGCCTGATAAACATTTCAGGTGAAGGTGAAAGCTCTCGATTTCCATATTTGCTTACTGCAATCGAGCCTACCTGTGAACCTCAGATAAAAATTCTGCTTCTAAGAGACGAAAGGCATGACACGCTCTGCCTGATTATCAACCACATGGTTAGTGATGGAGCCGGCTTCAAGCAATACCTGTATCTGCTCTGTGACCTATATTCCAAGTGTGAAAAAGATGCGAAATTCAGTAAAAGTCCGGAGCCTCTCGGAAGGCGCAACCTGAATCAGCTTTTGAAAAATCTGAGTTTCAAAGAGAAACTGGCAATATTGTTTTCAAAATCAAATTATGGGAAGCCCGATCCCGCTATCGTTCTTCCGCTGACAGGGGACTCTTCCCATCCGATTATCTGCAGAACACAGATAGAAAAAGAACAATTTAACGCCATACGGCATTTTACAAATGATTGCCATGTGAGTGTAAACGACATGATCCTCACAGCGTATATCCGTGTTCTTCATCAAATAACAGGGTGCAAAAAAATAACGGTTCCATGTCCCGTTGATTTGCGAAAATATAAAAAGGAAGGCCAGCAGTGCGGAATTTGCAACCTGACCGGAAATTACTGGTGTGACACGGAAATAGCCCCAGGGGAAATATTTTCCGAAACCCTCCAAAAGGTGTCCGGGCAAATGCGTTCCCAAAAACAAAGCAACGATTGCCTGAAAGGACCAATGCTGTTTCATATGCTGTTCCATATACTGCCCTTTTCCGCCGTGCAGAAATCTTTTCTCAGGATTTCGCCCGTTCCCGTCACTTCCTATTCGAATTTAGGCATCCTCGATAACGAAAGGCTCTGTTTCGGCGGGCACGAGATTGAAGACGCATTTATCAGCACGGCAGTAAAAAAGGTTCCCTACTTTCAGCTTTCAGTTTCTACCTATCAGGGACGCTGTACCTTGACGAGCAGTTTGTACGGCTCGGAGGAAGATCGAAAACTTGTCAGCGGCGTTTTAAATCAAATCGTTCAGGAAATAAGATTGAATTTTGCATAAATAGAAAAATTCCGGCAAGCTGCCGCAGGCAAGACGCGTATTCCCCTATTCTACGATTTCTCCCTTTTTCTGAAAATCTTCCAGGCTGCATAACCGAAAGCAGCTATGATACACACAATCACTGCGACTGTAGAATACTGGCTGAGATAAGGCAGAGCAGATTCCCAGGCGCTTCCCAGAAAGGCGCCGGACAGAACCAGGGCAGTATTCCATACGGTACTGCCAATCACAGTCAGCACCAAGAACAGCGGAATATTCATTTCATTACATCCGGCGGGGATGGAAATCAGGCTGCGCATCAGCGGAATACAACGGCAGATAAATACGGCCTTGTTCTGATATCGGGAAAACCACCGTGTAGAGCGGT
The DNA here is from genome assembly GCF_006714885.1 of Clostridium sp. KNHs216. Taxonomy (NCBI): domain Bacteria; kingdom Bacillati; phylum Bacillota; class Clostridia; order Eubacteriales; family Clostridiaceae; genus Clostridium; species Clostridium sp. KNHs216. The sequence goes on along the minus strand of NZ_VFMF01000001.1, from coordinate 3,752,854 downwards.
TCACATATTCCGGCTTCAGATGCATAACCTGTCCGAATTTACCGGCAAACAAAGTCTTCAGGCGCTCCGCTTTTAGAATGCGTCCGAGTCCATAGAGGACGACGGCTCCAGCCAGCGAACCGAACGTGGCAAAGACAATGACCAGTGGAACATTCATGGATGTGCTGAGTGTCAAAGCCCCGCCGAACAGCAACACCACTTCCGACGGAATAGGCGGAAAAATGTTTTCAATAAAGATCAAAAGAAAAATTCCAAGATAGCCAAAACTATTAATGATGGAAATGATACCGTCCTGCATAATCGTTACCTCTGATTCCATTTAGAATGCCTTTGATTCCACAGGGTAGAACCAATATCGGCAAATTTGTAGGCAACCCAGCCCAGAATAATCCCCAGAATTGCTCCGGCAAGAACATCGCTGGGATAATGCACGTAAAGATACAGTCTGGAAAAAGCCATCAGCACAGAAGAGATGGCGATTGGAATCCACAGCCTTTTCCTGCTGAAAAACAGTGCGGAAGCCGTCGCGAAAGCAGCAGCGGTATGCCCTGACGGAAAAGAAAAATCATTTGGGCGTGGAACAAGGAGTTGAATTGCCGTGACGTCGCACGGCCTGACGCGGGCAACCCATGGTTTAAGAATCAGGCTGCTGCAGACTGCGGTCATTCCAATCGCCAGAACAATCGTAAAGCCGGCCTTCCGGTATTTGGGAATAAGGCACAGAAAGGCCGCTGTTATCAGCCAAATTGCCGCATAGTCTCCCAGTTTGGAAATGAACGGCATGATCACATCTCCAAAGCCGCTGCGTAGGTGCTGCTGGATAAAGTCCAGGAGGGAGAGCTCAAAAGAAATCAACGAATCACATCCTTTATGCATTTGATGATGAGTATATCAGCAACATTTAAACTTTCGCTTTACAGCGGTTAAACAGGAGATAAACTATTATTTAAATGCATTTGAACCCAAAGACGCCCGCCCGTACTGATTTAAGTCAGTACGGGCGGGCGTTATGTCTCTCTTATGCTTAAGCTATCCCCCCGAAGCGGTATCCTGCACCCCACACCGTTTGAATGTAGCGTGGTCTGGCCGGGTCCCTCTCAATTTTTTCCCGCAGACGGTTGATATGAACGGCGACCGTCGCATTATCGCCCATGGCGTCCATCCCCCAAATTTTTTCATACAGTGTTTCCCGATCGAATACAATATCGACGTTCAGCATGAAAAAAAGCAACAGCTCATACTCCTTGTTTTTCAGTTCGATTTCTTTCCCATCTACATAAACACGGTGGGTATCCGTATGGACTGCAATCGTATCGATCGATACGATTGCAGGAGCTCTCCGGGAATGTGTCAGTCTGGCATATTGGGCCAGATTTGCTTTCACACGCGCCACCAGAACACCGGGAGAAAACGGCTTTTCAATATAATCGTCCGCACCAAGGCCAAGGCCGCGGATCTTATCGATATCCTCCCGACGGGCGGTCACCATCAGAATCGGAATATCGAGCGTTTCCCTGACTTTTCGGCATACGGCGAAACCGTCCATACCCGGCAGCATCAGGTCCAGCAGTATCAGATCGAATTCTCCGCTTAAAGCCCGTTCCAGCCCCGTCATCCCATCTGCGGCAATTTCCACTTCAAAACGGTCGATTTCCAGATAATCCCGCTCGATTGCAGCGATATCTGCATCGTCTTCAACGATCAGTATTTTACTCATCGGTTCCAATCTCCTTTGGCAGCGAAACAGCAATAGTAAGCCCGCCCCCCGCAGCGTTTCGCGCTTCCACGGAACCACCCATTTGCTGCACCGCCTTTGCGACAATGGCAAGCCCAAGGCCGCTGCCCTTCTCCGGATCGCGCCTTGCCGGATCCGTGCGATAAAACGTGTCAAACAGCTTCGGAAGGTCTTCCTCTGCAACGCTCGGTCCGTCATCCGTCAATGTAACGATCGCAAAATTCTCCGTATTCTGCAAAACAATGGTCAGATGTCCCATTTCTTTGTTCTTATATTTCAAGCTGTTGTCGGCAATATTCATCAGTACGCGGTGGAGCTGTTCCGGATCGGCATTCACAGCTGCCGGTTCCAGCGCAGGCTTTACTGCCAGACTCAATCCGCGTGTTGCATACTCCGCTCCAAAATTCTTGACAAAATCTTCGATCAGAGAGTCCAGGTGCAGCATTTTCATATGGAGAGGATACTCATCCAATTCCATTTTGGAAAACAGAAAAATCTGCGATACCATCCGCTCAATGTCCTCTGCCTTGGCCTTAATGGTAAGAAGATATTTTTTCCGCGCTTCCGGCGTCTTCGCAACGCCATCCAGTAACCCTTCCACATACGCTTGGACGGAAGTAAGCGGTGAACGCAGGTCGTGAGAAATACCCGCAAGCAATTCCTTTTGGCTTTCCTCATGCCGCCGAGTCTGTTCCACAGATACTTTCAGTCTTGCCGCCATTTCATTGAAGTCGGCGCATACCAATGCAAACTCATCCTGATTGTCATATTGGATACGAAAGTCCAGGTTACCGTCGCGGATTTGGTGCACACCGTCCGCCAGAATATCCAGCGGACGTTCAATTTTCTGAAACACAAACTTTGTCAGAAAACGATTGGTCAGCAGAATTGAGAGGAAAATCGTAAACACCAGGATAAGCGCAATCAGTACGATCAGCATTTTTAAAGTTGCATTGGAAAATTTGGAGGAACTGCACAGTAAAAAAATTTGATAATGATCGTTTCCAACTTTAATTTGATGGGCGTAAAGGCTGCGGTTTCCGCTCGAAAGAGTCCCCTCGTTTCCAAGCGAGGCTGAAGCTTTCAAGAGAGCAGCGTCGGCGGCGTTTGCATTTCCGTAACGATAGTAATTGGTACCGTTTGCTTCAACCGTCAATGTCATTGCTTCGCGGTCAAGCAGACTGCTCAGCAAAGTCAGTTTTTCCAGACGTTCTTCCGGGGCCGCTTTTAACGCTTTTTCAACAGCGGCAGAGATTCCCTGACCTGCATGGTAAAAATCTTCACTGTCGTCAAAGCTCAAACCCGTTCCGTTTGTGACCGCGTACCAGATAACTCCAATGCTTCCCAGTGCAATCAGCAAAGTAATGCCGACAGGGACTAGGATCATTAACAAATTAGACAGAAACAGACGCTTTTTAATGGTCATGCTGATTGCCGCCTCCAATTTATTTTATCATAGCATAAATTGATGACAGAAATGATAAACTCCAGATAAACTATTCAGGATTCCAATGTTTGTCCGGCTTCATGATCCCCGGCCTTATCTTCCGATCCCTGATCCGGGGATTTCTTTTTTGTGATTGAGATCAGATGTGTCCTGCAGGCAAGTAATCCAACAGCGCAGACCAGAAGCACACAGGGCATCAGCGAAAAGGAAACGTTCGCGAAAAGCTGCCCGAACAGAGGGGCCATTAAAGTGTTTCCTGTGTATGCAAACGACATCTGCAAGCCCATGACCGCCTGTGCGTTTTCTTTCCCGAAATAGACGGGCGTCTGGTGCAGCATGGAAGGATAAATCGGTGCAAGCCCCAGCCCGACGAGGATAAACGCGCCGATTGCAAACAGGGCGGGTAAAGGCAGGATCATAAAAACAAAACCGACGATCAGAAAGATGGTACCTATGTGGATTAATGCTTCGTTGCTTAATTTCATGGAAACAAACCCGCTCACCATACGCCCGACCGTTACACCAAGGAAGAACAGCGACACCCATCCGGCCGCGCTTTCCGGTAAAATCCCCTTCATTTTCACCAGATAGCTGGCTCCCCAAAGCATCATGGAAGCTTCCATCGAGGCATTCAATAAAAAGGAAAGCATGACAAAAACAGAACCTTTTGCCCGGAGCATCGTAAAAAGGCTGTGTTTTTCCTTGCCCTGCCGTATTTCCTCCACAGGCTCGGCGGATGGGTTTTCAAACTTTTTCCACATAGGAAGAGAGAATATCAGCAGCGCAACCAAAGCGAACTGGATAATGGATATGCTGAAATACCCGCTTCTCCAGGTGCGCCCCCAAAGTGCCAGGACAGAAATCAGAGCAGGCCCGAGCATGGCTCCCACGCCCCAGAAGCAGTGCAGCCAGTTCATATGCTTTGCCTCATAATGCTCGGCTACAAATTCATTCAGCCCCGAATCCACCGCTCCGGCTCCAAGCCCGAGCGGAACAGCACAGGCCAGCAGCCATAGAAAGGAAGGCGACACAGAAAAGCCCAGCAGTGCAACGGCCGTCAGGGCGACGCTTACGACCGTGACTTTACCCGTACCGAACCGTCGGATCAGCCGATGCGAAAATAAGCTGGACAGGATGGTGCAGGCCGATATCATGATGGAAACGAATCCCGCGTTTCCTACCGGAACCCTGAACTCCACATTCATGATGGGCCATGAGGAACCAAGCACGGCATCTGGAAGTCCTAAACTGATAAACGCTAAATAAATCAAAGCTAAAAAAATCATATGGAATCTCCTATATTCATCTGCTAAAATTCCGTTTTCTGAAATTGTCCCCTCAGCCCGGACTGGTAAACGGACACCGCCTGTGCGATTAATCCGGCAGTAATATCGGAATTCAAATCCCTTCGATAGATTACGGAGGGGAATATCTCCCGTATCGCCTGTGTGGGGACTTCCCTTTCAAGCGTTTTCTGAAAAGCATCGGTAAAAAAATCGCCGTACAAAACGACATGCCCCGGATTGACAATGCCGCAGAAAACACTGATCAATCTGGATATTGCGGGACCAGCCTCCTGCGGTTTTTCATAGTCGATCGAAAGCCAGTCGATCCCCAATGGCAGCAGGGTCACTTCACCGGCAAATCCGCAAGCTCCTTTCAGGATTTTGCCGTCAATCACGATTCCTGCACCGGGGCCGAAACGCTTCGGAAAGTAGATTCCCGCGATGACGGAAACCTCCACGTTTCTGCTGTATCCAAATACAGCGGCATTGACATCATTTTCTATGACCACAGGCAAATGATATTTCCCCTGAAAATGCTCTGTGAAAGAAGCGCCTTCCAATTCTGCATAGTCATTGGTCAGGATAACGCCGCCGCGCTCCACACCCGGCAGGGAGAAGGCGGCGATACTGATCGTCGGATACGCGCGCAGGGATAAATCCAGCATGGTCTCAAAGCTCGCAAGCCGTATATTCTCAAAGGATTGTTCCGTCCGCCATACTGCCTCGCCGTACAAATTTCCGACACAGGCACTGATGACATTTTTTCCGTTCCGTGTCCGTACCGACAGCGCGAGCACATGGGCGTATTCCGCATTGAAGGTATATGCCTGTGACGGCCTCCCGCCGGTAGCAGAATGCATTTCGCCCAGGGTCACTTCCCCGCTTTCCACAAAGCTATTCAATATATTTCCAACCGTAGCAAAGCTGAGCCCCGTCCGCTGCGTCATCTCTTTGATGGTGGAGGTTTTGCAGGAACACAAATCCCAGAGAACGGTCTGTGCATTGCTTTGTTTCATATCCAACATATTGATTCCCATCAAAATCACCTTTCTTATCAGCTGACCTTATCCCGCGCCACAGCAGCCCAGCCGGACCATTGGCTTTGTTTTACCGTGAAAATCGCTTCCGCGTGTAACAAACAAGTCAAACTGTTCCGCTTTATTCAAAAACCACCGGGCGGTTTCGGTGGTGTGGTAGCTGCTGTAAGCTTCTATCCCTTTCAGCCCCAAAGGAATCAGCTGATCGATCCTCTCAAAATTGCCCCGCAGATTGACCCCCGGATGGGCCAGCACGGATTTACCGCCGTTTCGGTGTATGATCCCGATTACATCCCTCATATCAGGAAAGGTCATGCCGGCGTAACAGGGCTTTCCCTGCGAGCAGTAATCCCAATAGAAATTGACATACGGGTTATCGCTTCGGCCGCCGCCCTCCCTGTAAGGGCGCAAAATGTCGCTCTCGAGATATTTTTCATTTTTTAGCAAGGCTTCGGCAAAAGCTTCTCCCGTCCAATGCTCGCTCCAATACCCTCCGGCGGTGATCGCTTTCAGCTCCGTTTCGGTAAGGGTAAAGCCCAGGCGGTTGATCAGCCGAAGTCTTTCTTTGGATGCATCGACACACTGTTTTCTCACATTTTGCTCTATGGCCCCAAAATCAGGACTTTCGAGCTGAATATCATAGCCGAGGACATGAAAATTGGTATTTTGATAAGTACAGTCAATTTCGACAGCCGGATAACACCTCAGGTGTTCATGCCTTGCCAGTTCAACTGCTTCCTGAGAACCTTTCACACAGTTATGATCGGCTATTGCCATGATGGCAACACCCGCTCCCACGCACATCTGAACAAGCTTTGCGGGTGTGTATTCCCCATCTTCGCTGTAACAGGAATGAATATGCAGGTCGATATTATGAAACCCATTCATCTGTTTGCCCTCCCATCGTTAATAGCAGGCGAACATTGCTCAATATTCTCAGAGGCTGATATATTTCACAAGTTATTATAATTAATATAATAACTAGCGAGATAAGTATAGATCAAGTGATCGGGAAAGTCAATAGCTTCAAATCGCCTGAACCACTCAAAGTATCTGCTAAAAATACCTGTTTGACGATTGTCTGAAATAAAAAAAGCGCCCCCAAACTGGCGGCGCCGGAATCGCTTAACGAAATGAGATATTGTCTTTTGAAATTCCAAACTTTCTGGTTATGGCAGATTTAATTTTTTCTTCATTCAAGAAAGGGACTTTATTTATCTCATCAATAAATCTCCTCGTTGCTTGAATGTGCATATTCCTGCTGCCAACAAAGATGTCTATGTCGATCACGCTCATTCCTTCTGCCGTACTGTTGGCGATCACGGTGACTTTGTTAGTATCCATCAAATTCCCCTCCCTATTTGTTTTTATAATAATTCCAATAATAAAAAAAGTCAACAGAAGAAAATGAGGATGCGACGTTTTTTCCTTCTTCGACAAATTATGCCATAAAACAGGAATAATTCCTGTTATAATAAACATGATCCCTCATAGAACACAAAGGGTGATAAAGCGTAAGAGAAAGGATGTTCAAAATGAAAATTATGGTTGATAGAAATGAATTGGAAAAAAGACTGACGCAAGCCCGAAAGGGAAAACTGATTGAATTTTGTATTGTCCCTTCTCAATTTGATTCCGGTAGATTGAATCCGGCTCTGTTACATATCGGTACCGTATATAACGACGGTTCCTATGAAGATCTGGAAAGCATTTACGAATTCAGAAGATTGCAGTTAGTCGACGATTTCTGATTCCCGCGGCCCCTGTCTTACGGCAGGGGCCGCTTCTATTTTATTTCCAGTAATTACACTTGCAAAATGATTACAATTTTGTTACTATTTAATCGTCCTCGAGAGACAAATAACAAAGGAGGTCGCTGTATGAATTGCCAGGAATTAATTCAACTGCTGCTCCAGTATATCAGCAAGTGTAATCAGTAAAAATGGAATATCAGTTTCTTTTCGGCTCCTGCTTATGACAGGAGCCGCTTTTTTTATAAAGCCGGACTCTCCGGACACCCTAAGTCCGAAAGAAGGCAGGTTCATGAACAGTAAAAATTCACCGGTATCGGATTCGGCAGGGTCACAGCGGTATTTTCCTTTCACTGAATAAACCGCCGAGCATTCTCATATATATGTAGATGTATCCGAATATAGGAGGCATTTGCATGGCAGTGACCAGCAATCATGTAATCTACCGTGGATATACCGATTCATCGCCGTATCCGCCAATCAGGATTCAAGCTCCCAACAAGGATTACGCCAACATATTGATGGATGACCTCGCCGGTCCAAAAGGGGAATTCACCGCAATGATCATGTATTTTTACCAGCATAACATGGCAGGTAAAGATTCAGGAGATTACGGCGCCGTCATCATGCGCATAGCCATTGCGGAGCTGCATCATATGGATATTCTGACGGCGGTAATACGCAAACTGGGCGGAAATCCTCAGTTTCGCGGCAGCAGCAAATCCAACAAGCGATATTGGAATGCGAACAGTGTTTCCTATAGCCAGGACCTGTGCAAAAGCTTGAAAATTGCCTTGGAGGGTGAAAATCACGCCATCGAAGCATATGAAAACCATATACAAATTATTGAAGACCCGAATATTAAGAACATCCTTACAAGGATCGTCGTTGACGAAAAGCTGCACAAAAATTATATTACACAGATGATTGAAAAATATTGTACATAAAAGTTCAGCCACAATGGATTTCTCCATTGTGGCCTTTTTATTTCGGGTCCGCTTTTGAAAAGATGAAAATGCCTGCAGAAGGCATTCCTTATTGTATTATTCCAGTGTTGCGGCTACGCGCTTCAGCTCAGATATGATGCCTATATGCTGGGGACAGACGGATTCGCACTGCCCGCACTCAATACAATCGCTGGCGGCGCTCCCCCCTTGCGTCGCCCACATATAACCGTGTTTCGCAATATCAAGGCTGCCGAAAATAAGCCGGCGGTTCATCGCATCAAAGATATCGGGGATGGCGATTTCCTGCGGACAGCCTTTCGTGCAGTACCGGCAGCCCGTACACGGGATGCCCGGAATCTGGTCGAACGCCTCTTTTGCCTTGGCAATCACCTGACGCTCGGAGGGCTCCAGCGGCCGGAAAGCCGACATCGTGGCAAGATTGTCTTTCATCTGTTCGACATTGGACATTCCGCTGAGCACAGTGATGACATGGTCGAGCGACGCAGCATAGCGGAGCGCCCAGGAAGCGAACGAAGCGTCCGGGTTCCCTTTGCGCAGCACCTCCGCCACCGACTCGGGTGGGTTGGCGAGCAGTCCTCCCTTGACCGGCTCCATGATGATTACAGGTTTGCCGTGCTTTTTCGCTACCTCGAAGCACTTGCCGGACTGTACGGTGGGGCTGTCCCAATCGGCGTAATTGATCTGCAGCTGCACAAATTCCATTTCCGGGTGCAGGGTGAGGATTTCATCGAGCGCCTCGGGTTTGTCATGCATGGAGAACCCCACATGCCTGATCAGACCTTTCGCGCGCTGCTCGAGCACAAAATCCCACATGCCGTAATCGTCGAACGCTTTGGTTCGGTCGCCGCCGCAGTTGTGAAGCAGATAAAAATCAAAATACCCCGCCCCGGTCCTCCTGAGCGACGTGTAAAACATCTGTCTGGCTTCTTCGGCGTTCTTTGCCCCGGCCCAGGCGGGCAATTTTGTGGCCAGCTGGAATTTTTCGCGCGGATAGCGGTCCACCAACGCCGTTTTGACTGCTTCCTCTGATTTTCCGCCGATGTAACCGTAAGCCGTGTCAAAATAGGTAAAACCCGCCGCAAGAAACTGATCCACCATGGTCTTCGTCTGTTCGATGTCGACCTCCTTGCCAAGCATCGGCAGACGCATCAGTCCAAAACCGAGTTTGGGAATGTCTTTACCCAGATAATCCATTCATTTTCCTCCTTATCCTATTGACTCTTACGCTGTTTTCCTACAGTATTTCCAGTTGATTCTGCAACAAGGTTATGTTCCTCCCCCGCCGAAGGCGGGGGAGGAACATGTTTTGCAAACTGAAATGGAATCGCTGTAGAATCATTCTACAACTTAAACTTAACTTTAAGTCAAGGCTTTTTTGAAAATATTGATACCCGCCATTGAAACAACGGCAAGATATGGAGATTCACCATGCGGATGTTGAGGCGCATTCGATAAATTCATCCAGCCATCACTGAAAATTCACAAAACATCAATACACTGAGAATGTTAAGGAGGCTTCTGCATTGGAAGAACTGGTTTCTCAGGTGTTGCTATACATACTGAATCATCCGGCCAAAATCTGTATCGCCGCCGTAGTCTTCGGCTGTCTTCTGGGGGTAATGAAAGCAAGAAAAACATGGCCCTGAAAATCCCGGATATTTCGGTTCCCGCCGTCGGCGGGAACCTTTTTTCTGTTTGGATTAACTGGAATGGAAGAAACAACATAAAATGGCTCAGGAGGTGTTCGTTTGTATTTAGAACCACAATTCGATCAAATGCAAAACATTTTGAAAAGTGTGCCCTCCGCATATGCCATGGTGAAAGGCGGCCCGGGGTTTCCTAATATAAATGGTATGGTCTGCTTTTATCAGTTAGCGGACGGCGTTCTCGTGCTCACACAGATCAACGGTCTGCCCCACAGCACAGGGAGCTGCCCTGCCGATATCTTTGGCTTCCATATTCACGAAGGAAATCAATGTACCGGGAACGCTCAGGACCCCTTTGCCAACGCAGGAGCGCATTATAACCCAAATCACTGCCCTCACCCCGCACACGCGGGCGACATGCCCCCGTTATTCGGGAATCATGGATTCGCTTTTATGGCGTTTATGACGGACAGATTTTCAGTAAACGAAATCATAGGACGTACCGTCATCGTCCATTCATCACCGGACGATTTTAAAACCCAGCCGTCAGGAAATTCAGGAAACAAAATAGCATGCGGCCAAATCGTGCGAAACGGCATGTAAAAAATTTTCATTGTCAGGGGGTGCAGAAAGCATTGTTTCGGGCAGACGCCCGCAAACCGTGCTCAGCATCCCCTGACGACCTGCTCCGCGCACTTGATTCCGTCCACCGCGGCGGAAATAATACCGCCCGCGTACCCCGCGCCTTCCCCGCACGGATAAAGCCCCTCTACGGCGACGGACTGCATGCCGTCACCGCGCAGAATGCGCACCGGCGACGAGCTGCGACTTTCCACCGCGGTCAGAAGGGCGTCCGGATCAGAAAAGCCCTTCAGCTTATGCTCCATCAGAAGAATCCCCTGCCGCATGGAATCGGTAATAAAGTCCGGCAGGCAGTTGTCCAGGCTGCAGGGCGTTACCCCCGGAAGATAGGTCGGCTGACAGCCGCCGATCTTTTTAGACGGCACGCGTTTGAGAAAATCTTCCACCCGCTGTACCGGCGCGCGGAAGTCCCCGCCCCCCAGCTGAAACGCCTGTTCTTCCAGCCTGCGCTGAAATTCCACACCGGCGAGCGGATGCCCGCTGCCGAAATCTTTCGGTCCTACGCTGACAAGCAGCGCCGCGTTCGCGTTTCTTCCGTTCCGGGCGAAATTGCTCATCCCGTTTGTTACCAGACGCCCTTCCTCGCTCGCGGCGGCGACCACCTGCCCGCCCGGACACATGCAGAACGTATAGACTCCCCTGCCGTTTTTCAGGTGTACGGCCAGCTTGTAATCGGCCGCTCCCAAAGCCGGATGCCCGGCAAACGAGCCGTACTGGGAACGGCTGACCAGTTCCTGTGGATGCTCGATCCGGGCGCCGACGGAAAATGGCTTCTGTTCCATCGGCAGCTTCAGGGAATACAGCATTTCAAAGGTGTCCCGTGCGCTGTGGCCGACAGCCAGAATGACGCGGTCCGCTTCCAGCGTATAGGACGAGCCGCCGCGCGGTTTCACCTCCACCCCGGTCACCCGGCCGTCCTTCATCAGGATATTTTGCAGACAGGTTTCAAAATGCACCTCTCCGCCGAGCGCAATAATCCGCTCCCGGATATTTTTGACCGCGCCGGGCAGCCTGTCCGTACCGATATGCGGCTTTGCCAGATACAGAATTTCCTGCGGCGCGCCCGCGGCCACAAATTCCTCCAGCACCTTGCGGGCGCGGGAATCCTTTGTCCCGGTATTCAGCTTTCCGTCCGAAAAGGTACCGGCGCCGCCCTCTCCGAACTGAACGTTGCTTTCCGTGTCAAGCTTCCCTGTTTTCCAGAAAAGGGCGACCTGCTCCTTTCGGCGCTCTACGGCGCTTCCGCGTTCAAACACGACCGGTCTCTGCCCCGCCTGCGCCAGAATCAGCGCGGCAAAAAGCCCCGCCGGGCCGAAGCCCACGACCACGGGACGGATTTCGCGCGGTTTCCCGGCGGGAAGCTCATAGCGGTATGGTTCGGCTTCCGTAATTTTGGGGTCCCGGGGGCTGTGATTTTGACCGCAGTCCACATCCACCGTACAAATAAAATGTACGTCGTTCTTTTTGCGTGCATCCACGGATTTTTTATAAAGCTTGAAAGCACGGATCTGGCCGGAAGAGACTTTCAGCCGCGCGGCGGCCTCCCGCTTTAAATCCTCCTCGGTTCCATCCAGCTTCATGCTGATTTCAGAAATTCGATACATGGTTTCCCCTCTACGATTTTAATAAGGAACGCGCGGCGGCGCTTCCCGCGGTAATTCCGGAGCTCCACGCCCAGTGAAGGTTGAAGCCGCCGCAGTCGCCGTCTATGTTCAGCAACTCCCCCGCAAGGTACAGGCCCGGACACGGTTTGGACTGCAGGTTTTCGTCCGTCTCCCCCAGCGGGACGCCGCCCGCCGTGACCTGTGCGTCTTTCCAGGAAAGCGTTCCCAAAACGGCAAAACGGAAATCCTTTACCCGACCGACAACGGAAACCAGCTCCGCCTGTTTCAGCTGTGCGGCACGCTCCGGCACCCGGGAAAGCGCAGCCCGGACCACTTCCCGCCCTACCAGCTTATGGACGCACCCGCTCAGAAGGTCGCCCGCCGGCAGCACTTCCAGCGCTTCTTTTCTGTCTTTGAGCATGGAAAGAATCTGCTGGACGGAATACTCCGGCAGCAGGTCGAGCGAGATTTCCGTTTTTCCGCCGGTACCGCCTTCCCCCACCAGACGGGAAAGCTCAAAAATGCAGATACCCGACAGCCCGTTTTCTGTAAACTGAACCTCGCCGCTGACGGTTTTTACAGGTTCGCCGTTAAAAAACAGGGTTGCAGCCGCCGCGCTGCGCGCCCCTTTCAGCGGTTTCGCCCGTCGGGGATCGGTTTTTACCTGAACCAGAGACGGAAACAGCTTCGTAACGCTGTGGCCCAGAGAGGACGCGATCTGATATCCGCTCCCGTCGGAGCCGAGCTGCGGATAGGCCTTTCCTCCGCAGGCCAGAATCAGGCGCTTTGCGTGAATCTGGCCGGACGCCGAGGAAATTTCAAACCCGGACGCGGACTTTCTGACCGCGGCAACAGGAAAATCGCAGACGGTTTCCACCTTCAGCCGCTCCAGCTGCAACCGAAGGACGTCCAGAACGGCGGAAGCCTGCAGGCTGTTCGGATAAACGCGGCCTTCGTCCAGTTCCCTGCAAAGCAGGCCGAACGACAAAAAGCGTTCGATGATCTCCTGCGGGGGACAGGCATTGATAATCGACGCCGCCAGACCGGTATCCCCGTGATAATGCGCGATGCCGGCGTTCCTGTTCGTCAGGTTGCAGCGCCCGTTTCCGGTCGCCAGCAGCTTTTTGCCGACGCGCGGATTGGCTTCCAGCACCGCTGTTTTCACGTGAATATGCCTTCGTCCGCATTCCTCAGCCGCAGCCGCGGCGGCCATCAGGCCGGACGCTCCCCCGCCGATTACGGCAATATCGCAAGAATCCATGATATCCTCCTAAAACTGCCGGACCTGCCCGGGCATTCGGCAAAAGTTACTTACAGTATAAGGCATTTTACGGGTAAATGGCAAGCTGTTTAAAGCATTCTGTTACGGGATTCTTCATTGCTGCGGACCTGTATTTGATTGATCCTGACAAAAGTTTCTCAGGATTTTCGGCGGATATTCCAAAGCTTTTGGATAAAAGACGACAAAACCGGCGCGGCTCAAAAGAACCGCGCCGGTTATCTATGAATATTCAGGGAAGGATAACAGCTTAGCCGAAATATCTTGCAAGCAAACCCTTGAAGCCGGCACCGTGGCGGGCTTCATCCTTTGCCATTTCATGTACGGTATCATGGATCGCATCGTAATTCAGTGATTTTGCTCTCTTCGCAAGATCGAGCTTTCCGGAGCAGGCACCCGCTTCGGCATCCGCGCGCATCTGAAGATTTTTCTTGGTGCTGTTGGTTACGACCTCGCCGAGGAGTTCCGCAAATCTGGAAGCATGGTCGGCTTCTTCCAGTGCGTATCTCTTAAACGCTTCGGCAATTTCGGGGTATCCCTCACGGTCGGCCTGACGGGACATTGCCAGATACATGCCGACTTCGCAGCATTCGCCGTTGAAGTTTGCAACCAGTCCGTCGTAAACTTCCTTGTCGATACCCTTTGCAATGCCGACTTCATGCTCGCAGGCAAACGGGGCTTCCGCACTCTGCTCTACAAACTTTTCCTTGGGAGCCTTGCACTGCGGGCAAAAATCAGGGGCCTCTTCGCCCTCGTAAACATAACCACATACAGAACATACAAATTTCTTCATCTTAAAAAATCCTCCATATTAAAATATTTATTCTAAAGGCGGCTGCCTTTTTAAGCATTCTGAGCACAGTCCGTGAAACTGAACATCCGTGGAATCGACAAGGACACAATATTCCCTGGCAATTGCATCTTTGACCGCCGAAGGGACAAATTCGCCGGGAATATCAATCACAGCACCGCAGGAGGAACAGATAAAATGCGTGTGCGGTTCCGTGTTTCCGTCAAACCGTTCCTGACCGTTCACCGTTCCCACGCTGACAATGACCCCGTCATTTTTAAACTGGGCCAGATTGCGGTAGACCGTACCAAGGCTCAAGTCCGGATAGACTGGCTTCAGCGTTTGATACACCCATTCCGCCGTAGGATGGATGGACGTGCTTTTGATCGCATTTAAAATCGCTTCGCGTTTTCTGCTGTAATTTTGTTTCTTTTCCATATCGCTCTCCGTAATTAGTAATGATTACTGTTCTTGTTTTATATATTAGCACACTGTTTCCGGGTTGTAAAGGGGTTTTACAAAAATATTTATAAATAATTGAAAATGTTGAAGCAGAAATCACAATTATCGGTTGATTTATGCCTGTTTTCTGATACAATAAGCAATGGATTTGAAAAAGAGGAATATTGGAAGAGGATTTTTATGAAATACGGGACAGTTATCAAAGAATATTTTTATATTACGGTCAGCACGCTGTTAATTGTTGTGGGTGTCTATTTCTTCAAATTTCCGAACAACTTCACCTTCGGCGGCGTGACCGGCCTTTCGGTCGTTCTCGGCAGGGTCACCCCTATCTCGCCGAGTACTGTCAACCTGATTCTGAATGTGCTGCTCCTGATTCTGGGCTTTCTGTTTCTGGGAAGAAATTTCGCCGTTAAAACCGTGTATTCCAGTCTGCTGCTTTCCCTGTGCCTTTCGGGCCTTGAGCGCTTTTACCCGATGAGCAGACCGCTCACCGATCAGCCGATGCTGGAACTGGTATTTGCGGTGGCACTGCCCGCGTTCGGTTCAGCCCTGCTGTTCAACATAGACGCTTCCAGCGGCGGCACGGACATTGCCGCCCTGATCATGCAAAAACACACCACCTCCGATATTGGACACGCACTGTTTTACAGCGACGTGCTGATTACCCTGTCCGCTTTTTTTGTTTTCGATATCAAGACCGCCCTTTTCTCCACCTTCGGCCTGCTGGCCAAATCGCTGGCCATTGACAACGTGATTGAAAGCATCAACCTCGCCAAATATTTTAACGTGGTCTGCTCCAATCCGGAGATCATCTGTCATTACATTGTACATGACCTGAAACGAAGCGCTACGGTCTGCGACGCGGAAGGGGCTTTTTCCCACAAGCACAAATATATTATCTTCACCGCCATGCGCCGCCCACAGGCGGTACAGCTCAGACGGTACATTAAAAAAGTGGAGCCCGACGCCTTCATCCTGATCTCCAACACCAGCGAAATCATCGGCAAAGGCTTTCACGGCTGACAAGAAAATCCGGCAGAAGCGAAGCGGAAACTTTCCGTTTCGCTTTTTTATTTGACAATTCCGCCGTTTTGATCTATTATAATTTAGTAATTTACTAATTTACTAAATTTTTGAGGTGAGGTTATGAAAATTCCTGCGACACTGAAGCACAAACCCGTGATCGTATCGGAAAATTACGAAAACATTGACGGAAGAAGCGCTTACCATTCCGACACAAAGGGGCTTTCTTTGGGGCTGGCGCAATGGAACGACCGCGGCAAGGTGGACATTTCCGCAAAGGTATGGCGCTATACGGGCGAAAAATGGTCGCGCCAGTCGGAAGAGCTGCCGCTGCACCGCGTGATCGACCTCGCCATACTGATCTGCCGGGCAAAGCAGTATTTTTCGGAAGCCTACCGCTTTGAAAAGCTGTACGACCCGGAGCATACCACCATCGACCGCATCGGGCTGCAGGGCGACGCCATGACCGTCTCCGTCTGTACGGACAACCCGATGATCGACGAGGATATCCGGCTTTTCTCACAGGCGCTCAGCAACAACGATGAATTTTTAAGCGAACGCCTGAAAACGCTCGCGCTTATTTTGAAGGACATGGGGTATTAGAAAAGATGGACAAGCAAAACAAAAAGGAACTGACCGCAAGATATAAGGAACGCAAAATTACCGGCGGCGTATACGCGGTTGTAAACAGCGCGACCGGCAAAATGCTGGTCCTGTCGGCCAACGACCTGCAGGGCAGCAGAAACCGGTTCGAGTTTTCCCAGAAAACGGGCAGCTGTATCAACTTAAAGCTGCGGGACGACTGGCAGAAATACGGAAGCGCCGCCTTCCGCTTTGAGGTTCTGGAGGAGCTGGCAAAAAAGGAGACCCAAACAACGGAGGAATTTGCACAGGATATCGATACTCTGTACGAACTCTGGGCGGAAAAGACCTGTATTGACCGGAAAATGTAAAAAGCCTGTCAGGCATCGATAAAGCTGCGGCAGGGCCGGCGCTCAAGCGCCGGCCCTGCCGTTGTCGTATGCCTGTTCCCAAACCAGCTTTTCATACTCCCCGACCGGCATCGGCTTCGCGAAATAAAAGCCCTGGATCGCATCGCATCCCGCTTTTTTCAGGAAATCCACCTGCTGCTCCGTCTCGATCCCTTCCGCGACGGTAGTAATGTTCAGCTGTTTCGTCATGGCAATAATATGATTCACGATGATTTCCGACCGCCGCTGCTCCTGTTCGTCACTGACAAGGAAAAAACCGCGGTCCAGCTTCAGCGTGTCCAGATTCAAGCATTTCAGGGTGTTCAGCGAGGAATATCCCGTACCGAAATCGTCCATGGAAAGCCGGAATCCGATCCGGTGAAGCTCGTCTATCAAAGTGACAAAGAGCCGAATGTTATCGAAAACGGCGCTCTCCGTCAGTTCGAGCTCAATCAGGTTCGGCGGAATTTCATGTCGAATCAGCGGCTGGCAGATGCTGTCCACAAAATCGGCCCGGTATAAATCCGTTCTTGAAATGTTGATGGAGACCGGCAGAGGGTCCAGCCCCAGATCAAGCCACTTGCGCTGCTGCCTGCAGACCTGCTCCAGAATATTGAGATCAAGGTCGATCACGGAACCGTTCTTTTCAAAGATGGGGATAAACTCGTTCGGCTGAAGCATGCCGTATTTCGGGCTGTTCCAGCGGACCAGAGCCTCCGCGGCGCAAACGGTCCCCTCCGGCAGCCTGTATTTCGGCTGATAATATACGATAAACTGGTTTTCCCGGAGCGCTTCCTCCATCTGCTCCTCTATTTCCCTGTTCCGCTTCATTTCCCGGCGCATGGCCTCGTCAAAGAAAGCGTAATTACCGCCGAGTCCGCCCGCAACGGCTTCGCGCGCAAGATTTGCCCGGTCGATCATTCTTCTGACGGAAATGCTTTTATCCGAAATTCTGTAAATTCCAAATGTAAAAGCCTGTTTTTCTATAAAATTCACATTGCTCAGCTGATGCGCCCTCGCGGTAAAACAGCGGATAAAATCAAGGGCTTCCTGATCGTTTCCGCACCGCACAAACGCCAGGAACGAGCCGTCCTTGCTTCTGCAGCACAGTTCCCCTTCCTTCAGGACGTCGGCCAGCGCCCGCGCAAGGCGGCAAAGAAGCTGGTCCACCGTCTGATGGCCGTAAATATCATTGATCACCGCCAGCTTATTGATATCGAAAACGAGGATGCAATACTTGCCTGACGGATTCCTGCCGAGCTTATCCCCCACATCCATTTCAAATTTATAGATATTGGAGATGCCGGTAAGACTATCGTAATAAGCCATCTTTTCCAGCTTGCTCTCACTCTGCCTGCGCCCGTGATAAATATAGAGAAGAAATCCGCAGTAAGCCAGCACCGTAGCGGCGGCAAGAACCGCTTCCCGGGCCATGAGCTCTCTGGAAATCTCCCTGAGGTACGGCTGGGCGGAAGCATTCAGCATATGATAAAGACTGATCGCATTGACAATCGCGCTCAGACAGACAAACCCAATGGAAGCAGCGGCCATAAAAACAGATTTTGTATCATTTCTTCTGAATTGTTTTTTCAATCGTACACCGCCTAACAAAAGTTGGATGGGAAACCGATTTCTATTTTAGAATACTACAAAATTCCCCAAATTACAATTCAAATTTCCCATAGGAAAATTTGAAATTTTCCGGGCTTTAAATTTTTGTAATTAAAATTATATAATCTTATTGACAAATTATATAACATGTATATAATGTTAATAAAGGAACCGAAGAGGTTTTTACCAGCAGGCCTACGCCCGGCGCACCGGAGGAAACGGACGCCGGCGGGGTTTTCCGTCACCCCCCTCAATCAGGCTTTGCCTGCCGGTTCCCTCAAAGAGGGCGCCTAAGGGAGCTGCATGGCCTGACCGGCTGCCTGAACAGAAATACACGTAATAACAATTGGATTGGGATGAGCATCATGGGAAGAAGCGTATACAGCCTGGTACTGATCGACGACGTTGTAGACGCCATAGACAAAATCGCGTATGAAAAGAAGACGAGCCGCAGCAATCTGATCAATCAGATTCTGGCCGAATACTGTTCGTACTCCACTCCCGAAATGCGCATGCGGGATATTTTTGAAGGCGTAGAGCAGATGATGTCCGACTGGGAAAGCTTTCAGGTACAGCTTCAGCCCAGCGACGCGATGATCTCTATCCGTAGCGCATTAAGGTACCGATACAAGCCCACTATCCGTTATATGTTGGAGCTGTATCGGACGTGCGGGCCAACGGTGGGCGAGCTGCGCGTTTCGATGAGAACGCAGAGCCGGCAGCTGATTGAAATTCTAAACGATTTTTTTGATTTCTGGTTTGCATTGGAAAACAAATATATCGGTTCCCTGTTCCCGCACGGAGAGGTTTTCTGCGAAATTACGCCCGGAAAGTACGCCCGGCAGTTTTTGCTGCCGCAGGACAGCGCCCGGCAGACAAACGAAGCCATCGCGGCCGCGATTTCAGATTATATTCACGTATTCGATACCTGTATGAAGCTGTACTTTGCCCATCTGGACGAACCGGAGAAGGCGCTTGCGGCTCTTGAGAAAAAATATCTTCAATATAGGAAAAACAGTGTCATGATATAGCAACGATGAGCAAGGAGGTTTGATTTTATGAACGCTCAGAAATTCACCCAAAAATCACTGGAGGCTATCCAGGAAGCGCAGAACATCGCGATTGAACACAACAATATGCAGATCGAGGAAGAGCATTTGCTGCAGGCGCTTCTGACGCAGGAAAACGGCCTGATTCCCCAGCTTTTCAAAAAGATGGATATCCAGCCGGAAGCAGTTCTGCGCAGCGTGGAACAGCAGGTCGCAAAGCTGCCCGGCGTGACCGGTCCGGGACGTGAGCCCGGAAAGGTCTATGTTTCGGCTGATGTGGACGCGGCGCTGGTCGGCGCGGAAAAGGAAGCCGAGCGCATGAAGGACGAATACGTCTCGGTTGAACATATTCTGCTGGCCCTCCTGAACCGCCCGAACGCCGGGGTACAGGCTGTTTTCAACACCTTCGGCATCAATAAGAACAAATTCCTCACCGCGCTGTCCACCGTGCGCGGCAATACCCGGGTGACGAGCGATACCCCGGAGGAAACCTACGATTCGCTTTCCAAGTACGGGCAGGATCTGGTGGAGCTGGCGAAAAACCACAAGCTGGACCCGGTCATCGGCAGGGACTCCGAAATCCGCAACGTCATCCGCATCCTTTCCCGCAAAAGCAAGAACAACCCCGTTTTGATCGGCGAGCCCGGCGTGGGCAAAACGGCCATTGCCGAGGGCCTTGCCATCCGCATTGTGCGCGGGGACGTGCCGAACAATCTGAAGGAACGAAAACTGTTCTCCCTGGACATGGGCGCGCTGATCGCCGGGGCAAAGTTCCGCGGTGAGTTTGAGGAAAGGCTCAAGGCCGTCCTGAATGAGGTCAAAAAGAGCGAGGGCAGGATTCTTCTGTTTATCGACGAGCTGCACACCATTGTGGGCGCGGGCAAAACCGAAGGCTCCATGGACGCGGGCAATATTTTAAAGCCCATGCTTGCGCGCGGCGAGCTGCACTGCATCGGTGCCACCACCCTGAACGAGTACCACCAGTACATTGAAAAGGACGCGGCGCTGGAACGGCGTTTCCAGCCGGTCATGGTGGAGGAACCCAGCGTTGCGGACACCATTTCCATCCTGCGCGGGCTGAAGGAACGGTACGAGGTTTTCCACGGCGTCAAAATTCAGGATCAGGCGCTGATCGCGGCCGCCGTGCTTTCCAACCGCTACATCTCCGACCGGTTCCTGCCGGACAAGGCGATCGACCTGGTGGACGAAGCCTGTGCGATGGTCCGTACGGAGATCGATTCGATGCCGACGGAGCTCGATGAGATTTCCCGGAAAATCATGCAGCATGAAATTGAAGAAGCGGCGCTGAAAAAGGAAACCGACTCCCTTTCCCAGGAGCATCTGAAGGAAATCCAGAAGGAGCTGGCCGATCTGCGCGCACAATTCAAGGAAATGAAAGCAAAATGGGAAAATGAAAAGCAGGCTATTTCCAAGGTTCAGAAGCTGCGCGAGGAAATCGAAAAGGTCAATGCCGAGATTGAAAAGGCGGAGCGCAGCTATGACCTGAATAAAGCGGCGGAATACAAATACGGCAAGCTCCCCGAGCTGACCAAGCAGCTGGAAGCGGAGGAACAGATTGCGGAACAGACGCAGGCTTCCGACTCCCTGCTGCGCGACAGGGTCACCGACGAGGAGATCGCAAAGATCATCGGACGCTGGACCGGTATCCCGGTTTCCAGGCTGATGGAAGGCGAGCGCGAAAAGCTTCTCAGGCTGGACGATATCCTGCACGAACGGGTGATCGGTCAGAACGAGGCCGTGGAAAAGGTGACGGAAGCTATTCTTCGCTCCCGCGCGGGCATTCAGGACCCTAACCGGCCGATCGGCTCGTTCCTGTTCCTCGGCCCCACCGGCGTAGGCAAAACCGAGCTGGCCAAGGCGCTGGCTCAGGCGCTGTTCGACGACGAGCACAACATGGTGCGCATCGATATGACGGAATACATGGAAAAATATTCGGTGTCCCGCCTGATCGGAGCGCCTCCGGGCTACGTCGGCTACGAGGAGGGCGGCCAGCTGACGGAAGCAGTGCGCCGGCACCCGTACTCCGTCGTACTGTTCGACGAGGTGGAAAAGGCCCATCCCGACGTGTTCAATATTTTGCTGCAGGTTCTGGACGACGGCAGAATCACCGACTCCCAGGGCAGGACGGTGGACTTTAAAAATACCATCATCATCCTCACCTCCAATCTGGGCTCCGGCACGATACTGGAGGGGATACAGCCGGACGGGCAAATCGGCGAGGAAGCCAAGGAGCAGGTACACGCCATGCTCAGGCAGCAGTTCCGCCCGGAATTCTTAAACCGGCTGGACGAAATCGTCTTCTACAAGCCGCTGACCAGACCGGAAATCAACCGGATCGTCGACCTGCTGATCGCGGACCTGCAGAAGCGACTGGAAGAAAAGCAGCTCGGCGTAAAATTGACGCCCGCCGCCAAAGAGTACGTCGTAGATCAGGGCTATGATCCCGTTTACGGCGCCCGTCCGCTGAAAAGGCTGATTCAGAGCAAGGTGGAGACTTTGATCGCAAAGGCCATCATCTCTCAGGATCTAAAGCCCAAAACAACGTTGACAATCGATTACGATGGCAGTAAGCTTATTGTAAAAGAAAAGGAAACGGGGAATGAACCATCATGATGTACAGGATTTTCGGGGACACCATCGTGGCCCGAATCGACCGCGGTGAGGAAATCGTCCAAAGTCTGAAGGCTATCTGTGAGAAGGAAAACGTCGGGCTTGCCAGCGTCACCGCCCTTGGCGCGGTGGGGCACGCGGTCGTGGGCCTCTACCGTGTCGGGGAAAAGAAGTATTATTCCAACACCCTTGACGGGGAAATGGAAATGACCGCGCTGACCGGCAATGTTACGCAAAAAGACGGAGAAGTATATCTGCACCTGCATGCCAATTTTGCCGACGCGCAGGGGCATGTGTTCGGCGGCCATCTGAACGAAGCCGTCGTCAGCGCTACGTGTGAAATGTTTATCCATACTCTAAAGGGTTCCGTGGGACGCCGTCCGGATGAAGCTACGGGATTGAACTTATTTGATATGTAAAAATGATCTGCTCAGATAAAATGATATAATAAGAAATGAGGAAAATCACATGGTAAAACACATCGTCCTATGGACTCTGACGGAAGATGCCAGGAAAAACATTGACACGGTTGCGGAGGATCTGCAAAAAAGGTTCAAAGCGCTGCTGGGCGTGGTGGACGGGCTGACGGCGATTGAAATTGGCCGCAACTACAACGGCGGGACCTTCGATTTGGTTCTGTACTGTGAATTCACCACCAGGGAAGCGCAGGACAACTATCAGGACCACCCCGCGCACGTCGCCGTGAAACAGGTTGTCCACTCGCTTGTGTGCGGCAGGGACTGCGTCGATTACGAAATTTAACAGGTTAATTCTTTAAAAGAAGCAGGGAAGACAGCGATCGGGCTGGCTTCCCTGCTTCTTTCGTTTCGCGCCGAATATTCGGCATCTGAATGGTACAAAAATCGTTTTCACCAATATTATAGTGTAAGAGGACTCAAAAAGAACGATATTCAGGATACAAGGAGGCTTCTGAATTGAATGAAATCAGTACGTTGAACAGCCTAAAGGTCGGCCAAACCGCTACTGTGAAAAAGCTGCGCTCAACCGGAAGCATGAGACGGCGGCTTCAAGATATTGGATTGATCGAAGGAACACAGGTCGAATGCCTTCAAAAAAGCCCTTCAGGCGACCCCATTGCCTATTTAATCCGCGGCGCGGTCATCGCGCTCAGACAGGAAGACAGCAGCAACGTGATGATCAGCGCGAATTAATCCGGACTCAATGCAATTCTGCGAATACAAATGAAAATTTGCGCTTGCAGAATTGCTTTTCCATAAAAAACTGATAAGGAGTGATTGTGGTGGGATTGGCTGCAAACCCGACCGGGATCAAATGGATTGATTCCGGTCTTACTATAAACAGGGAAAACCCCGACGACAGGGTCATAGCGCTGGCCGGAAATCCCAATGTGGGCAAAAGCACTGTTTTCAACGCCCTGACCGGCATGAACCAGCACACTGGCAACTGGCCGGGCAAAACCGTAACGAACGCACAGGGAAAATGCTCCTACGACGGGGTCAATTATATCATGGTCGATATTCCCGGTACATATTCCCTGATGGCGCATTCCGCCGAAGAGGAGGTAGCGCGGGATTTTATCTGCTTTGGAAGCCCGGACGCGGTCATCGTCGTCTGTGACGCGACCTGTCTGGAAAGAAACATGAATCTGGTGCTGCAGACCATTGAAATCACCGATCATGTAGTGGTCTGTGTGAATCTGATGGATGAAGCAAAAAAGAAACACATCCATATTGATTTCGGCAGCCTGCAGAAGGATTTGGGCGTTCCCGTAATCGGCGTTACGGCCCGGAGCGGAAAAAAGCTCGGGAAGCTGATGGAAACGGTCGGCAGCCTGAAAACGGAAAATTTCATCAGGCCGATTCAATTAAAATACACCGCGCCGATCGAAGAAGCCATTTCCATTGTGGAACCCGCCGTGAAAGCATGCCTCGGCGAAAAGCTGAATTCCCGCTGGGCGGCGCTGAAGCTGATCGACAACGACGAAAGTCTTCTCAGAAGCATGAGCGACTATCTTGGGTTCAATCCCGCGCTGGAGGAACCCGTCGCCTCAAAAATCGCGCAGGCAAGACAGCGTCTGGAGGAAAACGGCATCAGCGGCGAAGCGCTGCGCGACCAGATCGTTTCCTGCCTGATTATCACCGCCGAGGGAATCTGCGCCGACGCGGTGACGTTTGAATCCGACAGCTACAATGCAAGGGACCGGAAAATCGACCGGATACTGACCAGCAAATGGAGCGGCTTTCCCATTATGATTCTGCTTCTGATGCTGATTTTTTACATCACCATTACCGGCGCGAACTACCCGTCCGCGCTGCTTTCGGATGCCCTGTTCCGCTTTCAGGATATTTTGCTCGCGTTTTTCAGCCGGATCGGCGCGCCCTCGTGGGTTTCCGGCATGCTGGTCATGGGCATTTACCGTGTGCTTGCGTGGGTCGTATCGGTGATGCTGCCGCCCATGGCGATTTTCTTCCCCCTGTTTACCCTGCTGGAGGACTTGGGGTACCTGCCCCGGATTGCCTTCAATCTGGATAAATATTTCAAAAAAGCCCACACCTGCGGAAAACAGGCGCTGACCATGTGTATGGGATTCGGCTGCAACGCGTGCGGCGTGTCGGGATGCCGGATCATCGATTCGCCGCGGGAAAGGCTGATTGCCACCATTACCAACTGCTTTGTTCCCTGCAACGGACGGTTCCCCACCCTGGTCGCGATTATCTCCATGTTCTTTGTCGGAACGGTTTCCGCGCCGTTTCAATCCTTTTTTTCCACCTGCCTGCTGACCGGTACGATCATTCTGGGAATCTTTATGACTTTTATCGTCTCAAAGCTTCTCTCCGTTACCATTCTGAAAGGAATCCCCTCCTCCTTTACACTGGAGCTTCCCCCCTACCGCAGGCCGCAGATCGGAAAAGTGATCGTCCGCTCCATCTGCGACCGCACCCTGTTCGTTCTGGGCAGAGCGGTGGTCGTGGCCGCCCCCGCCGGGCTGATTATCTGGCTTTTGGCAAATATCCATGTCGGCGGAGCCAGCCTGCTGCTCCACTGCTCGAATTTTCTCGACCCGTTCGCAAATCTTCTGGGGCTGGACGGGGTGATTCTGCTCGCATTTATTCTGGGCTTTCCCGCCAATGAAATCGTGGTGCCGATCATCATTATGGCGTACATGTCCACAGGGAGCATTCTGGAACTGGGAAGTCTGGAAGAGCTGAAAAACCTCCTCCTCAGCAACGGGTGGACCTGGCTGACCGCCGTATGCACCATGCTGTTTTCCTTAATGCACTGGCCGTGCTCCACCACCTGCCTGACCATCCATAAGGAAACGCAGAGCTGGAAATGGACGGCTGTCTCGTTCGCAGTTCCCACCGCCGCGGGCATGGTGATCTGTTTCCTCTTCGCCGGCACAGTAAGGCTTTTAGGCCTGCTGTAATAAATAAAGCCTGATAACAAGGAAATGCCGTTACTGCACAGCTGGACTGTTGCAATACGGCATTTCCCTTTGTATTTTAGAGAATATTTTCTCAGTGTTCCATCATCTTGACGCCGTTGCTTGTACCGATCCGGTCCGCACCGGCGTGAATCATGTTCATGGCATCCTCATAGGTCCGGACACCGCCCGAAGCTTTTACCTTTGCTTTTCCCTGTACGGCACGTTTCATCAGCTCTACATCGTGGACAGTAGCACCCCCGGTGCTGAAGCCGGTCGACGTTTTCACAAAATCGGCGCCCGCCTCCACAGCGAGTTCACAGGCTTTTCCTTTTTGTTCATCGTTCAAAAGGCAGGTTTCAATAATTACTTTTAATAACGCCTTTGGATGTGCTTCGCGGACAACCGCCCGGATATCCTGAAGCACGGCCTCATAATTCCCGTCCAGCAACGCACCGATATTGATCACCATATCCACCTCTCCGGCGCCGTCCTGTACCGCCTGCTTTGCCTCAAAGGCCTTTCCCTGCGTGGACATTGCGCCGAGCGGAAAGCCGACGACACAGCACACAGTGACTCCGGAATCCTTTAAAAGCGTATTTGCCAAAGGGACATAATACGAATTGACGCAAACGGAAGCAAAATGGTATTGCCTTGCCTCCTTACAGAGTGTTTCTATCTGTCCTTTGGTTGCGTTCGGCTTTAAAAGCGTGTGATCAATATAAGTTTCCAGTTCCATAATCTTTCCTCCTGTATCATTCATAAAGGGCAGACTCCGCCCGTATTTTCACCGAAAACCGGTGGGCCGCTTCCGTGCCGCGGTCCACCGGTAAAATCAGACTAATCTCTGGTCTTTACGGAATCGACGTTTTCTTTTGTAACCAGAGTGGATTCAAGGATCACGCTCTTTTCAACCTTTTCGCCCTTCAGGTATTTTACAGCGGTCTGAACCGCGTTTTTGCCCAGGAAATAAGGGGGCTCGTTGATGGTGGCCTTCATCTTATCTTCCTTAATTGCTTTCATGGTATCATCGAGGCAGTCATTGCCGACCAGTACGATGTCCTTTGTCCGTCCGGTCGCTTCAATGGCTTCGAGGCATCCGAGCGCCATCTCGTCGTTCGCCGCGTAGACGGCCTGGATATCCTTGTTCGCCTGAAGAATATTTTCCATGACCTTCATTGCTTTGGCTCTGTCAAAATCCGCGCTCTGCGTGGCAACCTTCTTGATGTCCGGATATTTTGCAATGACATCGTTAAAGCCTTTGCTTCTGTCCTGCGCAACATTCGTGCCCATAATGCCCTGAATTTCCACTACATTTCCTTTGCCTTTCAGCGTATCGGCGATAAACTGTCCCTCAAGGCCGCCCGCTTTGATCGCGTTAAAGCCCATGTGGCTGACGACTTCTCCGCCCTTCGCGGCACGGTCAATCGTAATCACCGGGATTTTCGCATCGTTCGCTTCCTGAATGGCGGACACGATCGCGTCGCTGTCGGCCGGGTCGATGATGATGAGGTCCGGTTTCTGTGTAATCAGGTTTTCAACATCCTTCATCTGGGTGGACGCATCGTTCTGCGCATCGGTTACCACCAGCTTGGCTCCCAGCTCCTCCGCGCCTTTCTGGGCGCCCTCTTTCACGCTGACGAAGAACGGATTGGTCTGCGTATTCATTGAAAGACCAATGACGAGCTGTTTGTTTGAGCTTTGGGCGGGTGCGGCGCTCTCCGCCGCTTTTGATTCAGCGGTGCTGGTCGCGGCTCCGGTGGAACAGCCCGCGGCTGTCGCGGCAATCATTGCTGCGGATAGTACCAACGCCAATAATTTTTTTGACCTTTTCATAAACTTCTCCCTTTCTTTCTACCAATTTATTGATTAACTTTAGCTGACAAGTCCTTGAATTTCTTGTCGGCCAATACGGCGATAAGAATAACAACGCCCTTCACAATATTGGTGGCAAACGGGTTTACGTTCATCAGTGTGAGGATATTGTCAAGCACCCCCAGAATCAGTGCGCCGATTACCGTCGGAAGAATAAAGCCCTGGCCCCCCGCCAGACTGGTTCCGCCGATGATAACGGAGGCGATGGCATCCATTTCATATCCTTCCCCCGCCGTGGCGGCCGCTGTACCAAGCCTTGCGGTGAGGATGATGCCGGCCAGGCCGGAAAGCAAAGCGATGATGATATAGACAATCCATTCGTTCTTTACAACGGAAATCCCGGAAAGTCTGGCCGCCTCACGGTTCCCGCCGATCGCGTAAACCGTGCGCCCGTATGCGGTGTGCGTAAGTAAAATATAGGCGGCCAGATAAACGAACAATAGAATGATAATCGGAACGGGAATTCCGGCAAGGCTGCCTTTTCCCACAGCCTTATAGATATCCGACTGTACGGAGATCGGCGTGCCGTTGGTATAAACAAGAATGCAGCCTCTCAGGAGGGTCATCATTGCCAATGTGGCGATAAAGGCTGGAATTCCGCACTTTGCAATAAAGAATCCATTGATGAATCCACAAATAAGACCGGTTAAAAGGCCGATGCCGACGGCGAGCGGAACGGAGTCCGTCGTCTGCAGCGCACCGGCGGAAAATGCGCCGGCCAGTCCCACTACGGAGCCTACCGAAAGATCAATTCCGCCTGTCAGGATCACAAACGTCATCCCTGCGCCGATAATGGCGGTAATGGAAACCTGCCGGATTACGTTCAGCATGTTGGAGACGCTTAAAAAGGCGGGCGACAGGAATGCGGCAACAATCAGGATCAGGGCAAGAATGATGCTCGTTCTATGTACGGTTAAAACCCGAAAGGCTTTCTCTTTCGCATTCATTCACCAACACCTCCTGCGGCATAGGCCAAAATCAATTCCTGATTAGATTCATTTCTATTTAAGGACATGACAATTTTTCCTTCCCTCATAATCAGTATGCGGTCGCTCATCCCAATGAGCTCCGGTAAATCTGATGAAACCAGGATGATGCTTTTCCCTTCCTCCGTCATCCGGTTCATGATTTGATAAATTTCCGACTTGGCGCCGACATCGACTCCGCGGGTAGGCTCATCCATGATACAGATCGACGGGACCGTTTCAAGGATTTTTGCAAAGACCACCTTCTGCTGATTTCCGCCGCTTAAATTCTGTCCCAGCTGGTTGTAGGAACTTACCTTAATATTCAGGGAGCGAATGTTTTTGGTTACCATTTTCTCCTCTGCCTTATGGTTTACGAAAGAATGGCTGCATATTTTTTTCAGCGATGACAGCGAAATGTTTTCCTTTACGCTCCGGATGAGAATCAATCCCTCGTTTTTCCGGTCGTCGGAAACAAATCCGATTCCGGCCCGAAGCGCTTTGCGCGGAGTGCCGCAGTCCGCCGGTGCATTCCCGATTTTTATTTCGCCCTTTTCCATGGGGATGGCTCCGTACAAAATTTTGGAAAGCTCGATATTTCCGGATCCCATCAGCCCGGCGATTCCGAGGATCTCCTCCTTTTTCAGCTCGAAGCTGACGTCCTTTACCCCGCACCCCGTAATGTTCTTTGCTTCCAAAACCGTTTCCTGTCCGGAATACTCTCTGTGGGGATACAGGTCCGAAATGTCCTTACCCACCATCATCGACACCAGCTCCTGGTAACCAATATCCCCGATACTTTTTGTCGCCACATTTTTTCCGTCGCGGAAAACCGTGACCCGGTCAGCCAGCTTGAAGATTTCATCCAGACGATGGGATATGTAAATGATCGAAATACCTTCCTGTGAGAGTGACCGGATGATGGAGAACAGGATGTCGATTTCCTCATCGGTCAGCGCCGCTGTCGGCTCATCCATAATAATGACCTTTGCGTTTCTGGACAGGCACTTGGCAATTTCGACCATTTGCGCCTGTGCAACAGACAGCTTATTGACCGGAAGCTGTGGATCAACGTTCAGCTTGAGCCGATCCAGCAGCTCCTTTGCTTTCTGATTCAGCGTTTTCCAGTCAAACAGCCCGTTCTTCTTTTTGGGAAGAGCTTCCAAAAAAATGTTTTCGGCAACTGAAAGATAGGGGATCAGGTTGAACTCCTGATAAATCATGGAAATTCCTTTGTCCCTGGCTTCTTTCGTAGAGTGGAAAGAAACTTTTTCACCTTCAAAATACATGTTCCCGGAAGTATAAGGATGCGCGCCGGAAATAATCTTCATCAGCGTGGATTTGCCTGCGCCGTTTTCACCGCACAGAGCATGAATTTCGCCTTTTTTTATTTCAAGGTGTACACCGTCAAGTGCTTTTACGCCTGGAAAAATTTTGACAATGGAGTTCAGTTTTAAAATGATATCGTCTTCCGGCATTCTTTGACCTCCCTTCCTTCAGTAGGCACATGCACAAACCAAAATAACGCTTGGATAAGGGGTGAATTCCCCGGTGCGGACAATCGCCCTGGAGGATTTGCTTTTTTCTTTCAGGTCCACATGATCTACATATTCTATTGGAATATCCTTTGGAAGCACTTCCAGAATCTTCTGATGCATGTCCGGGCTGACCGTTTTCAGTTCTTTTGCAAGAATCGCCTTTTCCACCACAATGCTGCTCAGAATTTCTTTCAATACATCCAGATACTTTGGTTCGTTCGGTTTCCATGCCAAATCCACCTTTTCCACTCCGTCCGGAACGGGCAGACCGGCATCGCTGACAACCAGCGTATCCTTATGGCCGAGATCAGCCAGCACATGGGCAAGCTGCGCGTTTAAAATTCCACCTTTTAACATTTGCGTTCTCTCCTTTGACTGTTTTCAGGACGTTTGCTTTATTTATGTTCTGATAAGAACTGATCGATCTCGCTGCGCACAGGCATGGAGGGAGTCGTCCCCATCCGTGTGACGGAAATGGACGCCGCCGCGTTTGCAAACCCGCAGGCTTCCCAGATATCCTTGCCCTCCGCAAGAGATGCAACCAGCGCGCCGTTGAAGGCGTCGCCCGCGCCCGTAGTGTCAAGCACATCCACCTTGGGTACGGGAAGAATTCCGTGCTTTTGAGCCGTTGAAACGAACACGCCCCGTTTTCCAAGGGTGATGACAACGGTTTTTACTCCTTTGCCGAAGAAATACTCCGCCGCTTTCTGGGCGTTTTCCTCGCTGTCAACCTTAATGCCTGTCAGAATTTCCGCTTCCACCTCATTGGGCGTAATAATATCGACCTTTCTCAGAAGCTCGTCGCTGATCGGCTGTACGGGAGCCGTATTGAAAACAACGGTTACACCGTAACGGTGCGCCATGTCCACGACGCGCTCCACGGCATCCACGTTGGTTTCCAGCTGCGTTAAAAGATACCCCGAATTTTTGACGATTTCTTCAATGGAGTCCACGTCTTCCTTCGTAATTTCGGAACATGCGCCCAGCGTAACCATGATTGCGTTCTGGCTGGTCGTTTCATCCACCATGATCAATGCGGCACCGGTTTCACTTTTTTCCGAAAAAAACACATGGCTTGCATCCATATCCAGCTCCTTCATCGTATTCAGTGCAATATTACCGAAGGTATCGTGCCGGATTTTTGTCACCATTGTGACATCCGCGCCGGCTTTCTTGGCCGCGACCCCCTGATTGAAACCTTTTCCGCCGGGTCCGATCCGGAACATCGACCCTTTTACAGTCTCTCCGGGTACGGGCAGATGGGGCGCTCTGGACATTAGATCAACAACAAAGCTTCCGAATACGGTAATGTGCTGCTGTTTCATAATCATTCCTCCATTAAAAATATGTAACCGGTTCCATATCACGGCATAAAAAATCAGCTGAGCCCTTTTAATTTTTCGGAACCACGCAGAATCAGTTTCGGCATCAGAATGGTCCGCTGGATGTTATCCGTATTCTTGCTGGATTCCAGTTTTTCCATCAGCAGTGTAATGGCCACTTCACCCATGGCAAAAGTGGGACGGTCAATCACCGATATCTTGATATTGAGAATATTCAGCATTTCAATTTCATCGAACCCAAGCAATGAAATATCTTCCCCGATTTTCTTTCCGGTTTCATTCAGATATTTAATGCACCCAAGCGTCATCATATTGTTGGAAGAAAAAATAGCGGTGGGAAGCGGTGACATGGAAAATATTTTCTTCGTGATTTCATATCCGCTTTCAAGCCTGAAATCGCCGTAGAAAATCAGGTTTTCATCCAAAGGAATCTGATAGGCTTCGAGGGCCTGTTTGTACCCCCTGAGACGGTCGCGCCCCGGCTTGGAAGTCTTGGGGCCCGCGATAATGGCGATCCGCCGGTGTCCGTTCTGAATCAGCGCCTGCATTCCCTCAAAGGTGCCGGCAATATTATCAATAAACACGCCGTCAAATTTGGAATGCTTCACATCTCTGTCGATCAGGACAATGGGAATGCCGATGCTTTCCATAAATTTCAGATATTCCGCATTGAATTCATTGGCGTCTGAGGTTGGCGTAATAATGATTCCCTTCAGCTTCTGCCCTTTCAGCATTTTCAGTGAACGCCGCTCATTCTCTTCGCGCTCATTGGTATCGCAGAGCAGAATATTCAGGTTGGACTTCTCCGCTTTCATTGTAATTCCCTTGATGACCTCGCCAAAAAACGGATTGTTGATATCCGGTACCACAACGCCGATGGTATTTGTTTCATTTTTACTCAGATTTCTTGCCAGAACATTGGGGACATATCCGTTTTCGCGGATAGTTTCCTCCACAATGGTTCTGGTTTCCATCTTTACATAGCCGCTGTTATTGATGACTCTGGAAACCGTTGCAGGGGATACTTTTGCAATTTTTGCAATGTCTTTTATTGTAAGCAATGGCCAATACACCTTTCGCAAAGATTTTGCAGAAAATTTATAAAACTGGTTTCATAAAATTGTAGATTAATCAGTTCATCTCTTAGTGTGGTTTTATTATATCTTAATAATTTTTAGATATCAATTATAATATTATCCAATAATATAAAAAATAATTAAACAATTTAAATAATGGAAACGATTTCACTATATTTGTTCATATCTGAAATCAGGGCTTTGATATCAGATCCATTTAAAGAATTCTGACATAAAAGGAGAGCTTTGTCAGGCACAAAGATCAACCAGAAGAGCAAAATTTCAATGAATTCAAACGCTTTTATGGAATCCATTTCATATATTCAGGGACCAAACAGGCCTCTATTGATCCATAGCAAAAGGGCTCAGAACAATGATTGTTCTGAGCCCTTTTGCTATCATCGGTTTGCGAGGCAGACAGTTGTATGCCGTACATAAAACCCCTGCCTTTCAGGGAATCCATTCAATTTTGTGAAACGGATAAATGATGCCTGCGGTAATAAAGCAGAGCGGCCAGCACCACCAGAATGCAGAGCGCCGCATACAGGAAGAAGAGCTTGCTCTGCAGGCCGCCCGAAAGAATAAAGAGGGAGCCGAGCGTCGCCAGAATGGGAACGGCGACCCCGCGGAAAGCACTCTTGATTTCTCCCGCGCGGTAAAGCGCAAACACCTTGTAGTACAGAATAATATAAAAAATATAGCTCATAACGATAGCGATTTCAGAAACATCCGAATTGGGGAGCAGCCCGAATTTGACGGTAATAAAATGGATTGCCGCCCAGAATGTGGTGATAACATAGCAGAAGATTGCGGAATTCACCGGCATCCCGTGTTTTTCGTCCAGCTTTGAGAGCTTGTCCGAAAGCGGAAACATCCCTTCCCCGCGCAGGGCCATAGAGTATGGAAGGCGGATATAACCCAGAATAATGCCGTTTGCCGTACCCATTACCGCAATAATAACGAAAACCAGAACCAGCTGCGCGCCGAAACCTCCGAACAGATTTTTGGCGACCGTATAGACATGGGCGTCCTGCAGCGCGACGATTTTCTGAGGGTCCAGCAGGCTGGAAACGCCGACAAAATACGCGACATAGGTAATCAGGATAATGACCGGCGCAATAATCAGCGCGCGGGGCAGGTTCTTTTTGGAATCGCGGATTTCCGGCGCAATGGAAGTGGAAATGGACCAGCCGTCAAAGGAATAGGCGATCGGCCCAATGGCGGAAAGCCAGGCCGCTCCCCCCAGAGTACTGGGGGCAATGCTTTGAAACCCTTTGGCGGGATTGCCGAAAAACAGGCCGCATACCGCAATGACGGCCAGAGGAAGCATCTTGCTGACGGTGGAAAAATTCTGGAACCCGCCGCCCAGTCTGGCGGACAGGGAATTCATCATAAAGTTCAGCGTAAAAAAGAGGAAGCCGATCAGCATTTGATTTTCCAGTGTGCCATCCCATCCGAACAAAAGGCAGACGTAAATGCCAACCACCCACGAAACAACCGCGGCAATGGTGGGCAGATACACGAAAATCTGGAACCACCCCATCCCGCAGGCGAGTTTTTCGCTCGCGAATTCCTCTACATACGTGATGACCCCGCCCGGGCGGTCGGTGCGGGAGGCCAGCTCGCTGATACAGAGCCCCCCGAAAATAATGCTGGTCGCACCCAGCACGAAAACAAGTACACCAAGCGGGACGCTTCCTCCGGTAGCTGCCAGAATATTGTCGCTCTTAAAGAAAATTCCAGAGCCGATGCAAATACCGATAATCATGGTTACCGTAGTAAATAGTCCGTAATGGTGCCTTGTCTGTTCCATATATTATTATCTCCCCAAACCAATTTTCCTGCCTGATTGCAGCGTTTCTATTCTATCACAGCGCAATGCATTTGAATAGTGTCTGAGCAAGAAAAAATCTCTCTTTTGCCGGGAAGGCAAAGGAGAGATAAAACCCTATTTTTTATTCTTTCTGGTACAGGAATGGCAGGATGAGCACCGGCTGCAGTCGCCGCAGCATTCCTTTCTGTGCCGGTAGGAATACCGGATTGCGAACACAAGCAATACGGCGATCACCGCCAGAATCGCATAATCAATCAGCTGCATAACGCTCCCTTCCGCCGTCAGCGGCAAATCAAAAGGCCGATATGATAGACAAAAAATGCCACGATCCAGGCGACGCCCGTCTGGTAAAGCACCATGGCCACCGCATTTTTCGAGCTGTTCATTTCACGCCGGACGGCGCTGATTGCCGCAACACAGGGCGTATAAAGCAGCGTAAAGGTCAGGTACGACCACGCGGTCAGCGGAGTGAAAAGCTGGGACAGCGCCGCGGGCAGATTGGAAACGCTGGTTCCTGTCAGAACCGCAAGCGTGCTGACGACCGCTTCTTTGGCGGTAAAGCCGGTAATCAAAGCGGTGGAAACACGCCAGTCGGTAAAGCCGAGCGGAGCAAACAGCGGCGCGATCACCTTGCCGACGCCGGCGAGCATGCTGTCGGCGCTTGTGGCCACCACATTGAAGCGCGTGTCAAAGGTCTGAAGAAACCATATGATAATCGTTGCCACAAAGATAACGGTAAATGCACGCGTTAAAAAATCCTTTGCCTTATCCCACATCAGCAGCGCAACACTTTTCGCACTGGGAAGGCGATAGTTCGGCAGTTCCATGACAAACGGCACCGGTTTCCCGTGGAAAAGCGTGCTCTTCAGGATCAGACCGCTGATAATGCCGACGAGGATACCGGTAACATAAAGGGCAATCATCACCAGCGCACGGTGCTTCGGGAAGAACGCGACGGTAAACATCGCGTAAATCGGCAGCTTTGCGCTGCAGCTCATAAAGGGCGTCAGAAGGATGGTCATTTTGCGGTCGCGTTCACTGGAAAGAGTACGGGTCGCCATGATGGCGGGAACGGAGCAGCCGAACCCGATCAGCATCGGCACAAAGCTGCGGCCCGAAAGCCCGATCTTGCGCAGCAGCTTATCCATGACAAAGGCGACCCGGGCCATATACCCGCTGTCCTCCAGAATGGAAAGGAAAAAAAACAGCACCACGATGATGGGTAAAAACGAAAGCACGCTGCCGACCCCGGCGAATACGCCGTCGATCAGAAGCGAATGCACGACCGGGTTGATGCCGTACGCGGTCAGGCCCGCGCTGACGGCTTCGGTAACGAAGTCGATGGCAAGGGAAAGAAGGTCGCTCAGCGCGCTGCCGATCACCCCGAAAGTCAGGTAAAACACCAGCATCATAATGGCAAGGAAAATCGGAATAGCGAGATATTTGTGCGTCAGGATTTCGTCGATCGCCACACTGCGCCGGTGTTCTTTGGATTCCCCTATTTTTACGACGGAATCCTTGCACAGTCCCTCGATAAACGTGTAGCGCATATCCGCCAGGGCGGCTTCCCTGTCGGTGCCGAGCTCCCGCTCCATTTCCGTTACGCTGTGGCCCACCATATCCTTTTCGTTGTCCGAAAGGCCCAGCGCGTTCATCATGGGATCGTCGCCCTCGACCAGCTTCGTCGCCGCAAAGCGCGGAGGTACGCCGATCCGTTCGGCGTGATCCTCCACCAGATGGGCCACGGAATGAATGGCTCTATGTACTGCACCGGTGCAAAAGTCCTGGCGCCTCGGTTTCTGCTTTGCTGCGGCGGTGCTGATCGCCGTTTCAATCAGCTCGTCGATCCCTTCGTTCTTGCTGGCGGAAATGGGAACGACCGGCACGCCGAGTTCTTTTTGAAATTTCTCTATAATAATGGTCCCGCCGTTGGCGCGGACCTCATCCATCATATTTAAAGCAATTACCATGGGAAGATTCAGCTCGATCAGCTGCATGCTCAGGTAAAGATTGCGCTCAACATTGGTTGCGTCCACGATATTGATAATCCCGTCCGGATGGTTGTTCAGTATAAAGTCGCGGGTGACAATTTCTTCACTGGTATAGGGAGAAAGAGAATAAATGCCCGGAAGGTCCACCACCGTCACGTCGCGGTGCCCGCGGATGACCCCGTCCTTTCTCTCAACCGTAACCCCCGGAAAATTTCCTACATGCTGGTTGGAACCGGTGAGCTGGTTGAACAGCGTTGTTTTCCCGCTGTTCTGGTTCCCGGCTAACGCAAAAATCATCGGCTTAACGTCCCTTCCACTTCAATCTTTTTTGCATCCTCAATCCGAATGGTCAGTTCGTAGCCCCGAAGATGGATTTCAATCGGATCGCCCATCGGCGCAACCTTTCTCACCATCACCTCCGTGTGGGGAGTCAGTCCCATATCTAACAGCCTGCGCCGCAGCGCGCCCTCACCCCTGACTTCAACAATCTTTGATTTACGGCCGATTTGCAGTTCATTTAAGGTCATAAGAGCCTCCATCATCTGATTTCTTATTTACTTGTGATGCTCCTCAAGCATTATATGTTAGCCTCTGCTAACATATAATATTTTAGTCTGTACAATGGGATTTGTCAAGGAAAGCGTGGCTAATTGTTAAATGTTTTTCAAAAACAGATTCCCGCATTCCTTCCCTCGATTTTTTACTTTAGAGCGCAAAAAAGCGGCCGCAACAGCGAACCGCTTTTTCATATTGTGAGACAAAACACGTTCCTCCCCACCGAAGGCGGGGAGGAACGTAACCTTGTTGCAGAATGAACTGAAAATGCTGTATTATATGATGAAATTTCCGTTCCGGAACACAGCGATCTGTTTTCCGTCCCATGTGGTACCGGTAATCTCCATATCCGCGCTTCCGAACATAAAATCGCAGTGGATTTTGGAATAGTTGGAGCCGAGTTTTTCCCGTTCTTCCCGCTTTAATTCCGCGCCGTTTTTCAGATTGTCCGGATAGGAAGCGCCGAGCGCCAGATGACAGGAAGCGTTTTCGTCAAAGAGCGTGTTCAGGAACAGAATCCCCAGCCGTGAAATGGGAGAGTCGTACGGAATCAGCGCCACTTCGCCGAGGTAACAGCTGCCCTCGTCGAAGCCGATCAGATTTTTCAGGGTGTCTTGTTCCTTTTCCGCCTGAAAACCGATTACCTTTCCGTCCTGAAAATCCAGATGGAAATTTTCGATCAGCTTGCCCTGGTAGCTCAGCGGCTTTGTGGCGTATACACGGCCGTCCACTCTGTATTTATCCGGCATGGTAAAGACTTCCTCGGTCGGCATATTCGGATTGAAAACCGCGCCGTTTTTCGCCTTGTCGCAGCCGCCCGCCCAGATGTGGTCTTTCACAAGTCCGACCGTCAGGTCCGTTCCCATTCCGTTTTTAAAATGGAGGGACTTGAAACGGAACCCGTTCATTAAATCGCAGTGATGACTGAGCTCCTCATTGTGTCGCTCCCACTCGGCGACCGGGTCGTTGTCCTCCTTAATCCGGACGCTTGTGAGAACCGCGTCCCACAGCGCGGCAAGGGCCTTTTCGTCGCTGAGGTCCGGAAAGACTTTTTTCGCCCACGGGACGGTCGGAATCGCGACGATGGACCACTGGCCGTAGTTCGCCATCGTATAGTATTCAAACGGCTCAAACGCGGTTTCTTTGGCCATACGGACGGTCTGGAGCTTCTTTCCGTCAATTTCCGCCAGAAGTCCGGGAGTCGCGGATTCGACATACAGGAAACAACATTTTTGGTCGATGCAGTTTCTCTTCTGCTCAATTTTCCACGGGGCTATCCGGGCCAACGTTTCCGTGCTTTCATGCTGAAGGGCAAGCTTTGCCACCGCTTCGTCCTTCCAAAGGACAAGCACTTCCCCGGCGCCCGCCCGGTACGCTTCCTCCACGCACAGGCGGGTAAAATACGCACACTCGACGGACGACGTAAGGACAAGAAGCTGCCCCGGCTGCACATGGACCCCCATACAGACTGCCAGGCGCGCATATTTGCGCAATATTTCCTCTTTTACCATCAATAATCTTCCCTTCTTTTTGATGTTCAATGTTCCCGCTGCAAATCAGTTTATACCCATTGGGGCCGCAATCAATCCCATCCCTGCTGCTGAAGCTTCCGCGCGGAAGCTTTCAGCTGTTTGCGCCTCGCCGGATAGTCCGGCAAAACCTGCCCGACCAGCGCCCAGAAGCGCGGAGAATGGTTATGCTCTACGGTATGCGCAAGCTCATGGACGATCACATAATCGATCTGCTCCGGCGGTACAAGAATCAGTTTCCACGAATAGCTCAGACGGTTTTTTCCGGAGCAGGAGCCCCAGCAGGTACGCGCCGAGCCAATCCGCACGCCCGAGGGCCGAAAGCCGGTGCGCACGGCATAATCCTCCGTCCTGCGCGAAAGGACGTCCAGCGCAATCGACTGATACAGGCGGACAAGCTTCGGTTTCAGCGTTTCAAACGCTTCCTGCGGCAGGATGAACCCTGTCCCGTCAAAAGCGACGCGTTCCCCGGGCAGTACCGGGTATTCCTTCCCCATCAGCGGCAGCGTCGAGCCCGGGGAAACGCTGAATTCCTGCCGGGCCGCGGCGTTCGCCGCCATCTGAGAGGACTTCTCCTCTATCCATTCCTGCTTTTCACGGATAAAGCGGTCGATTATCCCCTGGGCGGCCCTCAGCGGGGCGCGAACGGTCACGTTGCCGTCCCGGTCCACACAGATGGCAATGGTTTTGCGCCGGGAGCGGATCAGCTGATATTCCATTTACTTCCCCCTGCGTTTCATTCCCCGTATGACCGCTTTGGTGCGGTCGTCCACACGGAAGGATTCCACGATTTTCTGCAGCGTTTTGTTGTAGGTCCAGTCGTCCAAGCCGTCCGTGCGCAGATAAGCCATGGTCTTTTCCGGATATTTCACAAAGCAGACGGACAGCGCCCACGCCACACCCATCCTGACATAATAGCCGTCGTGGCGCACCCGGTAGTAAATTTTCAGAACCGGATCGATGGTTTCGTCCGTAATAAAATAATCCA
Source organism: Clostridium sp. KNHs216 (assembly GCF_006714885.1). Taxonomy (NCBI): domain Bacteria; kingdom Bacillati; phylum Bacillota; class Clostridia; order Eubacteriales; family Clostridiaceae; genus Clostridium; species Clostridium sp. KNHs216. The sequence goes on along the minus strand of NZ_VFMF01000001.1, from coordinate 3,713,819 downwards.
TCAGCATGATGACGGCAAAGCGCAGCTCGTATTCGCTGCCGCTTTGCAGATACGGCTGTAAAAAGGCGAACAGCCTTTCCCGGTCCTTCGCCGCCGCTTTCAAAGTGGAGCAAAAGCCGTCGCACACCGCCCAGCTGTTGATTCTCGGGACAAAGTCCGCTATCAGGGCGAAAAGCTCGTCCTGCTCCATTTTGGCATAGCCGATGAGAAACCCGCGCAGCATAATTTCTTCCATGGAGGCGTCCCGCAGCCCAGCAAGGCAGGCGCGCCAGTCACCCTTTCCGATCTGCTTTGCAAGCGCCCGCAGCTTTGGGATACGCACGCCGAGAATATGCTCTACCCCGGGGACAATTTTATACTGCATCTCTCGGTACGGCTCGTCGGCCAGCGAAAGAAGGTGCTCCGAGAGCGAAGGATAACCGGTGTATACAAAATCGTTTTTCATATCATTTCCCCTGCTGTGATTTGGTAATTCCATTATATATTTTTTTGGGAAGAAAGACAACAGCCGCCGGTCATTTTGACCAGCGGCTGAGAGCTTCGCCTGCCAGCTCCCTTAGAGAGGGAGCCAGAGGGAGGAAAAACTACTTCTTTAACGGCGGCTGAAAGGGCTTAAAGAAAGCTTCCACAGCCGGAAAGGAGATAAACGAGCAGCAGCTTAACCAATAAAAGAATGATCATATCAGTTCTGCCTTTGATGAATCATGCTCCTGCTGCCGAAATAGGTCGTGAGGAAATAGCCCCCGTAAATAACAAGGAAAAACACGGCGGTAATGAGGGTGTTTCCCAAAATATCCAGATGGCCGAACTGCGCCACCACCGAATTGGCGACATAGATGCCGACCGCCGAATGGACGACCGCAAGAGAAAGCGGAAGCATAAAATAAATGGCGATCTGGACAAACAGGGAATGATCGATCATCCTCTGCTCCGCGCCGAGCCGTTTCAGCAGGCCATAGCGCTCCAGATTATCGGAGGCTTCGGAAAGCTGCTGCAGCGCAAGCACGGCGGCGCTGGTAATCAGGAAGACGAGCCCGATATAGATCGCGAGATACGAAATCATCGTTTTGATCCCCGTGCTCTGATCGTAGACCAGCTGTTTGGTAAGAGATGTGTGATAGGGAGCGGAAGACTCATCAGCCGATGCCTCGGGATAAACCTTTTCGACCGCCGTAACGAACTGTTCGTCGGTAACGCCGTCTTTATACTGGAGATTGAGAAAAGTGATCTCTTTTTTCAGGCCTTCCGCCAGCGCGTCCGGCACAATCAGCGTTCCGGGATCGGCCATCATCATGCTTGTCTGGAGGGCGGTATCCAGATACTGGCGGCTCTGCGCCTTCAGCGTTTTCCCGTTCAGCACAACCGTACCCTTATGATTCAGAAAATACTCGATCACGGGCTTCATATCGCTGTAGTTGCAGTTGATCAGGAATTCATCGTCCTTCAGGGAAACCGTGGGCCTGCCCTGCAGCTTCGCGGCAGCGTTGTAGTCGCTTTGCGAAACGCAGACCACCGCAACTTCCTTGCTTCCTTCCATCAGTTTGCCCAGTGACGGCGCACCGGGAAGGAACAGCTCGGAGTATTTCAGATGATCGGTGTAATAAACAGTCGTCTGTGCGTACGACCTGGTCAGTCCGTCCAAATCGACGCCATGGGCAATCATCTGCCCGGCGATATCATCCGCCAGCGCATTGCGTTCCAGTTCGTCCCCGCCGTACGAATAATAATAGGTATAGGTCGCGTCATACGGCGTAGCGCCCTTCAGGTCCTTGCTGAGCACGTCGGAAAGCCCCATCCCCGTGGACAGCGTCCCGATGGTGACCAGCAGCATGATGCAGATGACGGACATGGAGACGAAGGTCGTATTGATTTTGGAATTGATCTGGCGCAGCACGAACATGTTCAGGTTTTTGAGATACAGCCTTTTGTTCGCCTTCACCACGCGGAGCAAAAACCCGGACAGGGACATAAAGAACAGCAGCGTACCGACGCTGCCCAGAACAATGGCCGCCGTAAACTGGGAGTTCACCTCCAGCATACCGTTGTCGATAATCAGGCGATAGGCGGTAAGGATGCAGACAAGCGCCAAAAGAAACAGGATCACCGAAATCCAGAGATGCGTAAACCGCAGCTTCTGATTTTTCTTCGAAGCATTCAGCAGATCGATCAGTTTATACCGCGAGATTGCAATCGTATTGAAGACAATCACGATCAGAAAGATGATTCCGAAATACAGGACGGTCTTGTAAAACGCGTGGGCGGAAAATGTAAAAACGAACGCTTTCATGTCCACCTCGAACAGCTTCGCGGTGACAACGGAAAGCCACTGGGAGGCAAACACGCCGACCAAAAGGCCCACCGCAAGCGAAAACACGCCGATAATCATCGTTTCCAGAATCAAAATGCGCGATATCTTGCCTTTCGCCATGCCGAGCGTCATGTAAACGGCAAGCTCTTTTTTCCGGCGTTTGATCAGGAACTGGTTCGCGTAAACGACCAGAAAGCCCAGAATGACGGAAATAAAAACGGACACATAGTCGATCATGGTAATCAGCGATGCAATGATTCTCGCCTGCGCCTTGCTGACCTCCAGCAGCGCGGTCTGGGAATCGATGGAATTGAAAACATAAAACAGGCTTACACCGAACGTCAGGGTCAAAAAATAGACGGTGAAGTCGCGGATGCTTTTCGTGACATTCTTGAAAGCGAGCTTAGAGAACATTGGCGTTGTCACCTCCGAGCAGGGTCACGACCTCAATGATCTTATTGAAAAACTGCCTGCGGGTATCGCCGCCGCGGACCAGCTCGTTGAAAATCCTGCCGTCCTTGATAAACAGGATCCGGTGGCAGTAGCTGGCGGTAAACGCGTCGTGCGTGACCATCAGGATGGTCGCTTCCAGATTGCTGTTGAGCGTTTCAAAGCTTTCCAGCAGCATCCGGGAGGATTTGGAGTCCAGCGCGCCGGTGGGCTCATCCGCCAGAATCAGCGCGGGCTGGGTAACGATGGCGCGGGCCGAGGCGACGCGCTGCTTCTGCCCGCCGGACATCTGGTAAGGATACTTTTTCAGGACATCCTCGATCTCCAGCTTTTTCGCGACCTGACGCACGCGCACGTCGATTTCTCCCGCCGGGGTTTTGATAATGGTCAGCGCGAGCGCAATATTTTCATACGCGGTCAGTGTGTCCAGCAGATTGAAGTCCTGAAAGATAAACCCGAGCTGTTCGCGGCGGAACCGGGACAGCCTTGCGGAGTTCAGCCGGGTAATGTCCTTTCCGTCGATAATGATATGGCCGGCCGTCGGGGAATCAATAGTGGAAATACAGTTCAGCAGCGTCGTTTTTCCGCTGCCGGAAGCGCCCATGATGCCGACGAATTCCCCTTTTTCCACCTCAAAGCTGATATCGTCCACCGCTTTGGTCAGATTGCCTTTATTTCCGTAATATTTCTCAACATTCTCAACCGTCAGAATTTTTTGCATCTGTTTTTCTCCTTTTCAAATTGTATTAACAGTATAATACAATTTTGCGGAACAAACCATTGATTTCCCTTACGGCAGACTTACAGTTTTGTAAGCTTGAAAAATCATTCAAACATGTTGCTTCTCGGGAAAACGATGGAAACCAGCGTCCCCTTTCCCTCGGTGGAAGCGATGGAAATGCCGAGGCTCAGCTTATTGCAGAGCTTTTTGCACAGATACAGTCCGATCCCGGTCGATTTTGCGGCGGTTCTGCCGTTTTCGCCGGTAAAACCCTTTTCAAACACCCTGCCCAGGTCCTTTTTCGAAATTCCGATCCCGTTGTCGGAAATCATCAGCGTAACGCTGTTCGGATTCTGAAGCCCGTAAATTTTGATTTCCGGCTCCCTGCTCCGGTACTTAACGGAGTTCATCAAAATCTGGCCGATAATGAAGTCCGTCCACTTCCCGTCGGTAAACACCGTTTTGTCCAGCGCGGAGGTTTCCACATGGGTCCTGCTCTCGATCAGCGCGGCGGAATTCTTTTTGAGCGCCGAACCGACCAGCGCTTTCAGCGTGGTGCTTTTGATGACGTAATCCTTTTCCACATGGTTGCTTCTGGAATAGAAAAGCGCCTGTTCCACGTAATTCTCTATTTTGGATAGTTCCTCATTTAAGCTGAGTGTAATCTCATTTTTATTGTTTTCAATCATCAGCCTGCTGGAGGAAATCGGCGTTTTGACCTCGTGCACCCACGTCTCGATGTATTCCCGGTATTCGCGGGAAGCGCGGCGGTACCCGGCGATCTCGTCGTTCATCGCCTTGCCGGCCGTCTTTACGCATTCGCAAAGCAGCTTTCCCTCAAGAAAGGACGGCTCGTCCAGCATTTCGGAAATCAGATATTTTTTGTCCAGCTTTTCAAGGTTTTGAAGCATTCCGTTATAAAATTCCCTTTTTCTGAGAAATTCCAATGCCAGCGCAGCCGCTTCCCCCGCCAGAAACACCAGCGGAACAAAAAGGGCGGCATAAGCGCCCACTCTCAGAATGGACAGCAGCGCGGCCGCGAAAAAGGCCGTCAGCACCACAAAGAGTAAATGATAAACCTTATCCGCTAAAAAATTTTTCACACTCATACCAGATACCCCAGCCCCCGTTTGGTCGTCAGATAATCGCGCACGCCGATGCCGTCCAGCTTTTTGCGCAGCCGGTTGATGTTGACCGTCAGCGTGTTGTCGTCCACGAATTCCTCCGACTGCCACAGGTCGTTCATGATTTCCTCCCGGGAAACGATACGGCCCCGGTTGCACAGAAGCATGTGCAGGATGCGCAGTTCGTTTTTGGAAAGCTCCGTCTCGTTTTCCCCGAAACGCGCGGTCCCGCGGGAAAGGTCGAGCTCCAACCCCCGGTGGGAAAGGATGCTGACCGGTTCGGACGGATAAGCGCGCTTTAAAACGGAGACGATCCGCGCAAGCAGAATCTGCGTATTGTAAGGCTTCGTGATAAAATCGTCCGCGCCCAGACTCATGCTCATCAGTTCGTCGACGTCGCTGTCGCGGCTGGTCACGATGATAATGGGAAGCTGGGAGCCACGCCGGATTTCCCGGCAGATATGGTACCCGTCGTAAACCGGCAGGTTGATATCCAGAAGCACGAGCTGTGGATTCTCCTTCAGGATCACTTCCGGCATATGGGCAAAATCATCCGACGAAGCACAGGTATAGCCGTATTTTTCAAGGAGCCTTGTCAGCTCCTGTCTGATTTTCACATCATCTTCCACAATAAAAACAGAGGACACGCAAATCCCGCCCTTTCCGTTCAGTAGCATTGGTCCCATTTTTCTGATTTTCATTATAAAGCATTCCGTGTTGGGAAGCAATCGGGCGGTTTTGTAGAAACTGCGCGAAAAAGCTTGGGGAATGCCTCTGATTTTAGAGATCGCTTCATTTACTTTCTATGCTATTAATGATAGTATATTGTAAATCACGCTCATCAACATAACCGGGGTGTTACCATGAATCAATTACTGCTGATTACCACCGGGGGAACCATCGCCTCCGAACCGACGGACGAAGGTCTTGCGCCGTCGCTGAGCAGCCGGCAGCTGGCCGACTTCATCGGCGGGCTTACCGCCGAATACGACGTTGCGGTTGAAGACTTATTTCAGCTTGACAGCTCCAACATACAGCCTGAGGAATGGCAGTGCATTGCGCGCACCATTGCCCGCGAATACCGCAACTATGACGGAATCGTTCTGACCCACGGCACGGACACTATGGCGTACACCGCCTCCGTGCTGTCGTTTATGCTGCGCAATATCCCCATTCCGGTGGTCATCACCGGCTCCCAGCTGCCGATCAATCACCCCCTGACGGACGGCGCGGAAAACCTGCGCTGCGCCTTTGCAATGGCCTGTTCCAAAAGGCCGGGGGTCTTTCTTGCGTTTGACCGCAAGGTCATTTTGGGGACAAGGGCGGTGAAGGTGCGCACCACGGGCTTTGACGCCTTTGAAAGCGTCAACTGTCCCCCCGCCGCAACCGTCGACGCGGGCGGCCTAACGTTCAACGAAAGCATTCTGCCACGAATGGAAGGCGAATTCTTTCTGGAAGACCGGCTTTGCACCGATGTTTTTCTGATTAAGCTGACCCCCGGACTGAACCCGGAGATTTTCGACATGCTTCTGAAAATGAACTACAAGGGAATCGTGATTGAAGCGTTCGGCGCGGGCGGGCTGAATTTTATCCGCCGCGATCTGATCGCACAGCTGCAAAAGATCGTGGAGCGCGGCATTTCCGTTGTCGTATGCAGCCAGTGCCTGTACGAACGGAGCGACTTCACCATTTATCAGACCGGACAGAAGGCGCTGCAGAGCGGGGTCGTCCAGGGATTTGACATGACGACGGAAGCGGCTGTCACAAAGCTGATGTGGGCGCTGGGCAAAACAGAAAAATCCGAGGAAATAAAGCAGATTTTTGCCACAAATTTTGTGGGAGAGATCAGCCTTACATAATATTCTGCACTCTTTGCGTAATAATATTGACATATGGTCAATTATGTTATATAGTATTTAATACTATATAACAGATTTATTATAATTACAAAAGGGAGTGCTGTTATGATTCAATCCGTATGTGTATTCGGCGATTCCGTGGCTAAAGGGATCGCGTTTGACAGTGCCCGTAACAAATACACCCTGTTAAAGGACAGCTTTGTCAGCATGATTGCAAAAAACAGCCATATTGCCATCAAAAACTTTTCAAAATTCGGCTGTACCGTCACAAAGGGCGGCGAGGTACTGAAAAAGCACATGTCCGAGCTGGGCCGGTACGACTACACGGTACTGGAATTCGGCGGAAACGACTGCGATTTCAACTGGGCGGAGGTCTCGGCTTCGCCGGAAAGCAGCCATGTCCCGAACACCCCGGTTTCCGTATTTGAAGAATATTATTCCCAGATGATCGACGAAGTGAAAGCGTGCGGCGGCAAACCGGTGCTGCTTTCCCTGCCGCCGATCGACGCGAAACGGTACTTTGACTGGATTTCACGCGGGCTGAACCCGGAAAATATTCTTCGCTGGCTCGGCGACGTGGAATTTATCTACCGCTGGCACGAGATGTATAATCTTGCCGTCAACCGGCTGGCGATCCTGCACCATGTTCCGCTGATCGACATCAGCAGCGCGTTTCTGAAAACCGGAAATTATCAGGACCTGATCTGCGAGGACGGAATCCATCCCAATGAAAACGGACACCGGCTGATCGGCCAGACCATTGAAAAATACGCACTTGCAAACGCATAGTTTCGCGGTATTAAAGCCCATAAAACCGCGGGCGCAACCACCAAAAAGGGGCAGTTGCAATTTCCATTTTGCAACTGCCCCTAGACAAATTAAAAAGTTATTAAATTCATATACAATTATAGAAGAGCATATGTCACCTTTTTAATTCAAAATATAATACTATTAATAAAATTTGATTATAAATACTAAATATACAAAATGGAAGTGATTTCCAGAAATGAAGAAAAATAAATTATTATCTTTCGTTTTATGTATTATATTTTTCTTCTCTATTGCCTTAAATTTATATTTCCTAATTCCAAAGAAACATTCGGAGTCCATTTCAATGGGGTATTACCTTTCACGCGGTACGAATGGAATATCTTATAAACTTTCAGTCATGGAAAATAATGAAGTGCTTCTTTATGGTGATGAAGACAACCTGTTGTATAAAGGAAAACTAGAATACAATGAAAAAGAAAACTACTACTTGATTAAAACGGATTCAAGTACATATCAGGTTGTAGTGCGTGATGATGTTATTTTCCTACCAATCACTGAAAATGGCCGAATCGTCAGTAAGTTATTTACGAAAATAGGTTCTGTTCCTGTTTCCTATGTAAAAGCTTGCCGCCCGCTTTACACAGGCGACAAGCCCCTTTCGGTTGCTTAATCAAAATATTTGTCTAACTTTTTAGGGTTGCGCCTTCCATGGGATAAGGCGTTTTTGTATTGGTCAGGCTAACCAGATAATCCACGCTCACCCGATAATACCGGGCAAGTCTTACAATCAGATGCAGTGGAATCCCCCTTTCCTCCCGTTCGTATTTGGAGTACAGGGACTGATCGCACATTAAGTAGTCGGCTATCTGTTTTTGGGTAAGGTCCCGGTCTTCTCTGATATCACGGATCCTCAATTTCATTTATGATCACCAAATGCATTATACTTTAGTACAATCTGATTGTCTATTGACATTATGGACTATTTGCGAATACAGTATCCCTAATTTTCTTTTCGGCAAGGCCGAGCGCCTCAGCGCTGATTTTTGAAATGATTCCCTTTTGCACTTCGTCGTAATATCGCTTCGCGCGGGCCAATTGTTTGGCCGCCTTTGCGACTTCCGCCTTATAATCCATCATGATGGCCGTGATTTCCGTGCGGTATTTTTCGTCTGTTTTTTCCGCGACTGCGGCTTTGTAAATATCGATGACCTCGTCGTCCGGGCGGGACGGAAAATATTCGTGCGGGGAAGTGCTGTCAAACAGGACCACGCTCAGTTCCCGCAGAATCACCATATCCAGGCTGTTCGGGTCAAACGCGCAGTGGTAAATTTCCGTATCGAATCCCGCCGCTGCGGCATACTCCGCGATTTTCCCCAGAAAAGTCGATTTTCCAGTACCGGGCCGGCCTTTGATAAAGTAGCGTTTTTCAAGGTCCTCCGTCAGATTGTCAATGTAATCATAAGCGCCGTTCACGGTTGACGCGCCGAAGTAGCGGTGAACCTGCGCTCCCTTTTTTCCCAATGTTTTTTCTCCGATTACTTTTTCAATTGTCCGGGCCGTCAGCCTGTTGGCGGCGTCGAAATCCATATTGGAAACGTAGATTTGCTCCCATCTGTCATGGATAGTGCGTGCGGCGGAAAAATGCCGGACCGCGCCCGCCAGGCAGGCATGGGTCTGGCTCAGATTGTCGTCATTGAGAATTGCCGCCACGGGATATTCCTCTTCCCCGTAAAGCGGAAAATTGATCACTCCCGCGTTTTTTTCCGGGATAATGACCCCTTCCATGGAATTGTCCAGACAATTGTGGATCAATTGCGCATGACAGCCGCTGTCACGCGCGGCGGAGCAAAGCCCGCTCACAATGTCCGACACGACGATGGACGGATAACCGCTGAGACGGACAACCGTTTTCAGGCGGCCGAAATTCGATTGAAAAAAGCTGACATATCCCCTTGAGCTGTTGGAAGCGATAAAATAGTTCAAAGAAAAATCCGGCAATGAAACGTCCTCCCCCCAATATTGTTTATCACATTATATGATTGGATTTTTAAGACATGCATAAAAGCGGCAAACCCGCCGGAGGGGTTTGCCGCTTTCCAAACTTTTAAAAAAATCAGTTTTGCTTGTTCGCGATATCCCGCGCAACCACAACGCCGGTTACGGAAGCCTGCATCAGCCCGCGGGTAATGCCGGCGCCGTCGCCGATGGTGTACAGATTTTCGATTTCGGTCTCAAAATTCTTTTTGACCGATACCTTGGAGGAATAGAACTTGACCTCCACCCCGTAAAGCAGGGTGTTCTTGGAGTAAAGTCCCGGGGCCAGCTTGTCAAACGCGCGGAGCGACTCCACAATACTGGTCAGATGACGGTGAGGAAGCACAAAGGACAAGTCGCCCGGCACCGCGTTTTTCAGGGTGGGCACCGTTGTGGACTTTTTCAGTCTGGTATAGTCCGTGCGCCTTCCCATCAGAAGGTCGCCCAGCCGCTGCACCATAATGCCGCCGCCCGTAAGCATGTTCCCCAGCTGCGCGATATACCGGCCGTACTCGATCGGCTGATTGAACGGCTCCGTAAAACGGGTGGAAACCAGCATGGCAAAATTGGTGTTTTCGCTGTGCTTGTCTTCGTCGGCGTAGGAATGGCCGTTTACAACCGCGATCCCCCCGCCGATGCCGCCGTCGTAATGCTCCTCGCTGACAATGCCGCCCGGATTCATGCAGAAGGTACGCACCTTATTTTCAAACGTATCCGAATAATAAACCAGCTTCGCCTCATACAGGTTTTTGGTAAGGTGGTCCATCACCGCGTTCGGTACTTCCACACGCACGCCGATGTCGACCTCGTTGTTGGTGGTGGCCAGCTTGTTTTCCTGGGCAATGCGGGCCAGCCACTCGGCGCCGCCGCGTCCCGGCGCTGCCACCACGTAGGGTGCGCGGACAAGGGTGCGCTCGCCGGAACGGTCAACCAGCCACACGCCCTCCGCTTTTCCGTTTTCCACAAAGATGGAATCCGCTGTGGTGTGTTCCCTGAACTCGAAATTCGGTCTGCCGGAAAGGTAACGGTACATGCCCCTCAGCACTTCAAAGGAATATTCCGTACCCATATGGCGCACCGGGCAGGGAATCAGCTGGATATTTTCCCTGCGCGCCTCATAGGACACCTTTTCCGCGAATTTGTCGCTTTTTCCGAAAATCTTGTCCGGAGCCCCGTAATGCAGATAAATATCGTCGGCGTAGCGGATGAGCTCCCGCGCCTTTTGCACCGGCATATAATCCGTGATATTGCCGCCGACTTCCTCAGAAAGGGACAGCTTTCCGTCCGAAAAAGCGCCGGCGCCGGCCCAGCCGTTCATAATATTGCAGGTTTTGCAGTGGGCGCACTGCCCGGAGGTCCTCGCCGGGCAGGCGCGCCGGTCAATCGTGCTGCCGCTGTCTACCACCAGCATCTTTTTCCCGGGCGCGAGCTTATCCATCTCCAGCGCCGTAAAAATGCCGGCAGGGCCGGCACCGATGACAATCAGATCATAATCGTACATATTTTCAACCTCACAATATTCGTGTTAATCGCTATTTTTTAACCACAGCATTTCCAGTGGATTCTGCAAACAAGGTTGCGTTTCTCCCCAACCTTAGGCGGAGAGAAACGTATTTTATCTCGCAAACTGAAATGGATTTGCTATATGATCTTTTGCTTCAGGCAAAACAATGGTATTATAACATATCCATTTCGTTTGTCAAATATTTTCTTCCAGCATGCGTGAAAGGACCCGCTCAAACGATTCGTCGTCCTGCCTGCTTCTCTTTTTGAACTTCCCGCTCCTTGCCCCCGCGCGGCGCATTTCCTGACCGAGCGCGCGTTCAAACAAAAGACGGTCCATATTGGAATCGTCGTAGACCATGCCGTTTTGGTTCAGCGCCTTTGCGCCCTTGGCAAGCGCCATCGCCGCCACGCCGAAATCCTGAGTGACGACAATGTCCCCGCTCCCGGCCAGATTGACCAGACGGATATCCGCGCTGTCACGGCCCTTGTCCACCGTAATCACTTTGCTGTACCCGTCGTCGAGCAGATGGCTCGTGTCGGTCAGCATGATGACAGGCACCTTCTGTTTTTTCGCCAGCCGGACAATAATTTCCTTGACCGGGCAGGCATCGGCATCCACCAGAATATTCATCAAATAACCGCCGCCTTCTAAAATTTCCCAATCTCAGCGCCGGGGCTTCGCCCCGTTTTACGCTACGAGGTTATTATAGCACGAAACCGCAAAAGATGGATTGATGGATTGTATTAAAATATAACAGAATTGTAATGAATTATTACAATTTTTACATCATAATTGACTTTTACAAGCACCCGGAATATGATGTAGCTGTAAAGTTATGCCCGAATGGAGGAGATTTATGAGGAAACTGAAGCTTTTCATACCGTTACTATCGGTTCTGCTGGTTTTGCTGACCGCATGCGCGTCAAAAACGGAAGCTCCCGCTGTCATGCTTGCGGAAACCGCCCCGTCTGAAATCAGAGCCAAAAGCAACGCAAAAAGCAGTGCTGTTCAGAAATTTTATACAAACGACAAATTGAGTTTTTCACTTGCAGTCCCCGACAGCTGGGAGGATAAGAATTATACCCCGGTGGTTACTACGGAAACCATGTCGGACGGCGGCACAAAATATACGAAAGTGGATTTTCTTTTTCAAAATGACAAAAACTGCTCACTGCTTACGATTTTCCTTGTTTCAAAGGACTGGTGGGAGAAAACAAAGGGCGAAACGCTTGATCCCAAACCCACCTATCTGGGAACAAAGGAAGACGTCGTTTACTGCTTTACTCTGCCGAAGAACTCCCCTTACGAAGTAGGGGAAAAGTCGGACCTGTTCAACAGTATGGTTCTGCCGGACAGCGACGTCCTCAACCGGTTCAAGATTCTGGACGCGAATGCTTCCTCCAGCGGTATTTCCACTGTGGAAGGAACGCTGGAAGAGATCATGACGCAGACCATTACCATCAAGACGGACGACGGCCGCTCGATCACCTTCCTCAGGGACGGAACAGATGCGGATACTTCCGGCAAGGGTCTGCAGTTGGGGCGCAGGCTGAGAATCTATTATGAAGGTGCCATAGACGGCTCCAACACCAGAAGCGTTACCATCACCAAAATCGAAAGACTGAGCTGAACACGCGAAAAAGCTGCCGCACAAGCGGCAGCTTTTTTATTGGATCATCTCCGGCATTACTGGTCCTTCACTTCTGTTATCTGATTAGTATCCGGATCCAGTTGATAATAGTGCACGGGATACGAGCTGTTGTTTCCCACCTCATGGCATTGCTGCGTTGTATACAAAATAAATCCGTTTTGATACGCGGCGGTAATGGACATATTGCCATTTAGATTTTCTATTGCGTCGGTTCCGCAGACTTTTGTCCTCTGCGAACCATCCAGTTTTACTTTTTCAATTGTGCCCAGGTCCGAAAGAAAATACACCCATTCGCCCGCCACACACGGCGCTAACACAGGATCGTCTACCAGGACCTTGTCTTCGGTGCCGTCCGCTTTTTTGATATGAAGCTTGTAGCTGTCCTTGTTCGTGTCGTATGCCACCCACTCGCCGCCTTCCTCTTTTCTGCTGCTGATCCCGGGGGCGGAAGATATACCGGCCGGATTGCCGGGAGCCGGTTCAGAAACTATGCTTTGCGCGGATACTAAAGATTCGGGAGAAGAAACGCCTGATACCGGACCGGAGCCAACCGTGTTCACTCCGTTTGGCGCACTGCAGCCGGCCGTCAGAACGAACAGCGCCGAGAAACAAATAAAAAACAGCTTTCTTAATGTCATATAGAGCATACTCCTTTACTATTTTTTGATAGTGATCCCGGATGATGCAAAACATTCCGTAAGCTCTCGAAAAGCGCTTAAAAAGCTATTTTTTTATGGCAATCTCATCCCCCTTGATTGATTCTACCTTTAAGTTGGTTCCCGTGTCCAGCGTCCCGCGCCGGCGGCGGAAGAATAGCGCAAAAGCCGCAAGGCCCCTGCGCCATTGTAACATGATATGGAAAAACTTTTCTATTACGTCCTGACCCAAGCGGCAGCTTTTTTATTTTCCTTTTTTCAGGTTCTCCAGCACCGGAATGACGCCGCGAAGAGTGGAGACGCACGCAAAGAGCATTTCCTCCAGCTCCGGATTTGCGGGAACCGTGTCCGGTATCATAACGGTTTTCATCCCCGCGCGGTAAGCGGAAAGAATTCCGTTCGGAGAATCCTCCAGCGCCATGCACTCCTGCGGGGGAACCTGGAGCGCCTGGGCCGCTTTCAGATAAATATCGGGGTCGGGCTTACTTTTTTCAATCATGTCGCCGCAAATGATCTGATCAAAGTATCCGGTTATCTTTGTATTTTCAAAATGGCTCATGGTGCTGCTGCGTGAAGAGGACGTTGCGACCGCGATTCTGTAGCCTTCCCGTTTCAGATAGTCCAGCAGTTCAAACAGCCCCTCTTTTACCGGGACGCCGTTCTCTTTGATATAGTCCCTGCTGTAATCCACGCTGATCCTTCTGAATTCTTCAAACGGAAAGTCGGGGCCGTACTTTGTTAAAAACAGTTCTTTTTCAGCGGCGGCGGTAATTCCCATCGCCTGTTCAATCAATTCCATCACATTGCCGCACCCGAGCGCCTCGCCGGCCTTCTTCCAGCCGTCGATCGAAAGGCGTTCGGTGTCGAACATGGTTCCGTCCATATCCAGTACCACTGCTTTAATCATGCGTAAACCTCACCTATTCATTACTTATTCATTTGATTTGGGGAAAAAGCGCTTCCCCTCCCTGCACCTTTGCGTAATTCGTCAACACACCGTCATCCGGATCAATCCGGATTTTCTTTTTCGCGGCAATTTCCAGCCGTCCGCCGAAATCCCGCAGCCGGGTAAGCTGCTCCGTCAGTCTTTCCTGCCGTTTTTTGGTCAGCCCCTCCTTTTCCGTATATTTTTCAAGCCCGAACTGCGTTTTTTCCAAAAAATCCAGCCCGCGGGCGAAGGTGTTTTCATCATAGGCATGCATATAACAGAGCGCCTGAAAAGCGCCGCCGTCAATCATCCAGTAAATCGGCCTCTTTTTATAAATACGAATATGCTCACGGTAAAATTCATTCCCGTAATAGCTCCGGATAACATCCACCGCGCCGCCGCTCCCGCCGAGCGCGGAAACGATCAAAGAGAGATTCTCTTCCAGCGTTTCTTCACCGAACACAAGCTTCACAAAGGAAACCAGCCGCACGGCAAGGTCGTTTTCCAGATACGGGGTAACGGGCAGAAGATCTGTCCCTTCCTGCGGGTCATAGCCGGGGACGGCGTACCGCCCGAACATGCAGCCCACCGCGAAGCTGAGGAAGCTGCGGATATCGCGGGAAAGCTCCGCGCGGCGTATGGTGACGTCCCCTTCCTCCACATCCGGCTTCAGCTCGTTTTGCAGACCGTAAAGGTCAATAAAAATCCGGTTGAGCTCTTCCTCGTTTTGCTTCATTCGCTGAAAACGGAGGTCGGTAAAATCCTTCCATGCTGCAAAGGCATCGGCAATTTTACAGTTTTTTCCCTTCGTCCTGAAATGAAGCAGCGGATGAGTTCGAAAATTCCAGCTGGTTTCAAAGGAATCCCAGTCCTCCCTGGAAATTTCGATATTTTCAGCGACCAGCATACCGACCCGCTGTTTCACGGTTTCATCCACCCGCAGCGGAAGCTTGGCGATATTGCCCGCCTGATAATTCAGCGTGGGATTCATCAGGTTCAGCATGGAAAAAGCACAGCTGCTGGACAAAAACCCAAGGATATAATAGAAATCGTCCTCCCGGTTCGGGAAAACGGAGGACCCGGCGATGTCGAACACAAAGCCCTTCGGATAATACCTTACGCCAAATTTGGAGGAGCTGACGAACGACCAGGACACGCTCTGCTCAAAATAAAAGCCCTGGCCGGGAAAGGAAGCGGATTGTCCCGACTTTACGCGGAACTCGCTGATCTCCTGCCCGAAATGCTGAAAATTGACCACGTATTCCTGATTGCCGTACCATTTCCGGAAATCGCCGCCCTTGTTATAGGGATACCATTTCCGGCTGCTCTGCAGGCAGTCAGCCCGGTCGGTACAATGGAAATGGATGTTTTCAGGAGCTACCTCGTACCAGAAACGCAGGAAGCGTTTATTGTCACAGGTAAAAAGCCCGTTCGTAACCGCTGCGCTTTCGGAAAGGGGCGGGACGGAGGAAAATATCTCCCCCGGCTTTTCGCCCGCCCAGTAGGCGATCGGCATACCGGGAATACGAGCGAACTGCTTTGCAGAAGTCTCAAAGCGGTAGGAGCAGTGCGGGTTCTGCACCGCTTCCCTCACCTTTTGTTTCTGCACCTCCATGCCGCCCCGGAAGTCGGAGAGCTTCAGATACACGCCGGGCCTGGTTTCCGGCCCGTTTTTCAGCACAAAGGTACAGATCGGCACAGTGGCCTCGTCAAAAGCGGAATACTCCAGCTGAATCAGCGAGGAGATCGATTTTTCCCGGATGATGTATTCCCTTAATTTCTGATACGATTTGATGAACATCCAGACAAACGGCGACATAAACGCGCAGTAGCCGTCTGGAATGCAGAAGCCGAAGCTGCGGTAAATAAATACGGAGAACAGGTCCCCGGCATAGTCGCGGTAATGCCGATTGATATAGGATTTCAACCTTTTATTCATGCGGTTCAGATAAGGCGGATTGGTCGCAACCACCGTATATTTTCCTGCCATTGCCCGGGCCTGCCGCAGCAGCGGCAAAAGCTTATGAACGGTATCTTCCCGGTACGCGAGCGCAAACAGGCTGTCGCACGGCTGCCGCCTGATTTCCTCCACCCGCCGGAAAATCCGGTCAAAGCCGACCGGCTCCACACGGAGCAGGCTTCCGTATTCGGCGGCCCCGTGAAGGGCCGAAAGAAGATTCTGCAAATCCGCTTTGATCTGCCCGTCGCCGTCCGCCACAAAGGACAGCAGGTTCTCACCGATCCCGGGCCCTTCCCGGATGACATACAGGTTCAGCGGGATTCCAAGCGTCAGAATATCCGCATTGTATCCGCGCGCCTTCATCAGCAGCGCAAAGCAGGCAAGCTGCCAGGAACGCCTGTCGATGTCAAACCCGTAAAGGTTGCGGCGAAGAATCAACTCCGCCGCGTCCCGCGGGCTCACCCCGCATTCCCGGTAAATTTCAATCAGCAGGTCAAATGCGTAGACAAGGATATGCCCGCTGCCCATGCACGGATCGAGAAGCTTCAGCTCCTGAGGTGATATGTTTTCCCGGACGGCAGCATTTTCCGCCCCAAGATAAAATTCCAGCTTTTCTCTGAGCGCGCTGTCCGGATTCCGTTCCAGCCAGTACTGGCCGAGAGAATTGTCCACCATGCTGCGCACGACCCAGTCCGTGGTAAAAAACTGCGTGGCCGCCGGGACGTCCTCTTTTTTTACCCTGCCGCCGTAAAGGCTGATGACCTCGTTCCGGCGGGCGTCGTTGTAATACTGGTACAGCCAGCCGATGATCTCAACCGCCTCCCGGAAGTCCTCCTCGGAAATTCCGTCCACAAGGCTGCGGACAACCCCGTCCGCTTCCCGAAAGGACAGCTCCAGCAGCGGTTCCAGATAATTGCATTCTCTTTCAAAATACTCCGGAAGAACTTTGGCGAGGGACTGGCAGACAGAAATAAAAAGCGCGGTAAAGCGCTCGTCCGACCGGTCCTCCGGCGGCTCGGCCGCCAGGATATCCGGAAGAATCTGTCCCGGCTGTTCGGAAGAAAGGACGCGCACCTTCCCCGGGAGATAGCCGTTGACCTCCATGAACCGGATGCCGATGATACGGATAAACCACGTATAGGAAACTTCCTCCACCACGGTCTGAAAGCCGGTGTTTTCAATGTCCTGCGTCAGTCCGGGAAACGGGTTCCGTTTCTGCGCCGTCAGTTCGACGGTGCGCCGGGAGACGGACGCGATGAGTTTTTCTCTGGCGCCAACCGCAAAAGCCCGGATCGCCGCCTTATTCACCCTACCATCCCCCTTCTCTTCGAATGAGACTATCATACCATATCTTCGCCAAAAAGTTAATCTTATTGACACCGATTCCCAAAATGATATATGATTAAAACCATATGAAGAAACGGGGAAGTGCTGAAACATGTTAGGAACCATTGTCAACGCGCTGTCCATTGCGCTGGGAACGGCGCTGGGACTGATTTTAAAAAGCGGTATCCGGAATAATTACCGTGAAACCATTATGGACGGGGTCGCGCTGTCCGTCCTGCTGATCGGAATGATGAGCGCCATCAAAACAAACGATTTGGTGCTGCTGATTTTCAGCCTGGTGATCGGCAGCATCATCGGCGAGGCGCTGAAAATTGAGGACCGGCTCGCGGGGCTGGGCCAGCTGATCGAAAGCAGGACTTCAAGCACGGACGGCAGCGTCGCAAAAGCCTTTGTGACCGCCAGTCTTGTGTTCTGCGTCGGCTCCATGGCGATCGTCGGCTCCATTGAAAGCGGGCTGACCGGCAATCACCAGACGCTGTTCGCCAAATCGGTGCTCGACGGCATCGTGTCCATTTTCCTCAGCTCGACCATGGGCTTCGGCGTGATTTTTTCCGCCGCAGCCGTATTTCTCTATCAGGGCATTATCACGCTGCTGGCGTCTTCTCTCAAGTCCCTGCTGACCGACGAAATGGTACGGGAAATTTCGGCCATCGGCGGCGTCCTGATTATGGCGATCGGGCTGAACATGCTGAAAATCAAAAAAATAAAGGTCGGCAACATGCTGCCGGCCATTCTTCTTCCTTTTCTGTATTATTTCATCAAAAAAGCAATCGGTATCGCATAAGGTTTTTCCCGATATCGGCATATCCCGAAAAGGCCGCTGCCGGATTCTCGGCAGCGGCCTTTTCGGGTATCCTACCCTGTTTTCCCGTGGCCCAGCAGTTTTTCAAACTGCTTCAGCAAATCAGGATTGAACAGCCCTTCTTCTTTCTGCAGCTCCAGAAAGGCTTCGCTCATGCTTTTTTCTTTCTTATAGGGACGATAAGAAGTCATTGCGTCCAGAACGTCCGCAATCATGACGATCTGGGCTTCCTCTGAAATTTGATTTTCCTTCAGCCCGTTCGGATATCCGCTGCCGTCGAGCCTTTCATGATGCTGCAGAATAATGTTCAGACAAACGGACGGGACCTCAATGCCCTGTAACATTTCCGCTCCCAGAACACAGTGCTGCTTCATAATCGTATATTCGTCCCTGCTCAATTTGGAGGGCTTCTGAATCATGGATTTGGGGATCAAGAGTTTGCCGACGTCATGCAAAAAACCGCCCAGCGCAAGCTGAGTGAGCCGGGAATCGGAATACTGGAGCTCAATCGCCATCATCGTCGACAGAAGCGCAACATCAACACAGTGGGTATAAAGCCAGTCTATGTAATTTTCCAGAGCAAGCACCGCTGCCCACCACGGCATTTCTTTGGACTGAAAAAGGACGGCGGTCAGAATATCCGAAGCCTTTGACAGCAGAGCAGTGCAGTTTTGTCCCATTTTCTCCTGCATATGATCACAGCTTTTCCGTATGGTCTCTTCCGCACCGACGCCGTCTGTTTTTTCCGGTGAATCACTTTTGGGATACCGGAAATTCAGAGCGCCGATCGACTTCAGCCTTGCCTGTGCTTCTTTGGTCAGCAATTCATTTTTCGCTACCAGTAAGATTCCGTTTTTATTATAGACATCCCTGCTCGTGTATACCTTCTTTTCAGTGACCACCTTATCCATCTCCTTTATTTCGGTCTGTTTTCTGAAAGCCAAATTTGGTTTGATAATTTCGGTTTCAAATTCCATAGCAAAGAAAAAATGTTTTCTTGTAACTATTATGCATAATATGGATTAATATGTCAATATTAACCTATAGGTAAATATTTTCAAGATATTTCCGCTATTCATTTTCTATTCCGTGTAATTTCACAAAAAGGCGGCAGACGAGTCCGTCTGCCGCCCTATATTACAGAATTTCAGCTCATTATGGATCTGTTTTTTCATCCTGCAGAACCTGACAGTTCATTACACCCCTCCATCGTCCCTTATAGTAGTTCTGGCAATCCATTAACCCACGCTCATAGAACCACCGGTCAAGACCAAAATATTTCTGGCAAAGATGGTCCGTATAATCGATCAGCAGGCTCTTTTTATCCTTCTCCAGCAGGGTCAGCAGCTCGTTAAACTCCTGATCCAGCTTGCGGTTCAGCTTAAAATCACGTTTTTCCTTTTCCTGTTTATATTTTCTATGATGAATTTTCAGACGAAGCTTTACAAATTCCGTCAATCCTCTCTGCAGCGTTTTATCAACACTCTCAAACGATTCCATCTATTAAAATTCCTTCCTTTCATTTAAAAAAGCTCCGAAAAAAGCACACAACTTTAAAAGCCCACCTGATCAAGTCAACATCCACACCTTGATTATGTGAGCAGATTAACGAATATTTTCCGTCCGGTTTCTATTCCTGTTATGTCGACTTTTCTGGAACTTTTTGTCATTATAACATCCCATTTATTGACATGCAATGAGGGTAAAGGAAACAAGCCTTTCCGAATTCACCGAAAAATCGGGCCGAAAAATCGCCTGGTTGCGTCAACTCTTAATATAGCATAAGAACCTATATGATCAATATTTACTTATATATTCCTTTATGGCATTCTTCCATACACTATACTTAAAAATATCAATTAATGAAAAACATTGGACAGGTGGATTTTATGACTATTGATTATAAGGCGATCGGGCACAGGATTAAGCAGGCACGCCGTGACAGAAATTATACTCAGGCCCATCTGGCGGAACTGCTTTCCGTTACGCCGGAATATATTTCAAGGGTTGAACGGGCCAATACGCAGCCAAGTCTGAAAATACTGGGCAAAATCGCCGACCTTCTCTCGGTCAACTTAACCTATCTGTTGGAAGGGACCTCCACCGGAAACGGCAATTATAAGCTGGAGGAATTCACGGACCTGCTGAAAGAGCTCCCCGCGGAAAAACGAAAGCTGCTTTATGAAATAGCGGTCGTGCTTCTTCGGGATGAATCCGCAAGGGAATAAACGACCATTCTTTTTCCAGCCGCCTGAAGCCGCATACTGCCGCCTTTACGGAAAAGGAGCCGGACCTTGCGGTAAATTCCTGAAAAAGGTTATAAAAAAGCCGCCCGACGGGCGGCTTTTTCTGCTTAACAGCAGCTATTTATTGAGTGCTTCTGAAAGATGTTAGCATTTGGATTTGAATACTCCGTCCTGATAGACCTCCGTCACGGTGTCGTCCGGGTAATAGCAAAGGACGGTGCCGTTGTGCTTGCTGACAATGATGGACGGCTCTATGGACTCGTTTTTATCGGAAATCAGGAACTGATAGTACTGATTTCCCTGATATTCAAAATTTCCGTTGATCAGACCGATTTTGTATTTTGTATAATCCATACGGATCATATTTTTGACGGCGTTCATTGCTTCGTTCCGGTCGATGTTCTGTACCGACTGCGCGGGCTGAAAGATTTCCGGTTTCCCGTTCTGAGCCGTTCCGGCTTTTGAGCAGGCGGTCAGAATTGTCAATAAAGCCACCAAAACAATCGCAGCCGCAAACTTCCCTGTTTTCATTGAAATTCCTCCCATATCATTTTCACTTTACAAATTTATCATAGTACCCGCCGGCGGTGAAAGCAAGAAAAGCAACAAGACTGTAAGTGGTTGCTACAAAACTGTAAACGATGGCGGCGAGAAATGATAAATCTGTATTTTTTTGACGGATGGGAACAGAAAATGAATGAGACGCTTTCCTTGTAAGCAGGCAATTTTGTGCTATAATAAATCCATCATTACAGGCTTGTCCTTCGCCGCGCTTGATACGAAATCCGGCGGCCGGCTGTAAAATCATTTCAGGTTGTGAGGAAAATTCATGAAGCAAAACAGAAGATACCCTAAGATCACTCTGACCCGCAAGGCGGAAAACAGCATTCTGTCCGGACACCCGTGGGTCTACAATACGGAGATTCTCAACATTGAGGGCCCGTATGAAAACGGCGGTCTGGCCGACGTTTTCAGCATCCGCGAAAAATATCTGGGCACCGGATTTATCAACGACCACTCCAAAATCAGGATCCGGCTGATTTCCCGCAGCGCGAACGACGTCTTTGACGAAGCTTTTTTCGAGCGCCGCCTGCGTCACGCGTGGGAGTACCGCAAAACCGTGATGGGGGACGACGTCTCCTGCTGCCGGATCATTTTCGGCGAGGCGGATCTTTTCCCCGGGCTGACGGTGGACCGCTTTCGCAACATACTGGTCGCACAGACGCTTTCTCTCGGCATGGAAAAGCTGAAGCCCGTCCTCTTCCCCCTGCTGTGCAAAATTCTGAGGGAGGACGGCCAGAACATAGACGGCATCTACGAGCGCAACGACGTCGCTATCCGCGAGCTGGAAGGAATGCAGCAAGACAAGGGCTTCTTCCCTGTCGCCGGGGTGGAAACGCCGCAGGCAACCCGCACAACGATCACGGAGAACGGGATCGAATACGCCGTCGATTTTGAAAACGGGCAAAAAACCGGGTTTTTCCTCGACCAGAAGTACAACCGGCAGGCGGTCGCGAAAATCAGCCGCGGCAAACGGGTGCTGGACTGCTTTACCCACACCGGCTCCTTTGCGCTGAACGCGGCAAAGGGCGGAGCGGAACACGTACACGCGGTGGACATTTCCGCCGACGCGGTCGCCATGGCGGGGGAAAACGCCACTCGAAACCAATTGCAGGAAAAAATGAGCTTCCAGACGGCCAACGTGTTCGACCTGCTTCCGCAGATGCCGATGGGCAAAAAGGACGGCTACGACCTGATCGTGCTCGACCCGCCGGCCTTTACCAAATCGCGCCAGACCGTCGACCACGCGATGAAGGGGTACAAGGAAATCAATCTGCGCGCCATGAAGCTGCTGCCGCGCGGCGGCTACCTTGCGACCTGCTCCTGCTCCCATTTCATGACGGAGGACCTCTTTTGCAGCATGCTGCGCAGCGCGGCGTTTGACGCCCAAGTGTCGCTCCGCCAGATCGAAGCAAGGCAGCAGTCCCCCGACCACCCTATTCTATGGAATGTGCCGGAAACCAATTACCTAAAGTTTTACATTTTTCAGATTACCTGAACCATTGTGCGCCCCGGAAAATCAGGAGCTTTCGGGCCTGATACCGGGGCGCTTTTTTAGAAAAAAGCCCTTGACATTTCTCTTTTAACGTAGTACTATGTCAACAATATATATTACTAATTTGATATGAATTGTAATATTACATAAAAGGAGGAGCTCTATGAAGACAAAGTCCCACTCTTTTCACAAGCTGAATCGTCCCCTCTTTCTGTATAACCGAATGTGCACCTCCTATTGTTGTAACAGGAAATAAATTTTGTGATTTCCCGGGATACGAAATACGGAAATAAATATACAGAAGGAGTAACGACAATGAGTGAAAGAAAATACAAGTTTGAAACCATACAGGTACACGCGGGACAGGAAAAGCCGGATTCCGCAACGGATGCGAGAGCGGTTCCGATTTACCAGACCACTTCCTTTGTGTTTAAGGATTCCGCGCAGGCTGCGGGCCGCTTCGGCCTGACGGAAGGCGGCAACGTCTACGGCAGACTGATGAACCCCACCTCCGATGTATTTGAACAGCGCATTGCCGCTCTGGAAGGCGGCGTAGCGGCGCTGGCCACCGCGTCCGGCGCGTCCGCCATCACCTATGCGATTGAAAATGTTGCCCACGCGGGCGACCATATCGTCTCCGCCAACACCATTTACGGCGGGACCTACAATCTTCTGGAACATACGCTCGCGGCTTTCGGCATTACCACCACGTTTGTCGACCCCGACGTGGAGGGAAGCTTTGAAAAAGCGATTCAGCCGAATACCAAGGCGATTTTTATTGAGACACTCGGCAACCCGAACTCCAGCATTATCGACATCGACGCGGTCGCCGCGATTGCGCACAAAAACGGAATTCCCCTGATTGTGGACAACACCTTTGCGACGCCGTACCTTCTGCGCCCCATTGAGCACGGCGCGGACGTAGTCGTCCATTCCGCAACAAAGTTTATCGGCGGCCACGGCTCCTCTTTGGGCGGAGTCATCGTCGACGGCGGCAACTTCGACTGGGAGGCCTCCGGCAAATTCCCGTGGCTGAGCGAGCCCGATCCGAGCTACCACGGCATCAGCTTTACAAAGAATGTCGGTGCGGCGGCTTTTGTGACCAGAATCCGCGTGATCCTGCTGAGAGATACCGGCGCAACCATCAGCCCGTTTAACTCCTTCCTGCTGCTGCAGGGCCTTGAGACCCTCTCCCTTCGTGTGGAGCGTCATGTTGAGAACGCTCTGAAGGTAGTGGATTTCCTTTCTAAACACCCGAAGGTGGAGCGCGTCAATCACCCCGCCTTACCGGACAGCAAATACAACTTTTTATATAACCAATATTTCCCCAACGGCGCAGGCTCCATCTTCACGTTTGAGATCAAAGGCGGCGCCGAGGAAGCCAAAGACTTTATCGACCGTCTTGAAATTTTCTCCCTGCTGGCAAACGTGGCCGACGTGAAATCGCTGGTCATCCACCCGGCGAGCACCACCCATTCCCAGATGAACGAAAGCGAGCTGCTCCAGTCCGGCATCAAGCCGAACACCGTCCGTCTTTCTATCGGCACCGAGCACATCGACGATATTCTGTACGATCTTCAGCAGGCGCTGGCGTAAGCTATACATTTCCGGCAAAGCAGTTTCTAAAAGGCACGTCGAAAAGCTTGTCAGGCGTCCAGCCTGAAAGAGCGGCAGTCCTGTTTTACAGGGCTGCCGCTCTTCATCGTTTGGACCGCACTTTTATTCTCCGGTCTTTACATGGACATCGAGCTGATTGTGAGGAATCCGGATACCCGCTTCGTCAAACGCAAGCTTTACCTTTTCCTGCATGTCAAAATAGAGGGTCAGGTAATCGTCCGTCTTGCACCATGCCCTTACCTCCACAGTGATGCCGTTTTCCCCGTGTTCACCGACTACAACCAGCGGAGCGGGGCTGTCGAGCACCATCGAATTCCGTCCGGACAGATTTTCGAGCAGGCTTTTCACCTTTCCGATATCCTCGTCATAACCGACGATATATTTCAGGTCCAGACGGCGGGTCGCCATGGCGGAATAATTGACGATGACGCCGGAGGTGATTTTGGAGTTCGGAATGACGACCTCTTTATTGTCGAAGGTCCTGAGCGTGGTGAACATGGTTTCGATGCGCTCGACCGTTCCTTCCGTCTCCTCAAAGAGGATGTAATCCCCGACGCGGAACGGCTTTGTAAAGATGATCTGCGCGCCGCAGGCGATGTTGGCCATGTTGTCTTTCACGGCAAGGC
Source organism: Clostridium sp. KNHs216 (assembly GCF_006714885.1). NCBI lineage: Bacteria > Bacillati > Bacillota > Clostridia > Eubacteriales > Clostridiaceae > Clostridium > Clostridium sp. KNHs216. Next base: position 3,689,156 of record NZ_VFMF01000001.1, on the reverse strand, counting down.
CGATCGTCAGGCCCGCCGCACCGATCGCGGCAATAATGGAGCCGACGTTCATGCCGAGCTGGGCCGCCGCCGTAATGCATACGATCATCTTCAGCAGCACTTTGGCGAGAGAGCTGATAAAAGTAACGAGGCCCGTGTCCGTCTTTGAGCGCGACATCGCACGGAACATCAGTCTGACCGCCTGGTTGCTCAGCCACCAGCCGATCCCTAAAATCAGCAGGGCGCCCAGAATTCTCGGCAGGGACGATTCCAGCAGCAGAAGGAACTGCTGTCCATATTTTTCAAAGCTGAATTCCAAAAAAATTACCTCCCTTAACGGTTCAGTGATCTGTTTTCCTGTTTTTGGAGATGTCAAAGAATGACGCATTCTATTGAATTACATCAAAAAAGGTTATAAAATAGTAGAAAATGATAGAATAAAAGGTGATTCAATACATGAAACAATTTCTTGCAATGCTGACCGTACTGGCAGTCTGCTTTTCTCTTTCCGCCTGTTCAAAAAACGACGGAAGCAGTGAGTCCTCCAGTCAGGCAAGCAGCGCCTCAGTCAGCGAGACGGGTTCTTCCGAACCGGAGGCGTCCTCCAGCCCAGCGGACAGCTCCGGAGTTTCTTCCGTCTCCTCCCAGGCAGTGACCTCTTCCAAGGGGACCTCCTCCCAAAAGCAGAGTGCTTCTTCCGCGCCCGCTTCCCCTTCCCAGCCGGAAAAGGCCCAGACCGTGCGCGTGGTGATCCCCGAAGGATATACACTGTCGCAGATCGGCGACCGGCTGGAAGCGAACGGCGTCTGTAAAAAAAGCGAACTGCTGAGCACCGCGAATTCCTACGATTTCAGCTATTATTCCCTGATCGGCAAGCTGGGTTCCAACGCGAACCGCTGCTACAAGCTGGAAGGATACCTTTTTCCCGATACCTATGAATTTTACAAGGACATGAAGCCGCAGGACGCGCTCGGCAAAATGCTGAAAAACGCCGAAAGCAGAATCGGCGGCAGCTACAGCTATTCCGGTATGACCACCGACCAGATCGTCACCCTTGCCTCGATTATCGAGAAGGAATCGGGAAACGTAAACGAAATGGCAAAAGTGTCCTCTGTGTTCCACAACCGGCTGAAGGCCGGTATGAAGCTTCAGGCGGATGTAACGGTCATTTATGTGGAAAAATATCTGAAGCCCAACCTCACCGGCGATATCAACCGCTACAATTCCTATTATAATACCCGGAAATGCCCCGCTCTGCCGGTCGGGGCCATCTGCAATCCCGGCAAAGCCGCGCTGAACGCCGCGGTCAACCCGGCAGACACCGACTACCTTTACTTTGCCGCAGATTCCAGCGGAAATTACTACTACGCGAAAACCTATGAGGAACACAAGCAGAACCTGAACAAAGCGGGCATCATCGAGGGCGGCAGCATGCAGTAACCGCTCCGAACGGAAGGAGAATCGTATGAAAGCCGAAATCAGATATCTGTACAACAGCGGATTCACGCTGAAAACGGACTGCCATTTTTTTATCTTCGATTATTACCTTGACTCCCCAAAAGGCTGCGGGCTCGCAAAGGGCGTCATCGACCCGGAGGAAATCAAAGACCTCGATGTGGTCGTCTTTGTCTCTCACAGCCACCCCGACCACTATAACCCGAGGATTTTCAGCTGGCGCAAAACCGTCGAAAAAATCCGCTACGTACTCTCCGACGATATCAAAACCTCTGAGGACGTAATCAGGGTCGCTCCCGGACAGGAATACGACCTTGGCGACCTGAGCGTGCGCACGCTCGATTCCACCGATATCGGCGTGGCGTTCCTCATTCAGGCGGACGGCCTGTGCATTTATCACGCCGGGGATTTAAACGACTGGTACTGGAACGGGGAGCCCGACAGCGACAACCGCGAAATGACCCGCCGTTACAGGGAACAGATCGACACGCTGAAGGGCGAAGCGATCGATATCGCGTTTGTTCCCGCGGACCCCAGGCTGGAAGAACACGCGCTGCGCGGTTTGGACTACTTTATGAGAACCGTGGGCGCAGAGCTGGCAGTCCCGATGCATTTCAGCGAAAACACCGCTGTGTTTGAAGAGCTGAAAACCGACAGCCGTACGGAAAGCTACCGCGGCCGGATCGCGTTCTTTACCCAAAGGGGAGACATCATTCCCTATCCGAACGCCGACAGATAGAGCGAAAACGCGTTCCTGACAGCCGATAAAGCCGCACAGCCGCAGAATTGCCGGATATTTTACGACATCCCGGGAGGCCGAATTTGATTCGGCCTCCTTTTTTATGGATACCGTTTTCCCTGCCAGGTATCCTTTTGGACAAGCGCGCGGTCAATGCCGCCGAGCACGGCGATTTTATCCACACCCCAGCGCGGCGCGATCAGCTGATCGTGGGCGCCGTCCCCCGTAATCCGTTCGATCACCGTTTCGGGCGGCAGAACCTCCAGTTGGGAACAGACGACATCGAGATACCCTTCCCGCGTCATGGGAACGACTTCCCCCGCCGCAAGCTGGCGCTCCATGGGAGTCCCCCGCATGATCTGCAGAAGATGGATTTTCACCGCGTCCGCTCCCAGCGCGCCGACCGCCCGGGCGGTGCCCAGCATCATTTCCGGGGTCTCCCCCGGAAGCCCGTTGATGATGTGCACACAGACACGGATTCCGCGGGATTTGAGCGCCTGAAAAGCCTCGGTAAACGCGGCGTAAGAATGGCAGCGGTTGATTTTTTCGGCGGTGGCGTCATGGACGGTCTGCAAGCCCAGCTCCACCGTCAGATACGTTTTTCCGGACAGTCCGGCCAGATAATCCATCGTTTCGGCTTCCAGTGCATCCGCGCGCGTGGCAATGCTGATGCCGCACACGCCTTCGACGCCCAGGGCGGATTCATACAGCTCCCGCAGCCTGGGAAGCGGCGCGTAGGTGTTGGTGTGCGCCTGAAAGTAGGCGATCACATCCGCGCCGGGTGTCTTTTCGCGCACCCGACCAAGCTCCATGCGCACCTGTTCTGCAACGCTCCTGTCCGTCCCGTGGGTAAAGTCCCCGCTGCCGGACAGGCAATACGTGCAGCCGCCGAGGCCCTTGGAGCCGTCCAGATTCGGACAGGTAAATCCCGCGTCGATCACCGCCTTGAAAACCCGGCGGTCAAACCGCTTTTTCAGATGATAGCTCAGCGTATGATACCGTTTATTGTCATTGGAATAAAGGAAAGGACTTTTCAAACCGCCGCTCCGTCCCGGGAGCTCAGATACATTTCAGAAAGATATTCCTTACCCGTTTCCGTTTTGAAATATTTTTGCAGAACGGACCGTGCCTGCGCTTCGGCCATGCCGTCCTCATAAAGATTGACCAGAAAATCCGCCTCGACCAGAATCTGATAATCCAAACCGCTGATTTCCGTATAGGTGTGGTGGTGGCCGATCAGAAAGCAGACGCGGTCGATCACCGCCCGCGGGATACCGGCTTCCAAAAGGATTGCTTCCGCTACCGGAGGGCCCTCCAGCTCCTGATATTTTCCGGAGGAGGAGCCGTATTTCCGTTCGCTGTTCCGGATTCCGATATCGTGAAGGATGGCGGCAAGCTCCAGAATCTCCATCATGTTTTCATCCAGACCTTCCAGCTCGCCGATGGACTTTGCAAACGCATATACCTTCAGCGCGTGCTGTACCCTTTTCGGGTCCCCCTCGTTGTAGCGGACCATTTCTTTTAGAATCCGGCTGTTTTGGCTGTTCATTTGTCTCTCTCCTTCCGTTTTCAGGTTTCTACTGTACAAAGCTTTTCAGCTTTTCCACGTCGAGCAGTTCAAAGCTGTCCCCGCGAAAGGCGAGGATTCCCTCGTCGCGCATCCGGCCGAGCTCGCGGGACATGGACGGGCGGGAAACATTGAGAAAATCCGCAAGCTCATTGCGGTTGTACGGCAGAGTGAACCGCTGTTTTCCCGACTTGCGGTACTGCTCGAAGAGATAAGTGCAGAGCTTCCCGCGCATACTTTTGATCGTCAGAAAGTCGATCTTGCGGTTCAGATACAGCGCCCTGTCCGCCACAATATGAATCAGATTTTCTGTCAGCAGAGTATGCCAGCGGCAGGTTCTGCTGCATGGCATTAAAATTTTAGACGGCCTGATAAACATCACCGTGCTTTTTTCCAGCGCAAAAATCGTCGCGGGGGAACGCTGAAGGTCGGACAGAGCCGCCACTTCCCCAAAAATTCCCCCGGGCTGGATTTTGTTTAAAACGATCCGTTCACCGAGCGGGGTTTCCTTCGTCACCGCGACCGCGCCGTCAAGCACGATCCCGATTTCTTGCATCGGCCCCGAGGCCTGAGCGACCAGGCCGCCCTTTGCGTAATCCGCTCCGCGGGGAGAAAGGCAGTTCAGCATCTGTGCGATCTCACTGGGGGTAATGCCCTTGAACAGCACGCATTTTTCGAGAACGCCAATGAATGTCTCAAAAATAAAACCACTTCCCCTTGAGGTGTTTTCCCTTACTGTAAATCCGTATAGCCGCAGTCCTTCCAGTTGATTCTGCAACAAGATTGCGTTCTTTCCCCGCCTTCGGCGGGGAAAGAACGTGTTTTGTCTCGCAAACTGAAATGGAGTTGCTGTTGGGCATATTGGAAATACTTAAAATGATTATATCTTGATTTCCTTAAAAAAACAACCTGAGCGCTCTGCTTTTAGACGATCAGAGCATTGAAAAGCAGCCCGATATGAAATATAATAAACCCATAAAAGACGGAGGTGTTTTTATGAAAGCAAAATTTCTGCACAACAACCTGAATGTGTTTGATTTAGACAAGAGCATCGCGTTTTACAAAAAGGCGCTCGGGCTGACGGAAATCAGGCGCAAAACCGCCTCGGACGGTTCCTTTATCCTTGCGTTTTTAGGGGACGGGCAGACGGAGCATCAGCTTGAGCTGACCTGGCTGCGCGACCGCAAGGAACCGTACAATCTGGGCGACAACGAAATCCACATCGCGTTCAGTGTGCCCGACAAGGCAGAAGCCTATGCCCTGCACAAGGAAATGGGATGTATCTGCTACGAAAATCACGACATGGACCTGTATTTCATCGCCGACCCCGACGGATACTGGCTGGAAATTCTGGCGGAAAACAGGAACTGAACCGAAAGGCCACCCAAAACAGATATCAAAAAAACGCGCCCTGACCCGGATCAAGACCCCGGTCAGGGCGCGTTTTATGTGATTCAGTCATTTGATTAAGCACTGAAAGCAACTCTCTGTTCGTGGAAAGTCAGGCTGCTTTCTGAACGCCGCAGCGCTTTATAAGCAGCTGGGCAAAACACGCGGCCAGCACCTGCTGAAAGAGCGTCCCGATCATAACCGGGAACATGACCTCCGCCGGAAAATACGCCGCGGCAATGACCGCGCCCGCGCTGATATTTCTCATTCCGCAGCCGAACGTCATGGATACGACAAGCTCCCGTTTCAGTTTCAGCACCATCGCAAAGGCCCAGCCCAGTGCGTACCCCAGCACGGCAAGCAGCAGAATGGCCCCGGCCACCGCAAAGAGGCGCGGCGTCATATTGCGGATAAAGGGCGCCACCTTGGACGAATTGGCACAGACCACCAGCATCAGCGCGATTTTCCCGAACGGCGCGAGCCTGGGTGACAGGGTCTGTTTGACCGTGCCCCCGGTAAGCTGATTCAGCGTCATCCCCACAAGCGCCGGGATGCCCACCATCAGCAAAAGCTCCTTCATCATGCCCACGGTGTCGACCTGCACATTCGAGCCGACGAGAAGATGTAAGCTGAACGGTACGCTGAGCGGCGCCAGAAGCGTGTCGATCAGCAAAAGGGAAAGCGTGAACGGGGCGCTGCCGCAATAGATGGAAACCCACATGGTGCTGACCACGGCACTCGGCACAACGAATTCCAAAACCATCCCGGTAATGATATACGGGCTTTGGGGGAAAAACAGATTCCCCGCACCGAGCGCGAGAAGCGGCAGGACCGCATGCAAAATCAAAACGGACAGAAACAGCGGCAGCGGGTGCTGCACCACCCGCCTGATGTCGGAAAACCTTGACCCCAGGCTGCCGCAAAAAGTCATAAACGCGAAAATATAAGGCACCAGAAACAAAATCCGGCTGAACTGAGGCGCGAAAACCACGCCCATAAAAAGGCAGAACGGCGTAACCAGCGCCATCCATTTCTCAACAAACGCATTAAAGCTCCTCATAAACCGCACAAGAGCCCCTCCAATACCGTATTCGCCGTTATCTGCCGAATTCCGCGAGGTTCAGGCCCTGATTGTGCTCCTGTGCCCAGCGGATGCTCCATTCGTTTGCGAAAATCAGAAGGCGGCTGCCCTTCAGGTCCTGAATCCGCTTGGTGTCGGACGTCAGGTTCAGCGTTTTGGGGTCAAGCCCTTCGTTTTCAATCCAGCGGATATACTGATACGGCAGCCCTTCCATGCGGATGTCGACATTATACTCGTTTTTCAGACGGTATTCCAGAACGTCGAACTGAAGGGTCCCCACCACGCCGACGATCACTTCTTCCATACCGCCGCCCAGCTCCTGAAAAATCTGGATGGCACCCTCCTGCGCAATCTGCGAGATTCCCTTGACGAACTGTTTTCTTTTCATGGTGTCCACCTGCTGCACCCGGTTGAAATGCTCCGGCGCAAAGGTCGGAATTCCGCCGAACAGGAATTTTTGCGGCGGGGTGCAGATGGTGTCGCCGATGGAAAAGATGCCGGGATCAAACACGCCGATGATATCGCCTGCGTAGGCCTCGTCAATCACCTCGCGGTCCTGCGCCATCAGCTGCTGGGGCTGCGAAAGCTTCATCTTTTTTCCGCCCTGCATGTGCATGACTTCCATGTTCTTCTCAAACCTGCCCGAGCAGATGCGCATGAACGCGATTCTGTCGCGGTGCGCCTTGTTCATATTGGCCTGAATCTTAAAGACAAAGGCGGAAAACTCGTTGGTCAGAGGGTCGATCAGACCGGTGTCCGCCTCCCTGGGAAGCGGGGTGGTGGTCATGTTCAGAAATTCCTCAAGAAACGGCTCCACGCCGAAATTGGTGAGCGCAGAACCGAAGAAAACCGGAGAAAGCTTTCCGTTCCGGACGGCTTCCAGATCAAATTCGTAGCCCGCGCCGTCGAGCAGCTCGATATCGTCCACCAAAGCCCTGCGGTGATCCCCGCCGATCAGGGCTTCCAGCTTTTCATCGTTGAGTTCGACTTCCGTCGCCTCCACTTCCCGCTGGCCGTTGTTGGCGGTAAAGGCGATGATTTCCTTTTTATTTCTGTCGTAAACACCCTTGAATTCTTTTCCGGAACCGATCGGCCAGTTCATGGGAAAGGTCTGGATGCCCAGTTCCTTTTCGATCTCTTCCAGAAGATCGAACGGGCTTCTGGCTTCCCTGTCCATTTTATTGATAAAGGTGAAAATAGGGATATGCCTCAGCGTGCAGACCTTAAAAAGCTTGCGGGTCTGCTTTTCAACGCCCTTGGAAGCGTCGATCACCATGACGGCGGAATCCGCCGCCATCAGAGTGCGGTAGGTGTCCTCTGAAAAGTCCTGATGTCCCGGGGTATCCAGAATATTGATACAGTAATCGTTATAATTAAACTGCATAACGGAAGAAGTAACCGAAATTCCCCTCTGTTTTTCGATCTCCATCCAGTCGGAAACCGCGTGCTTCGCGGTTTTTTTCCCTTTGACTGAACCGGCCAGCGTGATGGCTCCGCCGTAAAGCAAAAGCTTTTCCGTCAAGGTCGTCTTTCCCGCATCCGGGTGGGAAATAATAGCGAACGTCCTTCTTCTCTTAATCTCATTTACATAACTTGACAAATTACTTCCTCCAACCAACTACAGCATTTTCAGTTGATTCTACAACAAGTTTGCGTTTCTTCCCCGCCTTCGGCGGGGAAGAAACGTGTTTTGTCTCGCAAACTGAAATGGAATTGCTGTAAAAATACACTTGTTCATTGTAAAGCATTTACTGAAAATAATCAAATATAATTTTGCCGTTCTTCCGGGTGCGAATAAAAAAAGCAAAAGGGAATTTATCCCAGAAAGCAGGGGACAAAGCAGGGGATTTTCAAACGCAATCCCAGAAATATTCAGGAATACTGCCACTTTTTGCTTTCATCGGTCTGTTTTGTTATTCTTTTGAGGGAATTTGACGTATTTTAAGGGATGGAGTTTTTTGGTGTAATTACTTGACATAATTAGTAATAAAAAATATAATTGAAATTGTATCGTTCCTGCTGTATTGTGCAGTGTTGCTACTTCAAAATCGAGAAGAAAAATGCATGCCTTTTGCGAATTTCAGTGGGTAAACATAGTGGAACAACGAAAACAATTGGAGGAAAATTATGAAAAGAAAGCTCGTCTCTCTCGTATTGGCGCTCGCAATGATTGCATCGCTCTGCACAACCGCCGCTTATGCGACGGACACCAGCACCGTTACTTCCGCAGCTATGACTCTTGACAGCACCAAGCTGGCTTTAAGAGTCGGCGAAAGCGCTTCCCTGACGGCTTCCGTTATGGGATGCATTATGAGCGACGCCGTGCTGACTTCCAGCGACCCCGGTGTGGCGACCGTCGTAGGCAACACGGTAACGGGCGCCGGTCTGGGAAGAGCGGTCATTACAGCGACAACAAGCGACGGACAGACCGCGACCTGCAATGTACACGTGGTCCTGAAAGGAATTGATGTTTCCGCCTGGCAGGGCAGCATTAACTGGACCAGTGTAAAAAGCAGCGGCGTTGATTTCGCTATCATCCGCACCGGCTACGGCAGTGAGCAGTGGGATAAGCAGACCGACGCTTATTTTAATGCCAACTACGATGGGGCGACCGCGAACGGGATCAAGGTGGGCGTCTATCATTTCAGCTATGCAACGACCGTGGCGGCTGCGGCTGAGGAAGCGAGAATGTGCCTCAGCATCTTAAATGGCCGCAAGCTCGATTACCCCGTATTTTACGATATTGAAGACAGCACTCAGCGTGTTCTTTCGCGGGAGCTTCTTTCCAGTATCGCCCAGACCTTCTGCTCCGCGATCGAAAGCGCGGGCTACAAGGCCGGTATTTACAGTTCTCCCAGCATCTTCAACTCCAACCTCTCCAGCTCCGTTCTGGACCCCTACGACAAATGGGTGGCACACTGGGGCGTAGACATTGCCCGGTACAGCAATCCTTATACCGTATGGCAGTACGGTTCCGCGAGTGTTCCCGGGATCAGCGGCGCGGTCGACCAGGACTACTCCTATGTGGATTACTCCTCCTCCAGCCAGCCCACCAATCCGGTGCAGGACCCCTCTCAGACGCCCTCTACCACTACTTTCAAATCAGATACCACAGCGCCGTATTCTTTCGGCACCAACAGCTCTTATATCTATAAAATAACCACCACCTCATCCACTATTCCCAAGGCGGTTTCCTCCAATTCTTCGGCGGTTTCCGTAGCGTTTTATCAGAAAACAACGGGCGGTTATCTTTATAGAATCACAAATGTGAACCAGGGTTCCGCTACCATTACCACCACCCTTGGGGACCTTTCCACCAGCTTCACCGCCAACGGCAAGGCAAACGGAGTGATTTCCGACACGACCTATCCGTTCACGATCAAGCGGGGCGGAACTTATCAGTTCAAATTTACCCCGAGCGGCACCAGCGCCACTCCGACATTCACTACGGGGAACGGCAGTGTGCTCAAACCCGTCCTTCAGCAGAAGGTCGGTTCGAGCTACTATTATAAAATCAGCGGCCTAAGCGCCGGCTGCACCGGCGTTTATTCCACACTGCCCGGCCAGCAGGCGGTCCGTCAGTGTATTGTGACCGTAGCGTAATATTATTAAAATTGAGCGTATCAAAAATCGTACAAGGCAAGGCGGCGGAGAATTCTCCGCCGCTTTTTTATCGCCTGATTTTCTCGCGGAAAAACGGTATGGACGGACGTCAGGCATTCACTGCCGGGCAAAAAACCGCCTGATTTCAATTTCCGCGCTTTCTGCCGAATCCGAGCCGTGAATCAGGTTCTGCCGGGTGCTGAAGGCATAATCGCCGCGGATGGTTCCGGCGGCCGCGTCCTCAAAGCGGGTGGCGCCGATGATTTTGCGCGTTCCCTCAACGACGTTTTCCCCCTCCACAATCATGGCGAGCACGGGACCGGATACCATGTATCTGACGATGTCGAGAAAAAAAGGCTGGTCTGCAAGATGGGAATAGTGCTCCCGTAAAACAGCCTCGTCCAGCTGCAGCATTCTGGCATCCGCAATTATGTATCCCTTGTCTTCAATCCTTGAAATAATTCTGCCCGCCAGCCGGCGTTTCAGCGCATCCGGCTTCAGTAAAATACAGGTTCTTTCCATCGTTTCATCCTCCTGTCGGCATTGATTGATTCCACTGATCTTTGATTCAGTATATCATAATTTCCGAAAGTTTTCATGGAAACGGATTTTTCTTTTCCTGTTTCTTCCGTCTACGGAAAGGTCCGCCAATCACAGCATTCCCATTTCAGTCTGCAAGACAAAACACGTTCCTCCCCCTCCGAAGGAGGGGGAGGAACGCAACCTTGTTGCAGAATCAACCGGAAATGCTGTCATTATTTTTATCAATCAATTTTCAAGCTGCTATCACGTAAATTTGCTGAATGATTCGACGCGCCGGGCAAACACTAATCCGGGAGGTGATAACAGTGGAGCTTCCGCTGGGTTTTGGCATGGCGCTCGCCCAAAACGCGCAGGCAATGGAATATTTTTCAGCTCTTCCTCAACAGAGGCAGGAGGACATTGTCCAGCAGACGCACGCGATCCAGTCCAAACAGGAAATGCAGGATTATGTGCAGGGCCTGATAAACAAATATTAACAGTCATATCTCCGCTGTGCGCGGAGAAGATATTAGCGGCGGGGCATTTATCATCTTTATAAAAACGTGCCTTGTGCATGGATATATACCCTGTTAGGGCGAGGCCCAAACCTCGCCCGGTCTACATATTGAATTACCCGCTACATGGGCGGGGCTTTCTCTTTGGTACGCTTTGCTTTTCCCTGAAGCTCCGGAACGGGCTGAACATCATTTTTCGGGATATGCGTCTTATGGTTGCTTTCCGTTCCGTGCGGTTCCTTCGGGTCCGGCCGTCTCATCCCTGCTTTTGCCAAGATTCTTCCCCCTTAAACGTCGTTGTTTTTGATGGACTGTTTTTTGGCGTTTTTATTTTGATTCTGATTTTCCCGGGTAATCGGCGTCTGTCCGTTCGCCTTTTTCACCCGGCTTTCCTTGTTGTCCGGCTGGCTGTCCTTCGGCAATGCATCCACCTCCCTTTGCCGTTATTATGTGCACGGGGAAATACCTTATTCAGTTTTAAGAGGGCGCTATTTTACATACTCGTACCCCGCGTCCCTGCCGGTCAGGTCAAAGAGAAGCGCATTGTCCTCATACAGGCGGAACCGTACACGGGAGGACATATTTTCACGGACGATCCGGGACATTTCGCCCGACTGCGGCGCAAACAGCTTGTGGGCGGGCTGGGAGAGGATGTCCGCTTCCAGCAGATATTTCCCCTGCTTCAGAAGAAATCCCTGCTCCGCACAGCGAAGTATTTTGACGCCGCAGTAGGTGGCAAAGCGGTATTCTTTGCCCTGAAAGCAGACAACGGCAATGCATCCCTGAAAACGAAACAGGCCGAACGGAATCCTGGCAATGGAAACCATTACGCTGCAGGAAGGATCGGGAAAACGGTTGCACTGCACCCAGAGATAGCTTGCGGGAAACGAAGTTCCCCAATCCTTTTCAATGTATCCGTCGCCCCCGCCAAAATCGATTTTTTCGCCGTTCAGGATCATGGAACCCGTCAGGGGATGCTTCATGCTGATGACGCCGTGATTGCACTCCATAAAAGGAACAAAACGAAACGGACCCATAATGTCCGACGCAATCGGCGTAAGCGGACCGTACCGGATATCCCCCGTACAGCGGATGTCCGGGCCGGCCAGATCAATATGAACACCCTTTTTGGTAAAAATATTTTTACCGATGCGTACGGAAAACCGTTTCCGGCAGACGCGGAACGCGGAATACGGATAATCCAGCTGAAAAGAGCCTTCCCGGGTAATCACCTGAAGGAAGGCTCTTTTTTCCCCCTGCGGGCTGAAGCTGACTCCCGGGATAAAGGCGACGGCGCCGTCCGCGTTTTGGTGCTTGAAATACCATCCCTCGAAGAAGGAACGGGTTTTGTGAAGGGCGTGGTAATCAGTCATGCTTGATCCCTCTTAACGCGGGATCGCCGATCAGCTCTCCCTGTGCGGTGAATCTTGACCCATGGCAGGGACAGTCCCACGTTTCCTCCTCCGGATTCCAGTGCAGGCGGCAGCCCAGGTGCGTACATTTCCGTTTCGGCGGGGAAAACAGACCGGCTGTCAGCTCCACGGCGGAGGTTCCGAAGTCGGCCAGCATATTTTTCGCGGACGCCGCCGCGTGGAAGCGCTGGGGAGAAAAGACTTCCGCTTCCCCGTTCCTCCGTCCGCAGATCATATCCGTAAGGATCATGGCGGAGGCCATGGAGGTCGTCATTCCCCATTTTTGAAAGCCTGTCGCAACATACAGGTTCGGGGTGGACGAAGCGTAGCGGCCGATATAGGGAAGATTGTCCCACGTCATGCAGTCCTGCGCGGACCAGTGGCAGACCTCTTCGCTTTGCGGAAAAAACTGTCTGGCTGCGCTGCGGAGCTTTTCATAGCAGCCCGTCCCCGGATGCTTGCCCGTACGGTGCCCGGCCCCGCCCAGAAGGACATACTCCCCGTAGGTGCGGAACGAATAGCCGTCCGGGTCCGCGTCGATATACATTCCCTCGAGCCGGCCCGCATTTTTCAGCGCGATAACATAGGAGCGCTCCTGATGCATCCGCGCAAAGTACCAGCCGGGAACATTGACGATCGGGAAATGCGTGGCAACGACGATCTGATCCGCCGTCACCCTGCCCCGGTTGGTAATAATGGAATCGTCGCGGACGATCAGCGCCCGGGTGTTTTCATAAACCGTAAGGTCCGCTGAGATGGATTTCAGAAATTTCAGGGGATGGAACTGGGCCTGACCGTTGAATTTCACCGCCGCCGGAACCGGAAACGGCAGGTCGGTTTCCGTTGTAAACTCCGCGTCGATGCCCAGTTTCTCCGCCGCCTGTGCCTCGGACATCAGCTCCTCTTCCCTGTCGAGGGAATAGAGAAAGGCGGGTTTTGTTTCAAACTCGCAGTCAATGCCGTTCTCCGTAATGATCTTCTCAAACTCGCCGATCGCCTTCTGGTTGGCAACGGCATACTGCCTTGCGGATTCTTCCCCGAAGTCCCGGATCATACTGTCATAAATCAGATCATGCTGTGAGGTGATCTTTGCCGTTGTGTTTCTGGTCACGCCGCCTGCGACCTGATCTGCTTCCAGTACAGCGACGTTTCGTCCTTCCTTCTGCAGAAGGTACGCGGTCAGAAGTCCGGCCATGCCCGCCCCAATCACCGCGGTATCGACCACGATATCGTTTTTCAGTGAATCTCTTTTTGGAAAACTGCAGCTTTCGCTCCATATTGATTTCATTTCAGATCCCTCCGCCATTAAGGTTTACTAAAAGAAAAACAATATGCAAAGAAGCCGCCTGTTCCGGCGGCTTTTTTGAATGGGGAGGAATACTCCCGCTCTCAGATATTCTATTTCTAAAAGATAATAGGACAAAAACTGTTATCCCTCGTTCAGCGCAAGAGGCAGACGGACGATAAAGGTGCTGCCCTTTCCGACTTCGCTTTCCACGCCGACCTCTCCGCCGTAAAGCGCGGCAAGGTGCTTGACGATCGACAGTCCCAGACCGGTTCCCCCGATTTCCCGCGAGCGGCTGGCGTCCACGCGGTAGAAACGCTCAAACAGCCGGTCAAAATGCTCCGGCGCGATGCCGATCCCGGTATCCTTCACCCGGATGATCGCCATCTGACGCTGGCGGCGCGCCGTAACGGAGACGCTGCCGCCGGACCTGTTGTATTTGATTCCGTTTTCGATCAGATTGCCGAACATCTGCTGAAGCCGGGTCGGGGAACAGGCGACAAACAGCGTGCTGTCGGCGTCCAGCGTAAGACTGATCCGGCTTTTTTCCGCCAGAGGCTCAAGCCGCTCAATGCACTGCTCCAGCTCGTTGCGGACACTGCACCGGCGCATGGAGGGGTCCTCCTTCGCATTTTCAATCTGCGACAGCGCCAGCATATCGTCGATCAGCCGGTGCAGCCGTTCGGCTTCTATATCCAGTACGTCGTAGAAATAGCGGCGGGTCTCCTCGTCCCTGTCCGCGCTTTTTAAAAGCTCGATACTGCCGCGGATGGAAGTCAGCGGCGTTTTCAGCTCGTGGGTGACATTCGCCACGAACTCGCTTCGCATCTGCTCCAGCTTGTGCATCCGCGTGACGTCGGTGATGACGGCGAGAGCGGACTGCTCCTGCGGCCCCGCTATGGGAGAGACATAAACGGTAAACTGCTTTTCATTGGGCCCGCCCAGCACCGTCTCTTTTCCGGCTGACGAATTCTCAATGGCACGCTTCATCATATTTGCGATTTTTCCAATCAGCAGACTGCCTTCCAGCTTTCCTTTTTCGGCAAGGCTCTGCTTTTCCAGAAGGCGGCGCGCGCTCTGGTTCAAAAACAGGATTTCATTTTCGGCGTTGACCGCGAGCACTCCGTCGTCCATGCCCTGAAGCACGCCCTCCAGCTGATTCTGTTTGCTGACCAGCTGGGAAACGGCTGTCTCGGTGCTCTGCGCCATCATGTTGAAGGAACGGGCAAGCTCCCCTACTTCATCCTTGTAACTCCCCGTCACACGGCTCGAATAATCGCCGCCGGAGATTTCCCTCGCCGCGTCGGTCAGCTGCTTGAGCGGTTCCGTCGTGCGGTAAACAAGAACGCCGGTCACAACGCAGACAATAGCGATGCCCAGAAGCATGCTGAGCGCGGCGACCATCCACAGCCGGTACAGGACCCTGTCGAGGTCCGCGGTGGGAAGCGCGGCGCGGATAAAGAAGCGGTCCTTAATATAGACGGCCTCGTAATAATAGCGCTGGTTCAGGCTGGCGCTGATGCGCGTATCGTATCCCCGGCCGTTTTTCCGCGCCTGAAGGATCTCCGGCCGGCTGCTGTGGTTCTGATTGATCTCTTCCCTGGCGCTGTCGCCGGTCACCTTGCCGTCCAGACCAATGATGCTGATGCGCATTTCCTGGCCGGTTTTTTCCAGCTCGACACCGACATTGGTCGCGGCGGTCTCGGGGTCGCGCTCGATCTCTTCGAGCTGCGTGGAAAGGATGCTCAGCGCGGTGTCGAGCCGCCGGGTGAATTCAGTCTGATACTGCCGCTGGATCTGAAGCGCGGCAAGCAAAAAAGCTGCGATAAATCCGAGCACGATAATGACTGCATTGCTGAGCATCAACTTCCTTTTCATAGCCGCGCCGCCTCCGATTCATTCAGATTAATTCTGTCCGCTGAATTTATATCCTACCCCGCGCACCGTCTGAATATAGGCCGGGTCGTCGGGATTATTCTCTATTTTCTGGCGCAGGTAGCGCACGTGGACGTCCA
The DNA here is from genome assembly GCF_006714885.1 of Clostridium sp. KNHs216. Classification (NCBI taxonomy): domain Bacteria; kingdom Bacillati; phylum Bacillota; class Clostridia; order Eubacteriales; family Clostridiaceae; genus Clostridium; species Clostridium sp. KNHs216. The sequence goes on along the minus strand of NZ_VFMF01000001.1, from coordinate 3,673,594 downwards.
CCGTTCTGGTATCGCCGTAATACTCGATCCCCCACACCTTATCCAGAAGGGTGTCGCGGGTAAGTACCTTGCCGCTGTTTTTCATCAGCATGACAAGCAGGTCGAATTCCTTCACGGTCAGTTCGATCGCGGCATCCCCTTTGGTCACGCTGTGCCGGGTAATATCCACGGTTAGGTCGCCGCTGGTCAGCACCTGATCCGCCGCATTGTCCTGCCGCGCCGCCCTGCGCAGAACCGCGCGCACGCGGGCGCAGAGCTCTTTGATGCTGAACGGTTTCACTATATAATCATCCGCGCCGATTTCCAGCCCCAGCACGCGGTCGATTTCTTCGCCCCTCGCCGTAAGCATCAGCACCGGTACGGCGCGCGTACTCTCGTTTTCCCGCAGCATGCGGCAGACGGCAAGGCCGTCCGGCTGCGGCATCATCCAGTCCAGGATGATTGCGTCCGGCACCTTCTGCCGGACAGCGTTCATCAGCTGGGTCCCGTCCGGAAATTCCGCGGTTTCAAACCCGCTGTCCTTCAGCCCGAAAGAAACCAGCTTACGGATATTCAGCTCGTCGTCCGCAATATAAATCAGAGCCATGTGGTCCTCCTTTAGCTTTCTTTGGTATTCAGGTCGGGATGCATCCCGGTTTCCATATAAATGACCCATTCGGCAATATTGGTGGCGTGGTCGCCCATGCGTTCAATATATTTTGAAATGAAGAGAAGGTCAACCTCGCGCATCACGTTCTGCGGATTCTGGGTAATGATGCCGCAGACCTCCAGTATGATTTTCGAGAACATTCCGTCGACGATATCGTCGCTTTCGCAGACCGCCTGAGCCGCTTCCACGTTGCGGCTGAGGAAAACGTCCATTGCGCGGCGGAACATGTCGTGCGCCGCCTCCAGCATCTGCACCACGTGCGTGATGGCCAGGCTGTTGGTGTTCAGCTCCCCGATGGTGAGTATATCGCAGATATCCGCGCACTGGTCGGCCTCGCGTTCAATATCCGTCAGGATTTTCAGGCAGGCCGCAATCACCCGCAGGTCCGTGGCGATCGGCTGCTGCATCGCAATCAGGTTCATGCACATTTTCTCGATATTGTGCTCGAGCCGGTCAATTTCATTGTCGCCGTTCGCAACCTCCGCGGCTTTTTCCAGGTCCATGGTGCGCAGGGCGGCAATCGTGTCCTCTATGCGCTGATTGACCGTGTTGCCCATATCGGTCATCTGTGTGATCAGACTGGCAAGCTCCCGGTCAAAGATTTTTCTCGGCATGATATTTCCTCCTTTATTATACAATTTCCTTTCTGAAATAGCTATAGGCAACTGACTTTTCCGGCTCCAAAATCAGCCGAAACGTCCCGTAATATAGCGCTCCGTGCGCTCATCCTTCGGATTGTTGAACATGGAAAGCGTATCGGTGTATTCCACAATTTCCCCCAAAAGGAAAAACGCGGTCATGTCCGCGATACGCGCGGCCTGCTGCATATTGTGCGTCACAATAATCACAGTATACCTGGCGCGCAGGTCGTCCATCAAGTCCTCGATTTTCAGGGTGGAAATCGGGTCCAGCGCGCTGGTCGGCTCATCCATCAGAATAATGTCCGGCTCCACGGCCAGCGCGCGCGCAATGCACAGGCGCTGCTGCTGTCCGCCCGAAAGGCCGAGCGCGGATTTTCTGAGCCGGTCCTTGACTTCCTCCCAGAGCGCCGCACTTCTGAGCGACTGCTCCACGATTTCATCGAGCTTCTGTTTATTTTTAATCCCGTGAACACGCGGGCCGTAGGCAATGTTGTCGTACAGTGTCATGGGGAACGGGTTCGGCTTCTGGAACACCATGCCGGCGCGCTTGCGCAGCAGGGTAACGTCGGTGCGGGGGTCGTAGATATCCTCGCCGTCGATCGTTACCTTTCCCGTAATTTTGCAGTTTTCAATCAGATCGTTCATCCGGTTGATCGTTTTCAGGCAGGTGGATTTTCCGCAGCCGGAGGGTCCGATAAAAGCCGTTACTTTATTGCGCGGGATTTCCATATTGACGCTTTTCAGAGCCTGGAAATCTCCGTAAAACAAATTTAAGTCCTGAATTGATATCTTCGTTTCCATATTCTTTTTCTTCTTATCCTTTCCTGAGAGTCCTGGAGAGCAGCGCCGCAAGCCGGTTGAGTAAAAAAACCAGAATCAGCAGCACGGACGCCGTGGCAAACGCGATGTGCATGGCGTCGGGCGAGTTGGCCTCCCGCGCGGTCTGGTAAAGGTGCAGGGTCAGCGTGCGGCCACTTGCAAAGATCTGCTGGACAAATCCCTTCGGCATATTATAGGACAATCCCGAGGTAAACAGAAGGGCCGCGCTTTCGCCCACGATTCTTCCCATCGCGAGAATCACGGCGGTCAGTACGCCGGGCATGGCGCAGGGAAGCACAATCCCCATCACGACGCGCAGCTTTCCGGCGCCGAGGGCCAGAGCGCCCTCTTTATAGCTGCCCGGGACGGACAGGAGCGACTCCTCCGTCGTGCGGATGATCGTCGGCAGAATGCACAGGGTCATGGTAAGGCATCCGGCCAGAAGCGACGTCTGCAGGCGGAACAGGATACAGAAGACCGTATAGCCGAACAAACCGAAGATAATGGACGGGATACCCGAAAGAATCTCCGTGGTAAAGCGGATCGCTTTGACCAGTCTGCCCTGCTTTGCATACTGTGTCAGATAAATTGCCGAGGAAATGCCGATGGGGGCGGAAATCAGCAGAGTGATGACCACAATATACATGGTGTTGATAATCATGGGCAGAATGCCCTTTAAGTCGTCATTCGTTTCCGAATAAGGGGTGGAAATGAATTTCCACGAAAGATAGGAGACCCCGTTGGCCAGGATGTAGAAAATAATCCCCAGAAGCACGATCACCGTGACCGCCGCGGCGGTATTGATCAGCACCTTCAGGAAGGTATCGAAGGGTCGCTTCCGTTTTCCGTAAAGAGAGCTACTCGGCATCCATCTGCACTCCCTTCCTTGAAATATAGGTAAAGCTGATATTGACAATCATGATAAACACAAACAGCACCAGTCCGATGGCAAAAAGCGCCTGACGGTGCAGACCGGAGGCATAGCTCATCTCCATGGCGATACCGGTCGTCAGGAAACGCACCGTTCCCAGAAGGGACGGCATGTTGGCGACGTTGCCCGCCACCATAATGACCGCCATCGTCTCGCCGATCGCGCGGCCGACGCCCAGAATAACGCCCGCGAGGATTCCGGACCGGGCAGCCGGGATACTGACCTTAAAAATTGTCGCGACGGGCGTTGCGCCCAGCGCGAGGGACGCCTCCCGGTAAGCCTCAGGCACCGCTTTTAACGAGGTCTCCGTTACGCTGACGATGGTGGGAAGCACCATGATCGCAAGGATCAGGATCGACGCCAGCAGGCTGTCGCCGATGGTGTTGTTCCGGAACGGCGGAAAATCGCGGATAGCCGGAACAATGACCAGCATCCCGAAAAAGCCGTAGATAACGGACGGGATTCCGGCGAGCAGCTCTATCGCCGGGTGGACCAGACGGGCAAGCTGTGGCTTCGCCGTTTCCGCAAGGAAAACAGCCGTCAGAATTCCGACGGGGACCCCCAGCAGGATGGCCCCCACCGTCCCCGCAATGGAGGAGAGAATCAGCGGCAGGATGCCGAAGATGTTCGCCTCCGCGTTCCACTCCCTGCCGAACAGGAACTGCCCCAGGCCGATCTGCAGAACGGCGGGAGAACCCGCGGCGAAAATGTACACGGTAATGAGGACGACCGAGCCGACGGACACACAGGAAAAGACCAGAAAAATGGATTCCGCAAGCTTTTCCGTTCCCTGCGTCCACAGGGACAGGACCGCGCACACGATTCCGCCGACCAGCACATAAATGGACGGCCAGAGGTAGGAAATCGAAATTTTGCTGATGTTCAGCTGCGTGACCGCCGTCTGGATGCTGGAGGTGGTAATCAGGACAATCAGGGGAGTAACCGCAGACAGCACAAACGCCGTTCCGGCCATCACCGGTTTTTTAAGCAGAAGCAAAAGGATTCCAGCGGCCGGAAGAAGCACCCCGGCAATCACCGAAATTCTGGTCAGGAGCGGGATCGTGACAAGACCGCTGAGTTCCGCCCCCTGTACGCGCATCCCTCGCACCGTCGCCAGCTGGAAAGCGCTGAGGACATATGTTGTATTTTTAAAGACAAACTGAATGTACGGAAGAAAAAACGCAAGGACGGAAATAAGGCCTAACAAAATTGCCAGGCCTTTTTTCACACTATTCTTTTTTTTGTTTTTCAGCGCGTTCTCCGCGCTGTCCATCGCTATGCTCATTTTGCCAGTACCAGTCCAGCTTTCTTAATAACATCCTGTCCTTCGCTCGATTTGATGAACTCAAACCATGCCTTCACAAGATCGCTGTCGGTGCCCTTTTTGTAGATTTCGATGAAAGGTCTCTGCGCTTTATAGCTTCCGTTTACAATATTTTCTTCATTTGCTTTGACGCCGTCGACATCGACCGCTTTTACGGTATCGTTTACCGAGTCGAGGGAAACGTAGCCGATTGCACCCTTGTCGCTGCCTACTTTGGTGACTACTTCACCGGTGGAGGAAAGCTCCGCGGCGTATTTGCACTTTTTCTCTACCTTGAAGATGCTTTCAAAGCCGTCGCGCGTGCCGCTTGCCGCTTCACGTCCGAGCACTGTGATTTTGGCGTCGTCGCCGCCGACATCTTTCCAGTTTGTAATTTCGCCTGTGAAGATTTTGGAAATCTGTTCGGATGTAAGACCGTTCACCTTGTTGTCCTTATTGACCGCAATGGCGATACCGTCGATGGCGATCTGTACGATTTCATAATCTTCCGGTTTCTCTTCGTCCTTCATTTTTCTGGAAAGGTCGCCGATCAGGGCCGTACCCGCGCTGACCGCCTTTGCCGCGTCACCGGAACCGGTTCCGCTTTTTTCAACCGTTACGTCGGGGTATTTCGCCTGGAAAGCTTCGCCCAGAGCCTGGCAGACCTTTGCCATGGAAGTGGAACCGTTGAGTGTCAGCTTGCCGCTCAACTGCTCCGTGGCAGACGACCCGCTCTCGGATACCGCTGTATTGGATGTATCTGCGGCGGAAGCGGCGGAAGAAGTTCCTTCAACTTCCGAACTACACCCCACAAATACAGACCCCAGAATCGCAGCTGTTAAAACAGCAGATATGATTTTCTTCATTTTGGACAGTCCTCCTACAAAATTATGTTTTTCGGTTTCTTTAACACATTGCCATTTTACGAATTCAATGTTAAATCCCTGTTAAGCTTAGTTTAGATTGAATTTAAATAAATATGCCGACTATAATCCGCTTTGAAATTCATTTTTCAAACTATATTTTCTCCTCTTTTTCTCCCTCTATATTATTAATCAGAAGCGTTTTTCAGCCATCGGGAATGATTTTGATCAATTTACCATAACCCGCCGGCATATTTTGTGAAATTAAAGATTGACGAACCGAAAAAAATATTGTAAAATTAATAAATCAATTTAAAGCGATAAAGTATTTATAGCTTTAAAGCAATAAAATTTGAAATAGGCGAGAGGATGGGTATTTCATGAAAAAAACACTCGCATTGCTGTTGGCCGGGGTGATTGCGCTTTCCGCGACGGCTTGTACTTCCAGTACTTCCGCTTCTTCTGCCGCAGGCCCGGCGGCCGGTTCGCAGGCGGCTTCCGGAGCGGCTGAAAAGAAACTGAAAATCGGCATTGTACAGCTTGTGGAGCATCCCGCGCTGGACGCGGCGTATAAGGGCTTTGTCGACGGGCTTGCAGAAGCAGGCTATGTTGACGGGAAGAACATTACGCTGGACTATCAGAATGCGCAGGGCGAGCAGCCGAACTGCCAGACCATAGCAAGCAAGCTGGTCAACGACAAATCCGACCTGATCCTTGCGATCGCGACCCCGGCCGCTCAGGCAGTCGCAAACACGACCAAGGACATTCCGGTTCTGGTAACTGCGGTGACCGACCCCGCGGACGCGAAGCTCGTCGCTTCCAATGAGAAGCCGGGCGGAAACGTAACGGGCACCTCCGACCTGACCCCGGTGGCCGAGCAGATGAAGCTGTTGAAACAGCTGCTGCCGAACGCGAAGAAGGTTGCGATGCTCTACTGCTCCAGTGAAACCAACTCCAAATTCCAGGTGGACATCGCGAAGAAGAGCGCTGCCGAACTCGGGCTGGAAGCGGTGGAAGCGACGGTTTCCAATTCCAACGAGATTCAGCAGGTGGTCCAGTCGCTGGTCAGTAAGGTCGACGCGATCTACGCTCCGACGGACAATATGATCGCCGCCGGCATGGCGACGGTTTCCATGGTTGCGCAGCCCGCGAAGCTGCCGATCATCGTGGGCGAATCCGGCATGGTGGACAACGGCGGACTTGCTACATACGGCATCAATTACTACGACCTCGGACTGCTTACCGCGAAACAGGCGGTGAAAATTCTGAAGGACGGCGCAAAACCGGCGGATATGCCGATTGAGTATTCCACCAACTGCGACCTGACCATCAACAAAGAGGTCGCCGAAAAGATCGGCGTGACCATCCCGCAGGAGCTGCTGGATAAGGCGGGGGCCGCAAGCACTGCCAGCAAATAAACACCAAAAACAGAATAGCACGGCGATAGGGGGAAATCCCCTATCGCTCATGTTGCGTTAAGGAGAATTTACAATGGGTCTATTACAGGCAATGCAGGGCGCGGCGGCGCAGGGTGTTCTATGGAGCATTATGACGCTGGGCGTTTACATCACCTTCAAGGTACTGGATTTTGCCGATCTGACGGTTGACGGCAGCTTTGCCACCGGCGGCGCAGTCACGGCGATTCTGATTTCTCACGGAATGAATCCTTTCCTCTCGCTTTTATTTGCTTTGGCCGCCGGTATGGCCTGCGGCTTTATCACCGGCTTTTTACACACCAAACTGGAGATTCCGGGGATCCTGGCGGGGATTCTGACCATGATCGCCCTCTACTCCATCAATATCCGCATCATGGGACAGGCGAACATTCCCCTTCTCGGCATCTCCACCATCATCACCACGGTTTCCGGGCTGTATCCGGTGCTCAGCGTGAACATGATTTCGCTGACGATCGGCCTGATTTTCACCGCCGCGGTGATCCTGTTCCTGTACTGGTTCTTCGGTACGGAGATCGGATGCTCAATCCGCGCGACCGGCAACAACGAATACATGGTCCGCGCGCTGGGCGTCAATACCGACAAGACAAAAATCCTGGGACTGGTACTGAGCAACGGCCTTGTCGCGCTGTCCGGCGCGACGGTGGCGCAGAGCCAGGGGTACGCGGATGTCGGCATGGGCACCGGCACCATCATGATCGGCCTTGCATCCGTCATCATCGGCGAGGTTCTGATGGGCAACCGCTTCTCATTCGCCTACAAACTGATTTCGGCAGTCGTCGGCTCCGTGATCTATCGCGTGATTATCGCCCTTGTACTGTGGTTCGGCCTGAAATCCACGGACCTGAAGCTTCTCACAGCGGTCATGGTTGCGGTGGCTCTGGCCATTCCGGTTGTAAAACGGAAGTTCCCCGCCTTTTTTAATAATCTGGTGGAAAAATGGAAGAGTTTCTTCAGCCGCTTCAGGAAAGGCAAAAAAGCATCTGCCGCGAACGGAGGGGAAACAAGATGATTCAACTGACAAATGTGAGCAAGACCTTCAATGCCAACACCATCAACGAGAAAAAAGCGTTGGTCGATTTGAATCTGACCATTGAGACCGGTGATTTCATTACGGTCATCGGCGGAAACGGCGCCGGAAAATCCACGCTGCTGAACCTGATCGCGGGCGTTTTCCCCTGTGACGGCGGGCAGATTTTGCTGGACGACATCGACTTGACTAAGCAGCCCGAATACCGCCGGGCAAAGCTTCTGGGCCGCGTGTTTCAAGACCCGATGATGGGCACCGCCGCGGACATGGGCATTGAGGAAAATCTGGCCATGGCGTACCGCAGAGGAAAGAAACGCGGTTTGGGTTGGGGAATCAAAAAAGGCGAACGGGCCATCTATAAAGAAAAACTGGAAACGCTGGAGCTCGGGCTGGAAACCAGGCTTTCCAGCAAGGTGGGGCTGTTGTCCGGCGGTCAGCGCCAGGCTCTGACCCTGCTGATGGCTACGCTTCAGAAGCCGAAGCTTCTGCTTTTGGATGAGCATACCGCGGCGCTGGACCCCAAAACCGCGCGCAAGGTGCTGGAACTGACCGACGAGATGGTCAGCCGGGACAGCCTGACCACACTGATGGTCACACATAACATGAAAGACGCCATCCGTCTGGGCAACCGCCTGATCATGATGCATGAAGGCAGAATTATTTTCGATATCAAGGGTCAGGAAAAGAAAAGCCTGCAGGTAAAAGACCTGCTTGAAAAATTCGAGACCGTGAGCGGAGACACCATGGATAACGACAGAATGCTCCTGTCATAGCTCACTTAAGAACCCGCCGTGCTTCAGGCTGTTGAAAGCCGCAACGCCTGACTGAGGGAGTTTCATAGAAGCCTGACGGGGTACTCCTTCCGACGCGCCGAGCGCGCCACCTCCCTCACAAAGGGAGGCTCGTTCGGTCTGCACTTGCTTTTTGAATGATTCATCGAAACCTGCCAGTTTTGGGACATTCTTGTGCGCGGCAGTTTTTTTGCCGCGCTCTTTCTGTGCCTTTGTTCTTTTTCAATCGGTATGTTTTGTCCATATCGCGGTGAAAGAAAGCGGGATTTCCGGTCATCCTTCGTACAATATCCCCAAATTTTAAAATACCCCTTTACTTTAGCGTGCTAATAAGGTAAAATACTGATATTGGAGAGTCCAATGAGAAGAGAAGTGGGGTATTTAAAATGAAAAAAATATTATCTTTATTATTAGCGGCGGGCATCGCCCTTTCCTGCGCCGCCTGCGGCGGCACCGCTGCCAGCAGCGCCGGCAGTACCGGTACCGCGTCGGCCGCGGACGAATCCTGGACCAAGGTTGAGAAAGCGGGCAAGCTGGTGCTCGGCCTTGACGACGCCTTTCCCCCGATGGGATATGTGGACACCAAAACAGGCGAGCTGGTCGGCTTTGATATCGACCTTGCCAAAGAAGCCTGCAAACGCCTCAACATTGAGCTGAAAACACAGCCGATCGACTGGGACAGCAAAACCGCGGAGTTAAACAACGGCAACATCGACTGCCTGTGGAACGGTTTCAGCAAAACCGACGAGCGCGAAAAGGAGTTCAGTCTGAGCATTCCCTATATGAAAAACGAGCAGATCATCCTCGTCAAAACGGATTCTTCCTATCAGGGGCTTGAGTCCCTGGCCGGAAAGACCATCGGCGTGCAGTCGGATTCCTCCGCGGAAGTCGCCCTGAACGAGAATGAGGATTTCAAGAAAACCTTAAAATCCGTTGTACAGATCGACGACTATTCCAAAGCGGTCATGGAGCTGCAGAACGGCACCATCGACGCGATCAGCATTGATGAAGTGGTTGCCCGTTACTACCTGACCAACAACCCAAACGCCTATAAGGTGCTTCAGGACAAGGACGGCAAGGACGCCTCTCTTGCCACCGAGGACTATGTCATCGGCTTCCGCAAGGCGGACAGCGCGCTGACAGAAAAGATCAACGGTGTTTTGAAGGAAATGGCGTCGGACGGTACGATGGCGACGATTTCCCAGAAATGGTTCGGCGAGGATGTTACCACCGTAGAAAAATAAAACGATTTCACGTTGCATTCTGAGGGATAACTGTAACCGAAGAATCCATGTTATAACTGTCGTCTGGGACACTCTCTTCACTCAGAAGGACAGATTCAGATTTTTCCCCTGCGCGGCATAGAGCCGGACTCTGTCCGGTTCTGTGCCTTTGGCTTTTTTACACAAACACTTTATGGAGGTCGCGTTCATGAATTATCAGGCGCTTTTGATACAGATGCTGGAAGCAACCCTTATGTCACTGCGTATCTTTTTTGTCACCCTTATTTTTTCGCTGCCGCTGGGTCTGCTGGTGGCCAAAGGACGCATGACGAAGGTCAGGCTCATCAATCTTCCGGTCAGGCTTTACATACTGCTGATGCGCGGAACACCGCTGATGCTGCAGCTTCTGTTCTTCTTTTACGCCCTGAAGCCCCTGTTCGGGATTCAGCTTAACCGCGTTCTGGCGGCGGAGGTCGCCTTTGTCCTGAACTACGCGGCGTATTTCGCGGAAATCTTCCGCGGGGGGATCGAGGGGATTCCCCGCGGCCAGCACGAGGCGGCAAAAGTGCTTGGTTTTACGCGCGGCCAGACCTTCTTTCGCATCATCCTGCCGCAGGTCGTCAAGCACATTATCCCGCCGATGGGAAACGAGTTCATCACGCTCGTGAAGGACACCTCCCTGGCGCAGGTGATCGGCATTGTAGAGCTGCTCAAGGTAACCTCCAACTGGGTTTCCTCGGCGGTCAACATGACGCCGCTGGTGATTGCAGGCGTGTTCTATCTTGTGATGAACGGCGTGGTCACCAGATTCTTTACGATGGCTGAAAACCGGCTGGACTATTATCGTTAGGAGGATGGAAATGCATATCTTAACCGCTAAAGACATCTGCAAAAGCTTCGACGGCACAAAAGTGCTGAACGGCATTTCAATAGAAGTAACCAAAGGGCAGGTGCTCGCGATCATCGGGCCGTCCGGCTCGGGAAAAAGCACTCTGCTGCGCTGCGTCACCCAGCTGGAAACGGTGGATTCCGGCGAGATCACCATCTGTGGAGATACGCTGGTGAAAAACGACGGGAACGGCAGGGCCGTCTATTCGGACAAGGCCGCATGCAGCAAAATCGGGCTGCATATCGGGCTGGTTTTCCAGAATTTCAACCTTTTCCCCCACCTCTCCGTGATGCAGAACATTATGGAAGCGCCCATCCGCGTACTGCGCCGTTCAAAGACGGAGGCGGAAGCCGCCGCGAAGGAGCTTCTCCAAAAAATGGATCTGGCGGATAAGGCGGACGCCTACCCCTGCCAGCTTTCCGGCGGACAGCAGCAGCGCGTGTCCATTGCCCGCGCGCTCGCAATGAATCCGGATATCCTGTTTTTCGACGAGCCGACCAGCGCGCTCGACCCGGAGCTGACGGGAGAAATCCTCAAGGTCATCCGCGAGCTTGCGGCGGAGCATATGACGATGGTGGTCGTCACCCACGAAATGAAATTCGCCCGGGACGTAGCCGACTACGTAGTCTTTATGGACAACGGAACGATTGTCGAGCAGGGAAACCCGGAACAGCTTTTCGGCAATACGCAGAACGACCGCACCAAAGCGTTCCTGTCCCGTTTCAATGAGAATTAAAAGAGTACTGTAAACGAAGCGGAATGAATCATACAAAGAACTTCCCAAAATGAAAAATGCGCCTTGAGACGGCTTTGAAAGCCCAATCAAGACGCATTTTTTATGTACTATTATACTGTTTTCAACAGTCTCTTTGCTTTATCCCTTTTTAACCGGCTGAGTATGGTCCTTCAGCCACTGTAGCTCTTTTCCGGAAAGGCCCGGGGAAAGCTTTTCACAGACCGTCCGATGGTAGTTGTTCAGCCATTCCAGCTCGTCGTCCGTCATCAGCTCGGTCAGGATTCCCGCGGTATCGATCGGGAAATACGTAATGGGTTCAAATTTTAAGAACTGACCGTACTCGTTATTGACAAAATCGGTGACAAGAAGAATGTTTTCGGTGCGGATTCCGTGCTTGCCCTCTTCATAAATACCGGGTTCGTCGGTGATGGTCATGCCCTTTTTGAAAACGACATTGTTGCTGATCCTCAGGTTCTGCGGGCCCTCGTGCACTCCGCTGAACATCCCCACGCCGTGGCCCGTTCCGCAGCGGTAATCGATACCGTGCTTCCACACCTGTTCGCGGCTGAGGATATCGATGTTGCCGCCGGTGCAGCCCTCCAGAAATACGGCCGCAGCCAGCGCGATATGCGCTTTCAGCACATAGGTGTAATGCTCCTTTTCCTCCCGGCTGAGCGGCCCTAAGACGAAGGTGCGGGTGATGTCGGTCGTCCCCTCCAGATACTGTCCGCCGGAATCGATCAGCAGGAAGCCCTGATTTTTCAAAATGCTGCAGGTTTCCGGTTTCGGGCTGTAATGCATCATTGCGGCGTTTGCTCCGTAGGCCGCGATGGTGCCGAAGCTCTCGCCCTTGTTGTTCGGCTGATTTGCCCTGCACTCCCGCAGCATATCGCACACGGTGCATTCGGTGACGGTCTCCCCGTTCTTCATCCTATCCTCGAATTGGACACAGAATTCAACGAGCGCGCGGCCGTCCTTGATATGCGCCTCTACAATATTTTTAATCTCCGTTTCATTCTTGACCCCCTTGAGGGCAATGACGGTATCGCCGCCCTCTTTGACGGTCACATGCCGGTTCTGCTTCAGAAGCTGATACAGGTCGTAATTCACGTTGACCGGGTCAACCAGAATCGTCTTATCGGAACTGATTTTTTCCAGAGCGCGGTCGATTTCCTCGTATTCCTTTACCGTGACGCCGTTTTCCTTCAGGTAGGCAAGCGTTTCCGGCAGAACGCGGCCGGTATTGATAAACAGGTAAGCGGAATCGGAATAAACCATCGCGTAGGAAACCGCGAGCGGATTGTATTCGATGTCGTCCGCACGGATATTCATCAGCCAGGCAACGCAGTCCAGCTTGGTAAAGATCTCCCCGTCGGCATGCTGCTTTTTCAGCTCCGCGCGGACCTGTTCCAGCTTTTCTTTGCAGGTATAGCCCGCGTACTTTGCGTCGTGAACAAACACCTTGCTTGCGGGCATTTGCGGCCTGTCCGTCCAGATATCCTTAATGAGGTCGACCGCCTTGATTTTCAGCTTTTTCTCGGCGAATTTCTCACGCATTTCCTCGACGGCGGCAGCGGAAAGCATTTTGCCGTCAAATCCAACCGTTTCGCCCTCATTCAGCTCCTCGGCCAAAAATTCGGTATAGGTCGGCACACCCTTGACCGCCATGCGGTACAGAGTAATTTCGCTGCCCTCCAGCTGATGCGCGGCCTGAATAAAATACCGCCCGTCCGTCCAGAGCCCGCTTTGCGTTTCCGTAACCACCAGCGTTCCCGCGGAGCCGGTAAAGCCGGAAAAATAGCTTCTTGCCGCCCAGTGATCGGGCAGGTACTCGCTCATATGCGGGTCGGCGGAAGGCACGATACAGGCCTGCACGCCGTTCTGCTTCATCTGGCGGCGCAGCGCGGCAAGCCTTTCATTTACGCTGTTCATGATTCATTTCTCCTTCTATCTTAAAATGGCATCTTCCCTGAATCTGTATTACAGATTTCCAGTCGATTCTGCAACAAGTTTACGTTTCTCCCCCGCAAACTGAAATAGAATCGCTGTAGTGCGAATATAAAAAAGTATAGGCTCAATCATAGGGATTGTCAAGCCGATCCCTCGCGGGCCACTTTACCTGGTCGGAAGTTTTCCCGGGACAACAAATGCCGCCCGGGTGCTGACTCGGACGGCATTTGTTCTTCTATTTTCGTTCGGATTTCTTTCCGTCCCAGCTGACGACCGGTACGGCTCCGTTCATGGCAGCCTGCTCCATCAGCTTGAGCATTTCCAGGGCGCTGCGGAAATGAAGCGTCTGATTCTGCTCAACCCAGGTAATCGTACCCTGCCAGGTGGCATTCTTACGGTACTGCACGTTTACGACAAAGGTCGCCGGTGTTTCACTCATGATTTTATTCATTGTCTCTTCCACAGCGTCATCCACCCTTTTTATTTTTGCCTTTACCCTTTTTATATCAAATTCCCGCTCCTGAAAAGAAGCCTGAGGAAAGGAAATGCTGTCAAACAGATCATCCATTCCGCGCAGAAGCTCGCATTCATTGCGAAACGGCATAATCCTGTTGTAGTACTCACTGTAGACATGCCCTCTCAGCATTTCGTTTTTTATGGGATTCAGATAGATAATGCTTCGGGAGTTGGCAGGAGCCTGTCCCCTTTGCCCGTTTGGCATCTTTATCACCTGTATTTCAAATATGTTCTGTTCCGCTCCCGTTGTCTTCCTGTAAACCCGGAACACAGCCGTCCGCCGGCATTTATTGCAGGCAGGACCAGCCAAGGCTATTTTAACATAACCATGTAAAATAATCAAAGAATTTCAGCGTTTTTTTATAAACCCATATATAATCAGGATACACGCCGCCATCGACACCGTACCCATTTTATTTTCCGCTTCCTGCAAATACTCCCTTCCTTCCTTCATCGTCCCCATTTTACACGATCATTCGGCCTTTTCCAACTCTGTTTACGGAAATAAAAGGGCTGCAAAACCTGCCGGACTTGCAACGGACAGGCGCCCGACGGCATATAATGGCAAACGACAATATAAAGGAGTGGTTATATGCTTGGTGCCGTACTTGGATTTGCGCTCTCCGGACTGCTGTTTTTTATTCTTCACGTCACAGGCTCGGGTTCCTTTCCCAGACCGCTTACGGCACAGGAAGAGCGGGACTGTCTGGAGCGGCTGAAAAACGGGGACATGAAGGCTAAAAATGAACTGATTGAACACAACCTCCGCCTGGTCGCCCATATCATCAAGAAATACTACGCCAACTCAAACGATCAGGACGACCTGATTTCCATCGGAACCATCGGTTTAATTAAAGCGGTAAACACGTTTGACAGCAGCAAGGGAATCCGCCTTTCCAGCTACGCGGCCCGGTGCATTGAAAATGAAGTGCTGATGTTCTTCCGCTCTTCCAAAAAAACCGCGCAGGATATCTCCATCAACGAGCCGATCGATACCGACAAGGACGGAAACGCACTGACACTGATGGACGTAATGGCTACAGAAGACAACATCATTGACAACCTTGACTGTAAAATCAAATCGGAGCAGCTCAAACGGTATATCCGCGAGGTCCTGTCCCCCCGGGAGCAGACCATTATTGAGCTGCGGTACGGTCTGACCGGCCGCAGTCCGCTGACACAGCGGGAAGTGGCTCAGAAGCTGGGAATCTCCCGCTCGTATGTATCCCGCATTGAAAAGAAGTCGCTTGGCGCTCTGTATAAGCGCTTTACAAAATAGTCTGGATGAGACTACATAACAGCTTCTTATTTATGATACCGCCGGGCAATCATGCTCCGTTTCTCTTGTGCACTGTAAAGATTCTCCCTACAAAACAAGAAAGAGGAAGGGCCGGGATGTTAACATCCCGGCCCTTCCTCTTCTGGTTTCCGCCTGACTGACAAAGATTTTTGAATATGAGAGAAGGACAAGAAGTCAAGACCGGCAATTCCCGATGCATAACAGCGGACACCGGCCTTAGAAATCGAGCATTGTTTTCCCGGTTCCTGCCAATTGATTGAAGTCCCTACGGAAATCAGCGTCCGCCTTATCGGTGGCAGGATGCCGGATCAGCATCTCCATCACGTCGGGAGCCGCCGTCACCGCCGATACCCCGGCCGCGCACAGCTCCGTAATCTGGCGGGAATTTTTAAAGCTGGCGGCCAGAACCCCGCAGTCCATTTTTTGTTCGGCAAAAATGGTTTGAATCTCTTTTACCGCCTGCACGCCATCCACTCCCATGTTATCGATCCGGTTTACATAGGGAGCCACATAGCTTGCTCCGGCTTTCGCTGCAAAAAACGCCTGCATCGGCGCATGGACGACTGTCGCGGTAACAGACACCCCTTCCTTGGAAAGGGCCTTTATGGCTTTAATTCCCTGCGCGGTTACAGGGATTTTCACATAAATATTTCCGCCGATCGTATTGACAATATGATGTGCTTCTATGACCATCTTCTCCGCATTTTCGGACAAGAGCTGCACATGAAGCTGTGTGTCTGAAGGCAAAATTTCTCTGATTTTCTTCAGATGTCCCATGGGACTTTGTTTTTCCCTGTTCAGGATGGTGGGGTTGGTAGTAACCCCGTCAATAGGAAACAGGTCGCATAATCTTTTTATTTCCTGCAGATCGGCCGTATCCAACAATAAAAGCATTCGTTTCTTTCCTCCATTTCAATATGATATATGATTATTACAGGCATTCTCTGTCGATCGCCCTCACCGTTTTTCTCAAAGGCAGAATCCGTGAGGCGGAAACGGACAGTTCATCGATTCCAAAGTCCAGAAAAGTCTGTGTCAGCTCCGAGTCCGCGCCAAGCTCCCCACAGATACCGACTTGAATCCCATGCCTGTGTGCGCTTTCCGCTGTCATCTGAATCAATTTCAGTACAGCGCTGTGATGCGGATGATAGAACCGCTCCAGATTTGGATTCTGGCGGTCCACCGCCAAAGTATACTGGGTAAGATCGTTGGTCCCGATACTGAAAAAATCCACCTCGGCAGCCAGTTCGTCACTGACAAGCGCCGCTGCGGGCGTCTCCACCATGATTCCCGTTTTTACATCCGGACGAAAGACCAGTCCTTCCGCCAGAAGATCATTTTGCACTTCCTGCACGATTTTCTTGCAATCGCGGACCTCTTCCACCGAAGTGATCATGGGAAACATGATTGCAAGATTGCCGTAAACTGAAGCGCGGTACAGCGCGCGCAGCTGCGTGCGGAAAATTTCCGGTCTGGTCAGGCAGATACGGATGGCCCGGCAGCCCATGGCCGGATTTTCTTCCTTAGGCATCTGAAAATAATCCACCTGTTTGTCGGCGCCAATATCCAGCGTCCGTATGATGACTTCTTTTCCTTCCATCTTCTCAACGGCAGTTTTATAAATCTGGAATTGCTCCTCCTCCGCAGGAAAGTCGCTGCGTCCAAGATAGATAAACTCGCTGCGGAACAGGCCGATTCCGCCCGCGTCATTTTCCAGCGCCGTTTCCACGTCGGACAGGCTGCCCACATTCGCGTATATTTTGATTTTCCTTCCGTCCTTTGTAATATTTTCTTTCCCTTTTAATTGCTGAAGCTCCGACGCGGTTTCCAGCTGTTCCGCCTTTGCCTTTCCGTAAACACGGAGAGTCTCTGCATCAGGGTCCAGATAAATGGTTCCGGAGGCCCCGTCGACAACGGCCTGCCGTCCATTGCAGTCCGGATTCAGGGACTCGCCCACGGCTACGACGGCGGGAATCCCCATGCTTCTGGCCAGAATGGCCGTGTGTGAATTCAACGACCCTTTCGCCGTGATGAAAGCAAGGATTTTGGATTTATCCAGTTTTATTGTCTCACCCGGAGTAAGGTCGTCCGCGGCGAGAATTACCGGCTGATCAGACTGAATTTCCTGCGCCGCCGCACCCGAAAGGATTTTCACAAGGCCGGAAAACACCTCCCGGATATCCGAGGCGCGCGACCTGAGGTATTCGTCCTGCGAGCCGGCAAGCACCTGCTCCGCGGCGGAAGCGGCCTGATGAACGGCATACTCGGCGTTGATTTTCTCCGTCCGAATGATTTCTTCAACCGACCGGAAGAAATCTTCGTCCTCCAGCATCATCTGATGAATCTGAAAAATCCGGGCGTCTTTTTCCCCTACCTCCTCTACGGCTTTTTTAAACAGCGTTTCCAGTTCCGCTGTTTCCTGCCGTACGGCCGCATGAAAGCGCCCGATTTCCTTTTCGATGTCTTCTACATTGTATTTTTCGATCTGTTCCTGATGGAATGTAAAGTAGCGGATTCTTCCTATTGCAATCGCGCTAAAAACGCCTTTACCATTCAAAGTTATCAACGTCGTTTCCTCCTTTAAAAGCCTGATGAAGCAGGCAGGGGTAATTGCTTCATCAAAATTCATCCCCGAAAAGAAGTCTGATCCACCGGATGATAAAAGCCGGTGGATCAGGCGTTATTCTCCCAGTCCGGATTCAATTGCCGGGATGATCGCATGCAGCGCTTTGATTTCATCCTCACCGGTACATCTGATCTGAATCTCCGTACCGTTCTGGATACCGGCGGCAAGCAGCCCCATGATGGATTTGGCATTATACTCTTTTTCGCCGATGACCACTTTTACATCCGACGCAAACTGCTGCGCGATTTTCGCCAGGACGCCGGCCGGTCTGGCGTGAAGTCCGAATTTGATTCTGATAACAATTCTCTGATTAACCATAAGATTGTTCTCGCTTTTCTGTTATTTTTTGAATTTTATGGTGGACCGTTATTCGGATTTATTTGTTGTTAAATACTTTCATCGCTCTTTTGGCGTCCTCTTTCATTCCTTCCATTCCCGCTAGGACAACGTCATGGAAAAATACCTTTTCGTCCTCTTTTTTGACTCTTACATGAGCGGCGACGGCATCCCCTCCCGCCAGGGACATATAGGTGTAATAATTGATCTTGGCAATGCCGCGGCTGATGGCTTCACGGTAGCCTTCATCCGATACCCCGGAGCCGCCATGCATGACAAAGGGCATATCAATCTTGTCCTTCACTGCCGTAATGCGATTGAAATCCAATACCGGCTTGGTAAGGTAAACGCCGTGCGTCGTCCCGAAGGCAATGGCCAGCGCGTCCACGCCGGTTTTTTCCGCAAATTCCTTCGCAAGGTCCGGATTGGTATAGCAGTCGTCCAGACTGGCGTAGCTGGAGGAATCCACCGCGCCGCGGCCTTCGCCGCCGCCGATCGCGGAGGTGAAAATATGGCCCAGCTCCGCTTCCACCGAAACTCCCACGGAATGGGCGATCCGGACAATCTCCGTCGTCTCCGCCAGATTTTCTTCATAGGATTTGCCCGAGGCGTCATACATGATGGAGGTAAAGCCCAAACGAATTGCCTGTATGCATTTGTCAAAGGAAACGCCGTGATCAAAATGGACACAAACGGGAACCTTCGCCTTTTTTGCAAAATCCAGCATAATGGGACCGATGACATCTATTGGTATGTACGAGTCGTGCAGCTCGGCGTGCGCTAAAATAACGGGCACATTCAGTTCCTCGGCCGCGCTCACCACCGCCATGACCGCTTCCAGATTCGGAACATTGAAGGCCCCGACGGCATATTTCTTTTCTTTTGCGTCCCGCAGGATTTCATTGAGTGTAACTAACATCTTCTGCATCTCCATTCTGTTTTTAGTCGAGAATCAAATTCTTCTGCCGTATGTATTCACAGGCAATTTATTCAGGATGTCGAATATAAATTTTCAGGCAGGCTCCCTCACATTTTTAAAACGACCCTGAATTTGTCTCCCTTGATTGCGGACTCAAGCGCGCTCTGAATATCTTCAAACTCGTAAACCTCGCTGACAAAGGGCTTTACATTTACAACGCCTTCCGAAAGCATGCGGGTCGCCCTGACAAAATCGCGTTCATTGGAATTGGCTGTGCCGAGAATCTGCACCGCCCCCTTGTGAAGCCAGTCCGGGCTGAATTTGACCGGGGTGTCCGGATAGAATGAGCTGTACAGGACGACTTTTCCCATCTGCCCGGCGCATTTGATCGCGTCTTCCGCGACAGCGGCGATCGGCGTCGTATCGAATACAACCTGCGCCCCGATTCCCCCGGAAATTTCTTTCACCCTGTCCCGCAGATTCTCTTCGGACGGGTTCACCGTATAGGCCGCGCCCAGCTCCTTCGCTAGCTTCAGCCGTTCCCCGTTTACGTCGGACGCGACGACAACCGCTCCTTTTCTGACGGACAGCAGCACATGGAGCAGTCCCATAATGCCGCAGCCGATGACAAGCACCGTGTCCCCGAACTGGACGTTTGCGGTCTCCACGCTGTGCAGGACACACGAAAGAGGCTCCGTGATCGTGGCTTCTTCGGGTGAAATTTTGTCATATTTAAAAAGGTTCTCAGAAGGGACCAGTAAATATTCGCTGAATCCTCCCATCCCCTTTTCGGGAAGGCCCTCCAGATGCTTGCTGTGGTCAAAGTATTCGCAGCTCTGCGTATTTCCCGTTTTGCAGAAGTAGCAGTTCTGGCAGGCAAGCATGACGCCCACCGCTACCCTTTCCTCGACTTTCCACTGACGTTTGTCCACCCTGGACCCCATTTCAACAATCCGGCCCACCATTTCATGTCCGCCGATAAAGGGAAATTCCACTTTTTTTACGCCGGTATAAACTCTCTGCTCCCATGTACAAATCGCACAGGCGTCAATTTTTACCAGCACATCTTCCTTTCCCACCTGCGGAATCGGGCATTGCCGAAGCTCTACTTTTTTCGGGCCTGTGAAAACAGCCGTTTTCATCGTACCATCCATTTCTTCAACCTCCAATTTATATAACATTTACTAAAATGTTTGTTGTCTGTGTAATATCGGTCATATTTCTATGACCGGCGATTTCCCATAATTCAGATGGAACAGTTCGTGCAGAAGGACACAAAAGAGTCCCATTTTTCACATAAGCCACATGCCTGACCAGATAATACCGACCGCCCGGCAGAGTTTCCGCAGGCGGCCGGCATACTATCAGAATATTCCAAACAGGCCGCAGACAGCGCCCAATGCAATCAGGATAAACAGGACGGTCGTAGACTTCATCCGTCTGTTTTTCAGCAGGAACAAGGTGCCCAGAGTAATAAGCAGCGGAATAATGCCCTTGAACAGCTTATCAAAAACGTCGGCCTGCAGGGACAGCTTCACCGCGCCGATCTGGATGATCAGGGGGGAAGAGACCGCCACAAACGAGGAGGCCAATGCACCCAGGACGATCGCCCCCATTGCCGAAGCGCCCGTGATAATCATTTTCAGCTGATTTCCGCCCAGCAGGGACTCCAATCCTTCTTTGCCAAGCTGATATCCTTTCATCCAAACAATGTAGGCAATCGGCAGCATGATGCCGAACATCAGAAGGCCGTAGAGCACCGGGCCCATCAGGTTCCCCTGCGCTCCCAGGCTGATACCGAACGCAAGCAGGATCGGCGTGAGCGTGCCCTGCCACAGTGTGTCGCCGATTCCCGCGAAGGGACCCATCAGGCCGGTTTTGACACCGTTGATCGCCTCATCGCTGATGTCCGCGCCGTTCGCCCTTTCTTCCTCCATGGCGATGACGATTCCGTTGATGACCCCGCCGAAATGCGGTTCCGTGTTGTAAAACTGCATATGGCGAAGGATCGCCGCTTTGTACTCTTCGGGATTGTCGCCGTACAGTTTTTTAATGATGGGAGACATTGAATAGACCAGTCCGGTTGCTTCCAGACGTTCGTAGTTGTAGTTGGCATGAGAGAAAAAGGTCCATCTCCAGAATGCCTTTACTACGTCCTTTTTCGATAATTTCTTTGCCTTTACGGCATTGTTGTTCGTTTCTGCCATTCTATTTCACCCCTTCTCCGTTATCCTGCAAGGCTGTTGCCCGCAGAAGAGTTTCCTTCCGTCAGTTTCGTATAGAAATATGCGACAATGCCGGCCATAATGGCGATGGTAATAACATTCAGACTGGTGTACGTCTTCAGAATGAAGCCAAGGATAAAGAACAGCAGGGTCCCGGGCCGGCTGATGGCACGAAGATTCATCGCGATTCCAATAGCCGGAAGGATCTGGCCGATTACCTGGAGTACGTGCAGCGGAGTCCCCGTCAGCGCCTTGATCATCGGGGAAATATAGCTGACGCCGAAATATGCGCCCAGCGTAACCGGAACCACACAGATGAGGAACATAAAGATCTGCGGCGGAACAATATGTAGGAAACAGATTTTCTTCAGATCGCTTTCCGCGGCGGCCTTATCCGCCATATGGACAAAGAACACATCCACCGTCATATGGAGAACCCAGATCAGTGTTCCCAGAAGGCCCAGCGGAATCGCGACCGTTGTGGCAACGGCCGGCTGCACATTCGCGGCCAGCGCCAGAGCGGTTCCAAGGCTTCCAGCAAGGCCCGGGTCCACCGGGACGGTTCCGCCTGCCGAAATAAACGCAATATACGGCAGATTGATCGCGGCGCCGATGATACATCCCTGTACCGGGTCCCCCATAATGAACCCGACAATGGTACCTGCCACCAGCGGTTTGTACATGAAGCTGATACTTCCCAACAGAGTCAGCCACGGTGTACCGACGGTGCCAAGGTAATAAACCACGCCGATCAGAAACGCTTGCAATAAAGTAATATGCACTGTTTTTTCCTCCCCTTTTTTAATATATAAATGCTGTACCTACAGCAATTTCGATATATCCGTCGCCTTGTCTTCGGCAATGATCTGGATCGTCACAGTACATCCGGTCGCTATTATTTTTTTGAAGATTTCCTTTTCTTCCTCCGAAACCGCGATATTCTTATAGAATTTCTTTCTGGTTCCGCTTACGCCCATTCCGCCGACATTGACCTTGTCAAGAGTCACGCCGTTTTCCATCATCCGCCAGATGGTAGCAGGTAATTTGGCCAGGATAATAACCTTATCCTTCGGTGAAAATCCTTTTTTGATTCTTTCACTCGCATCGGCAATGTCATAGATTTCGAGGGATATGTTGGCGGGCAGCACGGTAGCCAGCACGCTTTTCATAAACATATCCTTTGCGACGCCGTCATCAACGATCATAATTTTGTTCGCGCTGGTGTAATTCAGCCATGATGTCATTACCTGTCCGTGAACCAGTCTGTCATCGATTCTTGTCAAAACGATTTCGCTCATGATTCTTTCCACTCCTTCTTAATTCTCCGATCGATTCATCAGGGACCTGAACATTTCGTGAAGTTCAATGAAGCTGCTTTCCCCCGCCGCAATGCAGTTTTTTTCCAGCTGCTCCACTGTACAGCCCTTTCTCATAGTGAGCGCCTCGACCATCATGGGCATATTTACCCCCGCAATACACAGGAATTCACTGGAGCACATGCATTTCAGAACGAGGTTGGCCGGGGTTCCTCCGTAAAAATCAACCAGTACAAGTACCCCTTCCCCTTCATCCAGTTCCTTCACCGCATTGAGGATATCTTTTTCAAGTTCCTCCGGGGCGTCTCCGTGATGCAGACCCAGCGCCCTGACGTTGCTCTGAGGCCCCGCGATCAGTTCGACTGCTTCCACACACGCTTTTCCCAAATCGCCATGGGTAACAACCACCACTCCGATCATTCCTTTTCACCTCCTTCATTGTCATACCGAATTATTATACCAAATGTTATTATTATTAAAATACATTTGGTACCTATCTCTCGTGCTTTTAATATAGCATGCCATGCCATTAGTGTCAATAATATTTGATGTATTTAAATTAATTTGTATATTAATCACATATAGTCTTAGCCATATTCTTAACATTGCACAAATAAACTTAAAAATAAATTTATATATAGGCATTAAGTCCAAACCATTGGCATTTAATTAACAAGCAGCTTTTCTTTAAAATGAGCTCGTTATTAAAAATACAAAAGGTCTTCTACTTTTTTATAAATCTGCTCTTTCCCTTAAATATAGTATCCATTGGCGCACATTCTGTTCTATTGGAAGAATCCGCGCCGTTTTGCTCGAAAAATCCACTATATCTGTATAAAAATGGAAGAAACAGCGCATTTTAGAGATATCTTTTTATTGTATACCGGAATTTATCGAAAAATGCTTTTCAAAAATAAATACCACTTGTATTTTAAATAAATCAGTGCTATGATAATATCAGGTTTTAAAAGCAAGCCCTATTTCACAGAACTGGGGGAAGATGATCGTGCGTACGGTACAGCGAAAACCATTTTACATATCCGCCTCCGTATCCTGCATGGACCTGTGCAACCTGGAAAGTCAGATCAAAGAGGTTGAACAGTCATCCGTGTCCTTTTTCCACTTTGATGTTGTCGACGGACGTTTTAACGATTGCTTTATATTGGGACAGACCACACTGGAAAAAATGCGTCCGGTGACCGCACTTCCCATTGAAGTGCACCTCGCAGTCTACGAGCCTGAGAAATACATAGAGTCCTTTGCTAAGGCGGGCGCGGACTATATTTCCGTCCATTACGAAGCCATGCAGAACCCTCTTGCGACCTTCGACCTTATCCGAAAGTACGGTTCTCAGCCTGTTCTAGCCTATAAGTGCACGACCGAACCCGGCGATGATTTTATATCCCTCTCAAGGGAGGTCCCCATGATTCTCAAATTAACCGTAAACCCCGGATTTTCCGGCCAGAAAATCCAGAGCCAGGCGGTAGAGCATATCCGCAAAATGCGCCGGATGCTGAACAATGCCGGGCTTACCGCGGATATTCAGGCCGACGGCAACATAAACATCACAACGATACCACTTGTCACACAAGCGGGTGCAAATGTTCTTACGGGAGGAACCTCCGGACTTTTCACAGGCAAAAAGAGTATTTCAGAAAACGCACTGGATATGCTCCGAGCCATAAAACCCCATATTCCTGCTTCCTAAGGAAAAGAAAATGTCTCATTAACAGTATTCGGGAGGAATTTCCAATGGTAAAAAAAGAAACAGACAGCGAGAGCAAATCGCTTTATCTGCAAATTAAAAACGATATTCTGGAATTGTATGGCGACAAGGACTATTTTTTCAGTCTGCCGAGCGAACGGGAGCTGTGTGAAAAATTCGATGTCAGCCGCTCCACCATCAGAAAGGCGATGGATTTGCTGGAAGCGGACGGAAAAATCATCCGGATGCGCGGAAAAGGGGCCTTTTTCACAGGCAATCAGGCGGACAGCTGCCACCGGCTTCACAGTGGGATCGGTTTTTATAACGACGAGCTGGATCAGGGCAAAATCACCAAAAGCAAGGTGCTCCTTCAGAATGTGGAGCATGCGTCGTCCCAGATCGCGGAAAAGCTGGGGATCGCACAGGATGACGACGTTTTTCATCTGCTGCGTCTCAGATTTATCGACGATCAGCCCGTGACCCTGACGGAAAGCTATATTCCCCTGTACATTTCCCCCGATCTGATAAAGATCGACTTTACCGATAAGTCGCTTTACAATACTTTCCGGGAGCATGGGATTAATCCCGACGTGGAATATCAGGCCATTGAAGTCCGTCCGGCAAACGCTTATCAGGCCATGCACCTGCAGATCGACCCGGGAGACCCGCTGATGATCCTTTTCGCTCTGGCGCATGACAGCGACAACAGAATTATCGAATACGTCACTACAAAGGTCCCTGCCTATAAAACCCGGTTTGAATTTAACAGGGACGCACATACCCGGTAATCCGTTTCCGCGCAGCACATCTGCTCTGCAGAAACCGCTTATCAAGGGAAGGAGTAATAATCATGAATCCTGAAGCTTTTTCTATTTCCGATTACTTAAATCAGACCTTTCCCTGCGACTGTGGAAAAAGCCATAGCACAAGCCTGAAGGATGTGGACATATCCTCCGAAGCCGTGGAAAAGCTTCCATACTACATCCAAAAGAACGGCCACCGCAGATCCTTTCTTGTCTGTGATGCCAATACTTACAAGGCAGGCGGAAAGAGAGTCAAAGAAATACTGGATAAGGCCGGATGCGAAAATTCCTTGTATGTTTTAAACCAGGAGGACGTTGTTCCGGACGAAGAAGCCCTCGGCGAAGTAATCGCCGCTTTCGACAGGAGCGCGGACCTCATCATTGCCGTCGGCACCGGAACCATCAACGATCTCTGCAAATTTATCAGCTATAAGCTGGGGCTCGACTATTTTATCGTCGCAACCGCACCCTCCATGGACGGTTTCGCTTCCGACGGCGCCCCTTTGATTATCCGACATTTAAAAACGACCTACCCCACCCACATCCCACAGGTCATCATCGGGGATCTGGACATTCTCTGCAAAGCTCCTATGAATATGATTACGGCCGGGCTGGGCGACATTCTGGGGAAATATACCTGTATTACCGACTGGAAAATTTCTCATATAGTAAACGGAGAATATTACTGTAAAAACATTGTCAAGATGGTGGATATCTCCATTCAAAAGGTCGTCGGCAATATTGAACTGGTAAAGACCCGCGACCCGAAGGTGATCGGAAACATTATGGAAGCGCTGGTGCTGACGGGCATGGCAATGGGGTTTGCCGGAAATTCCCGTCCCGCCTCCGGCAGCGAGCATCATATTTCCCATTTCTGGGAGATGAAATTTTTATTTGAAGGGCGCAGGCCCGTGCTTCACGGAACGAAGGTCGGGATCGGAACGGTCGCCGTTGTTTATCTTTATAAAGAGCTTGCAAAGATGTCCGTTGATTTTGAAAAAGCGCACCGTACCGTCCAGAATTTTGATTACGGCCAATGGGAGAAAAAAATCACGGCTACCTTCGGCCCGGCCGCCCTGGGCGTCATCGAGTTGGAGAAGAAAGCCAAAAAGAACGCGCCGGAAACCCATGCGGTACGCATCCGGAGCATTGAGCAGCACTGGCCGGAAATTCTGGAAATCATTTCGCGGCTGCCGCCTGTGGAGGAAATAGAAAAGATGCTGTCCAGACTGGACGCGCCGATCAATCCCCGCCAGGTGGGCGTGGATGACGAAACGGTGGTTGACAGTATTCTTGTCGCCAAGGAAGTACGCGACCGTTACACGCTGCTGCAGCTTTTATGGGATCTCGGTATTGCGGAGGAAATGGCGCTGAAAGCAGCCGATTATTTTAAAAGCCTACAGCCGAAAGACCGGGCCTCCGCTGTTTAGATGTTTGTATCTCCCGTTCCGGTTTTGCCTGTTGACTTGACACGGCAAAACGGGCATGATATAGTAAGAACGATAAAAATAAGAACTGGAGTTGAAAAGATGCGCAATTTTTCTTGCTGACTATGAATTGAATAGTGTACTTCAAAAGAAACAGTGTTTGGGCTGTTTGTTTTGCTGTGCGTAAGCAGGAAAGTTGCAAGTTTAATACCCCGGAATTCGGAATAAAGTTCAGAACATCTCCATGCCTTTGGGTGTGGAGTGTCCGGCGCTGTATTTTCGGTCTGCAGGAATTGACTTTCCTGCAGACCTTTTATTTTTATCGGAGGTGTATGCTTATGTCGCTGATTCAGATCAGCAACCTGACCTTCTGCTATGACGGAAGCTATGATACCATATTTGAAAACGTCTCCTTCCAGATCGACACCGACTGGAAGCTTGGATTTACAGGCAGGAACGGGCGGGGAAAAACCACGTTTCTAAATCTTCTGATGGGAAAATACGAGTATGCCGGGACGATTTCGTCTTCCGTGCCGTTCGGCTATTTCCCCTTCGACATTCCGGACAAAGCGCAGGACACGCTGGACGCGGTCAACAGCATCTGCCCTCATGCGGAACTCTGGCAGCTGAACCGGGAGCTGTCCCTGCTGGACGTTTCTCAGGACGTCCTGTACCGCCCATTTAAGACACTGAGCAACGGGGAGCAGACCAAGGTTCTGCTGGCCGCGCTGTTTCTGAACGACCATCATTTTCTGCTGATTGACGAGCCGACCAATCATCTGGACATGGAAGCCCGCAAAATCGTCGGCGATTATCTGAACACAAAAAAGGGATTTATTCTGGTTTCCCACGACCGTGCGTTTCTGGACCGCTGCATCGATCACGTCCTGTCCATCAACAAAACCAATATTGAAATCCAGAAAGGGAATTTTTCTTCGTGGCTGCATAACAAGGAAATGCAGGACCAGTTTGAAACCGAGGAAAACGCAAAGCTGAAAAAACAGATCGGCCAGCTTTCCGCCGCGGCGAAAAGAACCGCCGGATGGTCGGATAAAGTGGAAAAAACAAAAATCGGCAGCCTGAATTCCGGCCTGAAGCCGGACAAAGGCTACATCGGCCACAAGGCGGCCAAAATGATGAAGCGGGCGGGCGCGATTGAAGCGCGCAAGGAAAAGGCGGCGCAGGAAAAGGCACAGCTTCTGAAAAATATCGAAACAGCCGAAAGCCTGTCCGTCAAGCCGCTGGAATACCCCAAAAACGGGCTGGTCGAACTCGAAAACCTCTCCGTTCTTTACGGGGACAAAAGGGTCTTCGGCGGTCTTTCTTTCACGGTCAGCCGGGGCGACCGGATTGCGCTGTGCGGCAAAAACGGCTGTGGAAAATCCAGTATCCTCAAGCTTCTGACCGGGGAAGAAATCAATTTCACCGGCAGTCTGCAAGTGGGAAAAAATTTGATCATTTCCTACGTTCCCCAGGATACCTCCTTTTTGCGGGGAAATTTAAAAGACTACGCGGAAGAAAGCCATATTGACGAAAGCCTGTTCAAGGCGATTCTGCGCAAGCTGGACTTTTCAAGGACGCAGTTTGAAAAGGACATGATGGATTTCAGCGGAGGCCAGAAAAAGAAGGTGCTTATCGCGAGAAGCCTCTGCGAGCAGGCGCATCTGTATCTTTGGGATGAACCGCTCAACTTCATCGACGTTCTGTCGCGTATGCAGATCGAAGAGCTCCTTCTGAAATACCGGCCGACCATGCTGTTTGTGGAACACGACAGTTCGTTTGTCGACTCCATAGCAACCCGCCGGATTCTTCTTTAAGCTTTGAAACATAATAACCAAAGTCAGCCGTGTGAAACTCTTGAATTTAATGGATTATTTCGCTTGTAAAACAAAAAAATGGTGTTATAATGATAATGTACACTAATTTAGTATACATTAAGTTTAAAAGAGGTGTAATGCGGTGTCACTGTTGGAAATAAAAAATCTGCGCGTCAGCGCAGATGACAAAGCGATATTAAAAGGGATCAACCTGTCCGTAGGCCAAGGGGAAATCCATGTGCTGATGGGACCCAACGGCGGGGGGAAATCCACGCTGGTCAATACGGTTATGGGACATCCTCAATACCGTGTGGACGAAGGTTCGATCGTGTTCGACGGCAAGGACATCACCCGGGAACCCACGAATGAGCGCGCAAAGGCGGGGCTGTTTTTATCGTTCCAAAATCCGGAAGAGGTTCCGGGGGTCACGCTGGAAAACTTTATGAGGACTTCACGCACGGCAATTACCGGCAAGCCCGTGAAGCTGTTTGCCTATCAGAAAGATCTAAAAGGAAAAATGGAAGAACTCGGCATGGACGGGGAATACGCTTCGCGCTACCTGAACGTGGGGTTCTCCGGCGGCGAAAAGAAAAAGTCCGAAATCCTTCAGATGCTGATGCTGAACCCGAAGCTCGCCATTCTTGACGAAACGGATTCGGGGCTGGACGTGGACGCGGTAAAAATCGTTTCACAGGGTGTGGAGAAATTCAAGAACAGGGACAATTCCCTGCTTGTGATTACGCACAATACCAAAATTCTCGAATACCTGAACGTGGATTATGTCCACGTCCTGATGGACGGAAAAATCGTGAAAACCGGTCCCCGCTCGCTGATCGACCAGATCAACAAAGCCGGCTTTCAGCAGCTCACCGCGGCCGCCGCGGGCTGACGGAGGAGGAAACCGAATTGAGAGATACAGGTGTCAGAAAGACCTATGTGGAAGATATCGACCGCAGTATTTACGATGTGAAAGACAAGGTCAACGCCTCTTTTCAGGTCGAAAAGGGACTGACCGCAAAGATCGTCAACGAAATTGCAATCAAGAAAAACGACCCGGAGTGGATGCGGCTTTTCCGGCTGAAATCCCTTCAGGTTTACAACCGCCTCCCCATGCCCTCGTGGGGCCCGTCGCTGGACGGACTGGATATGGAGCAGATCATCACCTATATCCGCCCGGATACCCGAATGAGCGCCAAATGGACGGAGGTCCCGGACGATATCAAAAACACCTTTGAACGGCTCGGCATTCCGAAGGCGGAACGGGATTATCTTTCCGGCGTCGGCGCGCAGTACGATTCCGAGGTGGTTTATCACAACCTGCGCGAGGAAGTCAGCCGCCAGGGCGTGATTTATACCGATATGGAAAGCGCTATTCACGACCCGGTGTACGGGCCGATGGTGAAAAAGCACTTTATGAAGCTGGTTCCGCCCGAGGACCACAAATTTGTGGCGCTGCACGGGGCGGTCTGGTCCGGCGGGTCGTTCGTATATGTGCCGCCCGGAGTCAATGTGGAAGTACCGCTGCAGTCCTATTTCCGGCTGAACGCGCCGGGCGCGGGGCAGTTTGAGCATACCCTGATTATCGTGGGCGCGGGCGCAAGCCTCCATTTTATCGAAGGCTGCTCGGCTCCCAAATACAACGTCGCCAATCTGCACGCGGGCTGTGTGGAGCTGTACGTGGGCGAAAACGCGCACCTGCGCTACTCGACCGTGGAAAACTGGTCGAAGAACATGTACAATCTGAACACCAAGCGCGCGCTGGTCGAAAAGGGCGCCAGCATGGAATGGGTTTCCGGCTCGTTCGGCTCCCATGTATCGTATCTGTACCCGATGAGCATCCTAAAGGGTGAAAAAGCCCGCATGGAATTCACGGGCATCACCTTCTCCGGCAAGGGTCAGTCGCTCGACACCGGCATGAAGGTCGTACACGCCGCGCCCTACACCTACTCCAATATCAGCACCAAATCGATTTCCAAGGACGGCGGGAACTGCACCTACCGCAGCTCCGTCAAAATCCTGCCGGACGCGCACGACTGCAAATCCTCCGTTTCATGCGAATCCCTGATGCTGGACGACCGCTCCCGCTCGGACACCATCCCGGTAACGGATATCCAGAACGACAATGTCGACATCGGGCACGAGGCGAAGATCGGGCGCATCAGCGATGACGCGATCTTCTACCTGATGAGCAGGGGGCTGTCCGAAGAGGACGCAAAGGCGATGATCGTCACCGGCTTTGCGGAGCCGATCGCGAAGGAGCTTCCGATGGAATACGCGGTGGAAATGAACAACCTGATCAGACTGGAAATGGAGGGGTCCATCGGCTGACGCCGGTGCAAAGGAGACATCCATGAATACAACTTTTCAGAAAATAAACAGCCTGCCCGTTCCCACCTGGGGCTGGCTTGGCGTAAACGGCACGGACGTTCCGGCGGAAATACCGGAAATCGTACCCTGCAAAAAAGAAAATAAAATTGTCCGGGTTCCGGACAGCGTAAAACTTTTCAGCGGCGTGCTTCCCGTCCCGGAGCTGGAAACAGCACTGGGGGCCGATGCCACAAATTTTGTCCAGGACCATTGGAATTGCGGCATCACCGCCGTCGTTCCCGCGGGAACCCGGCCGGAACAGCCGATTTTCCTTTCCTACCATATAGATGAAAGCAATCCGGCCATTGTAGACAGGAATACGTTGGTGGCGGAGGAGGGAAGCGAGGTCACGGTAGTCATGAGCTATCTCTCCAAGGAAGGCGTTTCCGGCTTCCACAGCGGACTGACGCGCCTGTTTGCGGGAAAAAACGCCGTCATCCATCTGGTGCAGGTTCAGCTGCTCGGTGACACCTGCGTAAACTTTGACAATATCGGCGCGGTAACACAGGAAAACGGCGCGGTCGACATCGTACAGGTGGAGTTCGGCGCCAAGAGCTCTTACGCGGGCTGCAAGACCCGTCTGCTCGGAAAAGGCAGCCGGATGGACTACAACACGATTTACTTCGGCGATCAGGACCGCTCCCTCGATATGAATGTCGTCGCGGAACACGCAGGTCCGAAAACGAACAGTGAAATCAGTGCCTCCGGCGCGCTGCTGGACGAAAGCAGCAAGATTTTCCGCGGCACCATCGACTTTCTGCGGGGCGCAAAGCAGGCGGTCGGCCACGAAAGCGAATACAGCCTGCTGTTCAGCCCGAAGGTGCGCAGCCGCACCGCGCCGCTGATTTTATGCGGAGAAGAAAATGTCGAGGGGCAGCATGCCGCGACAACCGGAAAGATCGACGAAAACAAGCTGTTTTACCTGATGTCGCGCGGGCTGGACGAACTCGCCGCCAAAAAGCTGGTGATTGAAGCACAGTTCCGTCCGGCAACCGAAAAGATTCCGGACGATGCGCTCAGGCACGCCGTATCCGATTTTGTGGAAAAGAGGCTGAATAAAATTGAATCCTTATCTCAATGATTTTCCCATTTTAGAGAAAAAAGGAGACGGCAAGCGTCTGGTCTATCTGGATAACGCCGCCACCACCCAAAAGCCTCTTTCCGTTTTGAAAGCCGTCGAGGAATACTACCGTTGTGAAAATGCCAATCCGTACCGCGGGCTATACGAACTGAGCGTTCAGGCGACACAAGCGTATGAAAACGCGCGCCATACGGTCGCCGAATGGATCGGGGCTCGGGACGACAGCGAGATCATTTTTACGCGCAACGCTACGGAATCTCTCAATCTTGTGGCGTACAGCTACGGTCTCCCCTTCCTGCGCGAAGGGGACGAAATCACCCTCTCCGTTCTGGAGCATCACAGCAATCTGGTGCCGTGGCAGATGGTCGCCAAGGCAAAGGGCGTCAAACTAAACTTTTTATATCCTGACGCGTCCGGGCGCCTGACTGACGAAGAGATCGAAAAAAAGATCACCCCGAACACCCGTGTGGTCGCGGTGACGTATGTTTCCAATGTTCTGGGCACGGTGAATCCGGCCGCGAAAATCATTGACGCGGCGCACCGCGCCGGCGCTGTCGTCGTTCTGGACTGCGCACAGAGCGTTCCCCATTTTCCCCTGAACGTCGGAGAGCTCGATGTGGATTTCGCCGCGTTTTCCGGGCATAAAATGCTTGCGCCGATGGGCATCGGCGTCCTGTACGGCAAAAAGGCCCTTCTGGAAAAGATGCCGCCCTTCCTCACTGGCGGCGAAATGATTGAATATGTATATGAGCAGGACGCGACCTTCGCCGAACTTCCGCAGAAATTCGAGGCCGGAACCCCGAACGTCGGCGGCGCTGTCGGCCTTGCGGAGGCAATCCGCTATCTGCAAAAGGTCGGCTATGATACGATTCAAAAGACGGAGGCCGAACTGCTTGCGTATGCGCTTCAGGGACTTGCGGCCATCCCCCACGTGTCGGTATACGGAGACAAAGCCGGCAGCCGGGACCGCTGCGGCGTCATCGCCTTCAATGTGGACGGGGTGCATCCGCACGACGTGGCCACGATCCTGAATGAGGACGGCGTGGCAATCCGCGCGGGTCACCACTGCGCCCAGCCACTGATGCGGTATCTGGGTATCAACGCCGCGTGCAGGCTGAGCCTGTATTTTTACAATACGAAAGAGGATATCGATATTTTTCTCGAGGGCCTGAAAAAGGTCAGGGGGTGGCTCGGTTATGGAGCTTAAAGAGCTTTATACACAGATTCTTACGGAACACAACAATTCCAGCCGCAACAAGCACCATATTGAAAATCCCACAACGGTGCTGAAAGGGGTCAACCCCAGCTGCGGCGACGAAATCGAACTCGAACTGAGAATAAAAGACAACGTCATTGAGGACGCCGCGTTCACCGGAGTCGGCTGCGCGATCTCGCAGGCGTCCGCCTCCATCATGATCGACCTGATCAAGGGCGAGCCCGCCGACGAAGCGCTAAAGCTTGCCAAGACTTTTCTGGGAATGATCAAAAACGAAATTACGGACGAAAAACAGTTGGAAGCTCTGGACGAGGCGATCGCCTTCCGCGATATTTCCCACATGCCCGCGAGAGTAAAGTGTGCGGTCCTGGGCTGGCACACGCTGGAGAACGCCGTGGAAAAAGACAAGGAAAAACACGAAGCAAATTAAAGGACTAACTAAAGGACGCCCGCCCGGCACAAAACCGGACAGGCGTCCTTTTTATAGGAAAAGATTGGAACTTATTTGACAGGGGAAGATTTCCCCTGATTCGCCACGCGGTCCATTTTGGCTTTCAGCAGTTCCTGATCGCCCAGATAGTATTTGCGCAGGACGTTGAACTCCCTGTCGAACTCATAGACGAGCGGCACACCCGTCGGGATGTTCACTTCCATGATTTCTTCTTTGCTCAGCCCGTCAAAATGCTTGACCAGCGCGCGGATGGAGTTGCCGTGCGCAGCGATCAGGACCCTTTTGCCGTCCTGCATATCCTTTTTGATCGCAGCCTCAAAATAGGGCAGCACCCTGTCTATGGTATCCTTCAGGCTTTCGCAGAGGGGAAGCTCCTGTTTGATTTCGTTTCTGTACGCGGGGTCGAATTTCGGATTGCGCTTGTCGTCCTCCGCGAGCTCCGGCGGCCTGACGTCAAAGGAGCGCCTCCAGATTTTCACCTGGTCCTCCCCGTACTTTTGGGCGGTCTCCGCTTTGTTCAGCCCCTGCAGCGCCCCGTAATGCCGCTCGTTGAGCTTCCACGATTTTACAACCGGCAGCCATTCGCGGTCAAGCTGCTCAAGCGTCAGATTCAAAGTCTGAATCGCCCTTTTTAAATAGGAAGTATAGCATATGTCAAAATCATAGCCCTCCTGTTTCAGCAGAACGCCGGCTTCCGCCGCCTCGCGCCTGCCGTTTTCCGAAAGGCCGACATCCGCCCAGCCCGTAAAAAGATTTTTCTGATTCCACTCGCTTTCCCCGTGCCGGACCAAAACCAGTTTCATTTTATGTCCTCCTTAACCGTCCGGTCTTGCTTAAACCGCTGGCGGACGGTATATTCTGTTATTGTCTACTATTTTAGTATACGATACTTTCTGCCAAAAATCAACAGCAATCCGGCATGGCGTGCAATTTCTACAGCAATTCCATTTCAGTTTTTTAGATAAATCGCGTTCTTCCCGCGCCTTCGGCGGGGGAAGAACGCGATTCTGTTTCAGAATCAACTGGAAATGCCGTAATAGCGGCTGCGCGGGTTTACCGATAGCAGGAGAGCGGCGAAGAAAATCTTCGCCGCTCTCTATGCTTACATGCTGGCTTCAAGCGCCTCCGCCCGGACGAACTGGCTGTTGTACAGGTTTGCATAAAATCCGTTTCTGCCGAGCAATTCCTCGTGGTTGCCCTGCTCCACAATATCGCCGTCCTTCATGACCAGAATCGTGTCGGCGTCGCGGATGGTGGAAAGGCGGTGGGCGATGACGAAGCTGGTACGGCCCTTCATCAGATGATCCATCGCCTTCTGAATCAAAAGCTCGGTACGGGTATCCACGCTGCTGGTCGCCTCATCCAGAATCAGAATCTGGGGGTCGGCGAGAATCACGCGGGCGATGGTCAGAAGCTGCTTCTGGCCCTGAGACACATTGGTGGTATCTTCGTTGAGAATCATATTGTAGCCGTCCGGCAGCGTCCGTACAAAATGGTCCACCTGAGCGGCCTTCGCTGCGGCGATGACCTCCTCGTCCGTGGCGTCCAGCCTGCCGTAACGGATATTGTCCGCAATGCTGGCGTTGTAAAGCCAGGTGTCCTGCAGGACCATGCCGAACAGGGAGCGCAGATCGTTGCGCTTGAAATCGCGGATATCGTAGCCGTCAACCAGAATCGCGCCCTCGTTCACGTCGTAGAAACGCATCAGAAGCTTGACCATCGTGGTTTTTCCGGCGCCCGTCGGGCCGACAATGGCGACCTTCTGCCCCGGCTGGATATTTGCCGAGAAATCGTTGATGATGATCTTATCCGGATGATACCCGAAGTGGACATGTGCGAACTGGACGCTTCCCTGAATGTGTACGTTCAGCTCCGTATCCGGACCGTCGCCGGTGTTGACGCTGATCGGGAAGCTGCTTTCCGGAACTTCCTCCGGCTGCTCCAAAAACGTGAACACACGCTCCGCCGCGGCCGCGGTCTGCTGCAGGACGTTGGAAATATTGGCGACCTGCGTCATCGGCTGCGTAAACTGGCGGACGTACTGAATGAACGCCTGAATATCGCCGACGGAAATCCTGCCGTTTGCGGCAAGATATCCGCCTAAAATGCAGACCGCAACATAGCCCAGATTGCCGATGAAGCTCATAACGGGCATCATCATGCCGGACATAAACTGGCTTTTCCACGCGGAGGAATACAGCGTATCGTTGTAATCCTCAAAGGTTCTGGTCGACTCGGCCTCGCCGTTAAAGGCTT
This sequence comes from Clostridium sp. KNHs216, assembly GCF_006714885.1. Classification (NCBI taxonomy): domain Bacteria; kingdom Bacillati; phylum Bacillota; class Clostridia; order Eubacteriales; family Clostridiaceae; genus Clostridium; species Clostridium sp. KNHs216. Next base: position 3,637,954 of record NZ_VFMF01000001.1, on the reverse strand, counting down.
TAACCACAACATGGCTGGCGTACATTTCCTCAATATGGCCGTTGACATGTCCGAGGTAAGTCTGCTGGGCCATGAAATGCTTCTGTGATTTTTTGACAATGGTCAGGATGAAGGTCATGGAAGCGGGGATGATGCAGAGCGCAACCAGCGTCATCTGCCAGCTGATGGACAGCATCATAACCAGAATTCCGAGAATGGTCGTTACGGAAGTGATAATCTGCGTGACGCTCTGGTTCAGGCTCTGGCTGATGGAGTCGACATCGTTCGTGATGTGCGAAAGCACTTCGCCGTTGCTGGTCGTGTCGTAATACTGAAACGGCAGCTTCTGGATTTTGGCGGCGATCTCACGCCGAAGCTGATAGGTTACCTTCATGGATACGCCGGTCATAATGTAACTCTGGATATAGGAGAACAGCGCGCTGATCAGGTAAAGGCCGACCAGCCACAGCATAATGCCCGCGATGTAGCCGAAGTCGATGCCGGTTCCGGCACCGGTGATCTGGCTCATGATGCCGGTAAAAAGCGCATTGGTCGCGTTGCCCAGAATCTTCGGGCCCACAATGGAAAACACAGTGGACGCCACGGCGAAAACGAGGACGGTAACCAGCGAAAATTTATATTTGCCCATGTAGCGGACCAGTTTTTTGAACGTTCCCTTAAAGTCTTTGGCTTTTTCCCCTTGTATCGTTATGCCGCGGGGACCGCGGCCCGGAATCGACTTGCGCGGCTGGGAGGTTGTTTCACTCATGCCAGTTCCTCCTTTGAAAGCTGTGACGACGCAATTTCATAATAAGTCGGACAGGACTTTAAAAGCTCCTGATGCGTGCCGATTCCTACGATTTTTCCTTCGTCCAGTACAATGATCTGTTCGGCGCTCATAATCGTGCTGACACGCTGCGCCACAATCAGAACGGTGCTCTCGCCCGTGTGTTTTTTCAGCGCAAAGCGCAGAGCCGCGTCGGTTTTATAATCGAGTGCGGAAAAGCTGTCGTCAAAAATATAGACAGGCGGTTTTTTCACCAGCGCGCGCGCAATGGAAAGGCGCTGCTTCTGTCCGCCGGAGACGTTTGTGCCGCCCTGCGCGATCTCCGAATGGAGCCCTTCCGGGTTTTCAGAGATGAATTCCATTGCCTGGGCAACTTCCGCCGCGGTGCGGACATCTTCCTCTGCCGCGTCTTTGTCGCCGTAGCGCAGATTGGAATCGATGGTGCCGGACAGAAGGATTCCCTTCTGCGGCACATAGCCGATCTGATCCCTCAGCTCCTTCTGGGAGACATCCTTTACATTGACGCCGTTCACCAGCACTTCGCCGGCGGTCACGTCGTAAAAACGGGGGATCAGGTTGACAAGGGTCGTTTTGCCCGAGCCCGTGGAGCCGATAAAAGCGGTCGTCTGTCCCGGTTTGGCGGTAAAGGTGATATGCTGAAGCACATCCTCGCTTGCGCCGCTGTACCGGAAAGAGACGTCCTTGAAATCGACATAGCCGGTTTGTTTCCCGTCAAAGGATACGGGATGCTCCGGGTCCTCAATGGAGGGCTCCACATCAAGCACCTGTGCAATCCGGTTGCCGGACACCGCCGCGCGGGGCACCATAATGAACATAATGGAAATCATCAGGAAGCTCATAATGATCTGCATCGCGTACTGCATGAATGCCATCATGTCGCCGACCTGCATGGCGGAAGCCGCGATCTGGTGCGCGCCCACCCACACGATCAAAAGTGTGGAGGCGTTCATGATCAGCATCATCACCGGCATCATGAAGACCATGATCCGGTTGACGAACAGCGAATTCTTCGTGAGATCGCGGTTCGCGATATCAAACCGTTCCTCTTCAAATTCCTGTGTTCCAAAAGCGCGGATGACCATCAGGCCGTTCAGGTTTTCACGCGAAACCAGATTGAGCCGGTCGACCAGCTGCTGCACAATTTTGAACTTGGGCAGGGCGACGCTGAACACGATCGCGATCATACCGACCAGCACGACGCAGGCCAGCGCGATAATCCAGCTCATGGACACCGATTTGTGCACCGCCATGATAATCCCGCCGACACCCATAATGGGGGCGTAACAAAGCATGCGCACGCCCATCATCAGCAGCATCTGCACCTGCGTGACATCATTGGTGGTACGGGTAATCAGAGAGGCGGTCGAAAATTCGTCGAACTCGCGGTTGGAAAAGTTTTCTACTTTTCTGAATACCGCACGGCGCAGGTCGCGCGCCACACCGGCGCTGAGCTTTGCGGCGAAATAGCCGACCATCACGGTCGCCGCGCCGCCCGCCAGAGCGATGAGAAGCATCAGCAGACCCATTTTGAGGATATAGGCGGTCTGGATGCCGGAGATATTCATCCCCAGTTCCCGGTAAAAGCTTCTGCACATTGCCGTGCCGCTTTGCAGCAGCATGGATTCGGAATTTTTCAGCGCTTCGCTGCGCGCATTCTCAATCACGCCGGCGGGCAGCTTTTCCAGCACCGGCCCCAGTGCGTAAACTTTGCTGAGGTCCATTTCCGAAACATCGGTCTTTCCTCCCGCGGCGTCCGTCAGGCTTTTGCCGGACTGCTGCGCAAGGGTCTTCATGGTGTTGATCAGGGTCCAGGCCGATTCCCCGAACGCCCGGTCCAGCTGCGTAAGGGTCGCACTGTCCACGCTGCCGCGCACATAGATATCCTCTGTTTTCAGCAGCGGATACCGCCTGGCGGCATCGTCATAGCTGTCACCCGAACCGGAGGAAGAAACAAGAGTGTAGCTGTCCGCGACGGCCTTTTTCTGCTCCTCCGTCATAAATCTGGTTACGAATGTAAGCCCTTTGGCACTGATTGCTTCCGGAGCGGCGTCTTCGATGCCGCTTTGCTGAATGCCGATATTGACGATCTCGGACATGTAGTTGGGCAGATTCAAATCCGCCATCGCCTGCCCGAACAGCAGGGCAATCGATATCAAAATCATGAGTGTATAAGGCTTTAAGTATTTCGCCAGTTTCTTCATATTTTGTTATAATCCTTTCATCTGGTCCGCCCGGAGATTTTCCATAATACCGTGCAGCTTATTGACAAGCCGGGTAAGCTCCGCGGTATCCTCCGGCCCCAGCTCTTCCATCACTCTGTCGAACCAATAATGGAACTGCCGATGGGTCTTTTCAAGCTGTTCCACTCCCTTTTCCGATAATTTCACATAAACGACCCGCCGGTCGCTTTTGGCCATGATCCGTTCCACAAGCTGCTTGTTTTCAAGGGAGTTCAGCATTTGGGAAACGGCGGGCCTGCTCATCTGCGCCGCCCTGCTCAGGTCGGTGACCTTCGCTCCGGGGCTGCTTTCACCCGCTTCCTGTGTCAGCCGCTGAATCGTATGCAGCGTAAAATACTCGCCCCGGGATACGCCCTCCATCGACGGCCCCCACGCATGAGCCCTTTTCAGGTTGTGCATTGCTTGAATCAGTTTCTCCTTTTCCGCCTGGTCCATACATTCGCTCTCCTTTGTTCCAGTCACGAATATTAAGTATATTAATAGTTAACTACATGAAACATTATTATACGCAATCTTATCAATAAATCAAGACCCTTTTTTCATTTTTAACGCATTGTTTACAGACTATCCATATATTTACCGGATTCTGGCAAGTTATGACACATAAAAAATGCCCGCTCCAAACCGGCGGCAGCTTGAAGGAAGGGCAAAAAAGAACATTGCCTCCCCCCGCCGAAAGCAGGAGAAGGCAATGAAACGAATTTCTCTGTGGGAGCCGCTGTAAAATCAGTTTGATAAGGGCAGAGATTTCTTTTATACGCGACGATTAAGACTTTGCCGGCTGCTGCTCGACCGCATCGGCGGCGGCTTCCAGCCACTGCGCATTGACCAGTTCGACCAGCCCGGAATCGCAGTTTTTTGCGACCTCGGGGTCAAGCGGACACTTGCCCAGGACCTTCAGACCGAATTTTGCGGCGATCTCTTCCACATGGCTCTCGCCGAAGGGCTTGATGATCCTGCCGCAGTCCGGGCACTTGACATAGCTCATATTTTCCACAATGCCGACAATCGGCACATTCATCATTTTCGCCATGTTCACCGCTTTGGCCACAATCATGGAAACAAGCTCCTGCGGGGAGGTGACAATGATGATGCCGTCCAGCGGAATGGACTGGAACACGGTCAACGGCACATCGCCGGTTCCCGGAGGCATATCGACAAACATGTAGTCCACGTCCGTCCAGATCACGTCCGTCCAGAACTGCTTGACGGTATTCGCGATGATCGGGCCGCGCCAGACGACCGGAGCCGTTTCCTCATCCAGCAAAAGATTGACGGACATGACGTCGATACCGGTCTTGCTTTTGACCGGAAGCAGGCCGAGTTCGCTTCCCATGGCCTTTTGGTGAAGACCGAAGGCTTTGGGGATGGAGGGGCCGGTGATATCCGCATCGAGGATGGCGGTGTGGCTGCCGCGGCGGTTGAGAAGGACGGCCAGCATGGAGGTCACCATGCTTTTGCCTACGCCGCCTTTGCCGCTGACTACGCCGATCACTTTATTGATTTTGCTCATTGCGTTTGGGGCTTCCAGAAAATCGGCCGGGCCGGCAGCGCGGGAAGGGCAGTCCTCGCCGCAGGAATCGCAGTTATGCGTACAATTTTCTTCGCTCATGATAATCATCCTTCATTTCAAAATACGATCTGCGGTAAGCCGCAGAATCCAATCCATAGAACAGATATATTGTAAAATTATATACTAAATTTGTCAACTTTATCCCTGAAATATTTAAAAAACAGGCCATTCTGCCAAATCACAGGAACAGCCGGATTTTCTGTTTGCAAACCTTCCGCCATACAAGAAAAGAGCGGGCAGGCTTCATTCAGAAAGAAGCCGCCTCGCCCTGAAAAATTCAAATTGCTACTGCCCCTGACAGCACTGATACGGAGAAACCCGTCATTTTTTGATATAGACGGTATATGGATGATCCATTTGGTATCCCAGCTTTTCCGCCAGCGCAACGGAGCGTAAGTCATGCGCGTCCCAGCTCGGATACAAACCGCGACTGAGACATTCTAAAATCAGCCTCGCACCGCAGGCCGTAGCAAGTCCTTTTCCCCGGAATTCAGGCTTTGTGTCAATTTCAATCTCTATTCCGCCGTGATAAACGGTATAGGAGGAAGCCCCGGAGACCGGCTTGCCCTGATAAATCGCTGCAACGCCAAGACCTCTTTTATGATAATCACTGTAATCTATAAATTGCGAGCAGAAATCTTTCGACCAGTTCTCCAATGCGACAAGACCATAGATTCCCTCATCAAACATTTTGAGCTCATACTCTTTTCCCAAAGACTCTGCGTATTGAGTCAGCCTTTCAGTGTCGAAAGCGTCGGGCTGCTTTTTCATTGCATATCTGCATGTCTTTTCCACCCGGTCTCCCCAAACGGCTTCAATAAACGGATTCCATTTTTCGTCTTTTGGGGTGATAATCGGCGCCGCCGCCTTAGCTATAAGGCCACCGTCCGGCGTTCCCGCATAGAAGCAAAAATCTCCTACCACAATCTGGGCCGCCGACGGATTTTCCTCATCATCCGCAATTGCATATCCCATGCATCCCTGTAAGCATGACCAGATCAAGGTTTCGTCCCATTCTGAAAAGAATGGCGCAATCCTGCATATATCAAGCATCCTCTGAAATCCTTTCCCCTGCGTGCAGACCTCTGCCGATTTTTGGGCATATGGCAAGAAAGCGGACGGGCAGTCTCATTTGGATAGCCAATCCGGTAAACAAAGGTCAAAACTCCATTTTCAGACTGCGCAGGAACAAATCCGAAAGCACCGTTTTCGGCTCCTTTTTCCCGTTGATCACCACATCCACCGCGCGGCAGATCGGCAGTTCCACCCGGTACTCTTCCCCCAGCCTCAAAAGCGCCGTGGTGGTCGCCACCCCCTCGGCCAGCTCGCCGTAATTTTCTCCCCTGACGAACAGCTCGCCGAACCTGCGGTTATGGCTGAAATCGGAAAAGACGGTCGCCTCGTAATCGCCCAGATGGCTGAGGCCGTAAGCGGTAATTTCATTGCCGCCCATCGCCTGGATCAGTCGCGCGATCTCCCTTGTCCCGCGGGACATCAGAGCGCCTTTCAGCGCGGTGCGGTTCAGCCCGTCCAGCATTCCGCCCGCAATGCCGATGACATTTTTGGCGGCCGCGCCCACCTCGTTGCCCAGCAGGTCGGTCCCGTAATAAAAGCGGATCAAATCGCTTGAAAACGCCTTGACCAGATATTCCTTGATCTCCATGCTGTGGCTGTCAATGACCATGCAGTTGGGGATTCCCCTTACGAAATTCTGCACATGTCCCGGCCCGACCCAAATGGCGCAGGGCACCTTCGGCGCGTATTCCTCCACAATCTGCGTCAGCCGCCTGCCCGTTTCCGCTTCCAGCCCTTTCATGCACAGCACAATCGTTTTGCCGCTCAGGCTGAACGCGGACAGCTCCCGCATCAGCGAGCGAAAGCTCTGCGCCCCGATGGAAACCACCAGAATTTCCGCAGTGCCCACCGTTTCGGCGAGATTTTCCGAAAGAACGATCCCTTTATTCAATGTAACCAGTCCATTGGTACGCGTCTCGAGAAGCGTGTTCATTTTCCGAGAGCCCGCGCGCCCATAGAGGGTAATACGATGATTTAATCTGTCAAGATACCATGCCAGGAAGCTGCCCCATCTTCCGCAGCCGATGACCGATATATCCATTCCATCGCCTCCTTTTTTTTATTATACCATGATCGCCCTGCTTTTTACAGCAATTCCTCTTGGAATCGGGCCCCGTTCATAAATGAAAATTGACGGATTTCAGGTGGAATAAACACGGCTCCCGATTTTACAGAAAGGGCCGGAACGAAATTCTCCCCCGCCGACAGCGGGGGAGAATGGATATTATAAAATTTCCAGCTCAAACCAGAACACGCTTCCGCTGCCCTCCTGGCTCTGCACGCCGTACGCGCCGCCGTGCATATCGAGGATGGCCTTTACAATGGAAAGTCCCAGCCCCGTGCCGATCTGGGCGCGCTTATGGGCTTTGTCTACCTTATAGTAACGGTCCCAGATATCGTTGAGTTTGTCCTCCGGAATCCCTTCACCGGTGTCGCGGACGGAAATTTTCACCCTGCCGTCCCGCACCAGCTGCGTAATTTCAACAACCTTATCGTTCCCGGTGTAGGTGATGGCATTGTTCACCAGATTGTAGACAACCTGGGAAATTTTCAGCTCGTCGGCGTTGACCGTCACGTCCTCATCAGCGTGAAAGGTAATGTTGTAATCCGTCAGCTTGGAATAGCGCTCCAGAATCGTCCGGATGCTCTGCGTCAGATTGAAATCGGCCGTGCTGAGCGGCTGTGTGCCGGACTGCAGCTTGGAAATATCGAGAACGTCGTTGACCAGCGTGGTCAGGCGCGTGGCTTCGTCGATGATGATCTGTACGTTTTCCGGGGTGTTTTCCCCGGGCAGATCGCGCATGACCTCGCTGTAGCCGGTAATCATGGTCAGCGGCGTGCGCAGGTCGTGGGAAATATTCGCGATCAGGTCCCGGCGAAGCGCCTCCGTTTTGGAAAGCTCCTTCGCCGCGTAGTTCAGGGTCTGGCCCAGCTCCGATATCTCCCTGTAGCCCGTCTCATCGAAGGATACGTCGTATTTCCCGGTACCGAGGACCTTTGCCGCCTCGTTGATTTTGATGATCGGCTTCGAGATCTTTTTGGACAGGAACAGCGCAAGCAGAAGAGACAGGATCAGCATGACAACGGTGATGCAGACAAGCTGAACCCGCAGGGTGTTTACGGTGGAATCGATCGGCGAAATGGTGGAATTGAGCAGCACCATTTGACGGGTGCCGTCCTTTTTCTCCACAATCTGCGCGTAGATAATACTTTCCGCGCGCGGCGGCTCAAGCCTGCGCTGATAATTTTCCACGCTGAAATCGCGCGTCAACCGCTCAAAATAAGTACCGCCCTGCGCTTTCGTCACGGCGTAGACCTGTGCAAGATTGAAAAGGCTCAGGCGGCTGATGACGCTGTTCGGCAGGGAATCTTCCTTATAGTAGATCACTCCGTTCTGGTCGGAGACAATAATGCACATCTGGTTTCTCTGCGAAAGGCTCTGCACCGTTGCGGACAGGTCGCCGGAATCGATGTTTTTTGCGATCGTCTGGGCGGACGTCCTGATTTCCCGGGTTTTGATGGCTTTATAGAAGCTGTTCAGAAAGACCACCTGAAACACCCACAGCAGGACCAGGATCACTGCCGTAAAACCGGCGAAAGAGGCAAAAATGCGCCATTTGATTCCGATGCGCTCAAAGTGTTCTTTCAACTTCAAAGCGGTACCCCACCCCTCGTAACGTGACAATGAACTTGCTGTATTGCTTCAGGCTGCGGCGAAGCAGCTTGATATGGGTATCCAGCGTACGGTCGTCCCCGTAAAAATCATAGCCCCACACATTGGTAATCAGCTTTTCCCGCGTCAAGGCAATGTTCTTATTGTTGACAAGATAGAAAAGAAGGTCGTACTCCTTGGGGGACAGGTCGACCTTTTCCCCGTCCACGGTGACGATCCGCCCCGTAAAGTCGACGGTCAGGCCCTCAAACCGCTGTACCTCCTTCTGAGCCGCGGCGCTTTCCGGGCTGGCGCGCTTGATGATGGCGTGAATCCGCAGCATCAGCTCCTTCGGGGAAAACGGCTTGACGACATAGTCGTCGATCCCCAGCTCAAACCCGTGGATTTTGTCGTATTCTTCGCCCCGAGCGCTGAGCATCAGGACGGGCGTGGTGCTGTATTTGCGGATTTCCCGTACGGCGGAAAACCCGTCCAGCTCCGGCATCATAACGTCCATCAGGATGATATCGAAATCGTTGGGGTGGCTGCGGCAGATGGAAACCGCCTCCATACCGTCCCCGGCCTCGGTGACGGTATGTCCCTCAAACGTGGCATATTTTTTAATCAGTTCTCTGATCTTTTCCTCGTCGTCCACTACTAAAATATGATACAAGCTGTCCGCCTCCGCTTTTTCCTTCAATTTATACATCATTATTATAAAAGATCATTGTGAAGACTTTGTGACCGTTCAACGATCGTTTGATACAATTCCCCGCGGAAAACCGCAGAACGGGATAGCTTTATTGTATCACAGATCATGCTTGCAGGAACAGTGTTTTTATGCAATAATGAAATTATAATGATAAGATGGATGGGGTATGAAGATGAAAAATCCATACGCGCCCGCAAATCAATTATTCCCCAAAAAGCGCACAAAGCTGCGCTTATTTTGCGGCGTAAAATATTATACCCTGAAAAGGTATTTCAAGTGGATGCTGAATGCCGGGCAATTCGCCCGCACGTTCAGCCGCGCCCCCCTGCCCTGTCTTTGCTTTGCTCACGCGACCCCGCTGCTGCGCAGCCTGAAGGATGTCGACATGCAGCTGCAGTATCATAAAATCACCAACCTGAAGCTGGCCGCCGAAAAGCTGGACGGCATTCTGCTCCGCCCGGGGGAAACGCTTTCCTATTGGAAAGCGATCGGCAGACCGACGCGCCGCAAGGGCTACCTGGAAGGCATGGTGCTGTTCTGCGGCACGGTACAGCGGGGAATCGGCGGCGGGCTCTGCCAGCTTTCCAATCTGATTTACTGGATGACACTGCATACCGGGCTGACCGTTACGGAGCGCTACCGCCACAGCTACGACGTATTCCCGGACTCCGGCCGCACACAGCCGTTCGGCAGCGGCGCGACCTGTTTCTACAATTACCGGGACCTGATGATCAAAAACGAGACCTCCGCGACTTTTCAGCTTTGCCTGCGGGTTACGGATACAGAGCTCCAAGGGCAGTGGCGCTCATCCGCAGAGCCGTACTGCACCTATGAGGTGTACGAAAGGGAGCAGCATATCACACACGAATACTGGGGCGGCTACACCCGAAACAACGTGCTGTACCGGAAAGCCTTCCGGCCCGACGGCACCCTATTGCAGGACGACTATCTTTCCGAAAACCACGCGATCATGATGTACGCCCCGTTTCTGGAAACCGGAGACAAAGAAGCTGCGGCAGACGAATGAAATCTGCCGCAGCTTCCTGGTAATGTATATGGATACTTGGGGGTATGAATCAGTCAAAAACGCCTGTGGAGAGGTAGCGTTCACCGGTATCCGGCAGCAGCGCCACAATCAGTTTCCCCTTATTTTCCGGGCGTTTTGCAAGCTGGGTCGCTGCAAACGCGGCGGCGCCGGAGGAAATACCGACGAGCAGTCCCTCGCTGGAAGCGAGGTGCTTGGTGGTTGCAAAAGCGTCCTCATTGGCAACAGTAATCACTTCATCCAGAATGTCCGTGTTCAGAATGTCCGGAACAAAGCCCGCGCCGATGCCCTGAATCTTATGAGGGCCGGATTTTCCTTCGCTGATAACCGGAGAAGAAGCGGGCTCCACGCCGACGATCTTCACGTTCGGATTCTGGGATTTCAGGTATTCGCCGACACCGGTAATGGTACCGCCCGTTCCGATACCGGCAACAAAAATATCGACTTTTCCGTCGGTATCGCGCCAGACTTCGGGTCCAGTCGTCTCACGGTGAATCTTCGGGTTCGCCGGGTTCACAAACTGGCCGGGAATATAGGAATTCGGAATTTCTTTCGCAAGCTCATCCGCCTTCGCAATCGCGCCTTTCATGCCTTTGGCGCCTTCGGTAAGAACCAGCTCGGCTCCCAAAGCGGCAACCAGCCTGCGGCGCTCAACGCTCATGGTTTCCGGCATGGCAAGGATCAGGCGGTAGCCCTTTGCCGCCGCGACAAAGGCAAGGCCGACGCCGGTGTTGCCGCTGGTCGGCTCAATGATGGTGGTATCTTTATTGATAAGCCCTTTGTCCTCCGCGTCCTTGATCAGCGCGTAGCCGATTCTGTCCTTAACGGAAGAAAGAGGATTGAAATATTCCAGCTTCGCCGCAACGGTCGCTTCCAGACCTTTTTCCTTTTCATAATTCGTCAGTTCCAAAAGCGGAGTGTTTCCAATCAGTTCGGTTAAATTTTTAGCGATAGACATAATCATCTCTCCTTAATTCATGATATTGAAGGTAACAAATTTTTTTGGGGCATCAACCTGCTTGGCAAGCTGCAACAATAAATATTGCGCCCCGCTCTAAGAAAGAACAGCCGGTTCACCAACATTCCCCCAATCAATATTAAACATATCTATTTAGTAATGTATTCGATTTGACTTTATTATAGAACCCATATATGATAATGTCAATAGGAAAAGTAATATTTTTTATTGCAACGATTGTAAAAACATAGTATCATGTTTAATAAGGAATTACAAAACAAGGAGTGGCCTATGAAACTTTCTACAAAAAGCCGCTACGCGCTGGAAGGAATGCTGTATCTGGCGGTCTTCGGCAATGAAAAGCTGCTGAGCATCAAGGAATTGTCCTCGGGGATTCAGGTGTCGGCAGCATATATGGAGCAGATCTTTTTCAGTCTGAAAAAGGCCGGGCTGGTGTCCACCATACGCGGCGCGAAGGGCGGTTTTGTCCTGAATCAGCCGGAGGACGAGATCACCGTCGGCAAAATTATTCGCGCGATGGAAGGCAATATGGTGCCCGTCGAGTGCGTGAGCAGTCTGTCCGCCTGCAAAAGCAAGGTACGGTCAAGCTGTATCAGCCGGAACGTATGGGTGCGGATTTCCGCGGCAATATCCGATACGGCCGACAGTCTGACCCTGCGCGAGCTGAAGGAAAAATATATCGCGGAAAACGGAGGGCGCTCATGAAAATCTCAACAAAAGGAAGATACGGGCTGCGCGCCCTGATCGATCTTGCCATGAACAGCGGCGAGGGCTGTGTCTCCCTCTCCGGAATTTCCCAGCGGCAGGACCTGTCCCTCAATTATCTGGAAAGTATTTTCGCTTCCCTGAAGCGCGCGGGAATCGTCATCGGAATTGCGGGCGCTCAGGGCGGCTATGTGCTGGCGAAGCCGGCGGAGGAGATCACCCTGCGGGACATTATGACCGTTCTGGAGGGCGATATGTCGGTTTATGACAATCTGGGAGAAAGAACCAGCATCCGCAGCTTTCTGAACCGCAACGTCTGGGATGTGATTGACCACAGCGTGGACGAGGTCCTGACCGGCACCACGCTGGAGGATGTGCTCAAGGATATTGAAGCCCGGCACCTTTCCGCCGATTGCTCGGAACTGTAATATCCGTCTGTAAAAAAAGAAGGAACGCCCATGGACTGAAATCAGTTCGTGGGAGCGTTCCTTTTCTTTATTTTATTGTATCTGCGTCACAGTCAGTTCCCGACCTCAATGCTGATTTCATTGAATTTATCCGTCAGGTCCTTGATGGCCAGCTCGTTTTTCCGCTCTCCGGCGGCATCGACCACAATCCCGCCGTGGTGCATCATCACCAGCCGGTCGCCGTAATTGACGGCGAATTTCAGATTGTGCGTGACCATCAGCGTCGTCAGCTTTTTTTCACGGACAAATCGTTCCGTGAGCTCCATGACGTTTTCACTGGAGCGCGGGTCGAGCGCCGCGGTGTGTTCGTCCAGGATCAGAAGATCAATCGGCGTCATGGTGGAAATGAGCAGCGCCAGCGCCTGACGCTGGCCGCCGGAAAGGCTGGCGACCGGCAGATCGAGCTTTTCTTCCAGGCCGAGCTTTAACAGCTCCAGCTGTGAACGGTAAAAATCGATTTTCCTTTTATTGACCCCAAGCTGCAGCCCGAAGGAACCGCCCTTATTGTCCGCAAGCGCCATATTTTCCAGAATGGTCAGCTCGGGACAGGTCCCTTTCGACGGGTCCTGAAAAACACGTCCGATGAATTTGGAATGCTGATACTCTTTCAGCCGGCTGATTTCCTGATGGTTCACGGAAACGCTGCCGCTGTCGACGGCGATACTTCCGCAGAGGATGTTGAGGATGGTGGTCTTTCCGGAGCCGTTGCTGCCGATGACGGAAACAAACTGTTCCTTCTCAATTTCCAGGTTGAAATCGGTAAACAGCACCACCTCGTTGACCGAACCGGGGTTGAAGGTTTTATAAATATGCTTCATACTGACGAAGCTTTCGCCCGTCTCAGATTTGGGTTGGATTGACATTTTGCTTTTTCCCCCTCCCCATGAACATATTGTTGGATATCAGCGCGACGGTGAACAGGACCGCCATCAGCAGCTTCAGATAATTGGTCGGCAGGCCGAGCTGCATGGCGATCACGAGGCACGCTTTATAAATAACAGCGCCCAGGATCGCTGCCGTGGTGGCTTTCATCAACTTGATTTTCCGGAACAGGTTCGTGCCGATAATCACCGAGGCAAGCGCCATTACCACCATGCCCGTTCCGCTGGCCACGCTGGCGGACTCCGTCTGCTGGCTTAAAATGCTGCCTGCCAAAGCCGTACAGCCGTTGCCGATGGCAAGGCCGATGACCTTCATGGTTCCGGGGTTCCTGCCGAGAGAGGTGACATACTGCGCGTTGTCCCCCGAAGCACGGAGCAGCAGACCGGATTTGGTCTTCAGGTACCCGTCCAGCAGGAGCTTTACAATGACGCAGGAAACCGCGGCGATGACCACCACCCGGTAATTTTCCGGAAGTCCGCCTGCCAGCAGGCCGGAAAACCCGGAATTGAAAATGGTGTTTTTGTCGTAAAACGGCATTACCGCGCTGCCTTTGGTAATGACAAGGTTCACACTCCAAAGTCCGGTCATCACGAGAATACCGGAAAGAAGGTCGGTAATCCCCAGCCTCACGTGCAGGAAGCCCGTCAGGCAGCCCGCGGCGGCGCCGCAGACAAAGGCCGCCAGGCACGCCAGCCAGGGGTCGGTTCCGACGGTAATCAGCGCCGCCGTCACACACGCCCCGAGCGGGAAGGTCCCGTCGACCGAAAGGTCCGGGAACCCCAGAACGCGGTAGGTGATGTATACGCCAACGGCCATGATCCCGTAAATGAAGCCCTCTTCCAGTACATTGACAACCAGGCCCAGAATGATATCCATGGAGAGTTTACCAGCTTTCTGTTATTTCGTTACCGCCGTGGCGTCGGAATATTCCGACGGCAGAGTCAGGCCGAGCTTATCCATGACCGCTTTGTTATAGACGGGGGTGCAGTCCTTGACCATATAAACCGGCGTTTCCGAAGCTTTTGCTTCCCCTTTCAGGATTTTCGCCGCCATCTTCCCGGTTTCCTTGCCCAGGGCGACATAGTCGATGCTCTGGGATGCAAGGCAGCCGTTTTTCACCTGTTCCTCTTCCGAACCGAAAACGGGGATGCTTGCTTTTCCGGCCGCCTGAAGAACGGAGGAAAGATTGTCGACGACATTATTATCGGTAAAATTATTGATGCAGTCAACGCCCTTGGAAACGGCGGTCGCGGCCGCGGCGGCAACCTCGGAGGCGTTGGTCACGCCGACGTCGACAACTTCAAAGTTGTATTTCGGGGCAAGCTCCTTGAACTGCGCGAGCTGGGAAACGGAATTCGGCTCGCTGGTGGTGTAGAGGATGCCGATTTTTTTCGCATCCGGCAGGAACGCGCGGATCATTTTGATCTGCTGTTCAAGCGGAAGCACGTCGGACGAGCCCGTGCAGTTGACTTCCGGCTTTTCGTTGGATTTAACGATTCCCGCGGCGACCGCGTCGGAAACGGCGGTGAACACAACGGGGATATCGGTGCTTTTTGCCGCGCTGTACGCGGACATGGCCGCCGGAGTGGCGATTCCCATCATCATGTCGTATTTCTTGGAAACCATGTTTTTCGCGATCAGGTCGCCGTTCGCGTTATCGCCCTGCGCGTTTTGAAAATCAATGGTGATGTTGTCCCCGTCTTTGAGTCCGGCTTCTTCCAGACCCGCTTTAAACCCGGTGTAGCAGTTGTCGAGCGAGGGATGCGTCGCGTACTGAATGACGCCGATCTTGAAATTTTTCGCCGCGCCCTGGCTCTGTGCTTCCGAACCGGCTGCGCTTGCCGCGGAGCTGGCCGCCGCACCGGACGAGCACGCCGTAAAGGAAGCTGCCAGCGCCACCGCAAGGACCCCCGCTATGACTTTTTTTACTGTATGATAAAATCTGTTTTTCATTGTCGTTTCCTCCTGAAAGTTAAGTTGTTTCGTTCTTGCCGCGGTTGATTGACACAGCCTCGCCATCGTATCCCGTACATTGCCATTTCCGTCACTCCTTAACCTGGATTTTAGAAATAAAAAAAGCCCTTGCCCCTGAAAACAGGGACAAGAGCATTCGCTCCTGTGGTACCACCCAAATTGACGGTTAAACCGCCCGCTTTTTCCATACACGACTTTCCATGATGTATGCTTCCTTGGTAACGGGCGAAGTTCCCGTCAAAAGCTACTGGGCAGAGCCAACTGCTCCGCTTTTCATTTTGCCCTCATAAGTCCATTCAGCCTGCCGCACTCCTCCGCAATCCCACCATCTGCGGCTCTCTACGCGAGCGATCTGCCTGCCTACTACTCTTAATCATCGGTTTGTGGTTTTTATTCTCTTTGACAGCTATTATATGCAAAACACAGAAACTTGTCAAGCACTATTTTTTTCTTTTCACGGTCCCGGGCCTGATGAGATCGTAGCTCTGGCCGATCCATGTGTAAATTTCCTGTTCCGGAACGGAACCGTCCACCCTTACGGTATTCCAGTGCACCTTGTTCATATGATAGGCAGGCGTCACTGCGGGATAAGCGCCGCGCAGCAAATCGGCAAACATCGGGTCGCACTTCAGATTGATATTGACGGCCCCGCCGCGCTCATAAAGAAAGGCAAAGGCTTTTTTGTTGACCCGGTGCCGCATAACGGCCCACGCCTGTGCCGATCCGGGATCGCCGTCAAACGGATAATCCTCATATGCACCGGGAAATGTCAGGCAAAATTCGATCAGGCCGCGTTTTGTCAGCATATTGAAATCCCCTTTTCATTATTAGCATCATGAAATATTTGCCATAATATATTCAAAAAACTATTCAAATTGTAAGCGATTTTACTGTAAAGTCAAGAGGATTCCGGCCGATATAAAGATTATATAAAGAAAAAACATTCCTTTCGCGGGGGCTACATATTTATGTAATCCTGTCGATATTTAGTATAGAAGAGGTTTGATTCCTGTCGAATAATACAATAAAAGAATTATTTTGAATGGGAAATGAGACTTGGGAATGGGCTTCTTTACCTATTTTATTCGACATGCATTTTTAAGATATCGGAGGAATTTCGTTTGGATATTTCAGTTGTTTTGGGAATTGTGATTTCGTTTGGTGCTTTGATTCTGGGATACACGTTGGAACACGGAATACTGAGTTCCCTTTTTCTGCTGAGTCCCTTCGTCATTGTTTTTGGCGGTACCTTGGGCGCTGTTGTACTTTCTTACAAGCTTACCGATATTCTGTCGGCGTTTAAATCCCTGGTCGGTACGTTTTTCAACAAATCGATGGGCAATCCAACCAAGGTCATTGAGAAAATCACCTTTATGGCCGATGCCTGCCGGCAGGGGGGAATCCTGAAGCTGCAGGAGCTGATCAACGACTCCGAACTGAACGACGACGAATTTCTTGTTTTAAAATCCGGCATGGTGCTGGCGCTGGACATGAAATCCGACGAGGAAATCCAGTACGCTCTGGAATCCAACATCCGTGTCTATACGGCGCAGAAGCAGCTGGAGGTATCCGTATTTACCAGCGCCGCGGGCTTCTCTCCCACAATGGGCGTTATCGGCACCGTAATGGGACTAATTCAGGTACTGTCGAACATGACCGACGCGGCGTCGCTCACGGCTTCCATCGGCGTCGCGTTTATCGCCACACTGTACGGCGTTGTATTGGCGAACCTTGTTTATATGCCTTTTGCCAGCCGCCTGAAAGGTGTTTTGAAGCGGCAGCAGATTTTAAGGGAAATGATGACGGAAGGAATCTGCATGATCGCGCGCGGAGAATCTTCGCGCAGCATCGAAAATAAGCTTTCCGTTTATTACCAGCTATTCCCGCACGGCGATAAAAAGTATAAGGAAGGTATCGAGAAATAAATCAGGGGGAAACATATGGCTATTAAAAAGCATGTTGCTTCAGAGCATGAAGAAGAAGAAAACAGCGAGAGATGGCTTCTGACCTATTCCGATATGATTACCCTTCTGCTCGCTTTATTTATTATTCTCTATTCCATGAGTACCATCGACGCGAAAAAAGTCGCAAAAATGGCTGAGAATTTCGGCACGGCGATGGGCAACGGTTACTCCACAAACGCCAACGCGACAGGAACAGGTACAGGGACGGGAACGGGAACTGGTACCGGCACAGGCACGGGAACAGGTACAGGAACCGGTACGGGGACAGGAACGGGCGGAACGGCAGTAAATCCCGACGCACTGGATCAGGTTTACGACGTGCTGGAAAACTATGTCCAGAAAAACAGCCTGCAAAACTCGGTCGGCCTTGTCAATTCGGACACCTATGTAAAGATTCACCTGAAGGATACGCTGATGTTTATTCCGGACAGCGCCAAAATGCTGCCCTCCAGCGAACCGGTGCTTCACGAAATTGAAGGCGCCCTGTCGCAGGTATACGACCGCATTGATTACATTACCATCAGCGGGCATACCGCGGACGTCGGCGAACATACCGTCGCGAGCGACCAGGTTTCCTGGAGGCTGTCCACGGAGCGCGCCATCACGGTAATGAACAGCTTTGTCAGCTACGGAATGAAGCAGGACAAGCTGTCGATACAGGGCTTCGCCCATTTTTCGCCGATTGCTTCCAACCTCACCGAGGAAGGCCGGGCCAAAAACCGCAGAGTAGAGATCACCGTGGTCAAAAACCCTCCTGCCGATAAAACGGAAAGCAAGGCAAATTAAAGAAAAATTCCAACTGTTTTGAACTGCTGACGAAATTAGAAAGATTCCCGGATAAAAAGAACTCCGTCTTAAAAACATAGAAACTGAGTTTCTGTATAAAAGTCCCAAGCCGGTACAGAATATTAAAAAGTAATTTTTAATAAAGAGGTGCCGACCATGACAAATTTACATTGTGACGTAATGACCTGTGCCAACAACAGGGACAACTTTTGCTGCAGACCCGAAATTCAGGTCAGCGGCCGTCAGGCCCAGGACAGCGAGGAAACCTGCTGTTCTTCTTTTCTGGACGCGACGGATGGCGCGCAGAACTCTGTTGGCTGTTCCCTTCCCAATACGGCTCTGGACATCTACTGTGAAGCGGAAAACTGCCGGTTTAACTCAAACGAGCGGTGCGACGCGAATGAAATCAGCGTCCAGTCCGGAAACGCCCAGCCGCATTCACAGTCCGCAACGGCATGTGCCAGCTTTGAGAACAGATAGGATTTCGGAAATCCCCATAACAACAGACGGAATGAGCAGCGCCGCAGGGCACTGCTCATTTTTTATATCTGGAATTGATGGGGATATCTTCCTGTCATATTTTGTAACAATTGTTGTGATACGGTCATACATATGCTATACTGTTTGTGTTAATTTTACTTGTTGATTAGAAGGTGCTAAGATGAATCATAATAAAAACGACAGCAGGAGGGGACTGGCTCTTCTGACGGCCGGGCTGCTGCTTTTATCCGGCTGCGGCGGAAATAAGCAAACCGCTTCCAGCGCCGCTCCCGCGAGTTCCGCAGTACAGAGCGAGGTTTCTTCCGCGGTAAGTTCACAGGAGGCCTCCTCGGTGGCGCCGCCCGCATCCTCTCAGCCGGAAAATTCCGATGCGGTGCAGGAGAGCGCCAAAGCGGACGCAAGCTACCTTGACGACGCGGTCTTTATTGGGGATTCCGTCTCTCTGAAGCTGAAAAACTATGTCACCGCGAAGCGCAAAACAGAGGCGGGCTTCTTTGGGAAAGCCCAGTTTCTGGCCGCCGGCAGCATGGGCAGCGGCAATGCGCTGAAGCCCCTCGGTACTTCTTCCATCCACCCGCTCTATAACGGAAAGAAGGCTCTTCTGGAAGACAACGTTGCGGCGATGGGCGCGAAAAAAGTTTACATTATGCTGGGAGCCAACGACCTGGCCCTGTACGGCATTGACGGTTCCGTAGAAAACATGTCCAAGCTCCTTGCGAAGATTCAGGAAAAATCCCCGGACGCCAAGCTGTTCGTTCAGTCCGCGACCCCCATCATCAAGGAGCAGCAGATGACGACCCTGAACAATCCGAATCTTTCCGCTTACGACGCGAAGCTGGCGGAAATGTGCAAAAAGAACGGATATTATTACATTGACGTTGCGTCGGTCATGCGTGACAGCGACGGGAACCTGATTCCCGAATACTGCAGCGACCCCAACGACCTCGGAATCCATTTTACGGACAAGGCCTGTCAGGTATGGATTGATTACATTTTGACACATACTGTAAAATAAGGGAGAATACCGATGAAAAAGCTTTTATCATTGCTGCTCGCCGCGGCAATGCTCTGTTCTCTGGCCGCGTGCGGCGGCGGAACAAAACAGGCCGACCTGACCAAGGTGATGGCGGATATGAAGGCGGTCCTCTCCAATAAGGAAATGACGGAGTATTCCGCCGAGGACCTGATGCCGAATTACGGAATTGACACCGCAGACGTCAAGCAGTTTGCCGCCTACGTCGATTCGACCGGCATCAAAGGCGACGAGATCATCTTTCTGGAGGGAAAGGACGCCGACGCGGCCAAGCGGATCAAGGAAAAACTGGACGCCCGCTACCAGCAGAAGGAAACCGAAATGAAGGACTATCTGCCGGAGGAATACGCGATGCTGAAAAAATGCGGCGTCAACCAGAACGGAAATTACGTCAGCATGATCGTCTCTCCCCAATACGAGGAGCTGAATAAAATATACGATGCCGCGGTCAAGGGATAAACAGACGCGGAACGGCTTTCCTAAAAACAATGGTACAAAAGCCCGGAGGAACGTGAAATCATGTTCTTCCGGGCTTTTTTCCGCTTTACTCCCTCCGGCGTGCCGGGCACGCCACCTCCCTCGCAGAGGGAGGCAAGGATCAAAAGGCGGCAAACTTCTAATGTCACACTTTGATTTTGTCAAGCACCTCGCCGATGCTGCCCTGAATCACCAGATTGGCGTTGCGGTCCTGCGGGGTACTGGTGCGGTTGATCAGGACCAGCCGATCCCCGCCGTAGTAGTCGATCAGGCTTGCCGCCGGATAAACCGCAAGTGAGGTCCCGCCGATGATCAGCATGTCCGCGCGCTCGATCGCCTCCACCGCGCCGTACAGCGTGCGCTGATTGAGGCCTTCCTCGTACAGCACCACATCCGGCTTAACGGTGCCGCCGCAGGTACAGGTCGGAATTCCCGTGCTGTTCAGGATGAATTCCGCGTCGTAAAGCTTATGGCAGCACCGGCAGTAGTTGCGGTGAACGGAGCCGTGCAGCTCGTAGACCGTTTTGCTCCCCGCCGTCTGGTGCAGGCCGTCGATATTCTGCGTGACCACCGCGGTCAGTTTACCCGCCCGCTCCAGTTCGGCAAGCTTCCTGTGGGCGGCGTTCGGCTTTGCAGTCAGGCAAAGCATCTTGGCCCGGTAAAAATCGTAAAATTCTTTCATATGCGTTTCATAAAAACTGTGGCTCAGCATCGTTTCGGGCGGATAGCGGTAATGCTGGTGGTACAGTCCGTCCACGCTGCGGAAATCCGGGATTCCGCTTTCGGTGGAAACGCCGGCTCCTCCGAAAAACACGATGTGTTTGCTCTCGTCAATCATGCTCTGCAGCTTTTCAATATTCTGTTCCATTACACATCCTCCATTCTTCGCTCTTTCTATTTTGCGCCTATGGCGGCAATTTTTCAAGAGAAAATTCTTCCGGAATAAAAACACCCGGTTTGCATAACGGATTGATTTCGACTATAATAATACAGAATATAAAGACGGGGCGGTGGCTTTGAAAATGCAGGAAAAGGCTTTGAGAATCATCAACGAGGTTAAAAAAGCAGTGGTCGGAAAAGACGTGATTGTCCGGAAAGTGCTGATGGTGATTCTGGCGCAGGGGCACATCCTTCTGGAGGACATCCCCGGCGTTGGAAAAACGACGCTGGCCCTTGCCTTTTCCAAGGCAATGTCCCTTGATTACAAGCGGGTCCAGTTCACGCCAGACGTAATGCCGACCGATGTAACGGGATTTTCCATCTACAACAAGGCGACCGGCTTATTGGAGTACAAGCCCGGCGCGGCGCTGTGCAACCTGTTTCTGGCCGACGAGATCAACCGCACCTCCAGCAAGACGCAGTCCGCGCTTCTGGAGGTCATGGAGGAGGGCAGCATCACGGTCGACGGAATCGCCCACCCCACCCCGAAGCCCTATATCGTGATTGCGACCCAGAACCCCATCGGTTCGGTGGGTACGCAGATGCTGCCCGATTCCCAGCTCGACCGCTTTATGGTGCGGCTGACCATGGGGTACCCAGAGCTGCGCGACGAAGTGGAAATTTTGAAGCGCAAACAGGGCGAGGACCCGCTGGAATCGGTCCGCAAAGCCGCCGACGCGCGGGAAATCATCGCCATGCAGAACGAGACGGACACCGTTTACCTTTCAGACGATCTGTACGCATACATTGCCCGGCTGGTGGGCGCGACCCGTGAAAACGGCCTGGTCCGGCTGGGCGCGAGCCCGCGCGGCTCCATCGCGCTCGTCAAAATGGCGCAGGCGAACGCCTATCTTTCCGGCAGGGACTATGTGGTCCCGAAGGACGTGCAGTCCGTCTTCACCGACGTGGTGGAGCACCGGATGATTCTGAAGCCCCAGGCGAAAATAGGCAACGTTACCGCAGCCGGCCTGCTCAGGGACATTTTAAGGGATGTCCCCGCGCCCGCCGTCGCGCAGAAATAGGGGCGCGCCATGTTCCGCTGTCGTGCCGCCTACTGCGCCGTGCTTGCCGCCGCAATTCTGTTCTTTCTCTTTTTTAAAGAATATCTGGCCTTCTTCACGCTGGTGCTGATTCTTATCCTGCCGTTCTTCTCGTGGCTGTTTCTGGTGCTCGCCGTACGCAGAACAACGGCGGGGCTTGCGGCGCAGAATGTCACCCCATACAAAAATCAGGAATTTTCTCTGTATATTACCCTGAAAAACGCGTCCGCCTTTCCCCTGCTCCGCGCAAAGCTGCACTTCTCCTGTGTAAACTCCCTCAGCGGCGAAAGGCAGGAGCAAACCCTGTTCACGCCGGTAAACGCCCGATCGGAGCAAACCGCGGAATACCGGATGCAGTCCCGTTACTGCGGCCGTGTCTCGGTAAAGCTGACGCAGCTTCAGTACTATGATCCCCTCGGAATTTTTCGTATCAGCCGGAAACCGGACCTTCAGGCCGAATGCTTTATCGCTCCCCGGGTGCATCCGATCGATTCTTCCATCGATATGACGGCGGCCGCGGGCACCGAAAGCAACACCTACTCGGAAGAAAAGCCGGGAGACGACCCGTCTGAAATTTTCGACGTGCGTGCGTTCCGCAGCGGCGACCGCCTGCGCAGCATCCACTGGAAGCTCAGCTCCAAGCTGGACGAGCTGATGGTAAAGGAATTCGGCCTTCCGGTCGACAGCGGGATTCTTGTGCTGCTGGAGCTGCTCTCGCCGGACAGGGAGGTGCTGGACGCACTGATGGAAACAGCCGCCTCTTTATCGCATTTCTTTACGGAAAACCAGATCATCCACCGAATCGAATGGTACGGAAAAGAAGAGGACCGGCTGCATACGTCGCTGATTCAGAGCGACGAGGATCTGGCCTCTCTGCTGAACAGCCTGCTTTCCGCGCAGTCCTACCGCGAGGAGCCGTATGTCCTGAAGTCCCGCAGCAAGACGGAGCAGGACGCCGGAAGCTTTTCCCACGCCGTTTATATCACGGGAAAACTGACCGAAGCGCTTACGGAGCTTTGTGACCGGCCGAACGGGGAAAAGATCACCGTTCTGGCTGTCGGAGCAGAAACGGACGACGAACAGCTCCGGCTGGCGGACGCGCTGCGCGCGATGAACGCGGAAGTGGTAACGGTCTATCCTGAAAAAATTCAGCAGTGCCTTTCCGGCCTGATTCTATAAAGGAACAGGTGAGCCGCATGAATACTGAAAATCATCTGCCGGATTCCCCCGGCCTGAAAATTTCCCCGCCCCGCCTGAGCGGACAGACTCCGTCGCCCGTAAGGAACACGGTGTTCCGGCTGATGCTGATTCTGTCCGGCGTTTTCGGCGCGGGCTGGTGTTTTATTTCCGCCTTCGCGCTCCCCGTGTTTCCCCTGACGGTTTTATCCTACACTCTGCTGTTTACGGCCGTATTCGCGCTGATCCATTCCTTTAAACGCTTTCAGCCCCTGTTGCTGCTGGTCTTTTGTCTGGCGTACTGCGCGGCGGTCTGGTACCTGCGCCAATTGATTTTTCAGGGCTTCCTCATCACCGTCAACCGGATGATGACCGCCTACGCGGAGCATTCCGACTTTGAATTCCCCATTTACCTTGTTTTGGCCCCGGCGGCGCAGTATTCCCAGCTATGCACGCTGTTTGTGCTGTTTGTGCTGTTCCCCGTCACGGGCCTGATGAGCAACGCCGTCATCAAACGGAAGAGCTTCTGGCTGGCCTTTTTGTCCACGTTTCCCTTTTTGCTTGCGGCGCTGGCCTTTACGATCACGCCGTATTTCCCCGCCGTGCTTCTGCTGTTTCTCTGCTGGACGCTGCTGATACTGACGCGCCTGTCCGCCGAAAAAAAGAAGCGTTCCGCCAAGGCGAAGGGCTTTTCTGTGAGAAACGACGCGGTATCGTCCCGAAGCGGCCTGCTGATGATTCCGGCGGTCCTTATAAGCTTCGTGCTGATTATGGGCACGTTTCCCCCGCAGAGCTACCGGCATCCCGAGGGGGCGGAAAAGCTGCGCGCGGAGCTGATCGACACCGCGACGGACGGCACCTTTCTGAACGGCGGCAAAGCCTTTGCCGGAAACGTTTCCCATGTGGACCTGTCCGGCGCCGGAAAAGTGGAATTTACCGGAAAAACCGCCCTGCGCGTCAAGACGGACCAGCCGTATCCCCTCTACCTGAAAAGCTTTGCCGGAAGCGTCTATACCGGCTCAAGCTGGGAGCTGCTGCCGGATTCCGACTACACCGGCATCAACCAAAAGCTGGACGGACTGAACGTTCAGAACCTATCCGGGCAGTACGCCTCCCTGTCCCGCCGCGGAAATACCCCGGACTTTCAGCCGTTTGGGCTTCAGGTTCAAAATATCGCGGCGGCAAAGCAATGTATTTACGCGCCGTACAACCTGACCACTACCCCGCAGCAGATTTCGGGCGTGCGGTTTATCAACGATGCGTTTATCCGCTCCGGCGCTCTTTTCGGCACCGGGCAATACAGCTTTTACGCATACGCCCTGTCGGAAGAGGCGACCCGGTCCGCTCCGTGGAGTATCCTTTTCACGCTGGCCCCGAATTCCATGTTCAGAACAAGGGACGCGGCAGATTATTTAAACGCACAGAGCAGACTGGACAGCCTGAATTCCACTAATATTGCGGACTATTACAAAAGTACGCTTCCCGATGATCTTCTGAACAAACTGGATGGGGAAACCAAAACCTTTATCAGTAAGGAGCAGGAGTACCGGCTGTTTCTGTACGACAAATATACGCAGCTGCCGCAGGGTGCAAGAGAAAAGACAGTAAGCCTGATGAAGCAGGATGAGCGGCTGAACGGATTCTTTGTACAGGACTTAGCGAGTTCCTACTCTTATTCGTCTGTAGACAGCATTGCCAACGCGGTCAAAAGCTATCTGAGCGACCACTGTTACTATACCCTTTCGCCGAAAAAGCCGCCGAAGGGCAGAGACTTCGCCGACTATTTCCTGTCGGAGAGCCACGAGGGCTACTGCGTCCATTTTGCCACCGCCGCCGCCGTGATGCTGCGGGCCATGGGAGTTCCGGCCCGCTACGCGGAGGGGTATATCGTCACGACCGGGG
Source organism: Clostridium sp. KNHs216 (assembly GCF_006714885.1). Lineage (NCBI taxonomy): Bacteria > Bacillati > Bacillota > Clostridia > Eubacteriales > Clostridiaceae > Clostridium > Clostridium sp. KNHs216. The sequence continues at coordinate 3,613,045 of NZ_VFMF01000001.1, read as the reverse complement.
ATTATCTGAACGCGGGAAGCGACGGCTGGGCGGATATCCCCGACAGCCGGGCGCACGCCTGGGTGGAGCTTTACTCCCCGGGGCTGGGCTGGCAGCCGTTCGACGTCACGCCCGGTTTCAATCCGGCCCGGAATCTGACACAGGACAACAACCCGGTAAATCAGCCCCCGGTTCCTAGCGCGGAATCCAGCAATCCATCCGCGGAAAGCGCAGTGCAGAGCGAACCGGAAACCGCTTCTTCCCAGCCCGCGCAAACCGAATCGTCTCCGTCCGCAAGCTCCGCCCCCGGCGCGGGGCCGCAGGGAACCCCGGATCTGAGCAATTCCACTTTGCCGCTTGTCCTTATCATCGCTTCTATTGCCCTTCTGCTTGCCTGTACGGCGTTAAAGCACAGAATCGCGCTAGCACACCGTTTAAAATTATTTGCGCACACAGACGTCAACAGGGCCGCAATCGCGGTCTATGCCTATCTCACAAAGCTCACGGAATACGGCGGAGAAATCAGTGAGGAAATCAGCGGCCTCGCGCTGAAAGCCCGGTTCAGCCGTCAGGGAATCACGGAAAAGGAAAGAAAAGTGATGACGCACTATGCGGAGCAAACGGCGCGCGAATGCTACGGACGCCTGCCGAGGGCAAAGCGCTTCGCATTCAAGTATGTGGATAATTTGATTTAGCTGCGCAAAACGATCAAAAAGCACCGGGAGCGGATGGATATTCCGCTCCCGGTGCTTTCGCTTGTAAAATAAAAATCACAGTATTTCCAGTTGATTCTGCAACAAGATTGCGTTTCTCCCCCGCAAACTGAAATGGAATTGCCGTAGTTATTTTTGTGATGGTATTAGGCCTTGTTTGTAAAATCAAGAGCCTTGTCTTATTCGGCTAAAATCGCGCCTGACCGCGTCAAAAATGCTCGGCATACGGGCAGTATTCCTGCGTTTTTTTCCTTGTCAGGCACAATTTTATCACGAAAATCCGTCGGTTTTTAATTTACAAACAAGGCCTAGTCGGTGTTTATTTTGTCATCAGGCCGCAGATCTGATTGGAAAACGCGACCGGGTCGTCGATGCTGACGCCCTCGATCAGCAGGGCCTGCGTATACAGCAGGGAAGCGTATTCCTTTAAGGTATCCTGATCCTTCTCGTAAAGCTCGCGGAGCTTTGAGAAAACCGGATGGTTCGCGTTGATTTCCAGCACCCTCTGCGCCGTGACCTTCTCATCCGTCGGCATGGCGTTAAGCACCTTTTCCATCTCGATAGAGATCGCGCCGTCGGTGGAAAGGCATACCGGGTGTGTTTTCAGCTTCTGCGACAGGATCACCTGTTTGACCTTGCCGTCAAGGGAATCCTTCATAAAGGTCAGAAGGTCCTTGTTCTCCTCCACCTGCTTTGCGGCTTCCTTCTTTTCCTCCTCGGTTTCCAGCCCCAGGTCGTCGGCGGAAACGGAGCGGAACTCCTTGTCATCGTACTTCATCAGCATCCGCAGGGCGAACTCGTCCACGTTGTCGGTCAGATAGAGGATTTCGTAGCCCTTGTCCTTCAAGGCCTCGGTCTGAGGAAGCATATCTACCTTATCTGTGGTTTCGCCGCAGGCGTAGTAAATATATTTCTGGTCCTCCTTCATACGGGAAACGTATTCCTTGAGCGTGACCAGCTTCTTTTCGCCGGAGGAGTAGAACAGCAGCAGATCCTGTAGGACATCTTTATGCATGCCGTAATCCTGATAAATACCGTACTTCAGCTGCAGGCCGAAACTCTTGAAGAATTCCTCGTATTTTTCACGCTCGTTTTCCAGCATCGTTTCCAATTCGGACTTGATTTTCTTTTCCAGACGTCCGGCGATGATTTTCAGCTGGCGGTCATGCTGCAGCATTTCACGGGAAATATTCAGCGAAAGGTCCTGAGAGTCGACAAGGCCGCGCACAAAGCTGAAATAATCGGGCAGCAGGTCCGCGCACCTGTCCATAATCAGCACCCCGTTGGAGTAGAGCTGAAGGCCCTTTTCATAATCGCGGGTGTAGAAATTCATCGGCGCCTTGGCGGGAATGAACATCAATGCGTTATAGGTTGCGGTGCCCTCGGTGCTGGAATGGATCACCTTCATCGGATTGACGTAATCCATAAATTTACTCTTGTAAAACTCGTTATACTCGTCTTCGGTGATCTCATTTTTATTTTTCCGCCAGATGGGAACCATGCTGTTCAGCGTTTCGTTCTCGGAATAGGTTTCGTATTCATCCTTGCTGCCCTCTTTCAGACGGCTTTTCTCTACGTCCATCTTAATGGGGTAGCGGATGTAATCGGAATATTTCTTGACAAGGTTCCGGAGGGTATAGGAATCGAGATACTCGTCGTAATTGTTGTCGTCCGTATTCGGCTTGATCTTCAGAATGATTTCGGTGCCGTGGCCTTCCTTTTCGCAGGGCTCCATCGTATAGCCCGCGGTGCCGCTGCTTTCCCAGCGGTAGGCCTCTTCCACGCCGTACGGCTTGCTGACGACGGTTACCTTTTCGCTGACCATGAACGCGGAATAGAATCCCACCCCGAACTGGCCAATGATTTCAATATCTTCCTTCTGCTCGTTTTCTTTTTTGAAATTCAGCGAGCCGCTCTTGGCAATGGTACCGAGGTTGTTTTCCAGCTCCTCTTTCGTCATGCCGCAGCCGTTGTCGGTAATGGTCAGCGTACGGTTTTCTTTATCCGGAAGAATCTGAATGCAGAAATCATCCCGGTTCAGTCCGGTGTCGCCGTCGCTCAGCGTCCGGTAATAAAGCTTGTCGATGGCGTCGCTGGCATTGGAAATCAGCTCGCGCATAAAAATTTCGCGATGGGTATAAATGGAATTAATCATCAAATCCAAAAGGCGCTTGGATTCCGCTTTAAATTGTTTTACTGCCATAATCAACCTACCTCTGTCCATCAATTTTAGCACTCTCTAGTTTTAAGTGCTAAAAGTATTTTAATACAAGCCCTTGGAAAATGCAAGTAGGTGAATTGTTAATTTTTTGTTGCGAGCGGCACATTATGGCTCCGGAACATAGCTGTGGTCGACGGTAAGAACCACAAAATAGGTCGGGTCCAGCTTGTTGATCTCCTCCGTAATCCGCCGGGTTAGCTCGCTGTCGCTCACGGGGAACGCGAAGGAAACGCAGACGTCAAAAATCAGATTGGAGTGGGTGGTGCCCCACACCACACGAAAATCATGCATGCTGATTTCCGGAGAAATGCCCCTGATGATCTCCATAACCTGCTTTTTCAATTGGTTGGTGCGCTCGTCGTCCGTCACAATCGGGTCAAGATGGATCACGAGGTGGATTCCCTTTTCTCTGAGAAAGTCGCGCTCAATATTGTCGATGATATCATGGCTCACCATAATGTCCTGTCCGGCAGAGACCTCGCAGTGAACGGAGGCAAAGCAGCGCATGGGTCCGTAATTGTGGACGTTCAGGTCGTGCATCCCCAGAATCCCGTCGTAGCTCATGATTTTGGCGTAGATTTCATCCACCAGTTCTTTGGTGGGGGCCATCCCCAAAAGCGGATTGCTGGTTTCGACAATCAGCCGGACGCCCGTAATCATAATGAGCAGGGCGACGATCACGCCCATGTATCCGTCAAGGTTGAAGCCCGTAAAATAAGTGATCAGGATACCGGCCAGAACGGACAGGGTGGAAAACACATCGTTCAGGCTGTCCGCCGCGTTGGCGGAAACGGTGGAGGAGTCGATGGTGCTGCCGACCTTCTTATAAAACAGGCACTGCCACAGCTTGATCAAAGCCGATAAAATCAGCACGCCGATGGAAACCAGGCTGAATTCGGCGTCCTCCGGGTTCAGAATTTTATCGAAGGAGCTCTGAACCAGCTGAAAGCCGACCATCAGAATGGCAAACGACACAATCAGGCCGGAAAGATATTCAATGCGCGCGTGGCCGTACGGATGCTCTTCATCGGCGGGTTTTCCCGCCATTTTGAAGCCGACCAGAGTAACAATGGCCGAGCCGGAGTCCGACAGGTTGTTGATGGCGTCCGCGGTGATCGCGATGCTGTGAAAAAGAACCCCCGTTGTGATCTTCATAAGGAACAGCAGGATATTCGTCACAATCCCGACCGCGCCGGAAAATTTCCCGTACCGTTCCCGCACCTTGCTGTCATCCGTTTTCTGATAATCCTTCACAAACAAGCGAATTAAAAACTGAAACATAGCTACACCTCAAAAAGGCTGCCTCCACAGCAGTCGATTGCCGTAAACAGCGGAAAATCCTCTATCTGCAGCTCTTTCACGGATTCACAGCCAAGGTCCTCAAACGCAAGGACCTTGACGGAACGGACACATTTTGCCGCAAGCGCCCCCGCGCCCCCGATCGCGCACAGGTACACCGCCTGGTTGCGCCGGATGGCGTCGACCACCTCCGGGGAGCGGCCGCCCTTGCCGATCATGCATTTTAGCCCCAGGTCCAGCAGGCGGGGCGCAAACACATCCATGCGCGAAGAAGTGGTCGGCCCGCACGCGCCGATCGGCAGGTGCTCCGGCGCGGGTGTCGGCCCGGCGTAATAAATCGCGGCGTTTTTCAGCTCGAACGGAAGCGGCTCCCCACTGTCAAGCATAGCGAACAGCCGCTTATGCGCGGCGTCGCGCGCCGTGTAAATCGTGCCGCTCAACAGGATCCGGTCGCCCGCGCGCAGTGTTTTGGCGGCCTGTGCCATATCGTTCGTATGAATTTGCAGTCTGTCCATGCTAACCTCACAACTATCAGAATAGGGAACTGTAATACAGTTCCCTACCAATTTATTTTATTCTCATTTATTATAGCATATACCGGAATCAATTAAAACATATTTTTCTTTCTCAGTATCAAATAGGCAATCCCCATACAGACCAGGGAAAGCGATACCGGGAACCAGAAATTCGTCAACGGAATCCCGCTCACATTCATGCCGTAAACACCCGAAATAACGGTCGGGATGGAAATCAGGAGGGTAAGGGAAGCCAGAACCTTCATGACGATGTTCAGGTTGTTGGAAATCACGGAAGCAAAGGCGTCCATGGTACCCGACAGAATGTTGAGGTGGATATTCGACATTTCGATTGCCTGTTTGACTTCTATCAGCACATCCTCGACCAGATCCTGATCGTCGTCGTAAAGCTTGACGACGCGGCCGCGCATGATTTTTTCAATGGTAATTTCATTCGCTTTGAGCGAAGAAGAAAAGTACACCAGGGATTTTTCAATATCCAGAAGCTGAATCAGCTCGGAATTCTTCATGGATTTGCGGAGCTCCCGTTCCACAAAGTTGCTGATCTTATCGATCTGTTTTAAGTATTGCAGATACCGCGACGCGACGCGCAGCATAAAAAGAAGGACAAAGCGGGTTTTCATGTTGGTCTGAACGCCCTTGACAACGTCCTCCGAAAATTCATTGATAATCGGATTTTCCTTGGTGGAAACGGTGATCACATTTTTTTCCGTCAGAATAATACCGACCGGCGTGGTAGTGTACGTAATATTTTTACCGGCCTTTTCAATCACCGGGATATCGATGATGATCAGCGTGCTCTCATCTTCCTTGTCGATATGGGAGGATTCCTCTTCGTCCATGGCCGCGCGGAAGAAATCCGGTTCAATCTGAAAGTCGGCAATCAGGCTGTTGATTTCCTCGTCGTCCGGCGCCACGCAGTTGATCCAGCACCCGGCTTCACAGGAAGGAATCGGCGAGATGTGACCGTTGATCGTCTTGTAATAGGATAGCATTGCGCTCATCTCCTTTATGAAATTGAATGAAATGTCGACTTAAAGGGTCAGGTTTCACAATGCCACCCCCAGTATGTTCAAATTTGGATGTCTTTATTCCAAAAGCTATTATAACACAATATCAGGAGATTACAAGAGCAATCGGGGTATTTTGAGCAATATTTGTTCAAATCTGTTCTAAAATGCTCTACATGGCTCATTTTGAATGAATTAGGGCAATTCCTACCGGATTTTATCGTGTATTTTGGATAGAAAGCAAAAAACGGCGGATACGAAAACGTATCCGCCGGAAGACCGCTATGTACTGTTTCACTTATTTGCGGTTGAAAATCGACATGATGTCGGTGAAGTCCTCGTCGTCGATCGGGTTGGGCTTGCTGACCGGCTTTGCGGGCTCGTCCCGTTTGGCGTCCTGCTCGGGCTTGTCCGAAGGGAAAACCGTTCCGTTGGTAGTGGCAAAGCCCGTGGCGATGACCGTAACGCTCATTTCGTCGTCCATGTTTTCATCGAACGCCGCGCCCCAGATAATATTGGCATCCTGATGCGCCTGTTCGGCAATCATGGAGGAGGCAGTCTCAATTTCATCCAGACCGATGTCCGGCGAAGAGGTAATATTGATAATGACGCCCTTGGCGCCGTTGATAGCGGTTTCGAGAAGCGGGCTGGAAATCGCCATATTGGCGGCGGTTGCCGCTTTATCCTTGCCGGAAGCCCTTCCCACGCCCATGTGCGCGTAGCCGGCGTCCTTCATGACCGCGGTGACGTCCGCAAAGTCCAGGTTGACAAGGCCGGGCAGCTTAATCAGATCCGAAATGCTCTGTACGCCCTGACGGAGAACATCGTCGGCAATGGAGAATGCGTTGATAAGGGTGATGCGCTGTTCGCTGACCAGCTTCAGTCTTTCATTCGGGATGACAACAAGGGAGTCCACATGCTCACGCAGGGCGGTAATTCCGTTTTCGGCCTGCTCCATACGGCGCCGGCCCTCAAAATCAAAGGGCTTGGTCACAATTCCAACGGTCAGCACGCCCATGTCGCGCGCAATCTCCGCGACAATCGGTGCGGCGCCGGTGCCTGTCCCGCCGCCCATACCGGCGGTGATGAAAACCATATCGCTGCCCCTGATGGCGGCTGCGATGGCTTCGCGGCTTTCATCCGCGGCCTTCTGCCCCATTTCCGGCTTGGAACCCGCGCCCTTTCCGTGCGTGACTTTTTCCCCGATCTGTATTTTCTGTGTGGCCTTGGAACGGTAAAGCGCCTGTTTGTCGGTATTTACACTGATAAACTCAACGCCCTGAACGCCCATAGTGACCATGCGGTCAATCGCGTTTCCGCCGCCGCCGCCCACACCGATTACTTTAATCTGCACAATGTTGTCAAAGTCATTGTCAATCTCGAAAGACATGTGCTGCATCCCCCTTAATATACGTCTATCATTCGCGCCCGGCGGGCTGCCGCGGCTGCAAACATTATTATTTTTCTATAATATTAATTTAACACTTATCGGTCACAATTTCAATAAAATTCTATCTTATTCAGTATAGTATAATTCATGAATATTAATATTCATTATAAGAACTATCCACTGCTATTTTGTGAAGGCTGACTCGCTGTGGAGGAGGACGCGGGAGAGGAAGCCGAATAGCTGGGATCAAAGAAGGCGTTGTTGTCTTCCACCGCTACGGAAAGATTCAGCGTGCCCCGTTCGTTGTCCTTGATTTTTCCCGCATCGAAAATGCTTTTTGCAAAACGGAGTTTATAATCCAGATCGGACGACAGGCCAAGGTTCATAATGATGCGTCCATCGTAGACAACCTGGATTTTGTATGGATTGCTGAAATCCATCTCCGTAATTTTTTCAAACTTGTTGCCGCTGATCGCGGCGCTGAGGCTCTGAAAGGTCTCTTTCTGGGAAGCGTCCGCGTAAACGACGGCTTTCCCGACCTCGGCTTTGGAAAGCGAAAGCCCCTTGATGGCGGTGCAGCTTTCCGGCATCTTTTGCGCCAGCTCAAGCACCTTGCCGTTTGCGCTGACCACCGCGTATTTTCCCTTATACTCGATTGCGCCGGAAACGGCTTCCTCCGTTACCTCGATCACAATCTTGGCGGGAAGGCGCCGGGAAACCTTCGCCTTGCCGATATACGGCAGCTTTTGCTGGATAGCGGCCGCCGCGCTTCTGGTATGGGCAAGGAAAAGATTTTCCCCTTTTTGGATTCCTCCCGCCTGCACAATCGCCTGTGCCGGATAGCGGGAGGTCCCGGCAACCTCTATGGTCTCTATTTTAAACAGGACGGTCAGAGAAACAACAACCGCCCCCACAATCACCGTGAGAAACAGGAAAATGTAAAACAGCAGAAGGAACCGTCGCCTGCGCCTTTTCCGGTTATCCGCCCTGCGTTTCGGCGAAGCGTATTTTGCGCCGCCTCGCCCGCCCGCACCCTGTTCTTCCCATTCGGAGACAGGACGGTATTCCCCGCTTTTCTTGTCGTAGACGCGCGGGATGGCATCCTTCCTGTTTTTTCGGTTCCTGTCCATTTGTAATTCCTCCGGTAGTGGGATTAAATTCTTTTAATGTCCGCTCCCAGCATAGCCAGGCTCTTTTCAATGCTCTCGTAGCCGCGGTCCAGATGCTTCAAACCGGAAATCAGCGTGGTGCCCTGCGCCGCAAGCCCCGCTACAACCAGGGCGGCTCCGCCGCGCAAATCCGCGGCCTCCACCGGTGCGCCCGACAGCCGGCTGACTCCCTCGACGATCGCGACGCGCCCTTCCACCTTGATATTGGCTCCCAGGCGCATCAGCTCTCCGACATGCTTATAGCGGCTTTCAAAAATATTTTCAACAAAAATACTGGTGCCGTCCGCCAGCGTGGTCATTGCCATCACCGGCGCCTGTGCGTCGGTCGGGAACCCGGGGTACGGCATCGTCCGGATGCTTTTGACTCTTCCCAGCCTTTTCGGCGCCGTTATTTTAATGTTGCGATCCAGAATATCGATCTGGCACCCGCACTCTTCAAAAACGGGGATAACGGGGGAAATATGTTGGGGGATCACACTGGCAACCGTGAGCGTGCTGCCGGTAATCGCAGCCGCCGTTAAATAGGTTGCCGCCGCGATGCGGTCGGGAATCACGTTGTGTTCACACCCGGTCAGGCCTGTGACTCCTTCGATCACGACGGTGCTTTCTCCGGCTCCCTGGACTTTAGCGCCACAGGAATTAAGAAAATCGGCCAGATCCCAGATTTCGGGTTCACGCGCCGCGTTGGTGATGACCGTAGTCCCCTTTGCGCGGCTGGCCGCGATGATAATATTCTCCGTCGCCCCCACGCTTGGGAACGACAGATTGATACAGGCACCCTGAATCCCGTTCGGCGCGCTGCATTTCAGGCAGCCGTGGTCTTCGTTGATAATGACTCCCATTTTCCGCAGTGCCAGAAGATGCAGGTCAATGGGTCTGGGGCCAAGCTCACAGCCGCCGGGGAAGGAAAGCTCCGCTTTGCCCATCCGGCTGACGATCGCCCCCAAAAAAACAATGGAAGAGCGCATTTCACGCATCAGAAGGTCCGGAATCTCATATTCATTCGCACTGCTCGGGTCAATGGTCACGTCGCTGCCGGAGCGTTCCACATGGCAGCCAAGGTATCGCAGAATTTTTAAGGATGTGTCCACATCCGACAAAATAGGACAATTATGTAGTATGCACTGGCCACTACAGAGTAAAGAAGCCGCCATAAGAGGCAATGTGCTGTTTTTTGCGCCGTGGATATGGATTTCACCCTGTAATTTATTCGGTCCCTGTATTAAAAGCTCTGACATAACAACACCCCCACATAGTCTAATCACATACTATGCGGTCTTTTGTTCTGCTGTGAATTGCTTTCTCAGGTGCCTGCCAATACCTCTTTCATGATTTTGTAAATTCGTTCATTGGTATCAAGAATCGCCATACTGTGCGCGTTTTCCCCCAGCGACCGGATGGTTTCCGGCTGCTGGAAAAGGTCGTCCACCATTTTGCACAGGGCCGGGCCGGAAAGATCTTTTTCCTCTAAAATGGCGGCCGCTTTGCGGCTGACCATGGCCATTGCGTTGTGATACTGATGATTTTCCGCCACATTGGGCGACGGAATCAGAATAGCCGCTTTCCCCTGCGCCTGCAGCTCGCTGAGAGAAATTGCTCCCGCGCGGCAGATCACAAGGTCCGCGGCGGCAAGGCATTCGGGCATATTGTTGATATATTCCCGGACATCGATACGGGGATGCTCCGACAGATTCAGCCCCTTTTCTTTCAGCAGATCGGGGAACCATCCCCCCCACTGGCCGTAGCCGTGGATATGCTGGAAACGGTCCGTCCGGGCACTTTTGACAAGCAGGTCGGCAACGGCCTCGTTGATTTTACGGGCGCCAAGGCTCCCGCCGAACGAAAGGATCATGGGACGCTCGTCCAGGTGCAGCGCTTTGCGGGATTCCTCCCGGTTCGCGCGGATGACGGCCTGTCTTACCGGGTTGCCGGTAAGCACGCATCTGGCCGTCGGATCAAGATATTTCTGAGCGTCCAATACCGCGAGCATCGTTCTGTCCGCGTGTTTGGAAAGCATTTTATTGGTCACGCCCGGAAACGCGTTCTGCTCGTGGATGACCGCCGGAATTTTCATTTTCATCGCTTCGCGCAGGACCGGCCCGGCCACATAGCCGCCGGTACCCACACAGAGATCGGGCTGAAACTCCCGAATGATTTTGTGGGCCTCCCGGCTAGAAGTGAAAACGTGGACCACGGTCTTTACGTTCTTTTTGATGTTTTTCCAGCTCAGCTTACGCTGAAAACCGGAAATGGTGATACTCTCAAAGTCGAAACCCGCGGCGGGAACCAGCCGTTCCTCCATACCGCCTTTCGCGCCGACGTAAAGAATCTGTGCGTCCGGCTCCTTTTCACGAAGATACCCGGCAATGGCAAGCGCCGGGTTGATATGCCCCGCGGTGCCGCCGCCGGCAAATAGAACTTTCATGGCAATACCCCTTTTATATTGACCGCCAATGGCGGGTGCTAAGTTTTTTCAATCGCCGACGTTCGCGAAATGGAAAGCACGATTCCCATCTCCGCCAGCAGGATGACCAGCGACGTGCCCCCGTAGCTGAAGAACGGCAGGCTGATACCGGTGTTCGGAATGGTGTTGGTCACAACGGCGATATTCAGGACCACCTGAAGTCCGACCTGAACGACCAGTCCGATCCCGAGCAGCATGCCGAATTTGTCCTTGGCCTTGAGCGAAATGGTGATGCCGCGCCAGACCAGCATGGCAAACAGGATGATGATGATCAGCGCGCCGATAAAGCCCAGCTCCTCACAGACGATCGCAAAAATGAAGTCGTTCTGCGGCTCGGGCAGATACAGATATTTCTGTCTTGACTGGCCGAGCCCCAGCCCGAGCAGGCCGCCGGAGCCGATTGCGTAAAGCGACTGCCGCGTCTGCCAGGTGTCCTCCATAATCGCCTTGCTCGCCGTGGAAAAAGGGTCCAGCCAGGCGACGATACGGTCGTTGGCGTAGCTGAATTTCTGCGTGAACAGAACCAGATAAGCGACCGCCGCTCCGGCGCCGCCGAACGCAAGCCCGAACCAGCGCAGGCGAACCCCGCCGATAAACAGCATTACCCCGGCCAGAAGCACCATGATGACCGTCGCGGAAATATGGGGTTCCAGCACCAGCAGGCCGACTGTGGCGCCAAGAATCAAAATATACGGCAGAACGCCGTACCGAAAAGTATCCATCCGCTTAAAATTGAGGGAAATCAGGTGGGAAAACACCAGTATCACCGCGAATTTGGCGAGCTCTGACGGCTGGAACTGCCCTAACGGGCCCAGATCGATCCAGCGGTGAACGCCGTTGATTCGCGGCATAAAAAGCACAAGGGCCAGCATCATAAAGGACAAAAGCAGAAAGGGAATGGCGAACTTGTGCAGATGATGATAGTCGAAATACGAGATAAAAATCATTGCGGTAACCCCCAGAACCGCAAAAACAGCCTGACGGCTGATAAAGAAGTAGCTGCTTCCATGGCGGTAGTACGCGTTGGCATAGCTCGCCGAAAAGAGCATCACCAAACCGATGACAAGCAGGGTGAGAATCAAAAACAAAAAGGGCATATCCATGCCTGAACGTACGGAAAAGATCCGGAACTTTTTCCGGATTCCGTTTGGTACCGACTCCCTGGTATCCTCTTCTTTTTTCCGGGCACCGCGGGGGGCGGTATGGTCTTTTTCTTTTGTTCTCGTCATGGTATCCCCCTTTTTCCATCTCAGGGTGTGCATTCCAGTCTATTTAAGCATATGCGAAACAAAATATTTGTCATAATTAAATACTGCTCACGCGCAGCGAAAATATTCGATCAAAATCCATAATATACGAGAAGGGCGGAGCCGATGCCGAACAGCACCGTCACCAGGCCGAACACCCGGCAGATTTTCAGTTCTCCCCATCCGCACATTTCAAAGTGATGATGAATCGGGCTCATTTTAAAGAGCCGCTTTCCGTGCGTTGCCTTAAAGTAAGACACCTGAAGCACAACGGAAAGAATTTCGCAGATATAAACAATACCGAGCGGCAAAATCAAAATCGGAAGATTCAGCCCGAAGCCCAGAGCGCACACGATTCCGCCCAGGAAAAGCGAGCCGGTGTCCCCCATAAAGACCTTTGCCGGGTTCATATTCCAGATCAGGAAGCCGAGGCACCCTCCCGCGGCGGCGGCGGCAAAAATGCTCATGCCGTGAATGCCGATCATGCCGGAGATCAGCATGAAAAAGATACTTACGAAAAAAGTAACCGTGGCGTTCAGTCCGTCAATGCCGTCCGTGAAATTGACGGCGTTCACCATACCGACAATGCCGAGCAGCGCGATGACCCAGTACCAGACGCCCAGATCAACACTGCCCACAAACGGAATCAGCGTAGCGGAGGTGCTTCCGGCCAGGCGCAGCGAATAGAGATAGGAGGCCGCGATGATAAACTGCAGAACGAGCTTCTGCCGCACGTTCAGTCCCAGGTTGCGTTTCTTGACAACCTTGATATAATCGTCGAAAAATCCGACCGCCCCAAAGCCGATCGCCATCAGCAGGCCGCCGAAAACCTTCGTCCTCATCATCATTTCCAGGGAATTCTTTTCGGTCACGCTGTAATAAAGCGGCACACAGACCAGAACGGCAGCGACAATCCCGATCATAAACATAAAGCCGCCCATCGTCGGGGTACCGTTCTTCTTCTGGTGCCACTTGGGGCCGACCTCACGGATCGTCTGGCCGAAATTGATCCTGTGCAGAAAAGGTACCATCCATCTGCCCAGCAGAGCGGTGATTCCAAAGGAAAGAATAACCGCGGAAATGATCCAAACCGAGTTCATATGTTCTGACTCCACCTTTTTATCGTTGTCGCCCGCACACAGAGCACGGACATCATATTATACCATAATTCTTGTGTTTTTTTAATCCCCGATTTTAAGGCTGTTCAGCGCGTCGAGCACCTCGGCAAACGAAATCCCGCAGGCAATCGCCGCCGCGGCGGCGGCCAGCGCGGGACCGACCCAGTCCAGACTGTCGGCCGCGAGCCTGACCCGGCCGATCACGCCGACCCCGATCATTTCAAAGGCGGCAAACCCTTCCGGAAGCTTCCGGATATTTCTCGCCGTAAAGTCTGCGCTGTCGCTGACCGTGGAATAAGTAAGCGGCTTCAGGGCGGCGATTTCAGGCATGGCGGAAAAGGCGTAGTCCGCCACGCAGACCGCAAATCCGTCGGCGGCCGGGCTCTGGGCGTCGCAGAGAAGCAGAACCGTGGGCTGCACATCTTCCGGAACACTTTCCCCCACCGGCGCGAGCAAATAATTTTCGTGGCCGCAGAAAGACAGAATATCGTTCAGCACCGAAATAGTATGCCCCTTTTTATCGCTTACAGCAATCAGCTTTTTCCCTGAATGAAAGTTTGCCAAAATTGTCATCCCCCTGCTCTAAATGATTACTTACTCCACCTGATTCGGCTCTATAAATCCGACGGTTACCACTGTTCCGGGCGCCACCTTGGTGCCCTCGGCAATACTTTGAGAATTGGATACCGGGTTGGTCCCGTTGGTCAGCGCCGCGCCGGAAATACTGATATTGATTCCCGCGTCCGCGGCCTTCTTGTTGGCGGCGGAAAGGGAAAGCCCGGTCAGCTTCGGCACCGTGACCGTCTTGCTGGAACCCGAATCGTCCGTAAACAGCACCACCGTACCGTTCTGCGGAATGGTTTTGCCCGGTTCCGGAACCTGAGAAACAATTTTGTCCCCGCTTCCGTAAACCTTCGGCGTCAGCTTCATCTTGGCCAGCTCCGCTTTGGCTTCTGTAATGGTCTTTCCCACAACGTCCGGAGCGTTTACGTCAAGCTTAGCCAGCTCCGAATCGGTATATTTGCGTTCCACGCCAAGGTACGGCAGGATTTCCTCCATCGTTCTGGAGAAAACAGGGCCGGCTACGGCGGCGCCGTAGTAGCTGTCGCCGTGCGGTTCGTCAAAGAACACCAGCATGGCTACCTGCGGATCGTCCGCGGGGGCAAAGCCCAGATAGGACGCGATGTACTGCATGGTTCCGGTCTTCTGGAACACATCCATCTTCTGGGACGTACCGGTCTTTCCGCCGACGCGGTAGCCCGGCAGATAACCGTTTTTCGCCGTACCGATGGTGGCGTTGGTCTGCAGAATTTTGCACATGCGCTGGGAAATGTCGGTGGAAATCACCTGACGCTTCGGCGTTGTATCGGCGGATTTCACGATATTGCCGTCGGCGTCGATAATCTGACTGACCACATGGGGCTGCACCATGTAGCCGCCGTTGGCGACCGCGGCGGCCGCGGTAATCATCTGAATAGGCGTAATACTGAAGTTCTGCCCGAAGGATTCCGTGGCAAGCTCCACGGGGTTCAGCTGCGCGGCGGTATAATAAATGCTGCGCGACTCGCCGGGCAGATCGATGCCCGTCTTGGCAGTCAGGCCGAACGCGGTAAAGTACTTAAAGAAATTGTCGGGGCCCAGCCTTTCGCCGAGCTGTACGAAAACCGGGTTGCAGGAATTGCAGAGTCCCTGCACAAAGGTTTCGCTGCCGTGGCCGTACGACCTCCAGCAGTGAATCGTTCTGTCGGACACCTTGATGGAACCGCTGCAGAAGAAGGTCGAGTTTTCATTGACCACGCCCTCTTCCATTGCGGAGGAGCCCGTCACCATCTTGAAAACGGAGCCCGGATAATAAGTATCGCTGACCGACTTGTTTCTCCACTGCTTTTCCTGCGCGGCTTTCAGCGCGGCGGTTTTCTCTTTTCCCTCGGGCATCGCGGCAATCTGGGCGGCCTCTGTCTGGTCGGCCACGACAAACGGATTGTTCGGATCAAAGTCCCCTTTGACCGCCATCCCTAAAATCGCGCCGGTCTTCACATTCATGACGATCGCGCAGGCGCGGTTGCCGACCTTGTTAGTGATAACGCCTTCCTCCAGATTTTTTTCAAGGAAATGCTGCACCACCTCATCGATCGTCAGCACAAGGCTGGAACCGTTCTGGGCTTCCACCTTCTGCTCATACTGAAAGGGCATATCCGTACCGATGGCGTTTTTCGCGGTGACCAGCTTTCCCGGCACGCCGGTCAGATAGCTGTCGTACTGCTTTTCAATGCCGTAAAGGCCCTGGCTGTCCGTACCGGTAAAGCCCAGAACGGAAGCCGCGAACGCGCCGTACGGGTAATATCTTTTATAGTCCTCGATCAGCCGGATTCCGCTGCCGATGTCATTGTCCGCCTTGAACTTGAGGACCTCATCCTTTACATCCGTTTCCACCTTGCGCTTGAGCTCGTCGTAATATGTTTTTTTCTTGCTGCGCTCGATGATTTCGTTTTTGTCCATGCCCAGAATCTTCGCCAGGCCGTCCGCGATTTTTTCCCGGTTCTTATCCGTAATGAACGCGGGCTCCAGCACTACCTTCCACACGGTAGCGCTCTGGGCGAGCGGCTTCATATTGCAGTCATAGATCGTACCGCGCTGGGCGCTGATGGAGGTATCCTTCAGCTGCTGATCGACCGCGCGGGTCTGAAGGCTTTCCCCTTCCACCAGCTGCAGTCTGGCAAGACTGAAAATAATCGCGCCGAAACCGACGGCGATCAGCACGACCAGCACAAAGATCGTACGGCGCCACATTCTGATTGTCGTCCCTTTTGCCATTGCTGTTCCTCCAAAAAGACTATGTTACAAAAATGAGAGTCAAGATTTGCTCTCAACTCTCCTTTTTCGCATACCAAACCAAACGTCTCAACAAATTTGGGTAGTAATACTTATTTATCAATTATTTTTTTTATGACAATAATTGCAGGATAGAGTTCCAAAGCGAAGTAAGCCAGTTTTCATCCCCGCTCTTCTGGACAACCTGCGTTTTATCCCCCTTGGAAAGGGAGATCGGCTCCACCTGATTCTGTTCAATTTTTTTCAGGCCGAGCTGATTGGTCGCATAGTTTTCCACCGTCTGCAGGGAAAGCTGGGAGTCGGATTTCATTTGAAGCTGCGTATAGACGCTTTCGCTTTCGTTGAGCGTTTTTGTAGCGGCGTTCAGGTCCTCGGTCAGTTCGGTCAGCTGTACCTGCCCGTAAACCATGGTTCCCACAATGCCGACCATAATGGCAAAGGTCAGGAAAGTGGATACGGCGCGGAAGAAGTTGGTCTTTGTCCTTCTGTTTTGCTCCAGTTTTTCCTTGGGAAGTTCTATAATATTGCTTTTTCTGGCGGGTTCCTGCTGCTGTCGTTTTGGTTCAAACAATGCAAAATCATACGCTTCGTTGCTGTTTGGAGAAGCCATATTTTCACTTCCTGTCCTGAAATTTATTTTGAATGGATTTTTTACAATTTAATGCAGACGCGGAGTCTTGCGCTGCGGCTGCGGGGATTCTCTTTCAGCTCCGCCTCACCCGGGGCAAGCCCCTTTTTGTAGAGCAGCTCCGCCTTCGGCTTTTTGCCGCACACACAGACCGGAAAATCCGGCGGGCAGGTACAGCCCGTACACCAGGAAGCCATGCGCTGCTTGACGATTCTGTCCTCCAGTGAGTGGAACGTAATGACCGCGAGCCTTCCGCCGGGCTTCAAGATGGAAAACGCGGCGTCCAGTCCCTCGGACAGCCTGTCCAGCTCCCCGTTGACCGCGATTCTGAGCGCCTGAAAGGTTTTTCGTGCGGGATGCCCCTGTTCACGGCGGACCGCTGCGGGAACGGATTCTTTAATGATCTCCGCAAGCTCAAGGGTCGTCTGAATCGGTTTCTGCTCCCGGGCCTTTACGATCCCCTTTGCAATGCCGCGCGCATTCCTGTCTTCGCCGTAACGGCTGATGATCTGCGCAAGCTCCTGCCACGAGAGGCCGTTGACCAGATCCGCGGCGGAAACGCCCGTCTGGCTCATGCGCATATCAAGGGGTGCGTCTGAATGGTAGGAGAACCCGCGCTCCGGGTTGTCCAACTGATAGGAGGACACCCCTATATCGAGTAAAACGCCGTCGGCGGGGACAAGCTTCAGGCTTGCCGCCACTTCGGCCATTTCGGAGAAATTCGCCTGATAAACAGTGGAACAGCGGTAGGATTTCAGCCTTTCGGTCACGGCTTTGACCGCGTCGGGATCCTGGTCGATGGAAAGGAGTCTGCCCGCAGTCAGCCGGTCCGCAATGGCCTGCGAATGCCCGCCGCCGCCCGCGGTCCCGTCAATATAGACGCCATCCGGATGAATATTGAGGCTTTCAATGGTTTCATCAAATAAAACCGGCTTATGAAGAAATTCCATACTGATACCGCCCGCTTAAAGCTCAAGCATATCCATTGCTTCGGCTATGCTTTCCTCTGTCAAATTGGAATTGAAGTCGTTCCAGCGTTTGCTGTCCCAAATTTCCGCCCGGCTTGACGTACCGATGAAGGTCACGTCTTTTGTAAGCTGCGCGTGGTCGCGCAGGACCTGCGGAATGAGGATACGCCCCTGCTTGTCCGGTTCGACTTCCGCCGCGCCGGAAAAGAAAAAGCGCTGAAGGCCTCTCGCTTTGGAAATCGGCATTGCCTTTACCTTCTCCTGAAGCCTTGTCCACTCCTCTGGTGAAAGCACAAACAGACAGCCGTCCAGCCCTTTTGTGATGTAAAAATGCTCGCCCAGATCCTCACGGAATCTGGCCGGAACAATCACACGGCCTTTCGCGTCTATATTATGTTGGTACTCGCCGATCAACATTGCAAGCCACTTTTCGGGTAAAAGCACGTCTTGAAAACCACTTTGTGCTACTTACCCCCACCTTTCACCACTTGTGTTTTGATTATAGCGTATTTATTTTTAAAATGCAACTGTTATTTTTTTAATTATGTCAACCAAATTCCCTTGTTTTCGCAAATAAAATCCTATATTGGTGCATCAAAAAAACCGCGGTACAACATCTTGTACCACGGTTTATGAGTAATTGGAAAAATTTGTTTAATTTTGACCGGAACGCTGGGACGCTTTAATATTCTGCCTGGTCTGGCGAAGCTCCGCAAGGTTGGCGGCAAGACCGTCGTCCGTGCGTTTCATCAGATCGTCTATGTAATCGTTGGAGGCCTTGCGCATTTCCCGGAATTTCGCCTGCGCCTGACTGAGCAGATCGTTTGCCTTCTGCTGTGCCTGTTTTACGATTTCATCCTGATTTACCATGGCCTTGGCGCGTTCCTCCGCCACACGGACGACAGTCTCGGCCTCGCGCTTTGCGTCGCTGATGATCTGCGCGCGGTCCGCGCAGATTGCCTTTGCCTGCCGGATTTCCTGCGGAAGGCTTTCGCGGATTTCATCAAGGATCTGTTTTACCTCATCACCGTCCAGCACCGCGCGGCCGCGGCTGAGAGGGAGGCTCCATGCCTTCTCTACCATATCGTACAGTTCGTCGATTAAATCTTCGGTGTTTAACTCACTCATCGTGCGGTTCCTCCCCTGCATTTAATCTTTCTTTCATGTCACCCAAAATACACTCCGGCACGAAATTGGAAATGTCCCCGCCGAAACGGGCGATCTGTTTGACAATGCTGGAGCTTAAAAACATATTTTCGGCGCTTGTGGTCAGGAACATGGTTTCCAGATTGGGATTCAGCTTTTTATTGGTAAGCGCCTGCTGAAATTCATATTCAAAGTCCGACAGGGCCCGCAGCCCCTTGACAATTGCCGTCACGCCGCGCTCGCGGGCATAATCGGCAAGCAGCCCGTCGAAACCGACCACTTCCACGTCACCCATCTTACAGGTGCAGCGTTTCAGAAGCTCGATTCGTTCCTCCACCGTGAACAGTGTGTGCTTTTCCGGATTTACCAAAACGGCGACAATGGTCTTGTCAAAAACCTTGCGTGACCGGTTGATAATGTCCAGATGGCCTAAGGTAACCGGGTCGAAGCTGCCCGGGCAAATTGCAATTTTCATGATTCGGTCACGTCCTTATGTCTGTATAGGGTAAGCTGGATTTTGCCGTGGCGGTAACTGCGGGCACGGATAAAATCGCCCGCTGTTTCCGGCATTTCCTCGTCGTGGGGATGCTCGCAGATAATCGTCCCGCCCGTGTTCATCACCTGTGCGGTCATCGGCAGCGCCCGCTGAAGCAGCCCGGTACGGTAGGGCGGGTCCAGAAACGCAAGGTCAAAGTGCTCGCGGTTCTGCAGCAGAAAAGCGGCGAAATCCATGGTTTTGATCACCGCGTTTTCGGCAAGGCCGGTATGTTCCAGATTTTTCTCCACGACAGCAATGGAATTCCTGCTCGCATCGACAAAAACCGTCTGCTTTGCGCCCCGGCTCAGCGCTTCAATCCCAAGCTGGCCGGAACCGGCAAAAAGGTCCAGCACCCGCCTGCCCTCAATCTGAAACTGAATGACACTGAACAACGCTTCCTTGACTCTCTCCGGCGTAGGACGGACGCTTTCGCCCTCCAGTGTGGTCAGCCGCGAACCGCGGGCAGACCCGGTGATTACTCTCATATATGGATCTCCTTAAAAATTACAAAATAATCCTATAACCGTTATTATCCCATTATAAAGGCGCTGTGTCAACTTTTTTCCTCTTCGGGATGGAAATAACGGAACAGACTCTGCGCGGACGGTTTCGTCATCCCCGGCGCGGCGGACAGTTCCGCCAGATCCGCATTCCGGATCGCCCGGATGGTCTTGAAGTGCTTTAACAGCGCTTTGGCGCGGGCCTGTCCCACACCCTCGATAGAGGTCAGTTCGGAAGAAATGGTTGTCTTTTTGCGCGCCTGTCTGTGGTATCCAATGGCAAAGCGGTGCACCTCGTCCTGAATGGAGGAAACCAGCGTAAAGGCCTTGCGGTTGGAATTGATGGCGATTTCTCCCCCGTCGGACGCGATGGCCCGGGTGCGGTGCTTGTCGTCCTTGACCATACCGAAAAGCGGGATCTTCAGCCCCGCGGCTTCCAGCACGGGCCGGACCGCGCCGACATGCCCTTTGCCGCCGTCCAGCAGTATCAGGTCCGGCAGGCGTCCGAAGCCGTCGGTAATATTTTTTCCCTGTGCGTCGAAATATTCATGAAAGCGGCGTTCAATTACTTCCTGCATGGAAGCGTAGTCGTCCTGCCCCTCCACCGATTTGATTTTGAATTTCCGGTAGGCGGATTTCAGCGGTCTTCCGTTCTCAAACACGATCATGCCCGCCACGTTCTCGCTGCCGGCGAGGTTCGAGATATCGTAGGATTCAATATAGAAAGGCGGCTGTTCCAGCCCCAGAAGCCGGCCGAGCTCGTCCAGGGCTGAGGCTTCCCGCACGGTCCGGCCAGTGGCCTGAGCCACCTGCTCCGCCGCGTTGTTGCGGCACATTTCCACAAGCCGGGCCTGCTCGCCCTTCTGGGGAACGGTGACCGTCACTTTTCTTCCCGCCTTCTGCGTCAGCCATTCCCCCAGAAGCTCCGTGTTTTCCGCGGGGCCATCCAGACAGACGCGCGGCGGAATCCGGTCGCGCATGGTGTAATAACGCTCTATAAATTCCCCTCGGGCGGTTTTGGGGTTTCCGGTTTCCCCCATTAAAAAAGCTTCGCGGTCGCAGAGGCGGCCGTTGAGAAAACGGAAAACTTCAAAGCAGCTTGTTTCGGCGCCCTGCGCCAGCGCAATGACATCCTGCTCCGGCACGCGCGCGGCCACCACCTTCTGCCGGTCACTCATGCGCCTGATGGCCGTCAGGCGGTCACGGATGCGCGCGGCGCGTTCAAACTCCAGCGCCTCGGCAGCGTCGTTCATCTTTTTTTCCAGCTGGTGCATGCTTTTGGCACTGCCGCCACGCAGGAAATCGATGGCTTCCTCCACGTACTCGTTGTACTCCTCCTCGCTGATCCTCCCGCGGCACGGCGCGCAGCACTGCTTGATATAATAATTCAGGCACGGCCTCGCCTTGCCGATATCCTGCGGAAACCTGCGCGAGCAGGACGGCAGACGGAAAATTTTCAGCGCCTCGTCGATGGCTTCCTTGGTCGCCCACGAGCTGACGTAAGGGCCGATGTAATTCGCGTCGTCGTCAAGGATCTGCTTTGCCTGTGAAATCCTGGGCCACGGCCCGGAGGTAATCTTGATATAATGATACCCCTTGTCATCCTTTAACAGGATGTTGTATTTCGGGGTGTGCTGCTTGATCAGGCTGCATTCCAGCACCAGGGCCTCGAATTCGCTGTCCGTCAGAATATACTCAAAATACTCCACGTTGGCGACCATGCGGCGCACTTTTTCGTCATGGTTCTTTTCGGAGCCGAAATACTGGCTGACGCGGTTTTTCAGCGCCTTGGCCTTGCCGATATAGATGATCTTGCCCGACTTGTCGTGCATGATGTAGACGCCGGGACTGAGCGGAAGGCGCATGGCGCGGCTTCGAAGCTCCTTGATATGTTTTTCATGATCTGTCATGATACCCTCCTCTGCTGCGCAACCCGGAACAATCGGCACGGGTTGTAAATACAAAAAAGCACCGCCGGTTAAGCGGTGCTGTTTGGCAGAATAAATTACTCGGTAAAACCGGACTGAACCAATTCCACAAGGCTGTTTACCGCCTCTTCTTCATCCGTACCGTCTGCAATAATGCGGATGGTGGTCCCGCCGACAATACCAAGGGACAAAACGCCCAGAAGGCTTTTCGCGTTCACGCGTCTTTCTTCTTTTTCCACCCAGATAGAAGATTTGTATTCATTTGCCTTTTGAATAAAAAAGGTAGCAGGGCGCGCGTGAAGGCCCACTTGATTCTGAACCAGTACTTCTTTAACACACATTACTTCATTCACTCCTAAACAGAAAAGTCATTTCCGCAAAACCAATCATTAATAAATAAAAAATATCAGTTTCATTGTTATTTTTCTATGATTCACAGTTATTATATCACAATTCAGCATACCGTCAACTAAATAAAAAAACTTTGGATTGATGACTGAATCGGGTGGATTATGTTCGGCATTGCTTTGTGCAATGTGCTATAATTGTTGAAAACTTTTGTTTTCTCTGCTGTACTGTTCCCATTTTTCTTTTGGTTCATGCTTCGTTTCCGTTTTCCATTTCGGCTTTTTTCGTCTCGGAAAGCAGTTTGGCTAAAAACTCCGTGTCCTCTTTTGTCAAATCGGCCTTTTCCAGCAGTTCCGGCCTTTTCTGCAAAGTACGCAGAATCGACTGCTGCCGACGCCATTTCCTCACATTTTCATGATGGCCCGTCATCAGTTCGTCCGGGACCTTGACCCCGCGCCACAGTGCCGGGCGGGTGTACTGCGGATACTCCAGAAGGGAATGAAAATGGCTCTCCTCCTGAAAGCATTCCTCGCTGGAAAGGACCCCGTCGACCATCCGGCAGACCGAATCCGCCAGCACCAGCGCCGGAAGCTCGCCGCCGGTGAGGACATAGTCCCCGATGGAGATTTCCTCATCCACGTACCGGTCGATAATGCGCTCGTCGATTCCCTCGTAGTGGCCGCAAAGCAGCGCCAGCTCGGGGAGCTGCGCCAGTTCCTTCACACGCTGCTGGGTCAGGGTTTTCCCCTGCGGGGACAGGTATACCAGATGGGGCTTTTTCCCCAGCTTCTCAATTAAATCGTCAATACACAGGGCAATCGGCTCCGCCATGAGCAGCATGCCCATGCCGCCGCCAAACGGGCAGTCGTCGACCCTGTTATGTTTATCATATGCAAAATCACGGATTTGGTGGCAGTACACCTCGATCGCGCCTTTTTTGCGCGCCCGCCCGATGATGCTCTCGGACATGACTGCCTCGCACATGTCGGGGAAAAGGGTAAGAAAATCAATCCGCATCATCAAATATCCCCCTAAGCGGCCGTATCTGCATTTTACCATTTGTAATATTGATATCTATAATTACTTCCGGTATTGCCGGAATCAAATAATTCTTCTTATTTTCCGACGTAATCTGATAAACGTCGTTTGCGCCGGTGCGCATAATTTCCGTCAGGGTCCCGTAGTAGATGCAGGTATCGGCGTCAAAAACCTCCAGCCCGACTAGGTCCTGCATAAAATACCGGCCCTTGTCCAGCTTTACGTCGTCGCGGCTGATGTAGAGAATCCTGCCGCGCAGCGCGTCCCCCTGCTCAATGGTAGAAATCCCATTCAGCTTTAAAAGCAGCTGCGTTTTGTGGACGCGCGAAGAAGCGACTTCCAGCTTTTGAGCGCCTTTGTCCCAATAGAGCGTTTTGAACTGAGCCAGGAACTCGGCCGAGTCGCACCAGGGGTCCACGCGCAGTTCCCCCTGAAGGCCGTGCGTCCCCACAATCTTGCCTGCCTCCAAAAACTGATTGAACATAATATCCTCCATGAATCAATAGGATTCCCCGCAGCGGCGTTTCCACACCCGCCGATTATGTCTGTGACTGTCCGAGAGCATCGCCGCAGGCGCTCCGGAAACCGGGGAACTCCCCGGTTGACCGGACTCCCTCAGTCAGGCTTTGCCTGCCGGCTGCCCGGAACGCCTAGTGCGTTTTCCGCAGTCGCAGGACGGGGATTTTCTGAACGAATTTCAGCAGCGTATAAAGCATGACCACATTTACCGGGAGTAAAAGCAGATTTGTCACGACGCGTACGGAGAGAACCGCAAGAAAGGCCTTGCCATACATGATGGAAAGCCACAGGGAATTCAGAAGGAAGTTCACCAGAACCATTACAATGGTATTGGCGGCCAGAACCCTCCATACCGTCACCGGTTTTTTGTAAAGAATGAGTCCGTAGACGAACCCGGAAAGAAAGGCGTTCAGGGTAAAGCCGGGAAAAAACGGACCCGCCGGGCGAAGCACGTAATTGACTACGTCCCCGATGGCCCCCACAATACCGCCGACAACCGGGCCGTACAAAAAGCCCGACGTTGCGATGGTCAGAAAGGAAAACCGTATCTGCAAAATGTCGGAAACGGGTACGGTAAAAATGCCCAGAACGGCATTTAAGGCGATCAACAGCCCGCACATTGCAATGGTTGTTACGTTCCGCAGCTCCTGAACGGATGATTTAACAGACTGAAAAGAAAAGCTCAAAGAAAATTCCTCCTTTATGTTGTGTATTCATCTGCTACATAAAAGAGGGATTCCTCAGAGTATGCAGCAGCGGGATGCGAATTTTGTACCGCAAGTTTCCTTTTCGTCCGCCTGACAACTCCCCGTTCAGGCGGCACTTAACGCACAAAATTCTACTCTGCTATAATTGTTTTCTGTTTGCCCCGTTACCCGGGGCGGCGCGTTTCTACAAAGCAGGGCCGCAACAGCACTGTTGCAGCCCTGCCTGAACACTTAGTCAATTTCAACGGATACTTTCCCGTTGGTACGGGTAGCGGCGGCACGCATGACAATGCGAATCGCTTTGGCAATGCGGCCCTGTTTGCCGATCACCCTGCCCATGTCGTCTTCGGCAACGTGCAGGTGATAAACAACGGTTCCTTCCTCGTTGGGCTCATCAACGTCCACGCGAACGGCGGACGGGTCTTCGACAAGTCCCTGTGCAATCGCAATCAGCAGTTCTTTCATTGTTTTATCCTCCGCGATTACAGTACGCCGTGTTTCTTGAACAGAGATTTCACGGTGTCTGTCGGCTGTGCGCCGTTAGCGATCCATTTCTTGGCCTTCTCAGCATCCACCTTTACGACGGACGGCTCCTCGAGCGGATTGTAATAGCCGATTTCTTCAATGAAACGGCCGTCGCGCGGGAAACGGGAATCTGCAACAACTATACGATAGAAAGGAGCTTTTTTGGCACCCATTCTGCGTAATCTAATCTTTACTGACATGATGTTTCACCTCCACAAATTGATCAATATCTTCACCAAAAGGGAAATCCTTCTTGGATGAATTCAATTAAAACGGCATCCCCATGCCGGAAAAACGCCGCTTTCCGCGGCCCTTCATCTGCTTTACCAGCTTCTGCATCTGCTCCAGCTGCTTGATCAGACGGTTGACGTCCTCCACCTTCATTCCGCTGCCCGCGGCCATGCGCCGCTTGCGCGAAGGGTTGATGACGGACGGCTTGCTCCGCTCCTCGGGGGTCATGGAAAGAATAATCGCCGCTACACGGTCCATCTGACGGTCGTCGATGTCCACGTCCTTGAGCTGTTTATCCATTCCGGGCATTTTGGAAAGTACATTCTTGAGCGGCCCCATTTTTCTTACCTGCACCAGCTGGTCGAGCAGGTCGTTGAAATCCAGCTTGTTCTGCATCAACTTCTGGGCGGTCTTTTCCGCGGCATTGCGGTCAAGCCTGCTCTGCGCGTCCTCAATGAGGGTGAGCACGTCGCCCATGCCGAGGATGCGGGAGGCCATGCGGTCCGGGTGAAAAATTTCAAGGTCCTGCAGCTTTTCGCCGGTACCGGCGAATTTGATTGGCTTGCCCGTCACCGCGCGCACGGAAAGCGCTGCGCCGCCGCGGGTGTCGCCGTCCAGCTTGGTCAGAATCACGCCGGTGATATTCAGCAGCTCGTCAAAGGTTTTCGCGACGTTGACGGCCTCCTGGCCGGTCATGGAGTCCACCACAAGCAGGATCTCGTGCGGGCCGATCTCATTTTTGATATTTTTCAGCTCGTTCATCAGGACTTCGTCGATCTGAAGACGTCCGGCGGTATCGATCAGGACCATGTCGTTGCCGTAGTCCCTGGCGTGCCTGACGGCGGCCCTGCAGATTTTCACGGGGTCTTCCTGGCCCATTTCAAAAACGGGAACACCGGCGTTTTCGCCGACGACCTGCAGCTGTTTGATGGCGGCGGGGCGGTAAATATCGCACGCGACCAGAAGGGGCCTGTGGCCCTTGTTTTTCAGCATCAGCCCCAGCTTTCCGGCGTGGGTGGTTTTACCGGCGCCCTGCAGGCCGCAGAGCATGATAATGGTCGGGGGGGACGCAGGGCTGGCGAGCTTCGCGTCGCTTCCGCCCATCAGAGCGGTCAGTTCCTCGTTTACAATCTTAATCACCATCTGCGCCGGGGTCAGGCTTTCCATCACCTCGGTGCCGACGGCACGCGCGCTCACGGTATTGGTAAAGTCTTTGGCGACCTTATAGTTTACGTCGGCTTCCAAAAGGGCAAGGCGGACTTCGCGCATTGCTTCCTTTACGTCGGCCTCATTCAGTTTTCCTTTTGATTTCAGCCGTTTAAATGCGGCTGACAGCTTATCGGCAAGACCTTCAAATGCCAACAGGGGCCCTCCTTCCTATTCGCAGAGCTTTTGGGAAATATCAAGAATCAGCTTCGCGTTGTTTTCAAGCTCATTGGAATATATGTAATGATCGTTGTATTCTTTAATCTGTTCGGCAGCGGAGCTGATGCGCTCCAGACCGCTTCTCATCTCACGGAAACGGCGGGCCAGGCCCAGACGCTCCTCCATGTCCAGCAGCTGAAATTCGGCACGTTTAATAGAATCGCGCACCCCCTGGCGGGTAATGCCCTGGTTGTCCGCAATTTCGGAAAGCGATAAATCCTCGTTGTAGTAATATTCGATTACCTCGCGCTGTTTGTCGGTCAGCATATCCCCGTAAAAATCAAGCAATAACGATATTTCCAGATTTTTCGACATCCGATACCCCTCCATTCAGCCTGTAAAGCAATTAACTTTACAGTTACGAATTATACAATAAAACGCGGCGCTTGTCAATAGGAAAAAAGGCCGAAGCGCCGCGCTTTTTATTTTTTATTAGGATGGATTCAGAAAGGATTTCAGCTGGTCTTTCAAATATTCCTCCAGTTTGGCCGTATCCACGGAAAAATTCAGCAGGAATTTCCCGTCGCGGACCTCCAGCCCGCCGATGTTGCCCGGAGCGTCGTTCGGCATTTCGTAGGTGCCGAACATCGGCGGCGGCAGGTACAGAACATTCCCCACCCGCTCAGTGCCGTCCGGAAGAGAATCCATGGCATGGGAAAGCGCCCACGCGGGATCGACCGGCAAACGGCCGATTTTCAGGGAGTTGACCGCGGCGCGGATATTGTTTTTCGCACTGTCCCAGCCGACCGTCAGGTTGGCGCTGACGCCCAGCTTCATCCCTTTGTAGGAAACGGGCAGATAGGCGGCGACGGTGTTGTCGCTGTTGACGGTAAGCCGCACCCCGGAAACGGTGTTCTGACCGTTCTGCGCAAGCTTCCGGGTCACCAGCGCGCTGACCTCTTCCCCGGTCAGCTCAGCCGGCTTTCCGGTACCGGCCGCAACAAGGAGCTTCACGGTCACCGCGGAAGAATCCGTTTCCCCGCTTGGCGCAAGGGGTGCATTGGGGTCGTTCAGCGCCAGCGCAAACAGGATTCCGATGACCGCGAGCAACAGAACAAGAACGGACACAAGAATGATCAGAGGCCCTTTTTTTCGGGTTTGCGTCGTTTTCAGGACAATCTCCCCCTCTTTACAGAATCAGGACGAACGTACCGGCAGTAATCAGAATTCCCCCGAGAATGGTCTTCATGTCTATCTTTTCATGCAGGAATGCAAACGCAAGGAAAATCGTGATGACCACGCTGAATTTATCGATCGGAGCGACCTTGGAAACCGGACCGATCTGGATCGCCTTGTAATAAAAAAGCCAGGAAAGGCCCGTTGTGATTCCGGACAGGACCAAAAACAGCAGGCTTCTCTGTGTAATGTTTTTGATTCCGGTATTCGCTCCGGTAAAAAAGACGATGCCCCACGCAAGGATCAGCACCACAACGGTTCTGACCGCTGTGGCGAGATTGGAGTTGACATTCTCGATACCGACTTTTGCCAGAATCGACGTCAAAGCCGCAAACAGCGCGGACCCAACTGCGTAAACAACCCACATCACGCCGCCTCATCTCCGATCATTATTTTAATTCCACAACGGTAACGCCGGCTTCTCCCTCTCCGAACACGCCCAGCCGGTAGCTGCGCACGCTCGGGTGCCTTTTCAGGTGCTGCTGCACCGCTGCGCGCAGGGCCCCCGTTCCTTTGCCGTGGATAACGGTGAGCTGCTCAATGCCGCTGAGCAGCGCCGAATCGATAAACCGGTCGACATTCATAATGGCCTCTTCCGTCGTCTGCCCGCGCAGGTCAAGCTCGGTCGTCACCTTTGCCTGCGCCCTGCCCGTCACGTTTCTGGTAACGGTCCTGCGTTTTTCCTTCCCTTTTTTCTCCTGCACCAGCCGCAGATTGGAAAGCGGCACCCTCGTCTGGATGATGCCCGCCTGCACCAGAACGTTCTGGTTATTTCCTTCCGGCAGCTGCAGAACCGTTCCCTGCTTGTCAATATCGTAAAGCAGGACGGTATCCCCCACCTGCAGCGGACGAGGCAGCACATACGGGCCCTCGTCCTTTCTGCCGTGAATGGGATCGGCGGTTTCCTCCAGAACGCGCAGCCCGGCTTTCAGCCTCGCCTTCTGCTCCGCGGAGAGTGTTTTGTTCTGCTGTTTTTTCAGTTCTTCCATTTCGTTCAAAAGGGCGTCGATCTGCCCCCGGGTACGGGAAACCAGCTCGGAGGCCTGCTGGCGCGCCTTCTCGATCTCTTTGTCCGCCTCGGCCTGGATGCTGCTGCGGATTTCCTGCGCCTCCTTCTGCGCCCGAACGGCTTCCAGATGCGCCTGCTCCGCCTTGGTGCGTTCGCCCTCCAGCTTCTGGCGGCTGGTTTCCAGGCTTTGGACCACATCCTCAAACCGTGTGTTTTCACTGGATACCAGCTCTTTCGCGCGTTCCACAATTTCCTCTTCCATCCCAAGGCGCAAAGAGATAGCAAACGCGTTGGAGCGGCCCGGCACGCCGATCAGCAGCCGGTAGGTCGGCCGCAGCGTTTGTACGTCGAACTCACAGCACGCGTTTTCCACGCCGTCTGTCTGCAGCGCATAGGCTTTCAGCTCCGCATAGTGGGTCGTAGCGGCCACCCGCGCGCCCTTTTTGCGCAGAGCCTCCAGAATCGCCATCGCGAGCGCCGCGCCCTCGACCGGGTCGGTTCCCGCCCCCAGCTCATCCAGCAGAATCAGGCTGTTCCCGTCCGCCTGACCGATGATCCGGATAATATTCGTCATATGCGCCGAAAAAGTGGACAGCGACTGTTCAATGCTCTGCTCGTCGCCGATGTCGGCCAGCACCTGATGAAAAACGGAAATCTCGCTGTTTTCCGCCACCGGCAGCATCAGCCCGCACATAGCCATCAGCGTAAGCAGGCCCACCGTTTTCAACGACACCGTTTTTCCTCCCGTGTTGGGGCCGGTAATCACCAGGGTATCAAAATGAATGCCGAGTTCAATGTCCGTGGGGACGACCCGGTTCTTGTCAATCAGCGGATGGCGAGCCTTTTTCAGCAGGATTTTCCCCTTGTCGTTCACCGCCGGAAGGCTGGCCTTCATCTTATAGCCCAGATTCGCCTTGGCGAAAATCAGGTTCAGCTCCACCGCGGCGCGGTACCCGCTGATAATCCCGCTGGAAAAGTTTCCGGTCTCCGCCGAAAGCTCGGCGAGAATCCGCTCTATTTCCGCCTGCTCCTGCGACTGCAGCACCCGCACCTCATTGTTGGCCTCAACGACCCCCATCGGCTCTACAAACACGGTCGCACCGCTTGCGGAGGTATCGTGCACCAGTCCGGCGATTTCCCCGCGGAACTCCGCCTTGACCGGCACGACGAACCGGCCGCCGCGCATGGTGACGATCGGGTCCTGCAGATATTTCTGATAGAGCGTGGAACGGATCATTTTGTCGAGCTGTTCCCGGACGCGGGAGGACGCGGAACGGATTTTGCGGCGGATGGACGCGAGCTGAACGGACGCGTTGTCCGACATTTCCTCCTCGGAAAGGATCGCGCCGTAAATCCGGTCCTCCAGATATTTGTTGGGCATCAGGGAATCGAACCGCCAGTCCAGGCAGCTTTTTACCCCCGCGCTTTTCGAGCGCCAGTCCACGATCCCGCGCAGCGTGCGCAGAACGCCCGCGACGCGCAGCAGCTCGGCCATGTTGAGCGTGCCGCCCGCCTCCGCGCGGCGCAGGGAATTGGTCATGTTGTACAGCCCGCCGAAGGACGGCGCGCCGAAGCGGGCCATCAGCGTAAAGGCCTCGTCCGTGTCGGCCAGAAGGCGCTGTACCTCGGAAAGGGAAACGGACGGGGTAAGCTGCAAAGCGAGCTCCGCCGCGTCCTCGCACGCCGTTTCGGCCGCCAGCAGCTTTCGTATTTTATCGAGCTCCAAAGCTCTGTAATGTCTTTGCATCGTATCTTCCATAAGTTACCTCTACCTATTTCTATGAAAATGAAGTCTTCTTTATCAATTATATAAAAATAAACTGAGTGAAAAACATGTAAAGGAGTGTTCCTCCCCCAATGCTCAAAAGCGTATTGTGCTTCCATTTGTGCAGAAGGACTACCGCTGCCACGGAAATCAGCTCCGGTGCGCCGAACGGCGCCGAGAAAACGGAAATCCCCTTCAGGCAGTAGACGATCAGCATCCCCATCACCGCGCAGGGGAGCACCCTGCCCAGATAGCGGACAAACGCCGGCGTCTCCCTCCCCTGCGGGAACAAGAAAAACGGCAGGGCGCGGGTAAACAACGTTATCAGCGCCATTACGAAGATCAGGATCACGGCCTGACCGGACGTCAGCGTCATACGGTTTCCTCCCTTTCAGAAGCTTTCCCGAAAAGGCTGAGGACGGCGGAGATCAGCACCATGGAGGGCAGGATAAAATTCCCCGGCCCGAACACGGCAAGGCACAAAACGGAACCGACCAGCCCGACAAGGGCGGGAAAATGGTTCCTGTTATTTTCCCACTGATCCACAAAGATAACCGTAAAAAGCGCCGTCATTACAAAATCGATGCCCTTTGTATTGAAGGAGACCAGAGAGCCGATCAGGCCGCCCGCCGCCGCACCGATGACCCAGTAAAGCTGGTCAAGGAGGGAAACCCAGAACAGAAACCGGTCCTCGTCGACGCCCTCCGGCGCGCGGGCGCTGCACAGCAGGGAAAAGGTCTCATCCGTCAGTGAAAAAATCATGTAAGGCTTTTTCTTTCCCATGCTTTTGAACCTCTCCAGCATGGAAATTCCGTAAAAGGTATGTCGGGCGTTGACCATCAGGGTCATCAGCGCCGCCTGCAGCGGCAGAAACGGGCCGGACAAAAGTCCGATTGCCACAAACTGCATGGAGCCCGCGTAGATAAACACGCTCATCAGCACCGCCCAGCCCCAGCCGTACCCTTTGCTGTTCAGCAGGATTCCGAAGGCGGCGCCTAAAAAAAGATAACCGAGCATCACCGGAATGGTGTGCGGGAAAGCCGCGCGCAGCGCGTTCTTATGCTTCAAAAGGTTTCCCCCAATCATTCTAACCGTTCGTTGATTCGTCCTCTGTTTTCATCTGCCTGTAAAATTCCAGCGTATTGAAGCTGCGCTCCAAGGTGGATAAAACATACTGCTCACTCGCCGCAGAAAGCTCCTTCAGCCCCTGTTGTGACAGGCTGAAGGAAAAGAGCTTCTCAAAATCGGCGTAAATAATATGCCGCAGACCGGTCAGCGCGCCGCGGCTCAGCCGGACGGCGGGTTCCGCGGAGTCCACGAAGCAGTCCCCGCAATAAATCAACCCTTTGCGGGGAAGGAAGAACATCTCCTCCGCCTCATAGCACGAACAGCCGGAGCAGCAGATCAGATTGGGCATATACCCCGCGAGCGAGAGCATTTTCATTTCCACGATCGCCTTGATCTGTGCGTTCGGCCTTAATCCCCTGCACAGAAAGTGGAAGGAATTGAGCATTAAACGCAAAAAATCCCCGGCCTCGGCTTCCTGCGGCGCCAGCGCACCCGCCAGCTCACAAAAATATTGGGCAAGGGAAAGACGCTCAATATCCCTGCGAAGGTCAAAAAAAACTTCAATGGGCTGTGCGTCGTCAATTATGTATTTATCCCGCCCCTTGAAAATCGTGAGACGGGAATAACTGAAAAGCTGCGTGGCGGAAAGTTTGCTGTTTTTTAATTTTTTGGCCTGCTGCGCAAAAGCGCGTACAACCCCTTCCCCGCTTGTAAGTACGGTGACAAGGCGGTCGCTTTCACCCACGGAATTCTCCCTGATGATCAGGCCTTTGGTCTCTATCTGCATCCGCGCCCTCCCGCATTTGCCTTTCTTCATTACTGTGTTTGCATTGGCTGTAGATCAGATAATCGCTGATATTTCCGGTATGTTCAAAACAATTCCATGCTGTTTGTTCATCCATATTTCCCGCTCCCTTTTCATTTTCTGATTTAAGTATTTGCCTTAATTCAGCTTATATGAGCGGTAAATAAATGAATTAAACCCATAATCAGACAAATTTCACTGCAAAAATGTGCTTTGTCTAACCGTTGAAGGAATTGCTGTCAAACCCAAGGCTGCGCAAAACCGCGGTGCGGTTGCGCCAGTCCTCTTTTACCTTTACCCAGAGTTTCAGATTGATTTTACAGTCAAAAAAACGTTCCATATCGGTGCGGGCCAGCGTGCCGACTTTTTTCAGCATCGCGCCGTCCTTGCCGATGATAATTCCCTTATGGCTTTCCTTTTCGCAGAAAACCGTAGCCTCCATATCGGTGATGCCGCTTTTGTCCCCGCGCTCGTGCATGCTTTCCACCAGAACGGCAATGCCGTGCGGGACCTCTTTGCTGCACAGGCGCAGCAGCTTTTCCCGGATGATTTCCGCAGCCAGAACGCGCTCGGGCTGATCGGTCAGCGTATCCTCCTCAAAAAAATGTCCGCCGGGCATCGCAAGCTTTTCCAGCTCGCCGGTAAGGTCCCTGACTCCGTTGCCGTCCATCGCCGAAACGGGGACCACGGCTTCAAAGTCGTAAAGTGCGGACAGTTCGGATATCTGCGCCATCAAAACGCTCTTGTCCTGCAGCAGGTCGATTTTGTTGATCGCCAGCACCGCCGGGATTTCGATCGACTTGAACCGTTCGATCAGCGCCTGGTCCGCCGGAGAGATTTTTTTGCCCGCTTCCACTACCAGAAGGCAGGCGTCCACCCCGGAAACGGACTCCGTAACGGAGCGCACCATGTATTCTCCAAGCTGATTATGCGGTTTCAAAAGACCGGGCGTATCAATAAAGACCAGCTGGTATTCTCCCTTGGTCAGAACGCCCATGATACGGGTGCGCGTCGTCTGCGGTTTATTGGAAACGATAGCGACCTTCTGTCCGATCATCGCGTTCAAAAGGGACGATTTCCCCACATTCGGGCGGCCTACTATCGCAATAAAAGCGGATTTATCCTGTTTCTGATCCACCATGGACTCTTCTCCTTATTTCTCTCGTTTTTTTCTGATATAATCGCGGACGCCGGTCGGTCCCATAACGATATAAACAATGCTTGCCGCAGTCACCGCGGCAAGCAGCAGAAGCATGGGCGGGCTGGAGGCAAAATAGCGGAGGATCCTTCCAAAGGCCTCGGGCTGCCAGAAAACGCACACGCCGACCGCAGCCGCGAAAACGGCACAGACCAGAACCGCGCCCGCCGCCATATCCTTGATAATGCGCACCACGGGGTGAAAGCTCGCCGCCGTCAGGTCGCAGAGCTCCTCCGCAACGGTATTGAACAGTTCGGCGGTCATCACCATGGCGGTTACAATCATCACAGCGGCATAGCTTGTCCGTGACATTTCAAAAAAGAACGAAAAGACAAATACATACAGTGCAGCCACCGTATGTATCCGCATATTCCGTTCATTATTGATGCAGTAGATGATTCCGCGAAAAGCATACCGAAAGCTTTTAAAAAACCGCAAGCTTATTCCTCATCCTCGTCCAATACATAGCTGCTTGTGCTGGGAAGGCCCAACTGGGTCATGACCAGCTCTTCCTTCTCGCGCATATGGACCCGCTGGATTCCGCCGTTTTCATGGTCGTATCCAAGCAGATGCAGCATGGAATGCACGGAAAGGTAGCCCACCTCGCGCTCAAGGCTGTGGCCGTAGCGTTCCGCCTGTTCCACCGCCTTTTCCATGGAAATGACGATGTCGCCCAGGATTTTCGCACCGGTGGAATGGTTGATGTCGTACACGCCGTTTTCCCCCATAGGGAAGGAAAGCACATCGGTCGGGACGTCCTTTCCGCGGTACTGCCTGTTCAATTCATGAATCTGCTCATTATTTACAAAGGTGACGCTGATTTCTGCGGGCGATCCGAATTTTTCCATACGCAGCACAGCATTGCAGCAGCGCCGCACCAGCATGCGCAAACCCGTAGGAATTTTGACCTCTTTCTGCTTATTTTCAATGATAACTCTCACTTTTTCCATGGTCTTTAATGCCCGGCCTCCTCATTTTTCTCATATGCTTTGATAATGTCCTGCACCAGTTTATGGCGAACGACATCTTTTTCGTTGAATCGTACCTGTGCGATATCGTCAATGTCGCGCAGGATTTTCACGACGTCCTTCAGGCCGGACCTGCGCCCGTCCGGAAGGTCTATCTGGGTGATATCCCCTGTAATCACCATTTTGGAATTGAATCCCAAACGGGTGAGAAACATCTTCATCTGCTCCGGTGTTGTGTTCTGCGCCTCGTCCAGAATAATAAAGCTGTCGTCAAGCGTTCTTCCGCGCATATACGCCAGCGGAGCCACTTCAATATTGCCGCGCTCCACATACTTCTGATACGTTTCCGCGCCCAGCATATCGAACAGCGCGTCGTACAGCGGGCGCAGGTACGGGTCCACCTTCTGCTGCAGGTCACCCGGAAGAAAACCCAGCTTTTCCCCCGCTTCCACAGCGGGACGGGTCAGGATAATGCGGTTGACCTCCTGCGCGCGGAACGCCGTAACGGCAAGGGCCACGGCCAGATAGGTCTTTCCGGTTCCCGCGGGGCCGACCCCGATGGTGATCGTGTGGTTTTTAATCGACGTACAGTACTTTTTCTGCCCGAGTGTTTTTGCCTTGACCGGCTTTCCTTTGGACGTTATACAAATGCAGTCCCCTGCAAGTGTCTCAATTTTATCTTCACTGCCTTCATTCACAAGGGAAATACAGTAACGGACGTTCTGTTCGCTTAAGGCCTCTCCCCGGTTGACGAGGGACAGCAGGCTGTCAATTGCGCGGACGGCCAGCGCGACATCTTCCGGATCGCCGGAAACCTTGATTTCACTTCCGCGTCCGACAATGCCCACATGGTACTCTTTTTCGATCAGCCTGATATTTTCATCAAAGTTGCCGAAAAGAGCGACCGCCTGTTCCATGCGGTCAATATTGATCCTTTGTTCAAACATTCTATCTCCTTTTGAAGATTTGCCCAGCGGTGGAAAACCTTCCCTCAGATAAATTAGGTTCATTATAACACAGTAAGCCTATTAAGTCACCATGATTAATGACAAAAATATCGTTATTTTATTAATATTTCCGATTCTTGGGCAATATTTTCCTCACATTTTGCTTTGATTGTGTAAATCAGCCTGGAATCGGTAAATTTGGCGTCCTCGCTGGCGGAAATGATCTTCGCGTCCTTCAGTTCCTCCTTCTTTTTCTGTTCCATTTGCTTCCTTGCCTCGGCAAGCGCCTGCTCTTTTGTCAGCGTGATATTTTCCGTTCTTTCCTCCGTCCACTTTTCCTCGTAAAAGCCCAGGGGCAAAACGGAGTTCATCAGCTTCAGGTCGGTGTGGACGCCTTCCGTCCGGTAGTTTCCCTGCGGCTTTCCCGCAAAGGTGAGCGGCACGCGCGCGCCGAACAGGAACAGGCATCTGCGCGTAAGCGTTTTCCCCGTTGGCTTCACCTCGCTGCGCTTCAAATCGACTTCGGTCGAAAGGGTGCGGGAGGTTTCGGCAATGATTTTCCCGGCCGCGTGCCTGAGCGTGGAGTAGCCGAGGTTATCCTCGACAACACAGCTGATCAGCAGCTGCCCCTCCACAACGGCGTCGCCCTTGCTGACCTGCGCGGTACCGGTGTAAACGTCCATGGAAAGGATCTGGCCCGTACGGGCCGCCTTGATATTGCAGATCGTTTCGTGCTTGTCGCCGACAATCAGCGGCCGATCGACCTTTTCCTCCAGATGGACCTCCGCGGAGCATCCTCTGGTGTTGACCGAGAGCCACCCGATCTGGGGAAATTTCAGCATGAGCTTCTGCTGCAGCAGCTGGGGCTGTACGCTTGATTTCAGCGCGCCGGGCGTAACGCCCAGGCGCACCAGCTCCGCCTCGATCTGTTCGGTCGGGATGGAGGTATTCCCTTTTACCTCGATGCTCCAGACATGGAGCGACAGCAGATGGACGATCACCATAAACAGAACGGCGCCCGCCAGAATCCCCCTGCGCCTGCGGATTCCCTTCGTAGCAAACGGAAAGCCGTGCCGCTCGCGGACTTTCAGCTTTGCGTTCGCTCTTCGCGCGCACGGACGCAGCGCACGATAGTTTTTTACGGCAACACAGGCCCCGCCCTCTTTTCCCGCCGCAATATCCCAAAGATAGATCCCGGCACGGGCACAGTTGTTCAGAAAGCGTTCATTGCTGCCGCCGACCACGGAAAACCGGGCGTAGCCGAGGAGCCAGCGCGTCAAATGTAAAGAAATCATCCCGCCACCTCACACAAGAAACTCAATTCCTGTCAGGAATCCAGTTACCACCAGGGAATCCGCCGTCAGGCATTTGATGACCAGTCCGCGCCCCGTGAAGCGCACAATCAGTTTTCCCGTCTTGATTCTGACCGCTTCGGTGTCGTATTCCAGCACGCCGCTGCAGCCGTCGACAATCACTTCCTGATTTCCGTTTATCTCCATATGAGTGGGCATCTGCATTGTTGACGTCAGCTTGCGGATATTGATTTTTTTCTCCAATTGAATCCCCGCCCTACATCGAATTTATCCTATAAAGCCTATGCGGCGGACGGCGTAAATATCCGCGCGGCGACATATATATAAGGTTATGAAAGGGTGGATCGTCATGAGAATAAAACAGGGCCTGCTGCTGACTGCAACATTTCTGGCCGCCTGCGCGCTGCTGATTTTTCCTGCGGCGGCGACGGCGGGGGCTAAAAACGGAATCGGATACTGCCTGCAGATTCTCGTCCCCTCGCTGTATCCGTTTATGGTGCTTTCCGTTTTCGTGGTCAAAAGCGGGCTGTCGGAAAAAATAGGACGGGTGTTTGAGGTTCCGTGCCGCAGTGTTCTGAAGCTGCCGGGCAGTTGTGCCGCGACCATTCTGATGAGCGCGATCGGCGGATACCCGACCGGGGCGCGCGGTATCGCGGCGCTTTATGAAAATGGTTCCGTCAGCGAAAAACAGGCTTCCCGCATGCTCTGCTTCTGTGTCAATTCCGGCCCCGCGTTCGTCATTACCGCCGTTGGGGTCGGATTCCTGCACGACGAGCGCTCAGGTGTCATCCTGCTGATTTCACAGCTTGTCGCATCCCTGGTTCTGGCCCTTGTGTGCAGCATCGGCGAGGAAAATGAAGCTCCCGCTCCCCAGGCGGGGAAAAAGCGCGTCAGGAACCGGGCTGCGGATGCCCTGATTCTGTCCGCTGCTGACGCGGCGCGCGCCATGATCAACATGTGCTGCTTTGTCATACTGTTCGCGGCTTTCCTGAATTTGCTGCGCCAGTGGGCGACGG
Source organism: Clostridium sp. KNHs216 (assembly GCF_006714885.1). Taxonomy (NCBI): domain Bacteria; kingdom Bacillati; phylum Bacillota; class Clostridia; order Eubacteriales; family Clostridiaceae; genus Clostridium; species Clostridium sp. KNHs216. The sequence goes on along the minus strand of NZ_VFMF01000001.1, from coordinate 3,575,301 downwards.
GACCGCGCGCTGCCGCGGCGCTTTCGGCTCTGCTGGAGGTAACGGGCGGCTGCTCCGACCTTGCGAAGCTCGGGGTGCCGCTGTGGGCGGTTTCGCTCGCGATCGGCTGGGGCGGCATCTGCGTCCATTTCCAGGTTTTGTCCGCCGTTTCCAATATCCGTGTGAACCTGCCCCGTTTTATGCTGTTCCGTCTACTCCACGGCATTACCGCCGCGGCGCTCACCTGGGCTCTGCTGTGTATCTTTCCGGAGGATGTGGAGGTGTTCAGCACAACGTCTCAGCAGCTCGCGGGAAACTTTTCCGGCTCCGTTCCCGCAGCAGCCGCGCTGATTGCGCTCTGCGCGGCGCTGATTTTCAGCCTGCCGCGCGAAAAGCTGGAAATGAAGGAAGAATAATGTTATAATAATATTGTCAAATTTCGGATGGAAAATACAGGAATTTTAAAAATCGCCCGCTTACGGCGGGCGGGAAACCCTATAGGAGAATCAACATGTTTGGAAAAAAGAAAGCAAAGCTTTTCGGCAATCATATAGAAACAGACTGCAGGCACTGCGAAAACAGCTCCGACTTCGACGGCGCAAGCGTGTGCAGGCTGGGAAGATACCTGGACCCCGACGGCGGCTGCAGCCGTTTTGTCTACGACCCCTTAAAGCGCACCCCCGTGAGCATGCCTGCGCTCAAACCGCACAGCGCGGAGGAATTCAAGCTGTAGGAAAAAGCCCGATACATACGGAAAGCCGACGCGTAAAATCGCGCCGGTTTTCTTTTACCCTTTTGGGAACTGATTAAACGGCAGCAGCGGCCGTAACAAGAGCTTTGCCAATGCTGTATTGGAGACGCCCGCTCCGGATGATCGGAAATCATTGGATTTGTTCTGTGAATCCATCGCCGCCATCCTCATTTGCAAGCGCCTGCACTTTGGAGTCTTCTTTGTTAAGGAAATACATTCCCACGGAGCCTGCCAGCGCAACCGCCGCCACAAGCAGCCAGGAGAATCGGTAGCCGGAAAAGGGCAGGACCCTTCCCATCACCAGCGGACCCAGCGCGCTGGCAGTTCCCTGCAAAAACAAGCGGACCGCGTTCATCCGGCCAAGGTAGGCGTCAGGGGAATGTTCCGCGATAAACGCCCCGAGATTGATCACGATCAATATTTCTCCAAAGGTGTACAGCGTGCCGGCAATCAAAAAGACGGGAATAATCTTTGCAAAGGCAAACAGGACATAAGACGCAAAGTAGCAGATTCCCCCGCCGGTCACAACCGCAAGCGGATGGTATTTCGCGGTCAGCTTCGTCAGCAGCGGAGTAAAGACAGTGCAGATGACGGGGTTGACAATGCTGATAAAGCTGTAAAAACGGGCTCCGTTCGATCCGTACAGCTCATGGAACTGCAGCGGCAGCATAAAGCTCCATTGAATATAGGTAAAATCAAAGACAAACAGAAATAAAAGGAAAAAGAGCAGTACCGGCGTATTTTTCAATACTACGATTGAGAAAGCGTCCCTGCCGGTCTTCGCAGGGGTGGCAGGATCGGCGTCCTCCCCCCGGCTTTCTTTCGGAAGCCGGATGTACAGGGCGATCAGGCCGGTCGACAGCAGAGTCGTTACCGCGTCCAGAATAAATAAAAGCGGCAGGTGCTTTTCAAACAGCAGTCCGCCGATCAGCGGGCTGACTGCCATGCCGATATTGATTCCGAGATAAAGAAGGGAGTAGGAAGCTTTTCTGTTGTCTGGTACGGTGAGCCTTGCCACCATGGTCTGGTACGCGGGAGAGGCGGCCACAAACAAATCGGCCGCAATCATGATAAACACCAGAAGCGTGGTATGGTCTTTGATGAATCCGCACATAAAATAGAAAAGCGCACCCAGCGTCTGACAGAAAACCAGCATTTTTTTCTGGCCGATGGCGTCGATCAGCTTTCCTCCCAGAAGCAGGCACGGCCCCTGAGAGAGAATTAAAAGAGCGGCAAAATTTCCTGTCTCCGTTTCCGACATGCCCAGCTTCTGGGAGAGAATCAGTGTAAGAAGCGGGAGCACGAAGGAACCGATGCTGGTGATGATGCGGGCGGTAAACAGCAGGTATATTTCCTTTGGCAAACCGTTGTAAGCTGAAAAGCTGTCTTTAATTTTTAATTTCATAGCTGCTCCTGTTCTGAAAGTGAGATTGTTATTCTTCATCCCCGGTGCGGGCATAGAACAATGTGAATTCATAGGGCGCGGTTCCCTCCGTCGGCTGCGCGTGCGCGTCACAGAAGGTGCGGAGCTTGTTCAGGACAGCCATGTCCTGTTTGCTCAGATAGAGCGTACCTGAAAGAAGTTCTCCGATCTCAGGAGAGGACGGCACACCGGCTCTGTCAGAGGAATCCATCGTGTCGGCCCAGCGGTTAAAATTCTCGCTGACATGGTTCTGCAGCACCGCGCGCCGGACGCCCGCCGCCTCCGCGGGCAGCTTTCCCAGACTGATACTCACATTCGTCGCCCGGTAAAACTTCGCCGTAAAGCCGTGGATCTTCTCGGTGCGCGCAAGCTCCGCAAGACCGGCGGCCTCCAGCTCGGCAAGATGATGCCCCGCGCTGGACGGAGCAACTCCCAGCGCGTCCGCCAGCTGCTTTGCCGTCATTCCGTCTTTATTACGCCCCAAAAGAAACAAAATTTTTTGGCGCAGAGGATGCATATAAGTTCTCAGTTCCTTTTCCGTGGTAAGATAAAGGGTTTTCCGTTCCATATCGGCCTCCAACATAACAATAGTTGTTATGTTTAGGATTATATCATAACATTTATTGTTATGTCAAGATAAAAATGAAGGAACTGCCACAAAATTTGCGTTTTGCGGCAGTCCCTGTTTTTTCCCCTTTCGGGGCCGGTGGAAACAGATTAAGCGACAGTAGCAACCGTAACAGGCGTTTTGTCGGAATTGATATAGAATCCCGCCGACTGTCCGGCTTTTCCTACCGCTGTTACCTGATAGAAATAATCCTTTCCGGATTGCTTGACAAATTTCGCCTGAAACACCTGAGAATTTCCCGAAACAAAGGCCGGTTTTTCATCAGCCGTCAGTTTGAAAACATACGTTTTTCCCTGGGAAACCCTGATCGGCTTTGTGGTATCGCTCTTCACGGAGGAAGCCGCGGTTCCCACAGTAGCGACCAGCAGCTTTACACCATTGACATAAATTCCGGTCTGTTCGCCGGGCTTGCCGACAGCTGTCAGCTTAAAGTAATAATCGCTGCCGGATGTGCTGACAAGCTGTGTTTCAAAGACTCCTGCCGTACCGGCGATAAGGGACGGAGCCGCGCCGTTCGTGCTGGTAATCTTGAACTGATAGGCACCGTTCACGCTGAAATCCATCGTTGTGTCGCTGATAAAACTCGGAGTGGATGGAGTCGCGGAAGGGGTGGAACCGGAACCCGAGCTGGAATGATGATGGTTCGAATCAGGGTCCGAGCCTGAATTTTTGGGAGTTGAAACCAAAGTGAAGGTCGAGAAAGAAGACGTCGTAAAGGAAGCGTATCTGCCGTTAAAGGTCAGGTTCAACAACTCATTGATATCTTCTTCCTCATTTATGTGCTGGATTTGATAGGTTCTGGAAGAATTATAGGTGAAAGAATCCGGAAGCTTAAACGTAACGGTCACCGGGATGGCAAGATCGTGCGTTTCCTCTCCGTCAACGGAAAGGTTCAGTTCAAACGCGAGAAGCGCGTTCTCCGCCGTGGGAACAATCTGCTTCATCTCCAATTCGACCGCGGTTTCCTCCCTCTCGTCTCCCGTAATTCCGGAAGCGAGAAACAGCCCGGATACGGACGGCTGCTCTGTTATTTTTTTGCCGCTGTCTTTAATGCTTTCACTGTCCAAAGATACCGTCTTTGTGACAACGCCGTCCGTCAGCTTCGCAAGCAGGGACTCCAGGTTTTCAACTGCGGCGGCATCCAGTTTTTTCGTAACGTCCTCGCCGTAATGCTGAACGTTGGACACCGCGTCTTTGATGGCATCCGCCGTATCCGAATCGTTAACATCCGCGTCGGAGGCTTTCGGAAGCGCTTCAACCAATTTTTGAGCGTCCTCTACTTCCTTGTCATAATCTTCCTGACTCTGGACGGTTACCTCGCAGGAAGCAGTGTACCCGCCGTCCTCAGTGGTGACGGTGATTGTCGTCTGCCCATATGCAACATAGGTCATCCGGCCATTTTCGTCAATCGTGGCAACCGTGGGGTCGGAACTTTCCCATGTCACTTTTTTGTTTGTGGCATCGGAAGGCTTAAACGTCGCTTTCCACTGGCGTGTAGCGCCCAGTGCGCCGACGTAAAGACTCCGGGTAGGCAGCAGTATCCCTGTTACCGGTTTGATTCCCTCTGGATAAACGGACACCGTGACCTCCGGAGCAGTAACATCTTCGCCCAGTTGATAGCCTTCCGGCAGATCGATTGTCGGGACAAAGGGATACTCCCCTGCGGTATTACCGTCGTAGGTTTCGCATGTCCATGTGACGGGAACTGTTACATCTTTCGCCGTATCACCGTCCTGATAGTGTCCGGTCAGTGTTTCCGGAAGGCTAAGCTTCGCTTTCTCGGTGCCATACGGAACCTCTATAGGGTCAACCTCGTCGAAGGAAGTGATGGTTTTCTCTTCTACCGGCGGAGTAGTGTCTTCCGTCACCTCGACCGAAAGCTCTGTTGTAAAACCGTCCATCAATGTCAGTGTTTTGCTCAGAGTATTGTCTGTGCGAGTAAGAGTGCCGATCTCTACCCCTTTAAAGGTAGCGATTCTTCCTGACGGATACTTCTTCGTTGCATAGTTGGTGATAATAGAAACATCGGCATTCCCCAAGTCTCTTTCTGCAACGTCTGAATTCTCAAGGGTGATGCCGCTCAGGCTAACGCTCTTAATGCCCGTCAGTATATTGCCGTCCTTACTGATCTGCATCGTTACTTTCATCGAGGCATCGTCTGCCAGCGTGAAACCGGCATCCTCCGCATCCTCCATGGAAAGCGTATAGGTGACAGGTAAGTCTAAAATGTTTTCATTATCATCTTCGGGTTTGGCATTTTTCTCAATGAAAGTTTTCCAACCGTCCGCGGTAGGCTCCGATTCGAAACCAGAGACTTCCGCCCGAAGCGCGAAATTTCCAAGGGCGATTTTCAGCTCATCCGGCCATCCGATTTGGGTCAAGTTTGCCAAATGGTCTTTGTCAATAGGAAGCGGAAACAAAGCGTTTTCCTCATTGAGGTAATACTGCGTCTGTTTTGTTTTGTCGTCCTTCGTTACCTGCGTTTTAATAAGGTCCGAAGCAGTTACCGTATCCTCTACCCCGTCCTCCCAGATAGTCGGAAGCAAATAGGCTTCTGTGGTATTGATTATCTCAGCCCCGTCGGCGTTTAATTCCGGGTCATTTTCCAGGCCCTGCCCTTTGGAAACCTCGATTCCGCCGAACCCGTTGCCAGACACATCAACGGTACCTTCCAATGTAACGTCGGATCCGTTTACCAGAATGCCCCCGTTACCGCCTGTGGCGGTTACGTTTTCCAGCGTGGCGGTTGCATTGTAAACGTGAATCGCGTACGTTCCCACCCATGTTTCAGGGTCTTTCAGTCCCGCGTCTACGGTCAAATCTTTGACCTCAGCGTTGATGTCAGTATCGGTTTGTTTAAAGATCAGTCCGTCATCCTCCGTGGAGGCTACGTCTTCCAGCCCGGTAAAGGACAAGGTATGTTCATTTCCGTCAATTGTAACGGATTTGGTGATGATGACGGGTTTATCTGATTCGACATCCTTGTTCAGATAAACCGTGCCGCCTTCGTTAACATGTTCAATGGCGTCTTCCAAATTGCCGTAGTGTCCGTCTCCCTCTCCGCTATCCACATAGCAGGAATCATACGTCTGGTCGGCATTCTCGTCGGCAAACGCCGCGGTACCGGAAAAAACCGTGACGACCATGCTGAGCGCTAAAACCAGGGAAAGTGCCCTTTTCTGAATCTTCATTTTTTCTCCTTCTTTCTTTTTTTCTGCGTATTTATGGAAACAGCCGTCTCCCTCCCTTCTACCTGACGTACGCACGTCCCATTTTTTGGGTTTTTTCTAATCACAAATTTTATTATAATACTGCAATATGCAGTATTCAAGTATAAAAAACAACATTTCGCATAATCTAATAAGAGTGTTTCCCATTTACTTTTATACTATTTGATATCACAAATATTATTTAGGATGGTGTAAAAATTGAAGGAGGCATCTTTTGGAGAAAAATTGAAAGCATTGCGGACGGATTTGGATCTGAAGCAGTCGGATGTGGCTCAAAAACTAGGGATTTCCGCATCTGTTTACGGAAATTATGAGCAGGATAAACGCAGCCCGGATTATAAAACACTGGCCAAAATTTGTATTTTTTATCATGTCTCGGCAGATTATCTTTTGGGCGTACCAACGGAAAGCGGCTGCTTTAGCGCGTTATCCAATACGTTGCGGTCTATGCATCCCGCAGACCGGCAGCAAGTGAACGAGTATGCTGAGATGCTGTATTTTTACCGAAAGCACAAAAAATAAAAGGAGGCAGGAAAAATCCTGCCTCCTTTGACCGGCCCGGAAATTTCGGGCCGTTTTTCGGAGTCGAAGCCGGAGAGGACAAGCACTATCCCTTACGGGGATACGTTTTCTTCCATTTCGGTTTCTCCGTATATTTTTTAGCGGGCGGCTTGCCTTTCGAACTTTCGGCAAAGCCGCTTTTTCCGGCTGTCTCTTTTTTGGAGGAGACCTTTTTTCTCGGTTCGGCACCGGGCGCCATGGTACGGCGGCGGCGCAGCTCCGACTTCGGAGTCGGGGTGGTAATCAGCATGGGGTAGGGATTGTCCTGTACCACCGGAATGGTTTTCCCGATCAGCTTCTGAATATTGCGCAGGTCCGGCTTTTCGTCGATGCAGCAGAAGGAAACCGCCGTACCGCTCAATCCCGCCCGGCCGGTCCGGCCGATACGGTGCACATAGGTCTCGGGGACCTCGGGGAGGTCGTAGTTGAACACGCAGGATAATTCCTCGATATCGATCCCCCTCGCGGCGATATCCGTGGCCACAAGCACGCGGATGCTGCCGTTTTTAAAGCTGTTCAGCGCCGTCTGGCGGGCATTCTGCGATTTGTTCCCGTGAATGGCCTGCGCGTTGATGTTGGCCTTTTCCAGCTCTCTTACCACCCTGTCTGCGCCGTGCTTCGTTCTGGTAAATACCAGCGCGGAACGGATGGACGAATCCTCCAGAAGGGAGACCAGAAGCTTCCGTTTATTATCCTTGTCCACAAAATACAGGGACTGATCGATCCTGTCGACCGTTGTTGCCGGGGGCGTAATTTCCACCTTTGCCGGGTCGACCAACAGGGTGTCGACCATTTCTTCGATCTCTTTGGGCATGGTCGCCGAAAACAGAAGCGTCTGCCGCTGCTGCGGAATTTTGGCAATGATTTTTTTTACGTCTGCGATAAAGCCCATATCGAGCATGCGGTCGGCTTCATCCAGAACGAGGATTTCGATATTTTTCAGCTGAATATATCCCTGATTCATCAGGTCGTTCAGCCTGCCGGGAGTCGCAACCAGAATGTCCACGCCGCGGCGGAGCTTTTCCACCTGCATTTTCTGGGATACGCCGCCGAACACCACACAGGTATGCAGCCGCGTGTAGCGGCCGTAGGAATGAAAGCTTTCATAAATCTGGAGGGCGAGCTCCCTTGTGGGAGTCAGAACCAGGGAACGAATTTTCCTCGGCTCTTTTGGGTCTGCCGGGCGGCCGCTTAAAAGCTGCAAAATCGGCACCGCAAAAGCCGCTGTTTTGCCGGTGCCGGTCTGTGCGCACCCAAGAAGGTCCCTGCCGGCGAGCACAAGCGGAATTGCCTGCTCCTGAATGGGCGTCGGTACGGCATAGTTTTCTTTCTCAAGTGCATCTAAAATTCTGCGGCTGAGGTTAAGGTCTTTAAAATCCATATTTACTCCTAATTTATTATTTATAGATAACCTGGCGCTTTTTTGTTTTCAACCATGTTCTATATTTTCAATATTTTCAATTTTTTAAAATTATAGCACAATTTTGTCCAATAGTCTAATGATCCCCGGAATGTATTCCGTTCATGCGGTCCAATGCCGGACGGCGCGCATACTCTCCGCCCGAAAACACATACTAACCGCGAAGGGAAGTGCTTTCATGAGCAAAGACATCAAAAAGGCGGTAATCAACGAACTAGACCGCCGGATTGCATTGCTGAAGGAACACCAGTCCGAGCGGATTATTACCACCGGCGATCAGTACGAAGAGCTAAACCAGGCCCTGTCAAAGGTGATCGGCGTACCGCTGACGGGGGAACTGGAAAGCATCAGGGAATTCGTTCAAACGCTATAAAACACCGATAACTTGCGGAGGTAAATTATGTCTGATCATGAATTTGCGAAAAATCTGGAAAACAATCAATATTTTCTCTCGCTGCCGAAATTTGTGCAGGAAAGCATCAAGCAGACCAGCCCCGACTTGCGTTCGGAAGCGGATTTGCGAAAAATCGCCGAAAATCTGATCCGGGAAGCCGAGCCGGGTAAAACGGGCGGCACGCCCCGGTTCTGAGAAAATCACAGGCAGACGATAAAAACAGCCCATACCGGAGGCCTTCCGAAATTCATCGGATACCTCCGGTATTTTCATAGCCGGGCATTCCCTAACTTCATATTGACAAGCTGTTTCCTGTTTTCATAGTATATGACAGAGCCGTCGAAAGGAGCTGAGGGTTAAAAATGTGTTGCAACTCTTGCTGGCGATGGCGTCGGCGCAGATGGCGCTGGCGCCGCTGCCGTGGCTGTTTCTGATTCCGTAATTTCTGCCTCCTTAAAGTAACCGCGAACGTGTGGCGCCTGCTGTGACAGCGGGCGCCATTGCTTTTGCGCCCTTCCCTTCTCCCGCCGTTTGGAGTATAATCGCAGATGAGGTGATATCGTTGAAAAAAGGTGTGTCTGTAGCGGGCTTCGTTTTGGGCATTGTCATCACCGCCTGCGGTGCGGCCGTGACCGTTTTATGCTCTCTGGGATTTGCGAAAAAAGACTGAATTTCTCTCTTTTTAACTCTGATAACCGGCGGAAACCCGAACCGTTTTGCCGAGTCTCTAATATACTTTTATCAGGAAGGTCTGAATTTTTAGAGAGTCGGTGAAAAAAGATGTCATTTGGGCTTGCACTTTCAGGAGGAGGAACAAAAGGGGCTGCTCACGTAGGGGTCCTGCTTGCGCTGGAAGAAGCCGGGATGCGTCCCTCCTCCATTGCAGGAACCAGCGCCGGGGCTATCGTGGCCGGGCTTTACGCCACAGGGACGAATGCGCCGGCACTGAAACAAATGGTGATGGATCTGTCCAAAACAGGGATGTCCCTGTGTGATGCGGATTTTGTAAACCTTTTAAAGGCGGTGCCGCAGCTTTTATTCCGCCATAAGATCGACATTACCGGACTGTTCAAGGGAAACCGTCTGGAAAAGTTTCTTTGTGCGCAGACGGATAACAAAAATATTATGGATGCAAACATCAAAACCATTATTCCGGCGGTGGATATCAATTCGGGTGAAACCATTGTCTACACAAGCTCCCTGCGGAATGTCGACGCCGTAGAAGGGGTAACGTGGAAAACGGATATCCCCATCTGCCAGGCGATCCGCGCAAGCATGGCGGTGCCCGCCGTTTTCCGGCCCAAGCAGATCGGCGATCTGTGCCTGGTCGACGGAGGCGTAACCAACACCCTTCCGGTGGATCTTCTGACCGCGGCGGGCGAATCCAACGTTTTGGCCGTTGACGTCACCAAAGAGTACGAGGTACCCGCCAGAATGAATATTATTGACATTACAACGCATTCCCTGTCCATTATGAGCACCCGTTTAAAGGAGCTGAGCTCCCACGGGGAAAAATTGCTGCTGAAACCTCAGCTGCCAAGGGAATCCGGACTGCTGACGTTTGAGCAGATGGAGCAGTGCATGGACGCGGGATACGAAGCGGCACAGATGAGTATGGCCGCAATCAAGGCAATATTCAAATAGTCCCCGGAACAAAGACTGTCTATGCAAAAGAAACGGTGTTCTCCGAAAAGAGAGCACCGTTTCTTATACTCCTAACTCTTCTTTTAAATCATCTTTTCTTCTTCCAGATAGTTTTTCCACGCGCACAGCGCATCCTGATATCTCCGGCGCGCAACCGGAATCACGCTGCCGTCCTCGAGCACGAATTCATTTCTGCGCAAACGTCTCACGCAGGAAAAATTGACGACATAGCAGCGGTGGCAGGCATAGAAACGTCCCGCCGGAAGACGCCTGAAAAAATCGGTCAGCGGCCCGGCGGCGGTCAGAGTGCCGCCGTCTCTGCAATGCACCAGAATCATTTTGTTAAATACCTCAAGGTAAAAGATATCGCAAACCGCCAGTACGGTGATCCCCCTTCCGGCGGTCTCTATGATACAGACGGAGCCATCTTCATACTGCCGGAACGCCCTGCAGAGCGCCGTGTGCAGTTCCTGCTTTCGCACGGGCCTGAGCAAATAATGAACGGGCGCGGCGGCATAGGCGGCCAGAGCGGACTTTTCGTCGGAGGAGATAAAAACGATCGGGGAACGCAGACCGGAATCCCGCAGTTTTTCGGCAAACGCCACGCCGTCCTTTCCATCCAGCACGGTATCCAGAAAAAGGATGTGATGCTGCGTCCCGGGGCTCATGACCGCCGCCTCCAACTGTTCACAGGCAGTGTATCTGTCACAGGAAAAGGCCATACGCCGGCCGGCCAGGATTTCTTCCATCATTTTCTGCAGCTGCACGGCGCAGTTCGGGTCGTTTTCACAGACGGCAATATGGTAAACCATCCTCTTTCCCCCTGATTCGCACAGCCGGATTCCTTTCCGGCAAAATGCGGTTTTTTCTTTCTTAGCATATCACTGTGTCAGATTGACGTCTATAGGAAAAATAGCTGAAAATATTTTGTAAAAATTTACCATTTACGCTTTTAATCAACCATTCGCGCAAAAATATTTGTTATTTCAAAAATTTTCCATTATGATTGATTTAAATTAAGTTAAGGAATTATAATGTCACAAAAACTGTTCTTTGGAATATTGTTGTTTGAATATTCTCGGCTGGTTCCTCCGGTTCCAGCCCTCAAAACGGACACTGATGCAGGGATGCAATCGGGCAGGTGGCCAAAGGATGGAGGAAATCAAATGTCGGTGGAAGTATTTACTTTGGGAGGCTGGGACTTGCAGAAGGACGGCAGGTCTCTTTTTACCGGAAGCAGGCGGTCCCACAAAAGTCTGGAACTGCTGAAATATTTTATAGCGAACAGAGGAAAGCGCCTTTCTCCCGACAGTATCGTGGAGAATCTATGGGACGACGCGGATCTTGTCGATTCCAAAAACACTCTCCGGACTCAGATTTTCCGTCTGCGCCAGATGCTGCAGGAGGAAGAACTGCTTGGGAAAAGCGGAAATGATTCTTCGCCTTTCAACCTCGTCTGTGAGGGCGGCTTTTACATTTTTACCCTTGGAAAGGGCTGTACGGTGGATACGGACCTTTTTGAGAAGGAAATACGTGAGGCCGACGCAAAGCAGCACAGTGACCCAAATCTGGCGATCGGCCACTATGAGCGGGCAGTCCGGCTGTATCAGGGTGCTTATCTGGCGGAAATTTCCAACTGTGAATGGACCTTTCCCCTTCACACCCATTATTCCCGGCTTTATGTACAGTCTCTGCTCCGGCTTTTTACGCTGCTGAAGGGACAGGGCCGCCACTCCGAAATCGTGGAGTATTTCGAGCAGGCCGTCTGCCATGAACCGCTGGAAGAATCTTTGCATCTTTGCTTTCTGGAGGCCCTTCTGGCCCTGAACCAATACAGCGTGGCGCTGAGCCACTACAATTATATTACCGAGCGGATGTCCCGGGAGCTCGCCGTGAGACCTTCCGCGGCCATGAAGAGCATCTACCGGCGAATCACCGCGGGGGAACAAAACGTCCACCGGGCCGATCTGTCGGACCTGAGCAGGAATTTCTCCCAGTGTGACGATCCGGACGGCGCGCTGTACTGCGATCTGGAGTATTTCCGTATTATCTATAACCTTGAAGAACGACGCCGGATGCGCGGGAGCAGAAATACCTTTCTCGGTCTTGCGACTATTTCCGGCGCGGGAAACGATCTTTTCCCCGCCCGGATGGAGATAGCCTGCAAAGGCCTGAAGCGCATTCTGGAAGATTCCCTGCGCAGGGGAGACGTTTTTACACAGTGGAACCAGTACCAGATGATCCTGCTGCTGACGGACACAAAGCAGGAAGGACTGATTCTGGTCGGCTCCAGAATCCAGAAGCGGTTTGAAAAACAGGTCGGCAAAGGCTTCCTGACAGTCATGATGGAATTCACACCGTTCAGCGATGTACCATCTCATTATCTGGAGCAAATCAACCGATAAAATTCAGCTTTATTTGACAAATAGGAACACCCTGTGAGGATTTTATCCTTTTACAGGGTGTTTTTTTATTGCTGTAATCGAACTGTGCCTGAAAGATAATTGGAAATAAATTCCTGTGTGCGGAAAATGAAATCCATATAACCTCATAATGAAATTGGCGCCTGCTATAATGGGGACAAATCACAAAAGCAGAGAGAATACGGAGGACAATATCATGAAAGCTTGTTCAGGGAAGAGTGTGGTGCGAACGGCTTCCGACACTTCCCCCACTTTTTTAATCAAAGTGGTGCGTTCCGACCATTACAGCATACAGGGCTATATCCGCTGGCTGGAAGAAGATAAATATGTTCCGTTTCGGAGCAGCCTGGAGCTGTTTCATCTGCTTGAAACCGGCATCTGTCAAAGCCGCGGGGAACTGGCGCAGTTAAGATCGTGGGATTCCTGGGGCGGCAGCCGGAAAGAGGGCTATCCCAGCAAGAAGATCATCGGGTAAAATGACAAAACAGTGGAGGAGGAAGCGCGAATGCGCAGAGCAGGACATTCATGGAGCGATCGGCAAAAAACACAGAAGCCGGATCATGCGGTTGCCGGCAGAATAGGAAAAGCCCTTTTGCTGGTTCTCGTCTGCGCGGGCTTCCTGTTTTATACAGTCCCCCGGATGCACACAGGCGCCTATTTCACCGCCACGGCAAGCTCATCGATTGATTTCGAAATGACCGTAGGAGGATTATTCGCCAATGATGCGGCCGTACCGGACGCTCAGCTCAGGGGAGGAACTTCGGTGATTACCGAATCCGGCGCACCGGAAAGCAAAACCGAAAGTGCTGCTGCCCAAAGCTCAGCCCCAAGCACAGCGGAGAGTGCCGTGGAAAGTACGGCTCCTCAGTCCAAAACAGAGTCTTCCGAAACACAGAGCACCCCGCCGCATGACGGGGATGCGGAAAAACCGGATGCGGAGAATACAAACTCACATGTCCCCGGCAGCACTCCGGAAACCGGGGATCCCGTTCAGAACGGAACAGAATCTTAAAAACAGGCATATGCCCGGGAGGTAATTATGGAGACGGAAACAGTATCGATCGAAATATCGGAGCCCCAAAAGGACCCCCGTAAAATAGTACGGAAAATACTCAAAACAGTCGGAAATGTATTTTTTGCCTTACTGATGGTCCTGATCGCTTTTATGCTGTTCTTCATGGTGCGCAGCAAAATGACCGGCGGCGCGCCGAAGATTGCGGGTCATTATATGCTGGTTGTGCTCAGCGGCAGTATGTCCCCTCAGTTTGACACCGGCAGTGTTGCCTTTGTCAAACCGGTGGATGCCGCGGAGATCAAAAAGGGCGATATTATTACCTTCAAGGGTTTCGCGGGAAGCGATCAAATGACAACGCACAGGGTAGTTGGAATCAACCAAAAGTCAAACGGCTTGGAATTTCTGACCAAAGGCGACGCAAACCATGCCAACGACCCCGACCCCATATCGGGAGAAAACCTGATTGGCCGAGTCAGTTTCACCCTCCCCTATCTGGGTTATTTCATGAATTTCGCCCAGACCGGAAACGGGTTGCTGCTGCTGATTATCGTTCCCGGAGCGCTGCTGCTTTTCTTCGAATGCCGCAGTTTATATCAATCTTATTTGAATTCTAAAAAGCAGGCAAAGGAAGAAAGCAACTCGCAGGAAATTCTCGCGCAAGCCGTTGGAAAGGAGGAACGATGATCAGAAAATCTGTTTTTATCAGCGTTCTCCTTATCATTCTGACGGTCGGACTGTTGGGCGGGGCCACCTCCTCCTACTTCACCGACACACAGGCTCCCCAGGCTGAAATCACCACCGGCAACGCGGCGATTAAGATCATAAAGACAGAATCCGGCAGCACAAAAAAAGGCGGCTGCTACAAAGACGCTATGGACGCCGGACTGTCCGATTATCAGACGGAGTGCCTGCCCGACTGTTGGGGCGGGGACAGCGAGTATTACGCCACCTGGACCATTCGGAACACGGGCAGCACGCCGGTCACTCTGCAGGCGAAGCTTTCCCAGAAATGGGACAGAAAATCCTGTCTGCCTTTGCCGCCCCTGTGTCCACCGCCGCAAATAGATCCCGAATCGGTCGAAGGATGGTCGCTTGAAAAATCGGTCTACTCTTACGTAACCACAGACAAGGAACCGGCCAATCTTATTTTGAAGCCCAAAGGCGAAGCCGTTTTTCAACTGAAATTTCAGGTAAAGGGCGGCGGACTTCTCCCGCAAAATTATAAACTGAGACTGAATCTGGATGTCACGGCCACGCAGACGACGGAGCACGCGGTCTACTCCACGATGGACACGGACGAGGCCTCAGATGAATAATGAGGAAAAACAAATTCCACAAAGTTAGACAAAATACTAGAGGGGTGGATTATTGAATGACAAAATCAACAATGAAACTTCTGACGGGAATCGTCGGGGTCGTAACGGCCGTCGCCCTGGTCGGCGGCGGGACCATGGCTTGGTTTACCGACAAAAAGGAAGTAGCAGCCTCCAAATTTACCGCGGGCACGGTGGAAATCCAGGCGGGCCAGTCCGTAGTGGAGGATACCGATGAATCGGGCAAACCCCTTTACTACGAGGACGTGGCACCAACGAGTGTCTCCAGTGTACTAAGGGGAACCGACAAAAACGGAAAGAATCTTCCGTCACCAAACAATACCAAACGAAATAATCCGAATAAAGTTTTGACAAAAGCGCAAGAGCAGGATGAAACCGAGATTTACTGCATGGGCTACGGCGGGGAGATCGTCGTTCGGTTTGATGATGACAAACCGCTCCTGAAGGGCGATGTACTGGTAATAGAGGGTACCTGGGGAGGCAGCGCG
This sequence comes from Clostridium sp. KNHs216, assembly GCF_006714885.1. Taxonomy (NCBI): domain Bacteria; kingdom Bacillati; phylum Bacillota; class Clostridia; order Eubacteriales; family Clostridiaceae; genus Clostridium; species Clostridium sp. KNHs216. Next base: position 3,560,011 of record NZ_VFMF01000001.1, on the reverse strand, counting down.
ACAGACTATGTTGAAACAGCCAAGGTTTATGTAAGCGAAGACAATAACGACTGGACTTATGCGGGAACGGTTTCCAATCAAACAAACCCAAAAGGTGACTACCATAAGAGCATGGTGCCTAACCCGATCGATACGGCTCACTATGTCAAACTGGTGGACACCACTCAGAAAACATTGTCGAACGGAAAAGAAAACCGAAGCGAAGACGGCTTTGACATTGACTACATCTGCGGCAGAAACATTATCGACGAAGCCAACTGGAACCCGGGCGACATCAACAAGCTTGCGTTCTACGTGACCAATTCCGGAACCAAGGACATTAATGTGCGCGTAAAGCTGGAAGGCCACTGGGAGACACTGCAAGGCAGCGAGTGGAAGGAAAATGATGATCTCGCCCATCCTGATATGATCTCCATCAATAATCCAAAAGGCTGGACGAAAAAGGGCGATTTTTACTATTGCTCCAGCAATGATAAAAGCGGACTGAAGGGTGTCAACGGCGGCGAATCTCCAAGCGCGACCGATACGATCGCCGTGCTCGATCTGGAGGTTACACTCAGCGGAAATGCCGACAATGAGTATCAAAATGCAAAGTATGTTCTGACCCCCACCTTCCAGGCGATTCAGCATTCACACAGCGACGGCTGGGATTGGGATAATTTTGATACGTACAACGGTACCTCTGAAGATTAAATACATTTCATAACGTCTGTCGCTTCATTGAAAAATCGGGCACAGACGCGGAAACAGATCCCCGCGGATAATACGGTAATCTTAAAAAATTATTTTATATGTATGGAGGAAAGAAAAATGAATTTCAAGACAAAAGTTTTAACGAGTGTCCTCGCAGTCGGGCTGACCGTGGCATTGGTCGGCGGCTCCACCATGGCGTGGTTCACAGATTCTAAGGTAGTCGAGGGCGCTACGTTCCAGGCAGGTACGGTTACACTCAGCGACTCTTCCAAAGACCTTACCATTGAAGGATTCGCCAGAAACAATATCAACCCCGGCGACGAGTTCAACGGAAGCCTGACCATTATCAACACGGGAACAAAACCCGTAAAGCTCAGAATCAAGGTTCCGGAAATCTCCTGGCTGAACGGCGAAGAGCCGACCGACTTGTCCACCAATAATGTAAAAGTAACACTCCCCGCAAATTGGGAAAAACACAGTGACGGCTACCTCTATTATACCGGAACAATTGGTAGCTTCCCGGCGGGCGTTATCCCCGGAACACAGGACGACGGCACCAGCTTCCCCGCTGGCAGTGAAACAGAAAGAACCATTTCCTTCGCGTTTACCGGCCTGTTCGACGGCGACCTTACGACAAACGCCTATCAGGGTATGATCTTAAATATGGGCCCCTCTTCCGTCGAAGTCATTCAGGCAACCAACGGCGCGGCCTGGACAACGACTCCCGTCCCCGCGGCAACCTCCTCAACCACACCGGTTGCGTAACCATTTAACGTTAACGGATTGAGAACTAAGCAAACTCCAACGAACGTCACTTTAAAAAATCGTACCGGCAAGGTATGGGAAAAGGAGGGAAACCGACCATGCTGAAAGCTTCAAAAACAGTAAAATTTTTCACGGCGCTTCTGGTTGCCGCCCTCCTTGTCCCCGGGATGGTTCAAGCGCAGGCGCAGAGTCTTGCCACGGGGTACCAGAACGACGGCCAGAGCAGCGGTCTGAGCATTACCGCCCCGGACCCGGCGGCCGACGTCGGCAACCTGAACCCCGGCGACACAAAGTCCTCCCGTCTGCAGCTGAAAAATACCGGCCGGTATACGCTGACCGTATACATGAAAATGCTGATCGAAGCGGAATCCGCGCCGAACGGCGGTTCTTTGGCGGACGGAATGACGCTGACCGTCAAAGACGGCGGCACTTATCTGACACAGGGAAAACTCTTCCGCACGGCAGACGACGATTCCGTTCTGGTGGGCGAAATGAGTCCGGGCGCGAGCAAGACACTGGACTTTAACATCGACCTGCCCGGTCAGGGAATCGGAAACCAGTATCAGGGCGCTTCCATGCAGGTAAAATGGGTCTTCACCACCACCTATACGACCGCAAGCAGCGGTGGAGGCGGCGGCGGTGGCGGTGGCGGCGGCGCAGCGGCGGCCAACGTCACTACGCCTACGGAGATCATCGGAGCGGAAAGTGTCCCGACAGCCGGAACAACCTCTGAAGAAACGGTCACCGTGGCACAGGAAACCGTTCCAAAGGCCAGCCCTGCTACCGGAGAACGATCCATCAGACCGATAGCCATTGTCGGAGCGGTGGCGGGGATGATCGCAATCTGCGCAATCCTTTCCCTGAGGAAACGGTGGCAAAGCCAAAATATCCCATCCGATCATCACAAACACTCTTAATGACAGCATTTCCAGATGATTATGCAAATGTGTTTGTATCCCTTCCCCCGCCTTCGGCTGGGAAGGGATACATCTTATTTTGCAAATGAAAATGGATTTACTATAGAACAGGAACTGCCCGTTAAACGGTACAGTTCCTGTTTTTTCATTCTGCAGTCCGCTCCCTGTTACAGTGGCTGGAAGTTTTTCACAAAATCGATTTTATAAAACCCGCAATTTTGCGGTTGCAAGATTTTATCGACAGCCTGAAAGAGGATAAGCTTATAAATTTTCTTTCAACACTTTCCCCAGCGCGGCGATTGCCGCGTCTTCGTCCGGCCCTTCCGCCGTGACCTTGACTTCCGTCCCCTGCTCGATTCCCATTCCGATCACCTGGAACAGTCTGGTCAGATCCGCGCTTTTTCCTCCCGCGTGGATCATACAGGCGGACTGAAAGCTTTTTGCCTGCTTGACCAACATGCCGGCCGGTCTGGCGTGTACGCCGATCTCGTCACGAATGACATAAGTAATACTTTTCATGGTTGATTCCTTTCCTTACGGCCGCAGGAACAGACATTTTTTCCGGCGGTCCTTCCTGAAATAATTCCGCTATCCTTCCGGGCCGACGACAAATCGGATTCCCAGACCGTTCCTGAGATAAGGCAGATACGGCAGCGCTTCCTCTTTCAGACGTCCGATCAGATTGATTCTGGGATCGGACGGCAGCGGAACGCGCGCGATTTCCAGTTCTCCCTCGTAACGCAGAAAACCGGTGTTGGACAGCAGAATATCCCCCGCTCCGTACGTGGTCTCTTCTGCAGGCTGAAGCAGCTCGCGGTCCGGAACAGGAATTCTGCGTGACTCTACCGATCGGAAAACGCAGTCGCTGGAATCCCGCCTGTCGTGATGAATCGTTTCCGCAAGATAATGATAGCGGCGGTCCAGTTCCGCCGGCAGGCTGACAAACCCCCGGCTGAGGTCCGCCCAGGCGGCCCAGGAGCTTTCCGAAAGGCTCACGTCCCCAACCAGCACCGTATCGCACGCCGCGTCAACAAAAAGCTCCAGCGCGTTCCGGACAATATCCGCACGGCGGCGGTGCGCCTCAACGGTCGGCAGTCCCTCATACAGCGGCCCGCGCAGCATTCCGTCGCCCGGAACGAAAGCCATCGTCTGGAACCCGTATGTTTTGAGCTGCCGGTTAACCTGCGCGACCTCCGCCAGCGACAGCCCCGTCCAGGGCTTTGGGTAATAATTGTGGCAGGCGGTAAAGCGGGTCAAATCCGCTCCCGCTTTCTGCCAGCCGGTGATCTCCGCAAAAGAAACCGTAGAAGCGTTGAACACGATCTGAAAGGCATGGGAAAGCTCCGCCGCCTGCTGCGGGGAATAGCCGTCGTCCAGACGGAGCTGGGTGACGCCCCAGTTCTGAAGGTCGTACAGGGAACGGCAGCCGAGACGCTCCGCCGTGTCCGGCCCCACATCCATCACCAGATCCATCCCGTATTTTTTACAGGCGGAAAGCAGATTTTGCGCGGAGGACCGGAGGCCGTTCCGGCTTTCTTCCGGAATCTGCAGAGAGGTAAACGCGCATCGGATTCCCGCATCCGCCGCGCGTGCAATAATCTCTGCGTTTTTTTCCTCCGCAGTGCCGCAATATAAACAAACTCCCGTATTCATTTCAATTTTCCGGCAAGCGCTTCGCGGACCCTGCCGTGCGCATGGGCCAGCACCTGCTCTCCCCTCTCCGCGGAAACGTTCAGCAGCAGCATCACGATCGCGGTTTTAACCCTGCCGCCCGCCTCGCGCAGCGCGGTTTCGGCGTTTTCCCTGTCGCATGCGGTTGCCGCCATCACCATGTTCTGTGCGCGTACGTTCAGCTTTTCATTGCTGGCCTGCATATTTACCATGAGATTCTCATACGCGTGCCCGATTTTCACCATACTGGCGGTGGAAATCATGTTCAGAACCATCTTCTGCGCCGTACCCGACTTGAGCCGTGTCGACCCCGTCAGAACTTCCGGACCGACATTCGGCTCTATGGCCACATCCGCCTCTTTTCCGATGTCGGAGTTCCGGTTGCAGGCGATTGCAGCCGTACGGCACCCCAGCTGTCTCGCGTAGCGCAGACCGTACAGTACATAGGGAGTACGGCCACTGGCGGCCAGCCCGATCACGGTGTCGCACGGCTTCAGCCCGATCCGCTCCAGTTCCTCCCTGCCCAATGTACAGCTGTCCTCCGCGCCTTCAACGGCCTCAATCAGAGCGCCCTTCCCGCCGGCAATCAGTCCAACGACAGTGTCCGCGGAAACGCCGAACGTCGGCGGACACTCGGAAGCGTCCAGAACGCCAAGTCTTCCGGAGGTTCCCGCGCCGATGTAAATGATTCTTCCGCCGGACTGCAGGCTGGCCACGGTATACTCGACCGTCTTTGCGATCTGCGGCAGAACGGCACGTACGCCCGCAACCACCTTTTCATCCTCGCGGTTCATCACGGAGACAATTTCCATGGCGGACATGCAGTCCAGATTCATCGTTTCCGGGTTTCTTGCTTCGGTAGTAAAGTGGGAAAGATCCGTCATCATAAAACTCCTTTGTCATTCATGGCCTGATACAGCGCCAGAAATTCTTCCGCCAGAATGCCAAAAGCCTCCGCGCTCATCAATTGGTCTTCCGCGTGCGCCAAAAGCATGATCCGTTCGTCCTTCTGAAAAACGGGAACATGATCTTCCCCGGACACTTCCCGGATCAGGTCCGCGTGAATATGGTGCCCCTTGTTAAAGGCGCCCTGTCCCTCGCGGATCAGCTCCTTTGCCTTATCGATCTCCTTTTCGCGCGCCGCCTGTATCGCCTCAATATATAAGCTCCGGGCGCTTCCCACTTCCGTTATGATCTCAAAAAGGACAGATTCTATATCCATTTCCTGCATATTTTCAACACTCCATAATTTTTCTGGCTTGCATAAGGGCCTGTTTGCCGTCCACCATTCCATAGATCCGCATATCAACGGCTTCGATTTTTTTATCCGGATATTCTTTTTTCAATTTTGACAGCATATAACGCACCTGAGGCCCCAGTAAAACAACATCCGCACCGGGGATCACATTCGGGGCCTCCGCCACGCCGTAAGCCTGAATCTCGCAGGGAAAATCGGTTTCCTTCGCGGCATTCTGCATTCTGGAAACCAGCAGGCTGGTAGACATACCCGCCACACACAGTAAAACAATCTTTTTCATCGTCATCCCTCGTTTCCGAAAATAGATAAATTATTCGCTATCGGTCAGCGCGCCGTGCATATACGCCTTGGCAAAGCCGTGTTCCCCGACCTCCACGGACCGGATCATGGCCATGGAATGATAGTATTCAAAATACGGCATATCGTTGACCTCACCGTTAAAGATACGATATTGTCTGAGTCCTGTAAACCATTGATCCAGTTCCTCCCGTGTCATGGAAAGATAGACCGTCGGGGTAAAGCCCGCCAGGTCTTCGCAGTTTTCGCCGTGGAACAGCTGAATCTTCTGTCCTTCCCGCCGCAGCAGGCGCACGGCCTCCGTCACGGCCTCGTACGTGTAATAATGCCTGGGATGCAGGGTGCCGCGGGCATGAGTGATCACACAGTCCGCTTTCTGTTCCCGCAGATAGTCCGCAAGGAGGGAAATAAACTTTCCCGTCTCCGGCAGCTCGCCGGAAAGATAGTCCATCGCATAACAGTCGCAGTCCAGTGCGGCCGCGGCCGCGGCGATCTCGCGGTGAAGCGCGAGATCGTATTCCTCCTTCTGTTCCTCCGTTGCCTTCGGGTCGGTCAGCCTTCCCTTTGTCACATGGACCAGCGTGCAGTGCGCATGGCGCGCCGCGTAGCGTATCAGCATCGGTCCCCCCATGATCTCCGCGTCCAGGGGATGCGCCCCGATACAGATTACCCGCTTATAATCTCCCATATTCCATCATCTCCGAATTAAATTTTTTTGCGGTACAGCTGATAGGTACGGTATACCTTCAGGCCGTGGCGCTCATAAAAACGCATGGCGGCCCCGTGGGTCCAGAGAAAATAAAGATAATAGATGCCGCGTTTTCTCATTTCCATCATCTGAAGGTCGATCAGAACGCCGCCGAGCCCCTCCGACCGCAGGGCTTCCGCCACACCGATCGGACCGAACCGCGCGTCATGCCCGTCGATCTTACGCATACAGTAGCCGATGACGTTGTCTTCCCGGTCCGTCACAAGCAGAATCGTATCCTCAGCCTCCCGATTGCGCAGGGCCAGCAGAATGTTGCGGACCCAGCCGGCGTCGAATTCCCGGTCTACAAAATTCAGAAGCTTTTCCATATACGGCATGGAAAAGGAATGAAAGGTGATTCCCTTTTCCGCCAGCTCTTCAATATGCTTTGCCGTTTTTTCGGGGAGAGTATAAGTAAAGAGGTCCCGCTGCATACTGACGGCGTCCGTCCCCCGCGCGTACCCGTTTTGATCGAAGAAAGGTACGCCGCCGGGATATTGCAGGTCAACGCCGGGAGCAAAATAATTGGGGCTGTATGCGCACAGGGTGATTTCCTGTGTTCCCGCGGCTTTCAGCCTGGCTTCCTCCTCTTCCAGAAGCCTTTGCCCGATCCCCCGGCGCCGGTATTCCGGAAGGACAAAGAAGCTGCTGATCCAGCCCCGCTGCTCCTCCAGCCCCCGCGTCAGATAGGGATATTTTCTTCTGATCCCCAGGCTGAAGCCGGCCACATGTCCGTCAACGACGGCAACCAAAGCCAGTTCGGGGTCGAAGTTCTCGTCAAGAAGAACCTCCTGAATAAAACGCTCCCGGGTAATCGTATCATAGAACAGGGAAGCGTTCCAGCCGGAAACAATCTCATCGATGTATTCCTGCCGATAAGGGTGTATATCTATTTCAGACATTCTTACTATCTTCCTTTTGTTTTTTGTATTCTTTTTCCGCTGCGAGTTCCTGCTTTTCCATGACTTTGAAGAACGGCAGGAACATAAAGAAAATAATGACCATATTGACCAGGGTAATCACCATGGACTGCAGCTTAAAACCGCTGCCGATAAAGGACGCAAGCGGAGCAGGCATTGTCCATACAACCATGGACACCATCGGCGGTGTGATTCCCAAAACGCCCAGAATGGCGTTAAGGATAAACAGCACGCTGAAGCCCAATACCCACGGCACGAACATCAGCGGATTGAGCACGACCGGCAGACCGTACATTACCGGCTCGGCAATGTTGAAAATCGTGCCGGGCAGGGAAAGCTTGCCCAGGACCTTGAAACGCTCGGCCTTGCTCATGGTGCAGAGCAGCGCAAGCGGGAAAACGGAGCAGCGCACGTAGAAGTTGATCCACTGTTCCGTAAACATATACGGAATCGCCTGATGCGCCGCAAAAGCATTGATGTTGTCCGTTATCATGGTCGTCCAGATCGGCTGCATGACGGAAGAGACGATGTTGGAACCGTGCAGACCGACAAACCACAGGATACGGTCGAGGAAGAAGCCTGCAAACTGCGCAACCGGTCCGCTGCCGCCGACCACAAGGTAAGCGCAGAGCTTGTTGAGCAGAGCCAGAAAATCAAAGCCTGCAAAGCCCTGACCGAGGATGGCGCAAATAACAACGACCACGGACACCGGAATCATGCTGGTGAAGGCCGCCGCAATCATCGGCGGAACGGCTTCCGGCATCTTGATGGTGATTTTTTTGCCGATCAGGAAACGATATACCTCTATGGCAAGAATGCTGATCAGGATGCCGCCGAAAAGGCTGGGAGAGCCGAGGATATAGGCGGGCCAGTCAAAATTTTCACTGAGCTTGGTAAAGTTGATAAAGCACAGGAACGCCACAAAGGATACGACCGCCGCCGCGATCGGGCTGACATTTTCGTCCTTCTTGTGATAATAATCTCCGAGGAAATATCCGTTCAGCACTGCCGTAATCAAAGCGAGCAGATTGATGGTCACAAAAACCACCTGCAGCAGCCACGGCCGGCAGGGTTCCACAACCGCGCTGATCGCGTTTGCGACACCGGGAAGGTTCAAGCCGCCGTCTTTCCCGAATAAGCCGCTCAGATTCAGAATCAAGGTCGCCGTCGCTCCCAGAATCATATACGGCATCAGCGTGACAAACGTGCGCTGAAGAGCCTCCAGATACCGCACCTGTGAAAGTCTCAGCAGCGGCGGCGCCACCTTTTCTTCAATAAGATTTGTCACACGGTCGAGAAGCCCGCTTTTTTTTGTCTGTTCCCCCATAACTGATCTCCTCCTTAAGCGTTTGTTTTTTTCATGTATGTACCTCACGAGAAAAACCGGCCGGTTTTCTAACCATAGTATAGCGGAACCGAAAGGCGAAATCAATACATTTACCAAAAGTTTTGGGAAATTTCTTAAAATTCTGCGAGGTTTCCCAAATCTGGCATATTAACGACCGAATTCTCTCAAAACTTTTTCCTTTTGTGCATGTTTTATGATATAATACGAAAAAGAGGAGAATGAAAATGAATCCAATTGAACAAATCAAGCTCTGCGAACCGCAGTTTACGCGTTCCGATCAGAAAATCTCGCAATACGTCCTGGAGCATCTGGATGTGATTGCTTCCTATCCCATTATTGAAATTGCGAATAAAGCCGACGTTTCAAAATCGGCCCTGCTTCGCTTTTGCCAGAAGCTGGGCTATACCGGTTTTTCGGAATTTAAATACGAGGTGTCGAAGCATCTGCTCTCCGGTTCCTTCAAAGACCCGAACGCCGTCAACGGCAGCAACGATATCGTCAATATTTATCTTTCCTGTATCAGTCATATCCCATCCCATATTTCGGACGGAAAAATTAAGGAACTCTGCAGTCTGATCGTTCATGCCGATAAAATCAAAATATACGGCGTTCATGAAAGCGGGCTTTCGGCCAACTATTTTGCCTTCCGCCTTGCCTCCCTTGGAATTGACGCGGAAACGATCACGCTGCCGGGAGTTTTTAATGAAAAAGCCAGCTTTTCCGGCGCGCGGGATCTGAATATTTTTATCTCTGTTTCCGGTATGACGGATTGCGTTATCGAGGCGGCGGGCACGTCGTTCCTCCGAAAGGCCAAAACCGCTATGATTACGCAGAACAGCAAAGCAAAATATGCCAACCGATATGACAGCCTTTTGATTATTCCTTCTCTGGAAACGGATAAAAACAAACTGTTTCTGGACTCTCAGGCCATCTTGTACATCTGCATCGACCTGATTATCAACAAGCTTGCCGAGCATCTATAAAGGGGAGCGCGCCTTTTACAGTGCCTATCAGAACACGAGCAGCCCGGTCAAAAAGCCGGGCTGTTTTTTTATCAGATGCGGCCCTGATACCGGAGCAGGCATCTTAATTCTCCTTTTCAGCAATTGACCTTTAGTAAAGGTCATATTACCGCTTATTTTAGCATATGCTTTTCTTAATGACAAGCACTGAATGTCAAAGCGTTAGGAGAAGCGTTATGTTTAAAAATAAAAATGCAGACGGAACATTCAATTTGTGCGGCGGCAAAATTACAGAACTACGCAAAGAAAACAATTTATCTCAGCGTGCTTTAGCGGATCGAATGCAATTGAGAGGTTTGGATTTAAACAAAAATGCAATCCAGCAAATTGAAAGCGGTCAGCGTTTTGTCACGGATATTGAGCTAAAAGCTTTTGCAAATTTCTTTGGCATCACTACGGATGAATTGGTTAGCAGATGATATTAATCACACAAATTCGGCCGCAGGCGACTTTGCTCTTTGGGAAAGTCACAGTATCTTTATAGGAGAAATCGTCTCTTTTGCTGCCGCAGGCTGCCTTTTCTTTCTCCATACCTGCCGGGATTCTCTTCCGCCATCCGCAAAAAAAACAGTCCGGCCTTTTGGCCGGACTGTTTTTTTCCGTCTAAGAAAGCGGATCTTCAATAAACCCGATTCCTGCCGCACCGGGGCCGGAATGCGCCCCCACAACGGCCCCAAGTACGCTGTGATAGATGGGACCCGAAAAATTTGTTATTTTTCTGAAATAATGAACGGCATAATCAATATCTTCCTGAAATTCTGCATTTTGAAAAGTAATAATCATTTTATTGATATTGGTAATTCGTGAAACCGCGACGTCCACCATGGTTTTCAGAGAATGCTTTCTTCCTATTACGACCTTCACCGGGTGCACCACGCCGCTGATGAATTCACACACTGGTTTGATCTGGACGAGTTTACCGACAAAAACGGCGGCTCCGCCGATTCTTCCGCCTGATTGCATATATTTTAAACTGTTCACTACAAAAAGCGTATTTGTTTTCTCGACGATCTTATGAATCAGATCAATCATTTCCTGGAAACTGCGACCGCTTTTAATAATTTTAGCAATTGCAATTTCTAACGCAGCTTGTCCACAGGCGCAAGTATTGGAATCAATTACTTCGATTTGTACGTCTCTGTTTTTTTCTATAAAAAAGTTTTTTGCCATAATAGCGTCCTGAAAGCTGGAGGACAACTTAGAAGAGATTGTTGTGACAACATAGTTTGTAAACCCCTTGGCATGTTCTTCTTCAAATACTGCCAGCCAATCGTTCATATTGGGGGCCGAAGTTTTGGGAAGATCATCCGGGTATTCGTCCATATGCCGATAGAAATCAGCCAAGCTATAATCAAGGTTTTCCCTGCGGTAATCGGTGTCTTCAAACTTCAAATAAAAGGGTACTTCTCTAATCTGATTTTGCTCAATGAAATCCCGCGCTAGTCCCCCTGAAGAGTCTGTAACCTGACATATCAATTCATTCATTCATCTGCACCCTTATAAATTTAGTTTGTAAAACCCATAAACTCGTCCTGCTTACTTACTTTTTGTATTCTGTAATGGGAAGGGTCCCGTTATTGGTAATTTCAATTATATTCTTTGCTTTTATGCTTTTCAAGTTTATACTGGATTTTTCTGTATAAAAATAAAAAGCACACTGGCAGGCCGTCACTGTTTCGCTTCTGACGCATCTTCTATCATGCTGATTTCCATAAGAGGGCGCAGACGATTTATTTTACAAAAATACTGGTAAAACGCAAGTGCCGATTCCTTCTGTTCCGTGTTTTCAAGCAGCCGTGTCATTTCGGACAGTATGTGATTCATTACCGTGCCGGAACAATACTTAAATGCCGTGTTTCCCCAACGCGGCGCTGCATTCTGATCGAAATAATTCCAAAACAGCAGGACATTCTCAAGCGGGACGCGCATTTGGTACTTGGGGTGTCCTTCGATCAGCCCGTCATGTACATCCTTGCCAAAGAAATCCTCTCTGACCATGAACGCACCTATCATTCGCCGTTCCTGCTCCGGCTGCCTGCTCTGGCGTTCAGTCAGCAGGCATACCGAATTCGGCTTCAGTCTCTCTGCAATTCTCGGCTGTCCTTTTGAATACCCACTTAAGTATCGTCCCGTAGAAACGATACAGGTCTTACACGTCTGTTCCGCATGTTCCGGTATAATGTCAAAAGCGGCGTGTGAGTTGGCTGTTATGGAGAAATTGAGCAATTTTTGCCTGCGCTCCTGTTCTGCCTGCTCCGCCTGACGCTGCCGATTTAATTCAGCATCTTTTTTAGCAATTTGTGCTGTGATATGCCGCTGGATATTCTTATCTTTCAAGACCAAATACTCTCTGAATGCATCCGGATAGATAAACTTTTTTTCGCCTTCAGAGAAGCAGACCGTTATTGTGTTGGCAGTTAAAGCCGTGACGACACCGCAGCCGAATGTCCTATGCCTAATTGCCTGACCGTTAATATCCATTTTTCTCCTTTCTAATGTGAAAAAGAACTTCTCATCCCGACCTGACAACCAGAGATGGAAGCTCTTTTCAAAAATGCGATGGATAAAAGATTATTGCTCCGTTCTCACATCGGCTCGTTTTTTTTCGCTGATGCGCAGAACAATATTACCCGCATCGGCCTGTAGCTCTACTTTATCGCTTTGAAATTCCGGGATATCACCGATTGTAATCGTTGTCCCGATCGGCATATTTTCAAGATTGACTGTAACGGTATCGAGCAGATATTCCGGTTCGGCGGCGTGAGGAACCTGCATCTGCATCTGCTCCAGAACTCCTGTCACTTTTTCTTTGTTGATAAGCACAATATCAGCAACGCTGTTGAATTTTTTTCCTTCAGCCAATACCTGGAAGCTGACATGGACTATTTCGTCGTTCATACTGTCATATTCCAAATCCTTAATTAGCGTCGGATAGGTCTTTCCATCTACCTGAATATTCACCTTGCTTCCGTTGCGCTTGGTACGCTGGAGTTGCCTGGCCGCCCTCTGATCGATCTGGACGGAGAGCGATTCCTTCAATCCCGCGCCATAGATAACGCACGGCACAATTCCTAAACGCCTCAGTTGTTTGGCCTTTGCGGCCGGGTCGCGCTTCTGCGCCAAAATGGTATTCATCTTAGCTCCTCCTACTAAAAAATTTTTTGGTGTCTTTTAAAAAAAAGAAGGGCTTTTTATAGTACGCCAATCGGCGCAATACCAAAAGCCCTTCTTAAAGACGGTTCTTTTATATTTAATTTTTATCAGTATAACACAGATTTAAGAAAAAAGCAAATCTGTAAGACTTGTCTTACGCCTAACGTGTGGGTTTAAACGATCAGTTGGTTTTCTTATTGTTGGTACGCCCCAAAATATAGTCTACACTAACACCGTAGAAATCCGCCAAATCACAAAGAACGTGCGGGGGAACCATCCGCTGACCGCTTTCATAGTAGGCATAGCTGCGCTGGGGTACATTGATTGCCCTGCCGACTTTTTCCTGCGTTAAATCCGCATCCTCGCGCAGAGAACGAATACGCTTATATTTTTCCATTCCTATCACCAATACCAGTATAGATAAGAACAATTTGTTCTATTGATATTTTGAACATATTGTTCCAAAATATACTTAGGTGAATATAATGCCAGATTATAAAGAAATGTATTTGAAGATGTCACAGGCATCCGAACAGGCTGTCAATATCCTGATTGAGGCAGGCCACCCCTCTTTTTCTCCTTACCTGCGCCGGGGTTCGATTCCGCCATCTTTCGCAAAAAAGAAACCCGGCCTATTCGGCCGGGTTTCTTTTTTTGGAGCGGGAGAGGGGAATCGAACCCCCGTCATCAGCTTGGGAAGCTGATGTTCTACCATTGAACCACTTCCGCATGTGCATTATTTTATCATAAAAATTTTAAAGAATCAAGTGAAAAATTCATTCCACAATTTCGGTGAACAATTTTTCGTTCGTGGAAGCCTTATTGCCGACAGTAACAAGAACATATCTTCCCTGCTGCACAATTACAAAATTTTTCAGCAGATTGTACTGTTCGGGATTCAGGCTTTTAAAACCCGCTGCCTTGGAATTGATATGGTTGGCGGCGGCGGCTTTCAATTCGGGAAACTTTGATTTATCCGTCAGCAAAAAGCAGGCGATTTCCGAAGCGCTGTCGGACGATTTGCTCATGTACAGCGAACTGTCGGTAATAATCCCGTCGGGAATACTGTAATGCTTGGACAGCTGATTCTGGCTGACCTCAATCATATCGGAATAATTCATTTCACTGATAATTTCGGCAGTAATACTGGCGGGAGAAGGCCCCACCGAATTTTCTTTCACATTTTTGGCCCAAAAAAAGGAGCCTCCAAAAATAGCAAAAGCAATCAGCAGCGCGGCTATGGAGAATATTTTCCATCCCTTCCGGCTCAAAACTATTCTGCTCAATTTCTCGCCCCCGCCCCACTGCTATTATTGTGTATTTTAACGCATGACGGAAACGACTTAATTTCATATGGGAATATTTTCAAAATATAACAGCATTTTATGGAAATTTCAAAATGTTTTTGTATAAGCGGAAGAAGCTGTTCCGCAATCCTCTAACTTTACATAAATCTCAACATAATATTTCCAAAATATCATAATAAACGATTTCTTCCACACTTTCAACCGAGTTTTCAACATATTTCCCTTACAGGAACCGGAATTTTCCCCATTTTTCAACTTATCAAATAAACGGTGGAAAGAAAGCGGTGGAATAATAGAAAGTTCCACAGGTTGACATAAAAACCGATTGTGTTGGCCGGACCGCAAAAGGAAAGGGCCGGATGTATGATACATCCGGCCCCGAACAAAAAGGAAATCAGTCTTTTGATTTTTCAGCAACCTGAGCGACCGCTTTTGCAACAAATGCAGCAACATCCATAGAGCCAATATCGCCATCCTTGCGGCTGCGCACGGAAACGGTACCCTCCTGCGCCTCTTTATCCCCGATAATAAGCATATAGGGAATTTTCTGAAGCTGCGCTTCGCGGATCTTATATCCGATTTTTTCGCTTCTGGTGTCGCAGGTTGCCCTCAGGCCGGATGCCTTCAGCTTTGCGACTACCTTGTCGGCTTCCGGCTGCAGGCGGTCGCTGATCGGCAGCACCCTGACCTGCTCGGGCATCAGCCACATGGGCAGCGCGCCTGCATATTTTTCAATCAGCAGGGCCAGCGTGCGCTCGTAGCAGCCGATGGAGGTGCGATGGATAATGTAGGGATTCTTCTGCTTCCCGTCCGCGTCCGTGTATTCCATGCCGAACTTTTCGGCCAGCATCTGGTCGATCTGGATGGTGATGAGCGTATCTTCTTTGCCGAATACGTTTTTAAGTTGAATATCAAGTTTCGGACCATAGAAAGCGGCTTCGCCGACGCCCTCCACATAGGGAATCTCAAGATGGTCCAGAATCTTGCGCATGACGCCCTGCGCTTCGTCCCACTGCTCCGGCGTCCCGATATATTTTGCGCGGTCGTTGGGGTCCCACATGGAGAACCGGTAGGAAACGTCCTCGTAAAGACCGAGCGTTTTCAGCATGAATATGGCAAGCTCCAGGCAGGCCTTGAATTCGTCTTCCAGCTGGGCGGGCGTACACATCAGATGCCCTTCGGAAATCGTAAACTGCCGCACCCGGATCAGACCGTGCATTTCTCCGGAAGCCTCGTTACGGAAGAGCGTCGATGTCTCATTGTAACGCAGCGGAAGGTCACGGTAGGAACGCTTCTTGTTCAGGTAAGCCTGGTACTGGAACGGACAGGTCATCGGACGCAGGGCAAAAACCTCGTCGTCCTTTTCCTCATCGCCGAGGACAAACATGCCGTCCTTATAATGATCCCAGTGCCCGGAAAGCTTATAAAGGTCGCTTTTCGCCATAAAAGGCGTCTTTGTCAGCAGCCAGCCGCGGCTTTGTTCCTCGTCTTCCACAAAGCGCTGCAGAAGCTGAATCACGCGCGCGCCGTTTGGAAGCAAAATCGGCAGGCCCTGCCCGATCAGGTCGCTGGTGGTGAAGTAGCCGAGCTGACGGCCCAGAATATTATGGTCGCGCTTTTTCGCCTCTTCCACCTTCGCCAGATATTCCTCAAGCTCGCTGCTCTTCGGGAAGGAAATGCCGTAAATGCGCTGCAGCATCTTATTTTTGGAATCGCCGCGCCAATAGGCCGCCGTATTCGCGGTCAGCTTAACGGCTTTTACGCAGCCGGTGCTCATCAGATGGGGTCCGGCGCAAAGGTCGGTGTAGTCTCCCTGACGGTAAAAGCTGATCTTTTCCCCTTTGCTGGAATGCTCCTCGATCAGTTCGACCTTGTATTTCTGGTTTTCCTTCTTCATCAGTTCAACCGCTTCCGCGGGGTCAAGCTCAAAGCGCTCGATAGGGATATTTTCCTTGATGATCTTTTTCATTTCCGCTTCAATTTTCGGAAGATCTTCCGGGGTCAGGGAGCGTTCCAGATCAATATCATAATAGAAGCCGCTGTCCACCGCCGGGCCGATGGCGAAGCCGGCGCCGGGGAACAGCCTTTTTACCGCCTGCGCCATAATGTGCGAGGTGGTATGCCAGTAAGCTTTCTTGCCCTCTTCACTGTCAAAGGTCAGGATTTCCAGCTCACAGTCGCCGGTTACGGGCGTTCGCAGGTCCACTGCCTTTCCATCTATTTTACCGACACAGGCGGCCTTGTACAGGCCCATGCCGATCGACTTTGCGATTTCGGCCACCGTGATGCCGTTTTCAAACTCCCTGACATCCTCTTTCAGTTTTACTTTTACCATATCTTTCACTCCTTCAAATAAAAAAAGCCTTACCCCAAAAAGGGGCAAGGCTATCGCTCGCGGTTCCACCCAATTTCAGCGGACGAATCATCCGCTCTCATTGCAGCAGGTAACGGTGCTGCCCGGCATGCCTTTGGCAACCTGCGTTCGGCATGCACTCGGAGGCGGTGTCCTTTCTGCCAAACTGCGCGCACGCTTTCAGCTGCTGCATGCGCTCTCTGTTGCAATTGCACGGCGTAAAGGCTTCCTCGTCAACATTTTTTACATATTCTTATATATTGTTCATATTAGCACCGTCTGCGGAACTTGTCAACGGACGGCTGGGCGATTTGTTACTATTATACAGATTTTTTTCGTATCATGTGACTGAAACAACGATCGTCCTTAAATAATATGAACAGTTTGTATCGATTGCAAGCGATATTTCTTGACATTAGGGTACCAGAAGTAATACAATTATGAATAAGATGCACATATATGCATTCATGGGCTTAACGCACCCATCTTAATTAATTTTAAACTAAAATATTGAAAAAGTAAGAAAGACAAGGAGGTGCCAACAATTGACCACAGCCACTGTTAGTTTGCTAACATGTATTATCATCGCGCTTGTCTGCGCGGTGGTTGCAGGTGTTATTGCTTTCTTAGGCGGAATCGCCCACCGGAAAAAGCAGGCCGAGTTTACCATCGGTTCCGCTGAGCTGGAAGCCAAAAGAATTATCAGCGACGCGATTAAATCATCCGAAGCCAAAAAGAAAGAAGCTGTTTTAGAGGGCAAGGACGAAATCCACCGTTTGAGAAACGAGTCGGAAC
Organism: Clostridium sp. KNHs216; assembly: GCF_006714885.1. Classification (NCBI taxonomy): domain Bacteria; kingdom Bacillati; phylum Bacillota; class Clostridia; order Eubacteriales; family Clostridiaceae; genus Clostridium; species Clostridium sp. KNHs216. Next base: position 3,542,764 of record NZ_VFMF01000001.1, on the reverse strand, counting down.
GCGAGCTGAACGAACGCAGAAAAGAAGTACAGCGTCAGGAACGCCGCATCCAGCAGAAGGAAGAAACCCTGGATAAAAAAATGGAAAGTCTGGAAGCGAAAGACGAAATCCTGACCAATAAAAACAAACAGGCGGATGAAAGGCTTGCCGAAGCGGAAGCCGTAAAGAAAAGCCAGTTTGATATGCTGGAGCGGATTTCCGGATTCACCGTGGATCAGGCGAAGGATTATTTGCTGAAGAATCTGGAAGACGAGCTCACCCATGAAAAGGCCGTCAAGCTGATGGAATTTGAACAGCAGACCAAGGAAGACGCCGACAAATCCGCGCGGGAAATCATTTCCATGGCAATTCAGCGCTGTGCGGCGGATCATGTGGCGGAAGCCACCATTTCCGTTGTTCCGCTGCCAAACGATGAGATGAAGGGCCGTATTATTGGACGTGAGGGAAGAAATATCCGGGCGATTGAAACTCTGACCGGTGTCGATCTGATTATTGACGATACTCCGGAAGCGATTACCCTTTCCAGTTTTGAGCCTGTTCGCCGCGAGGTAGCCCGCATTGCGCTGGAGCGTCTGATTGCGGACGGCAGAATTCATCCCGCAAGAATAGAGGAAATGATAGAGAAGGCGCGCCGCGAGGTGGATGCCACCATCAAACAGGAAGGCGAGCGTGCTGTGATCGAGGCCGGAGTGAATGGAATTCACCCCGAGCTGATCAAACTGCTGGGACGGTTGCGTTACCGCACCAGCTACGGACAAAATGTTTTGAATCATTCGCTGGAAGTTGCTTTTTTATCCGGTGTGATGGCTTCCGAACTTGGTTTGGATCCTACAATCGCACGCAGAGCCGGTTTGCTGCATGATATCGGCAAATCGCTCGACCATGAAATTGAAGGTTCCCATGTCGACATCGGCGTCGACGTGGCTCGCAAATACAAGGAAAGCGAAACCGTTATCCACGCAATTCACGCTCATCACAACGATGTGGAGCCTAAAACAGTCATCGCCTGCATTGTACAGGCGGCAGACGCAATTTCAGCCGCCAGGCCGGGCGCAAGGCGTGAAAACCTTGAAAATTATATCAAACGGCTTGAAAAGCTGGAGGAGGTCGCCTCTTCTTTTGACGGTGTGGAACGCTGCTTTGCGATTCAGGCCGGCAGAGAGATTCGGGTCATTGTAAAGCCCGAAATGATCAGCGACGACAAAATGGTGCTTCTGGCCCGCGACATCTGCAACAAGATTGAAAACGAGCTGGAATATCCGGGACAGATTAAGGTAAACATAATCCGTGAAAGCCGCGCGATCGAGTACGCGAAGTAACAGAACGGGACGTACCGGATGGCGCATAAGCGGCGGAGCGTAATATAGGGCGTTTCGGCGCATTGGGGAGAAGTTTTTTGGGGGACAGCGAAAGCTGTTCCCCATATTCATTTCTTACGCGCCTTTCTTGCTGGGAATTCTCTGCTGTTTTTGACGGAAACAGGACCGGCGTAAATGCGTATTTAGGGATTTACTTGATAAAAATAAACTGTTACAATAAATTTATTACAGAAGAGCCCGCAGAAACACTGGGGGCATCCACATAGAAGGTAGGCTTTCGAATGAATATTCTTGCAATCGGCGACGTTGTCGGCAGCATCGGCTGCCGCTTTCTTCGCCAGCGTCTTCCGGCATTCAAAAAAATGAAAGGGATCGATCTGGTCATTGCAAACGGTGAAAATTCCGCTGACGGAAACGGACTGACGCCCGTTTCCGTCCAGTTCCTGTATGACAGCGGCGTGGACGTGATCACCGCCGGCAACCACAGCTTTCGCCGCAAAGAAAGCTACGAGCTGTTTGATTCCAGCGAATATCTGATTCGTCCCGCGAATTTTCCGTCTTCGGTTCCCGGCAGGGGCTCCTGTATTGTAGACATGGGTCGGGTCCAGGTAGGCGTCATCAATCTGATGGGGACGATTTACATGGAGAGCCTCGACTCCCCGTTCGACACGGCCGACCGCCTGCTTGCGGACATGCCTAAAATCACGCTGATAGACTTTCACGCGGAGGCGACCGGAGAAAAACGTTCCTTCGGCTATTATCTGGACGGGCGCGTCTCGGCGGTTTTCGGTACGCACACCCACGTTCAGACCGCGGACGAATGTGTGCTTCCACAAGGAACCGGATATATCACAGACCTGGGCATGACGGGACCCATCCAATCCGTGCTCGGCGTAAAGCCCGAACTGGTCATAGAGAAAATGAGGACCAAAATGCCGGTCCGTTTTGCGCTGGCCGAGGGCGACTGTAAAATGGAATGCGCCCTGTTTCAGATCGATGAAAAAAGCGGAAAAAGCGTCTCTGTGGAGCGAATTCAGATTCAATAACAGCAATTCGTTGGTTTTTACAGTTTTTTTTTCATAATTTACGTGTTTTTGGTAAATACTACTTGCAAAACTTTGTGATTCGTTTTATGATGATACTATGATTTTGCATAGTCTGGAGGATGGCCTATGGAAATATTGAAAGTATCGTCAAAGTCAGCGCCAAATTCCGTTGCGGGCGCAGTCGCAGGAGTGATTCGCGAAACAGGGTCTGTCGAGCTGCAGGCTGTCGGCGCAGGCGCCGCCAATCAGGCAATTAAGGCCATTGCAATCGCACGCGGATACCTTGCCCCATCCGGAATTGACGTTGTATGCATCCCAGCCTTTGCCAGTGTAGTGATCGACAATGAAGAACGCACGGCGATCAAATTGATTGTTGAACCCCGATAGTTCCGACCCGTATCGATATCCTCACATGATGTGAGGATATTTTTTATGGCGCCTTATGCCCTTTTCCCACCGCGCGGAAGGCCGCGAGAAATTAAGATTGAATCTGCCTGTGCACTATGATATAATATTAAGATGAAAAATAAGGTAATGCAATAAGTGAAATTTAGGGAGTGCTGAATGGTGATAAATGGAATTGACCTGAGAAACGCTATAATATCAGGCGCTAATAATATCGTAAAGCATAAAACATCGGTCGATGAGTTGAACATCTTCCCTGTTCCCGACGGAGATACGGGAACCAACATGTCCATGACGATGAGCTCCGCTTCCCGCGAGCTCTCAAAAAATACCAACAGCAGCGCAGGCGAAGTCGCGCGCACCGCAGCTTCCGCCATGCTCCACGGCGCAAGGGGCAACTCCGGGGTCATCCTCTCCATTCTGTTCCGCGGGTTCTCCAAGGGGATTGAGGGAATGGAAGAAGTCAGCGGCACCGATCTGGCCAACGCTCTGGGTGTTGGCGTGGAGGCCGCATATAAGGCCGTGATGAAGCCGACGGAGGGAACCATCCTGACCGTTTCCCGCGTTGCCAGCGAAAAGGGCAAGGCGGCGGCGGCCATCGACGATGACGTCGTTTATGTGTGGAGCGCAATTTGCAAGGGCGCTGCCGAAGCACTGGAAAAAACACCGGAGCTGCTGCCCGTACTGAAAAAGGCGGGAGTAATCGATGCCGGAGGAAAAGGACTCTGTTATATTTTGGACGGAATGCTGAGCGTATTTAAGGACGGTACCATCATTTTGAACGAGGCGGACTCCCCCGAGGAGCAGGCGGCTGAAACCGACTTTTTCAGAAACGCCGCCGCGGAATTCGATCAGGTCATCAACTTTACCTATTGCACCGAATTTATCGTGGGACGCGACCTTGAATGCAAGAAAGACCCGCAGGAGCTTCGCGGTTACCTGGAAAGCATCGGCGACAGCGTGGTTCTGGTGGATGACGACGACATTATCAAGGTGCATGTGCATACAGAAGAACCGGGCAATGCGCTGCAGTCGGCTCTGGTATTCGGCCAGCTGCTGACCGTAAAAATAGAAAATATGAAGGAACAGCACCGGAAGGCCGCGGAGGCAAACGAAGAGGCCAAGGCAAGGGCCGTGGCTTCCCTGGAACCTGCGGAGCCCGCCGACGAGGTCGGGTTTGTTTCAGTCGCCGCCGGAGAAGGCCTGAAAACCCTTTTCACCGACCTGGGCTGTACGCACGTCGTCAGCGGCGGGCAAACCATGAATCCCAGTACAAACGACCTTCTCGCCGCGATTCTGGCGACTCCCGCAAAAACCGTTCTGGTCCTGCCGAACAACAAGAACATCATTATGGCGGCCGAACAGACCATCCCGCTTGTGAACGACCGCAAGGTAATCGTCCTGCCCACCCGCACGATCCCGCAGGGCCTTTCCGCCATGCTCGCCTACGATCCGGATGCAAGCACGGAAGTAAATACCGTCGCGATGATGGAGGCCGCATCCAACGTCTCGACCGCTTCCGTCACCTTCGCCGCGCGCGACTCCGAATTCGGAGGCCACAAAATCAAGGCGGGCGACATTCTGGGCCTGAACAACGGCAAGCTGGAACTGATCGAAAAGGATATTGTCCATACCTGCAGCAAACTGACGCGCTCCATGATTACCCGCGGCACTTCGTTCATCACTATTATTTACGGGGCGGACGTTACGGAGGAGCAGGCAAACGAAGCTTATAACCGGATTAAGGCCAGGGTCGGCAACGAAACCGAGGTTACGCTCGTCAACGGCGGCCAGCCGGTGTATTATTTTATTGTTTCCATTGAATGATGCGTTCTTTATTTGAAAGAAATATCCGCGACCTGAAGGGCGTCGGCGAAAAGCGTGCCAAGCTGTTTGAAAAGCTCGGCGCGCCGACCGTCGGCGCTTTACTGCGTCTGTACCCCCGTACCTATGAGGACCTGAGCCACCCTTATCCGATCCGCCTGGCGCCGCTGAACGAGCCCTGTGCCGTACGGGCGACCGTTTTGGAACGGCCGAAGGAAACGAGAATCCGCGCCGGAATGATGATCTGCAAGGTAACGGTCACCGACGGCGAAAGCGATATGGAGCTTACCTATTTCAACAATCCTTATATCTCTTCCATGCTAAAGGCGGACGAGGAATACGTATTTTACGGAAAGGTAACCGCCAATTTTCTAAAACGGGAAATGACTACGCCGGAATTTGTGCGCGCGGCGGTCAGTCCCCCTATCCGGCCCGTTTATCATCAGACGCTGGGGCTGACCAGCCGGATGATCGAAAACGCGGTCAGGAGCGCCCTTGATCTGCTGCCGGACAGGATACGTGACCCGATTCCGGAAACGATCCGGGAGAAGTACGGGCTCTGCCCGCTGCGGTTTGCGCTGGAAAGCATCCATCTGCCGCAGAATATGGAGGCGGTGGAAACCGCCCGAAAGCGCCTGATCTTTGAAGAGCTGCTCATTCTGCAGCTGGGCCTTCTCCGGCTGAAGGGCCGCAGCCGCTCTGTAAGCCCCCTGAGGCTTGAGTACGACTGTTCCGAACGTTTTTACGGCTTACTTCCCTTTGAGCCCACACAGGCCCAGCGAAGGGCCGTAAAAGAAGCCGTAACGGATATGATGAGCGGATTCCCGATGAACCGGCTGATCCAGGGAGACGTCGGCTCCGGAAAAACCGCGGTCGCAGCGGCGCTTTGCTACTGCGCCGTTGGAAACGGGATGCAGGCGGCGCTGATGGCGCCCACGGAAATCCTGGCGCAGCAGCACTACGCTTCCCTGTCCTCCCTGCTTCGGGATACGCGCGTCGCGCTGCTGACCGGCTCGATGCCGGCTGCGAAAAAGCGGGAGATTCTGCAGGAACTGCTGGACGGGGAGATCCAGCTTGTCATCGGCACGCACGCCCTTCTTTCCGAAAACGTTGCGTTCCGGCGCCTCGGCCTGGTAATCACGGACGAACAGCACCGTTTCGGTGTGGCGCAGCGCGCGGCTCTCGCCTCCAAGGGCGACCACCCGCATATGCTCGTCATGAGCGCCACCCCCATCCCGCGCACGCTCGCGCTGATGATCTACGGCGACCTCGATATTTCGATTCTGGACGAGCTTCCTCCCGGCCGGCAGAAAATAGACACCTACGCGATTACGGGCGATAAACGCCTGAGGGCGTTCCGTTTTATCCGGAAGCATATCGATGAAGGCAGACAGTGCTACATCATCTGCCCGATGATCGACGAAGGCCAGAATGATATGGCGAGCGTGAACGAATATGCGGAAAAAGTAAGGACCCAGTGGCTTCCCGATTATACGGTCGGCGTGCTTCACGGAAAAATGAAGCCCAGGGAAAAAGAAGCCGTCATGACGGATTTTGCACAGGGAAAAATCGCGGTGCTGATTTCCACCACCGTTGTGGAGGTCGGCGTAGATGTGCCCAACGCGGTTGTGATGCTGATCGAAAACGCGGAACGGTACGGCCTCTCCCAGCTGCACCAGCTGCGCGGGCGTGTAGGACGCGGAAAATACAAATCCACCTGTATTTTAATATCGGACGCACAGAACGAAGAAACCGTCGCGCGGCTGAAAACCATGTGCGCGACCAACGACGGCTTTCAGATTGCGGAACAGGACCTGAAGCTGCGCGGCCCCGGCGATTTCTTCGGCCACAGGCAGCACGGACTGCCGGAGCTGAAGATCGCCGACATGGTCCATGATATGGACCTGCTGAAAGAGGCCCAGTCCGTCGCGCGGGGAATTCTGAGCATGGACGCCGAGCTGGAGTCCCCGCAGCACCGGGGTCTGCGTGCGGAGGTAAAACAGCTGTTTGAAAACAGGTCGGATTAATCGTCCATCAGTTGCGATGGGACCCCAGGAAATCGCTTTAGACAGAAAAATGCGCCTTGATCGGTGAATCCGTTTCAAGGCGCATTTTGTTGGGATCATTTCTTTAGTATACGATTTGCTGCCGCAAATCCATTTTGCAACAGCCGCTATTACCGGAATCTTTTAGACTGCGGGGGCTCCACCGGGATCATGTCATTGAACACCGCATAATTTTTGGCGGTGATTTTCCGGTCGACATGGATGGAGCCGAAAAACCATTTCTCGAATTTGACCTGCTTGACCAGCTGCTCGAAATATGCCTCCAGCTGATTGGTGCTTTCCTTGGGATTCACCGTATGGGACATCACCCTCGGCGCCGGTTCATGGGTCAGAATATAGTCGACCGCCATATCAACCGCGGAAAGGTTTCTGACGCCTTCGCGCATCTCTTCCATGCTCGGCATTTCGCGTTCCCACCATTTCCCCGCGGCGATGCGCATTTGCTTTTCCGTGCTTTCCCCGCCGCCGAACACAAACAGTTTCTTCCCTTCTATGGTATAAACCTGTCCGCGCATGAGGTGGTACAGATTCCCGCTGATGTTCTGCACGCGGCCGCCGTTCCACTCCGTCACGGGGTACTGCTCCAGCAAATCGAAATTTTCATGGGTTCCGTCAAGGAAAAGAATGTTGTATTTTTTCTTGCCCAGCCTTTTCAGAATCTTTTCCTCTTTCGGGCCGCCGTCCCAGAGAAAGCCGAAATCGCCGCATACGATCAGCGTGTCGCCCTTCTTCAGCTTCTTGGCCTGACCCGAGTCAAAACGACAAATTTCGCCGTGAGTATCCCCTGTTATGTAAATCACTGTGATTCCCCCATCAAATCTTACAATTTAATTACATTTCCAAACTGCCCTTTATCTTTTGCAGAAATGCTGTTATACTAATCTACAGGTCTGTACATCCCTGATTATCTATCAAACTTTACACATATAATATCACATCGGAGGAAAAAGTTCCATGAAAAAAATGCGCCAATTCCTGTCTGTTTCCATCCTTTTGATTCTGGTTCTGTTTTCGCCCGTCAGGGCGGGCGCGGCTACCTTCAATATTGATTTTGAACCGAATAGCGCCGCTATTGAGCTGGTCAATCTGGACACGGACACCGTCGTTTATCAGAAAAACGCGAACGAGCGCCGGGAACCCGCTTCCACCACCAAAATTATGACCTTTATCGTTGCCAGTGAACAGATTAAGGACCTGGAAGGGACTAAAATAACGATTACCAAAGAAGTCATGGACACGCTTCTCGGAACGGGCAGTTCCATGTCCAATATCAAGGTCGGCGACGAGCTGACCGCCCTTCAGCTGATGAACTGCATGCTGGTGCCGAGCGGAAACGACGCGGCGCTGTTTCTGGCGGACTATGTGGGAAAGGGCGATGTTGACGCCTTTGTCGATATGATGAACGCGAAGGCAAAGGAGTTGGGCTGTACCGGTACGCACTTCACCAACCCGCACGGCCTTCACGACGAGAACCACTACACAACGGCGCATGACCTTTACCTGATGACCAAATACGCGATGACTCTGCCGCATTTTGCCGAGATCACCTCACAGGCGCGCGCTTCCTACAAACCGGTGGGCGGTCCGGAGGCGGGGACCCTGCGTACCCTTTCCACCACCAATCTGCTGATCGACAAAAACACGGGAAGCCAGTATTACTACCAGTACGCGCGCGGCATTAAAACGGGCCATACAGACGAGTCCGGCTACTGCCTGGTTTCTTCCGCCACCGCGGAGGGCTACAGCTATCTGTGCATCGCGCTCGGCGCGCCGTCCGTAGACGCGAACGGCAAACAGATCAAAACGCGCGGCGAGCTGGTCGATACGAAGAAGCTTTACCAGTGGGCGTTTAAAAATCTGGAACTGAAAAATATACTGAACAGCGAGGAGTCCATCGGCGAAGTCAAGCTGAAAGACGCCTGGAACAAGGATAAGCTGCTGCTTGTGGCCGAAAAGGATTATTCCGCGATGCTGCCGATGAACGTGTCGGCAAGCAGTGTGATCGTCACCAAAAACGTCCCCGACGCCGTCACTGCGCCCGTCAAAAAGGGACAGGTCATCGGAACGGCGACTCTCAGTTATGCCAACCAGAAGCTGACGACCGTCAATCTGGTGGCCTCGGAAAGCGTTGAGCGCAGCGAGCTGCTGCATTCCGCCAATACCGTCAAGGCCATTTTCACTTCCGTCTGGTTCATCGTCATCGCGGCGGTGATCGTCCTTCTGGTTATCATTTACATTATCCTCGCGCTGATCTACAACCGCAAAAAGAAGAACCTGCGCAGAGTAAAGAAATATAGGAAAATGTGATCCGACAGCAAAGCGGAGCCCCCGGCGATGCCGGGGGCTCCTTTATGGAATAACAGAAAAACGCCCTGCTGTTAAACAGCAGGGCGTTTCGTATGAAAAGTAAAATTATTTAACTTCGACTTCTGCGCCAGTCTCAGCAAGCTTTGCTTTGATGGCTTCTGCGTCGTCCTTGGAAGCGCCCTCTTTAACAGCCTTCGGTGCGCCGTCAACGAGCTCTTTTGCTTCTTTCAGGCCAAGACCTGTGATCTCACGGACAACCTTGATGACCTGGATCTTGTTGGGGCCGACAGCCTTCAGAACGACGTCGAACTCCGTCTTCTCTTCAGCAGCAGCGGCAGCCGGAGCAGCGGCGGCAGCAACAGCAACCGGAGCAGCAGCGGATACGCCGAACTCTTCTTCCAGAGCCTTTACGAGCTCGGAAAGCTCAAGAACGGTAAGGGATTTTACATCTTCAATTAATTTTACAACTTTATCAGACATTGTGAATTACCTCCAAAATTTTTATTTTAGGAAACCTTATGCGTTGGCAGACTGCTTTTCCGTGATTGCGTTCAAAGCGACGACCAAGCCCTTCATTGTGCCGCTCAGCACAGTAACGAAGCCCGTAATAGGAGCGTTCAAGCCGCCCAGAGCTTTTGCAACCAAAACCTCTTTGGCAGGCAGGGAAGCCAGCTCTTTGACTCCGTCGGCATCAATGGCACCGCCATCGACAAATCCGGCCTTGAGTTCAAATGTTTTGCTGGTATCAGCAAATTTAGCGAGGATCTTTGCGCTGGAAACATAATCGTCCTTGCTGATTGCAAGTGCGGTCGTTCCTTCAAGGACATGGTCGAGGCCATCGATCCCGGCGTCCTTCAATGCAAGACGCAGCAGGGTATTCTTGACGACCATGTAGTCGCTGCCCGCTTCACGCAGCTCTTTGCGGAGCTTTGTGTCCTGAGCGACCGTGATGCCCTTATAGTCGACAATGACACCGGTGCATGAACCCTTCAGGCTCTCGGTCAAAGCGGCAACCGCCTGCTTTTTTTGCTCTAAAATCTTCTCACTTGGCAAATGTATTCACCTCCGTCAGTTGGAATGCGGCGCGCAGGAAAATGAAAAAGCCCTTCCCGCATGACCGCGGAAAGGGCATAAATACATCATCATAACAATGCGTATCGGCCTCTATCCTCGGCAGGCTGGGCCAAAACCCATTAAGCAAATGCGCCTGCTGTCTTTGGAATAAAGAACAGCGAATATTATACTATCACAGACCGTGCGGTCTGTCAAGCCTTTCGGAATCAGACGCCAACCTTATTCGGGTTGATTCTGACGCCGGGGCCCATGGTGGAAGCTACGACGCAGCTCTTGATATACTGGCCCTTGGAAGCGGCCGGCTTCGCCTTTACGATTGCGCCGAGCAGAGCGTCAAAGTTTTCCTGCAGCTTCTGTCCGCCAAAGGAAACTTTGCCGATTGTGCAGTGGATAATGTTGGTCTTGTCAAGACGGTACTCGATCTTACCGGCCTTGGCGTCGGTAATCGCCTTGCCGATTTCGCGGGTAACCGTACCGGCTTTCGGGTTCGGCATCAGGCCGCGGGGGCCCAGAACCTTACCTAAACGGCCGACAAGGCCCATCATGTCCGGAGTCGTGATCAAAATATCGAAATCCATCCAGTTTTCGGACTGGATCTTCTGTACCATTTCTTCGGCACCGACAAACTCGGCACCGGCAGCCTCGGCCTCTTTGACGGCGTCGCCTTTGCAGATGGCCAGTACCCGGACCTTTTTACCGGTTCCGTTCGGCAGTACGATCGCGCCGCGGACCTGCTGGTCAGCGTGACGGCTGTCTACGCCCAACTTGACATGGACCTCGACGGTCTCGTCAAACTTGGATGTTCCGGTCTTGACACAGAGGTCAAGAGCCTCGTTTGCATCATAAAGCTTTGTACGGTCGACAAGCTTCACGTTCTCAACGTATTTTTTACCGTGTTTCATTGGTTTTCCTCCCTATTGAGTGGTAAAATCGGAGTAGAAAAGTTCCTCCCACCCGGGTGTCAATCTACGACTTCAATCCCCATGCTGCGCGCCGTACCGGCAACCATGCTCATGGCTGTCTCAACGGAAGCCGCATTTAAATCGGGCATCTTTGTCTCAGCTATCTTTCTGACCTGCTCGCGTGTGATCTTTGCTACCTTCTTCTTGTTCGGTTCACCGGAACCGCTCTCAATACCGCAGGCCTTTTTAATCAGGACGGCAGCAGGCGGGGTCTTGGTGATAAAGGTAAACGAACGATCCGCATAAACGGTGATGACGACAGGAATAATCAGTCCTACGTCATTTTTCGTGCGCTCGTTGAATTCCTTTGTAAACGCCATGATGTTGACGCCGTGCTGACCGAGAGCCGGTCCTACAGGCGGCGCCGGGGTAGCCTTGCCAGCAGGTATCTGGAGCTTAATCAAGCCCGTAACCTTTTGAGCCATTTGTTTGCACCTCCAAAATTCGTGGTAGATGGCGGAGCGGATGCTTTGAGTTTATCCGTTCCTCCCACAGGGGCAGTGCCCCTCATAATCAGCGGTCTCCCGCAAATTATCGTGAAATATTATTCCATCGCTTCAGCCTGATCCAACTCAAGCTCAACCGGTGTTTCGCGCCCGAACATGGATACTGTTACGCGGACGCGGTTTTTGTCGACGTCAACTTCTTCAACAGTACCGACAAAGCCCTCCAACGGGCCGTCAATAATGTGTACGGAATCGCCGACGCTGTAAGAAACCTCGATTTCCTTCTGTTCAACGCCCAGCTTCGCCACTTCTTCATCCGTGAGCGGAATGGGCTTGGACGACGGGCCGACAAAGCCCGTACAGCCCCTGATGTTGCGGACAACATACCATGACTCATCGGTTAGGAGCATCTTCACCAAAACATAACCGGGGAAAATCTTGCGCTCGACATCGCGCCTTTTGTTATCTTTGATTTCCGTAACAGTTTCCGTGGGTACACGGATTTCCTGAATTAAATCATGGAGCTGACGGTTTTCCACAGTCTTTTCAAGATTAGAGGCCACCTTGTTCTCATACCCGGAATAGGTATGAACAACATACCATTTTGCGTCTTCAGGCATCGTAATTTCCTCCGCTTATCCTACTTTGCAACATTCATAATCAACCCAAGCAGGTTCATGAGCAACGTGTCGAGTCCAAAGATAAACAGGCCAATCAGAAATATTGTTGCCAAAACGACGCCGGTATTCCTGAATACCGCCTGCGGTGTGGGCCATACAATCTTTTTTACCTCATTTTTGCAGTCGCGGAAAAACTTGGAAGCGCTCTTGCCCGTTCTCGCAAAAAAGTTTTCCTTTTTTGATGTATCTGCCATTCTTCGTCCCTCCGTCCGGCTTACTTCGTCTCTCTGTGAAGAGTGTGCTTCTTACAGAATCTGCAGTACTTGTTCATCTCAAGCCTGTCCGGATCATTCTTCTTGTTTTTCATCGTGTTGTAGTTGCGCTGTTTGCACTCAGTGCAGGCTAATGTGATTTTAACTCTCATGACGGCACCTCCCGTTATACGGAAAAATATTTAGGCCTTTTTTAAGGCCTCAGCCTCCCTCTTAAAAGGGCGCAAAAAAATAACCCCTTTATGAGGTATAAACATCATAGCATTTCACGTGAAATCTGTCAAGTTTTTTTTACGAAACGGAGCGGATTTTGCCCGCCCCGATTTCCCGTCTTTATTTCATGTCGTTCAGATTGGCCGCGACAAATCTCTTTTCCTTCTTTTTCTTTTCGGGCTTTACCACTTTCCCCTTGAATTTCAGCCCCGCGGTGTAGCCTTTTTTCAGATCGTCGCTGAACATCGGCTTGATATTCTCCGCCGCCCGGTCGCTCACGCCGTTCAGCACCACGATCGTAATAATGGAACGCACGTCCATGTCGCCGTTGGCGTACATGTCGTTCAGAAGGTCGCAGCAGCGCTTGATGCTGTCCGCTTTTGTGCCCTGCGCGCAGAGCGCGTCAATTTTCGGCACCAGATGCTCCTTTGCGAAATGGATCGCGCGCACTTCCTCGTACTGATTTCTTTCGCCGTTGAGCTCCTCTTTCAGCTCCGGGAAAATACCGACGAAGCGATTGAAGAAAAACACCGGGTCGGCATTGTTTTCATCGTCTTTTTTGCGCTTCTTTTTCGTTTTGGCCGCCGCCACGCGCTTCGGCCCTTCAATGGTCTCTATAAAGTCGTTCACAATGCTGTCGGCCTCGGTCAGGCTGTCCGTCTCGGGGTCAAAAAGCCAGATGGAAATGGACTTCCACTTTAAGTCCGGCTCGCCGTCCTCGGCATCGCAGGTTCGAAGCTCAAAGCGCTTTTTGTCCTGATGATAAAGAATACTGTAGGCGGTATTCTCCCCCTTAAACAGCACCGAACGGCCGCTGCCTTCCTGTTTCTCACCGGCCTTTACGAATCCCTGTCCGTTTAAAACCGCGCCGACTTTTTCAGCAATCAGGTCAAATGCCTTCTGCTCCAAACAAATCACTCCTGAATCTGTATTTACGCACACCGCTTGTCCGCATTGGCGGGACCCCGGTATGCACCTGTATTTTCCTTCTATATTTAACCAAAGATAGTATGGCTCACGATATTTATAAATTATACTACATAAACATTTTTTTGTCACCATACAATTTAATAAAATTCCGATTGCACCGCTAAAAGCCTTGTGGTATGATATGTATTTGTAGGATTATGTATATTATATAAATAAGAAAAAGAGCAGAGCTTTGGAGGATATGATTATGAATAAAAAGAGGATTGCCGTCATTTTCGGCGGCAGCTCATCCGAACACGAAGTATCTTGCGTTTCTGCGGCATCGGTCATCAACAACCTGCCGAAAGACAAATATGAAATCGTCTGCCTGGGCATTACCAAGGACGGACGCTGGTATCTGTTCAGCGGCTCCCCGGAGGAAATCGCCGACGGGCGCTGGGAGCGCGACCCGCTCAACCAGCCCGCGTTTATCGCGCCCGACAGAAACATCCGTGGAATCGTGGTAGACGGAAAAATGGGGTTTGACGTAATCAAGGTGGACTGCGTGTTCCCCGTCCTGCACGGCAAAAACGGAGAGGACGGCACCATACAGGGGCTTCTGCAGTTGAGCGGGATTCCGTTCGTCGGCTGCCGCGCGCTTGCTTCCGCCGTGTGCATGGATAAGGCGGTCACCCACACGCTGCTGACCGCGGCGGGCATCCATCAGGCAAACTATCTTTGGTTTTATACGGAAAAATATAAAACCGGCGCCGAGAAAATCAAGCGGAAGATCGACGCAAGGCTTGGATATCCCATCTTTGTGAAACCGGCAAACGCGGGGTCCTCCGTGGGAGTCAGCAAGGTAAGCAGCGAGGCGGAGCTTGACGAAGCGGTGGCCAAGGCGGCACTCGAGGATGACAAAATCGTTGTGGAAGAGGCCATTGTGGGCCAGGAGGTCGAGTGCGCGGTACTGGGCAACGCGGAGCCGGAGGCTTCCGTTGTCGGTGAAATCGCGGCTTCCGCTGAATTTTACGACTACGACGACAAATATAAATCCGGAACATCCCAGCTCTATATCCCCGCGCATCTCGACGAGGCGGTGATGGAAGAAATCCGTTCCACCGCCCGCAGGGCTTACTATATGCTGGGCTGCACAGGCCTTTCCCGCGTGGACTTTTTCGTACGCGACGGCAAAGAGGTCATTCTGAACGAGCTGAACACCCTGCCGGGCTTCACTTCCATCAGCATGTACCCGAAGCTGTGGGAGGCTTCCGGCATCTCTTACGGCGAGCTGCTCGACAGGCTGGTGTCTCTTTCCTTTGAAATCCGGACACAATATTAATAAATCATTTTGGAGCGATGGAATAGAATGGACAACAGACCGATCGGCGTCTTTGACTCCGGGCTGGGCGGACTGACCGCCGTAAAAGAGCTATTACACATCATGCCGCACGAAAATATCATCTATTTCGGCGACACCGGCCGCGTTCCCTACGGATCGCGAAGCCGCGAAACGATTATGAAATACGCCGGACAGGATATGGCGTTTCTGGAATCCAAAAATGTGAAAATGATTATCGCCGCGTGCGGTACCGTCAGTTCGGTTGCGCCCGGAATCGGCGAAAAGCTGACCCTTCCCTACACCGGCGTGCTGAAACCGGCCGCGGCCGCGGCAGGGAAAGCCACCAGAAACGGGAAAGTCGGCGTCATCGCCACCACGGCGACCATCCGCAGCGGTTCTTACCGCCGCGAGCTTGCGGCCATCGATCCCGAAATCGAGGTTTTCGACCGCGACTGCCCGCTGTTCGTCCCGCTGGTGGAAAACGGGTGGATCGCCGAAGACGAGCAGGTTACGCGCCTGGTCGCGCAGCGCTACCTGACCCCGCTGAGGGAAGCCGGGATCGACACCCTGATTATGGGCTGCACGCATTATCCGATTATCAGGCACATCATTTCCGAAGTAATGGGCGACGGCGTGACCCTGATAGACAGCGGAAGGGAAACCGCCGCTTACTGTTCCGCCCTGCTGAGAAAACAGGGGCTTCTC
This sequence comes from Clostridium sp. KNHs216, assembly GCF_006714885.1. Taxonomy (NCBI): domain Bacteria; kingdom Bacillati; phylum Bacillota; class Clostridia; order Eubacteriales; family Clostridiaceae; genus Clostridium; species Clostridium sp. KNHs216. The sequence goes on along the minus strand of NZ_VFMF01000001.1, from coordinate 3,527,254 downwards.
TGCGACAGAAGCGCGGACGGCGACTGCTCGTTCTACGTCAGCGACCGGATGGAAGGCTTTTCTCAGATTGCGGGTATCTTTCTCGGGAAAGATATCAAACGCGAGGTCAGCCATGTGGATATTGATCTCTATTAATTTTGAAATGAACCGAATAAATTGCAAGGAGTAAACAAATGCTGGAAAATTACCTGATTTCCATTAAAGGCCGGCAGAAAATAGACAACGAAACCGGCGAAGTCGAACTGACCACCCTCGGTTCGTATGTAAAAAAAGGCAACAGCCAATATATCGTGTATAAGGAATACGATGCGGACAACAACAACGCGGCGCAGACCTCCGTCCTGAAGGTGGACGGCAGTTCTAAAGTAACCCTGATGCGCGGCGGGGCCGACAGTACCCGCCTGATTCTGGAAAGCGGGAAGCGGCATCTCTGCCAGTACGACACGGGCTTCGGAAATATGATGGTGGGTGTTTTCACCAGCAGGGTAAAATCCAGTTTGGGAGAAATGGGCGGAAATCTGGAAATCAACTATACGCTGGATATCAATTCCAATTTATCGAGTTTGAACGAACTCTTCATTACGGTCAAGGAGGCAAATAACAAAGATGTCAAAAATAGTGTTGCAGGCGACCAGTGAACTGAAAAACGCAATTCTCCGCGCGGTGGAAAAGGCACAGGCCGCCGGGGGTCTGCCCCAGGGGGAAATGCCCCCTTTTTCCATTGAGGTGCCCGCCGACCGCAGTCACGGAGACTGGGCGACCAACGCGGCCATGGTGTCCGCCAAGGCGTTCCGTCTCGCCCCGAGGAAAATCGCGCAGCTGATCACGGAGTATATCGCGCTGGACGGCACATTTTTTGACCGTTTTGAAATCGCGGGTCCCGGATTTATCAACTTTTTTCTGAATCAGCGCTTTTATTCGGAGGTTCTGAAGGATATTACGCAGAGCGGCGCTTCTTACGGCCGCAGCGATTTTGGCAAAAAGGAAAAAATTATGGTTGAGTTCGTTTCCGCGAATCCGACCGGCCCCATGCACATGGGCAACGCACGCGGCGGCGCGCTGGGCGACTGCCTTGCGGCAGTCCTCGACGCCGCCGGCTACGACGTATGGCGCGAATTCTACGTAAACGACGCGGGAAACCAGATTGAAAAATTCGGCACCTCCCTTGCCGTGCGCTACCTGCAGCTTTTTCAGGGCGAGGACGCCGTCGAATTTCCTGAGGACGGATACCACGGAGACGACATCCGCGAAAGGGCCGCCGAGTTTGCGAAAGAGCACGGCGACAGCTATGTTGGCGCAGACCCCGAGGAGCTGAAAAGGGCTTTGGTGGATTTTGCGCTTCCGAAAAATATCGCCAAGATGCAGGCAGACCTGAAAAAATACGGCATCGTTTACGACGAGTGGTTTCTGGAAAGCCGCCTGCACAATGACGGCGAGCTGGAGGAAACGATCCAGATTCTGAGGGAAAAAGGTATGACCTACGATAAGGACGGCGCCCTTTGGTACCGCGCGACCGATTTCGGCGCGGAAAAAGACGAAGTCCTGGTCCGCCAGAACGGAAATCCAACCTATTTCGCGGCGGATATCGCCTATCACAGAAACAAATTTGCAAAGCGCGGCTTTGACCGCTGCATCGACGTTTGGGGCGCCGACCACCACGGCCACGTGGCGAGAATGAAGGGTGCCATGGACGCGGTCGGGCTGGACGGCGGCAAGCTGAACGTCGTGCTGATTCAGCTGGTAAGGCTCGTGAAGGGCGGAGAAGTCGTGCGTATGAGCAAGCGTACCGGCAAAGCGATTCAGCTGGCCGACCTGCTTGACGAGGTGCCGGTGGACGCCGCAAGGTTCTATTTCAACATGAGGGAAGCCAATTCCCAGATGGACTTCGACCTTGATCTCGCCGTTCAGCAGGACGCGCAGAACCCGGTTTATTACGTACAGTATGCCCGGGCGAGAATCTGCAGTATTTTCAAGGCGCTCGCCGCCGAGGGAATCCTCCCGCGCGGCTGCACCGATGAGGAACTCGCGCTTTTGACCGAGCCCGAGGAAATTGAGCTGATCCGGCATCTTTCTTCCTTCACCGGGGAAATTGTGGCGGCGGCGCAGGACTACGATCCCGCCAGAATTACCCGCTACGTCATTACGCTGGCTACGCTCTTCCATAAATTCTATAACGCATGCCGTGTTAAAGGCGAAAACGAAGGTCTGACCGCCGCCAGGATGTACCTGTGCGGCGCGGTTTCCACTGTGATCTGCAACGTGCTTTCCATGTTTAAGATTTCCGCGCCGGAAAGCATGTAAGCAGGCTGAACATGTTAGGAGCAATGAAGAACAAATGAGTTTCCCATTTCATCTTCCCCTGCTGCTGGATGGCGCTACGGCCACAAATCTGGCCGCCGCCGGAATGCCGGGCGGCGTTTGTGTGGAAAAATGGATTCTGGAAAATCCCGAAAAGCTCACAAAGCTGCAAAGCGACTTTATCAAAGCGGGCGCTCAGGCAGTCTATGCGCCGACCTTTGGCGCAAACCGGGCCTGCCTGAGCAGCTACGGTCTGGAAGCGGAGGTCGCGGACATCAATCAGAAGCTGGTGGCGCTTTCCCAAAGCGTTGCGAAACCCGCCGGGGTACTGGTGGGTGGGAACGTCTGCCCCACCGGCCTGTTCGTACCGCCGTTCGGCGAATCGGATTTTGACGACATCTATGACATTTACCGCGAACAGATCCGCGCGCTGGACGACGCGGGGGTCGACTTTATCGCGATCGAAACGCAGACCTCGCTCGCCGACATGCGCGCGGCGGTGCTTGCCGCAAGGACGACCAATCTGCCGGTTTTTGTGACCGTCACCGTGGATGAAAGCGGACACACCCTCACGGGAGGAAGCCTTCTGCCCGCGGTGATCACCCTGCAGGCCATGGGGGCGGACGCGATCGGCCTGAACTGCTCCTTTGGACCGGAGCACATGCTGGAGCACGTGGAACAGGTTGCCCCGCATATCAGCGTTCCGATCATCGCCAAACCGAGCGCCGGGGTGCCCATGTGGAATTCTCCGGAGCACAGCGGAATCCTTTCCCCCGATGAATTCGCCGCCCGGATGCGCGGGCTGATGGAAGCGGGAGCGAGGATCGTCGGGGGCTGCTGCGGCTCCACCGCGGAGCATCTGAAAGCATTGGCGCAGGTGGCAAAGGAATTCGGCCCGCCGGAAATTCCGGAAGAACCGGACTGCTATGCCGCCGCAAATGAACGGGAAGCGTTTTTCCTGGGGGACGACATCGTATTCAGCGAACCGATTGCCTGTACCAGCTCGCTCGGCGAAGACCTGATCGATCTGGACGACGAGCAGGTTACCGCGGCGTTAGTGGAGGTCAACAGTGTGGACGACGCGCTACTGCTGAGCGAAAACAGCACGATGACGCGCCTGCCCATTGCCGTGTACTGTGACAGCCTGCCGGTGCTCGACGCGGCGCTCCGGTATTTTCAGGGCCGGTTGATCGTCGATTCCGCCTGTCCGATCGAAACCGACCTGATCGAACCGCTCGCGGCGAAATACGGCGCGATTGTTTATTAACGATATTAGGCCATGTTTGTAAATTAAGAGTCTTGTCTTATTCGGCTAAAATTGCGGCTGACCGCGTCAAAAATGCTCGGCATACGGGCAGTATTCCTGCGCTTTTTTCCTTGTCAGGCACAGTTTTATCACGAAAATCCGTCGATTTTTAATCTACAAACATGGCCTAGAAAGCCGGAAGCGAATGCTTCCGGCTTTTTCTCTTTGCATCTTATTTTTCATGCGCCTCTGTGTCGTGGGACTCCTCCGGCGGCTTTTCGTCTTCCTCGTCGGGCTCGTTCCAGCTGCAGAAAGCAAGATACATCCCCGCCAGCGCGACAAAACAGGCCACGGAAGCGGTGGCGAGCGCCCATCCGGTAATCTCAAACGGACCGAGCACCATGGAAATCAGCGTCAGTACGATGCCGGCTTCAAAAAACAGAACTGCAAGTTTTCCGTCGCTCATAAAAAGCCCTCCCTTGTGATGATGATCCCGCGATTTTTGAAACCACTTCCATTACAGAAATACTTCGTTGGACAGCGCTGCGAGCTGCTCCATGGAAAGCTGCTCCGCGCGCGCGGTCGGGGCGATTCCCGCCCTTTCCAGCGCCGCCGCTACCACTGCCCTGTCCAGCGAGAGCCCAGCGGCGACGGCGTTGAGCACCGTTTTGCGCCGCTGGCCGAAAGCCGCTTTGACAAGGGCAAAAAAGTCCTTTTCCCTGTTGATTTTCACCGGCGGCTTTTTGCGGATTTTCAGATGGATGACCGCCGAATCGACGTTTGGCGGCGGGAAAAAGTTGTCCCGGTTCACTTCAAAAAGGACCTCCGGTTCGGCAAAATAACGCACCGCCGCGCTCACCGCACCGCAGGCGCGGGTGCCCGGCAGGGCGCAGAGGCGTTCCGCCGCTTCCTTCTGCACCATGACCGTCACGGAGCGGATCGGCAGCCGTTCTTCCAGAAGCCGCATAATGACCGGCGAAGTGATATAATAAGGCAGATTGGCGCAAACGGCCACTTCTGCGCCGGAAAACTCGGTTCCGATCAGCTTTCTGAGATCGGCCTTTAAAATATCTTCATTCACGATTTTGACATTGCGGTACCCGGAAAGCGTGTCGTCCAGAACCGGCAGCAGCTTTTTGTCCAGCTCTACGGAAACTACCTTGTCCGCCCGCTTGGCGAGCTCCGCGGTCAGCACCCCCACGCCCGGCCCGATTTCCAGTACGCCGACTCCCTTTTGCGCGCCGCACTCCTCCGCCATGCGCGGGCAGACGTCCGGGTTGATCAGAAAATTCTGCCCCAGCGATTTGGAAAAGTGGAAGCCGTGACGCGCCAGTATATTCTTAATGACTCTGATATCCGATAAATCCATTTTCTGTCCCCATATCTTTTTGCTTACTCTTTTATTTCCTGATTATATCATACAAATTGCCACATTTCCATTGATTATCTGTCGAAAATACAATATGATAGGATTACTACAGCATCTCCAGTTGATTCTGCAACAGGGCTGCGTTCCACCCCTCCTTCGGCAGGAGAGGAACCTATTTTGGCTCGCAAACGGAAATGGAATTGCTATCATAAAAGGATTGGGAGGCATGAAAATGAACCGTACGGACAAAGAGAATTATTACCTTGATATTGCTGAAACCGTGTCGGAGCGCGGTACCTGTCTGCGCCGGAATTTTGGCGCGATCATCGTTCAGCATGACGAGATCGTATCGTCCGGATACACGGGGGCGCCCCGCGGCCGCCGCAACTGTATCGATACCGGCGTCTGTGTGCGCGAAACGCTGGGGGTTCCGCGCGGGGAACGCTACGAGCTCTGCCGCTCCGTCCATGCGGAGGCCAACGCCATTATCAGCGCCTCCCGCCGCGATATGATCGGCAGCACGCTGTATCTGGTGGGAAGGGACGCCAAGGCGGGCGGATATGTGGAAAACGCTTCTTCCTGTTCCATGTGCAAAAGAATGATTATCAATGCCGGCATCACGCGCGTGGTTGCGCGGAACACAAAAAATACTTTCTCCTCCGTTTATGTACAGGAATGGGTGGAGAACGACGAATCCATGAGCGGGAAATTCGGATACTGATTACATAAAAAATGCGCCTTGAAACGGGCTTGAAAAGCTCAATCAAGGCGCATTTTCTGACTATAAAAGCTGTTGTATTGTGTAAATGTCTATTGCACATTTCTTTGGCAGCAGCGGCATTTTTATGAAAAAAAACCCATGACCTGTTCCACGACAAAAACGACGGCGGTAGAGCCAAGCGCAACGGTAAGAAGGCCTTTGTCCCGATACGCGAGGAGAAGGGCCGCGGCAAGGCCGAACACCGCGGAATACGGATTCCCCGTGGAGTACAGAATTTCGGGAAAGGTCATGGCCGCAAGCACGGCGTAAGGCACATAAGCCAGAAACGACCGGATAAATCGGTTGTGAATCTTCTTCCTGAAAATCGCCAGCGGAAGCATACGGATGATATAGGTGACCAGCGCCATCAGAAAGGTACAGATCAAAATTCTCGGGTAATTCATTCCTGCACCTCCGGGTCGTCCACAGGGTAACGCAGCGCGGCGTAGGCCGACGCGACCACCGCGCAGATGATGATGACCCATCCGCCGGAAATCCGGTTCAGGAAGGGCGTCCACCGGAAAAGACAGCTTAAAACCACCGCAATGACGATGGCCAGCGCAACGGGGCGCGCATGCTTTGCGGGAGGAACGATAATGGCGATGAACATCCCGTAGATCGCAATGCCCAGCGCGGTGCGGACACTGACCGGCAGCAGGCAGGTAGCGGTTCCGCCGAGCAGGGTCCCCAGCGTCCAGCCGGTGTAAGGAGTCAGAATCAGCCCCAGAAGATACCGCGCGCCAATGCTTCCGTCCTGCTTCATGGCGACGGCGAAAATTTCATCGGTCACGCCGAAGGAAAGAACCAGCCGCTGGAGAGAGGTCATGGCACCGTCCACTTTTTGGGAAAGGGAAAGGGACATCAGCATATAGCGGATGTTGATGACAAAAGTGGTTACGACAAGCTCTATGTAATGCCCGCCCGACAAAATCAGCTCGGTCCCGGCAAACTGCCCCGCGCTGGTCATGTTGCTCATGGTAATCAGCATCACCGCCCAAAGCGGCAGCCCGCCCTGCGTCGCCATCATTCCAAACGTGAAAGAAACGCTGATATACCCCAGGCAGATCGGCAGCCCGTCCTTCAGTCCCTTTTTAAATGTCAAAGCCTCTGTTCCGTGCATTTCCATGCTCCCATACTATAGCAATTTTGAGAAAAACCAAAGGAATTCTCCCCGTCGTTGGGGAGAATCTTTTATTTTTTACTATTAAAATAATACTATTTGTATAATCGATAAACAGTAATACAAATCATGACAGGATTTACAGCAATCCGCAGACCAGATCGCCCATTTCCTCACAGGTGACCTGCTGCATCCCTTCCGTATAGATGTCCGGCGTACGGGCTGTTTTCAGGACTTCGGATACGGCGTCTTCGATTGCCTGTGCCGCCTGCGGTTCGTCCAACGAATAGCGAAGCATCATTGCGGCGGAAAGAATGGTCGCCAACGGGTTGGCCTTTCCCGTTCCGGCAATATCGGGCGCGGAGCCGTGGATGGGCTCGTACAGGCCGGATTTGCCTTCGCTCAGGCTGGCGGAGGCCAGCATCCCGATGGAGCCGCTGATCATGGACGCTTCGTCGGAAAGAATATCGCCGAAGATGTTGGAGGTGACGATCACGTCGAACTGCTTCGGGTTGCGCACCAGCTGCATGGCGCAGTTGTCCACATACAGATTGGACAGTTCTATATCAGGATACTCTTCTTTTCCGATTCTTTCAACCGTTGCGCGCCACAATCTGGAGGATTCCAGCACGTTGGCCTTGTCTACACTGCAAAGCCTGCCGCCGCGCTTTTGCGCCATGCGGAAGGCCACGCGCGCAATGCGCTCAATTTCCGGCACGGAGTACATTTCGGTGTCGTACGCGGCCTCGAAGCCGTTGACCGTCCTGCGGCCCCGCTCGCCGAAATAAATGCCCCCGGTCAGCTCCCGCACCACCATGATATCCAGATCGTCGCCGACGATCTCCGCTTTCAGGGGAGAAGCCTCGCGCAGCTGCTCAAAAATTCTGGCGGGGCGCAGATTGGCGAAAAGCCCAAGCGCGCCGCGGATGCCCAGCAGCCCCGCCTCCGGCCTTAGGTTGCCGGGCACCGTGTCCCATTTGGGGCCGCCGACCGCGCCGAGCAGCGTGGAATCGGCGGCTTTGCATTTTTCAATTGTTTCCGGCGGAAGCGGCACCCCGGCCGCGTCAATCGCACAGCCGCCCAAAAGCGCTTCGTCATAGGAAACGGTAAATCCGAACCGGCCGGCGGCGCGGTCCAATACCTTCACAGCCTGGGTTACGATCTCGGGACCGATTCCGTCGCCTTTCAGCAGGACAATTTGATAGCTTTTCATTGTGGTTCCCCCTTTAAGATTCTTTCACGGCGGCATTCTTCGTACGGTTGATCGCGCAGATGATGCCTTTGATGGAAGCAAGACTGATATTATTGTCGATCCCAACGCCGAACGCCGGGCTGCCGTCCGGCGCGGTCAGCTGGATATAGGAAACCGCCTTGCTGTCCGCGCCGCTGGAAACGGCGTGCTCACGGTAGGAAACAAACTGGTAGTCGGTGATGCCGACGGATTTGAGCGCGTGAAAGAATGCGCTGACAGGCCCGTTCCCGCTGGCGCTGATGGCATGGTCCTCGTGCCGGAAGCGAATCACTCCGTCGAAATGGACCTGTGTGTCCCCGCTGATATCGTTTTCCTCGTAAAGCTTATACTGCTTGAGATTGTACGGGGCGTTGACTTCGAGGAATTCCCTGCGGAAAATGCCGAAAATCTCATCGGGCTGAAGCTCGCGGCCCGCTTCGTCACAGACGGCCTTGACCATCGTACCGAATTCGGGATGCATCGCTTTGGGCAGCTCATAGCCGAAGCTCTGCTGCATCACAAACGCGGCGCCGCCCTTGCCGGACTGACTGTTGATGCGGATGATCGGCTCGTACTCGCGGCCGACGTCGGCGGGATCGATCGGCAGATACGGCACTTCCCAGTAGCCGCCGCCGTTTTTCGCCATATACTCGACGCCCTTTTTGATCGCGTCCTGATGGGAGCCGGAAAACGCCGTGAACACCAGATCGCCCACATAGGGATGGCGTTCGTGAATCTTCATCTTGGTGCATTTCTCAAAGATCTCCTGAACGGCGCGCATGTTGGAGAAATCGAGTCTGGGGTCCACTCCCTGGGAGTACATGTTCATGGCGACCACCATTACATCCGCGTTCCCGGTACGTTCTCCGTTGCCGAAAAGGGTCCCCTCCACCCTTTCCGCTCCCGCCATCAGGCCCAGCTCAGTCGCCGCCGTCGCGGTGCCGCGGTCGTTGTGGGGGTGCAGGCTGATAATGGCGCTTTCGCGGTTTTTCAGATGGCGGCAGAAATACTCGATCTGGTCGGCATAACAGTTCGGGGTGCTCATCTCGACCGTATTGGGCAGGTTCAGAATCAGCTTGTTCTCCGGCGTGGAGCCGAGCGCCTCCATCACCTTTTCGCAGATCAGCACGGAATTGTCGATTTCGGTCCCCGAGAAGCTTTCCGGGGAATATTCATAGCGGATATTTGCGCCGCTCTTTCCGATTTCCTCGTCGGTGAGCTCTTTAATCAGCTTTGCGCCCTCCACGGCAATATCGATAACGCCCTGCATGTCGGTGCGGAAAACCACCTTGCGCTGCAAAGTGGAGGTGGAATTATAAAAATGCACGATGACGTTCTTCGCGCCTTTGATCGCTTCAAAGGTCTTATAAATCAAATGCGGCCTTGCCTGAACCAGCACCTGGATGGTCACGTCGTCCGGAATCCGCTTTTGTTCGATCAGCGCGCGGAGGATTTCGTACTCCGTCTCAGAGGCGGCCGGAAAACCGATTTCAATCTCCTTGAACCCGACATCCACAAGGGTCTGGAAATACAGCAGCTTTTCCTCAAGATTCATCGGGTCAATCAGGGCCTGATTGCCGTCCCGCATATCCACGCTGCACCAGACCGGCGCTTTCGTAATGACTTTGTCGGGCCATTGACGGTCCGGCAGGCTGATCGGCTGAAACGGAATATACTTTTTGCAGCCTTCAAACATCATCCAACACTCCTTTATCAATTGATCAGTTGATCGGTGAAATAAAAAAAAGCCCCGAACACAGAATTCTGTGTTCGGGGCGAATAAACAAATCCGCGGTACCACCCAAATTCGGCTCCGCAAAGCGGAAACCCTCGGCAAACCTCTAACAAGGCTCCGGCCTTTAACGCTGCCACTGCGTCCGTTTCTCCGCTTTCACATCGAAGACGGCGGCTCCGGGATGAGCTATACACATGGGCTTCCGCGCCGGCTTGCACCAACCGCCGGTTCTCTGCAATGCTTCTGCCAATGTCTTTTTCCCTTCATCGCTTTTGCATATTAAATTATTTACTATTATATTTTATGCGGGTACCTTTGTCAAGGATTAAATTTTATTCCTGCTCCTTTTTTCCAAACGCGCGGTCGGCAGCCTCACGCGCAAGGTCGATGACCAGCCGTTCGCTGTTCTGCTCGGAATTTTTCCGCGGGGGAATCGTTTCGTATACCTCGGCCACCATGGAACGCATCCACAGGCCCGGCGTAATCCGCAGAGAATACCCGCAGCCGTTGCTGGTCATCCAGTCGTAAAAACTGGCGCGCGGCAAGCCGTAGGCCGAAAGGATGCACATGATGCTGCCCCCGTGGGCAACCAACGCGGCGCTGCTTGTTCCGGAGCGCATCATTTCCTGTACGATCGACTCAAACGCGGAGCAGACCCGCTGCATGAACACGCCGCCGGATTCCCCGTTCGGAGGGGTAACGATTTCTCCGCTGCCCACCCAGTCGGTAAAGCTTTCATCCTCCGCCGCAATTTCCTTTGCGGTTTTCCCCTCCCAGTCGCCAAAGTCGCATTCGCGCAGGCCGTCGACCACCGTCGGCTGTGCGCCGGGATAGAGAAGCTGCAGGGTCTGCAGGCAGCGCTGAAGGGGGCTGCAGTAAAACACCTGGGCGGACGGATAGGAGCTGTGCCGTTTCAGGTCCTCAAGCTGCGCGATCCCCTCCGGAGCAAGGGGCAAATCGGTGCGCCCCACATACTGACCCAGAAGATTGCCCGTCGTAATTCCGTGACGGATTAAATGGATAGTGTAAGATTTCATTTTTCGGCTCCTTAAAAATTTTTCTGACTCAAGCCTTGACAAACGCAAAATTTCTAGATACATGTAGGCGCAGAGCGAAAAGACACGATATCTAGCGGCTTTACAAAGCGTTATATTTGTTATATACTTTACAAGGCGTTAATTTTTCCATATTTCGACACAGGGGATAGTTCAATGAATAGCAGTTTCCCAAGAATTATTACTTTGCTGCGTAAAGAACGCGCATTAAGCCAGAAAAAGGCGGCCGAGGAACTGGAGGTTTCTCAGGCCCTGCTTTCGCATTACGAAAAGGGAATCCGTGAATGCGGGCTGGACTTTGTGGTAAAGGCCGCTGAATTTTATGACGTTTCCTGCGATTATCTCCTCGGAAGGACTCCGCACCGCAGCGGGGCCACCATTAAGGTGGACGATATTCCGGAGCCGGACGCCATCGGCAAGGAGAATATTCTGAAAGGCAGCCTGCTGCCCGTTTTGAACAAAAAGCTGCTTGCGAATTCGATGAATATTATTTTCAGCACGCTGCAAAAGTGCCAGAACAAGTCGCTGACCTCGGAAGTGTCGGCGTACCTCAATATTTCCGTTTACAGGAGCTTCCGGCTTCTGTATTCCGCCAACCCGAAAAATCCGCAGGGTCTTTTTTCCGTTCCGCAGAAGCTGAGCGACGGGCGTTCCGGCGCGGCGATGGAAATCGCGTATTCCAACGCGGCCTGTCTGGCGAGCGGGGAAAACGCCGACGGGATGGAAGGCTTGGGAAAAACCAATTTGCCCGTGCTTTCACCGGAAAAAATCTCCGAAGAGTACCCGCTGTTTTCCAGTTCGCTGTTTAATCTGATTCAAAATGCTGAAGCGCTGATGGGCGCGAAAAAGCCCGTTAAATAAATTATATCATATCCGACTTAAATTGCAACCGGCCCACCAGGCATTGGCGGGCCGGTTTTTTTATTTCTATTTCTTCCGAGCTTCTCTTATTCCTTTCAGCGTCAGGGTAGCGTAGCCCTTTCTCATATACGGCAGGTTAAAGACCGCGCCGGGCTGCTTTGCGCTTTCCATGACGGTACGGCACAGGAGCTCGTAGATTTTGCTCTTGTAGTAAACGTCATAATCGCCTGAAACCCATACGCGCACCGTGTAGTCGATAAAAACGAGGCCTTTTTCCATCAGGCTTTTCAGCGCGGCGGAACGCGTCTTGACCGTCTCCATGGAATCCTCTGCGTCGGTAATCCTCACGTAATTGAGCGCAATGGAAATCAATTCCTCATTTTCGGAATTGTGCAGCTCCAAACGCACAATCGGATATCTTTGTGATTCCCTGATCTCCGTCAGGATATTTTTTTCTTCTTCCGTTAAGTTCAATTGATCAGATCCTTCCGTAGTATTCTCTTTATATTATACCCATTTTATATTTCCATGCAAGGATGCGAAGCACACTTTCGTCAAGCCGCTGTTCGCTGACGGTCCCGTCCTGCACCGCGGCGTACAGCGCGTTGAAATCCCGCGCCATGTCGGAGGACAGCACAATATCATTTCCCGCTGTAAAGGCGGCGACGGAAGGGCTTTTCCCCGCTGTAAAATCAGTGATGGCGCCCATGGAGAGGTCGTCGGTCATAATGACGCCCGTAAAGCCCAGCTCGCCGCGCAGAATCTCGTGTACCTTCGGCGAAAGGGAGGACGGACGGGACGGGTCCATGCAGTTCACGATACTGTGCGAAACCATTACACACTGCGCGCCCGCGTCGATTCCCGCCTGGAACGGAACAAAGTCCTGCTTCTGGAACACGCTGTAATCACGCTTGTCGTAGGCGATTCCGGTGTGAGTGTCCCGGTTGTTTCCGTAACCGGGGAAATGCTTGAGCGTACAGGACAGGTTCTGGCTGTTGTACGCACTGACCGATACCCTGACAAAGTCCGCCGTTTTGGAAGCGTCTTTGCCAAACGTCCTGCCGTAAATAAAATCGGAAGGATTGGTGGAAACATCGCATACGGGCGCGAGGTTCAGATTCAGTCCGAGCTTTTTCAGAAGCTGGGCCTTCTGCACGGTGTCGTCATAAATCCCATTCAGGCCGGAAAGCCGGAATACCTGCTGCGGGGACCGGAACGCGGTTTTCCTGAGCGCCGGATATTTGCTGATGCGGACGACCGTACCGCCCTCCTCGTCCGTGCAGAGAATCATTCCGATCTTGCTTGCGTCCTGATAGGATTTGAGCGCGGCCTGCACCTGCGCCGTGGTTTTGCCGCTGAAATCCGAAGCCATCAGGCAGTACCCGCCCGGCTGATAGTCGGCGGCGGCTTTGGCCGCTCCCGTCTGGGGGCAGCGGAAAACAAACACCTGTCCCACCTTTTCCCTCAGACTCAGGGACATGAGCTTCTTTTGGGCAGGTACGCCGTAATCGGCAAAAATCCCGTCGAGCGGCGAAACGGCCGGGCCGCTTGACGCCGGAGCGGCCGAGCTGCCCGCGGCCGGGTTTGACGGACCGGAGGGTTTCCCCGCAGAACCGGCCGCAGAGGAGGTCTTTTCCCCGGACGAAGCTCCCGGCAGGAAGGGACTCCCGGAAGGATTTCCCCGGGTGTAAATCCAAAACGCGGCAGCGAGAGCCAGAACGACTCCCGCTGCCGTAAAAAGAATTTTCCTGTTCTTTTGATATCCTGTCTGTTTCATCTTTGTTCCCCATCAATCCGCCCCGCTGATGCCGGCAGTTGGCGGAGCGGTCAGGATTGATTTTCTTTCATCAGTTCCCGGTACAGGCGAATGTATTCGTTTGCGGAACGTCCCCAGCTGAAATCACATTTCATGGCGCGGTCCACCAGAATGCTCCACCCCTCCGGACTGGAGTAGCCCTCCAGCGCGCGGTTGATTGCGTACAGCATATCGCCGGAATCATAGGACTGGAAGGTAAAACCGTTGCCTTCCCCGTCGCCGCTGTCCTTGATGGAATCCTTCAGCCCGCCCGTTTCGCGGACGACCGGGACGGAACCGTAGCGCAGGGCGATCATCTGGGCAAGCCCGCAGGGCTCGCTCTTGCTCGGCATCAGGAAAATGTCGGAGCCAGCGTAAATTTTTCGGGAAAGCTCGGGTATAAAGCCGAAACAGGCACAGAGCCTGCCGGGGTACCGCTCCTGCATTTCCCGGAAGAAATTCTCGTACTCCCAGTCGCCGGAGCCCAGAATCACAAACTGCGTGTTCGTTTCCCGCATCAGCCGGTCGAGCACTTCCTTGACAAGGTCCAGCCCTTTGTGGGAAACCATTCTCGTCACCATTCCGATGAGCGGCGTAGTGGACTCCTGGTTCAGGTTGAGCCTTTCCTGCAGCTTCCTCTTGTTCTCCGCCTTGCCGGAAAGGTCCTCCGCCGAATAGGGGGCATAGATTTCGGAATCGTTGGCGGGGTCGTAGCTGACCGTGTCGATCCCGTTCAGGATACCGGAAAGCTTCCATTCGCGCGCCTGTAAGATGCTGTCCAGACCGTGGGAAAACCACGGGTCAAGGATTTCCTGCGCATAGGTCGGGCTGACCGTGGTAACGCGGTTGGCGCTTTCGATTGCGCCCTTGAGCAGATTGATACAGTCGTCGTACTCCAGAACCGGCATATCCGACTGGGGAATTCCCAGCACGTCCTCCACCAGCTCCTTGCCGTATTTGCCCTGATACTGAATATTGTGGATCGTCAGAATCGTTTTTATGCCCTTGTACCAATCATTATTTGCATAAAAGATGCTGAAATAAATCGGTACCAGCGCCGACTGCCAGTCGTTGCAGTGAATAATATCGGGCTTGAAATCAATATACGGAAGCATTTCAAGAGCCGCGCGCGACAGGAACGCAAACCGCTCCGCGTCGTCGTAATGGCCGTACAGGCCGTGGCGCTTGAAATAGTACTGGTTGTCGATCAGATAGTAGATCACCCCGCCGACCTTTGCCTCAAACACGCCGCAGTACTGGCGGCGCCAGGCGACCGGCACGGAAAGGCTTGTGATAAATTTCATGTTTTCCCGCAGCTCCTGCGGAATATCCTCGTAAAGCGGCATGACCACGCGGCAGCCGATCAGCCGGAGCCGGAGCGCCTGCGGCAGGGAACCCGCCACCTCCGCCAGACCGCCGGTGGCCGCAAAGGGCCTTGCTTCACTGGTGCAGTATAATACTTTCATTTTTAAGCCTCCCTAACTGAAATGTCGGTTCCGATCACATCAGACCACGCTGCCCTTGCTGATAAAAACGGGATAGGACTGGAAGCCGAGAAGCGAACGGTCGTTTTTAATGACGACGTCTTTATCCATGACGACATAGTTGAGCCTGCAGTTCGGGCCGATGACGCTGTCCTGCATGACCACGCAGTTTTCGAGCTTTGTCCCCTTGCCGACGCGGACGCCGCGGAACAGCACGCAGTTTTCCACCGTACCGTCGATCACGCAGCCGTCGGCGATCAGGGAATTGGTGACAATGGAGCCCAGCCCGTAGCGCGCGGGCATATCGTCGCGCACCTTGGTGAAAATCGGTCTGTCGGCGTTGAACAGCTCCGCCCGTACCTTTGGCAGCATCAGGGACATGTTGGCTTCAAAATAGGAATTCATGGAACAGATCGTCTGGGTAAAGCCCTTGAATTCATAGGCAAAAATCCTGTAATTGGAAATATTGCGCTGGAGAAAGTCGCGCTTGAAATTATACAGGTTGCGGCTCACGCAGTCCGCGACGATCTTCATCAGGGTCTCGCGCTTCATCAACAGCATGCTCAGACCGTAGCTGCACTCGCCGTCTGCGCGCGGGTTGATGAGCATGTCGCGTACGCGGTTGTCCGGGTCGATGGTGTAGACCGTGGGGTCACAGATTTTTTCCGGCAGCTTCCCGGAACGGTAAATGACCGTAATATCCGCGTTATGCTTGAGATGGGAGGACATCACGTCGGTAAATTCGATATTGCAGACCACGTCGCTGTCGGAGACGATGACAAACTCTTCCCTTGAATTGGAAAGGAAAGTACCGATGGAGGAAAGGGATTCTATCCGGCTGTTGGACATGCTGCACTCCCCGCTGAAGGGGGGCAGAATAAACAGCCCTTCCCTTTTTCGGGACAGGTCCCACGCCTTTCCGGAACCGAGATGATCCATTAAGGACTGGTAGTTGCTTTTGGTAATTACGCCGACCTTGTTGATCCCCGAATTCACCATATTGGAAAGCGGAAAATCAATCAGGCGGTATCTGCCGCCGAACGGCACCGAACCCATGGTCCGCTTTTCGGTCAGCTCCCGGACCCGTTCCTCATGCACATTTGAAAAAATCAGTCCAAGCACATTGTTCCCGCGCATTATTTTTCCGCCTCCTCTGCCAGCGTTTCGGCGTCGATCATCGCTTTCGGCGGCACGGTCGTGCCGGGGGCGATGACACACCCGTCGCCCACGACGGCGACGCCCCACTCGTCCTTGTTTTCAATGTCCTCCGGCCGCGCGCCCACAACGGCGCCCTTGCCGATCACGGCGTTCTCGGATACGATCGCGTACTGGACGATGGCGTTTTCCTCCACCCGGGAACCCGGCATGATGATGGAGTCCTTCACCACCGCGCCCGGAGCGATGTAGACGCCCGCAAACAGCACGGCAAAGTCGATTTCGCCGTACACGTTGCAGCCCTCCGCGACAAGCGAATTCTGCACCGTCGCCCCGCCGGCGACATAGTGCGGGGGCATGACCGGGTTGCGGGAATAGATTTTCCAGTTTTCCTCGCTCAGGTCGAGAGGAATTTTCGGGTTCAGCAAATCCATGTTGGATTCCCACAGGCTGTCGATCGTCCCGACGTCCTTCCAGTAGCCCTCGAAGCGGTACGCGAACATCCGCTCGCCGGCGTTCAGCATGGCGGGCAGAACGTCTTTTCCGAAATCGTTGGAGGATTTCGGGTTTGCCTCGTCCGCTTCCAGATATTTGCGCAGCTTGCTCCAGGTAAACACATAAATGCCCATGGAGGCCTGATTGCTCTTCGGCACCTTCGGCTTTTCGTCGAACTGATAGATCGAAGCGTCCTCATGCGTGTTGAGGATGCCGAACCGGGACGCCTCTTCCAGCGGGACCTCAATGACGGCAATGGTGCAGTCGGCTTCCTTTTCCTTGTGGTAGGCGACCATTTTGGAATAATCCATCTTATAAATATGATCGCCGGAAAGCACGACGACGTATTCGGGATTGTAACGCTCTATGTACGGGATATTCTGATAGATCGCGTTCGCCGTACCCTTGTACCAGTCCGATTTTCTGCCGCGCTGGTAAGGCGGAAGCACGCGCACCCCGGCGTTGATGCTGTCCAGATCCCACGGCTGGCCGCTTCCGATGTATTCGTTCAGCACAAGCGGCTGATACTGCGTCAGCACGCCCACCGTTTCGATTCCGGAGTTTACGCAGTTGGAAAGCGGGAAATCAATAATGCGGTATTTGCCCCCGTAGGGCACCGCGGGTTTTGCAAGGTATTTTGTCAGTACGCCCAGCCTGCTGCCCTGACCGCCGGCCAGCAGCATGGCGACTACCTCTTGTTTTGGCAACATTTTATGATCCTCCCCAATAATATTTACTTTTTTGCTGCTTTGCGCGCCGTCTTTATTTTTTGCGTAAGCGCCGCGGGTTGTTCGATTTTTTTCGCTTTGCGGCGGCATTTCAGAAAGATAACCGAAAGCGGGGGAAGCGTAAGCTCAACGGACTGCTCGAACCCGTGCATCGGTTTTGCGCCGGAATGGATGCTGCTGCCGTTTGTGATTCCGCTCCCGCCGAATTCAGCCCGGTCGGAAGAGAAAATTTCCGTATAGATTCCCTCAAACGGCACCCCGATGGAATAAGAGGTGCGCTCTACGGGCAGGAAATTACAGACGGCGAGAACCTCATTCCCCGACTTGTCGATGCGGCGGAAGGCAATAACGCTCTGCGTATAATCGTCGTTGGAAATCCACGAAAAGCCCTCCCAGGAAAAATCGACCTCCCACAGGGCCGCGGTTTCCAGATAGAAATGGTTCAGGCTTTTGAAGAAATCGTTCAGCACCTGATGCTCAGGCTTATTCAGCAGAAGCCAGTCGAGTCCCTGCTCGTAATTCCATTCGTTGCGCTGACCGAACTCGGTCCCCATAAAAATCAGCTTTTTCCCGGGATGCGCCATCATGTAACACATAAACGCCCGCACGCCCGCAAATTTCTGCGCTTCGTCGCCGGGCATTTTTTCAACCAGGGACCGCTTTCCGTAAACGACCTCATCATGGGAAATCGGCAGAATAAAATTTTCGGAAAACGCATAAAAGAACGAAAAGGTAATATTGTCGTGATTGAATTTGCGGTAGACAGGGTCAAGCGACATATAATGAAGCATGTCGTTCATCCAGCCCATATTCCATTTGTAATTGAAGCCCAGCCCCCCGCAGTACGTCGGTTTGGATACCATCGGCCAGGAGGTGGATTCCTCCGCGATCATCATCGCGTCCGGGAAAAGGCCGAATACGGACTCGTTCAGCTTCTGAAGAAAAGCGACCGCCTCCAGATTTTCCTTGCCGCCGTTCTTGTTCGGAATCCATTCCCCGTCCTTACGGCTGTAATCAAGATACAGCATGGACGCGACCGCGTCAACGCGGATTCCGTCGATGTGATACTTTTCGAGCCAGAACACCGCGCTGGAAATCAGGAAGCTGATTACCTCGCTGCGCCCGTAATCGAAAACCAGCGTCCCCCACTCCTTGTGCTCACCCTTGCGGGGGTCGCCGTACTCGTAGCAGGGCGTGCCGTCGAACCGGGCAAGCCCGCACTCGTCCTTAGGAAAATGGGCCGGCACCCAGTCCATGATCACGCCGATCCCCGCCCTGTGGCATTTTTCCACAAAGCTCATAAATTCCTTCGGCTCCCCGTACCGCGAGGTCGGGGCGAAATATCCCGTGACCTGGTACCCCCAGGAACCGTCGAACGGATGCTCCGTCACCGGCATCAGCTCGATATGCGTATAGCCCATGCTTTTTACATAGGGAACCAGCTCGTCGGCAAGCTTATCGTAGGAAAACGTGTTGCCGTCCGGATATCTTCTCCACGAGCCGATGTGAAGCTCATAGATATTCACCGGCTGGCCGTAATGCTTTTTCACCGCCTTATGTTTCATCCACGCGGTATCGTTCCAGTTATAGCCCTCAATATCATAGTATTTGGAGGCGTTGCCCGGACGCGTTTCAAAATGATAGGCATAGGGGTCGCTTTTGAAGGTCTGTTTTCCGTCGGCGCCGACCACACAGAATTTGTAAGACTGATACTGCCGCATGACAAACGGCAGGAAACACTCCCAGACGCCGTCGCTGATCTTTTCCATGGGATAATCCCCAGGCTGCCAATCGTTGAAGTCCCCGGCTACGGAAACCTCTTCGGCATTCGGCGCCCAGACACGGCAGACCATGCCTTCTTTTCCGTCTTTTTCTGCTTTATGTACTCCCAGAAATTCATAAGCTTTTATGTTGGTTCCCTGATGGAACAAATAAAGCGGCAGATTCCCGTTATTTGATGCAGTTTCCTTTTGCATTTTAAACAACTCCCTTCTGGGTTTCATCGTTCCTTTTATACTTGAATTTATCATATCACAATTTCCCAAAATATCAATACTTTAGTAGATTATTGGTAATAAACATGGTATCTATTTGATAATTTTAGCTATTTTGTTATAAAACCAGCCTGTTTTCAACTGTAACGACGAAATAAGCCGCCGGACCTCCGGCTTCTATTTTCCGAAAGGGTTTTTTGGTAAATGATTGTGCATAAGAATTAAAAATGATGTGAAAAAATAGTCAAATTCAACAATGAATATGGAATTGAAAATAAAATTTATGTATTTAATTTAAATTTTATATTGACAAATCCTTTGCGACCGGTATAATAGAAGTTGTTAAAAGAATATTAAGAGTGTGTAACTGATTCGATCAGGCATAAGCTTTCATGGAATTTTAATTTTCATGGTAGTTTATGCCTTTTATTTTTGTGTGAGAATTCTGACGAAATCCGGCCCGCGGCTCCTCTTCCCGTTCGGCGTATACAGGCAGACATGCGGTCGTCTGTCCGTAGCGGACCGCTGTTTCAATCAAAATTCAAGTTGAGGGGATGTAAATGAATTACAGGGTAGCTAAGGTTCTGAACAGCAACGCGGTCCTGGCTCAGGACGAAGAGGAAAATCAGGTTGTCCTCATGAGCAAAGGAATCGGCTTCGGCAAAAGGGTAGGAGAAAAAATTCAGGACAGCGCGGAAGACCGCAAAATATTTTATATCCATGAGGACAGCGTCAATTCCGCAAAATTGAAACAGATCGACTCCCAGGTCCAGCAGGTGGAGGAGGTCACCAGAGAAATTGTAGAGGTGGCGCGCGAAAGGCTTCACATTGACAACAGCAAGCTTTACGGCGCTTTACTGGATCATATCACCTTCGCGGTAGAATGCTTACATATGGGCTTGCCGATCGACAATCCTTTCTGCGGTGAAATCGCGATCCTTTACAGCAGGGAATACGAAACCGCACAGATCGCAGCCGAGATCATCAAAGAGCGTATCGGCGTGGAAATCGGGGACGGTGAGACAGGCTTTATCGCGCTCCACCTCTACTCCGCCAGAAAAAACCGGCATATCCGTTCCGCCATGAAGAGCACCCGCGTCTACAGCGAAATACTCAGCATGGTGGGAATTGCCATCGACAAAAGGCTTGACAACACCCACGCGCCCGCAAAAAGCTTTCTGCTTTCCCTGCACTGTCTGGTTACGCTGACCGTCAACCGTAATCCGATCGTCATGAAGCTGAACCAGCAAGTCAAGCTGAGCATGCTCGATTCCTACCGGACGGCGCTGCAGGTCGCAAAAATGATTTATGATGAGATGGACGTCCAGCTCAGCGAGGACGCGATCGCTTTTATTGCGGTCGATATTGAAAAGCTTAAACAGTTGTGACCTATTCGAGGGAACTCGATTCAAAATATTTTTAGGAGGAAAAACAATGCAAAAAGTTTTAGCGGCACTACAAAAACTTGGCAAGGCATTGATGCTGCCTATTGCATCGCTGCCGATCGCGGGTCTTCTTCTCAGACTGGGGCAGAGCGATATGCTCAATATTCCCCTTCTGGCGGATTCCGGCAACGCCCTGTTCAGCAATCTTCCCCTCTTATTTGCAATCGGTATTGCGGTAGGTCTTGCAAAAGACAATAACGGCGCTGCGGGTCTGGCCGGAGCGGTCGCCTATTTCGTACTCAATGCGGCCGGCCAGGCCGTCAACCATGCCCTGCAGATCGGCAGCATGTTCATGCCGGCGGCGGGCCTTCCCGAAGGAATCACCGAAATCAACATGGCGCATTTCGGCGGAATCATCGCCGGTGTCATCGCCGGTCTGTGCTACAATAGGTTCCACAGCGCCAAGCTGCCCGACTGGCTCGCGTTCTTCGGCGGCAGACGTTTCGTTCCGATCGTCACGGGCGGTTTCTCCCTTGTGATCGGCGGCCTGCTCGGTACCGTATGGCCGACCTTCCAAAAGGGTCTGGACGCGGCTGCAAACTGGATGACCGGCAGCGGCGGACTCGGCGAATTCATCTACGGCACACTGAACAGACTGCTCCTGCCCTTCGGCCTGCATCACGTTGTGAACACGGCTGTATGGTTTAACTTCGGCACCTACACGGGTGCGGACGGTAAAACCGTTTCCGGCGACCTGTGGAGATTCTTTGCCGGCGACCCCCACGGCGGCGTATTTACCGCCGGTTTCTTCCCGATCATGATGTTTGCGCTTCCTGCGGCTGCCCTGGCCATGTATGTATGCGCCAAGAAAGAAAATAAAGCAATTGTCGGCGGCGCTCTTTTCTCCGTTGCGCTGACCGCGTTCCTGACCGGCGTAACAGAGCCGATCGAATTCATGTTCATGTTCCTCGCGCCTGTCCTCTTTGTTCTGCACGCCGCTCTGACAGGTCTTTCCCTGGTGGTTTGCAACATGCTCGGCATCCGCGACAGCTTCACCTTCTCGGCGGGACTTTTCGATTACCTCATCAACTGGACCAAGGCGGCAAACGGCTGGATGATTATCCCGGTCGGCCTTGTATTCGCTGTTGTTTACTTCTTCCTGTTCGTCTTCTTCATCAAGAAATTCAACCTGAAAACACCGGGCCGTGAAGACGACGAGGAAACCAGCAGCTTCTCCGCGCTGGTTGAAGATCAGGGCTTCGATAATATTGCGAAGAAATACATAGCGGCGCTCGGCGGTGCAGAGAATATTAAGGAGATCGATTCCTGCATCACCCGCATCCGCCTGACCCTTGTCAGCAACAAGGAGCTGAATGAAAAAGATTTCAAGGCCCTCGGCGCTTCCGGCGTCATGAAAGCAGGCACCCAGGTTACCCAGGTCATCGTCGGCACAAAGGCAGAGCTTTTGGTTGACGCAATGAAAAAATACCTCCCCGGCCACGACCACGCGACGGCCTGATCCATCTCTCCTTTTTGTTTCCCTCCCCCATTTCGGGGGAGGGAAACGATCTTTATTATTATCATTCGTTGAAATCAACATCGGAGGTCTATCATGCAATTATTCGGCAGAAATAAGAAACAAACCATTTTAGCTCAACAAACCGGAAAAGCCATTTTAATAACCGAAGTACCCGACCCTGTATTTGCCGATAAAATATTAGGCGACGGAATTGCGATCCTTCCTTCGGAAAACGGGGTTTATTCGCCCGTATCCGGAACAATCGTACAAATCGCGCATACGCTCCACGCAATCGGAATAGAAAGCGACGATGGGATCGAAGTGTTGGTTCACCTTGGAATCGACACCGTAAAACTGAACGGCGAAGGCTTTACCTGCCATGTAGAGGTCGGCCAGCATATCGCCGCAGGGGAAAAAGTAATGGATATGGATATTCAGGCGATCGCGGAAAAGGGCTACAGCACGATTTCTCCCTGCATCATCACCAATCTTGACGCGGTCAAAAACCTCGAATGCGAGCAAGGCAATGTATCCGGCGGTAAATCGGTCGTCATGAGCTTCAGCAAGCAGTGAAGCCGGCCGCCTGTTAATCTGGAAAATAAAAGGGATGTTGCGCAGTCAGCGGACATTCCTTTTTTGTTTGCAGCAACCCCCGGCAAAGCTGAAAATCCCTGTGCGGGCAACAGCCGAACGATTGTCGGACTGTCAGAAGAGAAATGCGACAAATAAAGCACCCCACAGCGGGCAACTGCGCGCTGTGGGGTGCTGAGCAT
This sequence comes from Clostridium sp. KNHs216, assembly GCF_006714885.1. Lineage (NCBI taxonomy): Bacteria > Bacillati > Bacillota > Clostridia > Eubacteriales > Clostridiaceae > Clostridium > Clostridium sp. KNHs216. Next base: position 3,504,251 of record NZ_VFMF01000001.1, on the reverse strand, counting down.
TTAAAAGAATTCAACCATAAGATAAATTATTTATGGTCAACAACATTCATGTGTTTGATCAGGTCCAGAACCTTGTTGCTATAGCCCCACTCATTGTCGTACCAGGATACGAGCTTGACGAAGTGGTCGTTCAGCATGATACCGGCATTCTTATCAAAGATGGAAGTGCGGGGATCGCCGAGGAAGTCGGAAGAAACGACCGCGTCCTCAGTGTAGCCGAGGATGCCCTTCATTTCGTTCTCGGAAGCCTCTTTAACGGCTGCGCAGATCTCTTCATAGGTAGTCGGTTTTGCAAGGCTGACGGTCAGGTCGACAACGGAAACATCCAGTGTGGGAACACGCATGGACATACCGGTCAGTTTGCCCTTGACTGCAGGAATAACAAGCGCACATGCTTTTGCAGCGCCGGTGGAGGAAGGAATGATGTTGCCGGATGCGGCGCGGCCGCCTCTCCAGTCTTTGCTGGAAGGACCGTCAACAGTCTTCTGGGTGGCGGTGGTGGAATGAACAGTCGTCATAAGTCCTTCCACAAGGCCAAACTTGTCGTTGATTACTTTTGTCAAAGGAGCAAGGCAGTTCGTGGTGCAGGATGCGTTGGAAACGACCTTCATGTCCTTTGTGTAGGTGTCGAGGTTAACGCCGCAGACAAAAGTCGGGGTCTCCTTATCCTTTGCAGGAGCGGAAATAATAACCTTCTTTGCACCGGCTGTAATATGGGCGGAAGCCTTCTCGGTTGTGCAGAACACACCGGTGGACTCTACAACATACTCGGCTTCTGCTTTGCCCCACGGAATCTGGGTAGGATCCTTTTCGGCAAAGACACCGATCTTTTTGCCGTTTACAACCAGCTTGCCGTCTTCGGCAGAGATATCACCCTGGAAGCGGCCGTGCATGGTGTCGTATTTCACCATGTAAACCATGTAGTCAACGTCAATAAACGGATCATTGATACCAACAATTTCAAATGTTTCCGGCTGAGCGACAGCTGCACGGAAGACCAGGCGGCCGATACGGCCAAACCCGTTGATGCCAATCTTAACAGACATAAAAATATACCTCCTGAAATTTAATCTTTCTTATCCTATTTTATAGCATTTTAAGATGTTTTACAAGCCATCTGACATAATTTTAACTAACTTTTTTCATCTTAATTCCGAAGGAAAGGACTTTTCATCCTTTCACAGAACTGCTCCTGACTGTGATACGCTTTTGCCAGAAATTCCAGGCAGCTCTCCTCTTTCAGAACGCCGTCGGAGAGTTCGTCCCCCGCATTGTCCGCCGTTTCGCTTACAGCCGCGTTGACCCGGGGTTCCTCCGCCGGAAGCTCATCGTCGGACTGGGGCTTGTCCTCCCCGATCTTCGCATACCGGATCAGGAACAGCACCACGTACAGCGCCAGCAAAACATTCACCGGGTACAGCCCGACCGGGAAAGTCCCGGCACTGTGAAGGTTGAAAAGGACCATTAACGTGCCCGGAATTCCGGTAGCCAGCAAAAGCAGCGCCGCCGGAAGGCCAAACATATAAACCATTTTTCCACTTTTTTCATCTTCTATGCGCGCGAACATTTTCGCCTGGGCGAACAGGAACAAAAGCAGAAAGATCACCGCAAACGTGTCGTAAATATTTTCCGAGACATTGACCACCGCCACATAGGTGATAAACAGCGAAACAAGGCTGGCACAGCCCCATACGGACGGAAGCAGCGCCAGAAGCGGGTGACGTTCAAAGGTGTTGCCGCCCGTCGCGAACTGATAGGAGGTCAGGATGATCACCCCGCCCGCGCAAATGCCGATCAGCGCGAGAAGAACGGAAGGAACGGGATTTTCTGATTCAGCCGAGGTGAAAATACCGACAGCGTACTGCAGGATGATCCCCAGTCCGGCCAGGGTGCCGAACACCGCCGCCGGAAGGCTTCTGATCGGGCTGTACTTCGGCTTTTTTCCCTTATCCAGGAAGCACATCAGGACCAGCAGAAGGACCCCCGCCGCAAGACCGGCAGCAACAAAGGCGGTCGTCTTCATGCCGTCGATATAAAAGCCGGTATCCTGATCCATCAGAAACAGTATCTGATAAATTCTGGTCGGCAGCGTAATCAGCAGGGCAACTGCGAATACAATCCAGGCATTCTTAATATTCATGATGTTCTGTCCTTCCAATCTTACTTTGCGTTTCGTTTGTCAAGAGATATGTACGGTTTGCTCTTCGACAGGGAACGATACGCCGGACGCATGATCCTGCCGCAGGTCTCCATTTCCTCTATGCGGTGGGCGCACCAGCCCGCAATACGGGAAATCGCAAAAAGCGGCGTAAACAGGTCGCTCGGAATCCCAAGCATCTCATAGACCAGCCCGGAGTAAAAATCGACATTGGCGGAAATGACCTTCATCTCCCCCTTGACCTTCGAAAAAGCCGCCGGCGCAAGCTTTTCCACGCGCTCGAACAGCTCGAATTTCTGAAGCATATCTCTTTCTTCAGCCATCTTGCGGGCTTTTGTCTTCAGGATGACCGCACGCGGGTCGGAAAGCGTATAAACCGCGTGCCCCATGCCGTAAATCAGGCCGGAACGGTCGCAGGCTTCCCCGCGGACGATTTTTTCGAGGTAATTCCCGAGCTCCGTCTCGTCTTCCCAGTTATGCACATTCTCCATGATCTCGTTCATCATCATCATGACTCTGTGATTGGCGCCGCCGTGCTTGGGGCCCTTCAGGGAGCCGATCGCGGCCGCGATGGAGGAATAAATATCCGTGCCCGTAGAAGAAAGCACGCGAGCGGTAAAGGTGGAGTTGTTGCCGCCGCCGTGCTCCGCATGGAGAATCAGGCAGAGGTCGAGCAGCTTTGCCTCCTCATCGGTAAACATGCGGTCCGGACGGATCGCGTTTAAAATAGCCTGCGCTGTGGAATGGGAAGGGTCAATGGGGTGGAAATACATGCTCTGCTTGTCAAAATGACGGCGCTTCACCTGATAGGCATACGTCATGATGGTAGGCATCCGCGCAATCAGCTGGATGGCCTGACGCATGTTATTCTGGAGGGAGGTGTCGTCCGGATTGTCGTCGTAGGAATACAGGGCCAGCACGGAACGCGCCAGCTTATTCATAATATTCTTGGACGGCGCCTTGATAATCATATCCTCCGCAAAATATTCCGGAAGCTCGCGGTAGCTGTTCAGGGTTTTACAGAAGGTCTGCAGCTGCTGCGCGTTCGGCAGCTCGCCGAAGAGCAGAAGCCACGCGACTTCCTCATATCCGAAACGCTTTTCCGCAAGGCACCCTTCCACGATCTCCCGAAGGTCGATCCCGCGGTAGGTAAGCTTGCCTTCGTCCGGGATACGCTCACCGTCCGCAATTAAATAGCCGTGTACGTTACAGATCGTGGTAAGGCCCGCCATAACGCCCGTGCCGTCCGGGTTGCGCAGGCCGCGCTTGACCTGATATAATTCAAATTTGTCCTGCGGAATTTTATTGTTCGCCCTGAATTCATCACACAGGCTCTTCAGGCCCGGATTGTCCTGCTCAAGTACAATTTCTGCCATATCAGTACACCATTTCCCCACGCAAATTCAATAAAAAAAGCCGTCCCGCTCCGCGTGGAAGAACCGACGGCGACGCCAATATCTCCTATAAACACTTTAGTATATAATATATATCACCGCGAAATCAAAGTCAAGTAACCTTGCATTGCAGAATCACCGATTTTGCAGCAAAAAGATTCAAAAATTTCATTTTTATGTCAAATTCCGCCTGTGATGAAATATATTTATAATTTTATGAATAATCTTTAATATGCTCATGTAAAATGTAATACGGTAGCTTTCCTGTTCAGAAAACGGACCAGCCAAACCGTGGATAAGCCGCTGAGATTTCCGTGCAAAATTCAGCCGCTTATCAGCCGATTCTATACTGCACGGAGGAATGGTGGTTGAAAATGAAAGGCAAAACCTTACTGGGACTTCTGCTTTTTCTGATAATGTTCCTGACCCCGTTTTTATCCATGGGTGCGAAAATTCCGGACAAGACAGACAAGCTGAGCTCCAAAAGTTCTTCGTCCGCCGTACAGTCCGGCCAGCAGTCGCAGGCAAAACCGCAGTCCCAGCCCGTATCCCAGACACCGCAAAGCAGCGCGCCCGCGGTCCAGAATACGGCCCAATTCAAGATACTCGATACCAAGAGCAATCAGGTTCTGACGGTAAACGACCGGGATTTTCTTTACGGAGCAATCGTCACCGAAATGTCTCCCGAATCCCAGCCGGAAGCGCTGAAAGCGCAGGGCGTCGCCGCGTATACCTATTACAGCCGTCTGCGTACACAGGAAAAGACCAATCCCACGGCTGCGCTGAAGGGCGCGGATTTTTCCGCAGACACACAGGGATGGCAGATTTACGTCACCAAAGCGCAGATGCAGGAGCGCTGGGGAACAAAGTTCGACGAATACTACAACAAACTTACGCAGGTGGTAAACGCCGTATACGGGCAGGTGCTCAAAAGCGGAAATGATCTTGCCGACGCGACCTACTACGCCATTTCCTCCGGCAAAACGGAAACCTCCGAAGACATCTGGGGCGGAAAGCGCAGCTATCTGGTCTCCGTGGCAAGCCCCGGGGACATATTCGCCGGCGGATACCAGACCACGGTCACACTCAGCGCCGACCAGTTCAAAGCGGCTGCCCTGAAAGCCGCTCCGAAGGCAAGCCTTGGAACGGACGCGGCCAAATGGGTCGGAACCGTCAGCCGCACCACCGCGGGCTCCGTGAAAACCATAGAAATCGGAGGGGTCTCCGTAACGGGCAACGACGCGCGCAGCGCGTTCGGGCTGCGTTCGGCAAACTTCGCCCTTACCTGTAAGGACAATGTTTTTACCTTTGTGGTAAAGGGATACGGACACGGCGTCGGCATGAGCCAGGTGGGCGCGGATTACATGGCTTCGCAGGGGTCGACCTACAAACAGATTCTGGCGTGGTATTATCCCACCACTTCGCTGACAGCGATTGCTACATAAAAAAGGCGGAAGCAAAGCTTCCGCCTTTTCACATCAGCCGCCCAGATAAGCCTTGCGGACCTTCTCGTCATTTGCAAGCTCATCCGCATCGCCTTCCATGGCGATCGTTCCTGTTTCCAGAACGTAGGCGCGGTTGGCGATTTCCAGCGCCTTCTTTGCGTTTTGCTCAACCAGCAGGACGGTAACGCCCGACTGGTTTACATCTCGGATAATGCTGAATATCTCGTTCACCAGAAGCGGGGAAAGGCCCATGGACGGTTCGTCCAGCAGAAGCATTTTCGGGTTGCACATCAGCGCGCGTCCGATTGCGAGCATCTGCTGCTCCCCGCCGCTGAGCGTACCGGCAATCTGTTTGCGGCGCTCTTTCAGCCGGGGCAGGCGCTCAAACAGCTTTTCAAAGTCGTCTTCGATTTTATCGCCGTCATTGCGGATATACGCGCCCATCTCCAGGTTTTCAAGCACGGTCATTTTGGAAAAAATACGCCTTCCCTCCGGGACCTGGGCCAGCCCGAGCTTGATAATCCTGTGGGGCTCCGTCGTACGCAGATCGTTGTCCATAAAGGTGATCTCGCCGTTTTTCGGCTTGATAAGTCCGGAAATGGAATGCAGCGTTGTGGTCTTTCCGGCGCCGTTCGCGCCGATCAGGGTAACGATTTCCCCTTCCTGCACTTCAAAGGAAACGTTTTTAATGGCATGGATGGACCCATAGAAAACATCCAAATTTTTTACCGACAGCATAACTCCCATTATCACTCACCTCCAAGATACGCGGCGATCACTTTCGGATCGTTGCGCACCGTTTCCGCGGAACCTTCCGCGATGATCCTGCCGTAATCCAGAACCACAATATGTTCGCAGATCCCCATGACGAAGTTCATATCGTGCTCAATCAGCAGGATCGCAACATTGAATTTATCACGGATCAGCATGATGGTTTCCATCAGCTCCATGGTCTCGGTCGGGTTCATACCGGCCGCGGGCTCGTCAAGGAGCAGGACCTTCGGATTGGTCGCGAGCGCACGGGCAATTTCCAGCTTGCGCTGCTTGCCGTAGGGAAGGTTTTTCGCCAGATCGTGCGCATGCTCGTCAAGGCTGAAAACCTGTAAAAGCTCGTGCGCGCGTTTGGATACCGCCTTCTCTTCCTTACGGTAGGAAGGGAGGCGGAACATCCCCGCCAGAACGGAATACTTCATCTGGCTGTTCATCGCGATCTTTACGTTGTCAATGACGGTGGCGTCCTTAAACAGACGGATATTCTGAAAGGTTCTCGCAATCCCGTTTTGGGTGATCTGATAGGTCTTTTTGCCGACAATGTTATTCCCGTCGAGCTCAATCACGCCCTTGGTCGGCGTGTAAACGTCGGTCAGCAGGTTGAAAACAGTGGTTTTTCCCGCTCCGTTCGGCCCGATCAGGCCGATGATTTCCCCTTCGTTGATGGAGAAATGCACATCCTCAAGGGCCTGAAGGCCGCCGAAAGCAATTCCAAGATTTTTGGTTTCCAGTACAGACATCGGTTAGCCCTCCTTATTCGAAGCCGGGTCCTGCTTTTTCCCTTTTACAGCACCTTTGATTTTATCCACTGTTTTCATCAGCGAAAATTCGCTGCGGCCCAGCAGCCCGGTAGGACGGAAGAGCATCACGCAGATCAGCACGATGGAATAAAGCAGCATACGGTAGCTGGAAAACCCGCGCAGCGCTTCCGGCAGAACGGTAAGCACGCCCGCGGAAATAATGGAGCCCGTAATCGAGCCCATGCCGCCCAGCACGACCATTACAAGGATTTCCACCGAACGGTTGAAGTCGAACTTCGACGGGTCGATGAGGCCGATCTGGTGCGCGTAAAGTCCGCCCGCCACACCGGCAAAGAATGCCGCCAGAATAAACGCAAGCAGCTTGTAATAGGTGGTGTTGATGCCCGAGGCTTCCGCGGCGATTTCATCCTCGCGGATGGAGATGACGGCGCGGCCGTGGCGGGAAGTCCCAAAGGTAAAGCTGATAAAGATCGCCAGAACAGCGATAAAGAACATATAGGTAAACATCGCCGTCAGGTTATGACGGGAGTTCAGGGAGTCGATGCCGTAAAGGCCCTTCGCCCCGTTGGTAATGGTCAAATTGTTGGCGATTACGCGTATGATTTCCCCAAAGCCCAGGGTGATAATCGCCAGATAGTCGCCTTTCAGGCGCAGGGCCGGTACGCCGATGATAACGCCGAAAAGCGCCGCAACCAGGCCGCCCAGCACCAGCGCAATGGGGAACGCGACCGGAAGCGGAAGCCCGGAGTGAAGGGTGAACAGGCCCGCGGCGTACGCGCCCACCAGCATGAATCCCGCGTGGCCCAGAACCAGCTGGCCCAGCAGGCCGGTCACAAGGTTCAGGCTGACGGCCATAATGATGTTGATGCACATCATGTTGATAATATCGGAATAATAGCTGTTCACAACGCCCTGGCGGATCAGCATGGTAAAGACCACATACAGAAGGATAACGATCACCAGATTCACAACGTAAGAAATCTTTTTTCTTCTTGAAATACCCAACATTCGTTACACCTTCTCCCTTGTATTTTTGCCAAGCAGACCCGCGGGCTTTACCAGCAGAACGATAATCAGGATTCCGAATACGACGGCGTCCGTCAGGTTGCTGCTGATATAGGCGTTTGTCAGGCTTTCGGCAACGCCCAGCAGGTAACCGCCCAGCATGGCGCCGGGGATGCTGCCGATTCCGCCCAGCACGGCGGCGACAAACGCTTTCAGGCCCAGCAGGCCGCCCATAATCGGCTTAATCTGCGGATATGTGTTGCAGTAAAGCACCGCGCCCGCGGAAGCCAGGGCCGAGCCGATGCCGAATGTAAAGGCAATGGTGGTGTTTGTGTTGATGCCCATCAGCTTGGCGGCACCCGCATCCTCAGAGGTCGCACGCATCGCCTTTCCGATCTTCATCTTGCTGACCATGAGCTGCAGCCCGGCCATCATGACGACGGATACCAGAATGTTCAGGACCGTGGACGAAGTGATCTGCAGTTCGCCGATCTGCAGCGGGCTGAAAGAGAACATTTTCGGCATTGATTTCGCATCCGACCCAAACAGCAGCTGGAAAAGGTTCTGCAAAAAGATGCTGACGCCGATTGCCGTAATCAGCAGGGAAATTCTGGGTGCGTCCCGGACCAGAAGCCTGTGGTATGCTACGCGCTCAATCACAACGCCGGCAAGCCCGCAGAAAATAATCGAACCCAGCACCGCAAGCCACAGGGGAAGATTCATCATAACCAAGATAACAAATACAACATAAGCGCCTACCATAATGATATCGCCGTGCGCAAAGTTAATCAGCTGAACGATACCATAAACCATACTGTAGCCCAGAGCGACCAGCGCGTAAATGCTGCCGATACCCAGGCCGTTGATGATTTGCGAAAAGAAATCCATAAACCGCACCCTCCTGCATTTAATTGAAACAGTGATATTGTTCGCAGAAAACCCGAAAAGAGGGCGAATTTCTTCACCCTCTTTTCCCATTTTAATTCCTAAACAGAATGGGTAAACTTACTTTTTAAAGTTCTCTACAAATTTGTATTTTCCATCCGCAATGGTCGTAATGACAGCCTCTCTGACCGGGTTGCGGTTTTCGTCAAAGGTGGTGTTGCCGGTAAGGCCCTTGTATTCAATGCCTTTGAGCGCTTCGACAATCTTGTCGGAATCCGTGGAACCGGCCTTCTCGATTGCGGAGACCATCATGCCCATGGCGTCATAGCCCAGAACAGCAAACATGTTTGCATCCGTGTTGTAGGTTTCCTTGTAGGTTTTCAGGAAAGCCTGCAGATCGGGATCGGAGCTTTCAGCGGAGTACTGGCTGCAGAAATAGCAGTCCTTCACGGCGTCGAGGTTGCTTTTGTCAATCTTTTCAAGAACGCCGTCCCAGCCGTCCGCACCGAGAAGCTTCGCGCTCAGGCCGACGTCCTTCGCCTGTACGGCAATCAGCGCTACATCGGAATAATAAACCGGAACCATAACGACATCGGGGTTGCCGGCCTTAATCTTTGTAAGCTGTGATTTGAAATCAACGCTTCCGCTCTGATAGGCTTCTTTGTTGGTAATGGTCATGCCGGCTTCTTTTGCGGCAGCTTCAAAAGCATCTGCAACGCCGGTGGAATAGTCGTCGCCGTTGTCATAGATAATGGCGGCGGTTTTTGCGCCGAGCTTCTGAGCCGCATAGGCAGCCATCAATTCGCCCTGGAACGGGTCGATAAAGCAGGCGCGGAAGATATTGTCGCCGGCCTTTGTAATGTCCGCCGCGGTGCCGGTAGCCGTAATCATCGGCAGGCCGTCTTTTACCGCCTTCTGCGCAACGGCAATGGTCGGTTTAGAGGTAACGTCGCCAACCAGCGCGACTACCTTATCGTCCTGTACAAGCTTGTTGTAAGCATTGACAGCCTCGATTGCATCGCCCTTTTCATCGTAAGCGATGTATTCAATCTGCTTTCCAAGGACGCCGCCGGCTTTATTGATCTTATCTACGGCCAGCTTAACGCCGTTGTTTGTAGCAATACCATAAACGGATACGTTTCCGGTCAGCGGCGCAAGTCCGCCGATTTTAATTGTTTCACCAGCCGCAGCGGCACTGCCCGCAGCCGCAGAGTCCGTGTTCCCGCCTCCCTGAGCGCAGCCTGTTGCGGAAGCAGAAAGCATTACAGCCGCCAAAACAGCTGCCAATAAACGCTTTTTCATCATGTTTTACCTCCCAAGTAAAATAGTCTCTTCGCATTTTTATACTACAGCCGAGCTGCCGAAACAACCCGGCTTCATGCCCTGGTCCTAATATTCTAATGTTTTTGATTATACTACTGATGAAGTATATTTGCAACTGCATATTTACAATTATTCGTTTTATTTCATAAAATCGTAAAAATTAACAGTTTTTATTTGCTTTTTAATCTTCGGTCGTATATAAATGAAATATTGTGCCCCTCATATTGCAAATTTATCGCTTAACTATTGCTTTAAACCAGTAAAATTTTGTTCTGGTGCAGTATAACCTATCCAAATCATTCAAATAGAGATAAAATTGTGCAAAAAAGCGTCCCCGTAAAACGGGAACGCTTAAAAGCTCTTTAACGAATCAGCCTTCTACAGAAGCATACATAAAGTAGTCGAAGCCCATCGGGGATTGATAGTATCCCTTCACCTTCGGGTTCAACAAAACAATACGGGTACGATAGGTCGTCGGTGCAACCACCATATCACGCATCAGAATATCCTCAGCCTGATGCAGAAGCGGCATTCTGACTTTGTTGTCGTCCGTTGCTTTGATCTGCTCAATCAGCTTATCATATTCCGGATTGGAATATTTACCGCTGTTGTTGCCGCCGTTGGTCACAAACAGATCAAGCATGGAAACTGCATCGTTGAAATCAACGCCGAATCCGCCGCGGGCGATCTGGAAGTTGGCCTTGTTGCGCGTATCAAGGAACACGGACCACTCCTGCTGGGAAATCGTAACGTTAATGCCCAGCTCGGTCTTCCACATATTCTGCAGTGCTTCGGCAAGCGCATTATTCATGGAAGCGGGATTGGTGACATACTCAACGGACGGGAAACCCTTGCCGTCCGGATAACCGGCTTCCGCGAGAAGCTTTTTCGCTTCGGCTACATTTTTCTCATAATCTTCCGACTTAATGGAAATATAATCTCCTCCGACATCACGGAACCCCTTCGAGGAGTCCTCATCCTGAAGACCGGTCGGTACAAAAGCGCCGGCGGGAGCCTGGGCTTTCTTTGTTACCTTTTCAGCAATATAATTGCGGTCGATCGCAAGGGAAAAAGCTTTTCTGACTCTTACGTCGTCAAAAGGTTTCTTCTCGCAGTTAAAAATACAATAGTTTGTGCTCAAATCCGGCAGAATTTTGAAATCGGGCTTATCCTGCCAGGTAGCGATTTCTTCAACCGGAATGGTATAACAGAAACTGATTTCGTCATTCTGGTAAGCGGCGAGTCTTGGAGAATCGTCTTCCAACAGAACAAATTTCAAGGTATCCAGTTTGATTTTATCTTTGTCGTAGTAATTCGGGTTCTTCTCTACCGTAATGCTCTCTTTATGACTCCAGTCCTTCAGCTTGAAAGCACCGTTGGAAATATAGGTTTTGGGGTCCTGCGTCCAATTGTCGTTCCCTTCAACAATATCCTTACGGACCGGGAAATAAGCCGTAAAGGAAAGGAGCTCATCAAAATACGCGCACGGAGCTCTCAAGGTCACAACCAGTGTCTTATCGTCTGTAGCCTTAACACCCAGCTTATCTTTATCCATTTTTCCCGCGGCAATTTCGTTCGCGTTGAGAACCGGATCAAAAATATAAACATACTGGGAAGCTGTTTTCGGATCGACCACTCTCTTCCAGGCGTATTCAAAATCGCCCGCGGTCACCGGCTTGCCGTCAGACCATTTAATGTCGTCACGGAGCGTGATCGTATACGTTTTATGGTCGTCGCTCTTTTTGATTTCCTTCGCCTGCGCATTGATAATCTTATGATCGGATGAATAGCGGGTAAGTCCTTCGAACAGATGGTTCATAACGGTGGTAACATCCGCCGCCTGGTTCAAGGCCGGATCCATCGTGGCCGGTTCCGCGCCAAGGCTGACGCTCAGCGATTGACTAGCCGGCGCCTTGCTGCCTGTTCCTTCTGCGGCAGAGGAGACGGCTGCACCATTTCCACAGCCTGCAAAGGCGGAAACCATCATCGCCGACGCAAGAACGAGGGCGACAATTTTCTTTTTCATAAAAATCCCTCCAATTTCTTTCTTATTTTCTCTTCAGATTATTTCAATTTGCAATGCAAATTAAAACCTGTTAAAACTCCCCGATACGATGACAGGCCGCAAAATGACCCGTTTCATATTCCTTGAATTCCGGCACCTCAGCCGCGCACTGTTCCGTCGCGTACGGGCAGCGGGTTCTGAAGCGGCAGCCGGAAGGCGGATTCAGCGGGCTGGGCACGTCGCCCTCAAGCACAATTCTCTTCTTTGCACGGCTCATCTTCGGGTCCGGAATCGGAATTGCGGAAAGAAGGCTTTGCGTGTAGGGATGGATCGGGTGGTCATAAAGCGAATCGCTGTCCGCAAGCTCGACGAGCTTTCCCAGATACATTACCCCGATCCGGTTGCTGATATGCTTTACAATCGCAAGATCATGAGCAATAAACAGATAGGTCAGGTCCATCTCCTGCTGCAAATCTTCAAACATATTGACGACCTGCGCCTGTATGGAAACATCCAGTGCGGAAATCGGTTCGTCGCACACAATAAATTCGGGATTCACCGCCAGCGCACGCGCAATGCCGATTCTCTGGCGCTGTCCGCCGGAAAATTCATGAGGATAGCGGTTTGCGTGCTCGGAATTCAGCCCCACTCTCTCCAGCAGGGAAAGGATTCTTTCGTTGCGCTCCTTGCGGCCGGAAGCCAGATTATGGATGTCGATCGGTTCGCCGACAATGTCGCCGACCGTCATGCGGGCGTCCAAAGACGCGTAAGGGTCCTGAAAAACAATCTGCATTTTTTTACGGTAAGGGGCAAAGTCCACATTTGTGACATCTTCCCCGTTATAGATAATTTTTCCTCCGGTCGGCTCATACAGCCGCAGGATGGTTCTTCCGGTCGTTGTCTTTCCGCAGCCGCTTTCTCCAACCAGCCCCAGAGTCTCTCCCTTATTGATATAAAAGCTGACATCATCAACAGCCTGCACATAATTTGTCTTGAATATACCTCCGCTTACCGGAAAATATTGCTGAAGATGCTGAACTTCCAACAGCTTTTCGCTCATTTTGTGTTTCCCTCCCCGGCATTCTCCAACTGCTCTTTCTGTAAGAGCCAGCAGGCACTTTTATGACCCGGAGAAATCTCGGTAAACTCCGGCATCTGCCTCAGGCAGATTTTCATGCACCTGTCGCAGCGGGAAGCAAACGGACAGCCCGCCGGAGGATACAGCAAATCAACAGTGGTCCCTTCAATCGGAATCAGTCTCTCGTGTCCCTGCTCATGGATTTTCGGGACGGAGTTCAAAAGACCGACCGTATAACAGTGCTTGGGATTATAAAAAATATCGTCCGTACTGCCGATTTCAACGATCTTGCCGGCATACATAACCGCAATGCGGTCACAAACGTCGGAGACAACGCCTAAATCATGCGTGATGATGATAATCGACATATTAATTTTCTTTTTCAGCTCCACCATCAGTTCCAGAATCTGGGCCTGAATGGTAACGTCAAGCGCCGTGGTGGGTTCGTCGGCAATCAGCAGCTTCGGCTCGCAGGCCAGCGCCATGGCGATCATCACCCTCTGGCGCATACCGCCCGAAAATTCGTGCGGATACTGCTTCATGCGTTTTTCCGGTTCGTTCATACCAACCAGAGCCAAAAGCTCGGTGGCTCTCGCCTTGCACTCCGCCCTGCTCTTGTCCGTGTGCAGACGTATCATTTCGGTAAGCTGGTTCCCGATGGTATAAACCGGGTTCAGGGAGGTCATCGGGTCCTGGAAAATGATGCTGACTTCGCTGCCGCGCATTTTCCGGAACTCTTTCTCTTTCATTTTTTCAATATGATGTCCGTTAAACTCAACGGTGCCGCCCACCACTTTACCTGGGTCGGCAATAATTCCCATCAGAGTGTAAGCGGAAACGCTTTTTCCGCTTCCGGATTCTCCAACGATTCCAAGCACCTCGCCGTGGTCAAGCGTATAGGATACGCCGCTGACGGCCTTTACCTCTCCGGCAGGGGTAAAAAAGGAAACTTGAAGGTTTTCTATGTCAAGCAAACAATTTGAACTCATTTTCAAATCTCCTATTTCTTAAGCTTCGGATCAAACGCATCTCTCAGGCCGTCACCGAAAAGATTGAATGACAAAATAATCAGGCTGATGGCAATGGAAGGAATAATCAAACGGTAAGGAAACGCGTTGATCCCGCCCAGTGCATCGGAAGCAAGCGAACCAAGACTGGCCATGGGAATCGCAACGCCCAGTCCAAGGTAGCTCAGAAAGGCTTCCGTAAAGATTGCAGAAGGAATCTGCAGGGTTGTTGTAACAATCAGCGTCCCGATGCAGTTCGGAAGCAGATGCTTGGCAATAATCTGACGGTTTGAAGCGCCCAGCGCCCTTGCCGCCGTAACAAATTCCTGTTCCTTCAGCGTCATGATCTGGCCGCGTACGATTCTCGCCATACCGACCCAGTACAGCAGACTGAAGGTAATAAAAATACTGATCAGCCCGACACCGATCTTCTGCAGTCCCTCAAAGGCGGGATTGCTGTCAAACAGCTGAGTCAGCGGTGTTTTCAAAGTTACCTGCAAAAGAATAATAATCAGCATATCCGGCACAGAGTAAATAATATCCACGATACGCATCATGATCATATCGACCTTGCCGCCGAAGTAGCCGGCAATCGCGCCGTAGATGCTGCCGATTAAAAGGACCAGCGCGCTGGCGATCAAGCCGACCAGAAGGGAAATTCTGGCGCCGATCATCACGCGGATACCAAGGTCGCGCCCGAAGCTGTCCGTACCGAAAATATGAGGAAAAACGTTCTCCCCCTGGGAAATGCTTTTCAACTCCATCTCCGAGTACTGCATCGGCGTCAAATCTTCGCTTCCGCGAATCTGCTGGTCATACTGATACGGGTAAAAACTAGGAACAATAAACGCAAAGACCAAAACGAACACAATGACAACCATTGCGGCCATGGCCACTTTATTTTTAGCAAAACGCTGCATTGCGTCTTTCCAGTAGGTTGTGCTTTCGCGCATCACAACCAAAGATTCTTTTTCATCCGAGCTGGCAGGCAAAAAGTCATCTGCATTCAACTGGAGGCTAAAGGGATTCTTTTTGAGCTTTATATCGTCCAACATCTTTTCCTGCCTTCCTCACTTCAGTTTAATTCTTGGATCAACCAGTTTGTAACAAATGTCCACAATCACATTCATAAAGACCAATAAAATGGCAAGGAAAAGAGTGGTACTCATCACCATCGGATAATCGCGGCCGGTAATACAGTTGATAAATTCACGGCCCAGACCCGGAATCGTAAATATTTTCTCAACCACGAAGCTTCCGGTCATCGTGTAGGCAAGCAGCGGGCCGACATAAGTGATTACCGGAATGATCGCGTTTTTCAGCGCATGCTTGAACAGCATGGAAAATTTACTTACGCCTTTCGCCTTTGCCGTACGTATGTAGTCCTGATTGAGCGCGTCCAGCATGCTGGAACGCATCAGGCGCGTAATATACGCCGTTGGATAAAATGACAGCGCCGCAACCGGCATGATATAATGCAGCGGCGTTTTCAAGCCGAGTGTCGGCAACACGTGCAGATTTACGCCAAACGTAATCAGCAGAAAAGACGCGACAACAAAGCCCGGCACGGCAATTCCCATGGTGGAAATGACCATCAGCAAGCTGTCGGCCCATTTCCCTCTGTTCAACGCCGCCACGGAACCCATCGTCACGCCCATAATCAGCGCCAGTAAAATTGAGATACCGGCAAGCCTTGCCGAAACGGGAAACGTTGAAAAAATAATATCATTGGCGGTCCTGCCCTTTTGCTTGATGGACAGACCGAAATCACCATGCAGCAAATTGTTCATATAATTCCCGTACTGCACATACAGTGGTTTATCAAGTCCGTATTTTACTTTTAAAGCCTGTGTCGTCTCCGGCGAAACCGCTTTCTCGCTTAAAAACGGGCCTCCGGGTATCATGTTCATCAGCGCAAAGGTGATGACGGAAATCAGAAAAATCGTCAAAAGCGCATAGGCGATACGCTTTATCACATAGTTTGTCACTACAGCCACTCCTTAAAATTCCTGTTTGCAGAAGGCAATATCATATTTCACGCATCAAATGAATATGACCGGGTATCCTAAAAGGAATACAATACGAAATTATATCACAAATATGTCCTTAATTCAACACAGTCTATCATTTACCTTCATACGCCTATGTAGGACACACCCTTGTCCGGATGTGTCCTACATACCTTACCTTATTTTGTTATTATATCAATTTTCAATTCAGAATACAAGCTAATTATGTGGAATACTCTTAAATATTCTGATTTTTTGCATATTTTTTTTTCTAATATTCAAAAAAACGAATCTGCGGAAACGTATGCCCATTGAGGCACAGCTTTTGTTCCCCCATAATTTGGAATCCTGTTTTGATAGGCCCTTGTCACTAAAATCAACCGCGTACCGCGCCAATCCCTGCGATACGGCAGATTGTGCCTGCACGCGCGTTTTGTACATAGTTTTCCCTGGAGTTTAGAATGATCAGAAAATCCGACGGGTATTTTCAAATATTTTTTATTTTTAAAAATCCATTGCATAAACCGTTGAATCGGAATATAATGGAACAAACAAATGAATATATGTTCATATGAACAGGAGTGATTATAATGGAAGAAATAACCGACTTATGCGAAGAAAAATGCATTCACCCCAATCTTGTTGAAAATACACTCCACAGCATGCCCGATCTGGATACACTGTTCGCCCTTGCGGAATTATTCAAGGTCTTTGGCGATACCACCAGAGTCCGCATCATCTGCGCGCTGTTTGAAAACGAGCTGTGTGTCTGCGATATCGCGGAAGTGCTGGACATGGGCCAGTCCGCCATTTCCCATCAGCTCCGTCTTTTGCGCAATGCCCACCTTGTACGGGTAAGACGCGAAGGAAAATCCTCTTTTTACTCCCTTGACGACGATCATGTTCGGCTGCTGTTTGAACAGGGCTTAAACCACGTAAAGGAGGAAAACCCGCATGCATGAATACGAGAATGAACAATGTGAACCTCGCTGTTCCTGCTGCGCGCATGACCACGAGCACCATGAACACGAGGAGTGTCATGAACAGAAACACGGCCATGACAGCCACGGCGATGAAAAAGTCCAGCCTGCTTTAGCCTCCTCCTGCGGCTGCGGATGCAGCCACTGTGAAGGAGAAGAAAACGACGAAGAAGAAAACTCAAACCGATTTAAAATAGAAATCATATCCTCCCTGCTGTTCTTTGCGGCAGGCTTTCTTTCGGAACATATTTTCCAGGCGCCGCCGCTGATCCAGGGAATCCTGTTCGGCCTGTCGGTTGTTTTATCCGGCTGGCGCGTATTCAGAAGCGGCTGGCGTTCCCTTCTGAAGCTCAGAATGGATGAGACCACGCTGATGGCGGTCGCGGTGATCGCCGCCTTCTGCCTCGGGCAGTACCTGGAAGCGGCAATGGTCGCCATCCTGTATCAGCTGGGAGAAATGATTGAAGACAAGGCGATCGATAATTCCCGCGAAAGCATCGGCAAGCTCGCAGAAATCCGTGCGGATACTGCGCGGAGAATCCGGGACGGAAACGAAGCGATCGTTCCCGCGCAGGAGGTGCAGGTCGGTGACACCATCGCGGTCTATCCCTTTGAGCGGGTCCCCCTGGACGGCACCGTCCTTTCGGGGACCTCCACACTGAACGCTTCCGCGCTGACGGGAGAGAGCGTTCCTATCGACGCCTCCGCCGGTTCCGAGGTCCTGTCGGGCATGATGAACGAACAGGGTCCCCTGACGGTTGAAGTAACGCACGATCTTCAGAATTCCGCCGCTTCCCGGATTATTGCCATGGTGGAATCCGCTGCCGCACGAAAGGGCAGGGCGGAAAAGCTCATCACCCGCTTTGCGGAAATCTACACCCCGCTGGTAATGGTGCTTGCCGTCCTGCTGATGATCCTTCCCCCTCTGTTTGGATTGGGCGAATTCCGTGTCTGGCTTTACCGCGCGCTGGTCTTTCTGGTAGCCTCCTGCCCATGCGCGCTGGTCATCTCGGTTCCGCTCGGGTTCTACGCCGGGATCGGCGCCGAAAGCAAAAACGGCGTCTTAATCAAAGGCGGCAGGTTTTTAGAAGCTCTTGCACTGGCCGACGCGGTTGTATTCGATAAAACAGGAACTCTGACCAGCGGCGAACTGAAGCTGAGCAAAGTGAACGTTCTGGGCAGTCTGGACGAAGCCGAACTTCTGCGGATCGCGGCCTCCGCCGAGCAGTACAGCTCCCACCCCGCCGCGAAAGCGGTGATAAAGGCCGCTGCCGGCGCGGAGCTTCTGCCCGCCGAGCAGGCAGAAGAAATTCCCGGCAACGGCGTTATCGCGATGATGGACGGTAAAAAAGTCATCTGCGGCCGCAGAAATCTTTTGGAAGAAAACGGACTGAATATGGAGAGCTTTTCCCCCGCCTCCATTTTTATCGCGGTTGACGGCGTCGTAGAAGGCAGCATAGAGCTGAGCGACACCGTGAAGCCCGATTCCGCAGAGGGAATCGGGCTGCTGAAAAAAATCGGCCTGAAGCGGATTGTCATGCTGACCGGAGACAACGAAAGCTCCGCGGCCGCAGCCGCAGGGGATTGCGGAATTACGGAGTACCACGCCGGACTGCTTCCGGAAAATAAAGTATCTATTATGGAAAGCATCCGCAGAGAGACCGGAAAAACCATCTTTGTCGGTGACGGCATCAACGACGCCCCGGTACTGGCCGCGTCCGACTGCGGGGTCGCCATGGGGCTTGGCACCGACGCTGCGATCGAAGCCTCCGACGTTGTACTTACGCTGGATAAACCGTCCAAACTGGCGCCCGCCATCCGTATCGCGCGCCGTTCGATGGGGATCATCCGTTTCAACATTGCCTTTGCGCTTACCTGCAAAGCACTGGTGCTTGTCCTTGCGGCTCTCGGCTACTCCTCCATGTGGATGGCCGTATTCGCGGATATGGGTGTCTGCATCATTTCCGTGATCAACGCGACAAGGATTTTGAAATTCCGTTAATTGTACAACTTCCTATGGTTAAAATAAACAGCCTTCCGTTCAGCTTGAACGGAAGGCTGTTTTTATGTGATCTTATCATTCGACTTGCTGGACCGCCTTGCGCAGCTCAAGCACCGCGGACGGAGTGACCGAAAGCTCGCTGATTCCGATTTTAACGTAGAATTCAGTCAGCGTGGTATCCGCAGCGGATTCCCCGCAGATGCCCACCCAGATGCCGGCATTCTTTGCGCTCTCCGCCGTCTTCTCAATCATGCGCAGCACTGCGGGATGGCGCGAATCGAACATCTTGGAAATGGTGTGGTTCATGCGGTCGACAGCCAGCGTGTACTGCGTCAGGTCGTTGGTGCCGATGCTGAAGAAATCGACTTCCTTCGCAAGCAGATCGCTCAGCATGACCGAAGCAGGCGTTTCAATCATAATCCCTATCTCAATATCCGGAGCGAATGCAATCTTCTCAGCGGTCAGATCCTTCTTGACCTTCTCCACAATTTCCTTGATCTGCTTTACCTCGTCAACCGAAATAATCATCGGGAACATAATGGCCAGCTTTCCAAAAGCGGAAGCCCGGATCAGTGCTCTGAGCTGGGTAACGAAAAGCTCCTGACGATCCAGACAGATGCGGATCGCACGGTAGCCCATCGCGGGGTTTTCCTCGTGCGGGATGTCAAGATAAGGCACCTGTTTATCCGCGCCCAAATCCAGCGTACGGATAATCACGCGCTTTCCGCCCATTTTTTCCAGCACCCTTTTATAGGCCTTGAACTGATCTTCCTCACTGGGAAAGTTTTTGCTTTCCATATACAGGAATTCACTGCGGAAAAGGCCGATGCCGTCCGCATCGTTTTCCAGCACCATGGAGACATCTTCCGGATGGCCGATATTCGCGTTGATTTCAATGACCGTTCCGTTCTTTGTAACAGCCTTGGTCCCTTTCAGCAGATTTAATTCATGCTGATAGTTTTCAAATTCCTGCTGCTTTTTCCGGTACTCTTCGAGCGTCTGCTCGTCCGGCTCAAGGATAACGTCTCCCGCGGCGCCGTCTACAATAAGGGAAGCCCCGTCTGTCAGCTCGCCGTATCCGCCGGCAAGCCCAACCACGGCGGGAATGCCCATCGTTCTGGCCAGGATAGCCGAATGGGAGCTTTTAGAGCCTTCGCGCGTTACAAAGGCAAGAACAAGGTTCTTATCCATCTGTACGGTTTCACTGGGCATCAGATCAACCGCGCCGACAATCGACCGGTCGGTCAGGCAGTCCAGTCCATTGGCAAGGGTTTCGTCAAGATTGCGGATCAGCCTCTTGGAGATATCGACAACGTCCGCCGCCCGGCCGCGCATATACTCGTCGTCCATCTGCGCGAACATCTCGGAAAATTGCCTGCCCGCCTGCCATACGGCGTATTCGGCGTTCACTTTGTCATTTTTGATTGCGTCCTGAATCGTGTTGTAATAGTCCTCGTCCTGAAGCATCATGATATGTATCTGAAATATCATGGAATTTGCTTCGCCAACACGCTTAAGCGCTTTCCTGTAAATTTCGTTGAGTGCCTCTACCGCCGCGTCTTTGGCGGAGTTAAGTCGGGACAGTTCCGCAGGAACGTCCGTAATGCTCTTTTTTTGAATATGATCGTCAATATTGACACAAAGGGTCAGTTTTCCAATTGCATAACCCTTCGATGCAGCGACTCCGTGTATTTTTTTCATCTTACCACCAACCTTACAGATTTTGTTCACAGAATTCTTTGATTTTCAGGCAGTCCGCCTCCTCATTTTCACCCTCAACCGTAATGGTAATTTCATCATCCTTTTTCGCACCAAGGCCCATAACGGCAAATAATTTCTTAGCACTTACTTTCTTGGAATGAAACGTAATGCTGATGTCCGATGAACAGGAAGACGCCAATTTTACAAGGAGCCCCGCCGGCCTTGCATGAAGCCCCACTTCATCCTTTACAATATGTTGGAACGCCTGCACACTAACCAAACCTTTCTTAAAATTTATAGTTTAATATTCCTAATAATCGAATTTTCTATTTTGTAAATATGACTAAAAATATTGTATCAATTTTTCATGATTTGTCAATCACTGTTTTTACCGTACACTCAACTTATTTGCCACTAATACATCACAAAGCTGCTTAATACTGTAGACCGCAGCCGTATCTGTGATTGCATTTTGTTGAATATAGTCATAAATATCCTGATTGTAATATCTTGGGTCGATAATATGAATTTCCTGAAAATTTGTCGCCAAAAAGGGCACCATGCTGTTCGCATACGAATCCTTGATAATCAGCAGCTTCCTGCCGTTGCTCACTGCGGAGTTCTTTACGACGTCAACACTGTGATTGCCGCCGAGAAATACGGAGTATTTATCTTTCTTTTCCAGGTATTCTTTCCAGTAAAGGCTGTCCCTTTGCTGCTTGCCGGTCTGCTGTGTCAGTGCAGCCGTCTTCTTATATACCGGCAGATACAGCACATCGGGCTCCTGCGTGGTCAAAATCGCTTTGGAATACAGCGTTCCCAGAAAGGAATCCGAAACCGCTTCAAAATCAAAATCCTCCTGCGGAGTCGGCTGGATATTCATGGCCTTTACAAGCGCCTCATAACCCTTATAGGCGCCGAAAGTGTTCCAATGATGATCTGTCTTATAGTAATAATCGTCTCCTGTCCGGTCACTCAGCGTATCAAAGAGATCGATTACCTTTGTATTTTCGCCCGCACCGGCCTGAATGGTGTTCAATTCCTCACGCTGGTCATGACTTGGCGCGGAAAAAGGAAGCCTGTCCTGCTGCTCCTGCGCGCCGGAAGGCACGGGCATAAAATAGAACGGAAGAGCCGTGTTTTTCGCGAAGAGCTGGATTGCCGCCACATTGCGTGCAAAAGTATCGGTATGATTTGGCAAAAGCACTTCATAAAGATGGCCGTCTTTTCCGAAATATACACCGCCTTCCGCAGGGGTCTGCCCGTAGTTGGAACCGAGGTCCCGTTTCCCCATCATCAGCTGGATGCGGGTGTTGAGCGCAATCGATGCTTTGCGAAACATAAAATGGTCGCCGACATAGCTCTCTATGGAATCCATAAAGGAACCGTTCGCAAGGGAGGCCAGCGTCACTTTTGGGGCTGACTCCAGCACACGGTTTTCGTCTTCTGAAAAATCCTGTTTCGGAGCAAAGATCAGGTACATGGCACCGATCAGGATCGTCACTAGCAGAACCATTGTGACAACGACGGCTTCGATCTCACATTTCTTACTATTTTCTTTTATATTCAGAAATAATTTCATGTTATCCCCTTAAAATACAGATGCAATTCTTATCATGATATTGTGGGAATCGACTTTCTGTCCGGCTGACCGAATAGAAAATGGAATCCTCATTAAAAGCGAAAATACAGGAACGGATTGTAGGAATTATCGATCAAAAAGGTCATTGACATCACAAAAAGACAGATAAAACCAAGGCTCCAGATGATTTTCCCCGGCGTTCCGCTCTTGCGAAGCCTTTCCGTCAAATTAGCAATCAATGTTGAACTGCAGAGCGCCGCAATGATCAGCAGAGGCGCACAGGTGACCAAAGAATAGACGCCAAGCTTGTCCGCGCCGGGTGCGAATCCAAACATCGCTCCAAGCACCCCAAACGCTTTTCCAATGTCCAGATAGGAGAAGAATACCCATCCGATCACCGCGGCTAAAAAGCTATATAACCACTGAAAGAACGCCGGAATCCTGTCAAGCCATTTTTGAAGGAACAGCTTCTCACAGATGATCAGAACCGCGTAATAAGCGCCCCACATGGCGAAGTTCCAATTGGCGCCGTGCCAGATTCCGGTAAGCACCCAGACGATCGCAAGGTTGCGGACATTTTTCATCGTAGAGCAGCGGTTGCCGCCAAGGGGGATATAAACATATTCGCGGAACCAGGTTCCCAATGTAATATGCCAGCGGCGCCAAAATTCTGAAACACTGCGGGAAATATACGGATACTGAAAGTTTTCAGGAATTTTAAAGCCAAACATACCGGCAAGGCCAATCGCCATATCTGAATAACCGGAAAAATCAAGATAAATCTGGAAAGTGAAGGCCAGCGCGCCGAGCCAGGCGGTCAGCGTAGTGGGATTCCCCAAATACTGCACTTTGTCGGCAAGGATTGCGAGGTTGTTTGCCAGCAGCACCTTTTTAAAGAGGCCAACCAAAAACCGTCTGCCGCCGGAGGTGAATTTCTCCAGCGTTTCCTGCCGGTTCTGCAGCTGCTCTGCCAAATCTTCATAGCGTACGATCGGGCCGGCAACCAGATGTGGAAAAAATGAAATATACGCACCGAAATCAATGATGTTACGCTGCGCCGGCGCTTCCCCGCGATAAATATCAATGGAGTAGGAAAGCGATTCAAACGTATAAAAGGAAATACCGATCGGTAAGGCCACCGCGGGCAGCGGCACGGAAAAACCGGAAATCGAATTGAAGGTTTCCACCAGTAGCCCGGAATATTTAAAAAAGCCAAGCAATCCCAGATTGACACAAATACTGATAATTAAAAAAACGCGGGCTTTTTTCTTTTCATCACGATATTTGCTGATAAAATACCCGGCAATATAATCAAAGACTGTGGTAAAAAGCATCAGGAAGACATAGACGGGTTCCCCCCACGCATAAAAAACCAGGCTGAAAAGAAACAGACACAAATTTTTAAACTTGCGCGGTACAAGAAAATAAACAATCAAAACCACCGGTAAGAAAACAAAAATAAAAAATAAACTGCTGAATATCATTTTACCGTTCCCCTGCGTTTTTATAATACTTCTATTTTACGTTATCCCGCCTGTTTTTTCAAGTGACAGTAAGAAACAATCCTTACAAAGTATTATATAATTACGTCGCTAACCCCCAATTGATATTCAGTTTTTAAAAAACAGCACAAAGCGGCGGCCTGGGCTTTCGCCCAAACCGCCGCTACGCAAATACAACTATACTTATTTTGTTGAGATAGTAATAATTTGATTAAAAGAGTCTGTGCAATAGATTACTTAGCCAACAGTAGCAACGAAAGTCTTAACGCCATTTACATAGACGCCAGTCTTTGCGCCAACTGCGCCAACAGAAGTGATCTTGTAGAGATAATCGTTACCAGTCTTGGAAACGAACTCTGCTTTGAAAACGCCTGCGGTACCGAGAGCAAAGGTCGGTGTTGCAGCGGCAGTAACCTTCAGTGTATAGGCACCCTTAACGGTAACGTCCTTGGTTGTGTCAGTTGTGAAAGCAGGAGCTTTTACAGTAGCAACAAGGAGTTTATTGCCGTTGAGGTAGATACCAGTGGAAGCGCCAACATTGCCGATTGCGGTGATCTTGTAGAAGTATTCGTTGCCGTTAACGGAAGCGAGCGCTACAGAGAAGACACCGGCAGTACCGGTTGTGAAGGTCGGAGCAGTTGCGGAAGTAATCTTGAACTGATAAGCGGAACCCTTCGCAACGGAGAAGTCCTTCGTTGTGTCGGAAGTAGCTTCCGGAACAGCAATTGCAGTGATCTTGCAGGTAGCCGCATCATAATCGTCGAGCTCATAACCGTCTTCATCGTAGAGAGTAGCGGTCAGAGTTGTGGTATTCTCAGAAGCAAAGTCAGTATCAATGCCTGTAATGTCAACCTTGGCAGTATTGCCAGTAGTTGTCAGTGTGAAGACATCGTCGCTGCCGCCGTCAAGTTCCCACTTAATGGTTGCACCAACCGGGAGAGATGTTCCGGTCGGATAAGCGGAAGCTGTGAAGGTCTCGGAATAGCCCTTTGCAATCTTGGAAGAAGTCTTGTTGATTGCAAGGCCCGCGAAATTCAGAGTCTTAATCTTGAAGGTATCAACTTCGTTTCCGGTAGATACGTCAAGTGTAAAGCCGAAAGTCTCAAAGTCATCCTCATCAACAGTATCGGAATCCGCCTTGAAAACGGTTGTACCAGGAGCCAGAGTTGTGTCAGAAAGCTTCAAGGTTGTGCTGGAAACGCTGCCGGTTACATAAAGCTTACCGGCTGCAATCTTCATAGCGCCGTCGCCGTCAATCGTATCAACGGTTACGTTGCTGTCAAAGGTGATCTGAGAATCGGAACCGACAGAGATAGAATCCAGAGTGATCGTACCGCTTACGGTAACGTCGGTGTCTTCATTCTCTGTATTGAATTTTGCGTTCTTAGCGTTTGCAGGATTCGTCAGAGTACCAACAAACTCATCATCGTCCGTACCAAAGACAACATTGGTCTCGCGATAATCAAAATCAACAGTGCCAAGAGTCAGATCGGTGCCCTTAAAGGTAAAGGTGCCGTCGTCGCTGGCCTTGATGCCGTTAATGGAAACTTTTGCGTCTTCCGCAAAAGCATCAACCGTGGGAGCCGTGATTTTACCGGTCGAAACTGCCTCGTCCTCGTCGGTAGAATCAATTGTAACAGTACCGTCGTCCGTTTCAATTGTGCCTACAGTACCGGCATAAATTGTAACTTCGTCAGCTGTTGCATCTGATGTGTCAATGTTGCCGGCCTTACCGCTGTTAACAGTCACAGTACCGGTAGTACCATCAGTGGTAATGTCGCCGGCTTTACCGCCGTCAACAGTTACAGCACCTTCGTCAAGATCAATCGAACCAACAGTAGCGTCATCATTGACAGAGACGGAACCAACGGTACCGGAAATTTTCTTGACAGAGCCTTCATCAACACTTACCGTACCTGTCGTAGCGAATACAATCTCAGAATCTTTTACGTTAGTCGTTGGCTCATAATTGCCTGAGCTGATAACGATTTTTCCCGAATCCTTGGAAATGGTATAATTTTCACTGCCAGCCGGAGTTGCTCCAGCATTTTTCAGCAGCTGGGTAGCGTCAACTTTCTTTTCGACTTTCGTCTTCAAGGTGTACTTGTCGTCGGATTCTTTAGAAACAGCGCCGTCGTCAATCTTTTTCACAGTAATTGTGAAATTGGTTACGGCAGCATCGTTGGTCAAAGCGCCCGCGCTGTTCCTTTTTCCGGAAACCAGAGTAATAGCAGCAGCTGAACCATCAATAGCGCTCAAATCCTCTTTAATCTTTACATTTTCTGTGCTAGACAGTTCAAGATAAGCAGCAGCGGTTAATGCAACATCATCATCTGCATCAGCGCCGTCCGCTAAGTTTGCAGCCGCAGCAGGCACAATCAGTGTGTCCTCTTCGCCCTCTGTTACAGTTGTTGCGACCTTAGCAGAGGCCTCAGCATCAATAGCATCTTTTACGGCTGAAGCTGTTAAGTCAGCTGTCTTACCTTTAACCTCAATTGCGTTGCCAGTCAAAGTAGCTGTAACAGAACTCGCTGCTCCGTCTTCAGTAATTGCAACGGTAATGTCATTTCCAGCTGCACCGGCAGTTTTAGCCGTTACAGTTAATGCGCTGTTTAAAGTAAGAGAAGCTTTTACAGCATCTACATCTGCAGCTTCCTTAGTGGTCGTAACCTTTACTGCCTCGTAAACAGCCTCTGCATCGGCACCTTTGGTTACCTTGTAAACATTGATTTGGCGCTCGCTGCCTTTGGTCTGCGCCAAGGTAGCAGGAGCTTCCAACTCTTTGCCGGTACGCTCGGACACGTCAGTATAAGTCTTGCCAACAACAAGGGAATCCTCGTCCAAAACATAAACGGTAAAGTTCTTTCTCGCCTTTACGGTAACGGTGTCGCCGTCATCGTTGTTGTAGGTGTCCTCATACAGAATAGAAAGGACTTCTTTGCCGGTCTTTGTATCGGACTTAACAGTCAAATCTGCGTCGCCCTCGTCATCATCAATTTCCCATTTTACCAGATTGTCGCCGGAAACATGGGAAATCGCCGCGATCTCAACATCATCATCCAGATCCTGATGATCTTTGGTGTCAAGTTCTGGCTTAATAACATTCGTGGCAATATCATCGATAGAATCATTAGCGCCACCGCCGTTTACGAGATAAATCTCGTCCCTGTCGGTACTGCTAACAGTGCCGCTTACGCTCTTGTTGGCAGCGAAAGCGAAGTTTGCCGAAAAGCTGGTAACTACAAGTGCTAAAGCAAGCACAAGAGAAACAACTTTTCCTGTGATTTTTTTCATCCTTTTTGTCCTCCTTAAAATAGTTCGTTTTGCGTATTTGCGTGTGCTATGAGAATTTAACATACATGTTCGCCATGGGTGTTAAGATTTTCTCCCCTGACTCGCAGCAATTTTGCGGTACACTCTGCCAATGATGCGTTTGACATAGCCGCAGCCGCAACTACCGCTCATATGTTTAATTGGATTATAAGATATTTGGTAATCAATGTCAAGTAGATATTGGACATATTTTTCAATAAAATTTGCACATTCCCTTAAGATTTTCCAGTATTCAAGCCATCTTTCCCCAAAACGATGGAAAACATTGGAACAACAGGAAAATGATGCACCGGAATTTTCCAGATTGTTCACAATCAGTTAATATTTGCCGGTTTTCCGTCGCATAGACACGAAGGCGCGCGGGTGGGAGAAATCACCAGAATTCCGCAGGGCGCGGCAGCTTCCGGGTCCCGGCAGCAGGGGCATTTGATCGTCAGTCCGGGGGGAGACAGCTCGTAGCAGCAGCTCAACCGGTTACAGGAGCACCCGCTGCCCTGCATCCACGGGCAGCCGGTACAGTCCGTACAGTGACGGATGGCGGGCAGATCGATATATTCACTTGCAATGGATTCATTTTCCATAGGATTCCCATGGGTCATTAAAATATGCGAAGCGCTGATTTCCCCGAAAATATGGCTCCACGCGCGGGAAACGCCGTGCTGGGGCGCTTTTAAGATATAATAACCGTCGTAAAGACGGCCGGACACCGCGTCCATGCTCTCGGGTTCCGCCGCGCCGGTCATCAGGATGTCGTCGATGCTGGCCTCGCTGCTGCGCCGGTTATGGAAAATCACGCCCGACGCGCGGCATTCAAACCCGTATGCGGTCCGTGTGGTCGGGCGGCCAAGAATTTCCGCGATATCCTGCGCGGGGGGCAGCTCCCGCAGCTGCGGAGCGAGCTTTCCTATCCTGTCATACAGTTCCGCCATGCGGTCGATGTTTACCTGTTCCACCGGCGAAGTGCGGCAGCAGGCCGCGTATGCGGCGCAAAACTGCTCCTTCAGGCGCAGAAATTCCTGCGCCGCCGCGGGCAGGAACGGCGAGGACAGACAGACGTTCATACTTTCAACCGCCGATGAAAAAAGGTCTGTAAACGGGAATGCCTGTACAGCAGGCCACAGCACGTCATAGTCCACTTTGTCGAAGCGAAAACTCCGGTCCGCCTGTAAAGGGAAAATACGGTCCGCCCCTGTTTTCGCCGCGAGAACCGGAAAAAGCCTCAGCACGGCGGTGCTCAGGTCAAAAATTTCTTCCTCCTGTTTTTGGAACACATGTGCAAACAGCGCAAATTCCAGCATCAGAGGTTTCCCCTTTTTATCGCAGGGAGAGACCGGCAGATAGATCCTGTGAAAATAGTTCGGATTGACCCGGAGAATCCGGTCCAGCGCCCGCAGCCCGTCGTTATGATAGTGGGTCAGCAGGAAGCTGCGGGACGTCATGCCCGCGTACCGCTTCATAAGGCCGGAAACACCGCCAAAAGCCGTTTCCCCACAGTCCGCCATCAGAATGTTTTTCTCCGCCCCGCGCAGCACTATGCATTCGCCGCGGTTCATTTGATGCAATTCCACACTCCGCATTTCCACACCCTCAGTCCAAGCAATCAATCCTAAATATGCTTATATCCCGAATAATACCGATCCTCACGGAATTCGCCCGTAAAGACGATTTCCCCATCCTGATTGTATTCCGTACCGTGCCCGTGGCGCAGGCCGTCTTTCCATTCCCCGGTGTAGATCAGCCGTCCCTCCGCGTCGAAAGCCGCTCCGCTGCCGGTGGGGATGTTGTCTTTCCACCGTCCTACGAAAATAGAACCGTCCCTGGAGCTGTAGGATACCCCTACCCCGTCGCGCTTATTGGCTTTCCAGCCGCCCACATAACAGATTTTGCCGGACTTATAATAATACGCGCCGAAGCCGTCGCGCTTATCATTCAGGTAATTCCCCTCATAGGCGGTATAGCCGTCGTGCATCTGGGTACGCCCCCGCCCCTGCCGAAGCCCGTCGATCACCTTGCCGAAATAGGTATAGCTTTCTTCCGCACTGATGACGATGCGTTTCGTGCCGCGCTTCACACGCAGGGGAAGATCGTCGCTGACCTGCGGTCCCCCGTTCAGCCCTTTTCCGGCGACCGTATAGCGGGTCGGCGGCTCTGGCGGCGCGGGCAGCTCCTCCGTGCTGTAGAGTTCATGGTCCGCGGCATAATCCGGTTCGACCGGGACCGACTCAGCCGGAACCGACTCAGCCGCAGCCAGCGGTTTTTCCGATTCCCGTCCGGGCTGAAGAGCAGCAGGCTGGTCGTTTTCAATATAGACAAAAGGAACCGCTTCTTCTTTCTTATCCTGATCGGGATCGGGCCATTGGGGGGTCGCGCTTTCTTTTCCCGCGCTCAGGTCCTTCATCACCGCCATGCGGCGCTCCGTTTCCTTTAACGGACAGTAGAAAAAGCCTCCCCCGTCGGTTTCCGCGTAAATCTCCGGTTCTCCGGCTATGGCATTCACCAGGCTTTGCCGGGCGGTTACGCCGCAGCTTTCGCTTGGAAAAAGCTCTACGCGCGCGTATCTTCCCGTCTCCGGAATCAGGCGAAGCAAAACGAGGCCGTCATTTCCCTCCTTCGGCTTTAAAACCGCCTCCGGGCTGGACGTATTTCCCGAGTAATAGGCAGTCTGCAGCCAGGTGTGGCCTCTGTCGAACCGGGCTTTGCTGACGGTTTCCCCCGCGCCGCTGCGCATCAATATGTAATAGCCGTATTTCTGACGATATGCCTTCTGGAGAACCGTCTTTCCGCTTGTCATCCTCCAAGAAAACTTTCCGGAGCTGATTTTATAGCGGACGGTGAACTCCATTCCGGCCAAACAGCCGCCGGTTTTGCCCGATTTGCTTTTGCGGGTCGTCAGATAGCCGCGCCGTACTTCCGTAAGAACCGCACTGTTTTGGGCACTGCCGTCATACCGTCTGTAACAGACCGTATAAAACATCCGAAAGCCTCCCTCTCATGCAGTTGTTTCTATTATATATGATAATGCACGGCGCATGCAATAGGTACCGGGCAATTGGCCATAGTTGTTTTTCACTCCCTGCCGCCGGCATATTTCAGCTCGTAGAGATTGCGGAAATAGCCGGTCCCGGGCATGGCCCAGTCATAAAAAGTAATCCTTTTCAGGTCGCTGGTTCCCCCGCTCTGAACAATGAGTTCGTCCGAGCACTCAGAAGTGCAGGCGCTGGTTGTCATAGGGGTAAAGAGCTTTACCTGAATCCCCCATTTTTTCTTTGTCTTCTCGTCAAGGGCAAATTCATGCTCCAAAAATTTGCAGGGATAAAACAGAGAAAAGCTGTAATTGCAGGAAATATTTTCAATAAACGGCGTAATAAAGCAGTATTCATAAGAAATGTTCACGGTTTCCCCCGCCACGCCCGGATAGAGACGGAACCGAAAATCCATTTCGGTACTGGTGGTCCCGCCGATATGATCGTGCACTTGCCTGACGGTCAAAAACTGCTCCGCGCTCGTATAATGCGCGTTTTCACGCATATTGAGATATTTCACAATCGGAATGTGGTTAATGGTACAGGTAAACTTCCGGAAGGTACTTCTGATGATTTCTTCATCGGGCATATCCACATAATGATTGAGCGACTGGCGCAGGACAATCTCCTGCGGCCTGAGCGTCTGAAGCACGATCTGCTGGCGGCCTTTGATCGTGCGAACCATTTGCGCGGCATCCTCAGAGATGGAAATCACTTCCGAACGGTGAACATAATTGTAAAACGGTTCGCCCGCCTGATTCTGCACAAACCTGTCAACAAGGTCCACCACGGACCTTCTGTCGGCAACGGTATCGATCTGGCGGCGGATATTCGCCGCGTACACCACATTTAAAAGCTGCCTGAGCTTCGCGTCGTCGAAGGTGTCGCGGTTAATGACATCGCATATTTTCTGATAAAGGATGTCGGTCTGCGCCGAGCACCGGGAGACCATGCTGCCGGAAAAATCCATTTCCGAATTGGCGTAGGCCTCTTCATAACAGCAGCGGATAAACTGAGGGATCTCAGCCAGGCACAGCTTTTTTGCGGCATCGTCGTCTACAGATACCGCTGCGGCCAGGGCTGACGCCGCGTTTTCCAGCTTTTCGGAAATCAGATAGCTGTCGCAGATCATCCGCGCATACGCCGAAAAGCGCCTGACGGTGCTGCCGGAGGGTGCGAACGACTGTACCACTCCCTGAGCAAAACCGGCGCCGATGACATCGGGGTGCATTGCGGACGGCATCTTGTTCAGCTTTGCATGCCTCAGCTTGGAAACGGTGGATTCCGAAACG
The DNA here is from genome assembly GCF_006714885.1 of Clostridium sp. KNHs216. Taxonomy (NCBI): domain Bacteria; kingdom Bacillati; phylum Bacillota; class Clostridia; order Eubacteriales; family Clostridiaceae; genus Clostridium; species Clostridium sp. KNHs216. The sequence goes on along the minus strand of NZ_VFMF01000001.1, from coordinate 3,472,995 downwards.
TGAAAAATGCGTGCCAGATGCTTATACTTTATTTCAAGCGGTTCCCCTGAAAGAGATGTTAGAAAATCATTAAACAGCAATGCCTTTTTCATGCTTTTCGCATTCATATTTCTGCTCCCAACCTACGATGATACTATGAATTTCCTTTTAAATCATCATTTTTTGGTATTATTTACCATATTATAGCATATTCACCCTGGGAGGGAAATAGAAATTCTTCGATAATTTACCGAAATTGCGAAAGTTCCGGAATCAATCCGAGGACGTCGGAGCGGTGAGATCCATAAAAAGGCATTCTTCCCTGTTTCCGGTCAGGTCAGCCGCGTCACCGCCGGTACAATTATTCAGGACCGTTCCGCCCGCCAGCCGGTAGGTTCCGTCCTGCGATACAATCGTATAGGAAAGAAGAGTCCCTTCCACCTGAAATTCCACGCGCCCGATTCCGTCAATGGAGGCAAGCTCCTCCGAAGACGCGCCGTCAGCCGCCTGCTTCGTTACGCGCAGCATATTGTCGGAAAGCGTAAACACAACGCCCGCATCCGAACCCTTTGACGAAGAAATCTCAAAAGCGGTGGACGCGTACCGCTGAATATAGGTTTCCGCGAGGGCCGCCCTCTGCTGGTTGGAGGCACTTACCGTACCGCTCTTAAAAAAATCGCCGCCTAGGAACAGCACGGCGCACGCGGCCGCGATCACGATCGCCGTAAAGGCCACCGCGATAATCAGCTCCACCAGCGTCATGCCCTTTCTGCCGCACAGCTTCCTCATGGCGCGTCACCGTCCTTTGCCGAAAACGCGGTCATCTGCACGCATTTTCTGCCGCTGCCGTCCGTAAAATAGACGGCGGCTTTGATTCGATAGCCCTCAATGCCGTCCGCGTCCTTTTCCACGGGAATAAAGGTGAACTGCTTATCATCCGAGGAAGACGGGTCCGGGAAATCCGCGTTTTCCACATATTTCGCCCCGAGAACCTCGGCGGTTTTCAGCGAATCCGCGTCCGCGCCGTGCAGCTTCGTAATGAGAGCATCCGCGATTTCCTGCGCCTGAGCCGCCGCGCCGCTTTCGGTGCTTTTGGAAAGGATCGTCCGCTGGGAAAAGCCGATCGTCGAAAGCACCGCCGTAACGACCAGCGCCAAGATCACGACCGCGGCGAGGACCTCCACCATGGTCGTCCCTTTTTTGCTCCTGAAATTCAAAAACATCCTATTCCCCATCGGTATAAACACCCCCGGTAATTTCCGTTCCTCCGCCGCCAGAGCCCGAGCCGCCGGATTCTCCTATATCGGCAATTTTCTCGAGTTCTAAATCTTTATCGAACAAATCGATTTTAAAAGGATTCACAGTTCCTCCTACCCGATTATCGTCACCGATTCGGTACACCCCGGCGTCGATTGTAATCGTACCCTTTGATGTTTTAATAGTGGTATCGGTAACAAAAGTGATAATCGGCGATTCGTGTTCTGAATTTAAAATATAGAAATGAGATTCATTGTATTTTTGCTCAATTGGTGGATTTCCATAATTATTTTTCATATTGATAGAGATGTTCTTTACCTGGAAAGATACAGTGGCATAAGAATTGAAAGAAACAGCCATACTGCTCCCACTATTCCATTGAAAAACAATATTAGGAGCTATAAATTTCACTACATTTCCGCCTTGATACAAAAATTGTGACGCACATAAAAAAACCGTCGCATTTTCAGCCGAAATAGCGGTCGGATTGGTATTCTCCATTTTTCCATCGCTCGTCCACCGTACTGAACTGATTGACTCACTTGATAATATCGTAGGGATGTCGGCATTTGTATACCGCGCAGTCTGATACTGCTGTAATACTTCCTTGACTTCATCCTCTGTTAATTTTGTAGCCTTACTTTTTATAGTTTCCAAATCAAACAGATTGGTACCATTGGGAAAGCTATAATATCCGGCCTCAAATTCTACAGGTTTCGCTCGGGTATAGTCCGTCATAAGCTTATTGCTGGGATCAACAAATTCAATTTTCAGCTTTCTTGAAAAACGCACAATAACGCTGGATGAATTTGTTTTGGATTTTATATAAAGTTCAGGAGGATTTGGAAACCCGTTTTTAGGCGTATCCGACTGTACGTATGCCTTGCCAACGATATCTCCGTCAAAACCAATAAAATCTGCTTTTAACGTTGTTGCATTATCCCAGTTATTAGAAAAGAAACAGTTATAGGTATCCATTTCTTCTTTTCTTCCTATAAAATTAACCTCCGGAGCATCCATCATCTGAGTTCCCTGAAAAATTGCAGCTTTGGTAGCTACAATAGGAAACGCTATGGAGCCCTGTCCCACATAATCACCATTGTCATGAAATAGCCACACCATTCCGTTCTGGGAACCAAATTGAGTACCTACCGCTAAAAAAGAATACGGCAGGCCACTTCCCCCGCTTCCCCCATTCTCCTCCGTCGTAAACTGGTAGCCCAGCTTCCTGACGCGGTCGGAGGAACGGTACTTTGCGCTGGCCTTAATCAGCTTACGGGTGCTGTCGTACTCAGCTACCGCGTTTTCCCCGGAACCGATTTTAAAGCCCGAATCTTCGGAGGTTTTCAGGATGGTGAAACTGCCGGCGTCGGGATTCTGAAGTACATACGCGCGGCCGTACTCTATGGCGGACTTTGCGTCGAGGTAGGCCTGACGGCCTTCCAGGCTGTTCGTGGCGGAATCCAGATTGAATTTGGCGCTGAAAACCAAAGCGGACGCCAAAATCATCAGCGCCGCCGAAACCACGATGACATATGCAAGGGCAGCGCCCCGTTTGGAACCTGTTTTCATCCGTCCGCACCTCACTTTCAGAATCATCTTGATTATAGCCTGATTGCGGGAAGAGCGCAAGAATTTTCAGCGAATGGCGAATTTTGATATTTTATGAAAAAAATGGCTGCGGGAAAAAACATTTTTTTGTAATTGAACAGAGTTTATTGACAGAAAAAACAATCGGCTTTATAATCAGGATATAAAAGATAGAAGCGGTTCTTATTTTTCCTTTTTCACTGAAAATTAAACAAAAAAGAGGTAGAACGAACATGGTAGAAACCCTGAGAAAAACAAATAAAAAAGGCTTTACCCTTGTGGAGCTCGTCATTGTCATCGCCATCCTCGCCATTTTGGCGGCCATCGCCATCCCAACTGTCAGCAACGTCATCAAAACCGCAAACGAGAATGTTGACAAGGCCAACGCACAGACGGTGGAACTGGCACTGAAAACAGCCGATGCAGAAATTGAAGCCAAAACAGCGCCTTCAGGTGTTGATGCGGACGATACCGTTCCAGATGTATTGAAAGCGTATGGGATTACCGGGATTGATTTTGACGACACAGGAAAATCTGGAGAAGCGTGGACCTTTAAAGACAAAAAAGTGTATTGTGATTCTAAGCATAAAACCTCAGATGGATATACTGCACTGAAAAATGCGACAAAATTATCTGACATTTTATCATAACTAATAGCTTAGTTGATATTCTTTGCAAGCCCCGGGAAACCGGGGCTTGTTCTGTACACATGAAAAACCGATTGCCGCAAATAATAGGATATTGTATAATAGAAACGTATCGGAAATTGAAATAGTAAAGTGTGGTGTCAGCCGCTTTGAACGTGATTCTGCTGCAAACGACCCGCAGGGCGCTTTACCTGACGTGGGTAAAATATACGAGAAAACCGGTTTTCGGACTGCCGCAGTGTTTTGAGCTGCCCGAAAGCATGCGCGACGGCAAAACAGGCGACGATCTTTCCGCTTTGGCGAAATATGTGCGGGAGTGCGCGAACTCCGCAAACATGGGAACCAACAAAATTGTTTTCTGTCTGGAAGACGATTCCATCGTCAGCAAAGAGTACCAGCACCTTCCGTGTAAAAAGAAAGACCTGCTTTCCCTGGCCGGGCTGGAAGCCGAAACGGTGCTTCAGGACGGCGTGGACAGCTATATGATCCAGAACTACGAGTACAACCGTGTGAACCCGCTCACCGGCAAGCTGACAAGCTCCCTTTTCGCGGTAAAAACCAAGCTGCTCGGGGACATTCGGAAAGCCTTTTCCAAATACGGCCTTCACGTCATGAAGATCGTTCCGCCCATCAGCGGATTATTACACGCGGGCAAATCGATTCCGGCCGAACGGGATCAGACGATCGCCCTGCTTGATTTTGACTACGCAAAAACACGCCTTGTCCTTTTTCAAAACGGGATGCCCGTTTTTCAGAGAACCTTTGAAACGGTTTTCGACGACATTGTCGAAATCATCATGCGAAACCGCTCGGTGTCCTTTGCCGACGCGGTCAGAAGCGTGACCACCTACGGATTCACCGTGGAAAACGACGAAGCCGCGGCGCGGCAGATTTCCGATCTGCTGGACGCCAGCGTCAGCGAGGCCATCCGCAATATCCGCATGGTTCTTTCCAGCGAGCGTCTGGAACTGAACCGGCTGATTCTGTGCGGGGGCCTTTCCATTGTGCCTAAATTTGACGAATTCTGCGCAAGATTGGAACTGGATATTCCGATTGAAAATATCGCTTCCCTTTCCGTTCCCCTGCCCGCCGTCAACGCGGCCGCAAAAAGGGCCGGGTTCCAGCCCGCCGCCTTCTTCACCGCCGCGGGGATTCTGGCCACCAAAAAGGCCGAAGATATCGATTTCCTGCTTCTGGTAAAATCCATATCGGGCACGCGCGCGGCAAACGTGGCCGTGCTTGCCGTCATCACGCTGCTCGCCGTCGGGATCATGGCGCTGGAACCGATTATTTACCTGTCCGCGCTGAAACAGCAGGCGCAGGACAAGCTCTCCCTGAGCGACCTGAAATATCTGCCGGTAAAAGCCCTTTTACAGGAACAGAGCGAACTGGAGCAGCAGCTTTCCAAACTGAAAAGCGACCAGAAGCTGCTTCCCTCCGGCAAAAGCAACGCGAAAGAAATCACGGACCGTCTGATCAGCCAGATCACCTCAAAAGCAAAATCGGTGGACAGCTGTGAGCTGGACAATATGACCGGCACCGTCTCTCTTACCTTTACGACCGCAAATTACAGCGACTATCTGACCGTCAAGCGTCAGGTGGAGTCCGGCGGTTATTTTGCAATTGCCGTTCCGTTCCGGGCCGAAGTCGGCTCCGACGGCCTGTGCACCTGCAGCGTTTCCCTCAGCGTAAAGGACTTCACCCCCCTGGCATCGGGCAGTAAGGACGGTGGACAGCAATGAAAAGTATAAAAGTATCCGGCGTCCTGCTTTATCTGTTCGGTTTTTCCCTGGTGCTTCTGCTTTATGTAAACTATATCTTTCTCCCCCTGAACCAGAAGGTTTCCGATCTGAACGGAGAGCACCTCGGCAATCTGGAACAGCTGCAGACCTATGAGCTGCAGTCGGCCCGGTTCAGCGATCTGCAGCAGAAAATAGACGGTCTGAAAACGCAGCTGAATGAAGAGAAAGCCGATACGGCGGTAACGGGAAAAAATGTCGCCGAGGATATCGGAAAAATGGTGGGTTCCTCCGGAGTCACGCTGAAAACCATCGATGTCGGCCCGGAACAGGCCGAAAAGGGCAAAACAGCCGCAAGCGGACAACAGCTTTACACGGCGTCCGTTGAATTGAACGTCCTGTGTACCCAGACGCAGCTGCCCGCACTGGTCGGTTATTTTGAAAACGAATCCAAAGGGGTCTACCTCGTCAATCGCGTCAAATACGCGGGGCCGGACAGTACCGGAAAAGTGGACGCGGTGCTCACCATGACCCTGTATTATTTTTCCGGGGGCGCCAAGCAATGATCTCACTGAATTCAGCGGAAGCCGGGCTCGTTTACGACGCCGTTGTGTGTCTGTTCTGCATCCCTGCCGCGGCCGTACTGGCAAACCTCAGCGTAGGGCTGTTCAACGCGCTGCCCGCGAGATGGTTCTGCGACTACGACGAGCAGCCGGGAGAGGACCTTTCCCGCAAAAGGCTCTTTTTCAAGCCGCACGGCATCTGGATAGCGGTCGCCCTTTCCCTGTCGTTCATCCTGATTTATTTGCAATATAAAGGCGATCTCTTTTTCTTTTTCGCCTTCTGCGCCGCGGCTGTCGTCCTGCCGATGATTGCGGCGGCGGACAGTAAATATTTCATTATTCCCGATCAGTTTACGCTGGTGCTGTTTGTGATCTTTGCCGCCGTGTCCGGCTACGATCTTCTGAGCGGGACCCGCCTGTTCCACACGGGCTGGCTTTCCCCCCTTTACGGAGCGGCCGCCGGGCTGATCCTGATGCTTCTGTTTGCCGTCGTGGGGAGAATCGCCTACAGAAAAGAGGCGATGGGCTTCGGCGACGTCAAGCTTTTCGCCGCAGCGGGAATACTGACAGGCTTTCCTTCTTTCTTCCTCGTATTTTTGATGACCGTTTTCCTTGCGTTTTTCTACATTGTTTCTTTGCTGCTGCGCAGGCGGCCGATACGAAACCTCTATCTTCCGCTCGGGCCGTATCTGTGCCTCAGCCTGCTTTTGTTTATGGCGTTTCACCGCCAGATCGAGTCCTTCGCCGTCTGGTACATGTCTTTGCTGAATATGTAAAGGAGCCTATCATGAAAATTACGAATTTGAAGCTTGGACAGATTCTGATCAATTCCGGGGTGCTCACCGAGGAACAGCTCCAGCAGGCTTTGGAGCGGCAGAAGGGCACCAATGTGCGTCTGGGAAGGATTCTGATCGACAACCGCTTTCTGGCGGAAATGCAGATCATCCGTTCGCTGGAACAGCAGCTCTCCATTCCCTACCTGGACCTTTCCTCCGTCAGCGTGGACCCTTCCCTTTCGTCGCTGGTACCGGAGGAACTGGCGCGCTCCAATCTGATCGTCCCCATCAGCCGTTCGGGCAGCATTCTGACCGTGGCGGTCGCGGACCCGCTGGATTACAACGGGATCAACGATATCGGGATCTATACCAAGTTAAAGGTGAATCCCGTCATCGCGGAGCGCGAGAAACTGGAAACGAAAATCCGTGAGCTGTATACCACCCAGAAAGCGTTTGCCGCCGCGCGGGAGCTTTCCACCGCCCAGCCGGACATCCCGCTGGACCAGCTTGAGGGCCAGACCGGAACGGACCAGCCGATCATCCGCTTTGTCAACAATATGATCGAGCAGGCCGTCCTGCTCAAGGCGAGCGATATCCACATCGAGCCGGAGGAGAAATCCATGCGCATCCGCTTCCGGGTGGACGGGCGGCTCAGCCTTTATATGGAAACCAGCGCCGAGCTGATTCCCTCGGTGGTTTCCCGCATCAAGTTTATCGGCGGCATGAACATCGCCGAAAAGCGCATCCCGCAGGACGGCCGTATCAATTACCGGATCGGCGGCAAGGATATTGACATGAGAATTTCCGTCCTGCCCTGTGTATTCGGCGAAAAAGTGGTCATCCGTATCACGACCGCGCTCAGCTTCTCCCTTGTGAAGGAGGAGATCGGCTTTCTGCCGGAGAATCTTGAAAAATTCAACTCCCTGCTGAAAAACAATCACGGCATCCTCCTGCTGACCGGCCCGACCGGAAGCGGGAAATCCACCACCCTTTACACCGCGCTGAAAGAAATCATGCGCGAGGATATCAACATTGTCACCGTCGAAAATCCTGTAGAAATGATTATCCCGAACATTACGCAGGTGGACATCAACGCAAAGGCGGGCCTGACCTTTTCCGCCGTGCTGCGCTCGATTTTGCGCCAGGACCCCGACGTCGTTATGATCGGCGAAATCCGCGACACGGAGACCGCGGAAATCGCCAGCAGCGTCGCCATCACCGGGCATCTGGTACTCTCCACGCTGCACACCTACGACGCGCCGAGCTCCATTATCCGCCTGATCGACATGGGCGTGGAGCCTTACATGGTGTCCTCCTCCGTACTGGGCGTCATCGCACAGCGGCTGGTGCGCACCCTCTGTCCCCACTGCAAAGAGGAATATCTTGCGGAGGAAAACGAGCTGGAGCTTTTGGGGCTGCCCAAAGATACCCGGCAGAAGCTGTACCGGGCAAAGGGCTGCAGCTTCTGCAGCGGCAAGGGTTACCGGGGCAGAACCGCCATTCATGAGATCATGCCGGTTTCCACCGGAATCAAAGCCTGCATCAACAACGGAAAAAGCACGGACCAGATCCGGGAAACCGCCGTTCATGAGGGCATGATCACGCTCGACGAAAATATCAGGAGAATTGTAATAGAGGGAAAAACCTCCGTACGGGAAATGCTGGAAGTTTACTCCCTGCAAATGTGAGGCTTGCTAGTATGGATTTTTTACAAATCGTTTCGGACGGCGTTGCAAGACACGCCTCGGACATTCACCTGTCCGCCAATAACCGTCCCGCTTACCGCATCAACGGCAGAATGCATTTTCTCGACGTTCCCGCGCTGACGCCCGAAGAGGTGGACGGCATGATCCGCCAGTGCCTTTCCCACGAAAAATACGAAGAATTCCTGAAAACCGGCGATATGGACGCTTCCGCGGAAATCGGCGGGTGCGGGCGGTTCCGTATCAACGCGTTTCATCAGATCCGCGGCGAAACACTGGTCATGCGCATTATCAACGCCGCGACGCCGGAAATTTCCGAGCTGCGCCTTCCGGCTTCCATCAGCCGGATTTTGGAGCTGCAGGACGGCCTGGTGCTGGTGACCGGCCCGACCGGAAGCGGAAAATCGACCACGCTGGCGGCCATCATCAACGAATTCAACAAAAACCGGCACTGCCATATCATTACGATCGAGGACCCGATCGAATATATGCATACTCCGAAAAACAGCATTATTAACCAGAGGGAAATCGGGGCGGACAGCGTCTCGTACGCGCGGGCGCTGAAGGCCGCTCTGCGCGAGGACCCGGATATCATTCTGGTCGGTGAGATGCGCGACCTGGAATCGATCTCGATTGCCGTGACCGCGGCGGAAACCGGACATCTGGTGCTCTCTACGCTGCACACGATCGGGGCCGCCAAGACCATCGACCGTCTGATCGACGTGTTTCCTCCCCAGCAGCAGCAGCAAATCCGCACGCAGCTTTCCCTGGTGCTGAAAAGCGTCATTTCCCAGCGCCTGCTGCCCACCGCAGACGGCAGGGGTCGCGTCGGCGCCTTTGAAATGATGTTTATCAACTCCGCGATCAGCAACCTGATCCGCGAGGGCAGAACGGCCAACATCTCCCAGTCCATCCAGACCGGGATCAGCCAGGGAATGATTCCACTGGAACGCAGCGTCGACGACCTGCTGCGGCGGGGAATCATCACGAGCGGCACCGCCGGGGAATTCGGCTTTGATGCCGCCACGCGAAATTCATGACATAAGAGGGGATTTTATTGCGGTATCAATATACGGCGGTTGACCATAGAAATAAAAAATCCCGCGGCTTTCTCAACGCCGACAGCAAGGCCGACGCGATTGCCCGGCTGCAGAGCGAAGGCCTGACCGCGCTTTCCCTGACGGGCGGCGAGGGCAAAGCGGAAGCGGAGCCCACCTCGATCTGGGAGATGGAAATCACCGGCTCCGACATTCACAAGGCGAAAATCAAAAAGAAAAAGCTTCTCACCATCATGAACCAGATGGGGATTATGATGAAGGCCGGCGTATCCCTTTCCATGGCCATGGAGGTGCTGATCAGCGGGGAAAAAGACAAAAAGGTCAAGCGGATTCTGGAGGAAATGAACCGGGACCTGTACACCGGCATCCCGATTTCCGAGGCCATGTCGAAATTCAGGGCTTTTCCGAAAATCATCACCAACATCATCCAGTCCGGCGAAACGGACGGGCGGCTGGACACCGCGTTTGAACGCTGCGCAAAAATTCTGGACAAGGAAATCGTACTGACCGCCAAGCTGAAGGGCGCGACCGGATACCCGATTTTCCTTCTGTGTCTCACCCTGCTGCTGATGATCGTGATGAACGTGTTCGTGCTTCCGAATTTCGCGAATATCTTTCAGGAATTCAATACCGACCTGCCGGCCATTACGAGATTCGTCATGTCCTTTTCCTCGTTTATGATGACGAGATGGTATCTGATCCTGCTGGTGGTTTTTGTCCTCGTATTTTCCTTTATGATACTGAAAAAGAAATCCGCTCCGTTTTCCACCGCGGTGGACAGGCTGATCCTGCGGATTCCGGCGGTCGGGCCGCTGCTGCGCCAGTCGTATATCGCACGGTTGTGCCGCATCATGTCTTCCCTGGTGGAATCCGGGGTGGATATCGTAAAGTCGCTTGAAATTTCGCGCGACGTGATTCCGAACCGCTTTATGAAAGAGCAGCTGACACAGATCATTTCCGAGGTAAAATTCGGCTCCGCCATCAACGCCTCCATGGCGAAATTCCCGATTTTCGACGCGCTTCTCGTCTCCATGATAAAGGTCGGCGAGGAATCCGGGATGCTGTTTGAAACGCTGGACAAGATGGCGTCCATGTACGAAGAGGAGACGGACGAAGCTACCAAACGGCTGACCAGCGCTCTGGAACCGGCGATGACGATCATTATCGCCGTCATTGTCGGCACCGTGGTGATTTCCATCGTTATTCCCATGTTCAGTATGTACAGCGTCATCTCCGGCGGATAAAGCCGGTCAAACAACTGTCGGCGGGGTATTCCCCGCCGATGTCTTTGGAAATTTGCTGTTTTGTAAAAATACCGCCGTTTACTGTTTAAACATGCCCTGTACGTCGTCAAACATGCCGTTTACCGCGTGCATGGCTTTATTGGCGTTGCGTCTGAGCTTACGGTTGTTTTTCATCATTTTGCTGCCCATAGAGGCAACTGCGATGCCGGCTACCATACCGGTGCCGACTCCCCTTACAAATCCCATCGTCTCTTTGTACATAACGTAAAACCTCCCGACTGAAAATATAGAACCTGGGCCTTTCAATATCATCCCCTCTTTCTTTCCGTTTATATTTGAAAATTAATGCCAAATTTTTTGAATAAAGGAGTCTCCCATGCCAACACTGAACATTGTTATGGTCGAACCGGAAATCCCGCAAAACACCGGCAACGTTGCCCGCACCTGCGCCGCAACCGGAGCAAGACTGCATCTTGTCGGGCCGATGGGCTTTCAGATTGACGACAGAAAGCTGAAACGCGCCGGGCTGGATTACTGGCACCTGCTGGATATTACCTGTTACAATAGCCTTTCCGATTTTTTCAGTAAAAATTCGGGTAATTTCTACTTCTTTTCAACAAAGGCCCGGCAAATCCATTCGGACATCCGGTACCCCGACAACAGTTACCTCTTTTTCGGCAAAGAAACGGCCGGGCTGCCCGAAAATCTGTTGTATGAAAACCCCGGCCGCTGCGTCCGCATCCCGATGATCGACAATGCCGACGCGCGCAGTCTGAACCTGTCCAATTCCGTGGCGGTGGGCGTTTACGAGGTGCTGCGGCAATGGGGGTATCCGGAACTTTTGTGCAAAGGGCAATTAAGGGAATATAAATGGTGATACTTTTTTAACAAAGTTTCCGGAAAAGGCCGATTCGGCCCGCAATATGCTTGAATTTATCGACGGATTATTGTATAATAGCGGAGGTAAATCGTATTTTCTGTTATCATAATATAAAGGAGTGCTATGCATGAATTATCTCGACAAGAAAACCGTGGAGGACATTGATGTTGCCGGAAAACGGGTGCTGGTCCGCTGCGACTTCAATGTCCCGTTCGATGCGGAAGGCAATATCACCGATCCGAAGCGTATTGATGAGGCGCTGAAGACCATTCGGTATTTAATCGGTCACAAGGCAAAGGTAATCCTCTGCTCCCACCTGGGCCGCCCGAAGGGCGAATTCAACATGAAATACTCCCTCGCACCTGTTGCCAAATACCTTTCCAAGGCCCTTGGTCAGGAAGTAAAGATGGCTTCCGACGTCATCGGCGACAGCGCAAAAAGCATAGCCGCCTCCTTGAAAGACGGAGAAGTGGAACTGATCGAAAACGTCCGCTTCCATAAAGAAGAAGAAAAGAACGATCCTGAATTTTCAAAACAGCTCGCCTCTCTGGCGGAAATCTACGTCAACGACGCGTTCGGCACCGCGCACAGGGCCCACGCTTCCACAGCGGGCGTAGCGGCGTACCTTCCCGCGGTCTGCGGCTACCTGATCCAGAAGGAAATCACCATCATGGGCGGCGCGCTCAGCAACCCGAAGCGTCCGTTCGTCGCCATTCTGGGCGGCGCGAAGGTTTCCGACAAAATCGGCGTAATTACAAACCTGCTTGAAAAGGTCGACACCCTCATCATCGGTGGAGGCATGGCCTACACCTTTATGAACGCGCTGGGCTACTCCATCGGCACTTCCATCTGCGAGAACGACAAGGTCGAACTGGCGAAAGACATGATGGCGAAGGCAAAAGAAAAGGGCGTTAAATTCCTGATCCCGATCGACAACGTGGTCGCCACGGAATACAAACCCGACGCCGAGCATAAGATCGTCGATTCCGACCAGATTCCGGAAGGCTGGATGGGCCTTGACATCGGGCCGAAAACCTCCGCTCTGTTCTCCGAGGCCATTCAGGGCTCCGGCACAGTCGTGTGGAACGGACCGATGGGCGTTTCCGAATGGGACAACTTCGCCGCCGGCACGGTCGCGGTTGCGAAGGCGGTCGCAAACAGCGGCGCGATTTCCATCATCGGCGGCGGCGATTCCGCGGCTGCGGTTGAAAAGCTCGGCTTTGCCGATAAGATGACCCATATTTCCACCGGCGGCGGCGCTTCCCTTGAGTTCCTAGAAGGCCTTGAGCTGCCCGGAATCGCCTGCCTGAACGACAAATAAATAAAAAACAAGCGTTTGCTTGTACGTGAAAATGCGGCAGCCTGTCTGCCGCATTTATAACAAAACAGGAAAGAATTTTAAAGGAGATATGCTTTATGAACAAAAAGCTGAGAAAAGCAGTCATCGCCGGCAACTGGAAAATGAATAAGACTCCTGCCGAGGCAACCGAACTGATCAATGAGATCAAACCCCTGGTAAAAGACGCGGACTGCGACGTGATCGCGTGCGTGCCCTATATCGACCTTTCCGCCGCGCTGGAAGCCGCGAAGGGCTCTAACATCGGCATCGGCGCGCAGAACTGCCACTGGGAAAAGAACGGCGCCTTCACCGGGGAAATTTCCGCGGACATGCTGGTTTCCACGGGAGTGCAGTACGTCATTATCGGCCACAGCGAGCGCAGGACCTATTTCGGTGAAACAGACGTCACCGTAAACAAGCGTGTCCGCGCGGCGCTGGACAGCGGCCTTTCCGTCATCCTGTGCGTGGGCGAATATCTGGAACAGCGCGAGCAGGGCATCACCGACGAGCTGGTCGCCATGCAGACCAAGATCGCTCTCGGCGGCGTCAGCAAGGACGAGCTGAAAAAGATCATTATCGCGTATGAGCCGATCTGGGCCATCGGCACCGGCAAAACGGCGACCGCAGCGCAGGCCAACGAAGTCTGCGCCGTCATCCGCGCAACCGTCGCGAAGCTGTACGGCACAGCGAGCGCCGACGAGATCACCATTCAGTACGGCGGTTCCATGAACGCCAAAAACGCTGCGGAGCTGCTCGACCAGCCCGATGTGGACGGCGGCCTGATCGGCGGCGCTTCCTTAAAGCCGGCCGACTTTGCGGAGATCGTAAAGGCTGCAAGCAGGTAAAAATACTCCGAAAGGCAGGTTGGTCAAAAACATGAAAAAACCTTTAATACTGATGATACTCGACGGTTTTGGAATTGCCGGAGAGAGCGGCAACGCGATCAAGGCGGCGCACACCCCCAACATAGACCGTCTCTTTGCAAATAACCCAATTACGCAGATCGGTGCCTCCGGCCTTGACGTCGGTCTTCCGGACGGCCAGATGGGAAACTCCGAGGTCGGCCATACCAACATCGGAGCGGGCCGCATTGTTTATCAGGAGCTGACAAGGATTACAAAATCCATTCAGGACGGCGATTTTTTTGCAAATCCCGCTTTTCTTGCCGCCGCGGACAACGCGGCGAAAAACGGCGGCGCCCTGCACCTGATCGGCCTGCTTTCCGCGGGCGGCGTGCACAGTCACAACCGGCACCTTTACGCGCTGGTCGAGCTGGCCAAAAAACGCGGCTGTAAAAAGGTCTACGTTCATGCCCTGCTGGACGGCCGCGACGTTCCCCCGGATTCCGGAAAGGGCTATGTCGCCGAATGTGCCGAAAAGCTGAAGGAAATCGGCGTGGGTGAAATCGCCACCGTGATGGGCCGCTACTACGCGATGGACCGTGACAACCGCTGGGAGCGCGTGGAAAAAGCATACGCCGCCATGGTTTACGGCGAGGGAATCCAGTGTGACGACCCGGTTCAGGCTGTTGAGGATTCCTATCAGAAAAAAGTAACCGACGAATTCGTCGTTCCCACCGTCTGCGCAAAGGACGCCGCTGTCAAAGCGAACGATTCCGTTATTTTCTTCAATTTCCGGCCCGACCGTGCCCGCGAAATCACGCGCACCTTCGTTGATCCGGACTTTCAGGGCTTTGAGCGCAAAAACGGGTTCTTCCCCCTCACCTACGTCTGCATGACGCAGTATGACGCTACCATGCCCAACGTTCTGGTCGCCTTTAAGCCCCAGTCGCTGAAAAACACCTTCGGAGAATATATTTCCGACAAGGGCATGACCCAGCTGCGGATCGCCGAAACGGAAAAATACGCCCACGTCACCTTCTTTTTCAACGGCGGCGTGGAAAAGCAGTACCCGGGTGAAGACCGTGTCCTGATCCACTCCCCCAAGGTTGCGACCTACGACCTGCAGCCCGAAATGAGCGCGTATGAGGTCACGGACGCTTTGGTGGAACGCATCAAAAGCGGAAAATACGATGTCATTATCCTGAATTTTGCCAACTGCGACATGGTGGGGCACACCGGCATTTTCAGTGCCGCCAAAGCCGCCGTGGAAGCGGTCGATACCTGCGTAGGCAGAGTGGTCCACGCCATTTCCGAAATGGGCGGCGTCGCTCTGATTACGGCCGACCATGGCAACGCCGACAAAATGTACGAAGAAGACGGTTCGCCCTTCACCGCGCATACGACAAACCCTGTCCCGTTCTGTGTGGTCGGCTATCCGTGCAAGCTTCGCTCCGGCGGAAGGCTGGCGGACATTTCCCCGACCATGCTCAAAATTCTGGATCTTCCCCAGCCGCCGGAAATGGACGGCGTCAGCATCATCGAATAATTTTGAAATGACAAAAGCTCTTTCCCTTATGGGAAGGAGCTTTTTTGTGCTTATTCGACCGTAGGAATCCCCTCCGTGCAGAAAAAGATAACAATTATGTTAACCTCGTTGCAATAGCACGGAAAAGATGATAAAATAATGGAATCCCGTAAACCAAGGGGTGACTGAACGATTGCTGAAAAGAATGACGGCAGCTTTGCTCTGCCTGACAATATTATTTTCTTTTTCCGGATGCGGAAAAAACGAACCGAAAAACGCAAATAAAAAAATCAACTATTATCTCGATTCCGAACCGAAAACGCTGGACCCTCAGATCGCATCGGACAGTGCCGCCACAGTGGCGGTCGAAGCGCTGTTTGAAGGATTGGTGCGCCTTGGTGCGGACAATCGCCCCTACCCGGGCGTTGCGGAAAAATGGGTCAGCAGCGAGAACGATACGGTATTTACCTTTACCCTGCGCAGCAGCGCCAAATGGTCGGACAAGGAAAAGACGCCCGTCACCGCGAACGATTTTGTCTATGCGTTCCGGCGCGCGCTTTCTCCGCAGACCGGATCGCCGACCTGTTCCCGCATGTTCTGCATTCAAAACGCCAGAGAAGTAAACGCCGGAACGGTTCCCGCCGACCAGCTCGGGGTGACCGCCCCGGATGCCCATACGCTGGTGGTGCGGCTCAACTATTCCTATCCCGACTTTCCCTCCATCACCGCGGCGCCCGTCTTTATGCCCTGTAACCAGAAATTTTTTGAAAGCACTTCGGGACGTTACGGCCTGGAAATAAAATATCTGATCGGAAACGGCCCCTTTGAAATAGACGGCAAGTACGGATGGTCCCACGGCCAGTACCTTAATCTTGTCCGTTCCGGCACCTATGCCGGAAAACAAAAGCCGCTGCCGTCCAATCTGAAACTCACCGTACAAAACAAGGATAACGCCATTACCGACCCGGTCGACGCGCTGAAGAGCGGCACAGTGGACGCGATCGCCGTTTCCGGCAGTCAAACCGCCGCCGCGCAGGCGCAGGGCTGCACCATCACTTCCTTTGAAGACACAACCTGGGGCCTCTGCTTTAACACGCAGTCCGAGCTGATGAAAAGCAAAAATATCCGGCGGGCTTTCATCCAGGCTTTTGACCGGGCAAAGGTGCTGCAGCACCTGCCGAAAAACATGTCCGCCGCAAACGATATCATTCCCCCGTCCACCGCCCTGCTGGGCAAGCCTTACCGCAGCCTTGCCGGCGGCGGCTCCTACTTTTTAAAGCAGGACAAAAATGCCGCGTCTCTCCTGGCCGCGGGGCTGAGCGAGCTTTCCCTTTCAGAGCTGAAAAGCGTGACCGTCATTTGTCCCGACGACGCTAACGTCAAGCTGATGCTCAACGAAATGATTGCTTCCTGGAACGTTCAGTTCCGCAATTACTTCAATATGGAGCCGCTTTCCGAAGACCAGCTCGCTTCCCGTATTCAATCGGGAGACTATCAGGTTGCACTGTGCCCTGTCCAGCCGGCCAGCGACGGCCCGCTTTCCGTTCTATCCCTGTTTAAAAGCAGCGAAAAGAACAATCCCGCCAAATGGAAAGACTCCTCTTTCGACGCCATGCTGGACAGCGCGGAGAAAAGCGGAGGAGCGGATTCCGCCGCGATTTTCGCAAATGCCGAAAAGTATTTGAATGAACAGGGCGTGTTCTATCCCCTGTACTACGAAAAGCACTACTACGCCTCCTCAAAGGGCGTGACCGGGATCGTTTTCCACCCTTACGGCGCGGGTGTGGATTTTATCCAGGCCGGAAAAGAATAATATCCCAATACAGCAAGAAAGGCTTCCGCCCATGGGCGGAAGCCTTTTTATGAAGCTGTTATCCGAAAGCAGCAAGAAACACGGAGCCAATAATCACCGCCGCACAAAGGATGGCCACCGCGCGAATCAGCAGTTTGCGCATGTCGATACGGTGCCCCGGCGTTTTATGGGTCTGCATTCCGATCTCCTCCTTTTCCTGCTGGCTTATCAATTTATTATAACAAAATCACAAAAAGAGCCGTGAACATTCTGTGAATTTTCATAGCGAGCCTCTTATCGTTCATTTCATTTTAGCGGTATCAGATGACCGGCCCGGGAAAGTCTCTCCTTTTGATCCCTCTCTGATACTCCACTTTGGCCATTCCCATGACATTTTCCCGTCCCCGCTGGTCCATGGCCCGGTAATACTCCAGCAGCAGTTTTTCCTCACTCCCGAGCGGCCCGGTCAAATCCGACCGATCGGACCGCCCAAACAGATAATCCAGTGTCACATGATAATAATCGGCAAGAATACAAAGGGATTCGTAGTTTAATTGTCTTTTTTGATTTTCGTACATACAATATGCTTCTCGTGATATATTTAAAAGGGCTGCTATGTCATTCTGAGTGAGTTTATGTTCCGTGCGAAGCTCCTTTAATCTTCGAGCAACCACTTTATCATCCCCTTACGGAAATTATACAGTTTAGGAAATTTACAAGCAATTTATGTAACAAACAGTTACTAAATTTGCCGAAACTTGTGTAAATATGTTGACTAAGTAACAAAACGTTACTATAATGATATATGGTAATTCTATTACAGGATTTTTGTTACCGGCTTGTAAGTTAGGAAAGGCGGTGAGTGAATGAGTGAGAAGATGGTAGAGTATGTTGCTGAATCATGCAATCTGTATATTTCCAATATCCGGCTGTCGGAAAACAGCGCCGTCATTTTGCCCGTGGTAGAAAACATGGACCCCAGCCTTTTTTCCGCCGAGGATTGGAGCACCAGTCTTTCTTACATTTTCATGAAACCCCTGAGTTTTCAAACACCGGCCGCTGCCAAGGACTATTATTTAAAAGAGCTCCGACAGAAATTCTCCGACGGCGGCCTTACGTAATCTGCCTGTTCTTTGACAACACCCTTTTCCACCTGAAAACAGCGTACTGAAAGCAGAACTTCCGCTTTCTTTTTTTAGTTTACATAACTATTGACATGCAAGCGGAATTGCAATAGAATAAGACTGCTTTGTGTATTACGTTTTTTGAGGTGAAATATGAACAGACAAAACCGCGACAGCCGGTCGCAGCGCAAAGGTGTTGGTTCCGGGCCGCGAAACGCGGGTAGAAGAACAAATTTTGACACCGGGGAAATCGACCGGTACCATTATGTCGACCGCGATATTTACAGCAGCAGCCAGCCCGCACGGCGGGGGAGCAAAAAACACGGCAGGAAAAAAAGCGGCCTGAAGAAATTTCTCACGGGCCTCCTTTGCCTGATTCTGATTGTATGCGCAGGCGTCTTCGTATATGGAAAATATTTGATGTCCAAGCTGGACCGGTCGGAAGAAATCAACACTTCCAAATATATTGAACAGCCCAGCGCCGCACCCACGTGGGGAGTTATTTCGGACAACCAGATCACCAACATTCTGCTGATCGGCGCCGACAAGGGAGACGACGGAAACAGCAGCCGAAGCGATACCACCATGCTGATTTCCATCGACACCAAAAACAAGACGCTTCGTCTGGTTTCCTTTCTGCGGGATTTGTATGTTGAAATTCCCACAATGAAAAAGCAGAAGCTGAACGCGGCCTACACAAAAGGCGGCGCGGCGCTTACCATGCAGACCCTGGAGAACAATTTCAGAATTAATATAGACAAGTATATTTCCGTTGACTTTGAGAATTTCGCCACCATTATCGATAAAATGGGCGGCCTTGACATTCAGATGGATCAAAAGCTCTGCGACGCGGAAAATCGGAATATGGGCAGCAACCTGAAGCCGGGGGTCAATCATCTGGACGGCCGGCTGGCCGTGTATTACGCCCGGATCCGCGAGACGGACAGCGACTTTGGCCGTACCGGCAGGCAGCGCGAGGTCATGGAGCTGATGATCAAAAAGCTGGAGGGCATGAGCCCGATCAAAATCAACAGCATGATGAACGAATTTCTGCCGCTGGTCAAGACGAACCTCACCGATTCGGAGCTGATGTATCTTGCTTCCATCGCGGGCTCCGTCTCCAACTATCCCATGAAAACCATGCATATTCCAAACCTGAACACCTATACCGAGCCCACCATTAAGGGAATCGGCGAAGTGCTTGACCCCGATCTGCCGGAGAACTGTAAGCTTCTAAGGACCTTTCTCTACGGTGAAGACGCCGGAACCGGCGAATCCGGCACTGCTCCAAATTAATCATATCATAATTCTGTCGTCTCATTGTACCGCTTCGGGATTGATTTCAATTCCGGAGCGGTATTTTTCGACAAAAATTATAATTCCGGCGGGTAAGTCCGCCATGTTTCTTTATTTTATATTCACTATTGATGAAAATAATGGTATAATATTAGAATTAATCACTTTATTTGAGAATACTATTCTCTTGGAGGCTGAAAAATGGACAAAAAAACTTTTTACATCACAACGCCTATCTATTATCCCTCGGGTAAGGCGCACATCGGGCACAGCTACTGCACCGTTGCCAGCGACGCAATCGCGCGCTACAAGCGAATGCAGGGCTACGACGTGATGTTTCTGACCGGTACGGACGAGCACGGTCAGAAAATTGAGATCAACGCCGAAAAAGAGGGTGTAACCCCCAAGGAATATGTCGATAAAATTGTCGCGGGCTTTCAGGATTTGTGGAAGCTTCTGAATATTTCCAACGACCGGTTCATCCGCACCACCGACGATTATCATGTCAGGGCGGTACAGAAAATCTTCAAAGTTCTCCATGACAAAGGGGAAATTTACAAAGGAAAATACGAGGGCTGGTACTGCACCCCTTGTGAATCCTTCTGGACGGAAACCCAACTGAAGGACGGCAAATGCCCCGACTGCGGCAGAGAAGTAAAAAGGGCCAATGAGGAAGCCTATTTTTTCCGTCTGTCCAAATACGCGGACAGGCTGTTAAAGCTCTATGAGGACCAGCCGAATTTCATTCAGCCGGAGAGCCGCAAAAACGAAATGATTAATTTTATCAAGCAGGGACTGGAGGACCTCTGTGTCTCCCGCACCAGCTTTACGTGGGGAATCCCCGTCGATTTCGACCCGAAGCACGTTGTATATGTGTGGCTGGACGCGCTGACCAACTATATCACCGCGATGGGCTACGGTTCGGACGATGATTCCGATTACCGAAAATACTGGCCCGCCGACGTGCATTTTGTCGGCAAGGAAATCGTGCGTTTCCACACCATCATCTGGCCCGCCATGCTGATGGCGCTCGACCTTCCCCTGCCCAAGCAGGTCTACGGCCACGGGTGGCTTCTGTTCGGCGACGGCAGCAAGATGAGCAAATCGAAGGGCAACGTGGTCGACCCGGTCGTCCTGTGCGACCGCTACGGCGTGGACGCCATCCGTTACTTCCTCCTGCGGGAAATCCCGTTCGGCGCGGACGGCGTATTCACCAACGAAGCGCTGATCGGCCGCATCAATTCCGACCTTGCGAATGATCTGGGCAACCTTCTCTCCCGCTCTACCGCCATGGCAGAGAAATACTTCGGCGGCAAAATCCCCGCCGAACGGGAAAGCGCCCCCATTGACGACGAGCTGATTCAAATGGCGCTCGGCCTGCGCAAGAGATGCGACGACGCGATTGCCGGCTATCAGTTCAGCAACGCGCTGACCGAAATCTGGAAGCTGATCGCCCGCACCAACAAATATATCGATGAAACCATGCCCTGGGCTTTGGGAAAGGACGAAACAAAACGTGCGCGTCTGGCCGCGGTTATTTACAATCTCTGTGAGAGCCTGCGTATCGTATCGATTCTGATTACGCCCTTCATTCCGGAAACGGCGCCGAAAATCCAGGCGCAGCTCGGTGCGAAGGCGGACGTGCTGACCTATGACGCGGCGGCGAAATGGGGGCTTCTGCCCTCCGATACCGTGATCTCCAAAGGGGAAACCTTGTTCCCGCGTATCGACGTGGACAAGGAAATCGAAGAGCTGAACAAGCTGATCCCGAACCCCGGCGAGGAAAAGAAGGAAGCCCCCGCGGAAAAGAAAATCGAGGGCATTGCCCAGATCGGCATTGACGACTTCGGAAAGGTCGAGCTGCGCGTGGGCAAAATCATCGCGTGCGAGCCGATCAAGCGCGCAAAGAAGCTGCTGAAGCTGACGATCGACGACGGAGAAGGCCAGAGGACGGTCGCTTCGGGCATTGCAAAATGGTATCAGCCGGAGGACCTGACGGGACACAGCATCATTCTGGTCGCAAACCTGAAGCCCGCCGTGCTGTGCGGCGTGGAAAGCCAGGGCATGATTCTGGCGGCGGATGCCGGAGAAGATGTTAAAGTTATTTTTGTGGACGGAATTCCCGCCGGGAGCAAAGTCCGCTGATGGATACGCTGAAGCCTATTTTCGATTCCCACGCGCATTACGACGACGCGGCTTTTGACGAGGACCGAAACGCGGTTCTGTCCGGGCTTCCCGGCCGCGGAATCTGCAACGTGATCAACTGCGGGGCGGATCTGGACTCTTCCCGCACTTCCATCCAACTGGCGGCGGACTATCCGTATATTTACGCCGCGGTGGGCATCCACCCGGAGTGTGTCAAGGATGCCCCGGAGAACTACCAGGAGCAGCTGGAAGAGCTGCTCCATCGGGACAAGGTCGTCGCGGTCGGAGAAATCGGGCTGGACTATCATTTTGAGGACAACGCGCCGAGAGACGTACAGAAAGCGGCGTTTGAAAACCAGATTCTGCTGGCGAAAAAACACCATCTGCCGATCATCGTGCATGACCGCGACGCGCACGGCGACACGATGGAGATTCTTCGCAAGCACAAGCCGTCCGGCGTGGTGCACTGCTTTTCCGGCAGTGTGGAAATGGCGATGGAGTGCGTCCGGCTCGGCATGTATATCGGCCTGGGCGGCGCGGTCACATTCAAGAACGCGCGCGTACCGGTGGAGGTGGCGGCCGCCGTTCCGCTGGAACGGATGCTGATGGAAACGGACTGCCCGTATATGGCTCCGGTCCCATTCCGCGGAAAGCGCAACGACTCCACCCTGATCGCCTATACCGCCGCGCGGATCGCTGAAATCCGGGGAATCACCGCAGAAGAGCTTTTAACGGTTACACGCGGAAACGCGGAAAACCTCTTTTCCATTCAGAAATAAGAGTTCTCCCGGCGAAAGCAAACCGGAAGTAAACAGTAAAAGACATTGCAGAAACGGATACTCTTCGGGGTATCCGTTTCTGTCTTTTCCCCCGAAGTTCATGAACCTTTTTATCAACGCCGGATTCTTAATAAAACATGCTAAAATGCCGGTAAATCCTTCATTCTACTGTCAGTCGGTTGCCTGAAATCCCGGCAGAGAGTACAATGCTGTCAAGGAGGCTTCGGATATGTACGAAATTGACAATGAAAAATTTGGAGTTTTTTTAACGCAGTTAAGGAAAGAAAAAAATCTTACACAAAAGGAATTGGCGCAAAAACTGTTTGTTTCCGATAAAGCCGTCAGTAAATGGGAACGCGGGCTGAGTATGCCGGATATCGCTCTGCTTTTTCCGTTGTCCGACCTGTTGGGAGTAACCGTGACGGAGCTGCTCAGCGGGCAGTTTATCCGGGAGCCAGAGAATCTGAATGTAAAGGAAGTGGAAAAGCTGGTGACCGGAACCATCGGACTTTCCACAAAGGAGCGGCACGAGCGCAAGGAACGGCGGAAGCGGCACATTGCCTGTTACCTTGCCTGCCTGGCGGCCGTGGCCGTGGAAACCGGCGTCCTGCTGGCACTTGGATTTACCTGTCGGGAACTGCGGGAAAACCTTGCGCTTACCGAACTCCTCTGTCTGCTGTTCGGGGCATGGTTCTGCCTGTTTGTAAAGGAAACGCTGCCCGCGTATTACGACGAAAATAAAATCAGCAGCTACAGCGACGGCATCTTTCGGATGAATCTGGCGGGAGTCCGTTTTAACAACAGCAACTGGCCGTATATCCTCCGGGCGGGGCGTGTGTGGATCCTTTCGGTCGCCGTACTGTTCCCCCTGCTGTATTTCCTGATTGTGCGGCTTTTCCCCGCCTACGTCTGGGAATCAGGCAAGCTGTTTTTCAGCCTGACCGCCTGTCTCGGTCTTTTTGTCCCGATGATCGTCGCGGGAAAGCGTTATGAATAGCCTCATGGGCTATCCGCAGAGCCATTGCGCAAAGTCCGTATTCTCGCGTGTCACAGGCAGCGCTCACCGAAAGCTTTGTTAAGAAAACACCTTCTCCTCAAAAACTGGGGAGAAGGTGTTCTGATCTGTATTCAGTTCATCCCACAAGGGAAGCCGTCAGGACGCTTTGCGGCCTTTGTTACCACTGGCGACCGGGATCGTCGGCCATCATGTTGACCGTACCGGCAGGATAAAACACAGAGTAATGATCGAGCACGGCGTTCGCGCCGTTCGCCTTGGAATCCGGGAACACCATCAGCATTTTATAGTCTTTGCTGACAACGTATCCGATGATCCTGTCGCTGCCCGAAGTCACATCGTAATCCGGCTTGCCAAAAACCTCTTCCGTTTTGGAAAGGGTGATTTCTTTCAGATGGCTGTCAAAAGACCTGACTTCAAAAAGCTGAGAGCCCTTGTTGAAGCCAAACACGAAGCCCTTCTTGGAATAGGTCGCGTAGGTTCCCTTGGCGGCGGCAATGTATTCGGATTTGTCTTCCTTGCCCCACTTTTCCTCTACATCCTCAATTACATTGGATTGAACCGCAAAGTCGCAGTTCATCACTTTTCCTTTTACCGCTGTCTCTTTCATCAGCTTGAGAAGATCTGCCTGAGCGTCAACCGGCTGAGAAGATTCCTGCGCCGAGCTTACCTCGGAGGCGACGGAGGAGGAAACAGCTTCCGAAGAGACCGGTGCGGAAGAGGCGATCTGTGAGCTGCCGGAGTTGAAATTGGAGCAGCCTGTCATTACCGCGAGCGTACACGCCGCACAGATGCAGGCCGCCAGTGTTCTTTTTACATTCAATGTCATAATCGTACTCCTTAATTTTCATAGTATGGTTACGCTGTGCCGACGGATTTTTACAAGCTCCGCCATGAACAACATACTACATCTCCACAGAAAAAATATCAAGTACTATGTGGAAGTATGTAGAAGGCTATTTTGTAAATTTTTTCTAAAATTACTTGTCACCTTTATTTTTTACCCCGATTTGCATTTTACAAATGTTTCGTGCAAAGGAACCGCCCCACTATAGAATTTATTTTATAACATAAATTATAACATATATTCAATCTAATTTCAAACATATAATATGTTTGAAAGCAGGTGAACGCATGGAAAACCGAAAAATAATTATAAAGGCCAAGGCGCCGAAGGGCGAGGACGGGTACAAAACCTTTTCCATACGCATCAGGGAGGAAACGGCTGCGGCCATTGACGAACTCTCTTCAAAAAGCGGAAGAAGCCGGAATGAACTGATCGGCATTTTTCTGGAATATGCTGTTGAGAACTGCGAAATTGTACCGGAAGAGAAGTAAAATCAGGGCGGGAGGCAATGCCTCCCGCCCTCTTCCGGTCACCGTCCTTATTCGTTTTCTCTTACTTTTATTACCAAAGCAGTGATATCGTCGTCGTGGCCGTCGGTGCGGCGGGCAATCGCCTGTGTTACGATTTCCTCCGCAAGCTCCTGCGGGATCTGGCCGTTCCATTTCTCCACCGCTTCACAGATCCAGTCGTCCCCCGCGGCGAGTGCCCCGTCGGAAAGCATAATCAGCAGATCGTCTTTTCCCAGGCTGTCCGAGGACTTGGCAAAATTGATTTCGTTCAGGATGCCGATCGGCAGGCTGGGGGCGTCGATCACCACGGCCCGCCCCGATTTGCGCAGCAAGCTGACGGGCGCGCCGGCCTTCATAAATTCAAGGCTCCCGTTGAAAAGATCGATCGCGGCCAAATCAACGGTTGCGAGCGATTCGTCGCCCGATTTCACCATCAGTGCCGAATTCACGATCTTGAGCGAGGCGTCGAACCCGATACCGGCTTTGACCAGACGGGACAGAATCCCGCAGGCCATCGCGCCGTCCACCGCCGCGCGGCCGCCCGTCCCCATTCCGTCGCTGATGATTGTGATCTGGCGGCCGTTGCCGTCGGGGAAGGTGTCCCAGCTGTCGCCGCAGAGCTGCCTGTTTCCGCAGGAGTGCTGGGCGCATCCGGTCTGCACGCGGTAAAGGGGACGCTCCGAAATCTGAAGCCTGCACTTCCCTTTCACCATGCTGATACAGGGCTGCTGGAAGCTCCGGCCGCACGCGCGCGAAATTTCGTCCGTAAGCTCGGCTTTGTTCAGGCGGACGCCGTCCAGCTGGGCGGTGATGATTTCGATCGACATGCGGTCGAAACGGTCCGTGCGGCAGCTGATGTCAATGGGCAGGATACCCGCCCCGCGCAGGACTTCCCCGACCTTCTGCGCCGCGGCGAAATCAAACTGCTCGTAAAGCTCAAGCTCCGCCGCCATATCCTCCAGCATGTTGCTGGTGGTGGTAAACTGGTCGGAAACCATGCTCCGCACCTGCTGCGCGCGGCTGTCCGCCGCGTCCCGGATCATGAATTCATTATAATTGGTGTTGACGCTGTCCATAACCACCGGCAGCCTGCTGCAGTGTGTGGCAAACTGCGTGTTAAAGTCGGCGCGCTCGATCTTCCCTTTCGCCCTGAGCTTGTCCGTCAGGTCGTTGAACGCGTTCATGCTTTCGCTGTAGTTGCGCTCCCAGCAGTAAACCTTTAACCCGCAGCTGCAGCAGACGTCGTCCATCGTTTTCTTGTACACGCCGTTGATGTCCGGCGCACACGCGGTATAAAGCTTTTTGGAGACTTCCTCCACCGACTCGGAGACGCTGCCGAGGGCCTTCGCGGCGTAATCAAGCTTCATGATAACGGAACGGCGAAGGCCGTCGGAGCGGGAGGTATCGTCGGCGTGGGAAAACATGCCGATCAGCGGCGCTCCGACCTTCTGCGGCAGCAGCATATAAAAGACAGTCGCCGCCATCACTTCGTAAAGCCCCCCGATGACGGCTTCCTGATTGCCCACCTGAAGCGAGGCGACCGCGTTGGAAAAAATAAAGGCGACTACGGACGCGAGCTGCCCGACCGGGGAAAACACGCCCGCCATCATGCCGCCGAGCGCGTAGGCGCCGGAAAGATAGTTCAGGCCCGAGGTGGAAAGGCTGAACACAATACCCGCCGAAATGCCCGCCACGCTGCCGCCGGCAACGCCGCCGTAGCGCGCGGCAAACAGGATCGCCACCACCGCCAGCACGCGCCCAAGGGAGACTGGGCCGATGCTCAGGTTGGAAAGCGACAGCAGAACCACGCCCGCCGACAGCGCCGCACAGGCGATTTCCTGCGGGTTCATGGTGCCGATGCTCCTGCCGGAAGCGATCACCTTGGACGTGCGCGCAAAGAAGTATGCCATTCCGCCGGCAAGGAGCGCTTCCGCCACATACATCGCCACGGTCGTCGAAGCGGAGCCGTTGACAAAGACGATGGCCATGCCCGTACAGAACACCGGAAGAAACGCCGTCGCGGGAGCAAAGCCCGGATGCATTTTAAGCTTGATCAGGTCATTCAGCGTCCAGCGGATTGCCGCGGCAGCCAGAACCGCCGCTATATAATGTACCGGCACAGCCGCCGGAGAAGGCAGCAGATACCCCGCTGTGCTCCCCAGCACAACGCTCCAGATTCCCGCGTACGGGAATGCCGCGACCGCCGCAACGCCGAACGGCGCGTATTTGCCGAATACCAGTCCCCGTGAACAGAGCAGCGCCACCGTGAAATAAACTACCTGCTTTGCAACAGCCTTTGTAGGGTCCAAAGCGGCCGTCGTAAAGCTGACGCGCCCCGCCTTCGCTTTTAACATTCCTATCACCGCCATACATTATTTGGTAACTTGTCCATTTTTTGCTAAAAATAATTATACTATATGTATATGGTTGCTATTGTCATAACGCGCCGTAAAAATTTGGCGTTTCCAATCGCATTATAAGTATTTTTATAAATTGTACGGTTTTTTATAGTCTTTCCCCGGTTTCTGTGGTAAAATAATCGCAAGCGATGATTTTACCCGCTTCGCCAATTTGTAAATATACCACAACGCGCGGTGCGCCTGTGGTATCATAAAAATCAATCGTAATGAGAGGGTGACAATATGGAATACCAATTTTCCGACCGCGTTTTATCGCTGAAGCCGTCGGCAATCAGGGAGATCTTTAAGTATGCCTCCGATCCAAGCGTGATATCACTCTCTGCGGGCAATCCCGCGCCCGAGGCCTTCCCGGTGAAGGAAGTAAGTGAAATCTCCGCGCGGATTCTGTCGGAGCGGCCCATTGACGCGCTGCAGTACAGCATCACCGAAGGCTACGCGCCCCTGCGCGACTACCTCTCCTCCTATATGAAAAACATACACGGTGTAGGCCGTGATTTTGACAATATTCTGATTACCAGCGGAGCCCAGCAGGTCATGGACCTGGCGACGAAATCACTCTGCAACGAGGGCGACGTGGTGCTCTGCGAAGCGCCCAGCTTTATCGGTTCGCTGAACACCTTCCGCTCCTACAACTGCCGCCTGCGCGGAATCCCGATGGAAAGCGACGGCATGGACCTGGCCGAGCTGGAAAAGGCATTGCAGGAAGAAACAAACGTCAGGTTCATTTACACCATCCCCAATTTCCAGAATCCGTCCGGCATTACCATGAGCTGGGAAAAGCGGCGGCGCCTGTACGCCCTGGCCAAAAAATACGGCGTCCTGATTCTGGAGGACAACCCTTACGGTGACCTGCGTTTCTACGGGGAACATATCGAAGCGGTCAAGTCGCTGGACGAAGAGGGGCTCGTCATTTATGCCGGTACGTTTTCAAAGGTGATTTCCCCCGGCATGCGCGTGGGCTATGCGATCGCGCCGCGGGAAATTTTACAGAAAATGATCGTCTGCAAGCAGGGTGAGGACGTACACACCAACATCTGGTCCCAGATCGTCTGCCATGAGCTGATGACGAAATACGACTTCGACGCACAGCTGAAAAGGCTGCGCGAGGTTTACCTGAAAAAATCCGCCATCGCGACGGCCGCGCTCGACAAATACCTTGCGCCTGAAGTGACCTACAATCCGATCGAGGGCGGTTTGTTCCTGTGGTGTACGCTGCCGGACGGGATCGATATGATCGACTTCTGCAGTCAGGCGGTCGGGCGCAAGGTCTGCGTCGTGCCGGGCAACGCGTTTCTGACGAATGAAAACGAACCCTGCCAGTCTTTCCGCATCAATTTTTCCACTCCCACCGACATTCAGCTGTTGAAGGGAATTCAAATTCTGGGCGGGCTTGCCCGCGATATCATCAGGAATTAATTTTGGAGGCATTCAAAAATGGAAACAGCCAATACCGAGCGCAAAAAGGTCATCTTCAGCGCAATTCAGCCGAGCGGCACGATTACCCTCGGCAACTACCTGGGCGCGCTCAAAAACTGGATCAGCCTGCAGGATGAATACAGCTGTATTTTTGCTCTGGCCGATCTGCACACCATCACCGTCCGCCAGGAGCCGGCGAAATTCCGCCGCAATGTGCTGGAAGCGTACGCGCTGCTGCTGGCCTGCGGCATCGATCCGAAAAAAAGCCCGTTCTTCATTCAGAGCCACGTCTGCACCCATTCCGAGCTTGCGTGGGTCCTGAACTGCTACACGCAGTTCGGCGAGCTGCAGCGGATGACGCAGTTCAAGGACAAATCGGCAAAACATGCCGACAATGTCAATGCGGGCCTGTTCACATATCCCAGCCTGATGGCGGCGGACATCCTGCTGTATCAGGCGGACCTTGTCCCCGTGGGAGCCGACCAGAAACAGCATCTGGAGCTCACCCGCAATATTGCGGAGCGCTTCAACGGCATTTACGGCCAGACCTTCACCGTACCGGATGCCTATATTCCCAAGCAGGGCGCGCGCATCATGTCCCTGCAGGAGCCGACGAGAAAAATGAGCAAGTCCGATGAAAACGCCAACGCCTATGTCGCCGTTCTGGATAAGCCGGAGGACATCATGCGCAAGTGCAAGCGTGCGATTACGGACAGCGAAGCCTGCGTCCGCTTCGGGGAAGGCAAGGACGGCATCAACAACCTGATGGGGATTTACTCCTGCGTGACCGGGCTTTCCAACGAGCAGATCGAAAAAGAGTTCGAGAATAAAGGCTACGGCGATTTCAAGACTGCCGTGGGCGAAGCCGTGGTGGAGCATCTGCGCCCCATTCAGGAACGGTATGCCGACCTGATTAAAAATAAGGATTATCTGGAGCAGTGCTATACCGAAAGCGCACAGAAAGCGCTTTCCCTTTCCGTACGCACCCTTAACAAGGTCATGAAAAAGGTTGGTTTTATTCCAAGAGCCTTCTGAGACTGAAACAGTAATCAAGCAAAACAGGGACAGTCCCTTTCAGCGGGGCGTCCCTGTTTTTATTGCGCTGCTTTCTTTTTGGGCAGGAATATAAAAATTTCTTTGCTGCTGCGGAATTTGTCTGACATATACTGTTAATGACACGTCAAAGATAAATTCATAAATAAATGATAGGATAAAATATCCGGCGGAATTCATTTTGAACAGAAAGGCTGTGAACCATGCGCAGTAAGAACTCGATCAAGAATATTATTGTCAATGTCGGCAGCCAGCTGTTCAGCATTCTGCTGAGTTTCCTGTGCAGGACTATTTTTATCAGGACCCTCGGGGAAGCCTATCTGGGTATCAGCGGGCTGTTCAGCAATATCCTGACGCTGCTTTCCCTGGCCGAGCTGGGCGTGGGCACCGCGATCATTTTCAGCATGTACAAGCCGCTGGCGCAGAACGACCGCAAAAAAATCGGGGCACTGATGGCCCTGTACAAAAGGGCCTATCACACCATCGGGTTGATTGTCGGCATCGCAGGCCTTGCCTTTACCCCGTTTTACCCGCTGTTTATAAAAGAAGACCCCGGAATTCCGAATCTGACCGTCATTTATCTGCTGTATATTTTCAATACGGTCATCACTTATTTTTTCGCCTACAAGCAGTCCATTATTGTGGCTGACCAAAAAAATTATGTCTGCACTTTATATCAGTACGGTTTCTGCATTTTACAGAATATCCTTCAGATTGCCATTCTGTTTCAGACCCATAACTTTATTCTGTACCTCTGCGTTCAGATTCTGTTCAGCTTTTTCACGAACTTCTTCCTTGCTCGCAAGGCGGATCAGATGTACCCATACCTCAGACAGTACGAAAAAGAAAAACTCAGTAAAAGCGACAGGTCTTCCATCCTCAAAAATATCCGCGCAATGTTTATGCACCGAATCGGAAGCACCGTGGTCAACGGAACCGACATTCTGCTGATTTCCCGCTTTGTGGGCATCGTCAGCGTAGGTATCTACTCCAACTACTTCCTGATTACCAGCACCCTGCGCCAGCTAACCGCGCAGATTTTCAGCGGAATCACGGCCAGCGTAGGGAATCTGGGCGCGCTGGAGGACAGAAAAAGATCGTACGATATTTACCTTTCCATCAATTTTGCGTGCTTCTGGATTTTCAGCTTCTGCTCGATCAGCCTTCTCTGTCTTTTCAATCCATTTATCACCCTGTGGACAAGGCGGCAGGACCTTCTGTTTGCCCTTCCCATTGTCTTCGTCATTGCCCTCAATTTCTTCGTCACCGGCATGCGGCAGGCAACTCTGACCTTCCGCGACGCGTTCGGCCTGTTCTGGTACGACCGGTACAAAGCGGTTCTGGAAGCCGCGGTAAACCTGATCTTTTCCATTATCCTGGTGCAGCGGTACGGAATCATCGGCGTTTTTGCCGGGACCTTCATCAGCACAATGACGATCGATTTCTGGGTGGAGCCGCTGGTCCTGTTCCGGCACGGCTTCCACCGCCCGGTCAGAACTTATTTTGCGCGGTACGTTTATTACGCCGTGCTGACAGGCCTGACGGGGTATTTCACCTATCTGTGCTGTTCCTTCCTGCCCGGCGCCGGGTTCTGGGCTTTTGCCGTGAAATGCGTGATCTGCCTTCTTGTGCCCAACACGGTTTATCTGGTTCTGTTCTGGAACACCCGCGAATTTCAGTATTTGAAGGGCTTTGTAAAATGGCCCGGATCCCACAAAAGTGAACGGAAAGCGTAAAAATACCGTAAGCCTGAATTGGGCTTACGGTATTTCTTTTATATCATCAAACTGTAAAAGCTTATAGGGCGGAAGATGCCTTATTTACAGATATAATTCAGCTCGCCGACTTCTTTTCCGTCCTTGTAGTAGATGCGCGGCACGCGCTTTGAGATCATACAGACAAGCTCGTAGTTGATGGTGCTGTTGTACCCGGCAAGCTCCTCCAGCGTAACACAGGCGTCCCCGTCGCGGCCGAACACGGTCACAACGTCCCCCTCTTTTACGTCGGGAATAGAGGTGACGTTCAGCATCAGCTGATCCATGCACACCCGGCCGATGATCTTTGCCTTATGCCCGCGCACAAGCATGCTTGCCTTGATATAGAGATGCCGCGGGTATCCGTCCGCATAGCCGATCGGGACGGTCGCGATTTTTACCTGCTTCTTTGCAATATATTTCCTGCCGTAGCTGACGCTGGTCTGCGGTTCAACGGTTTTCACCAGCGACACAACGCTTTTCAGTTCCATCGCGGGCATCAGCTCCACGGCATTTTTCATCATATCCGACGGCATCAGGCCGTACAGAATCACACCGGGGCGCACCATGTCAAGCTGCATATCCGGGTAATCGAAGATCGCGGCGGAATTCGCGCAGTGGCGGATTTTGAAGGTGATGCCACGCTGTCCCAGCAGGGCAATCGCTTTCATCAGGTTGTCAAACTGCATGATGGTATAAGCGCGGCCGCCGTTGCCCTCGTCGGCGACGGCGAAATGAGTAAAAATGCCTTCCGGGTCAAGCGACGGCAGCTTGCAGACTGTTTCGATCTCATCGATCACGTCCCCGTCCCTGACGGGGTTCTGGTACATAAAGCCGATGCGGCTCATGCCCGTATCCAGCTTGATATGAACGCGCACCGTAACGCCCGCCTTGACCGCTTCGGCGGAAAGCGCCTCGCCGTACCCGACGGAGAACACGGTCTGAGCAATGTTCAGTTCGCACAGCTGCGCGGCCATACAGGGTGGTGTGTAGCCCAAAATCAGAATCGGCAGGCGGATTCCGGCGCTGCGGATCTGCATCGCCTCTTCCAGATTGGAAACGGCGAACCAGTCCGCACCCAGCTTTTCATATTCCTTCGCCAGGGCCTCCGCCCCGTGACCGTAAGCGTCCGCCTTGATCACACAGCAGACCAGCGTTTCCGGCCTGAGCTGTTCACGGATCGTTTTAAAATTATGGTCAATTGCGTCAAGGCTGACCTCGGCCCAGGTTCTTCTGAAAAATTCACTCATTCTATTCTTTCACCCGTATTACTTGAAGTATTTGACACCTGATTCAAAAATCATCTGGTCCTTCGCTCCGGGAACATTTGCGTACAGGTCTTTTCCTTTGCGCTCGGAATGGGCCATCTTGCCGAGAATGCGTCCGTCCGGGCTGGTGATGCCCTCCACCGCGCAGACCGAGCCGTTCGGGTTCCATTCGATACTGCCGCTGGGGACCCCGTCCGGGGTCCCGTACTGGGTCGCGATCTGGCCCCCGGCAATCAGGCGGTCCATGACCGCGCCGCTTGCGGCAAAGCGCCCTTCCCCGTGCGAAACCGGCACCGCGAACACATCGCCCGCGCTTACGCCCGCAAACCACGGGGATTTAACGGAGGTCACGCGGGTATACACCATGCGGGAAACGTGGCGGCCAAGGGTGTTGAACGTCAATGTAGGAGCATCCTCACTCGGCTTCGTAATCTCACCGTACGGCACAAGGCCCAGCTTAATCAGCGCCTGGAATCCGTTGCAGATACCCAGCATCAGACCGTCGCGGTTTTTCAGCAGGTCGCCCACCGCTTCGGCAATCTTTGGATTGCGGAAGGTGGTGGCGATAAACTTCCCGGAACCGTCCGGCTCGTCGCCGCCGGAAAATCCACCCGGCAGCATAATGATCTGAGACTGACGAATCGCCTTCTCCATCCGTTCAATTGTAGCTTCAATATCCGCAGAAGTCAAATTCCGCACAACCAGAATTTCCGGCTGTGCTCCCGCGCGCTCAAAAGCGCGGGCGGTGTCGTACTCGCAGTTGGTTCCCGGGAACACCGGGATAAAGACCCGGGGCTTCGCGGCCCTGATCGCAGGCGCCTTTGCAAAGCGCTCCGTAAAGAGCGGAACCTCCTTCGTAAACGGCTGCTCCTGCGCTTCGTTCGGGAAAATCTTTTCCAGCGTGCCGCACCATGCGGCAACGAGCGCTTCGATTGCAAGCGTTTCGCCGCCCAGAACAATCCGCGGCTCTTCGCTGACGGTTCCCAAAAGAACCGGATGGAATTTTTCGTCGACCCGGCAACCTTTTGCAAGCTCCACCACCAGAGCGCCGGAAGCGGGAGCAAACAGCGTTCTTTCATCGACCGCCTCTTCGCGGAACACAAAGCCCAGCCGATTGCCAAAGCACATTTTCGCGACCGCCGCGGCTGTGCCGCCTTCCTTGACAACGGAAGCGGACACCACTGCGCCGTGATGAATCATACTGTAAATTTCCGCGTAGTATTCCTTCAGCTTTTCCCAGTCGGGAAGCAAAGTATTCTGATTTTCGGGAACCGGAAGCAGGACAATGGACGCGCCCGGGTTTTGAAACGCGGCGGAAACGGTGCCGCTCGCCTTGGTCATGGCGACAGCAAAGCTGACCAGCGTGGGCGGAACGTCCAGCTGCTCAAAGCTGCCGCTCATGCTGTCCTTGCCGCCGATCGCGGGCAGTCCCATGCCGAGCTGCGCGCTCAGCGCGCCGAGCAGCGCGGCTGCCGGTTTTCCCCAGCGCTTCGGGTCGGTGTTCAGCCTTTCAAAATATTCCTGAAAGGTCAACCGGGCTTTCAGCGGGTCCGCGCCGACGGCGGCGAGCTTCGACAGGCTCTCCGTGACCGCCCAGGCCGCTCCGTGGAACGGGCTGAACCGCGCGATGCCCGGAAGATACCCGTAGGACATCGCGGTGGCGTCGTCCGTTTCTCCGTGCATGACCGGGATTTTCGCCGCCATTGCCTCTTCCGGGGTCAGCTGATATTTCCCGGCAAAGGGCATCAGAACAGTCGCCGCGCCGATGCTCGCGTCGAACCGCTCGGCAAGACCCTTCTGACTGCAAACCTCAAGCCGGGAAAGGTTCTCTTCGAACGCTTCGGCAAGCGGCTTGTTTTTCAGGCATTCCGGCACCAGGCTCCTGTAATACCGCGCCGGGTCTACCGCTTCAATGGTCACGCCGTTTTTCTGGGTCACGCCATTGGTGTCCAGGAACGCGCGGCTGATGTCCACGATCGTGTCGCCGCGCCACGTCATGCGCAGACGGGGCTCCTTCGTAACAACGGCGACCACCTGCGCGTTGAGGTTTTCTTCGTTTGCCGCCGCGATAAACGCTTCCACGTCCTGCGGGGCGAGCAGGACCGCCATTCTTTCCTGCGATTCGGAAATAGCCAGTTCGGTTCCGTCAAGGCCCTCGTATTTTTTAGGAACCTTATTCAAATCGATTCTGAGGCCGTCCGCAAGCTCGCCGATGGCGACGCAGACACCGCCCGCGCCGAAGTCGTTGCAGCGTTTGATTTTCTGCGCGACCTCCGCATTGCGGAAAAGACGCTGGATTTTGCGCTCGGTCGGCGGATTGCCCTTCTGCACCTCCGCGCCGCAGACCTCAATGGACTGTTCGGTGTGCGCCTTGCTGGAGCCGGTGGCGCCGCCGCAGCCGTCGCGTCCCGTACTGCCGCCCAGCAGCACGATGATATCGCCCTCGTCCGGCACGAACCGCACCACGTTCTCTTTTGGAGACGCACCGATGACCGCGCCGATTTCCATGCGCTTCGCGACATAGCCGGCGTCGTACAGCTCGGTGACCTGACCGGTCGCAAGGCCGATCTGGTTGCCGTAGGAGCTGTAGCCCTGCGCCGCGCCCGTCGTGATTTTCCGGGTCGGCAGCTTGCCCGCCAGCGTGTCCTCAAAGGGGACGCGCGGGTCGCCTGAGCCGGTCACGCGCATCGCCTGATAGACATACGCCCTGCCGGAAAGCGGGTCACGGATCGCGCCGCCGAGACAAGTCGCCGCCCCGCCGAACGGCTCGATTTCGGTAGGATGGTTATGGGTCTCGTTTTTAAACTGCACCAGCCATTTTTCTTCTTTCCCGTCAATGGTGACCGGCACTTCAATGGAGCAGGCATTGATTTCCTCGCTCAGGTCAAGGTCGGGAATCTGCCCCCGCTTGCGCAGAAGCTTCATGCCGATGACCGCCATATCCATCAGGGAGACGGGGCGGTCCGTTTCACCGTATACCTCGGAACGCGCCTCGTAATACGCTTTCAGCGCATCCTCAATCGCGCCGCTGACTGCCGACTGCTCAATCGTGATATTTTCCAGCCTTGTGGAAAAAGTGGTGTGGCGGCAGTGGTCGCTCCAGTAGGTATCGATGACGCGCAGCTCGGTCACGCTGGGGTCGCGATTTTCCTTCCGGAAGTAATCGCGGCAGAACGCCAAATCTTCAAAGCTCATGGCGAAGCCCATGGATTCGTAATAGGCCTTCAGTTCGTTTTCATTCCAACTGATAAAGCCCGTCACGCGAGCGACGTCCGGCGGAACATCCGCTTTCACGTCGAGGGTTTCGGGCTTTGCTAACGAGGCAAGACGGCTTTCCACCGGGTTTACCAGATAGCTCTTGATTTGATTCAGTTCCTCTTCGCTTAAATTGCCCTTTACGGCAATCACGCGGGCGGTAGCCACCTGCGGGCGCTCCCCCTGCGTCAGAAACTGGATACACTGCGCGGCGGAATCGGCGCGCTGGTCGTACTGCCCGGGAAGATATTCCATGGCGAACACAGTAAAATTCTCCGGAACCGGAACCGTCTCGTCATAAACGTCGTCCACATTGGGTTCGGAAAAAATAGTCCCCCTTGCGGCGGCAAATTCTTCTTTGGTAAGTCCGGATACGTCGTACCGGTTCATCAGCCTGAGTTCCTCAATGGAAGTCATGCCAAGATTGTCTACAAGGTCGGTTTTGATGTGCTGTGCTTCAACATCGAAGCCGGGTTTCTTTTCCACAAATACTCTGATTACGCCAGACATATTTCCCCCGTTCCGCCGCCTGAAAGCGGCCGATTCAACATACTTTATCCTCAATAGTATCACATTTGTTTTCCATTATAAAGAGAAGATGAAAACATTGACATTTTCCATAAAAAATCATGTTCTGAAAGCAAAAAAACCGGCGGAGAATCGTCCCCGCCGGCACTTTCGGATTCACTTGATTCTGCGGCACTCCATATAGAAGCGCTTGTCGCAGGCATGCCCCATGGAAAAGGTTTTCCGCGGAAGGGCCCCGTCGACGGCGACCGTTTCAAACAGGCTGCTTTTCTCCATATTGGGCAAAAAGAAAGCCATTGCGCTGCTGTCCCCGGCACAGAGCTTTTCCGCTACTTCTACGCCGTGTATGTAGTCCATTTTTCCGCCCACGTGCGCAAGGCGTGCGTCCAGAAATTTCTGCAGCGTACCGACCTCTAAATTGGACGGCGGATTCTTTACCCAGATATCCTTTTTCCGTCCGTCCACCAGACAGGTGATCCGGTGTCCCTCGCAGGGAACGTCGGAAACGTCGTAGAAACGGTACAGCTCCCGCATCAGCTCCCCTGGATTTGTCTGGAACACCACCCGCTGGATCGGTTCAAACTGCAGGAAATCGTCGTACAGGTTCACGACCTCCACAAGCGCCCAGCGCGCGGGATGAACCGCCGCTTCCTGCGGGGACAGCGTCTTTTTCAACTCCTCGTAACAGGCCTTTGCGGTCGCGAGGGAATGGTTGCCGTCGCCCACGGCAAAAAGCAGATTATCGCGGACCGGCAGACGGTCCAGCGCGTCTTCCAGCTTTTTGGCGGCCGCGGAATTCAGGCTGAAGCCGCGGATGCTCCCGCTTCTTTGCATCAGCTTTCCCTCGTACTCCGGAGTCAGCCCGGAAGGATCGATTTTCTCAATCACGCTGCACTGGGGATCGTCGATCAAAATCATGATATGCGGCAGCTCCAGCGGCGCGCCGCGGCGGATTTTCACGCGGGGCGGAATCCGTTCCAGCACCGTTCCCTCCGTCGCGCGGATAGGCGTCTTGCTGCCCGCCTCGTACCGGTACTGCTCCAGGTCGAGCGCCAACATGACCCCGCGGCGGAGCTTTCCGTCCGCCAGGGTGCGCTCCACGTAGAGGTAGCTGTTCTTTATTTCACGAAAAACACCGTCCGAGAGGTAGCGTTCCATGGCGGCGTTGATTCCGGCGGCGTACTGCTCCGCGTCGGTCGTTTCCAGATAACATTCGGGGTACACCATATGGTAGGTGGAGGGATAATCCCCCGCCGCCTTTTTCGCTTCCTGCCAGTACTCCGGCTGGGAAGTATATTGGTCACAGGCAAC
The DNA here is from genome assembly GCF_006714885.1 of Clostridium sp. KNHs216. Lineage (NCBI taxonomy): Bacteria > Bacillati > Bacillota > Clostridia > Eubacteriales > Clostridiaceae > Clostridium > Clostridium sp. KNHs216. The sequence goes on along the minus strand of NZ_VFMF01000001.1, from coordinate 3,435,341 downwards.
CACACACCAGTTTTCTGTCGGTACGTCCTTCGGCAGCAGGATATCCGCGGGTTTAAAATAAGGGTGCAACATTCAGAAATCTCCTGTTCTCTTACGAAATTCGGGACATCGCCCATTCAGTAATCAAATAGTAACACATTTCCGACAGTGTTCGCAACCTGTTTCAGGCCTTCTCCCGTGTCCGATTGAGAAAATAGCTGAAAAAGAAGATCGCCGCCGCGATCAGCACGATGGTGCCGCCCGCCGCCGTACCCGTATAGTAGGAGACGATCAGCCCGCTCACGCCGGAAAACAGCGAGATAAAGACGGCGATCAGGTGGTAGGAACGCATCCCCTTCGCAAGATTGCGGGCCGAGGCAGCCGGAAGCACCAGCAGGGAATTGATAATCAGCACGCCCACCCATTTGATCGACACGGTTACGATGGCGGCCACAATGATTACAAACAGCTTTTCAACAAAGCGCGTATTGATGCCCTTGCTCGCGGCCAGATCGGCATTGATGCTGGTCAGCAGCAGTTTATTGAAGAACAGGTCCCAGATCACAAGCACCGCCAGCAGAATAAAAGCCAGCATAACGATTTCTGCGGGCTGCACCGTTAAAATATCGCCGATGAGATATCCGGAATATTTCGCGAAGCCGCCGGAAGCCGACAGCAGCACGATGCCAAGCGCCAGCCCGGTAGAGGAAAACACCCCGATAATGGTATCCGCGGAGGAAGTGCCGGAATCCATCACGGCCGAGATGCACAGCGCGAACAAAAGCGCGAAGCCCATCATGGAAATCAGATAATTGTCAATGCCCATCAATACGCCGATGGCGATTCCGGTCAGCGCGGAGTGCCCCAGCGCATCTGAAAAAAAGGACATCTTGTTGTTTACGATCATCGTCCCGACCAGCCCGAACAGCGGGGTAATCAGCAAAACGGCGAGCAGCGCGTTTTTCATGTAGTTGAATTCCGTCCACTCAAACGGCAGAAGCAGATCGATCAAGGAATATATTGCGTTCATGATTTCACACCTCCGGTCAGCTTCAGGCCGAAGGCTTCCCGCACCTCGGGCGTTCTCATCACTTCCCGGACGCTGCCGCTGACCAAGACGGTGCGGTCCAGCAGTACGGCGCGCGTCGCGTATTTCTCCACATGGGAAAGATCGTGGGACACCAGAATGATCGGCATCTGGTGTTCCGCGCGCATTGAGGTGACCAGGTCGTAAAAGACCTCTATCCCCTTGCGGTCCACCGCGGACACCGGTTCATCCAAAAGCAGAAGGTCCGGCTTCGGGTCCAGGGCAAACGCGAGCAGCACTCGCTGCATTTCCCCGCCGGAAAGGCTGCCGATCCGTTTGTTTAAGAGCGCGGGGCTGCCCCCGACCGCGGCAAGCGTCTGCCGGACCCGGTTCAGCCTTTCTTTGTTATGGCCCAGCCAGACCGGGAACCCGCTCATGTTGGCACAGAGCATGTCGCCGACCGTAACGGGCATGGAGCGGTCAAATACCAGATTCTGCGGAACATAGCCGATGCGGGGATTGGAAATCTTTTCCCCCTTGGAATTGTGGAACACAACGGTCCCCGTATAGGGAATACGCCCCAGCAGCGCTTTGAGCAGCGTGGTTTTTCCCGCGCCGTTGCGTCCGATCAGCGCCAGAATTTCTCCGTGATGCACATCGAAGGAGACGTCGTGAAGAATCACTCCGTCGTGCTTTCTCACCGTAAGGCTGCGTATCTGTATGCTGCATTTGCAAGTATCCATGTCATTCCCCTTTTATTTCAGCGCCTCTTCGAGTGTCTTCAAGTTGCTTTCCATCGCGTCAAGATAGGCGTCTTTGCTGTTTTCCCCGGTCACCGCCGGGTCAAGCGAATATACCTTCACGCCACTTTCGTTCGCTACAATGTTGGCGGCGGATTTCGGATACTGCGGCTCCGCAAAAACGGCCTTTACACCGCTGCCCCGTATCAGCCGGATGGTTTCCGCCAGTTCGCGCGCGCTCGGCTGGCTGTCAGGCTCACGGTTGACCACGCTCACGATGTTCAGGTCGAATTCTTCGGCGAAATACGGAAAAGCTTCATGGAAGGTAATGATATCCCTGTTCGTGATATGACTCAATTCGGTGTGCATTTTATCGCGCAGTACGCTCAGCTTCGCCGTGTAAGCCTGTGCATTTGTCCGGTAAGCTTCGGCGTTCTGCGGGTCGGCCTGTGCCAGACCTTTTTCAATGTTGGAAACCTGCCGGATGCAGTTGGAAATAGAAACCCAGATGTGCGGGTTTTCCTCCCCGCTCTCATCCGCCAAAAGGGAAATCCCCTCGCTCGAATCAACCACCCGCAGATCGGGAAGCTGAGAAGTCACTTTATTCATAAAGCTTTCCATTCCCGCGCCGTTCATCACGAACACATTCGCCTGCTCTATATTTTTCATGTCCTTCGACTGCAGCTGATAATCGTGCAGGCAGCCCGCCTGCTGTCCCGCCATATTGTCCACCTGTACGCCGGGCACCCCGTCGGTAATGTTCAGGGCCATAATATATAAAGGATAAAAGGATGTCACCACCCGAAAACGGACATTCTGTGTTGTCCTTCCGGCACACCCCGCGGAAAAAAGCAGAATCGCAGCCGCCAAAATAGCGGCGGCAGCTCGTTTCAGCATTTTGTACGGCCTCCTTAAATGCAAATCATTAGCAATGTATAATATAGACCGATCACCGGTTATTGTCAAGTAAAAGGGACGGATAACATCCGTCCCTTCATCTTTATTTATGCGCGCGCCATCATAGCACGGATTTCCGGAAGTTTTCTTTCGCAGTCGCTCATTCCCATTTCGTAAATCCCTTTCAGCACCTCCGGGTTCTTCTCATACCGGCCTGTTACGATCGGCCTGCTGGGACGGACGATGACTGCTTTTTCCTCCGCCTCCTGCCTGCGGCAGACCTCAAGCTCATTGTTGTAAACCTCCGCGCGGACCTGCATGGAATTTACAAAATTCGGATACTCCCCATATTTTACACGAAGCACCGAACGCGGGAATTCCGGGCGCGGGCTTTTCCGGTAGGTGCTGTCACGGGTAAGCACGACCACATTCAGATTGTTTCCGTCAAAAATAGAGCGTTCGATCGGAATCGGAGTCGCGCAGCCGCCGTCCAGCAGTTCACGTCCCCGGTAGGAAACGGTGTTGGAAATGAAGGGCAGCGAGCTGGAAGCTTTGACCGCGGTGAAATCCTCATCCAGATTCGCCTTGTCGAAAAAAACCGTCTGACCGGTTTTCAGGTCGGTAGCGCCGACCTTGAGGTCAGCCGGAGAGTTGAAAAAGGATTCGTAGTCGAACGGAAGAAGCGTATGGAAAAGTTCTCCGAAAATAAAGTCAAAGCCAAACAAAGAACCCGTTCGGTTTAAATTTTCCACGCTGATATATCGCTTATCCCCGATATACTGATAAAAAATATCGTAATTTCTGTTCTTCTGTCCGGAAATATAGCTGAGCGCGTTGCAGGCGCCGGCCGAAATGCCGTAGACATTCGGGAACTCGATCCCATGATTCAAGAAAACTTCCAGCACACCGCTCGTGTATGCCCCACGCATACCGCCGCCCTCCAGTACAAGGCCTATCGGCATAGCAAACACCTCACATCACAAATATTATGTTCTATTATAGGCTAATCCCCGGTCGAAAACAAGCGAAGGAAATAAAAATGAGGTTTTTTGAAAATTTATATTGATTTTTAGAGCTATTTAAGTTATAATAATCGAGCACTCAAAAAAACGGACGTTTAGCTCAGCTGGTAGAGCATTCGCTTGACGTGCGAAAGGTCATAGATTCGAGTTCTATAACGTCCACCATAAATGATACAGGGCAAAAGGGTTACTTTTTGCCCTTGTTATCATAAAAATATGTATTCTTAAATAAAAGCTAGAATATATATTTTTATGATAACTCTCCAGTTACGCTGACCACATAGCCAGAGAGATATGATCATAAATTGATTGCTTGGCATCCAGAAGCCGGTACCGCCGCATATCCACATTTCTGGTGCAGATAAGTTCAATCGCGTTTTCAGGGAGTTCAGAGGCTCGCTCCGAGCTTTGTACCACCTCGTTTCATATTTTCGCTCATCGTTGCGTAGCTTAACTTTGGTTCGGTCCAATAAACTCCGGTATTACTCTTCCGGCAAGCATATTGTAGCAAGCCTACACGAGCATTTGAAGATGGAATTCAAATGTTGGTCTTGACTTACTAAATTGTCAAGGAGCGCCAACCTCACGCTGTGACAGCATCTAGCCACAAAGAGGTACGCAATGTTTATCATTGCGGAATTGTTTATGAAAAACAAAAGTCTGCACCCTCTTCGCGACAAAAGGGTACAGACCTTGACATGTATCCGAAATGCGTGTTAAAATAACACCACATAAACGGCATTCACAAGTCATATGGGTCTATCCACCCTTATGGCGTAAGGCGATTAACTGTTTGCTAGACGGTTTTTCGCCTGTGGATGCTTTTTTGTTCTCCACAGGGAGAATTATATACCAAATTTTAGTAATTTGCAAGTGTTTAGGATATTTTATACACTAATCTGAAAAATGATGCGGATCAGAAGATGTTGATTGATGAATTGAGATGCCGGAACGGCAATTTAAACATTTTGCTTACATTAAAGGAGTATGAGGCGCAAGTTCCAACCTATTAAAATCAGACTTGGGCTTGATAAGAAATAGGCTTGTTTAGGTTCTTACAGCATTTCCGGTTGAACGCAGCCTTGTTTCAGAATCAACTGAAAATGCTGTAGATGGTCCGCATAACAGAGGAATTTTTTATATTTTTACAAAGGCCGATTTCTCCAACCTGCTTTTTTCTTCTCCGACAGCTTTGAAAGCTTCACTCTGAAAATTTCGCCCGGTGTTCAATCAGCTGGGCCGCAATACTGACGGCGATTTCAGCGGGGGTTTCGCTATGAATATCAATTCCGATGGGGCAGTCTACCCGGTCAAGATCGGCCTGTGAGTATCCCTCTTTCAGCAGCTTTTGGCGCACGGTCGCCACCTTACATTCGCTGCCCACGACACCGATATAGGAAACCGAACTATTCATAGCAAAGCGCTCACAGTCGGTATCTCCCAAATGTCCTCTCGTCATAATGCAGACATAGTCCTGCTTCTGCAAAAGGATGCCGCTATCCGCAAGGCGGGAATAATCCTCTGTACGGACCTCCTCCGCGCCGGGAAAAAGCTTCTCTTCGGAAAACTCGCGCCGGTCGTCCGTTACTACACAGCGAAAGCCCAGATGCGCCAGTAGTGGAACCAACTCCTGAGCCAGATGGCCACCGCCGAAAATGTACACCCGGGCCGAAGTACCAAGCCTTTCCACAAAGCACGGCTTCCCTTCCGCTTCAGTCCGCCCCCGGACCCGGCCGTCCTCAAATTCATCGGGCCGCGCTATGAGTGCGAAAGGGATCGAGCCGTCCAGCGGCAGCGCCCACCAGCATTGCCTGTGTTCTTTCAGTAGCTCGATAAGCTGCTCGCAGACTCGGGCATAACGTTCATCTTCCAGCCAGAGAGTAAACAGCACCTCCACATTGCCGCCGCAGATCATTCCCAGATCAGCTACTTCGTTGGGTGCAAGACAAAACTTCCGCAGTCCGCTTTCCCTGTATGCCAGCATGTCTTTTGCCATCTGAATACACCGGAATTCCAGCATTCCCCCTCCGATAGTACCGTACAGCCGCCCCTCTTCGCCCACCAGCATATAAGACCCGGCGTGACGCGGCACGTGTGTGGTGCTGTCGGCGATAGTCACCAGTATGCTTTTTAATCCGATCGATCGTCTTTCCGATAAAATTTGCAGCAGTTTTTCCATTTCAATTACTCCTTTATTGGTATAGCGGTAATACGTTGACCGGGGACACACCCAGCTCGGCAGGCAGCGGCGACGATATCCTTCCTTTGGGGACGCGCCACCAGAGGTCCGGCGTCCCTTTCTCCTGCCCATTGTAGCGAAAGCTGAGGATGCTTTCAAAGGGCTCCTCCATTTCGCCGGTAAAGCGAACAGGGTGACGGTTTCCGGATGACTTTGGATGAAAATAATGAGCTCGGATCCCCACGGCGCATATTTCGTCCCGGATTGGCAAGGCCGTCTGCAGCCGGACTCCCCAATCCGGTACCTCGAGCTCGAATTCTCCCGTTTTATGAGCTCTGGCGATATTTTTGCAGCCGGTAAGCACCGCCGCCTGCCGGTTTTCAGGATTGGCAAACAGTTCCTTTGTTTCTTTACAGACCAGAAAGTCTCCATTTCCCATCACCCCGATCCGTCCGCAAAGGTGATACGCCTCGTCCCGGCTGTGAGTCACAAGAAGCACAGGACCGCCCAGTTCATGCAGCAGCCCCTGCATCCTCATCTGAAGCTGAACCCGCAAATGGCTGTCCAGCGCCGAAAACGGTTCGTCCAGCATCAACAGTCTCGGCCTGCTGACAAGAATGCGGGCAAGCGCTGCCCGCTGGGCTTGCCCCCCCGACAGCTGCGTGGGACGGCGGTCCTCCAGTCCGCTTAATTCCAATTGAACCAGAGCCTGCCCGTAGATTTCGTCCCGTTTGGCTTTCTCCTTTTCATTCCTTAGACCGCACAGAATATTTTGGCGCACCGTCATATTCGGAAAAAGAGCATAGCTTTGAAACAAATACCCCACCCGGCGTTTCTGGGGAGGAAGATTGATCCCTCTCCCGCTGTCGAATAGAGTCTCGCCGTCCAGCAGGATACGTCCCCGGTCGGGGCGCTCGATTCCCGCAATACAGCGTAACGTCATGCTTTTTCCACAGCCTGATTCCCCCAATATTCCCATGATTTCGCCGTCGGTTTCAAACCGCGCGCGCAGAGAGAAGGAGCCGATTTCTTTTTGAATATCCACCTGCAGCATTCAGCGGCGCACCTCCTTTTTGTTTTTTTGTTCCAAAAGATTCACCGTTAGCAGCACGGCGGTGGAGATAGCCAGATTGACGAGTACCCAATTCATGGCCCCCGCGTTGTCGTCGGTGCGCCAAAGCTGGTAGACCGTGGTGGAAATCGTGGCTGTTTTCCCCGGTGTATATCCGATCAACATGCTGGTGGCACCGTATTCGCCCAGGGCGCGGGCAAAGGCCAACACCGTTCCGGCCAGAATCCCTTGGCGGCAGTTCGGCATACGCACCCTCCAGAAAATATAAGAATTGGACAGTCCAAGGGTTTTTCCCGCGCAGGCAAGCGTTTCGTCAAAGCTTTCAAACGCACCCCGGGCGGTTCGGTACATCAGCGGAAAAGCAACGATGGCGGCGGCAAGGATACCACCGTACCAAGTCATGACAAACCGGATACCGAACTGCGCGAGGACTATGCCCAGCGGACGCTTCACACCGAATATCAGCAGCAAAAAATAGCCGCACACAGTCGGCGGCAGCACCATGGGCATGGTAAGCAGAACATCAAGAAGCCCCTTGACCGCGCGGGGCAGACGAGCGATGTAATAGGCGGAAAAAATGCCGAAAAAAAACACCAGCACACAGCTGACAGCGGCGATACGCAACGAGTTCCATAAAGGATACCAGTCCATAATCGGCGGTTCCCCTCCTTTCAGGGCCACGGACAGAAGCGGCGCTTCCTTCCGCGGCCCGAATTTTTCGTCTTATTTTAAGCCTTTGAAAATCCTACGGCTTTAAACACGGTCATGGCTTCGTCCGTAGTCAGATAATCCAGAAACGCCTGTGCTTCCTCCGCGTGTTTTGACTCTTTCAGAACGGCGGCGGGATAAATGACCTGTCCGCACATTTCGGCGGTCGCGTAGTCCACCGGGGTCAGCCCGGCGCTGAAAGCGTCAGTACAGTATACCACGCCGCAGTCCACGCTTCCTTCGATAATCTGGGTGGTGACCTCCTTCACATTGGAGCCGTAAGTAATGGCTCCCGATTTTGCCAGCGCCTTTTCGTCCAATTTATAGTACGCCAAAATTTTCTGCGTGTACTGACCCACAGGCACGTCGCTGTTGCCCATGCCCATGAGCACGCCGCCAGCGGAAAGCTTCTTCGCCAGATCGTCAAAGCTCTGAATGTTTTTCGGGTTTCCCTTCGGAACACAGAGGGTCACTTTATTTTCCAAAAGATTGACGCGGCTTTCTTTCGAGATAAAATCAAGACCCTCCGTGTTTACTTTTTTATCCGCTGTAATATCCAGCTGATTCATCTGTTTCTGTCCCGCGGAGATGAAGAGGTCACAGGTCGCTCCCTCCTGAATTTGTGTTTTCAGAGTTCCGGAGGAATCAAAATTAAAGGTCAGCTTGACGTTTGGCGTGACTTTTTGATATTGTTCGCCGATTTTTGTCAGGGTTTCAGTCATGGACGCGGCCGCGAACACGACCAGCTCCACTTTGTCCTCCGCGGCCGCGGAGGACGTGGCAGAGGAAGCGCTTTCCGCCGCGGACACTGTGGAAGACGCAGCCGATCCGTTGGAAGCTCCGCAGGCGGCCGTACCGAGCGCAATGACCAACGCCATTATCAGGGAACATAATTTTTTCATATGCCATTCTCCTTTTTGCTGTTCGCAAAATTTATTCAAAACGCGGTTTTACACGCTTTGTTCCTGTTGTTTTCAGCGGGCGCAGTCGCCCGTCACGCCACGCAGAAGCTCCATCGCGTGGGGAATCGTGTCCAGAAAAACATCCATACTCTCCTGACAGGCCTTCGGGCTGCCGGGAAGGTTGATAATGATCGTTTTGCCCCGGATCACCGATACTCCCCGGGAAAGCATGGCCCGCGGCGTAATCGTCAGGGAAGCCGCCCGGATTGCTGCGGAAATTCCCGGCGCGCTGCGCTGCGCTACTGCCAACGTCGCCTCCGGAGTAACGTCGCGGGACGCAAAGCCCGTTCCCCCTGTGGTGAGGATCAGGTCCAGCTGGCGCTGATCGCACAGGCGAATCAACTGCCGACTGAGCGGCTCTGCTTCGTCGGCCAGCAACAGCGTTTCCACAACCTCGTAGCCGGCGTTCCGCAGCCTCTCCGCAACGGCGGGGCCGCTTTTATCCTCCCTCTCTCCGCGCGCTCCCTTGTCGGACAGTGTAATCACCGCCGCCTGCCAGGGCAGAGGGGTCCGGCGCTCCTCCATCGTCATTTCATCTCCCTGAGAGATGGTACCCGGCTCAAGTACGCGCGCGAACACACCCTCCCGGGGCATAATGCAGTCTCCCATCCTTTGATAGATCGCACAGTGGTTGTGGCATTCTTTCCCGATTTGGGTAATTTCCAGCAGTACGCCGCCACAGCGCAACAGTGTGCCCACGGGCAGAGAACTGAAATCGAAACCCTCTACCACAAGATTCTCCCCGAAGGCCCCCGGGGACGCCCCCGCGCCTTTCCGGTTGAAATCTTCAATTCTATCCGCGCTCAGCAGGCTGATCTGGCGGTGCCAGTGTCCGCCGTGGGCATCTCCCTCTATACCCCAGCCGGGAGAAAAAATGCCGGTTCCGACATTCTGTTTCTGGATACCCCGTTTTTCGCTGGTACATACCGCGAGTACCTTTCCCATCTTATCCTCCAATCTGGCTCATGCTCCGGTGCTCGGTGACGTTCTGCGCACAGCTAAAGCAGTGGGCCTGCGGTTTCTTCTCAATCGCCCTCCGAACAGCGGCTTCCAGCTCTCCGTCGGTAGCTCCGCCGCGCAGCAGCGCCCTGAGGTCCTCCGCCGTATCGTAGCAAAGACAAGGCTTCAGCAGCCCGGTACTCGTCAAACGTACCCGGTTACAGCTTGTGCAGAAGCAACGGCTGACCGCGCTGATCAGGCCGATACGCCCCGTCAGCTTCCGGGTGGAATAATACCGGGCCGGGCCGTTGCCCCGCTTTTCCTCCGTGGGCTCAAGGTCCGGCCATTGGCGGCGCAGAAGATTCAGCGCGAGCTCCGTCGACAGCCCCTTCACCGTTGCTCCCTCACCGATCGGCATCAGCTCGATAAAACGGACGTCCACCGGCAGCTGCCGCGCCAAAGCCGCCAGCGGCACGATATCCCCATAGGTGTCGGCCATGAGTACCGCGTTCACCTTGACCCTCATCCCACGACGGACACAGAGCTCGACTGTCTGCCGGACGGTATCGGCACTGACGCCGTCCGTTCCGGTAACGTCTTTGTATTTCTCATTTCGCAGGGTGTCCAGACTGATGTTGACGCCGTCCAGGCCCGCGCTGCAAAGCGCGTCCAGCTGCGGGGCCAGCAGCTGTCCGTTTGTGGTCAGGGTCACCTGCTCCACACCGTTTATTTCCTTGACGCGTGCGGCAAACTCCGCGAAATTGCGGCGCAGCAGCGGCTCGCCGCCCGTTAGCTTATATTTTACAATCCCAAGCCCGACCGCCGCCCTGCACACGCGCAGAAGTTCTTCATAGGTAAGCAGGTCGCAGTGCCGAGCGAGCCGGATCCCGTACGGCATACAGTACTTGCAGCGCAGATTGCACCGGTCGGTAACGGAAACCCGCATATAATCAATCGTTCTTCCGAATCGGTCCGTCATAGGCATCCCTCACTTTCAAAATGAAAATCCCCGCTCTTGCCGCCTTGCTTCTCCACCAGATGGATGTTCCCCATTTCCATCCGCTTGTCAACGGCCTTGCACATGTCGTAGACGGTGAGCAGGGAAACACTTACACCGGTAAGCGCCTCCATCTCTACGCCTGTCTGACCTTCGCAAAGCACGGTGCATACCGCCTCTATTTCATAGCCTTCCGGATGAAGGGTAAACTCCAGCCGGCAGTTTGTCAGGTTGAGCCGATGGCACAGCGGAATCAGGTCGGCAGTGCGCTTCGCGGCCATAATGCCGGCTACCTGCGCCACGCCCAGAACATCCCCCTTCTTTGCCGCTCCGCTCCGAACAGCCAAAAAGCAATCCCTGCTCATGCGGATGCGGCCCGCTGCCACGGCCCGCCGCTTAGTCGGGGGCTTGCCGCTCACGTCCACCATCACCGCATTCCCGTTTGCATCAACATGTGAAAATTCCATGGCTTTTCTCCCTCCGTTTCACGTCCCCTTGCCGAAGCTGCAGTTCGGATAGTGGCACTCCTCGCAGTTCAGGCACAACCCTCCGTTTCCAAGACCCGCCAGCCAGTCCGCCGTAACGGGGACATCCGCCAGCAGGCGGGGCAGGACCAGGTCGAACACGGTTCTTTTCGCGTACATGACGCAGCCCGGCAGGCCGCACACTGGCCGACCGTCCGGCATGTACGCCGCAAGGAACATAGCCCCCGGCAGCACCGGCGCGCCGTAGCTGACGACGTTTGCGCCGCTGTTTTTGATGGCGAGCGGCGTCTTGTCGTCCGGGTCCACGCTCATGCCGCCGGTACACAATACCAGCTCGCAGCCCCGGTCCAGCATCTCCCGGATTGCCGCGGTGATCTTCTCATGACTGTCGTCCAGCACCTCATGGGCGATCATCGTACAGCCGTATTCCCCCATTTTTTCCTGAATCACAGGCGTGAAGGTATCTTCGATCCTTCCGTAATACACTTCGCCGCCCGTGGTCACAAGGCCGTACTTTTTCGCTCTGATCGGAGCCAGCTTCAGCAAAGGCTCACTTCCGGCCGTCTCAGCGGCGCGCGCCATCTTCTCCTTTTCGATAACCAGGGGGATGACACGAGTCCCACAAAGGTTATCTCCTTTTTTTACAGGAAATCCCGAAAGCCGCGTGGCGATCATCATTTCCCCCAAAGCGTTGATCCCGCGCAGCCGGTTCAAATCTACCAGCAACAGCCCGTCCCGGTCGGCAATCAGCTGGATCTTTCCCTCCTTTGGGGCCGTCGCATGCATTCCCGGCCCCTGACAGATGGAACGCAGAATGTCCGCCGCGTCGTCTTCATGCAGCATGGTTTCGTCGTTTTCCCAGATATACACATGATCCTTGCCCACGCTTAACAGTACCGGGATATCCTCCGGTGCGATCACATGCCCCTTGCGAAAGACAGCGTCCTTGACAACGCCCCGGACGATCCGGGTGATATCGTGGCACAGCACCTGCCCCACGGCTTCTTCAGTTTTTATCAGTTTCATGTCGTTGATCCCTGCAATTCTTTCATGATTTTCATGGCATCTCCGCGCCGTTTTCCCCAAACTGCCAGAGCCTGGGGCCCCAAGCATTTCTCCCTGCTTTTTTCAAAACGTTCTTCTACCGTAACTACGGTTTCTCCCAGTATCAGCTTATCCGCCAGATAAAGGAGCTTCGCTTCCGGCGTCGGCGCGTCGCCCAGATCATGGTGGCGTACCACGATCTCCGCCACCTGCGGCCATCCGGCCCGGTCAAGCAGTTCCGCCCCCCTGAGGTCGTGCCCATGTCCGTACCGACGGACGATGTCGTGCAGCAGGCAGGCCGCACGGAGAAGTTCTTGGTCCGCCCGCGGCACCGAAACAGCCAGTTCCAATGCTTTTTTCGCCACGGCACGGCTATGGGCCCTCACCGGACCGGGTGTGTCCGCCCGGTCAAGCAGCGACTCAATCTCCGGGTCTTCCGGAAACCGCGCGGGTTGAAGGCCCACGCTTTTTACCCCTAAGCCCTCGGCACCGTCGGTCAGAACAGTGACACCTCCCCACGGTTGCCGTATGGAAAGAACCGCGTCGAAAGGAAGGCCCATCACCGCGCACAGCCAGCCCCGGCCCGCTCCTCCGTGCCCAACCAGGACAATGTTCTCCGCGGTCTCGGACAGCAATCTTCGCACACAGCCGTCCATCCTCCTTCCCGCTCCGGCAAAACTTTCTCCGCCGGGCGGGGGAATCGTTCCCATATGTTCGCCACGAGCGGCGTACTCCGCAGGATACCGGACCTTGATCTCCCCGAAGGAAAGGCCCTCCCAAAGTCCCGGGTCCAGTTCCCGCAATTCCTGTTCCTCCCGAACGGGAACACGCCCGGCGGCCAGCAGGCACGCCGTTTGCACGCAGCGCAGAAGGGGGCTCGTGTATACGGCGGAAACCGATTTGTCCTCGAACCACCGTCCAAGACGCCGGGCCTGAAGGCATCCCACCAGGTCCAGCGCGACGGGAGAGCTTCCGGAGCAGCGGTGAAGCCCGTTTTCCGTCTGACCATGACGGACAAGATAAACCGTTCTCAAGGGGATCTCCTCCGATTTGTATTTTTATGGAACTCGCCCTCCCGAGCAGCGGGGTTTTGCCTATATGGAAAAACCCCGCTGATGAAGGCCAAAAAATCCTAATCTTTTGTCTTTTTAAAAATTTGCTGATAAATTTCTTTTACCGCCTGATTCGATTCCCGTACCATCTGGTCGTAGCAGCGAAGCAGCCACCTGCCCTTATCTGACAGCGATGTGTGGCCACCGCCCATGCCGCCGGGATGGCGGACAACAACGGAATAATCCAGCTGTTTTTCCATCTGGTTCAGAATTGTCCAGCCCTTGCTGTAGGACAGGTTCATCTGCCGGCAGGCTGTCCGGACAGATTCGGTCCGATCGATCAGGCGCAGCAGCAGCGCTGCGTCCGGCGTCAAAAAAATCTCTTCACGGGCTAATTCGATCTTCACCTGAGGGTGGAGCAGCTGTGCGTTATGCCACGAAAGCAGATTCTGAAAATCCTCAGGTGTATCAGCATCGAACAGAACGCCCTCGTCCTCCACCGGAATGCGACGCAGCTGCGCACGACTGCAGTCCAGAGCACCCCGAAGGCCGTTTTCACCTTCGTATTGCAGAACGCCCGGCAGAAGCCCGGTAGAAATCAGCAGCGGATGGCCCTCCTGGTCACCATAGAGGGGAATAGCCACGTCCGCACCGCTGGCCATCAACGTTTCGGCCGTTTGTACCGTAAACAGCGGAATATCCACCGGAGTAAAGAGCACCTGCCCGCATTCGCAAAGCAGATACCGGAACCCGATTTTCGCGGAATCCAACATCTGTGTAGAGGCGTACTCCGGATTTCTTAGGCAGATGACCCCCATTTTGGAAACATGCTTTTCCAAAATATCCGCCCGATTTCCAGTGACAACGACGACCGGATCGGCCCCCGCCTGCTGCAGCGTAAAAATGATTCTCCGGATTGTTGAAATGGACCCGACCTTCAGCATAGGCTTGAAGGCACCCATCCGGCTGGACATGCCCGCCGCAACGATAACCGCTCCGGTTTTCATCAAATTCCTCCCTTACCGCAGCATGCGGTTCTCCTCTTCTTTTCCGGCGGCTGCTTTTGTTCCCGTGATTTTATCAGCAAACCGGACAATAAACGGAGATACGATCAGCGTTACAAGGATGCCCGGCAAAAACAGAACCGGACAAATGGCAGCCCACGCCAGCCAGAACGCGGGGGTGAATCCGACATTCAAAAGCGTCATTCCCGCAGAGATGATGGTATTATACACAACCGTAATTACTACGGCGTTCAGCAGCGACTGCAGGAACGAACCGGGCTTCGCTTTGCAAAAAGTGCACAGCCTTGCGCTCCAGCTGCCCACGGGCAGTATCAACGCAGCCAGATAGTTAATAGTGAACGCGCTGGCCCATGTGGTAAAAAAAGATGGGAACGTCAAAGGATTTCCCAAAAAAAGGTTGGCCACCACGGCGATGACTGCTGCCAAGATAATCATCGCTACTGATGCGATCACACTTTCCACATAATTTTTATATAGCATCCGCGCTTCATCCTTTCACTTGAATTACAGCATTTCCAGTTGATTCTGCAGCAAGGTTACGTTCCTCCCCCGCCGAAGGCCGGGGAGGAACGTGCTTTATGTCACAAACTGAAATGGAATTGCTGTAGGGGGCCTCCGGTTCGAAAAGTCTTATTTCATACGCAGGACGGACGCTTTCAAAAGCGCTTCCAGCTCATTGATCTTATACCGGTTCTTTTCAAAGGGAACCGCGTCCCGGGTGGCAAGCTTTGCCGCCGCCTCGGCGGTCTCCTCCCCGACGGGCTTTCCGATCAGGTAACCCTCCACTTCCTTTGCTTCCAACGGGACGGGGGCGACGCCGCCCAACACGATCCGCGCGCCCGTAAACCGGCCGTTTTCCGTACTGTACAGGCTTGCGACACTGGCAATCGCGAAATCCACCGACTTGCGCAGGCGAAATTTGTCATAATGCATGACCGCGCCTTCCACAACGGGAATCTCAAACGCTTTGATCACCTCGTTGGGCAATAGCTGGTCGGATACCCTCAGCGCGGCGGTACAGAAATCCTTCGCCTTTATTCTTCGCCGGGTCGTTACCACGGTAGCGTCAAGCGCCATCAGGGCGGTGGACACGTCGGAAGGGTTCACCGCGTAACAGCCGCAGTTCATACACCGCTTTGCCTCTTCCTCTGCCACACCGTTCGCGTAGCTGCTTTCATCTTCGTCGGCGAGGGTGCGTCGGGAAACCGGAAGCTCACTCTGACGGTTGGCCTGATGTACCCGGATCCCCTCGCGGTCAAAGCGCAGGAAGCCGTCGTTCTGATCCCCCCTGCACTCATGGAGGGGATAGCCCAGATAAGCGCTGATGCTTTTTGCCGCGTTCCCGCCAGCGCGAATGGCGCGGATAGCGATATCGGGGCCGGTGGCCGCGTCGCCTCCGGCATAAACACCGGGCTTTCTGGTCTCGTTATGCGCACCGACCGCTATCAGGCCGCGGGCGGATTTGACCTCGTCCTTAAATTTGTCCCCCAAAAAATCCAGATCCACTCTCTGGCCGGTGGCCAGAATGACGCAGTCGGATTTTAAGGTAACAAGATCGGAATCGTCGTAAGTGGGATGAAACCGTCCGTTTTCATCCCGGACAGATAGGCAGCGGTTTGTTTCCATCCCGATGACCCTGTCGCCCTCGTAAATAACTTTGGACAGACCGCGTCCGTTGATGATTTCTATCCCCTCTTCAAGGGCGCGGGCGATCTCCTCTTCGGAAGCGGGCATTTCCTCCCGCTGCTCCAGACATACCAGCGTGACCTTTTCGGCTCCCAACCGGACAGCGGTGAGCGCGACGTCCATGGCCACGTTGCCGCCGCCGCACACCAGCACGTTTTTATCGATCTGCTTGCTCATAAACTGTTTGACTTCCACGAGGAAGTTCAGTCCGAATTGGGTCAGGCTTTCGCCATCCAAGCCAAGTATGGGCTGCTTCCACGCGCCGGTATCCAGAAAAACGGAGTCGTTGGCCGCTTCGATATCCTCAATCATAATATTCTTGCCCACTTCGGTGCCGCAGCGGAACTCCACACCCATATCCGCGATCGCTTTGACGACCGCGCGCACGTAATGCTTCGGGAGCCGGTACTCCGGGATGCCGTACATCAGGACGCCGCCCGCCTCCTCCATTTTGTCGTAAACCGTCACTCTATGTCCCTGCCCGCGAAGGTAATAAGCCGCGGTCAGTCCGGCGGGACCGCCGCCCACAATAGCGACCGTCTTCCCGGTTTCGGAATCGGGGGCCCGGTAATATCGATCCATATTTTTCAGGATATAGTCTCCCACAGAACGCTCCACACAATGGATATTGACACTGTCTCCGTGCTCGCACTGGTTGCAGCTCTTCTGGCAGGGATGGGGGCAGACGCGGGAGGTCAGCATGGGCAGCGGATTGACCCGCAGGAGAATTCTTGCGGCTGAATCCCAGTTTCCTTCTCGGATCTTCTGCATATACGCCGGGATATCAGTCCCGGCCGGGCACCCCACGGAACAGGGGTTGGCATGGGCCCTCATGCCGCCGAAGATGGAATGGTACCTATTGTCACCCTGACACGCATAGCACTGGTCACCGCCCTTACGGGCGCAGATCAGGCGGCCGCCCGTTTCATGCGGATAGCGGTAAAACCAGCAGCGAACATCCTGACAGACGTTGCCGCCAATCGTTCCTTTGTTGCGGATCAACGGAGTGGCGACGGATTTTGCGGCCTCCGCTAGCAGCGGCGCATACTTCTTTACTTCGTTGCTTTCCACCACCTGAGTCAGCGTGGCAAGCGCGCCAATTTTCAGCACGCCGTCCTCTGCGGAGACAGTGTTGGAACTGGGAACCCGTTTGATATCGATCAGAGCGTCCGGATAGTCCGGAAGGATACGGTCTTTTAAACCGCCGATCAGATCGGTCCCCCCCGCGATCAGGACATTCTTTCCTTTTTCGGCCAGCATTTCCCCGGCCTGCGAAAAACTTTCCGCGCGTTTATATTCAAAATTTTTCATGGAATCCCCTCCTTAAAGTCTGCCAAGCGCTTTCAGGATTACGTCCGGCGTTGCGGGATAGGTGGAAACCTGAACGCCAATCGCATTTGAGATTGCCTGCATGGTGGCGCTGGCCGCCGCCGCGCCGGCAATTTCGCCCACACCAACCGCCTTGAACTGGTAGGTGTCGAACTGAGAGCTCATCAGTACCGTCTGAAATGTTGGAAACTCGTTGAAGGGTCTCCACTTATAGTCGATCATATTATACGTCAGCGGGCGTCCGGTTGCCGGGTCGATAATGTGCTCTTCAAAAGTTGCCGTATCCAGACTAGCGGAGCCGATTCCACCGTGGCACTGCATTTCCAGCGTGGCAGGGTCAAGCACCTGGCCGGCGTCGGAGCCTCCGCACATATCGATTACGTCTACCTTGCCGGTTTCCTTGTTGACCTCCACTTCCAGAAAGACCATAAAGAAGTTCGGTGTGGAGAAATTTTCTAAGTGTTTCCCGTATCCGGTGAAAGAAGTAAACTGTTCCGTCAGCTTTTTGATGGGGACCTTCTTCCCGGGCCGGGCGTGAGTCACCACACAGAAGTCCTCAATTTCCATTTTATCGATGGTGACCTCCAAATACGGCTCCGCCTTTTCAAAGATCATACGCTTGACCTCGTCGCAGGCGTTGGCTAGCGCGTGGCCGTAGGTAATGGTACCACGGCTGCCGCAAAGACCCATCCCTGTGGGGTTAAGGGTGCTGTCGGCCGGCACGATGTCAATGTTTTCGTACGGAATATTGAGGGAATCCGC
Source organism: Clostridium sp. KNHs216 (assembly GCF_006714885.1). Taxonomy (NCBI): domain Bacteria; kingdom Bacillati; phylum Bacillota; class Clostridia; order Eubacteriales; family Clostridiaceae; genus Clostridium; species Clostridium sp. KNHs216. The sequence goes on along the minus strand of NZ_VFMF01000001.1, from coordinate 3,417,436 downwards.
CACGATTTTCAGCATGTTGCTTCTCTGACCCATGCCGGACTCGGTAATGTCGGCGTGCACGATCACTCGAATATTATCGGAAATCAGGTCCGGCATCACGCGCACATAAACCTCGTTGTTATCCTCGCCGACATCTGCGTTTCCAATAATTCCACAGCCGACGCCCCGCACAACGTTACCGTCCTCACTGGTCCAGGTGGGTACTCCCCATCCCTTCCAGCGATTTTTCCAGCCAAATTTCTCTGCGATGGTGTCGATCGCTTTGACATAGTTAATGGAATGGGCTTTCCATTGGCGCCCGTCGCGCCAGGTATATACATCGCCGTCGCTGACGTAGTTCTTTTTATAGCATTCCACCGGATTAAAATTGCCTTCCCGCATGGTGCGCCCGATTAACAGTGACAGGCAGGAATTCAGTTCCTGTCCGCCGTAGCCGCGCACAATTCCGGCAGGCTGCTTGTTGGTAACGACAATATTGGTGTCCAGATCCCAGTTCGGACATTTGGCCATAACCAGTTGGGACTCGCCGATGCCTACGCCCACCTGCCCCTGCGTCGCATTGCAGAACGCACCGGTGTCTACCGCCCATTCCGCCTTTACAGCGCGGACGATTCCTTCCTTATCCATTCCGATTTTCGCGTGAACCTGGCTGCCCAAACGGGTCTCATGGTTCGTCATTTGCTCAATTTTTGTCTCTGCGTACTTAACAGGACGGTGGGAAGCCATGGCCAGCAGAGCGCCAAAAATAACAGGAATCCCAATGGTTTGTTTATTTCCGTAACTACCACCGACATTAAAAGTTTTAGTCTTTAGGTTGCAACCGGGAATTACCGTTGAATTGACAATGCGCAGGATAAAAGTACTTTGGGAGGTACCGTAAACCGTAAAGTCCAGATCACCGTCATAGCAGACGATCGCAGCAGGTGGCTCTGGCGCCATAGGAGCACACATTTTGTTGAACGCCACTGTATCCTCGGCAATATAGGTACATTCTTCAAATCCTTTATCCAAATCTCCCTTCACCAGATGCCAGAAGGGACCGTCTTTCTGGAAAGGCGGATACCCCGGGGGAACAATGTTGTGGGGCATGGATTCGTACAACTGGGGAGCTCCGTCTTCAAGGGCGGAAAACCCGTCGTAAACTGCGGGAAGCACATCATACTGCACTTCGATCAGATCCATTGCCTCATTGCAAATATCGACTGTGTCGGCGGCCACCAAAGCAACGGCGTCGCCAATATAGCGCAGATGCCTGTCAAGCACGGGTTTCTGGGGAGGCCAGCCGAACATCCATTTCTGATCCACGTCTTTATAGGTAAGTATGGCCCGCACGCCCGGGATCTGTTTTGCCTTTTCCACATTGATGGATTTGATAAGAGCGTGGGAATGTGGGGATTTCAGAGATTTCCCGTAAATCATATTGGGCAGAGAGAAATCGTCCAAAAAGACGGCCTTGCCGGTAAGAATATCCTTTGCGTCCTTGCGGGGGGTATTTTTTCCTACGTATTTGTAATTTTCTTTTTTAACAGGCTGTATGTTCATATTACTTACCAACCTTTCCCACAACTTCACCGATCGCCTCAAAAACATGGTACTGGCTGATACAGCGGCAGAAATTTCCACTCAGCGCTTCCTTGATCTCACCGTCGTCAGGGTGGGGGGTTTTGTCCAGCAGCGCTTTTGTAGCCATGATGATGCCCGGCGTGCAATAGCCGCACTGAAAGGCGTATTTGTCCAGAAAGGCCTGCTGAATGGGGTCCAGCTCGCCGGTCACGGGGTTCTGCAGTCCTTCGATGGTGATAACGTGCTTGCCGTCGCAGTCGACTGTCAATGTGATACAGGATGTAATGGCGTCGCCGTCCACAATCACTGTGCAGCAGCCGCAGACACCCTCTCCGCATGCCTGTTTGGAGCCTGTCAGCCCCAACCGGTTGCGAAGCGTTTCGGACAGTGTTTCACTGGGGGGAAGCTGGCCGAACATCGTGCCGACAGAAAACCGGTATTCTGTTCCGTTGACATAAAGGGTAATCGAATTTACCTTCATGCATTTCATTCCCTTCTATTTAATTAATCAAACGATTGATTAGAATCATGCTGAAAAATTCGCCGCTACTGCCAACGGCATTTCAATCGTTCATTTATTAACAATAATAAAGCAGCCATTGCTGATTTGTCAATATCTCATAAACAGTTTTCTGTAAATTGAACGATATTCGTACGATAGCACAAAAATAAAGAGTTGCACTAATGCAACTCTACGGATTTCTATTTTTTTGCAAGTCGGTTTTTCTTCATTGCTCTTTCCTAAAAAAACCGTTATAATAGAGATAATCATATGATTAGACAATAAAGACTAAGGAGAAGCCTATGCAGGATTCAAATAACCCTTCCGACACCAGGCAAAACTTAATCAACGCCGGGGTCAAGCTCTTTGCCATACACGGTTATGAAGCAACATCTACCCGTATGATTGCGAAAGAAGCAAATGTCAATATTGCCACCATTGCCTTTCACTTCCAAAATAAAGAGGGTTTTTACAGAACCGTTCTGAACTATGTTGCTCATGAGTTAGACAGACCCTTGCTTCCTTTGGTCGACCATGTCAGACGGCTGCGCGGCGCAAATTCCATCACTCCCGCGGTTGCCTGGGTGCTGATCGAAGAATACGTCGACTCCATGCTGAAAACCGTGCTTGAAATTCAGGATTTTGAACACGCCCACTATTTGAATCTGCTGTACCACGAGCAGTTGTATCACCCAGGCAACCAATATCCGATCACGCAGGTGATCTGCAAAAAAATGGAGAACATCCTCACGGAACTTCTGCAGGATTACCGCGGGGACATGAACCGTGACACGGCCACTACCATCAGCCGCATCGTTTCCAGTTCCATCGTCGCGTTCGGAGAACATCCCATGTTCATCCGCCGGGCACTGGGGCTTGAGGATGATGCGTTGCTTCCCACCCATATTATCGAAACTGTTAAAGAATATCTTTTAAACAGCATCTGTAGCTTCCGCCCGTAAACCTAGGTCGCGTTTGTCCTCAGTCTCAACTCTTGTTATTGGTTCATCATTCCAATCACATTACCGAAAAAACAAGACACGCCCCATGCAAGCATAAAACCGTTGACACCCATGAGATTCAACAGGTTTATAAAGACATCGACTCCTACGAGAAGAAAAAAGCTGTAGATTTTGCGGCTGATCTTGTCCGCTATATTCCGTTTAAGTAGAAAAGTCGCAACAGCCGCAAGTGCCTCAATAAACCCGGCGAACAATGATCCGCCTATCCATGCATGACCTGACATTTTTACCAGTATGGCAACTATAATGGTTACGACCGCACCAATCCAGCCAGCCGCTTTATCCTCCGCCCATACCTGCTGTGTTATGGTTTTCTGGCAGTTTCTGCTCTGCGTACACTGCGTCCGTTTCGGGCAGAGAACACAGTCGTAATATTGGCCATACACATATTCGTTGGGATCTTGTAACCGGCGTCGGCAACAACGCATTTGATTTCAGGGAACGTGGCCTTTACTTTGTCATAAAGCTTTTGTACATCACGCTGTCATGGACGTAGGCGGGAGAAAGTTCTACGCCAAGGATGAAATTGTGCCGGTCGCGGGCTATGTGCGCGGTGTAGGCAAAACAATTTTCATGTTCCCCCTTGTAGAACAATCCTTTGTCTTCAAGCTAAAGCGGAAGTGCTTCCGCTTTTTATAGCATATCCTTCTTGACGCTGACCTTTAGCCCGTTCTCGACGCCCAGCAAAAATAAATTGTCTTTCCCAGGCACTAATCCATTGCTCCTTATAAATCTTGTCGGTATGGTTGTGAATCCATTACGAATAACCACACGGGTTTCATTTTCATGTAAATCATGGCCGACATCAACCCGATAAATTAAATAGTCTTCGTGATTTTCCCGAATAACTGTGACCGACTTATCAGGTGATATTCCAAAATGCTGGATGTAAAGTCTAGGAAAGTAAATTTGCTTCGTTGCTGATATTTTTAATGGGCATCCTAAAATATTCAATAGCTTCTCTCCCCTTTTATACACAAAAACTCGGTTCCTTTCGGACAGATAATAATCCCTTCGGTTGTGGCCACAAGGTAAACACAGTCCCCGATCTGGATGTGGTTTGACCGCGCCCATTCAACCGGAAGATTAAACCGGCCGATGCTAAGCTCCTTTAGCTCCCTGCTCGGATTTCGATGGTGGACAGGAGTAATTATCAACAGGTTTTTATTGCATTGCATGTAGACCTCTGACGTTTCATGGATGCCATAAAGCTTGCGTATGCTTTTGTCGATCACGATACGATGCCTTGCTGAAACGATTGCCGGCAGGCCGATAATTTTTAGATATTTCATTTCTAATCTCCAATCATAAAAAATGAGCAGAGCAGGATTAATCCTGCTCTGCTCTTACTTTTTCAGTGCGGTTCCCCCATGCTTCCAAAGCAGGGAAAAAAAGGGTGGGCATTGCTTATTAAGAGTTATTTAATGGCTGCATTTTACCCATCAACGGATTTATCACTGCCATATTCTCTCTTACGTAGAAGCTTCCACTTAGCTATCTTAGAGATAAAGTCTTTTTTTCTCTGCTTTAACGTAACCTTCCTTGTGGAATTAGTTCCTTGGGGTGTCATATTGATATGGGGGGCCATATCAAATTGGCTTAAAAGAAGGCGGCAGAACAGCCGCAGCTTGAGCAGCTTGGACGCGGATAAAGGCTGTCCTGGGATACTTTTCTGCCGGCATGGGATTGTATGACGGCCGCTTTGCTTCTTCCTGCCGGGTGCCGTGCTTTCTGTAGGATTCTCACCGATCGGAAGATCTGCCGGCATGTTGGTTATGTATTCCGGAATTTCAAGCTGTTCAAAGGATTCCTCCATTTGCGGAAGATCCGGCACTTCCGAATTTGTTTCTTCCGGTTGATCTGTCGGCTCCGCAACCTGCGGCTCGGTGAATACCGTGTACCGGTTTGAAGTTTGTCCGTTATTCAGACGGTGACGTGGCTCGGAAATGACCATGCCCGCCTTTTCCAGTTCCCGTAAAGCCCGCGTTACCGTCGCTACACTGACCCTGCAAGCCTGTGCAATCGTCCTTTTAGACGGCCAGCATTCGCCGTTGATGTTGCTGCACTCCGCTAAATAGGAATAGACATGCATTGCTTTGGCTGTCAGCTCCAATTTCCGGACGATCTTCATCATATTCGATACAAAGTATCCCTTCATGTTGCTCCCCCTAAATATTCATAATAAAAGAGCGGGAGTGTCTATCCTCCCGCCCTGAAAGTTTATTAAATATCTTCTTCTTCAAAAGTAATTCTTCTTCTGGCCGATTTTCCGGAGCCGAGAGAAGTAATATCAAGCGGTTCCATTCTCTCTTTATGCGGAAACCTTGCCAGCACGGCCGCTTTCAATTCTTCCCGGCTTGCATATCTAACCGTGCGCGTCGCGTTTTCGGGCATTGCGAACGGCGTATCCAGCTTTATCCCCCACTCGTCGAACCGTTTTAAGACGGTTTTTAACGGATGGGTTCTGGTTTTCGTTAATATCCATTGATTCTCCGGCATTGTCCTGATCTGCTCGGCTGTCATCAGCGGTTTTTGAATCATCTGCAAGCTCTTTGTGGAGCTGTCACGTTCAAAGCTGCCGCTGCGGGAAGTGCTTCCGGACATGACGGTCTGGTTACCCAGCGCCCGGGAAACATCCTCCGCACCTTTGGACAAAGGGGTAAACCCTCCAAATAAGGCGTTGGTGCAGCAGTCAATGATGATTTCTCCACCTTCCCGGCCGTAATTCTTGTGCAGCTGCTCCATGGATTGAATCATCGGAAACAATAGAATGTTTCTCGATTTACCGGCTGTAAACATCTGCTCGGCATTATCGAATTTTGGCAGGGTGCCGAACTCATCCAGATAGAAATAGACACGCTTGTCCAGCTTGTTTTTACCATCCTGGTTTGCTACCACCAGGGATTCGTTGTAAAGCTGAGAAACAAACAGAGAGACAAGAAAATGCTTTGTGGCATCTTCCTCCGGGAATACAATAAAAACAGCAGTGTGGCCATTGCAGAACTGCTCCGCGTCTACATCACTATCAAAGCATAGTATCTGTTCCAGTTCAGAGTCAATGAATGAAAGCAAGCGGCTCATGGCCGTACTCATGACGCTGTGCATACTGGATTCCGCAGTGTTGAGTGCAGCACCGGCAAGCCAGCGCGCCTTGTGCTCTGCCGGCAGCAGCTCGATCAATTTCTGATATTCGTTCTTCGGCTTCACATTGTTTGCTTTATCACTGGTTGAAGGCAGTGCTTTCGTCTGCAGAAGCTCCTGTACGATTTTAAACACGCTTACGATATGACGCTCACCATAGCCGCAAAACTCCGCCACAAGCAAAATGGTGGACGCTATCAGCCCTTCGGCTGCATCATAGAAGTAAGCGTTCTGGCCACCGCCGTCAAAACCTTCCATTCGGACAATGGTTTTCGCGGTGATCTTTGCGTACCGCTCTGCCCGGGCCTTATAGGTAATGTCGCCGGTTTCCTTAAAGAGATCCGTGTATTTGTTGACCAAATGGAGAAGGTTGAATCCATGGCTGCGTGTGGGATTGCGCAAGTCGATGATGTACGGGATATAGTGATAATACTTCTGAGCGATCCCGGCGTAATCCCGGAAAACGTCTCCTTTGGTGTCGGTGGCCAGGAAGCTGCAACCGCAGGCACAGATAAATTCCAGGTTGGGATAAAGAAAACCGGTGGTCTTGCGACCGCCGGTTGTGCTGAGAATCAAAGTATGGCTGTCTGAGTTGTCTATCCGAGCGCGTATATCTCCACGCCCTTCCAACAATCCCAGAACAGCCGCGCCGTCCGGTTCATCCGGAAGATGTTTGCCTTTGCGCCACAGTTGCGGTTCAAAAGAGATGTCATCATAGGTTTCCTGAATTTCCTGTTTAGTTGCCCATCGTGCGGTACCGTATTGGCCGTCACCCACAGTTCGAGCCTTGATGTTTAGATTTCCGTGTACTGCTTCTGAAATAAAGAGAGCAGCCAGAAAAGCAACGGCGACTATAGACAAAACAATAGCAATTGTACTCGGCATGATTTTTCCTCCTTAAAAATGATATAAGAAAAGCACCTCCAAAGAGGTGCTTGGAATTGGAAATTATAATACTCAATCTGTATTGCCATCACCAGTTAAATCAGTTGCATCTGAGTCTTTAGATTCCGAATTGGTAGGTTCGTCATTATCATCTTCATCACTTTTTATATCGTTTTCTAAAGCTGTTTGATCGTTACTTGATAAATCATCGGAAATATTGTTATCTGACAAATGAGAAATTGCATCTAGATTAGAGAATAATAATTGTGCTTTCATGGCAGGAGAATTAAATATATAATCGTATTTAGCTTTCATAGCTTCAAGTGCTTGTATTGAAGGGCCTGTCAATCTGTCGATCTGAGCCTGCGTAGTATTAAACGCCCGCATCGACGGGCTATTCGTTAAGCTGTTAATTTTAGCTTGCATAGTTTCAAGTGCTCGTATCGAAGGGCTTGTTAATCTGTCAATCTGAGCCTGCATAGTATTAAACACTCGCATCGATGGGCTATTTGTTAAGCTGTTAATTTTAGCTTGAAAAGCTTCAAGTGCCCGTATCGAAGGATTAGTATTAATCTGGTACTGGTTTAGCCTTGAAGCTTGCATCATTGCAGGAGCCGATAATTTTTGATTTATGACATCTGATAGACGCGCAGAAATTAGTGCACGATCTTCATGAGAGAAAAGTTGTTTTTCCAAACCTATAATAGTGTAGTCCAAATCAGGAATTGCGGTGGTAAGTAACGATTTGAGTTCCATAAAATCAGATAAACTAAATTCTTTATTGTGTGCAACAGCGTTCCTATATTTTCTAACCTTTTTCAGAGTATCTTGCAAATCAATAATTTCTGTTTTATCGGAAAATAGCCGCTCCCATAATGTTCTGGGCCGGTATGCTTCAATATGATCTATAATTTCATCTTTAAGCATTTTCTGTAAATTTTCAGCACTAAGTTCTGACCAAATACTATTAGGTTCTTGTGGAGAATACTCTATGAACAAAAATTCTTCCATATCAAACATTGTAAGTTCATCGAGCCCGCTTTGAATTTGATTATCTGTAATAGATTCTGATTTCTTTGGTAAATTTGTTTCATGTACCCACTGAGATCCAAAGGATTTTAATACCACATCATAAACTAACTCACGTACTTTGCGCTCGAATCTTCCTAAGATCGGATATGCTTTGGAACAATAATATTCAGAGACTTCATCCATTACAGTGACGATTAGAAACCCTGCCCTCTTTGGACTTTTTGTAAGCAATTTATGCACTCTGTTTAATGCACGTGCAGTAAATTCTTTTTTCCCCTCGTTGCATTCGAATATTAGGAAACAGCTATTATTCCCATCATTGTAAACTTCTTGATAGGTTATATGAGCCGCTTTTAATTTACTTATATGTATTTCAAAATCATTTTTTGAAACATTTTCAAAAAGCTCACTGAAAAATAATTTTGAAGGAAAAAATTTTCCCTGTTTGTTCTTTTGAAAAAAGACATACTTTAATTTCATATAGGATCGTCCACTTCATTTCTATTTTCTCCATTATACTTTTATTTTTTGTCTAATTCAACTAACCATATTATGAATTAAAGATCATATTTATTACCTAAATTTTTTAAATCATCATTCCAATCTTTTTTAACCGATTTCAAAATACTTATTTCATAAGGCCTCCGCAGCTGCTCCCGCATTTCTTCAGACAGATCTTCCACATACATCCCTTGGGAAAGCCTTTGCAGCATTTCCTGAATGATTGCGTCGGCTTTGATACCGGCGTGGTCATTGTCCAGGCACAAAACGACTTGATGGATGCCTGGATACTCTGACAGGAAGCGGAGCAGAGCAGGGAGCGCTGTACAGCCCAAAGCAAGGTAGTTGTGCTTCTGCCAGCCTTTCTCTTTATGAAGATTAATAAAGGACAGCATGTCTATGGGCGCTTCAAAGACATAGAGCCGCGCGGATCCGCCGTGATAATTAAAGAAAAATTCTTTGTCCGATCCATCAACATCACCACGGTATGGCTTTTCGGTGAGCGTTCCCTTCTGATGAGCCGCCCGCGCCTTGCCGGTGGCATCGTACCCGACAAAGACGGCGTTATGCGTGTTGGCGCTCTCATAGAGGCTGCGGCTATGTACAAAGAAGGAAATCACTTCGGAATCAATATGGCGCTCCTGCATCAGGTAGGCATAAACACGCTTCATATTGCGGCTTTTGCCCGGCAGTACGAATGGGCGCCGTTTCCTCTCCTTTTTCAGCGTGGATCTCTCAAACTCGATCCCGTTGTAATCCCTGCAGTTAAGCGTACAAACAGCGTCTTGAAACCGCATATTGAAAAAGGTGCAGAGGAAATCAATCGCGGTACCTTTGTCGCCGGTGTTATGATCATAAAAAATATGTCCGCGAAACTTGACGCTATGGTTAGCCTCCCACAGCCATTCTGTACCGCTCCGTTCGTATTTTTCACCCTTCGCATCCAAAATGCTTTTAATCTCCGTGTGCGCGGCCAGGTAGATTTCCTCTTCCGTAAACGGTATGAATTTTGACAAGTGAATTCCCCCTTACATCATTTCTTCTTGCTCATCATATTGATGGCCGTGGACTTCTTTCAGTGCCTTTTGTTTTTGCATCAGTTTTCGGTCATGCCGGTATTTGCGTGTTGTGCTGTCCTTGATGTTATCGCCCAGGCTGTATGCAAAGGCGTTAAACAGTCCCATAACCGCGCTGACAGCCGCTTGATTTTGATAAGCTTGAATCTGATTCAGACGGAGCTGCGCGTGAACATTGCCCTCGGCCGCCGCTTCCGTGTAATACTGTTTGGCGGTAGAGAGGTCGCGCTTTGTTCCCAGACCGGCTTCATACATCATCCCGACTTTATAAAGCAGATCCGCGTCAGGTTTTTCCTGCAGGATTTTCAGAAATCCGGCAAGAGCAGATGCGTAGAGCGCCTGCGCCTGTTGCTTATTCGCGGCAATGCCTTCGCCCTTTTCGAACATGCGGGCGAGCTGAAATTGTGCGTAAGCGTTTCCCTTCGAGGCGCTCAGAGAAAACCATCGGAACGCTTCCGGGTCGTTTTTGACAGTCCCCCTTCCTGAACGATACATTTGAGCAATTTTGTATTCGAGCCTATCATCCGGATCTTTAGCTTCGGATTCAATATAACTATTCAAAGCCTTAGCGTAATAAGTGTTTGAATAAAAACGCAGCGCATTGATCAGCTGATATTTATCCATAGATTCGATTGCCTTTTTGCTTTCTTCCGAATAGTTATTTAAACTGAAATACAATCTTTTTAATTCTTCCGTATCCTTCGGCAGTTCTTTGTCGGAGAGCAGCTCGCCCAACTGATACGCGGCATAGGGATTGTTCTGCTTCGCACTCAGAGAGAACCATCGTACAGCTGCTGCAGTGTCTTTTTCCGTCCCCTTTCCCGATAGATACATGCTCGCAATACGGTATTCGAGCTGCGCGTCCGCTTCTTTCTTTTCCTGCTTCAAGAAACCCACGAGCGCCTGTTGGTAAAACTGCCCCGCCTTTTTCTGGTCACAGTAGGGCTGTTTTTCGTCGGAAAAGATTTCGCCCAGTTGGTACGCCGCATAGGAATTGTCTTTCCCGGCGCTCTCGGAAAACCATCCAACCGCCGCTTCCACGTTTTTTTCTACACCCTTTCCAGTCAGATACATATTCGCGATACGGTATTCAAGCTGGGCGTCCGCTTCTTCCTTTTCCTGCTTCAAGAAACCGTTTAGGGCCTGACGGTAATAATGGTTTGCTTTTTCCATATCCCGGCAAGGCTGCTTTTCGTCGGAAAAGATTTCGCCCAGCTGATACGCGGCGTAATTGTTCTCCTTCTCAGCACTTAAAGCAAACCAACGAACCGCCGCTTTCACGTCTTTTTCCGCTCCTTTTCCGGCAAAATACATACTTGCGATACGGTATTCGAGCTGGGCGTCCGCTTCTTCCTTTTCCTGCTTCAAGAAACCCTCAAGAGCCTGCCGGTAAAACCGGCTTGCCTTTTTCTGATCACGGCACGGCTGGTTCTCGTCAGAGAAGATCTCACCCAGCTGATACGCTGCATAATTGTTCTCCTTCTCAGCACTCAAAATGAACCACTGTACCGCCGCAGCTACAGCTTTTTCCGTCCCCTTGCCAGACAGATGCATACTCGCGATACGGTATTCGAGCTGCGCGTCCGCTTCTTCCTTTTCCTGCTTCAAGAAACCCTCAAGAGCCTGTTGGTACAACCGGCTCGCTTTTTTCTGATCACAGCAAGGCTGCTTTTCGTCGGAAAAGATTTCGCCCAGCTGATACGCGGCATAAGGATTGTCCCGTTTAGCGCTCTTTGAAAACCACTTAACAGCCGATTCAACATCTTTTTCAGTTCCCAGGCCGTCAAAGAACATGGAAGCGATACGATACTCTGTTTGAGCGTCTTCTTCTGCTTTTTCCTGCTCTATAAAACCGGCCAGAGCCAAAGCGTAGTACAGACGCGCCTTTTTTTCATCCAGCATATCCTCCTCAGAATAAATATTTCCTAATTGGTAAAAGGCATATAGGTTTCCTTTCTCGGCACATTTCCGGAACCAATCAACAGCGCCTTGCGCGTTCTTTTCCACCCCGTTGCCGTCCCGGTACATTTTCCCCAGTTCGTACATCGCAAAGGTATCTCCGCCTTTAGCGGCTTTTTGATACCACTTTACGGCGTCCGGATAGCTCTGCTCCGTGCCGGTTCCCTCGTAGCAGGCACGGGCGGTACAGTAAGCCGCGTGAGGATGTCCCTTTTCTGCCGCTGACACGAACCATTGAAAAGCTACTTCATCATCCTGCTCCGTACCATTGCCGTGCTTATACATGCCGGCAATCTGATATTCAACATAAGCTGCAGGTGTTTCTTTTTCCTGCTCCAAAAATCCGGCCAGCGCTTCATTGTACAAACTCTGCGCTTTTATTTCGTCCTGTGGGACGCCCTCTCCTTTCTGGTACATGCCGGCCAACTGATATTGCGCCCGGGCGTTTTTCTTTTCACAGCAGAGTTCCAGCCACTTTAAGCCTTCCTCTAGGTTTGCTTCCATACCCAGCCCTTTCAGATACATGTTGGCCACTCGGAATTCGGTGTCCGCATCCGGCTGCTGCTTGTCCTGCTCGATAAACTCATTTAGAGCCTTTTGATACAATACTCCGGCCAGCTCATCATCCTTTTCGACGCCCTGCCCGGTGCTGTACATCTGAGCGAGCCTGTAATCGGCATAGGAAACATCCTCCATGGAAGCCTTTGTGTACCACCCAGCCGCTACTTTGTAGTTCTGCTCGGCTCCGATACCGGTATCAAACATTTTCCCCAGCGCATAGTAAGCATATTTGTCCTTGCCGTTCGCTGCCTCCTTGTAATAGGACTCAGCAACCGCATAATCCTGCTGGATACCTTCTCCCGCGTAAAACATTTTTCCCAAACGATAATTGGAATGGATATGCCCTCCGTCAGCGGAAAGCCGAAACCATTGATATGCTTTCCTGTAGTCCCGGGAAATCCCTTGACCGGCATATTCCATCCGTCCCAACGTGTACATCAGGAAAGCGGCGTCTTTCCTTCCTGAAAATCCTGCCTGTTCTGCCGTACCGTCGTCGACGGAACGGCCCACATCAAATCCATAGCTTTTTTCAACCGAGGCCCGGAAATCCCAATAGGCGTCCAGACAGTATTCCGTGCCTAATTCCTGATTCTTTTCAATACCGATGCCATAGAGGTACATTTTTCCCAGCTCATATTTTGCGAAAGAATGCCCGGCCGCAGCCGCAAGTCCGTACCACATTTGCGCCTGCTCATAATCCCGCTCTACGCCGTTCCCATAGAAGTATTTCTTCGCAAGCTCATATTTGGCCTTTACATCCCCATTCATTGCTTTACCGAAACACTCTTCAAAGCTGTCCACAACCTTATTTTCAAAGGGCTTTCTTCTTTCCCAATCTCTATCTTTGCCGGTATCGGAAACCATAGCAGCGGATGCGGAATCCGATTCAAAAGGATTTTCTTCGTCCTGGGGCAGCATCCAGTCGAGCCGCTCATCCGGAGCGGACAGGAAAAGGGATGCATCGTCGGAAAGAGCATCTTCGGCACCCGTCGCGGAGCTTTGCGGTTTCTTACCGGTAACCTGCAGGTCGTTCGGGGCTGTTATGGTGATCAAAGATGCGTCCAGTTCGGGAGCGTTTTTACTGAGCGAGATCGCCGCGCGGATAATCTTATTCTTAATGCTGTCAAACTCATGGTTCTTGACGATCGGGCCGATATCTTTCGGGTCGTTCCGGTACATCCTTTGCAGGTCCTTGTGATCTTCGCAATAGAGTTCATAAAGCTGCCGGATGGCCGGAGTTTCCGCAAGCCCGGACATGATGTCTTTTACTTCTCTCCGGATATCAAGGTCTTTTATCCGGCCGTATTGCAGCCTTCCGGGCCTGTCCTTCAGCTGATCACCCAGAAGGAGAAGCTTTTCGCAAAGGGAGTCTATTTGCTTCCTGTTCAGCTGATCGGAGGAGCCGTTACGAATATCCGATAGAATATCATCGATCTTTTGTTTCAGGCTGTCCCGGATCTCCGTCTTATGCTCATAAATATGCCGCCTTTCATCGGCAAAAATCACCTCTGAAAAAGCGGCTTTCATTTCGTTAATGCCGGACACGTTCAGGTGGCCGACTTTAGGTTTATCGGTAAATACAAAAAGGTGGATGTGAGGATGATGAGTTGTGTTATGCATTCCCGCGTACCAGTGAAGATCGGACACGGGAATGTTGGACGCTTTCGCAATGACATCAACTTTCTGCAGGACCAGATCGCGCCAGGGCTTTTGATGGTCGTATCCCAGCGCGTCGGCATCCTCACGCCGCAGGGAGATAACATGCGTCCAGATATTTCCCCTGCAATTTGCGATTTCCTCCTGAGCTTTCCTGATATCCACATTTGGCTCAGAAGAAAAAAGACCGTGTTCCCCAACACGGTCAACTCCGGGACGCTTCCCAACATATTCAATCAGATTTTTTGCTTTCCCAAGGTCAACGGCAAATCCCAAACCCATTTCCGCAGCGTATGAAATAAGTTCAGACGCATTTCCAATCGTTGGATTTGCTTTAAAGTCCTGATATTCCAGCCCCTTTTTTGCTTCCGGTATTTCCCACAAGAGATCAGCAATGGTTTTCATTTGCTTGCCGGTCGCGGGCCGTGCGGCAACTTCGGCACTGAGCTTCAGCGGATCAAGGTTTAAGGCGGTAATTTCTTCTCCGTTCATCGAAGTCTGATTTACGTTCAGTTCCACACTTTCCCGCGTACCAACGTAATTGACAAGACCCATAGCGGCATCCTTCGTCATGGTATGTTTTCCGTCCGCTTTCTCGCCGGCGCGGGCAATGTGAAAGTAGCGGGAGTTTAAGACAATTCTTGCTCCTGCCATTTGCGGCACCTCCTATGATTTGAATCCTATAATAAAAAGAAAACGTTCCTGAATTATCAAGAACGTTTTAATAAATTAATTATAATAATATGTGATACTTAAACATAGACCTTTTATTCAGTTCAAATATTTAATTGTTCATCCATACCTAATTGTTCCTGCAAATCTGCTATTTGCTCTTTAAGAAGAGAATTCTCCTGTGTAAGTGTATCTACCTGTTTTAATAAAGTAAGTTTATCTTTCTGCAGATCCATCATTTCCTTTTGGAAACTACTCAGAACAGAAATACTCTGAACAATGCTCTCTTGATGACCAGTAAGTAATTGTCGTTTTGAAAATTCTTCCTTTTGAGCAGATTCAAAAGTATCTTTCAAATCTTTAACCTGAGCAATAATATTGATATTTTGGCCGCTTAAGGTTGTATTAGGCAGAACACCTATTTTAGCCAGCAATTCTTTTTGATTTTCGTTTGCGATCTGATGAAAATTATTTTGCAAATCGGTATGCTGTTGGCTTAAGGTTCTGTTTTCTAGGGTCTGGCCAATCTTTGTATCTATATCTTTATAGCCCTTTCTGTTTATTAGAGAATTGTTATAAATAGATCCTGCAACCGTTACCAGCGCTACTACAAGAGTAACACATGCTCCTATAATAGTCCCTTCTGTAATACCCATAATAAATTCGCTCCAATCCATAGAATCACCTCAATAATAAATTTATTTAAATATTTTGTCAAATAATTACTATTTCACAATTTCCTCTGACTCATTAATTGCTTCCAAAATATCAATTGAACCGTTGGTGCGTTTTACATCTTGAATTGCTTTCACGCGAAGCTTCTCATATTTATTTCGATCAATTTCAAAAACGGTCGCCAGCATACGTGTGAGCATGTCATTCTCAACAGCATTTCTGAAATTGCTTTTTGAAATTCTGGTAGCAAGATTACCGACAAGTCCTTCCATTTTCGCGCCGAATACGCCGCATAAATAGTCCTGACTGATTTGTGAAGTTGTGTAAGCGAAATAAAAGTCTATTGCTTTTTCGATCACTTCATTTCTTGATAGATTTGTACCTGACAGTTTTATCATGCTATCAATTTTTAAATAGGTTTCTTTCTTTAAATAAATTGATGTTCTAAGCTTTTCAGAAGCATCTATGCTGTTATCTGCAAGTCTTTGAGAATTCACAACACTATCCATTATTAAAATTCCTCCAAAAGTTATCAAAAAGTTAAAATGCTTGTAATCAGTACTGATTACAAGCATTTTTATAGGAGTCATGCGGCATATTGAACTTTTTTATAAAATTTGATTCGCGTATTGTAATCAGATTAAAATTTTTGATTACAACGGAAAAATCGTTCCACGCCCAGCACCGCTGGGCGTTGCGTCTTGCATTGTAATCTTTGATTACAATGCTTTATCCTGCAAAGTAGCTCAGACAGTTTTCCTTACACTGAAATCCCCTGGGAAGAACGCCAGAAAACCGCATAGCAGAGCCAAAAAACGGCAATTTAACCGCCGTAGGAACCGCCAGAACCGAAATCAGAACAATCTGTGTCGGAATCCGGTTCATTGGAATCGGATTCCGACGGCCCTCCGGGGGCAGAAGGAGAGGATTTTGCAGCGCGATCGCGGGGGGCGGTAGCCGTTTTTTCAATGTACTTCCGAACCGCAGACGGTACATATTTTTTATAAAAATTCTCCACGGCCTTGCTCAATTCTGTACTGAGATCAAGACCTTTTTCATCCATGAACTGCTGCGCGGCGGCGAATTTGTGCGGGTCGATTTTGAGCTTTACGGTGATTGTTTTCATAATGAAATTACCTCGTCTTTCTTAATGGAAAATATGTTTGGCCAGCTGGCCGGGAGCGCCTAAAGCAGAGAAAAAATAACAGATTTTATATCCTTGCTGGATACAAAAAGGCCACCGGATTTTCATTATCCGATGGCCAAAATCTTAGAATAGCTTTAGCTGTTCACCTTGCGGCTCTTGCTTTACTTTTTGTTTATGCGCTTTTCTAATCGCCTTTGCCTCCCTCATTTTTGCTGCAGTTGATTTTTGAAAATCACTATCATGGATGATCTCATAACCTTCTTTTGCATCAGCTAAATCTTGTTCCAGATCGCGTGTTTTACCTTTAGGAAGGGTGTATATTCTATCAGGCTTTCCTTTGCTATAATTGTCAATAAAATCCTTGTTGCTCATTAACTCCATTTCCGCGATCATCTTATCAGCTGTATACTTTGGATAGGGCTTGTTTCGAATCTTCACATTCTTTCGCGCAAAGTCATAAGAAAGAAAGCCATTATCAACGTGGACCAAATAATCCCCATAGATGAAAACCGGTGATAAATCTCTGTGTTCGCCGGTTATAGCACATACCGCCTTACGGCAGTCCTCACAATAGGTATTTAATGAGCATGGCCGCCAACTCCTGACCTTCTCGGCATAAACAGAAGTCCGAATACAACCAATGAATTCCGGATGGGCTTTATAGAAGGATTCTATAAAGGTTTGGTTCTTTTTATTCTGATCCGCCTCGGCTTTTTCTGCGGAATGATCATAATCATATGGGTCATCGGTGAGACATGCAATACATACTGCTGTGCCATACCATCGAATCATTACATCAAGATTTTTTTCACGAAGTTCACAGCTTTTGTTCCCCTCATAGGGACATTTAAAGTCTACCCGATTGAATTCTACACCATAATCAACTCCGCCGTAGCTTAGCCCGCTTGCTCGAATCGTCCCATTCTGATTCCCATTTATCAGCAGTCCGCAAGGGGTCTTCCATGTACCCCACATATACCTCTCTAATTGATATTCGGGGAATTCCAACTTGTTAGGATAATACCCAATAGTTCTGAAATTCTCTTTGCTAAAAACCTTCTCATTCATAATCCCATACAAGGCCTCATTCCAAAATAATTTTCTAAAGTATCCCGAAACTCTTCTATGGATTTATCATATTCTTTGGCGATGCATCTTTCACAATGAGGGTTTTTATAAGCCAGTGCTTTACTGCAGCGTAAATCCCAGCTGTTAAGCTGCTCGCCGCACAAGTGACAATATTTGTCGAGCCACTTTACATGATCTGGCATTACCTGACTCCTTCCTGCCGGGATTATCCGCCCGGCCCGGCTTTGTGCATCCTAGTTTGTCAAGGCTTATTTGATCACTGAATAGCAGCGATATCCTGGCCAATTGCATTCTGGATTCATCTCATGCCAACGCTCTTCACTATAGAAAGATGCGCAATTGATTATTCCTTTATGATGATCAGGGAAACGGGAACGAAACTTCTCATGTGCTTCCTCTAATGTTTCTGCGTGCACCTCTACCCGGCCATTTTGAAATGGGAAATTGTAGTCAGTGCTAAAGGTGTAGAAAAAGCATTTCATCAAAATACCCTTCTTTCATTCAATCTGATGCCTTAGTATGTAATCTGGTCGCTGTGATCTCTGATATCGTATATATAATCTTCTTTGATATCCATCTGAGTAATATTCCAACCGCCTCTCCTGAGTTTTTCTGTAACGTGCCGGCTTGCCTGATCACTGGAATAGGCTATGATGAAGTGTTCCGAAGTATCATGCAGTGTCGGCTCCATAAACCTTTCCTGATCGGCCTTAACGGTAATCTTATAAAACAGCATCACTTTTCCTTTCTGACGGGTACAACATCCAAAACACAAAGTTTCCCGCAGGCCTCGGTTAAGTCTAGGTGATGAAAACAATACAAGTGCCGGGTGATCTCCGTTTTCTGCTCGTCGGTGCAGTTGATATGCTTCCACAGATCGACGGGGCTTTCACAGAAGGTCACGCCCTCGCTGGTGATCAGGTTGATGCCTTCCCAAAGTTTGACTGTCCGCATTTCACTCATAACCTTATTTCTCCTTTTAAATAAAATCTTTGACGCTCATTCCGGGGGCGTCCCACGGATTGCCCGGTGAGTAGTCGCCTGCCGTAGAAGACGGTGTATAACGCTCCTCAGCAGCGAGAGCGGCGAGTTCTTCATCCAGCTCGAACGCCCACTCACTCAAATACTCATCGCGGGCTTCTTTGTTGATCCAGTTTCTTTTGTGTAGACCAACCTCATCAAGCACCATGTAACCGTCATCGTCGATGTTATAGAGCTTTCTGACATGTTTCTGCTCCCACTCGGCCTCGTCGGCTACCATTTCGGCATCAGCTTTTGCGATGTACTCAACCACACAGTGGTCAAAATCATATCGAAATATTTTTCCGTCCAACTCGTAGGGTTTGCTTTTCATTTTGTGTTCTCCTTTCTGCTCAGATTTGTGACCTTCTTTGGGCATTGCCCGCCTTCCGGCGGTCACTCTGCGATTACCAACTATCTCGGCAGGGGATAAACTCAATCTCTACGCCCTTGTAATGCTTTATAATCTCAATAGGGGTGTCCGGCTCGCCGTCAAACTCATTGTTTAGCTTCGTGCATATCTCCGGCTTTCTTCCCTTTCGCGGGTCAACATCAACATACAAACGTCCTTCGCATTCATAGACCGGCCGGTCCCAGCTATCGCGACCCTTGTGAATTAGTGTCAGTTTGTTCATGCTTTTTCCCTCTCCGCCCGTCTGGCCGGTAGCGCAGCCTATATTCTGGCCATTCGGTGTGCTCTCACCGTGCGGCTTCTTTTATTTTCGCAATGTAGAATTCAACAGATATCCCCGAATATTCCGATAAGTCGAAACAATTTATTGCCATTTCATTGGCTTCATTCCATTTGTACCCCTTATCTGCAATCATCCGGGTTGCCCTTTCCATGTTCTTAAGCGTTCGCCTAATCATGATCCACCATCCTTTCTTCCCGTATGCCCTCAGGCTGTGTGGTTAATCGTTATAGAGGTCGAGAATTAAACGCTGCGGTGGGGTAGTAAACTCGGACAGGTCTATCGTTCCTCCGTTCATTAAAAGCCCCCGAATGATATCGCCGCGCTGTTCTTCTGTGCATTTGACTGCCTCGTCGAAGGCAGTCATGTCTGGGTACTTAATAACATTGTCGCCGGTGGTAACTTTGATGCCGTCGAAAATTTTGATGGTTTTCATTACGCTTGCCCTTTCTGCCCTCGTTACCTCCGGGGCGGGAGTCCGTTAGTGGTTGATTCTGAATTCGCACCAGGCAGCGCTCTGTTCGTGGTCCATTGGTTCCGGGGAATCCGTTTCGATGTAATCCTGCGGCCCGAAAACCGTCAGCTCATCGGAAAGGAAGTCAGCCTGCGTGATTACCTTTGCCGGAATAAATTCGTTACTGCTGGGAATTTGAATGCGGTGCAAAAACAGGTTGCTGTCAAAGAAATAATCAGCCTTCAGGTATCTCTCTTCGGCGTCAGTCATCTCGATCTCGTAGATGTACTTAGCAAGGCCGCCGAATACTTCCAGTCTAGCCGGTGCTTTGCTTTCGTCGTTGATGTCATAAAGTATGATCTCTGTTGCTTTTCCGCTCTTGTAAGTGAGGCTTGAGATTGTTCCCTCATACTTATAGAGTCTTTCCATTTTGACCGCTCCTTTCTTTACTGTAACTATAATTATACACTAATAATAGTGCATAATCAAGATAATATATGCACAAATATCAGGGCATATATTTGTTTAATAATGCACTGTTTTTTGTGTATGTTATCAGTTATACTATTTAGAAAAGGAGATGAGTAAATGCCTATCAAGTTTGATAAATTATTTATAATGATGAAGGAAAAAGGTCTTTCGACATACAGGATAAGAAAAGAGAATATTATAGGGCAAGCAACGCTTCAAAGCCTGAGAAGCAACGAGCCTGTCAGTACGGAAACTATAGCGATCCTATGTGATACTTTAGATTGTCAGCCCGGAGATATAATGGAGTTTGTGAAAGATGATCCGAGTCGGCCGGGAACGCCTAAAGCAGAGAAAAAATAACATGTTTTTTTCAACTGCTGGGCATAAAAAAACCATCGGATTTTTGTTTCCGATGGCTCTAAATGATATCTGTTATTCTAATGTAATTTCCTGTTCTTCAGGTTCTTGTTCATGCTCACTCAATTCCTCATAAATGTTCAAGGATGATGCTCCTTTTGGCATCACATGTCGAATGTATTCTTCCTGCTCTATAGACGATATGGGCGATGTAATCCTTCGGAATATATCTGTCATTTTGCGGTAGTCACAGTTAAAGGCGTCGGCACTGGCTTCTATCATATCGTGGGCTGACACATTTGTAAAGTTCACTTGATATCCCGCGATCCGTGCCAGGCTTTCTATAAACACTCTCTGTGTTCGCCCATTACCTTCCCGAAACGGATGAATAACGTTGATCTCACCCAAATAATAGGCCAGCTTCTCGCCGATCACATTGGGAGCCGTTCCGATCAAGTATCGATCTTCCTGTTTTAATTTGTCAAAGACAGGTTTTGAACCGGATTCAATGTACATGCAGCTGCAGAACTGATTCCCCTTTGAAATGTTCACCGTGCGCAGCTGGCCGGCCCATGAATAAACATCATGAAAAAGGAACCGATGTATCGCCTGTAGATGTTTTAGGTCAAAATCGCCTTCGACCGGCTCTTTCCTAATATCAAGTAGCCGCAGGGCGGTGAACTTTCTTTCGGCTTCATTCAGGATTACCTGATCTGTAATATTTAACTTATTTTTTAGTGTAAAAGAATTGGGATAACAATATTTGTTATCCCATTCATATTCATATTGATAAAAATCATTCATGATACTCACCTACTCAGGTATCACAGTATATTGTTTAATAAGCCGCTTAATCATTTCATCTGTAGAAGTTTCGCCATTCATGCATCTTCGGAGCATGTCTTTATCGTCTTCTGTTAAAGGCATTCCTTCTATAGCTAAGGTACCATTGATTTCACCTATAATTTTCTCTATACGATCCATTGGAAAGCCTCCTTTTATTATTTATTATAGCACATTTTTGGTTAATATAACATCAATCAAAGGGATAAGATTAATCCAATCTTTTCTGAAATATGAGGGTTACGAACGAAAACATCGCGGATACGAGTTATTTCATTATAAGATTGATAATAAATTTCAGCAGATTTTTCGTTATGAAGTCTGAGTATGCTCTTTTGACCAACATTTGCAATAATAGATATTTTTGATTCAATAGACTCCATTAATACATAATTCCCATAAATGCGCAGCCGAGGATGACGTGTACCATCTTTGCGTCTCCCTAAATCCGCAGAATGATGCAATTCAATCCATGCGGAACAGAATCCCTTGTCATCATCTGTTTTCGGATAAACTCTGACGTCATTGTTTCGGAGCGTCCAGCCGAACTTATACAGTTCCTCAAATTCTATGGGGATATTAACGGTGTATTGGATACCCGTGCGACTCATCTGGGTGCGAACATGACCGCCTAATTGTGAAGCTACATAATCGGGGTAATATTTGTCTTTGTGCCGGCAAAGCAGTCTGTTATGATGAGGTGTACAGCACCCCCAAAGAATGCCTAGTAAATAGCCATCCATCATATCATAGTTTCTTTTCCGATTTCCGGAATAAGATTCGGAAGATTTTCTACAGTTATCTTGTAATCTGTAATATTTTGTGGGAATTCTGTCATAGGAACAACCGCTACCGTTCTATGTACTTTTGCAGGTGGATATTGCCCTATGGAATTGTTATGACGCCACCAAAACACCTGATAAACTTCCATGCTGCCGGCAGGTCGCGCGACTGAGCTATCCCCTTGAAAAAGTGAGAGTAACGAGCGATGAATTAGATCCGCATCTGCCTCAGAAAATCCAGTTAAGCTGGCAAGCTGAGGGAATATACTCCCCGCAAAAATGAACAGCCCATGTCGAATATAAGCTTTGCGCCCTATGGTATCATGCCCTTTGGTTTCTGAAGCTTTGCCGGATGTGCTTTTTACAATGATATCTTCCATTGTATCAACCGGAGAGACCGTAAACGCGGTCTGCACTGATACCGGTCCCCGGATTGATATGGAATTGGAACCTTTGAATGGAAAAAGCTGTCCAAAGCTACGGACATCTATCCATTGACTGCAAGCTATCTCTGCGTATTTCTCGTTGTCGTTCACCTGTTCTGCGACTTTCAGGCTTTTTATGGAATTCGCACGTTCTTTTAGGCTTTTAAAGCCATCAATACATTTAGTATCGGGTTGAACAAAAACAGGTTGCCCCATATCCATGAGGCGATTACGAATTTTACGCTTGATGCAGACGTCGGTCATTATTCCGTAACCTTCCGGAGTAATGCGCGGCCTGTTGCCGTTGATCGGATCTCCATTCGCGTTTGCATTGTTAACGAGCAGAAGCACCTTAAAATCGATCCTGTTTTTTAGCATTTCCATCGACTCGTCTCCTTTACAGAGTTCGTATCCAGGCACGTACAAATTCTGACAATGATTTATTTCCGGCAGCAGCACGGACATGTTCAAGTTCAGAAGGTGAGACCCGTACTCGGATCACTTCAGAAAGACTCTCGTTAGATTTATCAAGATTGTAATATGGATAAAGCGATGTTGGAACCGGGACGCCGTGTAGCTTACGTGGGTGCTGACCTTCATATATCGCAGTATCATCCAAAGTTATTTCACGATATGGACTGATAGAAAAAGATATTAAGGCCCCATCTTCCAACTCTGCAACAATGTACCCCGGCAAGCTTTCGATGTACCAGGCACCCGATATTGTAAGGGCGTTCTGATTAAGTTTCGGGACGTGGACGCCTAGATAATGTGAAACGATTTCATCAGGATTGCCACCCGCGCGTTTAAGAGCGGTTTCATGGTCAATCTGTTCGGCTCCTGGCTCTGAAAGACACTTCTGCATATCTTCCTCTCCGAAAAATCTAGTGACACTGTAGCCGGATGCAAGGCTCTTTTTAGGTACGCTTACAAAAAATTCTTTCATAACTTTCCTTTCTTCCCCTTAACGCTGGGTAGCGATAATTAGCACATCTGCCGGTTTCCCGTTGCCCGCTCTCGCCGCTTGGAGGCTGTGTTGTGAGAGCAACCGCCAAAAGGCGGCTGGATTACCATTCCATCCGGAATAAATCATAATCGTAGACAGGTTCATCGTTTTCATCAAGAGCAGTCAGATCGATGTCCAGAATTTCGGCCGCATCCTCAATGCTCATGCTATGGTTGGTAGTAATATCGCCTAATAATTTTTCACCATAATAAAGTTTCATGATTCTTCTCCTTTGCCCTTGTCGCCGGACCGCGTTATTTTGTAATCTTTTTGATTACACATTTATTGTACCACATGTGTAGAACACTGTCAATGCTTTTACTATTTTTGATCTCAAAATAGGATGATTTTTTAGGCTCAAAAGCTGTTAATAAGCGCCTAAAGCAGAGAAAAAATAACAGTTTCTATTTCAGAAAACCCATCGGGTCAACAGCCTTTCCGTTTACACGGATTTCGAAGTGGCAGTGGTTTCCGGTGGATTCTCCGGTACTTCCGACCAGGGCGATCACCTGACCTTTCTGTACGGAGTCGCCTTTCTTCACAAGCAGTTGTGAGCAGTGGCCATACAGAGACATTGTAGAGGATGAATGCTGAATTGCCACAACGTTTCCATAGCCCCCGTAGCCGCCTCCTGTGACTCCGAAATCAGAGAAGATCACCTTTCCTGATTCACCGGCGTAGATCGGCGTCCCATAAGCTGCCGCGAAGTCCACACCCTTATGAAGGGTGTTCTTGCCTGTCGTTGGGTCTGAACGGTAGCCGAAGGGGGACGAGATCGTGTATTTGCCCGCTTTGATCGGATAACCGAAGATGCCGCTTCCGGAGCTTCCGGCCGTACTGTAATAGCGCAGCACATGGCTGACGTAGTTGACGTCACCGTAGCTGTCCCAACCCAGCCGCTCCGCTTGCTGCTGTGAGAATTCGACGGCATTCGCCTGTGTGTAGCCGCCTTTTTTCAGCGCCCAGTTGATGTATCCATTTCCAAAATTGTAGCCCTGCAGGGCAAGGCTGATGCCCTGAACGTCATCAGGAGACTTGCATTTTGCGGCTCTCAGACAGCTTTCAAAGTATTTGATTCCTATGTTGATGGAATATTCCGGATCGGTGATCCCGTTATGCCTTTGCGGGTACTCCGTATTCAAGGGACTCTCGCTGCACTGCATTGGGTCGTTGCCGCTCCCTCCGCTTTCATTCTGCATGACGGCCATAACGAGGGAAGCATACTGAGGAATGCCGTATTGAGAGCAGTATTGGCTGATCAGTCCTTCATAAGCTGTCACCTGTTCCGACACTGTGGACGGGCTGTAATCCATCAAAACCTGCGAAAGGTTTATTATGTATTCGCGCTCTGACTCGCTGATGGAAATCCGGAAAATAGATTCAATCTTCTGAAAAATCTCCGTGGAATGCGTAACCGGAACCGTGTATTCTTTCACAGTGTAGGTCCTGTTTCCGTTTCCATCCAGAACAGGATTACCGTCAGCATCACGCACAAGGACTTTCTTTGTTTTCCTTTCGTAAAACGCCCGGATGAGCTGTTCCCGGATGTTTGCTTTGTCCGGATACCTGGGGTTATCAAAGATGGTGATGTAGGCCGCGTATAGCAGCTGCGTGTTGATCTCCTGCCCATCATCCATATCGCTGTTGACAGACGCGACGAGAGGGGCAAAATCCGGTGCAACCTGGTTCGTCACATATACCTGCAGGTTATGGCCTGTTATGCCGGTGCCGACCGCCGTAGCGACCAACAGGATAAGGACCAGCAGCCCCCCGATTACTTTCCATACCCTTTTATCCTTGGCAAGCCGGATGAGCAGAGCAGACGCCGCGGCGCTCATTATCGCCCACCAGCGTCCCCGAACAGCTCTCTCTTATACGGCGGCGCAATAACATGCAGATGGTATCGTTCGTTTCCACATTTGAACAGGCAGAAGCCCCGGTTCGGTTCGCGGATCAGATTGTATTCGCACTGCTGCAGGGATAACAGACGCTGGAAATCGGCCTCGTCGCAGTTCTCGCCGGGGTTAAACAGGAAGCTGTGGGTCGGGATGCTCAATAGAGGTCGGGTGTATTCCACAATACCCGGCAGCATCAGATCCTCCACATTCTGACTTGCAATGATAACGCCGGAATCTTTTTTGCGGCCGCGCTTCATGAAACTGCGGATATAGTCGATTGCGATTTTGTTCTGCAGGAAAAGATGCAGCTCGTCCACGGCCAGCTCCGTAGCTCCTTCTGTCAGGAACTTATGGCTCATATAGGAGAAGATATTCAGGAACATAGCATTTTTCAGGTTTTCGTTGGTGTCCATCATTCCCTTGACGGAGAAGTCAATGAAATCCGCGCTGACAATATTCGTGTAACCGTTAAAAAAGGTACTTTCAGAGCCGACGCAGATCGACCGCAGGCCCAGCGTCAGGGAACGCAGAATATCTTTTGTGTAAAGCTGACTGCCGGTATCCTGATAGGTTTCCAGTTCATGGTGAGCCAAATGAAACAGATCGGAAAGAATTGGATAATCTTCAGACGTGAGCTTATTGTAATCCGTATCGTCGGTAATTCCAAAGTTCGCATAGAGTTTTTCCAGTAGAATTTCCAATGTGTCCAGCTGCTCCGTCGGAAAATCTTTGTAGCAGCGGAAAAAATCGCGCAGATAGGCGATATGCTGACTCAGCCGTGTACCTTTCCGGAAAGCGGGGGGAACATCTTCTTTTTCGTCAGTAACCGGCTCCAATGTCCATAGACGGGGTTCCAGAACATTGATAAAGTACCGGCCGGCCATCATGTCAATATAACAGCCTCCGAGTCCAATTGTCAGGTCTTTGTACTCGTCGTCCGGGTCAAGAATGTAAAACTTTTTTCCCGCCTGCCTGAAATTTGTTATTAAGAGCTTGAGCAAATACGATTTTCCTTCGCCGGAATTTCCTAAGATCAGGATGTGGCCGTTGGTTTTATCCTGTGCTCTCCGGTCGAAATTGACGATGATATTCGTACCGCTGACATCGATGCCTATGTACATTCCGTCCGGATCTGTCTTGCCGGAATAGGAAAAAGGATAAAGGTTCGCCACACTGCCTGCTGGCAAGCTGCGTTCAAACTGCGACCGGAACACGTTGCTGCCGGTGAGCATGACCGTCTGAAAGCCTTCCTTCTGACGGAGCCACAGGCGGTCATATACGATTTTTGTCCTTGTGCAAAAGAAGATCACCTTTTGCTGCAGATCCTGCAATTCTTTTAAGGATTTTCCTATAATCTCAATGAACACGGCGCTGTGCATCAGGGTTTCTTTGGTTTTATGCATTCTGCGGACAATCACCTGAACATCATTGAGGTCTTCTTCCGCTTCAATATTCTGCTTCATGCCGTTGGCGTTGTTTTTCTTATGCCGGTTCCTCCGTTCCGACTTTTCTATGATTTTGTTTTCTTCATATTCGGAAACTGGCCGGACAAAGATTCGCAATGTAACGCCGTCCATTTCACCGAGTTCCCGCAAAATGGCTTGATCCTCCGTTGAGGTAGGATATTCCCGAATGGCCCATACGCAGCGGAAGGTATTGCCGCAAACATAATAATCCTGATGCTTAAAATCAAGCACCGAGGGCGTAATCATGTCCAGAAAGCTCTGCATGTCACTGCCGGTGACTGGTGCAAAACCGGAAGCACTTCCGCTTTTCGGTAATGCTTTCTCCTTATGGATGCGTTTTTCTTTCTTCTTTTTATTGCTTTGGCTTGCTTGGGATTGCTGGCGTACTGAAAGTAGGACTTGGTTAAAATCATCGAAAGGAGAACCTTGCACGCCCTGAGGGATGATTTTCGATGTCGGCGTTTCCTCTACCAGCTTTTTGTTGCTTTCGCTTGCCAGAGTCCGCCAATACTGCGCAAGGCCCAGATCGCTTTCCCCGGCAAGCCCCTTCTCATAAATGGCGGCGAGCTTCAATTCAATATTGGAATTCGGCCTTTTTCTTTCCTGCTGCTGAAATTCACGAAACGCTTTAATGAACAGTTGATCGGAGGAAGCCTGGTCCTTTTCTAAGCCAATTCCATCACGAAGAATTTTTGCCAGTTCGTAATCTGCAAGTGACAGATCAGGAGCTCTAGAAAACCACATCGCTGCTTTCGTATAATTCTGAGTAAGGGATACGCCCCAATAATACATCATCCCCAACGTATAACAGGCGTATTTATCACCCCGGTTGGCAGCGGAAAGGTACCATTCCGGTTCCTGATTGGGATTGTATACCTTACAAAGCCCCGCTTGTTCCTCATTCCCGTCCGTGACTGCGGCAAGCTCGTACCAGGACTGAGTCCTTTGCTCCGGGGTTTCCTGCTCCATCATCATTTCATCATTTTGTATTTCCGGGTTCATAAGCCTGTTCATAGCTTCATCTCCAATATCTCCGCGTATTTTTCTCCGTCGAAATCCTGCATTTCCGTTTCAAAGATGTTTTGTTCCAGATAAATGGCCAGCATCCGCTTGATATCCGGCTTTGCGGCAAGACGCACTATCATTCCGTTATCCTTGAAAACCTGCACTATTTTGCTCATGGTGGACTGTATCTGCTCGCCTGTTTCCTTCACTGAGAACCGCAGAACGGCCAGAAACTCTCGACTGGTGGCCATTGATATCCGCACCTGGTCAAAAAATTCTATGTCCTTCTGATCGAGATCCCTCAGCGTATCATTTGTTTCCCGCTCTTTCAGCTTTGCCAGATAGTGTTTATTGCTGTCGTAGCTCTGAGAGGAATTCAAGCACAGGAAATCCACAGTGCCGATATTTTCGAGCGTATCGGTCATCTTCGTGATCCTGCTCTGGATGTTGATCGATGACAGAACATTCAGATTGACAGGCGTAATCATAATGAAGCACAGCCGATCTCCGGAGTAAAGAGCGAGGCAGCTGTCCTCAATGCCAGCTGCCCCGATAAGATCCTGTACGCTTTTTCGTTTCTTCTGATTTTTGTCGGTTGCTTTTCTCAAGTCCGGTCCTCCTTCTCCCAATAAAAAACAAGCTGCTGCGTGATGAAATACCTGCAGAGCTTGCTCAAATATTTGAATATGGAAATGTCATCAAAGGTGACGGTCATAAATGCATAAAACGCGGTCATGGCCAACGGAACAAGGCTGTGCGTCAGGGGAAACAGGACTAAGGAAAAAACGCCGGCCAGCCCGAAGATGAAGATATCGCGCAGTTCCCAAAGGCCCAGTAAAGGCGGCGCCTCCATGTTGGACGGATAATAGTATTTCATTTTACATAACCTCCCGTTAGTGTATAAATGTTCTTCCCAGATTAATAATGGACGTAGTCGTGTGTACTGCGCTGGATAAATTCCCCTTCATTGAAGTGTCCAGCCCAAAGGATTGCGCAATTCGGGGAACCTCCGACGCTGCCAGAATCACGCCGGTTGCAATAACCATCTGATCTTTGAAGATGTTCAGGCCGATCATGAGCATAAGGTTTTGCAGAAAAGCGGTAAAGCAGATGCCAATGATCTGCTTGCACCAGGAAAGAAACTGGTCAAGGTATCCTCGTGGAATACTGAATAAGTACAGGGAACAGACACAGATCTGAATGAACAGGATTCCTCCGCGTTTCAAGTTTCCAAACAGGATTTTGAAGAAGCCGTAAGCAAACGCGATGATGAAGAAAATATCTGTAATCTGCGGTACATGCTGCTCAGTCCCCGTAATGCCCGCTAAGACGCTTCCGACCGCTCCCGTGACGTTGACCAACGGGTTTGACGCAATCAGGCCCAGGAAGAAATTAACAGTATTTGAAATGGTGCTTCCAGAGGAAACGGGTTCCGACAAGGCCGGGTCGCTCATAACGCCGGCGATATTCATGAGCTTCCCCATCACAGCCTGCATATTCACAGACAGCTGATAGAGCTTCACGGGAAGCGTAGTAAACAGAAGCAGGACGCCCAGCCCTTTGAAAATGTTCATGCCGGTGTCCTTCAAACTTCCTTTTCCCTGTTCGATCGAAGCAAAATACTCTAATATTGCCAGAACGAAACCTACGGCAAAGAGGCCGTTCCCCAGCAGCTGAAAGAAATACAGGATTCCCTGGACGTACTGGTTGTCAAACAGATCGGCCCCCATATTTCCCATATATTGATTGAAGGAATTAATGGCGTTCAGGATAGTGTAATAGAACCATGCTTCCAGCTGCTCCATGGAATTTCCGACAGTAAACATTTATCTCACCATCCAATTGCGCCCCACATCCAAAATGGGGCTGTAATTGAGACAATCAGTCCCGCAAAAAGACCGGCAGGAACCTTCCATTCTATTTGCCCACCGTGCTGCTTGTAATCCACAACCGCGGTAGAGAGTTTTGCAACGAACTGTACCAGCAAATAGGCATCAATCGCCCCGAACACAGTAATATTAACACCATTTTTTATTTGGGGCTTAACATACGTATTAAAGGCATTGTTAACTGTATCAGATACGTTTGCCGTGGCATAGGCCGGGATGGCAAATATTGATACGAGAACCGCTATCACCACAATCAGTAATAGTGTCTTTTTATGTTTTTTCATAGTGCATACTCCTTTTTATGAACGGAATCACTGTTCCATTTCCATTGTGTTTTCCTCTACCGGTGCCTCTGCATGTTTCCGGCTGCCTGCAAAAGCAATATAACGTTCCACCTCCTTGACATCTTTCTCACTCATGGAGCTGTGAGCTTCTTGCGGAAGAATTACGCTGGTAATGTTCCCTCTGACCTCATCTTTCGTAAAAAAAATTTGACCGTAATTCTCTTGTATTTCTAAAATCTTCTGCTTCATTTTTTGGTCGTAGTCCTCTTTTGGAGGAAATGCGATTTGGTTCTGAAAAATAATCTTTGGGAAATACAAGATGTTCATATTGTGCTTTTCAGCGTATTCGATTTCCTGCCTCATACCTTCTGAAATAACATCACCACATACCCATAGCTCATCACATCGTTTGAGAAGTTCCAACCCCATCTGCAGTCCTTTCTGCCGCTGCTGCGGGTTCGTATCATCGAGATACTGGGTAAAAATCGTATGCGGCGCCAAAGGAATAACACCCTGCTCCGCAGCATAGGAGCAATACGAAACCGCTTTTTTAATGTTTTCCTGGATGTCCCCCCTTAACGGGGAACAGATATAAACCATCTTCATAAGGATCTCCTTTCTTAAAAAGCGGAAGGACTTCCGCTTTTCTACATGGCCATTTCCGGTCCTTCTTCTATTTCTTCTGAATCAATCACCTGTTCCTGATCGCTGATATCTGCTGCCATTTCAATACCAAGCTGATTCAGCCTTTCCGTTTTTTCGTTGTATTCCTGTTCATGTTCCCATGGAACAGCCAGCTGCGCTTTTGCCTCTTTCAATTGCTCCTGTGCTTTATCAATCTCAATCTGACATTTGGATACTGCTGTTTCCAAATCCCGGAGAAGGTTATCCATGCGCGCGGTGCAGCCGATCGCACTGTGTCCCATCTCCGTAATCCGGCGCGTGGCTCCGCAAAGGACAATGGAATGTGCCTGCTCCCATTCACTATACGTCAGCTCTATCCGGAAGCCTCTGTATTCTCCAATTGGAAGATATTCGCCGGCTTTCCGGAAGCTTCCCGCCTTTTTTAAAATGGCTGCGCCGGCGTCCTCTCTCTTCACGTATGTTTTCCCGGATAACTGAATGGAGAAATCATCGGAAGCGTTGCTGTCCCGCAGGGCAATGTCTTTTCTGAGCCCTTCCATAGTCTGCTGGTTAAGCTTGATCTTTTCCGGCAGATGCTTCAGTACGTCGTCCTCCAAGTCGTATTTTTCATGATTATATTCCGCTCTAAGCTGAGAGAGCTGTGCGACACGCACCCGCAGTTCTTCACGCTCCTTGATACGGGGGTCCTTGCTCGCGATCATCTTGACGGTCGCATAGTCGAGCGCGGTGTTGTCGATGTCGGCCGCATGGCGGTCCACAACATTTCCTCGCGAGATCTGACTGATGAATCGCTGTTTCTGCTCGAGGATCTGCCAGGAATAGGCATCGAAAGTTCCTTCCGTCACATACCGGTAGATTCCAACCTCCGGATTTTCATTTCCCGGCCGGAGAGCTCTTCCTTCACGCTGTTCCACATCAGATGGCCTCCAGGGCGCGTCCAAATGATGCAGGGCGATCAGATGGCGCTGCGCGTTGGTCCCCGCCCCCATGAGGGAAGTGGAGCCTAAGAGAATGCGTACCTTTCCGGTACGCACGGACGCAAATAATGCTTCCTTCTGCTTTTCCGTTTTCGCGTCATGGATAAAGGCAATTTCATCTTCCGGCACGCCCAGCTGCAGCAGCTTGTGACGGATATCATAGTAGGCGTTAAAGCATACCTTTCCGTTCGGGTTTACCATCCTTGCCACACCGTCGATCATTTCCATGTGGATCACTTCATGCGGTGTGGAAAGGTCGCAGAAGACCATCTGAGTCCCTTTGATGCCTGCCGTTCGCTTCCAGATGTCATAAATATTGCCGACAGCCATATTGATTTTGCTTCCCTTGAAGTCCTCCGCATATGGGTCGATCATGCGCATATCGAGCGCACAAGCCCTTCCGTCATTGGTGGCTTTCAGCGCGTTGTCCTCCCATGGCTCTACATCACCGTTATGGATTTGCTCAAATCGGCGGACAATTTCATTGACATATCGGACCTGTCCCTCGCTTGGTTTGGATAAGACAATAATGGGTTTACCCGTTTTTAATGCGGGGACAGGAAGTTTGAAGGAATTCTCATCAGGAAAGTCAGCAACGAGAGAAAAAATAGACATCAGCTCTGGCAGATTTACAAACTCTGCAAATCGTGACTTGTACCGGTACTGCGTTCCATCAGGGGCAAGCTCAAGCGATGACACAACCCGGCCAAAATTCGCCGCCCAGGCATCAAAGTGTGACAATCCCCGTTTCTCAAGTTCGTCAGGCTGCAGGTAAATCTGTGTAGTGTATTGCTCTGCCATCGAATTTGAAACATGAGTTCCTGTCGCAAATACTATTCCGCGCTGTCCGTTATGGATCTCATTGATATACCTGCACTTCATCAGCATATCGGAAGCCTTCTGTGCCCTTTGCTGCCCGATGCCGGCAACGTTGATCATTTTGGTGGCGACAAACAGATTCTTGTAATAATGCGCCTCATCCACAAACATCTGATCCACTCCGAGTTCCTCAAAGGTCAGAAGGTTATCCTTTCGGGACTGGTTAGTGAGTTTTTCCAGCTGTTCTTCCAGACTCTTTTTGGTACGTTCCATGGCCTTGACGGTCCAGTCCTTTTCATCCTCCTCTTTGGCTATCTCCATGGCTTCCATGATGTCATCGATTTGCTTGTTCAGAAGCCTTTCAATCCGCTCCGGGCTGACCGGAATCTTCTCAAAGCTGCTCTGGGCAATGACCACCATATCGTAGTCCCCTGTGGCTATCCTGCTGACAAGGCGCTGGCGGTTATGCTTTTCAAAGTCTTTCTTTGTTGCAAGGAGGACATTTGCTCCGGGATACAGTTTTAATATATCCGCACCCCACTGATCTACCAGATGCCCTGGAACCACCATAATATTTTTGCTGCATAAACCAAGCTGTTTGCTTTTCATTGCTGCTGCAATGTTGGTAAAGGTTTTACCCCATCCTACTTTATGAGGAATCAGCGAATTTCCGCTTTGCAGAATACGGGCAACCGCATTCTTTTGATGCGCCTGCAATGTGATTTCCGGGTTCATCCCGGGGAATGTGAGATAGGAGCCGTCATATTTTCTGATACGGGTGTTGTTATAGATCTGATTGTATTTCCATACAAGCCGTTTCCGGCGCTGCGGCTCCTGGAACACCCATTCCTCGAATTTCCGTTCAATGATGCGCTGCTTTTCCCGCGCGGCTGCGGTCGCGCGCGGATTCATTTTGTAGGAGTTGTCCAACTGTTTATCCCGAATGGTGGGTATTTTTTGATTCAGTGAGATTTCTATCAGCTCATAAGCATCAATTCGGGAAGTTCCGTAGGTTTTCCCCGGCAGCACTTTCTGACGCTGCCCGGCATGATATACGCCGTTTATTTTCCATGTTGCCTGCGACGGGATATATCTTACCTTCAGATGCTGTTCGTCGGAGTCGTCCGGCTTCAACAAGTCGACAATAAACTCTTTGATATCATCCCTATCCAGCAAGGGAGAACCTAATTTTACTTCAATCTGAGATGCATCCAAATCCTTTGGCTGAACCAGCCTGAGAGCCTCCGCATTTGCAGCGTATTGATCGTCTTTCTCCGCCGCCGTTTCCGCTTCGGTCAGCTTTTGCCGAACGTTTCCGGACAGATAGGCATCGGCGGTTTCCAACATGCCTGTCTGCGGATCCCGGTAAATCAATCCCTTCAGATCATCCAGTATCTCATTCTCCGGTTTCCCGACAAGCTGCGCTATGTAGGGGATATCCACGCAGCCCTTTCTGTCCAGACAGTGAGGCAGGGCTTCCACTGCGGTTTCGCAGCTGGTGATCTCCACCGGAGGGCGGATAGTGCGCTTGGTAAAGATGGCCGCTTTACTGGCCTTTCCATCTTCATCGACGTTTTCCAGACTGGTCAGAAGGGGGTAATCGGAATCGCTGGAAAAGGCAAGCTTGTTGCCGATTCCGGTCAGATAGCCATATTTATAGGTGAAACTGTCATAGAGCTGCTCCAGCTTGGCCTGTGTCTTGAGGATGACATCATCAGGATAATTCTCACTTTGTACCCGGATCACCTCTCGCAGAGTGTCGCGGATTTCAATCATGCCGCGTATTCTCTGTTCCCGGGTTCCGGTGATGTTCTGAAGAATCATCTGAGAGTTTTCACGGAAATACAATTCATTCTCAACAATGGTGTACGTGTAATTCCTGACGTTCGGGTCCGCCGAAATGCTGATCGCCGCTTCGCCGTCTTCCATTTCAATTTCCGGTTCCTGCACCTTCCAGTGCAGGGAATTGATGGCCGGAATCAGTTCTTCCCTCCAATCTTTCCCTTTGTGCGGTATCAGCGCCGTATCCTTTGCGTTGCCGTACATGCTCTCGTCAAACACCATGTCTCCCAGCATCATTTCCGGATGGTCCGCAAAATAGGTGTTTACCGGCACCCCGTTATCAAGATAGGTCAGGTTTACCCACTCCGGCTCAATGTCCACCATGCGGTCGCGTTTCTGCAGAAAAATCAGATCGGACGTTACCTGCGTATTGCCTTCGGTGTACATCATCGTGTTGGGAAACCGGACCGCGCCGATCAGCTCCGCTCGCCGGGCAATGTAACGCCGTACTTCCGGATTTGCTTTATCCAGTGTCCCCTTGGACGTCACAAAAATGATTAGGCCGCCCGGACGGGTCTTGTCGATCGCTTTCGCAAAGAAATAGTCATGGATCAAGAGATTCTGTTTACTGTAGCGCATGTCCGGTACTTTATACTCTCCAAACGGGACGTTCCCAAATGAAAGGTCAAAGAAATTATCCGGGAATGCCGTTTTCTCAAAGCCCCGGATCTGGATTCTTGCCTTTTGATACAACTGCTGGGCAATTCTGCCCGTAAGGCTGTCCAGCTCAACTCCGAAAAGATTGCAGAAATTTTCGGTGTTTTCCGGAATAAAACCAAAAAACCGCCCTGTTCCGCAGGACGGTTCCAAAATATTGCCGCCGGTAAACTCAAAGTTTTTCAAGGCGGTGTGTACGGCACTGATGACGGTCGGCGGTGTGTAGAATGCGGTGAGGGTGGAAGCACGGGCGGCGGTGTATTCTTCCGGTGTCAGTAATTGATTGAGTTCTTCATATTCTTTCTGCCATTTCTCATTCTTTTTATCAAATGCCTGCGGGATGCCTCCCCAGCCGACATAATTGACCAATGTCTGCTGTTCTTCCCGGGTTGCCAAACGCTGTTCCTTTTCAATGGTTTTCAGAAGTTTAATCGCTTCCACATTCGCCTTGTAATGGGTTTTCTGCCCTCCGGCAAATTCTTTCGTATCAGGATACCGAAAATTAATTCGTTCCGTGTCCTCAGACGAAACCGGAAGCACTTCCGCTTTTGCTGGGGACACAGGCAATGAATCAATTGTGCTGGTATCACTATTTGCTTCCGAAAATTCTCTATCCGGTTTCTCAAAAGCGGAAGTGCTTCCGCTTTTCACATTCTCATATTCAATGACTGATTCCTGTACCGGAAGACCTGCAGGCTTTTGCTCCGGGATAGCGGCTGACACGGGGGTGAGAGTGCCAAAGGATAACTGCTGCGGCCCATACGCCGGTTTCCCCTCTATGAAGTCCCCCGTGTCAATCAGATTCCGAATGTACTTCTCGCATTCATTCCAGCTTAGTTTTCGGGAATAGTCTCCCTCCTTCATAGCAATGTCAAGCGATATTCCGGTTGGCTGAAACCAGACCCATGCATCGCCGCCGGTGCTGTGAACGATCATGGAAGGATGTTCGTTGAATGTTTTTTTCAGAAACCGCGCCGCTTCTTTTCTGTCCGGCTCTTGGCCGACATAAAAAGAATATATTTTCTCCCGGATGCCGGCCAGCGATTCGTTTCTTAAAGCAGGGAAAAAATAGGAGTGAAGAAAATCATAGTCGGAAAGGAAAGCGGTGTATGCCGGTTTCCCATTCATTGTTGGCATTAAACGAAAACCAACGGAGCTTTCTTCTTGAAAAAGCCCCGTTGGTTCGTTTTCTGTTATAGAGGTTACCGGTTCCGGAACACCACGTTCTCCAGCGTCATTTCTTCCGCCGTCTTGTACAGCCAGTTGTTGTACTGCACCGTCTTCAAGAAGTCGTCCGTTTTCGGTGCCGGGTGATCTTTGCGCAGCTGCCGGAGAAGATCGTCCTCGTACTCGTTCGCTTCCCGTTCCACCCGATGGCAGACCGCCATCAGCTCCAGATTGTTTCTCAGAATTGCGTACCGTCCCGGATGTTCTTCCTTCAGGTATTTTTTGAACCTCGTTCCGTACTTCGTCAGGGGTTTGTCGTCCTCCGGCTCCGCGACTGCCAGTTCCGGATACAACAATCCGTCTTTCTCCTGATACTCCATGGCGCATTTTTCCTTTCTGTTCATGTTCTATCTGTCTGACTGTGCCTTCGATCTGCCGCAGCAGGGTACATGACCGCCTGATGGTTTCCTCGCCCAACAATGTGAAATGCTCTGGATGCTCTAAAAGGGATAGCCCGGTGAAAGCCAAAGATGGAGGAATTTCATGCGGCAGAACACGGCTGTAAACCATGTGCTTTATGCTGTCCGAAACAGTCTCCATAAACATTTCCTGTGTGTTAATGCCTTCTAGCTCCGGAAGCGGATTTTCCTGCAGAGCATCCATAATGCTGTCGCAGTCGTGTTCCAGCGTATGTGTGATAACGGTGCTGAGAAAGTCCCCGAACGGCGCACCGTCCGCGGTGATGCCGTATCGGTCCTCAAAATCCGTGATAGCTATATTATATTTATCGGGCGAAAGCTCCCAATGTTGAGGAAGTGTTTTTTTCTCCCCATTCGTATCGGACACGTCAAACAGAAATTTCAGTGTTACCCAATGGTCGGTGTCGATGATTACCGGAATCCCCTTTGCGCCTGTGTTCACTCGGCGGCCGACACGGTTCCACGTCTCGATCGGAGCCAGGGCGGTAGCATCCGGCCGGCGCGCGTAGATCAGAAGGGCCGACGTAAAATCATATTTGTAGATTCCTGACGCAAACCGGAGAAAGGATGTCCATTCCTGCGTGGAGGATACAACACGTTGCTGAGTCTTTTGCAGTAATTCTTTGCATTCATTTAATCTGTCCAATTGCAGACCTCCATTCACATAAAGTGAGCAGCCGAATTGCTCCGGCTGCTATAACCTATAGTTTAAGATTGATCTGAACAACCAGAATTGTTCAAATAAAACGGTGCGCGGTCTGTAGGAAGTAATTGAACTGAAATCCAGCCGTCATTACCATCCCATCCGCTTGGAAAACTATATGATGTACAATTCACGAAAACTTTCATGTTAGTAATTGATGTGAATTTAGAAGTGTCTATCGTAAATGTTCCTGCTTTTGATGAACTCCATACAGAAGTACCAGAGCTACCACTTGCGAAGTTTCCATTTGCATATACACTAAACGAAAAACTCTGCACATTACCGCTGCTATTTATGTCCTGCCCGCCGGTTTTGATAACAATGCCTCCGGATGATGGTAAATTAATTGGTTCTGAGAATGTAAATTCCACCGATCCTCCTCTGGTTTTGCTGCTACCGCTTTTTTCCCAACACTGTGAAGCTGCTGTCGTTTCACCAGAGTAAACAGAAAACCAGTCCGTACCCTCTGTGTTATATGAACTTGGTAGTTCCGTGTAAGTCCATGTTACTCCGTTAATAAAGAAGTTGGCAGTTAGATCTGCATCGCCAGTTACCGTATAGGTACGGGTTTGATCGGTATTCCCATCTGACCAGTCTACAAAATGATAATGAGAGTCTGGCGTGGCAGTCAATGTAATAGTACTGCCATAAGCAAAGCTGCCACTACCTGTGACAGAACCATTTGCTCCGGCAATTACAGTGACCGTGTGGTAATCGATTGTAAAGTTGGCCGTGATGGTCATGTCAGCGTGTAATCCGTTAATGACATAAGTCGGCGTTGTTCCTATTATCGCTCCACTGGAATTAGTCCAGTTTGTAAAATGGTAGTGCTCATCAGGGACTGCTGTCAGGGTGACAACATCTCCGACATGATGGTCACCGACTCCGTCTACGTGACCATTTACACCGATTCCAGTGATGGTATACGTGTCCGGAGTTACCGAAATCGCACAAACGTCAGTAAATCCTCCGTCCTCTGTGGTTGCGCGGATCAGCGCTGTCCCGGTCCTAACGCCGGTTACATTACCAGAGCTGTCCACAGAAGCGATGGACTCATCAGAGGAAGTCCAATTGACATTTTTATTTGTTGCATTCTCCGGTTCAACCGTCGCAACTAACTCAGCGACGGTACCCCGTATCATACTAATAACGCTCTTGTCCAGTGAGATGCCGGTGACCGGCGTAACAACATTCGCTGTACATTGAGCGGATAAATTCCCGTCTTCGGTTGTGGCTGTGACAATCGCAGAGCCAAAATCTTTCGCAGTAACTTTGCCGGTGCTGTCCACAGATACGATGGAGTCATTTGAGGAAGTCCAAACGATTTTCTTGTTGGTGGCGTCCTCCGGTGTAATGGTCGCTGTGAGTGTCTCAGTTGCATTTTTCATTATGGACAGAGTATTTGCACTGAGGGTAATTCCCGTAACCGGTACGGAAACCGTTACCCTGCACTCCGCAACATGGGAACCGGCCTGAGCCGTTATAGTGGTTGTGCCGCCGGTGACCGCCTGAACGTTGCCGTTGGCGTCAACAGTGGCAATCTCAGGATTGACGGAAGACCACTCGACAGTTTTATCATCTGTGGTATCCGGCGGATCTATTGTTGCGGTAAGCATCTCCTGAGTCCCTTTGATTAGATTAAGTTCACCTTTATCTAAAGTCAGAGTTGATATAGAAATTCCTACGGAAACATCACAGGTGGAAGCTATTTTGCCGTTTGCGACGGATGCGGTGATTACTGCCGTACCCACATCCTCTGCGGTGACTCTTCCGTTGTGATCAATAGACAACACGTCCGCGTTACTGGTTGCCCATGCAATCTCCCGATCTGTTGCATCATTAGGAGTAATTGTGGCGGTTAAGGTTTTGCTGGAACCCTTATCGATTTGAAAAGATTCGGAGTCGATGTGTATAGAAGTGGCCGGAACTAAGACCGTAACCTCACAGACGGCGGTTTTACCGTTTGAGGTATGAGCGACCACCTCTGTTTTTCCTGCCCCGGCAGCAGTGATCTGTCCGGAAGAATTTACTGTGGCTACGTCTTCATCGGATGATGACCAGGTAACGGTTTTATTGCCGGTTGCATTGGAAGGCGTAATAGTTGCAATCAGCAGATCTGCAACGTCGCCTTTGTCCAATGTAATCTCTGTTCTGTCAAGGCTAATGCCGGTGATGCTCCTTGTTTTGCCGGATCCGGATCCTGATCCGGATGAACCGGACCCACCGGGGCCCCACGGATTGTCGGGATTATTGGGAGCCGGAGAACTGGGTGCCGGGGGGCTGGTCCCGGGATCCTGTGGAGTCGGATCAGGATCTGCCGGCTTTGACGATGCTCCATTTTCATTTTGAGGCGTCGTCACACCTACCGGTATCGTCGGAATGGAATATCCGTCGGAATAACTAATTTGGTTTGTATCGTTGTCGATTTTCGCGTCCGGGTCAAACGGATCCTCCGAAGAATCTTTATGGGTAACGGATTCTGAATGGGAAATCTCACCTGGATCAATCACTAAATCGGGGGAATCCTGGGGATGAATCAAATTGCTTTGTACAGTGCTTTGCGCCGGTGAAGAAAAAACGCCGGATGAAATCGCGCCTAAAATCGGCGGAACTTTCCCTGTCACTACCGCGTAACCGGAGATCCCGGACACGGAAATCATGTACAGCGAAAAGAGGGAGAGAAAAGCAACCTTCCTTTTGTTTTTCATAGCAATAACCTCCTAACACAAAAAAAGCGAAATCAGTTCCGCTTTTTAAAACTTTGCGGAGTAATCCGCTTTTACTTTCATAGGGATTTCTAATGGGGGTAAATTCCTCCATCCAAAGGACAACGGAATTATTACGGTATAGGTGGCAGTACCGGAAAATTTCTGTTCCCTCTCTGGGTCTTCCGGAGTCAGAGGAGTGTTGGTCATTTGAATAGATAAATCTGTAATACGGAATTCCAATGTACTGCCGTTATATTTCGCATGGCCGGAGCCGTCGGATTTGGTACCGAATTGCTGATCCATGATGGCGTAGGCGTCATCTGTATTAATATCCTCTTTCCAACTGCCCTTGTCTAATTGATAGCCGCCGCTATATCCTTCCCGAAGCCCGTTGTACAGTCTGTCATAATTGGCGGTGCAGGCCTGAGTGATTACCGATTCCATACCGTTTCGTGTTCCCTGGGCAATGACATTCAACCTGAGATACTCAAGTCCAGTGGCCACTACCACAATCAGAAACATGGCCACAGCAACAATCCAAAAACTGGTACTGCCTCGATTGCTTTTCAGTACCCCTTTCAGTTTATTCATTTCCAATAGACCTCCGAACGGCCTGTTTGTTTGGCTTTTAGGGGGACAGGAAAGGAACCGAATGAGCCAAAGCCGATATCTTTTGTTATGCTGCAGGTCACAGTGAATTCGTCATCCAGCTGTATCTTTCCGGTTTTTGACCACTTAATTTCAGGATTCAGGCCGATTTCCTCAGAAAGCTGCTGTGCTTTTTGTGTGGTTTCCGTTCCGATCATGCCGCTTAATTCAGCGGTGCGTTTGAGCTCTGCAGCATAAGTGTCGAGTTGCTGCTTTGCAATAATAGCGGGGAACGAATAAAGAGCAAGACAAAGAATCATCACAACTATCAACAGCATGAACGGAGCATCAAATATCACACTCCCTTTATTTTCTTTGAGAATCTTTGAAAGCTTTTTCATGATGTTACCTCACACCATTCCATTAATTAAATTCATAAGATACATTCCGATTGGCAGCAATAAAGTAATAAAAAATCCGGCCAAGATCAGGTAATTAAATACTCTGACTTTGTCCGGGCGCTTTTGAGCTACCATTTTCAACTGTTGCAGTTCCTGCTGTTTAAAGTCATTGGCAAGCATGGCAAAGTGCATGGTTCCGTTATCTCCGCGAATTACCGCCAACAAACCGCGAACAGTCTGGCTCATCATGACGGTATTTACACGCGATTCCAAATGGATCAGCGCTTGTTCCTGCGAACCGGTTTTCATTTGTGCGATCGTAATTTCCAGCTCGTACCGGAAAGCCCGGCCGGCACTTGCCTTATAATCCTCAAGGATTGATAAGATATTGCTCGTACTATTCAAATCCTGTTCCACCGTGGACACAAACCGGGGAAGCTCCCGGTTGATTTCCTCATGTCGCTGTCTTACCTTTTTCTGTGCTTCTGAAAAATCGTTGAATACTCCCCATACCGCCCATATCAGAACAGCTATATCCATGATGGGTGCCAGAATAGAAAATGGAATCAGGAACAGGAGCTTAAACAGGGCTTTTACGAAACACCTTGCAAAATAGGTTTCCGGCCGCATGGGAATTTCCGCTACTTTCAGAGCTGATTTCCAACTTTTTTTCTGAACATCATTCAGGCGAATGAACTTGCTGAGCCGCGACGCCAGCCACATTTCTATATGATCAATACTGAATATTCGATGCTTTTCGGGCTGCATGATGTTCATTACTGCGTTTGAAGCCGCCAGTGTGGGAACATGACATAAATCACAAAGTATCATAAAAATACCGAATGCCAAAAATATAACAAATAAGATTTCCATGTCTACCTCCTGTATTCAACAGGCCGGGTGTTTCGGATCACCGCAACCAAAGAGATAATCAGTATGACTGCATCAATCGCAATCACAATCTTTCCCGCTAAGGATGCCATTAAGAGATTTGACCACTCTTCATTCATCATTCTGATAATAGGTATTTCAGCAATCAGCAAGAGGGCCATTACCACAAATTCCTGCAAGGGTTTATACATCAGATAGTCCAGTTCTCCCGCAACAGAGCGCATGTCGGACAGTTTATTTACAATTGGCAGCAAGGTGCTTTTACGGTTGCGGTCCTCCTGACATAATTCCAAAGCATCTATCCACTCATGAAACACGTCGCTGTCTATCCCGGATTTCATTTGTTCCAATAATGCAGGAATATCAGAGCTGATCATTTCAGCCTGTATCAGAAAACGTTGGAAAGTGGGTTTTACCTGAGGATCAAATTGGTCAATATTCTCTGCGACTGCTTTGAGGATAGAATCTGTACGGATATAAGTAGAGGTGATGGTCGATAGTGCAGTTTCCAAAGCGTTATTGAGATTTTTTCTGTTTTTTGTTGCCATGAGCAAAATACTTAAAAAAGGCAGCAGAGAAAATCCGATGCCTAAGACCGGTGCCAAAAAGAGATTGTTCATGGCACTGGAAATCAAAATTCCGATAACGGAGAGGATTCCCGATGCGGTTAGCAGTTGAGCAAACCGATTGCTTTTGTTTTCCTGTTTAAGGGTATCCTGAGTATCCTTTACGATTTTTTTAATTCCTCGTATTTTTGGGGGCCGTATGCTCTCTTTCACAGCTTTTTTTAGCTTTCTTTTTCGCTGGATCGGGAGACTTGTGAGTTGGCCGATAAAATCCGCGGGAGATAACCCCAATAAAATAAAGCAGCCTCCTACCATGAGGAAAAAGGCGATCGCATAAAAGAAAGTCAAGCTGCTTCACCTCCGATCAGTGTTTCCAGCGCCTGTTCATCAAGACCTTTTCTTCTCAGCTTTGCTTGAAGTCTTTCGGAAATCGGGTTGATCTTTTCGAACCGGCCTTTTATTTCCGTCTTTCCTGTAATTGGATTGATTGTGTTTTGAAACACACGATATTGGTACAGCGTGTGGACACGGTATTTGCCGTTTCCCAAGCTTTCCCCCTCGGCGATTTCGACAATCCGGCGAACGCCGTCTTCCATGGTATCCGTGTAAAATACTACGGGGAAAGCTTTGATAATGAGATCCATCAGCTTGTTTTCACTGAGATTGGTAGACCTTTGCACACATAGGGTAAGAATGCGGTCGTAAATATCATCACAGGAATCCGCGTGGACGGTACTCAAATCCGCATGGCCGGTTAAGGCCGCCTCCACAGTCTCATAGGCTTCCGAACCCTTCATTTCGGACATACATATGTATTTGGGGTGGAAAGTCAAGGCCTGTTCCAAAAGCATCTGGGCGGTTACCACCTGTTTGGGGTCGTTGGATTCCCTGGTAACGGTACTCATTACACTGTTGACGACTTGTTCAGAATCATTCCTCAAAACTAAATCAAATTCCCGGTTGCCAACCTCTATGGTAAACAACCTGTTTTTCTTGTTCGTTGCTACGGCGGAGAGAATATAGCCCATGAGCGTGGTCTTCCCTGAGCCGGTCGGCCCGGCAAGACACATAGAAACGCCGTGACGGTACAAGGTCACAAGAAAGTCCAGCATTTCTTCGGTGGCAAGTCCATTCTTTAAGAATGCATCCCTCCCCAGGTGCTGAGGATTTACGAATCGGATGGATGCCTGAACACCAATGTCATCATCAATGACGCCCGGCCCGTTCACTGTTACACGGATATTTTTATTTAGATGTCCCCGGACACAGGGATTAGAACCGTCAAGGGTAATTCCTGACTTGGAAAGAATCCGTTTAACCACATTTGTAGCATGGATTGCTGAATAGAACTGACCGTTGGCCGGTTCCACTCTACCGCCGCTGAACCAAACTTCTACATCGTCCCATGCATTGATATTCACTTCTTCCACCCCGGGGACACGTAAATCAATATACTGAGACAGAAAGGAAAAACCCGCCATTTCGTCATAGAGCTTATCAACCAGCTGGTCGAAGTCGTAACCCTCCACGGCATATCCCTTTTCTGAAAGGTACTGCTGGATATAAGATCGAAATTGGGTACTGTTTTTGCTGTCCAAACTGGACGTTAATTCACGGTAATTTTCAGTCATATACGGCTGAATTTCATCCAGCAGATCAGGAAAAGGCAGGATCTTCTTCTGTGATGAGAATATTGCCGCATTCCTACTCATTCAAAAACACCTCTTTAATTAGCTGTGACATGACTGGTTCAAACTGCCGGGCGTCCTTCCCAAGCAGGGGATCGAGCAACTTTTGCTCATGGTATTGATTTTCAAGTGATGGACAATGGTTGAATATATAGGGCGCTCCGCCCAGTGCTTCCCGGTATGGGTAGGTATCCTGATTAGGCAATACATTATTTAGCACATTAATGTGGTCATTATAGCGAAACTTTTCTTCACGGAGCAATGACCGCTGAGATTCCAAATAAATTGTGCTTCTCAGGTTTGTGTTGGCAACCTTAATGACTGCATCGGCGACCT
Source organism: Clostridium sp. KNHs216 (assembly GCF_006714885.1). Classification (NCBI taxonomy): domain Bacteria; kingdom Bacillati; phylum Bacillota; class Clostridia; order Eubacteriales; family Clostridiaceae; genus Clostridium; species Clostridium sp. KNHs216. Next base: position 3,372,896 of record NZ_VFMF01000001.1, on the reverse strand, counting down.
CCAACGCTACCGCCGTCAAAAGGTTGTCCAGAATATGGTGGGAACAATCGACCAGAATATAATCCACACTGGAAATTGTACGGCATAGCTGAAATATTTTCTTTGCTTCTCTTTCACTGTATTGACGGTAGGAAACGGCGCTTTCGCCCAACTGATAACCCAGGAGACTGATATAGCCACTCCGTCCGTATACTGTGCAATGCTGCAGGACAGAGATCTGAGTCGGATTAGACATGTTCAGAAGATCTCCCAGTGACTGATGGCACTGGGAGACCGGCACAAGCAGGGGCAAAACCGGGGTTTCATCATCACAGTGAATGATCAGAACATTCTTTTTGTTTGATGCCAATTCTTTTGCTATTTTGATGGAAAGTGTGGTTTTACCGCTCCCGCCTCCGCCCCAAATTGCTACAAATCGGTTATTTGACAACTTCGCTACCTCCGTTCTGTGTTTGCTGATTTAAATATCGCATCTGCTTATCCAAAAACTTCTGCGCATTTTCCTGCGTCCCTCGATATACCAACGCAGCATGTAATGTGCCGTTGTTTTCATAGTCTACCAGCTTTTGCATCTGCGCCGGGGTAACCAGTACCGTCAATGTTGACGGCATATCCTCCTGCTTGGCATCTTTGACGTTTTCCGCATCATTGTCAGATCCATTGTCATTGGTCGCTGCGAGCAGCTGCACATAACGCAGTTCTTCCGGGGCGAGGGTTTGTTTCAGATCTCCGTAATTCGCAACATCCAAACAAATGATGTCGCCCGACTCCAATTTCCCGGATACTCCGGATGCAAAATTCTTTATTGAAATGGACACTGCAACCTGTTTGCCATTCAGCTGCGATAGGTAGGCGCTTGGAGCCTGTTCGGCAATCTTTGAATCCAGTATGTTATCTCCCGGCTGTAAGGTGGCCGTTGCATACCTGCCAATGACTTTATTTGGATCGGTTACAGTATTAGATGGTAAATTATAGCCGCCAACTTTTACGGTTTGAACCATGTCTTTGGTCACCTGAGCACTCTCCGGAATTTTTTTGATTACCCGTACTACCTCCACTTGTCGGGATCTTGATACACTCAAAGTCGGCGCAATGACAAGGCAAACCAGAACAGCAAGCAGGATACTTCCAATTCCTAAGAAAGTGCGGCTTCGGAATAGTTTTTTCATATATGTACTCAACTCCTAAATCAAAATAAATGCAAAAAAGCACCCAATGCTAAAGCTGGGTGCTAACGCATAGGTACTCCTTTTTTTATTAATGTGTGCATAGAGATGTGTGATAGTGAAAAGGGTAAACCCGAACAGCATACCCATGATAGCGCAGCGCCCCAGGACAAAGCCACAGGCGGCGAGCATCTTAATATCGCCGCCTCCAATAACATTTTTGGTTGCAAGGGCAAAGATTAAAAAAGGTAAGGCAATAGCAATGCCTGCAACAGATTCCCAGCCTACATCTATTAAGCCAATCGGTATTAACAGGATGAGCAGAGAATCGGGAATCGTTTCCGTCTTTGCATCGCAGTAACTGATGGCTGTCATGCAAAGCGTGAACAAAATGCCCTTTATGACCAATATCGGGTTAGAAAAAGTGTAGAGAAGGATAAGAACTGCGGCAATCAGAATAAGGCATGTCACAATAGCCTCATAAGGACTTATGGTTTGTTTCATATCAGGCCATTGAGAAGATGCCTTTTATTTTATCCTGAATACCGGGAATGATGGTATCGGAAAAGATTCCGGTGAATGCGTTAATTAAGATACAAATCAGAACAATTGCCATTACCGCAGCTCCGGCGATTTCTATTGCAGATGCTCCTCTTTCATCGGTCAAGATTTCATTGAGCCTATGAACACCACAACGCAACTGCGCTCTGAACACCAAAATCTTTTGTCTCTGATTCTCCACAAAATTATGAATTGTTTTCATTGTTTTACCTCCTAATTTTTAGTGTAGTATGAAACTTGAATGAGAACTGTGTTACCACTTCCTTTAAAGCGGAACTGGTTCCGCTTTTGCTATGTATATAAAATAAGAATCGTCAGATATAAATCCGCGATTCTTATATGTTTTTACTTTCCATAAATTAACTTTGACATATTAGAACACATGTTCTATACTTGATATGCATAAAATAGAACATGTGTTTGAATCGGTGGTGACGAAATGGAACGGGTAATACTGCATAGCGACTGCAATAGCTTCTACGCATCGGTTGAATGTTTGCATCACCCGGAGATACGCGACAAGCCGGTCGCGGTTGGCGGGGATGTAGAGCAGAGGCACGGGATAATACTGGCCAAAAATCAAATTGCAAAGAGGTATCATATCCAGACCGGTGAAGCTCTATGGCAAGCGCGCCGTAAATGTCCCGATCTTGTCATTGTGCCGCCCCGGTTTGAGTTGTATATGCGGTTTTCTAAACTTGCACAAAAAATCTACCTCGACTATACTGACCAGGTCGAGTCGTTTGGCCTTGACGAGTGCTGGCTTGATGTCACTGGCAGCGGAATTAAGGGTGACGGTATGAGCATCGCTCGGGAGATCAGCTCCCGCATTAAGTATGAGCTTGGAATCACCGTTTCCATCGGAGTATCGTATAACAAAATATTTGCAAAGCTGGGAAGCGACTATAAAAAACCGGATGCCATAACCCGGATCGGCAAGGATAACTACCGAGAAGTCGCATGGCCGTTACCGGCCGGTGATCTGCTCTATGTTGGTAGAGCGACGCGGAGAAAGCTTGAAAGCTATGCAGTCCATACAATTGGAGAATTGGCAAATGTGCCGGAGCGTACTCTTAAAAGCTGGTTTGGGAAATGGGGAGAGGTCTTATATGCGTTTGCAAACGGATATGACATCACTCCTGTAGCAATTTTTAACAATACACCTCCTGTGAAATCCATCGGGAACAGTCAAACCACACCGCGCGATCTGAATACGGATGAAGAAGTCAAGATACTTTTATATGTTCTTACTGACAGCATTGCCCGGAGGCTCAGAGAGCAGGGATTTAAGGGTAGGACGATAACGATATATGTCAGAGATAATGAGTTATCCAGTATTACCAGGCAACACACCTTAAAACATTACACCAACATCACTTCTGAGATTGCCAACGGGGGGATGGAGCTGTTCCGGATGAATTATCGTTGGTACAACCCTATCCGGAGTATTGGCATCAGTATATCTGATTTGGTCGCGGACACGACGCCGACGCAGACGGACCTGTATTGTGACGAACGGGCAAGAGAGAGAAAGGAACGGTTGGATGCTGCAACTGATTGGCTCAAAAAGCGATTTGGGACGACGACAATACAGCCGGCCGTATTGCTGACGGATACGCAGCTCTCCGGCTTCGATCCCAAGCGTGACCACAACATTCATCCGGTCGGATATTTCTAAGCAGGAGGGTAACAGTGGCATATAAAAAATATGTAGAAATGATCGTAAAATATCTTGAAGACGGAACAATTATGCCTCTGGCCATTCACTGGGGGGAAGGAGAACTCTATGAGATAGACCGTGTCGTTGATATCCGTCCATGTGCTTCACTTAAAGCCGGTGGCGCTGGAATTCGTTACACCTGTATTATACAAGGTCATAAAAAATATATTTGGCTGGAGGAAAACAAGTGGTTTGTAGAGGCTAAAGGTGATAAACTAAATGTGGGGTGATAGAAATGTGCGGACGCTATGTGCTTTTCAGCGATACGGAAATAGCTGAAATCCGGGAGATAATTGAGGAAGTGCAGCGCAAGATCAACGGAGAGATCAAGACCGGCGAAATTTTCCCGACTGATAAAGCACCAGTGCTGATTCAGGAACAAGGCATCATCACGCCCGAAGCTGTTAAATGGGGATTCCCTAAAAAGACTAAGGGCGTCATCATAAATATTCGCACAGATACGACAATGGAAGATCCAAAGTGGAAATACAGATTAGAGACCAGCCGTTGCATCATCCCGTCTTGTGGTTTTTATGAGTGGACGAAAAAGGAAAAAAAGATAAAATATCAGTTTAATTTGTCCGATTCTAGAGCGCTCTACATGGCCGGTCTCTGGAAGGATTTTAATGGAGAGCGGCGGTTTACAATACTGACCACAGAGGCAAATGATTCAATAAAGGAGATTCATAGCCGTATGCCTGTAGTTTTGACTCACTCGGAAATGGAACGATGGATGTGGAGCTATAAGGATGCCCTTGATATATTGAAAACTGAGCGGCCAGAATTGGTCAAGGCACCAGCTTAATAATTATTATATGAACAGCCATAATAATACCATCTTAAGAGAGAGGGTAATGTCATGGCTGTTTTTCATGGATTAGTAAGGTTAGAAGAGTAATGGATATATTTGAATCACGGAGCGCCAAACCTATGCTGATAGACGAGACAAGAGATCCTTTTGATTCGCCAAATTATATCTACGAGTTAAAGTTTGATGGTATTCGATGCATATCATATCTTGACCCAGACGCTTCTACCATCTTACAAAGCAGGCGGCTTTCTAATCTGAATCCCCGTTTTCCGGAGATTAATGAGATTCATAAAGCAGTTAGTAAAAAATGCATCCTGGATGGAGAAATAATAGTTATGACCGGCGATCAGCCAAACTTTCAAGAGGTTTTGCGACGCTCCGTAATGAGCAATAAATATCGAATTAAGGGGGCTGCAGAGGAATCCCCAGCATCCCTTGTTGTGTTTGACATTTTGTATTATATAGATCATCCTGTCTTTAATTTGCCGCTAATGGAGCGCAAAAAGCTCCTTGATGAAGTTGTAAAGGAAAACGACAGGATATCCATATCACGTTATATAGACGAAAAAGGAACTGCATTATATGAAGCTGTAGCTAAACAGGGGCTAGAGGGAGTCGTTGCCAAAAGAAGGGACAGTACTTATCAGATGGGGAAACAAACAAAAGACTGGTTCAAATTCAAGAATCTCAAAGATGACGATTTCATAGTCCTCGGCTACATCGAAAATGAAAGTAATACCGTCAGCGTTATATTAGGTCAGTACCGAGGCGACACGATTGTTTATAAGGGGCATGTATTATTAGGTAAAGCTAGAGAGGATTACAAGATCATATCCCGGACTCCCAAAACAGAAAACCCGTTACCGACATTACAAGGGAGCGAAAGCGCACATTGGATTGTCCCTGAGTTGGTTTGCACTGTGCAGTACATGGAGATTACAAGTGGCGGCGGTTTGCGTCAGCCAATGTATAAGGGGCTGCGTGATGATAAGGACCCGGAAGATTGTATTGAATCAAAGGAATGACCCACAGGATTATCTGTGGGCCATTCCTTTGAAGACTCGGCAACAAAAATTCTATCCTGCGTGGATCGCGGCATCGCGTTCTTTCGTGATTGCTCTCCAATATTCCTGTAAAATGGCACCTTCAATCATGTGGCGTGTCTTGGGGTTGAGCGGAACAATGTATTCCAGATGATTTTTCTTTGCGAACTGGTGCTTTGGGAATTCAGCAAAAAAGCGGCCGTCCGATTGAATGATTTTGATATCGTTTATAGTAAGGTCACCATCCAAAGTGATACTGGACAACCCCTTAAGGCGCGGCTTGTCAGGAATCAGCCTGACTTTTACTCTTGTTATCTGCATCATTATTCTCCTTCATCAATGTTTTCTAAGTGTTTGCTGAGTACATCGGAAACCTCTTTTTCTGTCAGTAATCGTCCTTTTCGTATCATATCCCTGACATAGCCGTCAACCTGCGAATAGTTGAGCTGCAGATGTTTTCTGTTGTATTCAATATCCATATGGGACGAATGGCAGGTGCAATCTCCATGCACTCCATCCGGAAACATCACGCTGCCGCCGGAATAGCCGTAGGTCGGCTTAAGAACCTCTTTTATTGCTTCCGCCGTCGTGGGAACCTGAAAGGTGTAAAACTGAAAAAGCCGCCCTGCATCATAGTGGCTTTTGATGGCAAACTCAATTTTTGATTTCCAATAGGAATCGCTAAAACCGGAAGTGCTTCCGCTTTTTTCCTCCTGAGCTGTTTCTTCGGTTGGGGTGCCGCTCTGAATTGAAACCTTCCGTTCATTGGCAAAAGGAAAAGCAGCGTCGGTATTATTGTTCTCTCTCGGTACAGGAGCCGTAATGCTTGTATTCACCATCTGATCGTGATTATCCTCTGAAACAAAATCATCCACATCATCAATCACCTGCTCCTGCCGATCTTCTTCCTTTTGAGATTGGACAATTTGGTAAGCAGTGTCAACACTGATCTCTCCTTTCATAACCTGCTGTTGATCTTCGTCGGAAAGATTTTGAAGAATGCCTTTATATTTTCTTACCTGACGTGTGCTGACGCCCAGCAGCTCCGCAAGCCCCTTTTGGATAGGGCCGTGATAGCTGCCTGACTCTTTCATTCGGGTCAGCAAAAGTTCAAGTTCCCGATAACGCTTGAATTTCTGCTCAGAAGTATATTCTCTTTGCCGGTTGGCTTCGTACAGTTTTAACTGGGCCTCATCATCGGAGATACCTTCAAAGACCATAGAGGAAATATTCTTGAATTCCGGAAGATATTGCTTGATTGCAGTAAAGCGATGTTCCCCAGCGATCAGCTTATAGCAGGTGTCGGATTTTTTATTCAGGACAAGCGGCTCCAGAAGGCCGTTCGCCTGAATGCTCATGGCAAGTTCATACCGGCTTTCATCCGTATCGTTTTCAGCAAACGGATTATTATCTGCCGGCTCAATGTATTCTGCCGGAATCATTTCATGACGCGATACCTTTGACAGCGCCTCTGTCAGTGATTTTACTTTATTAAGACCCGCCGTGATATTGCCGACGTTGATTTTTCCCATAGCTGTTGCCTCCTCTATCTGCCTTAATACGATCTGTTTTTCGTCTGCGGGTGAAACGTCTTTTCTGCTCCCATCCGGATTGAAGAATTTTTCAAGGATGAGCTGCTTTGCCCGGATTCCTTTCTTGTTCTGCTCCGGATAGACAGCCAACCGGTATCTTCCGTCACTGCCGTATTCGGCCGGTCTGCTGGAAAAGGCTTCGTGTGAGGGATGAAGTCCATCCAGCTTGTCAGCAAAATCCTGAATCCGCTTTAGAAAATTGAAATCAAGGCTGTAAATGCTGCCAACACTTTTACTGCCAATAGACAACTGCGCATAGCTTTCGTATTCCAGCCGCTTGCTGCACCGGCATTCATAGGCGGTTACTTTTCTATTTGGCCACCCTTCATAAATCGGAATGATAAAAGGGCAGCCATAGCACTCGTGACCTTCTCCGTAACCGGGCAGTCGGTATCCCGTAGTGTCGGCAGGTGTATTTTTCTGAAAGGTCTTCCCGCATTTACAAACAAAAGTGGTTTTCATCTTGTCACCAGCTCCACGATTTCATCAGTCAGAGCATTGTAGTCTATATTTCCGTTGCTTTTCGGCTCGTAGAGATTGATCGGCTGGTGGGCATTGATGGCTTCCGAAAGCTTTGTGTTTTTCCGGATCGCGGTTTTAAAGCAGGGAAAAATATCCTGATTCTGCAAAGCTTCCTTGTAGGCCATTTTGTTGGCCGTCCTCTCATCGATGGTGATGAGAACTCCCAGCACCTGCAGCTTTGGGTTAACGCCCTGTTTGATATCCACAATGGTTTCTGCCATACACTGGAGGCCGTGTACGGCGTAATCATCGGGAATGGTGGGGAGTATCAAGTAGTCGGCAAAGGCAAGAGCATTTGTTTTTACCCTGTCGCCGCTCGGTGGGCAGTCCATCAGGATGAAGTCATAGTTGCTTTCAACATCTTTCAGAGCATTTTGGAGAGTGTATTCCTGGCGCGATATCTTCATCATTAAAACAGTTTCCATGGCACGGAAAGAGTAGGTTGATGGCACCATATCCAAATTGGGGATCCCGGAAGGGACAATTACTTGCTCCGCTTCCGCAGCTCCCTGCATCAGTTCAAAGATTCCCAGCCGGGTATCGTCATACAGGGCATAGTAGCTTGTGGCATAACTCTGATGGTCAAGGTCAACTAACAGGACTTTGTATCCCCTGTCGGCGAGGATCGCGGCCACATTCACAGCAGTGGTTGTCTTGGCTACGCCGCCTTTTTCGTAGGTAATCGCAATTTTAATACTCATAATCGTCTGTCTCCTTTTCGTTTTGAATATAAAAAATACCGGCTTTTATACCGGCAGTCTTACGGATATTGAATTTCTGAACAGGGATTGCTGGGCCTGAAATGCTTCCAGACGGTTCCGTGCCTTTCTATATGTCCAGCAGTCTTTTTCAAAACCTATGTAGTCATAGCCCATTTCATAACAGGCAATCAGGCTTGACGCGCTTCCGACGTGCGTATCCAGTATTTTGTAACCCGGCGGCGCAAAGTCGGTCAGGCATTTTCTGTAAAGAGCGACAGGCTTTTGTGCACAGCAGATTTTTTCTTCGCCGTTACTGCCGCCCGTATTGGAAATGCGGTACATCTTGGCGGGTCTGTCAAAAGACGTCCATGCCATTTCCCATTGAGAGAACGCATCCCATGGCTGTAATTTATCCCAGCAGATAACGCAGCGTGTGGGCGGTAGGTCAAAATAGTTTCCTCCCCAGATGATCTGATTCTGTGAAACTCGGAAAAGCTCCTGAAAGTATTCTTTGGCCGACGGTTCCGAATCCCACGACGAATCAGCGCCGGATCTCAGCAGTTTTTCAGTCGTGCTGGTAGAAGCATAACCGTTTTTCCTTCTGTGCTTATTGGTTCCCATGCTCATCTTAGGTGTGTCTATTCCGTACTGGGGATCTACAATGGCAAGATCAAAGTATTTGTCAGGAAATTGTTTTAGCCCTTCCATGCAGTCCATGTTATAAAATCCGTTCAGTTCAAACATATCGTTCACCCTAAATCTGAAGTTTCAGAAGTTCCTGCGCTCTGAGGAAGTTGATGAAAGAGGAACGCCAATAGGCATTGACATTTTTTACTTCCGACATATCTTTGCCTTTCATCGCCTGTAGGAATTCCCGGATTGTGCAGCTGTCCACCCGGTCTATGTAGGCTTTCAGAGCTTCCCGGCTCTGAACGATACCGCCGATCTTGGTGGAAGGGGATGAAAGCATGTCCGCCATAAATCCGACAATCGTTTCAATGCCGGCGATATCTTCCGGGCAGTTTTCCTCAAAGTACTCATACTCAACCTGCTCTTTTAAACTTTCTCGAATTTCATCGATCTCTCCTTCCTTCTGATAGATAGATTGAGTATTATTAAACTTATTCTTATTAGACTGATTATTATTATTACCACCCCCATTAAGCATAGCATCCTCGGAGCATACGGTGCTTTGAGCATACGGTGCTAAATGGGGGGTATGGTCAGAAGGGTTTTCCTGATTTTCACCATATACCCCCTTTTGGGGGGTATGGTCTGATTCTCCATTTCCGGTCTGCTTTTCAACTGGTTTCGTTGCTTCTCCGTTCCTATTAAAATTAACGATAGAAGGGGTCGAGAGATCTGCTAATTCCAACAGTTCATATTCATATGTGAACTTTCCCTTTTCTCCGCTCGGAATGCGGTACTGCTTTAAGTATCCAGCCTTTTTTAATTCCATCCATGCCCCGTCAAAGGCTTTTTTTCCTTCCTTGCAGGACTGAATCAACTTCCATTTACGAAGGTCGTAATTGGGGATATTGATATAACTCTGAATGAGGGCGTAAAGCCCTTTTGCTTTCAGAGACAAATTCTCATCCTGCAGAGCGGAATTGGATACAGCGGCAAAATTTATTTTTCGATGGCGAAATCTGCCGTTTTGGTTTCCTTCCACATTGGTTCTCTCCTTTAAAACTCTTATTCGTCTATGAGGAATGTAATTGATCAGCTTATAGGCCCATCGACATTTCATCTTCCTCTATTTCTTCTTCTGCTTCTTCATCAATGCAGGTGCAGCACTGCATACAGTCAAGCAGTGATAATTGGGTGCCTGGTGGAACAGGGGTTTCCTTGATCTTTTTAGCGTTCTTCAAGCATTCCTTAAACGAGTTCAGATATCGATCAGGATCCCGATGCCTTCTCATTGTCACCAAATCATCCTGTGAAATTGCTCGCTGAAGCGCTTCCACATATCCCAATACTCCAATAATGGAACAAGCTTCCGCTTGTTTCGAAGAAAGGATGTCTTGCAGCTTCACAAGGCTCTTATATGAAGAATCATTCAAGTAAACTTGTAGGGTTTCTTCCGCTTTTGCCCGAATCAGATCGGCCTGAGCCATATAGTTGCTATCCACTTTCTGGGGAGTTGGAATATCCGCTTCCGGAGGGACCGGCAACGCATATTCTTCACAGAGCTTTTGAATGTCCATCTTGTATGAAATGATATGATTCCTTGTCAAATTCAGTCCGCTTCCGTCAGGCCAAAACGGGTCCTGTCCCCCAATTTGATAAAGGTAGTCCCACTGCTTAAGTTCCCTTTTGATGCACAGTGCATATTCAGCTATCTGAGATTCCGGCGTTTGCTTTTTCAAGTTAAATCCCCCTTTCGATTATTATCCCAAACGTGAATTTTGTATAATTAGGCACCGCTCAGATCATCTATAAAAGTCAACCCCGAGAAACGGCCAATTTTTCAAATTAGCTGTTTTTCGTGGTCAAAAATGGTGGCCAAAAAGCCACAATATGTAGTGCTTTGATTAAGGAAGTACAATCTCCTGAATTCTCACATTTTCTTATGTTTTCTCTCAATAAGCTTGAGTAAGCCACTCCTTCACGCATTCTACACGCTTTTGAGGTGTGCAATATGATTTGTTATCTAAGCACTTGTCACTGCAATACGGGATATCGTGATCTTCGGCTTTTAAAAGAAGCAAGGATAATTTATTCAACGTCAACGGCTTGTTCTCCGGGGCGGTGGCTTCCCTTAGAATTGATATTGCATACTCCACAGCATCAACATCTAAGGCCCAAACCCGCGAACCGTCGTCGGTTTCGCTTTCATCCATGCTCTGGCAATAGTCGCGCAAACTCTCTAATTGCATAAGGGACGGTTTCAATACATCCATTACTTATCCTCCCATGTACTCAAATCAACAATTTTCCGCACCCTATCAAATGCTTCCTGGGGATCGTCAAACGGCCCTTCTTCTTCATATTTCACAGCTAAGTTATTAATATCGGTAAGCCGTCGTCGCAAATCAGAATTCTCTGTACGCAAATCATGTTTCTTGATTTTACTTTTAACCGCATCGGATTTTTTTGATGAAGTACGGCGTCTCTCGTCAATAAAGGTGACTATTACCGCTATAGGGCTAAGCAAGGCTATTGATAATAATACAAAGGGCAAAAGCCAATACATAATAACATCATTTTCAATTACCCCCATTTTTGCTACCTACTCCTTCTTCCGCACACGAGCTGCAGAGATCATCTTCCACCCACCAGCACCCTCCCGGACAAGAGTGATACCAATCACAGCCGCATACTCGGCATTTACGATTAAAGAGATCCGGGTCCATCTGCTCTATCACTCCCCGGAGCTGGGCGTTTTCATATTTTAGTAGCTCTGTCTCATTTTCAAGCATGATCGGTAGCCTCCTCTGCTGGTGAAATCTGGTATTCAATGCTTTCAAATACTTCAAGTAATTTTCTACAGTGAGGACATTCTACTTCGTAGCTGTGGCCCCATGCAGATGACTTTAATCTGACTGGATCAAATTTCTTTCCGCAGCAAGGGCAAATTCCGTTATCTATGCATCGGGTTTCTTCTGGCATTATTTTCTCCCTCCTGAATTGAAATTGTGATTATTCATACATAAAAAAAGTGTGTCTTTCTAATGGGTCTTTAAAATGATCGCCAACATTTAGTTGGTCGTAAGTTGTTTTATCCACTTCAAAGGTGGTTGTTTCCCACCGATCAGCTGATGAATCATATCTCCGAATATTGATCTGCCATTGCTCCGGATAGAATTCCGTATGGGATGCGAATATTGAGCTATAGGTATTGCTGTGTGCTGCACAATATTGTTTTCCGCTCACGGTGCCTTCTGTAAGAGCGCTTACCCCCCTTGAATTCAGGTACTCGTCTGCGAGAGCGTTCGTCATTTTTGGCACAACAAATGATGAAAACAAAACGATAAACACAATAATTATTGCTATGGCTGATATGTAACAAGATGATTTTTCCATTTTCTTCCCTTCTTTCGTTGCTTTGGCGGCTACGTATCGGCCGGGGGAACTTCCGATCGGCAGCATTCCTGATAGAGATCCTCTAATGGAATTCCCAGCACATGTGCGATATCTCCGATTGATTTGAATCCAGGGCATTTGTTATAACCAGTTTCAATCCCATGGATAGTAGAAACGGCATGTCCGCTTTTTCGAGCAAGCTCGGATTGCGACATGCCGATTTTAATTCTAATATCGCGAATTTTGTCGCCTAACATCTTTATTCTCCTTTCGATATATGGTAAAATAACTTCGTTGGATTTATGTTTCTGGAGGATTGAATATGGATACTTTGGATACTATCTTGAAAGTTGTATCTGTTTTTACTGCTGCAATTACTCTTGCTAAGACTATTATTGATATAAGAAATAATAAAAAAGATACTGAAACTACTAATTACACCCATAATATAAAAATTAAAACTAAAACCAAAAACACTCAAATTAATAATTGTAAGACATATCAGCAGACCATTAACCAATATTCTAGTAGTAATCACCCTGCTCAAAGCAATAGTCGTGTTAATGATGATTCTTCATATTTTCTCTTTTTACTTATTCTTTCTGTCATATTCATATTTGTCGCTTTTATTGCTTTAAAAAGATTAAAAGTTATTATTGTATCACTATTGCTTTTATTATCAATTTTTACAATATTATATAATTGGATTAAGCTAAACCATGAACCTGAACTAAGAAATGATCGAGAATACTTAAATCACATTATTTTATGTGTAATCGGATGTTTTCTTCCTTTGGCCTCATACATACAAATTGCACCACCATTGGCTTATGATGTATTTTATGATCAAATATTCGCTGGAGAGAAATCCAATCTAAGTGCCATTATAGCTAATATGTTTTTACATATAATTAAACTTGAAAAACCGACCTATTACTACCTTTCTGTTTTTGTTGGTATTATCTTAGCGGCAATGGTATTGATTTTTAACTTGAGAGTTAGTGTTAGTTATTACAAATTTAAAAGACCATTAATAATATTTCGGCTTTGTTTAAGCGTTCTTACGATACTTCTAATTACCGGCTGTCTATTTTGGATCATGACAGGAACAATTCAGACAATTAATAAATTGCTCAGTTGGGTTAAGGATCTTATAATATCTTCGGTTTGACCTAAAAGAAAGTATCAATTAAGACCAGTAGAATAAATAGTGGTAGCCATATTTGAAATAATCTCCAACAAAAACGAGATCGCAATCTGGATTTTCGTGAAACTAGCTTTTGGTAATTTTCCCACCCATATAATGAAAAATAAGTATAGAATACTTCAATAAAACAGTCTTTAAGTTCCTTTGGAAGACAACACTTTAGAGTATAGCAAAAAACTATAAAAGCTATAAACACGAGTGTCCATTGTAGAGTTTCATTTTCGACAATAAACGAAAGAATTTCTAAGCAAAGAGTTATTACAGCCCATACCCATTTTTTCATATCTTTCATTTCCCTTCCAAAAAGAGGGCCTCCTGATCAATCAGGGGGCCTCTTTTCGCAATATACAAAAAAATCAATCCACCAACTTCGGGCCAATATGCCAATCGTCGTAGACGCTGCCGTTTATTGTTACGGAGTCGTTCAAATTCAAGCACAGCATACCGGCCGGTGTCCATGCATCTTCCAGGTATGTGTACGCCTTGTAACTGGTATCTGGAAACCAAACCGGTGTAAAATGCACTCGCCGGTTATAGGTGGAGTAGATATTGTTCTGAAACTGGAAGACAGATGATTCACCAGACTCTAATAAATCCAACTGACGCCAATAAGTTTTATATAAGAATTCCGGGAAGTATGTGATTGCTGTCTGAGCGCCGGTAATGTGAGATGACGGTGCTGATGAGCGGATTAGAGTATCAACGGTCTCTTTAATTCCGTATCCGGATCGCATTTGCTTTCCTGTTGCAGTTGGTGATTTATCGTCAGGAAAGATTGTCATATTTGCAGAAAGCGTTGCATGATAGCTTGTAAACGAATATTCCCAGTACCCTTCATCAACCCATTTCCCATGGTCTTCCCATTCGCCACCCGATGGCCAATCAGGATGATCTACCCATACCCAATTTTCATGCCACACCCATACCGGTATCCACTCAGCATTCCAAATGCCCCACGAGCTGGCGGTACGTTCAGTTTGATTTGGAATGTCCGGGACAATAAAGCTATTATTCCGATCCTTCGCGGTGGGGTCGGGTGGCTCATGGCCGATGAGGCTTTCTATTTTGGCCGAAATTGAACGGTGATCCAGAGATCCTTTTGAAGAAGTGACAGAGATGTTTACATCCTGCGGAGTTGACGGGGTATGCCATTTCACCCATACTAGCTGTGATTCATTCTCCGGGATGACGATGTTATTAACGGTGTAGCTGCCACCCAAAATATGAAATGTTACGGAAGCCGGGCTGTTGGGAGTGATTTCAGAATTTGTTGACAGTGTCACGGAGGTTATTACATCGGTATTAACACGATATGTTGCGCTACTGGCATCACTGTCATCACCTTCATCATCTTCACCATCTGAGTCAGGCTTAAACTTTACAATGCCTAATCCAAGATAGGAGATAATAGTCGCATCAGATTGAGCCTTGCTGGTAGATCCGGTATAAGCAGCAAACCCTAAATCAGAGCGTTCGAGAAATAAAGAGAGCGGTAGGTTTTGATGTGTCAAAGAAACCATCTTTGACCGTAACCCGCCGCTCAATTTTTGATCATATAGTGCTGCTTCCGTAGCTGTCATTGCAAATTTGTTGCCCTGAAATGTAAAATAGGCAATTGGTTCAATCAACAACTTGTAATTGCCGTTTACCAGTGTGTTATATGATGCACCGATAATAGAAGCAATATTTTTAAGAGCCCATTCCGAGCAAAAATATTTTTTTATTTCTGTGATGTTTGCATTACCACGATCACTAATAATTTTTGGCAAAGGAACAGATGGTCTATCAGCATAATATTTAGAAGAAGATGGGTATAAAACGGTGCCGTTCCGATATTGCATTTTGCAAACTTTTCCAAAATGATAGCCTGGTAAAATACCACTTTCGTTCTTATTTGTAAGATCGATCGGTAGGCTGACCGCTTTGTTATCACTGGCACGAATTATAGTAACTCTTACGCCGTCCTCACCATCGTGCCAAATGTTATTGTTTGTACCGCTGCCCATATCACCCCCGCCGCCATCCATATTTCCATCCCCGTCAGCGCTGGCTGCGCACGGGATGGAAAATACAATGATCACGCATAACATCAGTGAAATAATCCGTTTCATATTTCCTCCCAAAAGAGAAAGCATGGTCATTATCAACCATGCTTTCACAATGTAATCATTTGTTTTTATTAGTCCATGATGCCAACTTGCTTATTAATATCTCCACCAGCGTCAGAGACTGTTTTTGTTTCCCCAGGAGTATTACCTGCAGTTATCCACCCGAAGCCCGGAACATATTTCTGTCCTGGCTTGCCACCGCTCGGAGCGCTACTAGATGGTTTACTGGTCGTAGCGGTAGGCTTACTGGTATATGTCGGTTTCTTAGTTTTATCGGTCAGAGCCGAATTGGTGGGGGGTGTGGTTTTGCCATTACTGGCAGTACTGGCATCACCTTTAACTACAGGCTTTTGTGGCGTAGAGGGAGCTTTCTCAATCTTTGTCAGATCTGTTGTTTGGCTTACTCCGCTTGATGGGTCAAAAACCTTATTCCCTTCTGTGGGGGATACGCTTGAAATAGTTTGAATATCTTCCACATTAACCGAAACTGAGGTAACCGTAGAATCGGTTGAGTTCGTTTGGTTTGTATCTGGAGCCGTAGCTGCCGTGGAAAAGGATACTATTAATAAGACCGTTCCTAAGCAAATTACTCCTGAACCCACAGCGAGAAGGCTTTTCTTAGCCTTAGAACTTAATGTCATAATATTTCCCTCCGATCAATATAAAATTTGTTCTACAATAGCTCCATGCTCTGTTCCTCATCCTCATCTAAATCAGGTTTGCTTTCCTGCATGAGAATGTCAAACTGGTCAATAATCTTGGAGCAGTATGCTTTCAATTGTGGAATATCTTCTGTTATGGTTTCCCATAGGCTCTGGCTATCAATTTTACCGTAATTATGAGCCACTATATTCCGAAGGGCCTTGATCTGTACCCATGGGACTTGATTATAACTCTGCTTAAAGTCATCGGTAAGATGCTTAGTAAGCTCTCCGATCTGCAGGACACACAATGCCGTTGCATTTTTATAAACGGGGTCTCCTTCAAATATATCATACTCTTTTCCGAACCGATGGACAGTGTCTTCTATTTGATTACAATACGATATGATATGTTTAAGAATATCTGCGTTGCGGGAATTGTTCTGCATATAAAAGCACCTCCTCATTTTTTATCCGGTCAAGAAAATCATCATCCAGACTCGCTGTAGTTAGCAGGTCAATTTTTTTATTCAATGCAGCTTCCAACTCCGTATACAAGCCGCACAGAGCAAACATTCCTCTTAATGCACCTTTATCAATACGCAGGTCAATGTCGCTGTTATCGTCAGCATCTCCGCGGGCATAAGAGCCAAACAGATAAACACGCTCAACATTGTATTTTTCCGCAATTGGAGCCACTGTACTTCTTATTTCATCAATTGTCTTTTTCATACCCGTCCCTCCTGACGTCGATTAGCATTGTTCCTTGATTTAATTATCCTCTTTTGTGCTAAATTGTCAATAGATTGCTTCACATCTCCATTTCAGGACCTTCCTCTTCAATAGTGGATTCTTGAAAGGAGTGATGGTTTGAAGATGTCTCTTTCGCAAACATTTGCGGGATGGTTATGCATTTTTCGTGTAACCCGTCTGGCCTACGACCTGTATCGTAACATAATTGCCTTTTGCCATCCATTGAATAAGGCTGCCAATCCTGATGCTCGCGATCCCACTGGAACATAAGCCATCCCGATGTTGTTTCCTGGTTATTGTTGACATCCCTCGTTACTTCATTCATCCACCATTTCATCTGAGTCTCGTCAAAAGGGCCGGTTTCGGAGTAGGGCTTACCTTGTAAATCACAAACGCGGATTTTGAAAAGATCATGCCCGTGTAATAACTTCCCTTGAAAATTGTCCCATGCAGCTTGCTCCATAATTCGCTGATGTTCAAGCTCTTGTTTCTCAGACAACTTGCCCGGAATGGGAATGTTTTGTTGGCTTTGGCCGTGAAAGTGGTTCCAGCTTTCATCCTGCGCTTCTCTTTTCAAGCGATGTAAAGTAGGATCAGCTTTCGAATTCTCCATGGATTCACAGAATATCTCTCGATTTTGCCATTCGGTATACTTGTTAGCATATTCAAGAGTATCTCCGAAAAAATACTCCGTTGTACCTTTAGAACTATTTTCGTGAGTAATGCGTAATGCGACCATCAAATCAGTGTATTTCCCTTGATTGATTTCTTGTGTGTACACGTCGATTCTCTGGGTGCCGGCAGAAATGGTATACCATGGGCGATTCGGATTTCCGTTCATTTCAGCTGGTGCGGTAAGATCTATAGAACTAAGTCCTATTTCGCGGTTGATCAGGCTCCCGACCTGACTGATAGATAAGCGTTCCATTTTTGCATCCTCCTTTTATTTTCATATATAAAAAAATGAGCCATTCTATTGGCTCATAAAAATTGGAATGATATGATTGGTAAAAGATGGTATAATTATTGAGTTCGCGAACAGAACAAAATTTGGAGGGCTATCATGGACATCATTAACCATTATTGCTTATTAAACAGTAATGATTCTTTTCGGCAATGGGGAGAAATGTTTATTAAAAAGAAGCAAAATAAAGTCTCCCCCTCTCAATTAAAGAACTTGAAATGTTATTTATCTCATCTATATAATTATTTTGGTGAAATCCCTATTAAAGAAATTCGCACCGATGATATGGATTTTATCCTTGACGAATTGACTAGAAATAATCCTAACACAAAACGACCTGCATCGCATCAATATCTAACAGATGTTCGCAGTGCGGCTTCCAATGTTTTTGAATTAGCAATTGATCGTGACGCTTTAGCGAAAAACCCGGCACGGAAATGTGAAATTTCAAAATATGCTCCAAAAGAAGAACGACGTGCCTTGACATTATTAGAGCAAAGGCTTATTGTGTTTACTCCCCATCGGGCACGAATTGGTGCTCTTATAATGATGTTGGCCGGTTTGAGAAGGGGTGAGTTAATTGCTCTTACATGGGATGATATCCACTTGGATGATCTTTATATTAGTGTAACCAAACGTGTTGAAGAGCATCAAGCAAATCATTTCGCCATAAAAAATGGGACTAAAAATGGTAAGTGGGGAAGAAATATTGGCATAACAATTGATTTGGCTTTAGAAATTCAGAAAGCAAAGGAAAATGCGGCCAGCAAATATGTATGCTGTAAATTGGATGGTACCATGCATACACCTACTTCCTGGAGACGAATGTGGTCAAACTATATTAAGACTATAATAGATATTAATCCAATTGCAAAACAAACAGGAATTAATGAGATAACGGCTCATTATTTGCGGCATACTTTTGCAACCCTGCTTTACATATCGGAAGTCGATCTTGAAACAGCTTGTAAGCTATTAGGTCATGCTAATATAAAAACCACTTTAGAAATATATATGCATTTTGATGAAATGATGCTTATAAAGTCGGTTGATAAATTAGACGATTATGTTTCAAAGACAATTTTCAGACCATTCCAGTAAAAACCAAATTGGACTATAAGCTTGACGTGCGAAAGGTCATAGATTCGAGTTCTATAACGTCCACCATAAAAGGCAAGCAGTTTTTCTGCTTGCCTTTTTTATTTTCCCGATTGGCGCTGACTACTTTCCCAATCACCCCAAGTCCTTCCAACCATACCGCCGCGTCCCAATAAGCTCTGCAATTTTCAAGTCCGTTAAAGGAAAGCCGCAACCATTCCAATCGGTTTGGCTGCGGCTTTCTGATAGGATATCGTGCTGAATTTTCAGATGCTCCGGATAGTATGTAAGCGCAGGAAAATGAAGCTACAGATAGTATTCGATCGACAGGGAAGAATCCTCGAAAAAATGGGTGTAAATTTCTTTGCGGATTTCGATAAATCGGGCGCTGCTGCGGTCCCTGGGGCGGTTCAGACCGACGGAGATCACTTTTTTGACCTCTCCCGGACGATTTGACAGCAGCACAATCCGGTCGCTTAAAAAAATCGCCTCGTCCACGTCATGGGTGACTAAAACCATCGTCGATTTTTCTTTGTCCCATATCCGCAGAATCTCATTCTGCATGTGGATTCTGGTGAGAGCGTCCAGCGCGCCGAACGGCTCATCCAGCAGAAGCACGTTGGGCTGATTGATCAGCGCCCGGGCGATGCTCACCCGCTGCTGCATTCCGCCTGAAAGCTGCTTTGGCAGCGCCTTTTCAAAGCCTTTCAGCCCCACCAGTTCAATATGCTCCGCGATGGACCGCGCCCTTTGCTCTTTATCGATTTTTTGATGGATACCGAACGCGATATTTTGCTCTACGTTCAGCCATGGGAACAGTCTGGATTCCTGGAAAATCACACCCGTAAGCACGCTGGGCCGCTCCACTCTGCGCTCGCCGATTCTCACCTCGCCCGTGGTGGCTGTTTCCAGCCCGGAAAGAATCCGTAAAAGGGTGCTTTTGCCGCACCCGCTGGCACCCACCACACTGATAAACTCACCGCTTTCGATCTGCAGATCGATGCTGTTGAGCACCGGGAGGTCCCCGGACGAAAGCTTAAAGGTCTTTGAGACGCCTGCTATATTTATGTTTTTATTTTCAGCCATTTCGATATCTACTTTCCATCAGTCTCGTTCCAGCGTAAAACGTACTTTTCGATCCGCTGCAAAACCGTATCCAGAAGCAATCCCACCAAGCCGATGGTGATTACGCCGGAGAACATTACGGGCGGCTGTGAAAGCTCGCGCGCATACATGATCAGGTAGCCGATGCCCGAGGCGGCCGCGATGGCTTCCGCCGTTACGACACAGGTCCACGCGCTGCTCACTCCCAGACGCAGGCCGGTAAAAATAAAGGGAAACGCGCCGGGCAGAACCACCTTGGCAAGCATCTGGAATCGGGTTTTCTCCAGAATGGTGCCCACCTCCAGCAGCTTTTTATCGCTGTTGAGTATCCCGCGGCTGGTGTTTATCACTACCGGCCAAAAGGTACCGATTGAAATGAGCGTCACCTTGGAAGCTTCGTCGATCCCCATCCACAAAATGAGCAAGGGGACCCACGCGATCATAGGGATCGGGCGCAGAAGCCCGATGATGGAGGCCGCAAGGCTGTTTGCCGTTTTGGAAAGGCCGATGACAACGCCGATACCCAGCCCGAGCGAGGAACCGATACAAAAGCCCTTGATGACCCGCCCCGCACTTACGGTTAGATCCTTTTGTATGCTGCCCTTCCGCACCATATCCAGATAGGTTTCAAAAATACGTGTGGGATAGGGGAAGATGGAGCGGTTGATGATTCCCTGCCGCCCCAGGATTTCCCAGGTGAGGATCAGCACCGCCGGCAGAACGCACCCCAGGCCGATCTTGACGAACCGGTTTTTCAGGTTTGAAGTCATACAAAAGCGTCCCTTCCGGTTAATTTTTGCTGATTCCTGCTTCCTCCAGATAAGAGGTGTCGATAATCTGGTTTAGATCCACGTCTTTTATGGTACCCTGTTCCTGCAGGAACTCCTTGGTGTCCTGTAGAGTGCCAAGCCGTTCTTTGTCCAGATATAATGAAAAATCGGTGGAAGCAAAGGACGCTTTATAAGAATTTTCCGCCACGCCGTTTCTCTTGGAAAGAATCTTGATCGCCTCGTCCTCGTGCTCCTTGCAATAAGTAACCGTTCTGTCCAGCGTCTTCAGGATGCGGGGAATCAGCTCGGGATATTTTTTGGTAAATTCCTCCGAAACGATAATGACGCTCGATGTTCTTGGAAATTTAGAGCCGTCCACCTCCAGCAGGGTGGCAGTCCCGTTGTCGATTACAGTCTGCAGCTGCGGAAGCTGGCTGACGCCGGCGTCGATATTGCCGGCTTCCAGCGCGGTGTTGATGTCCGTGAAGGAAAGGTTTACCAGCTGGATATCTTTTTCGGTCAGGTTGACCGACTCCAGAATCCGCAGCAGGAGCATATGGGAATTGGAGCCGATCTGCACGCCGACTTTCTTCCCGCGGATATCCGCGAGGGCATTGATGCCGGAACCCTTTCGGGCAAGCAGGCCGTCGCCCTTGCCGTTGCCGGTCATATAAGCGGCGATGATTTTAAGCGGAATATCGTTGGCGGCCGCCTGAACAGCCGGCTGTGCGCCCACCTGGCCGATATCGATATCGCCGGCGGCAAAGGCCTCGATGATCGGGGGGCCGGAAGCAAAGGTACGCACATCGAAATTGATGTTGTTCTTTCCGAATTCCTCTTTAAAATAGCCAAGCTCCTCCGCCAGGGCGGGCTGGGTCTGGCTGGGCTGGGTGGCAATATGGATGGTCAGCCCGCCGTAATCTTTTTCGGACTCCTGCGCCGAAGCGGGAGCGGAGGACGCAGGAGCGGAGCCGCCCGCCTGCGAGGTACCGGAGGACGGAGCCGCGGACGAGCAACCGGATACCGACAGAAGGATCGCCAGAATCAGCACCGGAATGAAAAGCTTACTCCTTTTTAAATGGTTTTTCATTATGAAATTTCTCCTCAAATTTTAAAAATAGTTATTGACCGGTTACGGTCAGGCGGTCCAAATGCTGCAGCAGGGGATGTGCCGCCTCTTCCTCCACCCTGCGTTTGTCAAAGCTCTGTTCACAGGTCGCAACCGGTTCGATCACCCAGACAGCGGCCAGATCGATATCTCCCCGTTCTTCCCGGGCCGCTGTGTAATGCGTACGGAATTCCCTTCCCGCTATCAGCACCCGAAGGGGACGCCCTACGATGTTGTAGCTGCGCCGGTCCGGGGTAAACAGGCTGATGGAAACGGTTTTCCCGAACCAGATGGAATACACAAGATTTTTATTGGTTTGGGATGTTTCGATCCCTTCGTCGTACTCAAGGTTTCCATCCCTGCGCAGCCTGAGAGACTGTTTGAATGCGATATGCGGATCGCCGTCCTTCCCCACGGTGGACACGGCCCGGACCGTTCCGGGATCGGCAAGCGCCCGCCTGATTTCCTCGCTGAGTATCACGCTCATTATGATTCCCCCCTAAATTCTGGAAAGATCCGTATCGGGATGGTTGCCGCACCGCCGGTAATTGTCCATATCGATACTAAGGTTGTATTTCCGGCGTATTTGGTCAAGCCCCAGGGCAAGACGCACGTAATATTCCAGGCTGGGAGACGTCTGCTTACGAAAGATAGAACCGGGATGCACCTTCCACACGCAGCCGACCACGCCCACGCCGTGGGAGGATATTTCGTCCGCTTCGGAGAGGGTGGATTCCAGCGCCTCTTCCTCGGTTTGAAAGCCGTTTGGCTGCGCAAGCTCCACACCCGCCACGATTCCGGTGTCCACATTGCCGCGCCCGAATATCTCCACAGCCTCATACAAACGGTTTTTCCATTCCTCATAACCGATCGTCGCCGCCTTGCCCGGGCAGATCCATTCAAACAGGCTTTTATTGAGCACCTCGAGGTCCGCCGTATAGGAAGTAAGGCCCGTGCTGTCGTGCAGGCGCCGGAGCTGCTCCCGTGAGAAGGCCGTGCTGATCAGCTGGCTCGGGAAACGCTTTCCCCCAAACAGCCCGGTGATTCCTGCCAGAATGTCAATATAACAGTCGAGCTCCTCGTCCAGGAAATTTTCCCCGCCTCTGAGCGTTCCGCCCGTCAGGAAGATATTGACATTACGCCCCGGCTCCTTGAGCGCCTCGGCGACGGTCTCCACAATATCCTGCGTGTTCAGCAGCTCCGGCTTGTTGCCCGCATGGTAAACGGCGGACATGGTACAGAACTTGCAGCCGTAGCCGGGCGTTTTCCAAAAGTCGCATTGCTGGTGGGGATGGATGCACAGCCGCTGCGGGCGGGGAGAAACCATATGCCACATGGGAGTACCCCGTGAGGTTACTTTTTCATAATAATCCGGCTTTTCCCAGTAAGAAACCTCTTCAATGACGTTTCCTTCATCCACCAGTACGATTTTTCCATCCACCACATCCACCTGATAGGGGTCTCTGTCGCCATGTGCCTCCCCGCTGCCCTCGTCCCCGACGTTAATGGAGGTGCCGTCCCTCATCGTAAGAGAAACAGGCGTCAAATCCTCCTTATTGCTGTAATCGCTGCGCAATTTGGTAAGATGGACATCGGGATCGACGGCGGCGAGAGCTTTTTCGGTATAGAAAACTCCTCTGCGCTGCACATCGGTTTTTATAATGACAAACGGGGAAACGTCGGGATATTTCCGAATCACTTCCGAAAGGCTGAGCTCTTTTTCCCGCCAATTGCGATCATTACTCAAGCTGTATCCGCCTACTTTCTTTTTCATTGAATAATCAACCATTCCTTTGAATACGGCCGAGCCGGGGCCGTTCCCATCTACAGGAGCCGCAACAGTACTCCCGGACCCCCCTTGGGATTATAAAATGATAAAGCATGCGCATCTCCCCCTGTTTCTGCCTTGTCAATCAGTTCCTGATCCGGGCGCATCATAGCAGAAACAGGAGCATAGAAACTTCTGTTTCCGAGCGTTTTACAGATAACCGGGGCTACCGATAAAACCACCGGAGCAGGCCTTTCCGGTCTGTAATGCTGACAGCAAGGTTTATAATCTACTAAACATATATAAATTATATAACTTGGAAATCTTTTCTACAACATGACTAACTTTTGCATGATAGCAGAAATTGTTTAGATAGAACTTTACAATGCTGTGAACCGCATAAAAAACACCCCGATTATCGTTCCGTATATGGAACAACAATCGGGGTGCGGTTTGCGCATTGGACCGGCAGATACGATCTATACGGCAAAGGTGCGCTCCCATACTCTGGAAACGCACCTTTCCATATTTACATATATCAGAGGTTCATGAGCTATAAAAACTTCGTCCCGCTTTGGCTAAAGGATGGGGAATTTCATGGATGCTTTCAGGCATCCCGCTTTCCCATCCGATCTGCGGTGCAGGAAAACCGCCGTCTATTTTTCACACGGATAGGCCTTATGAATGATCTCAACGATCCTACGGGTAAATTCGGCGAACATGCGGTCGCCCTTTTCCTTTGTGGCCAGCGTCGGATCGCCGTACACGCCGCTCTTGCTGATTTCCCCGATTGACGAGTCGTCCATGCCGTAGAAATCCGGGCGCGGAGGATACTCCTTACAGACCAGCTGCATGTTGACCTTCGATTCATCCGCGGAAAGCATCAGCGAGGTTTCAAATTCGCAGGCGTGGAACATTCCTCCCCAAGTCGGGGATTCCATATATTTTTCATAGACCTCGCCCAATCCGGGATAGAACATTCCAAGGACTTTCATGGAGGTATCGTCGGATACGTCCCGGATTGCGTATTTCATCGAAGAGCCGTTTGCTTCGTGGCCGTTCAGGAAGATCAGAAGCTGAACCCCGTAGCGTTCCATGCTTTTCACGATATCTGTCAGAACGATCTGAAAATGCTCCCGCTTCAGAGATACCGTGCCGGCAATGTCTCGCCAGCCCCAGGAATAGCCGAAATTCAGTGAGGGGAACACCAGCGCCCCCGTTTCATCCGAAACGAGCTCCGCCAGCTTTTCCGCCAGAAAAACGTCGGTGCCCAAAGGGAGGTGCGGCCCGTGCTGCTCGGTGGAACCGATCGGCACGATGGCGACCGGATACTGCCGGATGCGCTCCGCAACCTGCAGCCGTGTCATGTCCTGTACGCGATATATCATTCCTTCGCCTGCTTTCCCAGTGCGCCGACGAACGCTCTGGCATTCTCCGCGATAGCGGGCAGGTCCGCGTCGGTGGCCCTGCGCGGCACCAGCCCGCCGCCAATGGCGGCTCCGTGGAAGCCGTGCTTCAGAAAATCGGTAAAATTGTCTCTGGTAACCCCGCCGACCGCGACAAATTCAGCCTGCGGAAACGGACCTTTCAGGTTGGAAACATAGTTCATCGGAAGAGAATCCGCGGGGAACAGCTTCAGGAGAGTGATTCCCCTGTTCAGCGCCTTCTGGACTTCTCCCGGCGTAAACACGCCGGGCAGAATCTCCATTCCCTTTTCCTGAGCGTATCCGACCAGCTCGTCGTCATAGCCGGGGGTAAGGATGAAATCGGCGCCCAGCTCCGACACCCGGTCCACCTCGCTCCTGCGGACAACGGTCCCCACCCCCAGATGAAGCTGATCCTTTGAAAAAGCGCGCTGTAAAGCCTCAATGCAGGCATATCCCCTTTCGGGGTTGCTGAGGGAGACTTCTACCGTGTCGATGCCTTCCCGGAGCAGTACCTGCACAATGCCGGTCACGTACCGCGCGTCCACATCCCGGATAATCGCGACGAGTTTACTTTCCGTCAGCATTCCGGACCCTCGAAGACCGCGAGCCAGCGCTGCGGATTTTTGATAAAGATCTTCTCGATCTCGGCCTGCGTCACTCCTTCATCCAGAAGGCGCGGAATAAACTTTGTTTTGATATAGCGGAAGCCGGGTCCGCCGCCGTAGGCTTCCAGATAGGAGGCCCTTCCCATATCGCCGGAAATCAGGAGCTGGTCAATATGACCGTGGGCGATCAGGGATTTGATCAGGGCGACGCGGACACTGTCCGGATAATACTTTACTTTGCCGGGGCCGTCAAACTGGATGTAGATGCCGCGGTCGGCAAGCTTCAACAGGTAATACTCGTCCGCGTTTCTGTCAAGGTGGCCCAGAGCCGTGGTGGTCAGGTCGACCCCGTTGCCCTCCAGAAGATCGAGCACTTCCATGCCCATCGTTCCGGCCTCGGTGTGTCCCCAGATAGGCGCTCCGCATTTTTTCTGGGCAATCGCCGTGGCGGTAATGGTCTTTTTCTCCAGCGGATGGATCAGGTTGTAATAGGTACCGATTTTCATGAAACCGGCCCTTGAGCTGCCCCCGTCCCCGCCGACCAGAACGTCGTTGCTGAGGAGGTCCGCAATTTCTTCCACGGATTTTTCTTCGACCCATTCCGGATAATAAATATGCTTATTGAATCCGGAAGTGGCAATAACATTTACCCCGGTTTCTTCGGACATTTTCCGAAGCACGTTGAGGTCCCTGCCGTAATCCAGAGTGGAGGCCTCCACCAGCGTGCAGCCGCCCACTTCCTTAAAATTCAGCAATTCGGCAGTACTCTTTTCATAGCTGCTGAGTTCCAGGTCCCTGTCCTTCTGGCACGGAGGCGGAACCGCGTGAAGATGCTCGTGCGTATATGTAAAGCCCATCTCCTCCGCTTTGATATCGCCAAGAACCGTTCTTGCATATTTCATTTGAATACCGACCTTTCCGGCTCACAGACACAGGAATGCACAGCTTAACGTGAGCCCGATTAAGATGTACATAAAACGGAATGAGGAATCAATGTGCGATGCCGAACAGCATGCCCAGCAGTTTCATGACTGCGGAAACAATGATCGCGTCGGAGGATGCGAACCACAGTCCCTTTACGCCATAGCGCGCCACATCGATCAGCGGGTAAGCCACCGCGACCAGCATAGTGAACACAAAGCCGAGGAACAGGCCCGACACGACGGCGCCGCGCTTGCCGCCCAGCTTGTCGCCGAACACACCGGCCGCCGCGCCCATAAAGTACAGCCCGATGACTCCGGGCAAAACCACGACGGACATCTGTGAGGTAATGGTCGTTGCAATGAATCCGCCGACCATCGCGGCGATAAATCCAACGGTCGTAGCAACCGGGCCGCTGGCATAGAAAATCGGGATATCCAGCGCGGGACGCGCACCGGGAACCAGCTTTTCACTGATGCCCTTGAACGCGGGAATGATTTCGCCAAGGAACATACGCACGCCCTGTAAAAGGACGATGACGCCGGCAACGAAGGTCAGGCCCTGCAGGAGCGCGTAGATAATGTAGTTTGACCCGCCGCTCAGTTCATTGACCACTGTAGGTCCGGCAGCAATCGCTGTGACAACATAGACAACAGCCATGACGATCGCCATCAGGACGGACATATCCTTTAAAAAGCTCAGCTTCTCCGGAACATTGACCGATTCCCAGGTGTCCTTTTCAGGGTCTCTGTCCTTCTTCGCCGTCAGCCCGCCGACCCAGCCGCTCAGGCAGACAAGGGAGCTTCCCCAGAAGCCGAAGGCCACGTCGTCCGTTTTCAGGATCTTGCGGACAAAGGGCTGGGCAATGGCCGGGAACAG
The DNA here is from genome assembly GCF_006714885.1 of Clostridium sp. KNHs216. NCBI lineage: Bacteria > Bacillati > Bacillota > Clostridia > Eubacteriales > Clostridiaceae > Clostridium > Clostridium sp. KNHs216. Next base: position 3,345,401 of record NZ_VFMF01000001.1, on the reverse strand, counting down.
AACCATGGAAACGCCTTCTACCACAGAGCCGATCGCGACGGCAGTCCAGCCGCGTATGCCGAGCTGGTCGAGCACAATGGCCATGGTTCCCGCAAAGGAAAACATCATATGCCCTGTCAGGAAGATGTATTTAAACGGTGTGATTCTCGCGAGAATCAAGTTAATGACAAAGGAGAACAGCATAATCAGCGGCGTTTCAAAGCCGAGGACCGTCTGTACCGCCGCCACAAGGGAATTATCCTCCGGGACGATTCCGGCCAGACCGAACGCCTGGGTGAACATTGTGCTGAACGGGACTAAAGCGCCGCAGATGATCGTGGAGCCCGCGCTCAGAACCATAAAGCCCAAAATGGTTTTTACCGTTCCGGTAACGACGTTCGAGGGCTTGTTTTTCATCGCAATCAGGCCGACACATGCCACAAGACCCAGTACGATAGCCGGTTCGCTAAGAAGTTTGACTAAAAAAGATACCATGGTGGTCCCTCCCTTTCGCTCGTTATTTCGTTAATAACGGCATTATTTTTTCCTCAATTTCACTTTTGCTCAAAAGATTGTCAATGGAAACAACCGGGACATTTTCCCCTTGAATCTGCTTTGCGATTTCCGAGGACGCCGCAATGAAATCGCATCTTTTTCCCTTGTATGAGCCCAGGTCAACCGCTTCGCCGCTGATTTCCATGCCATGCTTTTTCCCAATATCCTTGATCGACATCAGCAGCATCAGGCTGGTTCCGAAACCCATACCGCATACTGTAACAACGTGTATCGTGCTCACCTCCTTTGAGGGATTTCCCCTCTGCTGATCATCTGCCGTTCCCCGATTACCGGACGCTCTGAATGAGCTTTTCCAGTTCCTCGTAACTTTTTAAGGAAAGCAGCTGCTCTATGTTCTTCTCGTCGCCCAGCAAGCCGCTCAGGGCCTCCAGAACTTCAAGATGTCCATTATGTTGAACTCCGCCCAGCGCAAACACCAGTTTGACGGGGTCGTTTCCCGGATGATGGAATGCAACCGGATTTTTCAGCCTGACGAAAGAGATACAGGGCTCCAGAACATCCCCCGAGGGTCTGGCGTGCGGAAGCGCGATCCCGGGCGTCATAACCATGTACGGCCCGATCGTTTCATACGCCTCCACCATTTTTGCAACGTATTCCTCTTTCACTTTTCCCGCTTTCACCAAAAGGAACCCGCTATAACGAATCACTTCCTGCGGAGAATGCAGGCCGTCCACATCCAGCGCGACCAGTTCTTTCGTAAGAATTTCCGACAACATTCCATTAGCCTCCGTTAAATTTTTAAATTTTCCAGGAATTCATTGTAATTGGTACTTGATATTAAATTTGCGGTCCTGCGCGGGTCCGAAACAATGGCAAACAGCTGGGACAGCAGCTTTTTGATCTGAACGTCCCCCTCGTGGAAACAGCCGAAAATCAAAAGGCTGATTTTTGCCTTGCCCCACATGACCGGCGTGCGAAGGATATAAAAGGAGATAAAGCTCGGCCCCTGAATGATGCAGTGCGGCATGGCGATATTTTCAGCGATCTCCGTCGACACCAGCGCTTCGCGGTCAAAAACCGCCTGCTTCTCTTCGGCGGTGAGCAGTCCCCGCCGCACAAAATCGTCGGTCAGCATTTCGAGCAGCTCCGTCTTTTTACAGGGCTTTTCAATAATGGAAAACCGTTCGGGGGAACAGATGTCCTGAATGGTTTCCGTCTGGGAAAGCTTTGCAAGCATATCGGCCAGCGCCTTTTTGTCGTCCTCTTTCAGAAACGGGGACAGCAGCAGGACGGGCTTGCCGTTCAGGGACATCTGCTTCACGGGGACCGTGGTAATATAGAAATCGACATCGGAGCGGATTCGCTTCGCATCGTTGATCGCGCACACATCGACGACATTGATTTCCTCATACTGGGTAGAAATCCGGCTGTTCAGAAGCGCGGCCGTACCAAACGCCGTATTGCAGAGGATGATCACACGGTACTTGTCGTGCTTTTCATTTCGCTCAATGGACGATGCGAAATACAGCGAAATATAACCCAGCTCATTGTTGGAAATCCGTATTCCCGTCTGCTCCCAGATGCACTCGGACAGCTCAATGGAATAGTAATACGCGCTGGGATAGTTCTTTCTCGCTTCCGCAAGAAACGAATTGTCCGTTTCCAGATCCAGAAGATATTTGCCGAAGCAGGACGAGATATGATCCACAAGCCCAGTGAAAAGGTTCGTGTCCTTCGTAAGATCGACCCCGTACTTTTCCTCAATGTTCTCCAGAGAATTTTGCACGAGCGTACGGAAAAACGGCGCAGAGGACGGATTGTTTTCCTTTCCGGGGCTGCGGGTAAAAAAGGACTGCTCCCAGATCAAAGTAAGGTAGGTAATTTCCTCTTTTACCGAATGGGCCGATTCAAAATTGGGGATAAAAAGGGACAATAAGCTGAAAAGAAACCCACGGTTCTCAGAAGACTGCGAAGACAGGGCAGCCTTTACTAGGGAAACCGCCTGCCTGTCAAAGCGTATTCCATGACCGCCCCTGATCCGGTAAACCGTCACAAACAGATATTTCAGAAACTGTTCGCAGCTCTGTGAGGTACAGCGAAGGCTGTTTTGTTCCACAAAGCCGTCAATGCTCTGTCTGGCACCGGAAATCTGCTCTTCGGAAAGCTGCATATTCGCTGCCGCTTCCTCAAGCCCGGCGCCGGAAAAGAACACATGGCACATGCAGTTGCGCACGGCTGTTTCCTTCCCCTGCACGGTCAGGCCCGCGTGGGCCCTGCTTCCCAGACGGACGCCGTAGCTTTTGAACAGCTTTGCGACGGAAGCGGTCATGCGGGACATGCTCGAGCGGCTGTAATGGAACTCTTCCGCCAGATCATCCAGTCTGATATTGTCATAAGTAAGAATGAGCGCGGCAACCTTCATCAGAATTTTCTCCGAGGACGGCAGAGGAAGACTGTCGCCGCCTTCGCCGATAAACCGCCCGAACTTTTCCTGATCCGTAACCGTCAGCGTATATCCGCGCCCTTTGTGGGCCCGGATTTCAAAGCCGTTTTCGGCGCTGACCCGCTGCGCTTCCTGAACGTACCGGAGCGCCGAACGGCTGCTTACGTTCAGAAGGGCGCTCAGCTGCACGGACGTTGTATATTCTGTTTTCGCATTGGCCAAACATTTGACAACCGCCATTCCTTTTGCACACATTTGGCTGCCCCCGCTTCTCATTTTGCTTACTCCTTTTCATCATTATATTTTTTTTGATTTGGAAAGTCGACATCAACAAATGACAGCTTGTAAGTGACATTTTCCATCTGTTTTTAGCTGGGAAAATGTCGTCCGGCAACCGAAGAATCCTTGCGTTGACACTCTTTTCAAGATGGGATTATAATTTTTTTATTGATAATCAGGCGTGACAACACCTTAGAAACGCCGTTATTTTGGAAATGAGGAAGAAATATGAAGAAATTTAAATGGACGGTACGTGACGAATACGGGCTGCACGCAAGGCCGGTCGGCCTTCTGGTGAAAATCGCGGGCAAATTCCCCTGTAAAATCACCATCGCAAAAGACGCAAAAAGCGCGGACGGAAAGAAGCTGTTCTCCGTAATGGGTCTGGCCGTCACAAAGGGCGAGACCGTAGAATTCTCTTTCGACGGGGAAAACGAGGACCAGGCCTGTCAGGAAATCAAAGCCTTCTGTGAAGGAAACCTGTAACCGGCAATATACGATGGGCAGATCCCGGAATCCGGAAATTGGGTATTTCTATTTTACAGCAGACACAGGGTATCGGTATTTCCGCAGATGATTTGCTCCCGCTTTTTACACAGCGTTATCGAAAGCTTAGCTTTATATTCCCCCTAAACGGAAAAAAATAAGCCCTCCCGGCGTTTACAGCTGGGAGGGCTCTTTTTTGACGGAAAGGAAGCTTTCACACACCCCGGAATTTTCACATATATTGTGAAAAAAGAAGGTGACGTTTTATGTTTATTCATGTAGTCATGCCGGGCGAAACGCTTTGGCAGATTGCAAATCGATATGGTGTTTCCGTGGCGGAAACAGTGGCGGTGAATGGGCTGCAAAATCCCAATCGGCTTGTTATCGGTCAAGCCCTGGTGATTCCCAGTGAGGATTTTTATACCGTACAGCCCGGAGACACCCTGTGGAAGATCGCTCAGACGTACGGAACCACCGTACGGGAGATCGTACAGGCCAACCAGATCACGGACCCGGACAGTATCCGTCCGGGAATGATCCTGTATGTCCCCGCCCCCCGGCACCGTGTACAGCCCGGGGAAACCCTGGGAGGGATCGCGCAGATGTACGGCGTATCGCTGCAGTCCCTCATCACAGTCAACAGAATTACCGATCCGGACAGGATCCTTCCCGGGACCGTACTGGTTATTCCGCGCAGGGCAAGGCCCCCTCTCAATGTAAACGGCTATCTTTATACGCTGGGGGAGGACGCCGTTCCGATCGTCAGGGAGGACGGCAGATTTCTGACCTACCTGAGTCCGTTTGCTTATCTGATCAAAGAGGACGGAACGCTGCAGCCGATCGATGACGAGCCCGCCGTACAGGCCGCTCTGACGGAAAGAGTGGTCCCCATGATGTCCATCACCAACTTTACTTCGACATCCCAGGGAGCGAATCTTGCGTCCGTCGTGCTGAACAGCCCGCAGCTCGTGGAACGTCTGCTGACCGAGATCATTTCCCTGATGAAAGAAAAAGGATACCGGGGGCTAAACATCGATCTGGAGAACGTGCTCCCAGCCGACCGCGAAGCTTACAACCGCTTTCTCCAGCGCGCGGTGGACCGTCTGCATGCGGAAGGCTTTTTTGTATCCACGGCGCTCGCACCAAAAACGTCCGAGGGGCAGGCCGGTTTGCTCTATGAAGCGCACGATTATGCGGCTCACGGCAGGATTGTCGATTTCGTGATTCTGATGACTTATGAATGGGGCTATCGGAAGGGGCCGCCTCAGCCGATTTCTCCTTTGAATCAGATCGAGCAGGTTCTGGACTATGCCGTCACGGTCATTCCCCGGGAGAAGATCTACTTCGGCTTCCAGATTTACGCCAGAGACTGGTTATTGCCCCATACCGAGGGGCAGGAAGCGGAAACGTTCAGCTCCCAGGAAGCAATCGCGAGGGCCGTCAGATACGGTGCGGAGATTCAGTACGATCCGGTCGCCCAGGCTCCTTTCTTCCGGTATTGGGACGAACAGAGCAGGGAGCACGAAGTGTGGTTTGAGGACGCGCGCAGTGCCCAGGCAAAATTCGATATGGTGAAAAGCTATAACCTGCCGGGGATAAGCTATTGGGCCCTGGGCTATCCATTTCCACAGAACTGGACCTTGCTTGAGGATAATTTTACGATCAGAAAATGGAATTTTTCCTCATAATCCCTCCCGCAATGCTGCTGCGAAAGTATTCTCCTCCGAAGCATCGTCCGGCCGCACTCCCATGTCCCCAAAGAAATTCCACATACCCCGCATTCAAATGCAAAAGCCCGAAAAAACGCGAAAAAGCGTTTTCGGGCTTTTTTTGTGTGATGCTGTTTTACGGGGCTATTTTGCAGCAGCTTTCCATGACCACCGGGCAATTTTTGAGCTGCAGGCTCCGGTACTCCGCCGGGCTTTTGCCAATGTAGCTCTTAAAGAGTCTGGAAAAGTAATTGATATCGTGATACCCCAGCTGATAGCAGATTTCATAGGTTTTCAAATCCGTATTTTTAAAAAGGTATTCCGCGCGCGCCATCTTTACCATCGTGACGAAGCTGTTGTAGTGCATTCCGGTTTTGACGGCAAAGGTATTGCTCAGATAAGTATTATTGATATAAAATTTTTCCGCGAGCACCTTCAGCTTGATATCGTCCTCCGAATGGCTCAGTATGTAAGAGCAGATTTCGCTGATGGTGCCGTCTTCCACCTCCGGCTGATACCTGCGGATGAAGTTCAGCAGAAAAGCTATTTTCCCGCAGTAATATTCTTTGTAGGTATCCGGTCCGCTTTCCTGCAGATATTCCGTGGCGTCAAAGAAGCGGATATCGATGAAATCGCCCAGCCAGGGAATTTTTGAATAAACCTCTTCGATGATATGGTGGTACAGCTTCCGGACAAGGATGTCGGCCTTGATCATATTGTCCCCCATCATGGTGTACACGCTTTTCACGGCGCTTTCAAAAATCTGCACCGTATCGGCTCCCCGGTTCAGGAACCCGTCGACAACCCTTTTTTCCTCCGCAGAGGGGTACGCCCAGCCAAAGTCGGCCTCCAGCGGGTTTCCATAGCCGTTTTCCCCTTTTTTGCGGGTTTCCAGAAAGCGGTGCGCCCGCTGGAACAGCTCCAAAATCTTTTCCCGGCTGGGGGGCTTGACAAGATAATCAAAAGCGCCCAGCACAATTCCCTGACGGGCGTAATTGAATTCACTGTACTCGCTCAGGAGCACTACGCAGGAGCACAGGTTCTCCTGATTGATGACCCGCAGGAGCTGCAGGCCGTCGACCACCGGCATGCGGATATCCGTAAGGACCAGATCATAGGAAGAGGATTTCAGCATTTCCATTGCCTGTCTTCCGTTATTGGCCTTTCCCGCTACCTCGAACCCGGAAACATTCCCCCATACCTTCAGCCTTTTCAGCTCCATGAGAAAAATATCCCGGTCATCCACCAATAAAACCCGATACATCTGCCGACACCTCCTAACAGAACAAGCGAACCATACGGCTCTATTTTAAAATATTGCCCGGGGGAAGGGTAAAATACACACAGGCCCCCTTTCCGACCTCGCCGGTTATCCAGACTCTGCCGCCCATTGCCTGAATGAGCTTTTTCACGATGGAAAGGCCTACGCCGCTTCCCTCGAATTCATCATCGGAATGCATGCGCTGGAACATGCCGAACAGATTCTGGGAATATTCCATATCGAACCCCACGCCGTTATCGCGGATATAAAATACATCCTCCCCATTTTCGGGATGGAAGCCCGCGGTAATGACGGCGGTCTGTTCTTCGCGGGTAAATTTCAGCGCGTTTGAGACCAGATTCACGACCACCTGATGCATCAGGGTCCCGTCGCACAGGACGAACGGAATCTCTTCCTGAAATTTCAGCACGGTAGCTTTTTTGCTTGTATAGCCCGCCGCAAGTTTGTCACACACGTCCTGGATCATCTGCTGCAGATTGACCGTTTCCTTGACGGGCTCCACCCCGGAAAGCCGGGTGTATTCCAGAAGCCTGTCAATCATGGAAAGCGTTTCCCTGCATATCGCGCGGATATTGGAGATCAGCAGCAGGCCGTCCTCATCGATTTTATCGCGGTAATCCTCAATGAAAATCCGCGCGTAGCCGTCAATAGCGCGTACCGGCGCTTTGATCTCATGGGAGATCGTAGAACTGAGCACCTGCAGGTCATGGCTGCCGCCGCGCGGGGATTTCTGCTCCTGTTCCTGAATTCCTGCAAAAGCCTCGTGTTCACGGGGGTCCATGACAAACTCACTCCAAACTTTTTATTTCTTCTTTCTCCACGGATTGATTCCGTATCAGAAAACTGTTCAGCACCGGCTCCCGACTGTTCGCAAGGGAAAGGATCAAATAGCTCAGCGACGGGTCAAAGGCCAGCCGGATGTCCTCCCGGGAAGGGCGGGACGGCGTCTGCGGATGGCTGTGAAAATTGCCGATCAGCTTCCAGCCGTTCTTTCTCATATCCGCGACCGCCGCAAACTGCTCCCGCACGTCCATGGAAAAATGCTCCGGGCTTTCGTCGATGTTCCTCAGCAGATATACCCTTTCAATCGTTTTACAATCGTTTTCGACAGTTCCCGCAATCAGCCCGCAGCTTTCGTTGGGAAGCCCGGCAATGCTGTGGCGTATCATTTCCCCTATCTGCTGTTTTTTTAATATTATCACAATAAACCTCCCGTATCTTCTAAAAAAGATATTAACTTAATTTAACATATATGTTTTATATGTTATAAAAATGTTGAAGAAAAGGGTGTACACTTCAAAGCATCTTCCTGAAATGCGGCGCTTTAAAGTATATAATATACATATGTTTACTATATTCACCATGAAAACAGTTTAACATGCCGGCGGGCAAAGTCAATCGTCCGGTTTTGACAGCCAAAGATATTCCCCCCTTATGCTAAATTTATTCGCCTTGTCAGAGCGGGGACCGTATTCTATAATTAAATGTACATTTTAGAAGTACGGTAAGGAGGGATACTCAGATGGATGAGTCGATATATAAAGAGCTTAAAAAAGGCGGATTTATGAGGCAGATTCAAAATAATAAATTTTCGCTGAGAATCCGGGTGGTCGGCGGTCAGCTGCAGGGAAATCAGATCAAAAAAGTCAGCGAGATAGCCGATCGGTACGGAAAGGGCTATATCCATATGACGTCGAGGCAGGGAATTGAAATCCCGTTTATCGACTTTGCAGACGTGGAGGCGGTAAAGGGCGAGCTGGCCGAAGTAGGGCTTCAGCCGGGGGCATGCGGCCCGCGCGTGCGCACGGTCACTGCGTGCCAGGGCAGCGCCATCTGCGGAAGCGGTCTGATCGAGACCAGCGGCCTCGCCAGGGAACTGGACGCCAAATATTTCGGCAGGGACCTGCCCCACAAATTTAAAATCGGCATTACCGGGTGCAAAAACAACTGCCTGAAAGCGGAAGAAAACGACCTCGGTATTAAAGGGGGGCTTCGCCCCGAATGGCACAGCGGAGACTGCACCTACTGCGGCGTATGCGCGGCCGCATGCCCCGTAAAGGCGATCAGCGTCAGCCGCGGGCCAAATTCGCTTGCGTTTGACGAAAGCCGCTGCATTTACTGCGGGAAATGCGTGAAATCCTGCCCAACGGATGCCTGGTCGGGGAAAAGCGGCTACATTACCTCCTTCGGCGGCACCTTCGGGAACGATATGGTCTTTGGGAAGCCGCTGCTTCCGCTGATTACAGAGAAGGAACAGCTGTTCCGTGTGGTAGACGCCGCCATCGCCTTCTTTCAGGAACACGGAAAGCCGGGCGAACGTTTCCGCCGGACGATCGACCGCATCGGCGAGGATCAATTAAAGGAAAAACTGGAGGAGGCAATCCGATGAGCAAGCAAAGCTATGACGCTTTTGTCGATATTACGGATGTGGTGTGCCCGATCACCTTCGTAAAGACAAAAGTCGCACTGGAGGAACTGGAAAACGGACAGACCCTGCAAATCCGGCTGAATGACGGAGAACCGATTCAGAATGTTCCCCGCAGCCTGAAAAATGAAAAACACAAGGTGATCGAGGTGGTTCAGAACAGCGACGGAACCTACCTGCTCGGCGTGATAAAGGGCGGATTGGAATGAGGTTCAATACTGCTCTGCTTCACAAAAACAACGGACCGGACAGGGCGACGGGAGCCACCCATACGCCCATTTACCAGTCCAGCGCCTTTGAACACAAAACCGCAGAAGAGCTGGAGGCGATCTTCAACAACCGCGCGCCGGGCTTCTCCTACACCAGAATCAACAATCCCACCGTCGAGGCTTTTGAGCGCCGCGTCGCCGCGCTGGAAGGCGGTATCGGGGCGGTGGCCTGCGCTTCCGGCATGGCCGCCATCTCCCTGTCCGTTTTGAATCTTTTAAGCGCGGGGGACGAAATCCTTTCCGCCGCGGGAATCTTCGGCGGAACGATCGGCCTGTTCCGCGATCTGGAATGCTACGGGATCACCACCCGTTATGTCGCGGACAGCACGCCCGAAAGCTTTGAAAATCAGATCATCGGGCGTACCAAACTGATATTTGTCGAAACCATCGGAAACCCAAAGCTGGACGTTCCCGACATCTCCGCCCTGTCGGAAATGGCGCACAGACACAAAATCCCGGTAATCGTCGACAATACCGCCGCCACCCCCTTCCTTGTGCGCCCCATTGAGCTTGGCGCGGACATCGTCGTACATTCCGTATCCAAGTATATCAACGGCAGCGGAAATTCCATCGGCGGGATCATTGTTGACAGCGGAAACTTTGACTGGGACCCGGAACGATATCCCGCAATAGCAAAATTTGTCAGGTTCGGGGAATTTGCCTACCTTTCCAAGCTGAGAGGCGGTCTGTTCCGCAACACCGGCTCCTGTTTTTCCCCGTTCAACGCCTTCCTGTGCAGCTTGGGGCTGGAAACGCTGGGCATCCGGATGGAGCGTCTCTGCGGCAATGCCCAGAAGCTCGCGCAACAGCTTTCGGACAATCCCAAGTTAGCGTACGTCAACTATCCGGGGCTGGAATCCAGCCCGTGGCACCAAACGGCCCGGCGGCAGTTTTCCGGCGGTTACGGGGCGATATTGACCCTGCGGGCCGGCACGAAGGAAAACGCTTTTTTCATCATCAATCATTTGAAATACGCGTGCAATATTGCAAATATAGGCGACCTTAGGACGCTGGTCATCCATCCCGCTTCCACGATCTATGCAAACAGCAGTACGATGGAAAAGGAAAACGCAGGCGTTTACGAAGATCTGATCCGTGTCAGCGTCGGTCTGGAAGATATTGAGGACCTGACCGAAGATTTTGAAAACGCTGTCGGCGGACTATAAAACGATACGGAGGATTGCCGAATGCAAACCATCAACGTCCTCATTGTGGAGGAATTCCGGTATATTGCCGATCTGAATGTCCTGGAACTGAAGCGGGGAGGCTACAGCGTCTGCAGCCGGTACGTTTCCAGCGAGCTGGCCATGTGCCAGGCACTGCTGCAGGAAAAATGGGATATTATTCTTTCCGACGATTCCACGCCGCACTTTAACGCCATTCAGGCGCTGTCCGTGCGCAACCGCCTGACACCGAAAACGCCGTTTATCATCGTTTCCGAAGACGTTGCGCCGGAAAGTATCCGCTATGCGATGAAGAACCGCTGCTGTGCCTATCTTCTGAAAGAGAATTTGCATCAGCTTGCCATTCTTGTGCGTAAAATACTGGAAAGCCAGTCCACCGGCCAAATTCAAAAGGAGACTTCCCTATGAAATTCACGAACGAACAACTTGAGCGGTATTCACGGCACATTATTTTGAGCGATGTCGGCGTAAGCGGACAGAAAAAGCTTCTGAACGGGAAAGTGCTGATCATCGGCACCGGGGGACTGGGCGCGCCCGCCGCCATGTATCTGGGTGCCGCAGGCGTGGGCACCATCGGCCTGGTCGACGCGGACTGCGTGGACCTTTCCAACCTGCAGCGCCAGATTATCCACGGCACGCAGGACGTCGGCAAGCCGAAGGTACTCTCCGGCAAAGAGACGATCAACCAGATGAACCCCGACGTAGACGTCGTTACGTACCACGAGTATGCGACTTCGGCAAACATTCTGGATATTATCAGGGACCGGGATTACGACTTCATCATCGACGGCACGGACAATTTCCCCGTGAAATTTCTGATCAACGACGCCTGTGTCATGCTGAAAAAGCCCTTTTCACACGCGGGAATCATCCGTTTTCAGGGGCAGACCATGACGTTCCTTCCCGGGGAAGGTCCCTGCTACCGCTGCGTATTTAAAAATCCCCCGCCGCCGGACGCCGTTCCGACCTGCCAGCAGGCCGGGGTGCTGGGAGTCATGGGCGGCGTCATCGGAACGATTCAGGCGGCCGAGGCGATAAAGTATCTGCTGGGAGTCGGCGATCTGCTGAACGGGAGCCTGCTTACTTACGACGCGGCGAAAATGGAGTTCCGTAAAATTAAAATCACCCGTGACCCTGAATGCGCGGTTTGCGGAGACCACCCGACCATCACTCATCTGATCGACTATGAACTGAAGGCGTGCAGTTTTTCACCTGCCGGCCGGCACGAAGAAAGTAAGGAGATTTAGCTATGATAATTACGATCAACGGCAAGCAAAACAGTTTTGAAGCGGAAATGTCCGTTCAGGAGCTCCTGGAAAAGACCGAGGTCGATATGCAGGAATATGTAACGGTGCAGCTGAATGATGAGATCATCAGCCGGAAGGATTTCAGCTCTATCCCCGTCCGGGACGGGGACCGTGTGGAGTTCCTTTATTACATGGGCGGTGGACAGTACAAAAAAATCGCATGATGAAAGCGTTGAAAAGACAGCCGTTCCGGCAAATGCCGGAACGGCTGTCTTTGTTTCGCAGGATTCTCAGATATAGTAATCCGGCGTGATTTCGGATTCCTCCAGAAATTCGCGGTATACCTTCTGGCGTATGACGGCAAAGTTTTCACTCGTCCGGCTGCGGGGGCGGGAAAGCTCCACAGGGATGATCTTTTTGATGGCCCCGGGGCGCTTGGACATGACCACCACCCTGTCCCCCAAGTAAATCGCTTCGTCAATATCGTGGGTGACAAGCACCATCGTTGTTTTCTCCGCCTCCCAGATGCGCAGGATCTCCTGCTGCATATTGATGCGGGTCAGGGCGTCGAGGGCTCCGAAGGGCTCGTCGAGCAGCAGCAGTTCAGGCTGTCCGACAAGCGCCCTGGCGATGCTGACCCTTTGCTGCATTCCGCCCGAGAGCTGGTTCGGCCTGGCCTTTGTAAACTCGGTGAGCCCCACCAGCGCGATATGCTCGTCAATCCGTTTTTTCCGCTCCGCCGCGCCGACGCTTTTCGGGATACCGAAGTCAATATTCTGCTCCACGTTGAACCAGGGAAACAGCCTCGATTCCTGAAAGACCATGCCGCACAGCTCCGAAGGCTCCACAAGGGGCTTGCCGTCCAGAGTAATCTGTCCGTCCGTCGCGCTTTCCAGCCCGATGATCAGCTTCAGCAGCGTGCTTTTTCCGCATCCGCTCGAACCGATGATGCTGATGAATTCCCCTTTATTTACCTCCAGGCTGATATCTGAAAGGACTTCCACCTGTTTTTTATCGATGATAAAATTCTTCTTGATGTGATTGATAGACAGTAATCCGCTCATAGCTACCCCCTCAGTCCTTCGTTTCCGTTTCATTCCAGCGCAGCAGGCGCTTTTCGAGGTGAACGAGCAGAAAATCGATCAGCAGGCCGAACAGTCCGATCATCAGGATACCGACCAGCATGACGTCCGGCTGAGACACCTCTCTGGCAAACATCACAAGGTAGCCGATTCCCGACGAGGCGGCGATCATTTCCGCCGCCACCACGCAGGCCCACGCGTTGCTGGCCCCTAGCCGGATCCCCGCAAAAATGGACGGGAGGGCGGCGGGCAGCACGATCTTCAGAAGCGTCTCCATGCGGCTTTTCTTTAAAATAAAGGCGACCTCCACCAGCTTTTTGTCGACGCTTTTGATTCCATAAATCGTATTGATTAGAACGGACCAGAAAGAGCCGACCGTAATCACCGCGATTTTTGAGGTTTCATCGATTCCCATCCAAAGGATAAACAGAGGAATCAGCGCAATCATCGGAATCGGTCGGAGAACGCCGATAATCAGCGTCAGGGCGCGGTCGATTTTGTGGAACAGCCCAATCAGAATGCCCAGCACCAGCCCGCCGGCACTGCCCAGCAGAAACCCAGAGCACACGCGAAAAGCGCTCATCCGCATATGCCTTGCGATTTCACCGCTGGTAAGCATGGACCAGCAGGTAGAAAAGATGCTTGACGGCGCGGGCAAAATGGCAGGGTTGATGATGCGCCGTGTGCTCAGTGTCTCCCACACGAAAAGCAGCAGCAGGGGAAAAAGCACGGGCAGCACCAATTCCGTAAAAACGCCGCTGTTTCCCACCTTCTTTTTTTGATTGATCATAAGAATATTTCCTTCTTTGCAGGTTTGTCAGAATCGGTCAAGGTGCCCGATCAGCGGGTAAGCTTCCCGCTCCCGCGAGGCCTGCACGCTGAACGTTTCCTCCCTGATTTCTTCGGGATCAATGATCCATACGGTCGAAAGGTCCGCGTCCTTACCGAAACGTTCCCTTACGGCAATATAATTCTCTTCAAATAATTCTCCGCAGATCACGGCCCGTACCGGAGTGCCCTTGATCTGATAGCTTCTGGAATCCTGTGTAAGGATACCGACGGCGACCTGACGCCGGAACCAGATGCTGTGCACCAGATTCCTGTTTGTCTGAGAGGTTTCGATGATTTCAAGATACTGCAGCTTCCCGTCCGCATTGACGGAGACGGAGCCTTTAAAGACCACATGGGGAATTCCGTTTTGATCGGCGCTGGCCAGTACCTTCAGTGTTTTGGGATCGTTGATCAGTGCGATCACCTGATCGTTCAATTGTATGCTCATTTTTTCCGCTCCTTATATCCGCGCCAGATCGGTGTTGGGATGGTTTCCGCAGGTACGGTAGTCGTCGAAGTACGCTTCCAGACGGTACTTGCGCTGAAGCGTGTCAAGCCCCTTTGCAAAAGCGGTCAGGTAATCCAGGGACGCCGCCTTCTGCTTCTGGAAGTACGAGCCTTCCGCCACACGGTAAACCGTCTGGGCGACTCCGACGCCGTGCCGCGCGAGCTCCTCGGCTTCCGCCAACCCTTTTTCCAGCGCTTCCTCTTCGGAGCGGAAGCCGTTTGGCTTCACCAGCTCCACACCGGAAACGATCCCGGTATTGACGGCTCCCGGACCGAAAATTTCAGCCGCCTGATACAGGCGCCTTTTCCATTCCTGATAGCCGATGTACTTCGCTTTGCCGGGGCATATCCAGTTAAAGATTTCTTCGTCCAGGACTTCGATGTCGGCGGTATACCCCGTCAGGATCGTTTCCTCGTGCAGGCGGCGCAGCTGCCGTTCGTTATGCGCGGTGGAAATAAGCTGGGTCATCACCTTTTTATGGCTGAAATTCTTTTCCAGCAGCTTCAGCATGGTGATATACTGATCAATTTCATCGTCCAGCAGCTCCTCCCCGCCCAGCAGGCTGCCCGAACAGAGCTGGATCATCCGGAACCGCCCCGGCTGCTTGAGCGCCTCGGCGACCGCCTCCGTGACGTCCTGATAATCCAGATGCTCGCACTTTACTTTTTTGGTTTTGCTGTACGTCGCCGCGATCGGACAGAATTTACAGCCCATGCCGGTGTCCTTCCAAAAATCGCAGTTCTGGTAAAGGTTGATATCCATGCGCTGCGGTCTGGCGACCAGCACCTGCCACATAGGCTTGCCGCTGCCGGTCACCTTGTCAAAGTAATCGGGCTTCGGCCAGTATCCGACCTCTTCAATCACTTTGCCTTCATCGGTCAGCACGGCTTTTCCGTCCACGATATCAATGAGATAGGGGTCACGGCCGCCGTTAAACCCGGAGGAGGAAACGACACGGTCGGCCAGAATCGTTGTTCCGTCCCTAAGAATCAGCCCGTTGGGGATACGGTCGTTTTTTTCGCTGTAAATCCCGCGATAAACAACCGCGTCCCGGTCGGGGTCCACCGCGTCGATCGCGCGCTGTGTGAAGTCGACGCCTCTTCGCTGAACATCTGTTTTCAAAATCACGAAAGGAGACACGTCCGGATATTTCTGTATGACCTCCTGCAGGCTGAGCTCATCCTCACGCCAGCTGTGTTTGTTCTCTGCCACGCTGTCGGCCCCCCTTACTGAATGCCTGCTTTTACGGCGTACTCGTCGTTAAAAATCTGTTCGACCGTCAGGTCCCTGCGGATGATATTGTTGTTCTTCAGATACTGGGCGGTTTCCAGAATCGCCTGTTTATGGCTGTCCTTCAGCGCCAGAAGCGGCGGCATGGAGGAAGCGCTGGCGCGCAGGGCTTCTTTGTCGACGCCGGTACGCTTTGCAAGGATACCCAGAGATTCTTCAAAATTGGAATCGCGCCACTCCGCCGTCTTCTTGATGACCTTCAGAAAACGCACCGCCAGATCGGGATGCTCCTTCGTAAATTCCGTCCTGCCGACAATGACGTTGATAATTTCCTTGTAGCCCTCGGCGTCGCTTATTTTCTTGATTCCGCCGCCCGCCACGGCCTTGGTCAGGCTTGGCTCAAAGGTAACGGCGGCCTGGATGTTTCCGGTCTGCAGCGAGGTGACGATATCGCCCGCCGCCAAATTGACAAGCTGGATATCCGAGGTTTTCAGGTTGTTCTTTTCGAGCATCTTGATCAACAGCTGATGGGCCGTAGTCCCGACGGGCACGCCCACTTTTTTCCCTTTCAGATCGGCTATCTGACTGATTCCGGCGTCTTCACGGGCAATCAGGCCGTTTCCGTGCGTGCCGTCCAGCAGACCGGAAACCACCTGTATACCGATTTCATTCGCGACACCCTGTACCGCCGGCTGGTCACCCATCAGAGCAAAATCAAGGTCTTTCGCCGTCAGCGCTTCCAGCTCCGGCGGGCCGGACTGAAAGCTTTTGATTTCAACGGTAACGTCGTCCTTTGAAAATTCTTCTTTAAAAAATCCTTTTTCATCGGCGTCCTTGATCAGCTCATAGCTGGCAAGATCGCCGACACGGATCGTAACGCCCTTATCGCTGGAAGAAGCCGCATCGCTTTGGCCGCCGGACACTGCCGCGGATGCCGACGTATCGGAACCGGTATTTGCGCAGCCGGCGCCGGTAAGGGCAAGGGCCGCAATCAATAACGAGATCAGTAATTTTTTCATAAGGCTACCTCTTTCATATGTTTTTTGCATCAATCACTGTATGGTTCATTTTTCATCCGTTTGTCATTTCATGGGAACATCGGCAGCGGCAGCCGAAAGAATCGTATTGTTTGATTTTCATATGAACGTTCAGTAACCTCCCATCCATTGGTCTGCTGGAAAAGCTTGATTGGCATAACGGCCATATCCCAAATTACAAGTATTTTTTGATTTCATCAACCTTGTCGAGTGCCTCCCACGGCAGGTCGATATCGATTCTCCCGAAATGTCCGTACGCGGCCGTTTGCCTGAAAATGGGCCTTCTCAAATCAAGCGCGTCTATAATGGCGGCCGGTCTGAGGTCAAACACGTTTTGGATGATCTCGATAATTTTGCCGTGTTCGATCTTCCCCGTCCCGAAGGTATCCACCGATACGGATACGGGAGTCGCTACGCCGATTGCATAAGCGATTTCAATTTCCAGCTTATCGGCTACGCCGGCCGCCACCAGATTTTTCGCTACCCATCTGGACGCATACGCCGCGGAACGGTCCACCTTGGTCGGGTCCTTCCCCGAGAAAGCTCCGCCGCCGTGCCGCCCGGTCCCACCGTACGTGTCTACGATGATCTTTCTTCCGGTCAGTCCGGCGTCACCCTGCGGGCCGCCGATGACGAAGCGCCCTGTCGGATTGATAAAATATTTTGTATTTTCATCCAGCAGGTCGGAAGGGATCACCGTCCGGACGACATGCTGGATGACATCCTCCCTGATCTGCTCTAAGGGTACCTCTTCACTGTGCTGAGTGGAAACAACAATGGTATCCACTCTGGCCAGCTTTCCGTCATCGTCAAATTCCACCGTGACCTGTGATTTTCCATCCGGCCTTAAATAGCCCAGTGTCCCGTTCTTGCGCACCTCCGCCAATTTTCTGGCCAGCCTGTGGGCGAAGGAAATGGCGGGCGGCAGATATTCCGGCGTCTCATTCGTCGCATACCCGAAGATGATTCCCTGGTCTCCGGCTCCGGTCCCGTAATCCTTCTCCGTATTTCCCTCTTTGTTCTCATATGCCTGATCAACGCCAAGCGCAATATCCGGCGACTGCTCGTCAAGGGAAACGAGAACAGAGCAGGTATTTCCGTCAAATCCGCCGCCAAGGCCGTCGTACCCGATTTCACGGATGGTCTGGCGGGCTATTTTGGAAATATCGACATACGCTTTCGTCGTCACCTCTCCAATAATCAGCACCAATCCGGTGGAAACGGCCGTTTCCACCGCTACGCGTGAAGACGGGTCCTGAGAGATCAGCGCGTCCAGTACGGCATCGGATATCTGATCGCAAATTTTATCCGGATGTCCTTCGGTTACTGATTCAGATGTAAATAATTTTCCCACAACATTTTCCTCATTTCTTTTCTTGGTTTACAAACAGTGCAAGAACCACAAATCTTTCTGAATGGAATCTGTTCTGCTGGCTGGAGCTACAGCGGCCCGAAATATTCATAGTATTCATATCTGTTTTAATAAAAACATTATATGTTTTATGCGGCGAATGTCAATCACAGGATGACAATGCATAAACTTTTTCTTGGTAACACATAAAGAATATCTACAGCGAGCCGCAGCCTGTTTTTAAACCATTCCAAATCGGAATAAAAAAAGCCGGAAGCTTTCCGGCTTCCGGTTTTGCTTATTGTTATGAAAAATAAAGGCGTGCCATATAAAAAACAATTCTGGTTTTCAACCAATGTCGTCCCCCGGCTGAAGAAGCAGAAATCAATGTGGAAGGGAATAAGAGAAAGAGGACGGATGCTTTCTTCCCCATACCACATACAAAATCAGGGACACTATGTTTGCAGCAGAAAGAACCACAAACATCTGCCGATATCCCAAAGCAGAAATCAGGCAGCCCGCAATTCCTCCGCCGAGACCGATCCCGATATCGTAAGCGCACAAAAATGTGGAGTTGGCTGAGCCGCGCCTCTCCGGCGGGGCAATGTGAACGGCCATTGACTGAAGCGCGGGTTCTATGCCGCCGAATCCATATCCGGCCAAAGCGGCCGCAATAAGGAAAGTTGCTGTATTGGGGATGAAGGCCAAAAATAAAAAAGCGGCAAACATGGAGGCATTGCATGTATAAACAAAGATTCCTTCCCCCCGCTTATCAGCGGCCTTGCCGATCGTAGCCCTCGTCAGAAAGAGCATACAGGCCATAATCGTAAAAAAGATCCCGCCGCTGGGCAGTCCGTTCTCACTCGCAAACTTTGCCGTGAAATTTTCCAGAGCTCCAAAGGTCAGCAGGAACACCAACACTATGGTGGAAGCGGGAAGCGCGTCTTTATCGACCAGTTGCTTAAAATTCAGCGGCGTTTTCCCGACGGAAATTCCCGGCACCCTGAGCATTAAAAAAAGGATAAATGCGATTACTATTGCCCCTGTTGCAGACAGGAACAGCGTTCTGTATCCCATTTTGTCCATCAGAAAGAGACCTAAAGCGGGGGCAAGTGCGGTGGCAAAAGCGGTACTCATTCCAAACATGCCCATGCCCTCCGCAAACCGTTCCTTCGGGATGATATCGGTTGCGATCGTACTGCTTGTGGTGTTGGAACATGCGAGCGACGCGCCGTGCACCATGCGTGCCACAAATGCCAGAAACAGAACGGAAACCGCCATATATCCCAGCGGCATCAGAGCCATTCCGACAATACCGACCACAAGGATCGATTTCCTTTTCCCGTTATTCAGCATCCAGCCGATAAAGGGCCTGCATAAAACGGCTACGAGAGAAAACAAAGTGGCCGCCAAGCCGGCGACCGCCGCCGTGCCGCCCATAGTTTCAATGTAAAATGGAAATGTGGATAATATCATGATGTGGTTCATAAATACGAGAAAATTGATAAGGATGATAAAGACGAAATTTTTTGTCCATAATTTTGGGCACTCTTTGCCGACAGCACTGCTTTTCTTTTTATACATATTTTCTTATGCTCCTTGCCCTAAAGTTTCCTTCGTTTCTTCCTGATGGCTTTCCGCATGGCAATCAGAAACCAACTGCTTTTTGAAGATCGTTCTGAAAAACAGCCGGACGATGGGTCCCGCAAAGAACAGCTGCCAAAGCAGAGCCATGGGAAAATTCTTTACAATCGTTGCGAACCAGTCCGCAATAAACTGCGTACTGACACCAGAAAAAACAGCCGTTGCTACCAGACTCATTGCGGGACACATAAATCCAACCGTACAGCTCGATATCATGACCGTAATAAAAAACGGATTGTCCTTTCCGGACGAGACATGTTTAAAAGCCAGCTTTCTCCCGATTCTATTCCCGCACAGATTCGATATTGCAAACACGAACAGACTCATGTAGGACGTCTCAATCAGCGCGGGCAAAAATACAGAATTGCTCATTCCTCCCATTTTTTGTGCAACGTTGTACAATTCCATACCATAGGCCATGATAATCGACATCATTACACTGAAGATAAATGCTTGAAATTTTGTTTTTGGCATTGAGTTTCCTCCTCCTAAGGTCAGCGTACGGCCGCCATCCGGAACGAGCTGCACACTTTACGGCAGCAAAAAACGCGTAAGTCCAGAATCTGGACTTACGCGTTAAAGCTACTCGATTGAATAAATATTAGCACAATTTTTGTTTTGAAGTCAAGCGAATCTCAATGAAAACATTGCCGCTGTATTTTGATGCAATGTGACAAGATCAATGACCACCGCATTGACTGCGGCGTCACACGGCCGAAGCTGTTTTCCCTGTTTGGCCGTTTCGGGGTATAAAAAACGGTTAGAAACCCACAATATGCAGGATAGCTTCAGTAACCTCTGAACCGGATTTTCTTGGCATGAAATCAAATTCCCTCATCGCATTCAGAGTAAATTACCCTATTCTTGAGAATAATAACAATTGCCGATCACAAAATATTTTTGTTCACGCGAGGAAGCAGACAGAATGACAAATTACAAAATAACGGGAAAACAGATGACAAGCCTCTTTTATATGTTCTGGTTTGGGACTCTTGTCCTTTTCGGCTCCGATAAAGATGTAAAGCAGGACTTTTGGGTATCGATTTTACTTGCGGCCATTTTCATGATACCGATGGCCGCACTGTACATCAGATTAGCAAAGCTTTATCCGGAAAAGGATCTGTACGAAATGCTGTTTGCCATCTTCGGGCGTTTCTTCGGAACCGTAATGTCGCTTATCAGCGTGTTTTTTTCCCTGTTTATCGGGTACAGGGTACTGGGCTCCTTCAGTCTTTACATCAAAACTACCGCTTTAGACACTACCCCAAGAAACGTTACCTCCATATTTTTCATTATGGTAACCATAGCGGCTGTTACGTGCGGAGCCGAAACGATCGCCCGTACTTCGAATCTTCTGATAAAATTTGTGATCGGCTTTGTGGCCATTGCAACTCTCATTTGCCTCGGCAGTATGGAATTGGGAAATTTAAAGCCGATGATGGATTCCGATCTGAAAATGATTTTGAATTCATCCTATAAAATATTTATCATTCCATGGTCGGAGGCGTTCGTCTGCCTTTCTTTCTTTTCCAAAATGGAGCAAAAAGCAAACATTAAAAAAATTCTTGTAAACGCTATGCTGCTGATCACATTAACACACTTGGTGATAGGATTGCGGAATGTGTTGGTTTTAGGACCGTCGGCATCCGTCTATTATTTTTCATCCGACGCGGCGATCAGTACGGCTTCACTGGGAGATTTTTTTGAAAGGTTTGAAATATTGGTCGGCATAAATCTGGTGCTTGCCGGGACTATAAAGCTTTGTGTCTTGATTTACTCCGCCTCTTTAGGGCTCTCTCATATTCTCCGCAATACGGAGCAAAAATTTCTGGTCGTTCCCTGTACTCTTATCATATTGACAACCAGTCTGTTTGATCTTCAAAAGCTAAGCGATGTTTTTGACCGGATTCCCTCCCTGGTAATTTCCATGACTCCTTTTGAAGTGATTTTTCCCATAATCATATTGATTTCCGCTGAAATCCGAAACCGCAAAAAAACAAAGCCGACCGCCGATCTTCCCGGCGATCTTCCCGGCATCGTTCAGTAATACTGCGGTCCGATAATCGTACAGCCGGTACGGGTGCTAAAAACACCTGTACCGGCTGTACGGCTTACATTCGCTTCGTACTGAGACTTTCAAACTGAGGGCCGCCGGAGCTCCGGAAATCGTCGGAAGCGCGGAACGGGCTGCCGCTCCTATAAATTGTTGGTAACCAGTACCTTCATCGCGGAGATGGCGGCTTCCTCGTCCTTACCGTCAGCCTGTACCGTGATGACGTCGCCGTGCTTGATACCCATCGCCATCAGGTTCAGAATTTTGGAAACGTCCGAGCTTTTCCCGTTTTTACCACGGATGGTAATCGCACTGCCGAACTTTTTTGCTTCCTTTACCAGCATCCCGGCGGGCCTTGCATGAATGCCCAGTTGATCTTTGATTGTATAAGTAAATTCTTTCATATCTTCTTATCCTAATTCTAAATTTATACGATTTCTTTTACGACCGACAGCAAATTCTTTACTGCGTCAATCTTTGTGTTTCCGCTCTCTTTGTCAATAATGGAGCTATAGACATGCGGAATGATTTTTTCCACACCCGCCTGTAAGATAATTTCCATGATTTCACGGAAATTATCCGGGCTGATCCCGCCGGTCGGCTCCAGAATGAAATGGTTTCCGGCACAGGCCTGGGCTACCGCTTTCAGCTCTTCCCTGCATTTGAGGCCGCCCATCGGGAAAAACTTGATGGAGTTCCCTCCCATTTCCCGAATCATGGCAATGGCCGTATCCACCGGAATGACCGCAGGCTGTTCGCAGTCCTTGGACAGCGGCCCGGTGGAAATCTTCACCATTCCGGCCGTTCCGGAGGGGGACACGAGGGCATTGATATGGCTGGACTCATTTCCCACATTTGCCCTTGTGTAGCCTACCGCGGAAAACACTTGATTAAAGTGATTGGCCTTGACTTCCTTTGCAATTTCCGCGACCGCTTTCCACTGAGCGGGATTTCCGCCGCCCAGCCCGACAGAGAGATTTCCTTCCAGCACGTCCATGTATTTTTTCATATCCTCTACCGCGCTCGGAACATCCGGATAGCTGGCGGAGAGCACGCCGACCTCCACATGTTTTTCCGCCGCCCGATAGATTTCTTCCGCGTTTTTCAGGCTTCCGGCCAGCACGTTCAGGCATACACGATGATGATAGTAATTGATTCCCATGATTTCATCCCTTCATAATTTCTTTCAGTCTGCTTACAATCAGTTCCTTGTCGCCCTCGCACAGCGGTCTCGGGTCAAGGTCCAGCTTGCCCAGATTCAGAAATTCGACCCGGCAGTAAATGATGGGATCCCCGGCACGCAGCTCCCTGTTGATGTCTTCGATCTTTTTATCGCTGACCGCCATGTCCACCGTCACTCTGGCCCGGTAAATCGCCCGGCCCGCTTCATCCTGGATCTGAACCGCCTTCAGGCCGGGAATCCCGTTGATCTCGTCGCACAGATACCGTACCTTTTCCAGATTCTCCTTGACTTCCTTTTCGCGGTCCTTGTTTTCATAGCGGTCCAAAGCCTTTAAAAGGCCCATAATGCCTTCTTTGCCAATCTTCATGGGGCGTCCGATTCCGTGGTACTGCTTTTTGGCATACTCGATATATTCCTTTTTCCCGGTCACAAATCCGGAGGTCGTCGCTTCCAGAGCCTTTGCCCCGCTGTACACCACCAGATCGGCTCCCATGGCAAGGTATTTCCGGAAATCCTCTTCCGCCGCCGCGTCGATGATCAGGGGAAGCTGGTGACGGTGCGCGATATTTC
The DNA here is from genome assembly GCF_006714885.1 of Clostridium sp. KNHs216. Lineage (NCBI taxonomy): Bacteria > Bacillati > Bacillota > Clostridia > Eubacteriales > Clostridiaceae > Clostridium > Clostridium sp. KNHs216. Next base: position 3,322,093 of record NZ_VFMF01000001.1, on the reverse strand, counting down.
GCATTGTTTCGATATCCAGCATTCCCTTCTGCACGCAGTGATGGCTCTTGACATACAGCAAAGCAACCGTTCTTTCGCTGATGGCCTCTTCCACGTCCTCGGGGACTACTTCATTCACGGTGCCCGCTTCCACCGGCACCCCGCCTCCAAGCCGGAGCATCGTCGCCATCGGCGCCCCGAATTCGATGCTGTGCCCCTTCTGAAGAACGATTTCATTCGGAAGCCCTGCGGAGTCCGGAAGGCGGTCCATAATCGACTTTTTCCCTTTTGAGATCAGCCCGGCCACTGTCAGGCAGATCGCGGCGGAAGCACAGGACGCCACGCAGCTGTCCTCGCCCCCTGTATACCGGGAAATAATCTCGCCTGCGCGGTTGATCAAATCCTCGATTACTACATAAGACTGTCCCCCCGCAACCGCGGCCCGGGCCACTTCGTCGCTCAGGGTGGAAACGCCCAGCAGGGTTACGCGCCCGCAGCAGTTAACCACCCTTTTTAATCCGATATCCTGATATACACTCATTTTGAATTCTCTTTAATCCCTTTCCACTGTTCATTACAGAAAAATTGCACCCAGAATCATGGCGCCCAGAATGGCGCCGCCGGTCATTTCCTTTCCCCACTTGTAGAAAATTGCCGCCCCGACAATTGCGCCGATTCCCGCAAAAACATTATACTGTGTTGCCGCAACGACAATCAGCGGAGCAAGGTAACGTCCCACCGCATTGCCGGCGCCCATCATGATGCTGGTACCGCCGACGGTCATGCCTTCCGGCACTACCTTGCGGATAATAATCAGCACAACACCGATGACAATTCCAATCACCGCGCCAACAAGCAGCGCCGCGAAGAAATTGGAAAACGGGAATTTCCAGCCCATAGACAAAAACACTGCCGGGATACCGATGCCTACGCCGGTCATCAGGCTTCCGCCGATATCCATCAGACCAACCAGCGGCCCTTCCAGAATTCTGGCGATCAGGAACCCTGCGGCAAATCCCGCGGCCGCCGCATAATCGCCGCTGCTCATCCCATCGGTCAGCATGGCGACGATGGAAATTTCATTAAACGCACCGGTGCCGAATTTCACAAACAGATAGGTTCCGGCAAAGATAGAGGCGGCCGCTCCCATCACGAGCAGAATAAAGGTATTGTCTTTCATCATGAAGGCATCAAATTTTTCCGAAAATGTTCTCTTTTCCATCTAAATTTCCTCCTGTATGTATCAGAATCATGAACCGATAACGAATTTGCCGAAGAATCCCCTGAAATAGGCGATCGCGACGAACATGATTACCACGATGCCAATCAATATCTGGACCATTCTGCTCTTATAGCCGTTTTCTTCAGCGGATTTTCCAATCAGAATTCCCAGTACGATACCGGGCACCGCATTTCCGGAAATCAGCGCGGAGACCCCGCCCAGCACGGTTCCCCATATTCCGACTACCTTTCCGGCATCAACAGCGGCCAGCCAGAAAATAGCGGGCATGACCGGATTGATCAGCCATCCGGTGGCGGGGGTCAGTACATTTTTTGCAATCAGGGACAGCTTTTCCGGAATGAGCTGAGACATGGTGTTCAAAAAAACGACGACGACCGCACCCACCGCGGAACCGGCCAGCATCATTTTCCTCGGATTCCAGACCGTCTCCTCCATGTTTCTGTTTTTTAACAGCAGGACCGCCGCGCCCCAGTTTGTAACGATTCTGTGAAACACATCCTGCGTCAATGCACCGGCCGCAACAGCCGAAGCCGCTGAGGAAAAGAAAAATCCCAGTCCAAACGAAAAATGCGCGATCGGGTCTCCGTTGCAGGCATTCATTTCGCCCAGTGTTCGGAAAGACCCCATTGCCTGTACTTCCGGCGCATGAAACATGCGCGCCGCGCCGGCGGCGATACAGCCCCCGCCGACAGCCCCGATAATCAAGGAATAAAGAATGATCTCCAACATTTAAAGCTCCTCCTTCGCAATATCAAGATACTTTACTTTCACCACGATTTTGGCGGTAATGGTATAAGTGACTCTCTCCCTCGGCCAGAAAAACAACATAAAATGCTCCGTCCGGCTTTTTGTATCCACCTTTTGAAAAAAGACTTCCTCGGCTTCCATCTGGATGATCGGTTTCTGGAACTCCGCGAAGATCTGTTTCCGCATATTCTGGAAAAGCTTGCCTGTAACGCTTTCCAAAGAATCTCCGTTTGCGGTAACCACAAGCTCGTGGCTGATTTCTTTCAGCAGCTGCTTGTTTTGCAGATTGTTCAGCATCCTTATTCACCGTGGACCTTGCGATAGGTTTCCACCAGCCTCTGGCCCAGCTCTTCCACATCCAGAAATCCCAGGCCGACCACCTTGCATCCTTCTTCCACGGCAGTACAGGCTGCCTCTACGGAACGAAGCTCGGATTTTGCCGGATAACCGTATTTGGTCTTTGCCGTCAGCGCGCCGGCACCGCCGCTTCCGCAGAAGCTGATTCCGAGGTCCGCATTGTTTTCATACATCACGTCCCCCAGCTTCATGTCCGCTGCCATTCCCGGAATCACGATGGCCGTTCCCCCGGCCTTTTCCACTCCGCGGGCGACGGCCTGACCTTTCCCCATGCGGTGTCCGATCACGACCAGCACCTTTTTTTCGCTCATTGTTCTGTTCCTCCTTTTGTCTTTTGGATTGTCATCTCTATGTGGGTTGCCACAAGAAATACTTCTGTTTGATTGATGGGCAGATGCTCTTTTTCAAACAAACCCCCGACAATGTCTTCCGCCATGTCATACACTTTTTTGGGCACCTGTTCGAAATCTTCCTCTTCCATATCCTCTACAAACGAGCGGGTTTTTACCCTTTTGAGCAAAGCCAGGATATGGTTTGCGAACATGAAGTCCGCCTCTTCATCCATCACGATCCCATACGATTTCAATTTTTCCTTTGCTTCCCGATAGCATCGGATAAACTCGTTTTTTACAGAGATGTCCAGCTTACTGTCATTTAGCAGCGTGTTCCATGATTGCACTTTCATTACCTCTACTGTATATCGTTTTCTTTAATACCAGCTTTTGTTTCAGCTCCAGGGAGTCGCCGATGGAATCCAGCACGGTTTCCTCGCAGGGCGTCAGCTCCATAACGTTAAAGTCGGCGGTCATGCCAACGGCAATTTCCCCCAGCCCTTTCAGGCCGAAATGTCTGGCCGGTACGCTGGTGCACTTCGCCACCGCGTTTTCCAGCTCTTCCCCGCAGTTGATGGTCTTGCTGACAACGGCCGCCAGGCTGTAAACGGGCCCGTTATAATTTTCAATATGTAAATCGGTAGAAATCATATCGCAGTCGAAGCCGTCCCTCAGCGCCCGCTCAAACACGCGGAAACTGAAGCTTGCGACTCCGTGACCCACATCAAACAGGACTCCCCTTTCCCTGGCCCTCCACGCCTGTGGAATCACGTGTCCCTCTTCGTCGAGGATGCCGCCCGCTTTTCCGTGGAAAGAGTGGGTGACCACATCGTTTTTCTGCAGCAGGTCCAGCACCTCCGTAAATTCCGGAGGGCGGTTCCCGACGTGCACCATCAGCGGTTTGCCCACCTCGCGGGCTGTCCTGACCGCAAGCGCGATGGGCTCCAGCCCCATGGTGCCGACGACGCTAGCGCTGGCTCTGGCCTTCAGCCCCACGATGTTGTCCGGGTACTTTTGGAGCATCTCCTTCAGCCGGGGAATGTCGATATTTTTCCTGTCACTCAGCTCATGGCCGTGGGTGAGTCCTTCTTTGGCGAGGTTTAAAAGGGTAAATACTTTTGTTCCGCTTTTTTCAATATAATTCTCCCGGAAATCCTCGTAATTGTCCGCGCCGCTGCTCCCGGCGTCCAGAATTGCAGTAGACCCCCGCCGGATCCCCAGCTCATCCGGTTCCATTCCCAGCGATACCTTCGGGTAACAGTGCGTATGGATATCGATGAAACCGGGGGTAACGATGCATCCCTGTGCATCGACGACGGTCCCCTGGGGATCGATGGAATTTCCGACTGCCGTAATGACTCCGTCCCTGACCAGAATATCCCTGACATCCCCGTGATATCCGTTAACCGGGGAGATCAGCCTCCCCTTTTTAATCGTTAGTACTTTCATCCTCATTTCCTCCTATAATGTATAAGAAAAACGCTATTTTTTCTTCTATGCTGATACTCACCTGCAGGGAGTTTTCCACCAGCTTAAAGAACTGCTCCATGATCTCGTAAATCACCCTGTGCTCATTTGCGATCCTGATGTACTCTTCCGCGATTTCGGGCGGGGCATCGTGATCGGAGCCCTGAAACCATCTGGGAACAGCCATGCTCATATGGATCACCATGCCGAGAAGCACATCCTGACTCATCCTGTAATTCTCTGGGAACTTGGAGGTATATTCCAAAAGCGTCAAAATCAGCTTGCTGATGATATTGGCGGCATAGGTCAGATTATTAAAAGCCGTTTTCTGCTGAACGGTCCCGGCTATTTCAAACGGGTCGTCCTTTGAGTTAAAGGAGGCCCGGTTTTTCTCCTGCAGGGGAATCTCATCGACCAATTTGCCATAGTCCAGAAATTCCTGAATGCGCTTGATGTCCTCCATCGGAAGTATCTGTGAAATTTTCAGCACCGGTATGCTTGTGATGTTCAACGGGATGGTCGATATGACAAAGTCGACCGCTTTCCCGAAATTCATATTGGAAAGCTGGTAAGGAGAAACCTGTCCCGCGATATTCAGCATGGGAAACACATTGCCCAGCCGGATGGCCAGCAGGTTCGACAGGCCCTTGCCCGTTCCGCAGACCAGAAGAACATTTTTCTTCCTGTTTAATTGATTTTTGCAGTTTTTATATAAATAAACGGCAATATAGCAAATTTCCGTTTCCGTAAAATCAATGGAAAAATCCTGTTTCAGTATATTGGAACACTCTTCCGCCATGCGGTAGAAGTCGAGGTAATTTTCTTTTACCTCGCGAATAACAATATAGTTCTCCTCTTTTTTCTCCTTCGCGTTGAGGAACAGGAATAACGAGCTTTTCAGATGCCCGTATAAATCATCGAAAAGAGAGGTCATATCAAACTTGTAGTCATCTTTTTCTTCCTGCGTTTTTAAAAACTCCAGAATCTTCTGCAGGCTGGAATTGACCCTCTGCTCCTCTATCTCCTGAATATTGACAATGATTTCGTTTTCCATCAGAACGGACTTCAGATAGCCCAGTTCCGTTTTGTCGATCTTTTTGTTCAGCCTTTTTAAAAGAGTTTCGGCATACCCCTGCGAATCGTCCGCAGAATCCCCGGGACTGCAGAAATATTTCCGTATATCGCCTGCAATGCAATAAGACAGCAGATTTAAAAAACCGCTGTTGGAAATCCAGACATTATACTGTTCATTTACTCTTTTGATCTCATTGCTGATCGTAATGATCCTTTGAAGGTTGATGTATTTTTTTAACGGGTCGGGCAAAAGCAGATACCAGTCTTCCGCCGTATAGCTTCCCTTGAAATACTGAGCCAGCCGTTCCGCCAGAATATGGCGGATGGTAAATTCGTCGCCCTGAAGCTCATAGCCTCCTGTTTTCAGGGAGGACAGATGAATCCGGTTATCGAAATATTCGTCAAACCTCGGTACAATTCTCATCAGAGTGGACCGGGAGATATAAAATTCTCTGGCGAGCAGCTCCGCCGTAACGTCTCTTTTCTTCACATAGAAATAAAAGAAAAGGTTCAAAATGCGCTCATCTTCAATACTCTTCAGAAATCCCGCGTCCTTTTCAGGCCGCCCGGCAATAATAATTTCCGAACACCTGGGTTTCTGTTCGACCGGTATGTAGAACCCCCACTTTGAACGGTGGCGTATTTCCACGTTTTTTTCCGCACAGATTTTCTTCAGCTCATTGATGTCATACCATACGGTCCGTTCGCTTTTTTTAAGCTCGTCGCGAAAAAACGTGATGTCCAGCGGGGCGGAAGAAGTAACTAAAATTTTCAGTATTTCATACTGCCTTGGTTTCAATTTTCCGTTCATTCTGTCGCCATCCTTCCCAAAAGTTTTCCCCGATCAATCTGTTTCCGTCATTTTGTTCAGCTGTACCACTGCATATTTTTTAACTGGCTGGACGGATTGACAAAGTTATCCGCCGCTCATGTAAAATTTATGTTAAAATTATGTTATCATAATTTTCCTTTCGCGTTACCTTATTCTTTTGCAAAATAAAAATTTTTTCTGCAATTTTGAGACTCAGCAAATTCCCTTATTTTGAAAAAGCTGCATCATTTTTTCTGTCAAGATATAAAAAACCAGCCAATTTCTCATTGGCTGGTTTTTAGTCTTTATGATTTATTCTTTGGTAATCTTCTTTCTCAGTACCACTACGGTTAAAATCGCCATTCCCATGACGGTCCCCAGGGCCGGCAGAGAAAGCGGAGCTTCGCCTGTCTTGGGAGAAGGCCCGGATTTGCCGACATCATCGTCACGAACGGTTTCATTTGGGTTTGAAGAGGAAGAGCTCCCGGGTCCTGCCTGCGGTATCGAATTTCCATCGATGATTTCCGTGGAGTTGACGGAGGAAGAATCAGAGGAAGATGCACTGCTGGACGATACATCCGAATTGGATCCGCCTCCACCACCGCCACCGCCGGAATGGCCCGTGTCGGTGCCGATTTTCGTGTTGTCCACCGCCAGAGTTATATTTTTGGAATCAGAAGAAACCTTTATACCGCTTTTATAATAAGTACTCTTTTTGTACCCATCCGGCGTTTTTGTCTCACGCAAAGAATAGGTTCCGTAGCTCAGTCTGCTGAAAACGATCTGGCCTGTCGGGTCCGTAGTAAGGATCTGCACCGGATTTCCGTATAAATCGTAAAGGGTAAACTCGGCGCCGGAAAGCGGAGTTTTGTCTTTTTTATCCTGCTTTAGTACTGTAATACTGCCCAGCGGAAGGGTTCCCCACCCGTCTCCGCCTGCCGATTGGTCGGTAATTACGACATCTGTGCTGGTTGAGTCCGGAGCCTTGATGACACCCTGAAAGTTCACCGTGTTTTTGAAAGGACTCTTCGTTTTATCCGTCACAAAGGTCCGGAATTCCAGCCGGTATGCCTTGGACAAATCCGTATCTTTCGGGAACGTAAATACGAACTCCCTGGTAGTTTCGTTATAGCCGACATTATCCCTCGTCAGGGACACGGGGGCTCCATTGGTAAAAGACTGACCGTTATCGGAGGTAGTCACAGGGTAAAATGCCACGGATCCGGTATCCAGAGACAGACCTTCCTGAAGGGTATCGGTAACCTTGATCACCTTGTCTTGTCCGACCGGCACCTGATTGCGGTTAATCAGCACCTTCCAGTCAATATAGAGATTTCCGCTCGTATATTCATACCCTTTTTCAATAACGGAATGAGCTATGGTCTGGGTGTCTGTGGAAGATTCTCCGGATTCGGTTCCATTGTCAAAATGGAGGTTGGCCGTATTTTCGTAGGAAAGAGCTTTGTTATTGTCCTGAAACTGGCTGATATCGACCGAAGTCTCATACTTAACAGTGCCGGCTGTGGTCAGATTCCCCAAATGAATCGTCAATTTGGAGCCTTCCAAAGTATAGTAAGGGGTTGCGCCATTCGCCTCTGATGCCTTTTTCATGGTAGTACCGTTAAAGGTAATGGTACTCTCTTGAAGGGTAAGTCCAGCCGGGATAGTGTCGGTAATGACGGCGTTGGTCATAGACATCTTGTTTTGGTTGACATCAATCTGCCAGCTGATCAGTCGGTCGCCATCATAATGGTAGCCGAGAGCGGATTTTTCAACGACTTCGCTTGTGACATTCTGTTGGGCCGTCACAGACTGGTTGATAGCATCCCCATTGCCGGTAAGAACCGCTGTGTTGTACACCGTGTGTGTGCCGTTGACCGCGTAATAATCCGGGTCTGTCACCTCGGAAACGACCGTAAGGACAACGGGGTCCTCGCCGGACCCAAAGTCTTCCAAATGAACGGTCAGCGTCTTTCCATCGATGAAGTAGAATGGAACCGTTCCGGTATCGGCGTCAGTTCCCACGTTGAGCGTAACCGGAACATCAGGAATATCCGGGTCGCCGTTGTGTTTGACAGCGGTGACCCCGATGATTTTCTGGTGGTCGCCCGCCGTTCCGTTTGACATCTTGTCGATCGTATCCGTGACGACAGGATCGGCAATGGCCATTTTATTGCTGTTTACCGTGATTTTCCAGCTCAGTTGGTGAGTGGAAGGGTTGTAGGAACCGGATTTTGCTTTTGAAATAACGGAGGAAGACAGGCCGACGATTGTTTTTGTTGTCGAAGAGCGGTCTTTTCCGATACCCTCATTGTTATTTGGAGTTTTCAAAGTAGCCGTATTTGTAAACCCGTCGGAATTTGTGTTATAGTATTTATCGTCGATCTTCGTGGCAAAGGTAATGGTCTGCTGCGTATCTGTTGCCTCGGCAAAATAAAACGTTACTTTCGTTTTCCCGTTACTGTCCGGGGCGGTGGTCTTGTAATAAATTTTTTCGCTGATTTCGCCAGCCTCACCGGTTTTGTCCGGGATATCCGAACCGTTCACCTGGACGGTATCCGTATCCAGAGTGAGGAATTTGGCCAGTGTATCCGTCACAGTCGCTCCCGCGGGCAAAGGCTGATTCCGGGGGTTGACCTGAATTGTCCACTCGATTTGCTTATTGGCAGAATCGTATTCGCCGCCTTTATAAATCCAGTCCACCGGTACATCGACCGTACCGTCGTCGGAAGGATTTTTTGTAATGTTTTCAGCCCCCAGCTCCGCCTTGTTGGTCAGCTTGACAGTATCTTTATTCGATTGGTAAATATCGTTGGAAACGTCGGAAGTATAAACGATTTTTGCGTCTGTATTCGCGGGGATGTCGCCAAGGTGAAATTCAATTTTACCGTTATCAAGCTTTACATAATACGGCGCTGTCGTACCGCCTTCGCTGATCGGCTGAGGAGCTTCTTTCCCGATCTGCAGGGAAGCATTCCCCGTAAAATCCTGATAGTCTCCGGGGGTATCGGTAACGACCGCATCCGTCAGGCCCGTGTTATCACGGTCGTTGCCGGAATGAACCGTCACCGTCCAGGTAACGCCGGAGTCCCTGGTATAACTGCCGTCCTTTTCGATGGAGGGGTCCTTCACGGAATAAACCGTTTCCACGGGAACCGTAACGGCGTTCCCCTGCACGTTGAATACGATATCCTGATCGGCAGGATCTTCGCTCGATGCTCCGCCAAACGAAGTTTCCACATAAAAATTGCCGCCACGGGACTCATGCGTCGCCGCATATTCATTAAACGTAAGGGTTACCGTCTGGTCGTCGTTTATCTGATAAGTACCCAGCTTTCCAATATCCCCCGTTTTACCCTTAAAGTTGTCGGCAACGGGTAAATTTTCAGGAAGGGAGATCGTATATTTGTCTTCATCAAGAATCACCATGTCATCGGGAAGGGTGAACTCATATTTCAGGCCCACGGTGGTACCAGCCTGTATTTCAACGGTATCCGGCCCGCCGGAATCCGTAATTTTTACGGTGTGCTGTCCCGAATCATTGGTATAAGTAATATCCACGCCGGTAATGCAGGAATCCATGGGATTGGAATCCTTGACCTCCGCGCTTGCGGCCGGGGTCATGATAATAATGGAGCACAACATTGAAAAAGCAAGTAATAAAGCGGTTGCCGAATTTTTAACTTTAATCATTTTCTCTCCTCCTGCAATAATAATCCTTTGAAAAACAATAATCATTTCTATTTTTGTAATCAATTATACGTTCCGCAGGAGGAAAAAGATATTCGCGTTTTACCAGAGAATTTACGTGTTTTGAGCAAAATATCCAAGCATTTTGCGGTGCCGCTGAACACTAAAGGTGCAAAGTGATTTGGGGATATCATTTTTGTGACCGGATTACCCGAAATGAATGGAAATTCCGTCAAAAAAGCAAGCCCAATGCCTTCCAAATACTGGCATCGGGCTTGCTTTTTCATTCACCGGTCGCTTGTCAATCAGCACTGTTCCTTAAACTGGCGGATCATCGAAATAAGCGCCGGTTTATCGTCGTGCAGCTTTAAAATAGTGCTGCCGACAAACGCGGCATCCGCTCCGGCCGCTTTTACCATTGAGGCATTCTGTGGGGTATGCACCCCGACGCCGCAGTAAATCGGGTTTTTAAGTCCTCTGCCGCGCAGGTACCGAATGCAGTCCTTCAGTTCCGGATACGCGGGGTTGATTTGATTTGGAGCCGGTACGGCCTGTAGATATACGAATCCGTTGGATTTCAGCGCGTATTCCACTTCACGCTCCATCAGTTGGAACTGAACATAGCAGCTCACGCGCAGATTGTTTTCAATCATTCTGTTTTTAAGGGTTTCGTCTTTCAATCCTACCAGGATAATGTCGCGGTAATCGTTTTCCAGACAGAAATCAATGAACTTCTTTTCTCCGATTTCCTCGACGGTGTTCTCGTATACCATCAGGATAAATTTTGTATTTGGAAGCAGTTTTTTGACCTGCACCATGCCTTCCATATATTTGTCAAAGTCGTCGCATGCTTTGAGCGCTTCAGCCATTCGGTTCGAAATGTATTCGCTCTCCAGAAAAGGGTTGCGCGAGGGGAAGTCGATTTCGATAATGTCGCAGCCGGCCTCCACATATGTTTTCGCCATTTCAATGCTGTCCGCAATGGTTGGATAACCGTTGGAAAGATAGCAGATTAAATTCATAAATATTTTCTCCGTTCGTCCTGATAAGATTTTATGCGGAGTACACTTTCTTAAAGAGCTCCACGAATTGCTCGACCGTTGGAATAATCGGGTTTGTCTTGGTGCAGCCATCCGCCAGGGCAACAGGAGCCATCTCGCTGACTTTTGCCATATAAGCCGCTTCGTCCGGTACAACCTCTTTGACGCAGGCCGGAATTCCTACTTTGCGGTTCAAGTTCCGGATGATTTCGCAAAGGTCGCCGCCCCCCAGATCCCTTGCCATATTGTCATATACCGCCTTGGCCGTCGGGTCGGCGCTGTTGAATTCAATAATGTAAGGCAGAAGAATCGCATCCGCAAGGCCGTGGGCGACGTGGAAATAGCCGCCCAGCGTATGCGCCATGGAATGCACGATTCCCAGTGAAACATTCGTAAAGGCGAGGCCGGCCGTCATGGAAGCATTCAGCATTTTTTCGCGTGCGTCCATGTCATTTCCGTTCTGATATGCTTTGGGCAGATTATTCACAATGCCAATCACCGCCGCATGGGCGAGAATGTCGGAAAGGTAGTTCGCCCGTTTGGAAGCAAGGGCTTCCACAGCGTGGGTAAGGGCGTCCATTCCGGTTTCGGCAGTAATGTGCGGGGGCATAGTGGCCGTGACCTCCGGGTCGCAGACAGCAATATCCGGCATCATTTCCATATTGCCAAGCCCGTGCTTCATTCCGGTTTCATCATCGGAAATGACGACGGAACGGGAAACCTCACTGGCGGTACCGCTGGTGGAGGGAATGCACATAAAGCGTGCCTTCTCCCTCAGCTTCGGAAAAGGCTTCGCGGTCAGCACTTCGTCCAGAGTGTTGAGCTCGGGATGCTCATAGTACACCCACATTGTCTTTGCGGCGTCCATGACCGAACCGCCCCCCAGCGCGACGATCATATCCGGCTCAAACGCTTTCATCATTTCCGCCCCTCTTTTTACCGTCGCAAAACAGGGGTCCGGCTCCACTCCGCTGAAAACCTTCGTTTGGGCGCCTGCCTGTGAAAAATAGCTCTCCACCTTTTGCAGGATGCCGCTGCGTTCCATGCTTTTTCCGCCGATCACGATCAGGGCTTTTTTTGCCGGGACGGATTTTATGTACTCAAGGCAGCCTTTCCCGAACACAAGCTCGCTGCCTGCCAATTTCATGGGTCTCATCATAATTACATTTCTTCCTTTCACTATGACCATCTATTCCGGTCAATCCATTATTTCCGCAGTCCGCCAAGCACCTCACGCACAAGCTCATAGGAGATGGGGTTTGTGATGACGCCGTCTTTTTTCAGGCTGCTTCCGATGATGGCGCCGTCTGCGATATTGAGCTGCTCGTTGATATTGTGCGCGTTAACGCCGCTGCCGGCGATCACTGGAATACGGGAAAGCTTTTTCACTTTCTCGATCATTTCAATCGGGGTTTCCACTCCGATCGCGGAGCCGGTAATGATCAGGCCGTCGGCGCCGCAGCCGATTGCCGCTTTGGCGGAAGCCTCAATAGTCACCTGGGGCAGAACCATATTGGTATGCTTGACCTGAATATCGGCCAGAACCATGATATTTTCGGCGTCCAGATTTCTTCTGGTCTGCATGCAGAGCCTTGCGCAGGGCTGGATAATCCCTCCGTAAAACTCAACGGTGTCCACAAAAACAGGTACGCGGATAAAATCGCATCCATTGATTTTCGCAATGGAAAGGGCAGCCACGCAGTCGTTAAACGCCGCGTCCACGCCGACCGGGATTTTCACCGCCTGCTTTACAAGCGCCGTGGCCGCGGAGAGCGCCGCCACCTGAGGAGTATCCAGCAGAGCGGCAAACGGGTCGTCTCCCATATTTTCAACAATAATGGCGTCTACCCCGGCTTTTTCAAGCGTAAGGGCATCCTGAACGGCCTGACTCAATATTTTATCGCAGTCCCCGCCGAAACCTGCCGTCCCCGGCAGCGCCAAACAGTGCACCATACCGATTACAAATTTCTGATTGCACGCAATCACTTTCCTGATATCCATATCGATACCTTCCTTTCAACAAGATCCTATATTTTCCTGACTTTCATCCTGTGTATGACAGCGGTAGATTCCTTCCAATACGACACGGCAGAGCAGGTCTTCGGCGTCCGTCCGGTCCTGTCCCTTGAGCGTGTCCTTCAGATTCTCCAGCACGGTCGCCATGGTCACCACACAGGTTTTTACCCCCATCAGACGGCCGAGCGTCAGCATGCACGCGGATTCCATATCCACGCCCGTAACATGCAGCTTCTTCAGCTCTTCAAAGGTCCTGAGCATATCGATTCCGCATTCTTTGGAGAATCTGGAATCGTGCATCTTGCTGTAAAACCCGTCCATGGTACAGTTGATTCCATTGAGATAGCGCCTGCCGAAATCGGTCACTGTCCGGTTCATAATGTTGACCAGACCAATGTCGGCCACGGCGGGGTAGCTTTCTTCCACATAAGTTTTGCTTGTGCTTTCCCGGCGCATTGCCGCAATGGGGATAATAAAATGGCCCAGCATATCGTCCTGCAGGGACATGACCGTGCCCATACGCACCGCCACCTTCATCCCCGCCTCGTACATTTCCTCCATGGCTATGGCCGCCGACGGCGCACCGATCCCAGTGGACGTAACGGTTATTTTCACACCCTTGTACAGGCCCGTGTAAGTATTGAACTCACGCAGAAACGCGACGTGCTGCGGGTTGTCCAGATATTTTTTCAGCACCTCGACACGCCACGGATCGCCGGAGAAAATCACATAAGGGGCTACCGTGGAGGCGTCCGCTCCCAGATATAATGTTGGCATGACTACCCTCTCCTTAACAAATACATTTTTTGAAATTCTCAAACCGCTTCATCAATGCGTCCTGTGAAGGCGCGTTGGTGCAGCAGCCTTCCTTTTCGATGATAAAGGAGGAGAGCGTACTGCCCATTCTGCAGCAGTCCGCCATCGGCATGCCCTTCAGGTACGCATACAGGAAACCCGCCATATATCCGTCGCCGGAACCGGTCGTGTCGACCACACGGATGCAGTCGCAGATGGGGATACAGGCGGTATCCACCGAACCGTCCTCCGTGCGCCGGTAATACTTGCTGCCTTCCTTGCCGTAAGTCGTTACGATGATCTCCGCGCTGCTGAGGCGAAACAGCTCTGTGATATCGTTCAGCTGGAAAAGCTTTTCGATGGTTTCGCGCTCCGCCTCGTTGGTAAAGATGATTTTGCTGTTCAGCAGAAGCTCTCTGAGAAACGGCTCCGGAAACGCGTCGAAATCGGACTTCATGCCAAACACAACCGGTACGTCGTGCTTCCTGCACTTCTGAAAAAATTCCTGATTGTCCGGACGGGACGCAACGGTAATAACGCCCATACCGGCTTCTTCAAAGATCGCGTCGTCCAGAGACCTTGAATACCGGCCGTCCATGGCGCCCGGGTAAAAGATCGTGATGTGCTGTCCCATATTGTCCTGGATCAGATAGCACACCGACGTCGTTTCGCCCTCCACCATGGAAATCCCCTCCGTCGGGACGCCGCCGCCCTGAAGAAAGGCTTCAAATCCAATTTTCCGGTAGTCCTCGCCCACACGCAGAACCGGCATCGCTTTCATTCCAAGCCGGCACAGCGCGTATGCGATGTTGACGGAACAGCCCCCATAATAAATTTCCGAATTGGTTTTATTTTCAATTAAAGAAGTAAAACCGACGGCTGCGGGTGTTTTTATTTTCAGCATGTGGTCCATACTGACATATCCGCTCGTAATCAAGTCGTACTTTTTCATTACCATTCTCCGTTATCCAGTTTTTCAAAAAAAGTATTCATATCCGTAACCGTCCCCAGATATTTTTGGATATCCGTAAGATGCACTTCATTGACCGTCTCCGAATTCGTCGCCACGCATTCACGGATCACGATCGGATGATAATTCAGGTAAAAGGCGTCGGTCACGGTGGCACGGATACAGCAGTTGGTCTTGGTCCCCACGATCACGGTGTTTTTTATATGGTTCTCACGAAGCACAAGGTCGAGATCCGTACCGAAAAATCCGCTGTAGCGGCGTTTGCGGATCACATAATCCTTTTCCTCATCCACTTTGAGCATCGGGTCGATTTCAATTCCGCTGGTACCCTCCAGACAGTTCGGGCGCATGGAAGCGGCTTTTTCATCCGGCTTCCCCACCCGGTTGCAGTGCTGCAGAAAGATAATCAGCTTGCCCTTTTCGCGGCATTTTTCCAGAACCTGCGCAATCTTCGGAAGGATTACGCGGTTCTGCGGATAATACACAAGTCCGTCGGGGTCCGTGAAATCCTTTACCATATCCACGATAATCAGAGCGGTTTCATTCATTCTTAAAACCTCTTATCTTATTGTTCTTGCGTTTGACGATGGAAACCGCCGTCAGCACGCAGACCATAATGACATACGGAACCACGTCGAACAGTCCCGCAGCCGGACCGGCATAAATGCTGAGGTTCACGGACAGCGCACGCGCCAGACCAAACAGGATGGCGTAAAGCGACGACATAGTCGGGGACCCCTGTCCGCAGTAGATAGCGGCGATTGCAATGAATCCGCGGCCCGCAGTCATGTCATTGGTAAACAGCCCCAGCCGTTCCGTGGAAAGATTCGCGCCCGCAAGGCCACAGCACAATGCCCCGATCAGAACCGCGGCATATTTGTAGAAGTCGGTTTTCAGGCCGATGCTTTTTGCGGCATCCTCGTTTTCACCCACCACACGGACATAAATACCGAACCGCGTCTTATACATCAGAAGCCACATAACAAAAATACCGATAAAGCTGATATAGGTGATCAGCGGGTGGCCGCTGAGAATCCTGCCGAGCAGGGGAATGTTCTCAATCACGGGAATATGGATCTGGAAATCCGCCACATTGAGAAAGCTCAGCGTAATATTGGAAGTATCCATCGTCACCAGAACAAACCGGGCGATCGCGGAGGTCAGCAGGTTGATTGCCAGACCGACGATAATAACATTGCCCTTGAAGGTAACGCCCATCAGGGAAAAAATCAGCCCGAAAATCAACGCCGATACCATGGAAAGAAGGATGCCCAGCACGACGTTATGCGTAAGAAACGCGCAGAGAGTCGAAGTAAACGCTCCGATCAGCATCATTCCCTCCAGCGCAATGTTCAGCACATTGGCCTTGTAGGCAAATATGCCGCCCAGGACACACAGGACAATCGGGGCACTGTGATAAACGGTATCGTATAAAATGTTGCCTAAAATATCCATCCTTATGCCTCCTTGGCGGCGGCCGTCTCAGCCTTGCCGGTTTTCTTGCCAAACAATTTTTTCCGGATGTCGGTATGCTCGTCCACAAACTTGACCGCAAGGAAAAGGATGATCAGGCCCTGAATAACCGAAACGATTTCCTTTGGAACAGTGGAATACAGATTGATATGATCCGCACCGGTTTTCAGCGCGGCGTAGAAAACGGCCGCAATCAGGATTCCCACCGGGGAATGACCGCCCAGCAGCGCGATCAGCATCCCGTCCCAGCCAAGGCCGGGATTTCCCGAAAAGCTCAGGGTGTACTTGAACTGCTCGCTCATCATATAGCCCGAACCGGCCAGCCCGGAAAGCGCGCCGCTGATGATCATCAGGATCATGATTTTCCGGTGGACCTTCATTCCGGCCGCCTCCGCGAACTCCGGATTTTTCCCGATCGCCGTCACTTCATACCCCAGTCTGGATTTGTTCATAACAAAATACATGACCAGAAACGCAGCGACCGCAATAAAGAAAAACAGGGTGATTCTCGAGTTTCCGATGCGCGAAAACATAGCATTGTCGTGAATGGTCGGCGTACAGACGTAGCCGGAGCTGTAATCGCGGAACACACCCGTGGAAAGGAACTCCAGTACCTTGATCATCGCGTAGTTCAGCATCAGGGTGACCACCATTTCATTCACATGGAAGTATGCCTTCAGAACCGCCGGAACCAGAGCGAACAAAATACCGCAGAGAACACCGACCGCCAGACAAATCAGCTTTGCCGCAGCCGGGTTCAGGGAAGCAGGCAGATAGGCACCCGCCACACCGGAAAAAAACGCGCCGAGCAGCATCTGCCCTTCCACGCCCATGTTGAAGATATTGGCCTTAAACGTAATGGCAATCGCCAAACCGGTCAAAATCAGCGGCGAAGCGTAGTGCAGCGTATTCAGAAGGCCCTTCGTCGTAAACAGCGATTTCCCCAGCAGAATCCCATATGTATCAACCGGATTTTCACCAATGAGCAGAATGATGATTCCGCCGATTACAAACGCCAACAAAACAGGCAGTATGGAGTTGAGGAGGCGTTTTCCAAAATTAATCATTTTCATTATCAATGCCCCCCTTGTTAATTTTTAATCCCGGCCATCAGCAGGCCGATCGCCGAACTGCTGATTTCCCTGGGTGAAATTTCTCCGATAATACCGCCCTTATACATCACGATAATCCGGTCAGACAGGCTCATCACCTCGGAAAGCTCGCTGGAAATCAGCAGCACCGCGTTGCCTGCATTGCGGAAGTTCAAAATTTGGTTGTGGATAAACTCAATGGACCCGATATCGACCCCGCGTGTCGGCTGACAGGCTATCAGCAGCCTCGGCGAGCTTGAAAACTCCCTTGCGACAATGATCTTCTGCGCGTTACCGCCGGACAGCTGACCCACATTGCCGTTGATATCGCCCACACGAATGTCAAAATCCTTAATGAAGCGGTCGCGTTTTGCGGACACGCTTCTTTTGTTGTAAAAGCCCAGACGGCATACATCCGCAGCGCCGTGATAACCGGCGATACAGTTTTCCGCAATGCTCATCGTACTGCAGAGCCCCTGCGCATAACGGTCCTCGGGGATAATCCCAACGCCGTTGTGCCGCAGCTCGTCCGGCCATTTATTGGTAATGTCCTTATCATATATGGAAACCCTGCCGCAGGTTGTTTTCATCATTCCGGTCAGAACCTTTACCAGCTCCGACTGACCGTTCCCCTCAACCCCGGCTACGCCGAGAATTTCTCCCTTATGAACGGAAAAGGAAATATTGTGCAGCACCTCTTTGCCGTAATCATTGATCGTACAGACATCCTCCACGCAGTAGGCCACCTCGTTTGCCGCTTTGGTCTCCGCCGTGTTCTGTACGGTCAGTACGACATCTCTGCCGACCATCATCTGGGCCAGCTCCTCTTCCGAAGTATCCTTGGTAAGCAGGTTTCCTACAACCTTGCCTTGCTTGATGACCGTCACGCTGTCGCTCAGCTCCATGACCTCGCGCAGCTTGTGGGTAATAACAATAATGGTTTTCCCCTGTGCGCGCAGTTCCTTCAGGTTGACAAAAAGCTCGTCCACTTCCTGCGGGGTAAGCACCGCGGTCGGCTCGTCAAGGATCAGGATATCCACGTTGCGGTACAGCATTTTGAGGATTTCGACCCGCTGCCGCCCGCCGACTGAGATATCCTCGATTTTATCGGTAGGATTCAATTCAAATTTATATTTTTCTATCAGCTTCCGGACCTCTTCGATTTCCGTTTTGTTATCGACAAACGGTGATTTGGCCGATTTTTTCAATTCCGTGCCGAGAAGGATATTTTCATAAACAGTGAGACTGGGCACCAGCTTAAAATGCTGGTGCACCATTCCCAATCCGAGCGCGATGGCATCCACAGGGCTGCCGATCGCGACCTCTTTGCCGTGAAGTAAAATCTTACCTTCTGTGGGACGCAGCAATCCATACAGCATATTCATCAAAGTGGATTTACCCGCACCGTTTTCGCCCACGATACACTTAATTTCCTGCTTTTCCACCGAAATGCTGATCTTATCATTTGCAGTGAAATCGCCAAACTTTTTGGTTAGATCAATCGTTTGAATCATGCTCATTTCAGTTTACGCCCCCAGCGTTTTATTATTTAATGGTTACGTTCGGGTAGGCAGAAGCGTCAAATTTATCGCCGGCCTGTGCATTTACGACCTTAATGTCCGAACCGACTTTTTCTTTGATTTCGTTCAGCTTGGTCTGGATTTCCTTCCACTTTGCCTGTGCCTCGGAGGTTGTGGCAATGTGTTTGCTGATTTCAGCCAGATCCGTAATGCCGGTAGCGCCGGAAGCCAGAGAATAGGACTGCAGATTTCCCATGCCGGCGAGCTTGCTGGTTGCCAGGGCGTCGCAGATGGTCATGACCGGGACATCGGTGTTTTTCAGCACGCTGGTAAGGACATAGCCCGGCTGCTGGGCGTCTTTGTTGGCGTCAACCTGGATCGCCAGCCTTCCGACTTCCTTCGCTTTGGAGGTAATGCCTTCGCCTACGCCGCCCGCGACGCCGTAAACAATGTTGGCACCCTTGTCGTAATAAGTACCGGCTACCGTGCTTCCCAGTGCGGAATCGGTAAAGCCTGCGTCGTATTTTGCATAGTAGTCATACTTTACGCCCAGTTCCTTCGCCATGTAGTTCACACCGGCGATGTAGCCGTAGGAAAATACGGTGATGCCGTTTGAATTGGTTCCGCCGATGAATCCGAGTGCGCGGCCGCCCTGAGCCGGGTCCTTGAATTTGTAGCCATCCGCAAAGAGGACTTTGGCGTTTTCATTTACCAGGACACTCAGTGCACCGGCAAGGAAAGAGCCTTCATGTACGTCGAACAGCACGGAAATAACGTTTTTATACTTAACGGAACCGTCCTCGTTTACATTCGGGTTGTCATTGAATACGACAAAGGTCGTATCGGGATACATTTCGGCAAGAGGCTTGGAACCGCCGACGCCTTTAATCAAAGCGTCGAAGTCATATTCCAGACTGAAGATCACGTTGTATCCGTCTTCCGCAAGAGCTTCCAGAGCGGAGGAAACGCCGTTGGTCGGTTCAACGACCTTGTATTCCATACCGTACTTTTCCGCGGCCTGCTTGGCACCGCTGACGGCGGCCTGATTGTACCCATTGTCATTCTGTCCCGCGGAATCACACACAATGGCAATTTTCTTGTCGCTCTTTACGGTGGAAGAGGCCGACGCAGCCTGACTGCCCTGATCCGTACTGTCCTTGCTGCCGCATCCAGCCAAGGCGGATGCGCCGATCATCGTGGCCATTACGAGGCAAAGGATTTTTTTCAATGTCTTTTTCATTGTCATTCTCCCCTTAATAATGAAGTTTCAATTTAATGAGCGCCGGAATAAAAACTCACTTGACCTGATTAATGTAGAACTTAAATCTGTCGCTGCGGTAGCAGCACTTGAAATTTTCTATGGGAACTTCCTTGCCGTTGACGACGCCATAGGTAACGCAGCCGAAAAGCAGGATCGGGATTCCGGGGTTCACATTCAGATAATCGGCGATTTCATCCGTTGCCAATATCGCCTCTACAGATCGCTTGGCCTTCGTTATTTTCGTGTGATACTGCTCTTCCAGAACCTTGTACAGGGAATCGCTTGAGAAGTCGAATTTCTCAATTCCGGGAAATAATTTATAAGGAAGATATGTCTCCGTGTGGTTGATCGGCTCATTATCCGCGTAATAAATCCTTTCCAGCCGGAACACTTTGTCGTTTTCCCCGATTTCCAGCGTATGGCACCTTTTCCGGTCCGCCTGAATCACGGAAGCCGATATCACCTTTCTTCCGGGCGTCATTCCCAAATTGATAACATCCTGTGTACAGCTGGTAATGGAAATAAGGTCCTGACTGTAATCGTCAGATTTTACGTATGTCCCCTTGCCCTGCACCTTATACAGATACCCTTCATTTACCAGTTCTTCGATGGCCTTGCGCACGGTAATCCGGCTGACATCATACATCTCGATCAGTTCCCGTTCGCTCGGAATCATTTCATTTGCCTTGAATTCTTCCTGATTGATTTTTTCAATGAGACTGCGTTTCAGAATAAAATACTTTGGCAGCATTGACTGTTCCGTAGAACCCCCTCCCAATCCTAATCATATCGTCATGTCGTCATGACCAGTTGAACTATGTTCTAATTATACCTGAGGAGTTTATAAAGTCAATATTTATAAAATGCTGAATTTTTTAACTTTGTTTTGTATAATTTAACATTTCTTTCGGCAAAACTCATCAAAATTTTCAGGATAAATCCAGCCAGGAATATTCTGAAGCTATGTTTCCCCGCATAGGCTTCTGTTTTGAGAGTGACTGTTTATATAACATTTCAGACGCAAAGAACGCCGCTTGACAGCGGCGTTCTTTGCTGAATTCTAATATTGGAAGTCGTTCGTCATGAGCAAGTACGTATAAACAATTGAGAAGATTAAGCCTGATGTCCCTTTTCTCCGTAGTAGACCTCCAGGATCAGCGCTTTCAGCTCTTCCGTGGTAGGCTTTACGGGAGTAAAGGGCGTACAGACGTCGGACATGGCCTTTTCCACAAGCATGTCGATTTTGCCGAGCACATCCTGCTCGTCGGGCACAACATCCTTCATGCATGGAGGCACGTCGATGCGTTTGCGCAGTGCCAGGACCCCGTCCAGCAGGGAAGTTTCCCCCACGAAGGAGGCCAGCTCGTCATAACGGGCCTGCGTGCGGCTGTCGCGGGAGTTAAACCGCAGACCGTACGGAAGCACAATGGCGTTCGCCAGGCCGTGCGGCACGCCGTACTCCGCCCCGAAGGTGTGGGCAATGCTGTGTACGATGCCCAGCGCGCAGTTGGAAAACGCAATACCGGCCATGCAGGAAGCCTCCAGCATCTTTGCTCTGGCTTCCGCATTTTTTCCGTCCTCATAGCAGATGGGCAGATTCTTATATCCGTAAATAAACGCGGCCATTGCCATCCCGTCCGAAAACGGATTGGCGATCGGGGTGACATAGGATTCGATGGCATGGGTCAGCGCGTCCATCCCGGAAGCGGCCGTCAGGCTTTTCGGCATCGTCATGGAAAACGCCGGATCGAGGATGGCGACATCCGGCACCATGCGGCCTTTCAGGCAGCGAATCGAGTATTTTTTCTTCTTTACGGTATCTTTGATCAGAGCCGCGCGGGTCGCCTCGCTGCCGGTTCCCGCCGAGGTGGGGATACAGGCCACGCGCGCCTTTACCTTGAGGCTTTTGATCTCGTTGGGGGGCATCACGTCATCCAGCTCCCGGTACTCCGGATTTTCGTAGAAAACCCACATGGCTTTCGCGGCGTCCATGGCGGAGCCGCCGCCAAACCCGATCACCCAGTCGGGTTCGAATTCCATCATATCCGCGGTTCCGCGTTTGACGGTTTCAAAGCTGGGCTCAGGCTCCACATCGGTATAGGCCTTCCATGTAAAGCCGGCCTCTTCCAGAACGTCCGTGACAATTTTGAGCTGACCCAGTTCCTGAAGGATGGTGCCGCTCATGACAATGTAGGCACGCTTGCGGACGGCAGACAGTTCCTTCAGGGACTGCACCGCGTTTTCCCCGCAGTAAATATGTTCACAGCCGAGCTTGATTGAATACATTGTTGCTTTCCCACTCCTTTTAGTCGTATACGATACAGTTCTTGATGACGCTGCCGGAAGCGTGTTCGCGGATCGCCTTTTCCAGATCCGGCAGCCTGTACTCGTTCTGAATATAATCCTCGCTTAAAATCACACCCATTTTCAGCAGCTCCAGCGCCGTCATGACATGACGCGGAGTGGTGTGGAACACGCCTTTGACGGTAATCTGCGAGTAGTGCAGCAGGGTGGCGTCCACCGTCAGCTCGCTGCCGGATTTTGTGCCGCCGAACAGAAGCACGAATCCCCCTTTGCGCACCATCTGCACGCTGGTTTTCCACACGTCGATCAGGCCCGTGGCCTCGATGACGATGTCCGCGCCGCGCTTCTCATCCGTCAGTTCACGGATGACCTCCACCGGATTTTCCACACCGGTCAGGTTGCAGGTTTTCCAGACCCCCATTTTTTCCGCCAGCTTCAGACGGTTCTCCATCATATCCGTTACAATGACCTTGGCGCCCTTCAGCACCGCCAGACGCGCAAACATCAGGCCGATGGGTCCCGCGCCGTTTACGACGACGGTGTCTCCCAGATGGACGGGGCAGTTCTCAATGCCGTAAACCGCGCAGGAAAACGGCTCCATCAGGGAAGCGGTCTTGTGGGAAACGGAATTGTCCAACACAAACATGTTCTGGCGCACGATGGGCTCGGGTACCTTTACGTATTCCGCGTAGCTGCCGCGGTTAAACGTCATATTGGAGCACATGGAGTAAAGGCCTTTCTTGCAGTAATAGCACTCATTGCAGGGGGCCGTGTTGTGGACCGCTACGCGGTCGCCCTCGTGAAAGCCCTTAACATCTTTTCCCACTGCGGCAATCACGCCGGAAAATTCATGTCCGTAAGGATGCGGCGGCTTTAAAAGAGGATATCCTCTTTTAAAGTTTTTCACATCGGTGCCGCAGGTTGTTGAAATCTTATTTTGAATCAGTACCTCGCCCGGTCCGATTTCCGGGACCGGCACTTCCATGATGCGGATATCCTCCACACCGTACAGCATGGCAGCCAGCATTTTTCCATTCTCCCGTCCTTCAGATTAATAGCCCATTCCGTCCTTTTTCTCATCCGTTTTTTTCGGCTGGCCGTAGCTCTTGAAGCTTTCCATCACCGTATCCATCTCCGCGTCGCTCAGCACAACGGGGGTTCCCATGCAGGAAGCTCTCCACTGCATTTCGGCTACGAATTCCAGATTGACGGCCAGGCCGAAGGCTTTGGCAAGGTTTGGGCCGCTGGTGACAAGGCCGTGGTTCGCCAGCAGAACGGCTTTGCTTTTACCGATCGCCCTGGCGACGTTTTCCGCCAGCTCCGGTGTTCCGAAGGTTGCGTATTCCGCACAGGGAACCGTTGCCGCACCCGCGCCGCCGATGACGTAGTGCACCGCTTTCAGCGGGGTGTTGAGGCAGGCCAGCGTAGTGCAGAAGGTGGAATGGGTATGTACCACCGCGCGGGCGTCCGGTTTGTTCAGATACATCACGGTGTGAAGGCCGTGCTCACTGGAGGGCTTGCGGCTGCCGTCGATAATATTGCCCTTCAGGTCCATGACGACCACGTCTTCCGGCTCGGTGTCAAAATATCCGAGACCGGAAGGGCTGATCGCCATATAGCCGGTTTCCGGGTCATAAATGCTGATATTGCCGCTGGTACCCTTGCTCAGACCGGAAGAGCTCATTTTACGGCCGTATTCTGCGATTTCTTTTCTTTCTTTTTCCATCAACATAAGTCATTTCTCCTTTTCATACGCGGGGAACAGCCCCGCCAATCGGTTCAGCGTTTGATATTTCTGAGGTTCACCACCATATCGCCCTTTCCGGTTTCCCAGAAGGCTTTGATGGTGCGCGCGAGCAGCAGAGGCGATTTGGGAAGGGCGTCCACCACGTTGCCCGCGTTGTGCGGCGTCATGGTCAGATTGTCCAGCGCCAGAAGCGCGTCGTCCTTCGGGATGGGCTCTTCCCAGTACACGTCCAGCGCGGCGCCGCCGATGGTCCTATTCTGCAGCGCTTTCACGAGGGCGTCCTTATCCAGCACACCGGCGCGGGAGGTGTTGATGAGATAAGCGGTGGGCTTCATCAGGCCGATCAGCTTCCCGTCCACGCTGTTTTTTGTTTCAGGGGTCAGGCGCAGGTGCAGCGTGACGATATCCGCTGTTCTGAACAGCTCCTCCTGCTCCACCAGCCGGACCGGCAGCCCCGTTTCATCCAGGGACCCCTGCGTTACGTACGGGTCGTAGGCGATGACCTTCATGCCCACTCCTGCGGCCTTTTGGGCGACCAGCTTGCCGATATGTCCAAGGCCGACCACACCCAGCGTCATTTCGCACATGGAGGTGGTATAGCCGTTATTTACGTATTCCTTACGCCATTCTCCCTGTTTGAGCGCGGCGTGTGCCCGGGCGATATTGCGTGTTTCCGCGAACATCAGGCCGATTGCAAAGTCCGAGGTTGCTTCCGCATTGCGGATGCAGTGGATAACGGGAATGTTGTATTTGGTCGCCGCCGCGACATCCACATGCTCCATGCCGCCGCGGCAGGTCCCGATGAGTCTGAGCTTCTTTCCCTGTGCGATGAGCTCCTCCGGAACCGGGCAGAAATGCGTGAGCAGGATGTCCGCGTCCGCGATTTCACGGTAGACCTCTTCGGGGACCTTCTCCGCCGTCGGGCCGTTCTTTTCTATGTTCTGTGCTTTCTTTTGAAATTCCTGGCGCGTTTCGGCCGGCCACACAATCGGAACGACCGTGTTCTGACCGGGTTCACCCAGGGACTCCGCCGCCTCTGTCAGCAGCTCACAGGGGACGACGATATCACCGATTACTACAATTTTCATAGAAATTCCTTTCTTCTTAAACAAGCATCCATTCTGCCGTTTCAAAGCGGCAAAATGAATGCTTATCCGTCAGTCTCTCATAACTAGTTTCCGGGTCAGGCGTTTACAGCCGGCTGGGGAGCGACATACGCTTCGCCCAGAGCATTCTTTTCCAGATATTCCTGTACAGCGCCCTTATTCTTCTTATACAGGACAAACAGTACCAGATACACGGCGACGGTCGCGGCGATAATGATCGGGTTCATGGTCAGGAAGGCCATGGTGATGATACCGGCCGTGCAATTGGACATGATGAAGCCGATGATGAGGGTGCCCCCGGCCAGAGCGGTAGTGGCCGCCTCAAATCCGGCGCCGGCCGCGACCTGGGTAAAGACGGTCGCCCAGTAGGAAGCCATCATTATCTTGGCCGCGAACACGATGCAGCCCATCAGCCAGGACTTCACAATATTGCCGTTGCTCAGGCATACGGGAATTTCCACCATATATGGCAAAGAGGGAAGAACCATAACCGGAATTACCACGTTGCCCGGGAGGAGGAATGCAAGCAGAACGGCGAAGGGGATGACCAGCAGTCCGGTGGTCAGGGTGGCCGGCTCGCCGTAGCCGAGCGCGTCGTTGACGGCGATAATGAACTCACGGTCTTTCCCGTACTTGCTGTTCTTCAGCGTTTTGCGGGAATAATCGGTCAGAGTGGTAAATCCGGAGGCAAACAGCCCGGCAACCTTCGGGAAGATCGCCATAACGGCGGAGCAGGTCACGGATACGTTGACAACCTGTCCCCAGGCCGCCATATTGTTCAGCGCGGTAATATTGCCGACTACACCCAGAATAATACCGACAATCAGTCCTATGTACATCGGTTCGCCCATGAAGCCGATCTTTTTGCGGATCGTAACGGGGTCCGCCTTGATTTTATCCATGCCCAGCTTGCTGAACAGAATGTTCAGAACAAGATACATCGGGGCGTCGCCGTTATGGTGCGGTGCGGTCATTGCACAGGAAGGATAGTGATAATAAGTGGACCATCTCTTCTGCAGGACCTCCGCAATCAGCAGGGTGACCAGGTTGACAAAGAGCATCAGCGCGAACGCCATCGCCAGGTTTTGCGTCAGCTGGTACAGCATGGAGCCCCAGACGATGATGGAATAGTTGTTCCACAGGTCGGACGGCATAAAGATGTCGGTCCACTTGATCAGCCAGAGGATGATCTGGAAAACCAGACCGACGCCGATGAACATCATGCCGATGTTCGTGGAATAGGCAACGGAGGCGACCGCCTGCCAGCCGATGTCCAGTGCGGGCAGATTCAGCCCGCTCGCTTTTACGATCTGCTGTACCAGCGGGGACAGGACGGCTCCGAATTCGGTGGTGATGAAAGCCATGCCCTTGAGTCCCACGCCGATCAGCACGGCGGAAGAAAACGCTTTTTTGGTGGGGGCCTTAAACAGTTTGCAGATCACAAAAATAATGAGGGGCACTGTGATATAGTTGCCAAAGGTGTCAAATACACTTTTCAATACTGCAAAAAACATAATTCCTTACCTTCCTCTTTTACGGTAATTTCTGTCTGAAAAAGGGGATCTTCCACGTATGCCGCTTTAACCCAGATCCAGCTTGCTCAGTACAGCAAGGAGCTCCTCTACAAACTCGTCTTCATTGATTCCAACCAGAAACCCCGTCGCATTCAGTACCGGGATTCCGTAGATATCGTCTACCGGGCTTGTGTAGGCGATTAAATCATAGCCTCCGTTCGCCACTGCAAGTTCCACGCCGCCCGGCGCGACCTCCGTAGATTCCATTTTGTAGCCGTGCTCCGCCAGCACGTCCTCCAGTTTGGACGACAGCATGGCAGAACTGACCGTACCGGAACCGCATACCGATAAAACCTTCACTGCGCGCATCAAGATTCTCCTCCCTTAGTTTTTATTATGATTCGTCTTCCAGAGAGCTCAGGCAGTCCATAATCTCCGCCTTGCTCCCGGAATTTTTCAGCTTCTCCAACAGCTCACTGTTTTGAATGATCTTCATGATTTTTTTCAGCATCCCTATCTGCTGCTTGGAATCCTTGACCACCAGCGGCAGAATCACTTCGCAGTCCAGCGAGGTTTCCCGGTCCCCCATCATATGAAAAGCAACCGGCTTTTTCGGGATAATGACCCCGACCGCCGGTTTGTTCACCAGCTTGTTGTTCGTATGAGGGATCGCCAGGTTGATCTTTTTTCCCGGAAGCCCGGTGGGAAGGGTCTTTTCCCGTTCAATCACTGCGTCTCCGTATCCGGGGCTGACATATCCGGCTTCTTCAAACCGGGTAGCCATCAGCCGGATACATTCTTCGTCGCTGTTTACATCCGCATCCAAAACGATCAGCCGTTCATCCAGTAATGCTCCTATTCCAGACGCCTCCTTTTTCATTTCTCTTTCAACTAGTTGATGTGAATATCTCGCTGTTTACAACATACCATATTCCATCCGTTCAAAAAAGACCAAGTTTTTTCACAGATTGTACAGTTAATTTTGCAATTAGCTGAACTGTTTTGTGCAAACCGGCACACTTAGTAACAAATAATCAGCAGCAGCGCAAATGCAGAAACCGCCGCCGACACAACGCGGATGATCTTCCGCGTCTTCTCGATCCCGAATTTCTGGTAGCGTTCATACCGGGTAAAAACCAGCGGGCATACAAAAGCGGCAATCCCCATGCCGAATAAAGGCAGGTAAGTCCACCGGGTCGCGGGCTGAAACGAGAACAGCAGAAGATTTGCGATGACGAAAACCAGCAGCACCATATAAAACGGCGTGCGGAAACGGGTATCGTAATTCACAAACCGCCCGGTCTTATGAAAGCATTCCTCGCTGCAGCAGGGCAGCTCGTGCTCCGCCTCCGGATTGATGATATATTTTCTGCAAAGCGTCGGCTTTCCACAGTACAGGCAGGGTTCCTCCCCCACCTTTCCGGCGGCGCGTTCTTTTTGCTTTTGCTTTCTCGCCTCCTGCGCTTTTGCCGCTTCCCGGCTTTCCGCGCGCTTTTTGGCTTCCGATTTCATCCGGCACCCCTTCCTATTCCGCGGAATATTCCGCCAGCAGTTGTTTCACTTCCTCAATGGTATCGCTGTCGAGCACCCGCTCTTTCAGTCCGGCAAGCTTACCCAGATCGCACCGGCGGATCAGATATTTGATTCTGCCCACCTGTTTGGGCACGACGCTGAACTCATCCAGCCCCATTGCCAGCAGCAGGGGCGTCAGCCGTGCGTCCGAGGCGACCTCCCCGCACATGCCGACGGGAATCCCCGCGCTGTGCGCGCTGCGGATCACCGTATCAACGGAGCGCAGCACCGAAAGGTTGCAGGGGTCGTACAGGTGCTGGACGCGCTCGTTCATCCGGTCGGTCGCCGTGGTGTACTGGATCAGGTCGTTTGTCCCGATCGAGAAAAACGCGGCTTCCCTTGCCAGCTTGTCGCTGATAAGGACCGAGGCCGGTGTTTCAATCATGATGCCGACGGGAATCGTTTCCGTAAAAACAGTCCCTTCGGCACGGAGCTGATCCTTTGCTTTTTTCACCATCCCTTTTGCCTGACGCAGTTCTTCCAGTGTCACGATCATCGGGAACATGATCTTGACATTTCCATACGCCGAGGCACGCAGAATAGCGCGCAGCTGCGTCAGAAAAACCTCTTCGCGGTCCAGACAGATCCGGATCGCGCGGTAGCCCAGAAACGGATTGCTTTCCTTCGGGATGTCCATGTAATCCAGCTGCTTGTCACCGCCGATATCCAGCGTGCGGATAATCACTTCTTTTCCCTTCGCGTTCTCCGCAATGCTTCTGTAGGTCTGGAACTGCAGCTCTTCATCCGGGTAATCGTGCTGATTCATAAAAAGGAATTCGGTGCGGAACAGGCCCACGCCGTCGCACTGCTCCGCGCGGAAATTTTTCAGGCTTTCGGCGTCGCCGGAATTCATACACACCGCCACCGAATGGCCGTCCGCCGTGACGGCTGGCTCCTCCGCCATAGCGGCGTAGAGCTTTTTCTGCCCGTCAAGGCAGGCTTTATCCTTCCCGAAAGAGCAAACAAAAGCCTCGTCGGGTTCCAGAATCCCGTAGCCGCAGTCGCCGTCCACAAAAATGGTCTGGCCGGAACGGGCCTCCCGCATAATGCCGGCCGCTCCCACCACAGCCGGGATACCCAGCGTTTTGGCCAGAATCACCACGTGGGAGGTGATTCCGCCCTTCTCGGTGATAAAACCCCGCAGAAAACGCTTGTCGACCCGGATGGTGTCCTCCGGGGAAAGGTCCTCCGCCACCAGAATAAAAGGCTCCCGCATATTCTGCATTTCCTGCCCGCCGTCGGCAACGCCGTTTAGGCGGCGGATGATCTCATCGCAGACGTTGCGGATATCGTTCGCGCGCTCCTGCATATACGCGTCGGGCATGGCGGCAAATTTTTTGCTGATTTTCTCCTTTTCCCGCTCAATCGCACAGTCAATTCCCATATGCTCCTCCCGGACGGCCTGAATCGGATTTTTAAACAGAAAATCGTCCTCAACGATCGTGCGGTAAGCCTTAAAAATACCGGCTGTTTTTTCCCCGTCTTCAGCCAGGGTGGTGCGGTACAGTCTTTCCAGCTCCTCGGCGTACTCACGCTGAACCTCTCTGAAGCGCTCTATTTCCCGTTCACAGTCCTCCACCGCCTTTTTCTCCAGTGTCAGCTTCTTCCTGTGCAGAACCACGGTCTGCGACAGGTCGCGTCCTCCCGCTCCCGCAAGGCCGGTAAATTTTTTCATTTCCGCAATGCTCCTTGTCATTTTGATAGATTTGTTTAATGCCGTTGATATGATTGGGGTCGCTGAAATAGCGGTAAATGCCTTCCAGTACCGCCCAATGGGAATAAGAATCCTTCGTCGCAAGCCCGACCAGAATCCCGGCGGTTCTTCCGTCGGGGCATTCCAGCCCTTTTGGGGCAAGCGCGATACAGACGTCTATTTTCGGATTTGCATCTCCCTGTAGAGGAAAGTGGACCAGTACCACGTCCCCCTGAATACGGTAGGTCTGCAGCTTTTTGTTCTGCATCAGGTTGTACATTCTCTGTGCAAGACGCTGACCGGCCGCCCCCTGCCGCAGCACTTTGCTGCAGCCGTGGAGCGTCTGTTCCAGATCCGCCGTTTCCGGGAGCAGCAAGAACCGGTTCTGCTCAATTTTTTCATAAAAAATATCGCTCTTGGCGCGCGGCCGTTTACCGCGCTCTTTTTCCTCAAAATAACGGAAAAGGTCAAGGTACAGCTTGTCATCCTGCACCTTTCCGTCCACGCTGCCCCTGACCCGGTTGATAATTTCACAGATCATATCGTCGTAACGGGCGACGGAACGGTCCCCGCGAAGGATTTCCATGATCCGGCGCTGCGTGTTTTCCGTGATGATGGGGCCGGTTTCCACGATTTTACTGTAGGAAAAATTTTTGCCCAGCGGCACCAGAGAAACCACCAGCGCGTAGTCCCCAAGCATCCATTCGCGCAGCTTGCTCTGACTGATGACGCGGTAATCCAGCGAAAGGCCGAACACGTCCTGCAGCTGTTCCCGCAGCAGGACCGCCACGGCCATGTTTTCGGCACCCACGATCAGCACGCCCTTGCTGTCCGCATTTTCCTTGACCAGATATTTTTCGCTGAGGTTGCTGACAAAATAGACGCACAGATACGCCAGCTCATCCTCCGAAATCCCCCCCTCCGGAAGATCCATCTTGGCCTCCTGCACGGCTTTTCGGGTAAAGTCAAACACAAACGGGTACATGGCCTTGATATCCTTAACCAGCGGGTTTTTATCGGGGATTCCGTATTTGATGCGGTAGTACATGGGGCGGATGTGATGGCTGAGCTGCCTCTGCAGCCGCTCGCGGTTCGGGAAGGAAAGGCAGGCGATGCGCTCAAAGCTTAACACCAGCTCCTCCGCAAATTCCGCAATAAAGGTATCCTCCTGCTCCTGGGACAGAAAGTCCGTCGTCTGGATACCGAGAAACAAAGTGGTTATGTAATAGGTTTCCTGCATGGCGACTTCCACTCCGTGAACGCGCAGCTTCTGAAGGCTGAACTCCACGGAACGGAAGGAAAGGCTCTTCATCAGAGCAAGCTGTTCGTCGCTGCTCAGCTGGATGATATTCCCCTTGCGGCTGCGTATCCAGGAAACCTGAATCATCATTCTGATTAATTCGATATTTGCCAGAATATAATCGCCGTGAATATCCGTCTCGTACTGTTTGATCAGGCAGCGGCACAGCTCGCCGAAGTCGATTTCATTGTGGTAGAGGCACACAAGGTTTTTCTGCAGGAACTGATGGATATACGTCTGGCAGCCGGGACTGGACAGCATTTGGAACTGTTCCCCCAGCATTTTCCGGATGGTCATTTCCTCTCCCGAAATCAGATAACCGGATTTAATGGTACTGTTCAGGGTCAGGCCCCAGCCTTCCAGCACGGCGCGCACTTCCCTGATATCGCTGAGAACGGTGTTTTTGCTGACCCCAAACAGCTCCATCAGGCAGTTGATGGTAATGTTGGTGCTGGAAAGCGAAATATGTACCACTTCCATTGCGCGCCGCTCTTCCACCGAAAAGAAATAGGTCGTGCTTTCCCGCAGCCGTTGGTCCAGAGGCGACGCGTCCGGCACTTCCGCAAGGATGGTCTGTCCGGAAATGACCACCTTTCCCAATCCGTAGCACTTTAACCAATCATTGATTTTTTCCAGATCGTAATACATGGTGCGTTTGCCAACGCCCAGCTTTTCCAGAAATTCTTCGGGTGCAACACCTTTTTCCGTCGTCAGCAGGACGCGTAAAATATAAATCTGCCTGCTCTTAAGTTCCATTTGTGCCTCCCGTCTTCCGGCCTTAGTCGGAAAGATTTTGTAGAAAACGAATGACCTGAGGACCCGCCGTCTGCTCATCCGCACCATTTACTTGTACCATAAGTTTTGTTCCCTGATACACTCCTCCGCTCAAAATACTTAAAATACTTTTTGCATTGATTTCTTCGGTGCCCTTTTTCAGAATGATGTCGCTTTTGATATTTTTGCAGAATTCCACCAATTCCGACGCCGGACGCGCATGAAGCCCCGTTTTATTATTGATGACGATTTCTTTCTGATACATTTTTTTCTCCTTCCAAGGCTCTGCCTTTTTGTAAGTTTATTAGTTTAAACATTTTATTGCATGTATCTTAACATATATTGTTTATATTGACTATTACCAAAAGCATTCATGGCGAAAAGGGCAATCTGTGCAAAGAATTGTTTCGGTTACTGTTTCCCGTACAGTTTTTTGCGCAGTCACATTCTTCCGTGTCCCGCAGAACGGAAGAAAAGCTTTTTCCCAATCAAAAAAGCCATCGCCCGAAAGCGACAGCTTTTTATAACAACGGATAAATTTCTGAAGGGATTTCAATGAAAAAGAACGTCAGACCACAATCAGTTCATTTTCCTTAGCCATATAGCGGGTCAGGACAAACAGCGCGCACAGCAGACCGCCGTCCGTTATGGAGCTGCTCTCAAGCGCATATCCCTGAAAGAGACGGTACCCCGACAGAGTCCCCACCGTCTGATTCTGCTGGTCGTAAATCCGGCAGGAGCCGTCCCGTTCCATACGGATTGTGACGCCGGACTGCGCGGAATCGTTTATCTGAATATTCAGGCGCTCCGCCCGCGGCAGCTTATCGGGAAAATGCCGCACGTCTTTCCCGCCTGAGGAGACTTCATAGCCTATGGCGGCTGTTATCACCGGTTCCGTTTCTCTGGAACCGCGGCAGACGATATACCGGCGGGATGCAGGTTCGTCAGCGGATGCGGAAGAAGCTTCCGACCCGATAATGTCGGTGTAGTACAAAATCCCATGATGATTGGCCGCGATTACTTTTTGAGGGCTGAAAGGGCGGCTCCTGATCTGATAGAGCGGTTGGCCGGAAGGATCACAGGCCACCATTTTAAACAAGCGGTTTTTCAGGATCAATTTCACCACAATACCCTCTTTCACCATGTATCCACAAAGAAATGCGCGCGCAGGCAGACAATTGTAAAATAATATTATGCTATAAACTTTATATCATAAATCCAATGATTGCAAGGGCAAGGGAAAATATGATCCCAAAAAGATGGAAAGATCGTTCCGGCAGTCAGCCGGAAAAAAGCGCTGCCAAAGCCGAGGGGAGGCTGTGCCGCCTGAATTCCGCCGCCCCGGGACACGAAAAAACCGCCGGAGTTCTGGCCCCGGCAGTTTTTTATAAGGACGGCAGACGGATTCTGTTTCGTTATTTCTTCACGGACGCGATCAGGCTGTCGGCAAGGGCGTCCATTTCCGGCAGGTTATCTTCGTTCATGGCGGAATTCAGCGTCAGCTTCTCATCCAGCACGCTGATATCCTTCATCTCATTTTCGAGGAATTCGCGCATCAGGGTCCCGGACTTGCACGCCCAGGAGCCGTTTTCCACAATCGCGACAGTGCGTTTCTGAAGATTGAGCGCCTTCATATCCATCAGGAAATTGTGCATCGGCGGGTAAATCCCCAGATTATAGGTAACGGAGGCCAGCACAATATGGCTGAGGCGGAAGGCTTCTGAAATCAGGCAGGACACATGGGTTTTAGACACGTCGTACATCACGACATTGGTCATGCCTTTTTCCGCCAGCCTGGTCGCGAGTGCTCCCGCGGCGCTTTCGGTATTTCCGTACATGGTGGCGTATACAATCATGATGCCCTGCTCTTCCGGCTCATAGCTGCTCCAGTGAGCGTATTTATCGAGAAAATATCCCAGATCGGTGCGCCAGACCGGCCCGTGCAGCGGACAGATGATTTTGATGTCGATCCCGCCCGCCTTTTTCAGAAGCGCCTGCACATGCGGTCCGTACTTTCCGACAATGTTGGTGTAGTATCTGCGGGCGTCGTCGATCCAGTCGCGGTCGAAATTCACCTCGTCGTTAAAGAGCTTTCCGTCCAGAGCGCCGAAGGAACCAAAGGCGTCCGCGGAGAAAAGCACTCCGTTGGTCGTGTCGAAGGTCACCATCGCTTCCGGCCAGTGCACCATCGGCGCGGACACGAAGGTCACCACATGTTTCCCGAAGGATTTTGTGTCGCCCTCCTTCACTTCCTCTATGCGGCCGTCGATATGGAAACCGAACTGACGCATGAGCATGAAAGCTTTTTCCGTGCTGATAATTTTTGCCTTGGGGTAGCGCAGCAGGATTTCCTCTATGGACGCGCCGTGGTCGGGCTCCATATGATTGATCACCAGATAATCGAGCGGCCTTCCGTCCAGAAGATACTCCACGTTCTCCAGAAACTGGCGGCAAGCCGACCAGTCCACCGTATCGAACAGAACCGCCTGCTTATCCAGAAGCAGGTACGAGTTGTAGGAAACGCCGCGGGGAATCGGATGAATATTCTCAAAAAGGGCAAGCCGGCGGTCGTTGCCTCCGACCCAATAAAGATTTTCCGTTACTTTTCTGACACAATGCATGGTTCAATCCTCCTTGATACGAAATCATTGTTTTCCGGCTTCCATACCGGGTCAGACCTCAATAAACTGGTCTTTTTCCTCGCCGCACTCCGGGCAGATCCATTCTTCCGGGAGCGCGTCGAACAGGGTGCCGGGACGGATATCGTTTTCCGGATCGCCCACCGCGGGATTGTATTCGTAACCGCAGCCGTTACAGACATAGGTGTGCCAAGAGGGCTTTACTTTCTTCACAACGGCGCGTTTCATTTTCTTCATGGGAGGCGCGGGCTTCTTGGCTTCCCCATTGTCCAGCGCGGTGGTGAGCAGCGGGAGGATTTCCAGCACGTCGCCCACAATGCCGTAGTCGCAGTTTTTGAAAATGGGTGCGTTGGGATTGTTGTTGATGGCAACAATGGTCGTGGCGTCCTTGATGCCTTTCAGATGCTGGCCCGCTCCGGAAATACCGCAGGCTATGTACAGATTTCCGTTGAATTTCTGGCCGGACATTCCCACATAGCGGTTCAGCGGCACATATTTCAGCGTTTCCGCCACCGGACGGGAGGAACCGAGCGCCGCGCCCGCCTGAACGGCAAGGGCCCTGACCAGCGCCATATTTTCCTTTTCCCCGATACCCTTTCCGGCGCTGACCACCCGCTCCGCCTGGGTGATGGGAGTATCGATGTCGATGCCGACGGTAAAGTCGTAGCCGTCCGCTTTCAGAGCTTCCACCAGCGTGTTTACCCGCTCCCCGGCGGCGCCTTCCTTGAGGATCATCTTCTTGCGCACGCCGGTGACCGGCCCGTGCTGACCGCCGGACGGAACCGCGTCCTTCGGCATCTTTCCAATAATATGGGAGGCGATGACCACTCTCTGAATCTCGTTGGTGCCTTCATAAATGGTGCAGATTTTGGCGTCGCGGTAGGCGCGCTCGACCTCCATGCCCTTGAGGTATCCGTTGCCGCCGAAAATCTGAAGGGCGTCGTTGACAATTTCCAGACAGACATCGGAAGCATACTGTTTTGCCATGGCGGACTCCATACCGTAGGGCTCGTGATTTTCCTTCAGCTCGGCGGCGCTGTAGACCAGAAAACGGGCAGCGCGAAGCTTGGTCGCCATATCCGCCAGCTTAAAGGAGATGATCTGCTGCTCACAGATGGGCCTGCCAAACTGGACGCGCTCCTTGGAATACTCCAGCGCGCTTTCATAGGCGCCCTGCGCAATCCCCAGCGCCTGCGCGGCGATCCCGATGCGGCCGCCGTCCAGCGTGGACATGGCGATTTTGAAGCCGTCTCCCTCTTTTCCGAGAAGATTTCCACAGGGAACCTTTACATCGTTGAAAATCAGCTCCGCGGTGGAGGAGGAACGGATGCCCATTTTGTCGTAGTGGTCGCCGAAGGTAAAGCCTTCCCAGCCCTTTTCCACAATGAACGCGCTGATCCCGTGCGTGCCGATGTCCGGAGTGGTGACGGCAAACACCACATAAGTATCCGCCTTGTCGGCGTTGGTAATAAAAATCTTGCCGCCGTTTAAGACATAATGGTCGCCGTCCAGCACGGCGGTGGTTTCCGTTCCGCTCGCGTCGCTGCCCGCGTTCTGCTCGGTCAGGCCGAAAGCGCCCAGCGTTTCGCCTTTGGCCAGCGGAACCAGGTATTTCTGTTTCTGTTCTTCCGTGCCGTAGGCGAAGATCGGCCAGGACCCGAGCGAGGTGTGCGCGGAAAGGATGACGCCGGTGCCGCCGTCCACCCGGGCCAGCTCCTCCACGGCAACGGCATAGCTGACCATGTCCAGCCCCGTACCGCCGTACTCCTTGGGATAGGGGATTCCCATCAGCCCCATTTGCCCCATTTTTGTTACAATGTCCGCGGGAAATTCATTCTCCTTGTCCAGCAGGAACGCCAGCGGCTTCACCTCCGCCTCGGCAAACTCCCGGACCTTCGCACGGAGAGCTTCGTGGTCTTCCGTTGTTTTAAAAGACATATTGATTCCTCCCTTTTCATAACCAATTATATTTCATTTTATGAATTCCATAGGAAATTTATAAAACAGAATCGTAAGGAAATGCGGCAGACCAGAAAAACCGGCCTCCGCTGCGACAATCATATACTTGATAAATCTTATCCAGTTTGACCGCAAAAAAATACCGGCTATGCCGAAGTATTTTAATCCGCCTGAAACAGCATTTGATGAAGGCTGACCGCACGCAGCTCCGCATCCAGAACACCCTGAATCCGGGAAAGCTGCCGATGAACCGTACAGGGAGTGCTGCATTTCTGCCGCCACGCGCACTGAAACCCGGGCTGCATACAGGCGCTGATGAGCTTTTCCGCATCCATCACTTCCGTCAGGTCGTAGAGACTCACCTTTTTCAAATCCGCTGCCAACCGGCAGCCGCCGCCCGCACCGCGGGTGATTTGAACCAGGCCGGCCCGTTCCAGCTTTTTGAGGATTTTATATACAAACTGCTGCGGCAGCAGTTCCCGCCGGCAGATATCCCCGGCCGTAAGCTGTTCCCCATGGGATACCGCGCGCAGGATGCGCAGCGCGTAATCCGTTTCCCTTGTAATCAGCAGATAAAACCCCTCCGCTCCATAAAATGGAAGTTTTTATTCATTGACACCAGTGTATCATTCTGGATAAAGTTTGTCAAGTTTATAACCAATATTTTCTGTAATTCTTCAATAAAATTGTGCCTTCCTTCCAAAAGCCGTCCGTATCGGTTTTGTCCCGCCCAAAAATAAAATATCGATTTTCATCGCGGGAATATTGCATCTCTCCCTTCATCATACTATCATAGAGACAGCACAGCCCGATTTTATTTTAGGAGGAATCTTTTTTGAAAAAATGCCTGATTGTTTACGACTCCTATCATCACGGCAACACGGCAAAGATCGCCTCCGCTATGGCGGAGACTGCCGGTGCAGAGCTCTGCAAAGCGGACGGAATCAAAAATAAAAATCTTTCGGATTATGACATGATCGGATTCGGCGCGGGTATCGCCTACGGAAAACATTACAGCGGGCTGATGGAGGCCGTGGAGGGGCTCAGCCTGAACGGCAAACCGGTCTTCGTGTTTTCTACGAGCGGAATGGGAAGCACCGCAAGCCACAGCGCTCTGAGTGATCTGCTGAAAAAGAAGGGCGCGGTCATCGCCGGGGATTTTGCCTGCAAGGGATTTGACACCTACGGGCCGTTCAAGCTCGTCGGGGGCATTTCCAAAGGGCATCCCAGCGACGCCGACCTGGAAGCCGCCAATCAATTCATTCTGGAAATGGTAAAATAAAACCGCCTGCCGCTTCGGATTGCCGAAGAACGGCAAACGGGCCGGGGCAATCTTACCGATTGCCCCGGCCCGCTGCTCTGTGTGGGGATATTATTCAGAAAAAAGCGGGGTAGATAAATACCTTTCCCCGGTATCCGGCAAAAGCGCCACGATCGTTTTTCCGGCGTTCTCCGGCCGCTTTGCCAGCTCGGCGGCCGCCCACAGCGCCGCCCCGGAAGAGATGCCCGCGAGCAGGCCCTCCGTTTTGGAAAGCTCCCTGCCGGTCTGGAAAGCGTCTTCGTTTTTCACCTTGATAATTTCGTCATACACCGCCGTGTTGAGTACCTTCGGCACAAAGCCCGCGCCGATTCCCTGAATTTTATGCGGTCCGGCCTTGCCCTCGGAAAGGACCGGCGAATCGAACGGCTCCACCGCAATGACCTTGACGCCGGGATTTTTGGATTTCAGATATTCCCCGACGCCTGTGATCGTTCCGCCGGTGCCGATCCCAGCGACAAAGAAATCGACCTTGCCCTCGGTGTCCTCCCAGATTTCCGGACCGGTTGTCTCCCTGTGTATCTGCGGATTGGCGGGATTGACAAACTGGCCGGCAATAAAGGAATTCGGAATCTCTTTGGCAAGCTCATCCGCTTTATCAATTGCGCCCCTCATGCCCTTGCTGCCGTCCGTCAGCACAAGCTCCGCCCCGTAAGCCTTTAAAAGGTTCCGGCGCTCCATGCTCATGGTTTCCGGCATGGTGAGAATTACCCGGTATCCTCTGGCGGCCGCGACGGAAGCAAGGCCAATACCGGTATTGCCGCTGGTCGGTTCAATAATGACGGAATCCGCCTTCAAAAGGCCTTTTTCTTCCGCGTCGTCGATCATGGCTTTGGCAATTCTGTCCTTAACGCTCCCCGCGGGATTAAAATACTCCAGCTTTGCAACGACCGCGGCTTTCAGGTCATGCTTCTTTTCAAAGTTCGACAGCTCCAGCAAAGGTGTTTTTCCGATCAAATCGGTCAGACTATGATAAATCTTCGACATTTACAGGAAACCTCCGTTCAAATTTAATGATTTACAGCATTTTCAGCTGATTTTGCAACAGATTACGTTTTTCCCCGCCCTCGGCGGGGAAAAACGTGCTTTGTCTCATAAACCGAAATGAAATTGCTGTAGATATACAAATTTTCATATATGTTTAATATATAAAAATATTTTAACCGGAACAAATCCGCTTGTCAAGGCCGGCAAAGAGATTGCAAGCGGATTTCCCGGCGCGGGCTATTGACAGGGCCCTTGTTTTCGATTATTATTTAATACATATAATATTACTATGATTTGGAGAATGTGATGAAAATTTTTTCAAGGGCGCACTGTTCGCCCATTCTCATCACCGGCCCCGGACAAAACGGGCGCTGCCGCCGGAACCTGAAATTTTTCATACACGGAGGAATTGCACGAATGCGCGGGCAGATAGCCGCACCCGGTTATCTGCTTAGGATACGCATTTCTCTCTAATATGATTCAGACAGGAGACGGGAATATGGATTTTACCACACTTTGTATACACGGAAGCGCTGACCGGTACGACTGTACCGGCGCCGTGAGCGTGCCTATTTTTCAGTCGGCCACCTTTGCACACCCCATGGTCGGCCAAAGTACGGGCTACGACTACTCGCGGCTGCAGAATCCCACAAGGGAGCATCTTGAAAAAACGGTCGCCGCGCTGGAGGGCGGCGCGGGCGCCAAGGCTTTTTCCAGCGGAATGGCCGCCATCGCGACCCTCATGGAGCTTTTTTCGCCCGGCGACCACATCATCGCGTCCGACGACCTCTACGGAGGCTCCCACCGTTACTTTCACAAGATATCCATCAAAAACGGCCTTACCTTCGACTTTGTAAACACTTCCGACCCCGCTTTGATCGAGTCCCGCATCAGGCCCGAAACCAAAGCCGTGTTTATCGAAACGCCCACCAACCCGATGATGCAGGTGACCGACATTGAAGCCGTTTCAAAGATCACCAAAGAGCGGAACCTGCTGCTCATTGTGGACAACACGTTCCTGACCCCGTATTTCCAACAGCCGCTGAAGCTGGGTGCCGATATCGTCGTCCACAGCGGGACAAAATATCTTTGCGGTCACAACGACACCCTTGCCGGCTTCGTCGTCACCGCCGACCCGCAGTTCTTTGACCGGCTGCAGGTGCTGAGCACGACCACGGGCGCGTGCCTTCCCCCGTTTGACAGCTGGCTTCTGATCCGCGGCATCAAGACGCTCGCCGTGCGAATGGAAAAGCAGGAGGAAAACGCGATGCGGCTCGCCGAGTGGCTGTGCGCACAGGAAAAGATCAAAGCGGTGCACTATGTGGGTCTGCCAGAAGACCCGGGATATGCCATTTCAAAAAGGCAGTCCTCCGGGTTCGGGGCAATGATCTCCTTCGAGGTGGACTGTGAGCAGACGGCAAAACAGCTTTTGGAGCGTGTCGGGCTGATCCAGTACGCGGAAAGCCTCGGCGGGGTGGAAACGCTGATTACCTATCCGATGCTGCAGACGCACGCCGACGTTCCCAAAGAGGAACGGGAAGCAAAGGG
This sequence comes from Clostridium sp. KNHs216, assembly GCF_006714885.1. Classification (NCBI taxonomy): domain Bacteria; kingdom Bacillati; phylum Bacillota; class Clostridia; order Eubacteriales; family Clostridiaceae; genus Clostridium; species Clostridium sp. KNHs216. Next base: position 3,281,766 of record NZ_VFMF01000001.1, on the reverse strand, counting down.
AATCAACGAGCGCCTGCTGCGTCTTTCCGTCGGACTGGAAAGCGCGGAGGACCTGACCGGCGACCTGGAGCAGGCATTGCGGTAACCTGAAAAATCCGCGCCCCTCTTGACGAAATCCTTCTTTCAAGATATGATAAATAGGTATTATAAAAAATATGATCTTTATAAAGGAGAAACCCATGAGAATTTCTTCAAAAGGAAGGTACGGACTGGCCGCCATGATTACCATGGCGCAGAATTATACCGCCAACGAATGTATTACGATTGTGAGCATATCGGAAAAGCTGGGGATTTCCAAAATTTATTTGGAGCAGGTGTTTTCCCTTTTAAAAAGGGCCGAACTGGTAATTGCCGTCAAAGGAGCACAGGGCGGGTACAAGCTTGCGATGCCCCCTCAAAAAATAAATGCATATGTAATCCTGCGGTCGCTGGAACAGTCCCTGTTCGAGAAAACGGAAGAGTCGGTGGAAAAGAAAGCCCCCGCAATGGAACAGGCCATGCAGCATTCCGTTTTTTCCGTCATCGACAACGCAATTGAAGCGGAGCTGAAAAGGATATCTCTTTATGATATTGCGGATGACGTGGAAAAGAGGACGCAGGAAGGCGGATTCATGTTCTATATCTAAAGCCGGACCCGGAGGGATGTTTGTAAACATCCCTCCGGGTCTTTTCTGAAAAAGAAGGAAATAGCCCTCACCTCTGAAAAAATGAAAAGATTTCTCGAAATTTTCAAATCAACTTCACCATAAATACACATAATATGCCTATACTATAAACATCGCAAATACATTTGTATCCCCGGTCTTTGTTTGTAACGCGATGTCGGCGCAAGGGCCGGAAAATTAATTACAAGCACCTCAGGTGAGGGTTTCAATATCTTTTTCATATTTCTCTTCTTTCTTAGAATACCGCCCGTAAAACGGCGGTATTTTTCTGTATATAAAAAGCCGCGCGTAAAACGCACGGCTTTGTCTCGGGATTTCGGTCTGTAAACCCGCTTCTAAAGAAGCAGGCTTTATAAAAATGCAGGTCAGGACTGAGCCTGTACCGCCGTCATGGCGACGACGCCGACGATATCCTGTGCCGAACAGCCTCTGGACAGGTCGTTGACCGGCTTTGCGATTCCCTGCAGTACCGGGCCGAACGCTTTCGCTTTCCCCAGTCTCTGTACCAGCTTATACGAGATGTTGCCGCAGTTCAGGTCCGGGAAAACCAGAACGTTTGCCTGACCGGCTACGTTACTTCCCTTTGCCTTGGACTGGCCGATGCTCGGCACCAGTGCCGCGTCAGCCTGCAGTTCCCCGTCGAGCGTAAGCTCCGGTGCTTTTTCCTTTGCCAGCTTCGTCGCTTCCGCCACTTTGTCTACCAGCTCGTCTTTGCCGCTTCCGTAAGAGGAGAAGGACAGCATGGCGACCTTCGGCTCCGCTCCGACCATATTTTTGAATGACTTTGCCGACGCGATCGCGATTTCGGAAAGCTCGTCCGCGTTGGGGTTAATATTCAGCGCGCAGTCCGCGAAAACGAAGTTGCCCTCGTAGCCGTATTCGCAGTCGGGAACGGAAAGAACGAAAAAGCTGGAAACGAGCTTTACGCCCGGAGCGGTCTTAATGATCTGCAGAGCCGGACGGATCGTATCCGCCGTGGAGTGCGCCGCGCCGGAAACCATTCCGTCCGCATCGCCTTTTTTCACCATCATCACGGCCCAGAAAACGTTGTCCGCCATGATTTGCTCCGCCTTTTCCGGCGTGATGCCCTTTGCTTTTCTCAGCTCGTAAAATGTATGAATATAGTCCTCGCGGCTGGATGAAGTCAGAGGATTTACAAACTTGGCTTTTGAAAGATCCAGCCCCCCGGCCTGTTCTTTGATCTTCGCTTCGTCGCCCACAAGAATCAAATTGGCGATTCCCTTTTCCAAAACCTCCGCAGCAGCCTGCAGGGTTCTCATATCGCCGCTCTCCGGCAGGACAATGGTCTTTTTCGTCTGTTTCGCTCTCTCAATGATACTCTCAATAAATTCCATGCTTATCACCTTTCTGCTGTTTTAATGATATCAACGTTTTCACTATAACACTCACGTTTCAAGATTACAATCCCTTAACGCGCTGTTTTCATAAAACGCGTCGGCATTCTGTTACCAAGTCACAGAGAAAATAAAAGAATCCGGTTATATTAATAAAAAAGAAAGGTGATGAAAGATGTTCAAGACATTACTCAGAACAAAAACATATGAGACCGTTTCCCCAAAAGAGGCTAAAAAAAGGCTGGAGGAAAATCCCGATCTTCTTCTGCTTGATGTCAGGACCCCGGAGGAATACAGGGAAATCCATATTCCGGGAAGCAAGCTGATCCCTCTTAACGAGCTTGAGCAGGGAATCAAGAGGGCTGTTCCGGATAAAAACCGGGAGATTCTGGTTTACTGCCTGAGCGGCGCGCGGGCCGCAGCCGCCTGCAGCCGGCTGTCCGCAATGGGATATGCCCGTGTCGGCAACATGGGAGGAATCCGTTCCTGGCCGTATCAGACGGTAAACGGCCGGTAAAAAAGGAAAAAGGCGTTTCCCCCATTACTGGGGCGGAAACGCCTTCACTGTTTTTATAAAAAGCTCCACGATGTACGGGTCGAACTGCGTGCCGGCATTCTGTTCCAGCTCCGTGAGAGCCTCTTCCCGCCTCATTGCCTTACGGTATACCCTGTCGTTCGTCATGGCGTCATACGCGTCCGCCACGGCGAGGATACGGCACTGGACGGGAATGTTTTGATCGCTGAGCCCTCTCGGATAACCCTTTCCGTCCCACCGCTCGTGATGGGAAAGGATGTATTCGGCCACCACCAGCAGCTCCGGCGTGTTCTGCGCAATGCGGTACCCGATTTCGGGATGGCGCCTCATTTCCTCCCACTCCTCGGGCGTAAGCGGGCCGGGCTTCTGCAGGATGCTCTGGTGGACGCCCACTTTGCCAATGTCGTGCAGGATCGCGAGAAGCGACAGCTCGCTCATTTCCTCTTCGGAAAATTTCAGCAGGGAGCCGATGGCGCGGCAGGTATCCCCCAGCCTTTCCGCGTGCTCCTCCGTCTCCATGCTTTTTTCATACAGAGTGGCCAGCAGTGTGTTGATGATGCTGTTCCGGTAGCTTTTGCCCTCCAGAAGCTTCTGGTGGTACATGCTTTCCTCCGCTTCCTGAAGAACGCGCCTCAGATTCTCCTCCGGCTCCGTTTTCACCGCACAGCCAAGGGAAACACTCAGGTGCAGATCGCCCTCGCTCGCCGGAATAAAATCATTTTTCATTTCCTGAATGGTCCTCTGCGCCGCTTCCATCGTGGTATGCGGCTGTAAAATCAGAAATTCGTCCCCGCCCCACCGGGCTATGATATCCCCTGCCCCGCAGTGATTCTGCAGAATTTTCGCGGCCTTCTGCAAAAGCCGGTCCCCCGCCTCATGGCTGAAAACGTCGTTGGTGATTTTCAGTCCGTTCACATCCCCCATGATGACCGCCAATGGGAGCTGGCCGGGGTCGTCCAGCCGGTACATTTCCTTTTCCAGGAACCGGCGGTTATAAAGGCCCGTCAGCAGATCGTGGTAGCTCAGAAAAAGAATCTGTTTCTGCTGTTCCTTATCCTTGCTCACGTCGCGGAAGACCATAACGACCCCGAAAATCTGCCCTCTGTCGTTTTTAATGGGCGCGGCGCTGTCGGCAATGGGGATGGGAACCCCCTGCTTATTGATCAGAACGGTATGGTTTGCAAGGCCGATGACCTTCCCCGTCTGCAAAACCCGGGAAACGGGGTTCTCCACTTCTTTTCCCGTTTCCTCGCTTCTCAGCCTGAAGATTTCCGCAAACGGGCGGTTTTTCACTTCCGTGTTCTTCCAGCCCAGAATATCTTCGGCCGCCTTATTGATGGAAGTGATTCTGCCGTCGATATCCGTTGTGACCGTCCCGTCCCCGATGGATTCAAGGGTCGTGCTCAACAGCTCTTTTTCAAGGGACAGCTCTTTTCTGTATTTTTCCCTGTCGGTCACATCAAAAATAATGGAAAAAAGCTGCGTTTTCCCGCTGTATTGAATCGGCGAGGAATAAACGTCCACCAGCCGGATTTCTCCGTCTTTCAGCCGGTGCGGAAACAGGAAATACCCCGTGCGGCGGTCCAGCGCCGAAAAGCGGCGGCGCTCCACGTCTTCCTGTGGCAGCATATTGATCTCCTGTATGGACATCCGCAGAAGTTCCTCGCGGGAGTAACCGTAAAAGGCGCAGGCGGACGGATTGACGTCCAGAATTTTACCCTCTTTCGGTTCGATAATCATCATAACCGCCGTATGTTCGTTGAACATGGATGCGAAACGCAGCAAAAGCTCGTTTCTGTCCTTCTCCACGGCCTTCAATTCCGTAATGTCTTTTCTGGAACCGATCAGGTATTTGGGGCTGCCGTTTTCGTACACCGGCGTCAGGCTGGTCAGAAAATATTTTTCGCCCTGGCTCAGGTCCAGTTTTTCTTCATAGGTTGCGTCTTTTCCCGACAGCATGCTGTCGAGGTAGCGTTTCTGAATTCCCGGGCCGACCTCCGGTCCCCACACCTCGGCGGGCGTCTTTCCGTGTATATCCTGCGGACGGAATCCGGAAAGCTCCTGATGGGCGGTGTTCAGCCTGACATAATTTAACGTCTTTTCCCGGTATTCGGCAAGGAACATGGCGTCGTGCGTGCTGTTGAAAAAAACATCCAGATCGCGGTACGCGTCCTCGATCTGTTTTTTCTGCCGGCTGAGCTGTTCCGTATTCTGCATCTCCGCAGTAACGTCCTCAACGAGGGCGACAAAGCACCCCGGCTGCAGCAGGAAGGCCGTGGTTTTCATCCATTTTTTCAGGGCACCGACATACTGTGTGGTTTCCCGGGTCTTCCCCGTAAAAACAACATCCCCATAAAACGCAGCCCAGTTAAAGCTGTCCGCCTTTACACCGGCAGCCACTTCCGCCGCCTTTTTCCCGACGACAGACTCCTTTTTCAGTCCCGTCATCTTTTCAAAAGCGCCGTTTACATCAAGAAACAGCCAATCCTCCGCCTCGCCCCGGCTGTTTACAACCAGCCGGCAATAGGCATAGCCAAACGGAAGCTGCCCGAGTAAATCCTGCACAAACCGATCCGTCATCTTCAACTGTCCTTTCGCGTAGCGTTTGGCACAAAGGGATGCGAATAAGGATGAAAATGCTATTGGGAAAATTATACCATTTAATGATTCTGTTGAAAAGATAAGTCGAAAAATAAATACATATAGTATTATATGAAGATTTAATTATGAATTTGTCATAATTTCCAAGGGCCCCGCTCCCGTCTTTCAGCCGTCTGCCTGCGTCTGTTCCCCGGACTGCGGCAGGATGACTGTAAAGGTTGTTCCCCTGTCAACCTCGCTCACCACCTCAATGGTTCCCCGGTGGGCTTCCACAATGGCCTTCGTGATCGTAAGCCCAAGGCCCAGACCGCCGGTCAGCCTGTTGCGCGACCGGTCCGCCCTGTAAAACCGTTCAAAGATGTACGGAAGGTCCTCCGGCGGAATTCCTTTCCCGCTGTCGCTGACGATCAGCTCGGCACCGTGCTCCGCCGTGCACACGCGCACCTGTACCTGTCCGCCTTCCGGGGTATATTTGAGCGCGTTGGAAACAAGGTTGGTGACGACCTGGCTGATTTTATCCCGGTCGGCGCGAAGGATTTCCAGTTCCCCCTCAAAGGAGAGCGCGACGCCTTTTTTGTGGAACTCCGATTCAAAATTATGCAGAATGTGCCGGATCAGATCGGATACGTCGAATTCGGAAAGCGAAAGGGATGCGTTTTCCGCCTCATACCGTTCCAGCTTTTCCAGATCGCCGACCAGACGGTTCAGCCGGATAATTTCTTCATGGCAGCTTTCCAGCCGGGCCTCATCCGGCTCCCAGATTCCGTCGAGCATTGCCTCCATGGAGCTTTGCAGGTTCGCAAGGGGCGTCCTCAGCTCATGAGCGACGTCGGCGGTCATCCGCTTTCTTAAATCCTGCTGCTTCTCCAGAGAATCCGCCAGATAGTTGATGGTATCCGTCAGGCGAGCCATTTCCCTTGTTCCGGAGCTTTCCGTGATTCTCTGCCGGAAATTTCCCTTTGCGATCTGCCCCGCGGCACGGATGGATTTAGAAATCGGCCCGCTCACCCGCTTTGCCATAAAGGTTCCCAAAATCAGCGCCATGACAAGCGACAAAATACCCACCGCAACCAGGATGGTGTTGACGCTGTTCAGGAAGGCGATGTCGTTATCCGTAAAATAATAAGGGCCGTAATACCCCAGCTCGACGTGCCCGACTTCCTTTGCGCCGGCTTTGACCGAATACGTCTTCTGCTCATACCCGCCCTTGAAGCCGGGATAGCGGCTGTTCATATTTTCGGACATATGGGTCAGCATCTGTACGCAGAGGCCGTTGTTGTGGACCGTGGCGTCCCACACCGTTTTCCCTTCCGCGTTCTTCAGCCTGACAATGACTCCCTGTTCCAGGGCGTTCACGCCGATGTTTTCAATGACGTTCGTATTCCAGCCGCCGTTGAGTCCGTTATACTGCTTTTCGATCATGCTGACGATTTCGCTGTTCCTCTGCTCCCGCTGGTTGATGACATAGTCCTGAAAACGGTTCTGCAGCAAAACGTTGATGCAGAAGCTGATGAGGGCGACCATCAGAAGCGACATTACCGCATAGGAAAACGACAATTTTGATTTTAAACTGTATTTCAGCTCAATCGCCTCCGAACTTGTATCCGACTCCGTGAACCGTCAGAATATACTCCGGATTTCTGGTGTCCGTTTCGATCTTCTGGCGGATATTTTTAATATGGGTATCGATGACCCTGTCAAATCCGTTAAAATCGTCCCCGCTGACAATGGCGATCAGCTCTTCGCGGGTAAACACCTTGTTCGGGTGCCTTGCCAGCGCGCCGACGATTTTGAATTCATTGGGGGTCAGACCGGCCGGGCGGCCGCTCAGCATGACGTCGTAACCGTCCATATCCACGATCAGTTCTCCCCGGCGAAAAGAAAGGACCGGGGACGAGTCGCCTTCCGTCCTGCGCAGAACCGCCTCCACCCGCGCCACAAGCTGGCGGGGACTGAACGGCTTGGTCACGTAATCGTCCGCGCCGATCTGCAGCCCGTGCAGGATGTCCTCCTCCTCCACTTTGGCGGTCAGCATGATGATGGGGACGTCGGACTTCTGCCGCAGCGTCCGGCAGATTTCCTCCCCCGTAGTGTCCGGGAGCATCCAGTCCAGGATCACAAGGGACGGCTTCTCCCTTTCAAAGCTTTCATAGGCTTCTTTTCCGCTGAAAACGCCGCGCACGGCGTATCCGCTTTTTTCAAGATAGGACGTCACGACCTCCACAATCTTCGGCTCGTCGTCCACAACCAAAATCCGCTTTCTGTTCCGGTTCAATCCGTTTCCGCCTCCAATGACAAAAGCCCCTTTCTCAAAAGGAGCCTGCCGTTTTGATTATTATACCATATTTTTCTGCCGATTCTGAAAGCGGCGTATTATTTTCGTGGCCGTTCGTTGGTCTGACGGTTCATTTTGCAGCAGTCGGGCACCCCGCCGCCGAACTGCTTCTGGTTTTCCTTTGCCATGCGGTCCAAAGAGCGTTTGACGGAAGTTTTTATTCGCCTAAAAATTTTCAGCATTCAAATTTCCTCTTTCACAATTATCCGCAGCAGCCGGAGCCTCCGCCCGCGGGAACATAGTTCTGCACCTCGGCTTTGATCGCATTCAGATCCGCTTTGCCAAGGTCGTCGACCACCTTTACGTAGCCATGGAGCATTCCCATTCCGCACTGGAAAGTAAAATCCTCCTCGGGCGTAATCGGCGGCGTTTCCTTATCCGTGCTCAGATTCAGCTGACCGCCGTATTCCGGAAAAACCATGATGCTGTTACAGGAATTCAGGCTGCCGGTATCGAATTTGATCTTCGCCGGAATCCCCTTCTGAAGAACGACCACCGCAGGCGTGTAGCCCTGATCGTCCACCTTAACCGTTACTTCCTGCTCCTTGCCGCTGATTTTCGCAACGCCGATGCTGTCCGTGGGGACCCCGCCGTCCGCGAATCTCGCCGGGGTGTTGCCGCAGCACCCGCCCGCCGCAGCCGCGCCGCCCGCGGAAAGGTCGGACTCCTGCGAAACCTCCTGCCCGGTAATATTACCGAGATCGTCGACGACCGTAATATTGCTCCGGATCATCCCCATCCAGCAGGTATAGGTGATTTTCCCGGTCTCCTGCGGGATAAAATCGATCTCGTTATCGCCCGGTTCCAGCGTTCTGGTAATATTGTACTGCGGAATCGTGATGGTCCGGTTGCAGCCGTTCAGCGAGTCCGCGTCGGCCTTGATCGTCCATTTTACCGGGACGCCCTTCTGTACGACAAGCGGGCTGTAGCTGCCGGGCTGCAGCGTTGTCGATACAGTCTGCACATTGTTTTCGATTCGGGCAATATTGTCGCCCCCGGCCGCCGCCGCGGAAACGCCGGGAAAACCGATTCCCGACAGGGCAAAGCCCCGGTTGAGCATCACGACGCCCAGAAGCATCACCAGAACGGCGCTGGCCTTCATCATCTTATGGGTGAATTTACTGCTCAGGAAAGAGCTGAGCGCGCCGAAGCTGAACATCAGCGGCACGGTGCCGAGGCTGAAAACGAACATGGAGGCCGCTCCGGCCAGAACGCTCCCCGTACCCAGCGCGTAAATCTGCATCGCCTGCAGAGGGCCGCAGGGCATCAGCCCGTTCAGAAGACCCACATAGAACGGCCCGTGCTTCCCCTGATTGCGGTAAATTTTGCTGCCGAAAAATTTGGGCATCCGGGGGACAAATTTACGCAGCCACGGAAACAGGTCGAGCATATTCAGGCCCATAATGACCATAAACACGCCGGAAAGAATCGCGACGATCCCTTTTGCCGTCCCCGAAAAGCTGACAACAGAACCCAGGCCGCCGACGATGCCGCCCACAATCGTGTAGGAAAGGACCCGGCCCGCGTTGTACATCAGGCTTGGCTTCAGCTTTGACCATTTGCCCGTATCGTTTTCCCCGTACCGGTAGGACACGCACTGCGAAAGATTGATTCCGCCGCACATCGCCACACAGTGCAGGGAGGTAATCAGTCCGACCACAAACAGAATCCCGTAGCCCATATTCTGGGAGACCTCGGGAATAAAATTCAGGCCGACCGTATTTTGAACGATCAGATAGCCCGCGAAAAGAATCAGGCCGACACCGATGAGCTGACTGACGAATTTTTTGTCCGCCGTCCCGCCCGCCTGTTCCTTCGCGGCGCTTTCTTTTTTTGCGCTCCGAAGGTTTTTATCGTCTGTTACATGATAATCCAGCTCTTCAATCGCGGCAATAATTTTCTCAATGCGAATAATTTCCGGGTCGTAAACGACGGTCGCCGTCCCGCTGCCGTAGCTTGCGGACACCTTTACCACCCCGGAAAGCCCGCTGAGTGTGCTTTCAATTTTCAGGGCACAGTTCGCGCAGGTCATGCCCTCTATTTTCAGTGTTTTCTGTGCCAGCTTCCGTTCCATACCATTTCTCCCGTCCGAAGATGATTGTAGCTGCATCCTACCAGCCCGCTGTGAAGATTTTATGAAGATCGAAGAAGAAATTCTCCGCAGGGTTCCAGGCCTGATCGAAAAAGCAGTACCCCCGGCTGGCGGTACTGCTTTTTATCATCTTTTCCAGTTTTCAAACAAGGTTTTGCTTTGCTGCAGGAAATCTTTTGAAATGGTGATCGTCGTTCCGTCGTCCGTTTTGCTGTCCTCCAGAATCGGCACGGGGTTGCAGCCGTTTTTCTGCTTTTCCACCTGGCTGATCTGGAACCGGTTCCCGCAATTCTGGCAGACCAGCTCGTCGCCCTCCTGCACATAGTACCCCCTGCCGGAGTCATAGCAGACCTGACAGGTGTTCAGCGCCGTCCTGATCGTGCCGTCCGGCGCTTTTACGGCGATCAGTTCCATATTGGTACCCCCGGCGTTATAGGGAATAAACTTCGCCGTCTCGGTAATCTCGCTTTTGGCAATGGAAACGTCCGCGCCCGTCTCTGCAACGCTGGTCAGCGACGCGCCGGACGGAGCAGCCGTTTTGGGGGCGGTCAGCCCTTTCACAAGAAAGAAAGCCGCGGCCAGAAGGACCAGAAAACCCGCGCTCAAATAAATCGTGCGATTGCTCTTTTTCTTCGCGTCCGCCTTTCGGCTGGAGTTTGGTTTTTGGGATTTTGCCATTTCATGCACTCCTCTGATCTGTTTTGGCATCATCTTATCAACAGATTGTGGAGAATTTATGAAGATGGAAGCGAACGCAGAAGCAAATTACCGCCCTACGGCGGCGTTCACCGCACTGCAGATATCGTCCAGCTCGGCGAGCGCGCCTTTTCCCAGAGTTCCGCACGCGAGCAAACTTTCCTTCGGTTCTATAAATTGGTAGCCGTATTTTTTCAATTTAGAAATATTTTCCTGCACAATCGGATTTTCCCACATATTCGTATTCATCGCCGGAGCGATCAGCACCGGTTTGTTCCTGATAGCCAGAATCGTGGTGGAAAGCATGTCGTCCCCGATGCCGGAGGCGATCTTCCCGATGATGTTGGCGGTGGCGGGAGCGATCAGCACGACGTCCGCCTTGGTTGCGAGGGAAATATGTTTGATCTCATGCGGAAAATCGTCCTGAAACACATCCGTGTACACGCGGTTCTGCGTCAGGCTGCGGAACGTGAGCGGCGTTACAAATTTGGTAGCGCCGTTTGTCAGGATCACCTCTACCTGATATCCCTGTTTATAAAAGCGGTGGGCCAGATCGGCGGCCTTATACGCCGCGATGCTTCCGGTCACTCCCAGTATCATATTTTTCATCCTTGATCCTCCATCAGTTTTTTCAGCACGCTGTCCGCGACGCCCTTCGCAATCTGTTCCTTTCCGGAAAACGCCGTATAGCTTCCGCTCCCGTCCACCAGAAATCCCTCGTGGTTTCCCTGTACGACGGAATCCATATCGTTGGCAAGGACGTAAGTACAGCGGTTCTTTTTCAGCTGGCCGTACGCCGTATCGATCAGCACTTTCCGGCTGACCCCGCTGAGCAGCTTGAAACCGACCAAAAGGGTCTTCGGGCTGGCGTCTTTGATCAGGCCGATAATCTTCGGTGTTTTTTCCAGCACCAGCACCGGATGCTCCAGATCGGAGCTGATCTTGTGCTCCGCGCCGAGCGGCCGGGCAAAAACCGCCTGCGCGACCGCCTGTTCCCACTCCGCTTCGGAAAGCGGAAGCGGAGCGCCGCGGAATTTTTCCGCAAGCGCCTGCGCAATGTGCTCCGGCGTCGTCACGCTGCTTACCTTATAATCGCTCACCGCCATGGAATGGATGACCGCGTCGATCTCCTGTTCTTTCAGCAGGCCGATCAGCGTATCCTGCAGCTGGTCGGTCCCTTCGATATGCAGGACGCGTATATTTCCACGCTCTGTCTTCGGAAGGCACGAGCCCGTTCCGCAGAGGAAATAGACGATGTGTTCTTTCCCCGGAAGCCTTTCGGCCAGTTCTTCCGCAATCAGGCTGCCGAGTTTCCCGGTGGCCTCGTTCGCAATGGTTCGGACCGCGTCGATTCTTTCCCGTGTGCCGCCCGCGGTAACAATGAAATTCAAGCGCTCACATCCTTGCTTATCCATATAATTTTACTATGATTTTAATGTATATGATTTCGCGAAATTTGTCAACTCGCCGCGTTCCGGTTCAGCGTATGTCCTGTATTAGAATTCTTCCTTTTTTCCCGTTTACTCCGTCAATTACAGAAACCAAAAACGCTCTTTCAAAATATTATGGAAGGAAGGCCCTTCTGGGACTATTTCATAATGGAAAGAAGCGCGATTAGGATGAATTCGGGCTACAACGGTCCCATCGGTTATCTGGACCGTATCAGACGCACGCGGGGAGCGAACTTCTGCAGAAACGCCTTCCTGAGAACGGAAAGGGGAAACAGGCAAAACGCCGTCAGGCTCATTAACGACGACAGGCTCCTCTTTGCCACCCTGTTTGTCCTGCAGCCGGAGATCTGGGAGCGGAATCTGTATCAGGAGCTCAGTGAACGCAACCGCACTGCGCTGAACATATGTCAAAAAATCAGGAGTGCAAAAAATCCGCAGGACGGTACGGGCGGGGAAATTTCTTTAAAAAGCGAGGACGTCCACTCCGTAATGCTCTGGATGTTCAACACCGGCGCGGGCGAAGACGGGCTGAGCGCCGAATTCGACCAGATTCTGGATATCACCGCGTCCGTGCTGGTGAAAACGCACCATGAAAAAACGGTTCTGCCGGTCATTGCAGACCTGATTTTCCGGCGCAACCGCAGGGGCGTATACAACCACGACCTGATCTGGGCTTTCTTCCAGGCCCGCGACCCGCAGTCGCTCACGCACATTGCGGGGAAGCTGCGTTCTTCCTACAAAAAGGACGTCGAGCTGGCCTGTCAGCTTCTGCACATTCCGGAGGATACGCCGCTGAACACAGGCAGGGACAAACAGAAGCAGTACGACGCCTACCTGTCGTGGCTGAAGGAAAACAGCCCCTATGTCTATTTCACGGGGGAAAGCCTCCAGCTGACCAACTCCCCCTCCGTCTGCGGTGTCAATCTGGAAGCAAAGTACCTTTGCAAGGATGTTTCCCCGCGCAACAACAGGCCCCTCACCCCCCTGACCGACGAGGAAATCGCCAATCTGGAGCATTTCCACGAAGTGGAAGATGAGGAAAAGGCGGCACTCGCGACATTTTCCCACAATCTTCATACCAAAAATGAGTCCTCGTGGAACGAATGGATGCAGTATCCTGTCAGCAAGCAGGTCGACATTGCCAAATATGGCCGGAGGGAACTGGCATGATTGTGATAGCAGGAAATACGGTTCAGCCCGACAGCATAGGGGAATACGCCCCCGGCAGCATAGAGAGGACCATCCTCGACATGCTCGCTTCCAGCAGCGCGAAAAGCGTCTACGACTCCGTCGATCAGCTGAAATTCGAGCTGGCGCTGCGCAAAGAAATCATAGCAGCCTCCCTGCAGCTTTACCGGAGCGGGCTGGGGTTCGAAATTTTCCGTGAAACCCGGTGCAACCCGGATTACTGGAAAAGGACGCAGGAGGGGGGCTTCCTGCTGAAAGACGGCGTAAAGCCCTCCAAAGCGATCATGGATATCTACGAAAACGGCTCCAAATACGGCACGGAATGCGCCACCGCCATGATGATCGTTTACTATAAGGCTCTTCTGTCCGTCTACGGGGAAGCCCTGTTCGACAAGACCTTCCCGAAAATCGAACTGATGAACTGGCACCATATCGACCCGCTGCTCCGCGAAGTCGGCTATATCAGCAAAAGAGACGTCTATCTGCCGGGGGACCGGCGGTATTTCGCAAATCCCGACGTCGACCCGCTGGTCCCGCAGTGGCAGGGCGAAAATGTCATCGACCTGGGCGACGGCAAATACTACGGGCACGGCATCGGCATCCGCAACGCGGACCAGATCATCCGCGCGCTCAACCAGAACCGGAGCGAGGACGCGGATGAATCCGCCCATCTGCTCGATTCGGCGGGGCGCCCGAACTTTAACCGGCTTTACGATATCTCCCGCCGCAGCGCCGCCTGACGTGTTGTTTTTCTCCGGCGCCGCCCCTGTAAAAACAGGAGCGGCGCTTTATTTTGCTTGTATTTGACAGATAAGTATTTTATAATAGAAGGCAATCCGTAAGCACCGGATGAATAACGAAGATTTGAGTGATGACAGTGGTCTTAATCGATATCCTGAAAGCGCTTGTGCTGGGAATCATAGAAGGGCTGACCGAATGGCTGCCCATCAGCAGCACCGGACATATGATCCTTGCCGATGAATTTATCAGGCTGAACGTAAGCCCCGCCTTTAAGGAAATGTTTTTGGTGGTCATCCAGCTCGGCGCCATCATGGCGGTCGTCGTGCTGTATTTCCATAAGCTGAATCCCTTCTCTCCCAAAAAGACGGCCGGTCAGAAACGCGAAACCGTCGACCTCTGGCTGAAAGTTCTTGCCGCCTGCATTCCGGCGGGCATCATCGGCATCCTGTTCAACGAACAGATCGACAAGATTTTTTACAATTACCAGACTGTGGCGGTCACTCTGATTCTGTACGGCGTACTGTTTATCCTGATTGAAAACCGCAACCGGAACAAGCGGCCCGCTGTTCGCAATTTTTCGCAGCTGACCTACAAAACAGCCCTTTTTATCGGCATCTTTCAGGTGCTGGCGCTGATTCCCGGGACCTCCCGTTCCGGGGCCACCATCGTCGGCGCTATGCTGATCGGGACCTCCAGAAGCATCGCGGCGGAATTTACCTTCTTCCTTGCGATTCCCGTGATGTTCGGCGCCAGCCTGATCAAGATGCTGAAATTCGGATTCGCCTTTACCCCCGCGGAAGGGATGATTTTAGCGACCGGAATGATTACGGCGTTCATCGTTTCCGTCTTTGCCATCAAGTTCCTGATGGGATACATTAAAAAGCACGATTTCAAGGCGTTCGGTTATTATCGGATTGTTCTGGGCGTTGTGGTTGTCCTGTATTTCCTTCTGGCTGGAAAATAATCTTCATAAAAAAATGCCCGCTCCGAAAAGGAACGGGCGTTTTTATTTCTTTCGGTTTTGCCTCAACAGGCATTTACCGGATAAAATTCGTGATCTGCGGCTCTTCCGCCTCCGGAATGGAAATGCCCACCTGTTTTCCGGCCTCAATGGACTTTAAAAGCCAGGCCATGTTTCTGCCCAGAGTCCTCATGGTCTGCATCCCTTCCAGGTCCTGGCGCACTTCCTCGGGCGTATTCCCGTGCACCATGTTCCAGTACTGGGAAGAAACCACCGGCATGCTCGAAATGGTAAAGTATTTGTTCAGCTGGTCAAACGCGGCCGCTGCCCCGCCGCGGCGGCAGCTTACAACGCACGCGCCCGGCTTGTACTTCAGGACGGTACCCGCATAGAAAAACCGGTCCAGAAAAGACGTCAGCATTCCGGATGCCGCCGCGTAGTGGACGGGAGAGCCGAAAATGAAGCCGTCCGTTTCTCTGGCCTTTTCCAGCGCGTGGTTCACGGGGTCGTTGCCGAACACGCATTTGTTGCCCTTGTTCTTCTTGCAGAAGCCGCAGCCGATACAGCCGCGGATCGGCTGCTGGCCAACCTGAAAAATCTCGGCTTCCATTCCGGCCTTTTCAAGCTCCCCGGCAACCTCGCACAAGGCCGTATACGTGCAGCCTTTTTCATGAGGACTTCCGTTGATCAGCATGACTTTCATTTTGAACCCTCCATACTTTATCATATTTCAACAGCTCCGCAGACGGCGGAGCATATCTCTTCAAAGTCTCCGGAAACAGCGATCCGGCCCATAAGGTGATCAGACCGGGCCGGTTACAGCAACCGGCCCGGTCTGATCTGCACACAGGAAATACAGACTGAATTTTCAAAACGCAATACGTCAACGATCTATTCCGATTAAATTATGACTCCTGATCGCCGTAATGTCAATAATAATATGAGGGATTTTGAAATATTTTCCATCCGTTTTCAGAAATGCCGCGCCGTTCCTCAATTGACAAAAGTTCTGCATTGTGGTAAAATGACAGACAATGTAAGCCATGAAGGCCGCAGTCAAACATTTCTTTTGAATTTGATGAACCCAAAAAGCAGCTACTGAAGTAGTTCTTTTTGGGCTATTTTTTTGTGATTGGAGAGGTTATAACATGCATATTCCCGACAATTATCTGAGCCCCGCCACCTGCGCCGCCTTGGGCGCGGCCGTCGTTCCGGTCTGGGCGGTTTCCGTAAAAAAGGTGAAAAAGGAAATCACGAGGGCGAAAATGCCCCTGCTGGGGATCGGCGCTTCCTTTTCCTTTTTGATGATGATGTTCAATGTTCCGCTTCCGGGCGGCACAACCGGCCACGCGGTGGGCGGGACCCTTCTGGCGATCCTTCTGGGGCCGTTTTCGGCCTGTATTTCCGTTTCGGTGGCCCTGCTGATACAGGCCCTGTTTTTCGGCGACGGCGGAATCCTTTCCTTCGGCGCAAACTGCTTCAACATGGCGTTCGTATTACCGTTTGTGGGATATTTCATTTATAAGTTCATCAAGGACCGGGTTCGTTCCGAAAAAGGCGAATATCTTGGAATTGTCATCGGCTCGTACATAGGCATCAACGCCGCCGCGCTGTGCGCCGCGATTGAATTCGGCATTCAGCCGCTTCTGTTCCGGGACGCCGCCGGTCAGGCGCTTTACAGCCCTTATCCCCTGTCCGTCGCCATCCCGGCTATGCTGATTCCTCACCTTCTGGTTGCCGGCGTTGTGGAAGCGGCCTTTACCGCCGCCATTTTCGCATTCATTAAAAAGGTTTCCCCGGGCACGATATACGAAGGCGCAAAGGAAAAAAGCAAAGCCGTGTATGGGCTGCTTGCCGCTTTGATTCTGCTGACGCCGCTCGGCCTGCTCGCCACCGGCACCGCTTGGGGCGAATGGGGCGCCGACGAAATCGGGGAGGTCGTCTCCAACGGCAAAGCGCTCGGCTTTATTCCGCAGGGAATGCAAAACGGCTTCAGCTTTGAAGCGATGATGCCCGACTATTCGGTTGGCGGCATCCCCGAAGTCGCGGGATACATCCTTTCGGCGGTCGCCGGCGTTGCCGTTTTGCTGATCGTATTTAAAATCGTATCTTCCCTGAAAAAGAACACCCACGGCGTTCACGAATAAATTTGGAAGGAAACCGTAAGATATGCCCGAATGGCTGCTGAAGGATGAAAATTACCAACCGCTTCCCGACAGGGACACCTTTATCGATAAAAGTATTCTCTCCCTGCTGCGCATCCTGTCGCGCATCCGGGCGCAAAGCGGCTACACCGGCGGAAAGCACAGCGTACACGCGCCCTGGAAGGTTGCGGGCACGTTCCTGCTGATCGTGCTGCTTTCCCTTTCCCGAAACCTTTGGTTCCTTGCCGCCGTCGGGGCGTATCTGCTGGTGGCTTTAAGCATGATGCCCGCCGAAAGGATTCTCCGCATTTTAAAAACGGGGCTGGTCATTGCCTTCTTTTCGTTTCTGGTCCTCCTTCCGTCGTTTTTTATGGGGAACCGGTACAGCCTGGTGATGATCCCCCTGAAAACGCTCGCGACCGTCACGGCGGTCGGCATTCTTTCCCACACCACGGGCTGGCACTGTGTCACCGGCGCGCTGAAAAGCTTCTTTATTCCGGATATTTTTATTTTTGTTCTGGATATTACCATTAAGTACATCGTCCTGCTGGGTGAGTTGTCGCTGGACCTGTTTTATTCGCTGAAGCTGAGATCGGTGGGAAAAAACACGGGAAAATACTCCTCCCTTTCGGGAATCGCCGGGACTTTGTTCCTTCGGTCGAAGGAAATGGCGGAGGACATGTACTCCGCCATGGAATGCAGGGGCTTTACCGGCAGCTACCGCGTCCGCCGGCGTTTCCGCTTTACGGCGGCGGATTTTCTGTATGTCATGGTCCATGCCGCGTTCATCGCCATTTTTGTTTATTTAGGATGAAGAAATCAATGATTGAATTAAACGACGTATCGTATTCCTACGAGGGAATTCCCGCGCTGAAGCATATCGGCCTGCGTATCGAAAAAGGCGAGTCCGTCGCGCTGATGGGCGTGAACGGAAGCGGGAAGTCCACCCTCTTAAAGCTTTTGAACGGCATTATCTTTCCCGACGGCGGAGAATACCGGTTCGCGGGGGAAAGCATTACACGGAAAAAAATGCAGGACCCCGTGTTTTCCAAACGCTTTCATCAGCGGATCGGCTTCGTGTTTCAGAATTCGGACACACAGCTGTTCTGCTCCGACGTGTATGACGAAATCGCCTTTGGTCCGCGTCAGATGGGCATGGACGAAAGCGAAGTCGAAAAAAGAGTTGAAGATTGTCTTGCGCTCCTGAACATCCGGGATTTCCGCCACCGCCAGCCGTATCATCTGAGCGGCGGCGAGAAAAAGAAAGTGGCCATTGCCTGTGTGCTGGCGCTGAACCCCGAGGTCCTTGTTTTCGACGAGCCGCTGAACGGGCTTGACCCGCGGACACAGCGGTGGTTCGTGTCTTTCCTGATCCAGCTGCACGAGTCCGGGAAAACGCTGATCTCCTCCACGCATGACCTGGAGATGGTACAGGAGATTGCAGGCAGAGCGGTCCTGTTTGACGAAAACCACACCATTGCCGCCGACAAACCGGCGCAGGAGCTGCTGGAGGACACAGAGCTTCTGAAAAAAGCAAATCTGATCGACGAATACTACCACAGGCACCCGGGAAGCGGTCATCAGCATTTCCATATTCATCCTTTTTAATTTTTTGTTTTGCAAGTTCAAACTCTTTCCAATGATATTTTGCATTTTGATGGACAAAATAGCTGTTGGAAAGGAGGTCTTTTAAAATGATGAACAATGGAAAAAAAGCCAATGAAAGTATAAAATGTTCTGTTGACCAGTGTGAATATCACTGCCAGAGCCAGGACTACTGTAGTCTGGACTGCATTCAGGTCGGTACCCACGAGGCTAACCCGACTATGGAAGAGTGCACGGACTGTGAGTCCTTTCAGCGCAAACAGTAATTAAAACGAAATAATTACGAACCGAACGGGCAAAAACAATTTTGCTTTTTCGGTTCTTTCTATTTTGTGATCATATTCTTCCCAAACCACCAAAAATTTCCTGTGGATAACATGTGAAATGGTGAACGTGCTGAATTTGAAAATACCAGTATTTACCACAAATTTTTTGGTGAATGGAGCCGATAAAAGGAGTACAGGATTTCCGGTTTCCCATGATTTCCCTGTAAAAAGATAAGGAGTGTGATCTAGGAATGAAACCAAAAAAGAGCTTATTATCCAAAATGTTCCTCTTTGTCGGCCTGCCGGCTGCAGTCGTATTTTGCGTCACGGCGGCTATTGTTTTATCCTCTGTGAAACAGACTGTCACCCGGCTGACAAACAGCCAGCTCACCGCAGAATCCCAAGCCGCTTCCTACCAGATTGCAGCGTACTTTTCCAAATATACCGAAGTTGCTACGCAGATGTCGGCGAATTCACAATTCGAGGATCTGTTTTTAAAGGCTGCTCCCGGCACGAAGATCACTTCCGCGGAAGGATTCGCCGCCGTAAAACAATCCCTGGTGAATGTGAAGCAGAGCGACCCGGACAATATTGTGGTGGCATGGATCGCCGATATCGATTCCAGCCAGCTGACGCAGTCGGACGGATATTTATCCGGAGCGGACTGGAATGTTCTGGAACGCCCGTGGTATAAAGAGCTTGTAAAAAAGCAGACGGTCATTCTGACGGAGCCTTACCAGGACACTCAGACGAAGGAGTGGATCGTCAGCGTCGTCGCGCCGGTCTATCAGCAAGGGACCAAAACCCTGCTGGGCGTGACCGGAATCGATTTCAGCATCGGGACCCTTCAGACCATGGTATCGGGCTATAAGCTGGGCAATACCGGCTTCTATATGCTGGCCACGGAGGCGGGAAAGCTCATTTACCATCCCGATCAGGACATGAACGACAAAAATATTTCCGAAACCGGCATGTCCCAGAATGTCATTGCCGCCATTCAGAACAAAACCGCGGGTTCCATTACATACACAGCAAGAAACCAGACGAATTACGGCTATGTGGCCCCGGTGGGAGCCACGGGATGGACCGTTACCACCGGTCTTCCACAGAAGGAATTCAACGCTGAATTCAGCGCGGTCCAGACTTCCGTTTTTACCGTTTTCATACTGGCCCTGCTGCTTCTGCTGGCACTCATCGTGTTTATGTCAAGGGGTATCATCCATCCCCTGAAAAATCTGACGGCCGCCGCCGGCAAAATAGCGGACGGGGATCTGGACGTTGAGCTGAACATTACCTCTAAAGATGAAACCGGCCAGGTTGCACAGGCGTTTTCCCGCACCGTGGACAGGCTCAGGCAATATGTCCACTACATTGAAGAAATCTCCTCCGTGCTGGACCAGATCGCCGTGGGAAATCTGTCCTTCGAGCTGCAGTACGACTATGTCGGAGAATTCTCAAAAATCAAAAACTCTCTCGAAAATATCAAAACGACCCTGACGAAGCTCTTTATGGGGATCTATGAATCCGCGGAGCAGGTCGCGAGCGGCTCGCATCAGGTCGCCGGCGCTTCCCAGGCCCTCGCGCAGGGCGCGGCGGAGCAGGCGAGCTCCATTGAGGAGCTGTCCGCATCCATCATGGAAATTTCCGGCCAGGTCAACCTGACCGCCGCCAACTCGGCGACCGCAAGCCAGCTTGCGGGCCGGGCCTCCACAGAGATTCAGCACGGCAACGAATCCATGCAGCAGCTGATCGCGGCGATGGACGAGATGAGCCGGTCCTCTGATGAAATCGGCAAAATCATCAAAACGATCCAGGATATCGCGTTCCAGACCAATATTCTTGCTTTAAACGCCGCCGTGGAGGCCGCACGGGCGGGTTCCGCGGGCAAAGGCTTCGCCGTTGTGGCGGACGAAGTGAGAAATCTGGCGAGCAAGAGCGCCGAGGCCGCGGCGAACACCACAACGCTGATCGAAAACTCCATCAGCTCCGTGGCCAACGGCACCAAAATTGTGCAGGAAACGGCGCAGTCGCTGAATCTTGTGATGGAAAGCGCACAGAAGACGACCAATCTGGTCGACGAGATTTCCAAGGCTTCCAGAGAACAGGCCCTTTCCATTGAACAGGTGACGACCGGGGTGGACCAGATTTCCGCCGTCGTCCAGACCAATTCCGCCACTTCCGAGGAAAGCGCGGCGTCCAGCGAAGAGCTGAACAGCCAGGCGCAGACACTGAAAACACTGGTGGAACGGTTCAACACGGCAGCTTCTGCCAATGGAACGGAATAATCGGGAATAGAAAAGCACGATAGCCGGCCGCATCCGCGGCCGGCTATCGCATTTCTCAGAAGATTTCTATTTTCTGCTTGTGCGGAGCAGAATATTCAGCCCTGCGGCGTCCAGATAATTCAGTTCTCTGACAGAACGCACAATCTGGTCAGCCGCCAGCGTATCGTATCCGTTGCTGAAATACACGCCGGCCAAAGCAGTCAACGCCGCGGGACTGTTTATGTCGTTTAAAACATACAGCAGCTTCTGAAACAGATCAAACTCCCTTGCGCGGATCAATCTGTCAAAAAGGAGCGTCACTGCATTTAAAACTCTCTTCCAGTTTTCATCCTTCCGGAAAGCAAGCTCGCCGTTCCCCCGGTATACGTTCCAGATCTGCCGGAAGGTACGGACGGTTGTTTCGTCGCAGCCGCCTTTTGCCAGACGGATACACTCTCCTGTTTTTTCATTGCCCAGAATCAGGGATAAAAGATACAGGTACTCCGCGCTCTCCCCGCCGATCTGCCGAAAAACGGCGCCCGCAGGGCGCGTGGCCGCCAGCGGTTCAAACAGTTTCCATGCCTTTTCATACTCCTGCGTATAAAAATACAGCTTCGCCCGCAGAAAAGTTTTGTCCGGTTCGTATCCGGGCTGCTTCGCAAGAATATCCCAGTAAACCACGCCGTAAGCGTAAAGCTTTTCCTCGATCAGAATATCCGTGAGCACGATGAGGTTGGGCGGGTCCTCCAGATTGGAAAAGAACGCCGTCAGCTTTGCGACAGCCGTTCGTTTATCCTCATACATCTGGTTGAGGACATGCCCGACGGAATAAAGCGTCTGGTAGTGGAAAGGTTCCTGCACGACCGCCTGCTTATAGCATTGGAAAGCTCTTTCGTAATCGCAGAGCCGAACGTACAGATCCGCAAGAAGCAAAAGCGGCCCGGCCGGATTGTCCCCGGCCAGCCTCAGTTCGGGCGGAGGATCGCCCATCTGCAAACATCGCTGAAAGCTGTCAATCGCCAGCGTATATCTTCCCCACTCCGAATAAACCGCGCCCCGGAGCTGCTCCAGATCCGTACACTGGGGATAAACGGCAAGCGCCTCTTCAATCGCTTTCAGGGAGCGTTCATACTGCTTCAAGTGATCATACGCGATTGCGCGCCGGTAAACCAGATGGGGCGCGTAGGGCTGTGTCTCATCCATATTGGCGTATGCCCTGTCATAAAAGCAGACCGCGTTCTTATAATCGGAATCCGACAGATATTCATTGCCCAGATGGAACTGAAGGAATGGATTCTCCGGCTCTTCTTCGAGCTCTTTCAGAAGGGCCGCGCAATTCTCTTTTCTCTTTTGGCGTTCCTTTGCGGCTTCCTCAAAGCGGCTGAAGCGGTAAATTCTGAAATCCCTTCGCTCAAACAATCCCTTCGCGACTTTTTTGCCGTCCTTTCTGCAAAGCTGCTCCCGCACCTTCCCCCGAAAACAGTAAAGTCCGTCGTTGCGCAGCAGGCGCAGGGTATTGGGCATTGTACAGCACAGTCCGCCTTCGGGATTTTCCGCGGGACTGAGGACGGTAAAATGGCATCCATGGTTTCTGGAGTGCTGAACATAGTCCGCAAGGGCTTCGCGTCCGCTCTTTTCAAATACCTCGCAGTCGTCCATCAGCAGGACCCATTTTCCTCCCGCCTTGCTGATGGAATAATTTCTGACGTCGCTGATGCTGCCGTTCCACGGAAAGGAATAAACCTTTGCTCCGAATTTTTCTGCGGTTTCCGCGATTTTTCCGGCTGAACCGATATCGACAAGAATAATTTCGTCAGCGGCATCCCCCACGCTCTCAAGACATTCTTCTACAGCGCTTTCCTCCTCTTGCACAATTACACACAGGCTGAGAGTTCTTTTACGACCCATATCTGCATCACTCCCTGTGGATTACTGAAAATGACTAAAAACGGGATTTGCGTACAGCTTTCGTCCTGAGACTGGCTCTGATCCGCAAAAATACGGGCCTGTTTTCTTTCAGGCTTTCAATATATTCACTATCATTCTATGAATTTGGAATATATCTGGTTCGATATATTTTTCCTGTCAGCCGGTATTTTTCGCGGGCACTTTTAAATGCAGGCTGCCGGTTCGCTCACAGGAACGAACCGGCAGCCTGCTAAAAATAAAGGACAGTACGTAAATTCTGAGAAAGATAAAAAATCAGGATAAAAGGTGCAAAATTTACGGCTGTCTGAGAAAACCCAAAATTACATACAGTGCATCAGCGCCCAGGCGACACCGCGGTCGCGCTCTTCCGTTGGAACCACGAGCGCGCCGACGGGCAGCTGCGGAATTTCGGAACCCCGGCGAACAAACACCGCCGTCCCCGCAAAATCGAGCATGGGCAAATCCGTTTCGCCGTCCCCGACCGCCATGACCTCCTCCGGAGAAAGCCCCAGCCGCCCGCACACAATGGAAAGTGCTCTGCCCTTGTTAGCCATCGGCGTGTTGACTTCTCCCAGATAGGGATAGGAGCGCCCCGTTGCCAGATGCCCGATTTTCTCCGGCCATGTGGCCAGCGCCTGTGCAACCGACTGAGGGTCGCCCAGAAGCATGACCTTGTTCACCCGCTCAAGCGGCAGGTCGGCCGGCGCAGGGACGTCGAACCGCTTATCAAGCCGGAACGAGTCCAGAATATCCGACAGCCAGTTTTTGTCCATGTCCTGCGGGAACCAGTAGGGGATGATCTCGGGCTGGAAGGCCAGCACGGAGATGCCGCCGACCGTAATTCCATGTTCGTAAACGGCGCGCAAATCCTCCGGGTTAAAAAAATCCTGATACCACACTTCGTCCCCCGACAGGACCAAGGCCCCGTTTCCCAGAATCAGCGGTCCGTTCATTCCCAGCTCCCGGCAGATGGGCTCCACTCCCTGAAGCGGCCTGCCCGTAGCCAGGATCACCTGGATTCCGGATTCCATGGCCGCTTTGACCGCGGAAGCATTTTCCGCGCTGATTCTGCCCTCTTCATCGGTCAGGGTACCGTCCACGTCCAGCGCAATCAGCCTGATGGACATTCCTCCGCCCCCTTTTTCAGTGATGTATGGCAAGGATGGATTTTACAGATAGGGAATGATTTGCTTAACAGAATCAAAGATCAAATGTGGCTTGACATCCGAATCCGGAAGGTCCTTCAACTGTGCCTCGCCGCTGAGGACAAAGATTCCCGTGAGTCCGTTGTTCACCCCGGCAGCGATGTCCGTATACAGGCGGTCCCCCACCATAGCGGTCTCTTCTTCCGTACAGTGGGTCATTTTCAGCGTATACGCCACAATCTCACGGTTCGGTTTTCCGATCACCTTGTCGGGGCGGCGTTTGGTGGATGCTTCTATAAAGGCGTGGATGGAACCGGCGTCCGGAATAAATCCGGTTTCCGTCGGGCAGTTAAAGTCCGGATGCGTTGCTATGTACGGAAGCCCCTCCCGGACGAAATCGCAGACCTTGCACATTTTTTTGTAATCCAAAGAAGTATCGAATGCGGTGATGACAAGGTCCGGATGCTCGTCGTCCAGCGGGATTCCCATTTTTTCAAATTCCGCGGTCAGCATGGGGTTCCCCAGCAGGAAAACCTTTTTACCCGGAAAATTCTTTTTCAGGTAATCAACGGTCGCGTGACCGGAGGTAATCAGCTGCTCGGGGCGGATATTCAGCCCCATCCGCTCCAGCTTTTCATAGTATACATCCGCGCTCTTGGAAGAGTTGTTGGTCATAAAAACATATTTTCGCCCGGTCTCTTCCACGCGTTTCAAAAAGTCCCTTGCCCCGTCAATCCACTGCTCACCCAGATAGATCGTCCCATCCATATCCAGCGCAAAACATTTGATTCGATCCAGAAGATGGTCCGGATCCGCGTTTACCTTAATACGATTGTCGCTCATGGTTAACCTCCAAAGACTCCCTCTTTCCCCCGCATCAAGAAGTCTGATTTTATCAGTGAGCCGCTGATGAATTCTCAGCGCGCACGGTTCTCACTATTTCATAATATCGGCTGATAATGTCATTTTCCCAATCCATATTATACCATCCCAGGAAATAGGTCAAATCGGCGGAAGTAAACCGCTTGCGCATCAGGTTGGCGCTGCGCATGGCCCAGCGGAAACGCTCTTCCGTGACAGGCGCGTCCAGCTCGTCGAACAGCAGCGGATGCTTCGCTTTATTTAACGCCCGCGCACAGGCAAGCGCCGTGTGTGGAAGAAGCTCTTTAAGGACCGCGCGGTGTTTGGGCCATTCCTTCAGGAACGCTTCAAATTTCGGGCGGTTATCGTTCCATTTTTTCAGCTTCTGGCTGTAATCGTTCCAGCATTCGCGGCCCATTTTCCCCGTGGGATCGATCGGCCGGAAAGTTTCCAGGACTTTTTTCTGCATTTCTTCCTCCGAAGGATAGCAACTGCCGATATCGATTCCGCCGTCCGCCATTTTCTTGTCAAGGCGGGTGACGAGCTTTTCCATATTGATCAGAGAGAGGATATCTGCTTCGCCCACCTGCTGGCCGTGAACCCCTGTCTTTCTTTTGTCGTAGTCCGCAGTCATGTCCAGCAGATGGCTGATGACATGCTCATAGCCGGAAACCGGTACGGAGTCCTGCGCAAACGTCATGGTAAGCCCGGTCACCAGCAGGCATTTCCCCAGCACTTCCATTCCGACGGAAGTCCGGTTGGCCACTTCTTCCATATACGGGATCAAAAGCTCCTTGATGTCGTCCACAATGCGCCAGCAGGCGTCCAGTACCGTTGCGGTGCCCATGCAGTCGGCCAGATACCAGTCCGCGAAAGCACTGAACACCGGGAAAAGATCGCCTACTCCCCCCACCGTATAGTGCAGTGGGCAGTCCATCAGGGTCTGCACGTCCATCACGACAATGTTCGGCGTACGGGAAGGCCATGTCCGCTTGACGCCGTCCTTGGAAATAATGGAAGAACGGGACGTATAGGCCGGTACCGTATTGGCCGTCATAAAGGAAATCAGCGGGATGCGTTCGCAATGGTTTTCATTCTGATAGAGGAAACACGCGTGCTTTGCAATATCCGTAACGGTTCCCGATCCGACGGAAATGACCGCGCAAGCTTTGTCCAGACGGGACTGAACCGTTTCCACCTGCCTTGCGTCCGCGTGAACGACCCCGTATTCGTCTCCCTTGAGGATGAGCTTTTCCACCGCGTAACCCGCCCGGGTGAGCAGCGCCTGTACCTGTTCCTTCAGCTTTTCGCCTTTGCGGAGAATGACCGTCTCGTCCATGACCGCAATCACCCTCTGTCCGGCCCGGACGCCCAGGGACTGCAGCGCGTCGGGAAGCCGCTCGATGGCGTCCCTGCCGACGATCACGTCCTCCAGTTCTATTTTTGGAATCTGATCGTAGTCCGACCAGCGTTTAATCCGCTCATTCAAATCCTTCATATTGCCAACGTCGTACTTGAATACGGGAGGCATTAACCGGTTTAACATGATGAACTCCTTCCTTTTTGCGGGGCTGCGAAAGTCGTTCTCAGGCTTTCGCAGCCGGGAATGCTTTAATTATTTTCCGTAAAATTGTTGAGTTTTTGATAGAAATCTCCCTGCGCAAGTGAGCTGTAGGCGGTCTTGAACAAATCGTACAGTTCGTTATACTGCGGTACCGTCTTCGGATTTGGCTCGTAGGTGCTTACCCTCTTGACCATCGTGTCCACGCCTTCCTGCACGCTCTTGAACACGCCGGCGCCCACGCCGCCCAAAATAGCCGCGCCCATAACCGTGCACTCGCCTTCCCTGAGCATCGTTGCGGGACGGTTGTAAACGTCCGCCTGAATCTGGCACCACAGCTTGGAGTTGGTCGCGCCGCCGCTCAGGATGATCTCGTCGATATCGATAAAGGAATAGAACGCCTCCAGAACGCTTCTGGCTTCCAGAGTCACGCCTTCCAGTACCGAACGCGCCAGGGACGCGAAATCGCTCTTGAAGCTGAGTCCGAGGAAAGCGCCGCGTGCCGTGCCGTCGTAGTTCGGGCAGTTGGACCCGGCCAGATACGGCTGGAAGATGACGCCGTTGCTGCCGACAGGCGCCTTTTCCGCGTGTCTGTCGAGAATCTGGTAAGGGCTGGTCTGCGTAATCGGTTCGATCATTTTGCATACCTGCCCGACGGTGTCGCGGAACCAGCGGTAGCTGCTGGCCGCCGCCATCTGCAGCCCTTCGGACTCCCATGCCTTTTCCGGGAAAGCGGCGGCCGAGAGGGAAACCTTCTTATTGGGATCGTGCTTGGGTGTGTCGAGAGCGGCCAGACTGACTCCGGAGGTCCCGAAGGTCACCTCGCACAGGCCTTCGCGTATGACGCCCGCACCGATTCCGGCACACTGCTGGTCGCCGCCGCCGGTACAGACCGGCATGCCGACCGGAAGCCCGGTGCGTTCGCTCGCGTATTTGTCGATCGTTCCCACCTGCCAGCCGGAACCGACCAGGCTGGGCAGCTTATCCTTGCTGATGCCGAACCGTTTCAGAAGAGGATCGCTGAATTCCATCGTCTGCACATCGAGCAGACCGAAATAGGAGGCGTTCGACCAGTCCTGGAACCAGCCGTCCCTCGCGCCGAGCTTATACAGGAAATATTCCTGTGTGGTCAGAATTTTGGAAGCCCTCTCATAGGTCTCCCGCTCATTATTCAAAACCCATTTTACTTTACCGCTTCCCCAGGCGGTACCTACGGGAAGACCCGTGATCTGGGTGTATTCGTCGCCGAATTCACTCATCCATTTCGCTTCGGCCTCGCAGCGGGAATCCTGCCAGGAAATCCCCATGCCGTTGCGCATGACATTGCCGTCCTGATCGACGTACATATGTAGAATACGCTGGGTGGATAAGCCGATGGATGCAATTTCATTGGGATCCACACCGGCCTTTTTCCCTTTTGCCACAACCTCCGCCAGCGAGTCGTACATCGCCTCGACCATCATGTTGATGTCCTGGTCGATCCATCCGGGTTTGTAGTAAACGCAGTCATACTCGCGGTATCCCTGCGCGATTACGTTCCCGCTCAAATCATAAATCTTGCTCCTGAGTCCCGTTGTTCCGCTGTCCAGACCAATCAAATATTTCGCCATTGTTTTTCCTCCCTTTATAAGCCTTTTCAATACTTTTTCTGCGGCCACAATGACCGCCGCCTTTGATGGTTCGCCTTAAAAAACACACAGCTTTCCAAGTCCTGACCCAACTGAAAAGCTCCGCTGTAACCGATTCCAACCCATATAGAACCTGCTGTCAGGCTCATTCCCCCGAGTGGAACATTTCATATCCCTTTGTACAACGATCTTTGGGTCCGATATAAAATCTGTAATAAGGCTGAGGAAAAATCACACGATGCACGGCCCCGCCGCGCAGTGGGAAAAAGCGGGAGATAGCTGGATTTTTTCAGAGGGTGCTGGGGGATTTCACATTTTTTGTCGCCACAAAAGGAATCCCCGTTCCCGCCGCGTCCTTTAAGATGATATCTCCGATTCTGACCGGAGCGGCCACCTTGACGGTTTTCAGAGCATTTGCACAGTCAAATATTTTTTCTTTGGGAACCGCTTCCTTTGTTTTCACGGACAGTACGCGGATGTCCCCGCCGGACACCCTTACCGAAGAGGTTACGATCCTTGTGGGACATGTCACTTCTTTTACAGCGTACTTTTCTCCGCGCGGGCAGGTATTCCCGGTCACCTTCACCACCTTACCGTCCTGCATATCTACGGTAATCATGCAGCCGAGCGGGCAGCCGATGCAGATCAGTTCTCTCTTCTCCATGATGCTCCTTACTCCCTTTCGATCTTAACGGTAATTTTCTTTAAGTCGGGATATCCCAGCAGTTTTTTCCTGTCAAGGGTAATATCCTCCATTTCCCCGGGGGCCATAATGATTTTTTTGCGGTGCAGCACCCGCTCATCGTCATAATAAACGCTGACATAGCTGTCCTTAAAGACGTTTCCGACACGGAAACGCACCTTGACCGTGTCCTCCATCCGGCCGACATTCACGGTTTTCGGCACGGTGTAGCGGACCCCGTCAACCGCTTCCAGCGTGACGGTATGGGCGGAATTTTCCTGACCGCCGAATTTTCCGAGCACGTATTTCGCGGCGTTCTTTCCCGCCAGAGCGGCTTCTTCGGAAACATAATCCACCAGATCATGCACATGAAGGACATTTCCGCAGGCGAATACCCCTTCGACATTGGTTTCAAGGCTTTCATTGACGACCGGCCCGCTGGTAACGGCGTTCATCTGAACGTTTATCTTGTTCGACAGCTCGTTTTCAGGAATCAGGCCCACGGAAAGCAGGATGGTATCACAGTCGTAATCCTCCTCGGTCCCCGGAACAGGCTTCATGTGCTCATCCACCTGCGCGATGGTGACCCCTTCCACACGGTCAACGCCCCGGATATCCACAATGGTATGGCTTAAACGGAGAGGAATCCCGAAATCGTCGAGGCACTGCACGATGTTCCGTTTGAGTCCGCCCGAATACGGCATAATCTCGGCGACCACCTTGACGTGGGCGCCCTCCAGCGTCATTCTCCGCGCCATAATCAGGCCGATGTCTCCGGAGCCCAGAATGACGACTTCCCGTCCGGGCATATAGCCTTCCATATTGACAAGCCTCTGAGCGGTCCCGGCGGAGAAAATACCGGCCGGCCGGAAGCCGGGGATATTCAGCGCCCCCCTGGGTCTTTCCCGGCAGCCCATCGCCAATATGATCGATTTTGCCTGAATATGTACCATACCCTCCGCCCTGTTCATATAGGTGACGATTTTGGATTGCGTAATATCCATAACCATGGTATTGAGTTGATACTCTATCTTCTGTTCAAGGACTTTCTCAATAAATCGATACGCATATTCCGGTCCGGTCAGCTCCTCCTTGAAGGTATGCAGTCCGAAGCCGTTGTGGATACACTGGTTCAGAATCCCGCCGAGTTCCCTGTCCCTTTCCAGGATCAGGATGCTGTCGACCCCCGATTCTTTCGCTGTCAAAGCCGCCGCAAGCCCGGCGGGTCCCCCGCCGATGATAACAATTTCATATGACTTCATCATTCATCATGCCTTTCTTCCATGTAAACCTTTTACAGTTCTTTGGTTTTGCCGACAACGAGCCGAGAGCCGCCGCCCTTTTTGGTGATTTCGGTCATACCGATCTTCAGCTCCCTGGAAAGGATCTCCATCGTTCTGGGCGTACAGAAGCCGGCCTGACACCGTCCCATGCCCGCGCGGGTTCTTCTTTTGATACTGTCCATGGATTTTGCCCCCAAAGGCCGGTGAATCGCGTCTACAATTTCCCCTTCGGTAATCATTTCACAACGGCAGATGATATTGCCGTACGCCGGATTTTTCTTAATCAGTTCGTTTCTTTCCTCATCCGTGAGTTTTTCCGGCTTTAAAACCCCTTTTCTGGCAGAAACAAAACCGGTCTTTTCTTTCAGGTCCAGTTTCTTCGAAACCATCTTCGCCATCATTACCCCGATCGCGGGCGAACTGGTCAGTCCGGGGGATTCGATTCCCGCGGCGTCGAAGAAGTACTCGGCGTCCGGAACCTCCTGCACAATGAAATCATGTTTGTCCTGATGCGCACGCAGTCCCGAGAAGGAGGTAATCACCTTATTCATGGGAATCGTCCGCTTGGACAAATGATTGGCCCTTGCCTTTTCCGTCAGAAGCTGCAGGATATCCTGTGTGGTATTGATCGATTCCTTATCCTCCACGTCGTTGGCGGTGGGGCCGACGTACAAATTTCCATGAACGGTGGGCGCAATCAGGATACCCTTCCCCATTTTTCCCGGAACCGGGAAAACGGAAGCGGTGAAAAGGTCCCCCACCGTCTTGTCAAACAGCAGATATTCTCCTTTGCGCGCGGTAATATGTATTTTTTCTTCGCTCACCATGTTGTGGAATTTATCCGCATAAACACCGGCCGCATTGACGACACATTTCGTCTCAATGCTTCCGTGATTGGTTTCCAGCTCGTATTTTTCGCCCTTTTTACGGATCTGCAGAACCTCCGTCTCAAACCGGAATTCCACCCCGTTCACATTGGCATTTTCCCCCATGGCAATGGCAAGATTGAACGGGTCGATCACTCCGCCCGTAGGCGCGTAAAGAGCAGCCACCGTTTTATCCGTAAGGTTTGGCTCCATGTTCATGACTTCCTCGCGGGAAAGGATTCGTACGCCCGGAACGCCGTTTTGACGGGCCTGATCGAGCAGAAGTTCCAGATGCTCGACTTCCTCCTCGTCGGTGGCAACCACCAGAGCGCCGTTCTTCTTCACCGGAAAATCCAGCTCTTCCGCCAGCTCCCAGAGAAGAGCGTTGCCTTCCACATTGAGTTTCGCCATCAGCGACCCCGGCTTCGCGTCAAACCCCGAATGAATGACTCCGCTGTTCGCCTTTGAAGTGCCGGACGCGACATCATCGCCCTTTTCCACCACACACGCGTTCAGCTGATACCGTGATAATTCCCTTGCAATACAGCATCCGGTGACCCCGGCGCCGATGATTACAACATCATACATTATGATTACTCCTCCGTCCTTTTCGTCTCATAAGCAGGCCAGGAAAGCTTATGAATCAAAGCCAACACAGCAATTTGGGTAAACGGGGCCCCTATTGCCCCAAGATAAAAGGAATACATAATTCTCCATTGGTAAAACATCTCTTTAAATCTGACAGTTGAATGTGCGCATCGGCACATTCAACTGTCCTGTAACATCACTATTTTAAGGCTGGCGGAAAAACAATCAGCCCTTCAGATCAAAGATGCCGGTTTTGCCTTCCTGGTAGTAGCCCCAGGCGTCAAACGCTGCCTGCAGCTCCTTGTGCTGCTTTGCCGCTTCCAGCATGTTCTGCCCGGAAACAGCGGCGTCGATGGCCTGGCGGAAAGCAACCGCTCCGGCCCTCGGCCCCATCGGATGGCCGTGGATGCCCGCGCCGCTCGCGATCATCACGTCGTTGCCGAACTTTCTGACCACGTCTTCCACGTGGCCCTGCGTCGTACCGCCGCCCGGCATCGGGAACACCGGCTTGATGTTGCCCAGAGGAGACAGCATCCGGTATCCGCCGTCCACAAACGTGTCCATCATCATCGGGAACTTGCCGTAAGGCGTCAGGGCGATGATCATGTCCACACCGGCCAGTCTCGGCAGCTTTGCGCCGATCAGGGCGGCGCTCACGCCCGACCACGGAGACTCGTACAGCGCGCCCGTATAGTCGGAATGTCCCAGGATCGGAACGTTGATATTCTTGTCCTCCGCGAGCATTCTCGTCGCGTCCAGACCGATCGTGTTGTAGTTCACCATCAGGCAGTTGGCCCCTGCTTCCAGCGCTTTGTAAGCGTTGTCCTTCAGGTTTTCCGTTCTGTCCGTAATATTGAAGGCATAGAGCGTCTTCTCGCCCTTCTCCTCATCCGCGCGTTTCAGAGCGGCCATGACCGCCTTGACTCTTTTCACCAGCGGACAGTGGACCGGGTTGGAGATCAGCTCGTCGTCCTTGATGACGTCCACGCCGCCGACGGCGGACTCAAAAGCCAGCGCAGCCGTCGCTTCCGGCGAAAGGCCCGTGCAGGGCTTGATCATGTTGTTCAGCAGCGGACGGTCGTAAACGCCGAGGAGGTCTCGGATGCCCTTGACGCCGAATTTCGGTCCCTGGAACTGGTTCAGGAAGGAATCCGGGAACTCCAGATCGATCAGCTTGACCTTGCCGGAGCTGGAGATATTGCCGATCACGGCACTCAGCATCATCGCAAACTGCGCTTCGCCGAAGTTGGCCCACGGATAAGCGATACGGACGATGAAGTTTCTTTCCTCAACTTCCTTCGGAAGCTCGATCTGGTAGGAGGGCGCTTCATAAACGCCGACGACTCTGCCGATGCATTTTTCACGCACCTCGGCGGTTTCCTGGGGTACCTGAATCCAGGTTCCGCAGGTCTGCTCGCACGCCAGAGCGGCGGCGAACTTCATCATATTCGTGTTCCGTTTCGTTCCGCAGTAATAGGTTGCGATGACAAAACGGTCTTTTTCCAGCCCTTCCGGGTATTGAATGATAATAGGATCGATATACACGATGTCCACTCCTTCTTTGTTTTCTTCGGCTAAGTTATTTCCTATGTCCCTATTATAACTGCCTAAAAATCATAAGAAAATATTGAAAAATATTTCAATATTAACTAAAAATAAAGGCTTGTCCCATCCTGTTTTCCACCTGCGCCTCAGGTGCGGAAGCTGCTGGAAACGACCTGCGTCAGCCCGGGAAATCCCCGGTAACGAATTGCGGGCTTTCTGATTTCGTTTCAGAAAACCCGCAATATCGCAAGGATGTTTCAAAGGAGGTCTTACGTTTCATGGGAAGGTGTTTCAAACCAATATTTCAAAACATCATCTATAATAAACAGCCGCGGGTACCAATTGAGAAGGTAGGTACCCGCACCCGTTTCCGACGTCTTTCAAAGCGCGTACAGAGCACTTGCAAGATAATAGTCAATAACAAGGACGTCGACCAGATTCCCTTTCAGCAGGGCACGGATGGCATGCGCCTTTTTGCTGCCGGAGGCCACCACGATTTTGCAGGGAATCTGCCTATATGTATCAAGTCCGATGGAAAGGGTCCGGTCCTTCAGGCTGCTTTCGCACTCCTGACCGTCCCTGTTGATGAAACGGAGAGCAAAGTCGCAGCAAACCTTCTGCTCAATCAGTTCCTTCATTTCATGGGGCTTCAGATAGCCGGAGGAAGCCAGCAGGGAATCCACGCTGGGATAAAACACCCCGACCCCGCTTACGGAGATATTGATGTATTTCAGCAGGGAAAATATTTTCTGGAATTTCGCGTCATCCTGAATCTGGCGGCAATGATCTCTGCTGTCGGCAAGGCCGTTCGCGCAGATCGATACATTTTTTCCGCCGAAAGCCATGGCGGCACGCCGTACAAGGTTGTTGACCGCCAGCTTTTCGTCGCAGTCGGCAATGCTGCCGTGCATCGTGATAACTTTGGCGTTCACCTTCCGGCAGGGGTTCAGATACTGGATCAGATGATACATCGTACCGCCCCAGCTCATGCCGAGAATATCGTCGTCCGTAACGATCCGCTGTACATAGCGGGCCCCTTCCAGAGCGACCCTTTTCTTTGTCTCCTCTGGATTCAGAAGCTTTTCCGGTTC
Source organism: Clostridium sp. KNHs216 (assembly GCF_006714885.1). NCBI lineage: Bacteria > Bacillati > Bacillota > Clostridia > Eubacteriales > Clostridiaceae > Clostridium > Clostridium sp. KNHs216. The sequence continues at coordinate 3,247,688 of NZ_VFMF01000001.1, read as the reverse complement.
CAATACCGGGACAACGATCACCGATTTCAGACCGTAGCGGCTCATGATCTTCTTTTCCAGATCAATGCAGTCCGCAAACGGCTTGGAAATTTTGAATTCAACGACACCCTCGTCTACCGCTCTCTTCAGAAGCCGCGAGACGGTAGGCTTGGAGATGCCCAAATCCTGCGAAATTTCTGCAAGAGTCCTTTTTTCAATGTAGTACAGATACGCAACGGAATCCATAATGCAAACAGACTGATTGTACACTTCGCTTTTCATTACTCTTTCCTCCCATAGTGATGTCCGGCACATAAAAAATCCACCATTATGTATTGAACAGCGTCCACTTTCATTATATCTATCAATTATTGTATAATGACAACCATGTCTGAATTTTGGGAAAAATCTTATTTCCTGAATCATACTCTATTTTATCCTGCCGCCCCGCCGGCTACGGACGGCAAGGCGGCATAAGGAGCTGAATGCCCGGCGTTTCCGCTCAGGCGGGGAAGACAGTGAATATAACGAGACTTAAAGTAGCGATCGTGGACGCGGGAGCGTCAATATGGGAGTCCACATTGGAGTTGATGATATTCTGATACAGTTCAAACACAATGCAGGCAAGCACCCCAAACAGGACTCCTGTCAGCACGCTGCCGGAGCGAAGGGTCGCGTAGCCCGCGATCAGGGTAACATGGTGGGTAACGGGAAAATCGCCGTCCCTGAGGAAAAAGATGAGAGAAAGGGCACTGATGTAAAATCCGGTCGTCGCAATGCCCGTCAGATGAACGGCATAGGCCGCTACCGTCGCAACCACCAGACCGACCAGTATTTTAAAGGCCCAGTGCGGGATGCCATCCTTATGAAAAAGGAGGTTTTCACTTAATTTGGGATTTACAATCGTACGGTTGCCGAACAGCAGCCTGACGATAAATCCGGAAAGCATCACCGTCAAAGCGCCCGCGTCCAGAGGCAGCTTGAAATAGACGGCCAGGTTCAGGCACAGAAAACCGAACAGGCCGAAAATCCCCCCGACCAAAACCGTCATCGGGTCCTTTGTAAAACCCAGCGCTTTATTGAGGTTCAAGCCGTTAATATCGTATTTCCTTTTGTTGGCGGCAAAGGCCAGCGCCGCCACGCCGCCCGCAAAACAGATACATGGGGTGAACAGCGTGTATTCCACAGTCTGCTGCAGAACCGCTGCCGCCGGCACGTTTCCCATGGAAAGAAAAGCGACCCCGACAATACCCGCGATGACAAAAGCCGGGTTTCCTCCGACCAGCGCTCCGATACAGCCTCCTGCAAATGCTCCTATTACACTAACAGCGTTTACCATTTTCATTCCTCCTGTAATATAGATTGATAAAATCCGTATAAGAAAGCTTCCGCCCGATCCTTACAAACTGCGGGAAACTCCCGTCGGTTCTTACGGATCGCTCAGCGGTATTTTTCCTGGAACGCCGTAACGGCACAATAGGCTTCCCCGTTGAGCGCCTGATACACTTTTTTCCAGGTCTGGTAAGCATCTTCATAAATTGGAACATTTTTCGGATTCGGTTCGTAGCGTTTTGTGACCTTGACCATGTGCTCGGCGGCTTCCTCAAAATCCTGATAAATTCCGACACCAACAGCCGCGACCATGGCGCACCCAAGTCCCGTAGCCTCTTCCACCGCCACGGTCTCACAGGGTCTGTTGTAAATATCAGCCTGCATCTGGCACCAGAAACCGGACCGGGCGACTCCCCCGGTCAGCCGGACAACATCAAAATTGGGAACATTTCCTTTGACCATGGCTTCCAGCATATCGCGGATATCGAAGCAGATCCCCTCCATCGTCGCTCGGACAAGATCGTTCCTCGTATGGGCGAAGGTCATCCCTATGTAAGTGCCGCGCGCATCCGCGTTGTAATTAGGCGTGTTCGCCCCCTGCAGGTAGGGAAGGAAGAAGCATCCGTTCGCACCCGGGCCGGACTTCTGGGCCGCTTTCGTCAGAAAGTCATATGCCTCCAGCCCCAGGTACTTCGCGGTCATGCTTTCCACATCACAGAATTCGCCCTTGAACCACTTGAAAGCGCTGCCCGCGGCATTCGCCTGCCCCTCCATGACCCATGCCCCGTCGGGTGTTCCCAGTATATAGCATTTCTTTGCCGGGTCCCTCAGCAGCCTGGTGGATTTTCCGGCCGTAATGCCAGCCGTACCGCCGCAGGCATAGCCTGTGCCTTCCCTGACGCAGCCGCAGCCGAGGCATCCTGCCTGCTGGTCGCCCGTGCCCATGACCAGCGGAGTCCCGACCGCAAGTCCGGTCTTTTCCGCGATTTCGGGAGATACCTTTCCGATGATCGTTCCCGTCGTTTTCAGAGGAGCCAGCTTGTCGATATCCACCCCGAACACCTTGCACAGCTTTTCGCTGTACTTGAAATCCGGCCCGTTCAGCTGAAGCCACGGCGTGTCGTTGATATCGTCGTAGTAGTCGTCGGCACCGTAGGCTTTCGTCAGGAGTCCCATCATGGTGTGGATTCTGACGGCATTCTGATATGCCTCAGGCTTCTTTTCCTTTACCCATTGCAATTTTCCGGACGGATTGACGCCGCCCAGCGGCATTCCGCACATGTCGTACAGGTCGTCCGGCGTCATTCCCGCCGCCGCAAGCTGCGCCCTCATTTGCGGGAGCATTTCGGCGCTGCGCAGATCCTGCCAGATAATAATCGGCGTGGTAAAGCCACCGTCCCGATCGCGCGTAACCATGGTGCAGCGGAACATGTCGAAGCTTACCCCGGCAATTTCTTCCGGGTCCACCCCGCTGTTCTTAATTGCCAGGCGGGTCGTCTCATGCAGGAGCTTAATCAGTTCCTCCCCGTCGCACTCCACCCGTCCGACTGCCGGATACGTCAGCGGATTCATGATCTGTCCCGAACCGAGGCAATTCCCTTCCAGGTCAAAGACAAACGACTTGCTGCTCGTTGTTCCACAGTCCACTCCGACCACATACTTTTTCTGTTTCAATACAATTCCTCCCGTAATTTGTTTTACTGCACTCCCTGGTTCTGACCCGGCCAGGAAGATTTTCTCAACCAACTCCAACCCTTTCAAAAAACTTTCCTCCGAATCTATTCATCCGCCTGCGGCCCCCCAATCGGCTGCGGGCGGTTTCGGAACCAGACAATCACGCTGGAAAAAAGATCGGACAGTTTCATAAACAAATATAAGGAAAAGGCACTCCCCCTATTGGCGTCCTTTTACGCAATACGGGAAGAAACCTGTTTTTTCAACTCAAGATTCTGAATATTTTATTAGTTTGTATTGGAAAATAAAGTTCTTAAATGGAGCAGTTGAATGTACGCAGGCGTACATTCAACTGCTTTCAACATCTCAATTCTTTTAAAATCCCTGAAAAACAATCAGCCCTTCAGATCAAAGATACCGGTCTTGCCTTCCTGATAGTAGCCCCAGGCGTCAAACGCCGCCTGCAGTTCCTTGTGCTGCTTTGCCGCTTCCAGCATGTTCTGCCCGGAAACAGCGGCGTCGATGGCCTGACGGAAAGCAACCGCTCCGGCCCTTGGCCCCATCGGATGGCCGTGGATGCCCGCGCCGCTCGCGATCATCACGTCGTTGCCGAACTTCCTGACCACGTCTTCCACGTGGCCCTGCGTCGTACCGCCGCCCGGCATCGGGAACACCGGCTTGATGTTGCCCAGAGGAGACAGCATCCGGTATCCGCCGTCCACAAACGTGTCCATCATCATCGGGAACTTGCCGTAAGGCGTCAGGGCGATGATCATATCCACACCGGCCAGTCTCGGCAGCTTCGCACCAATCAGGGCGGCACTCACGCCCGACCACGGAGACTCGTACAGCGCGCCCGTATAATCGGAGTGTCCCAGAATCGGGACATTGATATTCTTGTCCTCCGCGAGCATTCTCGTCGCGTCCAGACCGATCGTGTTGTAGTTCACCATCAGGCAGTTGGCCCCTGCTTCCAGCGCTTTGTAAGCGTTGTCCTTCAGGTTTTCCGTTCTGTCCGTGATATTGAAGGCATAGAGCGTCTTTTCGCCCTTCTCCTCATCCGCGCGTTTCAGAGCGGCCATGACCGCCTTGACTCTTTTCACCAGCGGACAGTGGACCGGGTTGGAGATCAGCTCGTCGTCCTTGATGACGTCCACGCCGCCGACGGCGGACTCAAAAGCCAGCGCGGCCGTCGCTTCCGGCGAAAGGCCCGTGCAGGGCTTGATCATGTTGTTCAGCAGCGGGCGGTCGTAAACGCCGAGGAGGTCGCGGATACCCTTGACGCCGAATTTCGGCCCCTGGAACTGGTTCAGGAAGGAATCCGGGAACTCCAGATCGATCAGCTTGACCTTGCCGGAGCTGGAGATATTGCCAATCACGGCACTCAGCATCATCGCGAACTGCGCTTCGCCGAAGTTGGCCCACGGATAGGCGATACGGACGATGAAGTTTCTTTCCTCAACTTCCTTCGGAAGCTCGATCTGGTAGGAAGGCGCTTCATAAACGCCGACGACTCTGCCGATGCATTTTTCACGCACCTCGGCGGTTTCCTGGGGTACCTGAATCCAGGTTCCGCAGGTCTGCTCGCACGCCAGAGCGGCGGCGAACTTCATCATATTCGTGTTCCGTTTCGTTCCGCAGTAATAGGTCGCGATGACAAAACGGTCTTTTTCCAGCCCTTCCGGGTATTGAATGATAATAGGATCGATATACATGATGTTCACTCCTTCTTTGTTTTCTTCGGCTAAGTTATTTCCTATGTCCCTATTATAACTGCCTAAAAATCATAAGAAAATATTGAAAAATATTTCAATATTAACTAAAAATAAAGGGCCATCTTTCACGGACAGCTCCTGCAAAGCGACAGGGAAAAAACAAAGGAACCGTTCTCTTCCCAGCAAGGAAAGAGAACGGTTCCTTTGTCAGAATATTATGTTTACGGTTCGTTCGCTATGGATTGGGCGTTCAGTTCGGCGGTCAGATAATAGGTGTCGCCGCGGTAATACGCCTGCAGATATTCTCCCGGTTCATCGTTCTGGTCGTAGGATACGCGCTCAATATAGATGAGGGGGTCTCCGTTCAGGATATCCAGATTGCCCGCCAGCTTCGCGTTTGCGTTGATGGAAAAAATCTTCTGGTGGGCCCGTATCCACACGATACCGTACTGACTTGCCAAAAATTCGCGCAGAGAATTTTTTGCAAAATCCTGCTCCAGTACTTTAGGGCATTTGTCGTGAATAAGATAGGCCGACTCCATACACATCGGCACCCCATCCGCAAAACGAAGACGGATGACGCGGATTAATTGGTCGCCCTCCGAAACGTGCAGCTCATCCGCAATCGTCTTGCTTGCGCAGACGACTTCGTTCGCCAAAACGGAAGTGGAGGACTTGTACCCGCGCTTTTCCATTTCATTGGAGAAATGGAGCACCTTGTTCAAAGTCTGTTCCACCTTATGCTTCTGCACAAAGGTCCCGTAGCCGCGCCGCTTGGCAATCAGGCCGTCATTCATCAGCAGGTCCATCGCTTTGCGCACAGTCACCCTGCTGATGTGATACTGATCAATCAGTTCATTTTCAGTGGGCAATAATTCACCGGGCTTATAAACGCCGTCAATAATGTTTTTATACAATATATCGTACAACTGAAAGTACAACTGTGTCCGTCCGCTAAAATCCAGCTGTGCACTCATGAACACACCTACTTTATTATAATATTATTATAAAGATTATTATATTTCACATAAGGACTTTTGTCAACAAAATCCTCGCTTCGGCAGCCATAAAACCTTATCTCAGCAGCTGCTGAGCATGGATAGCCGCGCCGATCACGCCGGCCTCGGGATCACCGGAGGCAACCGTGATCCGCAGCGATTCCCTGGGGTTCGGAATGCGCAAATTCTGCCGGATACTCTGTTCCAGATACGCAAAGGGAAAGCCCTTCATTTCCGTAACGCCGCCGCCGAGAATCAGGCGCGCCGGGTCCAAAATGGTAACAGCCGTCGCAATGGCAGCCGCACAGTAATACACAACGGATTGCACGTCGGGTTCGTCGCCGTGCTCGAGAAAAATCCGTGAAATGTCGCATTTGTATTTTTCCACCGCAAGGCGGTACAGCACATTCCCGCAGGCGAGCAGCTCGATGCAGCCCTTTTTCCCGCAGCCGCACTCCGCTTCCAGCCCGGGTACGGGAATATGGCCCAGCTCGCAGGCGGTCCCGCTGCTTCCTTTGTATACCCGTCCGTCAATGCACATGGCGCTGCCCAGCCCGGTTCCGATAAAGACGCCCAGCGTAATCCCGCCCGGGTCCATTTTTGCCTTGTTGATTTCATAGAGCAGAAGAATATTGACATCCTTCTCGATGATAACCGGGATGGAAAAACGGCTCTGCAGCTTTTCCACAATGGGGATGTTGTCAAAATCTTTGATCATCGGGGCGGAGTAGAGCACCGTGCGGTCCCTGTCCATCAGGGATGCCAGAGCCATCGTAATGGCCCGGACATTTTCCTTCCCCGCCTGCTGAATCATTTCGCCCAGGAGAGTACAGAGGTACTCTATTTTGTCGGGAGCGTCCGACAAGGTACGGGTGGGGATTTTATGAAAGGCGAGCACCTTCCCGTCTTCGCCGACAATCCCGTACCGCAGATTGGTACCGCCTATTTCCAGACAAACGTAGTATTCTTTCAAAGGATTTCTTCCTTTCAGACCGAACAGCCAAATTCCTTACGCCTTATTTTCGCTGCCCATCACATCTATTTTGTGCTCGTAAAGAGCGGCCAGCTCCGGCCGCACCTTCAGCGTGAAAACACGGCTGTCGATAGCGGCGGGCGACTCCGCCAGAATCTTTCTGGTCAAGGCCAGCGCGGCGATCCAGCCGTCGGAGGCGATATTCACCTTGCAGACCGCCATTTTGGCAGCCTTGGAAATCTGGTCCTCCGGAATGCCGACCGCCTGTTCCAGCTTTCCGCCGTAGGTATTGATCATTGTAACATATTTCGGAAGGATGGTGGATGCGCCGTGCAGAACAATGGGGAATCCGGGCAAGCGGCGCTGAATGTCCTCCAGCAGATCGTAGCGGAGCTCGGGCAGGCTTCCGTCCGGGTTGGGCTTCAGCTTGACAAGGCCGTGGCAGGTGCCGACGGAAACGGCAAGACTGTCTACGCCGGAACGCCTGACGAATTCTTCCACCATGGCGGGGTCGGTGTAATATCCGGCGATTTTCTTTTCGTCGCCCTCTTCCTCCTGACCGGAGAGCACCCCGAGTTCCCCTTCCACCGTAACGTCAAACTGGTGGGCGTACTCCACAACCTTTTTGGTAAGCGCGATATTCTCTTCAAACGGCAGGGCGCTTCCGTCGATCATGACCGAGGAAAATCCGCCTTCGATTGCGCTGACACACTGCTCGTAGGTCATTCCGTGGTCAAGGTGCAGCGCCACAGGGACACCGCGTTCTTCGTTTTTCAGACGATCCACACCCGCCTGAGCGACACGCGCAATCATTTCGTAGCCAAGCTGATTGCGCAGGTTTGGGGAAACGATGAAAATGACCGGCGACTGTTTTTTTCCACAGGCGTCCATAATCGCGTTGAGCTGCTCAATGGAAATAAAATTAAAAGCCGGCACCGCGTACCCGCCGTCATAGGCTTTACGGAACATTTCCTTAGTATTGACAAATCCCAGTTCATTATATTGATACATGATATACCTCTTTTCAAAAATACCGGCCGGACATTACGCCAGATTCATTTTCAGGTTGGCATATTTCGGCAGTTCGCCGACCAGTGGTTCAATGTAATCCAAAAAGGATTCCCTGATATAATTCTTTTCATCTGTTATGTATTCCAGCGGCATGGAAGCGTCCAGGTCACAGATTTCTTCCACATCCGCCAAAGATTCTTTTACAAGATACGGGCTTGAGCTGACCCGCTGCAGCGTGACCATTTTCCCGCTGACACCGTTGAGCGCGGCAGTGACCGCCGCGCCGCCCAGCTGCGCCGCTTCACGCAGATCCACCGGCGCCGCAGTGTGCATACCGCAGCGCTGCATCAGCCCCAGGTCGATCCCGCGGACCTTACAGGAAAACTCGCCGCGGAGCATCATGGTCAGGTAGGGCGTTACGCCGCCCATGCTGATTTCGGGATTTTCCACCGCGTTTTCCCTGCCGTACTCAAACAGATATTTCCCGCCGGAGTCTCTCACGCCCTCCGCGACAACGGCAAGGCATTTCCCTTTTTGCTCATATACCCCGCGGATATCTTTGAGAAAGCGTTCCGTTTCAAAGGGCACCTCAGGCGTATAGATCAGGTCCGGCCCGTTTCCGCTCCTGCTGCTCAGCAGAGTTGCAGCGGCAAGCCACCCGGTGTTGCGCCCCATCACCTCTACGACCGTTATCAGCCCCGTGTCATAGACCCGGATGTCGTGGGCAAGCTCCGAAACGGTAATGGCCACATGGCGCGCCGCGGAGGGGAAGCCCGGGGAATGGTCGATGCCGCCAATGTCGTTATCCACCGTTTTGGGCACTACAACGACATTACAGTCATAGCTCCGGCTGTCAAGATAGCGGATCAGGTCCCTGCAGGCGCGCAGCGTGCCGTTTCCGCCGTTGTAAAAAAGATAACCGATATCATGCTGCTGTAAAGTAGTCAGAATTTTGCGGTAATCGCTTTCATCCGTCACATGGTACCGGCAGGAACCGAAAATGGAGGAGGGCGTCTGCTGTAACAGTTCCAGCTGGGTGCTGTCTTCCGAGTAGACATCAATTAACCGGTTGTTGAGCAGTCCGACCATGCCGTATTCGGCGCAGTACAGCCTGCCGATTTTATCTGAATTTTCCCTGCACGCGGTAATCACCCCATACGCCGAGGTGTTGATCACCGTGGTAGGCCCTCCCGATTGGATATATAGCGCATTTCTCATTTAATAATTGCCCTCCAGACGTAGTATTGCTTTGAATCGTAATCGCCGGACAACCGGTTCCGGCTTTTGCCGCGGGGACGGATCAGCTTCTCCTGGCTTCCCTTCTGGTCCGTACGGCTTCCAAAAATACGACGACCAGAACCAGCGCGCCCTGAATAAACTGCTGATAATAGGCGGAAACCCCCATCAGGTCCAGCGCGTTGCTGATCAGGCCGACAATGACAACACCGAGGAAGGTTCCCATCATTTTGCCCTTGCCGCCGAAGGTGACGCTGGTTCCGCCGATTACGGCACCCATGATGGCTTTCATTTCCAGATTGTTTGCGACCGTCGCGGGCGCGGAGTCCATTCTTGCAATGAAGATCAGTCCGGCGATTGCCGCCAGAACGGAACAGGCGATATAGCAGAAGAAAATCACATGATTATTTTTAATACCGGCTACACGCGCGGCCTCCGGATTTCCGCCGATCGCGTAGATATTCCGGCCGGTGACCGTTTTATTCATGAACCACGCGGCGACTATGTACAGAAGCACAATCAGAATCGCGGGAATGGGAATCGCGCCGAAGACCATTCCCTGCCCGATATACTGGAACTGCTCGGGCAGACCGTTCAGGGTGGAGCCGTGGGAAATAACGGTCTGCAGCCCGCGGGTCATATACATCATGGCCAGAGTCGCGATCATGGGAGGAATTTTCATGATTCCCACGGAGAACGCGTTTACCATGCCGCAGAACGCAGCGATCAAAATGGCCACGGCAACCGCCAGCACCCATGAAACGCCGCTTTTCATCATCAGGGCCGCAACCCAGACGGAAAGCGCCAGCACGCCGCCGACCGAAATGTCGATGCCGCCGCTGCCCGTGATAATTACCATCGTCATTCCGATGGCCGTAATGCCCTGCAGGGAAATGTTCTGCAGGATATTCATGATGTTCTTAGTTTTCAGAAAATACGGGGACACAAAAGGCATTACAATCAAAAACACTGCGATGATGCCCAGACGCACAGCGTCCTCAGAAAAATACTTCCGTATTTTTTTCAATTCGTTTTGCATCGTGTTGACCTCCCTTAGCCGATCAGGCCCATTAAATCATTTTTTGTCATTTCTACCGCATTGACAATGCCGGAAACGCTGCCCTTTTTCAAAATAATGATTTTACTGCAGTTTTCCAGAAGCTCCTCCAGCTCTGAGGAAAAAATAAGAATCGCGGTCCCGGCTTCCGCCGCATTTCTTAAAATTTTATAAATTTCCGATTTCGCGTAAACGTCCACACCGCGGGTAGGTTCGTCCAGCAAAAAGAGCCGGGGTTCACTGGAAAGGCACTTTGCAATAACGACCTTCTGCTGATTTCCTCCGCTGAGCGACACGACGGACTGATCAATGCCGGACATTTTCACCTTCATCTGTTCGGCAAACCGCTGGGAATGCTCCTGCTGTTTTTTCCGGTCGATCGCCCGGCCCTTTCCGCGCATTCTCTCTATAATGGATAGTGTTATGTTCTCCCGGATGGAAAGCAAGGGCACGAAGCCTTCGAGCTTTCTTTCCTCGGTGAGCAAAGCCACTTTGTTTTCGATCATTTTATCGGGCCGCGGTTTTGCCATTCTCTTGCCGAAAAGCAGAATGTCCCCCGAATCGTAGGAGTCCAGACCGAAAACCGCCCGTGCGATTTCCGTTTTTCCCGCTCCCAGCAGTCCGCACACCCCAACGATATCGCCTTCCTGAATCTGCAGATTGATATTCTGGAATTTTTTTGCGCTGGTGAAATCTTTAAGCTCAAGTACTACCGGGGCATCCTCTTTGACCTGAATCACCTCATAGTCGCTGTTTTCCAGCTTGCGCCCCATCATCGCGGTTATCAAATCATCTTTGGTAAAGCTGCCGGCGGTAAACGCTCCGTTGTTTACGCCGTCCTTCAAAACGGTTACCCTGTCGGAAATCTGTATGACGTCCTCAAGAAAATGGGAGATAAAGATAATGCTGACTCCCCGCTGCTTCATTTTGTCGACGATCAGGAAGAAGTTTTCTTTCTCTTTTTCATTTAAAGAGGAAGTGGGCTCGTCCAGCACCACCACTTTTGCGTCTTTAGTAAGGGTTTTCAGAATTTCGATTACCTGTTTTTCCGCTGTGCGCAGCGACCGCACCTTGGCGTCCGGGTCGATACTGACCCCCATCATGTCAAGCAGTTCTTTCGCTTTCGCGGAGGTCGCCTTTCTGTCGTACAGGCCGCGCTTGTCTGTGATCCAGTTGCCGAGATACATGTTTTCCGCGACCGTCATGTCGATGCAGACGTTCAGTTCCTGATGCACAAACGCCAGGCCGTACTGTTCGGTATCCCCGGGGCTTTTGATGTTCACAGGCGTTCCGTCGATTTCGATCGTACCGGATACCGGGTGGTAAATCCCGTTTAGAATTTTGACCAGCGTGCTTTTTCCCGCGCCGTTTGCACCCATCAGCGAGTGGACCTCGCCCCGGCGCAGCTGAAAGTTAACGGATTTCAGCACTTTGTTTCCCGAAAAGGACATGGTAATGTCTTTCATATTGACAATGATGTTTTGATCCAATTCGTTAGCACCACCATTCTTATTACATTAAAAAGAGGGCTTTCTTCAGACTTCAGACGGAAAGCCCTCTCAAATGAAAGTTGATTATTTCTTCATGGAATCCGCGCCCCAAAGGACTCCGTCGGCCTTCAGCTTCTCAAAATTATCCTTTGTAACGATGCGGCCGGAAATCAGGATGGATTTTTCAACGGTTTTTCCGTCAAAAGAATCTTTCAGCGCCTTGACGGCGGAAGCAGCCCACTCATAGGGATCAAGACCGTATGTAGCGTCGATGCTGCCGTTGACGACCTGAGTCAGTCCGTAGCCGTCGCCGTCCACGGAATAAACAAAGACATGTCCCTTTTCCCCGACGGGAGCAAGCTTGTGGCCTTCTTCCAGAGCGGTCATGATGGAGGGCAGCAGGGAGTCGGTGCAGGAGAAGATGCAGTTGATGTCCGGGTTGGCCTGCAGGTAGTTGGAAATGGCGGCCAAAGCGACTTCATTGTCAAACTCAGTAGCGGACTCGCCGACGATCTCAATATTGTCGTGGCCCTTGATGGCAAGCTTAAAGCCTTCGGTTCTGTTGACCGTCGCGGAGCTGGACAGCGGGCCGCCGACAATCAGGACCTTCCCCTTCTCGTTTCCGAGGCTCTTGATGAACATTTCGCCCATTTCCTTACCGATCTTGGAGTTATCGGCTTCAACCGTTGCAAGCGACGTTCCCTGCACCTGACGGTCGATGGCAACAACCGGGATTTTTGAAGATTCCAGTTCGGACATCAGCGGAGCGACCGCCTGACCGTCGATCGGCGTAATGACAAGGCCGTCGATACCGGTGGACATTGCGTTCTGCACCATGGAAATCTGATTTTCCAGATTATCGTTCGGGTCGATAATGGTCGCTTCCCAGCCGAATTCTTCAGCTTGCTTCTTGAAGCCTTCGCCCGCGGCGTTCCAGATCGGACCGGTCAGTCCCGGAATCGCGTACGCGATCTTCTTGCTTCCGGAGCCAGCGCCGGAAGCCGCCGGAGCGGCGGAAGCGTCAGAGCCGGAGGATGCATCCGAATTGGATGCTCCGCAGGCCGTCATACCGAAAGCCATTGTTACACATAAGAGTAATGCCAGTATCCTTTTCATTTTTGTTCCCCTTTTCGTTTTTTACTGATTAAGTAATATTGTTATAACATTACTTTATTATAATATTATCATCTGGATTTTGGAAAGTCAATTGTATACTTGTTCCAAACTTGGCCGAGAAATTCTGTATAACTGTCTTTAAAAACACGCTTTTACCAACCGAAAGGATGGTCCTGCAAACTTATTATTCCACATAAATTCGGAAAACAGATGAAATGTTTCTCCTTTTCCTTTAACAGCTTCCGGGATACCAATCCTATTTTCTCTACTTTTCCTGAACAGCAGAAAAGCCCGGCTTTCGCCGGACTTTTTTTCCTTTATTGACTTTTACATTTTTCCTATCTACAATTGAAATACAGAAAATCTGCATCTCGGAAAGGAATTGATGAATTTGGAAATTTCCGTATCCGTAAAAGGTGTATTAAATAGAAACGGTAAATATCTTCTAAGAAAAAACAGAAGAGAGGAATATGAGCTGTTAGGCGGAAAGCTGGAACGAACCGACCGGTCAACCGTTGAAAGACTGATACAGGAATACAAGGAAGAGTCCGGTATCGGGATAACGGTACAGGAGTTGCGGCATCCATGGCTCTACAAAATCGGCAGGGAGCAGACGCTCATCGTCCCCTATGTCTGTATGGCTGACGATATCCCCGAAGTCCTGTTTGATGAAGACGGAGGCCAATTGGATTGGATAGAGGAAGCGGACATAGAGAACTTGAATATGCCGATCGGATACAAAGACACGATCGGGAACCGCCTGCCGCAAATCAGCATATCCCATGTCCCAGAGCAGCAGAAGCTTTACCATGACGACCGTTTTCAGGTGGTTTTTATTTTTATGAAAAACGGCTGTATCTTTTTAAAAGAAACTCTTAAGAAATACCAGGCTCCTTACAATCTGTTCTGTCAAAACTTTGCCGCGCGGGAAGTCGGGCGATTGAGCCCCCAAAAAGCAATTTCTTCCCCGGATAAGATTGAAATCTACTATGAATATCAAGAAGAACCATAAAAAATTGAGATCGCAAAACAAAGCAGAAAGTCCGCAGACGAAAAATATCCCTTCAGAGAGCGCCCAGCTTTCTGAAGGGATATTTTTATAGGACGTGATTTTCTTCAAGATATCGGGAAAGCTCCTCTGCCCCACGAAAAAGGTGCCCGTGAAATCCCGCTTTTTCAGCTCCGTCAATGTTCTGCTGCAGGTCGTCGATGAAAAGGCATTCGCCGCTGAGAAGATCGTACCGCCCGCAGAGGCATTCAAAGATGGCGACATCCGGTTTTACCAGCTTTTCTTTTGCGGAGACGATAAAGCCGTCAAAGCAGCGGAACATTTCCACCTTATCGCGATATTGAAAGAAACGCAGGCTCGTATTGGAGAGAAGATAAATTTTATAGCCTCTTTCCTTGAGCCGGGTCACTATTTCCGGCATACCCGGCATGGGCGTCAAGTCGGAGTGCCAGTTGTCCATTGCTTTTTTCACTTCCGCGGCATATTGGGGAATTCTTTCGCAGACCTGGACGACCGCAGCCTCCTCCGTAATGGTGCCGGCATCCAGCTGCCGCCATTCCTCGGATTGAAACAGCTCTTTCAGCACGGCGGCCGCCGCGGCCTCATCCTGTGTGATCGTCTGGATGTATTCCTCCGGAGTATATGCCAGCAGAACGTTTCCCATATCAAATACAATGTTCTTTATCATCGGTTATCATGCCTTTCTAACGATTGATAGCAATTCCATTTCAGTTTGCGAGACAAAACACGTTTCTCCCCCGTCCTCGGCTGGGGAGAAACGCAACCTTGCTGCAGAATCAATTGGAAATGCCGTAGGGCTTATTCCAGTCTTTCACGAAATTCTTTTGGAGTGACTCCCACCAGTTTTTTAAAGATCATGCTGAAATAACGCTGATCCTTGTAGCCGATCAGATTGGCGACCTCATAGATTTTCCCGTTCGGTTTTTTCAGCAGCTCACAGGCTTTTTTGATGCGGTAATAGGTCAGATAATCCCCGAAGGTCTGCCCCACCGTATTTTTAAAAAGGCGGCTCAGGTAGCTTTCGCTGATAAAAAGGCCGTCCGCGACGCTCTTCACGCTGATGTCCTTCTGATAGTTGGCGCTGATATGCTTGACGGCCAGAGCAACATAGTCGTTATCCTTTTTTTCATCCAGCAGATATTCCTTAAACAGCATGACGCGGCTGTCCGAAATATCGTTCATTTTATCCTGTATTTTGTGGATGCGCTGCTTATCGTGCACCGCTTCACAGGTGCTTTTCAGCGCGGCGTCCAGATCGTCGTCGTCAATCGGCTTGATCAGGAAATCGCGGACGCCAAGCTTTACCGCCTGCCGGGCATACTCGAATTCGCTGTAGCCGGAAATGATAACAAACTCCGGCTTGATGCCGCCTGCCTTGATCTGTTCAATCATGCTGATTCCGTCAAGGCCGGGCATCCGGACATCCGTGATCACGATATCGGGCCGGATACGGGTGATCTCACGGATTCCCTCCATTCCGTTGGAGGCCTCCCCCACGACTTCACAGCCGTACTTCTGCCAGTCCGTGGTCAGGATCAGGCCTTTCTTGACCAGAACTTCATCCTCAACAACGACTACTTTAATCATTACCGGAACCCTCCACATTCTCGTTTCCAAGGGGTAAAGTTGAAAAAGGCATCGTGATCCGTGTGACCGTACCGATATTCTCTTCGCTCTGGATTTCCAGCCCAAAATCTTCGCCGTAGTACAGTTTGATCCGTTTATCTACATTTGCAATTCCAATACTGTCGCTGTCGAGCGCTTTTGCGCGGGCGGACCGCCGGATGCTGCTCAGCTTTTCTTCACTGATTCCCACGCCGTCGTCTTCCACCTCAAAGATGATTTTGTCATCCTGTCGCCAGCCGCGGATGACTAAATGCGCTTTTCCGATTTTATCCTCGATTCCATGGATAATCGCATTTTCGACGATCGGCTGGATGATGAATTTCGGCACGTAACAGTCCATAATGTCGTCGTCCACCTGTACGACGGCGTCGAACTTGTCGTCATACCGTATTTTCTGGATGGACAGATAGCTCCCGACCAGCCCGATTTCCTCTGAAATCTGAACGGACTCCTTTTCGTTGCGGATACTGTTTTTCAGAAGCTTTCCAAGCTGGGAGACAATCAGCACGATATCGTCCACCCCGTTCAGCTTGGCGAGCCATTTGATGGAATCCAGAGTGTTGTACAGAAAATGGGGATTGATCTGCGAATACAGAGATTTCAGCTCCGCCAGGCGCAGCCGGTTCTGCTTTTCCAGATTGGTGGCAAACAGTTCGTTCAAGCGGTCCAGCATAGAGTTCAGGCTCCGCCCGATATAACCGAATTCATCGTCGTTGCGTACGTCGACGCGCGCGCTGGTGTCTCCGTTCTGGACCTTGTTCATGGTGCGGACAATGGCGTTCAGCGGCTTGGTCAAGCTGCGCACCAGCATGGGTGAAATCAACACGCACAGGAAAATGGAGCCCAGCGCGACCGCGATGGCGGTATCCATGATATAGTTGCTGTTGATGACGACCAGCTCGACCGGAACCGAGGAAATCACCCGAAGGGGATATCCTCCCGGGGTCGTTTCCCACGTAATGATGCGTTTCGGCTTTTCCAGATAGAACCTTTTGCTTTCTCCGGCCTGAAGCATTTGATTGCGGAAGTCCGTATCCATAAAAATCCGGTTCTGTCCGCTGAAGATTTCATCATACAGGATATAGTTGTTTTTATCCACAACGGCGTACCGGACCGGAAGCGATACGTTGACCGAGTCGAGCGCCGTCTGAAAGACGTCCGACGGAATATCGATCACCGCATAGGCAATGATCTGTCCGTCCTTCCGGATACTGTCGCCCACCGCGATACAGTAGTTTTTCCCTTCCTGCGAAACATAGTGATTGGAGTACAGGACGGTACCGTAGGATGCATTCATTTCGCGGAAAATCCCCCAGTCGCCGTGGTTTCGGACATGGTAGGCTTCCGGGATTACGGAGGTGGAAATCCCGAACGACCCGTCCGCCTTGATCAAGTGCATTGCCACGTTGGTCGATTTTCCCGCCAATAAAATATACATCTTCTGGTAGAGGCTTGTGCTGTCCGACTGGGTAATCGCGGGAGCGCCGATTTTCTGGACCGTGTCGTCGTCCTCGCAGAAATAGGACAGGGCGGACCGGTACTCGCCGATGGTCTGCTCCAGGCTCACCGCCGCGTTGTTCACCGTTTTGGAGGACTGGTATTCCACATTTCCCATAGAGATATTGGAAGAGATGGTGTAGGTAAGCGTTCCCAGGATCGCAACGGGAACGATGCTGATAACGGCAAAGCAAATAAACAGCCGTGCAAAAAAACTGATCTTTCCCTTTTTTTCAGAACTCATATGATCACCATCCACTATTCCATTATACAATGGTTGCCTGGATCCGAAAAGCCCATTACGAAAACAGGGGAGCCGACAGTTTCTGTCCGCTCCCTTTTCGTTTCATCAGACCACGGAAACCCTGCCCTTGCTGACCCAGTTGAACAGCAGCAGGGACAAAATGGTGGCAACCGTCAGAATGGACGCCAGCGCCGCGGCGGTTCCAAAGCTGGAACGGACCACCTCGGTATAGATCGCTACCGAGATCGTCGCGGTTTTCCCGCTGTACAGCATAATGCTGGAGCTCAGTTCGTTGATGGTGGTAATCCAGCTCAGGATCGCGCCGGACAAAACGCCGGGCGCCATCATTCTCGCCGTTATTTTAAAGAAGGTGCGCATTGGGGATACGCCGAGGTTGATGGAGGCCTCCTCAATGCTGGGGTCGATCTGGTACAGCAGCGCGCTGCTGGAACGGATGGTATAAGGCATTTTCCGGATAACATAGGCGATAATCATAATGACGGCGGTTCCGGACAGCATGAGCGGGGGCTTGTTGAACGCAACGAGCATGCTGATGCCGAGCACGGCGCCGGGGATCACATAGGGGAACATCAACAGCAAATCCAGCGTGCTGCTGATTTTGCTCTTCTTTTTCACGACAAGGTAGGAAAGAAGCATACCGAAGATAATAATGATGATGATGGCGATAAAGGAGAACATAAACGTATTCGTGATATTCTTGGACAGCTTGTAGAAGATTTTTTCATAGCTTTCCAGACTGAAGCCCTGCACAAAGATCGGCCCGTTCGTCTTGATAAAGGACGTAAAGATCACAACGATCTGCGGTAAAAACGCGACGGACGCGACGAACATGCAAAGCGCGGTCAGAAGGATTCTTTTCCCCCGGGAAAGCTCTTCCACGATCGGGGGGCGGAGCGCGGTCATGACGTAATTCTTGCGCGCCACCACATATTTCTGAATCAGGAGCACCGCGGTGGAACAGCAGATGATCACGACGCTGAGCGCTCCGGCCATGTTGGCGTTGCCGCCCATTTCGCTCATGTACTCCTCATATACGAGGACGGGAAGGACCTTGTAGCCTTCGCCGATCAGCATGGGCGTGCCGAAGTCCGCCAGTGACGACATAAACGCCATGATCGCGCCTGCCGCAAGCGTCGGCATGATCACCGGCATGGTAATCGTCATCACTCTTCTCAGCTTGCTGGAACCGAGGTTTTCGGCCGCTTCCTCCAGAGAGCGGTCGATGCTCGACATGGCCCCCGAAACGTATAAATAAACATAGGGGAAAAATTTCAGGGTAAACACCAGAACGATTCCGCCAAAGCCGTAAATCGGCGGAGTGATAATGCCGATTTTCGCAAGCGCGTTCGTAAACAGGCCGTTTCTGCCGAGCAGCATGATCCAGGAATACGCGCCGATAAACGGAGGCGACATCAGGGACATAATAATCAGCATATTGATGCATTTTTTCCAGTACACGTTGAAGCGGCTGGTTATGTAAGCGAGCGGAACGCCGATGATAATCGCAAAAACGGTGGAGATTCCGGAAGTCGCGAGGCTGTTCCACAGAGTGCGGTAATAATACTGCTTGGTAAAGAAAATTTTATAAAATTCGAAAGTGAATTTTCCGTCGCTGCTGAGAAAGCTGTGGAAGATAACGGAGAAAAACGGATAGACCAGAAACACCAGCAGCAGCAGCATGGAGCCGTACTTTACCAGATTCCAGAAATTGAAGTATTTCGTAAAATTTCTGTGGGAAGTCCTTTCAGCGTTCATGAAAACACCTCAGTTCCGTCTTCGCTGAACACGCTGATTTTCTCCGGACGGAAGCTCAGGCGCACCTTATGCCCGATATCCCGGACGAAATCAATATCCTTTGTGTATTCGTTCGCCTGTACGACCTGACCGTTTTCCAGCTTGACCTCATAGCTGGCGAAGTCGCCGAGGAAGGTGTACATCTGGATTTCGCCTGAAATTCCGGCTTCATTCCCGTCGTCCATAAGGAACTGCTCCGGGCGGACCGAAGCCCTGATCCTTCCCTCAAGGCCCTTCTTCAGCTTTACGGAAAATTCGAAACCGGCGTCCAGCCTCACGCGCGCGATTTTGTCGGGGTCAAGCTGCTCGATCTGCCCCTCCATAAAGTTGGAGGTCCCGATAAATCCCGCGACAAAAGAATTCTGCGGCTGTTTATAAATGGTGGACGGCGTGTCGATCTGCATGATCCGGCCCGCGTTGATAATGGCGATCCGGTCCGAAATGGCAAGCGCCTCTTCCTGATCGTGTGTGACATAAATCGTGGTGATGTTCAGATCCTTTTGCAGCTTGCGGATAATGGTGCGCATCTGAACCCTCAGCTTTGCGTCCAGGTTGGAAAGCGGTTCGTCCATCAGAAGAACGCCCGGTTTGATTACGATCGCCCGGGCAAGGGCGACGCGCTGCTGCTGGCCGCCGGACAGCTCGGAGGGTTTTCTGTCTTTCAGATTCTTGATCTGTACGAGCTCAAGCGCCTCCATTACCCTCGGCTCAATCTCACTTTTGGGCAGCTTGCGCGCCTTCAGCCCGTAAGCGACGTTGTCAAAAACCGTCATATGAGGAAAAATGGCATAATTCTGAAACACCATGCCGATATCGCGCTGATAGGCTTCTATATCGTTAATTACTTTGTCGTCAAAATAAATTTTTCCACCGTCAATCGTATTAAACCCCGCGATCATCCGAAGCAATGTGGTCTTTCCGCAGCCGGAAGGCCCCAGCAGCGTAAAAAACTCCCCTTGCCGGATATCGCATGAAATATCGTTTACCGCGGTAAAATCGTCATACCGCTTCACCACATTACAAATTTTTACTCCATGGCTCAATCTGTTCAACCCCTTTAAACTCACACTGTTGCTTACGCGTTCCAAAAGCAGGAACAGGCGCCCGCCAACCGCCTTATGATAGAAAGCGTGCAGGCGCTCATCTGCTTTTAACGCCTGCACGCAAAGACTCCTGATTTGCGTGGAATCTGTCAGAACCGCTTTGACGCCCTGCGGTTAACCGACAATGACCTCTTTCCACTTTTCCATGACCTGTGTTTTCTGGGAAGACGCCCAATCAAAGTCGTAGTTTACCAGCTTTACGTCCTTCATTTCCGGAAGGTCCTTCGGAACCTGAGTGTCCAGCCTGACGCCTCTTCTGGCAAAATCGGTCGCCATCATGGTCTGGCATTCCTTGCTCAGAACAAAGTTCATAAAGGTTTCGGCATTTTCCTTGTTTTTGCAGCCCTTGACCAGCGCAATGCCATCCGGAACCGCGGAGGTGCCTTCCGACGGATAAATGATACCGACGTCCGCACCGGCCTGAACATATTTAATGGCCTCTTTTTCGAGCGTCAAGCCGACGCTGTATTCGCCGTCGGATACCTTTTTATAGACGTCGCCGGAGGAGCCGAGAATTTTCCCGTCCAGATTGGCGACAAACTTCTGAATGAAATCCCAGCCCTTGCCGTCGTCCTTACCGAACGCGGTCAGCATCGTGCACAGGATGGTGTAGGAGGAACCGGATTTCGCCGGGTCCGCGTACGCAATTTTCCCCTTGAACTTCGCGTCGATCAGATCGCCCCAGCCCTTCGGGACGTCGCTTTCCCCGACCAGCTTTTTATTGTACATAATGACCATCGGCAGCGGGGATTCTCCGGTCCAGAGTCCGTCCTTGCTGACATACTCCTTATCGATGCTGTCGATATCGGCGGGCGTAAACTTGTCGAAATATTTGCTGTAGGCCGCGAGGGAATCCGCTCCGCCGCCCCAGAACACATCGCATTGCGGGCTGTCGCTTTCGGCCTCGATACGCTTGAGCAATTCACCGGTTCCCGCGGCGACAAGGTCCACCGTAATTCCGGTCTTTTCCTGGAATTCCTTGATTCCCGCGTTCAGCGGGTCCGCCGGGTGCGGCGAATAAACCGTGACGTGCTTGGAATTCGGCGTCTGCTCCGCGGCCTGGCTGGCGTCCGTATTGGCCTGTGACGATGCGCTTTGCGTGCTTCCGCATCCGGCTAACACGCCGGCGAGCATGGTGACCGCCAAAAGTGCGCTGACAAACTTCTTCATAACTCTTCCCCTCAGTTCGTTAAAATTTGAATTCCGGGGGCCTTGCCCCGCGTTGTCGTGATCTCATTATTGCATCTTGGCCGTGTAAATACAATGTGACGATCCTGTACTTTTGTAGAGGATTCTAACATATTCACTAAATCCGGAATATTTTTACGTCAAAACTGTGCAATTCGCAGTCATCCAAGCTTGAAAATGCAAATCCGGAATGCTAGAATAGCCCCAGATTCTACGGGAGGGATTACATATGATCAAATTTGGTACCGGCGGATTCCGCGCAATTATCGGAGAGGATTTTACGCGGAGCAATTTGGAGCTGCTCTCCGCCGCATTGGCGAAAATGATAAAAGAGGACCATGCCGAACACCTTCCGGTCGTCATTGGATACGACCGCCGGTTTTTGTCCGACTTCGGGGCAAAGTGGATTGCGTGCACCCTTGCGGCCGAGGGCGTCAGGGTACACCTCATCAATCACGACGCGCCGACGCCCCTGATCATGTTTCAGGTGCTGAAGGAAGCCGCCGCATACGGGATGGCGGTCACGGCGAGCCATAACCCTGCTGAATACAACGGGGTCAAGCTTTTTACGTCCGGCGGAAGGGACGCGACGGAAGAAGTGACCGACCGTCTGGAAAAAGAAATCGCCCTGACGAATCCGGCCAAAATCCGCACGATGGAATATGAGGACGCTGCCGCGGGCGGGCTGATTCTGGAGATCGACCCGCAGAACCATTATATCGACAGTATTCTGAATGTAATTGATACCGAGGGCATTAAGAGAAAAAATCTGAAAATCCTGCTTGACCCCATGTTCGGAGTCAGCAAAACGACCCTGCAGACGATTCTGCTCACCTGCCGCTGCAGCGTGGAGGTCATCCACGACCGGCACGACACCCTGTTTGGCGGAAGGCTTCCCGCCCCGAACAGCTCGACACTGTCCCATCTGGCCCAGATGGTTGTTCAGAACGGCTACGATCTTGGCATTGCCACGGACGGCGACGCCGACCGCATCGGCCTGATCGATTCCAGCGGAAGCTTTATCCACCCAAACGATATTCTTGTGCTGCTTTACTATTACCTGCATGAATATAAAGGCTGGAAGGGCGCTGTGGTGCGTAATATTGCCACAACCCACTGTCTCGACCGGATGGCGGAAAGCTTTGGGGAAGCCTGCCATGAGGTTCCGGTCGGCTTCAAGTATATTTCCGCCAAAATGGAGGAAACCGACGCCCTGATCGGCGGCGAGTCCTCCGGCGGGCTGACCGTGCGCGGCCATATTCACGGCAAGGACGGCGTTTATGCCGGTTCCCTGCTGGTGGAGATGATCAGCGTGATCGGCAAATCTTTGCGGGACATTCTCGACGAAATCCACCGAAAGTTCGGCAATTTCGTCATGGACGAGTTCGACTGCCGCATGACCGGCGAACGCAAGGAAGAATTGCAGCATCTCCTTTTTGAGGAGAAAAAGGTGCCGCGGTTCGACCTGGAAATTGAAAGGATCTCCTACATGGACGGGTGCAAGGTATATTTTAAAAACGGAGGATGGATTATCTGCCGTTTTTCAGGAACAGAACCGGTGCTCCGCATTTTCAGCGAAATGGAAAATGCGACGGAAGCTGCGCGCATCAGCCGGGTATTCCGCGATTTTCTGGGACTGTAAATCTGCCTTTAAAAAGACATCAACAATTTGGGCGGCCGGAAATTCCGGCCGCCCAAATTGTTGATGATTCTGCCTGGCTGTAGATTCTGTTGAAATAATTCCGAAACGCCTTCTCTTTGTCACTGGAACAATAGGAATGAGCGGCGCCAGGTCCGGCCTTTCAGTCAGCCGTAACGATAGCAATTCCATTTCAGTTTGCGAGACAAAACACGTTCTTCCCCCGCCTTCGGCGGGGGAAGAACACAACCTTGTTGCAGAATCAACTGGAAATGCTGTATGTACTCAGAAGCTGTAATGAATGTTGTCCTTATACTCCTCATAGACCCTGCGGTTCCGTTCATCGCCGCCGTCCACATTGGCGCTGTAAAAAATCGGCAGGATCTCCAGCCCTGTATCCGCCAGCGCCTGCGCGGCAGCCGCAACAACGGCATTGAGGACAGACGCTCCGATCACCGTGGACGTTGGGCTTACCTTCTGCTCTATTCCTTTAATTTTTACGCACGCGTCTCCCTTTTCCCCATGGTTGTCAATTACAATATCGCTGACCTCATACAGCTTTTTTCCGGAAGGATACCGCGACGTGACGGATTGGGAATAGCTGAGATTCGTGATGCAGATCACACAGGCGCCCCTTTTCTTCGCTTCCATAGCCACCTCGATGGTGACGGGGTTCCTGCCGGAAACGGAATGAACGATCAGCACATCTCCGTTCCCGATACATGTCTTTTGAGCAAGAAGCGTACCGTATCCCGGCAGCCGCTCCATTTTACTGGTGTGAGTAACAGGAGAAGTATCCAGCATTACCTCTCTGCCGAAGATCGGGTTGACGACCACCAGTCCGCCGGCCCGGTAGAACATTTCCTGCGTCAGAATCCCCGCATGGCTCGCCCCGAACACATAGATCGCGTGTTTGTCCAGAATGGCTTTTACCAACGCACCGACAGCGGCTTCCATGGATTTCGACTCCGTTTTTTCGACCTGATCAAGCAGCCTGCGGATTTCTGAAAAATATAGAAATTCCATGCTCAGACCACCGCCAGAAGCTTATCGATCAGATTTGCGATAATCCCGAAGAGTGAAAGATCGTTGCCGCCGAATATGAGCATCCAATTCTGGATGGTACCGGAATACATAACCGCGGAAACGCCTACCAGAACAACCATGACGACCGCCGCCACCGCAGTTCCAACCACGCAGCCGCGCAGGCCGCCCTGCCCCTCGCCGATGACAGCCGCCGCACCGCACTCAAAGAAGGAGGTAATGACCAGCGGGATCAGCATCAAATGGAAGGCATTCGCCGAATTGCAGATCAGCACGATAATCGTAGAAGTAACCATTGCGGTTACAAAACCAATCAGCACGGCGTTCGGCTTATAATTGAAAATGATCGGGCAGTCAAAGGCCGGCAGCGCATTTGGAACCAGCTTTTCAGAAATGCCCTTGAACGCCGGAACGATCTGGTTGATCAGCATACGTACGCCCTGCAGCATGATGATGAGCCCCGCACCGAAGTTCAGCCCCTGATTGACGGAAACCATAAACAGGTTCTGGTCTTTCGCAACCGAGGAGGGTACTGCAATCCCGACGGCAATGAACATAATGAAGATGACGACTGCGCCGGTAATGGAAATTTCACGGAAGAAAGAAAGTCCTTTGGGAAGGGTAAGACTTTCCGTGGACTTGTCCTTATTTCCCACTTTGCTCGCGACAAAACCGGAAATCAAACTCAAAACGCCGGTCGGATGGCCAAGCGTAAAGGATTCGTCGCCGGTGACGGCAAAGACATATTTGCGAAGCAGCCACGGCATTACGGACCAGTAGAGAGCGGAAAAAACCGCGCTGACGGCAATCAGCATGGGGCCTTTCAGGCCTGCTTCCACACCCGCCGCTACAAAGATGAACGGGAACCACCACAGCATGTGACCGGTAAGGAAGATGGTCTTGATCGGCGTGAACCTTGCAATCAGCAGATGCAGGATCAGGCCGACGAACATGGACAAGCCGACATCTCCGCCATAGGTACCGGTGAAAGTAACGTCATTGAGCCCTTCCGCCGCGCCGGAGCCGGAAAGCGACTGAAACGCCGCATTGATCGGTGAAATGGAACTGACCAGCATGGAAACACCCGCGTTCAGAATCAGCATGCCGAACGCCGCAAGCAGGGTCCCCTTTACCACCTCCGTGAATTCCTTTTTTTGAAGGATCAGTCCCAGCATGGCGATCAGCCCCAGCAGGACGGGAGGGTTGCGCAGAATGTTTGTTGTAATAAAATCCATCATCATAATACCCCCTTAGTATCACTCAAAAACTTCTCAAGCACTTCTTTGACTTCCGTTAAATCCATATACTTTTTCACACTGTATATGGGCACGGTGCAGGAGCTTTTCAGTTCTCCTGCCAGCTCCGCACTGGTAAAAATCGCATCGCATTGGGCGCCGCGGGCCGAATTGATATCGGTTGTTTCCACTTCGCAGGCAATCCCCAACTGTTTACACACTTTATCCAGGCTCATTTTCAATATCATGGATGATCCGCAGCCAAATCCGCAAACCGCTAAAATCTTCATATTATCACCTCCTCACTTTGGACTCCCTGTATAACCGTCGACTGAACGGGTACAAACAATGGAAATACCCCGCAGGATTTTTAATATCTCCGGAGAAGATCCAGAATCTCCTCCTGATCCCCCAAACGAAACACCTGCAGATTTTTTCGTTCGCTGAGGATATCGGACAGGTTCGCCAGCGCGTCCAGGTGGGACGAAGAATCCACCGTCGCCAGCACCAAAAACACATTCACCGGCTGACCGAGCACATCCACTTCGTCCCTGACAACAAGCAGGGACATGGAAAGACGGTTTACACCGCCTTTCAATTTCGCATGGGGAAGTGCAAAGTACTCGTCCAGCACAATGTACGGCCCAAACCGGTTTACGCTTTCGATCATGGCTTCCACATAGGACGGTTCAATGGAATGGTCCTCCACCAACGGCTGGGCCGCGAGTGTAATCGCTTCCTGCCAATTCTTTACATGTTGTACAATATGAATTCTGTTTCCATAGATGAGGTCTTTCAGCACAGGATTTTTTTCCTCCTTGTTTTCTTGTGTCTTCTGGTACATCAGCGTGCCCAGATCGCGGCGGAGCTGGTCTTCCTCGAAAATATCCGCGCTTTTGCGAATCACATGAATGAGCAGCTCAATGTCAAACGTATAGGCAAAACCTGAAAAATCCAGCAATTTGTTCATAATAAGCTGGATATCCATTTTGGTAAGAATCGGATTGACGACCATCACGTTTGAATAGTCCGGAAGTTCAATGGTGGAAATAATGTAATCGTAATCGCCGGTATAGCCGGGCAAGCTGCTCATGGCGATGGTATCGACCACCTCCACTGCGGGAATATACTTATAAAGCTGTATTTTCAGCGTTTTTGACACCATCAGGCCGTTGGGGCAAACCAGCAGCACCCTGTTTCTGCGCACCCCGCTGCTCCGGCTTCCGGAAAGATATCCGCCAAAATAGGCCGTGAGAAATCCGATTTCCTCATCACTCATGCTGCTCAGTTCCGGAAATTCTTCCCCGCCCTCCGTTACAACGGAGCGAATAATCTTATAAAGCGCACCGTGCCGCAGGCTGATTTCCTCCAGGCAGGGATTGTTGACTGGAAAATGAAAACGGATACGATAATAAGACGAAAGCAGATGGCGTTTGATATTGCTTTTAAACTCCTCCTTGGATTCCAGCGTAATCGCGGTTTTGGATTCAAATTTTTCAATCAGCCGATCGACATATCGTTCGATCCTGCTGTCGTCCACCTGATGGTTCCTGCTGGGAAGAGAAGCAACATAGGCCGCAAGATACTGCCGCTCCTGCGGATCGTCGGTCCCGAGCAGTCCGGAAAGAGCCTCGCAGTAAGGAAATTGCTCCGCTTCGGAGAAATCGTCCCCCGTCTGCACAAACCGTCCCTGAGCGATCCTCTGTTTCACAAATGCGAGGAACGCGGAAAGGTTGCCCAAGGAATAATCCGTCAGCTGCAGGTTTTGCTCCCGGTCAAAGTTCACAACCGGCTGTGAAATCTGGTGAATCAGGTCTACATTTTCCTGCATGAGCGACAGGTAGAGCTCCCGTATCTTTATTTCATTACCCAAAATCGAAAAGCGCGGCTTTGTATGAAACAAAAGTCCCTTTTCCTTCAGCAGCAGCTTTACGGCCTCCATATCGCTGATACAGGTGTTTTTGCTGATGCCCATTTCTTCAGCCAGCTTTTCAAGGGTAAAGGGCTGGTCGTCCAGAATTCTTCCCAGAATATAGTTTCTTCTGCTGTAGACCGCGTAGGGGTCCAGAGAACCGGCCCCGCTGATAAACCTGCGCAGCATGTTGTAGTTGCCGATACAGTTGAATTTCTGTCCGATTCTCCGTATTTTCCCCCAGCTTTTGATCTGCTCATTGATATTTTCAATATCATAGTACAGCGTGCGTTTGGAAATCCCGAACCGGTCCAGAAGCTCCTGCAGGCCCGCTCCGCCATTGTAAAAAATAAAGCTCAGAATGCTGTTCTCTCTGTTTTTCATAATTTTTCTTTCCATAACACAAGTTGCAATTGTGTACCCTTTTTTTCATTATAATTTACTGACAACAAACTACAATACCAAACTATTGCACATCTTTTGCACAAACGCTGTGAACAGGCAAAGCAAATGTTCTGTTTCCCGTATCATTTTATGAAACAGCCGCCAGCCCTCATACCGTTTATAAACCGCCTGAAGAAATCGGCGGATTTGCGCAGAGTGCCCTTGGCCGGGGCGCCTCATCCCACTCCTGTGATAAAACAAAAACCGCCTTTACGGCGGTTTCCACTAAAGGTTCTGCTCAAAAAATTTCCTGATCTGTTCCGCGGCCTGCTCCTCGTCCGGACCCTCTACCACAACGGTAACGGTCTCTCCCTGCTTGGCGGCTAAGCCCATAACCGAGAAAATCTTCCCGGCATCCGCCAGATTGTTTCCCTTACCGATTTTCACCGAAGAAGTGTACTGCGCGGCCTGTTTAACCAACAGCCCCGCGGGCCGTGCGTGGATTCCCTCCGGGTCCTTTATTGTGTAGCTGAATTTTTTCATTGATATCCTCCTGTCTATGACGGCGATCTCTTTATTCTTCCGTTTTTTTATCATAGCATAAATCGGAGCCTTTGCAACAACCATTTCTCTGCACACCTTTTGCACAAGTCGACCGGACCCGCTCTGGCCGGCGAGCGATTTCCCTTCCCGCACAAAGGACCTCCTGACGCATTCATCCTGCGTCAGGAGGTCCTTCTATCAATGATTCAGGGAATGGATGATCCCGGCCGTGAGCCGGAATCCCTGTCGGCCACGAACAGCTTACTTCCTTCTCAAATGGATGGCAAAGCCGCCGATCGTCTGTTTAAAGTAAATCGCGATCAGCCCGCCGTTTTCGTCGCGCACCGCCGAACCTTTGTCCAGCTCTGCTCCCATGCACTCAAAATGATGGACCGCGCGCTCGATGTCGTTGGTCTGAATGGCAATATGCCCGTTTTCGCCCAGGAACGGACCCTTCACAATTTCAAACATGCTCCCGGCAAAATAAGCGCCCGGGAACTCCATGACCGGAATGGAAAGAAGGCCGGCAAAGCTGTTCGCCACGTTGGACGCGTCCTGAGCATCCTTGGTATTGACGCCGACATGCAGCAGTTCAAACCCGAAGGCCCTGCGCACGGCTTCCTTGCACAGGCTGACGATCCGGCTGAAATCTCCCGCTTCTACCAAATCTTTCGGCACCATCCAGGAACCGCCGCATGCGGCTACGTTGGAAAGGGAAAGATATTCCTGCACATTGTTTTCATTGATTCCGCCTGTGGGGATAAACCGGAGCCCTTTGTAAGGACCCGCGAATGATTTCAGCGCATTGATCCCGCCGCTGGCCTCTGCCGGGAAAAACTTAACGGTATCCAGGCCAAAGCGGAGAGCCGCTTCCAGATCGGTCGCACTGGAGCAGCCGGGGATAACCGGAATATCGTTTTCCAGGCACCACTCCACAACGGCGGGGATAAAACCCGGCGTCACGATAAATTTTGCCCCGGCGTCCACAGCACTCCTCGCCTGCTCTACCGTATGGATGGTACCGGCTCCGACGGTGATTTCCGGCACCTTTTCAGCCATTTCCCGCACTGCCTGCCGTGCGGAATCCGTGCGGAAGGTAATCTCGGCCACGGGAATCCCCCCCGCGCACAGCGCCTTTCCCAAATCTGCGGATTTGGTATGGTCGTCAATAACAACCACCGGCACCAGGGCGGCGCCCGTGATAATATCCATCAGGTTCTTCATGATCGGTCCCTCTCTTTATTGTAAATATTTTATTTTGCCTGCATAAAATGCTGCAGCTGCTCCCTGGTCGGCAGTCCTTCATTGTCGCCGCGGGACATGACCTGAATAGCGCCGATCGCGTTTCCGCGGCGCACCGCCTCCCTCAACGGCAGGTTTTCCATCAACGCGCTGATGATTCCCACGGCAAACCCGTCGCCCGCGCCGACCGTGTCGACCACCTTCTCTACAGGGAATCCGGGAACAAAGAAGCGTTCCTGTGCACGCGCGGCATAGGCGCCCTTCGCCCCCTGCTTGACCACCACGGTTTTCGCTCCCCGCTTCAGGTAAAATTCGGCGATGGCTTCCGGGTCCCTGCTTCCGGTAAGGATCAGGCCCTCCGAATCGCCGGGAAGAACCATGTCGCTTTTTGCCGCTATTTCATTCAGGACCCGTACCATTTCCTGCTGACTGGCCCAAAGCTGAGGCCGCAGATTCGGATCGAAGGAAACGGTCAGCCCGTTTTCGCGGGCCTTTTCCAGCAAAAACATCGTCGCTTCTCTGGTGGACCGGGAAAGCGCCGGCAGGATTCCGGTAACATGCACCCACTGATAGGCTGAAAAGTCAACCTGAGCAATATCTTCGGCGCTTAAAGTAGACGCCGCGGAATTTTTACGGAAGTAAAAGATATCAGGATCACCGGAGGAAACCATGGATTTCATCATGAAACCGGTGCTGTGCTCCTCGCTCCAGGAAACCAGATCGGTATTGATCCCGTTGCGTTCCATCGCCTTTACGATCTGTTTCCCGAAAGGGTCCCGTCCCAGTTTTGTAAGATAGCTTGCGGAAAGCTCCAGCCTGGTCATTCCCACCGCAACATTAAACTCGGCCCCCGCAACGGCGCAGGAGAAGCCGGGAATATCCTCCAGCCGGCCCTCGGACTGCGCGATAAACAGCCCCATTGGTTCCCCGATCAGCATAATACCTTTTGACATCTTAAAATAAAGTCCTTTCTGAAATTCAATGAAATATTGAACATGATTTGCCCAAACCGCAGCCGGCAGGACATGCAGAATCAAAATGTGGATACATTGGTATCTTCTTTTGTATAAGCCGGTAAAAACGTCTCATAAAGCTTCATCGTGTTTTCCAGATGAGTGCGGATCAGGAGCTCCAGCTTTTTGCCCTCTCCCTCTTCCAGACATTCATACATCAGCTTGTGCTCCTGATGGGCGGCCTCGTGCCGTTCCATAGGATGCCTGGAGGAAGCATAGACAAGGAAAGAGAAGCTTACGCCCATCAGCATATTGTAGAGCTCCGTCAGCTTCCGGTTTTCCGTCAGGCGGATAATGCTTCCGTGATAAATCTGTTCATACTGGTTGGCCGTAACATAGTCGTTTGCCTGAACATCCGCCATTTTCCTTAATACCTCGCGCATTTTTACCTGAATTTCAGGGTGCGCGTGAAAATTTTCCGCCGCCGGTATCGCCGCAAAAGTTTCCATCATAATACGGCAGTCCATAATATTGCGGATTTCGTCCATGCTTAACTGTTTTACAACAAAGCCCCGCCGGGGCAGCATGTCCATCAGCCCCTCCGCCACCAAACGGTTCATCGCTTCTTTGACGGGGGTGGGGCTGATCGAAAGACTTTCGGCAACTTGATTGACGACGACTTTTTTGCCCGGCTCCATTTCGCCGGACATAATTTGGTCCCTGATGTGGGCATAAGCCCATTCCAATAAAGAAAGGGGTTGCTTTTCCATACTTGACCTCCTATGGACGACAGCGCAGAAGCCATCCAATTTTTTTCGCATTTCTTTTAGACTGAAACGGCTGTCGGCAGCCTGTCTGAAAACAATAACGATGATTAACAACTTGTTTATTTTATCACAAACAGAACAGAATGTCATTAAAAAACATGGACATTTTATAAATAGTTGTTAAGTAATCAATCAAATATAAAATATTATATTCAATTTCAAAATCTATTATATAAATAATTTCTATAAAAATCAAGTATTTATTTGCTATATTTCCAGCAAAATGTTTAATATAAATAAAAAGGCGGTTTTTGATTATATTATATAAATTAACGAATTATAAAGCCATTTCAAGCGTGCATTAATCGATTTTTTAGTTAAATTACCTATTATCTGTAAAATTTATTCATTAATTTTCACTATTGCGTAATTATCGACACGCTTATATAATATAGGTCGAAATCAAATTTTAGATTTAAAATTCAAAAAGGAGTGTAGCGAATGCTCAATCGGAATCTTGTGGCGATTACGGACTGCGACCACGACAGCATTACGGTAGAAGCCGGAGTGCTGAAAGCGGCCGGATTGGAAGCGCCCTGGCTCCAATGTAAGACGGAAGACGACCTGATTCGTGAATGCGTAGGATTCAAGTCAGTGATTAACCAGTATGCCCCTTTCACAGAAAAGGTGTTTGACAATCTGCCCGACCTCAAGGTGATTGTGCGTTACGGCGTGGGAGTGGATAATGTTGATCTGACGGCTGCCACAAAGCACGGCGTTAAAGTCTGCAATGTGCCAGACTACGGGATGTACGAAGTGGCGGATCATGCAATGGCGCTTGCTTTGGCCCTTGCCAGAAAAATTGTTCTGAATAACGACAATGTAAAAAGCGGCGTCTGGGAATACCAGAAAGCGATCCCCATTTACAGGTTATCCACCCAGACGGTCGGCGTGATCGGCGTAGGACGGATCGGCACCGCTTTTGCGGAAAGAGCCAAAGCCTTTGGAATGAAGGTTCTCGCCTATGATGAATACGCGCAAAAAGCCGGACGCACAAAGGACTATATGGAAATGGTCAGCCTGGACGAGCTGCTGGAGCGTTCCGACATTATTTCCGTACATTGCCCGCTGGACGGGAACCGCGATCTGATTGCGGCCCCGCAGTTAAAGAAAATGAAAGAAAGCGCCTATCTCATCAACGTGTCCCGCGGCGGCATCATCAACGAGCAGGACCTGTTCAATTCCCTTTCCAGCAAGGAAATCGCCGGCGCGGCATGCGATGTCTTCAGTCCGGAACCGATTGCGAAGGACAATCCCCTTCTGAGCCTTCCGAACTTCCTTGCCACTCCGCATATCGCCTGGTACTCGGAAGAGTCCGCAATCGAGCTGGAACGCAAGGTGGCGGAAGAAGCCGCCAGGGGCGCTCTGGATCAGCCCCTGGTCAACGTTGTCAACACAGCAGCCGGAAAGTAATTTTAAGGAAGGAAAAAGTATGAATTTATTCGATTTAACGGGAAAAAAAGCGATCGTAACGGGCGCCGCTTCGGGTCTGGCCCACGGAATAGCCGAAGGCTTGATGGAATCGGGCGCCGAAGTGGCGATCATCGACATTTCAGCCGGCACGGAAACGGCCGCGAAGGAATTCTGCGAGCGGGGATTCAAAGCCCACGCCGTCCGTGCCAACCTCGGCGACCGTGACGAACTGAACCGCGCGTTCCATGAAGCGCTGGAAAAGCTTGGCGGGAAAATCGACATCCTTGTTCCGGCTGCGGGCATTCAGCGCCGCAGCAAGTCGGAAGATTTTTCGATGGAAGACTGGGATTTGGTCCTGAACATCAACCTGTCCGCCGTTTTCATGCTCTGCCAGCTTGCGGGACGCGAAATGATCAAACAGAAGAGCGGAAAAATCATCAATATCGCTTCCATGCTCAGCTTCTTCGGCGGCTATACCGTTCCGGCCTATGCTGCAAGCAAAGGCGGCGTCGCCCAGATCACCAAAGCGCTCTCCAACGAATGGGCCCGCGAGGGAATTAATGTAAACGCGATTGCGCCGGGTTATATGGCTACACAGATGAATACAAAAATCATCGAGGATGAAACCCGCAACGCTGAAATCACAAACCGTATACCGGCACGACGCTGGGGCACGCCGGACGATGTCAAGGGCGTGACGATCTTCCTGGCTTCTCATGCATCCGATTATCTTAGTGGCGCAATTATTCCGGTAGACGGCGGTTACCTTGGCTGCTGATTTATGATTGACCGTCCTACCGGTTATAATGATAATTTGCAAGGAGGAGAAACTAAAAATGAAAAGGAGCTTCAAAATGAAAAAATTAGGTGCAATTATTCTGGTCATGGCTATGGTTTTGTCTTTGGCGGCCTGCGGAAACAGCAGCACGGCCTCTTCACAGGCCAGTGAGGCGGCCAGCGCAGCCGGAAGTACGGCGGCATCGGGCACAGCTACCGGCAAACCGCTCAAACTCGGTATTTCCGTTCCGAACCTCACAAACGTATTTTTCGTACAGATCAAAGAAGGTATGCAGAAGGCGCTCAAGAGCCCGGACGACAGCCTTGTGGTTATGGACTCCCAGGGCGACCAGAACAAGCAGATGAACGACGTAATCGATTTGATCAACCAGGGCTGTAACGTAATCGGCCTGTCCCCCATCAATTCGGACGGCGTCCGCGCAACCCTGGAAACCTGCCAGAAGGCCGGCGTTCCGGTCATCGCTTTCAACGTAGGCGTTAAAAACCCCGAGCTGGTCGCCAGCACGATCGTTTCCGACAACGAGGCATCCGGACATATGTGCGCACAGGCCCTGGCAAAAGCGCTGAACAACAAGGGTAATGTCGTTGAAATCACTTTCAGCACAACAACAACCTGCCACGCACGTCAAAAGGGTTTCGAAGACGAAATCAAAGCAAACTACCCCGACATCAAGATCCTTCAGAGCAAGGACGTGGAAAAAGCAACCGCAGACTATTCCCAGCCGATCATGGTCGACTTTATCAATGCTTATCCGGATCTTGACGGCGTTTTCACCATTAACGATCCTACCGCCCGCGGCGCTATCTCGGCACTGAAGGAAGCGGGAAAAATCAAGGATGTCAAGGTTGTGTCCGTCGACGGTTCCGATGAAGGAAAAGGCTTTATCCGTGCGGGCGAAATGGTCGCTTCCGCCGCTCAGGACCCGACCGGTATCGGCAGCACCACAGTGGGAACCGCATACAAGCTCATCGCCGGCCAAAAAGTGGAAGCAAACGTCATTATGCCGATGTCCATTATCGACGCCAGCAACGTAGACAAATAAAAAACGATTTTCGATGAGAGTCTGAGTGTGATCGGTCACCTTTTCGCGGATTGGTGACCGGTTACGCAACTAATTTGTGAAATTCATTTGCCTGTTTCCAAAGTAAATGCCGTCTTTCAGGCGGCAAGCAGTAAAAGGAAGTGATTCAATGCCAAGTGAGTATACCCTTGAGATGAATAACATTTTTAAGTCATTTGGCTCCAACAAAGTTCTGGATGACGTATCGATCTCCATTAAACCGGGGGAAGTACGTGCTTTGATGGGGGAAAACGGTGCCGGAAAATCCACTTTGATGAAGATTCTCGGCGGTATTTACCATGCCGATCAAGGCGATATCAAAATAGGCGGAGAAACGGTGCAGATCAATACTGTGGATGACGCCCGCCGTTACGGCATCAGCTTTATCCATCAGGAAATCAGCAATGTTCCCAGTATGACAATCGCTGAAAACTTTTTCCTTGGCAAGGAACCCAAGACAAAAGCGGGGCTGATCGACCAGCGCAGAATGCACCGCGAAACCCGCGCCGCGCTGGACCTGATGGGAATCGATCTGCCGACAAACCGTCTGGTCACGGGCCTGTCGATCGCCAAGCAGCAGATGCTGGAAATCGCGCGCGCCATCAATGAAAACGCAAAAGTGATTATTATGGACGAGCCTACCGCTTCGCTGGCCAACGCCGAGGTAGAGGACCTTTTCCGGCAGGTAAAAATGCTGAAGGAAAAGAACGTAGCCATCATATACATTTCACACCGTATGGAAGAAACCTTCCTTGTCTGCGACACGGTCACCGTGCTGCGTGACGGTAAATTTATCGGTACGAAAAACACGGCGGAAGCAACTGAAAAAGAGCTGATCAGCATGATGGTCGGCCGCAAGTTCGACGAGATCTACGGACAGGAGCGCGCTGTGGGCGGCGAGACGCTGATGCAGGTAAAAGGGCTGTGCAGCAGGGCCGTGAAGGATGTCAGCTTCGACCTGAAAAAAGGCGAGGTCCTGGGCTTTGCCGGACTCGTGGGCGCGGGTCGGACGGAAACGGCTCTCGCACTGTTCGGAATCGATAAAATCCACTCCGGCGAAGTATGGATCGAGGGGAAAAAAGTATCGATCTCCAATCCGACGGAAGCAATTCGCGCGGGCATCGCGCTGGTTCCCGAAGACCGTAAAGGACAGGGACTCTTTTTGGGCCACAGCATCGCGGTGAACCTTACTTTTCAGGTTTTGAAAGAATTTATCCATAATCTCAGAATCAATCGTAAAAAAGAAGCGAATTTGATCTCCACATATCAGAATAAACTTTCGATACGCATGGCATCCGTCAATCAGCTGGTGGGCGAGCTGTCCGGCGGTAACCAGCAGAAGGTTGTCATTTCAAAATGGCTGGCGTCTAAGCCAAAGGTTCTGATCCTGGATGAACCTACCCGCGGCATCGACGTTGGCGCAAAGGCGGAAATCTACAAGCTGATGAGCGACCTGAGCAAAGAAGGGGTATCTATTATCATGATCTCGTCCGAATTGCCTGAGATCATTAATAACTCCAGTCGTATTGCGGTTATGAGCGAAGGCAGACTTGTTAAAATATTAGACCCTGATGTAGACGAAATCTCTCAGGAGATTATCATGTCCTACGCAGTGGAAGGAGGAAACAAATAAAATGGGTAATACTAACCATTCGGAATCCGCGGCATTGAAAGGCAGCGCGGCGGGAAACGTAGCAGTAAACTGGCTGAGACGCAATCTGGCTGCTATTGCTGCGGTGCTGGGGCTGTGCATCGCGCTTTCCATCACTACAAATACTTTCCTTGTTTCTACAAATCTGCTGAGCTTGCTGCGGCAGTCCTGTGTAAACGTTTTAATCGCATTCGGAATTACCTGTGTCCTGATCTGCGGCGGAATTGATTTGTCCGTCGGTTCGTGTGCCGCCGCTTCCGGCGTTATCACGGTACGTCTGGCAAACGCCGGTCTGCCGCTGCCGGTATGTATTGTGAGCGCGCTCGCTTTCGGTGCGCTGCTCGGACTCTTCAACGGGTATGTCATTTCACATACCACGATCCCGGCCTTTATCGTAACTCTTTCCACACAGATTATTGTGCGCGGCGTCGGCTACGTCGTGACTGGCGGCCAGCCTACCCAATGCACCAACGAAACCTTTAACCTGATCGGCACCGGCGATCTGTTCGGAATTCCGACCCCGGTTTTTGTGGTCGCTTTTGTTTTCATCATCCTGTTCTTTATTATGAACCGTACAGGCTTCGGACGCCACGTTTACGCCACGGGCGGAAACGCGGAAGCCGCGAAATACGCCGGCGTCAACACCAAATCGGTTCAGATGCGCGTTTTCATGATGAGCGGTATTTTAGCTGCTCTTGCCGGTGTGGTTCTTGCGGCCCGCCTCTATTCCGGCCAGCCGTCCGTCGGCGAGGGCTTTGAGCGCGACGCGATCGCCGCATCGGTTCTTGGCGGCACAAGCTTTAACGGCGGTATCGGTACTCTTGGAGGCACGGTTGTCGGCGCTTTGATTATCGGCGTGTTAAACAACGGCATGAATCTTCTCCGCATCAACAGCTACTGGCAGTTCGTTGTAAGAGGATGCGTCATTTTGGGAGCGGTCTATATCGATTTCCTGAAAAAGGCCCGTACCCTGAAAAAATAAGAAACGGAACAAGGTATTTAGATGAAAAGACTGGACAATCAACAACTTGTTTCCCTATGCACGCAACTGCGCCGCGACATTATTGAAATGGTCGCCGGCGCGGCCAGCGGACATCCGGGCGGCTCGCTTTCCATGGTGGAGCTGCTCGCCGCGACATACTGCACACAGATGAGAGTAGACCCCAAAAATCCGGACGACCCGGCGCGGGACCGGTTTGTGCTCAGCAAAGGGCACGCTTCTCCGTGTTATTATGCGGTTCTGGGCGAAATGGGATTTTTCGACAAGGCGGAATTCAAAAA
The DNA here is from genome assembly GCF_006714885.1 of Clostridium sp. KNHs216. Taxonomy (NCBI): domain Bacteria; kingdom Bacillati; phylum Bacillota; class Clostridia; order Eubacteriales; family Clostridiaceae; genus Clostridium; species Clostridium sp. KNHs216. Next base: position 3,210,621 of record NZ_VFMF01000001.1, on the reverse strand, counting down.
TTTCCGCCAGCTTCACAGTATTCTTCAGGGCCATCCGGACGCGAAAAAAGTCCCCGGCGTGGACGCTTCGACCGGCTCGCTCGGCCAGGGCGTTTCCATCGCCGTGGGGATGGCGCTGGGAGCCAAAGCGGCGAAAGGCCCCCAGAAGGTCTATACGATCCTCGGCGACGGCGAACTGCAGGAAGGACAGGTCTGGGAAGCATGCACCGCGGCCGCCCACTACAAGCTGGACAATCTGACGGTGATGGTCGATAACAACGGGCTGCAGATCGACGGCACCAACGATCAGGTCATGGCTTTGGGCAATCTGCGGGACCGCTTCGAAGCGTTTGGGTTCGACGTGATCGAGCTGGCCGACGGCAACGAGATCGGCCAGGTGATCAACGCGCTGGAAATTCCCGCAAGGCCGGGAAAACCGAAATGCATTCTGGCACATACGGTCAAAGGAAAAGGTGTTTCCTTTATGGAAAATCAAGTGGGCTGGCACGGGAAAGCACCCTCTCCCGCCGAGCGGGATGCCGCGCTCGAAGAAATGAAGGGCTGATAGAATGAGTGAATTAAAAGCAATACGAGCCGCTTACGGGGAAGCGCTGGTCGACCTTGGAGCAAAAAACGGCAAGGTCGTCGTTCTGGACGCCGATCTGGCGCACGCAACCATGACCAACGGCTTCGCCGAAAAATATCCGGAACGTTTCTTTAACGGCGGAATCGCGGAAGCAAACATGATCTCCATGGCCGCGGGACTTTCCACGATGGGATTCATCCCGTTCTGCAGCACGTTTGCCATCTTCGGCGCGGGGCGCGCGTACGAGCAGGTGCGCAACAGCGTTGCGTACCCGAATTTCAACGTGAAGCTGGGCATGACGCACGCGGGAATCACTCTTGGCGAGGACGGCGGCAGCCATCAGGCCATTGAGGACCTTGCGCTGATGCGCGTGATTCCGGGCATGACGGTGATTGTGCCGTGCGACGCAAACGAAGCGAAGCGCGCCGTCAACGCGGTGGCCGCTATAAAAGGCCCCGCCTATCTGCGTCTTGCAAGGCCCGCGTCTCCGGTATTCGAGCGGGAAATGCCGTTTGAAATCGGCAAAGCCAATGTTTTGCGCGAAGGCAGCGACGTTGTCCTGTTCGCCTGCGGCATTATGGTGGCTACCGCGCTGGAGTGCGCGGCGAGACTGTCGGAAAGCGGAGTATCCGCTTCTGTAGTCAACATCCATACCATCAAGCCGATCGACGAGGACTGTGTGCTGCGTTATGCCTCCCGGTGCAAAAAGGCAGTCACCATCGAAGAGCACAGCGTAATCGGCGGTCTAGGCGACGCGGTATCCGCCGTGCTGATCGGCAAAGGCGATTTCCGGTTCAAAAAAATCGGGGTGCAGGACCGTTTCGGCCAATCCGGAAAACCGGATGAGCTTCTGCGTGAATACGATCTGGACACGGATTCCGTATTGAAGCAGATAAAAACCATTTTATAAAAAATCCCCCGGACGGCGTCATGTGGCCCGAGGAAATAAAGGAGAGATACCATGAAAATAGCACTGATAAACGAAAACAGCCAGGCTTCCAAAAATGAATTGATCTGCAGCGTACTGAAAAAGGTAGTCGAACCAATGGGTCATACGGTATACAATTACGGCATGTATACGGCAACGGATAAGGAATGGCTGACTTATGTACAGAACGGCATTCTGGCCGCCGTATTATTGAACAGCGGCGCGGCCGATTATGTCATTACCGGCTGCGGCACCGGCGAAGGAGCCATGCTCGCGCTCAACAGCTTCCCCGGCGTGATCTGCGGCCATGTGGTCGACCCGAGCGACGCTTTCATGTTTGCACAGATCAACGACGGCAACTCGATTTCCCTTCCCTTTGCAAAGGGCTTCGGCTGGGGCGCGGAGTGCAATCTGGAATATATCTTTGAAAAACTGTTCGGCTGCGAGAGCGGCGGCGGCTATCCGAAGGAAAAACAGCAGGTCGAGCGCAGCAACAAGAAGATTCTTGACGCCGTAAGGGCAAACAATTTCCACGATATCATTACCTGCCTGAAGGGCATCGATCAGGAACTGCTGAAGGGCGCTCTCGGCGGTGCGCACTTTAAAGAGCTTTTTTACGCGAACAGTAAGGACGAGGCTCTTACCGCATTTGTAAAATCAGTCGTAGGCGAATAAGCAAGCGACAATCCAACTGCACAGTGATCTTTCGACATTTCAGCTAAAAGCGGCCATCACGAAAAGTGATGGCCGCATTTTTATCTTGCACTGCTCCATGCCATCGCTGCGGCGACGGCGCGTTTCCAGCCTTTATAGTATGCATCGCGACTTTCCTCGCTCATGGATGGCTTGAATACTCTGTCGATCTTTCGGGTAGAGGCGACATCATCGAGATCTTTCCAGAAGCCCACCGCAAGTCCGGCAAGATATCCGGCGCCTGTGGCGGTGGTCTCAACGTTCTTTGGACGTTCGACATCACAATTCAGGATGTCGGCCGTGAACTGCGCCATCAGGTTGTTTCGGCAGGCTCCCCCGTCCACCTTCAGCATTGAGATTTTCTGGTCCAGACCGGCCAGTGCACAATCATACAGATCTTTCGTCTGATAAGACAAGGAAGCAAGGGTAGCACGTATGATATGATTTTTGTCGGAGCCTCTTGCAAGACCCACGATTGTGCCGCGGGCATAAGGATCCCAGTAGGGAGCGCCCAGACCCGTAAAAGCCGGTACCACATACACCCCTTTGCTGTCCGCAATCTTGTTGGCAAAAAATTCGGAATCGGGGGTTGCCTCAATAAATTTCATGTCGTCACGCAGCCATTGCACAGCCGCACCTGAGCAGTACACAGTAGCCTCTGCCAAATATGTAGGTTGGCCATTCAGGACCCAGCCTAAAGTTGTAGTCATGCCGTTGTCGAACGAAGGGACTGTGTCGCCACAGTTTACATCAATAACTCCGGCGGTACCGTAGGTAAATTTGGACATGCCCTTTTTGAAAGCACACTGGCCGAATGTTCCGGCCTGCTGGTCGCCTGCAACACCGGTAATCGGAATCGGTTCCTTAAAGATTGCCGTAGCTTTGCAGAATAATCCGCTGTTTTCTTTAACCTCTGGCAGCATGTTACTCGGAACTTCCAGAATATCAAGAAGCTCCTGATCCCACTTCAGCTCGCGAATATTGAACATCATGGTCCGGCTTGCATTGCTGTAGTCTTCTATATGCTCTTTGCCTTCGGTCAGGTTGTACATAATCCAACTGTCGACGTTGCCGAAAAACAGTTCGCCATTTTTAGCTTTTTCCCGTGCTCCGGGCACATTTTCAAGTATCCAGTGGACTTTTGTTCCGGAAAAATAAGGGTCCACAATCAAACCGGTTTTTTTCTGGAAGATGGAGCCGTATCCCTTTTCCTTTAATTCGTCACAATACTCGGCGGTTCTTCTGTCTTGCCAGACAATCGCGTTATAAACCGGTATTCCCGTATTCTTATCCCATACAACGGCTGTTTCCCGCTGGTTTGTAAGACCGATCGCTTCGATCTGATCTTCCGTAATGCCTGCATCATCAATCGCACCTTTAATAACCTCAATCGTTGACTTCCACATTTCAACAGGATTGTGCTCCACCCAGCCGGGTTTCGGATATATCTGGGTCAGTTCTTTCTGCGCGATGCCAATCCAGTCGCCGTCATGATTCAAAATAATCGCCCTGGTGCTCGTCGTACCTTCATCGATGCAAAGAATATAATCTTTCATTTGAACTCCTCCTAATAAAAAATAATATTGATAAACGGACCGCTCCGTTTTTTCACTAAATAATTAAGAAGGCTTCCAGATTGCTGCATGAACAGCACTTACAATCAGAAATACGAATCCGGACAGACGTAGTTTGCGAATTACCAGCCTACGGAACCACGCATTATTTCAAGCTTTCAAGTCTAGTCTTCTGTACGTACGGCTTTCACAATATCATAGAACCTTGTGAAGATGTCGTCCTCCCATTGCTTATCAAACCAGCCGAGATAATAGACCAGATCGTCGGAAGTAAAGCGCTTACGCATAAGATTGGCATTGCGCACAGCCCAGCGGACCCGCTCCTCAGTAATGGGGGCGTCAAGCTCGCTGAACAGCAGCGGATGCTTTGACCGGTTAAGCGCTCGGGCACATTCCAGCGCGGTATAGGGTAACAGGCCGGAAAAAACGGCGCGGTATGTGTCCCAATTCTTCAGAAATGCCTCAAATTTCGGACGGGCATCCGTCCAATTTTTAAGCTTGACCGCATAGTCGCTCCAGCATTCGCGGCCCATCTTTCCGGAAGGGTCCAGCGGCTCAAAAACACGAAGCACGATTTTTTCCATTTTGTCGGCAGCCGGATAGCAGCTGTCGATGTTGATCCCGCCGGAGGCAAGTTCCCTGTCCAGACGGCTGAAAAGCTTTTCTATGTTGATCAGTGACAGTATCATTGCCTCACCAACCTGCTGGCCGTGCAGCCCCGTCTTACGCTTGTCGTAGGCGGCGCTCATATCTAACATGTGGCTTATGACATGTTCATAGCCTGACATTGGCACGGAATCTCTGGCAAACATCATGGTTAGGCCGGTCAGATGCAGGCAATTGCCCAAAACTTCCATCCCCTCGTATGTACGGTTCGCGATCTCCTCCATATAAGGGGCCAGAAGTTCCTTGACATCGTCCATAATCCGCCAGGAACCGTCGACAAAATTTGACATGCCCATACAGTCGGCCAGATACCAGTCGGCAAATGCGCAAAATACCGGGAAGAGGTCGCCTACTCCGCCTACGGTGTAATGTAACGGGCAGTCCATCAGCGTCTGAATGTCCATAAGAATAATGTCCGGAGCGCGGGAAGGCCACGTGCGTTTGACATGATCCTTCATAATGATGGATGAAGGCGATGTGTAGGCAGGCACACTGTTGGCCGTCATTAAGGAAACCAGTGGGAGCGGCCTGATCCCTTTTTCATCACAGTAACAGTAGCAGGAGTGCTTGGTTATGTCCGTAACTACGCCGGAACCGATGGACAGCACGGCGCAGCGCTCATCCAAGCGGGCCATAACCTTTTCCACCTGGCTGAATTCCGCATGGACCACTCCATAGGAATCACCCTCTAGAACAAGCCGCTCGATCTTATAACCAGCGTTTGCAAGCAGGCCGAGCACCAGTTCTTTCAGTTTTTCACCCCTGCGCAGCATGACCGTTTCATCCATTACGGCAAGCACGCGGCACCCTGCCTGCACTCCCAAAGACTGCAGTATCTGTGGAAGCTGGAATATTGCATTCTGTCCCTCAATAACGCCTTTCATTTCGATTTCGGGAATCTGCTCATAATCGGACCAACGCGCAATGCGCCGGTTTAAATCTTTCATGTTGCCAACATCGTATTTGTATACGAGCGGCGGCAGACGGTTTAACATAATCGCCCTTCTTTCAGATGTTATTGGCTCTAAAGATGGATTCCAAACGCTGTGAAAATATAGTACTAAATGTACATTTTATCCACCTGTTAGCCGGACTATATTATTCATAATAACCTATCGCAATCCAAATAGACACATTGAAAAAAATTGCAAGGACCAATTATAGAAAATAATTTCAATATTAAACTCAGTTTTAGAAAATAATTTCAAGTGGGTCCAAAACCACCTCTTTACGGACCTGACAGATGCAAATCCTGTGTGCAATTCCATTTCGCGGTTAACAGACGGAATCGGAAAATGAGATTGGTACAACTTGCAATATCCGTAAATTCCGGAAACGGCGGCAAGTCCACATTGGCGTTTGACGGATAAGGCGACGGAGGCATGTGAAAATATTTTCTATGTTGTTGAAAAGTGAAGGTTCCCATATAATACGCATAGAATCACCAAATAAAAAAATGGAGGTATTTTTTAGTATGAACAGATTTTACAGTTCGATTCTCAACCCGATGTACGAAGGAGTCAATCTTGATGAGTTATGTGTTGCAACATATCTGATTGCCTGCAGGAAGAATGAAGATCCTATCATTAAGGCGACTGCAATCGGAATCGAACAGACCACAGGCTCATGGGTCGATGTTCCCGAAGAGACAGAGGAAGTAAGGATCAACTACGCAGCCAAAATTCTTGCCATTTACGAAGTACCTGACTATGAAAATCAGTCAAATGTCAACGACGACATTGCCGAGGACGGCAAACGGTGGTACATCGTCAGAATGGGGTATCCGACCGTCAATATCGAAGACAACATCCCTCTGCTGTTTGCCACTATCCTGGGTAATGTCACCGCTATGCCCTATCTGAGAATTCTTGACATTGATTTTCCAAAAAGTTATGTTTCAAAGTTCAAAGGTCCCAAATTCGGTATCGCCGGCATCAGGAAGATCCTCGGCGCATACGGCAGGCCGTTACTGAACAACATGATCAAGCCCTGCACCGGTTATACTCCGGATGTCGGCGCAAAGCTTTTCTATGAAGCAGCAGTCGGCGGTGTGGATCTCATCAAAGATGATGAATTGATCGGCGGCGACAGGTCATTCAACTCTCTTGAAGAACGTGTAAAAAAGAACATGGATGCCGCACACAGAGCCGACAAGATCAAGGGGGAAGTCACCATGTATGCCGTCAACATTACGGACGAAATCTCTCGTCTTAAAGACAATGCATACAAAGCCATCAACGCTGGTGCGAACTGCCTTATGGTAGATACCTTTGGTATCGGTTTGTCCGCTCTGAGGGATCTTGCCGAAGATCCTAAGATCACGGTTCCGATTCTTTCTCATTGCTGCTTCGGTGCCTCTTGGACGGTTTCACAGTATCAGGGCGTCAGCTCACTTGTGCTGACCAAACTCACAAGGATGTGCGGTGCAGATACGATGCTGCTGGAGCCGCCTTACGGCAAATTTGATATTACCAAGGCAAAATATATCAAGAACTGTATCGCCTCGGCTGCAAAATTCTATGATTTGAAGCCCACTCTGCCGATGGTTGGCGGAGGAGTCATTCCCGGACTTGTTCCACAGCTTGTAGACGACATCGGCCCCGATGTTCTGCTTGGCGTTGGCGCCGGTATACATGCCCATCCGATGGGCCCAGCCGCCGGTGCAAGAGCTATGAGAGTCGCTATGGATGCAACCATGAAAGGCGTCAACCTCAGAGAAGCCGCGAAATCCTGCGAAGAGTTGGCTTGTGCCATCAAAATATGGGGCATCTACGGCGAGACCAACGTGAAAGACAATTACGCTCTTTGATACATACGTTTCCGGTCCGTTCCCCCCATCACTCCACTTTTCTTACGGCGCGGACCTGTCCCCAAAGAGGACAGCGAATAAAACTGTCCTGATACAGAATTCCTTCCGTCAAAAGCAAACTGGCGTCGTTTTAAAGCGACGCCAGTTTGCTTTATGGAGGCCCATAAGCACCTCCATTGCTCTTGTAAAGGGTATGGAGTCTTGAAAATATCAGTGTGAAAATATTTTCCCTCTTGTTAATAATTGAAAGTAGCAATATAATTTACACAACATACAAAATTAATATAAATTAAACAAATATTATATGCAATTATTATATAACAAATTTACTCGTATGCTTTCAAATCAAGAAGATTTGTTGTTTCAATATGCTGCTTGAAATTAAGACGGAGGTAAAATATGGAGTCTGAAGTTTACAATCAATCAACTTTTATTATTCTCAAAGCCGCTTATCTCTACTACATAAAAGACATTCCCCAAAATGAGATTGCCGAAATGCTGAATATATCCATCACGACTGTTTCGCGACTTATTAAAAAGGCAAAAGAAGAAAAGATTGTGGAATTTGTGATTCGTGATCCTTATATAGACTGCATTCGTCTGGAAGAGGAACTGCAAAAAACATTCGGGCTAAAAGATGTCATCATCGCACCCACCCCAATGGCGAATTCAGTTGAAAATAATATCTCCGGCTGCAATAACGTCAAAAAGTTGGTCGCTTTGGAAGGGGCCAGATATCTTCAGAGAATCATCAGAGAAAATGACATCCTCGGGATTACATGGGGAAGCCATATGTATTATTTGATTAACTATTTGAATCCCTGTCAAAAGGTTGACGCATCGTTTGTTACGCTTCACGGAAGTATTGCATGCTGCGACAATGAACTTGATGTGCGTACGCTTGTTTCAAGGATGGCAAAAGCTTTTTCAGGGAGAAAGTACTATTTGTTGACAGAAGGGCTTATGAGCAACAAAAACGTTGCGAATTCAATCAAAAATGAAAAAAATATTCAAACCGTATTTGAGATGTTTGATAATATTGATATTTCAATTAACGGAATTGGTTCCTATTATCCGACCTTGAGTTCGGTGTTGGCCAAAAAAGAGTATTTGAATCAGTCCGAGGTAGAAGATCTGCAAAGTAAAAATGTTGTGGGCGATGTCGCCCTTCGTTTTTTTGACAAGTGCGGAAAGGAATGTAACACCGACTTGATCGACAGGACAATTTCCATTGATTTTGAAAAATTTAAAAAAATCAAAACAAAAATCACCATTTCTTCCGGAGAAGGGAAAGCTTTTTCAGTTTGGTCCGCTTTAAAGGGACATCTCATTGATGTATTGATTACGGATTACATGCTGGGAAACTCCATTTTAAAGCTAAACAGAAAAATGACATCCCACACGCAAAAGCAAGGTCAAGCGATTTCGGTTTAAGCGATCCGCGAAGGGCGGCTTTATCAGTGCTTTTTACATAAGGAAAATATTTTCCATGTTGATAGAATTTCAAGGCGGCAATATAATACTGGCAGAATATTACTTTATCACATTGAAAAGAGGAGTAAATGATGAAAACGGATATTATCATTATTGGGGGCGGAGTCATTGGCTCGGCAATCGCTCATCAACTGGCGCGATATAATCTGGATATCGTGCTGGTCGAAAAAGAAAGTGATATTTGCATGGGGTCAAGCAAGGCTAATTCCTCCATGGTTCATGACGGTTACAATGTGGACAGTCAGAAATTAAAGGGTAAACTGGTTTTGAAAGCAAATCCATATTTTGAAAAACTGTGCAAAGATTTATATATTCCATATGTAAAAAACATCGGATCCATTGTCATTGGCTTTGAAGATGACGATATGAAAGTCATGAAAGAACAAATGGCTAATGGCCAAAAAAACGGGGTAAAGGGATTAAGAATCGTCGGAAAGGAAGAACTCCGTCAAATGGAGCCGAATATCAATCCGGAAGCAATGTTCGGGCTTTACAATCCAAACACCGGCACCATAAATCCCTTCGAATTGACGAGGGCTTTGGCAGAAAATGCGGTCTTAAACGGCGTCAAAGTATTGCTAAACACAGAGGTTCAGGGAGTCCTTGTAAAAAATCAGAAGGTCGAAGCGGTACGGACCAATAAAGGAGTTATTGAAGCTAAGGTGGTAATCAATGCGGCCGGGCTTTTCGCCGATAAGGTTGCGGCAATGGTGGAAAATATCGATTTTGAAATCAAGCCGAGAAAAGGCCAGTATTTCCTGTATGATAAAAAGTGGGGTGATTACGTAAAGCATACCATTTACTCCTCGCCGACAAAAATTTCAAAAGGTATGATTATCGTTCCCACTACAGAGGGGAACATTCTGGCAGGTTCCAACGCCCAGTTGCTGGATGACAAGGAAGACGTTTCCACAACATATGAAGGGCTGGAAGAAATCTATGGAAAGATCATTTCCCGTATTTTCCCGAAACTTCCCCGCATGGGCGACGTCATTACCACATTTACAGGGCTGAGAGCCGCCGCCACAGGAGAAGATTTTATAATCGGATACGCAAAGACAGTAAAGGGATTTATCAATGTAGCAGGAATTCAGTCGCCCGGATTGTCCTCCTGCCCCGCAATTGCGATGATGGTTGAGGATTTGGTCAGAGGCCTTCATTATGACCTAAACTTTACGGAAAAAGGAAATTATCGAATCGACCGTCCGAAACCAATTGTACTTAGGGATCTTTCCTACGGGGAGCGGGATGAGTTGATCAAAAAGAATCCCGATTACGGAACCATCATTTGCAGGTGCGAAACAGTGAGCAAGGGGGAAATTATTGATGCAATTCACCGCCCGATTCCCGCAACAAATATCGACGCTGTCAAACGCAGGACACGCGCCGGAATGGGGCGTTGCCAAGGCGGATTCTGCGGACCCAGAGTATTGGATATTTTAAAACATGAGATGAACATTTCTCCTCTTGAAGTCACAAAAAAAGGAAAAGGTTCCTATGTGCTGGCATTTAATAACAAAGACTTGTCTTTACAGGAAGCGAGGAGAGATCATGAAAAGATTGTATTATGATATCGTTGTTATCGGCGGCGGGCCGGCGGGCCTGTCGGCAGCTCTGGAGGCAAAGAAAAACGGTGTTGAAAAAATTCTTATCTGCGAAAGAGGATCCAGCCTGGGTGGGATTTTAGAGCAGTGCATTCACAACGGTTTCGGTCTTCAGTACTTTAAAGAAGAGCTGACCGGTCCCGAGTATGCCGACAGATTCATCAAAAAGGTGAAAGAAACCGACATTGACGTTAAATTGAACACTATGGTAATCGACGTTCTTGATAATAGAAAAATTATCGCCGTTAACCACATTGACGGATTGTTTGAGATCGATACAAAAGCAGTCATCTTAGCAATGGGCTGCCGTGAACGAACCCGCGAAGCATTGACGATTCCCGGAGAACGGCCATCAGGTGTGATGACCGCCGGAACCGCACAGAGATACGTCAACGTGGAAGGATATCTGCCCGGTAAAGAAATTGTGATTCTGGGGTCGGGTGACATCGGGTTGATCATGGCAAGAAGGCTGACTTTGGAAGGAGCAAATGTAAAAGGTGTTTTGGAGATCATGCCTTATTCTACCGGCTTAGTCCGTAACAAAGTTCAATGTCTGGACGATTATAATATTCCGCTTTACTTAAATCACACGGTTACCAATATTCATGGCAGAGAGCGGCTTGAAGGAGTCACGATTGCCGAAGTGGATAAACAGCTAAAAGCAATTCCGGGATCGGAAAAACGTATAAAATGCGATACATTATTATTATCCGTCGGTTTAATACCGGAAAACGAACTGTCTAAAAAGATCAATGTTCAGTTGGATCCGGTTACCAAAGGGCCGATTGTAGATGAAAAACGCCGGACCAGTGTACCCTGGATCTTTGCCAGCGGGAACGTCCTGCATGTTCACGATGTTGTGGACAATGTGACTATGGAAAGTGAAATCGCAGGAAAAGCCGCTGCCGAGTACATAAACAGCCAACTCAATGCAAGAAAGAAAAGAATATCGGTCACTCACGGAGACAATATCGGCTATGTTGTTCCACAGTTCATAGATTTTGATGACGCAGCAGAGAAATCCGTCAGGCTTTATATGCGTGTAAAACATCCGGACAGGGACGTAAGCATTGTGGTAAAGGACAATGGCGGAAAGGTTATCGCAAATTTTTCAAAAGAAGCTGTAACACCGGGCTCGATGCTGGCGCTTCCTGTCCCTGCAAACCTTTTACGAAGTGACCTCGATAATATTGATATTTCAATCATTAAATAGGAGATGAGAAAGGTGATTGAGAAAAAAACAATCATTTGCATCGGTTGTCCAAAGGGATGCAGCATCAAAATCAGCCATGACGGCGGGAGTATTCAAGATATCAGCGGATATACCTGTAAAAAAGGATTGGAATATGCTCAAAATGAATTGATTTCGCCAAAACGGATTTTGACCTCCACAATAAAAATAAAAAATGGTGATCCCCCCCTTTTACCGGTCAAAACAAAAGACGCGATCAGCAAAGGGAAAATATTCGACTGCATGAAAGAAATATGTAAAATCGAATTGCAGGCCCCGGTAGCATTGGGAACGATTGTCAAGTCCAATATTGGAGGAACCGGCGTTGATTTGGTGGCCACAAACAACATCAGCGTCAAATATGCTCAACTCGTATAAGTTTTGATTTTACTATTCCATAAGAGAGGAAATTTGATTATGAAATATTATGAGCGCCTTAAAGATATTCCAGCCGGCAAAACAGAGCCGTACATTACACATTACATGCTGAAAGAGGAAAACGGATGCGTAGCGGGATGCTCTGCAGGAATTAGTATTCACACAAAAACAGAATATCCGGCTCCTGGAAATCATGCAGATCAGGAAGGCTTTCTAGTGCTGGAAGGAACCGGCTGGGCCAAAGTTGGAAGTCAAGAATTCAAAATTGAGCCTGAAACATCTTTCATTGTTCCTGCAAATATGCCTCATACCATTAAAAAAGATATTGATTCCATTCCCGTTAAGGTTTTTTGGTTTCATGCCGCAATATAGAAAATGAGCTATTCCTAACTGCAACACAGTATGGGTTCCTTCCTTTCTCAATTAGTGCCCGTAACTGTTCTTTATATACTGTGAGGTTTCGGACTTCTGTATCTAAAATAACACCTTCCCTTTATAGCAGACGCCTTTGGTAAATACCCTAAGTAATTGCGGCCTTTCTGAAAATATCAGAAAGGCCGCAATTCTTTTCCAAAATAATATTTCAGCCGGCAATCGGACCTTGAAAACCGACCGCAGAGGCACCCGAAAGGGTTTACGCACCGAATTTTTATTTTTTCAAATCATATAACTCCTTACGAGCCTGACAAGGTCGTCATATCCCGAAAGAAAAGTAGAAAGCGTGTTGCGGAAGCCGCCGTATTTTTCAAACTCTTCGGGCTTCATCCCGTTTTCATCAAACGATTTATGAAATTCTGCCAGTTTATTGAGTTCATTCAGATATCTCTGATTCACCGGCTCATCTATCCGATTCTTTACTTCAATATTACATGCGTTGATCTTTTTATGCCATACATAATTGACTGTCATGGCAAGGTCGCCGCCGATCAGCTGCGACCAGTGGTAATGGTTACGGTTCGCTGCGGACAGCAGCCTTGTCGTATAGCCGCGTTCTTTATAGATCCGATAAGCCTCCTTGATGACGGCGACTCCCGCCCATTCAAGACATTCAGGGTCAAGAACGAAATTTTCATTCTTGACATATTCTTTCAACCAGTCATCCGTCCTGCCGATCATAATTGTACAAACAGGCGACATGTCCTCGACTGGAAGGTTCTCTTTTCTTCTTCGTTCCAATCCGCGCTCCACTGCTTCCGCTACAGCCACAGCCTGAGCTACGGTAAAGGATACCGTAGCGTTGATGCTCACGCCGTGGTAGGTAGCTTCTTCCATTGCTTTGATGCCAGCCTTGGACGCTGGCATTTTTACCTGCATGTTTCTGCCGAGGGAATTAAGAAAGATGGCCTGTTCCAGCATTTTATCCGCATTCCTGTAGTACTTCGCGTTTACCTGAATGGAAAGCCTTCCTTTTTTTCCCTTGTATTTTTCAAATACCGGAAGGAGCTTTCTCGACCGCTCACGGCCCGCCTCATAGATTAGGCTCCATGCAATGTCGTCTTCCGTTGCGTCAGGCATCTCAACCAGAAGCTCTTTGATCTTTTTTTCCCAAAAAGGAAGTTCTTCTTTAATGACCGCGCCAACAATAATCGGATTGCTTGTAGCACCTACAATCCCGCGTTCCAGGCCGTAGTTCAGTTCTTCTTCGCCGCAGGAGTCCATCCAAACATCCGTATTAGGAAATCGAACGGCGGTTTCGTGCAGTTTTCCTTTATACTCACTCATTTCTTTACCTCCGGCTATTCTATAATTTCATAGTCCATCATCTTTGCGAACGCTCTCATGATATCTCTGTATTCGCCATATACCATCGTGACATGGTGCGCAAGGCCCGTGTATACTACCTTGTCCAGCACCTCCGTGATATGCTGTTCGAATTTTACCTTGGCGTAAGTGCCGCAAAGCTGTTTTTCCATATCAACCGCTTCCCCGGCGGCAATGAACATCCTTGTTTTTCCGCGGGCGGTATCGATGCGCATCATGTTTACATGTCCGCTTTTCATAACAAAGCCTGCGGTCACGCCCTTTCCGCCTGCGAAATAGGTGTCGAGCGTTCTTTCGCATTTGCCGTCCCAAAGATTGAGCGGTGCGACGCCACAGTGCCACATCAGGGCAAAATCCTCTTTCAGGTCAACCTGCGAAAGGTCGGCGAGAAACGGCGTTTCAGCGCCCATGGCCCTGGCAGCCAGCATGGAGAGGGTTCCCTCTATGTCCCCCTCACAGCCAAGGATCATTCCGCGGGACTGCAGGATGGACATGGTTGCGCACGGCGACACACCATAGTTTGCCGCGTATTCCGGCCAGCAGCGGATGGCGGCGGCGGTGAGCTGATATTTTCGCATAAATTTCGCCGCGCTCACGCACAGACGCGCGACATTCTCAATTTGTCTGTCGGTGAGCTCTTTACAGTTAAAGAGTCTGAGAATTTCTTCCCGCTCTTTTTTTACTTCGCTGTCGTCAACCGGCTGGGAAAACATATCGGAAATTTCGAAATGATCGATCAGGATACCCGTTTTCCGGTAAACGTCCAGATCGTCGGTTCCCACGTTAAAGAAACCGTGCGCCCGATAGCCCACAAGACCGATCCTCGCATTTTCCATCGCAGCTTTTACCCGCAGCGCCGCAAGCCATGTCTTGTCGATGCTTCCGCCGATGGTACAGGTATAATGGTCGTTGCCCGCCTTATAGAGATTAGACGCGTTCAGGTTCAGACCGCATACGGAATTGAGACGGATTTTCCCGCCGTCATAGGGAAGCTCGTCGAACGCCCACAGCAGAATTGGCTTTTTTATGTATTTATTAAAGATCAGAGCCAGATGACCTAAATGGAAAGTACCGCTGATGATTACAAGTCCGTCCACGTTATTTTTCAGCATCTTTTGGGCAGCGTTCTCAGCGTCCTCTATTTCGATTACCGCCTGCTCTTCAAATACCCATTTGACATCCGGTATTTTCTTCAGGTCTTCCATCGCTTTGTTATAAATTTCCTGGGCAGTTTTATAATCGTAGGTTGTCCTGGTCAGACATACTACTCCCACTTTAACCTTTTGCATATTTCATTCCTCCTTTTCGGTGTGTCAGGATTGAACCGTACTGTCCCACGCTTCACGGAATACGCCGATCCCGTAAGCGGTGAACGGATGCTCAAAGCTCGCCTTGTAAACGTCAAGCCCGCAGGTCACGATATCCGCGCCGATTTCGGCATAATCGCCGATCTGCTTTCCGTTGCGGACCGCCGCCACAATGATCTCCGTCTTAATATTAAAGGTCCTGTAAATTTTAACAATTTTTTCGATATATCCCAATGCGTCGTCTCCGCTGTTTTCTTTCCAGCCCACAAAGGGAGAAACAAATTTTGCCCCGAGCTTTCCGACGGGGATTGCCTGAGACGGAGAGAACACAAGTGTGACGTTAGTGCGTACATTCATCTCCTCCAGCTTCCTTGCGGCAATGAGGCCCTGTTCCGTGCAGGGGACTTTAATAACATAGTTCGGGGAAAAAGAAGAAATTTCCTTTGCCGCGGCGATGATGTCCGCCGCTTTCTCCAGATGAGGGTTAATTTCGAAGGATACAGGAAATCGATCGGCGCCTTCCAGCCCATTTTCCCTGATCCAAGCCGCCACATCCTTTACAATCTGCATAAAAGGCTTCCCGCTTAGCTTAATATGCTTCGGATTGGTGGTAACGCCGTCGATCCCGTAGTTTTCATAAGCGTATTGAATTTCGTCCAGCTTAGCGCTGTCTAAAAAATATTTCATTCTTTTCCCTCCGTCTGTCGATAAATTTCCTCTTCGATATTTTTCACCTGCTCGCGCGCACCCCTGAGGAACTTCTGTCGCCATTCCTCCAGATTCTGGGTAAATTCCGTATGCAGAAAGACATCGGCCATCTCACAGCCGAGAACCTCTCCGATCATCCAGCCACCCATGGCCAGGATGTTCGCGTCGTTGATCGCGCGGCATTTTTCCGCCGCATAAGTACTTTCGCAGGCTGCCGCATAAACACCCTTGAATTTATTGGCCACAACGGACATACCCATGCCCGTTCCGCAAATCAGAATTCCGCGCTCAAATTCGCCGTCCTGTATCTTTTTTGCGGCAACAGGAGCGACCTCGTAAAACGTCATTCCCTTTTCCGGACTTTGCGTTCCGCAGTCCTCTACCTCAAACCCCTGCTCGCAAAGATGGGTTTTGACGGCCTCTTTCAGAGTAAAACCCGATTTATCTGAACCGATAATAATCTTCTTCAATGTTTTTTCCTCCTTAGCCTAAAATGAGGATGTCCTCTGTCATGACTGTTTTTTCGTCTATTTCAAAAGTAAGATAAGGATAATCGCCTGTATGGGTCAGATTTTCAAATCCGTCTTTCGTAATAAAAATGGTATTTTCCGACTTGGTACCCTGCACGGAAGGATTCCACGCATACACTTCATTTTCCCGGATGACATGGGTACTGCCGCTTACGGCTTTCAGCTCTCTGGCGGTATATCCGGTCAGGCCACCCTGATGATGGAGCTTCCATTCATCCGCATACCCCTTTTCCGTATACGCTGCAAGCGCCGAATCAAACACGCTGCCCACTGTGCGCCCCGGCAACGTATTTACCGCAAAGACTGCATCCACATACGCGGAAACCTTCTGCCGCTCCCTGATCTCGTTCCCGGGGTCTTTCAGGGCCGCAAGCCTTGTCGCAGAAGCGATCAGCCCGCCCCTGCGGGCACAGACGGCGATCAGCGCATAATTTTTCAGGGCCGCTCCCGCTGGCACGGGATGCCTGTACCGAAGCGCCCTTTCATCAAAACCGATCAGCAGAGTGATCGGTTCCAGATTGTCTGCCCAGAATTTCCGGGCAAGCTGCCCGGCCAGTTCATACTCGGTAATACCGGACCTGAGCGTACGGCAGACCTCTTCCAGGTCCTTCGCGGCGGTCTGGCAAATATCGCGGTAACGTTCAATATCGTAGGTACTCATCCGCGTGCGCGCATCGAACAGTTCCTTTCCAACCTCACCGGTATCCAATCTTTTTCCGACGCCGCAGATTTGGTCAAGAATTTTACTTTTCTCTCCCGGCTCCTGCCAGGGATACTCTTTTACGGTCACAAAAGGATTTTCCCCAAGCTGTTCTTTATAAAGGCGGGCTGCTTCAATATTTTCCGCCACCAGATAAGTCCTGTCCTTTGTAACCATAACAGTACCGCAGGCTGCGGTGGAAGCGGTGCCAATAAACCCGCGGCCCCCTGTCAGCCAGCTGAAATCGTTCTGATTGCTCAGCAAAAGCGCTTCAGCACCCTTATCCCGGAGAATTCCCCGCAGGACCTGCTCCTTTTCCTGAAAATCAGCAATCTGATTTTTGTTCAGCATTCGATCCCCTCCCATCCTTCATGGCGATTGCTTTTTCGGCGGCTTCCACGATATTTCGGGCCTTGAGTCCATATTTTTCTTTCAGAAATTCGGTCAGTCCGACTTCTCCGAAATGATCTTTTACGCCGACCTTCTGCAGCGGTACGGGAAAATGCTCACTCAGGCAGTCCGCAACTGCGCTGCCGAGCCCGTTGATTACGGTATGATTTTCCGCCGTGACCACCGCACCGGTTTTACGGGCGCTTTCCAGCAGCAATTCGGTGTCCAGGGGTTTTACCGTATGGATGTTGATGATTTCCGCATCGATTCCTTTTTCGTTAAGCAGCCTTCCGGCTTCCATTGTTTCCGCAACCATGATGCCGGAGGCAACGAGGGTCACGTCCCGGCCGGTCTTCAGGACAATGCCTTTACCCAACTGGAATTCGCAGTCATCTTCGAAAATTCTGACCGCGTTTCTCCGGAGCAGGCGGATATACACCGGACCGTCATGGTACATAATCTGAGGAAACGCTTTTTTCAACTGCGCGCTGTCCGTGGGTTCAAACACCGTCATTCCGGGAATATTGCGCATAATGGCGACGTCCTCCATGCTCATATGAGTTCCGCCGTTCAGTTCCGCGGTCACGCCCGGATCGCTCCCCATCATCTTTACATTCAGCTTTGCGTATGCAACCGATAACGTGACCTGATCGCAGACGCGGCGGGTCGAGAACGGTGTAAAGGTATGCGTAAAAGGAATTTTGCCCATAGCCGCCATTCCCGCGGCGACACCGATCATATTCGCCTCTGCAATGCCGACGTCAAAAGTCCTTTCCGGATACTTTTCGGCAAAACGTTTTGTACCGGCCGCAAGCATCAGGTCCGCCTCAACAAGAACCAGCCTCTCATCCTTTTGTGCATATTCCAGCAGCAGGTCCACATAGGTTTCGCGCAGCCATCTGTTTTCCAGTTCCATGTTATGCTTCCTCCCGATCCAGTAAGTCTACCGCTTTTTTCCACATCTCCGGCGTAATCTGCATATTATGGGACTTGACCATGTTTTCACAGAAATATGCGCCCTTGCCCTTAATAGTGTTGAGCAGAATCATGGAGGGTCTGCCCGGTATCTTTTTCGCATTGTCGACGGCATTCAGAATTTCCTGAATATTGTGCCCGTCCACCGATTGGACGTGCCAGCCGAAAGCCTCCCACTTTTTATCCAGGGGATACAGTCCGTTGATGCTTTCAATCATCCCGTCAATCTGCATTTTATTGTAGTCGGTAAACGCGATCAGATGGTCCAGCTGACTGCCGGCGGCAAACATGGCAGCCTCCCAGACCTGGCCTTCCTGGCTTTCGCCGTCACCGATAACGGTATAGACGAACAGGTCTTTATGGTCCATGTTTGCCGCCGCGGCCATACCGACCGCCGCCGAAAATCCCTGCCCCAGCGAACCGGTGGTCATATCGATCCCGTTCGTCAGGTTCCGGTCGCAGTGGCTGGGCAGATGGGTATTCGGCCTGTTCAGCGTAGCCAGCTCGCTTTTTTTCAAAAAGCCTCTCAGAGCCAAAGCGGCGTAGACTGCCGGGCCGCCATGCCCTTTGGACAGTACGAAACGGTCGCGATCCTCCATTTTCGGGTTTTCCGCGTCGATTTTCATAATGTCGAAGTAAAGGGCGGAAAGCACTTCACAGATAGAAAGACAGCCTCCGATATGCCCTACCCCAAGCTCTCCGATCTCCTGTATTGTCAGCTTCCGGATTTCATCCGCTTTCGCCTGAAGCATTTGTACCTTATTATTCATGATAGTGGCTCCTTCAATTGATCTGTGAGAACCTTACAGAATGGATGCCAAAAGTCCGCACACGGTTTCCTCGTTCATTTCGGCAGGCGTCAGCTGGATAATCGCCGCATTTAAACCCACTTCTGCAATATGCGGTATATCGGATTCCCTGACCCCGAGCTGATGAAGACGCACGGGCATTTTCATACTTTCCATCAAACGCTCAACCGCGTCCGCAAATTCATCGATTCCCGAATAGCCGAGGTAACGCATGAGCTTCTCCATTTTTTCCTTTGCCTGTTTGTAGCAGAGACGTATAAACGCGGGCAACGTTATGGAGCAGGCAGTCCCATGGTTGGCCCCGAATTCCGTCGTGAGCGGGAAACTCAGCGCATGAATGCCGGTGGTCCTTGTCTGACTGAACGAGACCCCCGCAGTCAGGCTCGCCAGAATCATTGACGCGCGCGCTTCCTTGTCGGACGGCGTGTCATAAGCTTTTTTGATGTTTTTCAGAACCAGTTCCAGCGCGCCCAGCGACAGCATGTCGCATAAAGGCTGCGACTCTTTGTTCCAGTAAGCTTCTATCGCATGGCAGAACGCGTCCATTCCGGTGGAGGCAGTGACGGCGGGCGGAAGGGTATAGGTGAGTTCGGGATCGATCATTGCGCAGTCCGCCCAGAAGCAGTCGTTTACCATCGGCATTTTGATTCCGGCCCTCTGATTGGTAAACACGCCGACGTTTGTAACTTCACTTCCTGTCCCCGCTGTTGTGGGTATCAGGACCAGCTGTGCTTTCCTTGATTCAAGCGCACGGTTTCCGCCGGCGTAATAATCGTAGATACTTCCCGGATTGGTCACTAGGCAGGAAACAATTTTGGAAACATCCATTGCGCTTCCGCCGCCCAGCCCGATCACGCAGCCTGCCTGAATTTCCCGAGCGGCACGCGCCGCTTTATCCACACTTTCACAGGATGGGTTTGGCTCGATTTCACTGAAATACACAGTGTTTTTTTCAGTCATAGCATCGCCCAGCGTTTTCGCCACGCCGGACTTATAAAGGAACGGATCACAAATCAGGAGGACGCTGTTCCCTTTCACATATTGGTTTAATTCTTTTGTTATGCCGTTTCCAAACCGGATATTAACCGGCATATAAAAACTGAATTGTTCTTTCATTTTTCTTTTACTCCTTCCGTCACGGTATTTTGCTGAAATTGGCTTTTTTTCTTTTGCTCCAGAAGAATTCCCAGGGCTCCGAGAAGAACTACCGCCATACCGGCATATTGCATCGGTACCAGCCTTTCGCCGAAAGCCATATAGGAGACCAGTGCCGCAACAACCGGCATCAGCAGCAGAAAGACCTTTACGATCCATACGGGAAAACGTCTGAGGTTATAATAGTAAACGACATAAATCAGGGATTGGCCGACAGCGCAGATCAGCAGTATCAAAATAACAGATACATTCCCGCCGATTTTTGCAAGCTGCCGGAAATCCCCGGTAAACAGCGCAGACAGCGCGAAGAGCGCCATAGTGATAAAATTGTTATAGAACGCAACCACATTATCGCTTACCGCGCTTACTTTGCTGGTCTGCACGCTTTTGATCAGGAAAGCATTGATAGATACGAACAGGGCGCTGAGAATAAAAAAAACATTGCCCGTATCGCCCAAATGGAAGCTGGAAAAATCGATCCCCATTACCAGAAAAACCCCAAAAAGCATTACCATGGAACAGGCCCAGTCCGCGCGGGTGAATCTGTATTTATAAATCAGCACCGAAATGATATTTACAAACAGAACATCACATTTCAAAAGCGCGGTACCGCTGCCCGCCGGAGAAACCGAGAGACCGATAAAGGCGGTCAGGTCCAGAAGATAACCGAACCCCCCTATCAGAAACAGCCTTTTGGTCACCCCTTTTGTGTGGAACAGGTCCGTAAACTTTCCATCGGCCAGCATGATGGCCGCAAGAATCATCATCGTGATAAAACGAACTGCGATCCCTACCGAAAAAACCGACAAAACCCTGACAGCTCTTTGGGTCGCGACATAGTAAACGCCCCAGATGACTGAAAGCAAAAGCAACGATGTTACAGATTTTAGTTTCATGATTTTTCTCCTCAAAATTTTATCGATTTCGATATAATTCAGCAGGCATGAGGAAAATTTTGTACTTCCCTCAAACTTCTTCCTGCGCCACCTGGTATTCGTTCTCCATGATCATCATAGCGGCTCCGACCGCACCGATATTATCCTGCGCCTTGATGCATTTGACACTGAAATTTTCAATAAGCGCAGAGGGCACGCTGTCCTGAATCACACCATAGACCATATTGGAAAAGACCTCTCCGCCCATTCCGCTTTTGCTCGCAATAATCACCTGCTTGGGATTAATGGCCGCCAGCGCCATCGCAAGGCTTTCTCCTAAATAAACGGCTGTCTCCTTCATCAGATCGACGGAATCGGGATTTCCCTGCAATGCGGACTCTACAAACATGCTCATAGAAAAGCGGTCCATGTCGCCCTGAACCATCTCTTTGATATCGGCAAAATATCCGCATTCCATCCGTTCGATGATTTTGGTCTTTATCGCTTTGAAGGAAGCCTCCGTATCCAAACATCCTTTTTTGCCGCAGGAGCAATAACGGTAACCGTTTACCAGCCGGACATGGCCAATTTCACCCGCTGTCCCATTATTGCCGGAATACAGCTTATTGCCAATGATCATACCCATCCTGAGACCGTATTTCATGGAGAGCAGGACAAAATCGTCTGCTCTTTCCCCATACTCCATCCAGCGGTAGGCTATCGTCATGGTGTTGATGTTGTTTTCAATGATGACCTTAT
Source organism: Clostridium sp. KNHs216 (assembly GCF_006714885.1). NCBI lineage: Bacteria > Bacillati > Bacillota > Clostridia > Eubacteriales > Clostridiaceae > Clostridium > Clostridium sp. KNHs216. The sequence continues at coordinate 3,188,710 of NZ_VFMF01000001.1, read as the reverse complement.
AGCCGAATTTTTCTTCAATCATCCATTGAATGGGGATGTTCCTCCATCCGTTGATATATGCGTACTCCACCCCGAGTCCTTTTTCCTTGTTCACATAGCCCGGCAGTCCGAGACCGATTCCCAGGACCCTGGACTTATCTTCCCCCACGAAGTCCAGCGCACGGCGAATAGCGGCTTCAATCTTTTCAAGGATGCTCTCCGGCGTATCCGTTGAATAAAGCCTGTCATTTACAGAAAAAATCACCTGAAAGGCAAAGTCCACCACCACACAGTTCAGGCTGTCCGCATTGAACTCCACGCCAATGAAATATTGCCCATCCGGACAGATATGCAGCCATGTGGGCCTGCGGCCCACCCGGACAGAATCGCAGTCTTCCTCCACGAGCAGTTTTTTTTCAATTAAGTCATTGATGGTATTCAGCACAGTCGTCATACTGTAGCCGGTCCTTTTTTTAACTTCATGCCTTGAGATCATTTCGTTGTACCGGACCGTACTGATTATTTTATTTCTTTTCAGGTCTTTTCTGCTCTCAACGATTCCCTGTTCCATGGTACTGCCTCTCTTTGCTTTTTTCATAATTATAAATTAATTATGATGAATTTTGAATAGGTCCGCAAAGAATTTCTTCCATTAGGTGATTTTCTAGCGCTAAGCCCACCTAAAACCTTTCAAAACCATCTTTTTACCACCACTTGATCTGATCGGTGATATACTGCCGCTTTGCGATAAAATCCGGGCTGGCGACATTCCTCGGCCTGGGAAGATCGATCACGGTTTCTTCTTTAATGTGTGTGGGCTTATTGGAGAGGATCAGACAGCGTTCCGCCATATAGACCGCCTCTTCAATATTGTGCGTAATAAAGATGATGGTTGTTTTCTCCTTCTGCCAGAGCTTGATCAGCTCATCCTCCAGCTTAAAGCGAAGCTCGATATCAAGCTGACCGTAGGGCTCATCCATCAGCAGCAGTTCCGGATGCACGGCAAACGCCCTTGCGATAACCACTCTTTGCAGCATACTGGCGGAAAGCTGTTTTGGATAGTAGTCGCGGAATTTAGTCAGTCCGACCATTTCCATCACCTCTTCCGCCCGCTTTTTTTGGTCTTCCTCAGGTACCTTTTTAATATTCAGGCCAAACCGGACGTTTTGTTCCACAGTCAGCCACGGCATTGTGGAATACTCTTGAAAAATATAAGCGATGTTGTGCTTTTTCAGGTTCACCGGTTCGCCGTCAATATAAATTTCACCCGCGGTAAGCTCATTCAGCTTGGTCAGGCTGTTGAGAAAGGTTGTTTTGCCGCAGCCAGTCGGCCCGACAATGCATAAAAACTCTCCTTTTTTCACTTCAAAGGATATATCGTCCAGGACAAGCAAATCACCGAACTTTTTTGTAATGTGGTCTGCCTTTACTTTGATTCTGTCTTCAGCCACTTGAACTCCCCCTTCCGTTTAAAGTGTCTTGTCCACTATATTGGTGATTTCTTCTCTAAGACGTAAAAATTCAGGGTCCACATAGTCTCTCGGACGTTTCATGGTGATATTGTATTCACACTTTACACTCGCGGGGCAGTTTGTGAGCACGACAATGCGATCAGCCAAATACAGGGCCTCTTCAATATTGTTTGTAACAAAAATCGCGGTCCTTTTTTCCGATTCCCAGATACGGACAAGCTCTTCCTGCATCAGGTACCTTGTCTGAGCATCCAGATGGCCGAACGGCTCGTCCATCAGCATCACAACCGGTTCGTTGCAGTACGCCCGGGCAATGCCGACGCGCTGCTGCATCCCTCCTGAAAGTTTGACCGGATAGGAGTTTTCAAATCCTTCCAGGCCGACTAGCTTAATATAATGGGCCGTCCTTCTTTCTCTCTCCGCTTTTGATATTCCTCTTACCTTCGGCCCGAACTCCACATTCCCTTTGACGGTGAGCCAGGGAAACAGCGCCGTCGTCTGGTAAACCACTCCGCGTTCGGGGTCCGGTTTGTTTACTTCCTTATTATTGACGGTTATTTTTCCGGAAGTAGCGGGCTCAAGTCCCGCAATCAGGTTCAGCAGAGTAGTTTTACCGCACTGGCCGGGGCCAAACAGAACGAGAAATTCATTTTCCTTCACCTTCAGTGAAAAGTTATCGGCGACCTTAAGGGTTCCCCGTTCCGTTGTAAACTCCTTCGTGACGTTTTCGCAGTCGATAATAAAATTATCCTTTATACTCCCCTGTTGTTCCATGCACATAGCCTGGCCTCCGCTTCTCTCATAATAATGGCAAGGATAAATCCTACAATACCGATCGCAAGGATACCCACCAGAATCTGCGTTGTGTCATTCGTTTGCATTCCGCCGAAAATCAGCCAGCCGACTCCCTCGGAGGAACGAACCATTTCAGCCGCCACAACCGTTGCCCAGCTGCTGGAAAGCGCAATCTGCAGGCCGGCAAAAATGTACGGAACGGAAAAAGGAATTACAATCTTGGTAAAGAGCTGCCGGTTGTTGGCACCCAACATTTTAGCGGCACCAACCAGAACCAGATCAACCGCTTTCGCTCCCGCGTATGCGTTTTGAGTGACATTCGTGAATGCCGCCAAAAAGATCAGGAAAAATTTTGTCATTTCACCGATTCCGAACCACAGAATGGAAAGCGGAATCCAGGCGATCGGAGGAATCGGGCGGATGACCTCAAAAATCGGACGGAAAACCGCCTCGATCGTCCGGTTCCAGCCCATTCCCATTCCTAAGGCGACTCCCGCAACACAGGCCACCACATAAGCAAGCATCACGCGTTCCAGACTCCAGAAAATATGTCCGATCAGCGTATACTGACCAATGTTGGAATAGCAGTCCTTGATAAAATCCTGAAACACCACAACCGGTGTCGGAAGAAGCTTTCCGACTGCCGTACAGGCCGCGCCGTACTGCCATAACAGGATAAACAGCAGGATAGACACCGTTCCGGCCATGACCTTCGTCACATTTTTCGATTTGAGTCTTTTTCCCATTACTGTTCTCCTCCTTTCAGCACAATCTTTTCAATTACGGAAAGCAGCTGCCCAAGCAGGGCGCCGATCGCGCCGATGGAGATCATCCCGACGATAATAACGTCCGGGCGGGATAGCCCTCTGCACTGCTGAATCATAAATCCGAGCCCTTTTGTAGACGCAAGCAGTTCGGCGGCTACCAGGGCTGTCCATGCGGATCCAAGAGCAACTCTGCACGCAGTCATAACCATGGGCATTGCTGTAGGAATCGCGATCTTAAAAAGCAGCTGCATGTTGGAGGCACCAAACGTCTGCCCTACCCACAAATGAACTGCTCTTGTCCGTTTGATTCCCGAATAAGCATTCACAATACACGGAACCAAAGCGGAAAGAAAAATGACCGCAGCCTTGGAGGCAATCCCGATCCCGAGAAAGATGATCATGAGAGGGATCCAGGCGATACCGGGAACAGGTCTCAACAGGTCGAACAGCGGACGGAAAAACATGTCGATCTTTTCGCTCCATCCCATCAGTATACCTAGCGGAATACCGATAAAAAGCCCGAGGAAGTAGCCCAGCAGGGCAACCTGAAGACTTGCTCCGATATGCTGCGGAAGGGTGGCGCCATCAGGGTTAACATCATACATTTTAATAAAGAAGGTTCTGACAACCTTAAGCGGACTTGGAAAAATAGAAGAGGGAAACATTTTTAATATATCTGTGACAAGATACCACACGAATATAACGATAAATACGGATAACACAGACAGCAGCAGGTATTTGGCTCCGTTCTTCTTGTTTTTCATTTTGCACCTCGTTTCTTTATCCGTTAAAATACACTTACTGCGCAGTGCCGATCTTTACGCCAAACGCTTCCTCAATAACCGACGCATCAAAGTTTTTGGGGACATTGGGAAGAAGGTCTTTTTCAATTTTTCCTGCTTCGGCAAAGAAATTTGCCAGCAGCATGTAGCTGTCGCCCAAGGTATAGCCGGACTGCTCGTAGTCCTCCTTTGTGATATAATCGCGCACGGAGATTTCATCGTCCATCATTTCGTCCGTATATACCAGACCGTTATCTTTGAAGAACTTCATCGAGAAGGTATGTCTTTCATCTTTATCCTTCGCAAGTGCTTCGCAGGCTTTTTCGTAAACCTGAATAAATTTCACAACATCCGCTTTTCTGTCTTTGAGAACGCTTTTCCGAACGAGAATGCCGTCCTTCATTTTCATGCCGGAGGCCTGTTCAAACGAAATGGCCCTTACCGCTCCGGCGGCTTCCGCCTGGAAGGAGAACGGAGGAGGAACGGAGATCGCGTCGCCCTCACCGGTCTTGAACGCCTGGAGTGCCTGAGCAAATTCCATGGAAACCTGCTGGATATCCGTTTCTTTAAGGCCGAATTTCTGCGCGTAGTTTATCGTAACATACTGAGACACGGTTCCCAGAGACCCGAGCACTTTGATTCCCTTAACCGTATCCTTGGAACCCAGAACGTCCGGATTACCCTGCAGCTGACCTTTTATCTTAGCGATCGGGCTGTCCTTTCTTACATAAAGTCCCATACCGCCCGCCGTATTCGACTCATACACCAGCGTACTGATATCGTTTGCCATGGAAAACACCGCCGCGGTTCCCGCAACACCGATGTCAAGCTGCCCCGCAGAAAGAGATTCGTTCATCGGCGTACCATTCTGAAACATAACAAACTTAACATTCAGCCCCGCGTCTTTAAACCAGCCCTTTTCATACGCATACTGAGCGGGCACGTTTACGGTAAACGGCATCATTCCAACATTCAGTACCTCTCCGTTCGTTGCTGTTCCGCTTGCGTTCGCGGCGGTGCCTGCGTCTGAAGAGGGGGTATTCGCCTGACATCCCGCAAAAGAGCTGAGTAACAGTGCAGTTGATAAAATCGCCGAAACAATCCTTTTCATTAACAATTCCTCCTTGATTTTAATTGAGAAACTTAAAACTCCCCGATGCTCCAAATAAAACGCCGATAATCCGATATACACTTCCTTCCCGATTTTATTATGTTTCAACAGGTTCTTTTCAAACAGCAGAATCCCCCAAGTTATCTGCTATTCTGCTGAAATTCACACCTTGTCGACACATTAATTTATCGTTTTCGATTATATTTTATCATTATTATGTGGAATGTCAATATATTATTTTAATAAATTTAAATTTATTGTCGAATTTAATTAACAATTTTAATATTTTTTGACTTTAATATTATTTTTTCGATATTTTAATCGTCTGTTATTCCGGGCTTCAGCAAAAGACTTGGAGCAAGATAAAGGACCGGCAGGAAGAATTTCTCTCCCTGTCGGTCCTTTATCTAGTTGGGTCTATTCCTCAGCAATTGCAAAAACACTTAGCCGTCTGTTGTCCTGACAGTTTCGCCAGCACAATGCCCAGAAGATTGTTGTTATCAGAAACAGCGGCCGCGGAGCGGCCTGGTACCAAATAGGCTCAATCGTCTGAATTCAAAATTAAAGTCTGCCGATCTTCCGGCGGCAGACCCGATGTAACCGTGTGCGGTTAGCGCCGTTTATTTTTTCTTTTCCAGTCCGAGTTCCTTCAGCAGAGGAGAGAAATCATCGCGCATTTTGTCCAGATCGGTTTTCAGTTCATCGCCGGTTTCATACTTCAGATAATTGTAATCGCCGGTCTTCTGTACAATCTTAATAAATTCAGGGTCTTCCATGGTCTGTTTAAAAGCGTCATGAATTTTCTGAACAATGTCGTCCGGCAAACCGGCCGGTCCGCTGATTCCTTTGTTGACCTGTACGACCACATCGTAGCCGCATTCCTTGGCGGTTGGGACATCCGGGTAATCAACAAGCTTCTCATCGCTGAAAATTGCCAGCATGCGCAGCTTGCCGCCTTTGAGCTGCTCGCTGATTTCCGTGGGATGAAGCACGCTGGCGTCGATGTGATTGCCAAGCAGTGAAGTGGTCGCTTCGGAAGTACCGCCGCCGAACGGGATTTCATTGGTTTTGATTCCCGCCGTTTTGGTAAATCTCTGCCATGCCATATGATTGGTTCCGCCGGGCACGCCCGCCCCGGCTTTCAGCTTTCCGGGATTTTCCTTGCAGTAATTCACCAGGTCCTCAAGGGTCTTCCACTGGGAATCCGCGTTCACAACTATTGCCATAGGAAGAGATTCAATGCCGATAATATGTTTTACATCCTTGACCGGATCATAAGGGGCTCCCTGCACGATGGGAGTCGTGGTAAAGTTTCCGGAAGAGGTGATCAGCAAAGTATATCCGTCCGGCTTGGATTTCAGAACATAATCCGTCCCGATCGTGCCGCTTCCGCCCGGTCTGTTTTCCACCATAACGGTCGCGCCGATATACTTGTTCACCACAGAGGCAAGCGCGCGGCCGAGAACGTCCGACGAGCCGCCCGCCGCGAACTGGTTGATAAGGGTAATCGTCTTTTTCGGGTAATCGCTGTTTTCTGTCGTTTTGGAATCCGCCGCGGTGCTGTTTACCCCGCCGCCGGACTGGGATTTAGGCTGGCTCTGGCAGCCGCCTAAAAGCGGAGTCGCCATCAGAGCAACCGCAAGCAAACCACAGACTGCCTTTTTAATAGATAACATTTTTCAATTCCTCCCTAATCTTCTACTATGAAATCCGGCCGTAAGGCGGCCTTTCCGCCTCATACGCCCGAATACATCGCCTTATGAAACGACGGGCCGGATCAGTCCTCAGAAATAGAAACCTTATATTTCTTCTTCACCTGTCCGACTATGACCCAAATAAGCACAGCCAGGCAAACCAGATACATGGAGCCGGCGATCGGCCGCATAAAGAGAGAAGCAAAATCGCCGCCCGCAACCAGTAGCGACTGGCGCAGACCCTTTTCAAATACGTTGCCAAGAACAAATCCGACAATAATGGGAGCCGGTGAGATATTCACAATCTTCAGAATGTAGCCGATCACACCGAAAATCATCAGAATCAGAAGATCAAAGGTACTGTTGTTTACGCTGTATGTACCAATCATCATAACGGCGACAACAATCGGCATCAGAATCTCCGGTCTGACCTTGGTGAGAGACGCGAACACTCCGACCAGAGGAAGGTTCAGAATCAGAAGCATAACATTGCCGATATACATGCTGGCTACAATCAGCCAGAACAGGTCGGCATGCCCGCTGATAAACGTAGGTCCGGGTGCCACACCCTGCAGCATAAAGCCGCTGAGCAGAACAGCCGTAGCGGGCGCGAACGGAATTCCGAGCGCCAGCAGGGGAATCATCGTGCCGGAAGCGGCGGCGTTGTTGGCGGATTCGGGACCTGCTACGCCTTCGATCGCGCCGTGTCCGAACTCTTCTTTGTGCTTGGAGAAATTTTTCTCCATCTTATAAGAAACCAGCGAGGAAACAACCGCGGCGGGGCCGGGTATCAGGCCGATCGGGAAACCGATCGCGGTACCGCGCAGAATGGGAGCGACCGACCGTTTCAGTTCTTTTTTTGTGGGGTAGAGATCCCTGAATTTCACCTTGATGAGTTCCCCGACCTTGTAGGGCTCTACCGCGACGGAGAACACTTCCGCCATACCGAAAAGGCCCATAATGACCGGAAGCATCTCAATTCCTTTGGACAGGTCCAGGATATCGAAGGACAGACGGTTGATTCCGGATATCGGATCGATTCCAATCGTCGTGATAATCATGCCCAGAATAAACATTCCGAGGGAAACCAGAAACGACCCCCCGGTCAAATTGCTGAGCAGGAGCATTCCGAGTACGGCAATCGAGAGATATTCCTGAGGTCCGAAGGAAAGGGCAAAATTTCCAAGCGGCGGAGCAAAGATCATCAGCAGGACAACCCCCACCGTGCCCGCAATGAACGAACCGATGGCCGAAACGGCAAGGGCGGCTCCCGCGCGTCCTTTCTTTGCCATTTCGTGTCCGTCAATTGCCGTGACCATTGAGGCGGATTCCCCCGGTACGTTCAGCAGAATAGAAGTGGTGGAGCCGCCGTACATAGAGCCGTAAAAGATTCCCGAAAGCAGAATCAGGCTCGTACTGGTATCCAGCCCGAAGCTAAACGGCAGTAAAAGCGCCGTCGCTCCAACAGGGCCGATTCCCGGCAATACCCCGACGACGGTTCCCACGAACACGCCGGCAAAACAGGCGATCAGATTCTGAATCGTAAGCGCCGACATAAATCCGGTACCTAATTGGTTCAATATATCCATATTTATCAACTCTTCTCCATAAAAGCTCTTGAGCCATTATTTAAATGAAACTAATTAACCCCTGCGGCAGCGGCACCTGCAGTACCATTGCAAACAGACAGTAAAAGAAAGCGGATGTAGCCAGACCCAAAACAGTGGATTTCCACCACTTTTTAAGTCCTGATATTTTGGACAACAACAGAACCAGAATAAAAACGGAAATCAGTGAACCGAGAAAATCGAACATGGGCAGGAACGCAAAGCAGACAAGCACATAGAGTCCCAGCCGGATCAGGCTGGTCTTATCCTCGTCGTTCTCTTCCTTCTTTTCCAGCTTCTGCCGGAAGGCCTGTACGGTCAGACAGGACGACAGAACCGTACCGACCACCCCCAGAAAAACGGGGACGAAGCCCGGACCCGGAGTGTAGAAATCGCCCACCTCAAGCTGCATGCACAGGAGCGTATAAACAATACAGAAAACGTTAAAAGCAACAAAGAATATGCGTTTTGACAAGGTCATCATATTCACCTCTTTTATAGACGACTTCGGATTTCTTGCTCAGGCATTTTGCCATTTCGGATGCCGGTAGACCTCAGGGTTGCATACGTTTGGCCACTTCTCCCCTCTCAGAACAGCAAGCGTCCCTTCCACGGCCATCAAAACCGTTTTTTCCGTCGTTTCCTGCGTCTGGGCCGCCATATGCGGCGTAAGAATCACGTTGGGCAGCTTCATGAGCGGATGGTCGGGCTTCATCGGTTCGTCCACCAGCACATCCAGTCCGGCGCCGGCTATCTCATGATTCGTCAGGGCTTCGATCATATCCGGCTCGTTGACGATGTCGCCCCGCGCACAGTTCAGGAAGAATGCGGTCTTTTTCATCGCTGCAAACTGTTTTCTGGCGAACATTCCGCGTGTGGCGGGCAGGGACGGCATATGGATGGATACGAAATCACCCTGTCCGACCGCCTCGGGCATATCGCAAGAGTAAGAATAATTCAGCGCGGCCACATCTTCCTTTTTGATGTACGGATCATAGACACAGACCTTCATCCCTACAGCGCTGCACAGCCGGGCAGCTTCCCGGCCGATATTTCCGAAGCCCAAAACCGTTATGGTCTTTCCGGCCAGCTCTACCGCGGCGTATTTACTGCGTATTGAGAAATTTCCTTTCCGTGTTTCTTCCACACTTTCAAGCAGATTTTTGCTGAGGGCAAAAATGAGAGCCAGAGTGTGCTCCGCCACCGCATGGAAATTCGCGGCAGGGCAAATCACAACGGGAATCCCTCGTTCGGTGGCCGCGGCAATATCCACGGAATCCACTCCCACTCCCGGGCGGGTAATCACCTTGAGCTTCGGGCAGGCCTCGATCGCTTTCCGATCGATCTTGCCGATCCTTAAAATATAACCGTCCGCCTGTTTCAGCTGTTCAATGATTTCGTCGCTGTTTCCGTTGTCGGGAACAATCAGGTTTGCTTTTCCGGCAAGGGCATCCATGCCGGGCTGGTAGAGTGCGTGCGACAATACAACGGTATCCAAAGCCTTAACACCCCTTTCCGGAACGGTCACAGATTTTTCTTGAATTCTTCGTATTTCCGATTGATTTCTTCTGTCTTATCGATAATCTTCTGTTCCTCTTGCGGAAGGATGGAGTCCTGCGGCAAGATTACCCGCTTATCGGTAAATCCAAGCTGCGACAGTGCGAATTTATTGGCGGAGGTGGCATTTTTGGTCATGCCGAGAATTTCAGAGGTTTCGCGCAGCAATTCATCATATTTCATCGTCAGATCGATATTTTTGGAACGGCCCGCCTCGTATGCCTTCACAAACAGTTCGGTAAACAGCGGCGCGATGGAGGGGACGAATCCGTCCGCACCCAGCAGCATACTCGGCATTGCGTAAGCTGTCGTACCCTGAAGCATGGCAAAATCCTTGTCCTTAAAATAATCCAGACATTTCATAAATTCTTTAAAATCGCCCGAGCTGTCCTTCAGCCCAACCACATGGTCGATCTGGGAGATACGGATAATGGTGTCAGCCGACAGCTTTAAACCCGTAAACATTGGAATGTTATAGATCATCAAATCGATCGACGTTTCCTTCGCTATCTTTTCAAAATGGCGCACCGTTTCATCCTGAGAAGTATGGCGGGCATAAAAAATCGAAGTGACCACCGCGCATGTTCCGCCCATTTGTTCAAGGCTCTTGATGTTATCGATCACGCGGCGGGTGCTGGTATCCATCACGCCCGCCATGACCGGGACTCTCCCGTTCGTCCGTTTCAGCACAACATCGATGGCATGGTCCCTTTCCTTCTGTGTAAGGGCCATTGTTTCCCCGTTGCTTCCGGCCACAAACAGCCCGTGCAGGCCGCCGTCAATACAGTGGTCAATCAGTCTGCCGAAGCCTTCCTCATCAACGTTTTCCTTTTCGTCCACCGGCGTAATGATCGGCGGAATGACACCGTAATACTTCTTATTCATCGATTTACTCCTCCATTGTTTTGAATCTCTGTTTTATGACAGCCATTTAAAGGGCCGGCCCTTTCCCAGTCAGCCGTACGGCGTATTCGATTGCGTTGATCAGGCTCGACTCGCTCGCGGTCCCCTTGCCCGCCTGATCGAAAGCCGTTCCGTGGTCCACAGAGGTCCGGATAATCGGCAGTCCAAGGGTGATATTCACCCCTCTGACGGATTTCCATTTCCCGGCGTCCCGGTCGTAAACAAAGCCCAGAACCTTCAGAGGGATATGCCCCTGGTCATGGTACATCACCACCACCATGTCGTACCATCCGCCCCGTGCCTTCGAAAACACCGTGTCCGGCGGAAGGGGCCCGTCGGCATTGATCCCTTCTGAAACGGCCTGACGGATCGCCGGCAGAATTTCTTCTGTTTCCTCGCTGCCAAACATCCCGTTTTCCCCGGCGTGGGGATTCAGACCGGCTACGGCGATCCGCGGCTTTTCGATCCCGAATTTCCGGCAGGCGCTGTCAGCCAGCCGGATCACATGGTAAACCCGGTCCTTTTTCACCCGATTGCAGGCGGTGCGCAGCGACACATGAGTGGACACGTGTGCGACGCGCAAATCGCCGTCCGCCAGCATCATGGCGTAATCCCGGGTACCCGTAAGCTCCGCGTAAATTTCCGTATGCCCGGAATAGTGGAAGCCCGCAAGGTTCATGGCTTCCTTGTTCAGAGGGTTGGTAACGGTCGCGTCCACCTCATGGGACAGGGCGAGCTCAATGACCTTTTTGACGCACTCGAACGCCGCACCGCCCGACAAAGCGGAAACCTTGCCGTATTCCAGCTTTTCTGTTTGCACATTATGTAAATCGTAAACGTCCATCGTACCGAATTGGAAACGGGAATCCGCCACCCTCGAAACAGGATGGACGTCGATTTGTCCGGTACCGACGATCCCGACCGCTTTTTTCATCACTTCGGCGTCCCCGATGACAACGGGGCGGCAGATGCCGTATACTTTTTCATTCATAAGGGCTTTTACCGTTATTTCCGGCCCGATTCCGGACGGGTCGCCCATGGTAATTCCCAAAATCGGAAGGCTGCTCATTTTTCTCCGTCCTTTCGCATTACAGCACCTGCCGATAGATGTTTCTGATATCGTCAAGACTGAGTTTTTTTCGGTTATTGTTCAGTAAGCGGGTGACCTGACTGCCCGCTGCTACCAAAAACTCAAGGTCCTCTGCCGGAACCCCAAAGCTGCCGAGTGTTTTCGGAATTTCCGTAAACCTGCAGATCTCTTCGATCAGATCAATGAGATGCCTTGCCTTCCGGGTTTCCGTTTCTCCCGGAAAGTCCGGCTCCACGGCCTCACAGATATCCGCCAGCCGGTCTGCGCAGTCCAGAAGGTTACAGTTCATGACCGGGGCAAGCAGGATGGCGTTGGACACGCCGTGTGCGATATGATACGTTCCCCCCAGCGGATAGGACAGCGCGTGAACCGCCGTTGTACCGGAGGAGGTGATCGCCACTCCCCCATAGAACGCCCCGACCAGCATATTGGCTTTTGCTTCGCTGTCGTCCGGGTCCGAATAGGCTCTGCGGATACTGCCGAAAATCAGCCTCGCGCCTTCCAGTGCAAACGCGTCGCTGAACCGGTTCGCCTTGTTGGAGGTGTAGCATTCCACACAATGCGCCAAGGCATCGATGCCGCTGGACGCAATGATTTTTCGGGGCAGCTTCGCAATCAGATCGGGATCGAGAATTACATAGTCGGGAATCATCCCGTCATTTACAATGCCGACCTTCAGTTTTTCCTCGGGTACCGCTACGATGGCATTGCAGGTCGCTTCCGAACCCGTCCCGCAGGTCGTCGGCACCATGACCGTCCGGATTTTTTTTACTGCGAGCGATGGATCCTTTACCAGATCGCCGACCCGGTATTCAGAGCCTTTCAGCATGGACACCAGCTTTGCCGCGTCCATTGTGCTTCCGCCGCCCACCGCGATAATCAGGTCGCAGTGCATGTCCTGTGTCTCATCAATCACCTTCTGCACGTCATCTACGCTCGGTTCCGGGACCAGATCATCGATGACCCGGTATTTTACCCCGCACTGATCCAGAACCTTCAGGGCAAAATCCGTCACTCCGGAATCGCGGACTCCTTTGTCAGTAAAAACCAGAACCTCCTTCGCGTTCTCCGCAGCGACCATCTCCGAAAGCTTATGTACGCTGCCCACCCCTCCATATACGCAGGACGGCATTTTCATTTTGTAATTAACCACCGTAAAGTCTCCTTTCACTTTCATTCCGGTTATCGTCAAGGTAATTAACAACCTGGATCAGGGCATCTCCGTTTCCAAACCCGCCGGATTTCGTGATAATCACCATTCCGTCGGCTTCTCCTCCTACCATCCGTCCAACCGGAATTCCCGCCGCAATCTCATCACACAGCTCGATCCCTTTTGAACGGAACGCCCTGCATATCTGCAAGGAGGTATCTCCCCCTGTCGACACCACCGCACAAAGCCGAATCTTCCGGTATATTTTTTCCACCGTTTCCCCCAGCGCCGCGGCAATATTGACCGCCTCAGGATCTTTGTTTTCCGGTTTTGGCTTTTCCTGTGTTTCAGAAAACAGGCTGCTTACCGCCAGAAGAATCAGTTTATGGCCTTCCTGCACCGTCTGCAGGATTTGATCCGTACATCTTGTAATTTCCTCGCTGTATGACCGGCCTCCGTTTTCAACCTTGGAGACATCAATTTTGACGATCGGTGTCAAAAAAGCTTCTGAAATCTGCTGAAGCTGAACAGCGGTCTCTTTCCTTCTGGAACCGGCAACTACAAGAACCGCATTTTCGGATTTTTCACTCGTAACAAGTTCTTTCTGGAATCTTTTTTCGTTGCCGAGCTGTTTTGCGAAGCCGGCGCTTCCGCAAAAAATCATTTTTCTGTCGATCGGTTTGGCAGCGTTTTTGATCGTTTCCAATTCCAAATCGGAAGTAGCGTCCGCAATAAAAATCTGAAAGCCTTCTTTTTGTTTCCGTTTCATCAGCTGTTTTAAACTTTCCGGGCCCTTCCCGATTTCCTCCAAGGAAAGCTTGAAAGTGGAACGTTTCGATCCTTCCCTGAAAATCTTTTCCACATTGATCCGGTCATCCTGCGTTACCATGATTCCATTGACAAGCTGCCTGCCGTTTTCAGGAAAGCTCGGCACAACAAGCGCCGTTTCGGCCCCCAGCGCGTCCATCACTGCGTCCAGTTCCGCCGCGGGGTTCCCCCGGAGCAGGGAATCGATTTTTTTATAGACGTATTCCGTGGGGATTTCGCTGATCTGTCTGGCAAGATTGTAAACGCGTCTGTACGCTTCCTCCGGAGGCAGCTGCCGACTGTTTACATTAATGGAAAGGGCGTCATAGCAATCGCAGCATTGCAGATATTCGCTCTGCACATCGCTGTATTCCGTTTGAACCATTGTGGAAAATCCGTTTTTCTGAAACTGTACACCGGTATCATTGGCGCCGGTTAAATCATCCGCAATAATGATAATCATATTTCATCAATCCTTTTTGCTTTCAGTACCCTATTGACTTCTGAATTTCGTAAAAAGTCGAATTTCAATTTGTTGCTGACCCGTATATTCCTCCCATCATCAACTATTTCATTTTGAAACAAATTATTCTATACCATTCACTTTCTGTTTCAAATTATAGTATAATATATTTTAAATTGCAATAGATTTTCATAAATAATGATAAAAAATCCAGACGCAAGTTTCAAATTGCATCTGGATTTTTTGTAAAGGTAGAAACGCTAACTTAAATTTGTTCCATTTTTACTAGTCTCTTCGTTTCATTCATTTTTCATACGTCTCCAGATCGTAGTGCGGCTTACCCCAAGCCGGTTGGACACGCGTGTTAGATTTCCATCCTCTTCATTCATCACATTCCGGATGATACCCTGTATCTGTTCATCCAAAGTTTTATCCGATACATTCTTGTGTACGGGCTGCAAATCGGTCTCCGCTTTCAACACTTCGGAGACGCTTTCCGCACTGATATAAGGCTCTTCGGCTTCCATGACCAGCTTGAAAACAATACGCTGCAGTTGGTCAAGATTGGTTACCCAATGGAAATCCGTCAGAAGCTTCAATCCCCCATCGTCAACGGCAACAATTTGTTTTCCGTACTGGGAATTGGCAAGATTAATATAATTGCTCGTCAGGTCCCTCATATCCCCGCTTCTTTCCCGCAAGCTGGGAAGATGGATCCGGTATTCGCCGACCCGCTTGCCAAGCTCTTCCAACAAAGTACCGGCTGCCATCATCGTCTCCGGGGATTCACATACAGACGTTAAAAGCAAATGCGTACGGGTAAAATCCGGAGCAGCCAGCATTTCCAGCAAAACCCTCTGGTTCTGAAGGCTTAGCGCCTGGAGCTGCTTCAGATAAAGTGTTGAGGAAGGGTCCGAATCAATGAGGGCACGGCTGTTTTTCAGGCTGTCGCTGTCCGCGATTTCCCCGTCGATGGTAATAAAGGGATGCTGACGGTTAACGCTCATGGAATGAATCATTTTTGCAAGAGCATCTTTCCCCGTTCCGATTTCTCCGGTAATAAGGATCGGAACGCAAAGCTTGCTGAATTTTTGTACTTCATCATAGGTTTCCCTGAGATAAGTACTGCTTCTGCCAAATACCGTGATGGAAAAATCCGCGGTATTCTGGACGCTTTCGGCAGTGATCCCTTTCAACACCGATTTCTGATCGATACATTTTGAAAGGTAAAACACAGCATACGGATGATTGCCGCCGGCATAGATCCTCGTCCCGGTTTCCTTCCAGTAATGGCCGCCCAAATCCAGCAGCGCCTGCTGTTCTCCGGAGCTCAGCACGATTTTTGAGTATTCAGCCAGTTCAGCCGCCATTTTTTCGGTATCTTCTTCCGGCAGCTTCTGATACACTATATTGCCCGTACAATCGAAGACAGCGCAGTACTGGGGAATTTGGCGGAGCGTTTCCATAAGAAGCTCCGCTTTCAGGCTGTATTTCTGGATATACTCATAGATCTTCAAAGCATCGTTGAAAGCTTTTTTAACGCTTTCCTCACCGGATGTCAATAAAATTGCGTTAAAGCTCATTTCCTTGGCTTTTTCCACCGTAATGGTGTCACCCACAATAACCAGGTAATCTCTCCGCCGCAGTTCGGACAGCAATCCCGGCAGTTCTCTGGAATTGTCAATTGTAAAGATATCGATTTCGCTTCTCAGAAGGGTTTTGATCGCCTGAGCGCCTTCCGTAATGCTGTGGTATCCCACTATGGCCGCTTTGCCGGAAAAGTTATGTGTAAGCGCTATTACACGCATATAATCGTAACCTGAAATATCAATACTGATAACCGGAACGGAAACCGCTTCCTGTATCATTTCGGCCGTACCGCCTCTGGAGATAATCATTTGATATCCGTCCTGCTGCGCACGCGCAGCCGCCTCTACGCCCTGATCAAGGTTGCCGACCTCCGTCCTGATATCAAACATCGGATACTGTCTGGCTATATTGAAAGTCAATTCACCGAGTCCTTCATAAGGAACTACAATAAATACTTTTATTTTCGGCATTCACCTTCATCCTTTCCTATTGCTATATTCCAATTGTGCAAGCCGTCGTTTTGTAGTTACATTATAACACAGGCTTATGCGTTATCAAGTAATATTGATTAAATTTGTAACAGTTCTTGAAGGCTTTTTCGATCTGAAAGCTAAGTGCTTTCTATTATGTACAGTTTTAGTGCCGTTCTCAGGGCGGAATAGTGAGAGGTATTGTTGAGGAGCGCGCCATTGAGATCGGAGAGTACTAATTAAGAACAGAACCACCGTGCGCGGCGCTGCGAAAAAATCTGGCGGCAGCAAAAGTAGCGTACATACGGTTATAAATTAAGTGAACGGTTTTCGAGCGTGGTGAAATAGTCCCATCGCAAACGTCTGAACAGCACACAAAGAAAAAGCCAGGGATTCCTGTGCTCTCCGTTAAACGAGAGCTGGAATCCCTGGCTTTTAATGATTAACCTTCATAAACGACCCTGCCGTCAAAAATCGTTTTCAGCACCGACATTTTACTGATTTCGCGCGGTGTTTTCTCTGTGATCCTGCCGTCCAGGACAACCACATCGGCCAGTTTCCCCGCTTCAAGGCTTCCTTTGATATCTTCGTCAAATCCAGCGTACGCCGCGGAATAGGTATAGCAGCGAATCGCCTCCATCAGGGAAATCGCCTGGTTTTCCGCTACCTTTTCTCCGTTTGCATAGACCGTCCTGTCCATCGCGGATGCAATTCCCTGAATGGGCCGGATATCCGGGATGCACTCCCAGTCGGACGCCGCCGTGCAGACAATCCCTCTGTCGATCGCACTGCGTATGGGAATCAGATATTCCTGACGGCTTCCCTGATAATACTTATTAAAGGAAACGCCCCAGAGATTGATGAATGCGGGATTGAATGTTGGGATGACCTCCAATTGCCTGATGCGTTCCAACAGATCCGGTTCCGCAATCATGCAATGTTCGATTCTGTGTCTGCAGTTTTCACGCGGAAATTCTTTCTGCGCTTTTTCATAAGCATCCAGAATCATCTCGACGCCTTTATCGCCGATACAGTGCGCAGCGATCTGAAAGCCCGCCCGATGCGCCCTTACGACGATGTCGTCCACTTCCTCCTGCGTCATGGAAGGCGGCATCGTCTTGCCGTTATGGCTCAGTGGCTGCCGTGTCGCACAGGTCCCGGACGCCCCCGATCCGTCGACCATGATCTTGACCGGCCCGATTTTCATATACTCGTCGCCAAAGCCGGTAAGAAACCCCGACTGAATCTGGGCGTTTACAAAATCGATGTTTAAATCCTTGCCCATCAGGGTGAACAGCATGGGGTACATCCTGACGGTAAGCTTTCCCGATTTCACCGCTTTCTGCATGGCCCGGATTGTCGTAGTCCCCGTTGCGCCCGCATCGTGAGCCGTTGTGATGCCGACACTGTTCATAAGCTTTGACGATTCCGCCAGAGTCCGAACGAGCTTTTCTTCCGTGACGGGAATAAATTGATCAATAACATCCAGGATCTTGAAATGGCCCACTTCTTTCATGACTCCGTTCGGGATGCTGTTTTCATCCTTGATTACATGTTCGTCCGGATAGTCGATTTGGCCGTCCAGGACATGGCAAAGCTCAAAAGCCTTCGTATTATACAGGCCGGTATGCCCGCTGGAATGAGTGATCGCTACCGGATTGTCCGGGGAGACGCGGTCGATTTCCCATCTGGTCGGCCAGCGCTGTTCCTCCAGATTTTCAAAAGTTAGGCCGTGGCACAGCAGCCATTCCCCCTTTTCCAGGGCGGCCACGTTTTCTTTGATACGGCTCAGAAGATCTTCAATATTCAGGATACCGGACTTTCGGGACAAATCAATTCCCTTGGTCAGAACGATTCTGGAAGCCGTATGGATATGTGTTTCGATAAATCCCGGCAGGACGGTATTTCCTTTCACATCGATTTTTTGTGACGATTCGTCGCACCGCTTGAACGCTTCTTCATCGGACCCAACGAATTGAATTTTGTTTCCTTCGATCAGGACCGCTTGGGCGATTTCATTTTTCTCATTTACGGTAATGACTTCACCGTTATACAATAAAATTTTACTCATGATACTGCCTCCTTCATCTCCGTTATCGGGAACCTCCTAAAGCCCTTAATACAGTTCCTTATAAATTTTGTAAACCCTTTCCTGATTGAGTTCCACAAAGTTATTTGCCATCAGACGGCCTTGGTTTCGCATGACCGAGTCGGTAAACTCTTCCAGGTTTTGTTCCGTTACCCCATATTCATGAAGGGCCTTTTTCGGAATCAGGATATCCAGCAGCTTTTCCAGCTCCTCAAAGACATGACCGGCACCGCAGCCTAAAATATCCGCAAGGAACTGATTGAGCACCGCGATTTCCCCTTCGCTTTTCAGTTCCATGTAATTTTTCAGCACACCGGTGAACATGGCGTAATTGGCCTCGCCGTGAGGAACATGATAGATTGCGCCCAACGGGTAGCTTAACGCGTGCACCGCCGCACAGCCCGCGTTACCAAACGCGATACCGGCGTAATTGCTTGCTGTCAGGAAATCACCGAGCAGCGGAGTCCTTGCATCGGGTCCCTGATCCCGGATTTCCCTGTAACCTCTTAAAATCATATCAATGGCTTTATAGCTGAACATTTTTGTCGCGTCCGTCGCTTTCGGTGAAAGGGCGGATTCAACCGCATGAACCAGCGCGTCGATCGAACTGGTTGAAAAATACCGAAAGGGAAGACTGTTCAGCAATTCCGGAATCAGTACGGCGCTGTCCGCGTACAATTCGTCCGCGGCCAGGCCCTTTTTGGTGCCCCGGCTGCTGAGTGCAAGAATAGAGATATTGGTAACTTCGCTTCCGGTACCACAGGTCGCCGGTACGATCACCAGTTCCTTGTCTTTTACAAGGGGCAGCTTCCCGTCGAAAAGGTCCAGAACGGGCGATACGTCCCTGAGCGCAAACAGTTTGGAAAGATCAATAACGGAGCCGCCGCCGACCGCAATAATGCGCTTATAGCCGCTCCCGATATCCCTGTACATGGCTTCGGCCATCTCATCGGACGGCTCGCCCGCGCCATATTTCTCTTTCAGGAGCACGTCGCACTGCAAGTTCAGCGCCGCCAGAAAGGACTTGTAGATATATCCGTTCGTAATGAGCAGATCGCCCCGGCCGATTTTGAATTCCTCTATAAACTCTGCGCAGGTCGAATATTTGAAGATAGTCGGCCTGATAAAAAGCTGCTTCATGACTGTACACCCTGCTCTTCCTTGGTATCGAGCTTAATTTTAATATAGTCCTTAATCAGCTCCACACATTTTTTCCGCCCTATTCTGGCGCTGTTTAAGGTCATGTCGTAATTGATCGGATTGGTCCAATATCCACCGCCGGTGTAATATTTATAATACTCCGCGCGATATTTATCGGTCCTGTGTATCATCTGGTTTGCCTCGTCCTCATCGACCCGGAGCTTGCTCACAATGGACTTGACGCAGTCCTCTCTTGGAGCTTCCACATACACGCTGATGACATTTTCGTAATTCCTCAAAAGGTAATCGGCGCATTTGCCGATGATCACGCAGGATTCCGTATTTGCAAGATTGCGGATAATTTCCGCCTGAATGTTGAACAGATTGACGTCCGAAATAAAATCCTTCTCGCTTGGTTCGGCCACAGTGGAAAAGGGGACTTTTTTCAGCATATTGGTGAGATAGCTGCCCTTTAATTTTTCGTCGACATCGTAAAACAAGCCTTCCGCAATCCCGCTCACCTCAGAGGCCATCTGAAGGATCTGCTTCTCATAAACCGGAATGCCCAGATCCTGAGAAAGCATGGTTGCAATATCTTTTCCGCCGCTGCCGAAGCCTCTCGCTATTGTAATCACATAATTTCTCATAGTGTTAACCCCTTTTCATACGGTTTCGTCACATACACTTTTGTATCGCGTCTTCCAGAATCGTAAGTCCCGCATCCAGCTGTGCATCCGTTATTACGAGCGGAGCCAAAAAGCGGACAACATTTCCATAGGTACCCGCGTTTTCAATCAGCAGGCCGTGAGCCGCACATTCCTTGATCAGGGCTGAAACAAGCGGAGCGTTGGGCTCCTTTGTTTTCCTGTCCTTGACAAACTCAATTCCGACCATGCCGCCAAGCCCTCTGATGTCCCCGACCACCGCGTATTTTTCCTTCCAGTTGTTGAACGCCGTCCGGATCTTATCGCCGATTTCCACAGAACGTTCGCACAGATGATCCCTTTCCATGACTTCGATCACCTTCAGGGCCGCGGCACAGGCAAGCGCGTTCCCGCCGAAGGTTCCGCCGATCACGCCGGCCGGAACCGCGTCCAGAATTTCCGTACGGGCGATGATCGCGCTCAGCGGCACGCCGCCGGCAATTGATTTCGCGGAGGTAATGACGTCCGGCTCGCAGCCCGCTTCTTTCCAGTAGCAGCTTGCAAACATTTTACCCGTACGCCCAAAGCCCGACTGAACCTCGTCCGCGACCAGAAGGATGCCTTTTTCATCGCAGATTTTGCGGAGCGCTTTCACCCATTCGATCGGCGCAGGAATAAAACCGCCTTCTCCCTGCAGGGGTTCGACCACAACAGCGGCGACCTGATCGGCGGGCGAAGCCTCTTCAAACACTCTGTAGATTTTTCCGATATAGTAATCAATTGCTTCGGCTTCCGTCATATTGCCCGGGCATCTGTACAGATAGGGGAAGTCGGCTCGATAAACACCGTCCGGGAAAGGGCCCATTCCCAACGCGTATGATTTCTTTGACGTCATGGCCATCGTCAGCATCGTCCTGCCGTGGAATGCACCCGAAAAAACGATGATATTGGGCCTCTTCGTATAGGCTTTCGCAATTTTTACCGCATTTTCATCCGCTTCGGCACCGCTGTTGGCAAAAAAGGTTTTTTTGACCGCGCCCCTTACGGGAACGATTTCATTCATCTTCTCCGCCAAAGCGACATAGCCTTCATGCGTTACAATATTAAACATTCCATGAAAATATTTTCCGGCCTGCTCCCTGACGGCCTCGACCACTTCCGGATGGCAGTGGCCGATATTCAGCACGCCCACGCCGCCGATCCAGTCAAGAAAAAAGTTTCCGTCCATGTCCTCTATGATGGCACCCTGTGCCCGTTTCATTGCGCAGGGATAAACACATCGGATCGCTCCGGGCGTCGCTTTTTCCCGCCTTGCGATCAAAGCTTCGGATTTTTCACCCGGTACGGTTTTTGTAATAATCTTTGGCAGCTCATCTTTCAGCATTTCGATTCCTCCATAAAATAGATATCATTTATTCCAGGCGTTTTGTAAAACGTCGAAACCTGCGGTAATCTTTTGGCAGCGGTCGTCACTTTGTCCCGACCGCTTTGCCGGATTTTTTACTGAATCGTTTTTTCAGCTTATTGGTGCCGCTGGTAAATTCCGATTTGCTGTTTAAAACTCCGCCTGGTAGAAAGATCATTACCAGAATTAAAATACCGGCGTAAATAAACAGCTTAAAATTGGCAAGGGATTTTAAGGATTCCATTAAAATAGTAATAAAGAAAGCGCCGAAAATGGGGCCGCTGATAATCCCTGTGCCGCCGAATAAGCTCATCGCGATAAATTCCGTCATCAGGTTCTGACCGAACATGGCGTCCGGGGTCAGGATCTTCATATAGTGCGAATAAAAAGCGCCAACTACGCCGGCCATGAACGCGCTGACAACAAAAACCTTGATTTTGGTCCTGGCGATATTTACTCCGATTGCCTCCGCCGCTTCCTGCGATTCGCGAATGGCTTCCATGGCCAGACCCGTCGGAGATTTTACGATGTAAGCGCAGGCGCCTACAATCACCGCGAAAATAAGGAGGATCAAATAATAATAAGGGATTTTATCCATGCCGCTGAAGTCGATTCCGGAGATGTTTTCATACGAACGGATCTGCCAAAAGCCGCTGGAGCCCCTGGTCCAGGTCTTAAGGTTCGTAAAGACAAGCCTGACGATTTCCGCCAAAACCATGGTCGCTATGATGATATAAGGCGCTTTTTTCAGCCGAAGGCAAGGAACGGCAATAACGACACTGACTAACGCCGCACAAACGCCGCCGATCAGAAAACCCAGCCAGGGGGATGTCCCGGCGTACAGGCCGAACATAGCCGTGGCATACGCGCCGATCCCGAAAAAAACCTGATGGGCCATGCTGAAAATTCCAAGATAGCCCGCCACCAGATTCCAGGAGGAAGTAAGCGCAGCCCAGTAAAAGCACATGATAAAAATGTTCAGGAAATAGTTCTGCTGACTGTTGTCACAAACCAGACGGATCAAGACCGGCAAAATGAGCAGCACCAGAAAAAACGCGACGGAAACATTCCTTTTGGACTTTTTATGATCAAATAGTTTCATGATTGTTTCTCTCATATTTAATGTCCCTTCTTTTCAAAAAGTCCATTCGGCTTAAACCAGAACATGAGAATCAGCAGGCTGTAGGCCAGAACATTCTGCCAGTCCGTTCCGATATACTGTACCGCAAAGCTTTCGATCAATCCCAGAAGGAGTCCGGCTACGATGGAACCGCCGATATTTCCGAATCCCCCAATGACGCAGACCACAAAGGATTTCAGCTGAATGCTGGCGCCCATCCAGGGGTTGATCCCGTAAATCGGAGCGAGCAGGCCACCGGACAGCGCCGTCATCCCGGCAGCTAATCCAAACGTATACATATAAATCTTTTTTGTGTCGATTCCCATCAGGGTCGCGGCGAAGGTGTTCTGGGAGGTCGCCGAAATCGCCCAGCCAAATCTTGTTTTCCGGATAAAAAGCATGGCGGCGAACATAGCAAGAAACGCGACGATCACAACGATGATCCGCTGAGCCGCCAGGGTAACGCCCAGAAATTTGATAATGGCGTCGTTAAAATAGGGAACGCTTTTATATCTTTCGCCGTAAATCAGCTGCACGAAATTCTGCAGCAGAATGGACATCCCGAGCGTAATGACAAACGGGGAATTTCCCATGCTGTCCCGTGTCAAAGCCGGCGTAAGGATTGCGCGCTCCAGAATCATTGCCAGAACGGCGGCGACGAGAACGGCAATAATGACGGCGGGGATTACGGGAACTCCAACCATGGTTAAAAAGGTATATAACATATAAGCGCCCAGCATATAGAAATCGCCGTGGGCCACATTGATAATCTTTAAAACGCCCCAAATGATGGTCAGCCCCATCCCCAGGACCGCGTAATAGGAACCTGCGACCAGTCCGTTGATTAAATTCTGTAAAAAATTTGTCATAATGTCACCCCTTACAGCCCGAGATACAGTTTCTGTATTTCGGGGGACTCCAGCATCTCATGGGCGTTCCCCGACATTTTGATTTCGCCGGTTTCCATAACATATGCCCGATCGGCCGACTGCAGAGCCATATTGGCATTTTGTTCCACGATAAGAACTGTGATGTTTTTTTCCTTATTGATTTTACCGATGATGTCGAAAACAAGGTCGACAATATTGGGAGCCAAGCCTAAGGACGGCTCATCCAGCATAAGAAACTTCGGGTCGGAAATCAGCGCTCTCGCAATGGCGCACATTTGCTGTTCCCCGCCCGACATGGTGCCCGCAAGCTGATTCAAACGCTCTTTCAGCCGCGGAAACATATCCATAATCTGCGTGAAGGATTCGCTTTCGGCAACTTTTCCCTTCTTTGTGTACGCTCCGAGCAGTATGTTTTCCTTTACGGTCAGCTCCGGGAAAAGATGCCTGCCTTCCGGTATCAGCGCGATTCCTTTGGAAACGAGCCGATAGGCCGGAACCGCCATGATATTCTCGCCGTTCAGCTCGATGCTTCCGGAGCGATTTTTGATAACGCCGCAGATTGTTTTCATCAACGTGGTTTTGCCTGCCCCGTTGGAACCCAAAATGGTGACGATCTCGCCATCCCGCACTTCCAGACTGATATCGTACAGCACCTGTACATCGTCGTAAAAAGCGTTTAAACGGTCGATCTTAAGCATGCTTGACCTCCCTCTTATTCCCCAGATAAGCGCTGATCACATCGGGATTTTTTATGATCTCCGCCGGTTCGCCTTCCGCGAGCTTTTCTCCGTGGTTCAGGACCAGAATCCTGTGGGAAACGCCCATGACCGCTTTCATAACATGCTCGATCATCAAAATGCTGACTCCTGATCGATTGATGCTTTTGATGATCTCCATCATATCGACGACCTCCGTCGGATTCAATCCGCCGACGACTTCATCCAGCAGCAGCAGCTCGGGCTCCGTGCTTAACGCCCTGGCCAGCTCCAGCTTTTTTCTCTGGGATACGTTGAGGCTGCCGGCCGGATCATTGATTTTATCCGAAAGCCCGACCTTTTCTATCAGATCATAAGCTTCTTTTTCACAGTCCTTGATAGAGCTTTTCTTTTTCAGGCTTTTACCATAATAAGCGCCCACCATGACGTTTCCAAGAATGGAAATATTTTCGAACGGCTTTGTAATCTGGAAAGTTCTGGCGATCCCCATGCAGCACCGTTTGTCCGGGCGCATGCCCCGCACCGATGTTCCATTGAAAAGAATCTTTCCGGAATAAGTCTGGTAATATCCCGTGATGGTGTTGAACAGCGTCGTTTTTCCCGCGCCGTTCGGCCCGATAATCCCTAAGATACTGCCTTTCTCCAAATCAAATGAAATGTCATTGAGGGCCATAAAACTGTCAAATTTCATTGTTATATTGCGAACGCTTAATATCATATTCTCTGCCATTTTGTCCTCTCTTCCCATATCATGTGTCAGCATTGGGCGCCGTCCCACAACACTTTAAAGCCGCATCACACAAGTTCCCATACAGGCTGAACAAGTTTGCTGTCAAGCCCTTCCGCCGCCGAAAGAGCATATCTTCCTTGGAAAACATGCTCTTTTCAAGCAGCGCCGGGTCAAAATATTCTATTAATAAATTATCCCTGTGAGGGCCACACGACTTTATTGCTTCCGCTTTCGATCTTGCAGATTTTGATCGGAATGAAGTCCGCGCCGTCTTTGCCCGTGTGGGTCTCAGGATCGAACGAGTAGGTTCCCGAGTATCCTTTGTAATCAAGGCTCAGCAATGCCTGCGACAATTGCTCCCCTTTTGTGGTTCCGGCCTTTTCCATTGCCTTCAGCACTTTCATCATCATATCGTAGCCCTGAATATTGTCGAGATTCACCTTGTCTCCGTTATGCGCCTTGAGTTTCTCCGCAAATTCCTGAATGCCCTTATCTTCTTCATTGATCAAAAACGGAGTCCAATACAAACCGTTTGCAAGGTCACCGACCTGACTGACAAATTCCTTCTGAGACGGATAATAAATCGCGAAGTGAGTAGACTCGATGCCGTTTTCCTGATATTGCTTTACAAGCGCGGCCCCTGCGGCGGTGGAAGTAAAGCAGGAGACCAAAAGATCGCTTTTCTTATTTTTAATATTGCTCAATACCGAGTAGAAATCAGTTGTATCCATGGGCACATAATCTTCAGAGTCGATCGTATAGCCCGCCTGTGTCAGCAATTCTTTGCAGGCGCCCAAATTGGACCGGCCGTAATCGGAATCTTCTCCGAGCAAGGCCACCTTTTTATCGCCGGCATTCAGTTTTCCGGATTTGGCCATGTCTATGATCGAATTTGCGATCGCGTTGCCATACGCTTCGCTGTTAAACTCAAATTTGAAGAAATTTTTGTAGCTGTTCGGATCGGAAACATATTTTTTTGAGATTTCGGTACTTACGCATTCCAGAGTCGCAACACAGATATCGGTGGTTTTGGCGACTTCCATCGCCGCAATGCCAACGGAGCTGTTGATCGTATCGGCCCACAGAAAATCGACATTATCCACGGAAACCAGTTTCTGGCAGTTGGAAAGTCCCGTCGCTGTATTCGTCTGGCTGTCGTAGAAAATCGCTTTCACCTGCTTCTTGGCACCGTCAACCTGAATGCCGCCCGCTTTATTCACGTCATCAATCGCCATCTGAATGCCGGTATTAATTGCAACGCCTGATTCGGCACTTGTTCCCGACGTAGGGCCGGATACGCCAATTTTAATCGTATCACCGCTTGAACCGCTGCCGGCCGCATTGTTCGCCGACGAGGAAGTCGTACCATTTGTTTGACCGCACGCACCTAAGCTTACGGACAGTGTTACTGCCAACAAAATAGATATGAGTTTTCTTTTCACTGTTCTTTCCCCCTTAGAGATGGTTGTGTTTTTGAAGTTCTGTGTATGATAAAAGCAAAGAATTCTCTGCTTCTATTTCAAGCTGAAAATGTGCTGACAGAAAAATCAAAAAAGCAAAGGGGCTTATCCGGATGAATAAAGCCCCTTTGCTTTTAACCGTGCTCGACAGTTCCCAATATTATAATTTCTGTTTTCTGTTGCTTACAGAATTTCCAGTTGATTCTGCAACAAGTTTGTCTTGCAAACTGAAATGGAATTGCTGTAGATTCTTTCTAAATTGAATAAATATGCAGACTTTAATGAATAAAAAAAGGGCAAGGAAACTCCCGTTAAGGAATAGCTTCTTTGCCCTCAATTTGTAAAATTTAGTGTATGTGTCTTATGTTAGGACGATTATAGCAGATCATATCCGGATTGTCAACGAACACGATTGCGAATTATTTTGTGCGCATGCACAATTCATAAAAGATCATCCATAAAAATACTCAGATGAATTTTTAGCCTGTCCTCCCAGTTTTCCAAATTTATATTACATATTTTTTCAATTTTTCTCAATTGGTAATTAATTGTGTTTCTATGGACAAAGTTTAAGTCGGCCAGTTTCTGAATACTTCCGTTCATTTTAAAATACTGCTTTAACAGTTCGCAGCAATTTGTATGGTTCGCTTTGTCATATTCGGCAAGCCGGCCATAGGTATTTTTGTGAAAATCTTTGATTTCATTCTGTGAACCGACTGCCAGAATCAGTTTGTAAATAACTTCCTCGTCATATTCCGTCATTTCCCGATTCTTGCCGACGGCCAGCTTCAGCATTGCGTTCAGCCGCTTATAGTAATCACTCAGAGATTCAACGGGTAAATTCCTCGGGGAAAAAACCGCATTCAGCTGAAATTGTTTCAAATACGTCTTTTGAAGCTTCTGAAGACTCTGTTTGATTAAGTCGATTTCTCCCTCACTATAATTTGCAGAGACCATATAGATATGTTTATCCCTTGTAAAAAGGATAAAGGAAGCATTGACCCTATTTAAATCCTCGATGAGCTTACCGGTTACCAGATTGATATAATATTCTATTTTCTCTTTCATGCCGGCCTGCAGGGCCAAAGCGATCAGACAATATCTGGTTTCCTCGCCAAAGCCGTTTCTGGCCAGTATTTTTTTATATACATCCTGTTCCTTCGGTGAAAAAATAGCATTCTGAACTGCTTCGGATAGGTTGTCTTCAATCTGCTCTCTCTTCAAAATGGAGCGGCCCATATCATGCATGATATCAACCAGACGGACCTCCCATGGTAAGACGAAAAGCGGAAACCCTACTTTATTGCAGTATTGAATGATTCTGGGAGATATGTTTTTTATATAAGGTCCAATATTAATAATCAGCCCGCTTATATTCCTGTCATATAACTGTTTGCAAAAGGATATCAAACCTTCTTCGTCATGGTTCGCAACGCCGGTTGAAATAACCAGCTCATTCTGTCTCTGGAAAGGAATCAGGTTGCTGTTTTCAACAATCTGGACCCAATCCACTAAATTAAAGATTCCTTCTTTCCCCGCAATCAGTTTCAGCTGATACTTCGGGCCAATTTCGGAATATAATTTCCCCAGTAAAACCGCCATAATGCGCCTCCTTTAAACCATGAAGAGCGGAGGAGCTTCTCACCTTAACCACACCCGGCAATCGGCAGATTTTCATTCCGCTAAGGCTTGGACATAATAAATTAGTATATCACAATTTCACCTTAGAAAGATAAAAGATAACGAAAAAGGGTATCGGCTTTTTTAATAAATCTTAGCGGCATTTCTGCATCCAATAAGGTAAAGGATCGCTTTGTCGAAGACACAGTAAACAGCCTAAGCAAAAAAACGTCTTAAATGGGCTGTCAGAAGCCACTTTAAGACGTTTTTTTGCTCTTTTTAAGGCCGTCGCTTTATGCAATGTGTTATTGTATGTTCAATTTTCAGATTGATCCTTAAATATTTTTCAACCAGCAACGAAAAAATTTTATTGATAGAAGCATTGACATCGGCATAACAACACCCTATAATAATAGTTGAAAAATGATTCAACTATTCAACAATTGGAGGTTATGATTATGTGCGCGTATGCAGCTGATATTGACCGTTGCGATTGCAATACGATCCACGAAGAAGTCGTAAACGATGTCCGCAAACATATGCCGGATGACGATACCCTCCTGGATCTGGCTGATATATTTAAAGTATTCAGCGATTCAACGCGGGTGAAAATTCTTTGTGCCTTATTCCGTGCAGAGATGTGTGTCTGCGATATTTCCGTTCTTTTAGGCATGACTAAATCCTCTATTTCTCACCAGCTTCGGATTTTAAAACAAGCGAAACTGGTAAAATACCGTAAAGACGGGCGTGTGGTCTATTACTCGCTTGACGATGAACATGTCAAGTCCATTTTTGACCAGGGATTGATTCATGTCTGCGAAAAATAACTTTTGCAAACATACCTGGTCCTCCTGAGTATCTTTCATTAGCTTTCCCGGCCTGTGGCCACAGGCTTTGGGATTTTTTGCATTTTTAGTTGAATATTTAAACAACTATTCAATCAAATAATATTTTAATTTGAAAAGGAGAAATTAACTATGGCAATCAGCAAAAAGCAATATCTTCTGGAAGGACTTTGCTGCGGCAACTGTGCCGCAAAAATTCAAAACGATATCCGGCTTTTGAATGGTATTAAAAACGCAGAAGTAAATGCTGACACCGGAATCCTTTTGCTTGAATTGGATACAGATATTGAAACACTGGTTAACGATATTACCAATATAGCCGTTTCCCATGATGAGGACATCGTTGTGAAAGAAATATAAAGGAAAGGGATGGAGATCAGAAAATGAACGCAGCTATTAGAAAAGAGTTTACATTAGAAGGGCTCTGCTGTGGAAACTGCGCCGCCAAGATCGAGCGGGACATTGGAAAACTCAACGGTGTGTCTTTCTCTGCCGTCGATTTTGTAGCTAAGACCCTCACCATGGAAATAGAGAACAGTTCTGCGGAAAACAAATTGATTTCCCAGGCGGAGGCAATCGTAAAGCAGCACGATTCCCAGGTGATTATGAGTGAAAAGCCAATTTCCCAGCCGGGTCAGAAAACACTCTATTTACTTGGGCTGTGCTGCGGAGAATGCGCACAGAAAATAGAATCTCAGGTCAAGCGCATTGAAGGCGTCAAAACAGCTTCGCTGGACTTTGTTTCACAGAAGCTGAGCATTGAGGCAGTCGACCGGAAAGACCTGCCCGCTATCGTACGCCAGGCGTCCAAAATCGCACTGGACATCGAACCCTCGATCCAGATTTCCTTTACCAATCAAAAACCGGCTGAAAGCGACGGCTCCGCGAATCTGAGGAAATGGGCGTATCGCTTCAGTCTCGGTATAGGAGCAGTTCTTTTTGTGGTAGGCATCGCGTTTGACTTTCCGCAGCCGGTCGGGTTTCTTGTATTTCTTGTAAGCTACCTTCTGGTGGGTGGCGAAGTTGTTCTTCAGGCTCTGAAAAACATCGCAAAAGGGCAGGTATTCGATGAAAACTTTCTGATGAGTATCGCTACCATCGGCGCTTTCGCGATTGGCGAGTATCCGGAGGGCGTGGCGGTCATGCTCTTTTATCAGGTAGGAGAAGCTTTTCAGAGGATGGCTGTCAACCGTTCCCGAAAATCCATTTCCGCACTTATGGATATCCGGCCTGATTTTGCGAACCTGAAGGTGGGCAATGAAGTTCGTAAGGTTTCCCCGGAGGAAGTGGGAATCGGCGACATTATCGTTGTTAAGCCCGGCGAAAAAGTTCCGCTGGACGGCCGCATTACAGAGGGCGTCTCCGCTCTGGACACCTCTGCGCTCACCGGAGAATCCCTGCCCCGCGACGTGGAACCCGGCAGCGAAGTGCTGTCCGGTTCGATCAATAAAAACGGAGTATTGACCATAGAGGTCTCAAAGGAATTCGGTGAATCCACAATATCCAAAATTTTGGATCTGGTACAGAACGCCAGCAGCAAAAAGGCTCCTACCGAAAATCTGATTACAAAATTCGCCAGATACTACACACCGGCCGTAACCTTTGCCGCACTCGCTTTGGCGGTGATTCCGCCGCTCGTAATTCCGGGAGCCTCTTTCAGCTCATGGATTTATCGCGCGCTTGCGTTTTTGGTGGTATCGTGTCCCTGTGCCTTGGTAATCTCCATTCCCCTCAGCTTTTTCGGCGGTATCGGCGGGGCATCCAAGAACGGAATTCTTGTTAAGGGAAGCAACTATCTGGAGGCACTGAATAATATTGACACGATTGTCTTTGATAAGACCGGGACCCTGACTAAGGGCACTTTTAAAGTGACGTCTGTTGTGGGCGCAAACGGCTGGTCAGAGCAGGAATTGCTCTCCTATGCCGCCCATGCGGAAAGCTTCTCAAATCATCCCATTGCTCTTTCCATACAGAAAGAGTATGGCAAGGATGTTGAAACCCAACGGCTCACAGAACAGGAAGAGATTCCCGGACAGGGAATCCGCGTAAAGATTGATGGAAAATCCGTGCTGGCCGGTAACGGCAAGCTGATGGAATCCGGGCATATTGACTGGAAACCTGTAGACGCGTTGGGCAGTGTGGTGTATCTTGCGGTCGACGGCAATTTTGCCGGCTATATCGTAATTTCCGATGAATTGAAGCCGGACAGCAAAAAAGCGATCTACGACCTGAAAAAGATTGGTGTGAAGCATACGGCGATGCTGACCGGAGACAGTAAAGCCGTAGGAGAAGCCATTGCCCGCGAAATAGGGCTGGATACCGTCTACACGGAACTTCTTCCCCACCAAAAGGTCGAACAGCTGGAAAAGCTGGACAAAAACAGAAAAGGAAAGGGCAAGCTGGTTTTTGTAGGCGACGGAATCAATGACGCGCCCGTATTGGCAAGAGCAGATATCGGGATCGCCATGGGTGCGCTGGGGTCTGATGCCGCTATCGAGGCGGCCGATGTCGTACTAATGACCGATGAGCCCTCCAAAATCGTCTCCGCCATCCGCGTGGCACGGAAAACGCGCTCTATTGTCTGGCAGAACATTCTGTTCGCAATGGGTGTAAAGGTTGCTGTCCTGATTCTCGCCGCAGTGGGTATTGCAACAATGTGGGAAGCCGTGTTTGGCGACGTCGGCGTTACGGTGATTGCCATCTTAAACGCTATGCGGGCGATGAAAACAATACGATAAAGGAAGCCGGTACAGGCACGGGACCCCATTCCCAATTTTTGGGCCGGATAAAGACGGATAGACAAAGAGCAGGCACATTTGCTGTACAAATGTGCCTGCTCTCATTTTTTGTCTTTTCCGTCTGCGCCTTTAAACCAATGATTGCCACGGACGGACGATACCCAAGTGGAAGCGGATATACTAGAAATTTTCCGACATTAATTTTCGTATCCTCTGTACCGCATCGTCCTCGTCGGGTCCTTCCACCGTAACGGTGACTTCGTCGCCGAATTGTATATTCAGGCCCAGCAGGGAAAACAGCTTTTTCAGGGATGCGTTCCCCTGCTTTCCGCTAATCTGGATTTCCGACTGAAATTCTTTGCAGAATTTCACAAGGGTACCCGCCGGGCGGGCGTGTATCCCGTTTTTATCCTTCACCGTGTAAGAAAATTGTTTCATATCAAATTCCTCCTAAATGATGCTGAACGATCAGATTGAATCGGCGGATGCCTTCAGCTCTTTTGAGATCTCCGCTCCAAGCAGGCTGCAAAAAACAAAGTTCGAGGTGCTTGTCTCGACACATATGGGATAATGCAAAGTGCTCCACGTAGGCAGGCAAACCGCTTCATCCACCGCCCCGAAGAGCGGGTGCTTGGGGGACTGCGTAATCAGAAGCGTACGCGGGCGCCGCGATGCGGACACCTCCGCCGCCATAGCCAGGAAGTCCTTGTGTGTGGCATTTTGGGCGGAAAAAAGAATCACCAGATCGTCCTTCCGCATGATGTGCAGGGCCTCCACCTCCAGTCCGGGTTCTATAAAATAGGTAGGCAGGCAAAACTGAACCAGCTGACTGGCCAGCAGCTGCGCGGAAATACTGCTTCTGCCCGTTCCCGCGACATATATATAATTTGCCTGTGTAATCAGTTTCGCCCAGGAAGTCAGAAGCGCTTTGGGAACGGCCTTCTCCGTGGAACGCGTCAAATCGCACAGATAGTCCGTTAAGCCTCTTTCCTCCTTTTCTTCCTCTGCGGAGAAGGAATGGGAGGAAAGGGACAGAGTCAATGCCATTCGAAAATCTGCAAAGCTGTTGAACCCGATTTTCTGGCAAAAACGGCTGATGGCGCTCTGCGCAATTCCGTAACGCGCGGCGATTGCCACCGTTGTATTCTGTGCAATGACATCGGGTTCATTTTTCAGAATCCGGTAAAATTGCTTTTCACGGGGAGTGAAATCATTTTTGCGCAGCTCCATTTGATCGAAAATATCCAATTGATCTCCCCTCTTTATCATGATTTCAGATGGATAATCCATTTAAAAAACAGTTAAGCATCTGATTGTAGTGTAGCATAAAGTTGATCTATTTACAAATATTTTTTATAAAAAATATATTATATGTGAATTCTATACAATAACAAAAGATTTGTTTTGTTGCATATTTCATTCAAAATTTATTGAATGGATTATCCATTTGTGCTATGATGATCACAGATAAGAATTCACCTCCACGTTGTGAGGTATATCCTTTGAAAGTAATCTTAGTAAAGGCGGCGACTTTTAGAAATGGTTCGTTTTACAAGGGAGCAAGTCACGCCCAGGATCAGCCGAATCCGGGGCGCGGGAGATGTATGCATGTATTTTGTCGAGGGAAGCAAGCGTGCCGCCCTGATCGACACCGGCTATGGACTGGGAAATTTAAAGGCGTATCTGGACAGCCAGACGGACAAGACCTATGACGTCATCCTGACGCACGGACATGTGGACCACGCGTCCGGGGCGGGGCAGTTTAACCGGGTTTATCTGAATGAGGCCGATTTGGAAACGCTCCGCAGGCATTGCGGCATCGAAAAAAGAAAGGAAGCGCTGAAAACGCTTTCTCCGGAGGTTTTCAGGACATTGACGGAGGAAGACTTTATTCCGCCGAAGGAAGACGGGTTCCTTCCTCTGGGAGACGGACAGCTCTTCGATCTCGGCGGAGTCACCCTGGAGGCAATCCATGTACCGGGGCATACGAGGGGAACGATGGTTATCCTAATCAGGGAAGAGCGCGCCGTGATGTTCGGCGACGCGTGCGGTGTAGGCGTCCTGCTGTTCCTGCCGGAATCGACCAATATTCTGGAATATCACAGGAGCCTTTTAAAGCTGAAGCGTTTTGAACCGCAATACGACAAGGTGCTGCGGGAGCATGGGGCCTGTGAATCCACAAAGCATGTGCTGGAGGACTGTATCGAAATCTGCGAGCGGATCCTGAACGGAACGGATGACGCCGTACCGGCTGAATTTATGGGAGAAACGGCTTACCGGGCCGTAAAAACCGATCCCCGGACGGGAAAACGCCTGGACGGCAGAGAAGGCAATATCCTGTACTCAAAAGCCAAAATCCGATAGAGCAGGCTTCGCAGCCTGTACGATTCGGATCTATTACGCTGAAACTGGAGGTATTTTTATGAAAAACGGAATTATTCATGTTCGTGTGGACGACCGCATGCTGCATGGAATCGTGGCGACGGACTGGATTCCGAAATCGGGAGCCACCCGCGCGATGGTAGTCGATGAGGCGGCCTCAAAAAATGATATTGTACGCTCCTCGCTGAAAATGGCGTGCCCGGCCGGCGTGGCTCTCTCGGTTTTGGATCCGCAGAAAGCGGCGGCGAATATTTTAAGCGGGAAATACAATTCCCAGAAGGTCTTTGTAATCTGCCGTTATATTAAATGGGCCTATACGCTTTTCCAGGCCGGGGTGTCTCTGGAGCAGATAAACCTGGGAAACGTTACGCAAAATAAGGAGAACGTGACCGCGCTGGACAAGACGGTGCGGGTTTCTCCCGAAGAAAAGGAGATGTTAAAGGAAATGCGGGACGCGGGCGTAAAAATCACTGTGCGCTTTCGCCCCGACAACCCGGAGGTAGGAGTAGGAGATCAGTTAGGCTGATTTTTTAAAAGGGAGGAAAAAACATGTTCAGTCCACTGCAAATTATCTTTATGACCCTGTTCATCGCATTTTTAACCTGGCAAAAGTACAATATCCAGATGTTTATGTACGCCGGGGTGGTTTTTGTGGGTCTCGTTTCGGGAATCGTCATGGGAGACGTTCAGACCGGCCTGCTTATTGGCGGCGAAATGTGTCTGATGAGTCTGGGGATCGGCGCCTACGGCGGTTCCTCTGTTCCAGACTATATGTTTGGCGCGGCCGCCGGTACGGTATTTGCCATTGGGATGGGCCAGAGCGGTGAAACCGCGCTGGCAACCGCACTGGCGATCGGCGTTCCGGTCGCGGCCCTGAGCGTTCAGTTGGACGTTGTGGGAAAAATGTCCGGCTCTTATTTCATTCATAAGGCAATGGCCTGCTCTGACCGGCAGGACTGGAAGGGAATGGGCAGATGGATCTGGCTGTCCCAAATTCCGTTCGTCGGTCTGTGCGCGCTGCCGATGCTGCTGCTCATGACGGTCGGCTCCAGCTATGTGCAAGCCCTGGTCAACAATTTCCCGGCATGGCTGTCAAGCGGGCTGAGCGTCGCCAGCGGGATGCTCCCCGCACTGGGATTTGCCATTCTGCTGAAATACATGCCCATGAAAAAATACGGATATTTTATGCTTCTGGGCTTTGTTCTGGCCGCCTACCTGAAGCTGAGCATTCTGGCGATTGCGATGCTGGGTACGGTATTCTGCATTTTCATTTTCCAGCTGAAGGAAGAAAGCGCAAAGCGTGAAATGGCGGCGGCGACCGCGGGAGGAGACGACGAAGATGAGTGAGACAAATTCGGTGCTGACCAAAAAAGATCTGACAAAAACTTTGACGCGTTATGTTCTTGCGCGGCAAATCTGCTTTAATTACGAAACCATGCAGTCCGGGGGCTGGGTATGGTCCATGCATCCGGCAATGAAAAAGATTTACGGCGACGATCAGGTCCTCAGTGAAAAGTATAAGTCTTACTTCAAATTTTTCAATACCAACCCTTGGTTCGGCAACCTGATCCTGATGGCCTGCCTTGCAGTCGAATCCACCAAGGATGAAATGGCGACAGAAACCGCCGTGGACATCCGCACCGGTCTGATGGGACCGCTCGCCGGTCTGGGAGACGCGATCGTATGGGTGCTTCTGCCGACGGTCATGGGTGCCATAGCCGGGTATCAGGCGATGCAGGGAAGCGCGATCGGCTGGCTTCTGGCCGAAGCGGTCGGAATCGCGCTGTGGATCGCGTTCTGGAAAATGTCCTATGTGGTTTATCATCAGGGAATTTCCTTCATTACCTCAAAGAGCAGCTCCCTGAAAAACCTGACCGACGTCTGCTCCATCATGGGCCTGATCGTTATCGGCGCAATGGTCGCCTCCACGGTCAACGTCAACATCGCGCTCTCCTGGACGGTCGGGGACCTGACCCAAAAGCTGGGAGACCTGCTGGATTCGATTATTCCCCATTTCGGAAACGTCTTCTTCACGGTACTGATCTATCTGGGCCTTGGAATCAAGAAGATGACTTCCGGAAAAATGGTGTGGATTGTTCTGATTCTCTCTATTCTTCTGGGGGCTTTCGGAATCTGCGCTTAAAAAAGCAAAACTACCGGGAAAAGGCCGTCAGAAATACGACGGCCTTTTCCCGACATGGAGGTAACTATGAAGGTAAGCACTTACCGAACGAAGATCACGCCGGAAGGCAAATTCTTTCCGTGCTATCTGATGGGGCACGCTATCCGTACGAAGCCGGCCACCGGCATTCTGGATGATTTGTGGGCAACCGCCCTGGTGCTGGAGGTGGACGGAGAACATCTTGTCTGGGTAACGGTCGAACTGATCGGCCTGACACGGGAATTTACGGATCGGATCCGCTCCGCGATTTCACAAAAGTACGGAGCCGCTGTGGATGCGGTAACCGTTTCGTTCACGCACACACATTCCGCGCCGGAATACGAGGAACGCCGCGATTCCATGATCTTTGGAGAAGGGGCCGTCCCCGGTTACATGGACTGGGTGGAACAGCAGATTCTGAGCGCGGTCGGCGGCTGCTTTGAGGCCGGATTCACGGAAGCGGAGCTTTTTACGAACAAAGTGACGATTGACGGCTGCTACGGAAACCGGAACGGCAAAGAAAAGCCCGGCGATCCTTCGTTTGTCACGCTGGAATTCCGCTCCGGGGACAGTGTCGTTGCCGGTGCTTTCAGCTTCGCGTGCCATTCCACGGTACTGGGTCCGCAGAATCTTTGCGTCAGCGGCGATCTGGCGGGATATGCCGCGCGTTCCCTGAAAGAAAAATGGGGCGTTTATCCGGTCGCGATGATCGGCGCCGCGGGCGATATGAGCAACCGGCTGTACCGCCGGGGAAACGATGAGGCGGAACTCAGGCGCGTGGGGGATCAGATGATGCGCCAGATATTTGCGGCCGGGGGCAGCGGAGAATCCCTTGCGCTCCACAGGCCGGAAATCAGGACCTTCCGTTACAGGGAGACGTTTTACCCGGATCCTGCCGAAAAACGGAGGCAGTACGATTCCATCCGGGACAAAGTTGAGCATGCAAAAACCTTTGACGAACGGAAGGTATATTCCTCCGCCCTGCGTATTGCCGAAATCGGCCTGAAAAGCAGCGGACCTTTTGATTTTGACCTCGAATGCCGCTACGTCAATCTCGGCGATCTCCGGCTGTTCCTGATGCCGGCGGAACTGTTTGCGCGTTTCGGCCTGCAAATAAAAGACGCCATGGGCGGCAGATGCCCTGTCTGCTGGTGTTACAGCAATTACAGCGCGGGATATCTGGCCGACCGGGAGGACTACGGGAAAAGCTTTGAAACCTCCGCCTCAGACATTCCCGCGGGGACAACGGAAAAAATCGTTGAGAAGGCAATTGCCTTCATCCAAAACGAGCATCAGCAATCAGGAGGAGCACTGCAATGAAAATTCTTTTGGTCAGTCATGGAAAATTTGCCGAAGGACTCTGCGATACCATGAAAAATTTCTTTGACGACGATCATTTTTATTTTGCCTCGGTCACACAGGAATACGGCTCCGACGGTCTGAAGCAGGCGGCAGAACAATACCTGAGCCAATGGGAGGGCGAACAGGTGGTCATCTGTTCGGATATGATGGGCGGCAGCGCAAATCAAACGGTCTTTCCGTTTCTCAGCAGGCCGAACACGTTCCTTGTCGCCGGTATGAACCTGCCCCTTTTAATGCAGCTGCATTTGGAGGACGGAGATATTACGGCGGACTCTCTGCGGGAAATGATCCAAGAGGCGCAGGCGGAGATTGTGCTGGTCAATGATCAGGATTTCAGCCGGATGGACGAAGACGACGAATAAGATGGAACGAAACACTGTACTTTGGCAGGCGGCAAAAAATATCCGCCTGATCGCCATGGATCTGGACGGCAGCTGCCTGAATTCATCGAAGGCTGTTTCCGAGCGTACCGCAAAAGTGATCCGAAAACTGATCCAAAAGGGTGTGGAGGTCGTTCCGGCCACGGGCCGCGGCTTCTATCGCCTAAGGGAAGACGTAATAGGGGTCGGCGGCATCCGCTACGTAATCTCCGGTAACGGGGCGGTTGTGACGGACGGCAATACCGGACTGCATCTGTCGGAGCATTTGATTCCGTGCCGTACGGCGGCTTCTCTGGCCGATGAACTGCTGGCGCTGCGGGCCTGTGTGTATATCCATCAAAACGATGGAAAAAGCACGCATATCGCCGCGTGCCGCGACGCGGAAGTTCTGGATCACTGCCGCCGGGCACGGGAAAAAGGCAGGTCGGAAGCGGGCCCTGTGCTGAGAGACGGATTGGGCGATTTCATTTTAAGGGCCGGACAGGATGTGGTAAAGCTCGGAGCGGCCCTCTGGAAGTTTGACGGTTTTTCCGCCCTCTCGGAGCGATTAAAAACCGATTATCCGGATATCAGAGGGTTCCGGGTAGATTCTTCCTCAATGGAATTCGTTTCCCGCCGGGCAGGCAAGGAAAAGGCCCTGCTTGATTTATGCCGGCATCTACGCATTGCTCCGGAGCAGATCTGCGCCTTTGGAGACTACGAAAATGATATCGGAATGCTACGCATGGCAGGAATCGGGGTTGCCATGGGCAACGCCGCGGAAACGGTAAAGCAGGCAGCCGACACTGTTACAAAAAGCAACGACGACGAGGGAGTCGCCGAATTTTGCGAAACCTATATTCTGACGGAGCAGGAGGATGAAGAATGCGGCAGGATGTAGAAAAGCTGTTGCATAAAGATAAGGTGTTTTTGTGGGGAGCCCGTAAGAAACGGCTGGAAGCCCTTTGTGCCCTGCTGGACGGAAACGAAACAGCGGAAATCATTCTTCTGGGGCAGCTGGACATGTATCATGGGACAATCAGCGCGCCGGAGCGCATGGAGGCGGCCATCTGCGTGACCGACCGCGGGATCGCGCTCTACGGAAGTGTCTGGAAATACTCCGCTTCCTTTCGTCAGACGTGGCGGCAGCTGAAAAAACTGGACACAGAGAATGGGCTGGCCGCGGGGGTCCGTATCGGGCTTGCGGATCAAAACACCGGATATCTCTTTCGGGAAAACTATCGGGGAAAACTATCGGAGCAGCACAAAAAGGAGCTTGAGCGTATGAAGCAAATCTATTTCTATCAAAAGCCAACGCCGGACGGAGAAAGCCTATGAGCTGCTTTAAGGACCGCGTTGAACAGTTCTATGCCCAGTTTTCCCGGGAGGAGCCGGAGCTGCGTACCCTTATGGACAACGGGGAAATGGAACCGGCCTCCCGCCGGATGCGGGAGCTGCTGCAGCCGGTGCTGGGAGATCTGACGTTTCAGCTTTATAAGAAACCGGGATGCTACATTCTGGAATGCAGCACGATGCTGGATTCCGGCAAAAAAATTCCCTGCTTCTATTTTTGCGACTGCCTTCCGGAAAAGCTAAGGAAACACTGGACTTTTTATTATTACCATCCTGCGTTCCGGGGAAGCCTGACCATCGGGGATACGATGTTCTCCCCCCAGGATTTCCGCATCATTCCGTCGGTTAACGAAAAATTGCATAAAATCGACCTGAAGATTTCCCTGACGGAGAAATTCACAAAAGTCGGCGACGAGGACCGGTTTGCCGTCACTTATATGATGCTGATGGATTATCTGGGGGAAATCGCAGCAGAGGCCTATGCGGGCCAGATTTCCTTCAGCCAAAAAAGCAAAGCTTTCCAGCAGGCCCTTTCCATGGAGGAGCTGCAGACCTTTTTGCAGCATACCATTCAGTCAAAGGGCTGGGTAAAGCCAGGCGATATCCGTCTGATTGCCGACAGCTTCCAGCTGAAAAACCGGAACCGGGAACTCCGCCGGGATATTTTGCACGGGATCTCCTACAGCCTTGATTTACTGAACGAGGAAGAGAAGCCCACAGGGGACCGCGCCGGAACACAATATATTCTGTCCTGCGGTATCCGGTACGGCTCTCTGGTTCTTCCGCGCGGTAAGAATACCGAAGAGGCGGTTCGCCGTGAGCAGGAAAAATGGGAAAAAAGACTTTCCGAAATTTTTTCTGAATCCCGTTCCGGTACGATTGTCACCTCATCGGTCGGAAATACCTATTGCTATCTGGACTTCTTTGCTTACGACGACGAAACCTATCAGCTAGTGTGCAGAGAGGCATCCGGTGCGGAGGGTACTGTGTCCGTCTTGGATTTGGGAACGTTTCAGGCGCCCTCCTGAATTTGACGGCGTGACCGTTACAGCAACATTCCGCCTGTTTGTCTGGTGCGCTCCGACAGCGTGAATTTACCGACCAGCGCCTTCATTGCCTGCGCCTGCCCGGAGAGTTCTTCGCTGGCGGCGGCACTTTCTTCGGCTGCTGCGGAATTTGCCTGTACAACATTTGAAATCTGCTCTATTCCCGAGGTTATCTGACCAATAGAATTTCCCTGCTGAATCGATGCCTGTGAAATCTGGTCGACAGTATCCGATACGGTTTTTATACTGCTTACAACTTGAAAGAGGGATTTGGCAGTTTTATCCGCGATTTCAGTTCCCTTTTCCACCTGATTTACGCAATTCTGAATTAAAGCGGCGGTAACTTTTGCTGCCGCCGCGCTTTTACTGGCCAGATTTCTTACTTCATCCGCTACGACAGAGAAGCCTTTGCCCGCCTCCCCCGCTCTGGCCGCTTCAACGGCCGCATTCAGCGCCAGTATATTTGTCTGAAAGGCAATGTCTTCAATCGTCTGAATGATTTTCCCGATTTGACCGGATGATTCGTGAATCTGAGATATCGCTAAAACCATATCGCTCATATCCCGGCTGCTGATTTCTATTTCTGAACTGACCTGATTTACATTTTTACCGGCTTCCGCCGCATGCCGCCCGTTCTCCCTGACCTGTACCGATATCTCCATAATAGAAGCGGACAGCTCTTCAATAGAGCCCGCCTGTTCGGTTGAACCCTTTGAAAGTGCCGCTGCACTGACGGAAATCTGCTCTGAACGTAAGGAAACCGATTCGGCCGCAGTGCTGATATCGTAGAATGCGGTATTCATGGAATCAATGATATTTTTCAGGGCGTTTTTTATTTCAACAAAATCACCGAAATATTGCCTGTGCGTTTCTACCGTCAAGTCCCCTTTTGAAATCCCGCTCAGCACGCTGGAAATTTCGCCTATGTACATTTGCAGGCTGCGGACGGTGTTTCCGAGAGCGTAAGCGACCTGCCCAACCTCGTCACCAAAATATGCGTCGTGAACAGCCGTATCTCTGCCTGTAAAACTGATTTCACCGTGTTCCATGCTGTTGGCAAGGGTCACGACCTCATTCAGCGGTATTTTGATCCTTTTCTTGATAAACCGCCTCAATATTATGGTAGAAACAAAAATCATCAGTACCGCGATTCCATTGGAAAAAAGCACGGTAACGTTCAATGTTTTTTCCATTTTGGTGATATCTTTTCCAGCCA
The DNA here is from genome assembly GCF_006714885.1 of Clostridium sp. KNHs216. Taxonomy (NCBI): domain Bacteria; kingdom Bacillati; phylum Bacillota; class Clostridia; order Eubacteriales; family Clostridiaceae; genus Clostridium; species Clostridium sp. KNHs216. The sequence continues at coordinate 3,147,197 of NZ_VFMF01000001.1, read as the reverse complement.
TTAGCGCACCGGCCGTTTTTCCATCGGGACCTAAAACCGGAGCGTAAGACACCATCAGGCTGCTGCCTGATACATTCATTTTTTCCTCATAATTCTGTTTGTCGGCAATCACTGTCTTTGCGGCCGCGCTGCCCATTTTTGCGCCGGTCCGGCGTTTTCCGTCTTTTTCGAAGGTCGTGTTGATTTGTTCATCACCGAGGAAAACGGAAAAATCGCATCCGGTATTTTCTTTGAGTTTGTCAAGGAAGTTTGGGGTATTCAAAGAACGTACGGCAGAAACCGTTCCAATAATTTCATTGCCCTTTTTTATCGGTACACCGTAACAAATACAAAGAGTCTTCCCGGCGATGACCTCGCTGGTAAGACTTTTTTTATTTTTGAGGGCCGACTGGACATGGCTCAGCTTTGAGAAATCAGGGAAATCAAGGTCCTTGGCCGTTGATACAACTACTTTTCCGCCGGAATCAGTCAGAAAAGCATAGCTCAGACTGTAGGCGCTTACCTGGCTGTTCAGTATACTTGACAGCGTGTAATGGTTATTTTCAGCTGCGGCATCAGCCAGGTTCCGGTCTTCCGCCATCTGGTCGCCAGCCTGCTTCACATTGATCTGATAGCCTTTTATGGTGCCGGTCAGATTCTGTAAAGCAACCTTGCTTTCCTCTTCAAAAGAGCTTTCAAACGCCCTGCCGGTAAATATGGAATTTATCGATACAACAACTATCAGAATCGCTGTCAGAAATGCAACAAAAAATATAGACAAAATTGAGCTAAGATTTTTACAACTCTTTTTCAAAAAGCTCACCCCTTTGTTTGCATCGCCAAATCATCATTTTTACAAGTATCCTCCACTTTGATCTATATACACGGTTGCGTATAATCAGGATGGAATCTCATCATGTTACAGCCCATCAGGAAACAAAACAACAAGGTCTACAGCGAAGAGAAGAAGCTATAGATCTTGTTGTTTTCCTTGTAGCGGGGGGATTTTATCAAATAAATTAAGCGGCCTTTTTATTCTTACGGGTTGTGATATCGAAAACAACGGCCAGAACCAGAATAGCGCCTTTAATAATGTATTGGAACGAAATATCCACGCCCATCAGATTCATGCCGTTCGTCAGAGAAGACATTACAAAGGCTCCTACGATCGTACCCGTAACCTTGCCGATGCCGCCGTCCGCGGATACGCCGCCAACATAAGCCGCCGCGATCGCGTCCATCTCAAAGGCGGTACCCGCGGTTGTTGTGGCTGATTTGGATCTTGCCGTAAACAGGATACCGGCGAGTGCCGCAAGAACACCCATGGACGAGAACACCATAAAGGTAATCTTTTTTACATTTACACCGGAAAGCTGTGCTGCCTGGGCATTGCCCCCCACCCCGTAAACATGACGCCCGAACGGTGTTTTGTTCAGCGCAAAATTATAAATAGCAACCACCGCCGCTACAATGACGAGCGTCCAGGAGATACCCTTGAAGCCCGCAAGAATGTAAACCACGTAACCGATGATGGCGGAAATAAAAGCGAGCTTGATGATAAACATTGGCATGGATAGAACCTCAAAGTGATATCTGATCTGATTGTTTCTGTTTTTCACCTGAGAGAAAACCAGGCCGATAATCGCCAGCACACCGACCAGCAGGGTCAAAAAGTTATAGCCGCCGATTTTGGTGATTTCCGGAATAAACCCGTTTCCGATCGCATTATAGGCATCATCGGGAACGATAATCGTACCGGTCCCCTGTGTTACAAGCATCAGCAGCCCTCTGAACACCAGCATTCCAGCCAGAGTCACGACGAAGGAGGGAACTCCTACCTGTGCCACCAAAAAGCCTTCGAACATACCAATACAAAGGCCGAGGGCCAGAGAGGCAAGGATTGTCAGCCAAGCCGGAAAATGCGCCTGCGTCATTAAAATGGCCGAAAATGCGCCGATGAATCCGCATAAGTAGCCAACCGAGATATCGATGTGCCGGATAATCAGAATCAGTGTCATACCAACTGCCAGAACAGCAATATATCCCGTTTGATTAATCCAATTGCTGATATTTCTGGAGGAAATAAAATTTCCGTCGGTACCCAATGTAAAAATGATAATAATGACTCCAAGCGCTATGTACATTCCGTAGTCACGGATATTTTTCTTCACCAAAGATTTTGCTTCAGCAAAAAGGTTCATAATTCTATCACTCCTAACCAACTGTTGCCATTCCCATAATAATTTCTTCTGTTGCGTCCTCTGTTTTGATTTCTCCGGTGATTTTGCCTTCGGACATGACATAAACGCGGTCGCTCATACCCAAAATCTCCAGCAATTCCGAAGAGATCATAATGATGCTCATGCCAGCCTCTACAAGCTGATTCATGATCGTATAAATTTCATATTTCGCGCCAACATCGATTCCCCGTGTCGGTTCATCCAGAATCAGGGTGTGAGGGCCGATAAACAACGATTTCGCGATGGAAACCTTTTGCTGATTGCCTCCGCTTAGATTCCCCACGATCTGATCCACCGACGGAGCCTTGATATTGATGGATTTCAAATATCCATTTGCGACACGCACTTCTTCGTTCTGATTGATAATCCCGCTGCTGCAGATCGCCTTCAGGTTTGCCATCGTGATATTTTCTTTAATATCCTTAATCAGGACAAGCCCGTTGCCCTTTCTGTCTTCCGTTACATAGGCAAGGCCGTCCCGGATCGCTTTCTCAGGATGTCTGTAATTTTTTTCTTTCCCATTGACCAGAAGCCTGCCTTCGATTTTGTAATTCTGCGGATTTCCGAACACACTCAGCGCAAACTCTGTGCGTCCGGCTCCCATCAATCCCGCGATCCCCACAATTTCCCCTTTGCGGACATTGAGGCTCACGTTGTGCAGGATCTCTCTGCCGGCGGCCGGGTCGAATACGGTCCAGTCCTTTACTTCAAAGCTCACATCTCCGTACTCGTGCTTTTCCCTCGGCGGGTAAACGTTATCGATCTCGCGGCCCACCATATACTTAATGATCTCACTTTCGGAAATCCTGCGTTCTTTCGCATCCATAGAGCAGATTGTTTTTCCGTCACGCAAAGTTGTGATGGTGTCGGCGATTGAAATGATTTCTTTCAATTTGTGGGATATCATAATGCAGGAAACGCCCTGTTTTTTAAGCTCCCTTAATAAGTTCAGCAGATTTTCGCTGTCTGCTTCTGTCAAAGCTGCCGTGGGTTCGTCCAGAATCAGCAGCTTGACATTTTTACTGAGCGCTTTTGCGATTTCGATCAGCTGCTGCGTCCCCACGCCGTATTCCTTTACCTTGGCGACCGGATTGGCGGAGGAACCCACCTGTTTCAGAACTTTCTGCGCATTAATAATGGTTTGGTTCCAATTAATTGTTTTGCCGCTCATAATTTCGTGGCCAAAATAAATATTCTCATACACGGTCAGCTCCGGAATCAACGCAAGCTCCTGATAGATAATTGCGATCCCGGCTTTTTCGCTGTCCGCAATGTTGGAAAAATGCTGTTCCACTCCGTTTAAGACAATGCTTCCGCTATATGTTCCGTGCGGATATACACCGGACAGCACCTTCATCAAAGTTGATTTCCCCGCTCCGTTTTCTCCTACCAGACAGTGAATTTCTCCCCGTTTCACTTTGAAATTCACCGTATCCAGGGCTTTTACTCCCGGGAATTCCTTTGTGATGTCATTCATTTCGAGTATGTAGTCTTCCATATCCATAGTTCCCCTTTTGAACACTTTAAGAAAACAGATGAGATGCTCGGTTTTTTTCACCAATATCCCATCTGCTTTTCTTATTGCGGTATGTATCAGCTATTGAAAAACATTTGCTTTTTTACTTCAGGTTTGTAAAATCGGAAGCCGGATAGTAGCCGGATTCTATAATCGCACTTTTCACATTCTTCGCGTCGACAACCTGAACCGCCGTCTGCTTGGCTTTTACGTCGATCTTATTATTGTTATAAGAACCGGTTGTTTCGGGAGTTTTTCCTTCCAGCACGGAAACAGCCATTGCGATGGAATCCTTCACAAGAATGCGGACGTCCTTAAATACGGTCATGGTCTGCTTGCCGTCGATGATATACTGGATCGACGCCTTTTCGGCATCCTGTCCGGTAATCACATAGGACTTGATGTCTTTATCAGCCTTGAATTCGTCCGCGATGGAACGTGCGGTACCGTCGTTCGGGGCAAGAATGCAAACATCCCCTTTGTCGGCTTTGGTAGCGGAGGTCAAATGCGCCTGCGCCTTGTTTTTTGCCTCGTTGAAGTCCCAGTTTGTGGTAACCTGCGCAATGATTTTGCTTTCTTCATCACGGGTGAGCTCCGCTTTATCTTTTAAGCCTTCCGCTGCACTGGAATTCTTGATCACAAATGTTCCGTCTGCAATCTTCGGCTGCAAAGTCTCCCACGCGCCCTGGAAGAACAGGAAAGCGTTGTTGTCGGTCGCAGCACCTGCGTAAATGTAAAGCGGAACACTTTTCTTGCCGGCGGCGTTGTCGATTAAGTACTGGCCCTGCGCTTTTCCAACGGAAACGCTGTCAAACGTAACATAATAGTCAACCGAGCCGGTATCCGTAATCAGTCTGTCATAGGAAATAACGGTGATTCCTTCTTCTTTGGCCTCGTCAACCGCTGCTGCGGCCGCGGCGCCGTCCTGCGGGCAAATAATCAGGACTTTGATTCCCTTGGCGATCAAAGCTTCCACATTTTCTTTTTCTTTTGCGGACGAGCCTTGGCTGAACAGTACCTCTGAAGAATAATTTGTCGATTTCAGCGCTTCGGTAAACCTTGTCTCATCCTGTACCCATCTCGGCTCATCCTTGGTAGGAAGAACAATACCGACGTCCACCGTGCCTTTTTTTGCTTCGCTGACCGCAGCTTCGCTTGCCGTATCCGCCGTACCGGAAGCTCCCGTCGTGCTTCCGCAAGCGGCCGCACTTATGAACATCATAACGGAAAGGACTATTGCGAAAAACTTTTTCAATTCATTTCCACCTTTCAATATCACGTCCAGAGGCAAATGTACCACATTTATTCGCATCATTCGCCGTCTTTTGTTGTATTTATGATACTATGGCGGCAATTCCTTTACAATGGAACCAATTGCTGTCTGTTATGACTATATTGTTTAAAATGCTTACGCGATCATAGCGAGGTAAAATATTGTCCTGAATCAGGAAAGGAAAGCCTGACCGGACTGCCCTTGACACAAAAAAGCCCCCCTTTTGTCGGTCCGGTTTCAATGAAACTGATCAACAAAAGGAGGGGCTCCTATTATCCCGCGCCCGCCGCTGTAAATAAGCGGCGGCACAACCTATTTTGATGTTCTGTAAACATCCTCCTTTAACTGAAAGCCGTCTTTAATCACGGTAGCGTCAATATTATCGATGGTCACCGGAATTACATCGCACATCAGATAGGGGACATCGTAAGCGCCGTTGTTGATTGTTTGCTCATAGGAAATCTTTTTCTTCTGCGCTAAAGTTCTACATATTTCCACCGTTTTCTCCACCAGTTTATCAATCGGCTTATAAATGGTAAGATCCTGCGTACCGTCTACGATGCGCTGGCAGGCGGCCAAATCGGCATCGTGACCCACCACAATCACCTTTTTGGTGAGCTTTGCCTCGGAAAGAGCGTCGATGGCGCCCCAGGCAAGCGAGTCGTTGGCGGCCAGAATCGCATTGATTTGTCCGGCATTGTGTGTAAGCTGTTCGGAAACAAAGCTGTACGCGTTTTCTCTGAGCCAATCCTGCACCCATGTTTCCGCGATAATTTTAATTTTCCCATCCAGAACAGACGGCTGCAGTTTATCGAAATACCCCTGATGGTACATCGTACTGTTGTTGTCGGATTTTGCACCGTTTAAAATAAGATACCCGCCCGTGGGTACCTTTTTCAAAAGCTCTTCCGCCTGTAGCTGCCCCACTTTCACGTTGTCGAAAGAAACGTAAGCGTCCACTTTGCAATTGCGGACCAGACGGTCATAAGAGATGACCGGTATGCCCGCATTGTTGGCAAGCTGTACACAGTACGCCGAACGCTCACAGTCCTGCGGGACCATGACCAGCAGATCGATCCCCTTGTCTATCATGCTTTTTACTTGCCGGTACTGCTCGTTGATGTCGTTGTTGGCATTGGTGACAATGACGTCAATGTTCTCCTGTTTGGCCTTGGCAGAAAAAATATCCCGGTCGCGGAGCCAACGGTCTTCTTTGAGCGTGGCCATAGAAAAGCCGATGGTCATTTTTTTCGTTCCGGAAGAAACCGGGGCAAAATCATTTTTACTGGTGCAGCCCGCGATGGTTCCACACAGCAAGCTGCAAATCAAAAGACAGCAAAGGCATCCAATCGAACGTTTTGGGGTAAATTTTTCTGACACTGTACTCATCTCCCATATTGTTCTTTATATTCAGTTGCTGTTATCCCGGCAATTTTTTTGAAAAGCTTGGAAAAATAATTTGGTTCCATATAACCAACCTGTTTTGAAACTTCCTTGATCGACGCATCTGTTTCGGATAAATATTCTTTTGCCTTTTCAATGCGGATCGTCATCAGACGATCGATAAAATTAACGCCTGTCTGCGCTTTATAAAAGCGGCTGAAATAGTAGGGACTGAGATTGACCTCTTTGGCAATTGAATCCAGCGTGATCTCGTCGCTGAAATGTTCCTCCATGTATCGATTTGCCTTTTCAATGATACTGTTTATTTTTTTCTTCTTTCCCGAAACGGTCCGGTTTACTGCCGACGCGATACAGCAGCAGCATGCCCTGCGAAGCTCGTCCGGTTTCTGAGCCTGTAAAATCTGACCGAGCATCACAGAATGATTGCTTCCCAGGTTCACCCACAGCTTGCTGAAACCCAGGATGAGAGAAATGCTTTTATTCTTCAGCTCGTCAAAATCAGGCATTATCTCCGAGCACATACGTGAAAATATGCTTTCAAACGCAAGCTGAGCTACCAAAGCGTCCTCCGTATCCACACTAAGGTAATAGCTTCGCATAAACTGCTTTTCATAGCAGGTTTCCACACCCCCCTCTTCCGCCAGAACATCATCAAAGTGTAAAATATTGCAGTCGATTTTCGAGATGGAAAGCATAAGCAGCGCGCGCAGAGCCTGCTGGTAGGACTCGTGCGCATTGTCAACGCTCTTACAGTGTCCTCCTATTCCCACAGAGATTTCGATGTCCAGCTTTTCTGCGCGTTTATAGAAATTCTGTACTGTTTTTTCAGCGGAAAATTTTTGCTCAAATCCATTTTCCTGCTCGTCCAGGATATAAACAATCAGCCGGTTTAACATCATTGGTCCCACAACACAGACACAAATCGACTTTAAAATGCTGTAGTAATGCTGGTACAGCTTTTGGCTTTGTACCCCCGCGCCGATTTTGTTTTTCACCTCACCGCCCTCCTTTTCGCCAAACTGGATCGCAATGACATACCCGCTGGTACTTTTGAAATCAAAGATACGGCAATAATTATGAAGATCCGTACCGGCGTCGTCGAAAATGCAAATGGCGTTGATAAAACCTGTTTCCAAAATCGGCATGACCATCTCGAATTTCTCTTTCAGCTCCATCTCCCGCCGTGTTCTGTCGCGCCGGGCATCAATCTGTTTCATTACCTTTTCGAGCGTTTCCACCAGCGTTGCCTCTTTGACAGGCTTTAAAAGATAATCATCTACATTGAGAGCGACCGCCTCCACCGCATAATTAAAGTAATCAAAGGCAGAAACTACAATAAAACGGACATTCGGATTCCCTTTTCGAATCTGGCGCATCGCCTCCAATCCATTGATTCCCGGCATATTGATGTCCATAATTATAATATCGGGGTAGGTACTCTCCGCTTTTTCAATGGCCGCTCTGCCCGAGCGCTCTGTACCTTCCACTTTCAAAGCCGTAAACTTTTTATTGATAATGTACTCTATAAATTTCAGCTCAATCGGTTCGTCATCCACAATCAGCACACGATACATGCTCCTCCCCCTTCTCTATTTCTGTCGGCAGTATAAAAGTAAATCTTGTTTCTCCGTCCGTACACTCAATTTTCATCACATCCTGTTTCCCAAAGAAAAGGCGCAGCCGTTTCATCACATTCTCAATGCCGATGCCCGTAGTGTGGCCCCTCTGCCTGGGTTTCTCCTCCGCCGATTCTTCCGGTTCCCCGTTTATAATGGCAGCGATCTTTTCCTCCTCAATTCCTTTCCCGTTATCGCTGACGGTCAGATAAACGTATTGAGCATCCCGCCGGGCAATGAGCCGGATGGTTCCCCCTTCTTCGATTTCTCCTATCCCGTGAATATACGCATTTTCAACAATCGGCTGCAGGATCATACGGGGCACCACAAAACCGAGCAGTTTGGAATCGGACTCATCAAGATCAAGAGAAAACTGAATTCTGTCGCTGAACCGTGTTTTAAGAAGATACATATAGGAGACCACATTATCAATTTCTTCTCTTAACGTTGCGTTGGAATCCAGCCCGTTCAGATTGTAGCGGAAAATATCGGCGGCGTTTTCAAGGTAGGTACAAGTGGCCGCGTCTCCCTGCAGCATTGCGATCTTTGCACCGATATTAATGGTGTTAAATATAAAATGCGGGTTGACCTGCGACTGCAATGCTAAAAGCTCCGATTCGTGCAGCGCGTTCCTCATCTTCAAGTTGTTCACTTTCTGTTCGCTGATCGTTCTTTCCAGTCTCCTCTTTTCTTGCAGCTCGTTCACATATTCTTTCACATTGACCGCCATGGAAGAAAAAACGCTGTAAAGCATATTTACTTCCCTGCTGGACTTGACGGGAGTAATTTTAATTTCAAAATTTCCTTTTGATATTTCAGCGGCATAGGAAGCTAGCTTTGTAATCGGCTTGGTAATTTCAAAGCTGAAAACAAAAATCATTACGATAACGTAGATCATGACAAACAGAATAAAGATATTGTTGAACACCGTTGCCTGCAGCTGCCGTTCGCTGATCGCTTTATATTTTTCGGCGCTGTCCACAATATCCTGACTCATGATTTCTTCCATATATACCGTTATATAGTTACATTCCTTCACCGTGATTTCATAAGCGGTCACATACGCGTCTATATTCCTGCCGCGCTTCGCGTTGATTGCGTTTTCCGCTTTTATCATATAATCCGTAATCATGTTGGCGACATTTTTGATTTTCACGCCGCGCGGCGTATAGGTTACTTCATCCATCAGCTTGTTTACGTTATCAGTAATGGCGTTGCCATCGTCGTAAAATGCCAGCAGGCTGTCCGAGCTGCCGGTGGAAAGATACAGTTCTATGTCATTTTGAATCTTTCTCAGCCGGCTGTATGCTCCGGTAAGCTCTAAATTTTTCCGGAACATTTCCGACGTATCCTGCATTAAAATCTGGGAGGATATGTAAGTGTACACGCTTGCCAGCATTATAATGACGGCAGAAGACAGGAAAAAGGTGATCAGCAGTGTACGGAATTTCATATCACGGGATTTGACCGCATTATATTTCATCTTATCTTTCATTCGTTTTTACCATAAATTGATCAACATTGGTCTTATTAATCGGAAACAGCTCGGTGTTGAGGCTTTCGCTCACCTGGTTGCCGTTTAAAATGGCGTAAAGCTGAGAAACCGTATCGTAACCGATATTATACGCATCCGGGCATACCGTGCCGTAGATCACCCCGCGCCCCCCAATGTACTTCAGAGTCTGCGGCATGGCGCCGTACCCGACAATGGATACATCGCCCACCCGGTCGGCGTCAACAATGATCTGCGCGATACTCGGCGTGTTGCGCTCGTCGGTGCAGACGATCAAATCGATTTTCGGATTCTGGGCCAAAATTTTACTCATTAGTTTTTCTGTTTCAAACATGCCTGCACTCAGCGTATAAACCGCCTGTACGGAGATTCCGGCATGCTTTGAAAAAACATCCATAATCCCCTGTAGCTTGAGGCTCTTAAACTGACTGCTTTGGCTCCCTGCTCCGTTTACAATCAGGACGGCGTTTCCCTTTCCCTTGCAGGCCTGTACCCCCAGCTCTCCTTCTTTCTGGCCGATATCATACAGGTTTGAGCCAACCGTCGGCACATCGGGAATATAACTCAGCTCATTTTCAAAAGTGATCGCAGCGATGTTTTTTGATTTTGCAATTTCCAGCACGGCAGATGTCTTCGTAATGTCCTGTCCCTGCAAGGCAATGCCATCCACGCTGGAGTAAATCGCTTTTTCAACCGCCTGTACGGATGAATCCACATCTTTTTGAGTAACGTCGACAAATTCTACATAGGTGTTCAATTCAGCTCCTGCGGCGCTTGCACCTTTTTTAAACATCGTCCAGAAATGCTCATCCGAATTCTGCGTAATAACCTGTATGTGATATTTCGGCTGTTTTCCCGCCTCATTTTCCACTGTCCCATCATTGACGGTTCCATACAGATCATAAAATAAAGCGGCAATAATCACCAGCGCAACAACCAAAGATGCAAAGATCCTCTTCATTATGACCCTTCTCTTCTAAATAATTGTAGTAGAAATATTGATGAATAAATGGCCGATGCTCCTGTGCACGGCGTAAATTATAAATTTGAGCGGTCTGATAATCATTGAATTTCACTCTATAATTTTGAAAATTAGGTAAAAATAATTATATATAACTTCCATTTTTATTTAATCTATTTGACAGAACTTATGCAGCATTTAACAAAATGGATGAACAAAGAGGTACCCAAACCACCGATTTCCGTGATTCAAGTACCTCTCCGTCTGGAATTTTCCGAGAGGCCTTTTTGCCTCTCCACGCTGCCGTATTATGCTACTTGACTACTGAGATATAGCACAGGATTACCGGCTGCTGTCCAGGCAAAGTGCTGTAGACCGCAGTCATCGTACCAACTGACCCAACCGCTTTTACGGTGAAATAGTACTTGTTTCCCTGACGCTTTACCATACTCGTAAATGCCTGGCCGTTCCCCACGCCGAATGACGGAGTCGAATTTTCGCCGGCTGTCATCATAAAGGTATAGCTTTCTCCGTGCTTCACCCCGACGGGATAAGTAGTGTCTGATTTTACAGGATACGGATTTACCGCGGCTTTCGGCAGCAGCACGTAATCGGAACAGTGGATAATATCAATTTCCACATACCCGTTTGCATCCACCGTGTACTCGCTTCTCGGCAATTGCTCCAGAACCTTTGTTGTTCTGTTTAGATAATAGAGGAACACCTGTGAATTCGGAGCACATCCCTGCTGATTTCCCACATACACCCTGACTTTTGCGAGTCCGGGGAGAAGTCCTTTATTACTGAATTGAATCAAAGTACCTAAGGAATTTTGATCCGCAGCATTTTTTGCCACTACTTCGGCAGCCGATGTGTCATTTCTCACCGCGACAACGTTCAGCGCAAGATTCACGTTTGTAACGGGAGCAATGGAACTGCTCAAGTCTGCACCGGAGAAGGTCCATGAATAAGCTTCACTGCCCATGTCCGAATCGGTCACTGTAAGGGTAATGTCCTTCTTCGCATCCTTAGCCGCCTGCAAGGCCGCTTGTGATGCCGTTATGGATATATTTGCATTTGCATTGGTATTGTTTGCCACAGAGGAAGGAACCTGCATGTTCACAGTAACGGTTTGAACCGTACTGCTGCTTAATTGTTCCAGTATTGTTTCGGTTGGCAGAGCGATCGTTACCTGGGCGGGTTTTTCCGCCGTTGCATTGGAGATCACGGACGTGATCTCTGTCGGGATCGAAACGGTAACGCTTGACTTGCTTCCCGACACAGCCGGTGCTGTATCCGGTTTTGTTGTTACCTCTGCCGCCGTGCCTCCGCCTGCGGTTGTTGTGGTAGACATCGTACTTTGCGTTTTTGGAGTATTGCCGGTACTGCTTGAAGAAGAGCTGCTGCTTGAGTGATTGCTCTTTTTCGGTTTAACGGTTACTGAAATGCCGGGAAGTCCGGCGTTATCTTCCAGTACATAGCCGCTGTCCAAAACCGGCGCAAAGCGGTATGTTTTGGAAGCCAGCGGGTTGTAAGTGATGTCGCTGACCCATTTGGTTATGCTGACCCAGGTATCCTTTATTCCGTCAACTTCCGCCTTGAGCTTCTGAGGCAGATTCAGGGAAGAGAACGGCGTTCCATAGGCAACTGTTTGATTTTTCACCGACGGATTCAGCGGATTAAATGAATTGATGATTTTATCCGTGCCGGGGGAGGAACTGTCCTCTACCGTAATCTGAATGGACGCCTGTATATTGCTTGTATTGGTTATGCCATCTTCCAGAATCAGCGAGCCCTTTAAGGTGTAGGTACCCGCGCGATTGCCGTTGTAGCCGCCCTCTATCCAGTTGACGGAAAGGCTGATATCGGTATCGTCGCTGAGAGTCACATCCACAGTTTCAGGCAGCTCTAAGCTGTCATAATCGGTACCGTACTCAACAGTCAACGGATCAGACTGCTGAACGCTGCGGATATTCAGTGTATCGGGAGTTACATCCTGCAGCTCCACATCGACGGTAACAGACGACGCGGGCATGACAAACGTATATTTTTTGCCGGCCGTTACCTCCGCAGTAACGACGGGCTCGCCGTCCGCATCGGTCACAGAGATCGATTTGAAAGCTTTGCCCTGCACGATATCTTTAATGGTAACGCTCACGACTTCATCCGCCTGTGCCTGCGATTTGTCTGCAGTAACCGTCGCACCGCTGACCGGAGTCACCGTTATGCTGTTCGCGGAGGAGGCCTGAAGATCAAATCTGATGGAATCCAGATTAAAGTTTCCGGAATTTTCGCTGCCTTCGGAACGGATCTTGAAGGTATGGATGCCCTCTTCAATGGGGATACCCTCAATGACATGTTCAAACCATTCGCCCCATGTTTCGTGTACTTCGAGGCCAAAATCCGCGGCCTTTACGCCGTCGATGTACAGTACACCCGTACGAGGAGTATCATCATACTGCGAAGCATTCTTCTTGCCGTTGGCGACGTTCAGAGTAACATCATAGTTCCCCGTCTGTGCAACGTCCGCCTGGAATTCCACATAATTCCCCACGGACTTCCAGCCCGCGACGTAACCGGTACCGGTATATCCCGGCCACTGATTATCGACCCGTACGGTCCCGCTGCCGTCACCGGCCGCGCTGGTTGTATCGCCTTGTGCATCTTCCGCCTCAAAGGTATCGCCGGAATCAATTCTTGGAATGAAGCGGAACCAATCCATGTCGCAATCCAGATCTGATGCAGAGTTTGCGACGAATTCGAAGAAAATATTGCTTGTATCCGCGTCTGTGTCCTTGGACTTTTCCGTAAGAGTCGTCCACTGCCCGTCCTCCGGCAGGTCAAAGGTGGCAAGCACCTTATCGCCCACACCGTTTTCATAAGCTATGATACGGCCCCCCGTCGTGCTCTTTACCCGAAGCTGGAGCCCGCCTTTGTTGGAACCTCTCACTTCATTAAACTGCGCCCACGCTCCGTTTGTGGATGTGCTCAGGACATTGGTGCCGTCTCCCAGAGCCGCCTTCGACACATTGGTGAGTGTGCCGGCCGACTCCGCTTCAATCCGGCTAAAGGCGTTTACCGTGGTATCCAATCGGTTGAAGGTAAGCGAGTCCAGATTGTAGTTGCCGGGGTTGGAACCTTCCGCCTGGATTTTGAAGGTATTGACGCCGGCGTCCAGCTTGATGCCCGGAATGGTATAATCAACCCAGACTCCCTGTTTTACACTATTTACGGTATTTCCCCAGACATCCGTCACCGCAAAGGACAGATCGGCCGCTTTTGTTCCGTTGAGGTACAACCCGCCTGTACGGGGTGAGGAATCATATTGGGGATCGTTTTTCTTTCCGCAGTTTACGCGTATTTTCAGGTTGTAGGTGCCCGCCTTTACAATATCGGCGTCGAACTGAACCGCATCCCCGGCCACCTTAAACCCTTTTGCAAAGCCCGTTCCCGTATAGCCTTTCCACTCCGTGTCGGCGATTACCTGACCGCCGGACTGCGGGAGGAATTTCCCCGTTTCCAGTTCAAACGTGTCTCCATCGTTTACCTGCTTGGCGGGAATCCCTTCGTTTTCATTGCCGAGCGCCGGTTCAACAATTCCGCCGGAAGCGAGTTCCACATTGATTTCCTCTCCGGTGTCGGGAGTCTTCACATAGACAATGTTATTTGTTGAATCAAGCCAGTAAGCCTCCTGCGAAGCATTGTACTGCTCCAGTGTCGATACGCCGGAAATGTTGTTTCCGTTTACGGTCACACCGTTTATCTGAGCAATATGGTTGAACTTCAGATTGTAGGAGCGTTCGACCGGTTTGTAAACAGCCGCGTTGTGATCTTCCCTTGCAAAGATTTTAAAGGAAATATCATTCCCGTTCTGTGCACTTTCGTATTTTGTCGTGCTGTATGCATTTTCAGTTATGTATTTACGGCTTACCCCATCGTCTTCATAAAGGGTAAAGTCCGTGGTTCCCTTCGGATAAATATCCAGTGTAAGGGGATCCAAAGGTTTTTCATCCGCATAATCCATATCCGGACCCATGGGAACAATGGCCCCCGCTTTTACGAACACGGGTATATCCGTCAGGGCTGCCGCGACGTTGATCGTTTTTCCGCTTGCGCCTCCCTCATAGCGTTTCCCTGTGTAATAATTGTACCAGGTAGTCTGCGGAGGAAGCCAGACCGAAACCACGGTATCGCTGGTGTCCTGTGCCGGGGCCACCAGGAACCAATCTCCAAAATAATACTGTTTGTTCAGATTCCATGCCGCCGGGTTATTTTGGCTGCCGTCTTCCAGCAGCATGGCGCGCATGATCGGTGTCCCCTGGCTGTAGCCCTGCCATGAAAGAGAATAAATATACGGATACAGCTCATAACGGGTCTTCAGATTCTTTTTCAGCGTATCCTGAGCCGTCTGGCTAAATGTCCACGGCTCGCGGCCATCGTGACCATGGGTTCTCATAATGCCGTTCCATGCGCCGAACTCCGAGACCCACCGGGTATACAGAGCATCGGTAGGCCGCGACATAAATCCGCCGAGGTCATGCGAGGTCGCCCAATAACCGATCAGGCCGGTATCAATGCTGAAACCGATCTGGTTGCCGATTTCCGCAGAGGTGGGATTAATATCGCCCGACCACGCGGTCGCAAAGTGCTGTCCCGCGTAACCTCCTCTGGCCATAAACATCGGCCGCGATTCATCGGTGTATGCCTGCCAGGCTTCATAAGCGCCTTTGGAGGAAAGCGTAGGCGCCGTATTGGAGCCAAGTACGTCAAATTCATCGGGCCAGAAAAAATCCCCGAACCCGGTGGTAATGACGCTGTCCATATAGGATTTTACCCATTTCTGTTCGTTTTCAGGCAGGTAAAGCGTCTTGCCGCCCGAGGCTTCCGGCGTACCCGCGTTGTTGTGAAGTCCTACATGGAACCCCAACTGCCGCGCTTCGTCAAACATTGCCGGAATATCCGGGAACTTCGCGGTGTCGTTGCTCCACATCTGTTTGCCGAATTTTTGGCCTGCTCCGGTTTGGTTGCCGCCGTTGTCCGCAACATCGCCGCGCCAGCCGTAGTCAAAAACATAGGCATCGCTGGGATAGCCTTCATCTCTCAATTTGTGGAGCCATTCCAGAAACTCTGCCTGTGTTGCATTGTCATTGCCGTATTTCGACAGCATGAAGCCGTTTGCCCATTTGCCGTAAAGCTCCATCCTTCCGGTAATTTCCGCGTATTCATTCAGAATTGTTTTGAAATCAGGACCATACATGAAATAATAATCCAAATAGCCCTGTGTCTGAAAGCCGCCGCCCTGTTTAAAAAACTTCGTGTTTGTCTCGATGGTGTTCAGGAAAATCCCATAGCCAACGGTACTCATGAAAAAAGGAGCGACCACTCTGCCGTGTGACATAGTGAATTCACTGAAATCCGTGCTATATCGGTTCAAATCCGCTCTGCGGCCATGATCTCCGGAGCCAAAGCCGAAAATGCCTCCCGCATTTTTTGTACCCTCTGTTTTCTTGACGCCGCGGATTCCCGTATCATCCCAATACATTCCCTGGTCATCGGCATCCTTACTCAGCAGGTTGCCGTCGAGATCATACATTGCAATACGCAATGGACTTTTTTGTATATGAATATCCATCTTGCTTGTCAGAATCCTGATGTATCCGCCTTCGTCCGTAACGGTTCTGCTTACAGGATCCCAAATATTTTTTTGCACCATGTAGTATTGAGGATCGCTGGGACGGTATCCGTCCGCGCCGTCCAGCGACAGCTCAATATGCGCCGTCTGTGGAGTACACAGTTCGACCTTAACTTCCTGCTCCCCGCACGTAAAGGTCAGAATGTTTCCATCCTCCGCCACCGACGTGTTATCCCCGATTTTTACTATTTCCGCCGCCTGTACTTCCGTCTGGAGAGTATCCGGCAGAATCAGTAATGAAAACACGATGGAAATGGAAAGCACCATACATAAAATCTTTTTCTTAATCATTCTTCTTCCTCCCGAAATCTCAAAGCCCCGTATCATCCGCCGATTCTCATTTTCAGTTCTATGGCGAACCTCCTTTTTTAGATTAAATGTTTCGTTTTTTTGTAAGTGTTTCTAGTATATTGATGTTTTTAATCATTATCAATAGAATATATTGCTGACCATTACATCTTTTTTGCCATTTTTTATATAAGGCACCCGTATTGAAACTTCTTGCTTCCTCACTGTCTTTATAAGCAAAAAAACTCAACACCAGGCTCGATGAGCCTGGTGTTGAGTTTTTTGCTTATGCTTCTTCTGCGGCGAAATTTTTTCTGGTGTAAAGGCAAATCCCGCTGCAATCCGATCGTTTATCTATCTGGACAGCGAGCCTTCCGGTCAGTCTGTGCTCAGAAGTCAGGCATGGTTATTGGAACCTAACAGCAATATTTTATCCCGGACAACCTTCTTCATCGCTTCAACCGGTTCCTTATTTGCGGTGCAGGGCCAAATGGACATGTTTTCCGTTTCGTTTAACTCTTTCTTCATGGCCGAATAGAAAGCAGCCAGCATCTCTGAAAAGATATTCAGTTTGCAGATGCCGAGCTGAACGGATTTTCGGATCAGATCGTCGGGCGTACCGGAACCGCCGTGCATGACCATCGGGACCGTGGAGAGGCTGTTCAGCTCTTCCAGGCGGTCAAAATGGATTTTGGGCTTATGGACATAAACGCCATGAGCTGTCCCGACAGCAACAGCGAGAGCATCCACCTTTGTTTCCTCAATAAAGCGGGTCATTTCCCCGGGATTCGTGAGATAATCGTCGGGATTATCGAATGCCGCGTTTTTGTCTTTTTTTACTCCGGTTTCCGAATTTCCAACGATGCCGTCGCCCACATGCCCAAGTTCCGCCTCAACCGATACATGGTGGCGGTGCGCGTACTCGACGACTTCTTTGGTGTTCTTGATATTTTCTTCCAGGGGAAGGGTGGACCCGTCATACATAACGGACGAGAAACCGCTGTCCACGCAGTTCCGGATAAAGTCCGGATCGGTCGCATGATCCAGGTGGATGCATACGGGAACCTTTGCTTTTTTCGCCATCGACTTGAGTCCCTCGATCCAGTACTCAAGCTTATCGCCCTGCAGGTCTACCGTCAGGCCCATCAGGATTACGGGGGATTTCTGTTCCTCCGCAACATCCAGCACGGCCAGCGCCATATCGTGATTGCTTACGTCAAATGCTCCGACCGCATATTTGTTTTTGCGTGCATCCTGAAGCATTGTGTTTAAATTTACCAGTGACATGAAAGGATACCTCCAAATCAATCATTTTTTCGTTGTTTTCTTTATCGCATCAGCATTCCGCCTGAAACGTCAATGGTTGCGCCGGTGATATAATCCGCTTTGTCGGAAGCCAGAAACAGCACCGTGTAGGCGACTTCGTTCGGCTCTGCAATCCGTTTGAGGGGAATCCGGTCTTTGTAATATTCTTCTCCATTCTCCGAAGACAGCGCTCCGGACATCAATTTGGTCCGCATGATCCCGGGGGCTACGCAGTTGCAGTTGATCCCGTACTGGGCGACTTCCCGCGCAAGGGAAACGGTGAAAATCACCAGGCCGCCTTTAGCCGCGGCGTAATGCGCGTGGCCGGTCGTGGAACCATGGAAAGCCGCCTGCGAAACAATATTGATGATTTTCCCCCTGCTTTTTTGCTCAAGCAAATGATTCACCATTTTTTTACTGAGCAGAAACGGCGCTTCCAGATCCACCGCGAATGTCTTTTCAAAATCTTCTTCCGGCATGTCTTTGACGTAAGACGAGAGCCAGACTCCCGCATTATTGACCAGGATATCCAGTTTTCCGAACGTTTCGCAAGCCGTATCAAAAAGGGAACTCAGATCCTGCTTATTCGAAATGTCCGCTTTCACGGCAATGCTTCTTGTGCCGTACCGGCTGTTGAGTTCCTCCAGAAACGCTTTGGTTTCCTTTTCTTTTGAGCGGTAGCTCACCGTAACATTGACGCCCTCCCGGGCAAATTCCTCGGTGATCGCTCTCCCCAGGCCGCTGCCGCCGCCGGTGACAAGAGCCGTTTTGCCTTTCAGGTTTAAATCCAAAGTCTGTCACACCATTTCTCTGTTAAAATTACATTTATTACTTCTTTTGAAACTGCTGACGATAAACATCGGGGTTCAGCACAAAACGTGAGTCCGTTCCCTCGAGGAGCTTGATCATTTCCGCGGCCAGCAGCTTGGGGGAGCTGGTAAAAGCGTCCCGCGTTCCGCCGGCAAGGTGCGGAGTAACCGTTATGTTCTCCAGCTCAATGAGAGGGTAACCCTTGCGGGGAGGTTCTTCGTCAAATACATCGATTGCCGCCCCCATTATCTTTTTCTCTTTCAAGGCTTCGCAGAGGGCGTTTTCATCGACCAGACCCGACCGTGCCGTGTTGATGAGGTAAGCGGTCGGCTTCATCAAATCCAGCATCTCTGCGCTGACCAGATGCTCCGTTTCCTCGGTAAGTCGGGCATGGACGGTGACAAAATCAGAGACCTGCATCAGTTTTTCCAGCGGCAGCATTTTCACGCCGTCCGGGGCCTGCTGTACAAAAGGATCGTACGCAACGATTTTCATATTAAACCCGGCAAGTCTTTTCGCCACCCTTCTGCCGATTTCTCCGAACCCGACAATCCCGGCGACTTTGTCCGCTAAATCCGGTACGCTGTCCTTATTATTATAATCCCGAACCCATTGCCCATTTTTCAAATTTAGATGACTTTTGGCAATATTTCGGCATTCGGCAAGGATCATACCCACTGTGAAATCGGCAACCGCGTTGGCATTGCGGCCCGGCGTATGAAAAACCGCAACTCCCCTTTCGCTTGCATAAGGCAGATTCACATTTTCAATACCGCCCCTTAATACTCCGATCGCTTTCAACCGGCTGCACGCATCCAGCACCCTCCGATTGATCGGGCAGAACTGCGTAATGATGATGTCTGCGTCCCGTACGGCTTCCAGAATATCATCCGGAACCTCGTACGCTTCGCTTCCTCTGGTCTCAATCAGCAGGTTGATGTTTTGCAGCTCTTCATAATCCCCAAGTTTCCAACTGATGGTTTTCAGGGAAGCTCCTGCCTGTTCGAAATTGCGGAAACCTTCCCGAATGAAATTTTCGGGGATCAGCAGATCTCCAACGCCAACAATGTTCAATGTGCTAACTTCCTTTCCCTAGTTACTTGTGTTTTGATTGCTATGTATTTTATAAAAACAGGCCCGCCTATTTTTGAGCGGGTCAATGGAACAGCTTTCCCAGCTCAATAAGAATCCAAGCGAAGGGAGCATTATAAGGCGATACCAGGTTGCCGATCTGGGTCCCCTGCGCGCTTGCGGGAAGTTCGACCCCGGACAGCACCGCTGCCTGCGTGTAGAGAGGGGCGAGGAATGTGCCGCCGTACAGCGCAATGGTCACCACAAAAAGGCCCGTGATGAAAATACGGAACATATTCTTTTTGCAGAACGGGGCGACCATGGAAATCAGAAAAACAATGGAAGCCAGGTCGGTAAAGGGCAGCATTTTATTCCCGGGCAGAATGACGGCCAGAAGCAGCGTGCAGGGAATCAGCAAAAGGCCGGTCGCCAGAATGGTCGGTTCGCCGATCAGCAGCGCGGTATCCATGCCGATGTAGAACTCGCGGTCCGGGAATATCTTTTTCAGCCGGATTTCCGCGGCCTCACGCACGATGGTCACGCCTTCCACAACAACCCCGACCATATAGGGCAGCAGCTTCATGACCGCTGCCATCTCCACGGCCAGTAAAACGATCTGACCGGCATTCCAGCCCGCCAAAAGGCCCAGTACGGCGCCCAAAACCGAAGAAAGTACCAGCGAATCCCCCAGAATACCGAGTTTTTTGCTGATTTTATCCGGGTTCAAATCGATTTTATTCAGTCCCGGCGTTTTTTCGATCAAAAAATTGATGAGAATGCCGATCGGCACATATGCCGTACAGGTAGCATGCGGAAAGGACACTCCCTTCATATCGTAGCTCTCCTGGATAATTGGAGCCGTCTTATCGCCGACGATCAGTGCGACGGCGTAAAGAATCAGGGAGGTAGCGACCGCTGCGACCAGATTCTGGTTGACGGAATACACCATGCACCCCGGGAGCAGCAGCAGCCAGAAATTGAAAATATCCAGGTTCACCGTTTTGGTCAGTTTCAGCACCAGCAGCAGAAGATCCACAGCAAACGCGCCGACGACCACAAACGGAACCAGTACGGATGACCAGGCAATTTGCGACGCAGTGGGCCACCCAACGTCCAGCACGGTAAATTTGAGGCCGAACCTTGTGACCATGTCCTGCGCGGCGGGTCCTACGCTGTTGAGAAGGAGACTGACAATCAGATTAATGCCCTCAAATCCTACGCCCACCAGAACGGCACATTTAAACGATTTCCCAATTTTTACGCCGAAGATCAATGCCAGAATGAAGAATATGATGGGCATCATTCCCGGAGCACCCAATTTAATAATTTGATTGAACCATTCCATAACAAGCATCCTCCTAAAATTATTTAAGCTTTCTCCTCAAACTTAAGAACGGTGTTTCCGTATCGCTCCCTTCCAGAATAAAATAAAAAACGACTAAAAGCTGTTAATCAACAGCTTTTAGTCGAATTCTTTACTACCATTCAACCTTTTATTTTGTTTTATAGCTCCAAAGTTTGTTGTTGCTGAGGGTCACTGCCTTAAACTGGAGCAGCCGCGCTTCGTCTATGATTTTCTGAGTATTGATAAAACCGGCGAGAAAATACGGAATATCCGCCCGGGTCTGACGCAGCCGGCTGATATATTTGATCCCGTAAACAGAGGGCCGTAATTCCACCGCGTCGCAGGAAGTTTCAGAAACAATCCGCAAAGAATTTTCAAGGGCAAGAGAATCCATCAGCATAATCCGCTGAATCACAAAAAGGTTCAATCCCTTCAGGTAATTCGTCCACATGGGATTGGATACGATGACGACATCCACATGGAAAATCTGCTTTAAAAAACGGGCACCGTCCCTGTCGAGATTAAATCCGCCGATCAGTTCCACATTCACAACCGTTTTCTTTCCCGCCTGATGCACCGCATCGACCATCGGTTTTAAATTTCCGATATGCGTATTGCTCAGATGAATATACGGTGCTTCTGTAGTCAGCGCATAAGACAGATGCTTGATCTCCCGTACAGAAGGAATTATGTAAAACTCATTTTGAAAGTCTATGTCTTCACTTCCCTGTTTTGGCTTTGGGTAATTTCTGTAGTTTTTATCTTAATCGACCTGGAAACGTTTTGTCAAGGATTAAACATACAAAAAAATATATACTTTTTTGTATTTATTGTTCGTTGACAATGGAATGGTATTGCCATATAATGCAGATTGTAACTTGCAGCGGCTGCTTGAAAAACAAAATAGAGTACCGAATAGTAGTATTTTTGAATTCGGCTGACGGCTATGAAAAATCATAGCTGTCAGCCGAATTTTTGTTTTCAGCGCTTCCCGGTCGTCTGAACGGAAAGGGAAGCAATATGAAGGAGGTTACGTATTGAAAAAGTATTTACTTGGTATTGACGCGGGTTCTTCCTCTGTAAAATCCGTCCTGTTTGACACAAAAGGAAATGCACTTGCATCCGCTTCCGAGCAGAACCGACGTGTAGAGGTCACCGAGGAAAGCCGGCGGCTCGGCTTTGAAGAAGTGGACGCCGACGGAATCTGGGATTCCACGAAAAACTGCATTCACGAAGTCATCCGGAAATCCGGGATCGACGCGTCTGAAATTGCGGCGGTTGGAATTTGCTCCTTTGGCAACGGGGTCCTCATCGTCGACGAAAACGGGAGGCCGAATGCAAAGGGCGCGCTGTCACAGGACTACCGCGCTGCAAAAATTCTGGAAACATACCGTCAGGAGGGATCCCTGGACAAAATCAATCATATCATTGCCGGAACTCTTTTCGCGGGCGAACCGGGTCCCATCCTGCGCTGGTACAAGGAGAACCGGCCCGATATTTACAGTCATATCGGGAGTATCTTATTATGCAAGGACTATCTGATCTACAAGCTGACCGGCGAACTTTCCGCCGACATCAATTGCTTTGGCGGGTCCGCTCTGCTGGATTTGAGCACCTTCCAGTATTCGCGCGAACTGATGAACTTGTATGGAATTCCGGAAATGTATGACAAACTTCCGAAGCTGAGGGAAAGCGCCAGCATCGCCGGGACGGTTACCGAAAAAGCCGCCGGATACACCGGGCTTTCCGTCGGCACCCCGGTAGCCGCGGGCATGATGGATATTTTGGCCTGCCTGGTTGGAGCGGGCGCAGCGGACGAGGGTGTTGTGACGATTGTCGCGGGCACCTGGTGCATCAATGAGACCCAGTCCACCAAAATCATTCCGGGCGCTTCTGCAAACCAGCCCTCCCTTGGAAAGGGGCTGTATTTAAACTGTTCCTATACCGGCGCGTCTGCCATTAATTTCGACTGGTTCGGCAAGGCGCTGGGCGGAACCGCACAGATGGAAGCAGTGAAACGTTCGGTATCCCACTACGATATACTGGATGAGATGATCGGGCAGATGTCGCCGGACCAGACCGAGGTCCTGTTCCACCCCTTTGTCGCCCAGCCGAGCGTTCATCCCAATGCGAAGGCGAACTTTTTTAATATTGACCAGAACACTTCCTACCGCGAGGTGGTTTACGCAGTGGCGGAAGGCATCGTATTTTTACATAAATGGCATATTGATTTCCTGCGAAACACCGGGTGCAAGATCACTTCTGCGCGGCTTACCGGAGGAATCGCAAAAAGCCCTGTATGGGCACAGCTTTTTGCGGATATTCTGCAAATTCCTGTTGAGGTGGTCGACTGCGACGAAGTCGGAGCTTTGGGTGCCGCGATCACTGCGGGCGTCGGCGCAAAGACCTATCAGGATTATCAGGATGGATTCCGTCAGGCGGTAAGAATCCGGGCAAGATTCAACTCCTCCAGCCGATATCTGCCGGACTTTGAGGTCCGGTACCGCGAATGGGAACATCTTATGCGCTGTCTGAAACCGTATTGGGACGCAAAATAGAAATTTGTCCTGCTATCCTGTTGCGGTTATCTTCTTATTTGATTATTTTTGAAAGGGACTAAAAAATGAAAAAAACAAAGGTGCTGCTTGTATCAGATGGCGGAGTGACCAAGGATCTGATGCAGAAAATGTTTGAACTGGAGGCCTACGGGGCGGAAATCACTCTTATAGAAGACAAAGAAATGTCCGCAATGGGGCCGATCACGGACCGCATGGGCCTGATTGAACGGGATGGCATCGACGCGGCGCCCACCTGCGGGGCTCTGCTGGAAAACTGTGCCGATAAGGAAATCATTGCCGTACACGTAGCCTCCATCAACCGGGAGGTAATCAATGCGAGCAAAAATCTGAAGGTCGTCGCCGTTCTTCGGGGCGGCATTGAAAACGCCGATGTTCCCGCGCTGACCGGGAAGGAAATCAAGGTGATCAACGCCCCGTGGCGAAGCGCGGACGCCGTAGCCGACTTTACAGTCGGAATGATGATTGCAGAAAACAAGAATATCGCGCGCAGCCACAGGCTTCTGTTTGAAGGCAAATGGTGTAAAAATTATGCCAACCAGTCTTACATTCACAACTTGAATCACTGTACGGTCGGAATTATCGGGTTCGGCTATATCGGGCGCCGCGTTGCCGAGCGCCTGAAGGGCTTCGGCTCCAGGATTGTGGCGTATGACCCGTTCCAAAATGCGGATGCCATTGAGAGTGCGGGCTATACCGCCGTTACGCTGAATGAACTGCTGAAGCAGTCCGATTTTGTGACCGTGCATCTGCGGCTTTCTCCAAAAACAGAAAAATTTATGAGTGATCGCGAATTTTCTCTGATGAAGCCGACCGCCTATTTCGTCAATACGGCGCGTTCCGGACTTGTGGATACCGACGCTCTGCTGAAGGCGCTGCAGACGAAAACAATTGGGGGAGCCGCCATTGATGTTTATGACAGCGAGCCACTTTCCCAGGACAGTCCTTTCCTGAAACTGGATAATGTGACCCTTACCCCTCATCTTGCGGGCACTTCGAGCGACACTATGCGCAATTCGGTGGATATCTGCTTTGAGGATTTAAAAAATTACCTGCAGGGAAAATCCATGCACAATCTCTGCAACTGAACAACCGATCCGGTTTGTCTGTGTGCTGTTCTGCATACCGCAGGCTAATAATTACTGCATATATAACACCGCACTATTCTTGGAATATCAAGAGTCCCACAACAATTCATCCTCCTAGATAAATAGTATCTTCCCAGATACCGAACTCCGACAGAGCAGGTTGGGGAGGCAGAACAGTAAAAGGTATTGTTGAGGAGCGCGCCGTTGAGCTCGGCGAGTACATAATTAAGAACAGAACTACCGTGCGCAGCGCAGCGAAAAAATTTGGCGTAATGTTTTCGATCGTGATGAAACAGATCATCAATCCATAGATACCGAAGCTCATTCAAACGTAAAAGTACAACAGGAACTGTGGTTCCTGTTGTACATTTATACTTCTGTTTCAATTTACTCCACGCAAGACACCGCATTCATCTGCACGGATCTGATATTGTTTTCAGATTACTTCAGCAGAGCTTTGTTCGTACAGTTAATAGGACGACCGCCTCCGAGAATATTGACAACCTCCTCGGCCACTTTGCGCTGAAGTGTTGAAATAGCTTCTTCACTGTACCATGCGCTGTGCGGTGTCGCAATTACATTATCCATTTTCAGCAGTTCGCTGTCAGAAGAAATCGGTTCTTTTTCATATACATCCAGACCTGCCCCGGCAATTTCTCCTGTGCGCAGAGCCTCGATCAAGTCCTTTTCGTTGATAACAGGACCACGCGAGGTATTAATCAAATAAGCGGTTTTCTTCATCATCTGAAATACATTTTTATCGAACATATGGGTAGTAGAGGCGGTCAGAGGGCAATGAATAGAAATAAAATCACTTTCCTTGCAAAGAGTCTCAAAATCCACCAGTCTGACTCCTCGCTTCTCTGCGTCCTCAGCAGTCACATAGGGATCAAAAGCCAAAATGCGAACATCGAAACCCGCCATTTTTTTTGCAACCAGAGACGGTATGCGCCCAAGTCCTACAAGCCCCAAGGTGGATCCCGCCATACGGAATAGCGGAACTGTACTGGTATAGCCCCAATCCCCGCCGCGCAGGGCCTTTGTAATAACAGGCAGCTTCTTTATCAATGCCATCAGCATACTGATGGCATGATTTGACACTTCGTCAACCCCATAATCCGGAACATTGCACACATAGATTCCTTTGCTTGTCGCAGCGTCAGAATCAATATTATTGACTCCGATGCCATACCGAATAATCACTTTGCAGCGTTCCATCCGGTCAATAATATTTTTGGTAATATCAGCGTACTGAACAATCACAGCATCCGCATCCTTAACCGCGGCAATGATTTCATCCTCGCTTTTCAGATGGCAAGGCATTAGCTCCGCGCCGGATTCCGTTATGATTTTTATTTCTTGATCTACATTTGGGTACTCAAAATCCGTAATTACAACTTTCATAATCATTCCCCTTATTCAATAAATTGGTCCGGTTTATAAAATATGGCTCAATTCCGCAATAATATAAGCACCCATGGCCGATAACGGGATATCGGCTTCATTTTCAAAGTATTCCACATTGGCAAAACCTCCGTCATGCTCCAAAATATCAACAAAGGCAGTACTGAACGGTTCCTTTCCGCCCACTATTACCATCGTTTCGGCAGACGTATGCAGAGCGCTGGAATTCTTGATGGCCAGGATATCGTTTTGCAGGGCTACGCCAAAAATAAAGTTTGCAATTTTTGATTTATCATCTACCGCAAACTGATTCAGAATTCTGCCGGAAAAGCACGCCCTTCCTATCCCGCAGCGGCAGGCGATATCGTAACCAAGCAGCATCATCTCTTTATTGTAGGTCTCTTTTTCCACGAACTGGCGACCTACCGCGTCAGCAATAATCGTATCGTTCGTAATGGAGGAAAGCAATTCACCGGTAATTGTAGTAAGGCATCCCGTAATCTGTCCTTCCTTATCAACAGAAACAAACTTTGTATGGGATCCCGGGAGAATCAGCAGATAGTCCTTTGCCTTGGGGTAATGGTCGATAATAGCGATGCTCTCAACCTCTTCCCCACGCATAATATCCATCGATTCAAAGTTTTCCAGAGTGATTTTTCCACCGGAGTTTTTTACTCCGGGAATAAACCAGATTGGAAGCGGGCAAACATCCTCCAACAGCACAGAAGAAGTAGCCGAAGCCAACGCTTCCTTGCTGGCAGGCACAACAACGTGA
This sequence comes from Clostridium sp. KNHs216, assembly GCF_006714885.1. Taxonomy (NCBI): domain Bacteria; kingdom Bacillati; phylum Bacillota; class Clostridia; order Eubacteriales; family Clostridiaceae; genus Clostridium; species Clostridium sp. KNHs216. The sequence continues at coordinate 3,120,341 of NZ_VFMF01000001.1, read as the reverse complement.
GGGATTTCCACTAATCCAACATTGGAAGTGATCATTCCGCTGGCAATTACCCGTTTTATGTCGTCATAGCCGATATGGTTCCTGACCATCAACGCGTCCAAGCATCCTTTGACAGCTGCTTTCAACTTGCTGTTATTGCCATCGATTGCGGTATTTCTTACCCCGACAGGGCTCTTTTCCGTGGCGATATTCTCCCTTTTCGCATTCCATAAAATACAGCGCGTATTAGTAGTACCGGTATCAATTGTAATAATATATTCTTTCATTTTGTAACTCCTTATCGATCGGTTTCGCTGTGTCAGGCAACTGTGTTTTTGCGGCTGCGACAAATTGCTTAGTTTACCAGAGATTTCCGGCAGAATCGAAAGAGAATTTCTGCGGACCGTTCAAAATTTCCACCATAGGATGTTCCTGTGCTTCAGGAAGGAGCGCCGGGGAAATATAAATTTCTTCAATATCCCTCGTATTGCCAATCCGCACTATCCGAGGATTGTTAATATCGTAATTAACACAGCACCTAAGCGCAATTTGAATCGCCTCCTGGTCGGAAGCGAATACCATAGGCAGCCGCCCCTGTTCCAACACTTTCGTAGTAATCAGGTTTGGATAGGTCTGCTCCATGTCTATTTTTCTGAACAGTCTTTGCGTAATGGCATGAGCCATGCCGATACCGACAGCGCTTCCATGAGTCTCATCGGTCAAATCCAAGGCAACTACTCTCTGCGCCGTTACTCCTCCCGTTGCAAAGGACGTCCCAAAAGTACCGGTTATGTTGGGGTCCATCCCATCCCCGCTGATATTTTTTCCCACTCTGTCCACAATCAGGACATCCAGCGGATCAAAATAGATCTTGGGCATTAGCGCTTTCGCTTTTTCCAAATAGACGGGTTCCAATTCAACGATCTCCTGCGGGGTAAAAGCATGAAGTTCGCAGGTGTCTTCCATCGCATTTTCGATGATGCCGATACCTCCGATAACATTCGTACATTTAAGAACCGTTTTCCCAAAACTTTCTACATTGTACGCCATCCCGCCAAACCCATCCCTATGGCAGGCTTCTGCACCTTTTTGCTGTGCAAGCCCGATTGCCATCATTTTCATGAGACCGCTTTCATATTTTCCGCGAAACGAGGTATGGGGCTTAATGCGATTAACAATCAGAATGCCATCCGATTCAGCAGCAGTTTTAGAAAGGAAAACCTCTTTCCCGTCCGGGGTTTCCCCTATACAAATTGTTTCCGTACCGCAAACGACAGAGCATCCCAGACTTTTTTCCGTCAGGTTCAAAGAATCCAGAATATTTTGCTGTCCTGCGCTCACCGCACCGCCATGGCTTCCCATGGCGGCTACGATGACCGGACAGGCCTGCCGTTCCCGAATAAGTTTTACAATCGTTTTTAGAATCAGGTCTATGTTCTTAATTCCTCTGCTGCCAGCGGTAATGGCGATTTTTTCGCCTGGTTTTATTTTGGAACCGATCCCTGAACGAACAAATTCCTGACCCAGAACATCCGGAATTCTCTCCGGCTCCAACCGAGAGTCCGGAAATCGCTGCCGAACCTTTATCATTTCCGGAAGATCCACCTGCTGTGCTAAAGTAGAAACTATTTTCATAAGCCATGGCTCCTATCATTAAGAAAAGCAGCTAAATTTGTTGTGTATACTTTCTGGCAAGTTCCGTAATTGAGTCGAAATTTTTATCCCGGATCGCTTTCGCGTCCACAATATTGGAACCGATTCCAAAACCGATTACCCCTGTGTTCGCAAAGATGTTTAAATTGTCGGAATGAATCCCTCCGACCGCGATCATGGGGATATGATTCAGCGGGGCGCGCAGAGACTTAATATAATCAGGTCCTAAATCCCCTGCCGGAAAAACCTTCACACAATCCGCTCCATAATCATAAGCGTCTACAATTTCTGATGGTGTAAAAGCTCCGGCAAACACAGCCAGTCCAAGGTTACCGGCTGCCTGAATCACCTGCCGCTTTGTGTTAGGCGTCAAGATATACTGAGCTCCCGCTTGACAGGCAGCTTCCACCTGTCCAACCGTCAAAACCGTTCCCGCACCAACCATGAGACCGGGCAGATCAAGATTCCGCGCCGCCTCTATGGACTTTTGCGTATCGGTAATACAGGTGGAAGAATTCTGGTTGAAGGTGATCTCTAAAAGACGAATTCCCCCTTCGTACAAAGCGCGTACAGTCGGTGTGACATCTTCAACTGCAAGGCCGCGCATAATAGCGATAATCTTATTGGTTCTCAGCGCACGCATAATTTTATCGATGGATACAGAGCCGGATTGCATAAAGCCTTACCTCCCCAGCCATCCGCCGTCAACGGGAATCACAATACCGTTTATGTAATCGGAAGCGGAAGATGCTAAAAACAGGGCGACCCCCACAATATCCTCTGGCTGTCCCCAACGGCCCGCCGGAATACGCTCCAGAATCTGTCTGCTGCGAACCGGGTCGGCGATCAATGCGGTGTTCAGATCAGTTGCTAAATATCCCGGAGCAACACAGTTAATATTAATTCCGTCCTTTGCCCACTCGTTAGACAGGCTCTTGGAAAACTGCATGACAGCGCCTTTGCTGGCCGCATAGGCCGGAACGGTAAAGCCCCCTTGGAAAGACAAAAGGGATGCTGTATTGATGATTTTTCCATACCCTTTTTTCAGCATTTGACGTCCTACAGCTTGACAAAGGAAGAATACTGAATTTGCATTTACATCCATCACAAAATCCCAGTCGCTTTTTGGGAATTCGGTGCAGGGATGGCGTTTCTGCGTTCCGGCGTTGTTATACAAAACATCAATGTCGCCGCATTCCACAGTAATTTTCTCAATTAAATCGCTGATCCCATCGATATTCATTAAATTATAGGGATAAGGATGACATTCCACTCCACAATCCTTAATTTCCTGTACCGTTTTTTCATTTACTTCCAGATCAATAATAACAATATTGGCACCGGCTTTCGCGAAGCCCAGAGCCACCGCCTTCCCTATCCCTCTATTTGCCCCAGTAACAACAGCCAATTTTCCTTTAATATCTTCAAACATGTGATCTCTTCCTTTCAATATCATTCATAGACAATTCTTAATTTTACAGCGAACACCGACGCCCTCCGGTACAATGAACATTTTTCCACAGCCCTATTGAATTTCAAACATTACCTTGATCGCACCGGCAGGAGAGGAAAACCCTTTTTCCGCCTGATCTATGGGAAGGATACAATTCAGCAGTTTTTCGTAGCCAAGTGGCTGAGCGGCCATCTGACAAGCAATGCCGAAATCCTTGCGTGTACTGTTGCGGACAAACTGGATATTGAATTCACGAAACATCCCTTTTTGAAAATTCATGGCAGGCGGTGTTTTGTAGCCGGCTACCATCACAACCTGTCCGCCCACCTTCACCGAATCAGGGAGAATATCAATAACAGATTGATGTCCGGCACAGTCAAACACATAATCGGCACCATTCCCACGGGTAAATTCCAGCACCTGGTCCAAAGTATGTTCGTCAGAATGAATTGTGTGGAAACCAAAAGATTTTGCCAGTTTCAGACGTCCCGCGTCCGGTTCGCAGATGACAATATTATCCGCTCCAAATTTTCGCAGTGCGATAGCGGTCGCCATCCCAATTCCGCCTGCGCCATAAACCACAACACTGTCCCCCGGAAGATATTTGCCCCGACGCGCCGCATGGACCGAAATCCCAATCGGTTCGATATAGGCTCCTACCTGAGGAGACACTCCTTCGGGAACAGGAAACAGGCTGTTCTCCGGCACAAGGGCATATTCCGCCATACCGCCGTCTTTGTCGATTCCCACGACGCGCGAGGTGTGGCAAGCGTTAGAAAAGCCTTCCTGACAGGCGCTGCATGCGCCGCATGATAAAAACGGATAAATGGAAACCAGGGTTCCCTCCGAATATTTCGGGTGCGGCGATGCAACATATCCGGAAAATTCATGACCTAATACAAGAGGGGCTTTTGCCCTGGGATGCTTACCGTGGAAAATGGTCATATCGCTTCCGCAGATTCCAGCATAACAAACCTTGATAAGCGTCCACCCCTCCCGAACACGAGGGATCGGAATGTCTTTTACTTCAATATGTTCAAGTCCCGTAAAAACAATCGCTTTCATAACAAACCACTCCTTTAATTAAATAATTGAAACTTTTTGTTCACAAAACTGGTATACTAGTATTCGTGTTATTATAGTAAACGTTATTCCCTTATTTGTCAATTGTATTTTCATATTTTATTAAAAACAATAACGATATTGATATTTCTTGTTTAATTTTACAGATAACACATAATAAAATTTCTACCCACTATCAATATTTTTGCTACAATTCATGATATAATAGAATATAAATATTTAAATTTTTCTAATTAAAGAAAGGAACATTCTATGGAATATATATTTCAGGATAAAGAGTCTTTACATCCGGACAATAACAGTCTGGAAAATATCATCTACCGTAAGATCAAAGAGGAAATCCGTACATTAGTAATAAAGCCCGGAGAAAAAATGAGTGAAATGAAAATTGCAAAAAAAATGGATTGCAGCCGCTCCCCAGTACGCGGAGCTTTCCGACAGCTGCAGCATCAGGGATTTCTGGAAATCCGGCCGCAGATTGGTACTTTTGTGCCTTTTATTGATCTGGTATCTGCTGAAAAAACCAGATTTATTCGAGAAAGTCTGGAAACTTCGGTGCTAAAACTAGGGATTAAGACCTCAGCATACGATAACCAGATTGAGTATCTTCAGGATTTAATCAATAGACAAAACGAGCTTTATAAAAATAAGAGATATGTTGAATTTGAACATTTGGATCAGTTATTTCATTCCTTTTTTTGCAATACTGTGAATAAACCATTTATAAAAGAATATCTGGGGAGCGCAGATGTTCATTATTCGCGCCTTCAATCTATTTCTCTCCGATATGATCCTTACCCAATCGTCACTATAGAGCAGCATCAGGAGATTCTGAACTCGGTGAAAGCAAAAAATATTTCCCAGATGGAAAAAGCTGTTTCCACTCATCTGCAAAATCTGTATCGTGTAGTTCGCCTATGCAAAAATAATGTACAGCCATTAATTGCAAATATAGAATTACTAGATAGTTTAATAGAAAGTTTATAATTTAATATTCTAAATTGATATTATATTTTTATTTGCAATAGCTAAACGAGTAGATAGTCGTCGGAATAGATACTTTTTATATAATTAATAGTAAAAAAGAGTAAAATTTATATTGACTTTGTAAACGAAATAGTATATTGTATTTTTATGGATACTAGTATTCCAGTTTTATGTAAAAATCGCGACTAAACAAGACATCTATCAAATAGCCAATAATGCCGTGAATTGTTTAATCGGAGGTGTTGTTATTAAAAAGCAATGTAAACGGTTACGGGCAATTGGCCGGCATAGATGGGCACACAACGGGGCTAACCCGATTTCCGTAATCACTTGAAACGGCTTATCAAGGACGTAAAGAGAAATATTGTATTCTACTTGTATTACACTCGAAATCGCACTCAAAGAGCAGACTCCTATTTTCATACCGTATGTCCGCTCACGATTGCAGTGATCGAGCGTAAATTCTTTAGGAGGAATTTGTATGAAAAAAAAATTGTCATTATTGCTGGCAATCGTCCTTATTATTGGAAGTTCTCTTGCAGGCTGTGGTGAAAAATCTTCCACCCAAGCCGCCGCTGAAGGTACCAGTGCTGCCGCCGGCAACTCCACGGCGGCGTCCGGCAAGCCCATTTTAATTGGCTTGTCCATGGGCTTAACAGGAAGCGACGCATCCGGTGGATTGCGTATGCAGCAAGCGGTTACCATGCTGGTAGAAGAAACAAATGCGGCAGGCGGCATTAACGGCCGTCCCCTCCAACTAGAACTCTGTGACAATCAGAGTACGCCGACCGGGGCAGTCAATTCCGTCAACAAACTGATTGGACAGGGCGTTGTTGCAGTCATCGGCCCTCACCTCAGTTCCGCAGCTGCAGCCGTAAATCAGATCTTTATGCAGGCAAAGATTCCCTTCATCCCAGGCGGAACCAGCGCTATGCTGCTGAAACTGAAGAATCCATTTTTCTTCCGCTCCGCCTGTCCGGACAATGAGACTTTCCTAATCGGCACCCAGTATATGCAGGAAAAATTCGGAAAAAACAACCGCGTCGCAATCCTGTACGATACGGATGAAGCAGGCCGCGGCACGCAGGACGTAATTCAGGAATACTGCAAAGCGAACGGGATTACCTGCTACGCCGAAGGCTTTAACACCGGAGACAAGGATTTAACAGGTCAGCTTACTAAAATTAAAGCATTCAACCCGGACTATATTATGTTCTACGGACATGACGCCGAAACCGCAATCGCGGTCCGTCAGATTAAAGAATTAAATATTGAAACCCCGGTCGCCGCATCTTCCGCATTGGGAATGGATACCGTGCTGAAGCTTGTTGACGGGAAAGATGTTGACGGAATCTATTGCATTACCGACTATATCCCTACAACAGAGGATTCCGTTACCGCGGATTTTGTGAAACGTTTTGAAAAACGATGGGGAGTAACTCCCGAAAGATATGCGGCTTTACATTACAGTGGTGGGCAGTGTCTTGTTAACGCACTGAAAAACGCGAAAAATGTCGACGATCCTGTTTCCATTCGAGATGCTCTGAAGGAAACAAAAAACTTGCAGACAGTGATGGGTGTTTATAATTGTGATGAAAACGGCGAACTGCTTCACACTGCTGTCATGACTCAGCTTGATTCTTCAAAAAACGTTAAGCTGATTGCCCGGAAAACACTCGGTTAAGTAAAACATATGGAGGCCAATTGAACAGCTGACTTTTTATAAAATCAAACACCCGGAGCCGGGGTTATGGGAGGTTATGAAAATTTGCGGTTCAATTGGCTTTATGATTGTTTTTTGCCTGCAAAAACTCAACTAAAACACAGCCAATCACAAAAGGGGAGGCGACTTGATGTTACAACTGTTAATCAATGGTCTGGCTATGGGATTTATCTACGCTCTTGTAGGTGTGGAATTTACTCTAATTGTAAACTCAACAGGATTAACAAATTTCAGTCACGATAAATTTATTGCATTAGGCGCTTACTGCTTTGCGGGTCTCTATGTACAGCAGCTGGGACTTTCACCCGCACTTGCAGTAATAGCAACACTGGCTACCATGTTCTTTTTCGGCGTGATTGTCGCCCTGGGTATTTTTATTCCTCTTTCAAAAATGTCTTCAGACATCTTCGCCCTGATAGGGACAGTGGTGTTAGGACGGATTATCAGTGAAATCATCCGTCTGATCTGGGGTCCGTTACCGTTTACAGTAAACAATTTTCTTACCGGAACGCTTAAGATCGGAAATATTGTAATCGGATGGGCCTATGTTTATATCATCATTATATCAATTATCATTGTTGCCGGCCTGCAAATCTTATTCAAATTTACAAAGGTTGGTAAAGCAATCCGGTGCGTTTCTCAAAATAAAGCCGCCGCGTCCCTCATGGGAGTTAACGTCGCGCAAAACATTGCTTTTACAACAGCTTTAAGCACGGTTATCTGTATGGTTATCGGTATTTTAGTCATTCCGCTTTTCACTGTTGAAATGAACATGGCCGGCATGGTGGGGCTGAAAGGGTTCGCGGCCGGTGTAATCGGCGGCTTCGGGTATCTGCCCGGCGCTATTTTAGGCGGCCTTACTTTAGGGCTTGTAGAGAGCATTAGTGTTACCGTGCTGCCGGCAGTATATAAAGACTGCGTGGCTTTCATCATCCTCATCGTATTTCTGCTGTTCAAACCAACAGGAATGCTGGGACATAAAAAGTAGGAGGAAAAAATGAAAAGCAAAATAGTTACTCCTAGCAGAATGTTCGTTCTGCTTATGGTTTTTGTCGCTGCCCTTCTCCCCTTGCTTGTTTCAAATAGTTACACTCAATCGCTGTTTGTACAGGTTGTAATTAATATCGTTGTTGTCATGGGATTAAACTTTATCACTGGCCTTACAGGGCAAATGAATCTGGGAACCGCCGGTATTTTTGCTCTCGGAGCCTATACTTCAGCGATCTTGAATACCCGGCTGGGCTGGAATCCCTGGATGTGTCTGTTAGCGTCCATTGTAATGGGTGCTGTAATCGGAATAGGACTGGGATACCCTAGTCTTCGGGTAAAGGGAGTCTACTTGTCACTGACTACCATTGGGTTTGCGGAAGTTGTGCGTTTGATGATCACTAACCAGCCTGATTTGACAGGCGGCGTTCAGGGCGTACTGAATATTGAAAAATTCTCGATATTCGGTTTTCAGTTCAACAGCAACCAAAGCATTTACTATCTTTATTTATCCATTGCTATCCTGCTGGTGTGGGTTGCACACCGCATTGTGAATTCAAAATGGGGCAGATCCTTTAAATCTATCCGGGACAATTCAGAAGCTTCGGAAGCTTTGGGAATCAATATTTCATCCCTGAAAATTCAGGCGTTTGTACTGACGTCTATTTATACCTGCATTGCCGGTTCCTTTTATTCCCATTTTATGGGATACCTCAGCCCGACTCCTTTTACTATGGATTTTTCCATCAATTATGTTCTGATGCTGATTATCGGCGGAATCGAATCTGTTCCGGGCTGTATCTTAGGAGCGATCCTTGTTACACTTGTGCCGGAAATCCTGCGTTTTCTGCAAAACTATTACTGGCTGGTTTTCAGTATTATCACCCTGCTGTTCATTGTGTTCCTTCCGTATGGAATTGTTTCTCTGTTTAAACGTAAAAGGAAGGGAGGGGAGCAGCATGTCGACAGTTCTAAAGCTTGAAAATGTTACAAAGCGGTTCGAGGGCTTGGTCGCAGTCAATAATTTAAGCCTTGACATGAAGGAAAGAACGATCCATGCCCTCATCGGCCCCAACGGTTCAGGCAAAAGTACTACGGTAAACATGATTACCGGAGCACTGTCCCCCACAGAAGGAAAAATTTGGCACAAAGACCAGCAAATTAGCGGGCTTCCCGCTTTTAAAGTAGCCCGAACCGGCATGTGCCGGACATTTCAGAATCTAAAATTATTTCATTCCATGACTGTGATGGAAAACCTGATGACCGGCATGCGGATGGAACAGGCGTTGGTTCCGTTCCTCTTCAATCTTCACAAAGCCCATCAGGAAGAAAAAGTGATGACAGAAAAAGCAAAAGAGGTTCTGGATTTTATCGGGATGTATTCCCTCCGGAACGAATATGTTGATAACCTGCCTTATGGCAGACAAAAAATGACAGAATTAGGCCGCGCGCTGATGAACGAGCCTGAACTGTTGCTGCTGGACGAGCCTGCAGCGGGTTTGAATCCATCCGAGCGGGCGGATTTCGTAAATATCCTGCTCAAAATTTTTGAAAACGGCGTGGATCTGTTCCTCATTGAACACAACATGGATGTCGTCATGAACATTAGCAATATGATTACCGTCATAAACTTCGGGACGAAAATTGCTGAAGGGACTCCTAAAGAAATTCAGGAGGATCCTGCCGTTATTAAGGCTTATTTAGGAGAGCGCTACAAACAAAACATGGCAAAGGAGGCTGCAAACATTGCTAAAAATTGATAATATCAATGTGTTTTATGGTAAGGTACAGGCGCTGTTTAATGTTTCCTTTGAAATCGGCGGCAATGAAATCGTGTCAGTTATCGGTGCCAACGGAGCCGGAAAGTCCACTCTGATGAAAACAATTATGGGTCTGAATAAAACCCCTTCCGGAATGATTACCATGGACGGCACTGCCATCAGCAATCTCCCTACCCATGAAATTGTAAAAAAAGGGATTGTTTATGTCCCGGAAGGGCGAGAAATCTTTCCGGATCTGAACGTATATGAAAATCTGGTCATGGGAGCTTACAGCAAACCGTTCAGCAAACGTGAACTGAACGAACATATTGAAAAAATGTATGATATGTTCCCGCGTCTAAAAGAGCGGAAAAAGCAGGCCGCCGGCTGCCTCTCAGGCGGCGAACAGCAGATGGTGGCTATCGCCCGCGGCCTGATCAGCGACCCGAAGCTAATTATGTTTGACGAACCCTCTCTGGGACTGGCACCCATTATCGTGGATGAAGTATTTGATATCATTCTTCGTATCAATAAGGAAATGAACATTCCCATCGTCATCGTAGAACAAAACGCTTTTATGGCAATGTCCATATCCAGCCGTACCTATGTGCTGGAGGTAGGAAAGATAACCACAACCGGAAATAGCGCAGAGCTTATGAACAGCCCTGTAATCAAGCAGGCATACCTCGGAGGATGACGAAAATGAAAATCACGGCAATACGGACATATTTGGTGAGGCCCCGCTGGTGCTTTGTAGAAATTGAAACCGACGAAGGTCTTACCGGCTGGGGGGAACCGGTGCTGGAGGGAAAGGCTTCCACCGTCAAGGCGTGTGTGGACGAAATGTCTTCTCAGCTGATTGGTGAATCCCCGGAACAGATTGAAGATATATGGAACAAGCTCTATCGAGCCGGTTTTTATCGGGGCGGTCCTGTTCTGATGAGCGCCATCTCGGGCATCGATCAGGCTTTATGGGATATTAAAGGAAAATATTTCAACACACCGGTCTATAACCTGATGGGCGGTTCCTGCAGAAAAAAAATGAAAGTGTATTCCTGGATCGGCGGAGACCGGCCCAGCGATGTTGCCAAGGCAGCCAAAGAAAGGCAGGAACAGGGCTTTTCCGCTGTTAAAATGAACGCTACCGAGGAGCTTCAATATATTGATTGCTATGAAAAAGTAGATAAAGTATTGGAAAGAGTGGCCGAAATCCGCAGGGTAACCGGAAAATATTTCGGCATAGCTCTTGATTTTCACGGCCGCGTACATAAGCCTATGGCAAAGATTCTGGCTAAAAAGCTGGAAGAATTTGATTTGATGTTTATTGAGGAGCCTGTACTGTGCGACAATATGGAAAGTTTTGCGGATATAGCTAGATGCTGTAATATTCCTATTGCCACAGGGGAAAGGCTTTTCTCCAGATGGGATTTCAAAAGGCTTTTGCAGCAGGGATATGTCGATATTATACAGCCTGATCTTTCCCACGCCGGGGGTATTACAGAAGTCAAAAAAATAGCGGCTATGGCGGAAGCCTACGATGTGGCGCTGGCCCCTCATTGCCCTCTTGGCCCCGTTGCTCTGGCCTCCTGCCTGCAGATAGACGCGACCTGTTACAATGCGGTCATTCAGGAACAAAGTATGGGTATCCATTATAATGTGGGCAGCAGTGTCTTAGAATATGTCCGGAACAAAGAAGACTTCCGGTTTATCGACGGATGTATTCCGCTCCTTTCTGCCCCCGGACTCGGTGTCGAAGTCAACAAAGACCTTGTCATCCAGGAAAATCAAACACCCCATTCCTGGAAAAACCCGGTTTGGCGGCATGAAGACGGTTCTATTGCGGAATGGTAACAATATCCATCTTCCGGTATCAAACTGAATAACCCGTTTCCAACACCCCTAATTTTAGTCCAGCCCCAGAAGGGCATAATACCGGCTGGCATCTCACGAGGCGCTTGAAAAGCCCGACATAAAGACTGCCGTCCAACCCTGATTGTAACTATTCGATTAGGCAGGTTGAAACCTTCATGGGCTTTCTCGTAACAAGCAAAAAGAAAAGCCAGGGATTCATGCTCTCTCTGATAAAGAGAGACGGAATCCCTGGCTTTTCTTTTGATATTATTTTACAGTTTGCCACCCGTCAAAGCTAAAAAGTTGTTTCCATAGGGAATATTCTTTAGGAACAAAGGTCAATGATTGCCTGTGTGAAAATTTTCGCTCCCATGATCAGTTCCTCAATGACTGCATATTCGTCTGCGCCATGCATACGGTTATCCGTTTCCGGCATGGAGCATCCAAAGCCGACGCCGTTTTTCAGGCGGTGTGCGTAAGTTCCCCCGCCAATTGCCAAGCATTCTCCCCTTCTGCCCGAATACTGCTCGTAGCACTTCAGCAGCGTCTGAATAAAAGGCGTATCCTTTGGAACATGGTGAGCCGGCGAAACACCCTTATCGTCCGGAGTCAAGCCGTGAGCCCTTGCTTTCTCACAAAAGACATCTTTCAAATTTTCATTGGTGGCGCAGACCGGAGTTCGGCCGTCGAAATAGCCTTTCAGTCCTGTAAGTTCATATTCAAACAAGTTCAGACTCATCGTCAGAGGGCCGGAGATCTCATCTTCCATGGCTACTCCGGGAGCTTTTCCAAGCCAGTCACCATGCGGGAAAAGCTGATTTACGGCGCAAAGCTTTTCAAATCCTTCCGATTTTGCAAATGGAATTCCGACTAATAAATCGATGAGCCCGGTAATGGCGTTATTTCCGTCTCCCGGCGAAGAAGCATGCGCACAGGCTCCATGTGCTTCCACGACAATCTTTCCGTTATTCTCCTTCGATTCAAACGAAACGCCGGTTCTGGCAGCAGCCGCGGCGGTGTAGGCGGAAAACTCCTGCGCAGGAAGCCCTTCCACCACAGCCTCGGCAGTGTCAGGAACCACATTGCTCTTCACGCCGCCGTGAACGGAAAGGATGCGCGGCAACGCAAGGTCTTCTTTCCAACCGGCCTTCACCCAGATGCTGTAACGTCCTTTTTCAATATTAACCACAGGGAACGCGGCATCCGGCGAAAAAGTCATGGGTGCTTCCGGTTCCTGTTCATAATAATGGGTAATGTCCGCGCTGCCGCATTCCTCATCGGTGCCGAGAACCAGGCGGGCGTTCTTCTTCAGCGGAACATTCAGGTCACGAACCGCTTTTAATGCGTACAGCGCAGCGATCGCCGGGCCTTTGTCATCCGCGGAACCTCTGCCGTATAATCTGCCGTCTTTTACAAGCGGCTCAAACGGCTGCGTCACCGTCCAGCCGTTTCCTGCGGGAACAACATCCAGGTGGGCCAGAATATCAAGCTGCCTTGGAAGGTCATTCAAATCGACAGCCGCCACATAGTTATCAACATTTTTTACTGAAAATCCCATGTCTTTCGCAATTTGCACGGCTGCGGCAAGCGCCTTTGCCGGATACTCCCCAAAAGGCATTCCTTCTTTGGGCTCCCCTTTTTCGCTCGGGATTCGAATCAGCGTACTCATATCGCGAAGCATCTCTTCCCGATGCGCCTCAAAATACTGTTCTATTGTTTTCTGATCCGTCATGATATGGCCTCCTATGTAATTTCAGCTCTGTGCTACAAATTTTTAAAAGAAACAGTGTCAGAAGGATTTTATAATATTTTCCTCCAGCGATTCGATCACCGCGCTTGCCAGCTTTACGGCGTTCTGTAAATCGGACAAAGCCGCAATGCCGTAATGCGTATGGATATAACGTACCGGAATCCCCATCACGATTACCGGAACTCCTGCGTTGGACAAATGAATCGGTGCTCCGTTGGTGGAGCCGCCTGTGCGGACCGATTCCTGCACCGGAATCCCAAGTTTTCTGCCCAAATCCAGAACATAACGCTGATAGCGGGGGTTAGTGATCATACGGGCATCAATATGACGAAGCATAGGCCCTTTTTTGATCGCCGTCTGAGTCATGTACTCCTCGGTAAACGTATCGTCCGCCGGGCATCCCTCAAAAACGATGGCAATGTCGGGATGGATGGTGTTGCTGGTTACATAAGCACCGCGCGTACCGACTTCTTCCTGAACGGCGAAGCCCGCGGTTACGTCCACATTCAGGTTTTTCCCCTGCAGCGTACGCATGGTCTCCAAAATGGCCGCACAGCCCAGACGGCAGTCAAAGGCTTTCCCAATCAGCAGGTCTTTCTGTTTCCTATATTCAAAATCAACATCCGGAACTACCGGTTCCCCAATGCGGATCTTAAAGTCGTTGACAGCTTCTTCCCGGGAAGTCGCACCAATGTCAATCACCATATTGGACACGTTAGCCGGTGCATTGCGCTCCGCTTCACTCATAAAATGCGGGGGCTTACTGGCAATAATACCGGGAATATAGTTCCCCTCCGCGTTGCGCACACGCACCTTATGCGCCGGAATGTTATTCGCGACCCAACCGCCGAGAGTAATAAACACCAGCGTTCCGTTCGGCTTAACCGCCTGCACCATAAACGATACTTCATCCGTATGGGCATCCAGTTGAACGACCGGACGACCGCCCCGGTTGCCTGCGCGTTTCAGATACAGGTTCCGCAGGGAATCTTCTGAAAAATCCCCCAGGCCTTCCCCTTGTTTACGCAGAACCTTTAATACATCGTCTTCAAATCCGGAAGCACCGTTCGCATTGGAAACCTCCCGGATCAATTGGAGTAATCTTTCCTCATTCAAAATAAATCCTCTTTTCTTCCTATAAAAATGATAATACAGCATTTCCATTTGATTCTGCAACACTGAAATGGAATTGCTACAGTGTTTCTATTTTTCAAAAATTCCTTTTTTAATAAGACTGCCGCTTTTCATCATGATAGCACCGCCGGCCATAACGGTATCAATATTCAGCCGGTCGTCGAGCAAAATCAGGTCGGCATCGTACCCTTCCGCAAGGAGGCCCTTTCGATCGGCAAGCCCAAGCGCCTTCGCAACGGTAGCCGTGCCGGTCAGTATCGCCTGAGAAAGCGGAACCCCGCAATCCTGTACAAGCGACTTCACGGTACGGTGGAGAGTTGTAATCTGCCCCACACCCATCCCGACGATTTCTTTATTCTCATTCCACTTCGGCATACTGCCGTTGGAATCCGTACTGAGCGTAATGCGTTCGGCAGGGGCCTGCTCAAAAGCTTTTACGATCATTTGAGCCGATTTCCTGCTTTCTTCCTCGGCGGTAAAATCGATATATCCGCCTAAATTGGCAAACCGCACCGCGTCGTCAAATACTCTTCCTACGTGAGTCGGGCGGAATATTTGAATCGGGATGTCTTCGGTTTCCAAAATATCAAATAATAAACCCAGTTTACGCTTCCCGGTGCCCACATGAATGTGAACCAGACCCGGTTTTCTGGAAAGAAGCCCGCCAAGCCTTGCTTCTGACGCAAGCCGAATCAAATCCTGCTTACACAGATTTGACGAACGGTGATCAGAAATCGCAATTTTAACGCCGATTACTTCCTCAATATACGCAATATCCTTTTTCACGGAACCGGTCAAAGTCGGGGAAGGATATTCATATGCTCCGGTCAGACAGTAGGCGGTTAACCCCTCGCTGCGCAGTGCCTTTGTTTTCGCCACCACATTTTCGACGCTGCGGGTGATCGAATCGGTTCCCAGCAAGCCGACCAGCGTGGTAACGCCGCCGCGAATACAGTCAGAAAGCTGAATTTCCGGTACGCGGCTGGAAAAACCGTCTTCTCCCCCGCCCCCCGTGATATGGACATGCTGATCAATATACCCCGGTATCGCTGTCTTGCCGTCCCCGTCAAGGACTTCAAGGTTCGCAAGCGCAGGTTCCAGTTTGCGGCCTATCGCCTGTATTTTGCCGCCCGCGATGAACACGTCTGCAACTTCGTTCGGATGATTCAAATTAACTCTTACATTTTTTATAAGCAGCATTGATACTCCAGTCTTCCACGCCGGATGGGGTGTGGCTGCCACATTTTACGTGTGTGGCCCACAATGATTATGAGAATGCCGGTTTTCGGCAGCTTATTCCAGATTATTCTTTTCATTAAAACAAGTTTAAGGTATAATCATTCATATGAACAAGTATGAAATGGGGGGCAGACAATGCCGGACGATTCTTTTCAGAAAATTAATAAAAATTATCATAACCTGACCAGAAAACAAAGGGAAATTCTGGACATACTTCTGTCCAATCCGGAGGATGTCTGCTATATCTCCCTGAAAGACCTCAGCCAACGCAGCAGCGTTTCCGAAGTGACCATCCTCCGCATGTGTAAGCGGCTCGGATTTGAAAACTTTATTGAACTGAAAAAAGCGTTTCGTTCGCATACGGAACGTCTGGTGAAAAATTTTATGGAAACCAGTTATTTTTCATTGGATCTTCCCGTGGTGGAACGCGGAAATCAAGAAATGGTCATACAGCAGATTATCAATAACGCACGCACGCAAAGCGCCGAATTTTATGATACAGTGCCGACAGAGCATATTTTAAAAACCGCACGGCTGATTCTTCAGGCCAAAACGGTACTGATTTGCGGGCAGGGCGTTTCGAGCGTCGTCTCCGAGTATTTTTACCGCCGAATTTCTCCTCTGATTCCCAACGCGATTCTGGTTCATCCGGAGGACCTGGACAATGTTCAGGCAAACCTGGTCAAGCTTCACCCCGGCGACCATGTGATTGCCATCTCGTTTCCCCGCTATTACGACGCGATGCGGAACATTGTGCAGTATGCAGAATATCGGGGTGCGGGCGTTACTTCGATTACAGACAATCTGGAGTCCCCCGTGGTAACCCAGAACAGCATTAATTATTTGTGCGATACCGCTACCAGAGTTTTTTATAACTCCTATTCACTGCCGATTGAACTGGTCAATTTAATTGCTTCCGGAATTGTGCTGGAAATGGGCGAAGCTTACGACAAGCTGGTTTCCGACGCGCATGAAGTCATTCACTTTATCAACGAATCCAGTTCTGAGAAAAATTCTTAAGGGCACACAAGGCCTGGGTATCTGACCAAAAAGCTCGTAAAACTGCGGGTGGTCCTTCGCTTCGGAATTTCCGAAGCCCAAGGAACCTACCCGCTTTTTGTTTGATATGAATCCGAATTATTCGGTCTCACCATCATATCTATAACATGCAACCCAATGGTCTTTTTCCACTTCCCGGAACACAGGACTCGACTGTTTGCAAATATCCATCGCGTATTTGCAGCGCGAACAAAATTTGCATCCATTCGGAATATTGACCGGGTTCGGTACAGTCCCTTCCAGTACAACACCGCTGCGATTTCTTTCTGCCCTTGGGTCAGGCAGGGGAATTGCTGAAAGAAGCGCCTGCGTATAGGGATGCATCGGTTTATCAAACATCGTTTCGCTTGCGGTCAATTCCACCAGACTGCCAAGGTACATGACACCGATTCGGTTGCTGATATATTTTACCATTGAAATATCATGCGCTATAAACAGGTAGGTCAGACCCAGTTCATTCTGCAATTTCTTCAGCAGGTTGACAACCTGTGCCTGAATGGAAACATCCAGCGCGGAAATCGGTTCGTCGGCCACAACGAATTCAGGATGGATGGCGAGAGCCCTGGCAATGCCGATACGCTGCCGCTGGCCGCCTGAAAACTCGTGCGGAAAACGGCCGATATGTTCTTTCTGAAGTCCTACCATCTCCATCAGCTGTATGACCGTTTTTTCACGCTCTTCCCTGCTCAGCGGGGTTTCCTGTGAATCCAGTCCTTCCGCAACAATGTCAACAACTTTCATGCGCTGGTCCAGAGAAGCATACGGATCCTGAAAAATCATCTGCATTTTACCGCAGCATTCTTTCGATTCCTCATTGGAAAGCGGTCCGCTGATTTTCTTTCCGTCATACAATATTTCACCGTCCGTTGGGTGATATAACCGCATAATGGTTCTGCCCAGCGTGGATTTCCCGCAGCCGGATTCCCCAACCAGGCCGAGTGTTTCTCCTTTATAAATCTGAAAGGAAACATTATCCACCGCTTTTAAAGTCTGTTTATTTCCAACCTGAAAGTATTTTTTAAGATTCTTCACTTCCAGCAATACTTCACTCATCACGGCTCTCCTTTCCGTTCGTATTCTCTGCCTGTTTTTTCACAAGGGGATGCTGCAGCCAGCAGGCAGAGCGGTGCGTAGAGGAAATCTGCGTGTATTCCGGCTGATACTGCTGACAGACCTTCCGCGCTTTTTCACAGCGCGGCGCAAACGGGCAGCCTTTCGGAGGGTCAATCAAGTCCGGTGGGGTACCGGGGATTGTTTTCAGTTCACTGGCGGTTTCATGAATTTTGGGAATGGAAGCAATCAAGCCGAGCGTATAAGGATGCTGCGCATGGTAGAATATTTCATCCACCAAGCCGCTCTCCACAATTTTGCCGCCGTACATAACCGCGACTTTATTCGCAATACTGGCAACCACGCCAAGATTGTGCGTAATCAGGATAATCGAGGTGTTTACCCTGCTTTGCAGCGACTTCATCAGATCAAGAATCTGAGCCTGAATCGTAACATCCAGCGCAGTTGTGGGTTCGTCTGCGACCAAAACTTTCGGGTTGCAGGCAAGTGCGATCGCAATCACCACACGCTGACGCATTCCGCCGGAAAGCTGATGCGGATACTGGCTGAATCGCTTTTCCGGGAAGGAAATTCCGACCAATCCCAGAAGCTCCAGCGCTCTTTCCTTCATTTGCTGGGAACTCATTTTCTTATGTTCACTTAATATTTCAATAATTTGTTTTCCGATTGTCATGGTTGGGTTCAGGGAAGTCATCGGATCCTGAAAAATCATCGAAATTTCCGAACCGTTCAGCTTTCTCATCTGGCGATCGTTTAAATTGGTAATATCTTTCCCGTCAAATGTTACCTGGCCGGCAACTCTGCCGGTTTTCGGCAACAGCTTCATGATCCCCTTCACCATCATGCTTTTTCCGGAGCCGGATTCCCCAACGATAGCCAACGTATCCTTTGGCTCCAGAGAAAGACTGACACCGCGAACAGCTTTCACGGTTCCGTTTTGCGTTAATAAGTTTATTTCTAAATTCTCAACTTCTAATAAACTACTCATTTTTCAGCCTCTTTTCTGCACTAAACACGCATTCTCGGATCGAATGCGTCACGGAGACCATCCCCCAGGATGCTGAAACACACCATAATCAAAACAATGATGACGGCGGGAATCAGCAGCAGGTATAACTGGCTGTTGATGACCTGAAAACCGCTGTTAATCAAAACACCCAGAGACGCTTTCGGTTCCTGAAGACCAATTCCGATAAAGCTGAGGAAAGCTTCCGTAAAAATAGCGGAGGGAATCGTAAACATCGTATTGATTACGATAACCCCAATCGTGTTGGGGATCAGATGCTTCAGAATAATCCGTTTATTGGAGGTACCGAGGATTCGGGCGGCAAGAATAAATTCCTGATCTTTCAGTTTCAGAATTTCCGCACGGACTAACCGGGCCATGTTCACCCAGCCGGAAATAGACATGGCAATAATCAGAGTTCCGATACCCGCGGGCATGACCATCATCAATAAGATAACAATGATTAAATTCGGAATTCCGATCAGCACTTCAATGATACGCTGCATAACGGAGTCCACTTTTCCGCCGAGCAAAGCGGAAATCGAACCGTAAGTTACGCCAACCACCAAATCGAGCGTTGCGGCAACAAACGCAATCAAAAGGGAAACGCGGGTACCGTACCACACGCGCGCCCATTGATCGCGGCCGAATTTATCCGTACCAAACCAGTGCTCTGCATTCGGCGCCTGAAGGATTGCATTATAATTCGTATCGTAGTAATTATTTTTCGTAAGTACCTGCCCTAAAAAGGCAAGAGCGACCAAAACAAGAAGAATCACCAGGGCGATCACCGACCCCCTGTTCTGCTTCAGACGAATCCAGCCGTCCTGAAAGGCCGACCTCGTTGGCCGTGATATTTTTTCCCGGTCACCCTCGTCCATTTCAGCAGGAGCCATCAAGTCTTCCGTAAGTTCTATGTTCTGCAATTGTATCACTCCTTTGACGGCGCGAGCCGGATTCTTGGGTCAATGACGCAGTATAGGATATCAACCAGAAGGATAACAACCACGTAAAATGCACTGTAAAAAAGCGTGAGCCCCAGTATTGTGGAATAATCGTTTGCTTTAATGGTATCCACAAACAGACTGCCAATACCCGGAACACTGTAAATGCTTTCCACAGCAAGAGAGCCGGTCAGGATATTGACGGTTATGGAACCAAGAATTGTAATGACAGGCAGCAGGGAATTCCGAAGTGCGTGGCGCAGAAGAATCTTTACCGGGCTGAGCCCCTTTGCTTTCGCCATTAAAATATAATCCTGCTGCAAAACCGTGAGCATTTCCGTACGTATAAAACGGGCGATCTGCGCAATGACGCCGAAGGACAGCGCAAGGGAAGGCAGGATGGAGCAGGCATAGCTCTCCCAGTAGGCAACCGGAAGCAGTCCCCATTTCAGTCCGAAAAAATATTGAAGCAAAGCCGCTACAACAAAGTTCGGGACGGAAATCCCCAGCACAGAGATGACCATCGTTAAATAGTCCATAGAAGTATTATGCCGGTAAGCAGCCACAATGCCAAGAATCAGTCCGATTACAAGGCCGACAAGGACGGCCTGAATTCCAACCAGAGCAGACGGCACAATGCGGGCTGCAAGGATACCTTGCACCGACTGTCCGGAATACAGGGTGGATGTACCCAGATCCCCCTGAAAGACGTTTCCAAGGTATTTAAAATACTGAACATAAACCGGCTGATCCAAACCGTAGCTGGCATAAACCTGCCGCTGCTGCTCCGCGCTCAGCTTGCTTATTTTATCTTCGTCAAACGGCGTACCGGGAAGACTGTGCATCAGAAAAAATGTTGCGGTGGTAATTACCAAAAGAGTGATCAAAAGGTAAACAAGCCGTTTGATAATATATTTTTGCAATTTACTTCCTCCCTTGGAGTTCGGATTGTGATTTTATAACAGGTAAGGCTGTTGCATGGCAACAGCCTTATCGGAATGCCTAAGCCGATTTTATTGTACAGTAACGTATTTCAATTCCAGAATACCGCTGTTGGGTTCAATCAGATTGGAAACGTTGGATTTAATAAGATAGGCGGAACCCATGTAATACAGAGGAGCAACGACCGCATTGTCTGTAATCAGGCTCTTTTCCGCCTGTACCAACAGATCGGCACGTTTTGCGTTATCCTTTTCGCCATGCGCACTCTGAATCAGTTTCGCGTAATCGTTCGCCGCATCCGTATCTTTAAAGTTTCCGCGGAACGCGTTCTTGTTTTCCGTCCAAATCTGCAGGTAGGTCATCGGGTCATTGTAGTCGGCGCCCCAGGCGTTGAGGCCCATTTGATAGGTGCCGGCCTTCATCAGATCTCTTCTGGCTTCCTTCGTTTTGGAATCCAGTTTTACATCGATGCCGAGTACGGATCTAAACTGGCTCTGCAGATAAGTGCCGACATCTTTGTTTTCGGTGTTATCATCCAGAACAAGAGTAAGCTGCGGAGCCTTTCCACCCAATTCGGCAACGCCCTTTGCCCAGTACTCTTTCGCCTTGGCTGCGTCATAAGACTTCAGAGTTCCCTGCATGGAGCCGAAGGTCTTTCCGGCCACGCCGCTGCTCATCGCCTTCGGCACAACGCCGTTTGCCGCTTCGGAACCGTTGTTCAGGATGGTGGACATAAGCGTGTCATTATCGATCGCAAGGCTGAGTGCTTTGCGGATGTTGAGATTTTTAGTTCCCTCAGCCGTAGTATTAAACTGTATGAAGTTGGTACGGAAAATTGAGTGCGTCTTGAATTCCTTGTTGTCCTTGTAAGCCGGAACATCGGTTGAGGCAAGCTGTACACGGCTCAGCTGACCGGCCTTGTAAAGATTGAGCGCCGTGCTTTGCTCTTTGATGATTTTAATACTGACCGTATCCACTTTAACATTTGCAGCATCCCAGTAGTTCGGATTTTTTACCAGTTCCACACCTGCAGCGGCGTCATACTGAGAAATCATGTAAGGGCCGGAATAAACCAAATTATCTTTTCCAACCGCATAATCTTTGCCCTGTCCGTCGAAGAAACTCATGTCGACCGCATAGTAAGGAACAAAGGTTGTAAGGGAGAGGAAGTAAGGCGTCGGCGCCTTCAGCTTTACAACCAGGGTCTTGTCGTCCGGGGTCTCGATTCCGATCTGGTCGGCTGTGGCCTTCTTTTCGGAATACTCCTGAGCATTTACAATATAGTCGGTCATAATAAATGCATAGTTGTTCGGAGTATCGGCAGCCATTTGCTTAATCCATGTGTCCTTAAAAGTTTTAGAGGTAATAGCGTCACCGTTGCTGAACTTTAAGCCATCGCGAAGCGTAAAGGTATAGGTAAGCTTATCGTCCGAGATTTTGCAGTCCTTTGCCATAGCCGGCTGCGGCTCATTGTTCATATCAAGCCGGTAAAGGCCTTCCGAAATATTATTCAAGACATTAAACGCAATATTATCGGAAGCGGCAAACTGGTTCAGGGTCGGGATCTCATTTTCCAGATAAATATTGACTGATGTTGACTTTGTCTCTCCGGAATTCGTTTGACTGGCTGCTGTACCGCCTGACTTGCCGGTAAACGAGCCGCAGCCCGCTGCTGCAGACAGGATGAGCGCAGCGGATAGGAGTGCTGCAATTAACTTTTTCATACTAATCACCTCATAAAAATTGATGCTGGACAAATATTTTCATAAACCAGCCGCCCCGTAACCGAACAATCGAGCAAACTGACTTAATGAAGATGAAAAGTTGTAAAAATCTTTGATGCAATCAAATATTTTAAAAACTTTCATTTTATAATATTTGAATAATAAATTAGCAAAAACGTCAAAATTGCTTGATAGCGATTTGACATCTTTGCCAAACTCAAATGAATTATTATAATTTAGATGTTACCACTTCAAAGCATTAAAGTCAATAAAAGCTTTACAAAATTTAAATATTTCTCTAATTTATTACAAATCCACTATACAATTTACAAAAAATGAATCAAAACTTAAAATCACGGATAGAAACTCAAGTTCATTCCTCCTTTATCGGTTCTTCTTTCTTTTCTGTGGAATTTTGAATAATTTTTATATTAAATTGCACAAAAGATGAGCTTTATCAATACGTTCTTTAATATAAATCGGGTTTGATTATAAAAGTTCAGCCTTCTAAATATGCAAAAAAACAAAAACGGAATCTATGAGAAATGTGAGCTTTCATCTTCCCATACTTGAAAATGTTTTGAACCCGGATTACAATAGAATTAATTGTATTGAGAACAGCTTTGACAAATTTGTCAAAGCAATCGGCAGCTCGAAAAAACAGGAGTGATCAGTTTTTAATGGATAATCCGCAGACACTGCTGAAACGTTATTTCGGCTATGATGCGTTCCGCCCCGGGCAACAGGAAATCATTGACAAAATACTGCGCGGAGAGGATGTAATGGCGGTTATGCCGACAGGCGCGGGAAAATCGGTGTGCTACCAGATTCCGTCGCTGCTTTTTCGCGGCATTACGATTGTAATATCTCCGCTTATTTCCCTCATGAAGGATCAGGTCGACGCTTTGTCGCAGGCAGGAATCCACGCGGCCTACATCAACAGCGCGCTTTCGTCCGGCCAGCAGTATGCGGTGTTCGAGAACGCAGAAAACGGAAAATACAAAATCGTCTATGTTGCTCCTGAAAGACTGGAAACCGAGAACTTTCGCGAACTGATTGAAAAGCTTAACGTTTCCATGATCGCCGTCGACGAAGCCCACTGCGTCTCGCAGTGGGGACATGATTTCAGGCCAAGTTATACAAAAATAGCGGAAATGATTGCCTTGCTGCCGTCCCGCCCAGTTGTTGCAGCCTTTACCGCGACGGCAACTCCGCAGGTCCGGGCGGACATCGTCCAATTTTTACAGCTGCGGCAGCCCTTTACGCTGACGACCGGATTTGACCGGGCAAACCTTTATTTTGAAGTGGAGAAGCCCCGGAACAAAACCGCCGCGCTTCTTGAGTTTCTTGACAAACACAAAAATAAATCTGGGATCATCTATGCTTCCACAAGAAAAACGGTGGATTCCCTGTGTCAAAGGCTCAAAAGCAGCGGGCATCCGGCCGTGAAATATCACGCCGGGATGCCGGAAGCAGAACGAACCGAAAATCAGGACGATTTCATCTACGACCGTGTAAATCTGATGGTTGCAACCAATGCGTTCGGCATGGGAATTGACAAATCGAACATTTCCTTTGTTATCCACTACAATATGCCGCAAAGCGTCGAAAACTATTATCAGGAAGCAGGAAGAGCAGGACGCGACGGCGAAAGAGCCGAATGTATTCTCTATTATTCCGTATCCGACATTGTCACGGTTAAATTTCTGATTGAAAACGGCGCAAATGACAGCGATAAGGCGATCCGTTTTCAAAAGCTGAATGATATGGTCGATTACTGCAACACTGATAAATGCCTGCGTTCTTACATACTGAAGTATTTTGGAGAGCTGGACGCAGAAAACAAATGTGAAAATTGCGGCAACTGCAACAGCCGGGTTGAGAGCACGGACATCACGGTGGAATCACAGAAAATCATGTCGTGCATTATCCGCATGGGCGAGCGGTTCGGGAGCGGGATGGTCACCGGCGTGCTGCGCGGCAGCAACACGCGAAAAATAAAGGAAATGGGCTTTGACAACCTCAGTACCTTCGGTATCATGAAGGAATATTCCCCGGAAACGATAAAGGAACTCCTGTCGTTTCTGGTTGCGGAAAGATATATCGGGCTTTGCGGGAATCAATATCCAATACTGAAGCTAACGCCCTCAGCCCGGGATGTCCTATGCGGCAGAACTGCCGTTTCTATAAGACGCGCCATCCGGAAGCAGGATTCCTCCCAAAGAAGCGCAGTTCATCCGGACGAGAAGCTTTTCGAAATTCTCCGCGGGATACGCGCCAGTCTTGCGCAAAAAGAGGGCGTTCCGCCTTTTGTCATTTTTTCGGACGCCACCTTAAGTGAAATGTGCGGAG
Source organism: Clostridium sp. KNHs216 (assembly GCF_006714885.1). Lineage (NCBI taxonomy): Bacteria > Bacillati > Bacillota > Clostridia > Eubacteriales > Clostridiaceae > Clostridium > Clostridium sp. KNHs216. The sequence goes on along the minus strand of NZ_VFMF01000001.1, from coordinate 3,095,644 downwards.
CCTATCCTGTTGATCAGAAAAGCCTGCTTAGAATTTCCGGCGTGGGCAGCGTGAAACTGAAAAAATTCGGGAGCTGCTTTACGGAAGCCATTCAGACGTATGTCGAAGAAAACCATATTCAGGTTCCCCGGAATATTTCCGCGGACGCCCCAAAAAAGCAAGAGCGGAAAGCGCCGGAAGCCGTCAGCGATACAAAGGAAGAAAGCTACCGGCTTTATAAAGACGGCCTTGATATTGACGAAATCGCAAAGGAACGCGGGCTTACCCCAGATACTGTGGAAAAGCATCTGCTGAGCTGCCTTCAAAATGGGCAGGAAATTGACGCACGCCTGTTTGTAACCAAAGAAGAAGAACGGCTGATTACGGAAGCCGTAAAACGCTGCGGAGGCGACAGGTTAAAGCCCATCAAGGAAGCTCTGCCTGAAAAGATAAGCTACGGGGCTATCCGATACGTTCTATACAAAAGCAGACTGGATTGAACCGTCCCATTCCCTGTTTGTCAGACGTTTCCGCAACGAGCGCGCCGTCCCTTCTCCCTTTCGCATTTGTCCACACCGGACACGCAAAAGGGATTTCCGCAAAATAAACCGCCCCCATTTGTTTTCAGTATAGCATACTGTCTGACAAATGGGGGTGGTTCACTTTATAATTAAGGGCCCTAAAGTGGATTTTCAAGCATCTCTGTGCGTTTGGGAACTCCGGTAACAATCTTGCCCTGCAGGCTCTGGGAATCCACTCCGCCCTCGCCGCTGATTACGAAATCAGTGCCATCTGAAATCCCGTTGAACTGCACGGTGTCAGTACGATTTCAACACCCATCTGGAGTCTTGAGCCTTGACCTCCGCCCGTGTCCAACGGCTGAACCGGAGCAGTTCTTCCCTGAATCGTCCGACAAAGAACAAAATTCACAGGCGATAATTTCGTACCTTTTCAGAGATTTTTCTGGCAAAATTCCTTCAGCTTCGCACAATCACTCTGTTCGTCCTTACCCTCTATGTGAAAAGTAACGGTATCGTTCTGCTGCACGCAAAGGCTCATAATGGCGAAGAGCTTTTTTGCATCCATCTTTTTTTCCCCCAGTGAAATCCTGACGTCGGAACCGCAGCTCTGCGTACATTTTACAAGCAGGCCTGCCGGTCTTGCGTGCAGACCATCTTCATCTCTTACCTTGTATTGAAATGTTTGCATCATTTTAACCTCACTTGATGATTTTTATCAGCTTCATGGCGACCCGATTACTTTAAAAGCGCTTTTGCACATTCGGCGACATTTTCTCCGTAAATCCCATATTTTCTCTTTAAATCCGCTATTGCGCCCGATTCCGTAAAAACGTCCTGAATGCCAACCTGTGCGAATTTGACACTAATATCGGCATTCATCAGGACCTCGGCAACAGCGCCTCCCAGTCCCGCCATCACGGAGTGGTTTTCCACGGTAACAACGCCTTTGACAGTTTCCGCTACGGAGCATAAAGTATCTGTGTCGATGGGTTTCAAGCAGGAAATATTAATTAGTTTGCATTGAAAGCCTTCGCACTTTAACGTGCAGTACCCTTCAAACGCCGCCTTCATTGCGGTACCTTCATAAAAGATTGCGAGATCGTTTCCATCATCATAATTTACAATCGTTTTCCCTATTTTCACCGGTGTGTGCGGGATATCCAAAACGGGAACCGCATCACGCGCAACACGGATATAAAACGGGCCATCTGTGTTAATTGCAAGCGCAATGCTGTCCCGTAAATCTTCAACGCTTGCCGGAGTGAGTATGGTAATCCCGGGAAGAGCCCTGGTAAGTGCCAGGTCTTCATTTGCATGATGGCTGGCCCCATCCGGTCCGTCGTCCAGACCGGGGTGTGTTCCGATGACCTTCACATTTAAATTCGAGTAGCAGGCTTGTCTGAGCTGCGTCCATGCGGTCCCGGTTGTGAATAACGCAAAGCTTACGTAAAACGGGATTTCCCCCTCAATGACAAGGCCGGAAGCCACCGACATTGCACTTTGCTCCGAAATTCCCATTTCCAAAAAACGATTCGGATATTGGCTGCGGAATTCAGCGGTGGTCGTCGACTTTGCCAAATCGGTGTCCAAAACAAAAATGCGTTCGTCATTTCCGAATTCACACAAAATCCGACCCACTTTTTCTCTTAAGCTGATTAAATTTTCAGTCAAGGCGGATCCCCTCCTTCTCCCTTTGGATGTCCTTCATCGCGATCGTGTATTCTTCATCGGTCAATGCGGAGCTGTGCCATTTGGGATTATTCTCCATATAGGAAACTCCCTTGCCTTTGACTGTATTTGCAATAATGGCAATCGGTTTTCCGGTTCCTTTGCGTGCAATGCTCAGTACCTCTACAATCTGATCCATATTGTGTCCGTCAATTTCATATACGTCCCAGTTAAAAGCTCTGAATTTATCCGTGAGGGGATTCAGATTAATTACTTCGTTCACAGGTCCGCTGGATGAAAGCTTATTGTAATCGACAATCAGCACTAAATTGTCAGTCTTAAACTGAGGCGCTTCCAGTACTGCTTCCCATATTTGCCCTTCATGGAGCTCTCCGTCGCCCACGATAGCATAAACACGATGGCTATCATTGCTTGCTTTCTTAGCAACGGCAATCCCTACCGCAATGGAAAGGCCCTGTCCAAGCAATCCTGTGGTCGCGTCCGATTCGGGGATATCCACAATGTACGGATGGCCCTGCAGCCGCGAATTAACAGAACGGAACGTCCCCATTTCCTCATCCTTAATAAGCCCTTTTGCATTGAAAACCGCATATTGTGCCGGTACGGCATGGCCCTTTGAGAGTACTACCCTGCTGCGTTGTTTTGCAGTAAGGTCCACATCCATTTCATAAATTGCAGTAAGGATATCGATAATGGAAAGTGACCCACCCGGATGTCCGGCCTTTGCCTGATAAATCATTTTAATAATGCGTTCCCGATTTTCCATTGCCAAAAACGATAATTTTTGATTTGTTCCCATAATACCTCCAACTTCATATCAGACCTTCATAACTATGCCGCAAAAGCGAGCAAACTTTTGCGGCAATAATTTTCTTATAAAACAGCTAAATTTGCAGTATGTTTACGCTGTCAAGCCAAACAGCTTTCCTATGTTGTAGATGATCAGGCCGAGAGCATTGAAATCGGTTTCCGGGAAAGCCGTACCCGAAAGCCCGACGGATTGCATAACCGGATACATAAGTGCAGGACCAACGGCGATCAGAATGCCCGTCGCCACGCTTGCAAGCACCGCACCTTTCCATCCGCCCGTCGCGTTGCCGAACACAGCGGCGGTACCGCCGATGAAGAAATAAGGGATGGCAACCGGAATAATGACCGTCATGCCAACGGCTGAAAAGAAGAACATGCATACGATTCCCGCAAGATACGCGCAGATGAAACCAAGAACCGTTGCAGTCGGCGCATATGGAAATACGACCGGGCAATCCAAAGCAGGTTTGGAATTTGGAATAAATTTTTCGGAAACTCCGACAAATGCCGGAACAATTTCCGACAGGAACATCCTGACGCCTGTAATGATGACGTACAATCCGCCTGAAAACGCCAAAGCCTGCAAAAGCGGATACACCAGCCAGTGTACTCCCCCCGACAACGCTTCCACATTGGCTCTGCCCGCTGCTATTGCGGCGACATAATAGAAAATACCGATAGAAAGCGTAACGGAAACGATATAGTCCTTAAAGATGGAAAGCCAACCCGGCAGTTTTAAATTCTCAGTACTGTCTTCCGGTTTACCAACCTTGCTGCCAAGCCAGCCCGACAGCGCGTAGGCAATGGTGCAATAATGGCCGATTGCGATCTCATCATTGCCCGTAACTTTTCTCATGTAAGGCTGTGCCAGCGCAGGGAATATTGCCGCCGAAAATCCGAGGAGCACCGCGCCGGTAATAATAGTGGCCAAATCGTTGAAACCAAGGGCTTTAAACAAAATGGTCAACATAGCGGCAAGAAACAGATTATGCTGGCCGGTCAGGAAAATAAATTTGAATTTCGTGAATCTGGCAATCAGAAGGTTCAAAGCAAATCCGCACACCATTACCAGAGCAATGACCATGGGAAACTTCGTTTGCGCCTGTCCTGTTACGGCTTCGGCCAAAGGAAGGACTCCCTGTACGTGAAAGCCCTTGGTAAAAAGGGTTTGAAAAGAGGAAAGCGCCCCCTGTGCCGCTGTTGAACCAATGCCGAAAATCAGAAAGCCGACAATCGTTTTAACCGTGCCTGTAATTACCTGCACTGGCTTTTTCCTCTGTAGAATCAATCCCACAAGAGCCATAAGCCCGACTAAAATGGATGCCTGTGAAAGAAGATCAAAAACAATAAAGTTTAATATTCCCGTTATGACAGACATTAAAAAACCTCCCCTGTTCTCAAGTTATTTTATTAGCTTTTCTCCGCATTTTTCAAAGAACTTTCTTAGTTCCTGTTCCATATACTTGGTATCCATGATATCCTTGATTCCGATTACATACACATCCTTTCCTTCAAATTCCTCAGCCAGGTCATTCATAATGATCACGACATCGGGACGATGCATACCCACCCCGCTTAAAACATCGTGCTCCAACTCCAATGGAAAATGATTCTTCTCGATGACACTGTTAAGCTTAATACAAAGCATCATGGAGCTGCCCATGCCTGTTCTGCAGACAACCAATCCCTTTTTCATCATTCACGCTCCTTCTCCATTTCAAAATTTTTGATATAAGCTATAATATCTTCTGAAGTTTCAGCCTGGTCAAGAACCTGGAAAAACTCCGGATGATCAAATAATGACACCAAATCCTTTAAAGCAACCAAGTGCGAGGAAGAGTCTATCGTTGCCAAGGTGAAAATATATTTGACAGGATCATTCTCTTTGTTGCCGAAACAAACCGGTGTTTTTAACCGAACAAACGATATTGCGGTACTGTACACCCCGAATTTCTTACCCGCGTGCGGAATTGCCACTCCTTTTGTAAGCACAATATAAGGGCCTAAATCCATAACATTCTGAATTGCCGCCTCAATATACGACTTCGCAACCACTCCGTTACGGAAAAGAATTTCACCGCCTGCCCTTACAGCTTCCTTCCAATCCTCGGCCAGGACATCAAGTTCAATATAATCAATTTTTAATACATCGCTCAGCATCGGTTGTTTTTTCTCCTTTAAGTGTACGTTTTTTTGATCTTTTTTGTATTGATCTAATGTATTCTGAACCTGATCCGCCAATTGCAGTTCTTCCCCTGAATCATATTTTTTCAGCAAAAGCCGGATGCTGTCCGCTAAACTTGATTTCAAACAAAGTTTGGAATCACCCCCGGAGGATTCCGGGGCCTGATCAGAACTGATAAACCCCAAATTGATCATCATCTGATTGATTTTCTCAATATCCGGCCTGCGGATAATAGGGCTTACCAAGACAAAAGGCAAATCTGTTTTTAGTGGAATGGTGGTAATGGCAAAATCAAAAATCTGTTTTTTCTGCACCCTTGCCAACTGATGGGCGGCAAGCACATATTTAATGTCAAAGCTAAAGTATTGCTTTAATTCCTCAACTACCAGCTGTGCTGTGCCATGGCCCGTATTACAGAGCACCGCCACCGTCGGGTTCCGCTTTTTTAAAGCCTGGCCTGTACTTTCCATAGTGCTCGCAAAATAAATTAATAAATAGGAAAACTCATCATCTGAAATATCCATTCCAATAAATTGCCGTAACGGTCCGCTGCTTCTTTTAATGGCTTCAAAAAGCGCAGTGTTTTCTTGAATCAGCGTCTTTTTCAGCGGGTTATCCATGGTAATTCCATTTTTCACTGAACGTATTGCGGAACAAAGATGTTTTACAAGCCTGTTATAAAGCGTTTTATCACAATGAAAATCAAAATTCAGCGTTTTTCCTACACTTACAATCATTTGCTCCGCAATAATCTGAATGTACGGAAGCTTTGTTTCTTCATATTCTATCAGCGAGTGCAGGGCTTCGCCGTTGATGTGTTCTGACAGATAATCGACTGTATCCCGGGCCAACTCTGCATGAAGCCTTTGGTTGATCTGATCTACAATAAACTGCGCCATATCGTATTCCAACCGGCTCGATGGTATGGCATTTTTTGCCCTCTTTAAATGTAAAGGATGAGTTTTGTCCCTGATAATGGAAAATGCTATCTGAACGACCAGTTCTTCATATCCATCGTCTGAAAGAATATAGTTGAATTTTTCTTCAGCAATCAGTACGCTATCTTTGATAGCGGAGATATCGATGCCTTTAAACATCTTATGGTACAAATTCATTGCTTCCCAATGTCTGTCATCAAATCCGCCTATGTGCATGTGGTCGCTGATTAGCCCCGTTAAGATCTCACGTTTCTTTTTTTCGCTTTCTTCCATCCGGATGCCTTTGCTTTTGATAAATTGAATATTGATGTTATTGTTTTTGCACCATTGCTTAATCCGGAGCAGATCTGAATTGATCGTTCCCCGGCTGACATACAGCTGATTTGCCAGCTGATCTATCGTGATATAAGAATCGCTGCAGATCAGCTGGGCGATAATCATAAATACCCGTTCTTCTCCCGAAAGTTTGTAAAGATAATAATTATCAACGGCATCGTGCTGCCTGATCGTCATTTTAGAACCTTCGTCACCAATAAAAGCAACCATTCCATCGGAAATTTCAAAACACAATTGGTTATTCTGCTTTTTCATGTAATCATTGATCTCCTGAATATCATTGCGAATTGTCTTTTCGCTGACAAAAAAGCATTCCGCAAGTTCACTGAGGTCAACGCTGCCCATTTGATCAATTTTATCCAATAAGAGTTTTTGTCTCAGCTTCATTACCATTCCCCTGACTTTTATTATACTGATGATTCCCTGAATATAAAGTTCAAAAGCTTTCTGCCATTTTTCAATTTTTTATACTTATATACCATGATAGTTTAATCTGTTAATAATTAATGTAGCTTATAACTAAATCTTTAATCTGAAATAACCTTCCATCTTTAAATGGTTTCCAGGAAACAAACTGTCATCAAAGACAGTCTACCTGCTTTCAGCCTGTCTTTGATCTTCCATAAGCAATTGGAAAACTAGTACGCAAGGAAAGTCTTCCTTCCTGTTCTTTTTTTGCCGTTGTGTCGAAACGGCTTCTGCCAGTTCACCTATTTGCCAATCTCATCGAATTGGGAAATTTCCTGCCGCCCATTCTCATAAAATTGAATATGCTCCTCTTTTTCTCCCGGCGACGTCCTCCATAAAGAAATATCCTTTCATTAAGTTTCTTTTCATTCCCCCTCTTTGTACTAATTCTTCTTCTCAGAGCATAATTATTTACCAATCGGAATCGTTTGGAGGGTGGAACAGTGAAAGGTATTGTTGAGGAGCGCGCCGTAGAGCTCGGCGAGTACATAATCAAGAACAGAACCACCGTGCGCGGCGCAGCAAAAAAATTTGGTGTCAGCAAAAGTACCGTACATAAGGATGTGGCGCAGCGTTTGAAATATGTCGATCCCCAGTTATACAGACAGGTCAAGCAAATCCTTGAGATCAACAAAGCGCAGCGTCACATCCGCGGCGGAATGGCTACAAGGTTGAAATACAAAAAGACATAATAAAAACCCGCATGCATGGAATTAAATTCCGTGCACGCGGGTTTTTATTTAAAATCAGAGGAATCGCATAAATTTCTCATTATTACAAATAGTAACAAATGTATTGTTTTAGCCGGGAAGGTGAAAAAATGGAAAATAAAAACACGGAGCAAAAAGAAGAAAAAATTGCCTTTACCGGCAGGATCAGCGTCAACAAGGAACTGCTGCAGGGCATTTTTAAAAACGATGAAACGCTGACCTTCAGGCCGGTCGAAAATCCGGCGTTCCCATCCATAGGATTCTGCCTTGTTTATATTGACGGAATGGTCAACAACAAGCTGGTAAACGAGGACGTGATCAAGCCGCTGGTGGAGTACAGGCCAAGGCAGAAGGATGTTCTGTCACTGGATATCATTGCAAAGCAGGTAATGCTGTCCGACAGTGTGGAACGCACGTCGGATACAGACAAAATTCTTCAGGGGATCGTCTACGGAGACTGTGTCCTGATGATGGACGGTTTTTCCGACTTTCTGATTCTGAATACAAAGGGCTGGAACAGCCGCTCTATTTCCGAACCGGAAAATGAAAAAGTCCTGCGCGGCCCGCGAGAAGGATTCAACGAAGCGCTGATGATGAATCTTTCCATGCTTCGCAGAAAGCTGAGAACACCGGATCTGAAAATGGAGTTCCAGAGTTTTGGGACAAGGTCCAACACAAAGGCCTGCATCTGCTATCTGGACAAGGTCGTCAACAAGGATGTCCTTGCAGAACTAAAGAAAAGGCTTCAGACCTTTTCCATTGACGGCACGCTGGACTCAAACTATATCAATGAATTTATTAAAGACGCCCCGTTGTCTCCCTTCAAAACGGTGGGAAGCACGGAAAGGCCGGACGTCGTTGCGGCAAAGCTGCTGGAAGGGAGAATCGCCCTGTTTCTGGACGGAAGTCCCGTCGTGTTAACGGTGCCGTTCCTTTTCATCGAGAACTTTCAAAGCGACGAAGACTACTATCTGAACTATTTTTTCGCGTCCATCGGACGCATGCTGCGATTAATCGCCTTCTTTGTCGCCACCAGCATTCCGGCGATTTACGTCGCCCTCACTACCTTTCACGACGAGATGCTTCCCTTCGCCATGACAATGAGCATTTCGGAAGCGAGGCAAGGCGTTCCGTTTCCTACCGTACTGGAAGCGGTCTTAATGCTGGTGGTTTTTGAAATGCTTCGGGAATCCGGGTCCAGAATGCCCGGAATGATGGGACAGGCACTCAGCATTGTCGGTGCACTGGTCATAGGGCAGGCTGCCGTGGAAGCAAAGATCGTAAGCGCCCCTATGATTATCATCGTAGGAGTCACGGGAATCTCCGGCCTGATGATTCCCCGTATAAAAGGAGCGACCATTATACTGCGTTTTACCCTGCTTGCCATGGCGTCCATTCTTGGACTGTACGGTTATATGTTTGGCTCACTGGGACTGCTGATCCACCTCTTTAACCTTAATTCTTTTGGCATTCCCATTATGAACAGCGCTTACGCAAATACTCTACAGGATAAAAAGGATATTGCAGTCAGAGCCCCGTGGTGGTTTATGAAAAAAAGGCCCAAATACCTTTCCCCAAACGAAACGAGGGAAGCTTCGAGGAGCGAGAAATGAAAACCGGTAAACGACTTTGCGTCCTTCTATTAATCGTGAGCATGCTCCTTTTAAGCGGTTGTTGGAATTATCAGGAAATAGAACGATTTTCGATGGTCTCCGGCTTCGCAATCGACAGAGGAACAGAGGGGCATAAATATCATTTTACCTTTGAATTTCTGGACCTGTCCGGAAACAATCCGGATTCCAAGCTGCTGGAAACCGAAGGAGACACCGTGTTTGACGGAATCAGGAACGCAATCAGCAAAAGCCAGAAAAAACTGACGTTCAGCGAATGTAAATTGGTTGTGATCAGTAAAGACCTCGCTTCGGAAGGAATCACCCCTCTTCTGGACTTTGTTTCCCGTGACGCCGAGCCGAGGCTGACATTGGTTCCCATGATTTCAGAGGAAAAAACAGCCGGAGAAATCCTTCAGCAAAAACCGGTAACCGATCACCTGATCTGTCTGGAAATCGATCAAATGCTGGCACAAAACGTAGCCAGCCTCTCGAAAACGCCCAGAGTCAAACTGTACCAGGCCAACAATATGCTTGCCGGAGAGGGTACTTCCCTGGTCCTGCCTTCCATTAAAGTTGCAGAACAGCAGACGGCCACCACTGTAGAACTGGCCGGTACTGCCATTTTTAAAAAGGACAAGCTGATTGGTTTTCTGGATGCCGATCAGTCCCAGCTTATGCTGTTCGTCAAAAACCAGATAAAGGGGGGATTGCTGCTGACAAGCCCTGATTCCGACGGCAGGAACATTACTCTTGAGATAGAGGAAAGCACAACAAAAATCACCCCCCTCATTAGCCAAAATCCTCCGTCAGTCAAAATAGACATCAAAACCGTATGTGCGCTCGGCGAAAATCAGACTACCAAGAAGCACATCCCAACCGAAAGAATAAAGGATGTTGAAAAAAGTGCGAAAAGCGGTCTGGAGACCAGCGTGTCCAATCTGATAAAAACAGCCCAGAAACAATACAAATGCGATATTTTTGGATTTGGGAATCTGATTTATCAAAACGACCCCCAGCTATGGGAGCAGGACAAAGCAAAATGGGACGAAATTTTCACTGCGATGGATATCGCCGTAACAGCAGATATTAAAATCAATAACACAGCAAGAGTTGGTGACTGATATGAGCTCTATGATTGTTTTTCTTGTTCTTTATGCTGTCCTGATTGTCTTCGACCTGATTCCTGTTTTTAAAAAGAAAGACAAAAAGGCTCTTTGGTTTTCCGTTCCCGTCTACCTGATTACTCTGACGGTCAATATCATGACGAGCTTCGGCGTTGATATGATGAGCCCTAACAAAATCATCAGCCAGATCATTTCGTCTATTTTTCATTAGAGGTAAAAGATGAATCCTAAGATAACGGAAAAACAGATTCAGGCCACGATCATTATGTTCTGGCTGGGCAGCCTGGTGGTCATTGGTATCGACCCGCAGTCCAAACAGGACTCGTGGATTGCCAGCCTGCTCGCAGGGATCATGATACTTCCCCTCCTTTTTCTTTATATCCGGCTGACGTCCCTGTACCCCGGAAAAAATTTATTCGAAATCCTGATACAGATTTTCGGCAGGGTTTTCGGCCGGATTCTGATCTTTATTTATGTGTTTTTTTCCATCCATCTCGGAGGTATCATATTAAAGGTCTTTTCCACCTTTATTCATATCCTGAATATGCCGGAAACGCCCGAACCGGCAATTCTGTTTTTCGTTATTCTTCTTTCCGTCTGGACCGTAAAAAGCGGGCCGGAAAATATCGGCAGAATGTCAAAGTACACCTTTCCGATTATCCTGGTATCCGTTATTGCCACTTTTATGGCCGGCGCCAAAGATATGGATATCGGCAATCTGAAGCCAATCATGAATACCGATCTGAAAACGCTGCTCCGAAGCGCTTTTTCCCTCTGCGTTCTGCCCCTGGGCGAGGCCTTTCTCTGCCTCTCTTTTTTCTCTTCGCTCTCCCCGCAGGCAAAACCCTACCGTTTTTTTTTCAAAGCCCTGATATGGACACTGGTAATCGTGATCGTTGTCAATCTCAGAAATATTCTGATCCTGGGCTTTCCCTCTGCGACCATGTTTTATTTCCCTTCCTACGAAACCGTCAGCATCATCTCCATAGGCGAGTTTTTTTCCCGTGCCGAGGTTCTGATCGGCATCAACCTGATGCTGGCGGGATTTATTAAGGTCGCCGTCTGCCTGTATTCCTCTTCTCTGGGCCTCGCCAAGCTGCTGAACGCAGCCGACCAAAAGCTCTATGTTGTTCCCTGCGCTCTGCTTATGGTGACTCTGGCAGGCATCCTTTATGATAACACAGTGGAATGGGTGGAATGGATCCCGATATACGAAATCTACGCGATTCCCTTCCAGATCATCTTCCCCATTATTATTCTGATCGGCGCGGAAATAAAGGCAAGAACACACCCGGAGACAAAAAATCCCCCCGCTGCAGACAAAGAAGCGGGAGGATCTTAAAAATATTTATTTTACGGCAGCTTCCCGTTTCAGCACCGTCTTTGCGCTGACCGGAATGTTGATCACATGGCTCAGCGGCTTCCACACAAACAGGGCGATCCCAAAATCGACCATGCTGTGAACAATGGTGCCGACCCCAACCAGCAGAATCACGGACATAAAGTATCCGTTGGCATAATAATTTTTCGGCATATTGTTTCCAAAATAAAACAGCGTAACGACGGTCACTTCACTGACCGCGTGAATCAGCGCCAGAAGAAGCCCAAACATCGTAGATTTTCCAACGGAAGCAAGCATATTCTCTTTTCTTTTCAGAATGAATGCGCCTGTCAGCGCAAAAAACAGATGGCTGAACGCGCGCAGCACAATCACGATCGGAAATCCGGCAAATAAAAAGCCAAACGAAGTTCCGATGGAAACCGCAACGGCCACCGGCGGGGAAATAAACAGGGCGATAAAAATCGGGACATGGCTGGCAAGGGTAAAGGACGCCGGTTCCAAAATAATTTTAGGGGCGAACATCGGAATGACGATCCCAATGGCGCAAAGCAGCGCCGCAATGACCATACTGATTAATTTTGTTTCACGATTCCTCATAATATCCCTCTCTGACAATCCTCGTATTTATCTTTACATATGTCTTGACACCTGTAATTAGTATTGTAAAGAAGATTTTCGGATTTGTCAAGAGGATTTACCGGGAAAACAAAATTCCCTTTTCCTCCAAAGCGGTGAGAACCCTTTGATACGCGTCCTCCGACCGGCAGGAAATCGTGTGCAGATGCACTCCGCCCGTCAGGTCGCACAAGGGCGACGCGTGATCCTTCGACAGCTTTTCCAGAAAACAGTCGGCGTCGTAGCGGGAAAAAATATGCAGCTGGCCGGAAATCTGGCCGTAAACCGCATGCTCCACGATCACGTCGATCAGGCCGCAGCCATTGTCCACAATCGTATACAGCTCTTCCGCAAGGTTTTCCCTGCTGTGCCTGCAGGCGATTGTCCGGATGATCTGGTTCTTGTCACAGGCGCCGTCCGTCAGGATATATCCCCGCGGCGTGGCGGAAATAGCGACGTTCGCCGCCCGCAGGAGCGCGATGTCTCCTACAATGACCTGCCGACTCACCTGGAACTGTCTGGCAATGGTACTGGCGCTGACAGGCTGTGCGCTTTTTTTCAGAATTTCAAGAATCTCCCGGCGCCTCTGCGCTGCATCCATCAGTATCCCCCTTCCTGCCGTTTTTCAGTATTGTATCATTTTATCCGGCGGTTTTCCACCGTTTCTTTATTTTGTCCGGAGCGTTTCCCGCTTACGCTTCTTGCCAGAATCCTGTTTTTCAGTTTTACATAGACAAACAGCCCGCCCGCCAAAAACAGACACGCCAGTATTTTCTGCTGGGTGAAAATTTCGCCGTCGGAGAATATTCCCGGCATCAACAGAGGCAGGACCTGCAGCAGAGCCAAAAACAGCAAAATATGGTTCAGGTGGGAAGAATCCCGTCTGTCCAGAAGGTCGCGCTGGGTATCGAACACGCGCTGGAGCTGATTCTGGTTTCGCTCCAGACGCTGCAGCTGCTCGTTGATGCGGAACGCGTCGCGCAGCATGGCCAGCGATTTTTTGGAGGATGGGTAATTGACCTGAATATCCCAGAATTCTATCGTCCGGGAGTATTCATCGAAAATCTGATGTGTTCTGAAAAGGACCTCGTTCGGCGTAGGATCGCAGCCGGGCGAAAGGAATTCCACAATTTTTTCATTGGTCGAAACGATGGCGGATTCCTCAAACATCAGAAGCTCGATATAGAACTGGGTAATGGATTCAAACTCGATGCGGTCCGTAATTTCAAACGGAAACGTGTCCGATATCTGAACGAAAATATTGGAATAAGCGTATCCGTGGGCGTATTCATACTGCGCCATTCCATGCTCGTTCTCTACGATTTCCACAACGTCCCGGTCTATGACCCTGCCCATGTTTTCTCCCTGCTGATAAATAGTCTCCATAAACAGCAGGGAAGCAAGCTCGTTGTTTTTGATCTGACTGCGCCGATTGGGGATGGTGACAAACGCCTTCGGCGTCCCCCTTTTGAGGACCTGATACCCGCGCTCAAGATATTCGTAAAAATTCTCAGTATCCCCGTTGTCCGTCTTAACCGTAAACTGGTTCCGGACAACGCTGTCCAGAAAATGGCTGAGCAGGAAAGGACAGGAGAGGGACACCACCGACACAACGCCGCAGCTGCTCTGGCGGTCGACGGAAAGGATCAGGTCCACATAAGCAGGGCAGCCGATTTCGCCGCCACCGGTCAGGTAGGTATCCGGCGTCGTCTCACAGGTGACGACGATCTTGATCTTCCCAAGGTAGTACCGCCGAATGCGTTCCTTAAAACTGCCGCTGTTTTTAGGGGAATCGTTCTGCTTCGGAACTCCCGACTCGAAATGCGTGCGGAAATCGAGCAGATCCAAAAGCTGCGCCATGGTTTTATCGTATTTCCCCTGCCCCGCGTTTTCCAAAACGGAGAGATCACAGTACTCAATCGGAAAGCTCACATACACATCCGGAACGATGCTCCACTCCGACTGTCTGGAAGGGAGCATTTCCCCGAGCAGACCATTATACAGGACCGGGCCGTCATAGGGATGGGTTCTGTAATAAATAAAATAGTCCGTATCGCCTTCAGTGCGAGATTCCTCCGTATTGTTGGCAAGGCAGATATATTTCTGATAGGAAAACAGCTGCTCCCGGGTCACCTGCGCGATGACCGCCCGGCAGCGCTCCGAGGGCTTTTTGATAAAGCTGTAAACGGCGCTGTTTTTCTCTATCCGAAAGCCCTGTATTTCCGCCGCACGGTGTGGAACCTGCTTTTCGCCGAACACAGTTGAAAGCGTTTCTTCATTGGGAACCGCCAGATAAAGCTTTTCCGCATTTTCCGAGCCGAAGCTTTCCGTCAGCGGACTTCCCTTGACCAGATAATAATTCCCGCTGATCCTGTCAATGCGAAACCCCAGCTTTTTGTAAATGCCGAGGGATTCCGGATTGGAGATATCGCTCAGCAGGGAATGGTTCGGGAAGCTTTCGCGCACAAACTGAACCAGGCGGGTAGCCAGACCCGCACGCCTGTGTGCTTCGTCGACGCCCAGCGAAAGAAGATAGGTAGTGCGGACTCCGCATTCCTCCGCCTTCAGCTGAATAAATTTGCGGTCCGACATGGTGGACGGATGAGTCAGCTGGAAACGGGACCTTCCGCTCGCCTCATACCCGAAAAACCGGGACATCTGCCGCGGATTGGATTTGTTCAGCCGGTCGTAATCGAAAAAAAGGACGAAAGCGATCAGGCATCCGTTTTCCCGGATGCCGTACGCCCCATCCTCCGCGCCGCAGTAAGAAACGGCGTCCAGAAAATTTTTCTTCAGCTCCGATTTTCTTTCCTGTTCCTCCGGGATCATCTTTTGAAAATATAAATCATTGATAAAACAGGAAACCGCCAGATCGGCGGCCTGTTCCCGGTCGGATTCGGAAATTTCGGCTATTTCCATGCGGATTCCTCCACTGTCACGAAATACTTTTCCAGTATGTGAACGGGGTGATAGGACAGCTTGGAGGTTCTGAGCCCCAGGTCGCCGATATCCTCCTCGCGGTTAATATAGATCACTCTCTCATCCGCCTCATGTACGGCAAATTCCTTTACCATTACCTGATAGGAGCCTTCGTATTCCTTCAGCGCTTTTTCAATATGGACAAACAGGGTATCCCCCACGATTTCCCCCACGGAGAAGGCAACGATTTTCCCCTCCACCTCGACAAAACCGCCGCACAGCCCAAACTGCTCAAAATACGGGAGAATTTCCTTTGCCCGGAAGGATTCTTCTTTGGCGATGGGGTTGTCCTTGACGTGCTCTTCCGCATAGCTACCGAAAAATTCGACCACTCTGTCTATATTTCCGTTTTCAATGGGAACATAGCGGTAATCGGGATAAAGCTTTTTAAACTTATTGATATGGTTGCGCTGGCCGCTGAACCTTCTTCCGGCAAACGTCTGCATGTCGGAACACAGGTACAGATAGTCGAACCAGTCGCGGTTTTCCGTGTGGGTAATTCTGCCGCCGTACCTTTTTTCCAGTACGTCAAGCGCGTTCAGCGGCACCGTGCAAAAATAAAGGGGGATGTCCTTTTCCCTTGCGTAATTTTCCAGCTGCGTCAGCGCACCGTCAACGGAACCGGGGCCGACCGGGAAAGTAAACGCGACCGCCCCGTTCAGATATGTAACTTTGAAAAGCAACATATTTTCATAGATATCATACTCGCTGTAAAAAAATTTCCTCCACATAAAGATTCCTGCGATAGAATAGTCGCAGGTCCTGTACTGCTGGTACTCGAAATACTTGGATAAAGCCAAAATATTATCGGCTTCGATTGGTTTGAATGAAAGCATACATTCTCCTTAAATTATCTCTTACTTTTGAGGATCATTCCTATTATACCACAAAACTCAAAATTTCAGCCCAAGGGCAGCAAATTTTTTGCAGGGCAAAAATTCCGCTTCGGCAAACAAAAAGAAAACGGAAAGAGCATATGCGGAAACCGCCCGTTTCGCGGGCTTTTCCGGATATGCTCCCTGATTTTGAAATCGGCCTTTCTACGCCGCCGCGACTTTAATACGGCTACGCCGCCGCAATCAGTCTGGCGCTCACGCCGTGCGGCTTGGCGCCGTTTTCCACAGTGATCTGTGCCTGTACCGACTGGCCGCCGACAATTTCAAAAATAACGGCTCCGACCCCGGTCTGCCTGCCGGTCACCACATACAGGTCCAGCCCGCTTTTATTTTTTCCGGCGTAATCGACCGAGGTGCAGGCGTTCTGGGAATGGACATTGAGGTTCTTGCGGTCGATCCCGCCGATTTTAACGCCGATATAGTATTTTCCGCCCGGGTTCAGGGTGTAAGAAGAGGTATCCACCACAATGCTGCCCGCGGCGATGGACGTAATCATTTTTTGCCCGCCGATATCGATGGTCACTCCGCCCTTTGCCACGCCGGTAACAGGATACACCCAACCGGTTTTTCCGTTTTTATTATACGCGGCGGCCGCTCCCACTTTTGCCACGGAGGAATTGTAGGACATGGCGACCGGCGGCGTTTTGGAATCCGTAACGGCCAGAACCCAGTAGGTGTCGCCCGCCCCGATGGTGACGGCATAGGTATCCAGCGTCAGCCCGGAGTCGGAGGGCTGCGACGACTGCGTACCGTAGGTCAGAATACAGGAGTCGGACCGGTAATCCGCCAGCCTGTCACCCCTTTGATCTACAAGGTAAGCCACCAGCGTCGCCTTATAGGACTCGGACGACGAACCCTTTGCGGACACCTGGCAGGAAAGCCCGCTTTGGCTGATTGTGAAACCGCTGGTTTCCCCGTGCAGCTCCCAGACGACCTTGGTTCCATCCGCAAACTTCGAGAAGGAAGGCTTTACGCTCGCCACGACCGTGACCGGGTTTTTGCCGTCCAGCGCAACGGAGGATTTGCTCAGGGTAATTCCTTCTTTCAGATTGCTGTCCAATACAAATTCATCCATATCGCCGTCGTCCGACGTTTCTCTTTCCAAAGCAAAGTCATATAGGACGACTTCGTCTTCGCCCACTCTGCCTCTGTCGGCTTTAAAGGCCGTCTGGCCGTCTCTGGCGGAATTGTTGAAATTCAGTAACGGCTTACCCGATATCCCGTCGTGAATCGTCAGCTTTCCTGTATTGAAGGAAAGTGTCCCGGGTCCCGTCAGCGTATCCAGTTCCAGCCACGAGGTGGTGACAAATTCCCCCTTCTGGGCAATCGTTAAATTGCCCGCATACACACTGCCGTTTGCCGTCACCGTGCTGCTGGCGTCCACCACAATGGAGTCCATATCCGTAATGTAGGGCAGCTTTCCGCTGTAACCCTTCAGATTGAGCGTCGCCGTATCCTGTCCGTCCAGTTCTTTGATCTTCAGTCCGTTTCCGGTCAAAGTAATGGTGCCGTCGGCCTGAATGGAACCCGAAACCGTACTGCCCGTGCTGCCGGAAGCCGCCACTTCATTGCCGATGACGGATCCGCCGACGGTAACTTTCCCGCTGATCGTCACCTTCTGGTAAGACCGGGCGTCGCGCTTAACGGTGCCGCCCCTGAGCGTCATATCCCCGTTTGCCTCCAAAGAGCCGACGGTTCCGTCCGAAAGCTGCACCGATCCATCACAGTCGACGTCACCCACGGTGCCGCCGGAAATGGTCACCTTACTGCTGCTGCCGGACACCGTGACGTCCTTGACTTCTCCCGCCTTGATGGTCAGGTTGCCGCTGGCGATCACGTTGGAATTGGTCACTTCCGTAAAATTGTCCTCATTCCATGTAGTGCCCCACGCAGAAGTAGTTCCCTGGTAGGTTTTTGCACCGTGTTTATCGATAATTTCGTCACTGGACGCCGCCTGTACAGCTACCGGGGCCGACAAAACGATCACCGCCAGCGACAATAAAACGGAAAGTATCTTTTTCAATCAAATTCCTCCTTCTGTGAGCAAAGAAAACCCGTTTCGGCTTCTGTCTTTCCTTATTATAGAATATATCGTCCCTTTTCCCGATTAATGAAGAGCGTTTCCGCTGACCCCGGGCAATGTGGGGATATTTTCCATATTCCCTATTATAATGAATCAACGCAAAAACCGCAAGCTTAAAACAAACTTATAAGAAGCTTTCGTTTTTACGCGGAATATCCCGCAGCCGGGCAAAGCACGCTTTCCGTAACGATGGGCTAAGCCAGCAGATGCCGGACGGCGGCCCAGAGCAGCGGCACCGCTTTCTCAAAAGAGTACGAAAGGCACAGCCTCTCCGTAAATTGATGCGCGTCCCTGCCGTGGGGCCCGATGTTCAGAAACGGGATGTTGAGCTGTGCGATCGTTTCCAAAGGGATTTGGTACCCGGAACCCCATACGGGAAAATCCTTTGTCAGGCCGAAAATGTCAATCCGGGCGGACAATCCCAGATAGCTCATGTCGGACAGGCCGGGGAAAAACGGTTCCGTCAGCAGGGTTTCCCCGTACTGCGTCCGGGCCGTCTCCACAAGATATCCCGCCGTTTCCACCGCTCTGCTGTCCGGAGACGGAAGGTCGGAATGCGGATAGAACGGAGGCGCATAGAAAACGATCACCATCGGCCCCCGGTACGGGTAAAAGGTATGGGCTTCCCTGACAGCCGCGACCGACAGCTCCCGCAGGTCCTCGCCGGGATTTTCCGCCTGCAGTTTACGAATATATTCCTTCATATGCCGGTCAAATTCCTGCCCGTGCGCTTTCAGGCAGCAATCGTACAGCTCCTGAAAGGAAACTACTTTTGGTTCCACGGAAGGCAGCAGGGCGGGGTTCCCGGTGATCCGCGCGTATTTTCCGGCGTTATTCCGAATATCTTCCAGAGCCGCGGAAAAAGCGTCCTCCGCCGCGTGAATCATGCGCTCCATCACCTGTGCGGGCGTCTGCGTCAGGGTCATGTAGTTGAAATACGCATACGCTGCAGTCGGCGTCTGTACGGAATAGGCCGTTTTGACATCCGCCTGCTTTAAGCAAACCGGCGGCGGAACATGTGTCCCCCCGGCAAAATCGCACAGCTCCGGGTTCGAGTCCACCCTTTCGATGATTTTGGAGGTCAGAAGGTTGGGGTTCAAGCCCGCGAACGGCTCACAGGCGTGCGTTTCCCTTCCGACGCAGTAGAATGCCGGAAGCAGCTTTCCCACCGTCCCGGTATAAAGATACTTTCCCCCATCCCCCGGATATTTGGGAAAGTGGGGCTCGGATACGAGGCAGCAGCGGTAATCCAGCCGTTTTTCCTTTTTCATGGACAACAGCAGCTCCACCGCGGCCAGCATACCGGCTGAATTTGCCTCTTCATCCGGGACGGAAAGGAACAGCAGGTTTCCCTCAAAATCAGGCAGGTGCTCCCCGGCCCTTCTCAGCATTTCCAGATCGGCCGCAATGCCGAACTTCATGTCCATGGTTCCCCTGCCGAATAGATAATCGCCGGATTCCAGGTCCCTCTTCGCTTCTTCGGGCAGCCGCACCTCGGGATGGGTCCTTAAATAATGCGTATAAGCCACCGGGTCAAAGGCAAGTCCCTTGAGCACCCCGAATTCTTCAACGCCCACCACATCAAAATGGCTGAGCAGGACCACCGTTTTTTCGCTCTTTATCCCACCTTCCAGAAGCGCGCACACAAAGCTTCTGCGGCAGGGGTCGCCCGGCACCGGGCAAAGCCGCACCTGGTGCGGACGGGAATGAAAATACGGAATTTCTTTCAGCATCGCAGCGATTTTTTCAGCCATCTTCCATTCGCCGTCGGTTTCCGAAACGCTCGGCACCCCGCATAATTCCAAAAAATTTCGATAAATTGTCTCATTCAGCATGAAATATCCCCATGGTCTTTCTTCCATTTTATTTTGTCTGTACTTTTCATTATATTCTCGGCCGCCGATGTTTTCAACGGCGGAATGGACGGATTTCAAAAGATATCCGGAACAAAACCGCCCCGCCGGAAGCTCTGCCGGCGGGGCGGTTTTCTATGTAAACTAGAGATTAACAGGAAAATAATGGAAGTCAATGAATCAATCTCATAAATTTGTTTCATGTTTTATATCGTCACATTTCATGAATTAATTAATCTAATCCGACAAAAATCGACTTAAAATTGTACCAAAGAGTAAAGCTCGTCCTTCTGGTCCTGGCTGACCCCGATATAACGCAGCGTTACATTCTGAGAGCTGTGATTGAACATTTCCATAATCAATCCAATATTGTATTTGGAAGCCTTATAGGTCCAGTATCCCCATGTCTTTCTCATACTGTGCGTCCCGAAATTTTCAACATTGCAGACGGTCGCCGCCTCCTTCAGCACTTTGTAGGCCTGCACACGCTGAATATGACCGCCGCTCTTTTTGCTGTAAAACAGGTAAGAATTACCGGAAAGCCTGTATTCCCTCACATACTCGTAAAGCATTTTGCGGATTGCGTTATTCAACTTGATCTTTTTTACCTTGCTGGTTTTTTTCTCCCTGATGACAAGATACTCTCTGAACTTTCCGCTTTCATTAAAAATATCATCTACTTTCAGCGGCAGGATATCGCTGATTCTCAGCCCTGTATTAAGGCCGTATTTAAACAGGAGTCCATATTTTCGATCTCTCCCGTTCAAATAATAAAACATCTTCTTGATATTCTCTTTGTCCCGGATCGGTTCCACCGTCATTTTTTTCACCCTGTTCCTAAAATTTTCATTCAAGCAATCAAATATAGAATTTATGAAGAAAAAGTTTCCTCTGTATTATGGCATTTTTGAAAATGAAATAAAGGAATGAAAAGAAATATCCCGATATAAAGCCAAATTTTATCAGCCCAAGATGAAACAAATTTATGAGATTGATTCATTGGTTTTCTATCGAAACTGAAATCGAATAACGAAAATGATCAATGAAAAAAGCAAACCCGCCAAAAGACGGGGACGCAAAGCTTCGGGTCTAAGGCTTTTGCTAAGACAGCCGGGTTGCCATGCTGAATTGCCGTGGTACATTGTGCCACGGCTTTTTATAGCGCCCAAAACTTGCAGAAAGGAGAAAGATGGATGAAGGAAACGCTCACAAAGATCATACAGGAGGAACAGGATACACAGCACGGAAAATTCCTCACCTTTGCACTCGATGAGGAACTGTACGGAATTGAGATCTGTTATGTCACGGAAATCGTCGGAGTGCAAAAAATCAGCGTCCTTCCCGGAGCGCCGCCCTATATCAAAGGGGTGATCAATCTGAGAGGAAGAATCATACCGGTCGCGGACATGCGGCTGCGGTTCAGAAAGGAGGTCGTCCCCTACACCTCCCGAACCTGCATCATCGTTGTGGAAATCGGGGACTGCACGGTGGGCCTGATCGTCGACGAGGTCCGGGAAGTCGCTATGATTCCGGACGAATGCGTCGCCCCGCCCCCCGACATGAAAATCGGCTATCGGAACCGGTTTATCAAAGGGATCGGGAAAGCGGGAGACACGGTTCAGCTTTTGCTGGACTGCGAACAGCTTTTTAAAGAGGACGAGGTCCGGGTGTTGGACCAAATTGAAGCATAAGGAGTTAGAAAGATGGAAAAAAACAGCGAAAACAGCCATACACAAAGATGGAAAAAAGCAGTCATGAGATTGAACGTTTCCTCCAATCTCGTAATCGCCGCCGCGGCGTGCATCCTGCTCGGTATTTCCACACGGGAAAGCACGGGAGGATTTTCCGGCATTTTTTACTTATCCGTCACCGCCATGATCGTTTTGGTTCTGGTGTGCGCGGGGTATGCATCCCGGAAAATCACCGCGCTTTCCCACAGTGTCGGCAATCCGATCAGCGCGCTCACCCGGACAGTCGCCGCCCTTGCCGAGGGGAACTTCAGCGCCGAAGCTCCCGAAATCCCCGATGAGACAATGAACGGCCTGACCCAAGCGCTTCAGGAGCTGACGATTTCCCTGCGCCGGCTAAAAAAAGACACCGCCCTGTATACGGATTCCGTGTCGGCGGGGCAGTTTGATGCCAGGGCGGATTTGAGCCTGTATCAGGGCGACTGGCGGGAAATTCTTGCGGGGATCGACCGTCTGTCGGACTCCGTCAGAGAGCCCGTCGACCTCTCCTGCGCTTTTGCGGCCCGGCTGGCAAACGGCGAGCATCAGGAGGATATGCAGAACCATTATCAGGGCAGATACTCCGTGCTCATCGACAACCTGAACAGCGTGCGCCGTTCGGTGGCTTCTCTTGCCGGGGAGACCCGGCGGGTGGCCGCTTCGGTTGCCGAGGGAAACCTTTCCGAACGCGGAAGCCACGGCGATATGGAAGGGCTGTTTGCCGACGTGATCGGCCAGTTCAACAATATGCTCGATTCCATTGCCGTTCCTCTGAATGTTGCTTCCGCATACATTGACAAAATGTCGCGGGGAGAAGAACTGGAAATACTGGACAATTCCTATAAGGGATATTTCGCCCAGCTGATCGACCACCTGAGCGCTGTGAGGACCTCGCTGTACGCTCTGCTCGGCGAAGCCGGAAAACTGGTGGAAGCGGGAACCAACGGCGATCTGACCGTAAGAGGAGACGTAAACAAAGTTCAGGGCGGCTACGCAGAAATTATCGAAGGATTCAACCGGACGCTGGAGACCATTACCGTCCCGCTGAACGAAGCGGGTCTGATGCTGGGAAAAATGGCGGTAAACGATTATTCGCTGAAAATGTCCGACGATTACAAGGGCATGATGAACGATTTCGCCAAATCCGTCAACCGGGTGCGGGAAAGCCTGATAAACGTTCAGGATACCTTTGTCCTGCTTGCAAAGGGCGATATCAGCCCGCTTGAAACCTACCGGAAAATCGGCAAACGGTCGGAAAACGACCAGCTTCTACCCTCCGCACTGGCCATGATGCAGGCCCTCCACGATCTGATCGGGGAATCCAATACCCTCGCCGAAGCAGCGCTCGCAGGGAATCTGGACGCGCGCGGCGATGAAACGGAGTTTGAAGGCGGCTACCGCGAGATCATTTCCGGCATGAACAAGACGATGGAGGCCTTCTCCGTTCCGATCGGGGAATCCGTAGACGTCCTGTCCCAGCTGGCGCAGGGCAACCTGACGGTGGAGGTGACCCGGGAGTATCAGGGAAAATACAACGAAATCAAGAGCTCCCTCAATCACACGATCCAGTCGTTCAACGAGCTGCTCAGCGAAATCAACAACGCCGCCGACCAGGTCTCGGTAGGCTCCAAGCAGGTCTCCGACGCGAGCCAGTCGCTGGCGCAGGGCGCCACGGAGCAGGCAAGCTCGGTGGAGGAGCTGACCTCCTCCATCATGGAAATTGCCGCCCAGACAAAAGAAAACGCCGCCAACGCGATGCAGGCGAATACTCTTTGCTCCCAGGTGAAGGAACAGGCCGCGGAGGGCAACCATCAGATGTCCCAGATGCTGGACTCCATGCAGCAGATCAACGAGTCCTCGGCCAACATCTCCAAGATCATCAAGGTTATTGACGACATTGCTTTCCAGACGAATATTCTCGCCCTGAACGCCGCGGTGGAAGCCGCAAGGGCGGGCCAGTACGGCAAGGGCTTCGCCGTGGTCGCGGACGAAGTGCGCAACCTTGCCGCAAAGAGCGCCAACGCGGCAAAAGAGACGACCGCGCTGATCGAGGGCTCCACAAGCAAGGTCGAGTTGGGTACAAAGTTTGCGAACCAGACGGCCGAAAAGCTCGAAGTCATCGCGCAGAATGTAGAGAAATCCGCGGCGATCGTCAGCGAAATCGCAGCCGCTTCCGAAGCGCAGGCCGCGGCGATTGCGCAGATCGACCAGGGGCTGGAGCAGGTTTCCTGCGTGGTACAGACAAACTCCGCCACAGCGGAGGAAAGCGCCGCGTCCAGCGAAGAACTTTCCGGACAGGCGGACATGCTTACGCAGATGGTGGGCAAGTTCCTCCTCAGGGACAGCCAGGGACTTACCTCCCAGGCACTCACCTCCCAGAGACCCGCTGCCAAGACGGGAAAAGCGGCCCAGCCAAAAACAGCCGTGGCTGCCGAAACGGGAAAGTACTGATTTTTCCTCCCAGCACAAAAAAGGATTCACGGCAATCTGCCGCGAATCCTTTTTATTATGTACGTTTTTATTTCTTTTCCAGTGAAAGGTAGATGCCGAGTAAAAATCCCCCCGCCAGCATTTCAAGGCAGGCGGCCTGTTTCAGGCTCGTATCCGCCGTAAAATCTCCGTGTATCAGCGTCGGTGTGGAGATGTCGGCGCGGATTCCCTTCTCGGACAGATCCGTACAGGCCGTCGCGGCGAGCATATTGCTGAGCTCTGACACCGCGCTCTGCACCATTTCATCGAACTGGGAAACCTCCATCCCGCCCATCATGGCGGATGCGATCGAATTCGCGCAGTCCTCCTGCATGGTAAAATACACGTTCCCGTGGAGGTCGCCCGTGATGCCAACTACCACTACGACTCCGGGCGAACGGATCAAACGGCCGCATTCCGTTTCTCCTTTGTACTGAACGTCCGGTATCCCGAGCTGTGGCATTACATTTAGAAAAGCAGTGGAAAACGATTCTATATAATCTTTATTCATCAGTTCACGCCCCTGTTAAACCCTACATTGAAATAGACTTCCCCGAAATCGGTCGCCGCCTTTGCGGAAGAAACCGTATCCAGCACCGATTTGGATATTTTAATACATTCGCCGTAAACAATCGTCGGGGGCGCTACGCGCAGCCCGAAAAGCGAATTGTTTTGATTCATCAGCGAACAGGCGTTGCCGGCTATAATATTGGAAAGCTCCCCCATTACATTGATGATCTGCTCCTTGGTCGGCTCCTCTTTTTTCAGCAGAAATTTCGCTATCTTCCCGGCGGTTAACTCGGACATATCCAGAATCATCCTGCCGCCGTACTTGCCGATAATCCCCATGACGACCGACATGCCCCTTGAAACCTGCTCTTCTCTGGTGGTTTGCTTTTCCTGAAAGTCGGGAACGGATTTGAAAAACTTATTGAACGTATCGGACAGCGCTTCCTGAAACACATTGTAATACAGGCCGTCAAGCTGTACGAACAGTTCGTCGTCGGACACCGCCCTCTGAACCGCCAGACAAAGCTCCTCTTCATCCACGGGCTTCTGCACATAACCGGATATTTTCGCCTTTTGCGCCCGGCGCACAATTTCGTCGTCCATCATGGAGCTTACAATGATTACTTTTACATCGGGGTCAATCGCGCGGATCGCCTGCGTACATTCAATCCCATCCGCGCCCGGCATCGTCATGTCCATCGTAACAAGGTCCGGTTTCAGCCTGGAAACCGCCTCTACGGCTTCCTCCAGGGTATTGGCGCTTCCTTCGACAAGAAATCCCCTGGAAGTAAGGGTGTTGGTCAGCATAGCAACCGAGAAGGGAGAGTCGTCAACCACTACAATTCTGATTTTTTTCACATTCATCCCAGCTTTTTATATGATTTAGTTGATGGGGGGCTTTCAGAAATTGGAAATCATCTGTCACAAATTTTGTCATATAAATGAGTATAAGGTATTTTTTTGCAATTATCAATCTGGAATTTAACCATTCTTTTTCCTGTTCCCACCACAAATTCTAAAACAAAAGCACAGAGACCGGTGCCCCTTGTTGGTCGTGTCTCTCTGCGAGCCTGCTTGCCGGTCAGCGCTCCGTCCCGGAAAGGTATCCGCATTGTGTGCTTTTCCGTAAAGTCTTACAGCAATTCCATTTCCGTTTGCGAAGAAAACGTGTTCCTCCCCCGCCAAAGGCGGAGGAGGAACGCAACCTTGTTGCAGAATCAGCTGGAAATGCTGTAAAAAAATGATTATTTTTTTGCTTCAGGTACTTGCAATCGGAAGAAAAAGGGTGTATATTAATAGCAGTAAAACAATAACAGTTATTATTATTAAATTATATTATTGGGAGGACAATCAAATGCCAGCTTTTGCAAATCCCTTTCAGGGGAATGTCGAACGGAAATTGACAAAGGAGGAGCTGATTCAGGCAATCCGGCTGGATATCGCCGGTGAACTGGAAGCGATCTACCTTTACGACGCACATGTTCAGGCCACGGACAATGTAATGGCCAAGGAAGTGATCGGCGATATACGCGACGAGGAAAAAGCGCACGTCGGGGAATTGATGACGCTGCTGCGGAACCTGGACCCGAAAGATGCCGAATGGTTCGCTTCCGGGGAATCGGAGGTAAAAGAAATGCTGGAGGGACTCGGCCTTTCCGGTCCGCCCGCACAACAGAACGCCGAAACACACGCAGAGCTTACCGTAGGCGGCCTGCTTAACCAATAGAATATAGGAGGTATCATCATGAGTTACTTATCCAGAGAAAATGCTCCGATCGGATCGGAGCTATGGAAAAAAATCGACTCCGAGGTAATCAGTGCGGCACGCTCCGCGCTGACGGGAAGAAAATTTCTGCATATCTACGGCCCGCTGGGAATCGGAGCGGAAAGCATCCGGGTGGACGATTCCAAATCGGCTGACGAAGCCGAGGCGGACGGCCTGATTACCACGAAGGGCAGAAGCTACGTTCAAATCCCCACGCTGTACGAGGACTTTACCCTTTTAGCGAAGGACTTGGAAAGCGACGGCAAAACCGGTTACCCGACCGACCTTTCCGGCGCGGCTTATGCCGCGGAAACCTGCGCAAGGAAGGAAGACCGCCTGATCTTTTTCGGCAGCGAAGCGAACGGATACGAAGGGCTGCTGACGGCGTCCGGAATTCACAGGATTAAACGGTCGGACTGGGCTGCTGATGAAAACGCGTTTTCCGACCTCGCCGCCGGCCTGGAATGGTTCACGGCAAACGGCATCTACGGCGCCTACGCGCTGATCGTCAGCCCCGACCTCTATCTGAAGCTGCAGCGGATTCAGCCGGGAACCGGTCTGCTGGAAATTGAACGGATCAGTCGGCTGCTAAAGGGCAATGTGTTCACCTCGCCGGTGCTCGGCGCTGAAAAAGCGGTTCTCGTCTGCTCCGAACCCAGATACATGGACCTGGTCATCGGACAGGATCTGGCGACCGCCTATCTGGAGCAAAAGGACCTGAATCATCGTTTCCGCATTCTTGAGACGGTGCTGCCGCGCATCAGGCGCAAAGAAGCCGTTGTGGCTTTTGAATAAATCCACTGTGAAATCTCTGCAGGTCGGACCTGTATGATCAATTAGGATTATAAATGGATGAATGAAGGAGAAATGTAAAATGTCTGAAGTTGCTTTCTATCGTTGTGAATTATGCGGAAATATGGTGGCCCTGATCAAGAAAGGCGGCGGAACGCTTACCTGCTGCGGTCAGGAAATGACCAAGCTGGAAGCCAACACCACCGACGCCGCACAGGAAAAGCATGTGCCGGCCGTCACGCGCGAGGGCGGAAAAATCAAGGTATCCGTCGGTTCGGTGCTGCACCCGATGCTTCCCGAGCACCACATTGAGTGGATTGCCCTTGTCACGGACGACAGGGTGGAAATTGCCTATCTGAAACCCGGCATGGAGCCAAAAGCGGAATTCAACGAGGTCGCCTCTGGCACCGTCTACGAATACTGCAACCTGCACGGCCTGTGGAAAGCGGATTTTTAACGCTTTCCGGGCTTTCACATACAACCTCAATCGGAAAAGAGCCTTGCGGTTTCGCAAGGTTCTTTTCCTTTTTGCACGAAACAGACGCTGTTACAAGGTCCCGTCATCCGGTTGCAAAGAGTAAGAAGCGGTGATACAATGAAGGTATCAAGTTAGCAATGCCTAACCAACAAACGGAAAGAGGGAGCCAGCCATGGAATACGTTATATTGACAGCTGCTTTATTAACGCTTGCAGGAAGCGGCTATTATTGGTATCAAGACAAAGACGACAGCGAAAGTGTGAGGATCTATCGAACAATTTTCATTATTTCTCTTATCATAGCCGTGTTCAGCGGCATTTCAATCGTCCCTGAAGATTTTATGGAAGCCCACGCAAAATGGTTTCATGTCATCGCGGATACCGTAATGGCATGCGGTATTGCGGGCATGCTGATAAAAGTGTTCCGGCAAAAAAAGCCCGGTAAGAAAGCTGCTGTCGCCTTTTCCGCTGTGGTTTTGGCAATGGCGTTATCTCTGACCGTATTCTCTTTTTACAGACATATCACAGCCGATCAACCGTCCTCGGAAGGGATGCAGGAAGCCACCAACCGGGCCAACGCCGCACTGCAGTACGCGGAACAGAATTTGGTTCAGGGACACGGGATCGCACAGGACTCCGTAAACGGCCGCTTCTACGGATTCGTTACCGCCGACCCGGTTTATTATATCGTCGGATTCACATACACCCTGCCCGGAACCGATACCGAAAAATCCTATGGCTATCATATTTCAGTAGACGACAATTACCATTTTGAAATTCTGGAACAGAGCGAAGAGATCGGAAAACAGATGATTTCAACAGAGGAAAGCAAATAACTTGAATTTTCCCTCTTCGCGGGAAAATCCGGATGCTGACCACACCCTCTGAAAAAACGGCGATGGACTGCCTCTTTTGGCAGCCATCGCCGTCTTTCTTCAGATTTGGAATTTTTACAGATGCAGTATCCCTGCACGGCAAGGAAAAATCAGGTGTATTTGTAGAATATATACAAATTATTCTTAAATTATTACTGCAATTTTTCTCAGAAAACACTTGCAATGTTGAGTAATAAAGAGTATATTATAAACAATAAAAATAATAACAATTACTATTATTAATTTTAGGAGGGTTTTCTCATGACAAACAATTTCAGTATCACCAATATGAACGGTATCTCGAACAAGGACGAAGTTCGTTTCGGCATCACCAACATAAACGCACTTACGGACAGGGATGACATTTCCTTCCGCTACGACAATCAAAACGGCGTATCCGAGCTGGACTCCGTCGTCTACCACATCAACAACATGAACGGCGTCTCGTCCACATCCGCGCATTCTTCCCCGGCGCTGACCCTGTTCAGAATTTTAAGCTCTGTGGCAAAGGGAGATTCTTACCGCCGTCGCCTGCAGCCCGCAGAGGCCAAGTAACGAACCGCATATTTTAAGAATTATCAAAATTAAGGAGGAACAAAGCAATGCCTGTAAAAAATGCAATGACTTTCGATTTTCTTCATTCCGCGTACGGCGGGGAAAGCATGGCTCACATGAGATATCTGATCTGGGCGGAGGTGGCCCGCAAAGAGGGCTTTCCAAACATTGGAAAGCTGTTTGAGGCAATCGCCTATGCCGAAAGAGTACACGCGGGCAACCATTTCCGCGAAATCGGCGGCAGCACTGCGGACGCCACAGTGACCGCCGGAGCAGTTTTCGGAACCGGCAAAACAGTGGAGAACCTTCAGGGCGCGATCAACGGCGAGCTTCACGAAGTGAAGCAGATGTATCCCGTTTACCTGAACGCCGCAGAATTTCAGAAGGAATCCGGCGCGCAGCGTTCCTTCCACTTTGCGCTTGAGGCGGAGAAGAT
Organism: Clostridium sp. KNHs216; assembly: GCF_006714885.1. Classification (NCBI taxonomy): domain Bacteria; kingdom Bacillati; phylum Bacillota; class Clostridia; order Eubacteriales; family Clostridiaceae; genus Clostridium; species Clostridium sp. KNHs216. The sequence goes on along the minus strand of NZ_VFMF01000001.1, from coordinate 3,065,897 downwards.
TCACGCCGCACTGTTCCAGAAAGCACAGAACGCCGCAAAGGAAGGGAAAGATGTCGAACTGAAATCCGTTTATGTCTGCCCGGTCTGCGGCCACACGATTCTGGACGGCGCACCCGACAGCTGCCCGATCTGCGGAGCAAAAAAAGAACTGTACGTAAAGTTCTGACTGTAAATACCACACCGAAAATTTGATCCGAAAACAGAACAGCCGCTCCGATGAAAGGAGGATGCCTTATTGTAAGACATCCTCCTTTTTTCGTCAATGCGCGGTTCCGCCCCGCTGCGGGGAATACTGACGGAAAAACGGAAGTATGGTATAATAGCCACAAAGCGGCTATTATACCGGCAGGTTGCAGACAAACTGCCAGATTGCGACAAATCGTGCAAGTCAAGGCGGCAAGCTCCGCAAGAGCGCCGCGCGCCTGTGGTATAACAGCTCCCCCGCCGGTGGGAACGGCCGGCGGGAAAGAAGGGATTATGAAATGAAAAACAATTTGACCGCAGCCATCTGCGTTTTAAACTCCAAATATATTCATTCCTCCCTCGCTCCGTGGTGCCTTTCGGCGGGCGTGGACGCTTACTGCGGACCGGAAATCTCCGCTGAGGTTGTGGAGGGCACGATCAACGAACGGCTGGAGGACGTCGCACAGCGCATTCTGGCGCTGAACCCTCGGGTGATCGGCTTCAGCTGCTACATCTGGAATATCTCCGCTACAAAGGAGCTGATACGGCTTGTGAAGAGCCGCCTGCCCGGCGCCGTCGTCGTGCTGGGCGGCCCGGAGGTAAGCTACTGCGCGGAAAAGCTGCTGTGCGGGGAGCCGGAGGTGCAGTACGTTCTCTCCGGGGAAGGCGAAAAGCCTTTTGCCCTTCTGCTGAACACAATCAGCCGTGGGGAAACACCCGAAAACATTCCCGGAGTCTGTTACCGCCGTGGCGGACAGGCGGTGACCGTTCCTCCCTACACCCCGGAGGAAGACCCGCCTTCGCCGTACACCTCAAAATATCTGAACGCGCTGAAGGGGCGCATCGCGTACCTGGAAACCAGCCGCGGATGCCCCTATTCCTGCGCGTTCTGCCTTTCCGGGCGGTGCGGCAGCGCACGCTTCTTCGACTTGGACAAGGCCAAAAGGGAATTGCTGCTGCTGGCCCGCAGCGGCGCAAAAACGGTAAAGCTGGTCGACCGCACTTTTAACGCGAACCGCAGACGGGCCATCGAGCTGTTCCGCTTCATTATCGAGAACTACGGAACCGAAATTCCCGCCGGAGTGTGCTTTCATTTTGAAATCGCGGGCGATCTTCTGGATGAGGAAACACTGAGCCTTCTGGCGCAGGCCCCCGTCGGCGCCATGCAGCTGGAAATCGGGCTGCAGAGCTTCAACCCCAAAACGCTTGCCGCCATCAACCGGAAAACGGACGTGGAGCGGCTGAAGGAAAACATCCGTCGGCTGATTGCCAACGCGAATATGCATATTCACATCGACCTGATCGCGGGCCTGCCCTATGAGGATTTCGCCAGCTTCGCCGAAAGCTTCAATACCGCGTATTCTCTGGGACCCAACATGCTGCAGCTGGGCTTTCTAAAGCTGCTGTACGGCGCGCCCATGCGGGAAAATCCGGAGGAATTCCCCTGCCGGTATGACAATCAGCCGCCGTATGAGGTAACACGGACTCCCTGGCTTTCCGAAGAAGAGCTGCTGCGGCTGCATCATACGGAAGACGCTCTGGAGCGCCTGTACAACAGCGGCCGCTTTCGCAGGACCCTCCCCTATCTTCTGGAAAAGAGCGGAACGACGCCGTTCGGGCTGTTTGACCGGTTCGGCGAATTCGCCGCCCGAAAGGGAACGGATAAAATTTCGCTGGACGACTACACGGCCCTGCTTTTCTCCTTTTTCAGCGGGCAGAGCGGCATCGACAGGGAGGCTCTGCGCGACAGGCTGGTCTGCGACCGGCTGTCCACCAACGCTTCGGGCAGGCTCCCGCCCGTCCTGCGCGTTCGCGATCCCGCGCTGGGAAGGGCAATCCGCGAGCTTGAGGATACAAACCGTCCCTCAAAAGGGATAAAGAGAGGCTACGCCCTGCTGTACGCCGGACACCGCCTGGTTTATGCGGATTATCAAAACCGAAATCCTGTCAGCGGGGAATATCCTCTCTTTGAATTCCGGCCCGAATTCTGGAAAGATTCCACTCGGTCCGCCGAACGTTAACACCGTCCGGCGGACCGTTTTTTATTCGTTATATACAATTGAATTCCCTGCTGTTTTTAAAATAATTCTTACAACAGCCTTATAGTCACAAAATTGCTCTTTCAATTTTTCCATAATCTGCACTTTTTTAAATTTACATAAAATCCATTCCAAAATCCGGAGAAAAAGGGTAAATATTGACCTTGCACATCTGAGAAATTTTGATTATCATAGGAATGCTTCTGTTATAAATGCAACATTTATTTGCCACACAGGGGAAAAGTGTTGTGGAATTGGTGTAGAACAGAAAAGTTAACATGGAGAAATGGTGGTTTTATTGCAATGATAGTTACTCTCATAATCTTTCCTTTTATTGCAGCTCTGATTCTATCCATGGTCAAACCAGGAAAACTGCGGGATATGATTGTATTTTCAAGCTGTGCCGTCCTCGTCGTGATGGTGGTCGCTTTTTCCGTAAGTTCCCTGCTTGGCGGGGCGAACCAGTCTTACCTTGCGGAAACCCAGCTGCTCGACAAGGCGATGCTTTTGGCGGAATTCGGGCTGATGGGTCTTGTGTTTTACTATTCCTTCCGGTATAAGCAGTATTACTGTGCCCTGCTTTCGGCGGCGCAGACTCTGCCCGTTGCATGGATGGAGCTTACCGGTCGTTCTGCGGAAGGCGGAAACCATATTATTGTAGACGACCTCACGATTATCATGTGCATGGTGGTCGGTATCGTGGGGTGCCTGATCTGCGTATACGCAGTGGGATACATCAGGGAATACCACAAACATCACACCGAGTACAAAGACAGGTCGCCCTTTTTCTTCGCCATGCTTTTTGTGTTTCTGGGCGCGATGTTCGGACTGGTCTTTTCCAGCAATCTCACCTGGATTTATTTCTTCTGGGAAATCACCAGCATTTGTTCGTTCCTCCTGATCGGCTATAATCAGACTCCGGAGGCTATTCGGAACTCTTTCCGCGCGCTCTGGATGAACCTTTTGGGCGGTCTCGGCTTTGCGGGGGCCATCCTGTACTGTTCCCTCCGGCTGGATATCGCCAATCTTCAGGATCTGGTCACTTTGGGCACAGGGAACCAGGCAGCACTCATCCCGGTCATTCTGCTGGCTTTCGCGGCGCTGACCAAAAGCGCGCAGATGCCGTTTTCCCGTTGGCTGCTGGGGGCTATGGTCGCGCCGACGCCTACCTCCGCCCTGCTGCATTCCGCAACGATGGTCAAGGCCGGCGTCTACCTTTTGATCCGCCTTTCCCCCGCGCTCAGCGGCAACCTGGCGGGAATCATGGTCACCACCATCGGCGGGTTTACCTTCTTTGCCGCTTCCCTGCTCGCTATTTCGCAGAGCGACGGCAAAAAAGTGCTTGCGTACTCCACCATTTCCAATCTGGGCCTGATTACCGCGTGCGCGGGCGTCGGCCTGCATGAAGCGGTGTGGGCGGGCATCCTGCTCCTGGTGTTCCACGCGGTTTCCAAATCGCTGCTGTTCCTTTCGGTCGGCGCGGTGGAAAACAGCACCGGCAGCCGCAATATCGAAGATATGCACGGACTGATCATCAAGCTGCCGAAGCTGGCTTTCGTGATGATCGTGGGAATTTGCGGGATGTTCCTCGCGCCCTTCGGCATGCTGATTTCCAAATGGGCGGCGCTCAAGGCGTTTGTGGATTCCAAAAGTGTCTGGTTGGTGCTCTTTCTGGTGTTCGGAAGTGCCAGCACCCTGTTCTACTGGGGAAAATGGCTGGGCAAGCTTGTCGCGGTGATCCACCGCTCCGAACGGCTGCCCGACAAGCTGGAAAAAAGCGACTGGTTTTCCATTTACACGCTGGCGATTCTGGTCATTGCCCTGTGCGTCTCCTTCCCGCTGCTGTCCACTTATCTGGTGCAGCCCTTCCTGATTCAGACGTTCCATGAGCCTTTAATGACGCTCATCAGCAGCAGCGACCTCAAAATCATGCTTCTGATGTTCTGCACCATTCTGGTTCTGCCCGTTATGGTGCGTCTGCTGACCTTCGGCAAAAGGAATAAAATCGTCATCTCCTATATGAGCGGCGCCAACAGCGGCGACGACCGTCATTTTACGGATTCCTTCGGGCACGAATCGTCCATGTATCTTGCGAACTGGTATATGGAGGATCTTTTCGGGGAAAAGAAGATATTGAAGCCCTCGCTGGTTCTCGCCTCCGCCGGCTTGATCGTCCTGATGGTCGTTGCAATCGGAGGTGTGATTTAAGATGCAGATTTTACTGAAAATTATATTGTTCCTGATTCTGGCTCCCTTCCTGGGCGGTCTGCTCTCCGGGATCGATCGAAAAATCGGCGCCCGGTTTCAGGGCCGTCAGGGTCCGCCGCTGTTACAGCCCTTTTACGATCTGCACAAGCTTTTTTCCAAACAGTCCGTCGTGGTAAACGGCGTACAGGATTTTCTGGTCGGCGGTTTCTTTGTATTCGTCGTATTTACGGGATGCATTTTCTTCGCGGGCGGCGACCTTCTGCTCGTCTTTTTCGCGCTGACGCTGGCAGAGGTGTTTTTGATCCTGTCCGCGACCTCGGCGAATTCCCCCTACAGCGCCATGGGCGCACAGAGGGAACTGGTACAGATGATGGCCTATGAGCCGATGATGCTTCTGGCGGCGATCGGGTTTTATATTGCCGACGGCAGCTTTAACGTAAGCGATATCGTACATACCGGATCCTCCGCCATTGCCGTTCTTCCGGGTATGTTTTTAGGATTCCTGTATATTCTGACGATCAAGCTGCGCAAGTCGCCGTTCGACATCAGCACCTCGCACCACGCCCATCAGGAGATGGTAAAGGGCCTTACGACGGAGCTGTCCGGCAACGTTCTGGGGCTGGTGGAGCTTGCGGGCTGGTATGAAGACGTGCTTCTGCTCGGTTTCATCGGACTGTTTATCATCAACCTGCAGTGGTGGAGCATCCTCGCCGCGGTGCTGGTATGTGCTCTGTCCTTTGTTCTTGAAACTTTTATCGACAATCTTTTCCCCCGTGTCAAATGGGATAAAATGCTCGGTTCCACCTGGCTGGTCACACTGGTCGCAGGCGGCATTAACCTGCTGATCCTGACGCTCATTCATTAAGGAAGGTGCTTTAGCGAATGATGAAGATATCAAAATCCCCCTGGCTTCTGCATTACGACGGCTCCAGCTGCAACGGCTGCGACATCGAGGTGCTGGCCTGCCTGACGCCCGTTTACGATATTGAACGCTTCGGCGTCGTCAACACCGGCAACCCCAAACACGCCGATATCCTTCTGATTACCGGCGGCATCAACCACCAGAACGAGCTGGTGGTAAAACAGATTTACTCCCAGATGCCGGAAATCAAGGTGGTCGTCGCGGTCGGCATCTGCGCCTGTGACGGCGGGATTTTCAAGGAGTGCTACAATATCCTGGGCGGCGTGGACAAGGTGATCCCCGTGGACATTTACGTTCCCGGCTGCGCCGCAAGACCGGAAGCGATCATTGACGGCGTGGTCAAGGCGGTCGCGCTTCTGGACAGAAAACGCGAGCTGAAAAAATTCGGCGCGGCGGCGCTGCACAAGGAGGCTTAATCATGCCGGAAAATATTATTATCCCCATTTCTTCCGAGGTCCTGCTGGAAGAGGTCCTGAAAATGAAAGGCAGTAGCTGCCGCCTGGTGCAGATCTGCGCCACAAGAATCCCCGACGGCTACGAGCTTTCCTATTCGTTCGGAAAGGATTTCGATCTGTACACCCTGCGCTTCAATATCGGCGAAGAGGTCGAAATTCCCAGCATCAGCGGCATTTATCCCGCGTCCTTCTTATATGAAAACGAAATCCACGATCTTTTCGGCGTACCGATCAAGATGATTTCTCTCGACTATAAAGGTACCCTGTACCGCACCGAGAAGAAAACGCCTTTTAAATAAATCTAGGAGTGATACCAGATGTCTAAACGCAGCATTGTACCGTTCGGTCCTCAGCATCCGGTCCTTCCGGAACCGATTCATCTTGACTTGGTGCTGGAAGACGAAAAGGTGGTAGAGGCGATCCCTTCCATCGGCTTTGTGCACAGGGGTCTTGAAAAGCTGGTGGAGAAAAAAGACTTTAACGAATATGTTTATGTTGCAGAGCGAATCTGCGGAATCTGCAGCTTTATGCACGGAATGGGTTACTGTGAATCGGTGGAAAATATCATGGAAGTGGAAATTCCGCCCCGCGCCAAATACCTGCGCACCATCTGGTGTGAGATGTCACGGATTCACAGCCATCTTTTATGGCTCGGCCTGCTGGCCGATGCGTTTGGCTTTGAAAGCCTGTTCATGGAAACCTGGAGAATGCGTGAAAAGGTGCTGGATATGTTTGAGTATTCCACCGGCGGCCGCGTGATTTTCTCGGTCAATAAGATCGGTGGCCAGCGCAAGGATATGGACAACGACATGATCCGGGAGTTTCTGGGTGTCTTCGCCGACATGGAACGCGATCTAAAGGAGCTTGTCAAAACCTTTCTGAATAATTCCGCGGTCAACAGCCGCCTGCGGGACGTCGGTTTCCTATCGAAGCAGCAGGCGTTCGACCTCGGCGCCGTGGGACCGTTTATGCGTTCCAGCGGCATCAGCCGCGACACCCGCAAGCTCGGCTACGCCGCGTACCCCTTCCTCGATTTCGAGCCGATCACGAGCGACGTGGGCGACTGCTACGCACGGACCGACGTGCGTATCCGGGAAATCTTCCAGTCCATCGACATCATCCGCCAGGCGGCGGCAAAAATTCCGAACGGCGAGGTTTCCGTCCCGGTCAAGGGCTTCCCGCAGGGGGAATATTTCATGCGGGTGGAGCAGCCGCGCGGCGAGGCGATTTACTATGTGAAGGCAAACGGAACCAAGTTTTTGGACCGGATGCGGGTGCGCACCCCTACGTTTGCCAATCTGCCGGGAATGCTGGAAACCATGAAGGGCTGTCAGCTTGCCGACGTCCCCATTTTAATATTGACGATCGATCCCTGCATCAGCTGTACCGAAAGGTGATGAAATAATGAGTTTACTGACTTTTGCAAAAATCGAACTGCATAATCTATTTTCAAAACCGGCCACCCGGCCTTATCCGGAGCAGCCGAGAGAATATCCTCAGCGCACAAGGGGCCATATTGAAAACGACGTGGACGCCTGTGTTTTCTGCGGACTTTGTTCCAAAAAATGCCCGACCGGCGCCATTCAGGTGAACCGGGGAGAAAAAAGCTGGTCTATTCAGCGCTTCAGCTGCATCCAGTGCGGCTACTGTGTGGAAAGCTGCCCCAAGAAATGCCTTTCCATGCATCAGAGCTACACCGAGCCCGCTCAGCGCAAGACCATCGATACCGTTTGCCAGACCCCCGTGGAGAATCAGAACGCGTCCTAAAAACCATTAAGAACAAAAAGGAGCCGTTATCATGCACGATTATCATAAAGCCGCCGATTTTTTGAAGGAAGCCACCGAAAAAGCGGAAGCGGCGGGAAAAAAGAAGGTCACAGTCATCAACATTGCGGTAGGGGAGGATTCCGGGTACTCGGGAGAAAGCATCCAGATGTACTTCGAGGATTTATCCAAGGGCACCGTCTGCGAAGGCGCGCAGATGAATGTCCGTTCCGTCAAATCGAAGCTGCGCTGCCCCAAATGCAACGAGCTGTTTGAACGCAAGCGCTTTGATTTTTCCTGCCCCACGTGCGGCACTCAGGGAGAGCCGAGCGAAGTGGGCAGAGAAGTAAAGATAGAGAGCATTGAAATGGAATGAATGTTTTCATTACCGTTTCCGGCATCGTACAGGGTGTGGGATACCGTCCCTTTGTAGCCGGGCTGGCGCACAGGCTGGATATTTCCGGCAACGTGCGCAACAGCGGCGGGATTGTTGAAATCGCCGCCTCCGGGGAAAAACAGCGGGTGGAGGAATTTCTGCATTCCCTTCGCACCGAAACACCCAACGGCGCGCTGGTGACGGAAATCAGGACAGAGCCGATGCCGGAACAGCGCTTTGACGGCTTTTCCATTCTGAAAAGCGGCAAGGCCGCGCAAAACGAGGCCGGCACGCCGATGATTCCGCCGGATCTGCCGATGTGCGACGAATGCAAAAAAGAGCTGTATTCGCCTGAAAACCGGCGCCGGGGATATCCGTTTATCAGCTGCGCTTCCTGCGGGCCGAGGTTCAGCATTATGAACGCCCTGCCTTACGACCGTGAAACCACCACCATGAAGGACTTTGCCATGTGCCCCGACTGCGAGCGCGAATATGCATCCGGGCGCAGACGCCACGCGCAGACGATCTCCTGTCACCGCTGCGGACCTCAGCTGCAGCTGCTTACCGGCGGAATCACGCTGGAAAAGCAGGAAGCTCTGGAACGGGCGGTTACCCTACTGAAAAACGGGGCTGTGCTCGCCGTAAAAGGTGTGGGCGGATATCAGTTTGTCTGTTCCCCCTGCCTTGAAGACGCGGTGGAGCGCCTTCGTCTTTTAAAGGGACGGGAAAAGAAGCCCTTCGCCGTTCTATTTCCCGATCTGGAAAGCATCCGCAAAATGTGCGTTGTGAATCAGGAAGAAGAAGCCATGCTGCTGTCCGCGGCCCGCCCCATTGTCCTGCTGAACAACCCGTCGGACGGGTTTTGTTCCGGTGTCTGCGGGGAAAGCCGTTTCCTCGGCGCGTTTCTGCCCTGTACCGGCCTGCACCAGCTTTTGACGGACGCCTGCGGCCCCTTAATTGTCACGAGCGGGAATTTTACCTCTGAGCCGATAATTTATAAGGACGACGAACTGCTTCGGTCAGACATTCCCTATCTTGCGGGAATCCTGTACAATACCCGCCGGATCGTGACCCCGCTGGACGACTCCGTCGGGCGGGTCGCGTGCTCGCTACCCCAGATTCTCCGCCGCAGCCGGGGGTATGTTCCCCTGCCCGTTTTGCTGGAGCAGCGGACGGAGCATCCGGTTCTGGCCATGGGCGGAGACCTGAAAAGCTGTTTTTGCCTGCTCAGCGGCGACCGCGCCTATCTGAGCCAGTATTTCGGGGACATTGAAAATTACAAGGTCTATGAGAATTACAAAATCGGCCTGAAGCGGATGGAACAGCTCCTGCGGATTTCCCCGCAGAGGATTGCGTGCGACCTGCATCCCGGCTATCAGTCCCACGCGCTCGCGCAGAGGATTGCGCGGGACTTCGGTCTGGAAAGCCCCATCCTCATTCAGCACCATCACGCTCACGCCGCCTCCGTCATGGCGGAGCATCGTCTTGACGGCTGTATCGGCGTGGTTTTCGACGGCACCGGCTACGGCACGGACAAAACGGTCTGGGGCGGGGAATTTTTGCTTTGCCGCGGCGCGGACTTTGCGCGCCGGGCGCATCTGAGCCCTGTTCGGCTCTGCGGCGGCGACGCGGCGGCGAAAAACGCCGTGCTGACCTCCGACTGCTACCGGTTCGCCGCGGGCGAGGAATCCGGCAGCGAGCGCTTCCCGTTCGTCAAGGCCGCCCTCCGGCATCAGGTCAATACACAGGAAAGCTCCAGCGCGGGGCGGCTGTTCGACGCGGTCTGCGCTATACTGGGCATTAAAGAAGAGAATTCCTACGAAGGGGAATGTGCCATCGCGCTGGAAAACGCGGCTTCTGCGGCAAAAGAAGCCGGAGAAGAACCGGTGCCGTTCCACTTCACCCTCAGCCGGAATCCCGCCGGGGAACTGGAAGCAGATCAGGCCGATTTTATCCGCCAACTTCTGCAAGCGGCTGCAAAAGGGGAAAACAGGAACCGCATTGCGCTTGGGTTTCACCGGGCGCTTGCCGAAATGATTCTGACGGTCTGCCGGAGCATCCGGGAAGAAAGCGGCGAAAGCCGCGTAGCCCTGAGCGGGGGCGTTTTCGCAAACCTTCTGCTTCTTGGGGACTGCCATGACCGGCTGACCGCGGACGGTTTTCAGGTCTATTTCAATTCCGCCGTACCGTCCAATGACGGCGGAATCTGTCTGGGGCAGGCGTGGCTCTGCGCGCAGGCAGAGGGCGTTCGCAAATAAGCCACCGACGATTCGGAAGATTCCAACCAAAAGGAGATTGCTATGTGTGTTGCACTGCCCGGCAGGGTTGTTAAAGTAAACGGTAGAAAAGCGACGGTGGATTTCAGCGGAAATACGCTGGAAGCAGAGGCCGGCCTGGTGAAAATCAAACCGGGCGACAGCGTTCTGGTTCACGCAGGATGCATCCTGCAGGTGCTGACGGAACAGGACCGCGACGCGCTGGAGGAGCTTCTGAAGGAAATGGAAGAGCTATGACGGACATCCAATCGTATCTGAAAGCCTACGACGGGCCGCCCCTGCGGCTGATGGAGGTCTGCGGGACCCACACGGCGCAGATTTCCCGCTGCGGCATTACCGGAATGCTCTCCCCCGCCGTCCGGATGATCTCCGGACCCGGATGCCCCGTCTGCGTCACGGTCACCGCCTATATCGACAAGCTTGTCGCACTTAGCATGAAACCGGACAACGTGGTCGTCACGTTCGGCGACATGCTGCGAGTACCGGGCGGCAGCCGGAGCCTGAACGACGCGAAAGCCGCGGGCGGCCATGTGCAGATGGTCTATTCCCCGCTGGATACGCTGAAGCTGGCGGCGGACGACCCCGCCCGCACCTACATTTTCGCGGCGGTCGGATTTGAAACCACCGCCCCGGTGTACACCATGCTGCTTGAGGAAGCGATTTCAAACGGCATCTCCAATGTAAAGATTCTGACCTCCCTAAAAACCATGCCCCCGGTGATCGATTGGATCTGCAAAAACCAGGGCGGCGTAGACGGCTTTCTCGCGCCCGGCCACGTCAGCGTCATTACCGGCAGCCGTATTTTTGAGCCTTTGTCCGAAAAATACGGCATTCCGTTCGCGGTCGCGGGCTTTGAAGGGCCGCAGATTCTGGCGGCGATCTACGCGCTCGTCCGAAAAAGCGGCAAAGCCGGGGTCATGAACCTGTACCCCGGCGCGGTAACGGAGGAAGGCAACCGGACCGCGCAGAAAATGGTGGACAAGTATTTTGCACCCTGTGACGCCGCATGGCGCGGGATGGGCAGCATCCCGGATTCAGGCTTGCTTCTGCGGGAAGAATACGCCCGCTTCGACGCGGGCAGCACGGGTCTGAACGACGACCGCGGCGCCAACGCCCACTGTCGCTGTGCACAGGTGCTGACCGGAGCGGTCTCCCCGAACGAATGCCCCCTGTTCGGTTCCTCCTGTACCCCACAGACGCCGCAGGGCGCTTGTATGGTGTCGATGGAAGGCAGTTGCTACAATTATTTTACAAATATGAGGAAACGGTAATGAAAATAACCATGGCGCACGGCAGCGGCGGAAAAGCCACCGCCGAGCTGATCGAAGATATTTTTGAAAAAAGCTTTCACAATCCCGTTTTAGCCAAAATGGAGGATTCCGCCGTTGTTCCCGGAGCGGAAAAAATCGCCGTGACGACGGACAGCTTCGTGGTAACGCCCCTGTTTTTCCCGGGCGGCGATATCGGCAGGCTGTCCGTCTGCGGGACGGTGAACGACCTTCTGATGAGCGGGGCAAAGCCCCGCTACCTTACCTGCGGATTTATTCTGGAGGAAGGAGCCGACACGGAGGAGCTTAAAAAAATAGCAGCCTCCATGGCGGAAACCGCCTCGGAAGCCGGAGTCAATATTGTGGCGGGCGACACCAAGGTCGTGGAAGGCAAGGGCGGCATCTACATCAACACCGCCGGTGTGGGCTTTGTGCCGCCGGACGTCTCGCTCAGCGCGTCCTCCTGCGAAGAGGGCGACGTGATCCTTCTTTCGGGCAATCTGGGCGACCATCACGCGGCCATTCTGAGCGAACGGATGAATATCCGGAATACCATTCAAAGCGACTGCGCCCCCCTGAACGAAATGGTGAACGCGCTTCTGGAAAGCGGTGTAAAGGTAAAAGCCATGCGTGACGTTACCCGCGGCGGCCTGGGAACAGTGCTGAACGAATTTGCCGGCGCCTCTTCCTGCTGTATGGAGCTTGAGGAAACAGCGATTCCCGTTTCCGCACAGGTGCGCGGCTTCTGTGAAATATTGGGCCTTGACCCCCTTTATATGGGCAACGAGGGTAAAATGACCGCCGTCGTAGCCGCCGGGGACGCACAGAAAGCCCTTGCCTGCATGAAAAAAAGCCGGTACGGGGAAAACGCGGCCATTATTGGAAGGGTCGTTTCCGGCGAGCCCGGCACCGTCCTGCTGCGCACCCCCATCGGGGGCACCCGTATTGTCACCGTTCTTTACGGCGAGGGATTGCCTAGAATCTGTTAAGGGCTTTATAAATGATAGGAAAGGCAGCCGCTGAGCGGCTGCCTTTTTGATTTACGGTGATTCTTCTGCGTTTTGCTCCGCAATCCGGTCGGCCAGCTCGTTCAGGTATACCCAGCGTTCGGTTTTGGCGTCAAGCTCGGCTTCCAGCGCTTCCTTTTCCGCAATCAGTTCGGAAAGCAGGACGTAGTTGCTGGACTGCTGTGCAATTTCCCGTTGTGCGGCGGCAATTTTTTCCTCCAGCCCGGCGATAACCGAATCGATTTCCCCGTATTCCCGCTCCTCCTTAAAGGAGAATTTCAGCTTGGCCGGTTTTTCCCGGTAAGCGGCTTTCGGTCTGCTTTCCTTTGCCTTCGGCGTTTCCTCCGCCTCGGGCTTTTTCTGTTCCAGATAGTCGGAATAGCCGCCGGTATAATCGTGGATTTCCCCATTTTCAAACGCAAAAATATGCTCCGCGACCTTATCCAGGAAATAACGGTCGTGGGACACGACGACAACGGCGCCCGAAAAATTCTGGAGATAATCCTCCAGAATGGTCAACGTTTGGATGTCAAGGTCGTTTGTGGGCTCGTCGAAAAGCAAAACGTTCGGCGCCTGCATCAGAATGCCGAGCAGGCAGAGCCTGCGGCGTTCCCCTCCCGACAGCCTGCCGATCACCGAATACTGCAGATCAGACGTGAACAGAAACTTTTCCATCAGCTGGGAAGCGGTCAGCGTCCCTTCCGGGGTCATGACCTCCGCAGAAATATTCTTAATATAGTCGATTGCGCGCAGACCGGGGTCCATATCCTCGCATTCCTGCAAAAAGCAGCCGATCCGTACGGTTTCCCCCACGGTGACCGTGCCGCTGTCCGGCGCAACCTGTCCGGTAATGATTTTCAGCAGCGTTGATTTTCCACAGCCGTTTGCGCCGATAATGCCGATACGGTCCCCGCGCAGCAGGTTGTAGGAAAAATTCCGAATGAGCCGCCGGTCGCTGTAGCGCTTTTCAATCCCGTCGATTTCAATGATTTTTCTGCCGAGCCGCGTGCTCACGGAGCTCATTGCCAGCTTTTCCTGCTCCGTTTTGACCTCCTGCGCGCTCAGCTGCGCAAACCGTTCCACCCGGAAGCGCTGCTTTGTGCTGCGCGCCCGCGCGCCGCGCTGAATCCACTCCAGCTCCTTTCGGAGCAGGCTTTGGCGCTTGCGCTCACTCGCGGCCTCCATGCTTTCCCGCTCCGCTTTCAGTTCCAGATATTTCGTGTAATTTGCCTGATAGCTGTACAGATTCCCGTCCTGCAGCTCAACGATCCGGTTGGTGACGCGGTCAAGGAAATAACGGTCGTGCGTCACCATGAGCAGCGCGCCCGGGTAACGGGCAAGGTAGTTTTCCAGCCAGTCGACCATGTCGTTGTCCATATGGTTGGTGGGCTCGTCCAGCACCAGAACCTCCACAGGGGTTACCAGCGCGCTGGCAAGCGATACGCGCTTTTTCTGTCCTCCGGAAAGCCGGCTGACCGGTTCGTCAAAATCCGTAATCCCAAGACGGGTCAAAATCGCTTTGCATTCATACTCCTTCGATTCCCGCTGCTGCTGTGCGATCCCCTGTTTGACCTGTTCCAGCACCGTAACCCCTTGTGGAAAAACCGGGTTCTGCGGCAGATACCCCACGCGCACGCTTCCGAATTTGGTGACCGCGCCGCTGTCCGGGCTTTCCTGTCCCGCGACGATTTTCAAAAGCGTGCTTTTTCCGGTTCCGTTCACCCCGATCATCCCGATTTTATCCCCCTCCTGAATCCCCAGGGAGACATCCTTCAGCAGTATTTTCTCACTGTAGCTTTTCCTGATTTTTTCCGCAGATAACAACAGCACAATTCTATCCTCTGTTTCCATATCGTCAATATTGGAACGGTATCCGCCCATAGAGCAGGCCGTTTATTTAGATATTTTTTCTATGGATTCCATCATAACATAGAAACAGACGGATGAAAACCGCGAAACCGTATTCTGTCAAATTATTTGAGGGATCCCATATATTATCAGATAAATTGTGCTAAAATATAAAAAAGGCTTTTGAAAGCAATCATTTTCTATCGGTACGCATTATGGTATAATGGTCGCAAGCGATAACGATACCCGCTTTGCAATTGATAAAGATATCATAACGGCGCGCTGCGCCTGCGGGTTCACGCAGTGAAATGGGACAACCTGCGAGGTTTCAAAGGCCGCCGGCAACAGGTTGGAAAGGAACGGAAAATGGAACTTAATAAAAGCAACATGAAAAAGATCGCCCTGCTCATTGCTTTCAGCATTGTGCTTTACCTTGGGCTGAAAAATTTATACCGGTTTTCGGAGCTGACCGGGATCATCGCGGGGATTTTTGAGCCGATTCTGCTCGGCCTTGCCATCTCCTTCATTCTCAATGTCCTGATGCGGCATGTAGAAAGCCGCATGCTTGCGCCAATCAACCGCCGCTATACGAAAAACTGGCCGAAAGTGAGGCGCGCGGTCAGCATTCTGATCACCTTTCTGATTGTCATCGGGATTATCGCCCTGATTATGCTGATCCTGATTCCGGAGCTTGTCCGCACGATTACCAGCCTGACCAACAATATTCCGGGCTTTTTCACCGAGCTTCAAAACAACCTGATCGCAGTCGGAAACAAGTATCCCGCGGTCAGGGAATACGTCAGCAATCTGCAGATCGACTGGACAAACCTCAGCCAGATGCTGGCCCAGTACGGGCAGAAGCTGGCCAACACGCTGGTGGGCTCCACCGTTACGGTGGCTACGAATCTGTTCCACGCGGTCATTACCATGGTGCTCGGCCTTGTCTTCGCCATCAATATTCTCGCGCAAAAAGAAAAGCTGGAAGCACAGACAAAGCGTTTCCTGTACGCTTATTTCCCCAAAAAGCCTGCCGACACCATCGTACGGGTGTGCAGCCTGACCGACCATGCCTTTTCCAATTTTATCGCCGGACAGTGCACCGAGGCCTGTATTCTCGGCTCGCTCTGCTTTATCGGCATGCAGATTTTCAGTTTCCCCTATGCGCTGCTCGTCTCTGTGATTGTGGCGTTTATGGCGCTGATTCCGATTTTCGGCGCGTTTTTAAGCACCTGTATCGGCGCCCTGCTGATTTTGGTCGTCAACCCCATTCAGGCGGTCTGGTTCGTCGTATTTTTCATCGTCCTCCAGCAGCTGGAGGGCAACCTGATCTTCCCGCGCGTGGTCGGCTCGAAGGTCGGCCTGCCGGCGCTGTGGGTGCTTGCCGCCGTCACCATCGGCGGCAACACGTTCGGTCTGGTCGGGATGCTGGTCAATATCCCTCTCTGCGCCGTGATGTACACGCTCCTGCGGGAAAACATCAACAAGCGTCTGGAAGAGAAAAAATTGAACGGTCAACCTCCGAAGGAGGAAGAAAACGGAATGTAAAAGGGAGGTTAATTCCGTCTTAAAATCATTGGTAAATTCTGTATGGCGCCATAAATAATGATATACTGAAACCGTTGAAAAAAGATCCTATTAAACGACGGGAAGGGTATCTTCATTGTGCGTAACAGACAGAAAACGATCAAGAATAAGCTTGTTCAATTTACAGCAATTATTATTCTCTGCACAGTCAGTGTTCTTTGCATTTTTTCCGCTTTTTTTATTGTCCGCTCCACGGAGCAGTCCCTGCAGAAAACGCTGAGCAAAACGGCCGGTATTGTTTCTTCCGAAATCAGCGCTCAGCTCAGGCAATACGAAATTATGGCCCAGTCAGTCTCAATGATCAAAAACACCGTCGGGGCTGACTACGGAGCCACCAGACAGTACATCAACAGCCTCGTCAAGGAAAACGGGCTGGTGAAGGTAGACATCGTCAAGGAGGACGGAATTTCCGCCCTGAACGGCGATAATTATCAGGAAAATCAGGCCTTTGTGCAGGCAAAGCAGGGAGCCCCCTACCTGAGCGACCCTGTCACGGAAAACGGAGAAGTGCATTTCGACTACGCCTATCCCTCCGCACCGCATATCATTCTGATCAGCATTCCGTACCGTTCACTGGGCGACATCGCCGCCAAAGTGAAAGTAGGCAATCAAGGCAACACCTATATTCTCAACCATTCCGGCGCCAGGGTGGTACAAAGCGATTCCGCCGCTGCCGCAAAGGAAAAGAACGGCAAATCCGATCCCGTCGTCGCCAGAATGGAAGCCAACATGGTTCAGGGAAAAACGGGATTTTCCCTTTACAAGTGGAACGGCCGGCAGTATTTCGGCGCATACGCTCCCATTTCGGGAACGGACGGATGGTCCGTCAATGTTTCGGAAGCGCATTCAGAATTTATGTCCAGCGTACCGGCCGCCATCGCGCTGATGATCGGCGTCGGAATCCTCTCCTTCCTCATTGCTCTTTTCTTTGCTTTCCGGATCGCCGGGAATATTACCAGACCGGTTTTGCAGGTAACGGAGGGCATTGAACGGATTTCCGGCGGAGACCTGGATATCCGTCTCGAAGTAAAATCTCAGGATGAGACGGGCAGAATTGCAAATGCCCTCAACACAACGTCGGAAAATCTGCGCCGGATGATCACAGACCTCTGCATGATCTTGAAAGCGATTTCCTCCGGCGACCTGTCCCTGCAGAGCAGCGCCGCCTATCCGGGAGATTTT
Organism: Clostridium sp. KNHs216; assembly: GCF_006714885.1. Lineage (NCBI taxonomy): Bacteria > Bacillati > Bacillota > Clostridia > Eubacteriales > Clostridiaceae > Clostridium > Clostridium sp. KNHs216. The sequence goes on along the minus strand of NZ_VFMF01000001.1, from coordinate 3,048,785 downwards.
CATGAAATCCTGACCGCGATCGACGGAATTCTTTCCGGCCTGAACCAGACGCTTTCCCAGGTCCGTCTGGTCGCCGTTCAGGTAGACGGTTCGGCGGGTCAAATGTCCGACGTGGCGCAGGCGCTGGCTATGAACGCCTCGGAGGAAGTGAGCTCCATTGAAAAGCTTTCCTCCTCTGTTCACGAAATCTCCGGCCACGCACAGACGAGCGCGGAAAACGCCCAGCAGGCAAACGTCATGCTGTCCGGGATCGTGCGGGATATTCAGGACGGAAACAGGAAAATGGATCAGCTGATTACCGCCATGAAGGATATCTCCCAAACCTCGCAGGAAATAGAACGGATTGTCAAGACGATCGACGACATCGCGTTCCAGACAAACATCCTGGCTCTGAACGCCGCGGTAGAGGCCGCGCGGGCCGGAGCCTACGGCAAAGGCTTTGCGGTCGTGGCAAACGAGGTGCGCAATCTGGCCGGCAAAAGCACCCGCGCCGTGGGGGATACCTCCGCTCTGATCGCCAATACCGTTCATGCGATTGCAACCGGCGCAAAAGCAGTGGACGAGGTGGAGAGGTCCCTGCAGGTGATCGTACAAAAGTCGGAATCGCTTTTCCGGCTTGTCGGTGAAATCGCGCAGGCCTCCGACGCACAGGCCGCTTTCGTAACGCAGACAACGGGGAACATCACGCAGATTTCCGACGCGATCCAGAACATTTCCCTCATGGCCGAAAAGAGCGCTGCGGCGGGCGAAGAGCTCTCCTCCCAGTCCAAGGTGCTGACCGACCTTTTATCCCGGTTCCAGCTGAAAGAAGAAGCAGAGGCCGTGGAAGAATGATGTGCAAAAAACATACCGGCGGCCGAAAACGGCCAAACCGGTATGTTTTTTGTTGGGAACCTGAGGGGGGAGTCGTGCTGCAGTTGCCTTGCGGCAAAAGCCAAATTTATCATAAAAATTATTCTAAATTTGCGTGATTATTTTTTACTTCCTCTTCATCGAATTTCTTTTTATCCATAATGGTATAAGCAATCACATCACCCAGAATATAAAGCACCTGCTCAAACAGGGTGGACATCGGCTGGAAGGACGGAAATTCGCCGGGCAGTCCCAGCTTCGTTTTACAGGGGATTTTCATTGCAAAGTCCGATAACAGGCCCGCTGTACTTTGGGGATTGCAGCCGATGTAGACGATTTTTACTCCGTGTTTTTTCGCAATCTTCGCAATCTGGACCGGAACCGCGCTTTCCCCGGAGGACGAAGCTACGATGAGCAGATCCTTCTCATGGACCGCACCCTCGGTCTCGCTGCCGACAAAATTGATATCCACGCCGATATGGCGCAGGCGCTTCACCCACGCCTTGAGGGAAATCAGCACGCGGCCGACGCCTACCACCAGCACGCGGTTTGCTTCCAGAATCATGTCGCCGACCCGGTCGATGTCTTCCTCCCGGATCAGGGAGCAGACCCCGTTCATTTCCTTGATGACTTCTTTTCCGTAATTCATGGCCGCTCCTTACTCCGCGCTGTAAATAGCCTTGCAGATGGTAATTTCATGCGTATAAATCTGGTCGAAGAGCTTCTTTAGGTTCTGAAGATCGGATTTGTGGGTAATCAGGTCCGAGACCTTCAGTTTTCCGGAATCGATATTCTCAACGGTAAACTTCCATTCGTTGACCGGGACGTTCAGATAATAGGAATTCCAGACGCCGGAAACGGTGATTTCTTTTCTCAGGATATTGCTGTGGTTCGCAAGCTTGATCGTCGTATCCTGATGCGGATTGCCCAGCATGGCGATATGCCCGAACGCGCGCACACACTCCACCGCGGTATTCATGCCGCCGGAGCTTCCTGTCCCTTCAATCACCACGTCGGCGCCGCGTCCTTCCGTCATATCCTTAATGATCTGCGGGCAGTCCTCTTTGACGGAATTGATGACTGTAAAGCCTCTCTGCTTTGCAAACTCCACCTTAATATCCGCTATGTCCACGAGAATCACCTGTTTTGCTCCGAAAATACCGGCCCATCTTGCGGCCATAATGCCGATGGGGCCCGCCCCCAGAATCACGACCGTATCCCCGGCGGCTACGCCCCCTCTGCGAAGGGCGTGCTGTGCGACGGTCGCCGGCTCCACCAGCGCCAGGTCCTCTTTGGAAGTGGACGGGTTATTGGAGAATACAAGGTGCCACTTGCTGGGAACAAGGCAATATTCGGCGAATCCGCCGTCGCTGCGGGAACCCAGATAATTATAGTTGCTGCACTGGGCATAGTTGCCGGTTTGACAGCTGTCGCATTTCCGGCACGGAATCAGGGGGAACACGGCGGCGGTCTTTCCGACCAGATCCCGGTTGCTTTCGTCCCCCACTTCGCAGATGGTTCCGGAAAACTCATGGCCGATCGTCACGGGAAACACGCGGGTGCCCAGCTCGTACACCCGGGGAATGTCCGACCCGCAGATTCCGCAGGCCGATACCTTTACAAGGACCTCGTCCCCTTTTGGCACCGGCTTCGGTACTTCGTCCAGTGTAAATTCATTGATTGCGTGTAATCTCATTGCTTTCATATTCATTCTATTTCTTTCCTTTCGTCGACGGAGCTTTCCCTTTCGATTACCGCGGCTTTGCCGGTCACCGCCATGACCGGCAAGAGTCCCTACAGAATATTTTTCAGATCGATCACCTTTTCGGCCGGGATGATCTGTATTTTTACGTCAATACCTTTTTGAATAAAATCCTTTAGAATTTGCCGTTCCTCTTCTGTGACGGCTATATTTTTATAGAGGGTTTTCCGCCCTTCCTTCATGCCGATTCCGCCGATATTGATCGCCTTGAGTTCTACGCCCCCGTCAATCAGCGCTTTCAGCGTAAGGGGCGTTTTTGCCAGCATGATCGTCGGCACGGAAAGGCCCTGATCCAAAATTCCGATTGCCTGCTCCACGGAACAAATATTCATTTTCACCCCGGCGGGCGCCGCCATTTCCAGAACGTCCTTCATAAAATCATCCGCGGCGACCTTATCGTCTACAATAATGATTTTTTTGGCGGGCATCACCTTCATCCAAGCCGTCATCACCTGTCCGTGAATCAGTCTGTCGTCTATTCTGGTTAAAATCAAATTTTCCATTTCTAACTCCCTTTTCCCAACTGTGTTTCCTTTTTTCTGAGCAGCTTTACTCCTTGCTGTGCGGATTCAAAGGCTATGTCGGCCAGCTGCGTCAGCGTAGAATCCTCTTCCCGATTCAGCGCCAGGCTCATCAGCATCGGCATATTCATGCCGGTCACTATCTGGACGGGGAGGTCGCGCGCAAGCGAACCGATCTGGTTGTACGGGGTGCCCCCCAGCATATCGACAAGCACGAGCACCCCCATGCCGGTATTGAGCTCCAGAATCGCTTTTCTGATTCTCTCGCCGTAAAGATCCGGATTTTCCCCCGCGCGCAGCGCAACGGAATCGGCCTGTTCCATCGGCCCGGCGATCATGGCATTGCTCTCCAGCAGCTGCTCGCAGAGTTTTCCGTGGCTGATTAAAAGTACGCCTACCATTCGTTTGTCTCCCTTTCCAAATTGAATACCGTGAAGCCGGTCATTGCTTCAGATGCTGATAATAGCGGCTGTAATCCTCTTCAAACGTGTCGAGTGATTTGAGGATGCTTGAAGTGCCCACGACGAACCCGTTCGCACCGGCGTCCCGCATTTTGATGCTGTTTTCGGGCGTCGTATTTCCATCCACAAACACATCGATCTGTTTTCCGTGCTGCCGGAGCAGGTTGACGATTCTGGTGATTTTGTCCGGCGCAGTAGGGACCATCTTCTGCCCTGCAAAGCCCGGATTCACCGTCATCACCATGATATAGTCCACCAGCTCGACGCACTCTTCAATATAAGAAACGGGGGTGCCGGGATTCAGCACCAGGCCCGCCGAACAGCCCCGGTCCTTAACGGACTGAAGCAGACGGTACGGCTGGGCCGTGGTTTCGGGATGAAAGCAGACCCTGTCCCCCTTCTGAACCTGATAATACTCGATGAATTCCTCCGGCCGATAGGACATGAAGTGCAGGTCCACCGGAAGGTCGGTGAGCCGCTTGATATCCTGATAATCCGTCGTACCGAGCATGACATTTTTTACATAGTGTCCATCCATTACATCAAAGTGGATGGAGTCAAGCTTTACCTTCTCAAAGAGCCGGATATAAGGCTTGAACTCCTCCACCCTGCAGCACATGATGGACGGGGATATTTTTATTTGCATGATAAATCCTTTCTTTATGAACCGGAAACAGCCAGTGCGCCGATCAGTGAGGTAACAATACCGACGGCAAACAGGATCAGAATGATATAGGTCGGCTTTACTTTCTTCGACACCAGCTTCCAGACCAGCAGCGTCGCCACAAGCGGAAGCAGCCCCGGCAGCAGGGAATCCAGAACGCTCTGGATATTCACGGCGACCTGTCCCACGTTGAAGGCGATCGGCGTAACGATGTTGACCCGGCTGGCGGCCATGTTTCCTACGACCATTAATCCGATAATGCTGAATACATCCGTAATTTTGTTGAGGGTACCGGCTTTGAGAAATTTCAGGATCGCACTTTTCCCCTGCTTATACCCCATCATATACATGCTGTAGCCCATGGTGAGCATGATAAGCTTATAGGCTATTTCAAAAATCACCGGGCCCATAATATTGCCCGCCAGCGCAAGGCTGCACGCGAGGCCGGCCAGAATCGGATAGACGATGCCCTGGGATACGGTATCTCCGATACCGGCCATAGGCCCCATCAGGCCGGTCCTGACGGAATTGATCTCCTCCGCCGATATATCCTCGCCGTTCGCGGCCTGTTCCTCCATGGACGCCGCGACACCGTGGATCACCGTGCCGATATAGGAGGGCTCCGTGTTGAAGAAAACCATGTATTTTTTCAGTGCCTTGGCCTGCTCTTCCTTTGTCTTGTAAAGTCTTCTCACAATCGGGACCATGGCGTTTGCGGTACCAAGCGCCTGAAGTCTTTCATAGTTATAGCAGGTCTCGCTGGAATAACCCAGAAGCCAGTGCTTGACAAGGTCCGATTTTCTCAGCTTCACCGTCTGTTTCTGAACCGCTGTTTCTTCCATTCCTTTTACTTCTTCCGACATAGCCTTAGACCCCCTCTTCCAATTCTTCTTTGCTCTTAGAGAACAGATAAATGATCACACCGATTGCCGCGGCAAAAATCGTAATCGCCATCGTGTCCAGCTTCAGGTAAACAGTGGCAAAATATCCGATAAAGAAGAAGGCGATCAGCTTCTTCTTGCCAAGATAGCTGAGCAGCATGGCGATTCCCAGTGCCGGCATCAGCGCGCCGACAACCTTGAGCGCCTGAATCATGGGATTCGGGATCGCGGCCAGCGCCGTTGTTGCAAAGCCGCCGCCGAACTGCACAAGCGCAAAGGCGGGGATTCCATACAGGATCAGGCTCAAAATACCGGACGGGACATAGTTCATCAGCCGTAAGCCCGTGATATTTCCTTCCTCCAGATATTTGTCCGCCCTATGGATCCATAAGCTGTTGATCGTCATGTACGCCTGATTAATCAGGATTCCCAGCAGACTGAAGGGAACCGCGAAGGTCGGAGCCAGACTCGGGTCCGCGCCCGAAACAAGCGTCAGCGCCGTACCGAACACACCGGCGACCATCAGGTTTCCCGGCATTGTGCCGCCCGCCGTGATCCATCCCAAATAGGTAAGCTGGATGTAAGCCGCCGCTTTCATTCCCTCGATTGGCTGCCCCATGGCCAGCGCCACCAGAAAGCCCGCCCAGATCGGGTATAACCAGGTCCTTGTGACTGTGTGGCTGACCCACCATTGGCTCAGCGTAGAAATAATCCCCACAAAAATTGCCGAAATTAGCATACCTTTCCACCCCTTATAAAATATTGATTATCTTAAATTAATTGCCTGCAATTAATTCAATTCCCTTGTTCAATACCAGTTTTTATACTCCTGAGAAACCGTGTCTTTCACCAGAGCGAGCACCTGCTGCGGCGTTTCCGCCTCGACCGCTTGTTCCGCAAGAACCGCAAGCCTGCTTTGGTCCGACAGCCCGATCAGGTTTTTCATCAATAAAACGGACGGCGGGTTCACGCTGATATTTTTCAGTCCCATCCCGATCAAAATCGGAAGCGCGGCGGGATCGGCCGCCATTTCCCCACAGACACTGCAGGTTTTTCCGTTTTTATTTGCCGTGTCGATCGTGTTGCGGATCAGCCGGAGCACCGCAGGATTCAAATGGCTGTATAAATGGGAGACCCTCCCGTTCAGCCTGTCCGCGGCAAGCGTGTACTGGGTCAGGTCATTGCTGCCGATACTGAAAAAATCGGCTTTCCCGACCAGCTTATCCGCCAGAACGGCGGCGGACGGAACCTCGATCATAATCCCGACCGGAACATTTTTGTCAAACGGAATCTCTTTCTTTTCCAGCTCTGCCTTTACATCCTTCAGAATTTCGAGAGCGCGGTCCAGCTCCTCGGTTCCGGATATCATCGGAAACATGATTTTGATTTTTCCGAACACACTGGCCCTGAGCGCCGCCGCAAGCTGAACCTTCAGGATTTCCGGCCTGTCCAGACAAATCCGGATCGCCCGGTATCCCAGAGATGGGTTCTCTTCCTTTTCCATCTTCAGGCAGCTCGCCGTCTTGTCGGCCCCGATATCCATTGTGCGGATGGTGAGCGGTCTGCCCTTCAGCTTTTTCGCCACATTCTGATAAATGACGAACTGCTCGTCCTCATTGGGCATGGTCTCCCGGTTCATATAAAGGAATTCCGTCCGGAAAAGCCCGACGCCGTCCGCACCATTCTCCATTAACTGGTCGGTGACGGATGCATCCATAATATTGGCGAGCACATGAATTCTTTTCCCGTCCTTTGTAACGGACTTCCGGTTTTTCCATACGCTGAGCCGGTCCAGTTTACTCCGGTATTGAACATCCTCGCCGCGCGCCCACCGGATTTTTTCATCGGACAAGCCGCTGTAAACCGTCCCGGAAACCGCGTCCAGAAACACGAATTCACCATCGTGAAGATTTTCGATGCTTGCGCAGCCCAGCACCGCCGGAATCCCCATGTTGGCTGCAAGGATGGCAACGTGCGAGGTTTTGGAGCCTTTCGCCATAATCAGTCCCTTCACCTTCCCGTTCGCGCTGGTCAGCATGGACGGAAGAAGGTTGTCGGAGACAATGATCGCTTCCCTGCGCAGATCGGACAGGTCGGGATAGGTCTGCCCGGTCAGCCTGCAGATCAGCCTTTTGCTGACGTCCTTGACGTCCTGCGCGCGTTCCTTCATTAAGGTGTCGTTCAGGGACAGCAGCAGCTTCTGCTGCCGGTAAGCGGCGCGCGCGACGGCGGCCGGCGGGCTGTAGCCCCTGTTGATTTCCTTTTCTATCTCTGTCCGAAGAATCTTGTCCGTAAGCATTGCAGCATGCATTTGGACCATCGCTGCTTTCATATCGTCGCCCGCCGCGGAAAGCCTTTTGCTGAGCGACTCCATTTCACAGTTTAATTCATCAATTGCCTCATCCACCCGGCGGATGGATTCCTGCGCCGCCGCTGTGGATTTCTCCTCACGGTCGTATTCGGGAATATCCTGTATGACAAGAATATTGCCCGCTGCTTTCCCGGGAGAAGCCGCAACGCCTTTGAGCACCATAATCGCTATTCCTCCAATGCATCGATATACTCACATATTTCTTTTACCGCCAGTTCCTCATCCTCCCCTTCCGCCCTTACTTCCACCCGGGTGCCCGGCCTGAGCTCCCCGGACAGCAGGCTCAGGATACTTTTGGGGTCCACTACCACATTGTCATGAACGATCTCAATCGTGCTTTTATATTTCTTAGTCAGGATCACCAGCCTGGTGGCGGGGCGGGCATGAAGCCCCGATGGATTTTTGATCAATATTGTTTGAGAATACATGGTCTTCCCTCTTCCTTAAAGTAAGTGTAATGTTATGACTCCATCGAAAATTCGGCAATCGTTCTGTAGAGGTCCTCTTCTTTTGTGCATTGGAGCATTTTTTCCACTTTGTTTTCATCCGTACAGATTTTAACCGCTTCCTTTAAAACCGTGAAATGCTCGTTTTTGTCGGTGGACGCCACCACCAGAAGGATTCGGACCTTGTAATTAACTCCAAAATTAACTCCTTTTTTAATCGTAAGTACCGCGACACCCGATCTTTTGACATTTCCCCGGCTTTGCGTATGGGCAAGATAAACGCCGTTTCCCAGATAAGTACTGCAGCCGTACATCTCGTTATCGGTAATCATGCAGTCCACATAGCTTGTTTCAATGTTTCCGTTTTCCAGAAGCGGAAGCGCGGCCTGTGCAAGCGCGTCGCGCCAGTTTGAAATTTTGTCGATGCACTGGACGTTCCCCTTCTCCAGAAGCTGAAGAAGGTTCGGTACGGGGGCCAGAAAATACCGGTTGATTTCCATACGGACTTTGCCCTGGTTTTCTTTCGGAATATATTTTTTGATATTTTCAAACAGGTTTTCCCCAATATTTTCATTTTTGAGCATTCGGTATCTCAGGTAGACTTCCAGTACCTTTTTCTTGTCTTCCGCTTCCAGCCTGTCGGAAATATAGGCGTAGAAGCCGTCATACTTCAAAAGCTGCGTGGAAATGACGATTTGATATTCTCCCTGAAAGGCGCTTAACTCTGCGGGAGTGACGGTTCGTACCACATGGAACATCGGGAACTCATCGTCCACTTTTTTCTCAAGTTCGCCGTTCGGGTCAGTTTCCTTGACAACCAGAAGCACTTTGATCTTACCGATCGCCACATTGTTTTTTCTCATGTGGGCCCCAAAGTGAATCGTCAGAAACGCAACTTCGGAATCGTTAATGGGGTACCCGATATCGCGCGAGAATTCTTTTGCCGCCAGCTTCACAAGCTCGAAAAGCTCCTTCGGGTTCGCCTGAATTTCTTCTTCCACCCCGCAGGAATCGATCAGTCCGTATTGATAGCGGTAAATCGAACGGTTGAGATGTCTGGCAAGGTTAAAAATCAGCAGTTCCTTATTCTCGATTTCGATTCCGACCAATCGCTGAAAATAGGCGACCAGTTTCCCCGCCATATTTTTAAAATTGCCAATGCTGTCATCCGGAGTGTTGGCTTCGTCCCTCAGCCTTGCACCCAGAAGCTGAATGCTTACATAAATACGGTCGTTTTCGCTGAGGGACGGATAATAGCGGCTCACAATCCGGTAAACCGGGTTCTCCCGGATATTCGCCTCCTGGCGCTCCCAATTAAGGGGGATTTCTCTTTTGGTAAGCTTCAGCATGATCGCTATTTTATCAATCGTTTCCGCCGGATAATTCACATCCAGCTCCTGTTCGATTTTATGCAGCCTGCTCTGGTGCTCGCGCACCTGCGGATCGGAGAGAAAATTGATGATTCCGTCACTGATCAGCGGATAGATGGCTGAAATAAAGTACATCAGCACCGAACGGATTTTCAGACCGTCCCCCGATACCGTATAGCCGGATTTGGAAACATACTCGAACCGGATTCCGTAGTCGTTCAGTTTTTCCTTCACGATCTTCATGTCCAGAAAGACGGTATTTCTGCTTACCTTCAGTTCCTCGGACATTTCTTCAATGGTATTGATTTCATTGGAGAGGAGACTTTCGCAGATGATCAGCGCAACGCGCTCATCCTGAGTGAAAATGTAGTTAAATTTCCTCCCGCCTTCCAAAGAAAGGTTCTCCCACCAGGTTTTCTGCTCATCCAGCAGCTTGATTCCTCTGTTTCTTCTGCTGCTGATCGTGGAAATCCCCGCCAGCTTAAATGCATCGTTGATTTTGCAAAGATCGTACTGTGTGTTTCGCCTTGTCTGTCCTAATTGCGCGGAAAGGGAATCAATCGTAACATAATCGTCATATTTCGCAAGTGCGTCCAGTACATGCCCGCATCGCCTGTCCAAACTAAAAAACAACCGTTACACCACCTATCCAAGTTCACAATCCGCTGGCTGTTTCTGTTTCGCAATTTATGAAATTAATGACCGGCTTCTTAACAGCTTGGGTCAATCATATCATTCCGGTTTATCTTCGAGAAGTCCTATTTTTGTGCTAATTGCAGCAAAAACAGACACAATCCAGCAATTGTTTTTATCTTTCTTCCAACAACAGCATTTTTAGTACTCGCCGTTTTGCAGCCCTCCGGATTTTATTGTATTGTAAATATCCGTCCCCGAGGTGGAAGGAACGGAAGAATATCAAAGGACGGGCAGCGTAAAATGAACGAAAAAAGGGAGAGTCCCGGGATTCAGTAAATCCCGGGACTCTCCCTTTCGATATCGATAAGCTTTTTCTTATCAGACCTCGCCTGTGGATAAGCAGGCCAAGGCTCCTGCCTAAATTACCGAAAACAACGTTTGGCGCCCACACAAAACCCTTTATGCCTGCAGCTCTTCCGGTTCGGAGCACCCGCCCTCACTGAGCGCCTCTTCGGGTACCGATTCCTGCTGCAGCGGCCTCTCATCGGCAAATCCGGCTGTCCGTTCCGCTTCGTTTGCCTCTCTTAACCGGAACCTTTTTACAAGCGCATTCAGCGTCTGAGCCTGACCGGAAAGCTCTTCGCTCGACGCAGCGCTTTCCTCCGCCGTTGCGGAATTGGTCTGCACCACATTAGAAATCTGATCGACTCCCGTGGTGATCTGAGCAATCGCGTCGGATTGGCGGCGGGATGCCTGTGATATCTTTTCCACCGCGCTTGAAACCGTTTCCGCTCCTTCCACAACCCTTTGCAGGGATTTTGCAGTTTCATCCGCAATTTTGCTGCCGTTTTTGACCTGCTTTATAGATTCTTCGATCAGGGAAGTGGTATTCTGGGCTGCCTGTGCGCTTTTGCTGGCCAGACTTCGCACCTCACCGGCCACAACGGCAAAGCCCTTCCCCGCGGCTCCCGCTCTGGCTGCCTCCACCGCGGCATTCAGCGCAAGAATATTGGTCTGGAAGGCGATGTCCTCGATCGTCTTGATGATTTTCCCGATCCGGCCCGACGAATCGTCGATCCTTGCCATGGCATTCATCATCTCCTGCATATGTCCGTTGCTGATCTCGATTTCCCTGCTGACATCCCTGACCGTCAAAATGGCGTTGGCCGCGTGCTCCGCGTTGTCCCGGATATGCGCGGATACCTCCATAATGGACGCGGAGAGCTCTTCGACGGAGCTTGCCTGCTCCGTTGCGCCCTGCGCCAGTGCCTGGGCCCCGTTGGATATCTGCTCCGCGCCGCCCGTAACCTGTTCGGAAGCCTGACTGATCTGAAGCAGGACGTCATTGAGTGACACAGCAATGCCGCCGATGGATTCCTGCAGCTCCACAAAATCCCCCTTATACTTCATTTCATTTACAATACACAAATCTCCTTTCGCCATTTGCGCAAGCTTGACCGATATGTCCGCAATGCATTCCTTGATATATTCGACGGTTTCCGAAAATGCGGCGCCCAGCTGCCCGATTTCATCATGGGAATCGACCTGAATCTGCACATTGAGGTCGCCCTCCGCCATTCTCCGGGCCGCCTCCGCCATTTCCGTTACCGGTTTGCTGATTCCGCGGGAAATCCGCAGCGCAACGATGCAAGAGACAACCATCGTAAGAAGAATCACTGCGAAAATAAACACCGTGGCCCCTGTTCCCTGAGCGGACAGGTTTGACGACACCTGGTTCCCGGTTTTGATTTTCCCGCTGATCAATGCATTGGCTGAAGCTTCTATTTTATCCGCAATGGGCTCGACCTGATCCGACAGCATCGTTCTTGCCTGTGCGTCCTTATTTTCTATGGCCAGGGTGACCACCTGATCGGCCAGGGTTTTATACTCATCGATGTTTTCCTGAATAGTCTTAAAATCCTGCAGCTCCTGTTCCGTGGTCATTCTGCCGTTGAGAGTCGCAAGGTATTGATTGAGCTTCTCGTTGGATTGGGAGAGCAGATCGGAATCGGTCATCATTTTCTGAACATCCGGATCGATGACAATATTCCTTACAATCACGCCGTTGTGGTTAAACTCTGAATTGAACAGACCGATATCTCCCTGAGAAAAGCCGTAATCGACCAAAGCTTTTTTGTAATTGGTGTTCATATTCGTCATGACGCTGAGCCCCACGATCCCCGCAATACTGGAAATAACCGCCACGCACAGAAAAGACAGAATCAGCTTTTTACCGATCTTCCTATTTTTCAACATTTTCATCCTCCCCAAATTTATTCCGGCCGGCGCGTCGGGTGCCGGACCGGGAACACTGAACTGCGGCTTGCAATGGATACGCCGATTCATGCCGCTTTCCGCTTGACCGGAAACACAGCAAAGCCGCGGTACTGTCTTGTGCCGCGGCTTTCTGGCATGGCAACCCGGCTGTCATAGATAACTTTAGACCCGTGGCTTTGCGTCCCCGCCTTTTGACGGGTTTGCTATTTTCATCATTTTATTCAGACGTATGCTCCTCAGCTCGGCGGAAGCTTCCTGATTTCCCTGATCAGGCTGCTTACCGCCGTGCCGACATTTTTCGCGGAGGTCGCAAGGTTCATGCGCACATGGGTGTCCGCCCTGTTTTCATAGAACCACTCCCCGTAATCCAGGGCAAGACCGCAGCGGTTCTGTATAAAATCGTGCAGCTGTTCACAGGGAACGTAAGCGCCCAGATCGATCCACACCAGATAGGTTCCTTCCAGCGGAGAGACCGTAATTCCCGGAAACTCGCGCATCAGCGTGTCACGCAGATAGCGGTAGTTTTCCGCGATGATATTGAGGATCCGCTCCAGCCACGGTTCCCCGTTGCGGTAAGCGGCCTCCACCGCGGCATATCCGAACACGGAGCCTCTGGTAACGCGGATGGACTTGGCGTATCTGTCAAACCGTTCCCTGATTTCCCTGTTGGGAATGACTGCGAAGGAGTTTTTGCACCCGGCGAGGTTAAAGGTTTTGGAGGCCGAAGTCAGCGTCGCCAGCATGTCGTCGTAATCCCCGGCGGCTGCCGCGGGGATATGGCGATGGCCGCCGAAGGTAATGTCCTGATGGATTTCGTCGCTGACCACGAACACGCCTCTGTGTTTGCAGATATCCAAAATCCCGTTCAGCTCCGTTCTGCTCCAAACCCGTCCGACCGGATTGTGGGGAGAGCAAAGAAGAAATAATTTTACATGATTAACCCGGATAGTATCCTCAAATTTTTTCAGATCAACGGTATAATGCCCTCCGGTGTTCACCAGGTCGCAGCAGATGAGCTTTCGTCCCGTGTCCCTGACCGCGTCCATAAACGGATAATAGCACGGAGTCAGAATCATGCAGGCTTCTCCCGGCTGCGTCATTGCGTTGATGAACCAGTACAGACCGGAAACGACCCCGGGCGTATAACGAAGCCACTCTTTTTTGACCTCATAGCCGTGTTTCTTCTTTTCCCAATCGATAAAGGACTGATAATATCCGTCGTCCACAAAAGAATACCCGTAAACCCCGAAATCAATGATCTTCTTCAGCGCCTCATGGACGCAGCCGGGCGCCGGAAAGTCCATATCCGCTATCCACATCGGCAGTAAATCATCCGCACCGAATTTGGCCGAGGTACCGTCCCACTTAGTGCTGTTTGTCCCCCGCCGTTCTGCGGCATCAACCCTATCAATATCCATTTTTCTCCTTCTTCTATAAAGCGGCCGCCGTTTCTGCCAGCACATTTTTCGAAAGTCTTACGGCGGCACAGGACGCGGGTTTAATCCATATTCAGCTCCGAAAGTCTCTTTAGATGCTCGTAATTCTGTTTGGAATATTCTTCGGCCCTTGTAAAGAGCTCCTCGGCGCGCTGCGGGAAAGCACGTGTCAGCGAATTGTAGCGGACCTCTCCCATAATAAAGTCGCGGTAGCTTGCCGTGGGGGCCTTACTGTCGAGGCGCAGCGGATTTTTCCCTTCCTCCGCCAAACGCGGGTCATAGCGGAAAAGATTCCAGTAGCCGGCTTCGACCGCTCTTTTCTCCTCCGTCTGGGCAAGGCTCATCCCGCCCTTGATCCCGTGGTTGATACAGGGGGCGTAAGCGATGACGATGGACGGACCGCGGTAGGACTCGGCCTCGTTGATTGCCTTAATGCACTGATTTCTGTCCGCACCCATGGCCACATGAGCAACGTACACATAACCGTAGCTCATAGCGATTGCGGGCAGGTCTTTTTTCTTCATCTTCTTCCCGGTCGCCGCAAACTGCGCAACGGCGCCGGCCGGAGTGGCTTTGGAAGCCTGACCGCCGGTATTGGAGTAGACCTCTGTATCAAACACCAGAATATTGACGTCTTCCCCGGAAGCGAGGACATGATCCAGGCCGCCGAAGCCGATATCGTAGGCCCAGCCGTCCCCGCCGAAAATCCACATGGATTTTTTGGCCAGATAATCCCTGTCCTCCAGCGTCTTTCCGGACAGCCCGCAGCCCTGCGCGGCGGCCTTCTCCAGTTCCGGAATCAAAGCGTCGGCTGCGGCACGGTTTTCCCTGCTGTCTTCTTTTGTGTTCAGATACTGTCTGCAGGCAGCCTTCATTTCTTCGGATGTCTGATCGGAAGCCTCCAGTTCTTCTATGTGCCCTGCAAGCCGGCTGCGGATCGCTTTCTGGGCAAGGGTCATGCCCAAGCCGAACTCGGCGTTATCCTCAAAAAGGGAATTTGCCCAGGCGGGTCCAAACCCCCGTTGATTGGTGGTGTAGGGAGTAGCGGGCGCGGAAGCGCCCCAAATAGAGGAGCATCCGGTGGCGTTGGCAATATACATGCGATCCCCGAAAAGCTGCGTGACCAGCTTCGCATACGGAGTTTCCCCGCAGCCCGCGCACGCACCGGAGAATTCGAGCAGCGGCTGTTTGAACTGACTGCCCTTCACGGTCTCCGCTTTAAATTTCTCAATGACTTCCGGTTTTTCTCCCAGGGCAACTGCATAGTCGAACCCCTCCTGAGAAGCCATCTGGGTGTCTATAGGCTTCATTGTCAGCGCCTTCTGCCCTTTCAGGCCGGGGCAGACCGTTGCGCAGGAACCGCAGCCGGAGCAGTCCAGGGTGGAAACGGCAATGGCAAACTTCATTCCCGGCATTCCCGTCATATCCCTGCTCTTCTGGCTCTGCGGAGCGGCGGCGGCTTCGTCCGGCGTCATAGCGGCCGGGCGGATCACCGCATGCGGGCAGACATAGGAGCAGAAATTGCACTGGATGCAGTTATCCGGATTCCATTCCGGCACGTCGATGGCGATCCCGCGTTTTTCATAGGCGGAGGAGCCGTTCGGGACGGTACCGTCCTCCATGCCGAGCTTTGTAAACGCGGAAACCGGCAGTTTATTTCCTTTATATTCGTTGGAGGGAATCAGGAACTCATTGACATAATCGGTAAGAGCCTGATTTTTCCCGGTAACTTTTCTCACCGGACCGGCATCCGGCACATTTTTCCAGCTGTCCGGAACCTCGACCTGATGGAACTCCGCGGCCCCGCGCTCAATGGCCGCATAGTTCATATCCACTACCTTCTGGCCTTTCTTCGCGTAGCTGTGCAAAGCGGCGTCCTTCATATACTGAATGGCCTGCTCTTTCGGGATCACGCCCGCAATGGCAAAGAAAGCGGATTGGAGGATCGTATTGATCCGGCCGCCAAGGCCGATTTCCTTCCCCAGTTTTACTCCGTCGATGGTATAAAAACGGATATGATTGTCCGCGATATATTTTTTCATTCTGTCCGGCAGCTTTTCGCCCAGCTCCCCGTCGCTCCACTGGCAGTTTAACAGGAAGCTTCCGTTGGGCTTAATATCCTGTACCATGTCATATTTCTCAACATAGGACGCTTTGTGGCAGGCGACGAAATCGGCCTTATTAATGTAATAGGTAGATTTGATCGGCTGATCGCCAAAGCGCAGGTGGGACACTGTAAGCCCGCCCGACTTTTTGGAGTCATAGGCAAAGTAGCCCTGCGCGTACATGTCGGTGTGGTCGCCGATGATTTTAATGGAGTTCTTATTCGCGCCGACGGTGCCGTCGGCACCCAGTCCCCAGAATTTGCAGGAACGAATGCCCTTCGGCGTCGTATCCGGATTTTCCTTCACCTCAAGGGACAGATGGGTGACGTCGTCCTCTATGCCCACAGTAAAATGCTTTTTGGGGGAATTGCTTTCCATATTGCGGAATACCGCGATGATCTGGCCGGGAGTGGTGTCGTTTCCGCCCAGACCGTAACGCCCCACCAACACCTGTACGGAACTGAATTCCGTACCGTTGATCGCGGCCAGCACGTCCAGGTACAGCGGCGCTCCGATAGAACCGGCTTCGCTGGTGCGGTCCAGCACGGTGATTTTCCGGACCGTCTTCGGCAGTACCCTGAACAGGTACTTTGCGGAAAACGGACGGTACAGGTGGCATTTGATCAGGCCGACCTTTTCACCGGCCGCGTTCAGGTAATCGACGACCTCTTCGATGGTCTCGCAGGAAGAGCCCATGGCCACAATGATTTCTTCGGCGTCGGCTGCACCGTAGTAATTGAACGGCCTGTAATCGGTGCCGATTTTTGCGTTGACCTTTTCCATATAGCTGTTCACAATATCCGGATAGGCCTCATAATAATGGTTACCCGCCTCAATCTCCTGAAAATAGGTATCGTCGTTTGAGCAGGTACCGCGCGTGACGGGATGTTCCGGATTGAGGCTGCGGCGGCGGTAAGCGCTCACCGCGTCCCAGTCCAGCATGTCCCCCAGAGCCTGATCGTCCCATATACGGATTTTCTGTACTTCATGGGAAGTACGGAAGCCGTCAAAGAAATGCAGCATGGGAACACGGCCCCTGATCGCGGACAGATGCGCCACGGCGCCCAGGTCCATGACCTCCTGCGGGCTGTTGGAGCAGAGCATTCCAAATCCGGTCTGGCGGCACGCGTAAACGTCGGAATGATCGCCGAAAATACAGAGCGTGCTTTTGCCGAGGGTACGGGCGGCACAGTGTATGACGCCGGGCAGAAATTCCCCCGCGATTTTGTACATGTTCGGGATCATAAGCAAAAGGCCCTGAGAAGCGGTGTAGGTCGTGGTGAGGGCACCCGCGGTAAGCGCCCCGTGTACGGCGCCCGCGGCTCCGGCTTCGGACTGCATCTCGGTGATCCTGACCTCCTGGCCAAACAGATTTTTGCGATTAGCCGCGGCGTATTTATCCGTTTCGTCCGCCATATTGGACGACGGAGTGATGGGATAAATGGCGGCGACATCGGTGAACGCATAAGAGACATACGCGGCCGCCGCGTTGCCATCCATTGTTTTCATTCTTCTGGAATCCATACTTTTATTCTCCTTCTCTGGGTTGGTTAATCAAAAGGGCGCCCGAAGCCGTACCGCCGCGGGCGGGACCGCGGCTTCTGCGCCCGATACGCCGCCGTGCCACTTCTTCCGGTAAAGCAGCGGAAATAGGACCGGCTTATTGCCTCCGTTTCCAAAAAGGCAGCATGGCGTCTTTCAGAAAACAGAATTCCATATAGAGCTTTTTGTACTGTTCATGCTTTTCCATATCCGGAAAAAAAGAGTCGCGCTCCGCCGTCCCCGACAGGACAGGGAAACCGCACGCTTTCTGCAGCAGGCGAACCACGCCGAGAATTCCCAACTCTTTTTCCCGACAGCGTACGGTTTTTTCTCCCATACAATCACACACCATCTGACAGACCAGATCGCTTTTTGCCGCTCCGCCTGCTACGGCAAAGACCTCTTCCCCGGACGGCAGGCTCCGGTAACAATCGTAAAGGGACAGGGCGACCCCTTCAAAGGCGGCCCTGGCCATGTGATATCTGGTATGGCAGGCCTGCAGGCCGAAAAATCCGCTACTGGCGGTTCCCAGCCGGAAGGGGGCCCGCTCCCCATACAGATACGGATGGAAGAAAACCCCCTCGCTGCCGACCGGCAGCTTATCAATTTCCTGCTCCAGCTGAGGATAGGGTTCGTCGGCAAGAATTTCACGCCGTACCCAGTCCAGGGCGGAAGCACCCGACAGCGCCGCCATCAGCCGGATATAAGTCCCCGGCTGTGTGTGGCAGAGCACGCTGCCGATTTCCCCCGCGTTCACGCGCGCCCCGTCCTCATCCAGAACCACATAGTTGCAGAGCGTGGTGCCGATAACGGTTCCTTTCTGCGCGGGCGCGGTCACGCCGCAGCCGGTCGCCGCGGCCAGAACATCGATGGCACCCGCGATCACCGGCGTACCGGTTGGGATTCCGAGCAGTTCCGTCACCGGCCCCGTCACGGTGCCGACCACCTCGTCGGAAGCCGCAACGCGCGGGAAACACTCCTTGCAGGAGCCGATTCCCAGCATTTCCAGCAGGGAAAATTCATATTTTTTTGTATAAATATTCATTAGAGAGGTGGAAGCGTCCGACTGGTCGGTAGCCAACTGCCCAGTCAGACGGTAATTCAGCCAGTCCTTGCAGTGAAGCACCGCGGCAATGCGCCGGTAATTTTCAGGCTCGTACTCCTTCAGCCAGCGCAGAATCACGGGGCAGGCCCCCGGAAAAAGCGGGGAAGCTCCCAGAGCGACACAGGTTTTATTGATCGCGTCGTAATCGATCAGGCCCTCCGCGCGGGTATCGTTCCACAGAACGGCGTTGCGCACCGGTTTCCCGCCGGCGTCCACCGGCCACATGCCGTCGCCCTGCGCGCAGATACCGACCGCACAGATATTTCCCCATACCGTGCCGTTCTTCTCCCGAAGCGTCCCCACTGCTCCGCATACCGCCTGCCAGACAGTCTCCATATCCATCTCGCACCAGCCCTGCCGGGGCATCAGAATCTGAAGCTTCGCAGCGGCGGTATCGATAAATCCGCCGTCGGCGCGGGTAAGCACAGCCTTTATCATGGTCGTACCCGCGTCGATGGCGAGAAAGAACCTTTCGTCAGGCATTGAGGCCCTGTTCAAGGTCCGCGATAATGTCCCTTGCGTCCTCGGCGCCGATTGACAGCCGGACCATGCCGTCGTCAATACCCATGGACATCCTTTCCTCCCGGGACATTTTGCCGTGGGTCTGGGTGGCGGGCTGCTGCACCATCGTATCCAGATCGCCCAGGCTGACCGCATATTTCGCAAGCTTCAAATGATTGATAAGATTCTGGGCGCCCTCCAGTCCGCCCTCTACCACAAAGGAAACCATGGCCCCGTAGCCTCTTCCGCCGAAAATCCCGGTTGCCAGCTCATGCTGAGGATGGGACTCCAGGCCCGGATAAATCACTTTTTCTATTTTGGAATGGCCCTCCAGCCATTGCGCGACCGCCATTGCGTTTTCGCACTGGGCCTTCATGCGCAGATGGAGCGTTTTCAGGCCGCGCAGGATCAGCCAGCAGCTGAAAGGACTGGGAACCGGGCCGAGCTCCTGATAAATGGAGCCGCGGACATTGTCCACAAACGCAAAGGGTCCGCAGATGGAACCGGCGATCAGGTCGCCGTGTCCGTTGATATATTTCGTATCGCTTTCCACTACGACGTCAATGCCGAAATCAAACGGATTGAGCAGGTAGGGGCTGCAGAAGGTATTGTCAATCATGGATTTGATGCCCTTTGCTTTCGCCCAGCCCGCGATCAGCCTGAGGTCGGCGATTTCCAGCGTGGGGTTGTACATGCTTTCCCCGTAAATCAGCTTCGTGTTGGGACGCAGCGCCTTGTCAAGGCTTTCCTCCGACAGATTCTGAAGGAACGTCACCTCGATTTTCATTTCTTTAAAGATTTTGGAAAACAACCCGAAGGTGCCGCCGTAAATGGTTTTACAGCTGATGATGTGGTCGCCGGGATGGACAAAGCTTAAAATGGCAAGGGAAATAGCGGCCATACCGGAGGCGGTGACCAGGCAGGCGGGCGCATCGTACAGCGCGGCGATCTTATCCTGCAGCTCATTCTGGGTTGGATTGCGGGAACGGCCGTAGGTGAAGATCCCCTCTTTGTCCCCGTTCTGATAGCGCTCCATTTTCTCCGGCGTCCATACATACGTGCTGGTCATAAACATCGGGGAAAGCAGCGCCCCGGTAACGGGGTCTCCGTGCTGTCCGGCGTGAACGGCCTTGGTTGCGAACTGTGCATTCTTGTGATCCATTTTGATATCCTCCATCTCTATTTCATTCAACCGATTTTGATTGCAATTTTAATATGTTTGGATGGATTCCTCAGCAATTCCTCAAATCCGTCCTCTACCAGGGTGTCCAGCGTGACCTCCCGGGTAATGAGCTCGTCGGCGTTGATTCTGCCGTTGGACATATAGTCGAGAGCCACACCGATTTCGTCCAGATGCGCCTGGGAGGTCAGGAGCATGCGCTCCCCTTCCTGCAGCAGGTTCATGTCTATCACCGGCTGCTTTTCATAAACGCCCATCACCATGATTTTGCCGCCGGGGCGGACAATATGAAGCGCGTTGTCCAGCGTAGGCTGGATGCCGACGCATTCATACACCACGTCGGCCAGCTGTCCGTCCAGCAGTTCCTTCACATATTCGTCGATGGGCTTGCTGCCGGTGTCCAGATACTCCCCGCCGTAGCTCTCTACCAGTTCCTTCCGCTCGGTACCGAGCCCCGCCACCAGCACTCTTCCGGCACCCGCAAGCTTAGCCGCGAGAAAGCAGGCCAGGCCGATGATGCCGGGACCGATGACCACAACCGATTTTCCCGCAACGTCCCCGACCAGACGAGTGGCGTGAATGCCGCACGCAAGCGGTTCCGCCAGAAGTGCCTGCCGCTGGGTGACATTATCCGGAATTTTGAACAGGCGCTCCGCTTCAAACGTGACGTATTCGGCAAAGGTGCCGTCGTCGCCCACCCCCTTGAAGCCAAGCTTCTCACAGACATTGTAGCGCCCCGATTTACAGGCCGCGCACTCTTTGCAGCAGAGAGTCCCGTTTGCCGTGACACGGTCGCCCGCCTGATAACCGGTGACTCCTTCCCCGACCTCCGTAATCACGCCGGAAAATTCATGCCCGATAATCAGGGGGGCCATCCGTCCCGTCAGGCGGTGCGGCTTTTTGGTGGGGATAAAATTCGGTCCCACATATTCGTGCCGGTCGGTACCGCAGATGCCCGCATAGTCCACCCTGATTTTCACGGAACCGGAGGGAGTTTCGGGCTGTTTGACTTCTTCGATCCGAACATCCTTGTAACCATGCCACACGGCAGCTTTCATGAAATCCCCTCCTGTTCAAAAATCTTTTCAAATAAGCCTTCCAGTATTTTGGACGGCGCATCGGACGGTGCCGTCTCAAACGAATAATCGCCGAGCTTGCGGTCGATCAGGCTTTCCACTCCCCGGATAAAGGTTACGGAAGCTCTGGACGCCTCGTCGGCGTCATCGCGGTACGGGTACATGTCCAGAGAGTACCAGCCCTGATAGCCCATCTTTTTCAGCCAGTAGAACAGCTCCACAAAATGCAGGAAATGGACGCTGCCGATCGGCATGTCGTCGTCCGCAATGCGGTAGTTGTCGTTCAGATGCAGATGGAACAGGCGGTTCTGCGAAAACAGAATCGCTGCGATTTCCGCCGGGTTTTCCCCCGCGTTGATCGCGTGGCCGATATCCATCGTCACGCCCACGTTGTCCATGCCGGTACACTGGGCGACTGCCAGCGCCATTCCGCCCGAATTCACCATGCATTTCAGGCGCGGCTCGGAGACCTTGTATTCCATTCCAAGCTTGATTGCGGGATTATGCGCGGCGCATTCGCGGAGGCCCTGAATCAGGAACTCCCACTGCTGCCGGTAGTCCGACTGCATCAGATAATCAAAGCCGTCCTGTCCCATCCAGAGGCTGACAACCTCCACGCCGATTTGCGCGGCGAAGTCCATGGCCTTTTTTACAAGCGCAACGGTTTTTTCACGGACTTCCCTGTGCGGAGAGGTAAAGGAACCCGTTTTCCACTCTTTGTCACAGACGATCTCCACACCCATGGAAGAAATCCGCAGACCATATTTTTGAAGCAAAGGCGCATATTCCGGATAATTTTCCTCGTTGATATCCACGGGATAAGTAATTTCAATTCCGTCGACTCCGCCGAGTTTTCCAATATGTTCGATCCTTTGAGCCAGAGGAAGCCTGGATTTGTAGCCGTCACCCACGTAACGGTCGCTGCAGGCCCCGTAAGCCCAAACGCCCACGCTGATATTATTCATAGTCATTCTCCTTCTTGATCATCCGAGGTAGGCCTGGGTCAGGGTCTTGTCCGCCAGCAACTCCTCGGAGCTTCCCTGTTTGACGATACTTCCCACCGACATTACGTACGCGCTGTCGCTGATAGACAGCGCTTTGAAAGCGTTCTGTTCCACCAGTAAAATGGAGGTGCCGTTGTTGCGAAGTTCCTTGATAATATCAAAAATCTGCGTTACAATGATGGGAGCCAGCCCCAGAGAGGGCTCGTCGAGCATAATCAGGCTCGGCCTTGCCATCAGTGCCCGGCTGATTGCCAGCATCTGCTGTTCGCCGCCGCTCAGGTGGCCGCCGAACTGCTTTTGACGGTCCTTCAGACGGGGAAACAGCGTATATACGTACTCCAGATCCTGTTTGACACCGGCGGAATCCTTGCGCAGATAGGCCCCGGCCATCAGATTTTCCAGCACGGTCAGGTTTGCAAGGATCTGCCGTCCTTCCGGCGCGTGGCTCAGCCCGGCCTTGACCACTTCGTGAGGCTTTGACGGCATCGGCTTCCCCTGAAAGGTAATACAGCCGCACGTCGGCTTCATTGCCGCACAGATACATTTCAGAAGCGTTGTTTTCCCTGCTCCGTTGGAACCAAGCACGGAAACGATCCTTCCCCTGCTGATTTCAATGGATACATTGTTCAGTGCCTTAATCCCGCCGTAAGCCGCGGATATATTTTCCACCTTCAACAAACTCTGCTCCATACTATTTCTCCTCTCCCAGGTACGCTTCCACAACCAGCTTGTTGCATTTTACATCGTCGAGCGTGCCTTCCGCGATG
The DNA here is from genome assembly GCF_006714885.1 of Clostridium sp. KNHs216. NCBI lineage: Bacteria > Bacillati > Bacillota > Clostridia > Eubacteriales > Clostridiaceae > Clostridium > Clostridium sp. KNHs216. The sequence continues at coordinate 3,025,828 of NZ_VFMF01000001.1, read as the reverse complement.
GTCTTGCCGAAATTGAGCACGGTAACATGGTCGCACAGTCCGGCGACGACATCCATATGGTGTTCGATCATCAGCACCGTTAAATGGAAACGGGTCTTGATCTCCTTGATGAATCCGACCAGCTCAACCGACTCTTCTCCGTTCATGCCCGCCGCGGGCTCGTCCAGCAGAAGCAGAGCCGGGTTAAGGGCTACGGCCCTGGCAATTTCCAGCTTGCGCTGATGCCCGTAGGGGAGCGAGTTCGCCCTAGCGTCCGCCAAATCCTGCAGCCCCACGATTTCGAGCAGGTTCATTGCCTTTTCACAGAGCTGCTTTTCCTCGCGCTTATATTTGGGAAGGCGCAGGAACGACTGCATCATATTGTAGGTGATATCCATGTTGCTGGCGATCAGAACATTCTGCAGCACGCTCAGGTTGGAAAACAGGCGGATATTCTGGAAAGTTCTCCCGATTCCCATCTGCGCGATCTGAAACGGTTTGCTGTTTGTAATCTTTTTATCCCTGAACAGGATATCTCCGGAATCCGGCTGATAGATGCCGGTGACGGTATTGAAAATCGTGGTTTTTCCGGCGCCGTTCGGACCGATCAGGCCATGAATCTTTCCCTCCTCCAGCTGAAGATGGAACGAGTCGATCGCCCTGACGCCGCCGAAGTTCTTATTCAATCCGCAGATCTTCAGAATTTCACTCATTCCGCGACATCCCCTCTCCGCTTTGCGTCTCCGGCTTTTTTGCCCAGTTTTTTGAACCACTTCCCAATCCGGGTAATGGAAAACTCCTTATAGCCGTAAAGGCCGCTGGGCCTGACAATAATGATAACGACCACCGCGATGCCGTACAGCAGCATCCGGTAAGAGGAAAGGCTGCGGAAAATCTCGGGAAGCAGCGTAACCACACAGGTTCCCAGGAACGAGCCCGTCAGGCTCCCCAATCCGCCGATGACCGTCGTAATGGTCAGCTCGGAGGATTTTGCCAGATTGAAGATTTTCGGCTCCAGAAAGGTCAGGCTGTTCGCATACAGAGCGCCCGCCCATCCGGCGTACACCGCGCTGACGACAAAAGCCATCAGCTTGTTTTTCGCGGTATCCACGCCCACCGCCTGCGCGGCGACTTCCTGCTCGCGGATAGCGGTCAGGTTGCGGCCGTATTTGGAGTGCGTCAGGGTCCACGCAAAAATAAACGCGAGAATAACGCTGATCAGGACGATCCATATATTGGTATAGTGCGGGATTCCGCTGAAGCCCTTCGCACCGCCCGTAACCGGTGTGATATACTCAAACAGAACTCTCACGCATTCGCCGAAGCCCAGCGTGGTAATCAGGAAATAGTCGCCCTGAAGCCCCAGCGTCAGCGACCCCAGCCCATAGCCCACCAGACCGGCAAACGCGGCCCCGGCAATAATCGCCACGATAAACGGCACGTTGTACCTGGTTGTCAGAATCGCACAGGTATACGCGCCGATCGACATAAACCCCGCGTTGCCAAAGGAAAAAAGCTTTGTAAAGCCAGTTAAAATGGAAACGCCCAAAACGGCGATAAGATTAATTCCGACCAGAATAATGATTCCCTGTAAATAACCAGACATCCGCTTTCCCCTCCCTATGCTTTATCTTCAATCGTCACACCCATCAGCCCGGAGGGTTTGACAAGCAGAATTACGATCAGAAGGCCGAAAGTAACCAGATCGCGCAGTCCGGAGCTTAAATATCCGGAAACCATCGTTTCCAGAATCCCGATGATCAAAGCTCCGACAATCGCGCCGCGCACGCTGCCCAGACCGCCGAGCACGGAGGCGATAAACGCCTTCAGAGAAACGTTGCCCATGGTCGGATAAACGCTGTATTTCAGGCCGAGCAGCACACCGGCGCTGCCGGCCAGCATGCCCGCCAGCAGAAACACAAGGGCAAAATAACGGTCGATATTGATTCCCATCAGACTGGCTGTGTAGGAATTGGAAGCAACGGTCCGGATTCCAAGACCCATCTTGGATTTGTTGATGAGTAAGTCCAGAACCACCAGCGCGACAATGGTGGTAAGTAAAGAGATTACGTCCAGTATTCCGATGGAAATGCTTCCGAGCTGAATCGTGGACGTTTCAAACATAGACGGGAACATCTGGAATTTAGGCCCGAAGGCAAGCATGGCCCCGTTCTGATAGGTAGTTGAAATCCCCATGGCCGCGATCATCAGGAACATGGTCGGCGAACCGTGATCGCGTATACGCTTATAGGCGACCTTTTCATTAAAAATACTCAGCAGCCCCGCGCCCAAAATACCGAATACCAGCGCGCCCAGAAAAGGGGAATTCGTTCTTGTGACCAGTGTCAGCGCCATATAGGCCCCGAACATCGCCACTTCGCCGTGAGCCCAGTTGGAAAATCCCAGCAGACTGTAAATCAAAGCGTAGCCTGTTGCAATCAGGGCATAGATTCCGCCTACGGATATGCCGTTGACCAATTGCTGTAGAAACACCTGTATCCACCTCCTAAAAATGCAGGGAACCCATGATATCCGGATGTGTCGTTTCCGCCGTTAACATGGATTCCCTGCAGTCAGATCATTCTTTAATTAACGGAATAGTTTTCAATATACTTGATTGCGCCGTCTTTGATCTGGAAAATAGCTGCGTCGCGGGTAGGATCGTGTGTTGCCGGATCGACCGACATTGTCCCCAAATACCCCTTAAAGTCCTTCGTATTTTCAAGTCCGTCCCGGATCGCTTCTGGGTCGGCTGAATTTTTTTCTTTCATAACCTGTACCAGCCACATGACGCCGTCGTACCCGAACAGGCACTCCGCCTCGGGAACGATATTATAGACTTTTTTGTAGCGTTCACCGTATTCAATTGCTTCCCTGGTGTTAAAGCCAGGACGTGAGCAGTAGTAGCTGTTGTCGATCGCAGTGCCCGCCAGCTTTGGAAGGTCCTGGGAATCCCAGCCGTCCGCACCGACAAACTGACAGGTGATGCCAAGCTCTCTCGCCTGTTTGGTAATCAGCGCGACATCCTTGTAAATCCAGGGAATAAACAGGACGTCCGGGTTTGCGCTCTTGATCTTGGAAAGCTGAGCGCGGAAATCGTTGTCGCCCGATCTGGCCTCTTCCTTTGCGACAATAGTACCGCCCTTTGCAGTGAATTCCTTCGTCAGATACTGCGTGATTCCGGTGGAGTAGTTGTCGCCGATGTCGGTGATGATCGCGGCCTTTTTAAAGCCGAGCTTTTCATAAACATAGGAACCCAGCACACGGCCCTGGAACGGATCGGTAAAGCCGATACGGAAAGAGTAGGGATGAAGCTTGCCCTGCTCGTCCACTGTAACCGACGGGCTGGATGCCGCGGTCGCGACCAGTGGAATCTTTTTGGAATCGGCCACCGGCGCCATCGCGATGTTGCAGCTGGAGAAATTCGTCCCCACAACGGCGACCACTTTACTTTCATCGATCAGCTTGTTCAATGCGTTTACGGAATCCAGAGGCTGCCCCTGGCCGTCGTAGCCGACCACTTCGATCGGCCTGCCCAAAACTCCTCCCGCCGCGTTGACATCCTCTACGGCAAGCTTCATCCCGTTGAGTCCCGCCTGTCCCCAAAGGGCGGAATCGCCGGAAAGTGCGCTGACATAGCCGATGCGGATCGGTTCTCCGCTGGGACCGGACGCGCCGCCGGCTGCCGACCCTGCGTCAGACGCGGCGGTGCTTGCCGCAGCGCCTGCGGTACTGCCGGTTTCCCCACCGGAACATCCTGCCAGACTTGCCACCAGGGACAACGCCAGCAATGCGCTTAAGACTTTCTTTAACATACAACTTTCCTCCTGCTTGATAAATTTTAACCGAGCATACTGCTTCGATTATTTTCTAAAGACAGCCGCTTTCCCTTGTGAAAAACGGCTCCCGTTAGTGCGTGTACTCGAATTCGAGCGGCTCCCCATCGATAAAATGCTTTATATCCTTTACCAGCGCGATGGTATGATTGATTATGGCATCGTAAGTGGCACCCGCCAGATGCGGTGTGACAACGATATTGTCGCACTGGGTAAGAAAAGGATGGTCTTTTGCAATCGGTTCACTTTCAAATACATCCACCGCCGCTCCGGCGATTTCATGGTTAAGCAAAGCCGAGATCAGCGCCTGCTCCTCCACAAGTGCTCCCCGGGACGTGTTGATAAAATAGGCCGTTTTCTTCATTTTGCCGAATGCTTCCGCGTTGACGATCCCGCGCGTTTCCGGCGTATCCTTGCAATGCACCGTTACAACATCGGACTGGGCCAGCAATTCGTCGAGGCTGACAGAACGTGTATCCTCTTCCAGAGTGTCCGGATCGACAAAGGGATCATAGATGAGAATATGCATTCCAAATCCCCGGCAGAGCTTAGCAACCGCGCGCCCGATGCTGCCGTAGCCGATGATGCCGAGGTTGCGCCCGGAAAGCTGACGGCCTTTATACAGCACATACGGGGAATTGGAGTCCAGCGCCCAGGTCACATCGGCGCGGAGCCCTTCCCTTACCGTATTGCTCCGCTTTTTCTCGGACACATGCTGTCCGCTGTGAAGGGCGGAATACGCGATCGGGATTTTACGCATGATGGAAAGCATAAGAGCAACCGTAAATTCAGCGGTACAGGTGGTGTTTCTTCCGGGGGAATAGCTTACTTTAATCCCCTTTTGCCGTGCATAGCCGGTATCCACATTCACCGGGTTCGCGCGCGTGCATACGATCAATTTCAAATCGGGCGCCGCATCGATCACTCTCTTCGTAATCGGATCATAGCTGGTAATCAGAATCTCTTTATCTTTCACCAGTTCGACCATCTGATCTTCACTGAGAATCTTTTTTGTTTCGACCCAGCCCGCATACTGCAGCTCCAAGAGCTGCTCGAGTTCTTCAATATGCGGTCTGCTGATTTCTGCTGTTAATAATGTTTTCATTCTCTACATGTCTTCCTCTCAACGCATTTCACAATTTCAGAAACCTATATTTCTTCATGCTCCTCAATCCGTTTTCCGTAATTTTGAAAGCGCACGATCATTCTCTTCATTTCGTCTTCCGGAAGAATGACCGGTTCGCCGATACTCTTGGTTCTGTACATCAGTTCGCAGCAGAATTCAATTTCTTCTGTGACGGCAAACGCCTCCGCCAGATTCGCGCCTCCCGCCAGCAGCCCGTGATTGGCCAGCAGAACCGCCTTTCTGTCCTTCATTGCCTCAAAAGCATTTTTCGCCAGACGGACAGTACCGTAAGTCGCGTATTCCGCGCATCTGACGTCGGTACCGGCATATGCGACCAGATAATGTACCGCCGGAAGCGGTTGGCGAAGGCAGGAGAGAGTGGCGGCAAAAGTGGTATGGGTATGTATCATCGCCTGAATATCGGTGCGGTACTTGTAAAAAATGCGGTGCATGTCGCATTCGCTGGAAGGAACGGCATCGCCGTCGACTATTTTTCCGGTCTGCACATCGATCAGGACGATTTGTTCCGGCTTGATCTCGAAATAATCGATCCCGCTCGGTGTAATTGCCATAAGGCCTGACTCTCGGTCGCAAACGCTGAGGTTTCCTCCCGTTCCCTTTGTCAATCTGGATTCAACCGCTTTTTTTCCGTAACAGATAATTTCGTTTCTGATTTCCTGTAGAAGCATCCCCTTAATCACCTTTCATTTCATAAATTTAATTTGACTGGGGCTGGCCAAGGCTGATCGGTTCAGGTAGTTTCCTCAAGCATGTCCCCAACATCCAACGATAATTTTTTTGCGATGGAAGCCGCGATCGACTGGTCGATAATCAGCACATCGACACACCCGGTGTTGATCGCCCCCAGAACGGCGTCCGTTTTGTTGTCGCCGCAGGCCATCACCGCCACGCAGGGAATCTGGGCAAGCGTTTCCGGCGACACGCCGATGACATTATTTTCCTGTTCCCACGTACCGTCCATTTTGAACGGCTGCATGACCAGATCGCCCACATATCCCCCGTCCACCAGACGTTCCATCCTTTCCTGTGTCAGGAAGCCCTGCTGGTAGATGGTGGAGGACTGGCTCAGTTCGCCGACGCCCAGTACCGCGATATTGCATCTGTGGATAAGGTCAAACGTTTCTTCAAAAGCATTGTCCTGTAAAATCACCTCTCTGGCCTGTGCGTTGTCCACCATGGCCGGCGCGTATAAAAGATGATAGTCACAGGAAAGCTTTTTCGCCAGCGTCCGGGCTATTTCGTCGGGTTTCGCCATCTCGCTGTTTGAATTCAGCCCGCCGACCATCTGCACCACCGTGCATCTGCTCAGGCTTTTCTGCTGCATTTTCATGACCGCGGCCCCCAGGGTAACGCCCCAGGAAACCCCTATGATCTGTCCGTCACGGATTAAATACCCCAACGCCTCAGCAGCTTCCTGCCCAAACAAATCCAACGGATCATCGCTTTCGTTGACATTAAAAATGAATACCCGGTTTAATGAAAAATACTGTTCAAATACGCTCTCGAGTCTTACATTATCTTCGTGAAGACCGTTGATTTTGATTTCCACAATGCCATCTTCCACTAATTTGCCAATAATCTGATTTACCCGCTGTCTGGTCAAATTCAGCCGCTGGGCGATTTCAGCCTGTGTCATGTTCAGTTTGTAATACCAATAAGCGATTTTTAAAATATAGTTGCTCTCTTCAGGCTGTGATCCCCTCATTTCAATTTGTGCCCCTTTCTATATGACATTTGTAAAGTAAAATTACAAATGTAAGATTTGTCCCTATTATAGCGTGCCCCATTCGATAAGTCAAGACAATTTATAACAAAATTTGTGATACTTGGACACATTTCTGGCACTAATCACCTTATCCGTGTCTAAATTGATTCTCTTTTCCACTCCCGGCGGCTATTCGGCCCGAAACGGCAGCCGGACACAGATAAAAAAGGCGACAAAAAACCGTCCCCCACCATTGAGTGAGAGACGGTTTCTTCTTTTTAAAGGGGAGGAAGCGCTATTCTGCGCTGCTTTCCCGGTACCCGCCGATCGTCTGTCCGGTAAACTTTTTGAATACGCGGCAAAAATAGGTGGGGTTGGAATATCCGGTGCGCTCCGCTATTTCCTTGATGGAAAGGCGGGTCACGCCCGCCAGCTTGATGGCCTCCTGCATTCTTACCTGCGTGAGATAGCCGATAAAGGTCTGACCCAACTCCTGTTTCAGCAAACGGCTGAGATAAAACGGGCTGATGCCGATCTGGTCGGCCACCGCCTCGAGGGAAAGGTCTTTTTTATAGTTTTCCTCTATGAATTTGCGCGCCTTTACGACATAGGGATTGGAGTCGCTCTTCCAGCCGGTACGTAAAAGCCCGGATAAAAGCTTTAGGTTCTCTCCGATCCGGCGGATCCGGTAATCGGGATTTGTGCCGGATTCCAGCTGGCGGGAGGTCATGGCGAAAAAACGCTGCAGTTCGGCGGTATTGGCTTTGGGCAGTTTTAAAGCGATGTCCTGACAGGAACGCCAGAGGTACATCGGAATCGACGCGTCGGACTTCAAAGCGGGCATTTCCGCCATCAGCACGGCGTCCAGGTTCTGAAAATTCCCGGACTGCGCGGACTTTACAAGGTCCGAGGCCAGCTGCGTCAAATAATCGGCATCCACATTTGAAGAAGCGGAGCGGTAAAAGCTGATGGGAATATCCGTTATGCCGCGCAGGGCGGCAATGCTCTCGCGGTAAGAATCCGGCATCTTTTCAAAGGCCGGATAGCACCGCCCGACCCCGGCCCGCAGCAGAAGGCTGGAATGGCTTTTGAGCTTGTCAAACAGGACCTGCAATACATCCGTAAGCCACGATTCCCAATGATCCCCATCCTTGGACGGAATAAAGAACAGAATGCTGATACTGAAATCGTTGATGGTTGCAAGCAGGGTGCACACGTCCTGAAGCGCGCTGTGCAAATAATTGCGCAGCTCCTTTTTGTCGCAGGACGCCAAAATGCCGTCCGCGCTGTCCACGGGAATCAGAGAGACCATCAGGCCGCCCGAAAACTGTACGGCGTTGATTTCACACCACATAGAAAAGCTGGAAACGGCCGGTTCGCCCATAAAAATGGAATAGATGATCTCACTTTCGATGACCGGCTGAATATTGCTGAAGAGCTCGTCGACCTGAATACGGCTTTTCCGGCTCGCCTGCACCTTATCGATGTCATCGCAGAGCTTTCGGATCACCGCCACGGTATCGGTACGCTTCTGCGGCTTCAGAATATAGTAATCCACCTTCAATGATAACGCCCTCTGCGCATATTCAAAATCGCTGTAGGCGGTATTGATGATAAAACGGGTCGGCACGTTTAAACTGCTGACCAGCTGAATGGCGTCGATCCCGTTGATTCCGGGCATATTGATGTCCACAATCGCGATGTCCGGCTTGTACTGGTCGATGAAAGAGACCATCTCCGCACCGTTGCGCGCAAGGCCGACGATCCGGATATCCGTAAATTCCTTCTTGATTAACAGCGACAGGGATTTCAGCTCGATCTCCTCATCGTCGGCGATCACCATTGTATGCATTTTTTCACCACCTTCTGCATAAATTTCCGCAATTCCTATCTGTCCCAGGGAATTCCGATATGGATCAGCGTGCGGTGCGGCGTACTGTCGATCAGGAAATCAATATCCCCTCCGAAAAACAGCTTTAAGCGCAGATAAACATTTTGCAGCCCGATATGCTGGTCCGACAGTTCGCCGTCGCTTTCATAAACGGACGAGCGCAGTTCCTTCAAGGCTTCGGCGGGGATGCCTACCCCGTTGTCTTCCACCTCCAGGCAGTTCCACCGGTCCCTGTGGAACGCGCGTATGGTGACCCGGCCCCCGTCGATCAGAGAGCCAAGTCCGTGCGTAATCGCATTCTCCACCAAGGGCTGCAAAATCATACAGGGAAGCTGCTGCTGCTCACAGGTAGGATTCACGTCGAAATGGAACCGGATACGGTCACCAAAACGGCACTGCTGGATATAGACATACTCCTGCAGATTCGCAAGCTCGTCTCCCACGGTGACGGGCTGGGTGGATTTTCCGAGATTATACCGCAGATAATTGGCCGTACATTCTATCAGATGCGAGGTTTCTTCGGCATTTTCCATATAGGCCGTCTGGGAAATCATATTGAGCGTATTGAATAAGAAATGGGGATTGATGCGCGCCTGCAGCAGGCTTAGCTGGCTGCTCTGCAAAGCGCTGGTCATGCGGATGTTTTTCATTTCGATTTCCTGGAGCTGTTCCCGTATTCTGGCCCCTTTTTCGATTTGAGAAATCTGGTTCTGTATGGTGTCGAGCATCTTATTGAAGGCGGCGGCGAACAGCTCCAGTTCATCATTTGTCTGAATCCCGATATGCGTCTGCTTTGTCGGATTTTCCGTCACCTGAGCCGCAAATTCGGTCAGCTTTGCGACGGAGCGGGTAATCCCCGTGACCACCTTTCTGTAAAAGACCAGGAAGACACAGAATGCAGACCCCAGCAGAATCAGCTGCAAAAGAGTAAAGACAATGTTCAGCCGCTGCATCTGCAGCCGTTTCGCCTGTGCCGACACCAGCTTGACCGAATAAATATCCTTAAAGCTGACGTTGATGTAGGAAACGATATCCTGTGTCTCGGAATAGAGCCGGTTGATTTCGGAATCGCTGCCGAACCCCGGCGAAGAATGATTTTTCTGAAGCTGCTGCGTAAGCTCCCCGCTTTTGTCAAGGTAGGTCTGCACCATATTGCACAGGTCGGCGACCTCCCTTGACCAGCTACCCTTCAGCCCCTGTTCCAGCAAATCCGCACAGGCCTTCGTCTCCGCAGAGGATTTGAGATAATCGTCAAAGCTGGAAGCCCTCAAATAGGTATAAATATCGAACAGATGCGTATTGGTGGTCTCCACCCCGGCAAACAGCCGGTTCAGGCTCAGAAGGGAGTCCATCTCCCTTTCGTACTGCCGGTTGATATATTGGTTACACACAAAAGACACCGCAAAAAGCAGAAACATGACCAGCAGAATCATGATATAGCCGCAGCTGTACTTCCGGCTGATGGTCCCGGCAGAAAAACGGCGTAGAATGGAAAAACGTTTTTTGGATTTTCTACTTGTCATACCGGTAATGTCCTTCCTGGTCCAGATCAGCAGAGGTGATAAATTTGGTCTGTGTGTAAATCATATTGCTGCTGTATTGCCCCGTCCTCACAAAACGGTCGATTTCCTGAACACAAAGGTAGCCCATCGTATGGATCTGCTGCAGGATCAGGCCGTCGACAATTCCGCGGGACAGACCCTTGATGGATTCGTTGGAATAGTCAAAACCAAGAATACACTGAATTCTCTTATCCTTTTCCGAAAGCATATTGCCAAAGGTCAGAGCCCCCGTTCCCTCAATACATACGACAGCGTCAATGTTCTGAGGCGAAGAACAGATCTCCTTATATTTCTGCAGGACGGTGATGGAGTCGTAATTTCCGTAGTCCACGCGAAGGATTTTCACCCCCGGATACGCGGCGGCGGCGTCCCGCATCCCCGAAAGGCGCAGCTCCAGATTAGGGTATCCCTCCGCCCCGCTGATTACGGCAACTCTCGCCTTTCCTTTGGTGAGCTGCACCAGCTTTTCTCCCATCAGACGCCCGGCGGCGTAGTTGTCCGTCCCGACATAGAGCCTTTTTCCGAACTGAGGAAGGTCGGTATCGATAAAAACGACCTGTACTCCGGCACTGCGGGCATCCTCCAGCGCCTTTATGTAGTCCTGATTATCGATTCCCTGAACAATGACGGCATCCACCCGCGCGGCGGTGGCGGCTTTAATCAATTCGGTCATCTGAGGGATATTATAATTCAGCTGCGGCGTACAGATTTTGATATCCACGGGAAAATCGTCCTTCGCCGATAAAATGCCGTCCGAAATATCCGTCCAGTACCCGTAATCCCTGTGGGGAAGAACCGCCGTGATGCGCAGAGGTACCGAAGCGGAGGAGCTTACGCCCGAAAAGCCGGCCCGGCACCCGAAACAGAAAATCAGCAGAAGCAGAGCCGCCAACGATAGAGAGAACCTTCTTTTCATTTCTCCATTCTCCTTTATTGCCTAAAAACAAACTCGTTTTGACAAGTATTATTATACATTATGAATAACGATTGTGAAGGCATAAAGAGAATAAACAGTTCAATCTTTCCTGGCATATTTGCGGACGTCCAGCGCCACGGCCCCGATAATGATCAGCCCTTTTACAACGTTCTGCCAGTAGGGGCTGATTCCGATAAAGGTCAGGCCGTAGCTGATGACATTGAAAATAATAACGCCGGCAAACACCCCGCCGACTGTTCCGACGCCGCCTGTAATCGAACATCCGCCGACGATGCAGGAAGCAATGGCGTCCAGCTCATAGGCATTTCCGTACGCGCTTGTCGCGGAACCGGTCCGCGCGGCTTCCATACTGCCGGACAGGCCGTAAAGCAGCCCCGCAAGCGTAAAGGTGATCATCTGCATTTTGAAAAGGCTGATGCCGGACACCCGGGCCGCTTCCGGGTTTCCGCCCACCGCAAAGATATCTTTTCCCATGCAGGTTTTTGTCAGCAGCAGCCACACGGCCACAAGGCAGACAGCGGCAACAATAATCAGATAGGGTACCTCCAGAACGGACCCGCTTCCGAAGCTGCTGAAACCCTCGGTAAAGCTGCCCAGCGGCTGCGAGTTGTTCGGCGCCTTGTTGAAATAAAGGCTGGAAACACCGAAAAGAATCATCTGACTGCCCAGAGTGGCCAGAAACGCGGGCACGCGGAGTTTGGAAACCGCCCACCCGTTGAAAGCACCGAACGCAACGCCGACCAGCATGGAGGCAAGGACAGGGACCACCACCGGCATTTCCGGCAGCTGCGGCCAGAATTTAGCCGTGTAGGAAGCCTGCTGCGCCAGAGAGCCGGCGACGAGCGCCGCGAGTCCCAGCATCCTGCCGCCCGAAAGGTCCGCTGAACCGGAGATAATGATGAACATACAGCCAAGCGCCATCACGATACGCACGGAGCTCTGCATAAAAATGTCACGGAATACGTCAAGGGAAAAGAAATTGGGAGAAATGACTCCAATGATAATGATAAGCGCGAGTAAGATAAAATAGATTGCGTTGTTAATGATCAGTTCTTTGGGGTGAAATTTTGTTTTTTCGTTCATACGGCTGCTCCTCCTTCAAGATTGCTGTGGTAAGTGCTGGCAAGTAGCATAATCTGCTCGTCCGTGGCGGTTTTCCCGTCCAGAAGCCCGGACAGCCGTCCCTCGCACATGACCATGATGCGGTCCGACATCCCCATCAGTTCCGGCATTTCCGAACTGATCATGATGATGCATTTCCCCTCCGCGGCCATTTTCGTCATAAGGGTATAAATTTCATATTTCGCACCGACATCGATCCCCCGCGTAGGTTCGTCCAGAATCAGAATGTCGGGGTCGGTAAGCATCCATCTTCCAAGCAGCACCTTCTGCTGGTTTCCGCCGGAAAGATACTGGATCTGCGTTTTCATCGTCGGCGTCTTGATGGACAGCGACTCGATAAACCGCCCCGTGTCGTCGCGCCGCTTCTTTTCATTGAGAAACAGCCGGCCGCCGGTATACATTCTGCGGTGTGACGTCTGATTTGCCAGAACAAGATTTTCCTCCACCGAGAGCATCGGGATGATTCCGGTCGCCCGGCGCTCCTCCGTAAGGAGGGCGACCCCTTTTTTGATGGCGTCCTGCGGGCGGCGTATTTTGACCTCTTCGCCGTTGATGGACACTTTGCCGGAAGCAACGGGCCTCAACCCGAAAATCGATTCCATCAACTCGGTGCGCTGCGCCCCCACAAGCCCCCCGAGGCCGAGGATTTCGCCCTTTCTCAGTGTAAAGCTGATGTCCTTGAAGGAGTGGGCGGACGCGGAGGTGAGGTGTTCCACCACCAGATATTCCTCCCCGGGCTTGTGTTCGCGCGCGGGGAAACGATCGGTCATCTGCCTGCCGACCATCCTGCTGACAATCAGGTCCTGCGTCAGTTCCGAAGAAGGCCAGTTGCCCACCAGCTCGCCATCGCGCATAATGGTCACTTCATCGGATATCTGAAGGATTTCTTCGATCTTGTGTGAGATATAAATGATCGCGACGCCCTGTCCGGTCAGTGTTTTGATGATCTTAAAAAGCAGCTCCACTTCCGAATCCGAAAGGGAGGAGGTCGGCTCGTCCATAATGATTACCTTGGCGTCGTACGATACGGCGCGCACGATTTCAATCAGCTGGCAGTGGGCCGCCGCGAGTTCCCCGACCGATTGCCGCGGGTCCAGCCTGATGCCCAGCCTGTCGAAAAGGGCCTTGGTGTCGTTGTACATCTTTTTCTGATCGACCCATTTAACAGCCAGGCGCTTTTGATAGGGAGTACGCCCGACCCACAGATTTTCCATCACATTTTGAGTGCGTATCGGATGCAGCTCCTGATGGATCATCGCAATCCCGTTTGCCATGGCGTCGCTGATGCTTTTGAATTGAACGGGTTTTCCCTCCACGAGGATTTCCCCTTCATCCGGGTGATACAGCCCGAACGCACACTTCATCAGGGTGGATTTTCCGGCGCCGTTTTCCCCCATCAGCGCGTGGACCGTGCCCTTCCGCACCTTCAAAGAAACCCGGTCAAGCGCCTTTACCCCGGGAAACGACTTGCTGATCTCCCGCATTTCAAGGACAATGTCCGAAGATTCCACAAAATTTCCTCCTTTCTGAAAAAGCAGCCGGATTCTCTCCGGCTGCTTTGAGACATTGCCTTAATAAGATGCATCCTCGGTATTTTCTGCCGTAATGCCGACATAGTTGATGTAAATATGATGGTCCTTTACGGTGATGCCATCGATGCCCATATTCTCCTGCGTAACCTCTTTTCCTTCCTCCAGCAGCGACATCAGCTTATAGATGGACTTTCCGAGCGTAACGGGGTTATTCAGAGCGGTCCCCAAAAGGGTTCCGTTTTTGAGGGCCTCCACCCCGACTTTGGTCGCGTCAACGCCGACCACGGGGATGAAGCTGTTTTTATCTTTGAAGAAATTGCTGGCTTTCAGCGCCTCGATTGCCCCCAGCGCCATATCGTCGTTGCACGCGATGACCGCCTCAACGTCCTTCTTACGGGCCTGAAGGATAGACGCCACCTGGTTCTGTGCCTCCCCGCGCTGGTAGTTGCAGATCGCTTCCTGTATCAGATTCGTCTGGATTCCGGCGTCCTGCAGTGCCTGCACGGAATACTTTGCGCGGACCTGGGTATCGTAGTGCTGCTGAAGTCCGAGTAGCATGATATAATCCAGTTTCCCGTTTTTATTGCGGTCTGCTTCCGGGTGTTCCTTCCAGTACTTGGCAAGCTGCTCACCGATGATTTTACCGGACTGATCGGCCAGGCTGGAAACATGGTAAACCTTGTCGTAAAGCTTGAACTCCTCGTCGCTCGGGCTGTCCGTGTTTGCAAAGATCAGCGTTGCGTTCTTTGCCTTCGCCTGTTTGATAATGTCCGCTTTGGCGTTGGTATTGATGTTGTTCAGCACCAGATATTTTACGTTCTGGGTATAGAAATTGTTGACGTTGTTCGTCTGGGTCGCAATGTCGTTCTGGCTGTCGGCATCGATCACCTTGATTTTCCCGTCCTGTGCGGCGGCCTCGTTCAACGTTGTGCGGGCATTGGCGATAAACGTATCGCCGAAGTTGTACCACGCGACACCGGCAACCGGCTGCTTCCCGGTATTTTCCGCCTGTTGGGACGCGACCGAACCCGTATCCCCGGAGCCGGAGCTTGCAGGGGCCGCGGAATTGCCGCCGGAACTGCCGCATGCCGTAACGCCAAGCATCATGGAGAATGCAACAAGGACTGCCATTACTCTTTTCATCATACTTACCTCCTGTATTTTTGAGAGTTTCTCTCTTGCTGTACTGATTATATCGGACAAATCGGAGGTAAGAAATGATAAATTTTTATAATGACTGCACAATCATGCTGTATCACTGCAATATTTTGCTGCCGATTGCACTTTCTTGCTATTTGGAAGAAAAGGAATCCAGCGCACGCATGTCTTTCGCGATTTCACGCAGGATATCCTCCACCTGAGGAGCATAGCCGAGCCGGTCGAAGGTCCCGTGAAAAATACCGCCGTAGCGGATTGCCCGGAAATCCACACCCGCCGTTTTCAGCATTCCGAGGTATGCGTCGCACTCCGCCCGCAGGAAATCATATTCCGCCGTAACAAGCAGGGTTTTTGGCAGGCCCTCGCATTTCGCGGCAATCGGGCAGTAATGGGGAGTATAGCGGTCCGTTCCCTCCGGCAGGTACCAGTTGTTCACTTCTCCGCTCATTTTCCCCGTCAGCCCTATCTGTTCCCGGATAATGGGATCGTTGTCCGGATTTTCATATAATTCCTCTTTCCAATAATAATAGGGTTCCTCGGAAGACAGCGCACTGCTCAGCTTCGGATAGATCAGGCACTGGTAGCCGATCCTTCCCTTCCCCTCGTCGCGGTCCGCAACGGAAAGGGCCGCCGACAGATTGCCGCCCGCCGAATCGCCAGCGACGCCAATCCTTTTCCGGTCGATTCCAAACGTATCGGCACCGGAATAGACCCATTCCAGCACAGCCTTGCAGTCGTCGAAAGCAACCGGATAAGGATGCTCAGGCGCAAGGGGATAATCCACCGAAAAGACCACGCCGTCCATCAGCTGCGCCAGCAGCTTGCACTGATTCTCCACCGTCTCGATATCTCCCGCCACAAAAGCGCCGCCGTGAATAAGGAGGATGCAGGGACGGGACTTTCCCGTACCCGGTATTTCGTAGCGCCAGACGGAAAACGGCCCGTGCTCTGACAGCAGGACATGCCTTTCAGAAACGACATGGGAACTGAGGTCGCTGCTCCGCCAGCCGAACGTATACCGGATCTGTGACAGCGCGCTGTAATTTTCCGGCTGCGGCGGACCGAACAGCCGGTCCGCATTCGCCAATAATTCGTCATCGTAACGCTCGGGATGGCGGATAAAATCTTCCCGCACGGCATGGCTGGCCAGCGCGGTCCGCGGGTCCATCTTTCCCCCCATGCGATCATAGCAGCTGCGAATTTCAACCGCCGCCCCATTTTCCAATATTTCTGTTTTGGCATCTTTCTCCAAACTGACCAATAGCTGCCGATACCTTTCCTTTTCCATCAGAACTGCCTCCTTTAATGATCCGGCCCTGTACCCCGGACTGATTCTATAGAATGATCATAACATCCAAAACGAGAACCGTCGATTATATATTTCTGCACTGATTCTCTTATCTTGCAATCCCGGTCGGGAGGAGTCATATACGCAATTCCATTTCAGTTTGCGAGACAAAGCGCGTTCCTCCCCCGCCGAGGGCGGGGGAGGAACGCAACCTTGTTGCAGAATCAACTGGAAATGCTATAAGAGGGAAAAAAGAGTTATAATTAAATTTATGATATAGCAACTTTTTGGGAACCCCAAAACGTCTAATCAGTGTTCTTAAGAATAAGCAAACAGGCAGGGGGTAAAAAAGTGCCAGATGACGAGCAGATTTTCCGGAAAATCATCGATCAGCGCGACCGGTTTTACCGGGTTGCATATAGCTATGTAGGCAACGAACAGGATGCGATGGACGTTGTACAGGACGTAGCATATAAAGCCGTTAAAAACCTCAGAAGATTAAGGGAACCTGAATACGCGGAAACCTGGCTTTTTCGGGTTACCATCAACACTTCTTTGGATTTCTTACGAAAACGGAGCCACGAACAGGTAGGACTTCCTACAGAAGAAAAAGGCGCAAATGACGATTACGAATCCCTTACGGTTTTCGATATG
The DNA here is from genome assembly GCF_006714885.1 of Clostridium sp. KNHs216. Classification (NCBI taxonomy): domain Bacteria; kingdom Bacillati; phylum Bacillota; class Clostridia; order Eubacteriales; family Clostridiaceae; genus Clostridium; species Clostridium sp. KNHs216. The sequence goes on along the minus strand of NZ_VFMF01000001.1, from coordinate 3,009,017 downwards.
CTCCGCCAGCTTGATCACACCAGCCGGGCGGTCATCATCCTGCATTTTATGGAAGGAAAAACCTTTCAGCAAATATCGGCTATCATTGAGAAGAATGTCAATACCGTAAAAACCCTCTATTACAAATCATTGAAAACATTGAAGATTCAACTTTCTGAGGAGGCTATAAATCATGTCAATGAGTCAAAAAGATTGGAATGATTTCATCGTTCAGTACGAACAATTCCATGCACCCCGGGAGTTGGAAGAAAGGCTGAGACAAATGGGAAACGAATATCAGAGAAAAAAACACCCCAGCCCCCTTTTCCTTTGGAGCCGGAGAGCAGCCGCCTGCTTGTGCTGTGCAGTGATCGGGCTTTCGGTCGCCGCCAACACCAGTGCGGCAGCTGCGGAAACACTGCAGAATATCCCGATCATTGGCCCTATTACAAAAGTGGTCACCTTCCGCCATTATCAATCCGGGGATGCGGACATCAGGACACCGCATGTCACAGGACTGGGTGATAAAAAGGTGGAAGAAAAACTGAATCAGGAATTCGACCAATACGCCGATGTTCTCATCGCGCAGTACGAGTCCGATATAAAAGGAATGGGAAGCAGTGCAAAGGAAGCGGTAACATCTTCCTATAACGTGCTGGTAGACAACGACTCCCAACTCACAATTGCCATACGCACTGTTTTAGTCAGCGGAGATTCCATGGAAATTGACCGGTATTACAATATCGAAAAGAGCTCAGGGAAAATCCTAAAGCTTTCCGATCTTTTCAAGGGCAATTCCGATTATGCTGCTCCGATTAACACTTACATCTCAGAAAAAATTCAAAAATCCTCCGAGGATTATTTTACCGACACGGATGCTTTTCAAACAATTGCAAAGGACCAAAATTTCTATATCAACAAAAGCGGAAAACTGATCATTGTTTTTGACGAGGGCAGCATTGCTCCGGCCTACAGGGGCATAACAGAATTTACCATTCCCACAGACCTGATTGCCGGCATCCTCGCAGACGGCAGCATGATTCATTGAGCAGGAATCGCAGTACAGAATGTTAGACGATAAAACAGCGCTCCATACATGTTAGGTATGGAGCGCTAAGCAGAAGACAAAACGCCGCTTGGGGCTGAATCCCAAACGGCGTTTTGTCTTCAGACTGAACCGAGAGCATCAGGAAGCATTCCTGATGCTCTCGGTCTTACTGCGCAAAGAAACCCGTCCTCATTTATCGTGAAGGACGGGTTCCAAAACGAACCGAAACTGCAGCCTCTACAGTTCTTCTATACGCTTAAGGTCCGACGAGCACCCCAATATTTGCAGCATTTCAGCATGGGAACAGCTTTGCCTTGCTTTGACCGACAGCAGGACGGAGGTTGCTTTTTTTTCAGTTGTTTTATTTTTAATCACCTGAATATCCGATATTTCCATGTCTTTTTCTTTTGCCAGATTAATGAAAGCTCCCAAACCTACAGGGGCGTCAAACTCCAGATATAAATCAAGCTGTTTCGAATGATATCTCAATCGTTCATCCAATTTGTGCAAAACCGTCATAACGCAGAAAATTGCGATTCCGCCGACGATCGCCCCCTCGTAGAATCCTATCCCAATAGCGAGACCTACGCAGGCGGATGCCCAGAGCCCCGCCGCCGTAGTGAGTCCTCTCACCTGATTTCTGCCGGTAATGATGATTGTTCCCGCACCAAGGAAGCCGATCCCGCTGATTACCTGAGCCCCTAACCGGCTGACGTCGCCTGTATGAAAAGTAGTAAACACATACTGGTTTGTCATCATTACCAGAGTCGAGCCGAGACACACCAAAATATAGGTCCTGAACCCCGCGGGATGCCTCTTTCTTCCACGCTCAAATCCCAGCGCTCCACCAATAATCACCGACAGGAATATTCGCACGGTGATTGAAAAAAAATTTATGTCCTGAAGCAATTCAAATCCCTTTATGATAAATCTCCTCCCCCTGCTGTAGAATTTGTGCCGAAAAGAAGGCATCTTGAACTTGCAGGGCCGTACAGCGCGTGCCGGGAATTAACTATCCCGCAGCCTGAGAGCAACATCCGGCTTGTTGGTAATAATTCCGTCTGCGCCCTTTGCATATACGAGACGCATATCGGCCGGTTCATCTACGGTCCAGACGTTAACCTTCAGTCCGGCCTCATGAGCTTTATCGACCTGGCCCTCCATGAGACCGAAGCGAAAATAAGGATGTAGGCAATTCGCCCCGATTGACCTGGCATAGGCCCACGGATTTACCAGCCCTCCGTGATATAAAAGGCCGATGCATGCTTTTGGCATTACCCTGCGCAGAGCCAGCAGGCTGTAATGATTAAACGAGCAATACATGGTTCTGTCTGCAAGCCCAAAGTCTTGAATCAGCTTTGCGAGCTGTTTGGCCAATATCGGATTTGGCTTTCGTTCCTCCTTGATCTCGATGTTTAAGCGAAGAGAATTGCCCCGCATAAAATCAAGAACTTCCGGTAAAGCCGGAATTTTCGCCCCTTTATATTCAGGATGAAGAATGCCTGCGTCCAGCATTTTCAGCTGGGCCATAGTGCAGCCTTCAACCGGTCCCGTCCCGTTTGTCGTCCGTTCCAGTGTCTCATCGTGAAAAACCGCCAGCTGTTCATCGCTGGTAAGGTGAATATCCAGCTCGATTCCGTCCGCGTTTTGTTTTGCCGCAAGAGCGAAAGACTCCAGGGTGTTTTCCGGCGCCATAAAGGAGCTGCCCCGATGCGCCCAGACTACTGTTTTCATTATTAGACCATTCTCCTCTCAATCAGTTGATTGATTTCTCTGATTTTTTTCGGATCATACTTAAACTCATGCATTTTGTTCAGCAGGCCGTTGGTTTCCTGCTGGACATCAGCTAATTGTGTGTAACAAAAGCCGCAGAGAATTTCAGAATCATTCAGGACGGTAATCAGGCGTCGGTATACTTCCAAAAATTCCTTTTCACTGTGGGCACAGGTATAACCCCAGCCTTCTTCCCCCTCAGCCCCGGATATTCCTCCGAATTCCGTCAGGATTACAGGCTGACCCTGATAATGATAGCCTTTTGCGAAAGGCAGGTGACTGACAATTTTCCCGCTTTCGATCCCCGGCCAGGTTTTTACACACTCTGCAAACACCAGTTGCTGCCGGCGGTCGTCTTCCGTGCCGTGGCTGTAGCTATGTATGGCGCAAACATCGGTTTCCGTCATTTCCCACCCATCATTTGATATGACCAGGCGGGTACTGTCCAAGCTGTGAGCCAAATGATAAAGCGAGGCGGCATAATGCTGCTGCATAAGATTGTCGTAGATCTGAGGTACGCCCCAGCTTTCATTGAGCATCCCCCAGACAATAATAGAGGGGTGGTTATAATCCCTGTGAATGACCTCTTCCCATTCCTTTATAAATTGCGCGGCAGCCGAAGGAGTATAGCTTATGAAACTCGCCATTCCCTCCCAAACCAAAAATCCCAGCTTGTCGGCCCAGTAGAGGAACCTGGGGTCTTCCAGCTTCTCATGCTTCCGGCAGCCGTTAAAGCCCATTGCCTTTGCACGCAGAATATCCTGTCGAAAAGCTTCGTCATCGGGAGCCGTCAGAAGACTTTCTTCCCAGTACCCCTGATCCAGCAATAATTTTTGGTAGCACGGATGATTGTTGAGGTAGAGCATTCCGTTTTCTAGCGAGATTTTACGCATTCCAAAATAACTGTTTACGGTATCCGCAGCCTTCCCGTCTTCCAGCAGCTGAGCGGTTACATCAAACAATGTGGGGCTGTCCGGGCTCCAGCACAAACCATCGGAATGGAAAGGACCGGAAAGCACATGGTTTCCAAAAACCGTAACCGTGAAGCTGTCCTCATATTCACGGCATAACAGTTCTCCGCTGAAAAAGGTTTCGCCTTGTAAAGTGATCTCCCATTTGGAAGAGCATGGCAACGGGGTGCCGTCCCCTAAACGATAGGAAATTTTCACCTGTCCGTTATCAATATCCGGTGTAAAGTGAATCCATTCAAAGCAGGCCTTTGTTCTGGGCTCTATCCATACGCTCTGCCAGATACCGGTCGAACCCGTATACCAGATATACTCGGGCTTCTCCCGCCAGAACTGTTTACCGCGAGCAATGGTTTCATCTGTGGGAAAATCCTCGACTATAACTAAAATTTCTTCTTCTTTCCAATTGACATCATCCGTGATGTCCAGTTCAAACGGAGTATGACCTCCCACATGACCGCCAACGTATCTGCCGTTGACGCAGACCTTGCACCGGTAGTCTGCTGCGCCGAAATGCAGTACAATATCCTTCCCCCGCCATCCGGGCGGGACGGTTAACTTTCGCTTATAAGTAACGGTGCGGCATGTCTTCTGATCGTTTATACCGCTTTTTTTACACTGATACACAAAAGGCACCTGTATTTTACATGCCGGACCGTATTCAAAAGAAAAGTCCCACTCCCCATTCAGTGAAAGCCAGTCTTTACGAACAAAATCGGCGCGTGGATATTCGTTTCTCAATTCTTTCTCCCCCTATTTGATTCCCGACTGAGTAAAGCCGCGTACAATATATTTATTCAGGAACATGAAAATCAAAATAGTGGGAATAACCGCTACAACGGTCGCCGCCATCATTAGACCGGGATTCACGTAGTTTTCGCCGAGGACAAGAGATGCGATTCCGAGCGTGATCGTGTTCATTTCGGTACGGCTGACCACCAGCGACGGCCACAGATAGGTATTATACAATCCCAAAAACACAATAAATCCCTGAGTAATCAAAATAGGTTTAACGGAAGGAAGCACAATACAAAGCAAAATTTTCACAAGGGAAGCGCCGTCCACAAAAGCGGCTTCCTCCAGTTCTCTTGGAAATCCCAGCATAAACTGATAGATCAGATACACTGTCATCGCCCCGGCACCCGAGGGAAGGATCAGCGGAAGATAAGTGTTAAGCATTCCTGTGTTTTTAAAAATATAAAAAAGCGGAAAATAGGTTACAATTTCAGGAATTGCCATTGCCCAGATCAGTCCGATAAGAATTCCCTTCTTAAATGGAACATTCAGCCTTGCTAAGGAATATGCCGCAAGAGTGCTGGTGATGAGTCTCAGCATCGTTCCCAGGACAGTGACCACAAGCGTGTTGAAGGCCCATTTCAAAATCGGGGCGCTTGAAGTCTGATTAAACAAATCGACATAGTTTTTGAAAGTTACCTGCTGCGGCAAGAGCGAGCTGGAGCCCAAAGCATCCGAGAGTCCCTTAAAACTGGTGGATACCATAAACAGCAGCGGAAGTAAAAACGCATAAGCAACAATGCAGGCAATGATTGTCAGTATGATGTTCGGTATTTTTTTTGTTATCACTTTGCGATCCCCCTTTTTTCCCGATTTCCTTTACCCGCTGAGCAGAATTGCCATCAAATCGATGGATGCGCTGTTATGCTCACTTCATCCTGATCTTCTCTTTTTCTTTTGTCATAAAATATTGCCCTAAAGAGACCGCCATAATGATCAGCCCCATTAAGATCGCCATGGCGTTGCCTATCCCCATGTTATTTTGGTCCATAATGGCGGAATTGATGACCATAATAAGAGGCTTGGTTGTTTGTCCGGGTCCCCCCACGGTCATTAGCCGAGGTTGCCCATATACATTAAAAGAGGCAATGATTGTCGTCATTAACACAAAGAAGAAAATATTTTTGATATTAGGCATCGTGATCGACACGAATTTCGTCCAGAAGCCCGCGCCGTCAATGGCGGAAGCTTCGTAGATACTGACGTCAATTTCATTGAGCCCGTTGATAAACAGCATCATATTATAACCGATGGTCCACCACACCGTCGCTATGGTAAGGGAAATCCAGACAAAGGGCTGTGACTCCAGCCAGGGGATGGGAGCCGCTGTTATTTTCAGGTTCATCAGAAGATTGTTCAGATAGCCTCCGTTCCCTTTGAGCATCCAGATAAAAATAGACGCAACCGCCGTGACGGACACGGAATATGAAATAAAGTATATTGTGCGGAACAGCCCTTTCACTTTGTTTGGAAGATTGTCTACCAGCAAAGCGAGCGCAAGGCTGAGCAATACCAAAGGCGGAACGCTGAGAGCGACAAAAATCAGCGTATTTTTCAGGCCCAGGAAGAATGAGCTATGGTACATGGAAGAAGAAAACAAAATTTTTATGTAATTGTCAACTCCAATAAATCCCCGATCGCCATTGATCAGTGAAAAATTGTGCAGACTCATATAAAAGCCATAAAAAAACGGAACCAGCCAGAACAATATAAAAAACAGAACAAACGGTAAAATGAAACAGACGGAAACCTTTTTGCCCGCTTTCATGCTTAACTCCCCTCTCAGGATATCTAAAACTTTTTCAATTACAGGCGGGGGATAAATCCGCCCGCCTGTCTGTCTTTTATTGCTGAGCCAACTCGGCTGCGGACTCGGTTGCCTTCTTCAGTTCAGGCATCAACTGTTCCTTTGTCAGATTCGGCGTCTTAATAACCATATTGTAAACCGTCTCATTTGCGTATTTAATTTGCTCGCGCACGTTGTAAAGCGGGGGTAAAATCTCACATTTGTCGAGGATGTCGAAGGTTACCATGGATACGGGATACTGATCGGGATTCTGTTTAATATACTCAATTGTTTTAAGATGAACGGGGGTCTGTCCGGCATCCGCCCAGATCTTCATGACCTCCGGCTGATAGGCGTATTTAAAGAATGCGGCAATACCGTCCAGTTTTCCCTGATCCGTCACTTTGGAGGAAACGGCAAAGTTGTGGCCGCCGGCGGGAACCTTCAGCTCTTTTCCCAACACAGGGATTGCCGCTATGCCTAAATCGTCGCCATACTTTTCCTTTGCCGCGGTGTAGTTCCACGGGCCCATCAGCGCGACCGCCGCCTGCATATTGGTCTTGCCCTTCACATTTTTCATAAAAGCGTTCAGATGATCATTCGCGCCCAGATTTGCCGGGCTAAGCCGGTCGTTATAAATTAATTTGTTCAAAGCAAGGAAAGCGTTGCAGGCTTCCTCGGTATCAAAGTTCAGATGCCCGTCTTTTACGAAATTAACGCCGTACTGAGTCAGGAATGTCATATACAGCCACTGATGGTCACCGGTAAGCGGTACGGCCATCGGATAAATGCCGCTTTTTTCGGAATCCAGCTGATCGCGCAGCGAAACGAGGTCCGAATAGGTTTTAGGCGCGGTTTTCACCAGTTTTTTGTTGTAAAACATGGTATTGGCATATAGCCCCAGCGGCACGGCGTAAATACCGTCGTCATATTTTGTGTAAGAGGTAGTGATGCTGTGGAAATCATCGAGCGAAATACCGGCCGCCTTGTAGACATCGGACAATTCGCGAAGCAGTCCGTCCCCATGATAAGTCGATATCCAGTCCGAGTGAATAACCAGCATATCGAAGTCGTCCGATTTAAACTTTACATATTCGTCTGCCGTTGTCAGCTCATCGATTTCGTATTTGTCCTGCGACGCATTAAATCCATCGATGATTTTCTTCATGTAGGCGCCGTCGCCGCCGGTAAAGCCGTCAATAAAAGAAATTTTCACTTTTTCCCCGTTACCTGCCGCGGACCCTGCGGAATCCGCTGAAGAACCGGACATGCTTTGACCAGATGAGCCGCTCTGACATCCCGTCAGGAGAGAACCTATTAATGCGAGTGCCGTAACCATAGAAATTAGCTTTTTCATTAACATCCTCCCATTCTCATTGTACACGGCTTGCATTTTTCGGGCTGTTATATTACAATAATTATAAAACTAAATGCACTCCGCGCATCTTTTCTGAATTTGTTACATATTTTATGTAACTTTCACTGTCTATATAGTACTTTTATATTCTATAAATGTCAAGTTATATTCTAAAATATTTTTATTTCGTTGAATAATTTTATTAGTATTGATAGATTACAATTCTTTTTTGAATATATAATTACATAATTTAAAAAACAATCATAAAACAGGAGGCGAACTTTCGTGTCCAATAAAACAAAAAAGGCGATCAAAATTATTGGCGAGCGCGACATTTCTTTAAACCTGGACAACCATCAGCATCAGGAACAAATCATCAAGATTGCCAAAGCGCTGTCTATTCCAGCCCGCCTGCAAATTTTGAATCTGCTTAAGTTTAAAGCGCTCTCCATACAGGAAATTGCAGGCACACTGGATTTGCCCGTTTCCTCTGTCGCCCTGCACATCCGTTTCTTAGAGGATGCCAAAATGGTGATAACAGAGTCCCAGCCCGGGCTGCGCGGTTCTATGAGGGTCTGTGTTTCCAGCGTGCAGTCTATCCACATTGATACTGCGGAAGAGGAGTTTGACCCCTCAAAAAAAGCAGTTACCGTAGACATGCCCATCGGGAACTACTATCATTGTTACGTGGAACCTACTTGCGGACTTGCGGACGCGAACGGAGAAATGATGGATAACTACGACAGTCCCAAGGCATTTTTTACACCGCGGCGGGGGCAGGCGCAGTTGATCTGGTTTCAGCAAGGTTATGTGGAATATCGCTTTCCGAATTACGCGGAGCCGCAGCTCTCCATTAAGGAGCTTTCCTTCTCCCTGGAGCTTTGCTCCGAAGCGCCGGGTTATATGGAAAACTGGCCTTCGGACATTACTATTTCCATAAACGATCTGGAGCTCACCACCTATCGCTGTCCCGGTGACTTTGGAGCACGGCACGGGAACTATACCCCCGCCGGCTGGCAGAATGGAAAAACACAGTACGGCATACTGAAAACTTTTTCTGTTCGTCAAAGCGGCGGTTTTTTAGACGGGGATCTGGTAAATCCTCACATTTCTCTCACGCAGCTGAATATTCAGGACCGGCCTTATATTTCTATTAAAATAGAAATCAAGGAAACGGCACAATATGTTGGCGGAATCAACATTTTCGGTGAAAAATTCGGGGATTACCCACAGGGAATTCTTATGAGAATTATTTACTGAGCCGGTGCCGCTGCTGAAAACCCCGGATTTCAAAAAAGCCGCAGGAGCTGCGATCAAACTTGAAATCCGCATCGACGAAATTACGGCAAAAAAGCTGGAAAGGCTTTATAACGCCTGAAGCTCTTGACAAAACCAAAACCGGGATGCATAATAATTGAAAACGCAGCGGGGCGTATCAGGGAAATTCCCTGATACGCCCCGCTTTTCGGAAATCTTATTGACAGACAGAACCCGGCGGCACCGTTTGAGCAAAGGAAAGCAAGGGTGTTTTTCACGGCTTAAACTGTGGTAAACGCCCTTTCTGTACATTGATCCGCCAGCAAACGACACGATTTCCAACTTCGTATTTTAGGAGCACTCAACATGATCGTCCACAAAACTTCATTTTTCAAGAAAGGATTTTTTTAGAATGCTGAATTTTAAATACTCTATCCCGACAGAAATATTTTTTGGAAAGGGCCAGATTTCCGCTCTTCCCGGCGAACTGCTCCGCTATGGGAGTAGCGTGCTGCTTGTTTACGGCGGCGGCAGCATCAAGCGGGCGGGACTTTACGACACTGTTGTACGGCTGCTTTCCGGTGCCAAAATCGCTTACTGGGAGCTTGTCGGCGTTGAGCCGAACCCCAGGATCGACACAGTGCGCGCCGGTGCAAAGCTGTGCAAAGAGAATGGAATCGATACCGTCCTTGCGATCGGCGGCGGCAGCAGCATCGATTGCGCGAAGGTCGTGGCGGCCGCGGCAAATTATGACGGCGACGCATGGGATTTAGTGCTGCATCCTGATAAGATCGGCAAGGTTCTGCCCATTGCCGCCGTGCTCACCATTGCGGCGACCGGCTCGGAAATGGACCGGATTGCCGTGATATCCAACATGGCTACGAATGAGAAGCTTGCGACGAGCCATGACGGCCTGCGCCCGCGCTTCGCCGTCATGGACCCGGAATACACCTACACGGTTCCGAAATACCAGACCGCTTCCGGAACGGCGGATATTTTCAGCCACGTACTTGAAAGCTATTTTGTAAAAACCCCCGGCGTTTATCTTCAAAGACGGTTTTGTGAGGCCCTGCTGAAAACGTGTCTGCATTACGGACCGAAAGCGATGACCGATCCGGAGGATTATGAAGCGCGCGCCAACCTCATGTGGGCTTCCTCCCTCGCGATCAACGACCTGATCACCTACGGGACGGAACGCCGGTGGACGGTGCATCCCATTGAGCACGTACTCAGCGCGCATTACGATATCACGCACGGCGTCGGCCTCGCCGTATTGACGCCGAACTGGATGCGCTTTGTGTGCGGATTTTCGGAAAACCTCCCGTATTTCGCGGAATACGGGGTCAATGTATGGAACCTTCCTTCCAGCCTTCCGCAGGAAGTGCTGGCACAGCAGGCCATTGAAAAAACGGAGGGCTTCTTCGAAGCGCTGGGCCTGCCGAAACATCTGAGTGAGCTGGGGATTCCCATTGACCTTCTGGAGCCAATGGCGGAACAGGCGGCCGGCAGCGGCCGGGTAGGAGGATTCCATCCCCTTTCAAAAGAGGATGTATATTCTATTTTAAAAATGTCGTACTAATTTACACCGCAGTGAATACTATAAAGTTAAATGAATTTTTTCCGTACTGATCTTTCATTTACAAAAAGCGTTTTGTTATCTTGCATCATTTTCAAAAACAGACATCCTACTTATTTGTAAGCATTACCACCGGAAACGCTATTGACATAATCCCGTGTACCCGCTATAATAATCACATATAAAACACAGTGATGAATAAAAACCAAGAACAAAGGCGTTCTGACTTTAACTGTCAGAACGCCTTCGCTTATATGCAGGAAATTATCAATTATTATTCAAATCGACCCTAAGCGACTGCATATCGATCCGGGAATTTTTCAGCGGCCTAATAAAATCGGAGGGAAATGAGAAGCAATGAAACTGAGTGAGTATGGTAAAACGGCGGAAGATGTGAAGGCTCTGGTCAAAAAGTATATGATCGACACCTACGAGCGCTATAACTTCGTTTGTGAGCGTGCGAAAGACATGTACCTTTACAATGAGAAGGGCGAAGCGTACCTCGATTTTTACGGTGGAATCGCGGTGAACAGCGCGGGCAACTGCAACGAAAAGGTCGTAGCGGCCGTTCGGGACCAGGTCGGCGACGTGATCCACACCTTCAACTATCCGTACACCCTGCCGCAGGCGCTGCTTGCCGAAAAGATATGCACCACACTGGGTTTTGACAAGATTTTTTATCAGAGCACCGGAACCGAAGCAAACGAAGCGATGATCAAGATGGCAAGAAAATACGGGGTCGAAAAATACGGAGAGAACAAATATCACATCATCACCGCGAAAAAGGGCTTCCACGGCAGGACCTACGGCTCCATGTCGGCAACCGGCCAGCCGGACAACGCCTGCCAGATCGGGTTCAAGCCGATGCTTCCGGGCTTTACCTACGCGGATTACAACGATCTGGAATCGTTCCGGTCCCAGGTAACCGAGGACACCATCGCGATTATGGTTGAGCCGATTCAGGGGGAGGGCGGCGTCATTCCAGCAACCCCGGAGTTTTTGAAGGGGCTGCGTTCCCTCTGTGATGAAAAAGGGCTGCTTCTGCTGTTCGACGAGGTGCAGACCGGCTGGTGCAGAACGGGAGACGTCATGGCCTTTATGGGATACGGGGTAAAGCCGGATATTCTCTCCATGGCCAAGGCGATGGGCGGCGGGATGCCGATTTCCGCCATCGTGACCAGTTCCGAAATCGCAACTGCCTTTACCGCCGGTTCCCACGGAACCACCTACGGCGGAAACGCCGTCTGCTGCGCGGCCTCGCTCGCACAGGTAACCGAGCTGATCGACCGCGACCTGGCCGGCAATGCAAAGAAAATGGGCAATTACCTTACGGAAAAGCTCCGCACGCTTCCCCATGTGAAAGAAGTCCGGGGCAAGGGCCTCTTGATCGGCATCGAGTACGACGGGCCGGTCGGGCTGGAAATCAAACACGGCTGCTTTGACCGCAAGATGCTGGTCACGCTGATCGGCGACCGCGTTATCCGCCTGATTCCGCCGCTGATTCTGACGGAAAAGGACTGCGACGCAGCCTTTGAAATTCTGAAAGAGGTCTCGGAAACAATCTGAATTTATTTGAATCATCTATGAGTTGGCAAGGGCGCTTATGAACAAACCGTTCATCTGCGCCCTTTTTCTATCTCCGCGGCGGCCCGGCGGGCCGGATTTAGAACTGCAATATTTGATACGTCAGGAGGTATCGGACAGATGGGTGCCAATATCAGAATGGAAAACATCGATAAACGCTATAAGCTGGCGAATGTCGTCAGGGACGTCAATATCGAAATTCAGGACGGGGAATTTCTGACGATTCTGGGACCGAGCGGCGCCGGAAAAACCACGCTGCTGAAAATGATCGCCGGATTTGAGGACCCCTCCAAAGGAAAAATCCTCATCAACGGGAACGACATATCCAGAACGCCGATTCATAAGCGCAACATCGGGATGCTGTTCCAGAACTACGCGCTGTTTCCGCATATGACGGTCTATAAAAATGTGGAATATCCGCTGAGTGTACGGAAAATGTCAAAGAAGGAACGCAAAGAAAAAATCGACGCCGTTCTCAAGCGGGTACGCCTGTCGGAATACGCGTCGCGTTACCCCCGGGAGCTCAGCGGCGGCCAGCAGCAGCGCGTCGCGCTGGCCAGGGCTCTGGTGTTCGACCCGCTGATCCTTCTGCTGGACGAACCGATGGCCGCGCTTGACAAACAGCTGAGAAAACAGATGCAGCTGGAAATCAAGGAAATCCACCGGGAGCTTGGCATCACCACGGTTTCCGTCACGCACGACCAGGAGGAAGCCCTGACCATGGCGTCCAAGGTCTGCATTATGAAGGACGGCATGATCGAGCAGGTCGCAACGCCAGTGGAAATATACGAAAAACCGGCGTCCGTATTCTGTGCTAAATTTATCGGAGAAGCAAACGTGATCCCCTGCCCGGTGGTTTCCCTCGATGCCGCCGGAAAAGGAAAGATCAGCGTTCACGGGCTGGTGATTCCGGCCCCGGACCAAACGCGGAGCTACGCGGCGGACGATACGGTCAACATTGTAATCCGGCCGGAAAAAATCAATCTGGTCGACGATTCCTACGGCGGACTGAAATTCAGTGGGGCTGTGGAACAGTGTGTTTATATCGGAGACTGTCTGAAGCTGAAGGTCCGCCTGACGAACGGGCACCATTTGAAAGTCAAGGTATTTACCAGCTATGCGCTGTCCTTAGACGTGGGTGACGAAGTGCTGCTCGGCATTTCGGAAGAGGATATTGTTCAGGTAAAGCCCTGAAACAGGTCTTTTGCGCTTAACTGTCTATGTTCTATATAAAGGAGAACCACATTCTGTCGAAACAAGAGGAGGCTACAACGATGAAAAAGAGTGCAAATGCGAAAAAAGGAATCCGGGTCCTTTCCGCTGTGATGATCGGAACCGTTTTCCTTTCCCTGACCGCCTGCGGCGGCAGCCAGACCGCCACATCCTCCGCAGCGGGTTCCGTATCCGCCGCCGGAGCGTCCAGCGGGAAAAAATGGGCCGGAAAAACCCTGACGGTCTGCAGCTGGGGCGGCGCGATTCAGGCGGCACAGAAAAAAACGATCTTCGATAAATTTGCCGAAGAGACCGGCTGCACCATCGTGGAAGATACCGATCCCAGCCCCGCAAAGGTAAAAGCAGCCGTCCAGGCGGGAAAAATGGAGGTCGACGTATGGGACGTTGACACGGACTTTGCTTTCCGCGGTGAAAAAGAGGGCTTATTTGAAAAACTCGACTTTAACGTCATCAAAAAAGACGGTCTGGTTGAAAACTTTATAACGGAATATTCCGTGCCGTCGGAAATGTCCGCGATCTGTATTTCGTGGAATACGAATCAATTCTCCGAATCGAACCGGCCGAAAAACTGGACGGAATTCTTTGACACCGCGAAATTCCCCGGCAGCCGCACGCTGTACTCCAACCCGATGTCCATGCTGGAAGCGGTGCTGATGGCGGACGGTGTTTCGATCGACAAAATGTATCCGCTCGACGTGGACCGTGCCTTCAAATATCTGGACGCGCATAAAAAAGACATCCAGACCTTCTGGGATTCCGGTTCCCAGTCCGTCCAGCTGGTTTCCAGCGGCGACAACCCGCTCGGCGAGGTCTGGGCAGGCCGTATCATCAAGGCGAAGGAAGAGGGCCAGCCGGTGGAATACGACTGGAATCAGGCGATCATCACCAGCGATTCCTGGGTGATCGGGAAAGGCTCGAAAAACGTTGAGATGGCAAACGACTTCATCGCCTTCGCAACCTCCGCGCAGGTTGTGGCAGACTACGCAATCGAGTATCCCGGCAACGCGCCCTGCAACACGGACGCCTACAAGCTCATGACGCAGGAACAGATCGACAAGCTGGCGTCCTCACCGGAAAAAGTAAAGAATCAGGTTTACTACGATGTAAAATGGTGGGTCGACAACTATGACGCCGTTTACCAGCGCTTCCAGGAGTGGAAATTAAGCTGATCGACGATGGTCTTTACGGTAAACCGCCGCAGTACAGCACTGCGGCGGGCTGCCGTTTCCGTACGAAGAAACACAAACCGACTTTTACAGCTTAGCAGGGAGGCTTTCTAATGGTAAAAGATTTTGAAGTCGCGATGGACGGAATCCGATATAAAAACACAGCGAAGACGGTGAAAGACGAGAAAGCGGAGCGGAAGGGCCTGCTCGGAAGAAATTTATTCAGGCCGTGGATGCTGATTATCCCTCCCGCGCTGTTTTTTGCGGTTTTCCTGATTTTCCCGCTGCTGCAGATTCTTGCGCTCAGCTTTACGGGCACCCAAAGCGCCCTGACCGCGGACTCCTATGTCAAATTTTTCAGCAGCGACGTCTACCTGAAGGTGATCGCGACCACCTTCCGCATCAGCATTGTCGTAACCCTGGCCTGTCTGATTCTGGGCTATCCCGTGGCATACGCCATGACGGTCTGTTCCAAAAGAATCAGCTGCCTGATAATGATCGGCGTGATGATTCCCTTCTGGACCAGCCTGCTGGTGCGCACCTACGCGTGGATGATTTTGCTGCAGACCAACGGCGTGATCAACGACATTCTGAAAACGCTCGGCCTGATCCGGCAGCCGCTGGAACTGATGCACAATGAGCTCGGCATTTATGTCGGCATGACGCATATCCTTCTTCCCTATATGATTCTTTCGCTCTACCCCGTGATGCAGGGAATCGACCGCAATCTGATTCTGGCTTCCCGCACGCTGGGGGCGAAAAAGGGCTATACCTTCTTCCGGGTTTTCGTGCCGCTCAGCATGCCCGGCGTTTCCTGCGGCTCCATCATCGTTTTCGTCAGCAGCATCGGCTACTACATCACCCCTTCCCTGCTGGGCGGAACCAAAAACGTGATGATTTCACAGACCATACAGGCACAGATCAACAAGCTGATGAACTGGCCGTTCGCTTCCTCTATTTCCGTCGTGCTTCTGGTTCTGACGTATATCATTCTGTTCCTGTCCAAAAAAATCATGCATGTGGAAAAACTGTGGTAGAAAGGAGGAGCATCGATGATGTTATGGATTGTCGCCGCTCTGATTATGCTTTTTCTGGTCCTGCCGGTACTGATTATCGTACCGATGTCATTCAGCTCGTCCCGGTATCTGGAATTTCCGCCCCCGGGCTTTTCCCCGCAGTGGTACCAGGCGTTCTTCGGCAACGCCCAATGGGTGAATTCCCTGAAAATCAGCTTTGAGCTGGCGATCCTTACAACGGTTCTTTCGCTGATTCTGGGAATCCTCGCCGCGGAGGGGCTTTCCAAATCGGAATTCAGGGGCAAAAACGCCATTATCGAAACCTTCATGATGCCCATGCTGGTGCCCGGCATTATCGTCGGCATCGCGGTCTACCGGTTCGAAGCGGGAATCAACCTTTCCGGCACCTTCAGCGGGCTGCTGATCGCCCACGTCCTGATGGCGGTTCCGTTTGTAATCCGCACGGCGCTCGCCAGCCTGTCCGGCCTGAACCCGAACTATGAGCTGGCGTCCCGCAGCCTGGGAGCGAACAGCTTCCTCACCTTTCTGCGCGTGACCGTGCCGATGATCAAATCCGCGCTGTTTTCCGGCGCGATGTTTGCTTTCGCCACGTCGTTCGACGAGATCATCGTGACGCAGTTCCTCTGCGGCGTGCAGATCACGACCCTTCCGAAGAGAATCTGGGACGGCCTGAATCAGCAGCTCGACCCCACCATTACCGCCATAGCGGCGATCGTGATCGTTTTCATCACGGCAGTTATGCTCCTTTCCAACGCGAAGACCCTGTTCGGCCGCGAGCCGAAATACCAGATTCAGGAAGAAATCGTACTGGACGACGACTGACCGATAAAAATTTGCAGCAAGGGCGGAAAAACAATGACAGATTATAAAGCGGAGATTTTACAGAAGAGCAGAGAGTACTGGAACCCCAGCAAGGTGGAGGATTTCCATAAAAAGGGCATCGACCTTGTGATGGGAAAACGGGAGGGCTACCGCTTCTGGGATATGGACGGCACGGAATTTCTCGACATCCATCTGAACGGCGGCACCTACAATCTGGGACACCGCAACCCCGAGGTGATCGGGGCGATGATTCAGGCGACAGAGGAATTCGACGTCGGGAACCATCACTTCCCGTCCATTGCAAGAGCGGAGCTGGCGGAACAGCTGGCAAAGCTCTGCCCTGGGGATCTGAATTATTCCGTTTTCTCCACCTGCGGAGGCGAAGCGGTGGACGTCGCCATTAAGAGCGCCCGTTACGCGACCGGACGGAAAAAGGTGATTTCGATCAAGGGCTGCTACCACGGACACACGGGGCTTTCCGTCTCCGCGGGAGACGACATGTTCAAGCTGCCGTTTCACTGCGAGGGCGAGCCGAACGCCTTTGTGCAGGTTCCGCTCAACGATATCGGCGCCATGGAAGCGGAGCTGAAAAAGGAGGACACCGCCTGCGTTCTGGTGGAAACCATTCTGGCCACCTACGGCTTTCCCCTGCCGGAGACGGGCTATCTCAAAGCGGTAAAAGAGCTTTGCGAACGGTACGGCGCGCTGTATGTCGCTGACGAGGTGCAGACCGGCCTGATGCGCACCGGCAAGCTGTGGGGCTTTGAGCACGAGGGGTTCGTACCCGATATGCTGGTGACCGCAAAGGGCTTCGGCGGCGGAATTTATCCGATTTCCGCGACGGTCATGAACCGGACGGCGGGAAAATGGCTGTTTGAGATCGGGCGCCTGCACGGCTCCACCTGCGGCGGCTCCGAAATCGGCTGCAGGGTGGCCGCCAAGGTGCTGGAGATGACGACGCGCCCCTCTACGGTCGAAAATGTCGTTCAAAATCAGGCGGTCCTGAAACACGGCGTTGATGATCTGATGAAAAAATATCCCGGCTTCCTGACCGGGTACTCCCAGCGCGGAGTCATTCTGGGACTGGATTTTGACTGCGAGGACGCCAGCGTATCCGTCTCAAAGCCGCTTTACGACCACGGCGTATGGGCGCACAACGCCCGACTGCACCCCGGGACTCTGCAGATGAAGGTGGGCTTGCTGTGCGACCGGGCATTTATCGACGAGCTTTTTGCCAGAATGGACGAGGGGCTAAAAGAAGCTTACCAAAATTACAGAGGAAGGTGACTGCAATCTTGAAACGGATAGACACACCGGAGGTGCTTTTGGAAACCGTACGCCGGGAATTTGAACGGATGTTTCTTTTCCCGGACTATGCGGAAATAGGGCTTCTGAAGAATTCGGAAAATCTGACCTTTACGGTCGCTTCTCCCGTACGCAAAGCCGTTCTGCGCGTGAACCGGCCCGGATATCATACAAAAGAGGAACTGCTCGCGGAGCTGCAGTGGATGGAACAGATACGCCGCGGCGGAAAGCTCACCGTGCCGCAGGCGTTCCCCGGCAGGGACGGCAGCCTTCTGCAGTCCTTCCGCTCCCCGGAAAGCGGAGTGGAATACGACTGCTCCCTGTTCTCCTTTCTGCCCGGAAAAGCGGTCTGCGAGCTGCACGGTCAGCAATTGCTCGACAGGGTAAGCCAGGTAGGAGCAGCTGCGGCCATCCTTCACACACAGGTGCAAAAGGAGTCCGACACCGCCCGCTTTCGGCGGTTCACCTGGGACTTTGAAAGCCTGCTGGGCGAAAACGCCCGCTGGGGCTCCTGGAGCGATTATCCGGGTTTAACACAGAAGGACAGGATTCTTTTCCGACAGGCTTCTACGATCATTGAAGGACGGCTTTCCGCCTACGGCAAAGAGCCCGACCGCTACGGCCTGATTCATTCGGACCTGCATCTGTCCAACGTGATTATGGACGGCGAAAAGCTCCAGATCATCGATTTCGACGACTGCGGCTTCGGATGGTTCCTGTATGATCTGGGATGCAGTCTGGTGCAGTACAGCGACGGTCTGGAGGAGCTTTGCAAGGCGTGGCTGCAGGGATACCAGACGGTGCGCTGCCTCTCTTTACAGGATTTCGCGGAAATACCCACCTTCGTTCTCATGCGCCGCATTGTCAGGCTGGCGTGGCTGGGCAGCCACGGGGAAAGCGACACGGCGAAAACAGTTGGCACGGAATATCTGGAAAAAACACGCCGGATGGCCTATGAATTTGTCCGCCGGAACGTGCAAAAGGCGGCGGCGGTGTGCTGAACGGAAAAGTAGCGCTTGTAACCGGCGCGGGGTCGGGTATCGGCCTCGGCATCGCGCGTGAACTGGCCGCGAAAGGGGCTTTCGTTCTTCTGGCCGGCCGTTCCGGGCAGGCGGAAGCCGCGGCGGAGGAACTGAACCGGCAAAATTTCCATACAGCCGCGGTCAAAATGGATATTGCGGACCGGGAAAGCGTAAGTGCCGGGGTGGAAAGCGCGCTGATACAGTACGGGCACATCGATATTCTGGTCAATAACGCGGGAATCGCAAAGCTGTCCCGGTTTGAGGCCTTTCCGGATGAACTGCGCGACCGGCATATCGACATCAACCTGAAGGGCACGTGGAATGTGACAAAGGCGGTCCTTCCCTGTATGCTGAAGAACCGGTGGGGACGCATCATCAATATCGCTTCCGTGACGGGCCCTTATGTCAGCGACCCGGGATACACCGCTTACGCCATGACCAAGGCGGGACTGATCGGGTTTACCAAATCGCTGGCGGTAGAGCTGGCGAAGGACGGAATTACGGTCAACGCCATCTGCCCCGGCTTTATTCTGACGCCGAATGTCCGCAGGAACGCGGCGGCAACCAATCCTCAGAATCCCGACCTCGTGCTGGAAGGCATCGCGGCAGGAGTCCCTATGGGCCGTCTGGGCGCGCCGGAAGAGGTAGGAAAGCTGGCGGCCTTTCTCGCCGGCGAGGAGTCCTCGTATATTACCGGCACGGAAAACGTGATCGATGGCGGCAATCTGCTGCCGGAGACAAACGTAATGGGGATCAAGGAATCCTGATGAAAAAGTATTTCCTGTGTCAGGCCCTCTGTGAACGGTCTGCGCTAAAAGCGCCCATAGAGCCGAATTTCGGTTCTATGGGCGTTTTATTGTAAAGGGCGCTGCTTAACACTTAACGTTCAATTCGGATTTCCCTGATTTTTTTCCGCAGCGGCAGCACACAGGGTGCCGATACCGAAAGTTCGTCGATTCCCATCCTTAAAAAGGTTTCCGTTAGGGAAAGATCCGCCCCGAGTTCACCGCAAATCCCTACGAAAATTCCGTTTTTACGAGCATTTTCAGCTGTAATCCGGATGAGGGTCAGCACCGCTTTATGATGTGCGTCATAAAAATGCTCCAGACCCGGATTCTGCCTGTCGATTGCCAGCGTGTATTGAGTCAGATCATTGGTGCCGATACTGAAGAAATCCACTTCCTTCGCAAGTTCATCGCTAATAAGAGCGGCCGCAGGAGTTTCGACCATGATTCCCAGCTTTGTTCCCGAATTGTAGTCTTTCCCTTCTCCGGAAAGCTCCATCTGAACAGCCTGCGCAATTTGCTTGATCGCCCTGACCTCTCCCACGGAAATGATCATGGGAAACATGATCGCGATGTTTCCAAACGCAGTAGCCCGGTACAATGCTCTCAACTGTGTTTTAAAGACATCCTGCCTGGTTAAACAAATGCGTATGGCACGGCAGCCCATGGCGGGGTTTTCTTCCTTTGGCATTTCAAAATAGTCCGCCTGCTTGTCCGCGCCGATATCCAGAGTACGGATAATGACCTGTTTTCCCTTCATTTTCTCCGCAACCGACCGATACGCCTGAAACTGTTCTTCCTCGGTCGGATACGTTTCTCTGCCAAGATAAAGAAACTCGCTGCGGAACAGTCCAATACCTTCCGCGTCATTGTTCAGGACTGACTCCACGTCCTGCGGCCCGCCGATATTTGCAAAAACCTTGATTTCCCTTCCATCTATCGTAACGCTGTTTTTCCCTTTCAGGCAATGCAGCTGTTCCTGTTCCGCCTTTTTCGCTTCTTTCCTTTCAGAAAATAATTTCAGCGTCGCAGTGTCCGGCTCAATATAAATCCTTCCGGAAGCGCCATCCACAATTGCGTTATTCCCGTTATATTTCAGGCCCAATTGCTCTCCGACAGCGACCACGGCGGGAATATTCATGCTCCTCGCAAGAATCGCAGTGTGAGAATTAACCGAACCGTTGATGGTAATAAAGGCAAGAATTTTTGATTTATCCAGCTGCACTGTTTCACTTGGCGTGAGGTCGTCTGCGACGATAATAACAGGCTCATCCGATGTAAAAGCATCCGGTTCGGCATTGGCAAGGATTTCAATCAGCTTTTGGGATATATCTTTGATATCGGCGGAGCGTTCTTTCAGATAAGGATCGTCAATAGCGGAAATTGTCTGAATGTATGTATCGCATGCCTTTTTCACGGCATATTCCGCATTGACCCGCTCCGATTGGATCGTATCCGTTATAGCATCGCAAAAATCGACATCCTCCAAAATCATCTGATGGATTTCAAATATCTTAGCGCTTTTCTCTCCCGCTTCCTGAAACGCCTTCTCATACAGCTTTTTCAGTTCCTCTGCTTCCCGCTGTTTTGCGTCCTGATAACGACGGAGTTCCTCCTCCGTATTTTCCGCATGACGTTTAACCGCTTCCCTGCCCTTGCGCTGATAGAACACAATTTTTCCGATTGCGATCCCATCCAATACACCTTTTCCATTTAGAACCGTCATCCTGTTTCCTCCTTAGAATTGATATATGAAAACAAACGGGCAGGGCTGTATGAACCCTGCCCGTTGTATGAAAGCTCTGTTATTCCCCCAGACCCGATTGAATCGCATCGACCAATTCACGCAATGCTTTCTGCTCATCTGTTCCATTGCAGATCAGTTCGACCTCCGTGCCGCATTTTACTCCTGCGGCAATCACGCCCATGATTGATTTTATATTGAATATTTTTTCATTCGACTGCATTTTTATATCGCTTTGATACTGCTGCGCCAGTTTCGCCAGCGTACCGGCCGGCCGGGCATGCAGTCCGTATTTTAATTGAATTCTTACTTTTTGACTTACCATATTGATTCCTCTCATTATTTAAATAAACAGCCCATATGGGTCTCTCTTTACGTCAGCCGTAGGAGACAGGCATTATGAACTTCATACTTTCCTTATCCCATTACTGTAAATCATTTAAAAACTCTTTCAATGAATCCAAATAGCGATCTGCAAGTACTTGAAGCATTTGCTTTTCGTCCTCAGACGTTTCATCATAGACTGCGTATACTGTAAACCCGTCTGCCTTTGCAGTGCGGACCGCCTGAATATTATCCTCTACAACGACGGTATTATCGCGTGTCGTATGAAGAATGGCAAGGCCCTCCCGCCAAATGTTGGGATGCGTCTTATTATATCCGACTTCTTGGCAGGTCAATATGCCGGCGAACATCTCATAGATTCCTAATCGTATAAGCGGCTTCTCTATTAATCCACGGTCCGTAGCAGTGGCTGCGCAAAATCCAACGCCCATATCAGTGAGCCGCTGCAGCACTTCCAGCACTCCGGGCTTTAGACGGATACAGTTTTCATACCGATAGGTCATTTCCCGATCAAATTCATTTTTTATCTCCTCCGCCGACTCCACAAGATTGAATTTCACGCGGAGATATTCCGCGGATTCCATAGAACCCATTTTAACCAAGAGATGTTCCAGTCCCGGTGGAAAATCGATTTTCTTCCTTTTTAAATATTCCACGCGTAAATTATTCCAATAACCCATCGAATCAAGAAGTGTTCCGTCCAGATCAAATATTACGCCTTTTATTTTCATACCCTACTACCTCTTGAAACATACTCTGTTTTTGGGTCTGCGTACCTCTTTATGTACTCGGTTCACACGTCCGTGTATTTTTTAAAACAGCTTTCCATCGGCTTCTCAGGCGTACCGCCAGGAAAACGCCTTCCGGAATCTTTCCTGGCGGCATTGCCGGGCATACCTGCCTTTCAGCAGTCTTTATTTGATACTTGCTTACAGATCCTTTTCTTTAATAAAGTCCGAAGCTAAGAAGAAACGCCACCAGTACCGCTATGGGACCCGTGATAAGCCGGGAGAAAAGCATTGCCGGGACACCGGTTTCCACTGTCTCCGGCTCCGCTTCTGCCAATGTCAGCGCGACCGGCAGGAAATCGCAGCCTACCTGGGAATTGATCGCGAACAGCGCGGGCAAGGCATAGGATGGCGGAATCGTGCCTTTTCCGATCTGAACGCCCAACAACACTCCGATAACCTGCGCGATGACCGCACCCGGTCCCAATACGGGGGACAAAAACGGGATCGCACAAAAAACGGACAGCCCCAACAGCCCCGGCAAGCTTCCGGCCAGCGGCTTAATAGCGTTGGCAAGCACATTGCCAACCCCTGTGTAGTTGATGATGCCGACCATGATGCTGACAAATACCATAAACGGGAGGATGCTCTTCAATACGATTTCAACGGAATCACGGCCCGCCTGATAGAAGATGTTCACAACGCTTCCGATTGCCCGTCCGGAATTTGTAATAAAGCCGACCATTCCCTTTGAGGAGGCAGCCGGCGTTTCCGCCGCCGCTTTTGTTACAGGAGCAGCTTTCGGAGCTTCCTCTGCAGCGGTATCGGTTTCCGCGCTCTCCACGAGGGTGATGTTATCCTCGACGACCCCCGATACAAAATTGCCTTCGTTGATGTAGCGGCTCAACGGGCCCGACGGTGAGATCGGATGAGTGTCGATCGTTTTGACCCCGAGCTTTGGGTATACGCCGCACCGCAGTGTTCCGCCGCAGTCTACGACAGCAATAATCATGGTATCAGGCTCGACCTTTTCTTTAAAACCGTCTACGGCCGGAACATGCAGCATATCCGCGATTTTCTGCGCCAGCGGATGAATGCCTCCGCCTGTAATTGACGCCACGACTTTGCGGGTCTCGGTCTCCTGCACGGTAAACGGACCGCCCCAGCCGCCGGGTCCTCTCGTTACTTTTACTGTCGTCTTCATTTCGCCGCCCCTTTTCTCTTCATCATCAGAGTCGTAATAAGCTCAGTCACGTTGCCGCGGATAAATATGACGATAACACCCACAATAAAATACCGTACCGCCAGAGGCATAGCCGATTGCCCCAGCGCGGTAATACCCGCGGAGATCCCTGCCCACACAAACAGTTCCCCTGGGTTGGCGTGCGGAAAAATTCCGAGTATCGGATGCGCAAACGAGAAACAAGCGTCAATAAAGGCCGGCTTCTCCTTCTCCTCGACAAACCGCCCCATTGTATAGCACATTGGATTTGTCAGGAAAAACAGCGACATGATTGGCAAAAGCGTATAGCGCAGCAGACGGAACCGCGTCAGCTTTTTCGCGAAATTATTGACGCGTTCTTCTCCGATCAGCTTAATCAGCGCGTTGATCGTCGTCAGAAGCACCAGCAACGTGGGCAGAATCCCCGTGATTAGCCCCGTCAGGTTTTCGCCTCCGGCCTGAAACACACCGGTAAATACTTCTGCAAATTTTACTAAGAAATCCATAAAATGCCCTCCTAAATCCTAATCAATTCAATTCCCTGTTACAACGTGACAGCCTGCCTGCTGCGCTGCTCGTCAATCAGCTGGACCGCCTTTTTCAAGGCCTGCACTCTCACTTTCTCAGCCACCCGGCTGACTGCCGTCTCCATTGTCAAGCCGGTCAGTTCCGCCCGCCGTTTGAATTTGGCAAATACGGTTCTGCCCTGCATCTCACGGTATTCCACAACAACTCCTGTTTCATCCACCACGATAATAACAGCTACGCCCTTGCGGAAAGGAATCTTTGATTTTGCACTCCCCATTGCCAGATATCCCGATCCGGCGTGCTCACGCTTCATCTGCCCCAGCGTACCGTACACGGCCTTTAACTGCATGTATGAAAAAAATGCCTGCAGCACCATAGCCAGAAACAGCCCGCCTAATACTATCGTCATAGAATCACCCCCTTTATCACTCGTTTTCTCCTTTCTCACATTTGTCAGGTCATGTAACGACTTACTCATCTTGCTCATTGATGTTATATTATTGCACATTAAATGTCAACATAATATTAAAAATTTGCACATATTCTACAGTTCAATTCCGCAACATGGCGGATACGCAAAATAGCCATCACATATGTTCCAATGTATCGCAAATAATTGACAATGCAGATAAACTGTCGTTATTATATTAGTGTCATCAGGCACTCACAACCATTCCACCGAAGGAATCGAAATATATCTTAATGGAGGTACATACATGAAAACAAAAGCAATCAGGCTTCATGGAACAAAAGATCTGCTTGTAGAAGAATTGGAACTACCTGAAATCGGGGAGGATGAGATTCTTGCAAAAATGATGACGGACAGCGTCTGTATGTCTACATACAAGCTGGTTCAACAGGGCAGCGCGCATAAGCGCGCACCGGACGATCTGTCCAAAAAGCCGGTAATCATCGGCCATGAAATGGCGGGTGTCATTATATCGGTGGGCGCCAAGTGGAAGGACAATTATCGGGCGGGGCAGCGGTTCACAATCCAGCCTTCCCTGAATTATAACGGAACATTCGACACCCCGGGTTATTCGTATTCTTATTTCGGCGGAGACTGCACCTATTGTGTGATCCCAAACGAAGTGATGGAGCTCAATTGCCTGATTCCAATCAGAGGGGAGTCCTTTTTCCAATCTTCGCTGGCTGAACCGATTGCGTGTGTAATCGCGGGATACAACCGGATGTATCACACCTCGGATGTCAATCACGAGCACACGATGGGAGTAAAACCCCAGGGAAACCTCATTATTTTCGGAGCCTGCGGCCCAATGGGGCTCGCCGCCATCGATTATGCTCTGCAGTTGGAAAACGGTCCGGCGCTCATCGTTGCCGTCGATGTCTCCGAGGAACGAATCGCGCGCGCCCAAACCGTTTTGACTGTGCCGGACAATAAGCAGCTTGTGTTTTTCAATGCGGCGTCAAGCAGCGATGTCGTGCAGGATCTTAGAAACCTCAGCAATGGAGCCGGATACGACGATGTCTTTGTATACGCGCCCGTACAGCAATTAATTGAACAGGCCGACAAGGTGCTGGCAACCGACGGCTGCCTGAATTTCTTTGCCGGTCCCGTGGACAGGGGCCTGTCCGCAATGATCAATATGTATAACATACACTATGCAAAAACCCATTATGTCGGTTTCACCGGAAGCACCAACGCCGACCTGCTTGACGCAATCCGTCTGTCGGATGAGGGACGCATAAATCCCACCGTCATGCTGACACATATTGGCGGATTAAACAGTGTAATTGAAACCACCTTAAACCTGCCAAAGATTCCGGGCGGCAAGAAGCTGATTTACACGCAGATCGATCTGCCGCTGACCGCAATTGAGGATTTTCGCAGATTGAGCGCGGAGAATCCGCTGTTCGGCGAGCTTGCGGACGCCTGCGACCGTGCAAACGGCTGCTGGAGCGCAGAGGCGGAACGTATTCTGCTCGCACATTACAACGTCGATACAACAAAGTAGGAGGGTAAAATCATGCTGGCCAATCTAAAAGATGTTTTAGCCGACGCCAAAGCGCGTCGATACGCAGTAGGTGCGTTCAACGGTACAACATTAGAAAGCGTGCGCGCGATTATTGCAGCCGCTGAGGAACTGGGATGTCCCGTTATCCTGCAGCATGCTCAGAGCCATGACGGTATTGTCGACATGCACGAGATCGCACCATTGATGCTGCACTATGCCGGACGCGCGTCCGTGCCGGTTGCGGTGCACCTGGATCACGGAAGTTCATTTGAACGCTGCGTGCAGGCCATCCGGCTCGGTTTCACGTCCGTAATGTACGACGCATCCGGAAAAGACTTTGACACAAACGTCGCTCAGACTGCGGAGATCGTTAAGATCGCACACGCTGCGGGAGTTTCCGTGGAAGCAGAGCTCGGCCACGTTTTCACATCAAAGGTGGTCGTCGGTGAGGGCACAAACGCTGACAGCGCCGACGACTACAGCAATCTGGATGATATATACACCGATCCGGATATGGCACACCGTTTCGTGGATGCCACCGGAGTCGACTGTCTGGCCGTTGCTTTTGGAACTGTGCACGGCGTGTATCTCACCGAGCCCCGCCTGGATCTTGACCGTGTCAGTAAAATCCGCGACGCGGCAGCCGTTCCGCTTGTTATGCACGGAGGGTCCGGTGTTTCCGATGAAGATTACAGGACCGCCATCCAGAACGGTATCTGCAAGATCAATTACTACACCTATATGAACAAGGCCGGCGGTGAGGCCGTCAGGCAGTATCTGGCCACAGATCATGACGCGCTGTTTTTCGACGCTGTGTCACTTTACGCTACAAGCGCCATGAAAGCGGATGTTCTGCGCGCAATGCGTGTCTTTTCCGGCAAGTAAATTCGCGCTGAGTTATGGAACGCTTTCTTTTTTCGAAGCATTGCGCTATAATGTACAGAAAGGAGCATGATGCAAATGTTCAAGACAACCGTAACTGCAATTGGCAGCGATGCCATATTTGACGAAAGTCCGATGCTGGTTCTTTTCGGCAAAGATTGTCCTGAAGAATTACAGGATGCCTGTATTATCCACGAATTCAAGGGTGAACAGAGTGATGAAATGCTGCGTCCGGGCGGACGTATGCTGTTTGACGGCAAGGAGTACACTGTAGAAAAGGTCGGCGAGGTGGCGAATGAGAATTTCAGCCGCCTGGGACACATGACATTAATATTCGATCCGTCTGAAGACGTACTGCCGGGGGCGGTCGTGCTGTCGCCTGCCGGTGTTCCGGAGGTCAGAATTGGGAGCTCAATTGTATTTATGTAAGCTGTGAGGGATTAGAGAATGGGTACTTCCGATGATACGCAATTGCTGGTAGAAATCGCACATCTGTATTATGACGACTACCTTACACAGGATCAGATTGCGAAGAAATACAATATGAGCCGCTCGCTGGTCTCGAAACTGCTCACAAAGGCGCGCACCGTCGGTATTGTGCAGATTATCATCCACGACGCCGGTATGCGGCCTTACCATGTGCTGGAAAACCAGCTGAAATCCACCTTCAAGCTGCACGACGTCATCTGTGTCAATGTGGACGAAAGCAACCAGCCCAAGAAAAGGCTGGGGCATTTGGCGGCGAAATACCTGTTCCGGCGCATGTACTCGGCCAAGCTGGTCGCGGTATCTTCCGGCACGACCAATTTTGCGCTGGCCAACAGCTTTTCCTCCCCTGTCCCATTTCCGGATGTTACCTTTGTGCCGCTGTCCGGCGGATTGCTGCGTAACGACCGGGACACCCAGGCGAATGTTATCGCCGAAATTTTTGCGCGTCAGTGCGGCGGCGACAGCTTGCAGCTCCATGCCCCTGTAGTTGTCGATTCACCGGAGGCAAAACGGATCCTTATGAAACAGCATTTCATCAAGGATGTGCTGGACAACGCCAGAAAAGCGGACCTTGCCATCGTCGGTCTCGGCAGTTCCCCCATCTATTTTGAAATGACAGAGGCCTATCTGCATGGCATTGATAAGTATACCGACAATGTCAGCGATCTGATAAAGGGTGATATTTCATTTAATTTTTTCAATGAACACGGTGAGTTGGTGGATTGCAAATGGAACCAGCAATTGATGTCGCTGAGTCTGGATGAAATTAAGAAAATACCGGAAGTGATCGGGGTCGCCGGCGGGGACGAAAAAGTTGAGAGCATTTATATCGCCATCCGCTATCGGCTGATCGACACGTTGATCACCGACACGACCACTGCAAAGAAGCTGCTTCATGTCAGCGCCCAGCAATTTACGAAAGATCATGTTGACAGGATATGAAAAATGCAGCTTTCCCTTTCCCCCCGCCTGTGTCGGGAATTTCCGTATCCTTTAGAAGGAATCGCCCATTCAATCCATGAACCACAAACGCCCACCGAACGGAAAATTCCGTTCGGTGGGCGTTTTCTCATGGAATCTCGCAGGCGCGATTTCCCCTAAAATCTGGTATTTCCCTGTTACCGTCCTTCTATTGAAATCCGTGTCATTGTAGAATATAATGAAGCATAGATTTAGTAATGTGCTGTTGACGGTCGAAATACGAAAGATATTCCGTTTTTCCCCGGCTTTTTGGCACGGCGTCCGCATCCTTCCGGGAAGCGGGTGCTTCACAATCCATGAAATAGGTAAAGGAGAAATGGGAATGGGCTTTATTCTGATTCCGCTGTATATTCTGGTTGCTGTCGCAGTGCTCTATCTTTTGATTTTTAAGATTCTGGGCCTGCGGATTATTGGTTCCAACGAGGTCGCTGTGATTGAAAAATGGTGGAGCAGAAAGGGCTCTTTGAAGGATTCCATCATCGCCCTGCACGGCGAGGCCGGCTATTCGCCCGACCTTCTGCGCGGCGGCATGCACTTCAAATCCGCCCTGATGTATAAAATCCACAAATACCCCCTGATCACGGTTCCGCAGGGACAGATCGCCTATCTGTTCGCACGGGACGGCCTTCCGCTTGCTCCGACGCAGACGCTGGGAGAAGTGGTGCCTCAGGCCAACAATTTTCAGGACGTGCGCGGGTTTCTGCAGAACGGCGGCCAGCGCGGCCCGCAGCGCGGGATTTTGAGAGAAGGTACATACGCGATCAATCTGGCTCAGTTCATTGTGATTACTCCCAGCGACATTAAGGCGATCGGCAATTCCCGCAGCGAACGCGCGGAGATCGCCAGCATGCAGCAGACGCTGCTGGAACGCGACGCGTTCCGCCCGGTGGTCATCATGGCCAATGCAAGCGATACCAGCGATATCATGGGTATCGTCACCGTGCACGACGGCATGCCGCTGGAGCAGGGCGAAATCATTGCGCCGAGCGTGGGCGAAGGGCACTCCAGCTTTCAGGACCCGGAACAGTTTCTGGAACTGGGCGGTCGCCGCGGCAAGCAGCTGCAGGTGCTGACGGACGGCACCTATTACATCAACCGCCTGTTCGCCACGGTGGAATTCCGCCCGAAAACGGTGGTCCCCATCGGATTTGTCGGGGTCGTGGTTTCCTTCTTCGGAAAAGAAGGCGTCGATACGACGGGCGAGGATTACAAGCACGGCGAGCTGGTGGAGGCTGGCTGCAAGGGTGTGCTGGAGAAACCGCTCATGCCCGGAAAGTATGCGTTTAACACCGACGCCGGACGCGTGGTGCTGGTCCCCACTACCAACATTATTTTAAAATGGAATAAATCAGAGGTCGGCGACCATAAATACGACGAGAACCTGACCGAGGTCGATATCATCACCAAGGATGCGTTCGAGCCTTCGCTCCCCCTTTCCGTCGTCATGCATATCGACTACAAGCAGGCGCCGTGGGTCATTCAGCGCTTCGGCGACATCAACATGCTGGTCAACCAGTCCCTTGACCCGCTTGTAAGCGCGTACTTTAAGGATGTGGCGCAGACCAAGACCCTGATCGAGCTGATTCAGGAGCGCAGCGCTATCCGTGAACGCGCCGTAACCGAAATGCGCAATAAATTTCAGAAATACAACCTGCAGTTGGAGGAAGTGCTCATCGGTACGCCGAGGTCTTCCCATGCGGATGTGCAGATTGAAAACATCCTGACGCAGCTGCGTGAGCGCCAGATTGCGGAGGAAAAGAAAATCACCTATCAAAAGCAGCAGTCGGCGGCGGAAAGCGAAAAATCCCTGCGGGAGGCCCAAGCGGTCGCCGAGCAGCAGAATTTCCTGACCAAGTCGAAAATCCAGATTGAAATTGAAGGAAACAACGGCGCCGCCATGGCGAGCAAGGCGGAACAGGAAGCCAATCAGATCATCGCACTGGCAAAAGCCAACGCATCGAAAGTACGGCTGGAAGGCGAAGCCGAGGCTTCCAAAGAGTCCAACGTCGGCCTTGCCAAGGCGCAGGCCATTGACGCGCAGGTACGGGCTTATGGCGGCGCGGAATACCGGGTCATTCAGGAAATCGCCGACAAGCTGACCGACGCGATCAAAAACTCCAAAGTGGACATTGTACCGAAAACAGTCGTCAACATGGGCGGAAACGACGGGCAGTCTTCGGGCGCCGGCAGCGGCAGCAACACGGTCATGGACACTCTGCTGAAATTTTTGACGCTTGACAAACTGGGCGTGTCGCTTCAGCATATCTCAGAACCGTCCACCACGGCGCAGGCTATTCAGGCGGCGATGGAATCGGCTAAAGCCGGGCAGACAGCCCCTTCTGAGGAACAGCCGGTCCCGGCGGACGGCGGGCAGCCGAATCAGCCCGTACAGCCTGCATCGCAGGAAACCGCGCAGCCGACTGCACAGGACAAAAAACAGCCGGTGCCTCCAAAAGAGAAAATTTAGGGATTCTCACCCCAACTGCAAAATAAAAGAGCACCCTTGCGGGTGCTCTTTTATTTTGGTGAACATCGGGGATTCGGGTGTCGGCACACTCTACCCGCGCTCCGCGGACACGCCGTATTGGTGCTGCGAGAAGGCCAATGCAGCCGCTCCCAGCAGGGGGGCGTCGTTCCCCAATGCCGAGCGTACCAGCTTGATTTTCTTTAAATGCGGGCTGCTTTGTCTGTCGTATTCTTTAACAAACTCATCCCACCAAAGCGCAGAGGTATCAAGAATGCCGCCTCCGAATAACAGCGCCTGCGGATCATAAAGATTGGCGCAGGTCACTGCGCACAGCGCGAGATTTTCAATAAATTCACGCAAAACGCTCAGCGCGGCAGGATCGCCTTGCCGTGCGCGGCTGAAAAATTCATAGCCCGAATCAATGGCTTCCTGCCCGCTCATCTCATTGTAACGCTGCCAGAGCGCCGTGCCGGAAACGTATTTTTCCACACAGCCGTGCTGACCGCACAGGCACTGTTTCCCGTTCGGGTGCAGAACAGCATGTCCGATCTCCCCAAAACCTCCCGCCTGGCCGCTGATGCTGACGCCGTCCAGCAGCAATCCGCCGCCGACCCCTGTTCCGATGATGATGCCGAACACGCTTTTGAAGCCGCGGATCGCCCCCATCCAGTTCTCGCCGATAAGGGCCATCTTGCAATCATTGTCCACTGCCGTGGGCTTTTGATACTTTTCCTGCAGCCTGCTTTTGATCGGGGTTCCAATATACCCGCTGTAGATATCCACCGCGTACAGCACCTCGCCTGTACGCGGGTCAATTCGCCCGCCCGTGCCGACACCGATTGCATCAATGGCATATTTCTTCTCAAGCGTATCGATGATTCTGAAATAGGAATCCAGAATAAACGCGCCGGTTCTTCCCACATTGTCAACATGGATCTTCTCCAGTATGTCGCCACGCTCATTTACGGCCGCACCCATGATTTTGGTGCCCCCGGTATCAATTGCCGCCGCAATCATAAGAACTCACGCTTCTTTCCCGTTGTTTAAGTAAGGCTTCAAATTGTCTACAATTTTTCTGGTTATAATCTGCGGACGCGTAATGCCGGCTCCTATGACCACATTGTGCGCACCGGCCTGAAACGCTTTGGCCGCCAGCTGATCGTCCCAGTAACGGCCTTCCGCTACCACCGGAACCTTGAGCTTTTCCGCCAAAGACGCCACCAGGCTGATATCGGGCGCCTGCAGCTCCATGATCTTGTCACCGTCATTGTGGCGCGTATATTCCGTGTAGCCGGCCAGCGTTGTCGAAACCAGGTCGGCGCCTGCATCAACAGCCCTTAATCCCTCGTCGCATGTCGATACATCCGCCATCAAAAGAATGTCGGGAAACTCTTTTTTTATTGAGCTGAGCAGCTCGGCCGCCGACACGTTTCCGGGCTTTGACAGCTTGCACGCATCAACCGCGACAATTTCAGATCCCGTCGCATATACTGCCTCCACGTCGCGGAGAGTAGGCGTAATGTAACACCAATATCCGGGGTATGTATGTTTAATAAGACCGACCGTAGGGATTGCGATCAGCTGGCGTGCCGCGAGAATATCGGCCACGCCGTTCATACGCACGCCAACCGCGCCGCCTATCTGTGCCGCCAGTGCGAACCTGCCCATAATCGCGCTGTCGCGCATCGGCTCCTCTGCCGTCGCCTGGCAGGATACGATCAAACCTTTTTTTAACTCTGTAATTTTCATAAATCGGCCATCTCCCTATTCAGTAAATATATTGTAACATTGATTGCTTTATATTTTTTTGCTCAGTCGTTTCTGGCTCATCATATCGGCGCTGATCGCAAGCAACAGTACGGCGCCTTTCACCACGCGCTGGTAATAATCCGGTATGTTCATAAGAATCATGCCGTTGAGCAGCACTCCCATCACCAAAAGGCCCGCAATGACCCGCGTGATTTTGCCTTCTCCGCCGGTCGTGCTTACGCCGCCCAAAACAACGGCTGTAATGATGTCCATTTCATACATCTCGCCCGCTTTCGGCTGGCCGCTGTTTACGCGGCTCAGCAGCACCATGCCCGCAAGCGCCGCAAGCATGCCGCACAAACCATACACGCTGTACATAACTTTTCTTACGCTTACGCCGCTTAACCGGGACGCTTCGCGGTTGCTGCCTATTCCGTAAACGTATCGTCCGAAGGATGTTTTCTCAAGCGTTATGTAACCGACAGCAAAGCAGATCGCCATAATAATCACAGGGATGGGGATCGGTCCCAAATAGCCCTGCCCAAGAGCGGTGAAGCTTGCCGGAAAACCGTAGACAGGGAGACCGCCCGATATGATGTACGCCAGTCCGCGCAGGATGCTCATTGCCGCCAAGGTCACAATCATCGGGGGAATCCCCACTTCATAAGTAAAGAAACCGTTCAGCAGCCCTACGATCAGCCCCACAATCAGTACGATCAGCATCGCCAGTATGGGATTCAGACCCGCCACCATCAGAGAAGCGCACCCCACGGAAGCCGCGCCCATCATGGAGCCAACAGAGATATCAATCCCCCCGGTGATGATCACCATCGTCATCCCCACCGCAGGAATGCCATAAACGGCAACCTGCCGCAAAATATTAAAGAAATTCGTTGTCGTGAAAAAACCTTCCGCAACGATTGAGAAAAAAGCGGTCAGCGCCAAGAGCACAATGTAAATTGCATACTTCGATATGCTTTTTTGTTTTTTCACCTGTACGGCAGTGTCCATATGCAGAATCTCCTTCTTTCGAATCCAATTATTCGGTGGCCAATTCCAAAATGCTCTCCTGCTTTACATCTTCGGACGAAAGCATCCCTGTTATGGCACCCTTGCGCATGACGAGAATCCTATCGCTCATTCCGATCAGCTCCGGCATTTCCGAAGAGATCATGAGAATCGATTTTCCTTCGGAAACCAGATCGCGCATCAGCTGGTATATTTCTCTCTTTGCGCCTACGTCAATCCCGCGCGTCGGCTCGTCAAAGATCAGGATATCGCATTGCGTGGCAAGCCATTTGGCTAAAACCACTTTCTGCTGGTTTCCCCCCGAAAGCGTCTTTGCCAACTGGGTGGAGGAATGCGCTTTGATATGCATCGCTTCAGAAAACCTGCTTACTGTCGCGGCTTCCTTCTTTTTTTGTACAAACCCAGCCCTGCTGACACTCTTCAGGCTGGCATAGACAACATTGAAATCGATTCCTTTATTGATCAGCAGTCCCTGTGACTTTCTGTCTTCCGTTATCAGACCGATGCGGTGGCGGATGGCATCCTTGGGTGTCCGTATTTCAACAATCTCCCCATTGAGCCGCATGGTCCCCCTGCTGATTGGATCCGCGCCGAAAATCCCCCGGGCAAATTCCGTGCGTCCGGCTCCCACCAGTCCCGCAAGGCCCAATATTTCCCCTTTATGCAGCGTTAAGCTGCAGTCGTGTATCGCGGCATTGGTATATCCCTCGACCTCAAGCACCGGCGGGCCAATGGGTGTGGTCCGTTTCGGGTACTCCTGTCCTATCTCCCTGCCCACCATATGTTTGATCAGCATCGGCCGGTCCGTATCCGCCGTATTCATCGTAATGACATGACGGCCGTCCCGCAGCACTGTCACCCTGTCGCTGATCCTGAAGATTTCTTCCAGTCTGTGGGATATGTATAAGATCGTAATTCCTTTGGCGCGAAGCTTTTCAACAACGGAAAACAGCTTATCGATTTCTGTATTGGTCAGCGGCGCTGTCGGTTCATCCATAATCAGAAACTTGATGTCTTCCGAAATGGCTTTTACAATTTCCACGACCTGTTGTTCAGCGATCGACAGGTCGCGCACCAAAGCGTTCGGATCAATGGAAACCCCCAGATCATCTATCATTTTGAGGCAGTCCCGATACATCTTTTTTTCATCGAGAAAAATACCCTTTTTAATCTCTTTGCCATAAAAGATGTTCTCCCTGACGGTCAGCTGCGGCATCAGGTTTAACTCCTGATAAATCACACCGATACCGGCAGCTTTGGAAATCGCAGGGGAATTGTTCGTCATTTCTTTATCATCAAACGTCCAATCCCCGGAGGTTGGCAAATGAGCGCCCGTAATTACTTTGATCAGCGTTGATTTGCCCGCTCCGTTTTCTCCGACAAGCGCATGAATCTCTCCCCGGCGCAGCTCAAGTGACACATCGTCCAGAGCCAATACACCCGAGAACCGTTTTGTAATATGCTTTAAGACAAGAATATTGTCGTTTGTGGTCATCGCTGCACCTCACCATAAAATCTGCATCTGTACCGGTCCTCCGCACAGAGAAGACCGGCACAAAACAACATCGCTCTAGTTTTTAAAGTAATCTGCAATATTGCCTGCATCCACAACCTTCATCGGAATCTCAATCGTATCTGCGATCGAACCGCTTTTCAGGACTTTCAGCGCGGTATCGACAAAAAGCTTTCCCGTCTCATAGGGCTGAATATCAACTGTGGCGCGGTAAATACCGCCCTCTTTGATTTTATCCAGTGCTTCCTTTGTGGCATCAAGGCCGCCAATGTAGAATTTGTCGCTGGCTTTTCCGGCAGCCATGACCGCTTCATATCCGCCCAGAGCACCGGCATCGTTCACGCATACAAGCACATCCACATCGGGGTTCGACTGTAAAATGTTCTCCATGTTGGTCATCCCTTTTTCCGGGTTGTTCGCACTCTGGCGCGCCACAATCTCCGCGTTCGGCGCTTTGCTCAGTATACCCTCTTGAATGCCGTTGCCGCGGGCGATAATCGATTTGAGCTCGGGATAATCAAAAATCGCTACCTTCGCCTTACCGCCCATCTTGTCCGCAATCCACTGCCCGGCGTTTTCGCCGATTGCAAAGCCGTACTCGTACTCAGGGACTGTAATGAACGCATCGCTGCCCTCTACGTTCTGATTGCCAGCGATCACGGGAATCTTTGCCGCATGCGCCGCTTTCACGGAGGGAACCAGACCCTGCTCGTCAATAGGGCTGACGATTACCGCGTCTACTCCCTGCGAAATAAAGTTTTCAAATGCGCTGACCTGATTTGCAAGGTCGGCTTTCCCGTCATTGATTGTGACTTTAATCCCCAATTCATCACACCGGTCCTGTACGCCCTTCGCCACTTCAACGAAATAGGTATTCGTTAAATCCGGACATGTAAAGGCAAGCTTGACATCGGACGTCCCCTGCTGTGACGCGGTTTCGGAAGAGGTATCCGCAGTTTTTTGACCGGTTGATTCTGACGGTCCCGATGGGGAACAGCCCCCAAAGCCGATCACCGTCATTGCCAGAACGAGAACAAACGCTAACATCCTTTTCATTTCAATTTCCTCCCTGTGTTATTTATACCTTTCACGAAGGCGCACTGAATAAAGCCCCCACGCCTTCGATAAAGCCGGCAGACGAAACGAGCTTATTTGAGCTCAATGGAATAGGTGTAACAATCGTTCTTATAATACCTATAATTGTATTCCACAGCTTCTTTGCCGTGAAACGCATTTCTGGTTACTTTTAGGGCTGCTTCGCCTTCCTTCATACTCAGCAGCTCTGCCTCCTCTTTCGATAAAGACGCGGCCATAAAAGACTCGACTGCACGGTCGGGTCTAAATCCGTTTCTTTCCAGGATTTTATAAAGCGAATTTTCTAAAAGATCCTCTTTGTCAATTTCCCCATAGAACTTTTCCGGAATAAACGAATGGTCAAGCGCAATCACCCTGTTATTCGCCAGACGTTGGCGCCTTATGTATATTACGTACTCATCATTCAGGTTCAGGAGCTTATTCAATTCCTTACCGGGTTTTATCCTTTCCAGATTCAATATATGAGCGGACGGAATCATATTCAGCCTTTTTACTTCTTCGGTAAAAGAGTAAAACTGCGACAGGGCATGTTCGATGTGGGTATGGCACACGAAGCTCCCCCGACCGGGGATTCTCTCAATATACCCTTCGTGAACCATTTCATCCAACGTGCGCTTGGCCGTGATACGACTGACTTGAAAGGTATTGCAAAGTTCTGTTTCAGACGGCACTTTATCTCCTAATGCAAATTCTCCATCTCTTATCTTTGAAACAAGTATTTCTTTCAATTGATAATAAATAGGAATCATCTCATTATTAACAGCCATAAAATCCTCCTAATAATTTCTTAATTGGTATATTGATATATCAGCTTGATTGATATATCAATATATTAACTCTATTTCTCTCAACTGTCAATCCCAAAATTTGTCTTTTTAAGAGCTGCCGTTTTTTAGGAGTTCTTGATGTATCCCGTAATTCAGCCTCCGTTCTTTCCCAACGTATCCTCCAAAAGGAGCCGGATTCCTCCCTTCCGATCAATATAACCCGCTGTGCCGGGATTATCTGAGATTTTACGAATACGCCGTTCTATCAGGGACAGTAAAAAGAAGCCGCTCCGGTTAAGGAGCGGCAGAGAAACCAAAGGCAAATATTTATATTCTAAGGAGTAGACAATGACTATATTTATTTCTTGCGGCTGCAAACCAGGCGCTCAATGATATCATCCAATATTCGCAAGTCCTGACTGTTCAAATCATCCAGTAAGGAAAGGATTCGTTTCAATGCTTTTGCGCTTCCGCTGTCACAGCTGTCGTTACAGTTGCCACGATCCGATGCTGATTCGACGGCATCAAAATCGTCATTGACATAACGATTCAGACTCAATGCAATACCTCCTTCATGAAAGATTAATACATAATATTCAAATCACTAATGGCTTGTCAATATGGCTATTAGGAATCCCAAACAGACAGAAAGAACCGCCAAAAAACTCGGCTCCTGCCGTAAAGCAAGAGCCGAAAAGTGGTGTTTAAGCTATTTTGGACTTTAACAAGGAAACAAAGTCATCTATTATCTCGCGGTTTTTAATTCCAGTTATCGGGATGTAAACCATATCACCGGCCTTAAACGCTATGACAATAAATTCGGTATCTGTTTGAAATTGTTTTATTGCATCGTATGGGATTTTAGATTCTCTGATTTTTGATTTAATTGCTAAGCCGTCTTTATTGAGAGTAATTGATTTTTCAGAATCAAAAAACGGTTGACCTAATTTATTAATATTTTTCTTAATATCGTGCGACACCTTGATATTTAAAATAAGCAAAAAAATTCCTCCGTAGAGTACTGAAAGAAATAATTTTAATAATACGGTTCCCGCCGTTTCAGAGGGAAATCGACCCAAGATATTTACTAACAAAAATGTCACAAAAATCACAGCAGTGATTATCAATGTTACTTTTATCTTTCTGGGCTTTACCTTCTTTTTAGCAAATCTTCTATAGTCATCCGCTGTAGATGAGTATCTCAATTCCATAAACACAGCCCCCTTTGAAATTTATCTTATCATCGGGGTTGGGAAATGTCAATTTACATTCCTTCAAACCATCCCCCCCCGGAGCCCCGTCGTTCAGGGTATCTTTTAGGATATGGATGAACGCTTTCGCCGCGTTAGTCAGATAGCGGTTCTTTTTAAAGGAAACGGCCAACTACCTTTTCATGCTCCCGCCTGATTTTCTGTTCGATTTTTCAAATAAAACATTTCTTTTTTCCTGACATACAAAAACCTCCAATCGTAGTTCTATCCTACGGCTGGAGGCTCTTCCTTTCAATCTGCTAAAATCTCCCCGGCGCGCAGGCAGCGTGCCGGGGAGATTTTTTTAAACGGAGATCTTAACCGTGAAGGACTCCGCCGCGTTCCGGGGATTCGCGATATACAGGTTCCGGTGATGTGTGTTTTCCATGACGTATCCGGAAGAAATTCCGCTCAGCACCACCGGGTCCTTACCGGTTCTGTCGGCCTTGATGTCAAAAACGATATCGGCCGCTTCCCGCTGCGTCGGCTCATCGTAATCGTAGTACGCACGTACGGTGAGCCTTGCGTCCTCATGAAAATCCGCTAGGGTAAAGTTGTTGCTCGACCTTTCCTTCTGGCCGCTCTGCGGCTGCTTTTCACTGACGATGATAACTGCCTGATTCATAAAGAACACCCTTTCTTTTTATGGCTGTTTTCAGCCTGAATTCATCGGTTCGGCGGACGAATGCGTTCCGCGTGGACAGGCGCTTCAGAAAACGCTGGTCTGCCGGGTGGAATCGCCTTGCGGCTGGAGTTCGTTTCCAACGTCGACGCGAACGGAGACATGCGACAGCAGGTTGTTTTTGGGGTCGTATACGTCGAACTGAATCCACGCAGTACCCTCGCCTTTTCCCGTAACCAGATAATTTTCGTTCGCAAGCTTTGTGGCCGCTGCGATTTTGTCGTCGGTGGAGGAAACCTTTACCGACGCCGCCTTGGTTCCGGTCAGCTTCAGGCCGATCTGATATTTGCCGTTTGCGGGCATCCGGTAGCTGGTCGTATCCAGCGTAAAGGAATCTCCGACTCCCGCGATCACATAGTAGCTGAAATGGGTCGTGCTGAAAACGAGGAATCCGTCGGCCACAGCCGCGCCCATGTCGGTAAAGGTTCCGTCGTTTTCATAGCGGAACACGTGAGGCGTACCGGGCAGCCCCGCCGGAAGCGGAATTCTGACTGTGACGCTGCCGGTGAAGGAAGAAATCGGATTGCCGTTCTGGTCCAGCAGATTCAGGTTGTAAAGAAGCGGCGTGCCGATCATGTTCAGCCCGGGGGCTGCCGCGACCGCGCTGTAAACCGCCGCTGCCTGCGGGTCCGGGTTCGCGGTCCCCTGTGTTCCGCTCTGAGCGACAGGAAGTCCGGCCGGGGTCAGCGGCGTGGCGGCAAGGACCGCCTGGGTCACGCCCGCGGGCAGCGACGCGCCGGTAAGGTTCACGGTCGGCTCCGCGGGAACGCCTGGAACCGCGGAAGAAGAGGTGTCTTTCTTCGGACGGTCGGGTTTGGGGGAAGGGGCGGCACCCCGCGTGACGGTCACGGAATAAGTTCTGGTTTCGTAGGAGTAAAATGTTACCCATAGATAAAACACGTTGCGTCCCTCCGCGAGGGAAAGCGTGTGGTCGGCAATTTCCTGCGTGCAGGCTTCGTCGCGGTAAAGCTTCCAACCGGAACCGCTCGGGACGGTCGCCGAAAAAGTGAACGAGCTTGTATCCGCCGGAGCCGTCCCGGAAACGGTTCCGTTGATGAGGTCGATGACCGGGGAGGGCAGATTTACGCTCAGCACGTCGGTCAGGAGGGATTGGATGAAGAGCGTGGCGGGGACATGGGCCAGCGTGTAGTTAGCGTTTCCTCTCGCGTTCAGTACCGCTTCCGGTGCGTAATCGATTGGATAATTTCCCACCCGGCTGCTGTCTGCTACATTCAGACGAACTGCCGCCCGGGTTTCAAGACAGTTGTCCTGATTGTCTGGCGAGAGGAAGCCGCCGTAGAATATCAAATCATTCAGATCGTCAAGGGTGGGGAGCGGGGACCCGCGGCTAATATAATAATTCGACACCGTTACGGAAACCTGTTTTTTTGCAATGGAAAAATCAGCGGAGTCCGACCCGGTGTAACCCGTCTTGTTCACCGATACGGTCACCGTATAATCCCCGGCGTTGACCGGCGGGTCAGCGCTGTCGGGGTACACGGTCCCGTTCCGTCCCGTATAGCGGTAGGCAAGTTCGTCCGGCTGCAGTCCGGGGGCAACCGGTTCCCCCTCGTAGCCGTTCCACGGCCGGCCGTCATAGACCGTGTCCGCTCCCGTTATGGAAATCGGAATTTCCAGCGTGTCTCTGGCGGTTACCGTCAGCGTAAAGAAGCTGTCGTTACAAAAATCTCCTCCCTGAATGCTCAGAGTGATGTCCTCGGAGGTGTTTACCGCCCGGTCGGCAGTGCTGAATTCCAAGTACCAATCACCTGTGTTCGTGTCCTGGCGCACGGAAGGGCTGGAGGCAATCAGCCCGCTGCCGTAGGCTCCGGTTATTGCATATTCCATACCGGCAGAACCAGAAATCGGCAGGCGGGGTAAAAGGTAGGAAATATTGCTCGTCGTCTGACCGGCAAATACGGAATATTCTCCCTGCGTTTCCCCGTCATAGTCCATTTTGTCGACCGTGAGTGCTGCGCGTTCACTGGTTACGGATTCGCAGCCCTCCGCCGTAAGCACACAGTATATTTCATAGCTTCCGGGATTCAGACCTGTTAGGGTAAAGGATAGAGTCCCCTCTCCTCGACTCATATCTACACGGTCGTAGATCATGTGCCACTCATAATGCACCGCGGCTTCGTTTGACGCCGTCGCTACAACGGTAAACGCAACCGTATAGCCGAGCGCGAATGTGACACTCTGATCCTCCGGCGGCTGCGTAACGGTAATGGTTCCAGAGCCGGTCAGGGCGCCCGCGGTCCGCGCCATTCCGGCGGCTTCCCCGCCGTCGGGTACGGGAACCTCCCCGGAATCCGGAGCCTCCCCCGCCTCCGGGCCTTCGGGCTGTTCGGTATCCGCAGCCCCGGAACCGG
Organism: Clostridium sp. KNHs216; assembly: GCF_006714885.1. Lineage (NCBI taxonomy): Bacteria > Bacillati > Bacillota > Clostridia > Eubacteriales > Clostridiaceae > Clostridium > Clostridium sp. KNHs216. The sequence continues at coordinate 2,967,705 of NZ_VFMF01000001.1, read as the reverse complement.
GCGTACCTTCCCCGGAATCCCGCACATCCGCCGTCACGGAGCCGGACGCGCCTTCCCCGGCAGATACCGGGGCGGGAATCTCTCCGGCATCCTGTGTGCCGTCGGCGGCGTATACCGCACAAGACAGCAGGTTCACCACCATGCAGGCGGTGAACAGAACACTCAAAAATTTCCTCATCGTCATTTTCATGTTGATTGCTTCCTCCTCAGTCAAGGTAATCCTGCCGATTCAGCAGGTCCATAATTGTTTCAAGCGAAAGCCGGGGGCCTCCGCGCCAGAAAACGCTTTGCCCGTCGGTGTCCGGACGGGGAAGAACCTCAAGATTCCGCAAAGAGCCGTAGGAGCGGTCGGTTTCCATCAGACGCCGCATATCGAACAGAATCAAATGTCCGTTGCTCAGCTCAATGTCCAGCGTCTGACCGTCCAAAATGTCCACCCGGATGATTTGCGCCACAGAGTATCACCTCATTTCCACCGGGCTTTCCGTCATACTCCGGTACAGTTTAAGCGTAGCAGAAAAATTTTCTTCTGTGCGAAAGGTTAAGAAATCTTATCCGTTTTCCGAAAAAAAGTCTGCGGTATTTCTTTTTCACATAAAATATGGTAAACTCGTGATGACTTCAGGGGGTGGAACAATGAAAAAAGCAAAGCTTTTGCTGATAGAGGACGAAGCCGACGTTCTGGAAATCAACCGGGAATATTTTGAGGGAAAGGGCTATGAGGCCGTCTGCGCCCCCACGCTTGCCAAGGCGCGCTTTTTTCTGGAGGAGCACGCCCCCGACCTGATTTTGCTGGATGTGATGATGCCGGACGGCTCCGGCTTCGACTTCTGCGCCGAGCTGCGGCAAAAAACAAACGCCCCCATCATCTTCCTGACGTGCAGGAACGAAAATGAGAGCGTGGTGAAAGGGCTTTTACAGGGCGGGGACGATTACGTCACCAAGCCTTATGATTTGAATGTACTGAGTGCCCACGTGGCGGCGCAGCTTCGCAGAAACGGCGTGCTGTCGGCCGGTAAAATCGAGCTGCCGCCACTGACGGTTGATTTTCTGGCGGGGGAAGCCGTGCTGGACGGGGAGCATATTCCCCTTACGCTGAAGGAACTGCAGCTTCTGGGCTGCTTTGCCCTTTTTGCCGGGCAGCGGCTGAGCTTTGAAGAGATTTACCGCCGGGCATGGGGGGAAATGTCGCTCGGCGCTGCCGGAACTATCAAAACCCATGTGGCGAATCTCAGGAAAAAGCTGAGGCTGGACGATAACGGCTGGTTTGAGCTGGTCAGCACGGGAAAAAGCGAATACATTTTCAACAAGGTACGGTATTAGCCGTTAGATACGGCAGGGTGAAGAAAACAGAGGTGCCTTTGCCTTCTTCGCTTTCCAGCCAAATGGTTCCGCCGTGCTGATCCACAATATGCTTACAGATATATAATCCAAGTCCGGTGCCGGTATCCTGACCGCCGCCGGATTTTTGTTTTCCGCCGTAGCGCTCAAACAGGCGGGGAAGCCGCTCCGGAGCGACGCCGACGCCGGTATCTGAAACACAGACAACAAGCTGATTTTCTTTTTGTTCCGCGGATATGGTAATGACGCCTTCCGTGGTAAAGCGCACCGCGTTGGAAATCAGGTTGACGATCACCTGTGAAATTCGCGCGGGATCGGCGCAAATGTCGGGAAGTCCCGGTTCAATCCGGATTTCCAGGCGATTCTGATTTTTATTGAGCATGGGATAATGGGTTTTTACGGCGGCATGAATGATTTCATCCAGATGGCAGCGCACCGGCTCCATGACCATACGGCCTTCCTCCATCCGGGTCACGTCCAGAATCTGCCCCACCATCAGCGAGAGCCGCTCCGCTTCGGAGGAAATCAGGGTCATCCGGCGGGATACCTCGTCCGCCTGGGGTACGGACATCTGCCCGGTAAGCTGCTTAGAGGTCTGCGCATAGCCGGACATGACGGTGAGGGGCGTTTTCAGCTCGTGGGAAACATTGCCCAAGAACTCCGTTTTCATCCGGTCAAGGCTCTCCAGCGCGGTCTTTTCCGCAGCCAGCTTCCGCTCCGATTCTCTGGATTCCGCCAGCACCCGGTTGTTCATCAGAAACAGGGATACCGTCTGAGCCACCACAAAAACCAGCATGGCCGTTTCCGAAACGGTGACGCCGTGCCCGCTGCCCAACAGGTGGTTTGACATGAGGATATCGGCCAGCGCCGCAAGATAAAACACGGCGGTGCCGTACAGCATGGCGGACTGCTCCCTGTCCGGTTTTCGTATCGTCCGGAACAGGCCGGCGATGCCGGGAACGATCACTGCGATGAGCAGGAGCTGATAGACAATCAGCAGGCGCGTATAGACGACGGAATCGGCCAGCAGGAGCAGCAGGCCGTATGCCAGCGAACCGGCGACCGCCGCGTAACATATCGCCCGCAAGGGGCGGGTGGATGCGTATTGCCGCAGATAGAGACACAGAAAGACAGTCAGCAGCACCACGCTCATATATTCGAGCATAAAGACAAGATTGCCGTTTACGGAAAAATAGATCCAAGCCTGGCTCTGGACGAACTCCCGCAGCGCCATGACCAGACATGCGGCGGCGAAATAAAAGGTCGCCTCTGTGCGTGAGAGAAACAGGTACACGCTCAACAGCAGCACCGCCGCGCACACGAGTGCTCCTCCCACGAAAAATCCGGCTTCGGAATCGGTAAAGCGCGGTTTGTCAAGGCTGCTGCTTTGTACGGTGAGCGCCGCCAGACCGGCGCCGCCGCGGGCATGATAAAACTGGGCGCTGTGAAGGATGATATCCATCCTGCCGTTCACGGCGGATGCGTGAACGGTGATGTTGTTTTCCCAGACCTCCGTATCCTGTTTCGCGGTTCCGAGTGCTCCTGTCTGTCCGGCCGGCCAGCCATTGACGTAGACGCGCATGGCATGGCGGCCGGACAGCGTGAAGGTAAGCGTGTAGGTGTCACTGGTATCCGGCATCAACAGGACGAAGCGCTGGGAAAGATAGTCGGCCCTGTCCTGCTCATATCCGGCAATGCTTTTGGGAACGGCGGTGTCCGCGCTGTCCGGAGAAAGGTAGAGGCCCGGATAGTATTCCGAGGGCGCCGGAAGGCGCACGGAGGAGCTTTTCAGCGCGGAAAGCTCCCTTAAGTCATATACGCCGTTCTTTACCGGCACGGTCACGACGGAAGCGGTTCGAGGAATCCGGATCAGTACCATCATGGCAAGAACGGTGAGCAGGGCTGTCAGCACGATGAAAGAGCGCTTGTATCTATGTATGATTCCCCAAACGTGATGAAAGGTCTTTTCGTTGTTTGGCATGGCGCGCCCTCCTTTGCATCGTTTTCCGCTATCAGTATACCATAGAGGACGGCAAAAAGAAATTTCGATTATTTTTGTTTTTCGATGCGATTTTCAGTGGATTGTGCGGTTCTGCTTTCACTGGAAGGAATCCATTTGATGCATAAAGTCTTACCGCTGCATATAAATTTTTCCTTTTAACTGCCTTTGCTCAGGACAGCTCCCATCCGATTGCTTCCGACCGCATTTTCAAGAATTTCCGGTAGGTGCCTTGCTGCGCCATCAGTTCGGTATGCGTTCCGCGCTGGGTAATCCGGCCGTCTTCCACCACCAGAATCTGATCCGCATCCCGCACGGTAGTCAGCCGGTGAGCAATGGAAATCAAAGTTTTCCCTTTCGTGAGCTCCCGGATCGCGGCCAGCAGTTGGAATTCGTTTTCCGGGTCCACGCTGGAGGTGGCCTCATCCAGAATAATAATGGGAGCATCCTTCAGAATTGCACGCGCTATGGAGATTCTCTGCTTTTCTCCGCCGGACAAAGTGGAGCCGCCTTCCCCGACCATTGTATCATAACCCTGAGGCAGGGCGGAAATAAACTCATGACACCGGGCGCGTCCGGCCGCTTCCACTACTTGCTCGTGGGTAGCGTCCGGATTGCCGAAGCGGATGTTGTTCTCGATGGTATCGTGGAATAAATACACGTTCTGGAACACCATGCTGATGTACCGTATCAAGCTGTCAACCGTATAGCCTTTTACGTTCTGACCGCCGACCAACACCTGTCCTTCCTGCGCATCCCAGAATCTCGCAATCAGATTGCACAGGGTCGTCTTGCCGGAGCCGGACGGCCCGACGATGGCACAGGTGGTTCCCTGAGGAACCTTCAAAGAGACATCGTTTATAATCCGGCGGTCATCGTAGCCGAAGGAGACATTCCGAAGCTCGATATCAAAGTTTTGCGGTTGCAAAACTTGTATACTGGTATCCATCTCCGGCATATCCGTCACAGCTTCCAGACGGTTCAATTCGGTTGTAATTTTCCGGGCAAGAAACGCACCGTCCCCCATCTGTTCCATCTCAGAGTAGACCAGGAAGGCGCTGACAATAAACATCAGGCAGTAGGTCAGTGTGATGCTGCCTGCCAGATATAGGGTGGCTGCCGTGAACATCAGCGCACAGCCGGTCACTTTGTAGACCGCCTGATAAATTTTCAGAAGAGGAAGGGACGCGTATTCCTGGTCCAAGTCGGCCTGACGTTTGCGGTCAAAGGATTCATATACCGCGCCCTCGCTTCCGTCCGCCTGGGAAAAGGCGCGCAGCACCGATATGCCGCGCACATATTCCAGCGCCTGTGTGGTCATGTTCTCCTGTGCCGCCAGGACTCTGGGGGTCTGTTTGCCGGCTACGGACTGAATGATGTGCAGTACCAGCATGCCGACGCAGAGCCCCGCCAGCGTTACCAGCGCAAAGATAGGGTTGTAAAACAGGAAGAATATCATCATCACCAGCGTCATGAGAACCCCGCCGGTCAGGTCGGTGACGGCCAGCATGGAATACTGCTCCAGCTCCGTTACCGTGGAAGTCAGCACCGTTTGGATGCTGCCGAGGCGCTGCTCGGAGAAATAACCCAAGGGGGCCTTGCGCATCCGTTCCCCAATCGCCAGACGGTAATCCCGGAACATGTCAAAGCCTTTGGCGCTCATGCAGATATCCATCAGCCACTGAAACAGGAACCGTCCCGCAACGCTCCCCAGCAGAATCCCCACTGCGGTCCAGATTACCCGTGGGGTCAATGCGTTCAGATGATCCACGACCACGTAAACGGCAAACAGCATCATGGCCATGGAGACGCTTTTTAAAAAGTTCAGGAAGATACCCAGTAGAATTTTTGACTGATGGCGGCCGGAAATTTTAAGAATCCGTTTGATCATGTTCAGCATAACGCCTCGCTCCTCTCCTGCTTGAAATCCGCAGCGCCGATATGTTCTTCCCACATAGTTTTGTACAGCGGGCAATTCTGGAGGAGCTCGGACTGCGTCCCCCGTCCGACAATCTTTCCCCGGTCCACAACCAGGATCTGATGGGCGTTTCGGATGGTGGACAGCCGGTGCGCCACCACGATCAGCGTTTTCCCCCGTACCAGCCGCCCCACCGCCTGCTGGATCTGAGCTTCGCTTTCCGGATCGGCATAGGCGGTGGCTTCGTCCAGAATGACCACGGAGGATTTTTTCAGCATCGCCCGCGCAATGGTAATACGCTGGCGTTCCCCGCCGGAGAGGCGGTCCCCCGCATCCCCGGCCCGCGTATCGTAACCATGCGGAAGCTGCAAAATAAAACTGTGGCAGTTGGCCGCCTTTGCCGCGGACTCCACTTCCGCATCGGAAGCCTTCGGATTGCCAATGCGGATATTTTCCCGGATGGATTTATCAAACAGAAAATTATCCTGTGCCACATAGCCGATTTCCTCCATCATCTGGTCAAACGGTATTTCCTGAATGTCCTTGCCGCCGTAGCGCACCGTACCGCCCGTAGCGTCCCAAAATCCGGCCATCAGCTTGGCAATGGTGGATTTTCCCGAACCGGAGGGCCCTACGATCGCTGTCATCGTTCCGGGCTGTGTCCGGAACGAGACGCCGTGCAGCACTTCCTTGGAAGCGTCATAGGAAAAAGAGACATTTTCAAACGAATAGGAGTTGTCGCAAAGCGTCACGCGTTCTTCGGGGCGCACCTGCTCCGACGCGGCAAAAAACTCCCGGATCGGCTTCAGGTTCGCCGCGATGGTGGTCAGCTGTTCACTGCCGAAGGCCAGCTTCATGAACGGCGCGATAAAGCCGATGGGGATTACGATACAGGCGATGAAAACCGGCAGCGTAATCTTACCGTGCATATACAGCAGAGCGCCAACCGGCAGGCTTCCCAGCAGCGTAGAAGGGAGAATCGCCTTGACCACCGCCATCCAGAACCAGCACTGACGCCACCAGTCCAGCGTGCTGTCGTGGAAAAAGTCCACCGCATCGGAAAATTTGCCAAACGAAGTCCCGGTTCTTCCAAAAGCCTTGATTACCTGAATTCCGCCCACATATTCCACCAGCGCCGCATTCATCTCGTTGCCGGAGCGCAGGTATGTTTTCATCTTTTCACCATATCCGCGCATCATTCCGAAAATGGAAGGGACGGAAAGCGGCAGGGTGATAAGGGACGCAAGCCCCATCCGCCAGTCCAGCACGAAAATTAAAATCAGGCAGGATGCCATTGCCGCAACCTGCGAGGGCGTTTCCGGGATGATGTGGGCGATGGAGTCCTCCAGCTTGCCCACGTTGTCGACCATCAGGGTTTTGTAAACCCCGGACGGAGTCTCCAGCATAATACCAAGCGGTACACGGCGCATCTTATCGGCAATGGCACGACGGATATTCCTTAAAATAGTAAACGCAATCCGGTGGCTTTTTGCCGAAGATTTGGTGCATAGAAATGTGCGCATCATAATCCCCAACGCGGCGCCTCCCGCCCACAGCAGCGCGCTTTTTACGGTTGCCGTGCCGGCGTACACCTCGTTAGCAAGCATGGCCGCCGCCAGAAACGGCAGCATCCCGAACAATTCCCCCAGGGTTGCCAGGATCACGGAGATTGTCATCCTTCCTTTTTCCTCTCCCACAAACCGGAAGAGGTATCTGATTGGGTTTTCCTGTTTTTCGTTCATGTAGCACCTCCAATATAGTTAGCTATTGCTAACCGATATGTAAAAGAAATAGGGCTGCGGATTACAGCCCCAGAACAGCCCGCCAGCCGGGATAGAAAAATGTCTGCAGCGTTAAAAGATAATGCGCAGCCTCTTCTTTTGAAAAATCGTGCACAACTACTTCAAAAATCGCGGCGGCATAGGCGCTGAGCAAAAGATGCAGTTCCCGCGGCTCTATTTCACGGACGGGAATTCCCCTCTTCCGGGCGGCTTCCATGTATTCCAGCGTTTCTTTTTGTTCAAGCATTACAAAGTCGTGAATGAAATTTTCGTACTTTGTCCCGGAAGAGCAGCAGAGCAAAAGCTTGAATTCCTCAAAATGGCCGTAAATCAGATCCAGAAAATAACGGATTTCCGCACTGTCTCTCCACATTTCGTCCAGAGAACCGGCTTTCAGGTATTCATAGTCCCGCTTCCGGATAGAGTCGTAGACCCCATCAAGCTGATTGAGCAACGGGTCCACCAAAGCGGCAAACAGCGCTTCCTTATCAGCAAAATGCCGGTAGAGCCCTGCTGCACTCATGCCGGCCTTGGCAGCAATGTCCCGCAGGGACGCCTGCTCAAAGCCCTTTTTCAGGAACTCTTCTTTCGCAGCCAAAATAATTTTAGGGTGGCTTTCCGTTTTGCTCTTCGGCATAATTTTCTCCTTGTGAACACTGTTAGCTAACAACGTTCACAGTATATCATATCCAAAATAGTCTGTCAACCATACGCGTTCGGGCTATAAGAAGAGAAGCAGCCGCAGCTGCATGTCCTGACAGGCAATTGGAGTTCAGCAGTGTTTCATCATTTTATAATTTATTAATGTAATGCCATTTCGGATAACTTTATTCTCTGAGTCAACTGTATAACCTTGCTTTTCAAAAAAAGGCTTGGCAGTAATCGATGCATAGGTTTCAAAATTAAACAAACCGGCTTTTCCGGCACGCTGTTCCAACTCGTTTATCAGCGCGGTGGCGATACCTCTGCGCTGATAATCCTTATGGACATAAAGCCTGTCCAGATAACCGGTTTTCTCCATGTCTGCAAAGCCCACAATTTTACCGTCTGTTTCTGCAATCAAGGTGTCATGCTCCAAAAAAGAACAATTCCATGCTTCCAGATCAATATTTCCTGTTGCCCATGCATTAAGCTGCTCATTTGTGTAATCCTCTGCATTGATGGTATGCACAGTATCATAAAACAGCTCTGCCATAGTCGCGCAGTTAATCGGTTTATACTCTCGCAGTATCATAATTACCTCGTCAAATTCCTGTTTTTGATGCTTCCCATGTGCGTTTTACTCCCCTGCCTTTGCCAGCACAGCGTTTCCTTCCGGTTCCGTTTTTATTTTGAATCAATGACCATTTTATCCGCCGTTCTATTCTGCGTCTTTGTTCTCCCGTACATACCCGTCTTATCTCCTGCAGCCTGCGTGGAAATATTTGAAGGGCTGGAATCTTCTGTGGTGATCCCGATCAGGTTGCATGGTACGACGGTCAGAAAATTCACCATCTCTTTTGCCAAAAACGACGGTGAGTACTTCATGTCGTGATTCAGCCACCATCTTGCCATCGAAATATAGAAAGAGGACATCAATTCAAAGAACAAATCTCTCGAAACCTGAATTTCTCCTTCAAAGCTTTCCTCCAACCTGGTTTTCAGGACATCTTCGCACTTTCTGCAAAGACCCAAATGTTCGTTATCATTTAAAATGAGTTTATAAAGCAAGGAATCTTTTTCGATCGAATGAAAGATAGCATTCAGATTTTCCCGAAAGCCATCGTAATTCAGACTTCCGTGGACAATATGCTCTTCAGGCTCCACCAGGTTTAATATGGATAAGATCGCTTCATCCGTCACTTTATTCAGCAGTTCATACTTATCGGCATAATGCAGGTAAAAAGTGGAACGGCTGATCATTGCTTTGTCTGCAATATCATTTACGGTAAGATTGCGGAACCCCTTTTCATCCATCAGCTCTATAAAGGAGTTTTTTATAAACGTCAGGGTTTTCGTCACACGCAGATCCTGTTCGCTGGACATTTTCATCCCACCTGTCTATCATCTTTTATCGGAATCTACACTTTCCGCCTGTATATCGTATAAGCTACATTTGCATACGGATCAATCATTGCGGCGACCCGATTTTACGCTTATACTTTGGATGTAAAATTCTAAAGGAGGCCGATATTATGGATAAAAAATGGACGACTAAAGATTTTCCTGTCGGGATTTTTCAGATGCATCCGGACGTAAGCGTCAATTTTCAAATGAACCGGTTTTACAACTGGTCAAACGATGAAACGATGCGAGAGGAAATGTAGGCCGCAAGTCCGTCTATCCGTTCTTACGAAGATTTGATCGCGTCGTTTACACGCCTTGGCAATCAGGCTCTGGACCGGGACGAAAAGCTGAAAGCGGCCCTGTATTTCCGTGGAGCCGAGTTTTTCGTCCCGGAAAGCAATGCACAGAAGCAGGAGCTGCGCCACCGGTTTCTTTCACTGAACAATGCTTATTATGGCATTACAGATGATCAGAAATACCGGATTCCTTATAACAGCGGTTATCTCTCAGCCTATCGTTTTACGCCTCCGTCCCCCAAAGGGACTATCGTTGTCTGCAACGGGTTTGACGGTTACATTGAAGAGTTCATGCGCATGCTTCTGGTTTTGAAAGACGCCGGTTATGATACGATTGCCTTTGATGGTCCCGGCCAGGGAACAGTGCTGGAAGAATGCAGCATGCCGATGATTCCCGAATGGGAAAAGCCAGTCCATACCCTTCTTGATTATTTCAAACTCAATGATGTCACCCTGATTGGCTTATCCCTTGGCGGCTGCCTGGCGCTGAGGGCCGCCGCCTATGAGAAAAGGGTAAAAAGAGTGATTGCCTTCGATGTTCTTGCGGACTTTTTTGAAGTGCTGCTGCGCCAGATGGATGATTCCCTACGCGAAAAAGCACGATACGCTGTCATGCACGGCAGGCGTTTGGAAATCAATACGGCCGTCGACCTGATGATGAAAAAAAGTCTTGTAGTGGAGTGGGGCATCAGGCAGGGGATGCACGTGATGGGAAGCGACTCCCCTTATGATTTTCTCCGCAAGACCCTGTCTTATAACACGGCGGAGGTTTCGCCGCTCATTACACAGGATGTTCTTCTGCTCGCAGGACAGGACGATCATTATGTGCCTGTTCACCAGTTAACTGAACAAATTGCCGCTCTGACAAACGTCCGCTCTTTGACGGCGCGGATGTTTACCGCAAAAGAAAATGCAGGGAATCACTGCCAGCTCGGGAATGTCGGACTTGCCGCGGAAGTGGTACTTAATTGGATCGGTCAGACGGCACCGGTGGACGGGCTCGAACCGGCACGCCCAATCAGCGCGATCTTCTCGGCATGATTCAGCTTTTTCAGCACAGCTTCCCGCCTGAGAGCTTCGCTTTTTGTCGCAAAGCTTTCCTGATAGACCAGCGTAACCGGCAATCTTGAACGGGTATATTTTGCGCCTTTTCCACGGTTATGGACGGCGGCGCGCCGATACGGGTCGGTCGTATAGCCGCTGTAGATCGTACCATCCGAGCAGAGCAGCATGTATGTATAATATTGATCCGCTTTTCCATTTTCCATCGTCGGCTTACGGCCCCCCAGACAAAAGGATTCTCATTGTGCGGTAATAATCAGACTTTCTGTTTCCGCTTCCATTTTTTCAATGTTGGATTCTACCTGGGATTCCATTGATTCAAGCCGGTGTACGGTGTCATCGACCTGGCTCTGTACACGGAAAACGCTTTCCTGCGACTGGTTGATTTTCGACTGCATAAACCAATCGGAAATCAATCCGTCAAAGAAAAAATCCGCGAATTTAGCAAAGCCGCCCGTTTCAATATGAATGTCGGAATGGATTTGAACGTCGGCCAACTCGGCGTGAAATTGCCGTAACAGCCGCTGCGCGTTTTCGGTTTCCTCTTTTGCGTCGTCAATATGGGAATGCTTCGCAAGGTCGGAGATCAGCCCGCCGCCGAGAAGATCCCAAGTTCCCCAGCCTTCGGCATGGTCAAGACTGCTCTGAATCCGATCCAGGCTGGCCAGCGCTTCCTTACCGGCGGATATTGCTTCCTTGATTTCTTTCAGATTGATTTTTCCACTGCTTATTTGGGTTGACAGTTCCAGAATCCTTTGGGCGGATTTACCGCCGTCTTTCATGATCTGTTCTTTTTTATCGGCATAGAGAGTATCGAAATCGTGCTGACAATTCAAATAATTCAGCCGTTCCACGGAAAGTTTTGAAATCTGATATTTTATATTCTCCAGATCTCTGATGGCCTGATCATATTTGAGCTTCGCAGCAAGAGCTTCCGCCTGCTCCTTTTCAAGATGTTCTTCCAGCTTTCCGAACAGGGAATAAAATACGGAGGCAATCCTTCTGTCTTCCAGCTTAACGACATCGTAGTTTTCTTTTTCCAGAGCAGCCTTAAGCCCGGCAACCTTGAGGCCTAATTGGGACTGTTCATTTTGCAGGTCCTGCAGCATGGCGTCAATCTTATGCAGTCGCGCAATCCCTTGCTGAGCCAACCGTATTTTTTCGTTTATTATAGAATCCATTCTTACACCTTCCAAGTCTAATAAAAGTTGAACGTGCTCGGACCTGTGCGCTGCAGGCGGCTGAGATATTTTCCCTTGACGCTGTCATGGGCATCTCAGGTGCCTGTGAGCACGAATGAAATGAATTGCTTCTCTAAATTTTTATATTATTTTCCTTATAATTATATCATGTTTATGGTACCAACACTATATTTCCCCTGATTTTTTAGTACGACACTTTTACGACATAAAAGTGGGTTTTAACCACTTGAAAAGAATAAAAGCAAGCAAAATAAAAGAGCACCCCTGCGGGTGCTCTTTTATTTTGGTGAACCATCGGGGATTCGAACCCCGGACACCTTGATTAAAAGTCAAGTGCTCTACCGACTGAGCTAATGATTCATAAACAGCTTGTATATTATATCAGCTTTGGAAGCTAATGTCAATAACAAATGCCTGTCCGCGTACAACGCCCGCAGACAGGCCCTATTGGCTGGGCTGGCAGGATTTGAACCTACGGAATGACGGAGTCAAAGTCCGTTGCCTTACCCCTTGGCTACAGCCCAATATGAAGCGCGGAACGACTCAGCTCTGCTCCGCGCCAATTTTTAAATGGGGTGGAAGATGGGATTCGAACCCACGATCTCCAGTGCCACAAACTGGCGCTTTAACCAGCTAAGCTACATCCACCATATATGGCGCGCCAAAAGGGACTCGAACCCCTGACCTACTGCTTAGAAGGCAGTTGCTCTATCCAGCTGAGCTATTGGCGCTTATACCCATGGAGCGAGTGATGGGAATCGAACCCACACGACCAGCTTGGAAGGCTGGAGTTCTACCACTGAACTACACTCGCATTTTAGCGACGGCTATTATTGTAGCATAGTTCAGTGGCAAATGTCAACACGTTATTGACCGTTCCTCCAAATTTTTAAAATTTATTTCAAAACATCCAGAATAATCCCATCTTTTTCATCCGCCGTCACGGCAATGCCGGTGACCGTATCGCCGTAATTTTCCACGATCAGCGAAGCAATTTTGTCCTCCACCTGGCGGCGGATCAGGTTTCTCAGGTCCCTGGCGCCGCTCTTGCCGCCAAAGGCGTGCTGCGCAAGATAATGGGTGGCCTTATCGTCATAAGCCAGCCGGATGCCGCGTTCCTTCAGGGAATCGACGTACTCATTCAGCATCAGGTGGGAAATGGCCTCAAAATCGTCCACACTGAGCGCACGGAACACAATGATCTCATCCACCCTGCTCAAAAACTCAGGGCGCAGAAAGTCCGAGAGAGCTTTCATCGCCTTTTCACGGGTGACGTCGGAGGCACTCTTCGCAAATCCAAGCGTACCTTCCTTCTTTTCGCTGCCCGCGTTGGAAGTCATGACGAGGACGGTATTTTCAAAGTTGACGGTGCGGCCATGCGCGTCGGTAATGCGGCCTTCATCCAGAATCTGCAGAAGGATGTTCATCACGTCCGGATGCGCCTTTTCAATTTCATCAAACAGCAGAACCGAGTACGGACGGCGGCGGACCTTCTCCGTAACCTGACCGGCCTCGTCGTAGCCGACGTAACCCGGCGGCGAGCCGATAATGCGGGACACCGAATGCTTCTCCATAAATTCGGACATATCCAGCCGAATCAGCGTCTCCGGCGTGTCAAACAGCTCTTTTGACAGCACCTTGACCAGCTCGGTTTTTCCCACGCCGGTGGGACCTACAAAGATAAAAGACGCAGGCCTGCGGCGGGGACTGATCTGCACCCTGCTGCGGCGGATCGCCGCCGAAACAGCTTTTACCGCTTCCTGCTGCCCGATAACCTTCGAATTTAAAACGCCCTCGATATCCGCCAGCTTTTTCAGCTCGTTTTCCTGAATCCTGCTCGCGGGGATCCCGGTCCAGAGCTCGATCACGCGCGCGATGTCTTTTTCCTCTACCTCGGCTCCCAGCGCCAGGGGGGCCAGCTGTCTCGTTTTATCTTCCAGTCTGGAAATCTCGGTGCGCACCTCCGCCAGCTTTTCATAATCCGGCTGAACGTCGTCCGCCGTGAGCTCTTCCTCACGCTCCTTTAGCTTTTCCAGTTCAAAGTTGGCCGAATCATAATCCGCCATGGGAATATTTCTCAGCGCGGCACAGGCGCACGCCTCGTCCAGAAGATCGATGGCCTTATCCGGCAGAAAACGGTCGTTGATATACCGCTCGGAAAGGACCGCGGCCTTGCGCACGATCTGCTCCGGCACGCGAACCCGATGATACGTCTCATAATAGGATTTGATGCCCATCAGCACGTCTACGGTCTCCTCTACGGAGGGTTCCGCTATGGTAACGGGTTGAAAACGCCTTTCCAGGGCGGCGTCCTTTTCAATGTATTTGCGGTATTCCACAAACGTTGTCGCGCCGATCACCTGTATTTCGCCTCTTGAGAGCGCCGGCTTCAGGATATTGGCGGCGTTCATGGAGCCCTCCGCGTCGCCTGTGCCGACAAGGTTGTGCACCTCGTCGATAAACAGTATAATATTCCCTTCCGCCTTCACCTCGTCCACAAGACCCTTGATGCGGCTTTCAAACTGGCCGCGGAACTGCGTTCCGGCAACCAGAGCCGTTAAATCCAACAGATGGATTTCTTTCCTCATCAGCCTTGCGGGGACGGTCCCCTTCGCGATACGAAGGGCAAGGCCCTCCGCCACGGCGGTTTTTCCGACGCCCGGTTCCCCGATCAGGCAGGGATTGTTTTTCGTGCGGCGGCTCAGGATCTGGATCACACGGGAAATTTCCTTGTCGCGGCCGACGATGTTGTCGATCTCACCCGCCTGCGCCTTTGCGGTCAGATTGGTGCAATAGGCGTCCAAATGCTTGCGTTTGGTCTTTCTTTTTTCCCGTCTGTCCTTTTTAACCGGTTCGTTATTCTGAACCTTTTCCGGGCTGCTTTCATTGCCGGAGAAAATATTCTGAAGAAAAGGAAAAGTCGCGGCCCCGCCCGGCACAAAGCCGTCGTCACCGCTGTCCTCCTCTTCCGTGCCATCCGCATTGGCGGCCATCAATTCATTCAGTTCCGACTCCATTGCCTCCATCTGTTCCTCGGTAATTCCCATTTTCTCCATCAAATCATTGACCGGCTTAATGCCGAGCTCCTTGGCACAGACAAGGCAGAGACCCTGGCTCTCTTTGGAATTTACCGTCGGTGAGATAAACACAACCGCCGGCCTTTTATGGCATCTCGAACACATCATAGGCATCCATCACTTCTTCTCTTTCAAAAATAAATATATAACAATCATCAAGTTGTTTTCCAAGTTATTTTCTGGTTGATTTCTTATCCATCAGCTCATCCAGGTTCATGGTATCCTTCGGATCGTTGGAATTCAGGATGGAAAGATACATTTTAAAATATTGGACAAAAGCGTAGATCATAAACGCGGCGGTAATGGAAAGAAGGATAATTGTCACGGTCAGGTCCTGAATTTTCCAGATTCCCTTCATCGCCACAATCACGGCAAAGGAGACATAAAACAGGGTGGTCGCAACCTTACCGTACCATTTGGAACCGCCGGGCCTTTTGTTCTTCTTAATTAAGAAACAGGCGGCAATCACCATGACGGCTTCCTTCAGAACGAAGATTCCCAGAAGCGGAATCAGAACCGGCTCTTCAACGGCAAGGCAAATCGCGACCGCGCCCTGCGTCATCTTGTCGGCAAGGGGGTCCAGCATCTGCCCCAGCTCCGTGAACTGGTTGAATTTGCGCGCGATGATTCCGTCGAACATGTCGGTAAGGCCGGAAACAATCAGCACAACCGCAGCCTGCAGCAGTTCGTTCCGCATAAAATAATAAACGAACGGAGCGATCAAAATGATGCGCAAAACCGACAGCCCGTTTGGTATATTAATATTCTTGTTCCTATTTTTCATTCATAGTTACCTCGTTCTAAATTTCCGCCTGGTACAGTAAATATACCGGATTATGAATATATACATACTTGTAAATATTGGACTGTGTGATTTCCTTCTCGTTAATCTGCGGGAATTTTGCCGTAAGGAACGGAAGGGAAAGCTGCAGAACGGCACAAAGGACCACCACGGCCACCGCGCCCTTGACCAGTCCGAACACGCCGCCGAGCAGGGAATTGACCCCGTGCAGGAGCGGCAGGCTGAAAACGGCGTCCAGCGCGCGGGAAACCATTTGAACCAAAAGCTGAAGGATCACAAAAAGTACCAGGATCGATATGATCTTGACGGCCGCGCGGCCAAACACCGTCACCGGGCTCAGCTTGGCAAGATAAAGGCAGATTGCGCCCGTCAGGTAATTGGACAGCACAATCGCAGCGGCAATGGCGAAAATGGAACCAACCAATCCCACCAGCGACCGGACAAACCCTATTTTAAAGCCTGAAATCACAAAACACAAGGCTATTACGCAAAAAGTCACATCCAATATTGTGCCCAATTTCTGCCTCCATGACCCATATGGTTTTTCATATGAAATTTAATATAACACAAAATGCCGTCAACTACAAGGGGACTCATTTGCTGTTAGCCAGACGAATCTCCGAAACACCCAGAATATAGGCGGAGGTCTCGTCATGAAGGGCAATTGCCCTGGCGTCGCTCCCCGCGTCGCAGGTTCCGGTCAGAGTACCCGCCGTGGCGGAATAAAAGTGTACCTGGCCCTGTGAAAGGACGGCCATTGCGTCCGCGTAAAGCGAAAGGGATTCGACCGGCTGCGCAAACGGAACGGAGGCCGAGGCGCTGCCGGTGTCGTCCAGCACAACCAGCTTGCCGTTTCCGGCGCTCCCGTAAGGCGTCAGTCCCAAAGCGGTCTTTCCACTATCCATACTATATGCTGACAGATGCAGTCCCTGATAATCAAAATTTGTTTTTGTTTTTCCGCCGGCGCCGATCACCGCTGTCAGACGATCCCCGACCGCCGTCACCGTGCCGCTGCCGCTGTAGGAAATATCCAGCAGCATATTTTCCGGATAGACCGCGAACGGCTCCACCGGCTTGCTGTTGCCGAAATCGAGCAGGTATACGGCGGAGGTCATCGCCCCGTCCTTCGCGCTCACCGCGGCGACCGCCGCCTTTGTGCCGTCCGCGCTCAGCGCGACAGCGGTGGGGTAGTAATCGGAAAACCAGTAGTGGAACAGAACCTTGCCGTCCGCGGCGTAAGCCGTGAGGCATCCCAGGTAGCCGTCCGCCTGCGTAATCAGCGCGTAACGGCCGTTTACCGCCAGCGCCCCGGCGAGGATGTTCTGCTGTCCGTCCTCTTTCACGAGCGTTTTGCTCTGGCTTTCCACCCGATAGCCCTTTCCCCCGAGATTATAGATCAGGATCCGGCTGCCGCTGATCTTCATAACAGGCCGGGAAAAGCTGTGCTGGCGGCTGACGACGGCCTTTGCCGTGGAATTCAGCACCGTCAGCGCGGTATCGCTGACGACGACCGCCTCTTTATTCATCGATTGGAAGTTGCCCTTTGAAATGGAACTCCCCGCAATCTTGGACGGGAAGCCGTCGCCGATTCCCATGCCGACCACGCTGTTCTGCACCCATTCCAGTACGTTTGACGGGGTCAGATTATAGCGGTTGAACCAGATCAGCATGGAAAACACGCAAAGAATCAGGATCAGAATAATTTTATACACCCAGCGCGGGACGCGGCTTTCCCGCCGTTCACGGCGCTTTTTCCTGCGCTTTTCCATCTTTTGCTGGTATTTGGCTGTGTCTATTTCGGTTGTGTCGAACCGCTGCCCCCTGTCGCTCATGTTATTTCACATCCTCATAAAAAACACGGTTTAAAAACAGTCCGTAAGGCGGCGCGGTGGGCCCGGCCGCGTTGCGGTCCTTCGCTTCAAGAATCCGTTCCACATCCCGCGGCTCCAGCTTGCTCTGCGCCACACGCAGAAGCGTGCCGACCATAATCCGCACCATATTATATAAAAAACCGTCCGCCGCCACGGTAAAGGTGACGAGGTCGCCCTCTCTTTTCACCTCCGCTTTGGTGACGGTACGCGTCATATTGCCTCGTTCGCGCGCATCCATTGTGCAGAACGAGGTGAAGTCATGCGCGCCCACAAAAAGGCCGGCGGCTTCGTTCAGGCGCGTTTCGTCCAGGCTGTACCAGTAGTGCAGCGCGCGGCGGTTCAGAAAGGGGTCCCTGACCGGATGGTTCCAGATCTGATAGATATATTCCTTGCCCTTGCAGGAATAGCGCGCGTGAAAATCGGGGGATACCTCCCGGCAGCCCAGCACCGCGATGTCCTCCGGCAGAAAATGGTTCAGCGCGCCGACCAGACGCTCGCAGGGAATGGCATGCTCCGTTTTCAGGCTGATGCAGTACCGGCGGGCGTGTACAAATGAATCCGTGCGGCTGCAGCCCTTGATGTCCGGCCTTTCCCCAATCACCCGGAAAAGTGCTTCCTGAAAAACCTGCTGTACGGAAACGGCGTTCTGCTGAATCTGCCAGCCGTGGTACTGAGAGCCGTCGTAACAAATGGTCAGCAGAAGATTTCTCATTGTGCCGCTCCTTTCTATAAGCAGTTCGTTTTCTTTCTCAGTGCAGGGACGCCGGGAAATAGATCCCGCAGAAAATCACCGCGGCGCAGACAACGAGCGTCAGCGCGGCCGCGACCGCGTCCAGGCCGGACACATGCAGAACCTTCATTTTCGTGCGGCCTTCCCCTCCGTGGTAGCAGCGGCACTCCATCGCCATAGCAAGGTCGTAAGCCCGCCGGAAGGAGGAGACAAACAGCGGAATCAGTACGGGAATCAGCCCCCGGATTCTCTGCATCAGGCCGCCGCTTTCCATGTCGGCTCCGCGCGCCTTCTG
This sequence comes from Clostridium sp. KNHs216, assembly GCF_006714885.1. NCBI lineage: Bacteria > Bacillati > Bacillota > Clostridia > Eubacteriales > Clostridiaceae > Clostridium > Clostridium sp. KNHs216. Next base: position 2,949,285 of record NZ_VFMF01000001.1, on the reverse strand, counting down.
CGCGCTCATGATTTTATCGGTCTCTTCCAGAAGCGTTGGCACAAACCGGAGCGCGATCGTCATCATCATGGCGATCTCATGCACCTTGACGTGGAACAGCTTCAAGGGCTTCATAATCCGTTCCAGCGCGTCGGTCAGCTCCGTGGGGGACGTGGTAAAGGTCAGAACGGAGCTGAAAAGAATCAGGCTGATAATGCGGATGGTAATAAAAACGGCATTGGATACGCCGCCGGAAGTAATCTGAACAAAGCCCCAGCTCCACAGGACCCGGCCGCCGCCGTAAAACAGGTTGAGCACGGAAGTGAAGATCACCACGAACAAAATAGCCTTCAGGCTTTTAAAATACTGTTTCAGCGGAACGCCCGACAGGAGCAGCACCCCCAGAATCAGCGCCGACATGGTGAGCAGGCCCTCAAAATTGGAGGCTACAAAAATAAAAACGATATAGACGAAGGTAATGACGATTTTCACGCGCGGGTCAAGGCGGTGAATAAAGGACTTTCCGGGAAAATACTGTCCGAGCGTAATATCTCTAACCATGCTTCCTGCTCCCCCTTTCCAAGAGCGGCATCAGCTGCCGCAGCGCCTGTTCAATCGTCAGGACGGTGGAAACAGGATAGCCCTTTGCTTTTAAAACAGCCATGATTTTCGTAATCTGCGGCACGCGCAGACCCATTGTTTCCAGCTCCGTGTCGCGCGCGAACACCTTTTCCGTTTCTTCGAACATGGCGACCTTGCCGGAATTCATGACCAGAACACGGTCCGCGGTGCGGGCGATGTCTTCCATGCTGTGGGAAACCAGCAAAATCGTATTGTGCCTAACCTCGTGGTAGCTGACGATCTGGCTTAAAAGCACGTCGCGCCCGCGGGGGTCAAGCCCCGCCGTAGGCTCGTCCAGAATCAGCACCTCCGGGTCCATGGCAATGACGCCCGCGATGGCGGCGCGCCGTTTTTCCCCGCCCGAAAGCTCAAACGGGCTTTTTTCAAGCAGCTCCTCGCTCAGGCCCACAAAATCCGCGGCCCAGCGCGCGCGCTTGAGGATTTCATCCTGACCGAGCCCCATGTTGCCCGGACCGAACGCAATATCCTTTAAGACGGTTTCCTCAAAAAGCTGATGCTCCGGATACTGAAAGACCATGCCGACCTGAAAGCGCACGGAGCGGATTTTTTTCGGCTCCGCCCAGATGTCCTTCCCGTTGAGCAGCACGGTACCGGAAGTGGGACGCAGCAGGCCGTTGAGCTGCTGGATAAAGGTAGATTTTCCGGAGCCGGTGTGCCCGATGACCCCGATAAATTCGCCGGGTTCGATGGAAATGTTCGCGTCGTCCACCGCCGTCTTGCGAAACGGGGTTCCCTCCCCGTAGGTATAGGTCAGATTCTTTGTCTCAATGATCGGCATACGTCTCTCCTAAAGATGCTTTATTTAAAAGCGGCTCAAGCGCCGCGACACATTCCTCAATGGTCAGCGCGCAGTCCGGCAGGTCAAACCCGCCCGCTTTCAGACGATAAATCAGTTCGGTAGCCTGCGGCACGTCCAGCTGATGCTTCTTGAGCAGCTCTACCTGGGAAAAAACCTGCTGCGGAGTCCCTTCGGTCAGAATGTTGCCGCTGTCCATGACGATCACACGGTCGGCCTGTACGGCCTCGTCCATATAATGCGTAATCAGGACGATGGTGATCCCCTGTTCCTCATTCAGCTTATGAATGGTATTGAGGACCTCGGTGCGCCCGCGGGGGTCGAGCATCGCGGTGGGCTCGTCCAGCACAATGCAGTCCGGCTGCATTGCGATGATGCCCGCAATGGCGATGCGCTGCTTCTGCCCGCCGGAAAGCTTGTACGGAGCGTTCAGACGGTAGTCGTACATTTCCACCGCCTTCAGCGCGTCGTCCACCCTCCTGCGGATGTCAGCGGGCGGCACGCCCAGGTTTTCCGGGCCGAACGCCACGTCCTCCTCAACAATGCTCGCGACAAGCTGGTTGTCCGGGTTTTGCAGCACCAGGCCGACGCGGCGGCGGATTTCATAGAGCACGCTCTCGTCCATCGTATCCATATTGTCCACATACACCTTGCCGCCGCTGGGCAGCAGCATGGCGTTGAAGGTTTTGGCGATGGTGGATTTCCCGGAACCGTTATGGCCCAGAAGGGCTACAAATTCGCCTTTTTGGATACCGAGCGACACGCCCTTCAGGACCTCGTGCTGTTCTTCGATTTCCGGCTCGTCATAGCTGAAGGAGATGTTATCCGCTTTGATATAATCCATTTTTGTACCTACCTGTTTATCGTTCATATACTTTCCCATATCGCGGTGCTGCCGCAGGGCAGCACCAGCCCGCTCCCGGTCACCGGCAGTCCGATTTCGTCGGAAGAAACGCGGCCGCCGAATTTTTTCTGAATCAGCACGCCCAGAAGATATTCCATTACCGCCGGGGACAGCCCCGTCGTATAAGAATTCAGGATAAAGAACAGCGGATGCTCCGAAAGAATCGGAACACACATTTCCACCAGCGGATAAAGCTGTTCCTCCAGCTTCCACACCTCGCCGCCCGGACCGCGCCCGTAAGACGGAGGGTCCATAATAATGCCGTCGTAGGTGTTGCCCCGGCGCTGCTCCCGCTGTACAAATTTCACGCAGTCGTCCACCAGCCAGCGGACCGGTCTGGACTCCAGCCCGGACGCGGCGGCGTTTTCCTTTGCCCAGGCGACCATGCCCTTCGACGCGTCCACGTGGCAGACCTGCGCGCCCGCTTTCAGGCAGGCCAGCGTCGCCGCGCCGGTATAGCCGAACAGGTTCAGCACCTTCAGCGGCCGGTTTGCCTCCGCGATTTTTCCCATTGCAAAGTCCCAGTTCACGGCTTGCTCCGGAAAAATACCTGTGTGCTTGAAGCCCATGGTTTTCAGCTGAAAGGTCAGTTCCCCATAGTTGATTTTCCACATGGGCGGCACTTTTTTCAGCTCCTGCCAGTTTCCGCCCCCGGTGGAGGAACGCAGATAGCGCGCGTGAGCCGAATTCCACAGGGGATGCTCCTTCGGCGTATTCCAGATGATCTGCGGGTCGGGCCGGATAAGGACGATGTCGCCCCAACGCTCCAGCCTTTCCCCCGCAGACGTATCCAGCAGTTCGTAATCCTTCCAGTTTGCAGTTCTCAATTTGTTCCCTACTCTTATCTTACAGCATTCCCTGCCGGGCCGCTCTGTTTCGCGGCCCGGGGGAACGTCTGAGTAAATTCATTTTTTATGCGAAGCCCGTTGATCCGGCTTTTACGCCAGCCTGTCGCGCACGGTATCGGCCACGGAATTGGCCAGCACGCTGATATATTCGGGGTCTTCTCCCTCGATCATGACGCGGAGCAGCGGTTCTGTGCCGGAAGGCCGGACAATGATGCGCCCGCTGTCCCCCAGCTTCTGCTTCGCCTTTTCGATAGCGTCCTTTACCTTGTCGTCGGTGTAGAAACGCAGCTTGCCTTCCGCGCTGACCTCCACATTGACGATGATCTGCGGATAGCGCGTCATCAGGGTGGCAAGGCTGGAAAGCTTCGCCCCTCTGCGGTGGACGATGCTCAGCAGCTGCGCGGCCGTCATCTCGCCGTCGCCGGTGGTGGCAAAGTCGAGGAAAATAATATGCCCGCTCTGCTCGCCGCCGAAATTATAGCCTTCCAGCAGCATTTCTTCCAGCACATAGCGGTCGCCGACCTTGGTGGCGGCGAATTTGATGCCGTTGTCGTCACAGAAACGGTTAAAGCCCATATTGGTCATAATGGTTCCGACCGCGGTGTTTTTGCCGAGCTTTCCGCGGCTTTTCAGATCCGCGGCGCAGATGGCCATCAGAAAATCGCCGTCCACCAGCTGTCCCTTGTCGTCAACCGCAAGACATCGGTCCGCGTCGCCGTCAAAGGCAACGCCGGCGTCAAGACGGTTTTCCTTGACGAAGGACATCAGGCTCTCCATATGGGTGGAGCCGCAGTTTTCATTGACATTGACCCCGTCCGGGCGGTCCGCCAGCATGTGGCATTCCGCGCCCAGCTCGGTAAACAGCTTTTCCGCCGTGCGGCTTGCCGCCCCGTTCGCGCAGTCGATGCCGATGCGCATACCGTCGAGCGAAAAGGGAACCGTACTCTTGATATGGTCAATGTAGTCGCGCGCCGCGTTTTCCGCGCGGGAAACGCTCCCCACATTTCCGCCGACCGGGCAGTCCGGCTTCTGCGCGTGGTCGAGCACGATCGCCTCGATCTGCTCCTCCAGCGCGTCCGGCAGCTTGTAGCCGTCGCCGCTGAAAATTTTGATCCCGTTGAATTCACAGGGGTTATGGCTGGCGGTCAGCATTACGCCCGCGTCCGCCTTGTATTTTCCGACCAGAAATGCGACCGCCGGGGTCGGGATGACACCGAGCTGCACCACGTTGGCCCCGACGGAGCAAAGGCCCGCAGTCAGAGCGTTCTCCAGCATATCGGAGGAAAGGCGGGTATCCTTTCCGATCAGGATTTTCGGGTGTCTGTGGTTGCCGTCCGTCAGCACCATCGCCGCGGCGCGGCCGATATTCATAGCCATTTCACAGGTCAGCTCGCTGTTCGCGATTCCTCTGACACCGTCCGTACCAAAAAGTCTTCCCATTATAAGCAACTCCTAATATGTTTTATTGTTGATTTCAGAACAGTTTCTGCTGACTGTCCTCCTGCCCCGGCGGGGTCAGGCCAAGGTGCAGGTACGCCGCGTGAGTGGCGCAGCGCCCGCGGGGGGTACGGCTTAAAAAGCCGATCTGCATCAGATAGGGTTCATAGATATCCTCAATGGTCACGGCTTCCTCGCCGATAGCGGCGGCCAGCGTTTCCAGCCCGACCGGCCCGCCGTTATAAAAGCGGATCAGCGTGCTCAGCATCCGCCGGTCGTTCGCGTCCAGCCCGATTTCGTCGATTTCCAGCCGGTCAAGGCCGACCTTCGCCGAATGAAAGGTGATTACGCCGTCGCTGATGATCTGCGCAAAATCGCGCACACGCTTCAAAAGCCGGTTGGCAATTCGCGGCGTGCCGCGCGAGCGCGAAGCGATTTCCAGCGCGCCGTCCGCCTCGATCGGAATTTCCAGTATTTTTGCGCTGCGGGTCACGATCCGGGCAAGCTCCTGCGGGGAATACATCTCCAGCCGGAGCACGACGCCGAACCGGTCGCGCAAAGGCGCTGAAAGCTGCCCGGCGCGGGTGGTCGCCCCGACCAGCGTGAATTTCGGCAGCGGCAGATGATAGGAAGCCGCCATCTGGCCCTTGCCCGTAATGATGTCCAGCGCGTAATCCTCCATGGCGGGGTACAGGATTTCCTCCACGCTGCGGGAAAGACGGTGCACCTCGTCGATGAACAAAACGTCGCCCGGGTTCAGGTTGGTCAGCAGCGCCGCCAGATCGCCCGGCTTTTCGATCGCGGGGCCGGACGTGATGCGCAGGCTGACATTCAGCTCGTTTGCGATGATTCCGGCGAGCGTCGTCTTGCCGAGCCCCGGCGGGCCGTAAAGCAAAACATGGTCCAGCGACTCGCGGCGCTGCTTTGCCGCTTCAATAAAGACGGAAAGATTCTCTTTTACCTTATCCTGTCCAATATATTCCGAAAGCACCTTCGGCCGGAGCGGATTTTCCACTTCGGCGTCCTCCGGCGCGTACTCCGGGGCTACCATACGGTTTTCAAAATCATAGTCGTTTGTATTGTCTTCGTAATTCAACTTCCGGTTCTCCCTCCTTCTGCATTTCGGGGATTCCCTTATTTATTCACTATTTTTTATTTCATTCCGCCGCCCATCGCTTTGAGCGACTGGCGGATGAGCTCCTCCACCGGCAGGGCGCTGTCAAAGCGTCCGACCACCGCCGCGGCGTCCGTGGGCGAATAGCCGAGCACTGTCAGCGCGTTGACCGCCGCGGCCGCGTTGGACGAGGCGGAAACGATTCCCGCGGGGGCAAACGCCGCCCCGCCGGTCTGCATTCCCTTTACCTTGTCTTTCAGCTCCAGCGTGATGCGCTGCGCGAGCTTCGCGCCCACCCCGCTCGCGCGGGTAAGGGTCTTGCTGTCCCCGGTAGCGACCGCCATGGCGACCTGTTCCGGGGCAAGCTCGGAAAGAATCGCAAGGCCGACCTTCGGGCCGACTCCGCTGACGCCCGTGAGCATTTTAAAGCAGTTCAGCTCGCCCAGGGTCGCAAAGCCGAAAAGGTCCAGCGCGTCCTCGCGCACGTTCAGATGCGTGTACAGCGTGGTCTGCTCCCCAAGGGCGGGCAGCGTGCGCTGGGTGCTGAGCGTCGTCAGGCACTTGAAGCCGACTCCGCCGCACTCCACCACCGCGAGCCCCGGCTCCATATGTATTAACTTTCCCTTTAAACTGTAGAACATTTTCCTGCTCCTGTTTTTCCTTTATTTGAAACAGTCCGAACGGGTCAGCATCCGCCGGCGGAAAACGGAACCCGCCGCCTGCCCGTGACAGATGGCCATGGCAAGCGCGTCCGCGGTATCGTCCGGCTTCGGCACCTCTTTCAGGCAGAGCAGCCGTCTGGTCATTTCCATCACCTGCGGCTTCATCGCCTGCCCGTAGCCGGTGACCGCCATTTTCACCTGCAGCGGCGTATACTCAAAAATCTCGATCTTTGCCTTCTGCGCCGCAAGAAGGATGACGCCCCTGGCCTCCGCCACACCGATGGCCGTTTTCTGATTGTTTTGAAAATACAGCTTTTCGATGGCCACGGCTTCGGGCTTCCAGTGAGCGATTACCTTTTCCAGCGAATCGTAAATGATTTCCAGGCGGCGGTTAAAATCCTCTCCCGCCTTCGTGACGACCGCGCCGTGCTCCAGCGGCTGGAACCTGCCGCGGTCCGCGCGGATGACTCCATAGCCCACAATGGCGTATCCGGGGTCTATTCCGAGTATGATCATGCTTTCCGCGCCCCCTGTTCCGCCGGTTTTCGTGCCGCCGGCGTATACTGCGCCATTGCCGGGGCAACCCATAATATCCGTTTTATTATACCACATACGTACTCAATAGTGAAGAGCAGCCGGGCACTTTCCGAGCGTGTGTTTATCGGTATTTTCGTCAAAGTTATATTTGTTTTTGATGAATTTTAGTATATAATCAGTAGAAAGGCAGGAGGTGTCCCTATGCTGGAAAAAGCAGACAAGAAAACGGAAATATCCGAAAAAGACGGCAAACAGCGGGCAAAGGAACTGAAAGCGGCGCTGGCCGCCCTGCAGCAGCCGATCAAGCAGAACAAGCTGCCGGTCATCATTCTTTTCGAGGGCTGGGGCGCGGCCGGAAAAGGCAGCCTGATTTCCAGCCTGATTTTAAATTTCGATCCCCGCGGATTTAAGGTGCACTCCGTTACGGAACCGTCGGAACGGGAAAAACGGGAGCCGCTTTTGTGGCGGCACTGGCTCAACATTCCCGAGCAGGGCAAAATTTCCGTGCTTGACCGGAGCTGGTACCGGGACGTTTCGGTCGCAAAGCTGGAGGACAGCGTCGGCGACGCGGAAAATCTGCGCCGTATGGACGATATCAGGACCTTTGAGCGCCAGCTGACGGACAGCGGATATCTGATCATTAAATTTTTTCTCCATATCAGCAAAAAAGAGCAGAAAAAGCGGTTTGAACAGCTGGAAAGCTCCAAAAATACGGCATGGCGTGTGACGGAAACCGACTGGAAACGCAACCGCCGGTACGAGGATTATTATCAGGTGTTTGACGAGATGCTGGAATACACCTCCACGGAAAACGCGCCGTGGCATGTCGTCTCCTGTATGGATAAAACCGCCGCGGAGCTGGAAATTTTCCGCACCGTCGTGGTCGACTGCATCAACGCCGCCCTGAAACCCCAATCAAAAGCCGCGCTGACCGCTCCCACCGAAAATCCGGCCATCGAGCCGGGGAATTTCCCGCTGCTGCCGATGCCGAAGCTCGCGGAAATCCCCCTTGACAAAACGCTGGATGAAAAAAGGTACAAGCCCCGTCTGCGCGAGCTTCAGGACGGGCTGAGCGCGCTGCACGGAAAGCTGTACCGAAAAAAAGTACCCGTCGTCATCGTCTACGAGGGATGGGACGCCGCCGGAAAGGGCGGAAACATCCGCCGCCTTGCGCAGGCGCTCGACCCGAGGGGCTACGAGGTGGTCCCCATTGCGGCGCCGAGCCGGGAGGAGTCCGCCCGCCACTACCTGTGGCGTTTCTGGAAAAACCTGCCCAAGGACGGACACATCGCGGTATTTGACCGTTCCTGGTACGGACGCGTCATGGTGGAACGAATCGAAGGCTTCTGTACGGCAGAGGACTGGCAAAGAGCGTATCGTGAAATCAACGAGTTTGAGGACCAGCTTCACGACTGGGGCGCGGTGATCGTCAAGTTCTGGCTGCAGATCGACAGGGACGAACAGCTGAAACGCTTTCAGGACCGGCAGAACACGCCGTCCAAGCAGTGGAAAATCACGGACGAGGACTGGCGCAACCGCTCCAAATGGGAGGAATACGAAACCGCCGTCAACGACATGCTGCAGTACACCTCGACGGAGTTCGCCCCGTGGCACATCATTGAATCCCAGGATAAAAAATACGGGCGCATCCAGGCGCTGGAAATCATCACCGACGCGATACGGGAACGGTTCGAATAAACAAGAGAAAGATGTGATGGAAATAAACTGCATACAGACCAATGTACTGACCGAAGAGCAAATCCAAAAGATACGGGAGCTGGAAACAATCTGTCAGGAGCACGAGGGGCTGAAACGCCCCGTATTCCTGTCCGGTGAACTCAACCTTGACCCGCGCGCCGACTGCTTTTATCTGTCGTACGAGGGAGACCGGCTCATTGCTTTCCTGTCCCTCTTTATGATATTGGAAGGAGAAGCGGAGATTTCGGCGTACACGCTGCCCGAATTCCGGCAAAGGGGCGCTTTCACTCTGCTGTTTCAAAAGGCCGCACAAACGCTTGCCAAACAGGGAATTCACCGGGTGCTTTTCGTACACGAGCCCCGCGGCGCGGACGCAAAGCGCGTATTGGAAACGCTTGCGGCCGTCCCTTCCCATTCGGAATATTTACTGGCGTTTGACCGCGCCAGATTCCGCAGACCGGCCGGTACTCTCCGGCTGGAGACTCCCTGCGAAGCGGACATCCCCCGGCTGGCCGCGCTGGATTCCGAGCTTTTCGGGGACAGCCCGGAGGAATCCGCGTCCATTTTGAAAAAAGCGCTGGAACACCCCACTATGAACGTTTATTCCGCTTTTTTGGGAAACGAACCGATCGGGTTGTGCAACGTCAGCACGGAAAACGGAAACAGTTCCATTTTCGGACTCGGCATCGTACCGAAATACCAGGGCAAAGGCTACGGGCGCGAAACGCTGAGCCTGCTGCTGGAACGGCTGATGCGGCGGGACGGAAAAATTACGCTGGAGGTTGCCAGCACCAACCGCGCCGCCTGCCGGCTGTACATAACAAGCGGATTTGATACGGAAACGCAGTATGATTATGATCTGCTGACGCTCCCATTAAAATAAGAAAACCGGACGCGGCGGGATGAATGGACCAACATCCCGCCGCGCCGTATTTTAAGCCCTTTTATTTTGCGTTACCACCGTCGTCCACAGCCTGACAATGGAGGAAACCAGCAGGATTCCCATTGCCAGCGCGCCGGCAATACCCATCGTGTGCAGCCCGGTTTCAATAAACATGGCGTTGTTCCCGATAACGCAGTATTCCATAGTATAATAAATGCCGCCCCCCGGAACCATGGGAAGAAGCGCGACGAGCAGAAAACCCGTCACCGGCATTTTGAGAATCCTCGCCATCATCTCCGCGTAGATGGAAATCGCGATCGTCGCGATAAAATACTGCATAATATCGCTGTGGACGGGGCTGCTCAGCAGATAGAAAACCCAGCCGATTCCGCCGCCGACCGACGCGAAAATCAGGGTTTTCCCGCGCAGGTTCATCACGGCCCCGAAGGGAATGCAGGCGCAGAACGCCCAAAGGCACGGTAAAAAACTCATGATGCTATACCCCCCATATCATGCGCGTCATCGTGAGCGCAATGCCCGCCCCGATGGCGATCGCGGTGGCGACCAGCATGCTTTCCGTAAAGCGGATCAGCCCCGCCATCAGGTCCCCGGCGATCAGGTCGCGCATAAAGCTGGTAATGGCGATTCCGGGGACAAGGTTCATCAGCGCGCCGATGATGACCTTATCCGTATCCAGCGCGAAATTGAACTGCGCCGCAAGCATTGCGAGCGCCGCAGCCGCAAAGCTGGCGACGATATTGACGAAAAAGGGATTGGCATGAAAACGGTTCATATGATGGCACACGATTTTAATGACCGCGCCGCAGAGCATAGCCCAGTACGCGTCGGTAAAATCCCCGCCGTAAAACAGCGTAAAGAAAAACGCAACCATCGCAAACGCGAGAACCTGAAACAGCAGCCCGTAAACCGGGCGGTGCTCGATCTGATCCAGCTCGCGGCGCACCGCTTTAAAATCCGGGCGGTCGCGGCAGATCCGACGGCAAAGGTCGTTTCCCCTTTCCACCTTGTCAAGATTGGTTCCCCGCACGGGGATACGCCGGATCAGGGTAACCGGCTTGCCCGCCGGCGTGGTGATGGTCACATTGATACAGGTGGGGATGGCAAAAATTTCACCCGTATTGACCCCGTAGGCGCGGAAAATACGCTGCATGGATTCCTCCACGCGATAAATTTCGGCGCCGTTTGCCAGCAGAAGGCAGCCCACGTCGGCGGTAAGCGTAATCAGATCATCATAATTCATTCACAACACCCTTTGAAAATATCTTCCCATTTGAAACCGATTGTATTCTATCATATTTTCGGGGACCAAACAATATGAACAAAGGGCGGCCGGAAATTCCGGCCGCCCTCGCACATTGACAATCTGACTTCGTGTTATTTCTGAAGCGCTTTCTTGGTCACCTCGACAATATGGTCGGCGTTCAGGCCGAACTCGTCCAGCAGGTCGACTGCCGGGCCGGAATGGCCGTAGACGTCGTTCACGCCGACCTTGATCACCGGAACGGGGAACGCTTCGCAGACAGCGCCGCACACCGCGTCGCCCAGTCCGCCGATGACGTTGTGTTCCTCGACGGTGATGATTTTGCCGGTTTCCTTCGCGGCCTTGATGATCAGATCGCGGTCAAGCGGCTTGATCGTATGGATATTGATGAGCCTTGCGTCAATGCCCTGTTCCTCCAGCGTCTTTACCGCTTTCAGCGCACGGGAAACCATCAGTCCGGTGGCCACGATGGTGATATCCCTGCCGTCGCGCAGGGTGACGCCCTTGCCCAGCTCAAACCGATAGTCGTCGGCGTTGTTGAAGCTCTCCACCGCCAGCCTGCCGAGACGGATATAGACCGGGCCGTGATGCTCGATTGCCGCTTTGATGGCGGCCTTCATTTCATAATGATCGGCCGGATTGAGCACGACCATACCAGGGATCGTGCGCATCAGCGCAATATCCTCGTTGCACTGATGGGTCGCGCCGTCCTCACCGACGGAAATGCCCGCGTGCGAACCGACGATTTTGACGTTCAGCTTCGGATAGCCGACGGAATTGCGCACCTGCTCAAAAGCGCGGCCTGCCGAAAACATGGCAAAGGAAGTGGCGAACGGGATTTTCCCGCAGGCCGCGAGGCCCGCGGCCACGCCCACCATGTTGCACTCCGAAATTCCGCAGTCGATAAAGCGGTCCGGACAGACTTTTTTGAACACGCCGGTCTTGGTCGCCGCGGCAAGGTCGGCGTCAAGCACGACCACCTGCGGATATTCTTCAGACAGCTCCGCCAACGCTTCGCCGTAGCTTTCTCTTGTTGCCTTTTTTACCATCTCAGCCATTTATTCCGCCTCCAATCCGGACAGTACCCAGTTCAGGTCCTGCATTGCCGTTTCATACTGTTCCGCGTTCGGGGCGGTACCGTGCCAGCCAACCTGATTTTCCATAAAGGACACATCTTTTCCCTTGACCGTCTTGGCAATAATCGCGCTCGGCCTGTCTTTGACAGTCTTTGCGTGGTTGAACGCGGCTTCTATTTCGTCAAAATCGTGTCCGTTGATGACCTGGACGTCAAAGCCGAAGGAACGGAATTTTTCATCGATCGGCTCCGGTCCGCCAACCTCGGCGACGGAACCGTCGATCTGCAGTCCGTTGTTGTCCACAATCAGGCAGAGGTTGTCCAGCTTGTGGTGGGCCGCAAACATGGCCGCTTCCCAAACCTGGCCCTCTTCGATTTCGCCGTCTCCCAGAATGGAGTACACGCGGTAGTCCTTATGATCCATTTTCCCGGCGGCGGCCATGCCGCAGGCGGCGGAAACGCCCTGCCCGAGCGATCCGGTGCTCATGTCGACACCGGGGGTCCCCTTCATATCCGGATGTCCCTGAAGCATGGAGCCGATATGGCGCAGCTTCTTCATTTCCTCCATCGGGAAATAGCCCCTCAGGGCAAGGGTCGCATAGAGGCCGGGCGCGCAGTGTCCCTTGGAAAGCACAAAGCGGTCCCTGTTTTCCTCCTTTGGATTTTTGGGGTCGATTTTCATCTCCTTAAAATACAGGTAGGTGAAAAGGTCGGCCGCCGAAAGGCTTCCGCCCGGATGCCCCGATTTCGCGTTGTATACGCCCTCGATCGCTCCCATTCTCACTTTGCACGCCAGTTTCTGCAATTGATTTTTTTCCGTTTTGTTCATATATATTCCTCCCTTAGGTAGTCTCGCCAAGTAACCCGATTCAGCGGTTTGCCATTTTGTAAATCTGGAAAACGTCGTCGCGGTCCAGAACCCTGAACCCTCCGACCTTGCGCTTGCCAAAGAACACACAGCTGTCCGCCAGCTGTCCCAGAACCTCGTCGCTCTGCACGCCGATTCCAAGCTCCGTAAAGCAGGTGGGCATCTGCAGCGAGGCAAAGAAGGCGACGGTTCTGTCAATCGCCGCGTTGGCCGATTCTTCAGCGCTGTTCCCATGGATTCCCCATACCTTTTCCGCAAAACGCACAAAGCGCTCCGGCTTGGTCCGATAGCAGTATCTTGCCCAGGAGCCCCAAATCGCGGAAAGGCTGGCGCCGTGCGCCACGTCGAATTTCCCGCTCAGCTCATGCCCAAGCTGATGCGGGGCAAAATCAATCACCGCGCCAAGGCCGGTCAATCCGTTGTGGGAAAGGCTGCCGCACCACATCAGTTCGCTCATCGCGCCGTAGTCGCGGGGATTCTCCTTCGCGGCGGTCCCGTTTTTGATCACTACGCGCAGAAGGGCTTCCGCAATCTCATCCGTAAGCTCGTTTCCCTCCGTCAGCGTAAAATAACGGTCCATCGTATGCATCATGATATCTACGATTCCGCAGGAAAGCTGGAAAGGCGGAAGCGTATAAGTCAGCTCCGGATTCATAATAGCGAATTTCGGCCGGTTGAACGGCGTATTCAATCCGCGCTTTTCCCCCGTCTCCCCATTGGTAAGCACCGCCGAGTCGCTGGTTTCGCTCCCCGCCGCGGAAATGGTCAGGATCGCGCCGACGGGACTGCTTTTGGTAACCACGGACTGTTTTGTCCAGAAAAGCCAGAGATCGGTGTCCGGATTTGCAGCGCCGTGGGCGATTGCCTTCGCCGTATCGATCACGCTGCCGCCGCCGATACCCAAAATAAAGTCCGCGCCGAACTCCTTCGCCTTCCCGACGCCGTCCCTGGCAAAAGAGAGGCGGGGATTCGGAACGACCCCTCCGACGGAAAGGAACGGCAGGCCCCCTTCTTCCAGCGTTTTCTCCACGCGCTCCAAAAGGCCGCTTTTTACCACACTGTTTCCGCCGTAAACAACAAGGACGCGCGTGCCGCCGTGCTTTTTGATTTCATCAGCGGCCTGCAGCTCGGCATCTTTGCCGAAAATTACTTCGGTAGGAGAATAGAAAGTAAAATTTTTCATTGCTTCATCCTTTCTCAGCAATTTGAAAAGGAAGTAATGCCAAACGCGTTTTCAGCGTTACTTACCCATTTTGATCTATCCTATATTTTACACGATTTCCCCGTTCTGTCAAATGCTTTTCCTGCCGGAACGGCGCGGTTTTCCGGCAGCGGACAGGCACGGAGCCGTGTGAAAATAAAAAACAGTCACCCCGTAAACTTTCGTTTAAAGGGCGGCTGTTTTACTGTTTAGTATTTCCACTTGACCTTACTTTCCGCCGCGATACGTTTCCGGCAGCACCGTGGACGGCCGGTCCTTCCGACCGCTGTTGCACGGCTGAGCGCGGTCAACCGCAAAACCGGCTGAAAGTTAATCCGCTACCGCAAGGACGCTGAGTACCGCGTTGCCAACCGTCGCACCCGGCGTTACATCAATAATAGAATTCGTCGACAGTTCAACGGAATAGGTGTAGAATCCGGGCTCCACCGCTTCATCCAGGAACTGGAAGCTGAAGGACTCCGCCTCAAGAATATCGACAATCGTCGAGAAGGTGTACGTGGAGCCTACGCCAATAGAACCATCCCTGCCGGAACGGCGGATCTGGAAGTTCAGCGTTACGGAAATTCCGAGAGGCAAATTGATAATGCTGCTGAAATGCAGCAGATTGTTTGTAGGACCCATGCCGCTTGTATCTATGGTGGTGGACACCACGTTAAGCGGCTCGGCAAATAATGTGGTGATAATCGGCAGTGGGCCGACCCCTCCGCTTGATGCGTTTAAGGCAACTTGTCTTCTTTCTGCGGAACAGGAATTCCAGGAACTACAAGCGCCACTCTGAAAGTTATACATATAATCCACCTAACATATAGTTTTGGGGAACGTTCTCCGCTTTATACTATGCTACTTTCAGGCAGTATGTACATTCCCGGGCATACATTTTTGCAGGGAACACCCGTTCCCCCTCCCCGCTCAGGCGGCGCGGCCGCCCTGGCCGGAGGCGTAGCCCCGCAGGAATTTCAGCCCCGCGACCCAGTCGCACAGCCTCTGAAAAGCCGCGCTCCCTGTAAACGGCCGCAGGAAAAGCGCCCGCACCCGCTCCAGCAGCATGCTTGCCGCAAAAATCGCCAGAACAGAGGCCGGAATGATATAAAGAATTTTCGCCGAATCAAAATAGAGAGAGGTGTGCAGGATTCCGGTGTAAAGGACGCCGCGCACCCAGATGTTGTCGCTGATCAGATAGACCCCGAACGTAAGCGGCGACACAAAAGAAATCACTCTGCCCACAGCCCGGTTTTCGATCGTAACCCCCCGGAAGAAAAGGAACAGAAAAATGGAGGCAAGCGTAATCGGTACGGAAACGTAGGACAGAAAAGCGTCGCTGCCCGTACATTTTTTCCACGCGACAAACACGCAGCACAGAACGGCCCCCGCAAGATACCAATACGGGCTGATCCGGCGGTCCCAGTAAAGCCGCAGATATGCCGCAAAGAAGTACAGGCACACCATCCATACCACATGATAGCCGCCGTTGGTGCTCATAATGGTAAGCGGCGGGAAAAAGGCGTTCCACGAGCAGAACATGGCGCTCAGCAGAACCACCAGGATCTGCATCTGCTGTTTTGTCGCCGTTTTTACAACCATATTTAGAAAAGGAACCAGGCAGTAAAGCGCGACGTAGCTGGTTGCAAACCAGTATTTTCCCGTAATGACGGGGAAGAAGGCGCCGAACAGATGCCCCTTCGTAAGGGGCGCCAGCCCCATGGCCACAAATATCAGGTAGATGGCGGCCGATGTGGAAACGATCTGTACCAGCAAAGCGATCAGCTTTTTGATCTTAAAATCCGAACCGGCAAGATAATAGCCGCTGATGAGGACAAAGCCGTTCACGCCTATGTAAGAGAATGTTTCCAGTGTCCAGACGAAAACATATCTTCCGCCGCCCGGGGGAACCGCGTCCAGCATGCCCCCGTGCCCCAGGTAATGCAGGGTCACGATCATCAGCATTAACAGAATCCGCAGCAGCTCAATGCTCATATTCCGATTTTTTCTTGTATTCCCTGAGACTTGACTCAATACGGCACCCTCTCGTTTTTTACAGTCCTGCAGATGCTAGCGCAGCCAGATGATCGAAACCACGGCGACGCAGATGCCCAGAACAACGCCCGCAAAAACCTCCAGCGGAGTATGGCCGAGCGATTCATTCAGCTGGCTGGCGGTATCCTTGAGGTATTTCCCCCCGTCGGGCAGATTGCATTTGTTTTCTTTCAGATATTCCGCAATGTCATTGATAGCCTTCGCCTGCTGTCCCGCCGCGCGCCGGACCCCCATGGCGTCATACATGACGATCACGGCAAGGGTAAAGGCAAGGGAAAAGTACGGGGAGCCAAATCCGTATTCGTGCGCCGTGCCGACGGCAACAGAACATACCAGCGCGGAATGGGCGCTCGGCATTCCGCCGGAGCCGGAAAGCGTTTTAAAATCGAGCCGTTTGTTTCTACAAAGAAAAATAATCGATTTGATCAACTGCGCCAGCATCCACGATACAATGCCGATCATAATTAAATAATTATAGGTCAAGAACCTTAATACCATCTGAAATCCCCGTCTTTCAAAATATTCGTATATCCGGAACGCCGTTCCCGGCGACGGATATTTCTGCTCTTTACAGTGATTATTTAATTATACCATCTACCGCATTATAAAGCAAAAGCTTTTCACAAAAAAGAACATCCGGCGGACACTGCCGCGGGATGCTCCCTGCTGCCGTATGGATTGATCCGATTTACTCCACCGGGTCCGCCGGGGCAATCCCCCTGTGCGGAACCGGGGTGGAAAAAACGATCTGTGTCTGCGTATGCCCGAACTGCTGAATCTGGCCGATAAAGGTATCCAGTTCAATGGTACTGGGAAACGCGACTTTTATCAACATGGAATAATTTCCTGTAATGCAGTTGCATTCGATCACGTTGGGACATTGCCGGATAAACGGATAAAAGACGGGCTTTTCGCTCGGAGCCACCTCCAGATTGATAAACGCAAGGATGTGATAGCCGAGCTTCACATAATCGACCGTAGCCGTATAGCCCTCGACCACGCCGAGCTTTTCCAGCCGTTCCAGCCGGGCCGACACCGCCGGGGCGGACAGAAAGACCTCCTGCGCCAGCCGCTTCACCGACATCCTTGCATTGGACTGCAAGAGCATAATGAGTTTTCTGTCAATTTTATCCAACATTCCACGTCCCCCCACAGCAGAAGCACAGGTGCGCCGGCTTGAATCCGGCCGCCCTACAGGCTCTGTAAAATATCCCTCACCTTTGCGATTTCGCCCGCATCCGTGCGGTAGATGATGAATTCGCTCATCAGCGGCAGGCCCATGCTGACGTCCTCCTTGCGATAGGTCATTGCGCTCTCCACATTGACCTTACCGGAAAGATGGAACGACTTTGCCTTGGTCACGGCAGCCATCTCCGAAAGCTGCGCGCTGTTCACCCCGCTGCCGACCAGAATATCGATCTCCCCGGCTGCCTTCTCCACCAGCTGCGCGAGCAGCTGCCGGCCCTCATAGCAGGTATTCTTCTGGCCGGAAGTCAGGATCGTACCGATATGAAGATCCTTCGCGTCCTGCAGTGTCTGGAACGGGTCCCTGCTGACGTCGAACGCGCGGTGCAGCGTGACGCTCATGTTCCCCGCGGCTTCCATCAGCTCTTTCATCTTGGGAAGGTCGAGGCTGCCGTCCGCTTTCAGCACCCCGATGACGACGCCGTCTGCTCCGTGCTTCCGGAACATTTCAACATCCTTCTTGATAATGCTGAATTCGTCGTCCGTATAACAAAAATCGCCGAAGCGGGGCCGGATCAGCACATTGATTTTAATGGAAACCTTTTCACGCACCGCAAGGAACAAATTGATGTCCGGCGTGGTGCCGCCGATAATCAGGTTGGCGCACAGCTCCAGGCGGTTCGCGCCGCCCGCCTGCGCGGCCACGGCGGATTCCACCGAATCAACGCACCCCTCTAAAATGTAATCCTTCATTCCGGGTCCTCCATCCATTTTATGATACGAAATTTCTTTTTTAATTCTAACCCCGGGAGGATGCCGCGTCAACCTTTTCCCGCCATTCTTAAAAAGAATTTCCGTGCCAGACAGGGTGAATCCCTTTACATTCTGGGCTGGGTCATCGTGTTCGGATTGAGGATGCTGTCCAGACTCTGCTTTGTGAGAAGTCCGTCCTCGAGCGCGATCTCCTCCACTTGCCTACCGGTTCGCAGCGCCTGCTTGGCGATTTCCGCGGACTTTTTGTAGCCGATATACGGACAAAGCGCCGTCGCGATCCCTACGCTCTGCCCCAGCAGCTCCCTGCAGCGGTTTTCATTGGCGGTGATCCCCGAAACACAGTTGTCAACAAAGGTGCCGACCGCGTTTTCCAGAGTCGTGAGCGACTCGAACAGATTGTAGAACAAAACGGGCTCGAACGCGTTCAGCTCCATCTGCCCGGCCTCGGCGGCCATGGTGATGGCCATGTCGTTTCCGATAATATTGAACGCCACCTGAGTCACCACCTCGGGAATGACCGGATTGACCTTTCCCGGCATAATGGAGGAACCGTTCTGCTTGGCGGGCAGGTTGATCTCCGCGATCCCCGCCTTCGGCCCGCTGGAAAGCAGGCGCAGGTCGTTCGCCATTTTGGAAAGGTTGACGGCGCAGGTTTTCAGGGCGTTGGAGACCGAGACAAACCCGTCCAGATTCTGGGTGGCGTCGATGAGGTCGTGCGCCTGCTCCACCTTGATCCCGCTCAGCCTGCGGATATTTTCCGTAATGCTTTTCAGGTAGCCGGGGCTGACATTGATGGCGGTCCCGACCGCCGTACCGCCCATATTGACGGCCTGCATTTCCTTTTCCGCTTTTTCCAGCCGCCTGATGTCGCGGTCCACCACCGACGCGTACGCGTGGAAAGACTGGCCAAGACGGATGGGAACCGCGTCCTGCAGCTGTGTGCGTCCCATTTTGACAATGCCGTCGAACTCGACTCCCTTTCTGTTCAGCACTTTCTTCAGTCTGTCCAGCTGGGCCGTAATTTTCGGCATCAGCTTCAGCACCGTCAGCTTTGCCGCCGTGGGAAACACATCGTTTGTCGACTGGGACATGTTGACATGGTCGTTGGGATGAACCAGCGAATAGTCTCCTTTGACCCCGTGCAGCAGCTCGATAGACCGATTTGCGATGACCTCATTAGCGTTCATATTGGCCGACGTACCCGCGCCGCCCTGAATCGGGTCCACGATAAACTGATCGTGCCATTTCCCCGCGAGGATTTCATCGCACGCGCAGACGATCGCTTCCGCGATTTTTCGGTCCAGGTTTCCCGCGTCGCGGTTGGTGACCGCCGCCGCTTTCTTTATTTCCGCCAGACTGTTGATAAATTCGCCGTTCATCCGAAGTCCGGTAATATGGAAATTCTGTTTTGCGCGCAGGGTCTGTACGCCGTAATAGGCGTCCGAAGGGATTTCCATGCTGCCTATGGAATCGCTTTCCACTCTTGTGTCCATCCTGATTTCCTCCTGCTTCCCTATTGCATTATGATCTGTATTCTTTACAGCATTTCCAGTTGGTTATGCACCAAGGTTGCGTTCCGCAAACAGAAATAGAATTGCTGTAGGTCTTGTATGAGAATAGCACCGTGAGGACATTGAGTAAACCGGGAAAAGCAAAAGGAAAATTAAATGTCAAATTAGCGGTCCGCGAGTTTATTTAACAAGTTTGTCAGCCGGATTCCCTTATGAATGAAAAGCAGGTCCAAAACAAACTGTTCTGAACCTGCGGTGCAAAAGCACGGCCGGATTATCCTGCCGTACCCTCCGATTTGTCCTGATATTCCTGCTCGCAGTAAATGCACCGGTACCGCTGGGTGTTGCCGTCGGTGAGGCGGAAAACATGGTCGATTTCTTCTTCCACGCTTGTGATGCACCTTGGATTTTTGCATTTGATCACATTTCTAAGGATTTTGGGAAGCACCAGCTGCTTCTTTTCTATAATTTTTCCGTTGTCAATGATGTTGACGGTAATGTTATGGTCGATGTAGCCCAAAACATCCAGGTCGATGTCGACCGTACCCTCAATTTTGATAATATCCTTCTTTCCGAACTTGCTGCTCTTTGCGTTTTTAATCACGGCGACACAGCAGTCCAGATTGGCCAGGTGCAGCAGATCATAGATTTTCATGCTGCTGCCCGCGCGGATGTGGTCCAGAACGATCCCTTTTTCCAGGCTGTCAATGTTAAGCATGTTCCACCTCCAGAAGCGTCATCATCAGCGCCATCCTCACATAGACCCCGTTTTGAACCTGATCGAAATACGCGGCCCGCGGGTCGTCGTCCACCTCCAGCGCAATTTCATTTACGCGCGGCAGCGGATGCAGAACGGCCATGTCCGGTTTCGCGTTTTTCATTTTCGCCGCAGTCAGAATATAGCTGTCCTTTAACCGGATGTAATCCTCTTCGTTGAAAAAGCGCTCCTTCTGTACCCTTGTCATATAGAGAATGTCGAGCCCGGAAATCACGTTTTCTATATTTTCCACTTCCCGGTACGGGATATTCTGCGCCTTCAGGACATTGTCGATGATGTAATCCGGCACCCGGAGCTCTTCGGGGGAAATCAGGATAAAGCGGATGTCCTCGTATCTGGAAAGCGCCTTAATTAAAGAATGAACCGTACGGCCAAATTTTAAATCGCCGCACAGTCCAATTGTTAAATGATTCAATCTGTGTTTTTTCTCCCTGATCGTCATTAAATCGGTCAGCGTCTGCGTCGGATGCTGATGCCCGCCGTCGCCCGCGTTGATGACCGGGATCCTGGAATAGCCGGAAGCCCTTAACGGAGCGCCTTCCTTTGGGTGGCGGATCGCACAGATATCGGCATAACAGGATACCGCACGGATGGTGTCGGCCACGCTTTCGCCTTTCGAGGCGGAGCTGCTGTCCGCAGAAGAAAAGCCTAATACACTGCCCCCCATATTAAGCATTGCAGCTTCAAAGCTTAACCGGGTGCGTGTACTAGGCTCATAAAATAAAGTCGCTAATTTTTTTCCCGAACAGACCTGAGAATATTTTTTAGGATTTTCAGCGATTCTGTCCGCCAAATCCAAAAGCCGGCCGATTTCCGCGACCGATAGATCCAGAGGGTCGATCAAATGTCTCATAAATACCTCCATGCTTCCAATTTACCCGGATTTCCCAAAAGAAGCACACCTTGAAGCGGATTCAAAGTGTGCCTGACAAAGCATACGGATAAATTTTATTTGTTAGTATACACTACCGTTTTGCCCCTGTCTATAGAGACAATCCATAAACATAGCTCATTCACGAATCAATTTGTTATAAAATGTATCCAATCGGCGGAAAGCCGAAATTGTTCCGCTCCATCCCGGCGGAATATTTTGCAAAAACAGGGCGTTTTCCGGCTGATTCTCTGGACAAACGAGCGGTAATCGAATAAAATAAAGTCACGCACGGCGTCAAAAACACCCCGCGTGACTTTTAAAAGCTGGAATGGACGGAATTTACTTCTTGTTCTTCCTTGATTTCTGATTCAGCTGTTTTGCTTCTTCCGTGCCGCTTGTCCCGGAGCTGCCGGAACTGGAGCCGGAACCGGAATTGGCAGACTGCGAATTCAGCTGTCTGGCTTCCTGAAGAGGATCAATCGAATTGGAATAGCCAGACGTACTGCCCTGCTTCGCTTTTTGATTTGCCTTTTTGGCGTCCTGTATTTCTTTATTATCGTTATACATTTTTTGCATCTCCTGTTTTATTGAACTTTTTAATGGAAAGTCGGAAAAATATTGACTTCCGAAAGTATTTTGTCCACTGAACGGTTTTTTACAACAGGAAATGGGAAAATTTTTAAATACTGAAATCTGAATAAAACAGGATGGCTATGATCCCATGAGCTTTTTCAGCCTGTGGAAAGCCTGAAATTTCAAAAAAATCTATCAATTGGAAAATTAAAAAAAGGAGGCTGTCATTATGAGAAGAAAAGAAAGGGAAATCACAGATTTGCAGAAGATCGACGGGATCATCATGGCCTGCGACTGCTGCCGGCTGGGTTTTGCCGATGAAAACGGAGTTTACATCGTTCCCCTCAACTTTGGATACGAGGTCAAAGGGGAAAAGAGAAGCTTCTATTTTCACGGGGCAAAAGAAGGCAGAAAAATCGATTTGATCAACCGGACCGGCCGTGCCGGCTTTGAGCTGGACACAAGCCACGAGGTAGCCGACGGAGAAACGGCCTGTAATTATTCCTTCCTCTACCAAAGCGTGATCGGCGACGGAACGGTCAGTATCGTCACGGATGACGCGGAAAAAAGAGCCGCCCTGCAGCTGATTATGGAGCATTATTCCGAAAAAAGCGACTGGAGTTTTCCGGACGCCGCCGTCAGGGCCGTCGCCGTCTTTAAGCTGGAGGTCAGGGAGCTGGCCTGCAAGGAACATTTATAATTTATACGCCGCCGAGCTTTTCCACGGCATCCTCTTCGGTCGGTACAAAGAAAATATCTCTCCCCTGATTGCTTTCATAAATAAAATCCCTGCGCGGTTTGCCGGTGTATTTTGAAAAATCGCCGTAGACTGCGAATTTAATATGATAATTGTAGCAAAGCTCCCGATAGAACACTATCGGGAGCTTTTTGCGTAAGAATCATCCCGCAAAAACCGCGTCGGGGGAATGCCGTCAGGCCGGATCATTCTTCCTTCCCGCTGTCGGGGGCAATGTTCCCTTTCGCTCTTTCCTTTACGATGACAATCGTCAGATAGCCGCTTTCCGGGTCGAGATTTTCCGCCCCGATGCGGACGGTCTCGTTTTCCATTCCGCAGTTGGAAACGGAGAAAACCTCCAGCTGATCGGCTTTCGGGCATTCCACCAGCATTTGCTTCAGCTCTGCCAGCCTTTTTCCGGATTTCATGTAAATTTTCGTTCCCTGAAGGCTCAGGGTATGTCCGAGTTCGTAGGAAGCAGGAATAATATGGATTTCATCCCGATTGCCGCCCAGAGAGATGCCGAGCGCGGCCGCGGCCGCGCAGAAGGAGGGCACGCCGTTAATAAGGACGGCCCTGCCTCCGCTTTCCAGGACCCTGCTGTGCACATAGCTGTAGGTGGAGTAGACGCAAGGGTCGCCGATGGTGAGAAAGGCGACCGTCTTGCCCGCCCGGAGAAAGCTCTCGATTTTTTCATATATTTCATCATGAGCCTTCTTTAACAGCGCTTTTTCCTTAATCATCGGAAAGGGCAGACAGGCAATTTCTTTTTCTTCTAGCTTCGGGCAGGCCTGTTTGACGATCTGATAAGCGTAGCATTCTTCCCGGGTTTCCGCCGGAAGGACGACGACATCGCTTTCCCCAATACACCGCAACGCCTTGATTGTCAGCAGTTCGGGGTCGCCCGGACCCACTCCGATTCCGTATAAAATTTCACTCATTTCTCCCTTTGCCTTTCCTGCTGTTCAAAATAAAAATGCTTTTTCCCCTCTTGATCCACAAAGCTCTGCGCCGTGATCTGAAAAACCTTTTCGATCATCCCGCCCGACTGGATTTCCTCCGGGGACCCCGTTTGGACGATTTTTCCGTCCTGCATGACAATTATGGAATCCGAAACCCGCATGGCGATATCCAGGTCGTGCAAAACCGTTACCACCGCTTTCCCCTGCTCTTTCAGCTGTTCCATGAGCTGCAGCAGCTCCAGCTGATAGCGGATATCCAGATAAGTGGTCGGTTCGTCGAACAGAAACACGTCCGTTTCCCCCGAAAGGGCCATTGCCAGATAGACCTTCTGCCTCTGTCCGCCGGAAAGCTCGTCCACCTTCTTGTCCCGCAGCGGCAGGATGCCGATTTTCTCCATCGCTTTGCGGCAGAACTCATAATCCTCTTTGCCGTAATGCCTGGGATAGGAAAGGTAGGGAAACCTGCCGTGCAGCACCATTCTGCCGACGGTGATCGCCCCGGCGGTGTGGCTTTGCGGGAGGTATGAGACCTGCTGCGCAAACTCCCGGCTGCCGATTTCCTCCCTTTTTTTCCCTTTCAGGTACACTGTCCCCTCCTGCACCTCGCAGAGATGGACCGCCGCCTTCAGCAGGGTGCTTTTCCCGCTTCCGTTCGGCCCTACGATGGTGGTGATCCGGCCTTTTTCAAACTCCGCGTTAATTTCTCTGATCACCGGCACCTTTCCGTAGCCTGCGGAGACGTTCTCCAGCCTAAGCATTGCGGTTCCCCCTTTTCCGGCGGAACAGCAGCCAGACAAAGAACGGCGCGCCCACAAAGGATAAGATAATCCCCACCGGCAGCTCAAACGGGGCGAAGCAGGTCCTGGCTATCGTATCGCAGATCAGCAGGAACAGCGCGCCCAGAACGGCGGAGGACAGAATAAAGTATTTTGACTCCTCCCCTACCAGGAACCTCGCGATGTGGGGAATAATCAGCCCCACAAACCCCAGAAGCCCGGCGAAGCTGACCGCCGCGCCGGACAGAACCGCCGCCAGCATCAGGAACAGAAAGCGGTAAAAGGAAACCGGCAGTCCCAGCGTTTTTGCTGTTTCTTCCCCCAGCGACAGCACCTCCAGCTCGTTGTGGAACAGCAGCACCGCCAGAACGGCGACCACGACAATGACGGACGCATATTTCAGAACCTGGGCGTTGACTCCGTTTAATCCCCCGATTTTAAACGCGTTGGCCGAAATCAGCGATTCCTCGCTGAGCGTATTGACCGCGTCCGTCGCCCCGTTCAGAAAGCTGTTGATCGCGACGCCCGCAAGGACCAGCGTTATTTTGGAGGAACCGGTCTTTTTTCCGAGGTAAAAGACAAACAGAACCGTGACAAAAGCCCCTGCGAACGCGGCTGCCGGCAGAGCGGCATACGATTTCGGCAGCAGGATGCCGCACAGGACCACCGCAAATCCGGCCCCGGAGTTTACGCCGATAATATTCGGCCCGGCGAGCGGATTGTTCAACACGGTCTGGATCACGGCACCCGCTACAGCCAGAGCCATTCCCGCAATGACGGCGCCCGCCACCCGGGGCAGACGGACATAAAGAATAATCCGTCCGGCGGCTGTCACCTCCTGCCCGGAAAGCAGTTCGCGGAAATCGGCAAGGGATATTTTTGCCGACCCGCCCAGAATACCGATTCCCGTCATCAGCAGGAGCAAAAGCAGCATGATCGCTATTCTTTTTTGCGCCCTGATCGATTGTCTACTTTTTTCCATATAAATCGTCCGCTAAGATCTGATAGCTTTCTCCCCAGCGCTTATTCGGCTTCAAATGGAACAGTTCCTTCGGCAGAACATAATAATGCTTTTCCTTTACCGCCGTCAGACCGCTCCACGCGGGATTGGAAGTCAGAAGCTGATCCACCATGCCGAGTGCGGCTTTCTGGGATTCCCCCATGGTCGTCACGAAAATAAAATCCGGGTCCGCGGCGACGATTGCTTCCATGCTCAGATTATCCAGCAGGCTGCCTTTTTGATCGGCAATATTCACACAGCCGAGGTCCTTCAGCATTTTTCCCGTCATGCTGTCGCTGCCTTTCGCCTTTACCCCGGTGGAATATGCCCGCAGGAACAGCACCGTGGGATGGCTTCCATCCGCTCTGGCGGTCTGTTTCTGAATCTCCGCCTGCAAATCGGACACATTTTTTTTGTACAGGTCCGCCCTGCCGGTGATGTCGGTCAGCGTTTTCATCATTTTTGCATAATCCTCAAAGGTTTCCACCTTGAAATAAGCGGTTTTGATCCCCGCGCTTTCCAGCGTGCTTCTCAGCTTTACATGCTCCGAAATCGCGCCGGACAAAACAACGAAATCGATTTTATCCGCAATCATGCTCTCCACATTCGGGGTGTTGAGTTTCCCAAGGTTGAGCATGTCATCTTTGATTGTAATCGTACCCTTCGCGTCGTCCGTATAGGCCGCGACGGTTCCGCCGGCCAGCTGCCACGCGTCCGCATAGCTTGCGGACAGCACCGCCGTCTTTTTCGGATGGTCCACCGTCACCTGAACCCCCAGATCGTCGGTGAACGTAACGGCACTCGCCGCCGAAGACGGGGACGGGGAGGAACTTGCCGTATTGGGCTCTGTTTTTCCGCATCCGTAAAGAAGGCATAAGCCCAACACGAACGCTATGATTTTCCCTGCTGTTTTCATACTTTTACCTGATTACCTCTCTTAAATGGTTGATATAAAGATCGCGGATGCCTTCGTATTCGCCGATTCCCTTCCGGATACATTCCGGCTCGTAGCCTGCTGCTCTCAGATTTGATGCAAAGGAATCCTCTTCCCCCGCCATATCGTTGACCGCATGGTCGCCCGCCACCAGCATCAGCGGTAGCACCAGCACGCGCTTTCTTTTTTGCGCGGAGGCGTCCAGCTTTTGGATAACATCCGCGATGGCAACGGAGCCATCCACCGTGGCGATGTAGATTTCCTTGCCGGAACAGTCCCGCAGCTGTTTTTCCAGCTTTGCATAGCTGCCGTCCGCTTCATGCGGGGAACCGTGCCCCATCAGGATCACGGGGTCATTCCCCGCCGCTTCCCCGATTTCCCCCCACAGCGAATTCGCGACGGCGGCGTAATCGGCTTCGCTGCCCAAGAGCACACGGGCCGTTTTTATTTCGGAAAACAGTTCCCTGCATTCTTCTATTGTACACTTCATTTTACCGTTTTCAATACCGTCTATCAAATGAGTCGGCAAAACAGCGACGCGGGTAATTCCGTCCCGCTTCATCTGCCGCAATGTCTCCCTCACATCGCGGATGATGATATGGTCCCTTTTTTCCAGGATACTTCTCACAATATTGCTGGAATACGCCTGATAAACGCTCCAGTCCGGGAAAGCTTCCCGGACTGTCTGAGCAATTTTTTCAATGTTTTTCTCTCTGGTTTCCCGATAGGTGGTCCCAAAGCTGACGATCAGAATTCCCTGCTTCATTCGTTCCCCTTACCGTTCGTCCATTTTTTACGTTCGACCAGGCGTCCCATCAGGAAAGCGATGATTCCGACGCCGATGCCCGTCTGCAGGCAGAACAGAAGGCTTTCCACTTCGCCCGGCAGCTCCCCGTGAATCGCGGTTTCCAATACCGGCGTGAACCAGGGCTCATAGTTCCCCGCGATTTGCTCCACCATGCCGCTGCCCGCGTCGTCGGAGCCGCCGAACTCCGCGCCCTTTAAAGCGAACAGCGGGACAAAAGCAATTAAAACCGCTGCAAGGATTAACGCAACAACCGTTTTTTTCGTCTTACTCATCTTATTTCTCCTCCATGTTCAGCTTCAGCATATTCAGTTCCGGGGTAGCGTATGTCTTCAGCGCGATCATGATCAGGACGGTAAGGATGCCCTCCAGAACGGCAAGGGGCAGCTGCGTCGGCGCGAAAACGCCGAGGAACTTCCCGACCGACGCCATAACGCCGCCCTCCGCGGAAGGATAGGCGATCGCAAGCTGAAAGCTCGTGACGCAGTAAGTAAAGAGGTCGCCCAGAAACGCCGCCAGAAAAATACCGATATAACGGTTTACTTTCAGCTTTTTGCACAGCAGGAAAATTCCGTAGCTGAGCAGCGGGCCGGCAATGGCCATGGAAAAGGTGTTGGCTCCCAGCGTGGTCAGCCCGCCGTGCGCAAGCAGAATCGCCTGAAAGATCAAAACGATGATGCCCAGAATGCTGACAGCCGTGGGCCCGAACAGAATCGCGCCCAGCCCCGTGCCCGTCATGTGGGAACAGCTGCCCGTTACGGACGGAATTTTCAGGGAGGAAATCACGAAGATAAACGCCCCCGCCATGGCGAGCAGTGTGATGTTCTTCCTGTTTTCTTTCAGCTTTTTGTTAATGGACAGGTATCCGGTCACTAAGAAGGGGATGCACAGCACTCCCCAGGCGATACAGTACTGAGGCGCAAGGTAGCCCTCCATAATGTGCATCGCGTAGGCATTCGGAGTAATTCCCACGATTACCGACAGGACCGCCAGCGAGGCGATCCATTTTTTCTGTTTCGTTGTCATTGTTATTACCCTCTCTTTTCGTTTTATCTGGAACAAATATCAATTTGTTTACCATTCTTATAGCAGCGCGGCAAAATCGGAAATCCTTTTGGGACACGCCCCCGCTTTCCCGATTTTTCCCTTTTCTTTCAGCAGATCGTAAAGCTGCATCAGGACCGGCTTTTTCAGGTTTGCTTTTCTGAGCAGGGACTCGTCGCGGAAGATTTCTTCCGCGGTTCCGTCGCCGATCAGCTCCCCGCCGCAGAAAACCAGCACCCGCTGCGCAAAGCGATAGGCAAAATCCACGTCGTGCGTGGAAAGCAGGACGGTTTTTCCCTTTTGCTCGATCTGATCCAGAACCTCTTCCAGCACCTGCGCGTTGACCGGGTCCAGGGAAGCGGTCGGCTCGTCAAAAATCATGACTTCGGAATCCATGGCCAGAATATCCGCGATGCTGACCCTTTTCTTTTCCCCGCCGCTCAGGTAATGGGGCGGCCGCATAACGTGGTCCTCCAGCTTCATTTCCCGGACGGCGCGAAGGGTTCTTTCCTCCACCTCTTCCCGGGGAAGCTTCATATTCAGCGGCCCGAAGGCCACCTCCGCCTTTACCGTGGAAGCGATGATCTGGCTGTCCGCGTCCTGAAAGACGATTCCCACATTCCGCCGCAGCCGGTTGATATTTTTCCTGCCGATCGTTTCCCCCCGGTAACGGATTTCCCCGTTCGTGGGCTCCCTCACCCCGTTCAGATTCAGAAAAAAAGTGGTTTTCCCAGCCCCGTTTGCCCCAAGGACGGCGATTTTTTCCCGCTGATAGATTGCAAGGCAGATGTCCTTCAGCGTATTGCGGTCCCTGTCATAGGCAAACGAAAGATGGTCCACCTCCAGAATTTTTTCCCTCATTCAACCCCTCCTCCCTATTAAACAAAAAGTTCCCAAAAGCAGCGCGAGATACAGACCGGCGTACAGCAGCTGCCCCGCCGTCAGCGGTTTTGTTTCTTCCCAGAACAGGGCGTTCCCCTCGTAGCCCCTCGCTTCCATCGCGTCGTAATACGTTTCCGCCTTCTTCATGGACAGGACCAAAAGATTCGCCAGCTCCCCGCTGAAGGTACGCAGGGAGGTTTTCAGATCGCAGTACCCCAGCCTTGAACCCGCGGCGTCCTTCTGCCGCTGATTGGTTTCCGACAGGATGAAAATATACCGGTAAATCAGGTGCATCAGCTCCAGAATCAGAACCGGCACACGGATTTTTCTGAAAACGGAAATGATTTCCCCCATCGGGGTGGAAAGCGTCATCAGGTACAGCGCGCTGACCGCCGAGAACGCTTTGAGGGTCACGTGTATCCCCAGCGTCAGGCTGCTTTGGGTCACGTACAGATTCGTCAGAAAAAACCGGGTGCGAAAAAGGCTGTCCGCGCCGCTGCCGAACTGGGCTGTAATCGCCGCGCCCCCCAGCAGAATAAAGGCCAGAGGGATTTTCATCAGGCGGAAATAGTCTCCTACAGGGATTTTCCCCACCCCCACGCTGAGAAACAGCATGAAAAGAAGGGTCACGGCGGAAACTCCGACGGAATCGGCGGCAATGACCGTCACCAGCGCCCCCACCGAGAAAGCGACCTTATAGGTCGTATTCCACTCCCTTAAAGCGGAAAGATAGGAATAGGTATCGGCGGATATTTCATGACCTCTGTGCATAGCTTTCAGCCCTCCCTAAAAAGTGGTACGCGTAGGCCGGGTTCGCGTAATAATACAGATGCGGAAAACCCCACCAGTGATTTTTTCCGGCGTGGACACAGCGCCACTGCCGCCCCGACACCGGTTTTCGCGCCAGACAGTCGCTTCCGTTGTCCGTGCTGTCAAAATAGTGGAACTCATGCCCCCGGATTTCCGTCCCCTTCGGCAGAAAGCTTTCCGTTTCCGCGCGAACGCCGATATACCCGAAGCGGACGAGCTTTCCCGTATACCGGCAGCTGCCTTTTACCGCGCCAACCATCGGAAAGGCCTGCCCTTCCTGATTCTCCATCGTCTCGTGCAGGTACAGAAATCCCCCGCATTCCGCAATGGAAGGCATCCCGCTTTCGATTGCCCTTTTCACGCTTTGCCGCATTCCTTTGTTTCGGGAAAGCCCCTCCGCGTATAGCTCCGGGTACCCGCCGCCCAGAATCAGCCCGTGCAGGTGCGTCGGGACCTTTTCTTCGCGCAGCGGGGAAAAGGGCACCAGCTCCGCCCCGGCTTTTTGCAGCAGGCGCAGATTGTCCTCATAGTAAAAGCAGAACGCTTCGTCCATGGCGACACCGATCCGTACGCCGACCGCTGTCGCGGGAACGGTTACCGGGGCTGCTTCGAGTTCTTCCGCCCGCGACGCGATCGCCACGAGTTTTTCCAGATCGATGGCAGTCCTGAAGACCTCCGCGGATTTTTTCAGCTGTTCGCGGAGCCCCTGAATTTCCTCCGGCAGCCGCAGGCCGAGGTGGCGGCTTTCCAGCCTGATTTCCGTCTGAACGGGAAAATACCCCAGAACCGGAATCCCTGTTTCCGCTTCTATTTCCGGCTTGATCGCGTCATAAAACATCTTTCCGGTCCTGTTCAGGATCACGCCCTGAATCAGGCGCGCGGTGTCGTACTGCAAAAAACCAGCAATCAGGGGGATGACCGACCGGCCCATCCCGCGGGCGTCCACTACCAGAATCACCGGCGTTTTCGTGGCCTTTGCCAGATGGTAGGAGGACGCTTCCTCTGTGATGCCGCCCAGACCGTCGTAAAGCCCCATGACGCCCTCGATCACGGAAAGGTTCTTTCCTTCGGCATCCTCCAGAAACAGAAATTTGGTCGTGTTTTCATCCGTAAAGAAGGAATCCAGATTTTTGGAGGGGACGCCGAGCACCTTGCGGTGGAACATGGGGTCGATAAAGTCCGGTCCGCATTTAAACGCGGCCGCCTTTTTCCCGCTGTCCAGCAGAGCCTGTAAAAGCGAGCAGGTCAGCAGGGTCTTTCCGCTGCCGCTGCCGGCAGCCGCGATCATGATTCTGGGTGCTTTCATTCGTCTTTCTCCCCATTTTCCCGAAAAGTAAAGGAAACGATAAAAACCGGATTCTCCGCGCGCATCAGCCGGTACCTGCCCACTGGCTCGGCCCTGCTGACCTGTAGCTGAACAATCTCTTCTTCCTCCACCGGCAAGGTTTTCAGCAAGCCGGTGATTTCACTGAGGGTTTCCAGCGTGACGGCGTTCACGACCACACGGAGCCGCGGGTTTTTCCGGTAAAGCGCCGCGAGGATTTCCTTCATATTGCCGCCGCTTCCGCCAAGAAACGCATGGGTCGGGGCGGGAAGCCCCTCAAACGCCTGCGGCGCTTCGCCCTCGGCCACGCTCAGGTTGGCCAGGCCGAATTTTTCCCGGTTTTTCTCCGTCAAAAGCGCGGCTTCCTTCTTCTTTTCAATGGCATATACCTGTATGCGGTCGGACAGAGACGCGCACTCGACCGCGACGGAGCCCGTGCCACTGCCGACATCGTAGAGGACGGCATCCCGGCAAAGCCGGAGCTTGCAGACGGAAACCGCACGGATTTCTTCCTTGGTCATCGGAACCCGGCCCCGAAGAAAAGCGCTGTCCGGCAGTCCGTGCGTCAGACGTTTCTTTTCGGCTTGCGGGTTTTCGATCAGGCAGACATAAAGCCCTTCCTTTTCGAGCGCAGCGCAGTCCGCCGGATTCAGGCGCAGAATCTGTTCCTCCGGGTAGGAGAGCTGATAGCCCGCCGTGATTCGGATATTCTCCATTCTCTGCTCCAAAAACAGTGCGCCGAGCGCTTTCATATCCGCAAGGCCGGAAACGAGCAGGAACGTTTTTTCATTCGTCCGCACCGTACCGAGGACATTGGCGCTTTTCCCGTGAATGCTGACGATCGCCGCGTCGTGCCAGCTTTTCCCGAGCCTTGCCGCAAGGCAGGATACGCTGGAAATCCCCGGCAGGACTTCCACCCGCGCGTGCAGGACACCCGCTTCTGTTTCTCTTTGCAGGGCGTCGTACAGCTTTTGCGCCCCGCTGTAAAAACCGGTGTCCCCCGAAAAAAGGACAGCCGCGTTTTGAACCGCTTTCCCCTTCAGATACGGAAGGATGTCCTCCGCCAGATAGCAGGGGACTTTTTCGGCCGGGCCCGGGATCCCCGCCAGGAGTCTCCGGGCCCCAAAGAGGAGTTCCGCTTCCTGTATCCGGCACTCTGCCTCCCTTGTCAGTAACGTTTTGCCGCCCATTCCCATCCCGATCAGGGAAATCCGCATCCGGCTGTCCCGCCGCAGCTTTTTCCCGGTCAGGTCTTCCAGTTTTTCGCATACTTCCTCAAAAGAGTCCCCGTCCGCCCGTTCCGGGTTCCCAATCACCAGCACTTTCGTTCCGGTGCTGCGGGCGGCCTGTATTTTTTCCGGAAATCCGCCGTTTTTACCGCTTTCCTTCGTCACCAAAGTGCGGATATCGTACTGACGGATCATCGCCTCGTTCATTTCCACCGAGAAGGGGCCCTGCATGGCGATGATATGTTTTCCTTCGATCCCGTTTTCATAGCAGAGGGAGAGGCTTTCCAGTCCGGGCAGGACCCTTGCGTACAGGCGGGGAAGAAGCTCCTTCTGCCCGCTGTAAAGGGAAAGGTCCTTACTTCCCGTCGTCAGAAGGATGTTGCCCGGCATTTCTTTCAGCGCCTCGGCGCAGGCTTCATGAGTGGGATAGCGCAACCCGTTTTTCCGCCCCGGGGGCAGAATATCCGTGTCCCGCTGCAGGCGCAGGCAAGGGATACCGCTTTCCGCCGTGCTGTTTCTGATATTCTCCGAAACGGCGGTCGCAAAGGGATGGGTGGCGTCCACCACCGCGAGGAAATCCCCCGAACGGAGAAGTTGTTTCATTTCCTCCGGGGTCATCCTGCCCTGATGAACGGTCAGCCCCGGCCTTTTTTCCATGACCAGCTCCCCGTATTCCGTCGCCACGCAGACCGTGCATTCCAGTCCGTTTGCGCACAGCAGTTCCGCCAGGCGGCGGCCCTCCGTTGTCCCTGAAAAAATCAGTGTCTGTTTCATAAAAGGTATCCTCTTTCGGTGATCAGCTTCCCGTCCCGAATCCGCGTTTGCGAATTCCCGATAAAGACGGTGGTAAACATATTGACCTGCCGCTCCCTCAGTTCCTTTAAGGTGCAGGTGAATGTCCGGGTGCCCTCCCTGCCGATGTTCTCCACATAGCCGCAGGCCCTGCTTTCCTCCAGCTGTTCCAGCAGGATGTCGCACGCCTTTTGCAGGTAATCCGCGCGCCTGTGGCTGGAAGGGTTATAGAGCGCAATACAGAAGTCTCCCTGCGCCGCCGCCCGCAGCCTTTTTTCAATCAGCTCCCACGGCGTCAGAAGGTCGCTCAGGCTGATAACGCAGTAATCGTGGTTGAGCGGGGCCCCAAGGCAGGCGGCGCCGCTGTTGGCGGCGGTGACGCCCGGAATCACCAAAAGCTCGCAGTCCGGGTAATCCGCCCCGATCCCGTACATCAGCGACGCCAGCCCGTACACTCCGGCGTCCCCGCTGCAGACCAGCGCCACTGTTTTCCCTTTCAGGGCTTCCTGAAAGCACATTTCGCACCGTTTTGCTTCCTGCGTCATCGGCGTGGAGAGCAGCTCTTTTTCCTGAAAGCGCTTTTCCAGCAGATTTAAATAGACCGGGTACCCGACGATCACGTCGCTTTCCTCCAGCGCCCGCACCGCCTGAAAGGTCATCATTTCTTCCGCCCCCGGTCCCATTCCCACAATATAAATTTTATGTTTCATCAAAGCTTACACTCCATTTTTTCTGTGCTATGGCCACTGTGATTCCGTTTTCGGCGTATTTTTCGACAAGAAGCTTTCCGTCTTCCCCGCAGGCCGCCATCGCCGCTCGTTCACAGACATTGTCCACGCCCACCTGCTCCTCCACAAAGGCGGAGGAGGCAAACCCGCCGCCGACTGCTTTCAGCCTGTCCGCGGAAAAAGTCAGGAAAGGAAGTCCGTGTTTCTCCACGAATTCCAGTAACCCCTGCTCGTCCTTTTTCCGGTCGACGGAAGCAACAGCAGCCAGCGACTCCCACCGCAGCCCGGCTTTCTTCATCTGCTTTTCCACCGCTTTTTCTATTTCCGGAAAGGATTTCCCGCGCCTGCACCCGATTCCGAGCACGTAAGCCCTTGGGCAAAGCTGTAAATCCGCCTTTTCCGCATCCGCCGCAAAGGGGGAAACGATCACCGACGCCCTGCCGTTCACGGGGTAGGGTACCGGGGTCAACTCCTTCGGCCAGCTTCCCGTACAGGAACCCGCGATGGCCATTGTAACGGGCTTCCCGGCAAGGAGCGCGGACGAAACGGCAGCAATCCCGCTTCGGTTACAGACGGCCAGCCGGTTTCTGCGGGCAAAGACGTCCGCCGCAAACAATCCGTTTACGTCGGTGGCGGTCGTAATGACCGCCACCGCGCCGGTCTTTTCCGCAATCCGTTCGGCCAGCCCGTTGGCCCCCCCGAAATGCCCTGACAGCAGCGGAATCACAAACCGGCCCTCTTCATCCATGACCAGCACCGGGGAATCCTCCAGCTTATCCCTTACGGAAGGAGCAATCGCGCGCACGGCAATGCCGCAGGCCCCGATAAAAAGCAGCGCGCTGTGCTCCCGGAACCGCTCCCCCGCCCACCGGGAAAGGCTTTCTTCCACATATACGGCTTCCCAATCATCCGGCAAAGCCCTGTGCTTGGTGAAAAGAACCGTTTCCATCTCCCGCGCAAGGCTGTTTCGGATTGTCCGCGCAAGAGCGGCCCCCTTTTCAGTAAAGCTGATGATACTGATTTTCATTCCCGTTTCCCTCGAAATTCCGTTTCAAAATCCGGTGCGTACAATCTGGAGCGCTGGTAATTCCGATGCGCAACGGCGTCCCCGACCAGAATCAGCGCCGTTTTGGTGATTTGGTTTGCTTTCGCCGTTTCCTCCAGAGTCCCCACGGTACAGACACAGGCTTTTTCTTCCGGCCAGGTGGCCTTGTAAACAATGGCCGCGGGCGTTTCGGGCCGGTAACCGCCCTTTTGCAGCCTTTCGCTTAATTCCCGCAGCATCCCGGCGCTCAGATAAATCGCCATGGACGCTCCGTGCGCCGCCAGGCTTTCGATGCTTTCCCTTTCCGGCACCGGGGTTCTGCCCTCCATGCGGGTAATGATCAGGCTTTGGGAAACGCCCGGCAGGGTGTATTCCAGATTTAGCGACGCGGCGGCGCCGAAGCAAGCGCTGACCCCCGGACAGCTTTCATAGGAGATACCGAGCGAATCCAGAACATCCATCTGTTCCCGCACGGCCCCGTATACGCTGGGGTCCCCCGTGTGGAGACGCACCGTGGTTTTTCCGCTCTGCTCCGCCCGGCGCATGACCGCAACGACCTCCTCCAGCGTCATTTCCGCGCTGTTATAGACGGCGCAGCCGTCCTTTGCATCCTGTAAAAGCTCCGGATTGACCAGAGAACCCGCATAGATGACGACGTCCGCCGTCTGAAGCAGCCGCTTGCCCCTCACGGTGATCAAATCCACCGCCCCGGTTCCGGCCCCCACAAAGTAAATCATCGTTTTCCTCCCGTTTCCATGATTGTTTGAAGCAGCTCCTGTGCCCCTTTGCTTTTCGCCAGCTCCCCGAATTCGTTTGCGTAAAGAATGCATTCTGTTCGAATTCTGCCCGCCGCGCGTTTATTCAGGTAAAAACAGATTTTTTCCAGAAGGATTTCCATTGTTTTTTTCTGTTTCCCAGCGGTTTCCAAAATCCGCAGCGCTTCCTCCGTGGTGACGCAGTCGAGGATTTCCCCGGCGGTCTTTGCGGAAATACCCGCCCGGATTCCGGCCGCCGCCATCAGCTCCATCCGGCAGTCCCCTTCTTTGGAGTGGGTGTTCATCATTCCGCCGGAAAGCTTCACCAGCTTCCCGATATGCCCGGTCAGGAGCATCGCGGAAAATCCCGCCTCCGCCGCCATATCGACGGTATTCCCGATAAAATTACTGCACTTGACGCTTTGGTCCAGATCATACCCGTAGGCGGTTTTCATAAAGGCCTGGCCGTAATTCCCCGGCGTCACCGCCACCGCCCGACCGCCCTCTTCCTTTTTTACATTCAGCTCCACCCGGATGGTGTCGAGCAGCGCCTGGCTGCTCATCGGCTCCACAATCCCCGTTGTGCCGAGGATGGAAATGCCCCCGGTAATCCCCAGCCTGGGGTTGAACGTCTTTTCCGCCAGCTTTTCCCCGCCGGGGACGGAGATTTCCACCCGGAGCCCGCCCCGGTAATCGGTCAGGCGGCAGATTTCCGCCACTTCTTTCGCGATCATTTCCCTCGGCACATGGTTGATAGCCGCGCTGCCGACCGGCTGATCCAGTCCGCGTTTGGTCACCCTTCCGACCCCTTCGCCTCCGTCAATCACGATTTGGCTTTCTTCTTCCGGCGACCGTTCCTGTCCGTTGAAAGTAACACAGGCAAAAACCAGCGCCCCTGTGGTCGTATCCGGGTCGTCCCCGCCGTCCTTTCTGACCGCGCAGGTGACCGCGGATTCCCCGCGGGTAATCTCCTCCACCGCGACCCTGTAGGGAATCCCCTTGGGGGTGTCGATGGTAATGGTCCTTTTTTCTTTCCCGGTCAACAGCATGTAAGCCGCCGCCTTTGCCGCGGCAGCCGCGCAGCTTCCGGTCGTAAATCCGTACCGCATCCTTATCTCCCCAGCTCGTAAAGAATCGCGTTGCAGACAGCCGCCGCCACATTGCTGCCGCCCTTCCTGCCGCGGTTTACGATAAAAGGCACCTCCGTCCCCAAAATCAGCTCCTTTGCCGCCTCCACGTTGACGAAACCGACGGGAACCCCGATGATAAACGCCGGGCGGAAGGTGCCGTCGGTCATCATTTCATAGAGCCGGATCAGCGCCGTCGGCGCGTTGCCGATGGCAAAGATCACCGGCTTTTCGATTTTAGCCGCCATTTCCATGCTGACCGCCGCACGGGTAATCCGCCGCCGCTTCGCCAGCTCGGCGACCTCTTTTTCCGCCATAAAGCAATGGACGCTGCCGCCGTAACGGGCCAGTACGGTTTTGTTGATTCCGGCCAGCCCCATATTGGTGTCCGTCACAATATCGGCGCCGTTTTGAATCAGCTCCTTCGCTTTTTCCACCGCTCCCGGCGAAAAGGTAAGCGTGTTTGCGTACTCAAAGTCCGCGCTGGTGTGGATGACGCGTTTGATCACCATTTCCTGCTCCGGCTTTAATTCAATTTTTCGCTCGCGCAGTTCCCTTGAAATGATTGCGAAGCTGCGTTTTTCAATTTCCTCCGGCAGTACAAATTCGATTTCATCCATTCTGTTTCACCAGCTTTTCGATCTCCCGAATCAACGTTTCATTTTCCCCGTGCTGTTTTACCGCAATACGGTAGTACCCTTTGTGCAAGCCCCTGTAACTGCCGCAGTCGCGAATCAGAATTTCCTTTTCCAAAAGCAGGTCATAGAGCGGCACAGGGGTATCAAACAATAGATAACCCGCCGCCGACGGATACACCCGGAACCCCAGCCGCCTGAGCTCCCCGCTGAGATATTCCCTTTCCGTTTTTACAAACCGGACGGTCTTTTCCAGATATTCCTTTTCCCGGCACGCCGCCGCGCCCGCGGCCTGCGCGAAAACGGACAGGTTCCATTCCGGCAGCTGATTTTTGATTCTTTCCGTTAATTCCCGGTCTCCGCAAAAGAGGTAGCCCAGCCGGACGCCCGGAATGGCAAAAATTTTGGTAAACGCGCGGACCACCACTACGTTTGGGTACTCTTGCAGCCGATTTTTGAACGAAAGCCGCTCCTCTTCGCCGGTGAATTCCAGAAAACATTCGTCCAGCACGACGGTAATCCGCTTCTCCCGGCAGACAGCCGCGATTTTTTTCAGCAGCGTGCCGTCAAGCAGGTTTCCCACCGGATTGTTGGGGTTGGCGAGAAACAGCAAATCCGTGTCCCCGGTCAGCTGCTCCAGAAGCCCTTCGTCCAAAGCAAACCCCGCGCTTTCCTTCATTTCGTAATAACTGATTTCCGCGTCCGACGCCAGAGCCGCTTTTTCGTACCCGGAGAAAGACGGAACCGGGATGACGATTCGTTTGGGCCTGACGGCGTGAATGATGGCAAGGAACAATTCCGACGCGCCGTTTCCGAAAAGGAGGTGCTCCGTACCGACCCCCGTTATTTGGGAAACGCTTTCCGCCAGCTTTTCCGCCCGGATGTCCGGATACTGTTCGCAGTGCCTGACCGCTTCGTGCAGCGCTTTTTTTACAGAATCGGGAATTCCAAGGGGATTGCTGTTGACCGAAAAATCGATACGGACCTGATTCCGATAAATATCACCGCCGTGAATCATAAACTCCTCCTATTAAAAAACAAAATCGGCAAGAAACAGAAGCGCCAGACAGACGCCTTCGCAAAGGCCCGCCGTAAGATAAAGCAGGCGGTTGGCCCGGACGATGTCCTCGTACTCCACCGCCCTGAGCGCGTCCCCGAGAAACGGCTTTTTGACCAGCTTGCCGAAATAGCTGGCGTCCCCCGCAAGGCGGATGCCCAGCGCCCCGGCGCAGACGGCTTCTGTATGGGCGGCGTTGGGACTCTTGTGTTTCCTTCTGTCCCGTTTGTAAATTCTCCAAGCGTCTTTCCCGTGATACTCCCTTCCGGCAAGGCTACAGGCGGCTGTCATCAAAACCGCGCTGATTCTTGCGGGCAGGAAGTTCACCGCGTCGTCCAGCTTGGCAGCGGCCCTGCCGAAAAACGAATACCGGTCATTCTGATATCCCACCATGGAATCCATGGTATTGACGGCCTTATAGAAAAAGCCGAGGACCGGCCCGCCAAGGGCAAGAAAAAGCATCGGCGCGATCACGCCGTCCGAGGTGTTTTCCGCCACCGTTTCGATGGCGGCTTTGGCGACCCCGGTTTCGTCCAGCGCCGCCGTGTCGCGCCCCACGATCATAGACACCGCGCGCCGCGCACCCGGCAGATCGTTTTCCTTCAGCTTCGTGTAAACCTTCATGCTCTCCTGCTTCAGGCATTTGGTTGCAAGCACCTGATAGGTCATGACGCTTTCCACCGCGATTCCAAAAACGGTGGAAAACCGGTAGGCAAAATGCAGAATCAGAGCCGATGCCGCAACGGTCGCGGTCAGGACCAGAAGCACCAGCAGGATTCCCCTGCGAAATTCCCTTTTCCCGTCTCTTTCCAGCCCGTCAAGCTTCCCCAGCAGCACGCCGTCCAATTTAGCGATCAGCTTTCCGATCAGCCGGACGGGGTGGGGAAGCCAGTGCGGGTCGCCCAGCAGCAGGTCCAATAAAAACCCGGCAAAGAAAGCAGTGATATGATTGATCATTGTTCCATCCTCTACAATTTCCTTATCCATTCCAGTGAAAAACAGTCGGCACCGGAGAAGGACAGGCGGCAAAGACAGCCTTCTCCGTTTTTGCACTGATAATCAAAATAATCCCCGCCGCAAAAGGTGCTCAGCAGCGCCATGACGGTTCCGCCATGCACCACGGCGGCAGCGGAGGCCGGAAGGCTTTCTGCCTTTCCAAGTTCCCCTACCGCCTGACCCAATCCCCGGCGGCACCTTGCAAGAAAGTCCTGCCTGCTTTCTCCGCCGGGAAAAGGCAGTTTTCCGCTGCTGTCTATCCACGCCTGATACTCCGCGTTTCCGCTCAGCTCCCGGTAATTCTTTCCTTCAAAGCGCCCGAAATCCATTTCCCGCCATTCTTCCACCACAATCGGATTCGTACAGCCGTAAAGAAGCTCCGCGGTCTGTAGACACCGTCCCATCGGGCTGGAAAAAACGACGTCGGCCTGCGGGTATTTTCCCGACTGCCTGTTTTGCAGCAGCTTTTCCTTTCCCGTATCGGATAAATCCTCTTCGGTTTGTCCAAGGTACCGGCCCAGCGCGTTGGACGGGGTCTCCCCGTGGCGGATCAGCGCCAGGATTATTTGATTTTCTGTCCGATTCCGCATACAATCCGCTCCACCCTGTCCGCTTTTTCCGCCAGCCCGCAGAGGATTCTTCCCAGACGCTCCCGGTATTCCCTTTCCCCGGCGTCCGTGGGGACGATTCCGTTCCCAACTTCGTCGCTGATCACAATCACTCCGGGGTTGTGCGCCAGGATTTCCCGAACCCGGTCCTCGGGGGATTTGCCTTCCTTTAAAAGGGCTTTGACCAGAATATGAAAATGGTTGATAACCGCGGCCCCCGTTTCAGCGCAGTCCGGCACAGACGCCACGGGATCGTATACTCTTTCGGGCGGGATGCCCGTCTTTTTCAGCACATAAGTCAGTTTCCCCTGTGCGTATCCTCCAATGTAAAGCTCCATGTCCTTCCCTCTTTCGGTGTTGATTCGTAAAATCTAAACCAGCCCGGCGATACAGCAGATCGCCGCGGCCGCCGCGTTGACCCCCTCGCAGACCGTCACAAAATAGCCGCAGGTGTCCCCGGTAATGCCCCCAAGCTCCCGAAAGCAGCGGCGGCGCCAGTAAAAAAAGGTCAGCAGCGCTCCCGCCGCAACGGCAATCCCCGTCCACAGCGACAGCCACAGCATTGCCGCCAAACAGAGCAGCAGCTGAAGGTACAGGGAAACTTTCACCGCTTTTTCATGGGCCTTGCTGGAAAACAGGTATAAAAGCCCTTCGTTTTTTGCGTTCGGAAAGGTCACTACTCCAATTCCGCTCAGCGTACGGGAGAGAAAAAATCCCGCGCCCGCCACTGCCAGAGCCTTTGGCTGATCAATTGCGGAATACGCCCCGAAATAAAGCAGGGTATAAATAACCAGCTGTATCACAGAAAACGCGCCGATGTGGGAATCCTTCAGGATTTCCAGTTTCTTTTCCCGGCTTTGATAGGAATGGAACGCGTCCATCGTATCCATGAAGCCGTCCACATGAAACCCGCCGGATACCAGGATCGGGATCGCCGTCCCGACAGCCGCGTACAGCACCGTACCCAGCCCCAAAGAGCGGCAGAGCGTCCCCCACAAAACCGTGAGGACGCCGATCACGGCCCCGACCCACGGAAAAAAGCAGAGGACATATTTCATATCCCGGTCCTCCCACTCCAGCTGCGGGACCGGGATCTTGGAATAAATGGAAAAGGAAATCATCAGTGATCTTAAAACAGGCATCTTTTTTCTCCCATCCTAGAGCGTGTATGCAAACTCCAAAATTTAGTCTATTTCTACTGAGAAGGGTTCCTTCGTCGTCAAAAATGCTTCGAATACGGAAAGTATTCGTGAGCTTTTTTCCTTGAAGTCCCTCCTTTTCAGCGAAATATCCGTCGTTTTTCCGATTTGCATACACGCTCTACGGCAGTTCTCCTTTGATTGGGACCGGAATCCCGACCACCACTTCCGTCACCGCGTCCGCCCGGGCGGTAATAAACGCATTGGCCCTGCCGAGCGCTTCCATATAAGCCCGCGTTGTTTCTTCATAGGGAATGCCGTCCTCAAAGACGTTGTTGGTGACGATCACTAGGTGCTCCGTATGCTCCGCAAGGGAACAAAGCTCCGCGCAGAGCTGATCCGCAGCCTCTTTCTCCCGCCGGATTTCTTTTGAAGCAAACATTTCATTGGCCACAAGATTCGACAG
Organism: Clostridium sp. KNHs216; assembly: GCF_006714885.1. Taxonomy (NCBI): domain Bacteria; kingdom Bacillati; phylum Bacillota; class Clostridia; order Eubacteriales; family Clostridiaceae; genus Clostridium; species Clostridium sp. KNHs216. The sequence continues at coordinate 2,907,759 of NZ_VFMF01000001.1, read as the reverse complement.
GCATTCAAGCAGCACCGTTCCTTTTCCCCGGTTCATCCGGGCCAGAGAGATACCGGTCGGCTGTTCAATGGTCAGGAATCCCTTTCCCGCCCGCAGGCCGCGGTGCCTGTCCACCTTTTTTCTGCCCTCGCCGTCGTAAACCTTCATGGTCGCCAGATAATACAGCGGCCCTTTCCCGGCAAGCGAAACCGCCGTTTTTTCCGCGTACGCGGATTTGCCGCTGCCGCTGCCGCCTGTAATCAATACCATCATTTTCGCTCCCTGCCGTCATGCGGCGCCGTATATTTCTCAGTTTGCAGACAAATTGCGCCGTGATTTTGCGGCTGCGCGACTTTACCGTCAGTCTCAAGACTATTCATACCGAACATATTGCTCCGTGCTGATATCATGAAAGGTGGTCTGGTCTTCATATACGGAAAGCGCGACGTCCAGAAGGGCAAACATCATCACCGCGCCCGTTCCTTCCCCCAGAGCCAATCCGGCGTCTATGACCGGATGGACCCCGAGCTCCTCAAAAATCCTTTTTGCCGCGGGTTCCCTGCTGATGTGGGACGGGATAATGTATTCCCTTACCCCGGGAACAAGGCGTTCCGCCGTCAGCGCCGCCACCGCGCTGATGACTCCGTCGACAACAACGGGAATATGATAAAGAGCCCCCCCGATAAAAACGCCGACGAGCCCCGCGATGTCGTATCCCCCGACGGTTGCCAGAATCCGCAGCGCTTCGTCTTTTTGGAACCGGTATCTTTCCAGCGCCCGCCTGACCACTTCCTGTTTATGTTCCAGCTTTTCCCTGCTCAGGCCGGCGCCCTTTCCCGTGACCTCTTCGCCGCTGCATTGCAGCAGTGCCGCGGCCATCGCGCTGCTGGTCGTAGTATTGCCGATTCCCATTTCGCCGGTCGCCAGAATCCGGTACCCTTTCTCGCCGCATTCCGCCGCGAGCTCCATTCCCGCCGCGATCGCCTGTACGGCCTCCGCTTCCGACATCGCCGGTTCCTTCAGGAAATTTTTCGTTCCGGGGGCGACCTTGCGCTGAATCAGCCCCGGGATTTCTTCTTCACAGTTGATACCCATGTCCACCGGGAGCACGTCCGCCCCTACCCTTTTCGCCATCTTACAGACGGAGGTGGTTCCCAGAACCATGCTGGAAGCGACGGCGGCCGTCACCTCCTGACCGCACTGGCTCACCTGCTCCTCTACGATGCCGTTGTCCGCGCATAGGACGACCACGGCTTTTTTAGAAAGGTCAACCTGTACGGTTCCGGAAATCGCCCCGATCTGCGCAATGATCGCTTCAAACTGACCCAGCCCGTCCAGCGGCTTTGCAATTCCGTCCCAGATTTTCTTTACTTTCTGCCGGATTCTTTCGTCCGGCCTGTCGATTTTTAATTCAGCCAATGCTTCTTTTGTCATAGGTCCCTCCGTTTAAAATCCGGTAAATCCCGTGCAGATCGAGATGTTTTCTCAGCGTATTTGCAAGCTTGTCGTACTGGGATTCCTTAAAGGCCCCGTAGTCCATGGTCAGGCCGCTTTCCATGGAGAGGCCCTTCCTGTGGGCGAGCGCCCTCACGACAACGGACGCGATTTCCCCTTCGTCAAAGATTCCGTGTACATAGGTTCCATAAATATCCTCGCCGGAGATCCCATCCTTCTTTTCCCCGCCGTCCAGCACATTGGTCAGGGAACACAGCGGCAAACAGCCCGGTTCCGCGCTGCTGACACCCATATGGATTTCATACCCCTTTATTTTCCTGCCGGACAACCCGGAGAAAATCCCCGGTACTTGTCCAAAGGCGCCCTCCACACGGGTACGAACCTTTTGAGTCTCCAGCTCGGTTTCCATGGGGAGCAGCTCCATCCCTCGAACCGCGCCGCCCTCTTCCACTTCGTAAGGGTCCGAAACGGTGCGGCCAAGCATCTGATATCCGCCGCAGATGCCAAAGATCACGCTTTCGCCCTTCCTCTTTTTGACCGCCGCTTCCAGCCCGTTCTGCCGCATCCATTTCAAGTCGCCCATCGTATTCTTACTGCCCGGCAGAAGAATCATATCCGGACGGTGCAGCTGAGCGGCGGAATCCACGTAGCGGACGGAAACACCCTCGATCCGCTCAAAGACAGAAAAATCCGTAAAATTGGAAATCCGGGGAAAACGGATGACGGCGATGTCGATCTGTGCTTCTTCACGCTTATCAAACCGCCCGGTCAGGCTGTCCTCATCCTCCACCGAAATCTCCATATAAGGAACGACCCCGGCGACCGGCACGCCGCTTTTTTCCTCCAGCATACGGATTCCCGGGTCAAGAATCGAAGGGTCGCCCCGGAATTTATTGATGATCAGGCCCTTTACCCTTGCCTTTTCATGGTCTTCCAAAAGCATCAGGGTGCCGAGCAGCTGGGCAAAGACGCCGCCCCGGTCGATGTCCCCGACCAGAAGCACCGGGGCATCCAGCATTTCGGCCAGCCCCATATTGACGATATCATTTTCTTTCAGGTTGATTTCCGCCGGACTGCCCGCGCCCTCTACAAGAATGATGTCCGCCTGCTTTTCCAGCTCGTGAAACGCCCTTTTGATATTTGGGATCAGCTTCGTTTTATAGGCGAAGTATTCTTTCGCGCTCATATTGCCGATGACTTCCCCGTTGACGATCACCTGGGAGCCGGTGTCGTTGGTGGGTTTTAACAGAATGGGGTTCATCAGAACGGACGGCTTGATTCCCGCCGCTTCCGCCTGCATGACCTGCGCCCTGCCCATTTCCAGCCCTTCGTCCGTAATATAGGAATTCAGCGCCATATTCTGGGATTTAAAGGGAGCGACGCGGTACCCGTCCTGCTTCAGGATTCTGCACAGGCCGGCTGTAAGCAGGCTTTTCCCCGCGTTCGACATCGTCCCCTGAATCATCAATACTTTCGCCACAATAAAAATACCTCCATTGCCACAAAGGCATGGAGGTATCAAAAGGCAAGGTCAGACCTGCCTTATCCATTCCAGACCAGTTACTCGTGGCTGTAGTGCTCTGTTTAAGGCAGGTCTCCTGGCTGAAAGATCATCGTTTACGGCCGCCTTCCCAATTTCCAATCAGTGGCTTTTTGCCGCAGCTCCCTTATCACAGTGACGAGTTCGTACAGGACTTGCACCTGTTTCCCTTTTCATCAGAACAAGGCTTTCGCCTTTCTGACACCTTAAACCTATTTCATTTTTGATAGACTTTATTATAATATAATTCCGATCGTTTTACCAGTGTTTTTTACGAGATTGATGAGATGCCGTCATTGCCTGTTCTTCCCGGCCCTTGCAGTCAGATGCCCTTTATTGTTTCTTGCAGGAGACGATCCGCATCATCAGCTCCTCCGAATCCTTCCGAACCACACGACCGTTTGGTTGTGCACAAGGATTTTCCCATCCGCGGAAAAGCGGCTGGTGAGTTCTTTCAGTTCGTCACAATACGCAGGATAACCGGCATCGCCCGGGTTCGGGGAGAAGGAGGAAGAAATGCAACGGGATAAAAACTGCTCATTCGTATAAACCAAATCATGCGGAATGATTTTCTTCGTATATCCGGCCGTGAAGAAATCCGGCAATACGGATTCCACATACTCCGCGCCGTGATTGACGCCGGTAAAGGACGGGCAGAAACGCCTACAGATTTCGTGATGCGCTTTTGTGAATTCATCGTCATACGGACGGGCGTTGGTAACGATAAACACCCACCCGTCTTTTTTCAGAATCCGCCGACATTCCGCCAGAAACTTCGGGGTATTGAACCAGTGAAAAGCCGAAGCCACCGTAATCAGGTCCAGGCTGTTATCCGGCAGGCCGGTGTCCTCCGCCGGCGCGCCGACGGAATGAAAACCGCCGTAGCGGCAAAGCCCGGCTTCCGCCTTTCGCCTCATGGCTTCGGAAGCCTCCACACAATCGGTTTCGTAATTCCTTTTTAAGAGCTCCTCGGAAAAAATCCCTGTTCCGGAGCCAATATCGGCAATCCGTATGTTCTCCGACGGGGGAACGACGGAAGCAATCAGGTCAAAGACCTCCTGCGGATACCCCGGTCTCCCCAGTACATATTGATCCGCTTTGCTCTGAAAAAGCATGGAATTCGGGATTTCACCCATTTCGGTCACTCCTTCTGTAAATGATTACGCCTGTCCGGAACCCCGCAGCAGGCGGCAACAGCTGCAACGATTCGGCTCCCGGCATCAGCCGATCAAAAGTCCCATGCTCAGGGAATCGTAAAACACTCCGCCGACGCAAAGGTCTCTGGTGATGGTTCCTTCCTTTAAAAAGCCGTATTTTTCATACAGACTGACCGCCTTTTGATTATCCGCACGGGTCAGCAGATTGATTTTTCTGACGATTTGCGTCTGCTTTGCCCAGTCGATCAGGAATTCCAGAAGAAGGTTTCCGATTCCCAAGCCCCAATAATCTTTTCTGACGGCGATTCCCATCTCACCCGAGTGCCGTTTTCTGGCTCTGGCACCGCCGCTGAAAGTGACGAAACCCGCAATTTCTCCGCTGCACAAGGCGATGATAATCACCGAATTATCCTTCGCGTTTTCAGACGAAATGGCGTGTTCCTCCGTCTTTGCTGAAATTTCTATCTCATTTTCTCCGTACGAAAGGAAATCCGATTCTCCGCTGATGCACCTTTTAAATCGGGCCATTAATTCGGCATCCTCTGCAGCTGCTTCTCTGATGAAAAGCTCCGAACCGTTTTTCAGCGTTACTGTTTTCATTGATGTTTTACCCTTCCCTGTATGTTCTGATTTGTACTGCAGACAGGCCGTTCTTAAATGGCGCTATCCATATGACTCATTATACAATACCTGTCCATGACTTGAAAAGACAGCGAACTCAAATATCCGTCTGTTTTATTCCTGTGCACACGTTTCAACCCGGCCGACCGCTTCTTTCATAGCCCGCACATACTCCGCGACAAAGGGGAGGGCTTCCCTGCCGTGCTGCCCGATCAGCTTCACAATGGCGGAGCCGACGATAACGCCGTCGGCTGTTTTTGCCATCTGCGCCGCCTGTTCCGGCGTTGAGATTCCAAAGCCGACCGCCGCCGGGACGCTGCCGGATTCATGGACCAATTTTACCATGGAACCCACATCCGAGGTAATTTCGCTTCTCATGCCCGTGACCCCGAGAGAGGACACGCAGTAAACAAAACCCGAAGCTTCTTTTGCAATCTTTTTGATACGGTCGTTCGAGGTCGGGGCAACGAGGGAAATAAAATCAAGGCCGTGTTTTTGGCACACCGGGGCAAATTCCTCTTTTTCCTCAAAGGGCACGTCCGGAAGGATCACCCCATCCATCCCGATCCCGGCGGCGGTTTCCAAAAAGCGCTCGGTTCCGTAGGAAAACACCACGTTGGCATAGGTCATAAAAACCATAGGGACGCCGATGGTCTGCCTGACCCTGCGCACCATGTCAAAGATTTTGTCCGTCGTTGTGCCCGCGGCAAGCGCGCGCAGGTTTGCCTCCTGAATCACAGGGCCTTCCGCCGTAGGGTCGGAGAAGGGTATCCCCAGCTCGATAAGGTCGGCGCCGGCATCGGCGATCCCTTTGATAAGCTGTTCGGTAGCTTCCAGATCGGGGTCTCCGCAGGTCAGAAAGGCAATGAAGGCCTTCCCCTGTTCAAATGCTTTTTTGATACGGCTCATTCAAAAATCTCCTCCCCTTTGTACCGCGCGATGGCCGCGCAGTCCTTGTCGCCCCGCCCCGAAAGGTTGATCACGACAATTTTGTCCCGGCCCATTTGGGGCGCCAGCTTTCTGGCGTAAGCCACGGCATGGGCGCTTTCAATGGCGGGGATGATGCCCTCCGTACGGGAAAGGTACTCAAAGGCGTCCACGGCCTCGTCATCGGTGACGGCCACATACTCCGCCCGCCCGATATCATGAAGCCAGGCGTGTTCCGGACCGACACCCGGGTAGTCGAGTCCGGCGGAAATGGAATAGACCGGCGCGATCTGGCCGTATTCATCCTGACAGAAATAGGATTTCATCCCGTGAAAAATCCCCGGCTTCCCGGTCGTCATGGTCGCCGCCGTTTCAAAGGTATCGACGCCCCTTCCGGCCGCCTCGCATCCGATCAGGCGCACCGACGGGTCTTCGATAAAGTGATAGAAAGCGCCGATTGCGTTGGAGCCGCCGCCCACGCAGGCAAGCACCGCGTCGGGCAGGCGGCCTTCCTTTTCCATGAGCTGCTCCTTGATCTCTCTGGAGATCACCGCCTGAAAATCCCTCACGATGGTGGGAAACGGGTGCGGCCCCATCACCGACCCGAGGACATAATGGGTATCGGCGATCCGGCCCGTCCATTCCCGCATGGTTTCGGACACCGCATCCTTCAGGGTGCCCGTTCCGGAAGTGACCGGGTGGACCCGCGCCCCCAAAAGCCGCATCTTGTAGACGTTCAGCGCCTGTCTTTCGGTGTCCTCCTTTCCCATGAAAATTTCGCATTCCATGTCCATCAGCGCCGCCGCCGTCGCGGTCGCCACGCCGTGCTGACCGGCCCCGGTTTCGGCGATCACGCGCGTCTTGCCCATTTTCTTAGCCAAGAGGACCTGACCGAGCACGTTGTTGATTTTGTGCGCGCCGGTGTGATTCAGGTCCTCCCGCTTCAGATAAACCCTGGCCCCGCCCAAATCCTTCGTCATTTTCTCGGCGAAATAAAGGCGCGACGGTCTTCCGGCGTAATCGTTCAGAAGACCGGTAAGCTCCTCCTGAAACTGCGGGTCGCATTGATAGTGACGATAGGCTTCTTCCAATTCCATTACGGCGTTCATCAGCGTCTCCGGTATATACTGGCCGCCATGAATGCCAAATCTGCCTTTTGACATAGGTTCCTCCTTAAAAGAAGGGTTCAGCCCTTCTGTTTTCAGTATTCTTCCGTTGACTTTACCGCTTTCACCGCCGCCGCGATCTTATCCCGGTCCTTCAGGCCGTCCTTTTCCACGCCCGAGCTCAGATCGACCGCGTAAGGGTGAAACCGGGATACCACCTCGGGGATGTTCTGGGGCGTCAGCCCCCCCGCCAGGATAAACGGGCGGGAAAAGCTTTTGACCAGCGACCAGTCGAAGCATTCTCCGGTCCCGTAGCCGTTGTCCAAAAGCACCCTGTCGGCACAGCTGCGTTCAGCGGCCAGAAGGTCCTTTTCCGAGCGGACTTTGAACGCTTTCCAGATTTCAGCCTGCGGAAGCGTTTGCCTGAGCCTTTCGACAAAGAGGTCGTCCTCGCCTCCGTGGAGCTGGACAATTTCAATGGTCCTTTCACGGTAAAGCGCCGCGATCCGCTCCAGAGAAGCGTCCACAAACACCCCGGCGGTCCTGATTTCCGGGCGGATCGCCTCTCTCAGCTTCTGTGCCTCTTGGGGCGTTACGTTCCGGCGGCTTTTTTCATAAAATACAAATCCCGCGAAATCCGGCTGGGCGCTGTTGACAAATTCGGCGTCGCAGGGCCTGAAAAGGCCGCATATCTTGATCTTCGTCCTATTCATCCCGCCGCCCCCCGAAAAGCCGAGAGAAGGGCCTTCTTATCCTCCGCCCGCATCAGGGCCTCGCCGACCAGAACGGCGTCCGCCCCGATTTTTTTGAGGGCCGCCACATCGCCGGGCGAGCTTACACCCGATTCCGCGATAAACAGGGCGGAGGATGGAATTTGATTTCTCAGCTTCGCCGCGTTTGAAAAATCCACGGTAAAATCCTTCAGATTGCGGTTGTTGACCCCAATCAGGCGGGCCCCCGCCGACACCGCGGACTTCACTTCCTCTTCGTCGTGGGTCTCCACCAAGGCCGATATTCCCATCCCGTCACAGACGGCAAGGTACCGCGCCAGCGTTCGGGTATCGAGCAGGGAACAGATCAGAAGCACCGCGTCGGCTCCCATGCACCTTGCCTCATAGAGCTGATATTCGTCGACGGTAAAGTCCTTTCGGAGCATCGGAAGGGAAATTCCGCCGCGAATCTCACGGAATATCTGATCGGAACCTAAAAACCACTTCGGCTCGGTGAGGCAGGAAACGCAGTCCGCGCCCGCCCTTTCGTATTCCTGCGCGATTTCAAGATAAGGGAAATCCCGGGAAAGAACTCCTTTGGAGGGGGACGCCTTCTTGATCTCGCAGATAAAAGACAGCCTTGGGCCCTTCAAAGCATTTTCAAACCGGAAACCGCCCCTCGGAAGGCGGAGGGCCCGTTCCTTGATTTCCTCCGCGCCGACTGTTTCTTTGGCCCTTTGCACCCGCTGTTTCGCATAGGCCGCAAGCTCTTCTAAAATCAACTCACCTTCGCCTCCCTGTTGGATTCCCGGATGAATTCGTCCAGCTTCGCCTTCGCTTTCTTGCTGTCGATCAGCTCGGCGGCCAGACGGGCGCCGTCCTGCAGCGTTTCCGCCTTTCCGGCAAGGTACAGCGCGGCCCCGGCGTTCAAAAGGACCGCTTCGCGCTTCGCACCCTTTGCTCCATTTAAAATATCGAGGGTAATGCGCGCGTTTTCCTCCGGCGTTCCCCCCGTCAGGTCCGCTTTTGCGCAGGATCGGAAGCCGAAATCTTCCGGCGTGATCGTATATTTTCTGAACCGGCCGTCCTGAAATTCGCAGATATCCGTGGGAGAGGACATGGAGATTTCATCCAGCTTATCCCGCCCGTAAACCACCATGCCCCGCCTGATCCCGAGATTCGAGAGCACCCGGGCGAGCGGCTCGACCAGCGCCTCGGAGTAAACGCCCAGCAGCTGCAGGTTGGCCGAGGCCGGATTGGTCAGCGGGCCGAGAATATTGAAGATGGTGCGCACGCCCATCTCTTTCCGGACCGGCCCGACGTATTTCATGGACGAATGATAGCTCTGTGCGAAGAAAAAACAGATTCCGATCGTATCGAGCAGCTCCGCGCATTTTTCCGGAGTAAGGCTGATCTTCACGCCCAAAGCCTCCAGACAGTCTGCTGCGCCGCTTTGGGAGGAGGCCGCGCGGTTGCCGTGTTTGGCCACCTTCACCCCCGAGGAGGCGACAACGATGGAGGCGGTGGTCGATATATTGAAGGAGTTTGCGCCGTCCCCTCCCGTCCCGACGATTTCCAAAAGGTCGGAATCACAAACGACGGGCGTGGCGTGGGCACGCATCCCGGCGGCACAGGCGGTAATTTCCTCGATGGTCTCCCCCTTTGCGGACAGGGACGCGAGAAAAGCCGCCGTCTGCACCTGAGACGTATTTCCTGCCATGATTTCATCCATTACGGCAACGGCTTCGTCATAGGTCAGATTTTCTCTTTCAATCAGTTTTGCGGTTGCTTCCTTAATCATTGGTCAGACTCCTTTCACAAGTGAAGAAAATTTCGGATGATTTGAACGCCGTCCGGCGTCAGAATGGATTCGGGATGAAACTGTACGCCGAATATGGGGTATTCCCGGTGCATGACCCCCATCACCTCTCCGTCGTCCGTTTCGGCCGTAATCCGCAGGCACTCCGGAAGGGTGTCACGGACCGCCGCGAGGGAGTGATATCGCGCCGCCTGAATCCGACCGGGAAGCCCACTGAAAATCGGACAGCCGCCGTCAAGGGTCACCTCGGACGCCTTGCCGTGCATCAGCCGCTTTGCGTGGGAAACGGCCGCTCCGAACGCCTCGCAGATGGCCTGATGGCCGAGGCATACGCCCAGAAGCGGAATTTCTTTTCCCAGTTCTGCCGCGGCGGCGGTGCAGATACCCGCGTCCTTGGGATAGCCGGGTCCCGGCGACAAAATCATGTGGGAAGGACATAAATTTCTTACTTCTTCAACGGTCATTTCGTCGTTTCGGATCACCCGGATCTCCGGATTGACCGTCCCGACAAGCTGATAAAGGTTATAGGTAAAGCTGTCGTAGTTATCGATCAGCAAGATCATCCGTCATCCCTCCCTGTGCGACTTCCAGCGCCTTTACGACGGCTCTGGCTTTATTGATGCATTCCTGATACTCGTTTTCCGGCACACTGTCGGCCACAATCCCCGCGCCCGAACGGACAAACACCCGGCCGTTTTTCTGAAAGGCGAGCCGGATCGCGATGCAGGTGTCCAGATTCCCGGAAAAACCGATATAACCGATGGCTCCGCCGTAAATGCCCCGCTTGTTGTTTTCAAGCTCATGGATGATCTGACAGGCGCGGATTTTGGGAGCTCCGGAAAGGGTCCCTGCCGGAAGCACGGCCTCCACCGCGTCCACGGCGTCCCGGTCGGGCCGGATTTTTCCGGACACGGCGGACCCGATATGCATCACATGCGAGAAGCGTTCAATGCTCTTGTATTTTTCCACCCGCACGCTGCCAAAGCTGCTGATTTTCCCAATGTCGTTGCGCCCCAGATCGACCAGCATATTGTGCTCGGCGCATTCCTTCTCGTCGGCCAGAAGCTCCTCCTCCAGCCGTTTGTTTTCCTCCTCCGTTGCGCCGCGCGGCCGGGTCCCGGCCAGGGGGAAGGTTTTCAGCACACCGTTTTCCAGCTTCACAAGGGTTTCGGGAGAAGCCCCGGCAATCTCGATATCGTCGCTCGAGAAATAAAACAGATAAGGGGAAGGATTGATGGTCCGCAAAACACGGTAGGTATTCAGAAGGCTTCCTTCAAAATCCGCGTCCAGCCGGTTGGACAGTACGACCTGAAAAAGTTCCCCCTCACGGATATAGTCCTTCGCCTTCTCAACCATCGCGCAGTATTCCTCCCGGCTGAACAGCTCCCGGACCGGCGACGTCATCCTGCCCGGGATTTCGTTCCGGCAGGCGCCGTGAAGGATGAGCTCCCTTAAATTTTTAAGCTCCATCCCGGCCCGCTCGTATTCCCGGTCGATATCGTCACACCGGGCATTGACGATCAAAATAATTTTCTGCCGGAAATTATCAAAGGCAATCACCTTGTCGAAGAGCATGAGGTCGACGTCCCTGAAACCTTCCTCGTCCTTTGCGTCCAGCCAGAGAGAGGGCTCCGCATACTTGATGTAATCGTAAGAAAAGTAGCCGACCAGTCCGCCGGTGAAGGGCGGAAGATTTTCAAAGCGCGGGCTTTTGTTGTCCGCAAGCACCTGCCGGATCATCTCTTTGGGATGTTTCACATCCATCGTTACGGAGGAACCCGCCCGGATGACGAGCTTTCCGCCGGTGCAGGAAAGCTCCATGACCGGGTCAAACCCCAGGAACGTATACCTGCCCCATTTCCGGCTCTTCTCCACCGACTCGAGCAGATAGCAGTGACTGCTGACATTCTTGAGCTTTCGCAGAACCTCGATCGGGGTGATAACGTCGCTGTAAATTTCACAGCTGACGGGGAGAATTTTGTATTCTCCCGTTTTTGCGATTGTTTTTGCCTGTGTAAGGCTGGGAACCGCCATTTTCTGATCACGCCTTTCTTCTTAAAATCGGAAATTACGATCAGAGACGACAAAAAAGCCCGTCCCTGACAATTCTGTCAAGGACGAGCTTAAAACTCGCGGTGCCACCCTGATTCACGGTATCACAAACCGTGCGCTTAGCGGGATACCAACATATCCCCGGCAACTGACGTATGCCAACACGTCGCAGAATACTTGGCTTTCGCCTTTGACTGCGCCCTCTGCGGTCCATTTGATAATCTGTTTTCTGCCCGATTCTCATCATCGCGGGCTCTCTGTAAGAGCATGACTACCGTTATCTCCGCATCAACGGTTTTTCATTTAATTTTATTGAGAGTACCACAAATCCTGATTCCTGTCAACCCCCTTTTTACAGAAATCGGACGCCGGAAGCAATTTTATGATTGCGCTCGCTTTCCCTGCGCCAGGTTTTCGTTGTCGGCGTCGACGACCACCGCGTCGCCCGCGGAAAGGCCCTTCTCAATGATACAGCCGTCGCTGGTTTCGACCCCTTTGGTCACCTTCTGCACCGCCAGAACCCCGTTTTTCACAATCCAGACACAGTCGCCCCCATCTTTTTCAAACATGGCTGTTTTGGGCACGACCAAAGCGTTCTGACGGGTGTACACGGTAAACCGGACGTCGATATCGTAGCCGATTTCCAGCGCGTTTTCCTTCGGCTGGATAAGAGCCCGGATCTTGCGCTCTTCTACGCCGAGGGAGGACGTCTTGACCTGCGCTTCCCCCTCTATTTTCAGGACCTGACCTTTGATCGTTTTCTCTCCCATGCGTTTATCCAGCAGCAAATCCACCTGATCGCCCACCTTTACCCCGTCGATTTCCCTGACCGGAATAAAAGTCTCCACCACTTCTTCGGAGGAAATTTTGGCGACGGGCGCCTGCTGCTCCGCGATGTTCTTGTTCAGGACCGGCAGGTCGGTGATGACGCCGGCCACCGGTGCGTAAATGGTCGCCCTGCCCTTTTTTTCCGTCATCTGCGCGATGCTCAGCTTTGCCGCTTCGATCTGCGACTGATAATACTGCTGCATGCCGGAGGAATATCCTTTTTCCAGCAGCGCCGACGTGGATTCGATCTGGGTTTCCAGCGCGCTCTCCTGTGCCTGATACAGCTCCTCGGAGGGCTTCCCGCCCCGGAGCTGCTCCAAAACGAGCTGGCTTTGGTACAGGATGCTTCTGGCCTGATTATAAGCCTCTTTTGCCGTACGGATCGTCTCGTCGTCGAGATCCCGGACGTCTCTGTAATATTCGTGCGCCAGATCGGCGTTGCGCTGATTCATGTCCACAACGTTTGCCTGTACCTGAATCTGCTTTTCAATGGAGTGAGTGGTGTCCCCGCTTTTGGCCATTTCCGTGCGCAGGGTAGCCAGCTGGCCCTTCAGCGTTTCCAGCGTTACGGCGGCGTTGTCGTGCTCCTTCTGCTCCTGAAGCCCCAGATTCGCAATCTGCGCATTGTAGCCGCTGATGCTGCTCCGAAGCTGTTTAACCTGATAGGGATAGTCGGGGTCGTACACCTCGGCGATCACGTCGCCCTTTTTGACCGTCTGGCCTTTCTTCACATGTACGCCGAGGATTTCCCCGGACACCAGAGGATACAGGTCGTATTGATTGTCATAGGCATAATCGCCCTGCTCGGTAAAAGTCAGCGTCGCCGTTTCCGGGCGGAGCACCTCTGTTTCCACCTGCAGCGGAGCCGTCTTATATAGGTAGGCGCCCGCGCCCGCAGCAAGGACAACAAGCAGCAGAAGTACCAGTTTTACAATTTTCTTCAAAAGGCTCACTCCCTTTCCTTGAGAACTTCGACCATGTCGAACTTGGATATTCTTCTTCTTGCGAGACGGTTGGACAGCGCTACCGTCGCCGCACAGAGGACCGCCGCCGAAAGATAGCTTCCCAGCGGGGTGTTGAGAGGCATGGTAAACAGATCGCTGTCAATCGTAGTCGCCATGGCCTGCTTGATCATCCGCGTAAGCAGGATGCCCAGGGGCAGCGCGCCGAGCGACAGCACCCAGTATTCAAAGCTGACCACCTTCCCTATTTCCTTCGGATGCATCCCGAGGACCCGCATGGTGGCGTATTCCCTCTTCCGCTCGGAAAGGGAAATCGAGGCCGTGTTGGTAATAATAGCGAAAGCGATGATCATCCCGATTCCCTGCATCATTTCCATCAGTGAGGAATAAGTACGGAACATATCCATATAGCTTGCCTTGGCTTCCTCCTGATCGGTCATGGCGGCCACGTTTTTCGCGTCCGTCAGCTCCGCCTTGATCGCCTGCGGGTCCTTTGCGGACAGCAGGATGCTGTTGACCGTCGGCGGAATGTCCAGCGCGTTCCAGATGCCCTTCAGGCTGACGAACGCGGAGGAACCGGAGTTCGTGTGGACCACGCCCATTACCGGAAGCGGAATGTCCCTGTCGCCGGTATAAGGCGTGCGCACGGTAAGAACGTCCCCCCGCTTCGCCTGAAGCTTTTTGGCCAACGTGCTGCTGAGCAGGATTCCCTCCTTTGGCGGGCTGTGGTTCTGTTTGCTGTCGACGTCATAAATCCGGTAAAGTCCGGCGTCGTCGGGAAGCGCGGTCAGCGAAACGGCTTCCTGCAGATGCTCCCGGTGGAGCTCAGCCGGAAGCTCCAGAATCGCTTCGGCGCTGTCGACCCCTTTCAGGGCGTCAGCCGTCTCCAGGGCATCGGCCGCTCCGGTGGGCGTTTTCAGGGTGATTTTCAGGTCGTAGACCTCCACCTTTGTGAACTGGTCCAGCATCAGTGTTTTGAACATGTCGCCGTAAGAGGCCATAAACGCGGTGATGGCAAACGCAAAGGCCATGCCCGCCAGCACGAACGTGCTGCGGAATTTATTGCGGGTAATATTGCGCGACGCCATAAACCCGTAGGAGGTGAGAAGCTTCCGGATAAGCGGGAGCCGCGCGAAAAGATCGCTTTTCAACACCGGGGGCGACGGCGGGCGCATGGCTTCCCCGGGCTCCAGCCTGAGCACGCCCCTGACCCCCATAAACGCGCCGGCCAGCCCCGACAAGACGGCAATCAGCAGTCCCATCAATATGTAAAACGGGTCTGGCGGGACCTGAATGGCGGGCAAACTGAAATAATCCAGATACATCTGCGTCATTCCCCCGGTCATCACAAGCCCCAGCAGCACGCCTGCAACGCCGCCGACGGCCCCGGTAACCCCGCCGTAGGACAGGTAGTGCAGGACGATGGTCCAATTGGAAAAGCCGAAAGCTTTCAGGGTCCCGATCTGCATCCGCTCCTGCTCGATCATGCGCTTGAGCATGATGTACAGGATCAGGACGGCCATCACGATAAACACCGTCGGGATGCTGGCGCTCATACTTCCAAGCTGGTCGATTTCCTGCTGCAGCATCGCGTGGCTGGGCTGGTCCTTCCGCGCGGTCAGAGAACGCAGACCGTACGGTTCCAGCGCTTCGCGCAGCGGGGCCTCCACCTGCCGGAAGGTAGCCCCCTTTTCCAGAAGGAAGGACAGACGGTTGGCAATCCCCCGGCCGCTGCCCAGCGTTTCCAGATCGGCCGCCGGGACAAAGGCGAACCCGAACGCACTGTCGTCGGGAAGGAGCTGGCCCGTGTCCGGGATGACGTAAACGTATTCCGGGCTTTGGGCAATGCCTGTAATCTGACGCTCGATTTCCTGACCGTTCACGATCAGGCGGACGGTATCTCCGACCGCAAGTTTGTTTGCGGCGGCAAAGGTTTGCCCGATCAAAAGGCCGCCGCTTTCCGGAACCGTCCCCTTTGCCAGCACAAAATTGTTCAGCCGCTCGGGGTCTTCGGGGTCAAAGGAATTCAGCCTGAGCGTGACGATTTTGGTGTCGCTCAGCCCCATCACCCTGGCGTCCAGCGTGATGGAGGAGTCTATGCGGGAAATCCCTTTGATATCGGACAGATTCTTTACGGCGCCGGCCGGGATGGCGTCCACCGAGGCGAACCCGTCCGCAAACCGCTGCGACGCGTAAAACTGTTTCTGTGCGGAGGAAAGATTGACATAAAGCAGCTGATAGGAAACATAAACCATAATCCCCATCGCCAGAAGCACGATACAGGCAAAATAGGATTTTCGGCCGCGCCACACGCCCCGGACGGCCTGCTTCCAAAGTGTCACCATGCCACCTCCTCGGGCGCAACCGGGTTGGGGTTGCTCCGGTCGCCGGCGATCCGCCCGTCCTTTACAATCAGGACCCGGTCGGCGACTTCGGCGATTCCGGCGTTGTGCGTAATGATGACCACCGTCTTGCGGTAGCTTTCGTTGAAATCCTTCAGCAGATGAAGCACCTGAATTCCGGTGGATACGTCCAGCGCGCCGGTCGGTTCGTCGCAAAGCAAAATATCGGGATTTTTGGCGATCGCGCGGGCAATCGCCACGCGCTGCTGCTGCCCGCCGGAAAGCTGCGACGGAAAATGCCCGCCGCGCTCCGCCATATCGATCTGGGCAAGCAGCTTGCGCGGGTCGATCGGATGCGCCGCCATTTCCGAAGCCAGGGTGATATTCTCCAGCGCGGTAAGATTCTGCATGAGATTATAGAACTGGAATACGAACCCGACGGCGTTCCGGCGGTAATTTGTAAGACGCTTCTGGTTATAGCCGCTGATGTCCTGCCCGCGGTAAAGCACCTGACCCGCCGTAGGGACGTCGATTCCACCCATAATGTTTAAAATCGTACTTTTCCCGGAACCGGAAGGTCCGAGGATTACGACGAATTCCCCTTCGCCCACGGTGAAATCCACACCCTGCAGCGCATGTACCGTCACTTCGCCCATATGATATTCCTTTGTCAGGCCCTTGACCTGCAAAATCGTGTCCAAGCTCAGGATTCCCCCTCCAAATCAGAGCATCTGCTCACATTGATTTCCCCTTATCGGTATAAATGCCGTTCTTCAGGATATATTCCATATCGTCAAGAATCTGATCGATAAGTTCCTCATGAATCGTTTCGGCGTTCGTCGTTTTCAAGTAATAAGAAAGATACATTCCCAGGCTGATCAGAATAAAATTGAGCAAGCGCGGATTTACCTTCCCCGAAATCTCACCCTGCCCGATCTCGTGTTCAATAAAAGGGACATAAAACGAACTGGTGATGTCGGGATAGAGTTTCATGATTTTCTGATGCACCGGTTCTCCCTCAAGTTGTACGAAATCCGCCCCGATGCGCAGCAGCTCGGGGTTCTCCGTAAAGTCCCGAAACATCTGATGGGAAATCATCCTCAGAAATCCGGTGAGGGATAAATCCTCCAGCCGCCCTTTTTCCCTTTCGTAGACCGCAAGCTTCTTCCCGGCAATGATGGTGACAATATAAAGATAAAGATCGTCCTTATCCTCGAAATACTGGTAGAAGCTGCCTTTCGCAATCCCGGCCTCCTGCACCATTCTGGAGATATTGGCGCCTTTATAGCCCTGCTCCGCGAACTCTTTTACGGCGACGTTCAGAATCCACTTGCGTTTCTCCGCAGGAAGATTGAAGAAAGTCTGTTTCGGCATCAAATCCCTCCCTTTTCATTTGTTAGCCGTAGTGACTGTTCAGTCACATGACTGGCAAGTCACTTTGCCCCATCATTATATGACTTTCCCATTCTCTTTTCAAGAGGGAAAATAAAAAAACGAACCGGTTACGGAAAGGCCGCCTTTGAAGAGGCTGGGTCCGTGTAGGGTCCGTTTATCATACTCTAAGCAGAATCTGTGTTAGGCCTCATGGAATGTATGGAAATCCGGCGCAGCTCTTCGGGAATCGACCGGCAGATAAAGCACGCGGCCCGTTTGATCCGCCCAGCTTTCCGGCAGAACGCGGGGCCTGCCGACAGAGTCATAGACGATGCCCGCACCCTGAACGGCAGCCGGGCTGTAGCAGTTGCGCCCGTCGATCACGACCGGCCTTTTCATGTGCTCCGCGTATCCGGCGGGATTAAAATTCCGAACCTGCTCCCACTCCGTCAGAATCAGGCAGAGATGCGCATCCTGAATCGCTTCCCCGATCGTGCCGCAGCAGGTGATCTGATGAGGATACAGCCTTTTGATGCGTTCATACCCGGAGGGGTCCCACACGCGGACATCCGCCCCCTCCTGCAGCAGAACGGCAATATTCTGCAGAGACGGCGCGTCTCTCAGGTCGTCCGTATCCGGCTTGAAGGTGAGCCCCAAAACGGCGACCGACAATCCTTCCAGGTTCTGATAATACCGGCGGGCCTTTTTAATCAGCCGGATCTTCTGGTTTTCGTTCACTTCGATCGCGGCCTTGATCGTCTTGATCTCATAATCGTAGTATTTGGCCAGCCAGTGGAGCGCCTTGGTATCCTTCGGGAAGCAGGACCCTCCGTAGCCGATGCCCGCGCGCAGAAAATTCTTTCCGATGCGGCTGTCCGCCCCCATCCCGCGCGCGACCGTTTCCACGTCCGCCCCCACGATCTCGCACAGATTGGCGATTTCGTTGATATAGGAGATTTTCAGGGCCAGGAAGTCATTGGACGCATACTTGATCATTTCAGCCGTCTGCCGGTCGGTCACGATGATTTGTCCCTGATAACCGGCGTAAATGCTCCTGAGGATTTTCCCGCAATGCGTGCTTTCCACGCCGATGACGACCCGCGGACCGAACAGAAAATCGCGCACGGCGGTACCCTGCGATAAAAATTCCGGGTTGGAGGCAACTTCGATCGTAATGCCTCTTTTGGCCTCCGAAAAAAATAGCCGTTCCAATTTGCGGTTGGTCCCGATCGGCACGGTGGATTTGACAACGCAGACGCAGTCCCCGCACGCGGAGGCGGCGATCTGTTTGGCGACCGCAAAAACCTGCTTCAAATCTGCAAAGCCGTCCTCGCGTTCGGGCGTTCCGACACAGATAAAGGCGGCCTGCGCGCCGCGGCACGCTTCGCCGCAGTCGTCCGTGTAAGCCAGCTTTTCGGCACAGGTTTGCATCAATTCCTCCACGCCTTTTTCAAAAATGGGGGAACGCCCCGCCCTCAGAATGGAAAGCTTTTCCGTATCCGTCTCGACGCAGGTCACCTCATGCCCCCAATGCGCCAGACAAACGGCCGTGACCAGCCCCACATAGCCCGTTCCTATCACCGCTATTTTCATGCTGTCTCCTTCTCCTTGCCTGACTCGGCGTACAAGGCGTACAAAATCAGTTTCCGTAATTCGATCAGGATTTATGGATATCGGCCTGCCGGCGGGCGGGAAGAGAAAGCGCCGCCGATCCGTAGTGCAGCATCAGGGAGTCGAATATGGAATCCCAGCTTCTGCTTTTTGCCGTCTGAAGGGCCTGCTGACGAATCCGACCGCGCAGCTGGGGGTCCAGCAGGTCGAGGATGGCCCGCGAGAGGCTGCCGGAATCCCTATACCGGCATACGAACGCATTTTCGCCGTGTACCGTATAGTCCGTCACCCCTCCGGAGTCCGTACAGATGGGCGCAAGCCCGCTGGCCATGGCTTCCAGCAAAACATTCCCGAAGGTTTCGGTTCCGGACGGAAACACGAACGCGTCCGCGCTGGCATAGACCTGCGCCAGCTCCGCACCCCGCTTTTCGCCGGTAAAAACGACGTTCGGCAGTTTTAAGGACGCAATCTCCTTTAAAAAGGGCCCGTCTCCGGTAATCCAGAACTGCACCCGGTCGCCGTGGGTTTCATTGACGCCGCGGATGCTTTGCATCAAA
This sequence comes from Clostridium sp. KNHs216, assembly GCF_006714885.1. Taxonomy (NCBI): domain Bacteria; kingdom Bacillati; phylum Bacillota; class Clostridia; order Eubacteriales; family Clostridiaceae; genus Clostridium; species Clostridium sp. KNHs216. Next base: position 2,888,719 of record NZ_VFMF01000001.1, on the reverse strand, counting down.
ACGTCGAGGCCCTTTTCCACCGAAACCCGCCCGACGTACAAAAACACGGTTTTGCCCCGGGCCCCAAGCCGTTCTCTCAGCTCCGACGAAAAATGGGAGGGGCTGAAACGGTCCAGGTCGATTCCGCGCGACCAGATGCCCAGATTTTTAAATCCCCGCCGCTTCATGGATTCCAGCGTATCGCGGGAAGGACACAGATTCACCAGCGCAAAGCTGTGGAACCATTTCATATAATGCCACAGGGCCTGGCTGAAATAGGTCAGATGGTAAAAATGAAGATATTTGTCAAAATTGGTATGGTAAGACATCACGACCGGAATCCCCAGCGCCTCTGCCGCGCGCAGCCCGACCAGACCCATACTCAGTTCGGTTACGATATGTACCACATCCGGGGCAAAATCCGCAAGAAGGCCGGTTATCTTTTCCAGCGGCGCAAACGCGATCCGGCACTCCGGATAGATGATCGGGCAAAAGCCTTTAAACCTCGTCACCGGCAGGCCCGCACACTCGTCGGAATCGAAGCCGTAATCGGGAGCAAAAAAGACGTGCTCGATCTTTCTGGCCTGCAGATACCGACTCAAATAGGACAACGTGTTGGAAACCCCGTTGACCTGCGGGTAAAAAGTATCCGTAAAAAATGCAATCCGCAACTTTTCCGCCCCTTTCCTGCCTATACCGCTTTCAGATTGTCAAAACGGCAAGGCTCGGCCTGCCCTTCCTCTGCCGCCGCACGTCCGGAGGTTAGGACGATCAGATCGATGCAGGCCGTCATGGCGTACAGCAGATCGTTCCCAAAGGACAGATGCGACACAAGGTACCCGGAATGCAGCGTCTCAAACTGCCGGTAGAGGCCGTCCGCACCCTGCGCAGGCGCCGCCTGCGCCATAAATCGGATGGAGGAAAGCCTCTCCATATTTTCCGTAAAATAGCGGTGCAGCCTGTTTTCATAGGCAATATGCTCCGACAGGTTCCCCGGGAAGCAGTCACTGTGGGCGTAACAAAAAAAATCCGCATAGAAATGGCAGAGGATTCCCAAAAGGCGGGAAGATCGTTTGTCATTGCATACAGAAGAGTGCCGCGACAGAAGAAGCCGGAGGATATGCCGCACGTGCACGGCATTGTTTTTCAGGTAATGCGGCCGAATCAGGAAGGACGGACAGTAATCCGGCAGAACATTGCCCAGAAGAAAGCTTTTCCGATCCAAGTGAATCTTGTAATGTGTTTCTACATATTCGGACAAAAATTTGCCCATCAGAATGTGCGAAGACGTGTTCATACCACTCACCCTCTCGATTACAGTATATTAGCGCTAAGGTATTGATAGCGTTAGAAAAAGGTAAAATTCCTGTGAAATAGAGACTCGGCCTCCTGCGGACCGGAACTTTCTTCCTATCCCCAATCCCCCGCCTGAACGGCGTATGGAAATAGCTGGTAAAAACACAGCGCAAAAAGGCGAGCACCCGAAAATGGTGCCCGCCTTTTTAACCAGTGATCCGCGCGAAGGAATCCCTAATGGATAAGCAAATAACCCGCTTTGGTGATTGCCTGACGGATTTCCGCCAAATGGCCGCTGTCCTTTGTCTCCATCCTGATGCTCAAAGTACAGGCGTCCACGCTGATATCCTCCCGGCTCCGGTCGTGGTGGATGCTGACCACGTTTGCGCCCAGGTCGGCAATAATGGCGGTCACCTCCTTGATCTGTCCGGGTCTGTCCGCCGTTTTCAGGACCAGCTCGCCCAGGCGTCCCGCCTTCTGAAGGCCGCGGCTGATGACTCTGGAAAGGATGGTCACGTCGATATTTCCTCCCGAAAGCAGACAAACCGTCTTTTTCCCTTTGATATCAATCTTGTTGAACATAGCCGCCGCAACGGAAACCGCGCCGGCTCCTTCGGCAATCAGCTTATGCTGCTCAATCAGCGCAAGAACAGCCATTGCCGTTTCGTCATCCGTTACCGTCACAATTTTATCCACATATTTGCGGCAGAACTCATAAGTCAGGTCTCCCGGACATTTGACAGCGATCCCGTCCGCAAAGGTGGAAACGCCGGCGAGTGGCTCCAGTTTCCTGTTCTCAACGGATTTCAGCATTCCGGGCGCGCCGCTGGCCTGCACCCCATATACCTTACAGTCCGGTTTTAATGTTTTAACGGCAAAAGCAATTCCGGAGATCAGTCCGCCGCCGCCCACCGGAACAATCACCGCGTCGGCATCGGGCAGCTCATTTAATATTTCCAGCCCGATGGTCCCCTGTCCCGCAATGACATCGGGGTCGTTAAACGGATGGATCAGGACTGCCCCGCTTTCTTTTTGCAGCTCGCACGCTTTCTGAAAGGCATCGTCGTACACGCCTTTTACAAGGCACACCTTCGCGCCGTAGCTTTTGGTCGCTTCGATCTTTGAAATCGGCGCTCCCTCCGGAATGCAGATCAGAGACGGAATCCCTCTTTTTTCCGCGGCAAAGGCCACGCCCTGCGCGTGATTTCCCGCGGAGCAGGCGATCACGCCCTTTGCACGTTCCGCCTCGGACAGCTGTGAAATTTTATAATACGCGCCGCGCACTTTAAAGGAGCCCGTTCTTTGCAGGTTTTCCGGTTTCAGGTAAACTTCGCTTTCGTGATTGATGTGCGGCGCATAGATTAATTCCGTTCTGTGGACGACGTCCTTCAGAACCGCTTCGGCGTGATAAATTTTATCCATTGTGAACATACATTTTCTCTTTTCGTTTGCTCATTTTCGGGCCGGATGTGCCGCGGAGCGGCAGGATGGTTATTTATTCGGTAAAGGCGAATCGCTGCCAGGGCTTTATGCAGTCGATTAGAAACAGCTCTTCCTCTGCTATCCGCCCGACGACATTGGTGCTCCCGGAGTTCTTCATATCTTTGAGGGCAATCTGCAATTCCCCGGTATAGTTTTTATAGAGCATATTATCGATAGTAATATCGCCCCGCCGGATGTCCCTTGTGTTATGGGGCTTGAATCCGCTTCCGTCCTTTACCCTGCTTTTGCTTGACCGGATCATATATTCCGATATGTCGCCCCTGTTAAAATGGGGCTTGTTAAAGATGATATCCCGTTCAAGATCGGAGATCCCCTCCGCAGGCCGGATTTTCAGAGTCAGCTGATAGGGATCGACCCGGCCGACGGCTTCCAGTTCTTCGTCGGACGCAAAGGCATTGGCGATGATGACGTCGTCGATCAAATCGGTGGAGAACAAGTGCTTTGCCTGCGCCTGGATGGGAAGTCCCCTGTGTTCCTCCAGCGTGCAAAGGCCCTCGTTTACAGGCCACGGACCAAAGCTTGCGCTGCTCGAAGAAACAAATGCCGCGGTACGGATACGGAAGCTCTTAAACTGCTCGTTGCAGTTCATAAAATGCCGATATCCAAGCCCGGAATACCTGTGGGGATAGAAGTTATGGCAGCCTAAAAGATTATCGGCGTTCGGCTGGTAGCTGAAGATATTGTCGATATATTTCGTCCCCGCGCTCATATTCAGTTCAATTTTCAATCCAAGATCATTATAGGACATCACCGATTCCTCATAACCCGTAAATCCGTTGTCCAGGCGGATTCCGTAAAGCCCCATGTCCTTAAAAATCCGCAGATCGTTATAATCCACTTCCAGGTACTGAAAAACGGAGGGGTTGATGTCCGCAATGACCTTCATTCCATACTGATTTGCGTGCGCGATCGTTTTTTTGAACTCGTCAATGATTTTTTCCTTATCCCCTTCCACCGAGAGCAGGCAGGTGAATACCCGTTTAAATCCATACCGGTTCGCCTTGTCGATATAAGCTAAATTTTCTTCCAGCCTTGCGTGGGCCGGATAGACCGAAAATCCGATCGTTCTCATGATGATTCTCCTTTACAGCAGTGCTTACGGCGTCGTTCCCTTATCCGGCGGCCGAATCGTCGCCCTTGCTTTCATATAATTTTTCCTGCTCGCAGTATTCCTTGTCCTGCGCTTTGATAAACGGCAGATAAATGAGGAACGAGACCGCTACTTCAACGATCTGAAGGATTGCTCCCCTGATTCCGGAAATGAGGAAGCCCCCGATGATCGGCGGGGTAGTCCATGGAATGACCACGCCGTTGGGATACGGAACCAGCCCGACCGCCATGGTAAAGTAGGTCAATACCGCCAATACCAGCGGAGTGCAGATAAACGGAATCACCATAATCGGGTTGAGGACCACGGGAAGCCCGAATATAATCGGTTCGTTGATGTTGAAAAGCCCCGGAAGAATGGAAAGTCTGCCGATTTTTTTGCATTGCTGGGATTTGCAGACCAGCAAAAGGGCAAGGCACAGCCCCAGAGTTGCTCCGCCGCCGCCCAGCCACAGGTAAATGGAATTGAACTGCTGGGTAATAATGTGGGGCAAGGCTTCCCCTTTTCCAAACGCCGCGAGGTTATCCGCCGACAGAGCCAGCCAGATCGGGGTCATGATCGACTGCACGACGTCGCCGCCGGCAATGCCGAACATCCAGAACAGCCCGATAAAAAAGTTTGCGATCAATACGGCGCCGAGGCTGTCGCCCAGGGAAACCAGCGGAAGCTGTAAAATCGTATAGATAAAGTTATGGATGGTGCCGAAGGATGTATATGCGAAAATCAGCCGGATGATTCCAAAGGAATAAATGGTAATCGCGCCGGGAATCAATGCTGAAAAGGCCCTTGAAACAGTCGGGGGAACCCCTTCGGGCATTTTAATAACCCACCCCTTGTTCGTTATGTACCGCATGATCTCCGTGGCGAGGATCGCCGAAAGCATGCCCACGAACAGGCCCTTCGAGCCAATCCACTCCATCGGAATCACGCTGCCGACCTCATAGGCGGTCTGTGACCCCTCGGGCGTAAAACTGGTGACGAACGGAGTCAGCACAAAGAAAGAGACAAGCGAGATGACCGCACAGCTGAGGCCGTCCTGCTCATAGTGCTTTGACAGGCTGTTGGAAATACCGATGATCACAAAGATCGTCATAATGGCCATCGACGCATGATAGGGAACCAGGAAAAAGTCCCCCCACTGCTTGCCGAAAATGCCGGCCATAAAATCCCCGTATCCCGTGATCGGCAATTCTTCGATCAGCAGGGACATCGCCCCGATGATCAGCAGGGGCATTGCCAGCATAAATCCGTCACGGATCGCGAGCAAATAGCGATTGTTGGCAATCTTATCCGCTACCGGCATGATCTTTTCTTCCAGAACATTTTCTTTTTTACTCATTTCAATACACCTCCGTTTGAACTCTCACACATTTCAAGGGCTTTTTTCAGCACCTTTTCGCCGTCCATCATCCCGTAATCCATACTGTTGACCACGTCGACCGGTATCCCTTTTTCGCCGCACGTTTTTTTGGCTCTGGCCAGCGCAAAACGGATTTGCGGTCCCAGCAGAACGACGTCCGCTCCGTCCAGATGCTTTGCCATTTCCGCTTCGGGGAAAGCGTCTATCACCACATCCACCCCTTTTTCCTGTGCCGCTTTCTGCATTTTTGTCACCAGCAGACTGGTGGACATACCGGCGGAACAAAATAAAAGAATGCGCTTCATTCAGATTCCTCCTCCTCTGTTATTATATTTAAGTACCAAACCGCCGAGATAGCAGCAGCCTGATAGACTTATCCGAATCAGTCCCTTTTGAAGTACCCCTCCTCCTCGGGAGAACCGATCGGCTCCCCTTTGCTCTTTTTCACCGCAAAGTCGGCGATTTTTCTCAGGGAAGCGTTCAGGCCGGTGCCGCCTACCTTCGGCGTCTTAATAATATAAACCCGGTTTCTGAAAAGCTCCGTCCCCGTGCTCTCTTTTGCCATGGCAGCGAAGGCGGGGATTTTTTCCCTGCTTTCCAAAGCCTCCGCAAGATATCCGCAGCATTCCCCGAACCGCTTATGATTCAGGGCAGGCCCGCAGATCACCACGTCCGCCCGGAATGTCCGGATGAGCTCCGTCAATTTTGCGGCGGCCTCTTCCCTGTTTTCCAAAAAATAATGGTCGCCGCAGATGACCGTGCCGACGATATCCGCGCCTTTTCTCATGAGCATGGTCCGCAAAAGCATCCCCATGCCCACCGCTCCCTGTTCCGCCCGGGGTTCGATGTCCATCCTTTCATCTCCGCCAAGACCCGCCTGGATCTGGTTTAAAAACTGAACCACCCTGATCATTTCAGTCGCTCTCCTTTCTCCATCCACTCGGTCAGCCCTGCTTTGAGTAAACAAGCTCATATAAATCGATAAATTCTTTGGCCATGTCGATCACGGTAATGGCGCTCATTAAATGATCCTGCGCATGGGCCAGAAGCACCGTCACTTTTTCGATTTCTCCCGCCGCCTCTTTCTGTATGATCTCCGTTTGAAAACGGTGCGCTTCCGTAAGGCAATGGCCCGCCTTTTCAATTGATCCCCGCGCTTTTGCGATCTCGCCCCCTTTTGCGCTTGCGATTGCTTCCATTGCCAGACTTTTGGCATCGCCGCTGTTTACCAGCAGCTGCATGGAAATTGCTTCTAAATCCATTTCAAAGTCACCTTTACATCTGTATTTTTCTCTTCCTTCTATTTGAATAAGCATAAATTGTGCCAAAACACAAATCCCTATCAAAAAGACGGAGAAACAGCTTCGTCGTTTTAACACGCAAGGAAATCAGAGGATGTGTATTAAATAAAACAGATTTTATTTAATCATAAAACACATTATACGATATAGTAAACATGCTATTTGACTTTGTTGTGCATAAGCACTATACTTTTACAGATGAGAAAGATAGGGTGGTAAGCTTGAAGCGGATTGAGATCGTAAGGAAAAAATTAGTCGAACTTTCCGGCGAACGGGGCGTGACTGCCGGGGACCTGGCGGAAAGCCTGGGGCTGTCCCGCGCCAACGTAAGCAGCGACCTGAACAGGCTCTGCGAAGAAAGCAAAGCGGAAAAGTCCGGCTCGAAGCCCGTTTATTACAGGCCCGCCGGCGCTCTTCCCCCTCCAAGCGCCGAATCCACGCTCGACGCTTTTGTCCGGGAGAACAGGAGCCTTTACCATTGTGTGGAGCAGGCAAAGGCCGCCGTGCTGTATCCGCCCAATGGAATGCATCTGCTGATTTTCGGAGAAACCGGCGTGGGAAAATCCATGTTCGCGGAACTGATTTATCAATACGCACGCGAAAAAGAGTGTGTCGGCAGGGACGCCCCTTTTATTGTCTTCAACTGTGCGGACTATGCAAACAATCCCCAGCTTCTGGTCAGCCAGCTGATGGGAACGAAAAAAGGAGCGTATACGGGCGCGGATACGGACAGGCCCGGCTTGCTTGAAAAAGCCGACGGCGGGTTCCTGTTTCTGGATGAAGTTCACCGTCTTCCCCCGCAGGGACAGGAAATGCTGTTCACCTTTATCGACCGCGGCGTCTACCGCCGTCTGGGAGAGGCGGATTTGGAAAGGAGGGCGAAGGTTCTGCTCCTCTGCGCCACGACGGAGGACCCGGATTCCACTCTGCTGAAAACCTTCGTACGCAGGATTCCCATGATCATCAAGATTCCGAGTTTAAGCGAAAGAAGCATGGAAGAGCGGCTGAATCTGATCAGCGGCTTTTTCCGAAAGGAATCCATGAGGCTGAACAAACCGATTTCCGTTTCCGTCAATTCCATGCGGTCGCTCCTGAGTTACCACTGCCCCAACAATGTCGGCCAGCTGAAAAACGACATTCAGATCATTTGCGCCAAAGCCTATTCCGACCTTGTATCCGGCAAAAAAGAGGACCTGCGCATTGTCAGCTTTGACCTGCCCTCCTATATTAAGGAAGGCCTGTACCTTGAAACCACGCACCGCCAGATCTGGAACCGCTTTATTGGGATCAACAAACGCTACTGCGTGTTTGACAGCGATTCCAAAGAACTCCTGTTCCGGAACAATGAAGACGCGGAAAACATCTATGAAATGATCGATACCAGGATGCAGGAGCTAAAGGGAATCGGCGCGGACGAGGAGGAGATCAGCAGGCAGATCGACAAGGAAATCCATCTTTATTTTGAGAAGTACACGGAGCTTTCCAGTCATCCGCAGGATTTTTCAAGCATTACCAATCTGGTGGGCGGCGAAATCGTGCAGACCGTCGACAGGATTTTGGCTCATGCGGAAGAAAAGCTGGAACGCAGTTTCGGGAACAATATCCGTTACGGAATGGCGGTACATATTTACAACTCCGTCAACCGCGTAAAAAGAGGACGCAGAATTGTGAATCCGCAGCTGAACCTGATCCGCAAGGAGCACGATGCGGAATTTACCGTCGCGCTGGAAAGCCTGAAGCTGGTCGATCGGGAATTTGACATCACCATGCCGATCGATGAAGCCGGTTTTCTGGCCGTATTTCTCTGTCTGGACCATCCGATGACCGGGGAAAGGAACGAACGGGTACAGGTAATCGTAATCGCGCACGGCGTGTCAACCGCGACCTCCATGGCGGGCGCGGCAAATCGGCTGCTCGGGATGGACTGCGTGGCGGGAATAGACGCCTCCCTGGACGAAAACCCGCAAAAGGTCTATACCGGCCTGAAAGAATATCTGCTTGGAAGGCCGCAGAAGTCCGACCTTCTTTTGCTGGTGGATATGGGCTCCCTGACCGATTTTTCCACGGCGCTGGAAAACGAGCTCGGCATCCATGTGAAAACCATCCCTCTGGTCAGCACGCTGCACGTGATCGAGGCCGGGCGCAAAGCCGCCTTGGGATATCCGCTGGACTATGTGTATCATGAAACGCTGTCCGTCAACGATCTGCTCAGCGAGACCGACCCGCTGGCTCCCAATAAGGGGCAATTGCCGAAGCTCTTTATCCTTACCGTCTGTACGACCGGGGAGGGCAGCGCACAGGTCATCAAAAATATTCTGGACAGCCAGCTGGACTACCACAATTCCCTTTGTGAAACGGTCGCCCTAAAGCTTGTGGAAGAAGAAAGCATTTCCTCCCGGCTGGACTCCATCAGCCGTATCGGGAAAATTCTCTGTGTTGTCAGCAGCTTTCCAATCGACCTCGCGGTGCCGCATTTCGACCTGGCGGATGTCTTCGACCGAAAGGCCGTACCGAAAATCCAGTCGCTCATCGATACGGAAAACACGTTTGAAGAAATCGGCCGGACACTTTCCAATATGCTGAAAAATCTCAACAGCAAAAGCATTTTCAATGATATCCGGGAAGTGATTCAGGAAATAGAGACCCGCACGCAGCGCCGCCTGCTGTCGGACTCGCTGATCGGGGTGCTGTGCCATATCGGGTGCCTGATCGACCGTCTGATCGGGAAGATCGCCATTGAGGAATTTCCCGGCAGGGACGCTTATATCAAAAACAACCGGGAAATTTTTGAGATGATAAAGACATCGTGCGGCAGGCTGGAGCAAAAATTTAAAGTTCGGATTCCTGACGACGAAATCTGTTATATTGCTTCCTTTTTCGCCGCGGAAAACTGTGTTTCTCCGATATAGTAAAATGGCCAAACCGTCTTTGGCACGAAAATTGCTTGATAATCAGTGAAACACATTTTAAGGAGGATGCCATTATGACGTCACAGACAGTACAGATATCCAATAAGGTCGGATTGCACGCCCGTCCGGCTTCCATGCTGGTTACGGCCGCCGGCAGATATGATTCCGAGATCATCATCAAAAACGGTTCCCGCTCGGCCGTCGCGAAATCCATGATCAGCCTGCTCGCCCTGCAGGCAAAGATGAATGATATTGTCACGATCCAAGCGGACGGAAAAGATGAAAAAAAAGCGGTCGCGGAGCTGACCCAACTGATTCAATCAAAATTCGGAGAAGACTAATTCCTGATTAGGAGGCCCATTTATGAAAAAAGGCATTGGAGTTTCCAAAGGCTACGCGGTGGGAAAAGCCTATGTCATCGGCACGGACGCAGCTTTGCGCTTTCAGGAAACTGCGGAGAATCCCGCCGCGGAAGCAGACAGGCTGACAAAGGCAATGGAACTGTCCAAAAAACAGATTGAGGAGATTGTAAAAAAGGCCCGTGAAAAGCTGGACGCCAAAAACGTGGAAATTATCGAAAGCCATCTGAATTTTATAGACGACCCCGCATTGACCGGGGAAGCTTTCCATAAAATAAAGCAGGAATCCGTAACCGCAGAAAAGGCCCTCTCCGACGTGACCCGGACCCTGTACGATACCTTTTTCGCATTTGAGGACGGCTATATGAAAGAGCGCGCCGCGGATATTAAAGACGTGGGTTCCAGAATCCTGCGCAATCTCGCCGGGCGAAGCGGAGAAATCGATTTTGCGGGTCTGCCCGCCGGAACCGTTCTTTTCGCTCATGATCTGAAGCCTTCGGACACCGCGCAGATCGACAGGGAGAAAGTATCGGCCCTGGTGACCGAAACGGGCGGGGAAACCTCCCACACGGCCATTCTCGCAAAAGCGCTGGACATTCCGGCGGTCGTCGGCTGCAGGGATATCCTCGCGGATGTCCGCGGCGGCGATACGGTCATTGTGGACGGCGTATCGGGAGAAGTGCTGATCCGCCCCGACGCCGAAGCAATCAAAAAGTACCGGACACTTGAAAATCAGTTCAGCCAGAAAAAAGAGGACGGGAAACGCACGGCCGGCGCCAGAATCTGTTCCGGAGACGGACGACGGATTCTGGTCGCCGCGAATATCGGGGGCATCAGGGATATTGAGGCCGCGCTGAAAAACGGCGCGGAAGGAGTCGGGCTTTTCCGGACGGAATTTCTATATATGAACAGGGCATCCATGCCCACCGAGGAAGAGCAGTTCCAAATTTACAGGGAAGCGGCCGAGCTGCTGGACGGCAGACCCCTTACCATCCGCACCCTTGATATCGGAGGGGACAAAAGCCTCCCGTATCTTCCGATGGACAGGGAAAGCAATCCCTTTCTCGGCTTGAGGGCGATCCGGCTTTGCCTTCAGAATTCGGAGCTGTTTCAGACACAGCTCCGGGCGATTCTGAGGGCGTCCGCTTTCGGCAATATTCAAATCATGTTCCCTATGATCAGCTGCATGGAAGAGCTGGGCCGCGCGAAAGACGCCCTGAACACCTGCAAATTACAGCTGGAGCAGGAGGGCGTCCGTTTTTGTCCTTCCATTCCGACCGGAATGATGATAGAGATTCCGTCCGCCGCGCTGACCGCGGAGGAATTTGCGAAACAGGTCGACTTTTTCAGCATCGGGACCAATGATCTTACGCAGTATACACTGGCGGTGGACAGGATGAATGAGAGTATTTCCGATTTATACAATCCGCTGCATCCTGCTGTTTTGCGCCTGATCCGGATGACGATTTCCGCCGCGCATCAATCCGGGATTCCCTGCTGCCTGTGCGGCGAGCTGGCATCCAACGAGCGGGCAATTCCCCTGCTGCTGGAATACGGGCTGGATGAATTTTCCGTAAGCCCGGGAATGATCGCCGAAACCAGAAGCACGCTGCTTCAATGCATCGGTACATAAGGGGAACCGCCTCTTTAGCCGGAAGGTGATTTTGTGGAGCTTTCATTTATAAAAAATCAGACGCAGAGGCAGAGCCAAAGCCAGAAGCTGAACTTGACGACGGAGATGAGAGAGTCCCTTGCCCTGCTGCAGATGCCCCTTGCGGAACTGCGGCAGCAAGTGGAAGAAGCTGTCATGGAAAATCCGGTGCTGGAGTATGACGGCGATGGCCCGCAGGAAGACCCTATGTTTTCCGACTGTGCGCTGGCTGACGACGGCGAATCCTATCAGGATGCGAAAACCGCCCTGGAAATTGCTAAAATGCTTTCTCTGGACGGCTGCGCCCCCGGCGTGCGTCAACCCTTTTACGTCGATGAGGAGAATTTTGACCCGTACGCTACGCTTTCGGCGGAAGACACCTTTACCGATTATCTGCTGCGCCAGCTTGGAGAAAAGGAAGTCGACCGGACTGCCGGGCGCATTTGCAGCTACATCATTCAGGACCTTACTGAAAAAGGGTATCTCGGCAGCAGCGTGGAAGAGCTTTCCCGGCATTTGGGGCTGCCGGTCGAAAAAATAAAGGAAGCTGTAAAAATTGTTCAGACGATGCAGCCGCCGGGGGTCGGCGCCGCCAATATAACGGAATGCCTGCTTCTTCAACTGGGACGGTGTGCGGAGTGTGACATGGCGATGGTCAAAGAAATCATTGAAAAACATCTCGGGCTCCTGAGCGAAAATAAGATACAGGTTATTGCGAACCGGCTTGGCACTTCCCTTCAGACCGCGAAAAAATTGTGCGATTTTATCCGCGGCCTGAACCCGATTCCCTCCCGGGGGTTTCAGACGGACCGCAGCGGCGGATACATCATCCCCGAGGCGGTCATTTGTAAAGACGGGCAGGGAGGTTTTTTTATTCGGGACAATGAGAAGGCTTTTCCCCATCTGCACATCAGCAGTTTTTATCAAAAATTACTTCTAGAGGAAAATGACCGCGAAACCCTCGCGTATCTCAAAGATAAAACAAAACAGGCGTCGTTCCTCATAAAGCAGCTGTCCAGCCGGAAAAGCACCGTACTGCGTGTACTGGAGAAGATCGTCGAGCTTCAGAAGGATTATTTTGAACACGGCGTATCCCGCCTGAAGCCGATGTCCATCGCAGAGGTCGCGGACCGGCTTCATCTGCACCAGTCGACGGTCAGCCGCGCAATTTCCGGAAAGTATATTGTGTGTTCCTCCGGGACAGTCAGCATCAAATCCCTCTTTACTTCAAAAATACGGGCACGGGGAAAAGAAGACTGTTTTTCTTCTCTGCAAATCAAAGAGACCATCCGCAGCCTGATTGAACACGAAAACAAGTTCGCGCCGCTCTCGGATCAGAAGATCACCCGAAGCCTTCAGGAAAAGGGCATTGACATTTCCAGGCGTACCGTGGCAAAATATCGGTATGAGATAGAAATCCCCGCAGCGGAAAAACGTAAAATGTACCGATGAAGGCCATGACGTTTTGGGAAGCAGCCATGGCCCCGTGCTGCCGGGCACAATGGAGGTACAGCATTTCCAGTTGGTTTTGCAACAAGGAACGTGTTTCATCTCGAAAACTGAATGGAATTCCTGTAGAGATTATGGAGGCTGCATGAAAAGGGAAGAATTTTATAATCTGGTTTACCGTGTGGTCGCCGTCATCCCGTATGGAAGGGTCACAACGTACGGACAGATTGCTTTGATGCTGGGGATGCCGCAATACGCAAGACTGGTCGGCCATGCCCTGCACAGCGCGCCCGGATATCTGGACCTGCCCTGCCACAGGGTGGTAAACAGCACGGGGCGGCCGGTCCCCGGCTGGAACGAACAGCGGACGCTTCTGTCAAACGAAGGCGTGTACTTTAAAGACAACGGCAATGTGGATTTAAAACGGAGCATCTGGCGGCGGGACGCGTCGGACATACGGGAGAATATCCCAAAGAACCTATAGAAAAAGAAGCCGGGCATCAATGCCCGGTTTCTTTTTTATCACTCTTCTGTTTTTTCGGCCAACACTTGAGGCTTTCCGGCCTCACACAGCATTCGCGCGGCCTTAAAAGGTCAAAAAGGTGTTGCGGGAGTCCTCATATTATCTCCAGCATCTGCGGCGTAACCATGCCGTCCGCGATCCCGAACGCTTTCAGTACCGGCGTTTCCTTCGCCAATGAAAGAATCAGGTAGCTGGCCTTTGAATCATAGGCCAGCCGGATATCTTCCCCGGATGGCCGCGCGGGAGTGGAAGGATGGGAGTGAAAGTTTCCCAGCGGCGAAAGGCCCAGCGCGCGCATATCCCGGACGGCCGCAAGCTGCTCCCCGGGGTCAATGGAAAAATGCTCCGGACTTTGGTCGGGGTTTGATAAAAGGTACACCTTTTCTACGGTCTTAAGACCGCCCTCTGCCGTTCCCGCAATCAGCCCGCAGGATTCATTGGGCAAGCCCGCTTTTGCGTGGGCGACAATGGCGTCATAATCCGCTTGTTTGAGTCTGACAGTCATTTTAAATCACACACCGCCTGTTCGTAATCAAACGGCTTCAAAATGGTGGGATGCTCCCCGCAGACGGCGCAGTCCTTCGCCGGCGGCAGCTTGATTTTGCGAAACTCCATTTTGAGGGCGTCATAAGTCAGCAGGTACCCGGTCAGGAGCTCCCCCCTGCCGATGATGTATTTGACCGCTTCCATTGCCTGCAGGGAGCCGATCACGCCCCCCATGGCCCCGATGACCCCGGCCTGCCTGCAGGTGGGTACCGCGTCCGGCGGGGGCGGCTCTTTGAAAACGCAGCGGTAGCACGGCCCCTGCCCCGGTACATAGGTCATGAGCTGGCCCCTGAAGCGGATAATCCCCGCATGGGAAAAGGGCTTTTTCGCCAGCACGCAGGCGTCGTTGATGAGGAATTTCGCGGGAAAATTGTCAGTGCCGTCGATGATAAAATCATAATCCGCAATCAGCTTCATGATATTGTCCGCCGACACAAAGGTCCGGTAGGTATTGACCGCAATGTCCGGGTTGATGGCCTCCATGGTCTCTCTGGCCGACTGCACCTTTGCCTTGCCTAAGTCCGGGGTGGTATGAATGACCTGCCGCTGAAGGTTGGACAGGTCCACCTCGTCGGCGTCGGCGATGCCGATGGTCCCCACTCCGGCGGCGGCCAGGTAGAGAGCGGCGGGCGCGCCCAGGCCCCCCGCCCCGATAATCAGCACCTTGGCGTTCAACAGCTTCTTCTGCCCTTTCACGCCCACTTCGGACAGGATAATATGGCGAGAGTAGCGTTCCAGCTGGTCATTGGTAAAAGCCATCAGGGTTGCCCTCCTCCCATGAAGTACAGAAATTCCACGATATCGCCGTCCTGCAGAACGGTTTCGGAAAAGGTATCTCTCTGGATAAATTCATCGTTGACCGACACGGTAACATACTCCGGCGTCTCCACCTGCTCCCGTTCGATCAGCTGTGCTACAGTCAAGCCCCCGGCGTATTCTTTTTGAACTCCGGCCACGGTAAGTTTCATTTTGACTCCTCCAAAATTCAATTGATCGTTTCACGTATTGTTTCCCTGCCTGTAACCCCAACTTGCGGAGCTGTTCCGCGTATCTGTCCGGGCTTGCCGATCACCTGACCGGCGCTTAATCGGCCGTTTTCCGGACAATGAGGTTATAGGTGCCGTCGCCGTTGTCAGTGAGCTTCAGAATCTGATGCCCTTCTTCTTTGACGCTGCGGGGCACATTCTGCACCGGCTCACCGTCATTCATGCGAATAGAGAGAATCTGTCCCTCCTCCAGTTCTTCCAGCGCGACCTTTGCCTTAACAAAGGTCACCGGGCAGACCACATCCGTGATATCCACTGTTTCGTCAATGAGGTATTCACCCACGATACGCCGCCTCCATTTCTGCTTGGAATACGTCCCAGCCCGCCCGATCGATAGCCACCCGGAAACGTTCGCTGGGCTTGGCGTGCCGATCAAAAAACGTCAGGGCCGCGTCAGCCACCCGGAACAGCGTCTCCTTGTCATGGATAATGGGTAAAAACTGCTTTCCCTTGGCGATCAGGTTCCCGAAGGTGCCGCCGAAAGAAAGAAGATACCCCGGTTCGCTTTTCCACGCGTCAAAGGGACAGGATTTGGCGCACCGGCCGCAATAGCTGCATTTGCTTTCGTCCAGCAAAATCTCGCTGTCGGTTTGGGTGATGGCCCCTTCCCGGCAGGCTTTCGAGCACACGCCGCAGAGGGTACAGGCATCCGGAAGCCACTCGACCGCATAGCCGCCCTTAATGCCCAGATCGTTTTCCTCCGCCTTGAGGCAGTTGTTCATACAGCCGGTGATCCCGAATTTGAATTTGTGGGGCAGCTCCCGGCCAAAATAGCGGTCGGAAATTTCCACCGCCAGCGAGTAGGTGTCGATGCAGCCGGAGGAGCAGATTTTGCTGCCCTGACAGGCTGTGACCGTGCGCACGCGGGGCCCGCACACGCCGGTGTCGACGCCCCCCGCTTTCAGTTCCGCCTTGACCGGCTCCACATCGTCCAGCTTGATGAAGGGAATCTCCACTCCCTGCCGGGAGGTAAGATGCACGTACCCGTCGCCGTATTTTTTGCTGATCTCGGCGACAGTCAAAAGCTGGTCGGCAGTAAGGTTTCCGCCCACCACCTTCAGCCGGAGGGAAAAATTATTTTTCTGCACCTGCCTCATAAATCCGCCGTTTTTTAACGCTTTGTAATCAGTCGCCATTCAAAATCACCGCTTTCTTGTATTTTGGAAACCGCCCGGGAATCCGGCCGGAGGGTGAGAATCGCTCCGCCATGCCGCCGTGCAGCGGCTTTATGCTAAATCTCATAATCTTTCTCCCAAACCATCACCCTGCGGTACTTTCCAAAGTCCCGCGGCGGGTTTGTTTCCAATTCGATGCCATTTGCGTCCAGGAGAGGGTATCGGCGTTCACGTGAACCAAATCCGGCAAAAATGCCGCCCCGGATATTGGCAAAGCCAAAGTCGGACGCCAGATCGAAATCGGCAGGATATTCGAAGGCCCCGCTCTGCAGGGGCAGCGCATCCCCCTTTGCATAGGTGACCGGCGAAGGGCTGTGCCGCAGAACGGTATGGACGTCCGCATGATAGTAAAAACGGTCGAAAAGGTTGATTTTCAGCTTGTCGGAGCCGTCGCGCAGGAAAACGCCGTCCCGCTTTCCGTCCCCCGCGGCCTCAATGATGCCGCAGGCGGCGGTGGCGTGGGTGATCCGGTCAATTAAAATCAGCTCGCCCAGCGTTTTGTGCAGACGGAATTCATCCAGCACCGCCGGTTCGGAAAGCACGATCTCGCACCGGACGATTTCATTTTTGGTAACCGAGCTGGCGGAAAGCAGCGCGCCGCTGTTTACGTCCACCTTATGGCGGATTCCCGTAACAATGGCGGGGAGCAGCTTCGTCCCCAGCTTGATCCAGTAATCCTTTCCGGGAACCAGCTTCTGGTCATCCATCCAAAGCAGGGTGGCCGAGAAGGATTTTGCCGTTTTCAGTTCGGCGTTTCTGGCCAGCACACAGCCGCGCGAAACATCCACCTCGCGGTCCAGCTGAATGGTGACGGGCTGGCCCAGAGCCGCGTCCTCCGCCTGTTTATCCGCGATATGAATTGACTTGACCAGCGCGGCTTCGCCGCTGGGCAGGGCGGTCAGCAGATCGCCGACCGCGACTTTTCCGGCTTCAATCTGTCCCTGAAAGCCGCGGAAGCTGTGGTCCGGACGGCAGACCCGCTGTACCGGCATATAGAACCCGGCTTCCGGCGCGCCCCCCGAAATGTCCACCGTTTCCAGATGCTCCAAAAGGGTCTCGCCGCGATACCACGCCATTTTGCCGGAATGCTGGGTGACATTGTCGCCCTCGGTGGCCGAAACGGGAATGATAACCGCGTTTTCCAGCCCCAGCTCCGCCCGGAGCTTTCCGATCTCCCCGGAAATCTCGAGAAAGCGTTTTTCATCATATCCGATCAAATCCATTTTGTTTACCGCGAACACAAAATACCGGATGCCCATCAGGGCGCAGATCCGGGCGTGACGGCGGGTCTGTACCAGCACGCCCTGAGAAGCGTCCGCCAGAATCACCGCCAAATCGGCAAAGGACGCCCCCACCGCCATATTCCGGGTGTATTCCTCATGACCGGGGGTGTCCGCCACAATGAAGCTGCGCCGGTCCGTGGTAAAGTAGCGGTATGCCACGTCAATGGTGATTCCCTGCTCGCGCTCGGCCATCAGGCCGTCCAGCAGGAGGGAGTAGTCGATTTTCCCTCCCCGGCTGCCCACCTGACTGTCCAGGACCAGCGCCTGCTCCTGATCGGTGTACAGCAGCTTGGAATCGTAAAGGATATGCCCGATCAGGGTGGATTTTCCGTCGTCCACGCTGCCGCACGTGATAAATTTTAGAAGTCCGTTTTCCGCATTGCTCATTAGAAATATCCCTCCCGTTTGCGCCGTTCCATGCTTCCCGCCTCTTCGTTGTCAATGACCCGGCTGGTACGCTCGGAGGTCACGGCGGCAAGCGTTTCGGCAATCACCGCGTCCAGCGTGTCGGCCTCGGATTCTACCCCGCCGGTAAGGGGGTAGCAGCCCAAAGTGCGGAAGCGCACCTTTTTCATCTGCGGCTTTTCTCCCGGAAACAGGCGCATCCGGTCGTCGTCCACCATAATGATATTGCCGTCCCGGTACACCACCGGGCGCTCGGCAGAAAAATACAGCGGCACGATCTCAATATTTTCACGGCGTATGTATTGCCAGATATCTTTTTCCGTCCAGTTGGAAATGGGGAATACCCGCATGCTTTCGCCTTTGTTGATCCGGGTATTGTAAAGCTTCCACATTTCGGGCCGCTGATTTTTGGGGTCCCAGGCATGATGTTCATTGCGAAAAGAAAAAATCCGTTCCTTAGCGCGCGACTTCTCCTCGTCGCGCCGTCCGCCGCCAAAAGCCGCCGTAAACTGATATTGGGTCAGCGCATCCCTGAGCGCCTGCGTCTTCATGATGTCGGTATAGGCCGCGCCGTGGTCGAACGGGTTGATTCCCTGGGCGATTGCGTCTTCATTGCGATGAACCAGCATATTGATGCCCAGTTCCTTTGCCCGCCTGTCCCGGAATTCAATCATTTCATGAAACTTCCAGCTGGTGTCGATGTGCAGAAAGGGAAAGGGCGGCTTTTCAGGATAGAAGGCTTTCAGGGCCAGATGGAGCATGACCGACGAGTCCTTGCCGATGGAATAGAGCATGACCGGCCGCTCGCATTCCGCGGCTACCTCCCGGAAAATATAGATGGCCTCGGCCTCCAGTTTATCTAAGTGCGTCAGTGGCATGGAGTTCACTCCTAATAATTATTTGAATCGCGGCTGTCCACCGTGAGGGTTTTGGCGCTGCCGTCCGGATTCGTGACCGTCCAGTGCAGCAGGTTGTTTTCCCGCCGGACGGTAAGCCGGCCGCCGAGACCGCCCATATCTTCCCCCAGAAACATGGCGATCGCCTGTACCGGGCATTCCTTTACGCAGGAAGCGCACCCCCAGCATCTTTCGGCACGCGGGATCACCGCTTTCCCCGTTTTGTCCAGGCGGATCAGGCTGCCGGGGCAGACTTTGCGGCACCGCCCGCAGCCGATACATTTTGCCGCGGTAATTTCAATGCTCATACGCGTCTCCCTCCCGCACAAGCGGCCTGAAAATCATGTTCAGCCGCCCGTTTTCCAGCCGGGAATTGACATAGCAGTTCCACTCGGCGCCGCTTTCCGGGTAATCGGTATTTTCGGCGAAGCTGTGCCAGCGGGTTTCCTTTCGCGCGCCCAAGTGGGCGATCACCGATTTGCAGAGTGTAAGGCGCTCGCGCAGCTCCAACAGGTAAACCAGCTCCTGCATCTCCGAAGCGGCCAGCAATTCGGTTTTCCGTTCCAGCTCACAGATTTTATCAGCGGCTATGCGCAGGGATTTCTCTGAAAAACGGTAATGAGCGCCGATTCCGCCCGCGTATTCGTCCATCACGGACTGCATGGCTTCTTCCAGCTCGTCTGTACCGTACGGCACCGCGGGGCGGTTCAGAAAGCCCTCCAGCCATCGTTTTTTTTCTTTGACATCCCCCGGATCGGGAGGGGCTGTTTGATCGTCCATATAGGCTGCCGCCGCTCTCGCCGCGATCTCCCCTTCCAAAAACGCACCCGTAACGTATTTCTGCGGGCAGCCTCCGGCCACATCCCCTGCCGCGAACAGGCCTTTGATCGTGGTTTCGCGGCTGGTGTCCACCCAATACCCGCTGGCGGTGTGCCCGCCGACGATATACGGCTCGGTACCCTCGATCTCTACATTCTGCACGCCCGGCGTCCGGCCGCTTTCCAGCCACCGAAGGGTTTGACTGGGGGCCATATTGAGATAGGCTTTTTGCAGATCCTCATCCTGCTCTTTGGTGATTCCCACGGTTCGCAGATAACAGGGGCCGCGCCCTTCCAGATTTTCCATCACCGTGCCATGCACCCGCTGGGAGGTGGTAATGCCGTATTTCTGCTCGTATCCCTCGCCCAGCGCGTTGATCTGCTTTGCGCCCACCCCCTGCGCCAGCGTCCCGGTCGGGGCAATGGTGTCCTTGCAGCGCAGAGCGATAAAGCGCATCTCAAAGGTGGTCATTTCCGCCCCGGCAAGAATGCCCATGGCGTAGCCCGCACCCGTATTGAAAGGCGGATACCACATTTTATGGCGGGAAAAACCGGGGTGGTTGGGCCGGTACAGCCCCGCCGCGCCGCCGGTGGCACAAAGCACGGCTTTGGCCGAAATCACATAGAGCACCGGTTCGTCGACGCCGATTGCATAAGCCCCGAAAATCCGGCCGTCCCTGACGATATACTCAAACACATTCACCCGGTTCAGCACGGTGATCCGCGGCTGAGCGGCAACGGCTGCGGCTAAAATCGGCTTGATATTCTCGCCGTTGATTTTGATATTGCGGCTGCCGCGGGCCGCATACCGTCCCTGATCATCCTTCAGGATCGTCAGCCCCAGGGACTCCATTCTGGCAGCCGTGCGATTCAGCCCCTCGGCCATGGTCAGCAGAAGATCGCCCCGGACAATCCCCTGTGCGTCCGCACGGGCATAATCCACATAATCCTGGGGCGTTTTCCCCGGCACGATATAGGCGTTGATGGCATTGACTCCGGCAGCCAGGCAGCCGCTGCGTTCGATATCCGCCTTCTCGACGATCAGCACGCTGCCGCCGGACGCTTCGCAGAAGGTCAGCGCCGCGTAACAGCCCGCCGTGCCGCCGCCGATAATCAGAAAATCCGTGGTCAGCGTTCTGATTTCCAAATCCATCTTAATTACCTACTTTACATACATATTTAATATGATATTGATTATTATACGCGGGATACGCCGAAAAAGCCAGCGCCGATTCCGCAAACGTTACACAAAAAATCTGTACCATTCAAAGCGCAAATCAGCGCAAACGTTTTCCGGTTTTCCGCTTGCAATTTTGATGGAAAACAAGTATTATATTAAACATATAATTTTAATATGTATTTATGAACGGAAAGGAGGAATCCAGTTGACATTGAAAGAAATCGCAGCAAAAGCCGGGGTGTCTGTTTCGACCGTATCACGGATTATCAACTCCCCGGACGACAGCTTTGCCCGCAAGGAAGTTCGGGACCGGGTCTGGTCGATTATCAGGGAGACAGGCTACACGCCCAATCAGAGCGCCCGGGAGCTGAAGCAGGGAAGAACGAGGGCGCCCAAAGCGCCTGCCGGTGCGGTAGCCTGCATTTTGGGCAGAACGAAAACAATCGACGACGATCCTTTTTTTGCGCAGCTCGCAAGGGTCATCGAACAGCAGGCGATGGAATGGGGCTATCCCGTGCGGCTTTCCTATTCGGTTTTCGATATCAAAACGATCGTGCCGGAGAAAATCGAGCTGTTCAAAGCGGACGGAGCCATCGTTCTGGGACGGTTCAGCAGCGACTATATCGGCTTCCTGGAAAAGCACTATCGGAACCTTGTCTACGTGGGCCGCAACATCATCTCCGCCGGCTGCGATCAGGTCATCTGCGACGGATACGAGGCGACACAGATTGCGATGAAGCACCTGATTTCCTGCGGTCACCGGCGGATCGGCTATATTGGCGAGATTGCAAACGAGGTCCGATATCGGGCGTATCTCGATACGCTCCGCGAACATAGGCTGGATTGCTCCGCAGGCTTGATCAGCAACTGCCCGCAAAACGGAGCCGGAGGATATCAGGGGGCGGAGCATCTGCTCAGAACAGCAAGTCCGCTTCCCACCGCAGTTTTCTGCGCAACCGACATGGTCGCAATCGCCGCCCTGCGCCGTTTTACAGAGGCGAAAATCAAGGTCCCGGAACAGCTTTCCGTCATCAGCATGGATAATATTGAACTGTCCGGATACGTTTCCCCGATGCTGACTACCGTAGGGATGCCCATCGTCGAAATGGGAAATGTGGCGGTGCAGATTCTCATCAACAGAATCCAGAAACGGCACAGGCTGCCTTTGAAAATTTTTTTGCCGAACAAGCTGGCGATCCGGGAGAGCGTTGCAAATTTAAACGCAGAAATCTGCATATGACGTTTCCCCGCGTACAACAGCGCCGAAATGCGGCAGCGTTTCCCAGAACCGCCTGAAAATCAGAAATGCACCTTGGTACGGCTGACGACAAGCCAAATCAAGGTGCATTTTTGTACAGCTTAGTTTGTGGCGGAACACTTTCAGTCAGCCGGCTCAGCGGCGCCGTTCCGACCGGCAGGGCCGGGATTTCGCTGCTGCCGGGAATCGTCCGCCCGCGGGGAAAGGCGGCTTTAAATGTAAAATGTCTGTTCGTTATTTAAGGATGCGTTTTCCACCAGCTGGACCTGCCGGTCGTTATAGAGATACAGCCGGTAAATCAAAACGCTGACCTCCTCGCCCACGGTGAGCGGGTCGTCCTCCAGAGAACGGTAGGCGATCAGCTTTTCGCCGCCGACGTTCACCCGCAGCTCCAGCACATTGCCGCGAAAGAAAATGTCTTCCACCGTCCCGCGCTCCGAGGCGTGGGGATAAAGCTCCTTATCCACCTTCGTGACGTGCACAAATTCGGGCCGGAGCACGGCTGTGGCATAGCCTTCATTGGTTTCAAACCCGTGGAACCTGCCGTAATCTTCCACGACGATCGATTCCCCAATGAATTTTGAGGCAAAGGGGGTGGCGGGATTCTTGTAAATGTCTACCGGCGTTCCGATCTGCTCGATTCGCCCTTTGTTGGTGATGATGATTTCATCCGCAACCTCCACCGCCTCTTCCTGGTCGTGGGTGACGAAGATGCTGGTGATGCCCACCTTGTTGATGGTCTCTCTCAGCCAGGTGCGCAGTTCCTTGCGGACCTTGGCGTCAATGGCGGCAAAGGGTTCGTCGAGCAGCAGCAGATGGGGCATTGGCGCCAGCGCGCGGGCGAAGGCCACCCGCTGCTTCTGCCCGCCGGAAAGCTGGTGCGGGCGGCGTTTTTCCAGGCCCTCCAGCCCAATCAGCCGAATCAGCTCACCGACCCTCTCTTTGATATACGCCTTGTCTTTCTTCTGCACCTCAAGCCCAAAGGCAATGTTGTCGAACACCGTCATGTAGCGAAAAAGCGCATAATTCTGGAACACAAAGCCGATTCCCCGTTCGCTGGCGGGCAGGTCGTTTACCCGCTGGCCGTCAATGACGATGGTGCCGCTGTCCGGCGTTTCGAGCCCGGCGATGATACGCAGGAGAGTGGTCTTTCCACTGCCGGAAGGACCGAGCAGCCCGATCAGTTTGCCCTGTTCAATGGAAAAGCTGACATTGTCCGCCGCCTGAAACCCACCGAATTTTTTATTGATATTCTGAAGCTCCACATACATATTGCTTACCTCTTTTCTCTCTTGATGCGGTGTTCTACGATATTGCGCAGAATGAGGATGATTACCGCGATCAGGACCAAAATGGAGGAAACGGCAAAGGCGGCCGTTAGCTGGAATTCATTGAACAGAATCTCCACATGAAGCGGGAGGGTGTTGGTTTTGCCCCGCAGATGTCCGGATACCACCGATACTGCGCCGAATTCGCCCAGGCTCCGGGCGGTACAGAGAATCACGCCGTATAACAGCGCCCATTTGATATGGGGAAAAGTGACCCTGCGGAAAATGGAGAAGCCTTTGGCCCCCATCAGCGCGGCGGCCTCCTCCTCTTCATTGCCCTGAGCCTGCATCAAAGGAATCAGCTCGCGGGAAACAAAGGGGAAGGTAACAAAAATCGTGGCCAGCACGATGCCGGGCACGGCAAACACAATTTTGAGATTCATCGCTTCCAAAAGCGGATAGGCCCAGCCGATCCGACCGAACACGAGAATGAACACCAACCCCGCGATGACGGGCGAAATGGAAAAGGGAATGTCGATCAGGGTGGTGAGCGTCTGCTTTCCCCGAAAGCGGAATTTGGTGATCGTCCACGCCGCGAAGATGCCGAACACCGTGTTGACAACAATCGTAATCCCGGTCGTCAGCAGAGTCAGCTGCAGCGCCTTGACCGCGTACTCGTCGGTAATGGACTTGGAAAAGGTCTCCCAGCCCTGCCGCAGGGCATAGACCAGCACGGTGGCAAGGGGCAGGACCAGCATAACGACCAGAAATGTCCCTCCCAGCAGGATGAGGGTCCCTTTGATCATTTTTTGTTTCATCCGGTTTACCCCCTTGCGATTTTATTGATTCTGGCCTGGATCAGATTGATGCCGAACAGCAGAACAAAGGCGAATACAATCATGACCAGCGCGATGGAGGTGGCGGCGGCGTAGTTGAACTGTTCCAGCTTATTCATGATAATCAGCGGCGTAATCTGCGTTTTATAGGGGATGTTCCCCGCGATAAACACCACGCTGCCGTATTCCCCGATACAGCGTGCAAAGGCCAGCCCGAACCCGGTCAGGGCGGCGGGCAGAATTTCCGGGAACACCACCTTAAAAAAGATGCGGGAGCGGCTGGCCCCCAGCACCAAGGCCGCTTCCTCGTACTGCGGGTTCAGCTTTTCCAGCACCGGCTGGATAGAGCGCACTACAAAGGGGATGCCGATAAAAATCATGGCAATCACAATACCGGCGGTCGTGTAAGAAATTTTGACGCCGATCCGGTCAAACAACCGGCCGATCCACCCTTTGTCGGAATACAGGGTGGTCAGCGAGATACCGGCCACCGCGGTGGGCAGGGCGAAGGGCAGTTCGATCAGGCCGTCCAGCACCCGCCGGAACGGGAATTCATAGCGGGTCAGAATCCACGCGAGGAGAATCCCGAAAACCGCGTTGACCACGGCGGCAATGGCCGCGCAGGACAGGCTCACCCGATAGGTAGCCACCGTCTGCTTGTCGGTGATCACCCGCCAAAAATCAGCGAAGGTCGTACCCGAAAGGGTCAAAAAAACCGAACACAGGGGAATCAGCACAATCAGGCTGAGCATGGTGACGGTAATCCCCATGGAGAGCCGAAAACCCGGTATGATATTATTTTGTCGCTTTCTGGAACGCTTTTTCAGAGGAAACATATGCAGGCCCCCTATGATCGGTAATCGTAAAGGAATCACTATTTTTTATAAATCTGGTCAAAGATCGCACCGTCCGCAAAGAACTTCCCGGCCGCTTTTTCCCAGCCCCCGAAATCGTCGTCGATGTTGACCATCTCGATATTCAGATTAAAAGTGTCGCCGAATTCCTTCAGAATGTCGGGGTTGGAGGGGCGGTAGTAGTTTTTACCCTCCAGGCGCTGTGCATCGTCCGAATAAAGGTATTCCAGATACGCTTTGGAAACTTCCTCGGTACCGTGCTTTTTGGCGTTGGCATCCACTACCGCGACCGACGGCTGGGCGAGAATGCTCAGGGACGGGGTGATGATCTCAAAATCATCCGGATGCTCTTTCTGGGAAAGGAAGGCCTCGTTCTCCCAGGCCAGCAGCACATCTCCCTGCCCGTTTTCCACAAAGGTGGTGGTGGCGCCGCGGGCTCCGGAATCCAGCACGGTCACGTTGGCGTACAGCGATTTCAAAAACTCCTGGTCTTTGGCTTCGTCTCCGCCGAATTTCTTATCCGCATATGCCCAGGCCGCCAGAAAATTCCAACGTGCCCCGCCGGAGCTCTTGGGATCGGGGGTGATGACTTCCACGCCGGATTTCACAAGATCGTCCCAATCCTTTAGATTTTTGGGGTTGCCCTTGCGGACCAAAAAGACGATGGTGGAGGTGTAGGGTGCGCTGTTCTTCGGGAACTCATTCACCCAGCCGTCCTCAATCAGGCCGCCTTTGCGCAATTCATCCACATCACCCTCAAGCGCCAGCGTAACCACGTCGGCCTCGTTGCCTTCCAGCACCGAACGGGCCTGTTTGCCGGAACCGCCGTGGGACTGGGTGATTTCCACCTTCTGCCCCTTCTCTTTCTCCCAGTATTCCTGGAAAAGCTTGTTGTACTGCTCGTAAAGCTCGCGGGTAGGGTCGTAGGAAACATTGGAGATGGCCACCAGCTTGGCGGAAGACGCGGCGGACGCGGAAGAATTTACGGAAGAGGCCGCGGAAGAATTATTTCCGGCGCAGCCGGCCAGAGTTCCCGCAACCGTGGCCAGGGCGATTGCCAGAGCCAGTGTTTTTCTGAAAGAAAATGTATGTTTCATAGAAATATCCCTCATTTCATCGTTTTAGATTGTTTGCAAACCGGATTTGGAGGTGATTGCCGCATCACATGATCTATCCTTCCAAATCCGTGCAACATCGAAAACGAACCGGGATACGCAGGTTGCTTCTGTTCAGCATGAGTATCACCCTTACCTCTTAATACATATATAATTGATATGTATAGTATTATTTTATAATACCCTAATGCTTCCGGTTCTGCAACGGGAAATTAAGCAATCGTTTGCGCGGTACCGTCATAAAGCGCCTGATTCTGATGTCCTAATATCTCCGGCTTCCCTCGCATGAAACTGTACTTTTATGGACTCCCCTAACCGGCGTCCCCGGCGGGCAACCTGATTCTGTTTCCGAAGCAACCTAAAAAGAAAGGCCATGGCGAATTCGCCATGGCCAGGGAGGAAAGTATTGAAAAAGGTTCTTGTTAGCGATTTTGTCCGTAATACGCGTGCGCACCATGCTTGCGCAAGAAATGCTTATCAAGCAGTTCCTGCTGCATCGGTCCATCCTGGGCCTCGGCCATCTCCTGAGTGTGCCAGGCCATCATGGCCAATTCTTCCAGCACTACGGAATTGTGCACCGCCTCAAAGCAGTCCCTGCCCCAGGTAAAAGGCCCGTGGGAATGCACCAGGACGGCGGGGATATTGGCGGGATCCGCTTTTTGAAATGTTTCCACAATTACATTGCCGGTTTCCGTTTCATAGGCGCCCGCGATTTCTTCCGGGGTCATTTTTCTGGTACAGGGGATCGGCCCGTAAAAATAGTCGCCGTGCGTGGTACCGTAAGCCGGAATGGACTGTCCCGCCTGCGCCCAGATGGTCGCCCATCGGGAGTGGGTATGGACAATTCCGCCGATCGCGGAGAAATTCCGATACAGGACGCAGTGCGTCGGCGTGTCGGAGGAGGGATTCAGGTCGCCCTCTACCTTTTCCCCGTTCAGGCTCATCACGACCATATCCTTCGGTTTGAGCCTGTCGTATTCCACGCCGGAGGGTTTAATGACAAACAGCCCGGATTCCCGGTCGATTCCGGAAACATTCCCCCAGGTGAACACCACCAGATTGTGGGCGGGGAGCTGACGGTTCGCCTCGCAGACCTGTTCCTTCAATTCTTCCAGCATTCGTCCTCATCCCTTCCGGATTACTTTTTGAGCTTCCAGATCAGATCGTTCCAGGTAAGTTCCTTGCGAAGCTCGTTGATCTCGGTTTCTCTGCCGATGTGAATAAATTCAATATCCATGATTTCAGCGAAATCACGCAGCTCTTCCGCCGTAAGCGAATAGCTGATGACGGAATGGTGCGCGCCGCCCGCGTAAATCCACGCTTCCGCGGAGGTTTCAAGGCTTGGGAGCGGCTTCCAGAGAACGGCGGCCACCGGGAGGTTTGGCATTTCGTGAACCTGCTCCTGGCATTCCACATCGTTGACAATCATGCGGAACCGGTCGCCCATATCAATAATCGTCGCAAGCACCGCCGGACCCGATTTCGCTTTGAAGGTCAGGCGCGCCGGGTCCTCGCGGTCGCCGATTCCAAGCGGAACCACCTTGATCTTCGGGCGTTCCGCGGCGACACTCGGGCACACTTCCAGCATATGGGCGCCCATGTTCATGCCGCACTCCGGGTCAAAGTTGTAAGTGTAATCCTCCATAAACGCCGTACCGCCCGTGCAGTCGGCCGCCATGAGCTTCATAATGCGGCAGAGCGCCGCGGTTTTCCAGTCGCCTTCCCCGGCGAACCCGTAGCCCAGGCGCATCAAATCCTGCGCGGCGAGACCGGGCAGCTGGCGTAGCTGCTGCAAATCCTGAAAATTGGTGTGGAAAGCGCCGAACTTTTCTTCTTCCATGAACTTCCGAAGCGCAACCTCTTCCCGCGCCTGATAGCGCACGGCTTCGAGATTCTCCGTTGCCATATCGTAAACCTCGGCGTATTGCTCCATCTGGGCGTCGATTTCCTTCTCGGTAACGGCTTCCACCATGCGGATGATATCGCCGATACCGTAATGGTCGACCTGCCAGCCGAATTTGATGTGCGCCTCCACCTTGTCGCCGTCCGTTACGGCCACTTCGCGCATATTGTCGCTGATACGGAGCACGCGGAGCCCGCGGCTTTCAAACGCGCCGACCGCCGCGCGCATCCAGCGAGCAATACGGTCACGCATCCCGGCATCCTTCCAGTAGCCGGAAATGACCTTCTGCGGAATACGCATACGCGCAAGGATAAACCCATGCTCCCTGTCGCCGTGGGCGGACTGGTTCAGATTCATGAAATCCATGTCGATGCTTTCCCACGGGATGTCGCGGTTGAACTGGGTATTGATGTGAAGCAGCGGTTTCTGCAGGACGGAAAAGCCGCGAATCCACATTTTTGACGGAGAAAAGGTATGCATCCAGGTAATAATGCCCGCACACCGGGGAGCGTTGTTTGCCTCTGTGATCACCTTATAGATTTCATCGGAATTGCGCACCACGGGCTTAAAAACCAGGGTGCAGGGAATGGACGGGTCCGCGTTCCACTCGTCTACCATCGTTTTGGAATGCTGATCGACGGTTTTCAGCACATCTTCTCCGTAAAGGTCCTGGCTTCCAACCACAAACCAGAATTCGTATTTTTTTAAAGCTGACATATGTATCCTCCGATTATTCCTAATTTTAAAGATTATTTTTGCTTCATTGCTTTCAGGTGCTTCATCACATCATTTTCACCGCGCCCGAAATAGTCGTGCAGGGTGCGGTATTCCCGGAACAGCGCATCGTAACGCTCCGAGTTTTCAGGGATCGGAGCATAGACGGTGTCTTTGATTTTTCCCATTGCGCGGGCCGCTTCAAACACGCTGTCGTAGCCGCCGGCTTCCTTTCCCGCCGCGACGGAAGCGAAAATGGCGGAACCGAGCGCGGGCCCCTGAAGGGAACCCGCAATCTTCACGGGCATTTTAATTACATCCGCGTAAATCTGCATGGTCATCGGGTCCTTTTGTGAAATCCCGCCGGAAGCGTAAAACTCCTCGACCGGAACGCCATGCTCACGGTAATTTTCAATAATCATACGCGTACCGTAGGCGGTCGCCTCAATCAGCGCGCGGTAAATTTCCTCCGGTTTGGTCCGGAGCGTCATTCCGACCATCATACCGCTCAGGTCGACGTCGACCAGAACCGAACGGTTTCCGTTCCACCAGTCCAAAGCAAGCAGGCCGCTTTGCCCGGGGCGCAGCTTTTCCGCCTTTTCCCGCAGGTACTGATGAATATTTTTGTTTTGCCGGTTCGCTTCTTCCCAATAGGAAGCAGGCAGGCAGTTGTCGATAAACCACGCGAAATGGTCCCCTACACAGGACTGCCCGGCCTCATAGCCGAAATAGCCCGGCATGACGCCGTCTTCTACCACGCCGCACATTCCCGGCACCTGGTGCTCCTCTTCGCCCATCATAATATGGCAGGTGGAGGTGCCCATAATGGCCAGCATTTTGGACGGCCCGTCGATTCCGACCGCGGGCACGCACACATGCGCGTCCACATTACCGACGGCGACCGCGGTGCCCTCCCTCAGGCCGGTGAGCTTTGCCGCCGCCGGGGTCAGCGTGCCCGCCCTGTCCCCGAGCGGAAGAATGTCACGGGAGAGCTTTTCCTCCACCACATGCTCCAGCTTTGGATGAAGGGCCTTGAAAAAGTCATCGGAGGGGAAGCCCGTGCGCTTGTTCCAGATTTCCTTGTAGCCCGCGGTGCAGGAATTGCGGGTCTCTTTTCCGCAGAGCTGCCAGATAATCCAGTCCGCCGCTTCGATGAAACGATCCATCGCGTCATAGATTTCGGGGTCCTCTTCAATGATCTGCCAGATCTTTGGAATCGCCCATTCGGAAGAAATTTTTCCGCCGTAGTTTTTCAGCCACGGCTCGTTTCTCGCCGCCGCGATTTCGTTCAGGCGGTTTGCCTTATCCTGCGCGGCGTGGTGCTTCCAGAGCTTGACATAGGCGTGCGGGCGGTTTCTGTACGCCGGAAGAAAGCTTACCGGCGTTCCGTCCGCCTTGACCGGCAGAACGGTGCAGGCCGTAAAATCCGTTCCGATTCCGATCACATCGTCCGGGGACACACCGGATTCCCTGAGGATGGCCGGAACCGTATTTGCCAGCACGTCAAGGTAATCCTGCGCGTCCTGCAGCGCCCAGTCGTGGCCGAGCGGCGTTCCGTCCGGCAGATTTTTATCCATTACCCCATGAGGATACTCGTAAACGGAAGAAGCAAGTTCTTTCCCGGTATGAACATCCACCAGAACCGCCCGGCCGGAAAGTGTGCCATAGTCAACTCCTATTGTATATTTTGACATAACAACATCCTCCATCGTAAAAAATGTACGTACAACTTTGTCGAAAACAGAAAGGCTTCTCAGCCCCTTTCTGTCTTCTGTCTTATTCGAGCACTCTGACGGACTTGCGTTCTACGATCGTCGGTTCAAAATCGACCGTGGCCTTAAATGCATGGTCCTGAATCAGGTGCAGCAGGTTTCGCGCCGCGGTTTCGCCCAGCACATTCATGGGGTGTGCGACCGAGGTAAACGGAACCTCACAAAGATCCGCAAGATCGGAATTATCAATACTTACCAGAGACAGGTCATCCGGAACCGCAATGCCGTTTTTCTTCATAATGTCCACCATCTGCATGGCGATCTCGTCGTTGTAGCAAATCAGAGCGGTGCAGTCTTTTACACGCCGCAGGACGATTTCCGCAAACTGCGTAAGGTCGGGAATATCCTCCGTAGAATACCAGAGCACGTTTTCATCATGGATTTCATACCCCGCTTTCAGCAGGGCATCCAAATACCCGGCATAGCGCAAATGCCCCTGGTGGTCATCCGACTTAAAAATGCCCGCAATCCGCTTGTGACCCGCATCGATCAGGTACTGCGCGGCAATCAGGCCGGCCGTGCGGTCGTTCATGGATACATGCGGTATCTTAATGCCCGGATAACTGCTGTTGATAAACAGCACCGGAATCCTTTGCCGCTGGATTTCCTCATAAATCTCAGAATTCGGATTCGGCAGGCCGCTCTGGGTCGGCTCAATAATCATCCCGTCCACACCCTTTTCCAGCATGGAGCGCAGGACTCTGCTTTCGTTCTGAACCTTGTTGTGCGTAAAGGCAAGCTGCATGGAGTACCCGGCTGTTGTCAATACATTTTCAATGCCGCGGATAATCTGAGGAAAAATATACGCGCCCACATAGGTGGTGACCACACCGATGGTCATAGTGGGTTCCCGTTTGGCCGACGCGTTGAAAATGATGTAGGTGCCGCTGCCCTGCCTGCTTTCAAGATATTTGTCCTGCACCAGAATATTGATTGCCTGACGGACCGTCTGCCGGCTGATTCCGAACATTGCGCCCAGCTCGTTTTCGGAATACAGCTTTTCCCCGTATTTGAGCTCTCCCGTTTCGATTTTATTTTTGATCCAAGTGACCAGAGTCATATATTTTGGCATTTCCATCGCAGTGCTGCCTTCCTTTTTCCGTTATATTTTGAAATTATGATACATGAACCTTGTATAAATTGTCAATACATCTAAACAGCACTGGCAGACAAATCAGGAAGCCTTCTTTTTCGAAATCAAGTCGATTGTGACAGCGCCCAGAAGGACAAGGCCCTTCACGACTCTCTGGATATCGACGGACCAGCCGATCAGCGACATCCCGTTGTTCAGTACGCCCATGATCAGAGCGCCGACGACCGCACCGATAATGGTGCCGCTTCCTCCAAGTGCGGCCGCGCCGCCTATGTAACAGGATGCGATGGCGTCAAGCTCGAAGCCGTCGCCCGCTTTCGGCGTGGCGGACGCGTTTCTGGCGGAGAGGACGATGCCGGCCAAAGCACTCATCAGGCCCATGCTCACGTAAATCCAGAACATCACGCGCTGGGTTTTGATACCGGAAAGCTTTGCCGCTTTCGCATTGCCGCCCACCGCGTAAATCTGGCGGCCGGGAACCGTGTTGTTGGTAACGAAGGTGTAGATAATAATCAGTACCAGCATCAGCGCAAGAACAACCGGAAGTCCGTTGTAACAGGCAAGCTTGATGGTAAAGAAGTTAATAATCAAAATAATAACGGCAAGCTTCACGATCTCCTGCCATACGGCAGGCACTTCAAATCCGTAGAATTTTTTCTTGTTGATGGAACGGATTTCCAGATAAATGACGATCAGGGAGGCGACCACACCGGCCAGAATGGAAAGCAGTTCAATCTTCTGGCCGCCGATATAGGTATAGATTTCGGGAAGATAGCCTGCGCCGATCTGTACGTAATCCGTAGGCAGGGGGCCCTTTGTCTGACCACCGAGGATCACCATGGTAAGGCCGCGGAAAATCAGCATGTTTGCAAGGGTCACGACGAATGCCGGAACATTCAGATACGCGATAAAGAACCCCTGCCACGCGCCTGCCAGAAGGCCGCACAGCAGAATCACCACAAACGCAACGGCAATGGGAAGATGAAGGTCCAGAACCATAATGGCGCACGCGGCGCCGGTGAAGGCAACCACGGAGCCGACGGAAAGGTCGACATTGCCGGTCAATACACAAAGCAGCATGCCGACCGCAAGGATGACAACGTAGCTGTTCTGCATAATCAGATTGTTCACGTTCATCGGGCTGACATTTTTCCCGCCCGAAAGCAGATTAAAGATAAAATAAATCAAAATGAGGGCAATCAGCATTCCGTATTGCTTTGCATTTGTACTGCCGGATTTTTTCTTTGCAAGACTTGACGTACTCATATCGCCTGCTTCTCCCTTCTGGTATGTGACATAATGATTTTCATAATCATTTCCTGAGAAAAATCTCCCTTATCCAATTCCCCGGCTATTTCGCCCTGGTTCAGAACATAAATCCGGTCGCAGACGCCGAGAAGCTCCGGCATCTCGGAGGAAATAAAGATAACCGCCTTCCCCGCCTTTGCAAGTTCATTGATAATCTCATAAATTTCATATTTCGCCCCTACATCGATTCCGCGCGTCGGTTCATCCAGAATCAGGACGTCTGGGTTGGCAAGAATCCATTTGGAAAGAACGACCTTCTGCTGGTTTCCGCCGGAGAGCGAACCCGTGATCTGCCGGATGGAATTCGTTTTGATATTGAGCTTTCCGCGGTATTCTTCGGCAGCCACGATTTCTTCGTTCTGGTCAATGACCCAATGCCTGGAAAAACGGTCGCGCAGGCTCGAAAGCGTCATGTTCCAGCGAACGTCGTTGATCAGAACCAGCCCGTAGCTCTTCCGGTCCTCCGAAGCGTAGGCGATTCCGTTCCGGATCGCATCCTGAACGTCGCGCAGGACAAGCTTCTTTCCGTCCTTGTAGAGATCGCCGGAAATTTTGCTTCCGTAGGATCTTCCGAAAATGCTCATCGCGAGCTCCGTGCGCCCGGCGCCCATCAGTCCCGCAAAACCGACCACTTCGCCCTTCCTGACATTGAAATTGACATCCTTGAGCATGACGCGTCCGGGGTCGTCCGGATGGTGTACCGTCCAGTTTTTGACCTCAAACGCAACCTCGCCCGGCTTGCTTTCGCGGGGAGGATAGCGGTTCGTCAGCTCACGGCCGACCATTCCTTTAATGATCCGGTCTTCGTTCAGATCGTCCTGCCCTTTTTTCAGCGTTTCAATCGTTTTGCCGTCGCGGATGACGGTAATATTGTCCGCTACCTGACTGAGCTCGTTCAGCTTATGAGAAATCATGATGCAGGTAATTCCGCGCTCTTTCAGCCCCAGGATAATATTGAGCAGCTTTTTACTGTCCTCATCATTCAGGGAAGCGGTGGGTTCGTCCAGAATCAGCAGTTCCACCTTTTTGGCCAGCGCTTTCGCAATTTCGACCAGCTGCTGCTTGCCGACGCTCAGCTTATTGACCTGCAAGTTTACGTTTTCGTCGGAAAGGCCGACTTTTTCCAGAATTTCCTTTGCCTTCTGCCTTGTCTGGCTCCAATCAATCACATTTTTTACATTCGTAATTTCGTTGCCCAGAAATACGTTTTCCGCGATGGAAAGATAAGGGCTCAAGGCAAGCTCCTGATGGATAATTACAATCCCCTTCCGCTCACTGTCCCGAATGTCGCGGAATTTGCATTCCTCGCCGTTATAAATAATTTCACCGGAATAATCGCCGTAGGGGTAAACCGCGGACAATATGTTCATCAGGGTGGATTTCCCGGCTCCGTTTTCGCCGCAAAGGGCATGAACCTCGCCTCGTTCCACCGTAAGGTTTACATCATCCAGGGCCTTTACCCCGGAAAATTCCTTCGTGATATGCTTCATTTCCAGGATGACATCAGCCATGCTACGCACCTCGCTCCTGTGGTATTAATAGGTTGAGCGACAGCTGTGACACTGCCGCCCAAATTTTCAAGCTTGAACGAATCAGGAAATATCGGATTCCTTATAATACTCGGAATCGATCAGCTCTTTCTGGATATTGTCCTTCGTAATGGCAACAGGTGTGCACAGATAGGACGGAACGACCAGCTTGCCGTTGTTGTAGGATTTGGTGTCGTTGATTTCCGGCTGCTTGCCCTCCATCACGGCCTGAACCATGGTAACGCACTTTGACGCAAGCAGACGGGTATCCTTAAAGACCGTCATGGTCTGTTTGCCGGACTTGATGTTCTTAATGGCCATTGTTTCGGCGTCCTGTCCGGTGATGACGGGCCACTTTGTGCCGACCTTGTAGCCTGCGCCTTCCAGAGCGGCCGCAATACCGTAGGAAATGCCGTCAAACGGGCTCAGAACAACGTCAACGTTTTTGCCGGTGCTGTAATAGCCGGACAAAATGTCTTCCATTCTTTTCTGAGCGGTTTCCTGGGACCAGCGGAGAGTACAGATTTTGTCAAAATCGGTCTGGCCGGAAACAACGTTCAGCTTGCCGCTGTCGACATAAGGCTGAAGGACTTCCATTGCGCCGGTGTTGAGGAAGTGCGCGTTGTTGTCGTCGGGAGAACCCGCGAACAGTTCAATGTTGAAAGGACCCTTGCCTTCTTTCAGGCCCATTTTTTCTTCTATGTATTGGCCGATCAGTGTGCCTACGCCCTTGTTGTCAAAGGTTGCATAATAAGAAACCGCGTCGGTGTCCATCAGCAGACGGTCGTATGCGATGACCGGAATGTTGTTTTTCTTTGCTTCCGCAAGGACATTTACCAGAGCGCTGGAATCGATGGAGGCGATCACCAGGCACTTCGCGCCGCCCGTAATCATATTTTCGATCTGAGAAACCTGTGCCTGAACATCGTCTTCCGCATACTGCAGATCAACTGTGTAACCCAGCTTTTCGAGCTGCTCTTTCATGTTGTTCCCGTCACGGATCCAACGTTCGGAGGACTTGGTCGGCATTGCCACACCGACTTTTTGTCCGTTTGCCGCCGCGGAAGGCTGCGCTTCGTCAGAAGCAGCCGGCTGGGCATTTGCCGCCTGCGATGTGCTCGGTGCAGAGCCGCACGCCGCGGTTGCCAAAAGCATACACGCCGTAAGAAAAATCGCCATCAATCTTTTGATCCTTTTCATTCTTCTCTCGCTCCTTACATGTTATTAATACAACTTTTTATAATACCGCTATTTTTAGCGGAAATATAACAAATACACAGTTTATATTCCTAACACGCGCTGTTTATATCTACAATATATACCAAAGATTTAAACTTGTCAATATAAATTTAATTATTTTTGAACATTACTTTGCTTATTTGTATGTACAAGTTGTACTGTAACAAGTTAAACTTGGTTGTTCTCTATTCAAACTATGACCGAATAAGCGAAAGGACTCCGGATGGGTGAAGCCGCGGTGGAAAGTGGAATACGCTAAAAAAGGGCTTGTTCCGGACGCCAGCTGTGGCGGTCCGGGACAAGCCCGACGGGATCTATTCTCCTGTACAGTTTCCCGGGACAGGAGCTAAAATTTCAATGCTTCTGTATTCCTTGCGAGGCAATCACTGCATCGTCACCATGTTTCATATCTCACGATTTCCTCCATTGCTTTTCTCGGCCGCTGTTCCGGCGTCTCATCGCCATATCCCAGCGGAAGGATACCGCACACATATTTATCCTCCGGTATGTTCAGAATGGGCCTGACGTCATCTTGCTCAAACCAGCCTGTCCAGCAGGCCGCCAGTCCCTGATGCTCCGCTTCAAGCAATATATGCTCGACCGCAATTGCAGTATCCCGGATAATGTGCTTCAGCTCCGGCTCAGCGCTGTTTTCATCCAGACGGATCTCGGTATCCATGGGAATACGGCAGCGAATATCCGCCACGCACACAATCAAAATCGGAGCTGCCGTCATCCACGTCTGATGATGGTCGACAGCAGCCAGCTTCTCTTTCGTATCCTCCGATTCCACAATCAGGAACGTCCATGGCTGCGTATTGCTTCCGGAGGGCGCCAGCCTGGCACTTTCCAGTATTTGAACCAGCTTCTCTTTTTCAACCTTTCGGTTCTGATATTTGCGAATGCTCCTTCGATTCTCTATTTCTTGCAATCTGATGATCTCCTTTCAGTCTTTTGTGCAGATGTTTCTATAGACCGATCCGGTCCTCTCATTTATAAAAGCTGCCGCCGTATCATTATTTACATACGGCGTTGCGGTATTCGTTGGGCGACATTTGCCTGATTTTTTTAAAGACCCGTGAAAAATGATTGACGTCGTTGAATCCCAGTACATCCGAAATTTCGTAAATCTTCAAAGAAGGGTTCTGCAGCAGTTCTTCCGCTTTCTTGATCCGGGTTTCGTTCAGCAGGTCGCAGAAGCTCTTATTGGTATATTTGTTCAGCAGCTTGCTGAGATACCACTGGCTCACATATGCCTTTTCCGCAAGCTCCGTAAGCGTCAGCTTCTCTGCATAATGAATTCCTATGTAGTTTAGAGCGCCCCGTACGATAAAGTTGTTTGCCGCGTTTGTCTCGTGTAATTCTTCCGCCGGCTTCTCTTTTGATTCCGGAATCCCCTTCTGCTGCCTTCGCAGATTTTCCGTCATGACCTGAAGCGCTTCCTCCAGTTCATTCATTTTAGAAGGCTTCAGCAAAAATCTCGTTACACCGATATGAATTGCACGCGTCGCATATTCAAAGTCCCGGTATCCCGTGAGTACGGTGATCTGCAGGTCGGGAAATTCCCCCTTCAGCCCGGCCAGCATGGTGAGCCCATCCATATTCGGCATTTTGATATCCGTAAACAGAATATCCGGATCGTTTTCCCGGATCGCTTTTGCACCGGACTTTGCGTCCGACGCGGTGGCGACTACCTCGCAGTCATATTTCGCCCAATCGACCACCTTTTTTAGGCCTTCCACAATAATATCTTCATCATCAATAATAATTACTTTATACATATTGAATGCCTCCGAATCATCATACTGAAATTATAGCACAGAACACAGAAAAATCGGGTATATTTTCTGGAGTTTACAAAAAATATACCCGTTCTGTATAAAGCACAAGATTCTACAGCATTTCCAGTCGATTCTGCAGTAAGGCTGCGTTCCTCCCCGCCCTCGGCGGGGAGGAACGTATTTTGTCCCGCAACTGAAATGGAATTGCTGTAATATAAAATTTTTATCCTTTGATTGCCCCGGCGGTCATCCCTTTGATAATATTTTTTTGAAGGAATACATAAACGACAAGTACGGGTACAACGACCAAAACAACCGCGGCCGCCATCAAACCGTAATTCACACCGGCAATCGAAGTAATTTCATTGAGCAGCCGTGTGATCGTAAAGGCATCCTTGTACCGTAAAAAGAACATCTGTGTGAAAAGATCATTATATGACCACAGAAAGGTGAAAATGGCAACGGTGGCAAAGGACGGCTTTGCAATCGGAACGATCACTTTAAAAAAGATCTGATAAATATTATATCCTTCCAAATAAGCCGCTTCCTCCAGATCAACCGGCAGCCCTCGGATAAATCCCATGAGAACGACGATTGCAAAAGAAAGATTCCCTGCAATCTGCGGTAAAATGACACTCAGCTGAGAAAGCGCTACGCTGTTCGTGTTGACGATGTGCCAGCCAAACATCATACGGAAAACCGGGATGATGGTGGAGAAAACCGGGAACATCATACTCGCGATGATCAGGGAATGCAGGGCGTTTCTTCCCCGGAATTGATAGCGTGCCATGCCGTACGCCGCAAATCCGGCCAGCAGTACGACAACGACGGTAACTGCGACCGAAATGATAAGGCTGTTTTTATATGCTCCGAAAATATCCACACGGCTGAAGGCCGTCTTATAATTATCAAATGTAAAGCTGTCCCCCATCGGAACAGAAAAAGAATCGGACCGAATCAGCCCTTTTACCTTAAACGAGTTCATAATGACCCAAAGAAACGGGTAAATGGTGGTAACCGCCCAAAAGGAAAGAACAAGGTAAATGAGAACTTTCCCCGGCTGTACCCTGCGCCGGACACCGTGTGACCGTGCGGGCTCCCGTGTATCTGCTGTTCGCATCTTTTCCCCTCCCCTAATAATCCTTCTCTTTGAAGATTCGGTTTGCAACCTGAGAAACCACTACGCCGATCACAACAATCACAATCGCAATGGTGGAACCGTAGTCCACATCGCCCATGGTAAAGGTCTGGTTATACATATAAGTTCCGGTCAGCCACGATTGATCCATCGGCATACCTGCGCCCATCATGACCCAGGGCAGGTCAAACACCTTCAGCGCTCCGGTGACTGCCAGAATCAGGCAGGTAATCAGAACATTGTGCAGGAGCGGCAGCGAAATGTAGCGGACACGGTTGAACCCGCTTGCGCCGTCAATCTCCGCGGCTTCGTAAATGTCGGGTGAAATATTATTCAGGCCGGTTACGATGATGACGAAATAAAATCCGACATACTGCCACATGACCGGAGTCATCATGGTAAACAGAAAATGTGCTTCGTCCTTCCAATCGATCATATCGGTCATGCCGAACTTCATCAGCAGCTGGTTGACCATGCCGCCGTCATATAAAAAAATCAGGTTGAATAAAAGTCCCAGAGCCGTTGCGGAAATGACAATCGGGAAAAAGTACACGGTTCTGAAAAACTGGGTGCCCTTTTTGATGTTATCGATCAATAAAGCAAGCAATAAAGCAATCCCAACCTGAAAAATGATTGTCAAAAGCATAAGCAGCATGGTATTGACCAGCGCCGTATTCATAATCGGATCCTGAAAAAGCTTTCCGTAATTCAGATACCAGGGGGAATTAAACCCCTCTGCCGCCGTGCCGAGCCCGGTGATATTGCAAAAGCTGTTGTAAATATTCATGGCAAAAGGATAATACAGAAACACAGCCATAAATAAGAATGCGGGAATCAGAAATACCGCCAACGGTGATTTTTTTTTGTAGATCGTAGAATTCATTGATCATCGCCCTCTTTAAAAAAACCGGAGAGCTGATACACCACTCTCCGGTTTTTGACATTGAACAGGAAAATATGTGAGATGAAGAATTAGCTCTTAATTGCCAGGCAGGCATCGATTGCCTTTTCGGCCGTTGTTTTTCCGGTTGCGATATTCTTAATATCCGCAAACAGCGCGGTACGTGCTGTTTGTATCAAGCCATCCTGCGTGGCGGGAGTAATTCCCGTTGCGCCCTTGGTCATAGCCATAGCCGCCTGCTCCAGGGAATCCGTATCGCTTTTCGCGGTTGTACCGTTCTTCAATGCGGTGACTGCCGTCGCGCCGAAGGTGGAAACCACTTCATCCGTCGTCATTGCTTTTACAAAGTCGACGCACGCCTTCTGTTTGGCGGGGTCGCTCCACGCTTTTTGGGTAATATAATAGCCCATGGACAGGCCGCCGATGATATCCGTGGATTTTCTTCCGTTTTCACCCGGCACGTAGGTAACGGTAAAGTCGTCGATGCTCTTTGCGTTTTCCTGGAACCAGCCGATCTTCCACGAACCGTCGATCGCGAAAGCGGCTTTGTCGTCAGCCATCAGCTGGAAGGTTTCCGCATCGGTTGCCGTTGTGGTGTTCTTTGGGAAGTAACCTTTTGTATACAGCGTTTTAATATCGTTGAGACCTTCCGCCCAGGCTTTGCCAACGTCATCCGTGGAAGAAGCGGGAAGCTTCGTATGGGTTGAAGGCGTACCGTGGTTGAATATGCAGTACTCAAACCAGTAATGAGGGACCTCCTGCAAAGAACAGGCGATCGGGGTGATCCCCTTCGATTTAATTGTTTCGCAGTCTTTCAGGAACTGGTCCCAGGTGTAATCCGCACCGGGAACTTCAACGCCGCAGTCCTTGAGCACCTTCTTGTTGATGAACAGTCCTTCCCAGTAGCCGTTTACCGGGACGGAATAGTTTTTGCCGTCCGCGGGGGACGCCCCAAGACGGTCGTCCATCATATTGCCCGCGTAATCGGGATATGTTTTCCGGATCTCATCGATGCTGACTACCTTGCCGCCCTGAACAAGCTTGTTCGCATCAACGCCGTTAAAGTAAAAGAGTACGTCCGGCTCGGCGCCTGTTTCAAAGTCGGCCATGATTTTGGCTTTCCACTCTTCGTTGGAAGTACCGGAGGCATCCTTGACCGTATTGCCGGTAGCAGTCTCATAGGCCTTGTAAGCCGCTTCATAATTCGCCCGGTTGCCGTCGTCGCCTCCGTACGAGGTTACGACTGTAATTTCCACCGGCTTTGCCGCCTCGGAAGACGCTGCCTGAGAAGCGGCCTGTGACGCCGCGGGCGTGCTTTGACATCCGGCAAGCATTGAGCCGCCGAGCGCCATTGTAAGGATGAATGCAATTACCCTTTTCATAAAACAACCTCCATATTATTTGAAATATGCCGTATCTTTTCCAGTGAATACTATATTACACTTTCAGCATTAAAAACATAATAGATAATCTTGCCATTTGTTGCATATTATTGTTTGCTTTGTTCAATAGCAATAACGATTCTGGAAATTGTATGGCCATAACTGTTCATTTTAATTGAAAGGCCGCTGCTCTCCCCGTAAATAATCTTCAGGCGCTGGTTTACATTGCGGATGCCCAGATTGTTCGCACTTTCATTCGCGGTATCGTATTCATCCGACAGCAGGCGCTCAACGCGCCTTTCGTCCTCCGGCGACATCGCGCCGTCGTTCTCCACCTCAAGGATCAGGTTGTCTTCCTCGCGGAAAATACGGATGACAATGACTCCCTTCTGCTGCGGCTGGATTCCATGCTCGACAGCGTTTTCGATAATCGGCTGCATAATCAAACGCGGCGCGTACAAGTCCAAAAGAGAAGGATCGATTTCTTTTCTTACGGTCAGCCGTTTCCCGAGCCGTTCCGAAATGATGTACAGATACGCGTCCACATACATCATTTCTTCGGAAACATGGACAACCGGCCTGCCTTTGCGGTCTATCGCGGCGTCAAGCATGGTGGAGAGCGCTTCGATCATACGGGAAACCTTAACATTGTCGGAGAGCCTTGCTTCCCAATTGATAATTTCCAGCGTGTTGTTCAGAAAATGCGGATTGATCTGCGATTGAAGCGCCATGATACGGGCGTCGCGCAGAGCCAGCTCTTCCCTGTAAATCCGGTCGAACTGATACTTCAGCTTGGACGACATGCTGTTGAACGCATCCGTCAGGTACTGAAATTCGATACTGCGGGAGTCGCCCGAAACCTGAACGCCGAAATTGCCCTCTTCAATATTTCCCGCCTCCACGATCAGCCGGTCGATCGGGCGTGACACGTTCCGGGTAAAAAACCAGATTACAAGAGCAAGCAGCGGAACGATCAGAATTCCCATCCACACGAGGACGATTTTAAATCGGTTCAGCTCCGCCGCAAGGGGAGAAATGTCCACCGCGATTACATAGGAAATCCGGTACACTCCGGTCCGGTTCATTCCGTAAAGGTAGGTACGGTCTCCAATGCTCCGGAACGTCTGGCTGTTTGCCTTAAACGCGATCCCCAGCCGCTGGGGCGAGAGCTGTTCTCCGTTCAGGACGACCGGCGTGTCGTTAAGCCAGATTGTCGTATCCTTTCCCCAGACAATATTTTTGATACCGGCAAACATGCCCGCGGTATCCAACTGCATCGTCAGCACCGCATAGGGTTTATAATCCCCGTCAAGGATATTTCTGACCATATAAGTCCTTCCGTCGGCGTTGATGAAACCAATATCGCTTCCCAGCGTTTCCGACAATTCGCGCACCTGCTGATGCGCGTGATTTCTGTATTGTTGTACGGCGGAGGTTGCGTTGTAGGTTGCGTTAAACGTGTAATAAACATTGTCGGGCTGCCCGCAGAAATACAGTGCCGTAATGAGAAATTTATCGTCGTATTTGTACTGCTGTGACAAAAACGCCGTGACCCGGTCGTATAGCTCATTGGCGTCCCCTGTCCGATTGAAACTGCCGTATGCGTTTTTAACCGCAGGGTTGTAGGAGGCATACCTTGAGGAAGAAATGGCGGAATCGAGCTGATTGACCGCGATTTTCAGGGAATTATTAGCGGAAGTCGTAATGGTTTCCGTAATCTGGTCATTGATATTGTGCGTAATATAATACCCGGTTGCACCGCTGATGAGAGCAATCGGCAAAATCCAGCATGCTATAATGATACAGACCAGTCCCCACTTGAGAGAGAATTGCTGAGAATTCCTCTTCGTCTTCATTTTCATAGCCGTTCTCCGCTTCCATAAACTCAAAATACAGCATTTCCAGTTGATTCTGCAACAAGGTTGTGTCACTCCCCCCGCCTTCGGCGGGGGGAGTGACGTGTTTTGTCTCGCAAACTGAAATGGAATCGCTTTAGATTTTCTTGTATGAATATAATTCCGTATGTCCAATTATAGCATAGTCCCTTTCAAAAGGGCAGGCGCAATTTTAATCCCTCCGGCGCACCGGGCGCGCCGCCTCTCCCCCATGGGCGGAGGCAAAGGGTGCGGAAAGCAAACCTCTCTGCAATTTTGCGGCTGCGCGACTTTGCCGTCAGTTTAAAGAAGGCAGCCGCGAATTCCGGCTGCCTTCTTCAGGAGTAGTTATGAAAGAGAAAGGAATTGTTTGAAAACATCGCTGGTTTCCCGCGCGGCCTGGAGGGTAGGCATCTCGCAAAAAATCCGCAGCAGCGGCTCCGTACCGGAAAAGCGCGCAATAATCCAGCCCTGATTTTTAAAATAAACCTTACAGCCGTCCATGTAGGATACCTTTTCGATTTCGTACGGAAAATCCGGCAGCAGCTTATCCTGAAGCAGGATTTCTGTTATTTTATCTTTTCCTTCCTGTGAAAACCGAAAGTCGCACTCCTCCATTTCACAGCTCCCGTATTGATCGGTAATCTCATTGTATATTTCCGACAGCCTGCGGCCTGTGGTCGCGATCATTTCCACCAGCAGCGCGGCCGCATAAATGCCGTCCTTGCCCTGAATATGTCCGCGCACGGTAAGCCCGCCGGAGGATTCCCCCCCGATAATCGCGTTTGTTTCCGCCATTTTTGAGGAAACATATTTAAATCCCACCGGAACCTCATAACAGGTTTCCCCAAAATCCTCGGCAATGCGGTCAAGCAGATGGGTTGTGGCAATGTTTCTCACCGCCGCCCCGTGCCATCCTTTGAACTTCATCAGGTAATAATAAAGCATGGCCAGTATTTTGTTCGGATGCAGGAACTCGGCCCTGTCATTGATCACGCCGAGTCTGTCCGCATCACCGTCGGTTGCAATTCCAATGTCGCAGTGATTCTCCTCGACATAATTCATCAGCCCGGCAAGCGTTTTGCTGTTCGGAGCGGGCAGCCTGCCCCCGAACAGCGCATCGTGCCGCTCGTGGATGACATCCACATTGCACCGGGCCGTGAGCAGGATGGTTTGCAGCGCCGTTTTGCTGACCCCGTACATCGGGTCAAGTACGATTTTGAGGCCGCGGCTCCGGATCGCGTCCATGTTAATGGAACGGATAATGCTGTCAATATATTGATTTATCGGATCGATCAGCTCAATTCTGCCGCTCCTTACCCCGTC
This sequence comes from Clostridium sp. KNHs216, assembly GCF_006714885.1. NCBI lineage: Bacteria > Bacillati > Bacillota > Clostridia > Eubacteriales > Clostridiaceae > Clostridium > Clostridium sp. KNHs216. The sequence continues at coordinate 2,844,641 of NZ_VFMF01000001.1, read as the reverse complement.
TTCAAACGGTATCCGCCTGATCTGAGCCGGGTCGATGTCCTTCATGTACTGTTCCAGTTCCCCTGTCAGAATTTCATCGGCATCCCGCCCGCCCTTCATGAAAACCTTGATCCCATTGTAAATGGCGGGATTATGGCTGGCGGTGACCGCCATGCCGTAAGGCAGTCCATAATACTGCACCGCAAACATAATCAATGGAGTGGGCGATTCCCTGTCAATCAGCCGGCAGGGGATCCCCTCCCCCGCCATCACCTCCGCCGCCCATTTGGCCGCCTCTTCCGACAGGAACCTCCGGTCGTATCCGATTACGAATCCATTTGCTGTTTTCTCCTGGTCTTTCAGCTTTCCGGCGATCGCAGCCGTTAACAGCTGAACGTTGGCTTTGGTAAATTCCTCGCCGATGACCGCGCGCCATCCGCCTGTTCCAAATTTTATCATATCTTCACCGCACTTTTCTCCGTACACAAAACCGCTCTGCACGGCGAGCGCCGACTCCCTTATCCCATCACAACGTTCACCCGGTGCCGTGTTCCCGCCTTCTGTACCGGAATCCCGCCGGAAACGGTTTTTCCGTCCAGCTCCATTGTTTTCACTCCCTTACTGACGCCGTGCGGATTCTCAACATGGATTTCATAGACAGCGCCGCGCCAGACGCGGGTGACATCGAAGCTGCTCCAATTCTTTGGAATGCATGGGTCGACAATCAGGCAGTCGAAATCCGGTCTTATCCCAAGAAGGTACCGGGTTGCGGCAAAATACGCCCAGCCGCCCGAGCCGGTCATGAACGGGTGCCTTGCCCGGCCGAAGGCGGTATGGTCTTTTCCCATGACGAACTGGCAGTAAGAGTAGGGTTCCGACTGCCGGACTTCTATTTCATCATTCTGGTTATAGGGAAGCAGGGCGTTGTAAAATTTCATGGCCCGGTCGCCCCGCCCAAGAGTCGCCTCGGCGCACCACGCCCACGGATTCGGATGACTGAAAATCGAACCGTTTTCCTTAACGCCGGGATACACCCGCGTGACAAACCCGATTTCGTCGTCACTCTTTGTATAGGACGGCGCATTGAGCATCAGTCCATATTGCGTATAGAGGTATTTGTCGACAGAATCCATCGCCCTGACCGCGCGGTCACGGTCGGCCACGCCGGAAAAAACCGCCCAGGTGTTGGACTCGATATGTACCTTGCCTTCCCGATCGTTATGGGTACCGATTTTCCTGCCGTTGGCGGTAATCCCGCGGATATACCACTCCCCGTCCCACAGGTTATCGTTACATGCCTTTTTCACCTTTTCGGCCATCTTTTCATATTTTTCCGCTTCCTCGTTTTTTCCGATAAACCGGGACAAATGAAGAAAATGTTGGATAGCCCAGTAGTGCAGGAATGAGACCATTGCACTTTCCCCGCCGCCTAAATTCAGGCAGTCATTCCAGTCGGCGCGAAGCCCCTTGCAGATGCCGGTGGAGCCAACCTGTTTGTCGGAAAAGTCAAGAATCCGCATCATGTGCTGATAGACCGTATCCTCCCCGCCGTCGGCGTAGGTAACCGGTTCTTCCAGAAGGGAAACTTCCCCCGTTTCCTTAACGTATTCGCTGATTGCGGCAACCAGCCACAGCGCGTCGTCCGAGCAGGCGTCCTTGATTCCGTGAATCATTTCCTCCCTGCTGGGAGTGGGAACCACGGTCGGGGATTGGAAGCTTTGCTGTTTTCCCCGGAGCTCGGGGTCAAACCACTCCGGCTGAAACAGGTGCAGCCCGTAGCCCTGCCGTGTAAGGCCCCTGCAAAGCTCGATAATACGCTTCCTGCACTTTTCCGGATTGGAGGACGCGATGGTCATCGCGTCCTGGGAAGTATCGCGGAAGCCCAGTCCGGTTCTGCCGCCCACTTCAATAAACGAGGCGAACCGTGAAAACAGAATGTTGATTTCGGACTGATACAGATTCCAGATGTTTAACGACGTGTTCATTCCCTGATTTGGGGTACTGACCTGCAGCCTGCCGAGCTTTTCCTGCCAGAAAGCCGCTAGGTCGGAAAACGCTTTGTCCACATTGGCCGGATCGGAATATTTTCTCCTTACAGGGACAGCCGCTTCCCGCTTTCCGTCCCCCAGCAGAAAGGTAAGCCGGACCGCCTGCCCCGGCTGCAAAACGAGCTTTTTTTGCAGAACGGCGCAATGGTTGCCTGTTTTTTCAAAGCTGCCGGAGCATTCCCCTTTTTCGACCGCAACCGGGCTGCTTTCGTCGCAGTAAGCGCCCAAAAAGCAATCGCGCAGGCAGTCAAACCCATCCGGTTCAAAGCTAGAAGTAAACCACTGGTACCCCGATTCTTCATAATAGAGGTCATATTCAATGATGCCGTCGGCATAACTGGAGCCCGAAGCATACAGGCTCATCTGAAAATTCTGATTGTCCATATCGATCTGATGGAACGAAAACTCAAGGTAAGAGTAAACGCTGATACGGCGCGGCCGGGTCCCGTCGTTTTTCAGCGCCACATCCCACAATTCGACCGGCTCGTTCAGAGGAATAAACACCGTCTGGCAGGCGGAAATGTCCTGATAATCACAGCGGTATTTCGAGTAGGAAAGCCCGTGCCTGCATTCATATTTCGCTTTGGTCAGGTCCTTCGCGACAGGCTGCCACGAAATGCTCCAATACTCGCCGGTCTCGTCGTCACGGAGATACACATAATGGCCGGGACGGCTGACCGGCGCATTCGGTCGGAAACGCGTAATGCGGTGGTACTGCGGAGATTGATAAAAAACATAACCGTCCGCGGTTTGGCTGAGAACAGCGCACATATCGTTTACACCGATATAATTTGTCCAGGGAACCGGTGTGTTTACGCGATCAATGACATATTCTTTCTTTTCATCATCAAAATAGCCGTATCTCATTTTCCCAATTCTCCTCCGGTTTTCATTCTGAATCAATTATAAAGCAGATCCGGAACTGAATAAATAACAGATGTTGTACTTAATTGTATATTCTTGTGTAGCTTCTCAGAGAGCGGAGCAAGCGCCTCCACATATGCCCAATCATCCGCCGAAGCATGGCAATATGAAAAGACGCCGGCTGGGCGGCGTCTTTTCATGATTCAGTTACTCTAAGAAAAAGAGCTTAAAAGCCAACTTGCTTTTAAGCTCTCAGGGTTTATTCATCGTTATTCCCTTTTCGGCCAAGAAAATCCCTGACCATGTTGATTGTGGGCATCGCCGGTATTCCTCCGCGCTTTTGAACGCACAGCGAGGCGACCGCGTTGGCAAATCCGGTAAAATCCCGGAGCTGTGCTTCGCCAAGCTCACCGGGGCGAAGCCCGCTTACGGCCAGCTTATAGAGGAAACCGCCCCAGAAAGCGTCCCCCGCGCCTGTAGTGTCAACCACCGGAACATCGGGAACGGGAACGAGCGCAGACGCGCCTTTCACTGCGGCATAGGCGCCGTTGCTGCCAAGCGTGACCACCGCACAGGAGATTCCCTTTTGAAAAAGATACCCGGCGGCAGCCTCGGGAGAAGATTCGCCTGTGATCAGCCCTACTTCCTCGTCGCTGATTTTTACAATGTCCGCAAAAGGAAGGACGCTCTGCATGATCCCGGCGGCTTCGTCCTCGCTTTTCCAGAGCGGCGCACGGTAATTCGGGTCGTAAGAAAGGATGGCCCCCGCCCTTTTTGCGGCCTTAACCGCTTCTATTGTCGCGGAACGCGACGGCTCATCGGTCAGTGAGAGGGAGCCGAAGTGGAAAATCCTGCACCCCTCTGCCAGCTCACGCTTAACCTCGCACGCTGAAAGGCAGGTGTCCGCGCCGGGCTTGCGTGCAAACGAAAATTTGCGCTCGCCCGTTTCTGACAGCTCAACAAACGCAAGCGTCGTAAACACATTCTTCGCGCTGATCAGCCCGCTGGTGTCGACACCCTTTTCTTCAAGCACCCTACGCAGGTAATCTCCGTGCATATCCTTGCCCACCTTGCCGATAAACGAAGTGCTTAAGCCTAAGTTCGAAGCGGCGCAAAGCACGTTCGCGGGCGCACCGCCGGGGTTTTGCTCAAACAGGCGCATCCCGTTTTCGCTTTTGCCGTGGTATGTAAAATCAATCAGCAGTTCGCCCAACGCGACTAAATCAAACATTCGCTCACTCCCCGAGAAAAATTTATCCTTCTTTTTTACTCATAAGCGCTGTTCAACAGGATTATGAGTATATTAAGAATGATGATTGTAATGCCTGATGAAAAACGCTACAATATGGATATGAGGAATTAAAAAATCAAATTATATAAAGGAGAAAAAATTATGAAGGACAGAACTGTGGTGTTGAATGCCGGTCTGGTAAATTATGATGGGAACATTGACTACTCACAAATTGCATCTGAAGTCGTAATCTATGATGAAACGCCTGAAGATAAAATTTTGGAGCGGGTTGACGGTTTTACCATCGTTGTAACGAAAGAAATGAAAGTCAGCGGCGACATTATCAGAAAATTTCCTGACAGTGTGAAAATGATCTGTGAAGCCGGGACCGGATATAATAATATCAATTTGGATGCGGTCCATGAAAAGGGGATCCTATTATGCAACATTCCTACGTATAGCAGTGAAAGAGTGGCACATACGGCAATCCTTTTGATTTTAAACTTAGCAAGCTCCATGCAGAAACAGATTCGTATGCTTTCGCAGGGAAATCATGATAATTTCCATAAGCACTTAATGGTAGACCATGTAGAAGTAAACGGTAAAACACTGGGAGTGATCGGCTATGGCAATATCGCAAAAGAAATCATCAAAGTTGCACAAGCACTCGGAATGAAAATTTTAGTATCTACCCGAACCCCCAGAGCGGATATAGAGAACATTCACTTTACAACCAATGAAGAGGTTTTTAAGCAAAGCGATTTTATTTCTCTGAATTGTCCTTTGAACGAATCAACAAGGCATATGATCAATAAAGAGACATTGGCCATGATGAAGCCAACCGCATATTTAATCAATACTGCACGGGGAGCCCTGATTGATGAAAAAGCATTGATCGGCGCATTGCAGAATCATGCAATTGCAGGTGCGGGACTGGATGTTCAGGAAGTCGAGCCATTAGATGATGCAAGTCCCTTGTATACAATGGAGAATGTGATCATCACTCCGCACATGGGATGGCGGGGACTAGAAACAAGACAACGCTTAGTTTCATTGATCCGGGATAATATCCATGCTTTTTCTAAAGGCCAGCCCATTAACAGAGTAGATTAAACGAGATCATAACAATATCGTATCGTTATAGCGCAGAGCTTCCGAAAATTCTGTAATATCACCACTGATACTGGACTGGAGATGGACCGGCATTCCTCTGAACAAGTCAGGGTATTGTGCAGGTCCATGTCCTATCATCTGCGCTGTCATGGAAACTAGACACCCTCAACTCCTCAAAATCTTCTCCATGGGTTTCCCTTTTGCCAGTTCATCCACCAGTTTATCTAACCAGCGTATCTTCTGCATAAGCGGGTCTTCGATTTCCTCTACGCGAATGCCGCAGACTACGCCCGTGATTTTATGGGCGTTTGGGTTGATTTGCGGAGCTTCGGCAAAGAATGTTTCGTAATCGCTATTTTTCACAATCTGTGCTTGCAAGCCATGCTCGTCATACCCCGTCAGCCATTGGATGACGGTATCGACTTCCGCTTTGGTGCGCCCTTTGCGCTCCGCCTTCTGGACAAGCAGCGGGTAGACGCTCGAAAACGCCATCTTGAACACGCGCTCGTTTGTCATAAAGTGTCCCTCCCTTTCTCTTTCCGCTTTACTCTCCATCGCATGATGTCGGTAATGAGTTCATAATCGATCGGCTTGTCGAGCGGAAGCTGAATCGTCCCTTTACTGGTCTTATATCCTGCGAGCCGCTCTGCAAACTCAGCAGTAGCCTCGCCGCCGGGGTATAGCCCAATGTGTTTTTTGAACGCCGCGAAGTGGATAAGGTTCTCACCCTGCCAGAACGTCGGCATCTGCCACGAGATTTTCTCTGTGGCTTGGGGCGCGGCGGCGCGGATGGTTTCGCGGATTTTTTGCAACAGGGGCCGCACATCTTCCCGCTGTGCGGCGATGTATTCGCCAATGCTGTTCGGTTTCACGCAAAAGTGATCTTGTTCCGTGTTTTTGAACTCACGGCCGCATTTCGGGCATTTCCACATTTAACCCACGCTCCTTGTTATTTTATCACTGATGCCTATTGGATACGAACCCATCGGTGACTCATCAATAGCATAGCGACTAGGAATACTGCCAAAACGGTGAATACCACGGCAAATACATTGATAATCTTATTTGTTTTTCCTTTCAGAACCTTGGACAGCAAGTGCCGTGAACCCTGACACCCACTACAGCCATACCGACCAGTCACCGTAATCAAATGTTCCGCTCCCGTGGTGGAGTTTGCCATCCGCCTTTAGCTGTCTGAAAGTATCACGCATCTGGATTAAAATTTCGGGTTGTATATCCAAGCTGTGATGTGCGGGAAATACTTGCTTTACCGGCAAAACAGATATTTTTTCCAGAGAATCCAGATAAGCCGCCGGGTCCGTGGACGGATAGTATGCAAATAAGGTGCCTTTATAAACCAAATCGCCGGTAAACAAATACCCGCGCTCCTTTTCCCAGAAACACATGTGTCCCGGAGAATGCCCCGGCGTATGCAACACATCAACCACGCGGCCCCCAATGTCAATCTTATTGCCATCATATAATGCCCTTGTAGGCGTTCCCTGAAAAAACTTATAATTCTTTACGTCGTAACCATCCGGTAAATCACATCGGTCAACCACCATATTCCGAATCGTATCCATCGTCAGAGGAAATTCACCGGACAGCCAATTCAGTTCTGCTGCATGGGCATAAAAATCCGGATAGTATTTGTGTCCTCCAATGTGATCCCAATGAATGTGGGTTGCCACGGCAGTCACGGGTTTATCCGTCAGTTTTTCTACCTTTTCAGAAATATTACAAATACCAAGCCCGGTGTCAATCAGCAGACTTCGCTCCGTACCGTTCAGAAGGTAGCAGTGCGTTTCCTCCCAATGCCTGTATTCGCTGATGATATACGTATCCGCATCAAGTCGGTCTATTGTAAACCAATCACTCATAAACAATTCTCCCGGTTAGAACGCTGCCGCCTGTTATCGGACGAAAATCAACAGTTCTCCTGCTCCCATTTATTTAAAAAGGCCAGCTGATCCTTGTCATGAAACCAATGCTCTCCGTTTTCCATGACTGTCAATCCGCAGTGGAAACGCTCAACGAATCCATCCACTATATAACGTTCCGTCAGATTGTCTTTACTTCCATAGAGCACTTTGGTATCGCTGTCCCATACTGGAACGGGGTTCTGTTTCGCATAGAGATAATATTCCCATGACAAAGTCTGCCCAAAGTTGGTCGGTATGATCTTCTTCGCTTTCAATTCGTCCTTTGTTACTCCGGCCCATTGCATCATGTTTTCAATAAGATGATCCATATCAAGAATCGGGGAAACGAACAGACTCTTTTCGATATGTTTGTCCTGAAAGGCAAGCATACTAAACCAGGCCCCGATACTGGTTGCTCTGAGAGCCATGCGCTTCCAGCGAGAATTCATATAGTCCGCTGTTTTCTGCAGCTCCGGCACTATCATCCAGGGATAGAAACGACCAGTCTCATTTTTTCGTTCCCCATGCTCCGGCAGGTCGATGCTCAGAACCTGCCAACCGTTTTCCGATACAATCTCGGCAAAGCTTTCAGCCTCTTCCTTGTTGCCGTTCTGCCCATGGACGAACAGATAGGCCTTATCAGATTTTTCACCATAAATGATTGACGGAATCCCGGCAATCAGAATTCGTTCCTGCTTCATCTTCAAATCACTACCTTTTATATTCTACCTGTTCGGACGATAATAATGCCCTGTGAAGCTTGAGGGCTTTGGCGAATACTCTATTTCTGAGAATCAAGAATAAACAGAGATGCATCGCACCCCATGAATATTTTGCTTCCAGTATAAAAAGTTTTAGAGCGAATCTCCCTGTATCCTATTGTTGTCATCCTTTCAGTTAACTCTATTTGATCAAATCCGTTATGAACCATATCTGAAACTATTTTTTCATTTTTATCAAAATCTACGATTAGCAAATGTCCGCTTTCTTTTAGGACCTCGTATAATCTTGATAAAACCAATTCAATATCATGAATATGGAGTAAAACCTGAGCCATAAAAATATAATCAGCACGTAAACCCAAAAGACGATCTTTTTCAAAGTCAAAGCATAATGCAGCTGCGTTCTGCACATCAGAACCAGCAATTTTTTGTTTTATCTGACCGATCATGTTTTGCGATGCATCCAGAAACAGGATCGACTTAAAATCATCCAGTAAATTCATACCGACAAGACCAGTTCCACACCCAAAATCAATCGCATCTTTACTTTTGGCATCAACTAAACATGCCCGAATGGCTTCTGATGATGCCTTTGCAATTTGTGCTCTTTCAGGAGTATCATATCTATCAGCGATCATTTCAAACTTATCCGTATTGCCCATATTTCCTCTCCAATCCCGCTTATATTCGTTCCAGCAAGCGAACGGTCCCTGTATGCCTTGAGGAGATAAAAAAGATGCTGCTTGAAGCCAGTGGGGCCTTGACTGCAGGAAACAATCAGGAACGTATTTAGATTCTGAATCATTGCTCTGTGAAGATTTTCTGCACGCTCATCTGCTAATCATCACTTTTTTCAATAACAATATACGCTTGGCCTGTGATTACGCTTTCACCTAAAGCACATGCCGATATATGCTTAACTTTCCATCCTTCTTCCAAATACTTGTTTACCATATCCAATCCATCATCTTCTTTTGCACCTATCATTTTTCCATTACTTCGAACCCATATAACTTTTTCCATTTTAAGTTCTCCTTTTTACATAATTATTACACGTCTGGTAATCCCCTTGGCGGAAGCCTGTATTTCGGACAAAGTCGCCTGGATAGGCCTTTTTTAGTCGATCAGGTGCCTACTTTCGCATTACAATTCAAGTTAAAAGTAAAAATATTATCTGCAAATTTAGATTAGCGTGATACAAGGTGCTTGGTGTATGGTTCTAACAAAAACATAAGCTGCTCAGTAATTTCCTGAACATTGCAGGGCATAGAATTATTGATCCACCATTCCAATACGCCAATAAACCCGGACGTCAAAAAATGAGTGGCTACATCATTTGAAAATGCGTGGTTTTCTGACTTTATACCGATAACCTCGGTAACTGTTTGCGCAATAATGGCATATAAGCGGCTGCGGAAAAATCCAAAGCCCTCATTGCTAAGAAGCAATTTGTATATTGTAAAATTTTTCTCCAAATATTCAAACATTCTTTGAATTGCACTTGCGTCTAGATTGGTATCAGCACTATTGGCACAGTGATTTAAGAGCAGCTCAACATATGTTTCAATGCACTTGTCAAGCAAATCGAATTTATCCGCGTAATGCAGATAAACAGTCCCTCGGTTTATGTTTGCGCGTTCGGCAATGTCATTGATGGTTATTTTCTCAAATCCTTTTTCAGCCAAAAGGTCGATGAAGGTACTCATAATCAACTGCCTTGTTTTTTGTATTCTTCTATCCAAAAAGTTTTCCTCCCGATATTCAACAAATTAGAACAATGTGTTGAGTTCTCAACAGTTGAAACAATTGTAACTATTGAAGTCTTATCCACAAATCAGTATGCTAAGAATATCAAACACTCGTTGAGAAGTCAACACATGATTATTATGGAGGAATCTTTAATGAAAATACTATTTTTTGGCCGAGGTGTTATAGGAACGCAGTACGCCTGGGCGTTTGAAAATGCGGGACATACCGTTGAGTTTTATGTTCGTGAAGGCAGAAAGGCACAATATGGCTCACATGTAAACTTAGAAATATGGGATGCAAGGCGAACCAAGAAAGACCGGCTGGTCAAAGAAAAATGGCCTATTGTAACACATGAAGAAATAAGCAAAAATCACGGCTATGACCTCATTTTTATGAGCGTCAACCCCGAGCAGGTATCAAGTGCGGTAAAATACCTTGCGCCGCGAGTTGGAAATGCGACTGTTCTTTTTTTCAATAACTTTTGGCAAGACCCTCAATCGGCTGTTCAGCCGATTCCGCTCAGTCAAATTGTTTATGGCTTCCCAGGTGCCGGGGGCGGGTTTGAAGGAAACACGCTTTACGGCGGGCTTTACAAGACGGTTCAGTTTGGAACATTTGAACCCGAGCCTACCAAAAGGGATCTAGAGGTTCGTAAGCTTTTTGTTGGGGCGGGCTTCAAGATAATGGTTCAAAAGGATGTAAAAAGTTGGCTCTGGAATCACTTCGCGTTCAACGCTGCAATGGAAGTCGAAGTATTAAAAAGCGGCAGTTTTGAAAAAGTAATTTCCTTACGCGAAGCGCTTGACGGATTAGGGCGGAACTTAAAAGAAATGATCCCTGTTTTGAAAGCAAAGGGCTCAAAACTTGATTTTTTGACAAAAGTGTTGAGCGGCCTGCCGCCGAAAGTCGTTGGTTTTCTCATGAGCCACATTGTTTTTTCTCCGAAAAGCATGTCCTATGCGCTTGTGGCGCATAACCACTTTAAAGTTGGCTATGCTGTGCAGGAAATTATTACAGATGCCAGAAAGTACGGAATAAAGGCGCCACGGCTTTACGATGTAGAAAGCTTCATTACGGAACAATGACGAAAGGACCTCCTATCATAGAAGAGTAACTATGACAGGAGGTCCTATTAAACTCCTTTATTTTCGGCGCTTGACATACGTTCAAGCAAGCAGCAACATTCTGTATGCGCAGTCCGGGGGAACATGTCTACGGGTGTAACGGCCTTGGGCCCGTAGCCCTTCTGCGCGAAGAGCTTCAGGTCACGCGCAAGGGTGGCGGGGTCGCAGGAAACATAGACGACGCGCTGCGGCGCCATGGTGGCGACGGTATCGATCAGGGAAGCGTCACAGCCCTTGCGCGGGGGATCGAGGACCACCACGTCGGGGCGGGTCCCGCGGTTTTTCAGCATCGACGCGGCTTTCGCGGCGTCCGCGCAAAGGAACTCCGCGTTGGTGATTCCGTTCAGCTCCGCGTTCTTTTTCGCGTCCTCCACCGCCTGCTCAATGATCTCCACACCGACGACATGCGCGGCGTTTTTCGCCATGGAAAGACCGATGGTGCCGGTCCCGCAGTAAAGGTCCAGCAGAGTTTCCTTTCCGGTCAGGCCGGCATATTCGCCCGCAAGCGTATAGAGCCGCTCCGCCTGGTCACGGTTGACCTGATAAAACGACATGGGAGAAATATGGAAATGCAGACCGCAGAGCGTATCCGTAATAAAATCGCTGCCCCAGACGGTACGGCATTTCTGTCCCAGGACCACATTCGTGCGTTCCCGGTTCACATTGATGATGACGCTTTTCAGGCCCGGCACCTTTTTCCTCAGCATTTCCGCCAGCTCCGGTTCAAAGTGCACCCCGTTGCCGTTGACGACCACACAGACCATCACTTCCCCTGTCGCGCCCGCGCGGCGCAGGTATAGGTGCCTCAGCCTTCCCTTGCCGGTTTCCTCGTCGTAGATATCCTCTCCGCTCTGGCGCGCCCACTCCTGAAAAGCCTCCATGGCGGCGGTAAACTCATCCGGCTGCAAAAGGCACTCCGAACAATGGATAATGCGGTGGCTGTGGCTGGCGAAAAAGCCCATCCGCACCTCGTTCCCCGGGCCGCGCCCGATAGGAAGCTGCGTTTTGTTGCGGTAACGGTCGGGATTTTCCGCGCCGACAATCGGCCGGATTTCCAGCCCATGAAAGCCGCCGATACGCTCAAGGGCGTCCCGCACGCGCTGCTGCTTCGCCTCCAGCTCCGCCTGATAGCTGATATGGCGGTACACGCAGCCCCCGCACTGCGCAAACTGGGCGCAGTCAAGCGGAACCCGATCCTTTGAAGCGGTCACGATTTTATCGATACGGCCAAACGCATAGGTTTTTGCCGTTTTCAGTATTTTTACACGAAGCCTGTCCCCCGCCGCCGCGAGCGGCACAAACACCGCAATGTCCCGATAGCGGCCGACGCCGTTTCCCTCCGCGGTATAGCCCGTTATTTCCATATCCACAATTTCGTTCTTTTTAATATCCATGTTCTCCCCCGTAAAATCGAATGGATTCCGCCACCCTTATTCATCCCATTATTTTAGCATTATACCCTCACAAATACAATACCGGCGAAAATCCGCGGAATTTTGAAACAATGCTTGACAAGGCGCAGATACTCGAATATAATAGTGCAAAAGATACGAAACCGATGAGTAAGAGTAGTAAACAGGCAAAGCGCCGGAAAAGAGAGCCGCAGGCGGTGTGATTGCGGTACGGCGGGGCCTGCCGAATGGACTTACGAGGGCAGCGCGAAAGGAAACAAGTAGCCGCTGACGGGAACTCCGCCCGTTACCAAGGGAGCGCGCATGCTGGTGCGCGGAAAAAGAGGCGCTTTCGCGCAATCTGGGTGGTACCGCAGGAGCAATCGCTCTTGTCCCTAAGTTTTAGGGGCAAGAGCGTTTTTTTATACTCTTTTTCGTCCATACTATTTTTGATCTGAAAGGAGAATCATCATGAAAAACATCCCGCACAGAATGATCTTATCCGAGGAGCAGATGCCCACGCAATGGTACAATCTTCGCGCGGACATGAAATCCCTGCCGGACCCGATGCTGAACCCCGGCACCTTAAAGCCCATCCGCACCGAGGAGCTTTACCCCATTTTCTGCGAGGATCTGGCAAAGCAGGAAATGGACAGCACCACCCCCTATATCGATATTCCGGAAGAGATTCTGGATGTTTACAGGGCGTACCGTCCCTCCCCGCTCAACAGGGCCTATGCGCTTGAAAAACATCTGGATACGCCGGCGAAAATCTATTATAAATTTGAGGGCGGCAACACCTCCGGCAGCCATAAGCTCAATTCCGCCGTGGCCCAGGTTTACTACGCGAAGAAGCAGGGTCTGACCGGCCTGACGACCGAAACGGGCGCCGGCCAGTGGGGTACCGCGCTGGCGGAAGCGTGCGCCTATTTCGGAATCGATCTGGACGTCTTCATGGTAAAGGCCTCCTTTCAGCAGAAACCGTACCGCAAGGCGATCATCCAGACCTTCGGCGCCAATGTGGTCGCCAGCCCCAGCTCCACCACTCAGGTCGGCCGCGCCATCCTTGAAATGGACCCCGATACGACCGGCAGCCTCGGCTGCGCGATCTCAGAGGCGATCGAAAAGGCTACGACGACATCCAACTGCCGCTATGTCCTGGGCTCGGTGCTGAACCAGGTGCTGCTGCACCAGTCGATCATCGGCCTGGAATCTAAAAAGGCAATGGAGCTGCTCGGCGAATACCCGGATATCGTCATCGGCTGCGCGGGCGGCGGTTCCAACCTCGGCGGGCTGATCGCGCCGTTCATGCAGGATAAGCTGCTCGGCAGAAAGAACCCGTATTTTATCGCCGTGGAGCCCGCCTCCTGCCCCTCCCTGACCCGGGGCCGCTATGCCTACGATTTCTGTGACACCGGCAAGGTCACCCCGCTGGCGAAAATGTATACGCTGGGCAGCGGCTTCATCCCCTCGCCGAACCATGCGGGCGGCCTGCGCTACCACGGCATGTCCCCGATCATCTCCAAGCTGTACCACGACGGCTACCTCGACGAGGCGCGCTCCGCGGAACAGACCAAGGTATTTGACGCCGCCGTACAGTTCGCCAAGCTGGAAACCATTCTGCCCGCCCCGGAAAGCGCGCACGCCATCCGCTGCGCGATGGACGAAGCCGTCAAATGCAAAGAGACCGGCGAGGAAAAAACCATCCTGTTCGGACTAACCGGAACCGGCTATTTCGACATGGCCGCGTACACCGCTTATCTGGAGCACACCATGACGGATTACATCCCAACGGACGCGGATCTGCAGCCCGGATTTGATTCTCTGCCGAAGATTCCCGGCGTCCAGGATTAGTCAAATAACGGTCATAAAAATTCCGCATGATGCTTTTTCGATAATTAACGAAAATTTATCGTCAATAATAACTAAATTGCACCAACAAAAAACTACGTTTTATACAATAAAGAGATTCTTGACAAATCGATTGTGAAGTGATTGACACTTGGAAACACGGGTACTATAATAAAATCACGGAACTAAGAAATGGGACCGTATCCGATCTGATTACAAGACTGTGGCAAGGATTTGTCACGACCTTTTCAATACAACTCCTCCCCAAAAACAGGAACCGGTGCACGCCGGTTCCTGTTTTATTTTTATACGGATTCGTTGAAAAATTTTCACATTATTCCTCCCCTTCTTCCATATTTTGTATAATGCTGTTATGAAATTAAATGTCGAGGGGTGTAGAAATATGGTAGACCGCCGAAAAAAACGTCTTATGCTCTGCATCATATGCGTGTGCGCCGCGGCTCTAATGCCGATGATCGCCGCCCTGTCCTGCTACGCGGAGGATTATCCCGACATCAGTACAATCGATTCCGACCTGTATTATCCGGACAACCAGCGGTTTTTCCGCAGGCCGGAAACAGGCTTCGTACTGATCAGCTCCTACGCCTCCTCCACCCGTGCCGCGCTCCTTGACAGCAACGGGGACCTTGATTACAGCTCTGTTCGGGTACCGACCACTATTAAATTCGTATATGAAGCCGCCTGTCTGTCCGGAAATTACCTGTATCTTGCCGGAATGTCCTCCAGTGCCGCGAACTGCGCGGTAATCGGGCGTCTTGATTTAAACAACGGCAAATGTATTGTCAACAATATTCTGAATGTCAGCTGTGACTTTTCACGGGATTTCAGCGCGGACGCGCAGGGAAGGGTAACGCTTGTCACCGTCCCCTGCGGTGAGCAGCTGGATGCAGGCACGCCGGCGTCCTTCTTTCTGTTTAACGGCCGTAACGATGAAACCATCACCGCAGAGCCCCCCGACCCGGAATCCAGCTCTCCTTCCTCCGAAGCGCCGGACTCTTCGGCGCCGCAATCCGGCGCCCCGGACCCCGTCAGCTCTTCGCCGTCCTCCTCCCCTTCCGATGAAATTCCCGTCAGCCTCCCGCCCGTCATGGAAAATTACGATTTCCCCGGCCCGGTAACGCTGGAGGCCCTTCAAAGCGAGATAGCCGAAATCAATCCGGACCAGAGCCTCCGCGTTTTTACGGCGGACAAAAAAGAAATAAAAAGCGGAAATATCGGCACGGGCCAGACCATCGTCACCATGCAGGGCGACAAAACGGCCGGCGCCTACATCGCGGTCATCCCCGGCGATCTGGACGGCTCCGGGACCGTGACGGACTACGACTGCCGCCTGCTATACGAATACTTTATCCAAACGGGCGCGGGGGATACGCCGTCCCTCTCCGGGCCGTATCTGGAAGCGGCAAAGATCAGCGACGGAAGCGGCGCGGACAGAAGCGGGCGCAGCCTGCAGACCGGCGACCTGCTGAAAATAAAAAAGCTCATAAAATGACCTTCTATGATTGACCTGGCGGTGAAATGAAAATATAATGGATTTATTAAACAGAAACGAAGGAGCATTTTAGAATGACTGACAAAGTATCCATTCATTGTCTGTATGATCTGACCCACACCGCCGCGGCCCCGCTGCTTGGCAAACTGACTTACCCCTGGGAAGCGCTTCCGGAAATCAGCGAGTTTATCTTAAAACTGGGGCCGACGCTTCCGGCTGAGGAATACGACCGGCGCGGCGAGAACGTATGGATTGCGAAAACCGCAAGGGTATTTGATTCCGCCTATATCAACGGACCCGCGATTATCGGGCCGAACACCGAGGTCCGGCAGTGCGCGTTTATCCGCGGCAGCGCCCTTGTGGGCGCCGGATGCGTCGTGGGCAACTCCACGGAGCTGAAAAACGTCATCCTGTTCGACAGCGTTCAGGTTCCCCACTACAACTATGTGGGCGACTCCATTCTCGGCTACAAATCCCACATGGGCGCGGGCTCCATTACCTCCAACATCAAATCGGACAAAACGCTCGTGGTCATCAGCGCGGACGGCGACCGCATCGAAACCGGGCTGAAAAAGATCGGCGCGATGCTGGGCGACCGCGTGGAAGTCGGCTGCAACTCCGTCCTGAACCCCGGCACCGTCGTGGGCAAGGACAGCACCGTCTACCCGCTTTCCATGGTGCGCGGCTTTATTCCCGCAAGGAGTATTTACAAGCATGCGGGCGAGGTTGCCAATAAAATTTAATGCTGTGATTTTCTGCGGCTTTACATTTTTCACCCCGAATTTCCATATGATTAATGTAATACTTGTGAGGTGATCGAATGAACAAACAAAAAAGAATCGCAGCGATTCACGATATCTCCGGATTCGGGAAATGTTCCCTTACGGTTGCACTTCCTATTCTTTCCGCCGCGGGAATCGAAGTCTGCCCCGTCCCGACCGCCGTGCTTTCCTCCCATACGGGGGATCTGGAGGGTTTTACCTACCGCGACCTGACGGACGATATGCCCGGGTTCAAAAAGCAGTGGGAACAGCTTGGCCTGAGCTTTGAGGCGCTTTACAGCGGCTTTTTGGGATCGTATGAGCAGATTTCGATCGTATCGGATTTTTTCGATACCTTCAAAACGGAGAATACCTTTATTATGGTTGATCCCGTGATGGCGGACGGCGGCGAGCTGTACCGGACCATTACCCCCAAAATGGCCGAGGGAATGGTGAACCTGTGCAGAAAGGCCGACCTGATCGTGCCGAATTTCACGGAAGCGGCGTTTCTGCTGGGCGAAAAGTACCGCGAAGGCCCCTACACGCGCGATTACGTTGAAAATCTGCTGCGGCGTCTGAGCGGGCTGGGGCCGCGTCAGGTCGTCATCACCGGAGTCTGGTTCAGTCCGGACCTTCTGGGCGCGGCGGGGTACAACCGGAACACGGACGCGGTCAGCTACGCGTTCTCGCAAAAGATCAGGGGAAATTACTACGGTACGGGGGATATCTTTGCCAGCGCGCTTTTGTCCGGGCTTCTGAACGGCATGGAGCTGGATATCGCCCTGCAGACTGCGGTCGACTTTACCGCCGGATGCATCCGGCGCACAAGGGAAGCCGGAACCGACCCGCGGTACGGCGTCCACTTTGAAGCGGGGCTTCTGAAATTCATGCGGGAACTGGGGATAACGGAATAACTGAGAAACGGCGGAGGGAACGGTGCGTTCCCTCCGTTTACTTTGCCGGTAAATAATTGTATAATAGAAAAGGAAATACTATCCTCAGGCGGATATTTCCCCGCCAACCGGAAGGAGGCGTTTTTTTGGCGCTGAACAATCCTGTTATTCAAAACATCATTAATTTGGTGCTATATATTTTCAGAATCATTGTCCCGCTGATTTCCATACTCGTGATCAGCAAATGCTTTACGTCCATGAAACGCGGGCGCAGAAAAGAAGACCCCGTTGTAATTCTGGAGGACATGGTATCCCACGAAGTCATCCCCGTGCTGTACTGGGAAAATTCGCTCGGGCGCAGCAAAAGCTGCGACATTGTTCTGCACGACCCCACCGTCAGCCGCGACCACGCGGTGCTGATGCGCCGGGAAAGCGGCTGGATCGTCACCGACACCGGGTCGAAGTCCGGTACCTTTGTCAACGGCACAAAGGTGAAGGACCGGATGCAGATCCTGCCGGGCGATTCCATCGCCATGGGCTCCACCGCGCTGATGCTGAAGCGGACAAGCGATATCAAAAACAGCAAGCAGCCGAAGAAGCGTAAGATGCGGCACGCCGCGTCCCCCGCCGGGCTGCTGGCCGCCACCACCCTGATTCAGCTGCTCCTGTGCGTACAGGCATGCTTCGCGGGCGGGAAATTCAGTTACCTGCCCGCTGTGCCGTTCGGCGCGATCTTCGCAATGGAATGGCTGCTGTACCTGTTTTCCATGAAGGGGCTGGGGCACGTCAGCTTCGAGCTGGAAACCATCGCGTTCCTGCTGAGCGGAATCGGCATCCTTTTAATCTCCGGCACCGGCGTGGAAAACACCTACGTGCAGCTCGGCGCGCTCTTCGGGGGCGTCCTCCTATTCTGCATCATGATCTGGTTCCTCAGCGATCTTGACCGGGTGATGCGCTGGCGTCTGGCAATCGGGATCTTTGCCGTCCTGCTTTTTGCCGCCAACCTTGTGCTGGCCCGCGAACACAACGGCGCCCGCAACTGGATCAGCCTGGGCCCCGTCAGCGTACAGCCGTCGGAGTTTATTAAAATCGCCTTTATCTTTGTCGGCACCTCCACGCTGGACAGGCTGCAGACGGCAAAGAACCTGACGGGATTTATCGGGTTTTCCGCCGTATGCATGGGCGCGCTGTTCCTGATGCGCGATTTCGGCACCGCCTGTGTCTTTTTCGTGACCTTTCTCATCATTGCCTTCATGCGTTCCGGAAGCGTGCGCACCATCGCGCTGATCTGCGCGGTCGCGGTGTTCGGCGCTTTCCTGATCTTAAAATTCAAGCCCTATGTCGCGCAGCGGTTCGAGGCATGGCGGCACGTCTGGGAGCATGTGAACGAATCCGGCTACCAGCAGACGCGCGTGCTGAGCTACTCCGCGAGCGGCGGACTGTTCGGGCTGGGGATCGGGAACGGCTCTCTGAAAAGCGTGTTCGCTTCCACCAGCGACCTGGTGTTCGGCATGGTCTGTGAGGAGTTGGGCCTGCTGCTGGCGATTGTGATTGTGCTGACGCTTGCGTTTCTGATGTTCTACGCCCGTTCGGACGTTACGCGCAGCCGCTCCACCTTCTATTCCATATCGTCGTGCGCGGCGGGCGGCATGCTTCTGTTCCAGACCTGCCTGAACGTCTTCGGCGCGACGGACGTACTTCCCATGACCGGCGTCACCCTGCCCTTTATCAGTCTGGGCGGCTCCAGTATGGTGGCGGTCTGGGGACTGCTCGCCTTCATTAAGGCGAGCGACGAGCGCACCTACGCGGCAAGGAGGAAAAGCTGATGAAAACGACAGGCTCCCGTTCCTTAATCCTGTATATCCTGGGCATGGCGTTCCTGTTCGGTCTCGGCGTATTTTTGTACGGGTTCGCCACGGAAGGCGGCAGCTGGGCCATGCAGCCGTTCAACAAGCATCTGACGACCGGCGGCCAGCTCGCCAACAGCGGAAAAATCCTTGACCGGAACAACGTCGTGCTTGCCAAAAGCGAAAACGGCAAGCGGGTATACAACAGCGATGAGACCGTCCGCCGCGCGATGCTCCACACCGTAGGCGACAGCAACGGCTATATTTCCACCGGAATCCAGTACAACTACCGTTCCGAGCTTTCGGGGTACAATCCCATTACCGGACTGGCTTCCCCCACGGGGAAAAGCGGGGGAAGCGACATTAAGCTGACGCTGGACAGCGCGCTGTGCAAACTCGCGCTTCAAAAGCTGGGCAGCAGCAGCGGCGCGGTCGTCCTTTACAACTACAAGACCGGCGAAATGCTCTGTTCGGTCAGCACGCCGAATTTCGACCCTTCCAATCCCCCAAAGGACCTGAATACGGACAAAACGGGAAAATACAACGGGGTCTATCTTGACCGCGTGCTCTCCTCCACCTATACCCCCGGCTCGATCTTCAAGGTGGTGACTTCTGCCGCGGCGATTGAAAGCATTCCCGATCTGGACAGCCGCACCTGGGAATGTAACGGCAGCATTACCATTAACGGCAATAAAATTACCGACGTCGCTTCCTACGGCACCCTCAGCTTTAAAAACGCGCTGGCGAAATCCTCCAACGTGGCGTTCGCACAGATCGCCGTTGAGCTTGGCGCGGACAAAATGACCGAGATGGCAAATTCCATGGGCTTTAACCGCAGCTTCGACCTGGACGGCATCTCCACCAGCAAAAGCGTTTATAAGGTGGACGGCGCCGCGGCCAACGAGCTGGGCTGGTCGGGTGTAGGGCAATACACCGACCTGACCAATCCCTTCCACATGATGGTGATGATGGGCGCAATCGCCAACGACGGCGTACCGGTCAAGCCTTATCTTATCAACGGCATTACGGCTCCGTTCGGCCTGACCGTCCGCAGCGGGCATACCTGGACGGGAGACCGGCTTCTGAAAGCCACCACCGCGCAAAAGCTGAAAGAATATATGCGCTACAACGTTTCAAGCTATTACGGCGACGGCCTGTTCCCCGGCCTTGCCGTCTGCGCCAAAACCGGCACGGCGGAGGTGGGCGGCGGGAAAAAACCGAACGGCTGGATGGTCGGCTTTTCCTCCAACGAGAAAACGCCGCTTGCGTTCGCGGTCGTAGTGGAAAATTCCAGAAGCGGCATCAGTTCCGCCGGGCAGATCGCTTCCGCCCTGATGACCGCCGCAGCCAAAACAGTCAAATAAGCAAAAAAAAATGACCTTCACAGGTCATTTTTTATTGGCTTCCTCCGTTTCGGAAAGCGCATGTTCGTAAAGCTTTTGCATCCTGTCCATATGGTAGCGGTAAACAATCTCCGTTTCGCCACCGGGTTTTACGGAATCTTCCGTCAGCTCCATCACTTCCAGCGCCTTCAGCTCGTCCAGTATCATTTCATAAGTGGAGATTTTACAGGAAATGCCGAAAACCTCGTCGTCGTTCCAGCGCAGGAATTTTGCCTGAGCAATGTACATTTTGACATTGTAGCTCAGCTTCTGGATCGCGCTGTCCACCGCAAAGGTATCGATCTGCCAGAACGAGGCGGCGCTCTCCATCGCCTGGTCCACCTGACTGCGCAGATGGACAAAGGATTTCTTGATTTCTTCGGCGTAGTTGGGCGGCATAATCACCAGATTGACAAGAATGGCGATCACAATGCCGATCGCGCTGCCCGCAATACAGGAAAGGGCGGTGCCGATGCGGAACATCATGGCAGCGAACACAAAGCAGGACAGGGTGGCCGCGCCATACAGCTTAAACAGATGGCAGAGATACAGCGTAAGGATAATCCCCACTCCGCACAGCCCGGCGTTTCCGGGCGAGAGCATGACAAAGCCATAGCCGACCGCCGCGCCGATCAGCACGCCGATCAGCTTGTTCTTCCCCATTTTGATGGAAGCATCGATGGATTTTCCCATCGTCATGACGGCGGCAATGACCGCGAAAAAGGGCTCGTCCAGCTTTAAAAGGGCGGAAATCACCACACAAAGGGTAACGGCGATCCCCGTTTTTACCACCCGGAAGCCAAGCCGGTTCTCGGTCTTAAGAAGGTTTAACAGCCACTTCATCAATCACCTCATGCAACCAGCAACAATCTCATAAATTTGTTCCGGTCTCTCGACGATATATTTCGCATTGTTTTCTCTCAGTTCCTTCTCGGACCGGAATCCCCAAAGGACACCCGCCGTATCCATTCCCGCGGCAGCGCCGGTTTTCATATCCGTATTTGTATCCCCGATGTAGAGGATGTCCTCCGGGCTGACGGCAAGCCCGTCCGCGATCAGCAGCGCGCCCTCCGGGGAAGGCTTGCGGGCCACCTCCGACCGCTGTCCGTAGCACAGGTCAAAGGTTCCCTGCGGGAACAGCGCGTCGATAATCGCAGTGGTGCAGTTGTGCGGCTTATTGGAAAGCACCGCCATGCGGATTCCCTTCGCTTTCAGTTTTTTCAGCGTATCCTGCACCCCGCTGTAATTCGTGACAAGACAAGTAGGATCGCTTTCATACAGTTCATCGTAAATCTGCCTCATTGTGCAGACGTCGTCTTCCGTATATCCCTGCGCGCCCGGCGCAGTGTCAAGCATAGCGTGCATCAGCCTGTCCGTTCCGTTCCCGACGAGATACTTGTATTTTTCCACCTCAATCGGCCTGTATCCGCACCGCTCCATCGCGGTGTTGGCAAAATTGGCAATGGAAGCGAGCGTATTGGCCAGCGTTCCGTCCAAATCAAAAATACATGCCTTATACAAACAATCACCCTGCAATTCAAAATAACAAATGTATTTATAATAATAAACATTTTTGTAACAATTTGCAAGTCCTTTCTGCCCCTTACAGCCGTTCAGTACCGAAACAAAGGCAGCAAACATAGAAAAAGGGCGCCGGAGTGTAATCCCCGGCGCCCGGCTATGTACTAATTCTGGACTGCCAGTTTAACAGTCTGCTGTTTTTTTCCCGATGGACAAATATTATAAATCGTTCCGTCTTTTGCCACCATTGAGATCGGAATTTTGGGCAAAAGCTTGTGGATCATTTCTACAAATCCGTTGACCGGTGCCTCCGCCATTCCCGTTACAACATGGATCGCACCGATTTGTTTTACAAACCCTACCGCGATCAAGGCCGCTTCGTCGTTAAAATAAACGGTCATTTCCGCCTGTGCGTCACGCGCCGTCTGACGCAGATATTCGAGCTCTTCACAGCTGGTCTCAAATCCCGCAGAGGTTGGTTGCACGCAGAGTACCTGTAAAGAAGAGGAACTCTCTTCGGCAATTTTTTTGCCGGCCCGAATCAGTCTGTCACAGTCACGCTGACCCGTAACGCATACGAGGGTTGTGTTCCTGTCTTTCAATACTGTGCCTCCCTTCCGAATTACGTATTTTCCAACCATACTCAGTATAGTTTGATTTTCTTGCCGTTGTGGTAACAGAAAGTGTATAAATCATTAACAAAGTGTTAAATAAAAATTCGACATTTTTTGTAGGATCCACCACTTTCGGTCTTATTATAGCACAGAAAGCCGGATTTCACAAATAAAAAAACGGAGATCACAAAAAAGCTGCAGAACCATTCATTCTGCAGCTGTGATTTTGCCCCTAATCGTTTACAGTGTCGGGGGCGAGTTATTTAATAATGGAAAGCGGGTCGATATATTTTCCACCCTTTTTCATTGATAAATGCAGATGAGATGCGTCGGCACTTTCACACGGAACCGTTCCGACCGTTCCGACCTGCTGACCCTGTTTGACGGCCGCTCCCTTTTTGACGCTCGCCGCTGCCAAACCGCAGTAATAGGTTTCGTAATCTCCGTGCTGAATCACAGCCGTCAGCCCGTAAAGGTCGTCCGTATAGACATTCTTTACCGTGCCGTTCGCGACCGCCTTGACGGCGGTTCCTTCCTTAGCGGAAAAGTCGGTGCCGTTGTGCACACGCCAGTCCTTCATCGTATTTGAGAAAATGGGATTTTCCCCGCTGAATTTCAGCGTAACGTTTTTCTCGACCGGGCTGGCAAAGGTCAGAACGCTGGCTGCGGTCTGCTTGGCCGGTACGGCGGACGACGGCGGAGCAGACGGCGCCTGGGACGGAGCCTTAGACGGCTCTTCCTTTGCCGGTTCCGACTGGGCGGGCTCCTCTGCGGAAGAAGTTTCGTCTCCCGTATAGACCTTGATTCCGCTTACCGTTTCATTCGTATGCTGCACCTGTGCGCTGCTTGTCGCCCCTTCGTCGGGAGAAGCATAGTTGACCACGCTGTCGTAAGTGGTCCAGGCCGCAACACCAACCGCAATCAGGCACACGCCAAGCGCGATATAAAATCCCTTGGAGTTATTCTTTTGTGATTTGTTGTTTAGCAGATGTAAATTACTCATTCGTGCCACCTCCGAATATATTTTGGCCATAAATCAAACGTTATATTCGGGGGATAACATTTTTATCATAAAAATAAAAAAAGAAAAAAGACCTAATCCATTTCGACCAGGTCCTTTTTCATTAGCTTGAGGGGTATATTGAGGAGGGTAGAACATGTATCAAGTAATGGTGCGGCTCCATATCCTTGATTACGTCTATATTATATCGCATGGCGGGATTCAGTTGTTACATAGCTATGAATATCTTATGAATTTTTAATATTCCAAACATTTGTTTGATTTTTTTCAAAAATGTGCTATAATATTTGCAGAAGCCAAATACACGGGAGGGCTGCGGAATGTTAACCAAAAGCCAGCAAAAAGTATATGACTATTTAAAAAGCCGGGCCGAAAACGGGCTTCCGCCCACTGTGCGCGAAATCTGCAGCGCAACCGGGCTGAAGTCGACCTCCAGCGTACACGCTCACCTGAAAACGCTGGAACGCGCCGGGTATATCAGCCGTGACGCGGGCCTGAACCGCGCAATTCACCTTGCGGGGGAACAGAGCACCATACAGGTCCCCATCGTGGGAAAGGTCGCCGCCGGCCAGCCGATTCTGGCTGTCGAAGAGGTGGAGGGCTATGTCCCCTTCTCACCCGCCCGTCACAGCGATGAAGAATATTTTGCGCTGAATGTCCGAGGGGAAAGCATGAAGGACGCCGGGATTCTGAACGGCGATATCGTCGTCGCTCTGAAAACGCCGACCGCGCTCGACGGGGAAATCGTGGTTGCCCTAATCGAAGACGAGGCTACGGTGAAGCGTCTGTTCCGCGAAAAGGACAGGATCCGCCTTCAGCCGGAAAATCCGGATTACCAGCCGATCTACACGAAAGACGTTTTGATCCTCGGGAAAGTCGTCGCGGTGTTCCGTTATTATTAAATTTGATACGGTCAAAGGCGGGAAATTTTTACAATTTCCCGCCTTTGCTATTTGCGAACGAAAATTTTTAAACAAAAAACCGTCAATCTATAATATCCATACAATTATCCGTCCGCTTTACTCTGAACCAATAGTGGTAAAGCACATGGAAGCCTAATTTCTGATACAGGCTGATAGCCTTGTGATTTTCACAACTCACCTGTAAATATGCTTCCATTCCATTCGCAGCTTTACCGGCCTGTAAAATAGTCCTGCAAATACGCGTACCGAATCCCAATCGGCGATGGTTTTCATCCACCCGTATATCATACAATCCGATAGAACCGCCGTCGAGGACGCCCAAACCGCATCCAACCACCCTTTTATCTTGCCTAACCTTTACGCAAACAGTCCTGCCCGCAATCTTCCTTAAAATCCTTTTTTGGATGTTCTGCATGGCCTTATGGTGTATATCAGAAAAACAGACAGCCGCATTCAGCCATTCCTCATCTATTTTTTCTGATACCTCCACACCGTTCAAGCAATGCGCGTCAGAGTCCGGTGGTATCGCAGCGCTCATAAGGTCCACGCTTTTCGCTATGGAGAAACCTCGTTGTTCCAAGATTCCGTCCAAATCCCGTGTGTTTTCCGTCATTTTAAAGACCGCCGGCAAGCCTTTTGCAGCATATTTTTGTTCGCATAGCCTGATTTTATTTTCCAGATTGATTTCCGACGGATAAAGAGGGCAAATACAGTTCGCCCGATAACTAAACCCATCCGAAAAGCGTAAAACCCAACCGTCAAACAGTTCCGTCTGTAAAGCTGGAAAAGCATTAACGGTCAGTTCTTCAAATCTCCGAATCTGTGGATTCATAAAAACAATCGCCTTCATTCTCAAGCAGGACGGCCCTTACCGGGGAAGCCTCCGCTCCGCCCAGGCGGAGCGGCAGGGCGATCAGCCGGTAGTCACCGGGCTCCGCCGCGGAGAGGTCCAGCCCTTCCAGAATCAGTACGCCCGCCCCCAGCAGCTCTTTGTGCGCGGGAAAGGAGTCGTCCTCTTCCGTTTCGATGCTGAGCGCATCCGTTCCCACGAGGGTAACGCCCGCGGCCGTCAGCGCGAAGGCGGCGCTTTGGGACAGGGATGCCTGCCCCTTGAAAAGAATCATTTTCTGAGCATACGGCACGATATTGTCAATATCGGAACCGGTAATGATACCGCTTGCCTCTGCGACGGTACAGGGGCCTGTCAGCCGCGCCAAATCGAGCTGGTCGACCGTCTCGCCGTCCTCAATGAAATGGCGCGGTGCGTCAACGTGGGTGGCGCTGTGGCATCCCGTGTAAAAACCTGAAAGATTGCAGACGTCCCCCAGCTCCATCCGGCGCACGGGGTCCCGGTAAGGCTCCGGATCCCCCGGATAAACCGGTGCGGAAAAAAGCTCACGCGACACGTCGATGATCTTCATGTCTTACACCTCTTTTTCAGATGGAGGGTAATATTTTTGTGATAAGCTCCGCAGTCTTATGTGCGGAGGAAATAGCAAAAGCGGCAAAATCGATATTGGCCGCCTCATTGGCATTATCCGAGATGGCCCGGATGACCACGAAATCCACATGGTTTATGTAGCATACCTGGGCGATGCTCCCGCCTTCCATTTCGCACGCCGAAGCCTGAAAATCCCGGGCGATTTCCCGCAGCTTTTCCCCGCTGCTGATGAACTGGTCCCCGGTGGCGATCACGCCGACATGCACGCCCTGGCCGTAAATCTGCTTCGCGGTGGAAACCACCAGATCAACCAGCCTTGTGCTGGCGGGAATGGTGACGATATTCAGTCCGCTGATCAGGCCTTTTTCATCCCCAATGGCGGTGGTATCCATGTCGTGCTGCACCAGCCCGCTTGATACGACGATATCCCCGATATGAATGTTTCCGCCGATACCGCCCGCAACGCCGACATTGATGACCGCGCTGGGGTGATAATTCAAAATCATGGTCTGTGTGCAGACCGCCGCCGCAACTTTTCCAACGCCGCATTTGGCAACAACACAGTCGATATTCTCTATTCTTCCGGTATAGTAAACCACCGAACTGACTGTCTGCGTACTTTTATCCGTCATGACCGCGATTAAATTTTCCACTTCTACCGACATTGCCCCGATAATTCCAATCATACCCGCACCTCAACGCCTTCCTTAAACTTTAAGCCATACTGCATAGGGAATCTGTTCCCTACATTTTCTTATAAAGATAATACATCTTCCGGCTTCTCCATGGCATATTCCGGAGAAATGCCCTCCGGAGCGCGGCAGCCCCACAAAGCCAAAGCAAAGTCCACACCCGCCCCGTGCGCGCATCTGCAGTCATAAGCGGAGTCCCCGATATACAGCACATTTTCCTTACTCGCACCGGACAGCTCCATATATCTGAACATCGGCGCCGGATCGGGCTTGTGTCCGGATGAATCCTCCGCACAGAGAATGTGTTCAAAATAATGATCCAGCCCGAAAGAAGAAACAACCGTCGCGTACTCTTCCCTCGTCCGGGACGTAATAATGCCCATTTGAATCCCATTTTTTTTCAGCTGTAAAAGCGTTGAAGGGATTTCTTTGAATGGTTTTATGGAATAGGAAAACTCCAGTTCATATTCTCCCCATATGCGGAAAGCCTCTTCGAGCGGCTCAACCTTCATTTTGGTCAACGTGTCATGCCCGGGGATTCCAAGGGAAAACCGAAGTTCTTCCAGCGGATACATTTTTCCCTGTATGGTAAAAAGCATCTTCTGAAAGGATAAAAGCACCGCGTCCTCACTGTCAAGCAGTGTTCCGTCAACATCAAAAACGATATGAGTATATTTCATCAACCATAATACCTTTCTAAAATCATTTGATAAGTTCCAATCGCTTCCATGATTGTCACTACAGCAGAAATGTTTTTTCTGTTCTTTTTATCCTCATTATAGGGAAGCAGACCGGGTCTGTCAAGTTTTGTAAAGGCAGTATGATGATTTATAGTTAGTCTGAAAAGGCCGTCTTAACAGCAATTCCTTTTCAGTTTGCAAGACAAAACAGGTTTCTCCCCCGCCTTCGGCTTGGGAGAAAAGCAAACTTATTGCAGAATCAACTGGAATGCTGTAAGATGTCTTTTAATTGTCGGAAAAGCTCTTTGATTTTCAAAATTTTTAAGAATTCTTTTGAAACTGCTGCACTGATTTTCCACAAAGCTCTTTCCATCTGTTGAAAAAGGAAGGGATTAGAAATAAAAAAGCAATTCGCAAAATATGACTCCTTTTTCCTTTGAGAAGCCGCCTCCCGAGTTACGTTGCCATCAGCTATAAAAAAAAATCACCCATCTTGCGACGGGTGATTCCTTCGTCTCTCCAAATTATGCTCGCCCCTAGGGTCATGGTCCAAAACAATCCGGCCTGTAATTTTCCGACGCCCTGATTGAATCTTTCAGGACATGCAGGTAAAACACAAAGACCACCAATCCTACGACTGGTGATCTTCTCTGGCTCCCCAAGTTGGACTCGAACCAACGACCCTGCGGTTAACAGCCGCATGCTCTACCGGCTGAGCTATTGAGGAATATTTGTGTTGGCACCTTCCTATTGTCCCGGGCCGTTACCAGCCAAGTATCTTCGGCACCAGTGAGCTTAACTTCCGTGTTCGGGATGGGAACGGGTGGACCCTCACCGTCATCAGTACCAACTAAACTTATTGAATTGTAATTCTCCGACTCGGCGGAAACAAAAACTGATTGCCATAGAACAGAAAATGGTGACCCGTGGGAGGACTTTGCAGTCGGCACACACCTACGGCGATTACCTCAGACAGCCACTTCGAATCTCAACCCTTACTTTCCTGTGGAAGACCGGAGTTCGATTCTCCGACTCGGCGGAAACAAAAACTGATTGCTGCGGAACAGAAAATGGTGACCCGTGGGAGAATCGAACTCCCGTTATCGGCGTGAGAGGCCGGTGTCTTAACCGCTTGACCAACGGGCCATATCTTTCATACAGTCAGATGCAGAGGCCAGAGGCTCCAGCCCCCGTTCCGACTTCTTAATGGTGCACCATCAGGGACTCGAACCCGGGACACCCTGATTAAGAGTCAGGTGCTCTACCAACTGAGCTAATGGTGCATATGGCAGGTTGAGCCTGCACGCTCCGGATTTTCATCCGCTGCTCTTTGCATTTCTACAGGTACAAATTGTACACTGAAAACTGAATAAAGGGAGGGAAGCAGAAGTGAGAAATAGAGGGTTGCCAAGAAAAATATGGTCAAGCCCTCGGCCTATTAGTACTGCCAAGCTGAATACGTTACCGTACTTACACACGCAGCCTATCAACCTTGTAGTCTTCAAGGGGCCTTACTAGCTTACGCTATGGGATATCTAATCTTGGAGTCGGCTTCACGCTTAGATGCTTTCAGCGTTTATCCGATCCGCACATAGTTGCCCAGCTGTGCCATTGGCATGACAACTGGTGCGCCAGCGGTGCGTCCATCCCGGTCCTCTCGTACTAAGGACAGCTCTCCTCAAATATCCTGCGCCCACGACAGATAGGGACCGAACTGTCTCACGACGTTCTGAACCCAGCTCGCGTACCACTTTAATCGGCGAACAGCCGAACCCTTGGGACCGAATACAGCCCCAGGATGTGATGAGCCGACATCGAGGTGCCAAACCTCCCCGTCGATGTGGACTCTTGGGGGAGATCAGCCTGTTATCCCCAGGGTAGCTTTTATCCGTTGAGCGACGGCAATTCCACTCTCATACCGCCGGATCACTAACTCCAACTTTCGTTACTGCTCGGGCCGTCACCCTCGCAGTTAGGCCAGCTTACGCGTTTACACTCAAAGGCACGGTTTCCGTCCGTGCTGAGCTGACCTTTGAGCGCCTCCGTTACTCTTTTGGAGGCGACCGCCCCAGTCAAACTGCCCGTCTAACAATGTCCCCCGGCCGGATTCACGGCCGCAGGTTAGA
This sequence comes from Clostridium sp. KNHs216, assembly GCF_006714885.1. NCBI lineage: Bacteria > Bacillati > Bacillota > Clostridia > Eubacteriales > Clostridiaceae > Clostridium > Clostridium sp. KNHs216. The sequence goes on along the minus strand of NZ_VFMF01000001.1, from coordinate 2,815,233 downwards.
ATTTCAGCAACTTAAGAGTGGTATCCCAACAGCGACTCCACAAAGGCTGGCGCCCTTGCTTCGCAGTCTCCCACCTATCCTGTACATAAATTACCGAAACCCAATATTAAACTGCAGTAAAGCTCCATGGGGTCTTTCCGTCTTGTCGCGGGTAACCGGCATCTTCACCGGTACTACAATTTCGCCGGGCGGGTAATTGAGACAGTGCCCAGATCGTTACACCATTCGTGCGGGTCGGAACTTACCCGACAAGGAATTTCGCTACCTTAGGACCGTTATAGTTACGGCCGCCGTTTACTGGGGCTTCAATTCAATGCTTGCACATCTCCTCTTAACCTTCCAGCACCGGGCAGGTGTCAGCCCCTATACTTCATCTTGCGATTTGGCAGAGACCTGTGTTTTTGCTAAACAGTCGCCTGGGCCTATTCTCTGCGGCCACATTGCTGTGGCACCCCTTTTCCCTAAGTTACGGGGTCAATTTGCCGAGTTCCTTAACTACCCTTCTCCCGTTGGCCTTGGAATTCTCTTCCTATCTACCTGTGTCGGTTTGCGGTACGGGCGCCGAAGATATACATAAGACTTTTCTCGCCCTGCGCTAAGCATACTTCCCTACTCTAATTTCGGTCCCTTACGCCCGGGTCAACCATCGCCCGGGTTATGCCCTTTGCAGGTGTCCTCTTACTTAAATCTTTTGGCGGCTACGGAATTTCCACCGTATGTGCATCGGCTACGCCTCTCGGCCTCACCTTAGCTCCCGGCTTACTTGGAGCGGACGAACCTTCCTCCAAAAACCTTAGACTTTCGGCCAATATGATTCTCACACATTTCTCGCTACTCATTCCGGCATTCTCACTTGAATAAAGTCCACCAGCGCTTCCGCTCTGACTTCACCCCTTATTCAACGCTCTCCTACCATTCCTTGCGGAATCCCAAGCTTCGGTATATGATTTAGCCCCGTTAAATTTTCGGCGCAGGGTCACTCGACCAGTGAGCTATTACGCACTCTTTTAATGAGTGGCTGCTTCTAAGCCAACATCCTGGTTGTCTGTGCAACCCCACATCCTTTTCCACTTAACCATATTTTGGGACCTTAGCTGTGGGTCTGGGCTGTTTCCCTTTTGACAACGAAACTTATCTCACGCTGTCTGACTCCCGTACATCAATTATCCGGCATTCTGAGTTTGATAGGTTTCAGTAGCCTTTCGGCCCCTAGACCATTCAGTGCTTTACCTCCGGTAATCTAATACGAGGCTAGCCCTAAAGCTATTTCGGAGAGAACCAGCTATCTCCGGGTTCGATTGGAATTTCTCCGCTACCCACACCTCATCCGCTACTATTTCAACAGGAGTCGGTTCGGTCCTCCATGGGGTTTTACCCCCACTTCAACCTGGACATGGGTAGGTCACCCGGTTTCGGGTCGAATACAACTGACTTCATACGCCCTGTTCAGACTCGGTTTCCCTGCGGCTCCATCCCTTAAGGACTTAACCTTGCCAGTTACATTCACTCGCCGGACCATTCTACAAAAGGTACCCGATCACCCTTTGACGGGCTCTCGGTGCTTGTAAGCACAAGGTTTCAGGTTCTTTTTCACTCCCCTTCCGGGGTCCTTTTCACCTTTCCTTCACAGTACTGTTCACTATCGGTCACTGGGTAGTATTTAGGCTTGGAGGGTGGTCCCCCCATATTCCCACCGGGTTTCACGTGTCCGGCGGTACTCTGGATACAGCTAGGCGCTTTCCTTTTTCGCATACGTGACTCTCACACTGTTTCGTTGGCCTTCCCATGCCATTCTGCTAAATTCCAGCATCCACATTGCTGTCCGAACCCCGGGAGTATTGCTACCCCCGGTTTGGCCTCTTCCGCGTTCGCTCGCCACTACTAGCGGAATCTCATTTGATGTCTTTTCCTCGCCCTACTTAGATGTTTCAGTTCAGGCGGTTCCCCTCATACACCTATGAATTCAGTGTATGATAACTGGACATGACTCCAGTTGGATTGCTCCATTCGGATATCTATGGATCAATGCCCACTTACGGCTCCCCATAGCTTTTCGCAGTTAGTCGCGTCCTTCATCGGCTCCCAGTGCCAAGGCATTCCCCTTGCGCTCTTTGTAGCTTGACCATGTGTTTTTTCTTGGTTCTTCTTTAAAAATTTGAAATTGTAGATTTAAATCTAAAAATAACAAGTTATTTCTCGCTTAATATCTGCTTCTTCTTTATTCAGTTTTCAATGTACACGGCCGCAGGCCGTTTCGTCACGGGACAGTTCCCAGATCAAAAGACCCGTTCTGTCGCGGATTCTACCTTCTGCCGACCTTTTCCACACGATACCCTTTCCTCCACCGAAGTGAATTCAAACTACCGTATGTATTTTTGAGGACTTCCTCCGTTACGCGGGCACTCTGCTTCCTCTTTCAAGTTTGCTTTGTGCGCGGCAAAAACGGACTGTGTCCGTGGTGGGCTTAAGTGGACTCGAACCACCGACCTCACGCTTATCAGGCGTGCGCTCTAACCGGCTGAGCTATAAGCCCATATTCCGGCGTTCAGGTTGTCACCCTTAGCCACATTTTGTTTTGGCTCGTCTTCGCTTCTTTCCGCGTGCACTCATTTCACGTTTCCATCAAATCTTACCCGCGAATTGTCTGCGGCGACTCGCCGCTGGTGGAGATTAACGGGATCGAACCGTTGACCTCCTGCTTGCAAAGCAGGCGCTCTCCCAGCTGAGCTAAACCCCCATATAAAGGTAGCTTCACTCAGGTGTTCTACCCTTGTTTCCACTTTTTTTCTGAAAGCTTTGCGCTTCGCTCCTCGCCCCGGAAGCCGGTTGTTACCGTCCCGCGGCGCCAAGACACTTTCCTCGGACTGCTGTCCGCGGGCCGTGCCTCTGAGCTCAGCTCAGGGCCTTCAAAATTAAACAACGATTCGAATTTCGTCTTCCGTAACCGACCTAGGATGTTAGACCAGCGTGTTTCAGCTGCTCATGTCTCCATAGAAAGGAGGTGATCCAGCCGCACCTTCCGATACGGCTACCTTGTTACGACTTCACCCCAGTCGCCAATCCTACCTTCGGCAGCGCCTCCCTTGCGGTTAGGCTACTGACTTCGGGTATTACCGGCTCCCATGGTGTGACGGGCGGTGTGTACAAGGCCCGGGAACGTATTCACCGCGGCATGATGATCCGCGATTACTAGCAATTCCAACTTCACGCAGGCGGGTTGCAGCCTGCGATCCGAACTGAGACTGTTTTTTAGGTTTTGCTCCACCTCGCGGTCTTGCTTCCCTTTGTTAACAGCCATTGTAGTACGTGTGTAGCCCAGGTCATAAAGGGCATGATGATTTGACGTCGTCCCCACCTTCCTCCGTTTTGTCAACGGCAGTCTGATTAGAGTGCTCTTGCGTAGCAACTAATCACAGGGGTTGCGCTCGTTGCGGGACTTAACCCAACATCTCACGACACGAGCTGACGACAACCATGCACCACCTGTCTCAACTTTCCCCGAAGGGCACCTGATGCATCTCTGCTTCGTTAGTTGGATGTCAAGACCTGGTAAGGTTCTTCGCGTTGCTTCGAATTAAACCACATACTCCACTGCTTGTGCGGGCCCCCGTCAATTCCTTTGAGTTTCAACCTTGCGGCCGTACTCCCCAGGTGGATTACTTATTGTGTTAACTCCGGCACGGAAGGGGTCAGACCCCCCACACCTAGTAATCATCGTTTACGGCATGGACTACCAGGGTATCTAATCCTGTTTGCTACCCATGCTTTCGTGCCTCAGCGTCAGTTAAAGCCCAGTAAGCCGCCTTCGCCACTGGTGTTCCTCCCGATCTCTACGCATTTCACCGCTACACCGGGAATTCCGCCTACCTCTACTTCACTCAAGCTCCACAGTTTCAAACGCAGTCTATGGGTTAAGCCCATATATTTCACGCCTGACTTGCAGAGCCGCCTACGCACCCTTTACACCCAGTAAATCCGGACAACGCTTGCTCCCTACGTATTACCGCGGCTGCTGGCACGTAGTTAGCCGGAGCTTCCTCCTTGGCTACCGTCATTTGTTTCGTCACCAAGGACAGAGGTTTACAATCCGAAAACCGTCTTCCCTCACGCGGCGTTGCTGCATCAGAGTTTCCTCCATTGTGCAATATCCCCCACTGCTGCCTCCCGTAGGAGTCTGGGCCGTGTCTCAGTCCCAATGTGGCCGTTCAACCTCTCAGTCCGGCTACCGATCGTCGCCTTGGTGGGCCTTTATCTCACCAACTAGCTAATCGGACGCGAGTCCATCTTTCAGCGGATTGCTCCTTTGATATTCAGACCATGCAGCCCAAATATGTCATGCGGTATTAGCGTCCGTTTCCAGACGTTATCCCCCTCTGAAAGGCAGGTTACTCACGCGTTACTCACCCGTCCGCCACTAAATTAAGCTCAACACCCACCACTCGGTAAGGCGTCCCCACCAAACAAAGTGTTCGGTGTTAAACTTAATTCCGTTCGACTTGCATGTGTTAGGCACGCCGCCAGCGTTCGTCCTGAGCCAGGATCAAACTCTCTAAAATATTGTATATAATCGCCCGAAGGCGTTTATATCGTAATACTCAGAGTTTTTGAAGAGCTCTAAATACGATACACTAACGTGTATTTTCGTTGTCTTTTAAAGTGACAACCAACTTCGTCCGAAAGTACATTCTATACTCTCAAGTTCATTACGGGTTCCTTAATTCTATCGTTGTTTAATTTTCAAGGTCCTAGTCGAAAACTCCGCTTCCGCTCTGTGTTTGTGCCGCTTCAGTTTCGTTTTCGTTTTTTGCGTCTTTCGTAAGGCGCTTGACTATAATACCAAATACATCCCCGTAAGTCAACCCTTTTTCCAAAGTTTTTTTAACTTTTTTTAAAAAGGGTTCTCCCCAGCCCATTTTGCCTTATAATCCGACGCCTTTCAGCCGCGGGCCCGCCGAATCGCAAACGCGATCTTCGCGGCCTGCACCGCCTGTGCGACATCGTGGGCGCGAACCATATCCGCACCGTCCGCCACGGCGATGCCGTGGGCGGCCAGCGTTCCGGCAAGGCGCTGCTCGTAAGGCGGGCTGCCGCACTCGGCGCCGATCACTCGCTTGCGCGAAGCCGCGATCAGCAGGGCGCAGCCGTCCACATGGAGCCGGCCCGCGTTTCCCAGCAGCCGCAGATCCTGCTCCTGGGTTTTCCCAAAGCCGATACCGGGATCAAAGCAGATGCGCTCTTTGCAAATACCCGCATTTGTTAGGATATCCAATTTTTCCATAAAATATTGATTGACATCCTGAATAATCTCTTCTTTTGTTTCGCGGTGATGCATGACAATACAGCCGCAGTCGGAACGCGCCGCCGCCGCGACCATTTCCGTGTTATCGAAGCCGTTCAGATCCCTGAGAACGGACACCCCGTATTTTAATACCTCCGCCGCCACCTGCGGATAAAACGTATCCACGGAAAGGGGCACGGCAAGACGGCCGTTCAGCTGCATCAGCACCGGCAGAAGCCTTTCCAGCTCTTCCGCCGGAGAAAGCACCGTGCTGCCCGCGCGCGCGGACTGCGCCCCGATATCAATGATATCGGCGCCCTGCTCCTGCATTTCCAGCGCCCGGCCCGCCGCTTTTTCGGGTGTGAGGAAACGGCTCCGGTCGGACAGGGAATCCGGCGTAACATTCAATATTCCGATTACATAAGCTTTTTCGCCCAGAGAAAAACGATATTTTCCCGCACAAAACAGATTCATCCGCATATGCCTCCTTTTCCCACATACCGTAATTCACGGTTCCATTTTCCTACGTTTTTCTTTTCCTTAATTAATGATATTCCAGAATGACCGTCAGCCCGCGGCAATTGTCCGCCTGGACATACTGGATTTTATCCTCGTTGATCCGGCTCCCCGCTTTCAGGGAACGGTTTGCCGTTTGAATATAATGAAAAAGCTGATACTTCGGCGCGCCGATCATCTGCGCCACCGTATTCTCATAATTTAATTTCTCATCAATGTAAAATTCGACCGTACTGCTTTTGGATTTTGCCGCTGCGGCGACCGCAGCCGCGGCCTTTTTGTTGTTTTCGGAAGTAAACCCGCTGACAGGGATTCCCCTGGCCCGGAAATAGTTCGCCTTCATGGAGGTGCAGGCGGGCAGGGACAGGTTGTAATCGGCGGAAGAGCCGTCCTCGTTTTTTACTTTTTCCCCTTTTAACAGAAGAATATTCTCGCTGATGCTGTGGTCCGCACGGATGATACTGTCCGACACATTAAAGTAATGATAATTCAGAAGGTCGCTGTCGCCCCAGGTGGGATCGAGATGATACCAGTCGCCGTCAATGCTGATGACGTTCCACATGTGCGGCTCGCCGTTGCCCTCTCCGCTGACCGTACGGCAGTCGATCCCGCAGTAAGAGGCCAGCAGCTGCATGGCCCGTGCATAACCCTCGCAGACCGCCGTGCCGTCGACCAGCGCGCCGGTCACCTCGTGGGCGGCCAGGCGGGTCTGATCGGTCACCGCGGCGTTGTCGTAAGTACACCTTTTTGCAATAGCCTGAAAAAGATAGAGCTCCCGGTCCAGCTCGCTCAGCCCCTTGGGCATCCCGCCGATGACCGAAGCAACCTCCGCGTTCAGCTTTTTGACCAGTTCGCTGCATTTTGAGGGAGGCAGATACGCGAACAGCTGCACCGAGGTGCTTCCGAACTGATAGGTATAAGAATACTGGTTGGTAAGCCAGAAAATCTGCGGATTGTCACACCGCAGGGCAAGCACCGCCGCACGGATCTGCTTTTCGGAAAGCTCCTCATTTTTCACCGTCGCCTCATCGGCAGGATAATATCCGTCCTCGTTTGCCTCCTGCGCGATGGCATATGCCGATTTCAGAAGTCCCTGATAAAGCGCGCGGCTGTCGCTGTCCGTCAGGCTGTCCAGCCCCGCCGTCTGGTGAAAAATGGGATAATTCGCGGACGCGGGCGCAGCGTCCTGCAAAACGGAAGAAGCCTTTTTATCCGAATTTTCCGTATCCCCGGCGCTCCCGTCCGGCTCTTTGGAAGCGGAAGCCTCCAAAGCATTCTGTAAAAAGCCCGTAAACGGATCGTCCCATGCAAGCCCCAGCCTGTCGTGATACAGGACCAAAAATCCGAACATCCCGATCAAGCCGGTCAAAAGCAGCGTCATGACTGCGGTCAGAAATTTTTTCATGGGCTCCTCCGGACGTTGGTAGAATTAGTATGATTATTATAGCACGCCCAAAAATAAAATCAATTGACAAATAAAGGGGTCTGAAAGCAACTGTCCTTTGCGGAACCGTCCGCTTTCTTCGTATCCTCCAGAAACCGCTGCGCATAAAGCAAAAAGTCAGAACAGCCCACCCTTTTCGGAGAAGCTGTTCCGGCTTTTTTCGCGCTGTTTTGTATCGGTTCCTTCCTTAAACATGTATTTTTAATCCTTCGGGGCAGCCACCCGTATTTTCAGGCGGCGATTTTTGACCAGTGGACAAATTATCTAAACTTTTAAAAAAGGCCCGCTGACAAATTCGTAAGCTTATACGGTCAAAAGCCGTCTTATAATTGCTAAAATTATAACAACCTAAGAATTGAGCAATCATCTCTTATGGACCTAATGAACAGGAGGTCAATGTTACATGAATATTCTCGTTTGTGTAAAACAGGTTCCGGATACAACCGAAATCAAAATCGATCCGATTACCAAAACGTTGATTCGCACAGGCGTACCCAGCATTCTTAATCCCTTTGACAGCTACGCTCTGGAAATGGCTCTGCGGATCAAAGACGCGACCGGCGGCAGAGTGGTGGCCGTTTCCATGGGTCCCCCGCAAGCCAAAGCCGTGCTGAAGGAAAGCCTTTCCGCCGGTGCGGATGCCGCTTATCTGGTAAGCGACCGGGCGTTTGGCGGCTCGGACACACTTGCTACCAGCTATATCCTTTCCTGCGCCATTGACGCGTTGGAAAAAAAGGAAGGCAAATTTGATGTGATCTTCTGCGGCAAGCAGGCGATCGACGGCGATACCGCACAGGTTGGCCCCGAAATTGCCGAACACAGAAATCTGGCGCAGGTCACCTGCGCCATTGAAGTTACCCCGGAAAGCGAAAAGACCCTGCTGGTCAAAAAGGAAACCGAGTCCGGCTATCAGGAAATCAGGGTGGGCGTTCCCTGCCTGATTACGGCGACGAAAACCGCCTTCGACCTGCGTTGGCCCACGCTGCGCACGCGCGCCGCCGCTTCGCGCGCCGACATTCCCGCCGTTACCTCAGCGGACGTAATCATCGACCTGACCCGTGCCGGGCTCAAGGGTTCCCCGACGAAAGTAAGCAAATCCTTCACTCCCGATATGACCAAAAACAGTGTGAAGGTAGAGGGCGTCTCGCCCGCAGATACCGCAAAGCAGCTGATTCGGCTGCTCAGCAAAGCACTTTAAGGGAGGGATATAAAATGTCTATGGAAGAAACCAAAAACCTTTGGGTCTATGTAGAAACCGAAGAGGACGGTACCGCAAAGAATGTCGGCCTTGAGCTTCTAAGTCCCGGACGCCGCCTGGCGGACAAGTCGGGGGACACTCTGTGTGCGGTGGTGATCGGTTACGGCGCGGAAGCCGCCGTGCAGGCAGCCGTGTCTTACGGCGCTGAAAAGGTGTATGTGCTGGACAGTCCGGAGTATCGCCAGTTTACTACCGACGCCTATACCGACGCAATGTACGCTCTGGTCAAAAAACACCTGCCCTCTAAAATCCTGATCGGCGCGACGCCGAACGGACGTGACTTTGCACCCCGTCTTTCCTGCCGTCTGGGCACCGGGCTTACCGCGGACTGTACAGCGCTGGACTTTGATCCGGAAACCGGAAATGTGGAGTGGACCCGTCCGGCTTTCGGCGGCAACCTGATGGCGACGATCGTCTGCCCGCAAAATCGTCCCCAGATCGGGACGGTACGCCCCGGCGTGTTTAAGAAGCCGGCGGCGGCGGAAGCCCGCACCGCGGAAATTATTTCTGAAAACATCCACGTTGCCCCCGAAGCGATCCGAACCGAAATTCTGCACACAGTAGCGGAGGAAACCGGAGCAAAGATCGACTTGGAAAACGCACAGATCATTGTTTCCGGCGGGCGCGGAGTGGGCTGCCCCGAAGACTTCAAAGTGATTCAGGATCTGGCGGACGCACTGGGCGGCACTGTCGGCGCCTCCCGCGCGGCTGTGGACGCCGGATGGATCCCCCATTCCCACCAGGTGGGACAGACCGGCAAAACGGTAGGGCCCAAGATTTATTTTGCCTGCGGAATTTCCGGTGCGATTCAGCATGTGGCCGGCATGAGCAGCTCCGATATCGTCATTGCCATCAACAAGGACCCTTCCGCCCCCATCTTCCGGGTAGCGGATTACAGCATCGTAGGCGACCTGCACGAAATTCTGCCGGAGCTGACCGCAGAGTTCAACCGGATAAAAAACCGCTGATCTGCTGAAGCTCGGTGCCGTTCCGAAAAACGGCTGGTTAAAATGACCACGGATCTTCCCGGAAGCCGCCGGAATTTTCGTAGGGTCCGACGTAGTGGTGCGCGAAAAAGAATGATATTTTATTAACAGATGAAAGATTCCCTTCGTCTCTGGTTCGGTATCTTATAAATTTTTACGAAGAAGAAGGAGAGAGAACATGTCACCTGAAGTTTTGAGCCTGATTGGAATTCTGCTGGGGGTTGGAGTTTTTGTAGTAGGTGTATTTAAGGGTTTCAGCATCACCTTTTCTACACTGGCCGGCTCCATTGTCATTGCCCTGTTTTCCGGCATGGATATCCTGAAAGCCATGACCGACACCTATATGGGAAAACTGGGCGGCGTTATGAAAGCATATATGCTGCTGTTTCTCATGAGTGCGCTTTTTGCCAAAATGATGGGCGATACGGGTGCGGCCCAGTCCATCGCTTACAAGATGGCCCGGCTTGCCAAGCGTTTTCCCCGGCACGAAAAATTCGTCGCCTGTTTGTCCATGGGTCTGCTGACAGCCGTGTTCATCTACGGCGGCATCAGCGTTTTCGTTGTTATTTTCACCCTCATCTATATTGGAAAAGAATTGTTTGAGGACTTGGACATTCCGTGGTCCATGTTTACCTGCATCGGCATGGGTACCGCTACCTTTGCAACCGGTATGCTGCCGGGCTCCCCGCAGCTGACCAACCTGCTGCCCATGAACTATTTCGGCACCACGGCGGCAGCGGCTCCCGTTTTGGGCATTATCTGCTCGGTCGCGTCGCTGGCTTTTTCCTGCTGGTGGATCTGGTTTTCCGTACGCCGGTGCGAAAGGCTGGGACTTGGCTTTGAACCCACCGGTGCGGAAATCAGAAAAGGCTGGAAAGAGGTTGCCCGCGTTGACGAACAGCCGCTGTGGAAATGCCTGCTGCCTTCCGTAATCATGCTGATCGCATTGAACGGTTTTAAGCTTGACGCCCCGGTTGCCCTGGGAATCGGCTGTCTGATCATCATGCTTCTGTTCGGTATTACCAAGCTGAACTACAAAGCAGACATGAAGGACGCTACGGCGAACTCCTGCAATACGGCCCTGGCTCTCGGCTCCGCCGCCGGTTTCGGCGCGGTTCTGGCCGCCTCGTCCGGCTTCTCCTTTATCCTGAGTGCGCTGAATTCTATTCCCGGCCCCGGAACCTTCCAGGTTATTATCGCACTTGGCATTGCTTCCGGTATCACGGCCTCTTCGTCCACAGGACTCACAATTGGCCTGGATGCCCTCGGCACACACTTTATGTCCCTCGGGATTCCCGCGGCGGCACTGCACCGTCTGTGCGCCATATCTTCCCTCAGCCTGAGCACACTTCCCCACTCTTCCGCTCTGGCCAATACATACACCCTTTGCAAACTGGACTACAAAGACGCCTATATTCATCACTTTATGCTCACGATTGTCGGGAATGTACTCGTCACCATTCTGGCGGCTTTCCTGATCTCTATCGGTATTACCTTCTAAAATACAAATGAAGCTTATCAGTTGAATCGAGGATTAAAAATTATGATCAAAACAAAAATGACAGAACTGTTCGGAATCCAATACCCTATTATGCAGGGCGGCATGCAGCACTTGGGCGTGCCGGAGCTTGCCGCCGCCGTGTCCGAAGCCGGCGGTCTGGGCACCATTAACGTTACTATTTTCCCGGAGCCTGAAAACCTTCGCGCGGCAATCCGGAAAACCAAGTCTTTAACAAACAAGCCTTTCGCGGTAAACCTTTCCCTGATCCCCAGCCTGCGTCCGGGAAAAGATCTGTTCCAGCAGGTGGACGTCATGATGGAGGAGGGCGTCGCCGCCATTGAGACCGCCGGAGCCAGCCCCAAGGAGCTGGCCGAGGTGCTTGCCGCCAACAAGGACCGCATTAAATGGATTCACAAGGCCGCCTGTGTCAAGCACGCGAAAAAGGCGGAGAGCCTTGGCGCCGATTTAGTGACCATTGCCGGATTTGAAGTAGCGGGACATCCTTATAAGGATGAAGTCGGAACCATTGTGCTGTCCAACCGCACCAGCAGGGAGCTGACGGTGCCGGTGCTCGCCGCCGGAGGAATCACGGACGGCCGCGGACTGGTGGCCGCTCTGGCGCTTGGCTGCGAGGGCGTCGTTATGGGAACCCGTTTCGTCGCCAGCAAAGAATGCTGGATCCATGAGAATTTTAAAAACTGGATTGTGAACGCGGAAGAAGCGGATACCGCAATCTGCCAGCGCACGATCAACAATATGGTTCGTGTCGCAAACAACGGCGCGGCCAAGAAGTGCCTGGAAATGGAAGCGCAGGGTGCTACTCTGGAGCAGCTGATGAGCGTTATCTCCGGAAAGAAAGGCCATGCCGCCTACGAATCCGGCGACATTGACGGCGGCATGTTCGGTATCGGGCCCGCCATCGGACTGATTCACGATATTCCCAGCGTTAAGGAAATTATTGACGGTATGGTTGCCGAAGCGGACGCAGTGCTGGCGCGCCTGAGTGCCATGAACGCCTGATTCGGCGGAAAGGGAGGAAACCCATGAGCAAAAAAGTCCTGGAAGGAATCCGTATTCTGGATTTTACCACAATGGCCGCCGGACCCACGGCGGGCGCAATGTTTGCCGACTACGGCGCTGAAGTCATCAAAGTGGAACGTCCCGGCAGAGGCGAGGACGGCAGGAAATTCCCCCCGATGATAGATGGGGAAAGCCTTACCTACTGCTGGTTCAACCGCGGAAAAAAATCGCTGACCGTTGATCTCACCGATCCGGACGGGCTGGAAGCGGTAAAAAAGCTGCTGCCCACCGTCAATATCATTATTGAAAATTTCCGCCCCGGCGTCATGAAAAAATACGGTCTGGATTATGAAAGCGTATGCAGGGTAAAGCCGGACATTGTTTACGGTTCCCTTACCACCTACGGCCAGACCGGAAAATATATCCATAAGCCCGGCTACGACATTGTGGCGCAGGCAATGTCCGGCTTTATGAGCATTACCGGAGAAGCGGACGGCGCTCCGCAGAAACACGGCGCTCCGCTCGGCGATATCATCGGCGGCGTAAACCTGTTTACCAGCGTAATGACCGCGCTCTACCACTGGCGCGACACCGGCGAGGGACAGTTCGTGGACGTTTCCCTTCTTCGTTCACTCATTTACATGAACACCCCGCTGATCCACTGTAACTTCGGCCCGGAGCGCATGAGCAGGCGGCAGGGCAACCACCACCCGACCATGTGTCCGTACGGCCTGTTCCAGTGCAAAGGCGGCGATATCATTATTGCCGCAGCCGGGAAACGGGTCTGGGAAAGCCTGTGCGACCTGATGGGACGCCCGGAGATGAAGGAAGACCCGAATTATCTGGAGGTCACCGACCGCGCGCGCAACCAGAAAATCCTCATTCCAATGATCAACCAGTGGCTGCAGGAAACCTTTGAAGGACCCGAAGACGCTCTGGCCACGCTGGACACGGCCGGTATTCCAAGCTGCAAGGTTTATGACCAATACCAGGTTTGGAGCGATGAGGAATACAATGCCAACGGCTGGATTATTGAAACCCCCACTCTGCCGGACATGCCGAGTATGCGCACCTATCGCGACCGCGGCCCGAACTGCTCTATGAGCAGGACACCGGCCGAATTCACCCGTGCCCCCATGCTCGGAGAGCACACGGCCGAACTGATGCGTGAGGCCGGCTATACCGACGAAAAAATTGAAGAAATTCTGGCACGCTGGAACCAAAAATGATTTCAGATCGGAAATGAAACAGGAAAGGCGGAAATAGCAATTGAGCGGTTTATATCAAAGAACGGAAATTCAGCAGGATCTTGTTAACCTGATTCGGAGCTTTATGACCAGAGAAGTTCAGCCCCATGTGCTGGAATGGGAAAAAGAGGGCCATTATCCTCAGGAAATGATTCAAAAGGGCATTGATATGGGCCTGCATATGATGCAGGTACCGGAGGAATACGGCGGAATGGGACTTGACACCACCACCACCGCCATGCTCATTGAGGAGGGCGCCAAAGTTGAAAGCACCTATCTGGGCCTGTTCAACGTAACCAGCATGGGCGGCAAGATCGTCATGTCCGCCGGTAATGAAGAGCAAAAGCAGTACTACGCCGGACTGCTTCAAAAGGGGTATTTAAGCTCCTTCTGCCTGACGGAGCCGGACGCGGGATCCGACGCCAGCGCAGTAAGGACCACGGCCGTAAAGCAGGGAGATAAATATTTTCTGAACGGTACCAAGATGTTTATCACCAACGCCTCGCTGGCGAGCGTTTTCCTTGTGGTTGCTTCGGTCGACCCGTCCAAGGGCGCGCGCGGACTCGCTACCTTTATTGTGGGGCGGGACCGCCCCGGCGTGTCTGTAGGACGTAAAATTGAAAAATTCGGCATGAGACTTTCCAACACGGCGGAGGTCGTCTTCGACAACGTGGAAATCCCCGTGACCAATCTGGTCGGAACGGAAGAAACGGGCTTTATGAACGCTATGAAGGTTCTGACCGCTTCCCGGCCGATTATCGCCGCTTCTTCCCTGGGAATCGCCCAGCTGGCAAGAGATCTTTCGGTTCAGTACGCAAAGGAACGCATTGCGTTTGGCAAGCCCATCAGCCACAAGCAGATGATTCAGGAAAAGCTCGCCAATATGGAAATGCTGATTGAAGCTACCCGAGGTGTGGTGTACCAATCCACCGCGCTGCTGGACGCGGGGGTAAAGTGCGACAAAGAGGCCGCCATAGCCAAGTGCTTCGCAACAGAGGCGCTCGGCAAGGTAGTGGACGACGCGCTCCAGATTCACGGCGGCTACGGCCTCTGTGACGAGTACCTGATCAGCAAGCTGTACCGTGACGCGCGTGTTCCCCGTATTATTGAGGGTACCAACGAAATTCAGCGCGTGGTAATCGCCAAAGCGATGCTGCGCTGAACCTGACTCTTTTCTAACAGAATTCTTCCTCATCATGTTTTCAAAGCGCCCCGCAGGCTGATACCCTGCGGGGCGCTTTTCTGCGGGGCACACTCCCGAAGGTACTTTGGTCAAAAGCGCTTTGGAGATATGCTGATCGTATGATATAGTAAATACACCGCTGCGCATATTTTTTACCCGCGGCGTCAAAGATCCACTCTGGATGAACTGCACGAAGGACGCGGCGTTTACGCCGGGCGGCTCTCTTCACAGGCGGGCGGAGATGTTGTAAAACCGCAAAACATCCGCCGAAAACCCGCTGGTCAAAATGACTACCAATCCTGAAGAAAGCCCTTTGAATTTTCGTAGAGTCCAACGTAGAGACACGGGTAAAAGAATGATATTTTATTAACAGGGGAGTGCTCCTTCGCCTTCAGTGAGGCGTACCTGAAATCACAAAAAACAAGGAGAAAGAACATGTCACCTGAAATTCTGAGCCTGATGGGAATTATATTGGGCGTAGGGGTGTTTGTTGTAGGGGTATTCAAAGGCTACAGCATCACCTTTTCCACTCTCGGCGGCGCAATTGCAGTCGCGCTGTTTTCCGGTATGGATATACTGAAAGCGCTCGGCGACATCTATATGGGTAAGCTGGGCGGCATTATGAAAGCCTATATCCTGCTGTTCCTGATGAGCGCACTGTTCGGAAAAATGATGGGCGACACCGGCGCCGCGCAGTCCATCGCCTACAAAATGTGCCGGATCGCCAAGCGCTTTCCCAAACATGAAAAGTTCATCGCCTGTCTGTCCATGGGTCTGCTTACTTCCCTGTTTATTTACGGAGGAATCAGTGTATTCGTTGTGATTTTTACCCTGATTTATATTGGGAAAGACCTGTTTGAAGAACTGGACATCCCCTGGTTCATGTTTACCTGCATCGGCATCGGCACCGGAACCTTTGCGACCGGAATGCTGCCGGGCTCCCCGCAGCTGACCAACCTGCTGCCGATGAGCTACTTCGGCACCACCGCCTCCGCGGCCCCCGTACTCGGCATTCTCTGCTCAATCGCCTCTCTTGCTTTTTCCTGCTGGTGGGTCTGGTACGCGATTGGCCGGTGCGAAAAGAAAGGCATCGGCTTTGAGCCTTCCGGAACAGAAATCAAAAAAGGCTGGAAAACCGTCGAGCGGGTAAAGGAACAGCCGCTGTGGAAATGCCTGCTTCCGTCCATCGTCATGCTGATTGCCCTGAACGGCTTTAATCTGGACGCGGCGGTCGCCCTGGGAATCGGCTGTCTGGTAATCATGGTGTTGTTTGGCGTAACCAAACTGGACTACAAAGACGACATGAAGGACGCAACTGTAAATTCCTGCAGTACGGCGCTGGCTCTTGCTTCCGCCGCGGGATTCGGTGCCGTCGTGTCCGCTTCCCCCGGGTTTTCCTTTATTTTGAGCGGCCTGGATTCCATCCCCGGCCCCCCTGCCTTTCAGATTATCGTAGCGATCAACATTGCCGCTGGTTTTTCGGCCTCTTCTTCCATCGGTCTGACGCTCACACTGGATGCTCTTGGCGCCCATTTTCTCACGATGGGAATTCCGGCCCCCGCGCTGCACCGCCTGTGCTCCATCGCTTCGCTGGGTCTGGATACCCTGCCCAATTCTTCCGCGCTTGCAAACACCTACACCCTTTGCAAGCTCACCTATAAGGATGCCTATATGAACCACTTCATGCTTACGGTCGTAGGACCTGTACTTGTTTCCATCCTGTGCGCATTTCTGATTGCCCTCGGTATTACTTTCTGATCTCAGTACATATACCGCGGGCGTCTGATCGGATCAGGGCTTTCCGGCGTCCCGACGGAGTGCGCGCTATAAAAAAGAACGGCAGAGCCGCGCTCTGCCGTTTCTTTCTTAATCTTATGACGATCCGTTTTCTGTTTTGTAAATCGGTCCATACTTCTCCGTCAGCAATCGGCGCAGGACTTTCCCCGCCTGATTCACCGGCAGCTTTTCCACCGGCCAGATGCGCTTTGGCACCTTATAGCCGGCCATGTGCTTCCGGGCAAAGCAGCGAAGCTCCTCCGCGTCAAAGGGAACACCGCCGTTCGGTACCACACAGGCCACAACCGCTTCCCCCCAGTACGCGCTCGGGACGCCGAACACGCAGATCTGATTCACGGCGGGATTGTCGTAAAAAACATCCTCCACTTCCTTGGGGTAGACATTTTCCCCGCCGGTAATAATCATGTCGTGCGAGCGGCCCTTCAGATACAGGAAGCCTTCCTCGTCCAAATACCCCATATCCTGCGAATGATACCATCCGCCGCGCATAATGTATGCCGTCTTTTCGGGATCATCATAGTAGAACTTCATCATCCCGGAGCCCTGGATGGCGATTTCACCAACCTGTCCCGGTGGGCAGACCGAGCCGTCCGGCGATTCGATCCGCAGACTGCAGCCGTCTATGACCTTTCCCACAGAGAGACGGCGGGGGTCGCTCCCGCCGGAATGCTGAGCAGGGTGCAGCACTGTGACGGCACCGCACATTTCCGTCATCCCGTAAATCTCCATCAGCTGCACATGCGGCAGCTGAACACCGAGCTTCTCCAGCAGAGAAGGCGGCATGGGCGCCATGGAACAGTTAATGGTCCGCAGGGTGGAAAGATCAAACCGCCGGAACTGAGGATGATCCAGCAGCCTTTGCAGGACATTCGGGGCAAGGGTAATCCGGGTGACCCCCTCCCGGTCAATCCATTCCAGATAGTCGGTTTCGTTAAAATGGCTGAGCAGAATCAGGGTGCCGCCGCAGGCAAGGCACATATACCCGCCAAGGCTCCCCGCATGGAACAGCTGGGTCATCGTCTGGTATACCATATCCGCTGAAAAATCCTGTGCTAGGATGGTGCAGACCACTTTATCAAGAAAAATCCGGTGAGTATAAACGGCGGTTTTGGGTGTTCCGGAGCTTCCGCTCGTATGATAAAAAGTCATAATGTCATCCATGCTGCCCTCTATGCGAACGGGAGCCGTGCTCTCGTTTTCAACCATTTTCCGGAAAGGAGAACCCCCGGTTTCGTCCTCCGCCAGATTAACCATCCGCAGTTTTTCGCCAAATTCCTCCACCACTGCCCCGCGCCAATCGGCACGGTCGATTTTATAAAACACGATTTCACAGCGTGTGCTGCGCAGCAGGTAACCCAATTCCCGCGGGCTGCACCGCCAGTTGATATGCACCGAAACCATACGGGCACGGGCACAGGCCAGATTGAGCATCAGGTACTCCACGCTGTTGGTGGAAATCAGGCCGATATGCACCCCCGTTTTTCCGTTTGTCAGCCTTAGCAGCAGGCTTGCCATCTGGTTCACCCGCTCCTCCATTCGTCCATAGGTCACACGCGTTTCTCCGTCGATCACAGCGGTTTTCGTTGCGTAGCGGGAAGCCGCGGCGGAAAGCAGTTGGGAAGCGTCTAATTCTGTGTTATATTGAAAGGGAAACTTTTTCATGATTCACTCACTTGCATTCAAAATTTTATTTTCCCTGGAAAGCGGGTTTTCGTTTTTCCAGAAACGCATTGACGGCCTCGGCATGATCCTTCGAACGGGTCAGGCGTTCCGCGCAGGCGGCTTCATTTGCCATGCACTGGTACAGTCCGTCGTAAAGAATCCGGTTTACCGCTCCCTTGATTTCGCCGTAAGCCCGGGTGGGCCCGCCTGCCAGCTGTGCCGATAAGGAAGCCACCTCTTTGTCAAGCTCTTCTGCGGGTACGGCTCTGGTGATGATTCCCCAGTCCGCAGCCTGCCGTCCCGTAAAGCGCCGCGCAGTCATAAACAGGTCGGTCGCTACGACCGGGCTGGTCCTGCGCAGGAGTATCATGGTGCTCCCCATGTCCGGGGCCAGTCCGATCCCGGCAAACGCACAGGTCATTTTGACATCCTGCGCGGCAATGGAAAAGTCGCAGGCCATGGCCAGGCTTATCCCGCCGCCCGCGCACGCGCCCTCAATCCAGGCAATCACCGGTTTCTCCGTCTGCCGGATGGTAAGCACCAGACGGTTCAGGTTCCACATATTGGACGGAACGGACGTATCCGGCGCAACGCCCTGCGCATAACAATCGACCCGCTTTTTCATCGATTTGATATCACCGCCCGCACAGAACCGGCCGCCGGCTCCCCGAAGAACGATCACTCTTACGCTTTCGTCGTAGCGAGCCTGTTCCAGTGCGGAAAAAAGCTGCTCTGCCATTGGCTGGCTTAGCGCGTTCATCTTATCAGGATCATTCAGTATCAGGGTCGCAACGCCCTGAACAATTTCTGTCATCACAAGTTGTGACATATTCCCGCCTCCCTGTTTGTTGGTTAATTAACGAACGATCTCCCGCAAAGGGCCCTAGGGCCCCTGCTTCAATTGTTTCAGTATACGTCGTATCCGGAAAGATTTCATTGTATGAGATTATGAAATATGGGAGAATGAAAACGTCCCTCAGTGGGCACTTTATCCAGTGTCCCAACCGTGGAAAAGGAAGGAAAAAACAGTGAAAATTTCTTTGGAACTGATTTTGGAAATTCTGTACAGTCAATGCTCTGACTGGGAAAAAGGAATACAGGTCTCCCCCATGAAGGACGCGGAGTCCGCTTCCAAATGTCTTTTTGAGAAATGCGGCCTTTTCAGCGTTCGGGCGGCGCAGTCCTCCAATAAGCAGATTTCCCCCAACACCCTGTGGTTCTGCAGAGCGGAGGAGCTAACGTCTGTTCAGCCGGAGCTGATGAAAGGAAGCAGCTTTCTTCTGTATGGCGATCAGGATGCCTACCGCCAAATAGCGGACAAGCTCTGCTGCAACCTGCTGATGCTTCCCGACCAGGTGGACGCGGCCGAAGCTTACAACCTGATTTCCAACTTTTTCTCCCGGCTGAACCGCTGGAGGGCGGATATGGAAATGGTGCTTGCCAATAACGGCAGTATTCAGAATCTGGTGGACACGGCCCAGGGGATTCTGTCCCACCCCATCATTATCTGGAACCCATCGTTTGAATATCTGGCCTGTCTGAACTGTGAGGACGTGGGAGACCGAATGCCCATCAGCGACATGGTAAAAAACGGCAGCTTTTCCGGAAAAACCATAAAGCGTATTATTGAAATGGGTTATCTGAATAATGTCAACCAATACGACCGGATTTCTCTTGTTTACCCGCCAAACTGGGCCAACTGCCCGTTTGCTATCCGGGTGTTTTCCCACCAGAACCGGAACGTCGCCACGATGGCGCAGTATTACTTTGACAGCCCACCCACTCTGGGCCAGCTGGAATTGCTGGGCCAGCTGGAAAAATATCTTTGCCGGTACACCACTCAGATTCCGCGCAACGCGGTAGAAACAAACAAGCGGCTATATGAACCGTTCCTGATCGACCTTCTGGAAAACCGGCTCCGATTGGAACCGGATATTCACGACCGGCTGCAATTTGTCCGGCTTCCCTTTGAATCCAGCTTTTTGCTGCTGGAAATCAAGCTTGCCTACTTTTCCGCTCCCCTGATTACCTATGTGACCAATAACTGCAAGGCGCTGTTCGCCCACAGCAAAGTAATCAGCCACGCGGAGAGTATCTTTGTTCTGATTTACCGGGGCGGCCAGGATTCCCATGCAAAGCTCCTTCGTCCCAATCAGATTGACGACCTGCGCAAAATGATGGAGACCGTAAACGGGATCTGCGGCTGCAGCCAGCCGTTTGAGACCCTTCTGCAGCTGCATGACGCCCGCCTGGAGTGCAGCGCCGTACTGAGAGCCTCCGCTTTCCTGCAAAACGGGCAGCAGATTCTTCATTTTTCGGAATACACCTTTTACTGCCTGCTGGAAATGTGTCAGGCCAGCGGAACCATGTCCCTGAAAAATTTGATAACCAAACCGGTCCGGCGGCTGTACGCCGCAGCAAAGGAAACCGGGAACGATAACACGGAACTTTTGGACTACTACCTCAATCATAACTGCAATATCACCGATACTGCCAGAAAAATGAACCTGCACCGCAACAGCGTAATTTACCGGCTGGAGAAAATGAACGACCATCTGGGCGGCGCCCTGGATGATGCGGAGCAGAAATTCCAGATTACCGCCATGCTCAAGCTGCTTCGGCTGCCATCAATCAAAAAGCAGCTCGATGAAGAGCTGTTTCAATCTGAGAAACAGACTGAAAAGAAAAAGCAGCAATCGGAACCGGTATAAACCGGCTCAAACTGCAAAGAACCCATCCTTCGCTTGATGCGTAGGATGGGTTCTTTGAGAAGTAAATGGCCCGTAAGACAAGCTTGCGGGCCATTTCTTATTTATATTTTAGGAAAAGGGTAATGCCCCGGTTCACTTTATCGCCGAGATACTGCAAATTATCCGTGTCAATCCGGCTCCCGGCCGCCTGTTTGCTGTTCACCGCATTAACGCACTTCAGAAGCTCATACGGCGAACTGGTCGTCATCCCGGCCATCACGGTTTCAAAGTCAACGCTTTCGTCAATATAGAACGAAACGGACGAACTCTTCGACTGTACGGCAGAAGTCAGCGCGGCTGTCACGGTACTGTCCTCCAAGCTGCTGCTCACCTTCGCGGCCTTCGCCCTGAAATAGTTGGCGGCGGTCGCGGTGCAGACCGGAACAGTCAGGTTGCATTTTGCGGCTTCGCCGCCCACCGTACCGTCGATCTGGTCGTCCGTCAGGGTGGACGCACTTGGGAAAATGGTACGGCTCTGGGCAATCGCAGCATCGTTCAGGTTGAAATAGTTATATACCTCCGTATCGCTGTCGCCCCACGTCGTATCCAGATGATACCAGCTGCCGTCTATTTTGATGACGTTCCACATGTGGTTGACCCCGCTGCTCTGTCCGCTCAGCAGCATGCACTGCAGGCCGGCATAGCTGGAAAGGAGCTGCATGGCTCTGGAATACCCTTCACAGACCGCGGTTCCGTCAATCAGCACGCCGTAGGAGGAAAAAGCCTGCCAGATGCTGGAGTCGGAGACGGCGGCATTATTATAGGTACAGTTCTGCGCTATATAATGAAAAAGGTACAATTCACGGTCAAGCTCGCTTAACCCAGCCGGCATTGCGCTGATGACCGCGCTCACTTTCTGGTTCATCTTCTGGATCATCGCGGTGCAGTTGGGCTGTGACACGACGGAATAAAGCTGGATATAGGTGCTGTCATTGGAGTACGCATAGGAATACGCGTTCGCAAGCCAAAAGACCTGAGGATTGTCGTTGAGGAACGCAAGCAGGATCACGCGAAGCTGCGCCTCGGAAAGGCGGCTGCCGGATACGACGATCTTCTGGGTAGGATAGTAGCCCTCGGAAGTGGTTGAGGCCGATATCTTGTAGGCGCTTTCAAAAATCTGTTTATATACGGCGCGACTGGCGAGGTCGGGCAGGTAATTGTAGCCCTCCCGCTGATCCACGTAGGTATAGCCCGATTGGGCTGCAAAGCTTTTGGGTACGCTGAACTGTACGCCGTTGTCCGCCAGCGCGTCGCCGGAAGTCTTTTTGAGCGTCTGTTCGTCCGACGCTGCCTGTGTTTTCGGCGCCGCCGTTGTTGTTTTCTGGCTTTGCTTTGTTTCAGAAGCAGTCTTCGCCCCGGAGGCAACGGCGGAATCGGTTTTTTTCGCGCTCTGCCCCGAAGTTTCCGCTGAACCCGACGGATTTATCTGGGGAGCGGGATTGTTCGTTACCGCGGAAGATTCCGTCCGTAAGGACGAATCGGGAACGGCGGCTGTTTGTGCACACCCGGCGAGAGGCAGCGCCAAAATGACCGCGGCCAGAAACCCAGCGAGGACTGTATGTAAGCGGCTGTGTTTTATAAAATTCATATTTCCAATCCCTTCCAAATAAATCTTTGTGTTTATTATAGCATGTCTTTGTGATATTTTTGTGAAAATATTTAGAAAAAACTGGAAGAATTTTTTTATTTATGAAAATACGGAGGTGATCGCCGACCAAAGCTTTGTAAATACGCTGCGGATCCGGTCAAGAACACTCGAACCGTTTTCCTGCTGCTCCAGGTCCTTTTCCCCCTGATTCCCATCATCCTTGCTGATTTCCTCCGTCCGCAGGACGATCTGGATGCTGGACGGGGACGCGTTTTTCAAAGACGTGAACGAAATCGGCTTTGCCTTCGCATCAAGATTCAGAAAATTGTTCTCATCCTCGAACTTGTTGAGCTCCTTGTCGACGGCGCTCTTAATCGTCTGATTCGCATTTTTGACGGTGGAGGTATCGTCGATCTGGCCCAAAGCCTTCTGCAATACCGAAATCAGTCCGTTCAGGGTCTGGCGGGTACCGTCGTCCAGCTTGTTCCCGCTGGTTTTCGCAACGGTTTCCAGAGAGGTCAGGAACGCCTGCGCGCTGGAAATCGTGCGGGCGAGGCTGCCAACCAGACTTTCCATATCCTTCAGCGCGCCGACCGTATCGTCCTTGTACTGGTTCATGGTGCCGTTCAGCGCCGCAATATTGTCGGTGACGCTCTGCGAAATATTGAGGAGATCTTTCAAATTGCCGCCGGCCTGATTCGCATGGCGCAGCAGGTCGTCCGCCGAGTCCGCCCCGTCGTCGAGCACGTCCAGATAGGAATCCACTACGCCGACGGTTTTCGCTCCCGTATCAAACAGGGTATCCGACTGTCCGAGTATCGCTTTCAGAGCCGTTTCCAGCGTTGCGGAGGATTTTTGAGTGGTTTGCAAGCTGGTCAGCACCGTACCGATACTCTGCATCAGCTGATAGGTAGATGCATTGCCTGTTCCGGACTGTTGTATCTGCTGCATAGTCTCCATCAGCGATTGCACATCCGCAGTGAGCTGCGCGGAACCGTCGTCTATTTGCGAAAGCAGCGCGGCAAGCTGTTTGGCCGTCGTTTTGGCCGTGCCGAGCTGCGTATTCAGGTCCTTGGCCAGTGCGGCGCGCCGACCGGACGCGTCGTCCGCGTCGTCAAGGACGTCCCGCAGGTCGTTCACGTCGCTGCGCACCTTGCTGATGGTAGCGGACAGCGAAGCCATTGTGGAACCGACGATGGTCACGTTCTGCGACATGGTGTTCAGGGTGGTGCTCACGTCCTCCACCAGCTGCTGGCTTTTCTGCAGATGGGGAACCAGCGCCGAGGTCTGGGACGCCGTTTGGGACAAATCCGCAAGCGCTTTGTCCGCGTTGCTGTATACGCCGCCCTTGGAGGAGCTGACGCTTTGGCGGGCGCCGTCCAGCGCGGCAAGGCCGGACTGGGTCTGCTTGAGTCCGCCCGACAGGCTTTCCAGCGTGCTCAGGATTTCATTCGCACTGTCGCTGATGGCGTCCATGGAGCCCTTGATGGTATCCTTATCTTCTTTCAGGTCCTTGATATCCTGCATCTGCTCCAGCGTACCGGGCACCATCATCATAACGACCCCGATCGATTCAAAGCTGTTTGTGCCGATGCGGATGACGTCCGTCGTCTCTTCCCCCGGCAGCCCGGCGAACAGGATCGCCTTATAGTCGCCCAGAGACTGGACCTGCGCCCCGGGGGCCTCCACACTCAGCGTGTCCTTCATCTTTACGACCGTCCCGACCTGCAGCAGAAGGTTGTTGCGGTAATACTCCGGCGCGCTTTTGTCGGGCGTCGTTTTAATATCGATCTCCACCAGCCCGGAAGCCCCGGCCAGTTTGTCCGCCGCTGTGGGAACGCCGTTCAGCTTGTAGGAAACGTCGAAATTCCACGGAAGCGTGACCGTCCCGTTTTTCGGCGTACATTCATAATAGAAACGGCCCGTGCTCTGGGGAAGCTTCCAGCTGACCGAATCCCCGGAGACGGTGGGCTGTGCCTCATTGGTCATATTGGTGACCTTTTCGTAAGAGCCGTAGTCCGTAAACTGGCCGACGCCGTCCAGGTCGCAGCCCTTGACAATGTTGACCTTCTGCGGTTTGCCGTAATAATCCAGATTGACGTAGACTGCCTCGTCCGTGGAGACGGACGGCGCCGCAGCCCGCGCGGTGGTGGACAGGGACGGGACCAGCACCGCCGCCGCGAGGATTCCGGCCAAAGCCCTCTGTATTTTTTTCATGGAAAAATTCCTCCTTGATTGCATGTTCTTGCCTGTCAGGCAGCGGGGTTCGAGCGGCCCCTGTGAAGCGCGGGCAGCCTTTTCCGCGCCTTTTCGCGCAGGTCCCGCATCCGCTGGGTATGGCGTGTAATGGGTTTGTCAAAGAAGTACAGCAGCGCCGGCAGCGCGAAAATCACCATCGAAAGGCTGAGCAGAGCGCCCCTGCCGATCAAATGCCCCATATCCGCTATGGCGCTGATAGAGGAAGTGAAGTACAGGATATAACCGACGCCCGCCAGAATGGTGGCGGAGGTGAGGAGCGGCGGGGTCGTCATGGCGACCGCCTCGATCGTCGCGGCCTTGCTGTCCAGATGCTCCCGGCTTTCCAGATAGTTGTTCGTCATCAGGATGGCGTAATCCACCGTGGCGCCCAGCTGGATACAGCTTACAATAATATAGCCCATGAAAATCAGCTGGTTTCCCACCAGATATGGGAAAAGCATATTGATAAAAATGGCGACTTCGATCGGGATCAGAATCAGGATAGGAATCAGCAGGGACCGGAAGGTGATCATGACGACCAGAGCCACGCTGAGCAGCGACAGCATATCGACAAAGTCGTAATCGCTGGTGATCGTCGTCTTGATATCCTGCGTGAACGGAGTGGTTCCGACCACATAGGAGCTTTCCGGATAATATTTTTTCACAATGGACTGGATTTCGTCCGAGCACTGAAAGGCGAGCTTGCTTTCATCCTTCGTTTTTATGTAGATCAGAATGCGCGAATATTTGTCCGTGTGAAGCTTTCCCGTCACGCTCTGGGGAAGGATGCTTTCCGGGATGCCCTCGGGCAGAGTGTTCGCAAGGGAGGTCACGCTCTTGGTGTAGCTCAGGTCCTCCAGCTTCTGCGAAAGTTCCCGTTCCTTTGCCACGCTGGTGTTGGGAACAATAGCGAGCAGCATATTGCTGCGGCCGAACTTCGCGTCGATCGCCTGTTCATCCTCGTACACCTTCGTCCCCTCACCGGCGCCGACGGCCTGACTGCCGTACACAAAATCCGTCATTCCTTTTCCTATATAAGCCGGAGCGGCGACAATCAGCACCACGGCCAGAACCGCGTACCGGCTTTTAAACACGCCGCGGGCGAATTTTTCAAAAGAGGGCAGGAACGGCCGGTGGGCGGTTTTTTCGATCAGTCCGGCCCAGCGGATGATCAGGGCCGGCATCAAAAACAGCACGGTCAGCACGCTGATGAGAATTCCCTTTGCCAGAACGATTCCCATGTCGAATCCGATGGAAAACTTCATTAAAGCCAGCGCGATAAAGCCGAAGAAGGTCGCGACGCCGCAGGCCAGAATGGATTTGGCGGAGTGCCGGATCGCGTTGGCGATGGCGGTCGTCAGGTCCAGCCCCTTTTCCCGTTCCGCCGTAAACGAATGAATAAGGAAGATGGAATAGTCCATGGCCACCGCAAGCTGCAGGACGGAAGAAACGCTGGAGGTCAGGAACGAGACCTCGCCCAAGAAGATATTCGTCCCCTGATTGATGATGATCGCGATTCCCATAATCAGAAGGAACAGCACGGGTTCAAACCACGACGTGGTGGTCAGGCAGAGAAACAGGAAAATCATGGCGACGCAGATGACCGTCGCCCTTGCCATTTCCTTTTTCAGGTTCTCGCTCAAAGACTTGTTCTGAACGGCCGCCCCGACAAAATGCCCCTTATCGCCCGTGATTTCCTGAATGCGGTCGATGGCCTGCGAGGTGCGCGTGCTGGTATCGCTTTCGTCAAAGGTAATGTCCATTACGGAATAGCCGTCTTTATAATAGTCCTCAATATCCTTGTATCTGATAAACTGGTCGGCCTGATAAACGTCGGTCGCCGTGTCCGTCCACATCACCATGTCGACGCCGTCCACGGCCTCGATTTTATCCTTGTACGCCTTGGCCTGATATAGCGAGACATCGTCGATCATCACCCGCGCCGTGCCGGGGTAGCCGAATTCCTTTTTCATGACGCTGATTCCCTGCTTGGCGGGAGTGGTCTCCGGCAGATACTTCGTCAGGTCGTAATTGATGTCGACAAACGAGTTAAAGAAAACGCTGGCCACAACCAGGACGATAAAGACGATTTCGATTTGTTTTCTGCGATTGATAATCAGGTCTACTACAGAATGCGAGCCCTCCCGGGTTCCTGGCAATTTCATTCCCGATGCTCCCTTATTTGTTGTATTTTTATTAAAAGCGCTTTCAATGGGTTTGTTTCGCCTGCGGGCGTTCAGGCCAGTATTTCCCGGATCGACCGGTACAGTTCGCCTTTCACGCTGTCGATCGGATAGGGCATTTCCAGAACAATGGAGTTGTAGCAGACGGCCCCGACCATGGAAACAACAATGTACAGGCGCTGCCTGGCGATCTCGCTGTCGCCCCCCGCGGTAATGAAATGCTGAATAAAGATCCTCTTCGCCCCTTCCATTTCGTCATAGGTCAAAGCCTTTTCATACAAATCCCAGGACAGATTTTTATAGATCAGGGACAGCAGCTTTTTATTTTTCTTGAAAAACTCAACTAAATAATCCACGAAAAAGATCACGCTCTGAAGAAAATCCATCTCTTTGATCTTCTGACGCTCCGCAACCGCTTTCATCGCTTCGTCAAATACCGCCGCGCTTTTCTTTAAAATGATTTTATCAACCAGATCATATTTATCCTTGCAGTACAGATAGAACGTTCCTTTTGCAACGCCCGCTTTTTTTACAATATCGTCTATAATCGTGTTATGCACGCCGTTTGAAGTAAACAGCTCGTAAGCGGCGTCATAGAGCTTTGTCATTTTCAGCTTTTTGTTTTCCAGAATCTTTGTCGTCTTCAATTTCCGTCATCCCCTCGCCCTTTTTCTGTTAAATCATGGAAAATGACTATTAGTCAATATCCGTATTATAATCTTGCCCCTTCCGTCTGTCAAGAAAGGAAGTATACAAATACGGTATAGATTCCTCTGATGAAATTGTGTAAATTTAGCCTGCCCGCGGACAAAAAAACACCCAGGCAATCCGCCTGGGTGTTTTAACCGCTTAACCGCAGCAACATTTATAATACTGTAAACCCGAACTGTTCGCTGAAAACCTTTTTCAGCTGCCGGGCAAAGTCCCCTTTTCCCATCACACCAGTCTCCTGGTAGCCCTGATTCCGGAATTTCCGCGTCAGCTGCTCCGGATGTTCCGTATACAGGGGCCGGTTCAGTGTCCGCTTTGACGCCGCGCAATCTCCGCCGCTGTAAAAAAGCCGTTCCACACTGCAGAAAACCCGTCCTTCCTGCATTTTACAGGCAATCAGCGTTATCGGGAACAGATCGCCACTTTCCGAACCGCAGCATTCCTGCAGCCGTTCAAAAATCAGATCGACCGGTACGCTGTAGGAAGAGCTTCCGTTGGCGGCGGAAAGAAAATTCTTCATCATGCCGTTCAAATGCTGCGCGTCACACGGGAAATTTCCCCGCATGCGCTCTCTGGCCTTTAGGATTCGGTACTCAGGATTGAAAACGCGCAGTGCCGCAAGCTCCGGAACAAGATCGGCGGAAACGTCTCCGTCGTAGGTGCAGTCCGTAAACAGTCTGCACAGCGAGCGCCCCCTCGCCGCACGTCTGCTGTAGTCTCCGCAATAGGAATCACAGGTGAATTCTGCCGTGCTCATCGTTTCCCTCCCCTTTCCTTCCACAACTGTCAGAAAATTCTTGAACCTTCTTCTGATAACCAGTATAATGATAATATCTTCTATTATCTATCGGAATTTTGCCTATTCTTATAACAATATTATAATCATGGAGGACAGCGCCATGAAAAAATTAATCCTTCGGAAAAACCTCTCCGAGGAGTCGCCGCACGGGGATTACGGGTTCCCGTTTTTCCTCAGCCACGAGATTCTCTCCGAATATGAGCACGCAAGCTTTGAGGTCCACTGGCACCCCGATCTGGAATTTACCGTTGTTCTGGAAGGGGCGATGGAATATCAGGCAAACGATACTGTCTACATTCTTACGGAGGGCTGCGGGATGTTTGTCAACGCAAACGTCCTGCACACCGCAAAATCGTACGAAGGGCAGGACTGCTCGTATCTGGTCATTACATTTAACCCCGTGCTGGTCTTCGGGCATGAAAACAGCACGATTGAAAACGCCTATGTGCTGCCGGTCATCCAGTCGCAGAACTGCCCCTCCCTCTACCTGAGTCAGGAGGTTCCCCCGCAGAGGCGGATGATGCAGCTCATCAGGGAAATCAACCGGGCGTACACGGAAAACGGCCTTTACCGGGAACTGCAGATCAAGGGCAGGCTGTGCGAGCTGTGGACTCTGCTTTTCCGGGAGCTGCAGGGCGTGCTTGCTGAAAAGGACAGCGCCGGTTCCAAAGATATCCTTTATTTAAAGCAGGCGTTAAACTATATTCACAGCCATTACTCTGAAAGGCTCACGCTGGAAGGGCTGGCCGCCTCCTGCAACATCAGCAAAAGCGGATACTGCCGTTTTTTCAAAAAGACCATGCGCCAGACCCCTTTTGAATACCTTTTGAAATACCGGATTGAAAAAAGCATTCCGCTCCTTTTGAGCGGGGAGTATAACGTCACCGAAATCTCCGAAAAGGTCGGCTTCTCCGGCGCGAGCTACTATTCGGAAAATTTTAGAAAATACATGAACTGTTCCCCGACGGAATACCGGAAAATGCACGCATCTTCATAAAAGCCACGCATTGGCAGCCCGTTCATAGCTTACTATCAGCGGACGCGAATATCCAAAATAAGAAGGAAGGAAAATTGAATGGATATGGTTAAAAAGCCGCAGGGTCTCAGCGGCCTTATCACTGTGTTTATCATCATCGGCATCGCGGGGGTATTTCTTACCTACAGGGCGGGAGGTCAAAACACGCAGCAGACAATTGACAACATTGCCCTTTTGCAGGCGAACAGCACCTATATGCTGAAAGACGGAAAATTCGTCATTCGGGACGGTAAGGGAGCGACCTGCACCGTACCGCTTGAAGCCGGCACGGGCGATTCGGCTTCCTACTTCAGCGATAAGGCGGTCTACATATCCGACGAAGTTACCGCCGTTGCGTATGGCGGAACCGAAGCGGACAGCAGCGTAAAGATCCTTGTCAGCGACGACAAGGGAAAGACCTGGAGCAGCACCCGGGTGGCGGAAGCCGGGGCGGATCATGCCGGAACCAAATTTCTCGGATTTCTTTCGAAAAAGGACGGATGGCTGGTCACCGCGGGCGATGTCGCGTCGGGGTCCCAGAAAAACCGCGTTTTTCTGACGGCGGACGGAGGAAAAATCTGGTCTGAAATCGGCAATACAAGCGAAGCTTACCCGCATGTTGTGACCGGAGCGGGCTTCGCAAGTCCAACCACGGGCTTTCTGTCCTTCCGCTATGACAGCGATGCGGACCCGGTCGTGTACCGAACGCAGGACAAGGGGAAAACCTGGGCGAAATGCGCCGTCGGGCTGCCGCCGGAGCTGAAAAACGTCAATTCCTATCCTACGGCTCTGTCCCCTGTTTTTCACGGCGCGTCCGGCGTTTTGCCCGTTGCTATGACGGACAATGATACCGGAGCGCAAACACAGATTCGTTATATCACGGATGATTCCGGCAAAACATGGACGTTTGACAAAAAGAGTCTCCCTCAATAAATGTGAGCGCCTCAACATAAAAAACGGCCTCACTCCGTTTGAAATCCGAAGTAAGGCCGCTAAAGCCGTGTTATTCTACGACAGGGTTTTTATTTCTTTCTCTGTTCAACGGGGCACAGTCCAAAACTTTTGTTTTGCGGCGGTCCCTTCTTTGCAGAACAAAGCTTGGGTCGCGGCACCGGGCTGGTTCTATCATCAATCGACAATCGAAGCGTCCCGCAGATAAAAGCGGGCTTTACAGCTACGGACAGTAAAAAAACAGGCAAGCCTTAAAGGCTTGCCTGTTTTCTGGTGGGAGAGGATGGATTCGGACCATCGAAGCTATAAAGCAACAGATTTACAGTCTGCCCCCTTTGGCCACTCGGGAACTCTCCCATATTCTATTGATAAGTTTGCACTTATTTGCAATTGGAGCTGGCAGACGGACTTGAACCCCCGACCTGCTGATTACAAATCAGCTGCTCTACCAACTGAGCTACGCCAGCATTTTCAGCACTCGACTAATATATCATTTTACGGTTTATTTGTCAAGCAATTCGATGAAATTTCTGTCTCTCCCGGCTGTATCGCCAGATTCCGCCAATGAACCACTTACGACGAAAAAATGGCGCCCAACTCCACGAGCTGGGTCCCATTTTTTGGTCGAGGTGACAGGGTTCGAACCTGCGGCATCTTGGTCCCAAACCAAGCACTCTACCAAGCTGAGTTACACCTCGTCGCTGACGATATGCACGATGAAATTCCCTGCACCGTGCGGCTAAAAGCTTTCACTATCAATGGCAGTCAACCTGCGCCCGCGTCATCGGGCAGCCCTATTATTATATGTAATATGCGGGTCATTGTCAAGTGAATTTATAAAATTAGCAGTTTTTTGGCAGACTATAACCGGGCGGTTTTCCATTTCAATTTCCGCCTGTCCGCCGGCTTCACGCGCAGCAAAGCCGGCCGCGACCGCCGAAAAACGAAAGTCACTTCCGGTTATTCAGTTCAATTTTAAAAACGTATTTGTCCCCCCGCACCACAGAGGAAGTATATTCCACCAGACCGTCACCCTCGTAGCTAAAGCGCTCCAGCAGGATACAGGGGATTCTGGGGGAGATCTTCAGCAGCTCGCACTGTTCGGAGTCCGGAAGAATGGGAATAAAGGTTTCGGTCGCCCGGTCCACCTTCAGCCCATACTTGGCGCTGAGGTAATCATAAAGAGACCGGCTTTCCACCGCGTCCACATCGATATGCACGAACCGGTTTTTCGGCAGATAGGTGGTTTCAATGACCAGCGGATAGTCGCGGGCAGAGCAAAGCCGCACCAGCTTGTGGTAAGCTTCCCTTCTCTCCGCCCTGAGCTTCAGGGCAAGGCTTCGGCTGAGGGTGATCGTTTCATAGCTTAAAACATGGCTGTGAAAGGAGATATTCTTGTTTTTCAGGTCATCGGTAAAGGTATAAAACTGGGAGAGGTTTTGCTCAAATACCTTCGGCTTTACAAAAGTACCGATGCCATGGATGGTATAGACCATTTGCTCCTCTTCCAGTAAAGCCAGCGCCTGCCTTACGGTCGACCGGCTGACTTTATACATCTGGCACATGTCGCGCTCCGATGGAAGCAGGCCGTTTTCGGGGTATTCGTGGCTGTTGATGTACTGCAGGATATGGTCGTGCAGTTCCTGATACAATGGCAGATTCGGCATTGCATATACTCCTTTCCCGTCTTTTCGACAGCAAATAAACCATCGTCAATTTAAACAAAAACCATGCTATTATTCTATCATAAAAAAACCTATTGTACTAGTGGTATCGATCGAAATTCGGAACCTGTTTTTGAACTGGTTGAAAAAAAGTCATAATTATTGTATTTCTGTTCATGATATGTTAAAACTTATCTAACAAATCTGAAACAATTGAACGAGGGGTGATTTTAAGTGGGAAATCCAAACATACTCTTGACGAGAATCGACAACCGCCTGGTCCACGGCCAAGTGGGGGTCACCTGGACGGCGACGCTGGGTGCAAATCTGCTTTTAGTCGCGGATGACGACGTGGCTCACGATGAAATACAGCAGCAGCTTATGGCAATGACTGCTGAATCTTCCAGTGCGGGAATCCGTTTCTTTACTTTGCAAAAGACCATCGACATCATCGGCAAAGCAGCTCCAAGCCAGAAAATCTTCATTATCTGCAGGACTCCGGCGGCTGTGCGTACTCTGCTGGAAGGCGGCGTGCCCATTAAGGAAGTCAACGTGGGAAACATGCATTTTACCAGCGGCAAGCGTCAGCTGAGCAAAAAAGTCTATGTCAATGACAAGGACATGGAGGATTTGCAGGCGATTCAGGCGATGAATGTAGATCTCTATATTCAGGATGTCCCGGGGGACATCAAAGAGCACATACCCAAAAAATAATCCATTGGAGAGGAAAGGGGGAACATCACCGGCATTATCGGCAGCTTTTACCGTATGGCGAAACTTCTGGAACAAAAATAAAGGGGGAAAAACTAATGGCAATTACTTTAGCTCAAGGCATTGCGCTCGCTATTATGGCAATTATAGTCGGCGTTGACTTCTGGCTTGAGGCTTTGTTTATTTTCCGGCCAATCATCGTCTGTACTCTGACGGGTATCATTTTAGGCAACGTTCCGCTGGGCCTTATGGCGGGCGGACTGACGGAGCTGGCTTTCGCGGGTCTTACGCCCGCCGGCGGCACACAGCCGCCGAACCCTGTTCTGGCCGGCGTTATGACCACGGTCATCGCCTACACCACGGGAAAGGATCCTGCAACGGCGATCGGCCTTGCCCTTCCGTTCAGCTTCCTGATGCAGTATATCATTCTGTTCTACTACTCCAGCTTCTCTCTGTTTATGAAGAGAGCCGACAAATACGCGGAAGAAGCGGACGGCAAGAGCCTTGCCCGCCTGAACATTCTCACAACGGGAATCGTAGCCGTTACCTACGGCATTGTTGTCTTCCTCTGCGCCTATGTCGCACAGGACGCGATGCAGGCTCTGGTAAAGGCGATGCCCGAATGGCTGACCCACGGCTTTGAGATCGCTGGCGGTATCCTTCCGGCAGTCGGATTTGGTATGCTGCTGAAGGTCATGCTGAAGGGCGAATTCGTTCCATACCTTATTTTAGGCTTTGTCATCGCAAGCTTTATTCCTTTTTCCAATCTGCTGCCGGTCGCCGTCGTCGGCATGGCCATGGCGCTGATTGTGTTTAACAATGAAAGAAACAACAGAAAAACCGCGGTTGCAACCGGTGTTGCATCTGAAGGAGAAGGAGATGACGGCAATGAAGGAATCTGAGAAGAACACGGCTCCTGAGAAAGTATTAACCAGAAAAGACATCACCAGACTCGGCTGGCGCTCTTCCCTGCTGCAGGCCAGCTTCAACTATGAAAGAATGCAGAGCGGCGGCTTTTTGCTGGCGCAGATGGAATGTCTGAAGAAAATCTACAAGAACGACAAGCAGGGCCTGTCCGAAGCAATGACGGATAACCTTGAGTTCATCAACACACACCCGAACCTTGTCGGCTTCCTGATGGGCCTGTTGATTTCCCTGGAAGAAGCGAAGGAAAACAGAGGCACCATCAAAGGCTTGAAGGTCGCTCTGTTCGCACCGCTTGCCGGTATCGGCGACGCGATCTTCTGGTTCACCCTTCTGCCCATCATCGCCGGTATTACCGCTTCCATGGCAATGAGCGGAAGCATCGTCGGCCCGCTGCTGTTTTTCGCGGTTTACCTGACCATCTTTATTCTCCGTCTTGCGTGGACCCATGCAGGCTACAATCTCGGTCTGAAAGCGGTGGATACGCTACGGGAATACTCGGGAATTATTTCAAAGGCTGCCACAATTCTTGGCGTAACAGTAATCGGCGGACTGATTGCATCCTATGTGCATATTTCTCTGCTGCCGGAAATTGTGGTAAATGCGTCAAAAACCGTTTCAATTCAGAAAGATTTTCTTGATAAGATCTTCCCAAACATACTGCCCTTCGCCTATACCCTGCTGATGTTTTTCTTCCTGAGGAAGAAGAAAATGAGCCCGGTCGTGCTGATTGCGGTTACTTTCGGTCTTGCGATTCTTCTTTCCTTCCTGGGTATCCTTTAATTTCTAAAAGTGTCGGGGGTACAGTTCTCTGTACCCCATTTCACTATCATGGTTTGTCGAAGCTGTTACCGGAGCCGCCCGACCCCCGCTCACGGACAGAGCCAATGACTTCCTATCGGAGGATTCAGCAATGAATTTACAGGAAAACAGGGAAGGGATCCCTTCCCTTCATCATGAAAACACGGGAGCCCCTCCAAAAACAATCATTTGCGACGACTTTGAGGCGATGTCGCAGCGCTGCGCGGACTTTCTTTGTGAGGCCGTAAAAACGAAGCCGGATTTACTGCTGTGCCTGGCCGCGGGAAACACCGCGATCCGCACCTATCAGATTCTGAAGGAGCGCGCGGATTCCGGCGAAGCGGACTTCAGCAAGGCGGAGTTTGTGGAACTGGACGAATGGCTGGATTTGGAAGACGAATCGGAAAACTGCACTTCATTTATGTTCCGAAATTTTTACGGACCGCTTCATATTGAAAAGTCGAAGATTCGTTTATTTGATATTCACGCGAAAGACATGGAAGAAGAATGTAAAAAAATCGATCGGTTTATTTTTGAACGCAGCGGAATTGATTTTATGCTTTTGGGATTGGGAATGAACGGCCATCTGGCTCTGAACGAGCCGGGGTCTTCCTTTGAGAGCTATGCCAAAGTCGTCACCCTCGACCCCGTCACCCAAAAGGTAGGACAGAAATATTTTTCAAAGCCTGTTCCGCTGTCCAGAGGGGTTACTCTGGGAATCCGCCACATTCTGGACGCAAAGCAGGTCGTTCTGCAGGCGGGCGGAAAAGCCAAGGCGGAGATCGTAAAAAAGGTTTGCCTGACCAAACCCACGCCCATGCTGCCGGGCACGGTCCTGCAGCTTACGAAAAACGGGGTCGTGGTTCTGGACCGGGACGCCGCTTCGGAAATCCTGTAGGCGGACTTTCCTTACATTAGAAGAAACCAGGCAGTTTTCAGAAATCCCACAGCAGCCCCGTTCCAATCGGGAACGCCGCGCCGTACGAAGCTGCCTGCAGTATAGATTGCTTATAAAAGGAGTAATATAGAACGATGATCGGAGTATTGATAACCGGACACGGCAGCTTTGCCACCGGAATGATGAGCGCGTCCAGGCTGATTGTTGGACCGAGGGAAAAATATCTGGGCGTGGATTTTGTGGAATCGGACAATGTCGACACGCTCTCCGATAAGCTCAGACAGGCGATGAAAGCGCTCGGCGATCAGATTCTGGTTCTGGTGGACCTGGCCGGCGGATCTCCCTTCAAAACCGCCGTTACCCTCAAAAGCGAATTCCCGGACAAAGAAATTGAAGTCATTTCCGGTCTGAATATGCCCATGCTGACTTCCGTCCTGCTGGAAGAGAAAGAAACGATGGAAGAATACGTTCAGGGCGCAATGGAAATGGGTGCAATCGGCATCAGGCAGTTCAAAAAGAAACCAAAGCTGCAGCAAATCCCTGCGGAAGACGGGATATAGCCGAACCTTTCCGGCATGTTTTTAAGGAGGCACAAACCATATGATTTATCACGGCAATCCCGTTTCAAGAGGAATTGCGGCAGGTCCCGTTTTTCTTTACCAGCCCTTTACCGCCGCCGTCAGCGAAGCGCCGCTAGAAGAAGGCGCGGCTGCAGAGGCGTTAAACAAATATGAGTCCGCACGGAAAAACGCGGAAACGGAGCTCAAAGCCATCCGTACCCGCCTGCAGACCGCCGACCCCGAAAAAGCGAAAATTTTTACCGCACATATCGATATTCTGTTTGACGAGGCCATGGACGGCGATATCCGCGAGCTGATCGAAAACGACCGTTACTCGCCGGACAGGGCGATCGACGAAGTCTTTGAAAAATACGCGCGGATCCTCGGAAAATCGCCCGACCCGCTCATCAAGGAGCGCGCGTCGGACATCCGGGATGTAAAAAACCGTCTGATCCGCGTCTGGAACGGCGTACCGGAGAAAAACCTGTCCTCTCTCCCCGCTCCCGCGGTCATCGTCGTTCACGACCTGCTGCCTTCCGACACGGCTACCCTGGACCGGAAAAACGTGCTGGCCATTGTCACGGAGATCGGCGGAAGCACGTCCCATTCGGCCATTATTGCCAGAAGCTACGGAATCCCCGCCATTCTGGGCGTGGAGAACGCGACGGAGCACTTTTCCCAGGGGGAGACTGTGATCGCCGACGCGCTGACCGGTCAGGTCATCAGCGAACCAACGGCGGAGCAGCTTTCCGACTGCGCCGAGAAGCGCCGCCGCTTTCTTGCACAGCAGGCGCAGATCAACGCGTATATGGATAAAGAAGCCGTCACTCCGGACGGAGTGCGGGTGGATATTGAACTGAATCTGGCCTCCATTAGCGGGCAGTCGCTGGAAGGGGCAAAATGCACCGACGGCGTCGGCCTGTTCCGCACGGAATTCCTGTACCTGGGCAGGGACAGCCTGCCCACCGAAGAAGAGCAGTTTGCAGTTTACCGCGAGGTTCTCACCAGCTTCGGCGACCGCCCCGTAACGCTGCGCACGCTGGATGTCGGCGGCGACAAAAAACTCGACTGTCTGAACCTTCCGCATGAGGAAAACCCGTTTCTGGGCAACCGCGCCCTGCGGCTCTGCTTTGACAGGCCCGATATTTTCCGCACGCAGCTGCGCGCCGCCTTCCGCGCTTCCGTTTACGGCAACCTGTGGATCATGTTCCCCATGGTCGCCAGCATGGACGACATCCGCCGTGCCAAACAGGCCGTTTCCGAAGTAAAAGAGGAACTGACCAGCGAAGGAATCGCGTTTTCCCCCGACGTAAAGCTGGGGATTATGATTGAAATCCCCTCTATTGCGCTTCTGGCGGATTTTGCGGCGAAAGAAGTCGACTTTGCCAGTGTCGGAACCAACGACCTGTGCCAGTACACCATGGCTGTCGACCGGTTGAACCCCGCCGTCAGCCAGTATTATCAGAGCTATAATCCGGCTCTTTTCCGCCTGATCCACACCGCCGCGAAAAGCTTCCTTGAAAACGGCAAGGCCATCTGCGTCTGCGGCGAGCTGGGAGGCGACCGTCTCGGCGCCGCGGTCCTGATGGGGCTGGGCGTCCGAAAGCTGAGCATGAGCATTTCCTCCGTCGCGCAGACCAGAAAGCTGGTCAACGAGCTGCCGATGAAAAAGGCTCAGGAAATCGCGGAAAAAGTGCTGGCTCTTTCCACCGCAAAAGAAGTGGAACAGTACCTGAACGACGCTTTGAAGGACATCCTTTCCTAGGCCTCGTCTGTAAAATCAAGAGCCTTGTCTTATTGATGAAAATCCGTCGGTTTTTCATTTACAAACAAGGCCTGAGCACTGTTCCCTGCTGTCACTGAAACAAAATATCAATTTTCGTTAGTAACAAGGAGGCATCCGCCATGTATTCCAAAAAAACAGCCATTAACAATCGGACCGGCCTGCACGCCCGCCCCGCTTCCGACTTTGTGAAGTGCGCTTCCCAATTCAAATCGAAGATCACGATCAAAAATCTGGAGGACGGCGAATCCGCAAGCGCGAAATCCATTATCCTGATTCTGGCGCTCAGCCTGAGCCAGGGTATGAAGGTCGAAATTACCGCGGAAGGCGAAGACGAAGTGAAAGCCGTCGATACCCTGGTCGCGCTGATCGATTCCAAATTCGGCGAATAATTCAGATTAAAGCCGGTTTACTACCGTGCCGGACAGAAGCCGCTTCAGGTCGTCCTCACGGAAGCAGCCGGTTTTTTCATGCAGCGCATTGGCCGAGGCGACGGACAGCGCAAAGCGGATGGTCTCTTCGAGAGGATCATTCCGCACCATTCCGACGGCAAAGCCCGCGACCATGCTGTCGCCGCAGCCCACGGTGTTGACCACCTCGATTTTGGGGCAAATCCCCTGAAAAACACCCTCGTCCGACACGACCAGCGCTCCGTCTCCGCCCAGGGAGATCACAACCAGCCCGATTCCTCCGTCATGGAGCTTTCGCGCCGCTTCAATCAGCTCTCCGCGCGAGGCGGCGGCGGTCCCCGTCAGCTGACGGATTTCGTCCGCATTGGGCTTGATCATCGTCGGTTTTGCCGCAATGCTCTCCCGGAGCGCGGCCCCGCTGGTGTCCAGAATCACGCGTTTCCCCGCGCTTTTCGCGGCCGCAATCAGTTTGCCGTAGTAATCGGCGGGGGTCCCGGCCGGAACACTGCCGGAAATCGTGATTACATCGCTTGTTTCCACGCATTGCAAATAGGTCCGGTAAAAATCTTCCAGCGCGCTTTCCGTAAGCTGCGCGCCGGGCTCCAGAAATTCCGTATGCTCGCCCTTAGATTCGTCCCTGACATTGATGCAGCAGCGGGTTTCGGCCCCGGAATCGGTAAAACAGCCCTCTATTCCGTCCTGCGCAAGCAGGGACTTGAAATATGCGCCGTGAAAGCCGCCGACAATGCCCGCGGCCACCACCTTTTCCCCCGCGAGGGAAGCGACTCTCGCCACATTGACGCCCTTGCCCCCGGCCGTTTTGATACAGCTTTTTACCCGGTTGACGCTTCCGGTACGGCAGGAATCCATTTTGTATAACTGATCGATCGCTGTGTTCAGTGTAACGGTAGTAATCATGCTATTCTCTCCTATTGCTTTATCGCAGAACGATATTGTATTTCAGCCGGTCGCCGCGGACGATGCTGTCGCAGTACTCCACAAGGACGCCGCCGGCGCTGGTAACGCGTTCCAGATGAAGCGCGGGCTGGTTTGCGGCCGTTTTCAGCGCTTCCGCCTGGCTTTTGTTCACCAGCACCGCTTCAAAGGATTCCTTTGCTGTATTCGGCGTAATCCCCGCTAAAAGATGCAGCGAATTGTACAAGCCCTTTTCAATGACAATGCCGCCGGTAAGATCCGGACAGATTTTGCAGGGGATGTACGATTTCTCCAATGCAAACGGCATATTGTCCGCACAGCGGAGCCGCTGTATGCAGAAAAGCTCTTCCTTTTCCGGAAGGCGGAGCGCTTCCGCCGCGACGGCATAGGCAAGCCTTTCAAAAGAAATCAGCTGATTGGTAATGGTATGACCGTGATTGGGCATATTATTGCCGAAGCTGTAAAAGGACGACAGCTCTTGCTCCACCTTCGGCTGAAGGATATAGGAGCCCTTTCCCTGCTTGCGGTAAATCAGGCCCTGCGTTTTCAGCCCCTCCAGCGCCAGCCTGACCGTCATGCGGCTGACCCCGTACTGCCGGCAAAGCTCGGACTCGGTGGGAAGCTTTTCCTCCGCCGGCCACACGCCGCTTTCAATATTGTTCTGAAAAATATTCTGAAGCTGGCGGTAAAGAGGAATCGCACTGCTTTCATCCAACATGTTCTCACATTCCTTTATTTCTCTATTTTGTATCTTGACAATCCCCTTCGATAATCTTATTATAATGTTATAACAAGTTTTTGTAAAGAGGGTGCATTCATGAAATATTATATCGGCGTCGACGGCGGCGGAACCAAAACCGCATTTTCCCTCTGCAGCGGGGACGGAGAACCGGTTGCGGAGCATCTTACCGCCGGCTCCTCCTACCTGATGTATGGAATTGACCTCGTTGTGGAAAGGATAAAGACAGGCGTGGACCAATGCCTTCAGAAGGCAAACGTTTCGCTCAGCGACGTGGCGGCCATCAGCATGGGGCTGCCGTGCGTAGGGGAAAACGCCGTGATGGACCCGCAGCTGAAGGAAAGAATTTACGCGTGCTTCCCCGGCGTGCAGATCTATGTGACAAACGATGTGGAGGTCGGCTGGGCCGGTTCGCTCGCGTGTGAAGAGGGAATCAACGTCGTGGCGGGAACGGGCTCCATCGCGTTCGGCGAGGACGGCAGCGGAAAAACCGCGCGTTCCGGCGGATGGGCGGAGTTTTTCTCCGACGAGGGCTCCTGCTACTGGACCGGAAGAAAGACGCTGGAGCTTTTCTCCAAGGAAGCTGACCACCGGCTGCCCAGAGGGCCGCTGTACGACATTATCCGCGAAGAATTCCGCCTTTCCGACGATTTCGAGCTGATCGACCTGATGGTAAAAGAGTATTTTCCGTACCGGGAAAGGGTGGCCGGCCTGCAGATTCTTCTGGAGAAAGCGGCCGTCAGGGGCGACCCGCAGGCAATCGAAGCCTACCGCGCCGCCGCCGCGGAGTTGGGCCTGATTGTCAAAGGCGTGCTGAACCAGCTGCATTTTGAGCCCGGGTTCCCCATTTCCTATTCCGGCGGGCTGTTCAAAGCCGGAGACCTGATCTTAAAGCCCTTCGGCGAGCAGATTCACGCGCTCGGCGGCCGATTGGTCAAACCGCAGCTTTCCCCGGTCATGGGAGCGGTGCTCCTGTGCTTCTTCAAGTTCAACCCGGCGGATTTCCCGTCGGTTGCCCAAAAAATAAAAAAACAGACAGTGAGGTAAAAAAGATGTATTTAACAGAACAGGAAATCATGGCGACCAAGGACGCTCTTGATAAAACCTATGCGCAGGTACTCAAGCAGGAAGACGAAATCCGGAATTTCTTCCGTGAAAACACACGGCGCAAATTCGTATTTCTCGGCTGCGGCTCCAGCTATATGCTGTCCAAGAGCAACGAGCGCCTGTTTGTGACCCGTCCGGACACCTCCGCCGTCGCGCTTGCGGGCGGCGATTACCTGGTCAATCCCGACACCTACCTTCACACCGTTGAAAACAGCATCGTACTGGTTCTGTCCCGTTCCGGCACGACCACGGAGATCGTCCGTGCGGTCGAGCACATGAAAAAGGCAGCCAATGTCAAAATCGTATCGATCACCATGAAGGAAAAGAGCGCCCTTGAGGAGCTTTCCGACTTGACCGTCGTGCTTCCGTGGGCTTACGACAACAGCGTCTGCCAGACCCGTTCCGTCACCAACCTGTACGCCGCCAGCCTGCTGATCGACGCGATCTGCTACGGTGACGAGGAACTGAAAGCCGCCGTTAAGACCGCGATCGACCAAAACAGGGACCACATGGAAAAATACCGCGCCGAGCTGGAAACCATAGGAAAGAAGGATTTCACCGACGTGATCGTCCTTGCCGACGGCGTGCTGTGCGGCCTTGCGGAGGAAGGCGCGCTCGCCTTTACCGAAATCTCGCTCATCAGCGGCAAATACTTCAATATGCTCGACTATCGTCACGGTCCCAAGGTGCTCAACGGCCCCAAGACGCTCACCATTTTTGCCGTACAGCCCAACGAAGGCGCCTATCAGCGCGACATGATCGACGACGTGAAAAAGCACAACGGCACCGTGGTCACCTTCGGTTCTGAACAGGACAATGTTTACGGCTCCGACCTTCATATCTCCATCAGCGGCATCAGCCGCTTTGAAGCATACGGCATTCCGTTCATCTACACCATGCAGATGATCGCCCTGACCAAGGCCCTTGCCGCCGGAGGAAACCCCGACGCACCGACCGGTCTGAACGCTTATATCACACTGAAATAACAGGAGGCAAGCGAATTATGCTGGTAACTACCAAAAAAATGCTCAACGACGCCAGAGACGGCGGATACGCGGTGGGCGCTTTCAACGCGGAAAACGCCGAAATGGTCTGGGCCATTGTCAACGCCGCGGAAGAACTGAAAGCTCCCGTCATCATTCAGACGACATCCTCGACCTTAAAATATTTTCCGCCCGCCTATTTCGCACAGCTGGCGAAGGCGGCCGCCGAGTCCGTCAGCGTGCCGGTGGCCATTCATCTTGACCACGGCGCGAGCTTCGAGCTGGCGAAGGCATGCATTGACAGCGGCTACACCTCCATCATGATCGACGGCTCCGCCCTTCCCTACGAGGAAAATGTCCGCGTCACACAGAAAGTACGCGATTACGCGGATAATTTCGGCATTCCGGTCGAATCCGAGCTGGGAAAAATCGGCGGAAAGGAAGACGACACCGAGAGTGACGAGGACCAGTACACCGACCCCGACCAGGCTGCGGACTTCGTGAACCGCACCGGGATTTCCTCTCTGGCCGTCGCCATCGGAACCGCTCACGGCATCTACGCCAAAAAGCCGGTGCTCGACTTTAACCGCACCACCATGATCCGAAAAGTGGTCTCCATCCCGCTGGTCATGCACGGCGCTTCCGGCCTTTCCGACGAGGCGCTGCGCGAAGGCGTGGAAAAGGGCATGTCCAAAATCAACTTCGCCACCGAGCTGCGCATCGCGTTTACTGACGCTATTAAAGCGCACATGGCGGAGCACCCGAACGACTTTGACCCGAAAAAATACATGGGTCCCGCCCGCATTGCCGTAAAGGAACTGGTAAAAGCGAAAATCCGGGTTTGCGGCAGCGCAGGAAAAGCATAATTCCCTGACTCCCTCGCAGAGGGAGCCAAATCCTTCCGCGAAATTGCGGGGCAAGTTTTTTGACGCTCCCGAATCATAATTTCCCATCGCAGTGAAAAGCTGCGATGGGAAATTTTTTTGTTGCAAACAAAAGAGAAACATGATATTATAATCATGTGCTTATTATATAAACAATTGATTATAAAATTTACAGTATCCTTACAGCAATTCCATTTCAGTTTGCGGGACAAGACACGTTTCTCCCCCGTCTTCGGAGGGGGAGAAACACAGCCTTATTGCAAAATCAACTGGAAATGCTATCGCCTGTAACAGGGTGGCTGTAAAAAGGAGGGGGCCTTTTGACAAACAGGGAACAGGAAATCATTGAACTGATCCGGAAAAATCCGATGATTACGCAGAACGAGCTGTCGGAACAGCTTTCCATTACACGTTCTTCCGTCGCGGTGCACATCACCAACCTGATGAAAAAGGGCGTGATTAAAGGGAAATGCTATCTTCTGGACGACGAGCCGTATGTCTGTGTGGTCGGCGGGGCAAATATCGACATTCAGGGCTTTCCCGGCGAACAGCTGGTCATGAACGACTCCAACCCCGGCAACGTAAAGATTTCGCACGGGGGCGTCGGCAGGAATATTGCCGAAAATATCAGCAGGCTGGGCGTCGCCACCCGGCTGATCACCGCGGTCGGCAACGATGACTACGGCCGAGGGCTCCTGGAAGCCGCCGGGAAATGCGGAATGGATATGAAGCATTCGCTGGTGTCGGACGAATACCCCACTTCCATTTACCTTTCCATTCTCGACGAAGAGGGCGACATGAAGGTCGCGATCGCCCAGATGCACGTGCTGGAAAAGATCACCCCGGAATTTATTGAAAACCGCAGGCAGCTGATCAAACGCGCGCAGCTTTGCGTCATTGACACGAACCTGCCGGAAAAGACCCTTGTTTTCCTGACGCAGGAGTTCCCGGAAATGGACTTTTACCTGGACACGGTTTCCACCGCAAAGGCGGTCAAGGTGAAAAACATTCTGGGCCGCCTGCACACGATCAAACCGAACCGGCTGGAGTCTGAAAAGCTCACCGGAATCAAAATTACGGACGAGGACAGCCTGCGCCGGTCGGGAGAATTCTTTCTGAAGCAGGGCGTCAAACGCGCGGTGATTTCGCTCGGCGGCAGGGGAACCTATTACCGCGACGAAAAAAACGAATTTATT
This sequence comes from Clostridium sp. KNHs216, assembly GCF_006714885.1. Classification (NCBI taxonomy): domain Bacteria; kingdom Bacillati; phylum Bacillota; class Clostridia; order Eubacteriales; family Clostridiaceae; genus Clostridium; species Clostridium sp. KNHs216. The sequence continues at coordinate 2,771,510 of NZ_VFMF01000001.1, read as the reverse complement.
CTGGAAACGGAAAAGGCGAAGGTGGTGAACGCCACCGGCGCGGGGGACGCGTTTATGGCCGGGCTGGTTTACGGCAGCCTGAACAAAATGAGCCCGGAGGAAGCCATCCGCTTCTCGGCGGCGGCTTCCAAGCTTGCGCTCCGCCACGAAAACACGATCAACCCGGATATGTCCGTCAAAAATATTCAAAAGCTTATGGAGGAAACGTACCATGTTAAAAGACTATCTTGAAATCAATCCCGGCGTACAGAAGGCTCTGGATGCCGGAAAGCCTGTCGTTGCTCTGGAATCCACCATCATTTCCCACGGCATGCCCTACCCGCAGAATGTGGAAACGGCGCGCAATGTGGAAAAAATCGTCCGGGAGCACGGCGCGGAGCCCGCTACCATCGCGATCATCGGCGGAAAGATCAAAATCGGCCTGACCGACGACGAGCTGGAGCATCTGGGCACGGCGAAAAACGTTATCAAGACCAGCAGAAGGGATATCCCCTTCATCATCGCCAAAAAGGCGGACGGCGCCGCCACGGTGGCGACCACCATGATTCTGGCGGCGCTGGCGGGCATCAAGGTCTTCGTCACCGGCGGCATCGGTGGGGTACACCGCGGCGCACAGGAAACCTTCGACATTTCCGCCGACCTTGAGGAGCTTGCAAGGACCAACGTCGCGGTCGTCTGCGCGGGCGCAAAGTCCATTCTCGACCTGAAGCTGACGCTGGAATATCTGGAAACCCGCGGCGTGCCCGTCGTCGGTTTCGGCACGGACGAACTGCCCGCCTTCTACACCAGAAAGAGCGGGTTTCAGGTAGACTACCGCGTCGACTCCGAAAAAGAGCTGGCACAGGCGGTCAAGGTCAAATGGGAAATGGGCATCAACGGCGGTCTGGTAATCGCGAACCCGATTCCCGAGCAGTACCAGATGGACAAAGCGGTCATCGACAGGGCCATCGACGAGGCTTTGGCGGACGCCGCGCGCGAAGGCGTCAAGGGCAAGGAAACCACTCCTTACCTGCTCGCCAAGATCAAGGAAATCACCGGCGGCGACAGTCTGGATTCCAACATCCAGCTGGTTTACAACAACGCCGTGGTCGGCACGAACCTTGCAGTGGAGCTCGCGAAGCTGCAGTAATTTATCTCTTATACAGCCGCAAAACGGCGTCACACAGTCTGTGTGGCGCCGTTTTGTTATACTATCTACTATCTACAGCATTCCAGTTGATTCTGCAACAAGATTACGTTCCTCCCCCGCCGAAGGCGGGGGAGGAACGTGTTTTGTCTCGCAAACTGAAATGAAATTGCTGTAATTGCTGCATTGCGTATCGTTTCAGGGAAGCTGATACCGCGCTTTGAAATCCTCATATACCTCGTCCCAGACTTCGGGACGGCACGGGGTGTACTCCCGGATATCCGACGAAAGGCGGACCAGCTCGCGGCCCTCTTCAATTCCGGACAGCTCTCCATGCGCGATCAGCTGAACCATCATGTTCCCGAACGCGGTCGCGTCCGCGGGTCCGGCCACCACCGGCTTATTGGAAGCGTCGGCGGTCAGCTGGCACAGGAACCGGTCCTGCGACCCGCCGCCGACAATATGGATAACGGGCAGCTTTTTCCCCGCCACATGCTCCAGACGTTCGACGGCCCACCGGTATTTCAGCGCGAGGCTTTCCAGCACGCAGCGGACGATCTCCCCCGTGCTTTCCGGCGTGGCGCCGTATTTCTCCCTGCATTTCTCCTGAATTTTCTGCGGCATGTTGCCGGGCCGGAAAAAGGCGATGTCGTCGGGGTCGATCAAAAACGCAAACGGTTTGGCATCCCTGGCCAGCTCCCCAAGCTCGTCAAAAGAAAGGCTGTGATTCTGCGATGCCAGACAGGACTGAATCTCCTGTAAAATCCACAGTCCCATGATGCTCTTGACCATGCGGTGGTGGGCACCGTGATAGCCGCCCTCGTTCGCGATATTGTACAGATAGGTGTATTCATTGATAATGGGTGACGTTACCTCGGTCCCGACCAGCGACCATGTCCCGCTGCTGATGATCGCGCAGTCCCCGGCGCACGGCGCGGACAGATAGGCGGAGGCCGTATCATGCTCGCACACGGACACGACCGGGAACGACGGGATATGAAGGCTGTCACAGAGCCCTTTCTTCAAGCCGCCCACAAAGGTCCCGGGATGAACGATCGGGGCCAGCAGCGTTTCCGGTATCTGATAGGCGGAAAGGATTTCCCGGTTCCAGCCCTTCTTCCGAAAATCGTACATTTCGCTTACGGAGGAGATCGTATATTCCGACACCGCCTGTCCGGTGATGAACTGGATCAGCAGGTCGGGCACCAAAAGCATTTTGTGTGCGTTTTGAAGCAGAAAGGCCTGTCCCGACTGCGCCATGGCGGCAAGATGCATCAGCGTGTTGCTGGGAGCCACCTGGTTGCCGGACAGCCGGTGCCGCAGCGGCGGCGGCATGATCCCGTCAATCTGCGCTTGATAGCGGGTACTCCTTCCGTCCCTGTAGCAGTGAACCGGGGAAAGCAGGCTGCCAAAGGCGTCGATGAACCCGAAGTCGTTGGAAAACGAATCCAGACCGGCGGAAGAAATGCGGCCGCCGGATTGGACGGACGCTTTCTGAATCCCCTCCAGCAGATTGGAGTATATGGAAATAATGTCCCAGAACAGGGAGTCGTTAATCGCGGTGCTGTTATTTTTAAAGCTGTGCACTTTTTGGACGGAAAGGCGGCTGCCGGAGTAGCTGCCCAGAAAAACTTTACCGCTGCTTCCGCCCAGGTCAAAGGCAATGGTATTGATAGTCATATGATCTCGACCTCATCAGGCTATTTTTTTGCGATATCCAGCTTCACGTTGTATCTTTCCAGATATTTCAGCTGATTGATGTCCGCTCTCTCGTCGGTGATAATGGTATCGACCGAAGCAAAATCGGACAGGCCGACCGTGCCGACCTCGGAAAATTTCGTATAGTCGGCGAGAATGTAAACCTCTTTGGAAAGGTTCAGCATTTCCCGCTTTGTGTCCACTTCATAGACGCTGCTGTCGGTAAGCATCGTATTCGGATTGATCCCTTTACAGGAAACAAACGCCTTGTCCGGGTAGAAGGACTTTGCGTTCGCCTGCGAAATACTTCCGTACATTGAAAAATTGGTGCTGCGGAAAATCCCGCCCAGACAGATCATGAGCAAATTATTGTTTTTCAGCGAAGCAGACTCAATCAAAAGCTGAATGGAATTGGTTACAATAGTAATCCGGAGGGATTTGTCAATGTACTTCAATAGATTGGAGGTTGTGGAACTGTTGTCAATAAAAATGGTGTCCCCGTCACAGATATACTGTGCCGCCCGCTTGCAGATAATATTCTTCTCTTCGTACCGCTGTACGCCGCGCACCAGCAGAGGATATTCCTGAACCCCCTTGCTGCTTTCCGTAAACACGGCGCCGCCGTGCGTCCTTTTTACAAAACCGTCGGCTTCCAGTTCCCTCAGATCCCGTCTGATCGTCTCTTTTGAAGCCCCGAACATTTCCGCTAAAGCATTTACATCTACCTTGTTGTTCTTTTCCAGCAAACTGATGATTTCGGCTTTCCGCTCTATCGTGTACATTGAACTCACTCCAAACAAGTATTCTAAAATACAATTATTATATCATATTTCAGATATACTCTCCATGTATTTTGTAAAGTTGCCGAATCAAACCTCGTCTGTCAATCAGGATTGACACTTTTCAGCCGAAACAGACAAGACTGTTGATTTTGCGGACCGGTCCTAAATCAGATTCTTAAAGATGTTGCACATCGCGTCGGTCTCGATTCTTTCCAGCATGCTGTAGGCCATATGGATATCCGGGCCGGACACGACGACGCCGTGCAGGGGTAGGATGCAGCCGATCGGCTGCCGGCTGGCCAACTCGCGCCGGTCCTCCCAGTATTTATAGACCTCCTCGGAAAGCTCCGGGGTATACGCCTTGGTATAGGGAATGCACTCCACCGGTCCGCGCTTCATGGTTGCTTCCGTAATGTTGGGAATACTCTTGGTCTGGGACGCGTACACCATGCAGTACTGCGGATGTGCGTGGATGGTACAGCCGATATAATCGAAGTTTTTCAGAATCAGCATATGCATGTGGCCTTCTCTGGAAAGCTTTCCGCTCCCCTCCAGAATATTCATATCGTAATCGATCAGAAGAAAATCATCCTCGTTCAGCTCGCAGAAGCGCCGTTCCGACATCAGGGACGGGGTAATCAGGATCCGGTTGTCCGCAACCTTGACGGCAAAATTGCCGCCGGCGGAGTTTGTCAGCCTTCTGTCCCACATATAATGCGCGACCTTTACCATTTCTCTTCTTTCTTCAATATAGGATAAATTGCTCATAGTAGACCTTCCTTTATTTTAATTTGATAATCTGCACTTTTTCCAGAAGGGCTTTTGCCCGTTCCGGGTCGAACCCGACCGAGAGCTCCGATTCGGCGGTCGCCGCTGAAACCGCGGTCGCGATCCGGATCGTTTCCTCAATGGGCTTGTTTTGCTGAAAGCCGTAGACCAGGCCGGATAAATAGCAGTCCCCGCAGCCGATGGTGTTTTTCACATTTACCCGCGGCGGCGTAACCTTATAAATCTGCGTTCCGTATTTCACAAGGGAGCCCCTGCCCCCCAGCGAAACGGCAATCACGGAAATATTGTATTTGTCCAGGCTGAACAGCGCCTCCACAATCTCTTCGTCGCTTTTCAATTCCCGCCTGCACAGGGACGAAAGCTCGTCCAGATTCGGCTTGATCAGAAAAGGGGACGTTTTCACGCATTTCTCAAGGCTGTCGCCGCTCGTGTCCAGAAACACCTTCAGCTGTTTGCCGGAAAGCGCGTCCAGAATATCGTTGTAGATCATCGGGTTGCTGCAGTTCGACGCGTCCCCGGAAAGCACCAGATACTCCCCCTGCCGGATTTGCTGCCGCATCTGCTCAATCAGGCTGCTCAGGTGCCCCGAAGAAAGAGTGACCCCCTTGTCCGCTACGATGGTACAGTCGTTGGTATCTTCTATTAACAGGTAGTTCGTGCGGCTTTCATTTCCTCCCTCCCAAAGGAAGGATTCCTCCACCCTGCTTTTCCTGAGAACTTCCATGATTTCTTTTCCCGTGTTCCCAAAGCAGATTCCAAACGCCCTGTTCTCCGCGCCGAGGATGCCAAGGTTGATGGATACGTGGGTCCCTTTGCCGCCGATTACGGATTGTGTTTTTTGAATTCGGTTTGTACAGTTCTTTTTTAAATCTGTCAGAAAAATAAGTCGGTCAATTGCTGGATTCAACGTCAGCGTATTAATCACTATGTAATACTCCTTTCGCTCAAACGTCTATATTCAAACATCCGTTTATGTGTCTATGGTCAAATTATAGCACCTGTATTTCCGATTTGCAACCCGATAATCAAATTTGCGGTGTATTTGGTTTTTATATCTATATTAAAGCATTTAAAATAGTATATATTGACCATTTTATTCTAGTTTCCGTAATTTTCCTCGTTTTTTGATTATTGATTTTTTACATAAAATCATCTTATTATTTGTCCTATTTGCATGATTCAACATATTTTCGAAAGCTTTCTATTGCAAATCGAATAGGTAGATGTTATAATCCAAATGTAATCAAACGTTTGAATGTGTGTGTTTTGGGGAATCGAGATTTTTGAGCGCCAAAGAGATTCCCACCATCTATCACATGTAAAGGGGGAGCCCAAAATGGAAGAATACAGGCTGGAGATCAAACACCTGCATAAAAGATTCACGGGCGTCTATGCCATAAAAGATGTGAGTTTCCAGGTGAAGCCCGGGGAAGTTCACGCCATTGTTGGAGAAAACGGAGCGGGGAAATCCACTCTGATGAAAATGATTAACGGGGAGCTGACCCCAAACGAGGGCGAAATCCTGCACAACGGTCAGCCGAGCACCCCGCACAGCGTAGCGGAGGCCAAAAAGCTGGGGATCGCCATGATTCATCAGGAGCTGTCCTCCCTTTCCAATATGACCATTGCGGAGAACCTGTTTCTGGGTCATGAAGAATGCTTCGGCAAGTCTTCCTTTGTAAAGAAAAAGCAAATGAACGAAAAGGCCCGCCAGATTCTGAAAGAGTACGACATGTCTCTGGACCCCAATACCCTGGTGGAAAGCCTGAGCGTGGCGCAGACACAGATGATCGAAATCATCAAAGCGGTCCGCGCGAACGCCGACATCGTCATCATGGACGAGCCGACCTCCTCGCTTTCCAGCAAGGAAGCGGAAAAGCTTTTCCAGATCATCCGGGATCTCAGCAGCAAAAACGTCTCCATTATTTATATATCACACCGTCTGGAGGAAATCCTCGACATTGCCGATTCCATCACCGTGCTGCGGGACGGCCAGTATATTGAAACGGTGGACGCCAGCACGGTTTCACAGGAAAGACTTGTGGAGCTGATGGTCGGCAGAACGCTGGACAACATCTATCCGAAGGAAGACGCACCCATTGCGGACGTCGCGCTGGAAGTCAGGAACCTGAGCCGGAAAGGCGTATTCGACAATGTGTCCTTTCAGGTTCACAAAGGAGAAATCCTTGGGATATCGGGCCTGATGGGTGCGGGCCGCAGTGAAATAGCCCGTGCGATTTTCGGCATCGACAAGCTGGACGGCGGTTCCGTCCTGATCGGCGGAAAAGAGATCAGAATCAAATCCCCGATCGATGCGATCAAAAACAAGCTGGCCATGGTCAGCGAGGACAGAAAGCTGTACGGTCTTGTACTCTGCCGTTCCATTAAGGAAAACATTTCGCTCCCGAACCTGTGGAACCTGTTCAAGGGACTGTTCATCCGCTCGGGTAAAGAGGTGCAGGAAGTCGAAGAGCTGAAAAAAGTGCTGGGGATCAAATGCTTCAGCATCAACGTAAACACCGAAACGCTCAGCGGCGGCAACCAGCAGAAGGTCGTCCTTGCAAAATGGCTGCTTTCCAAACCCGAAATCCTGATTTTGGACGAGCCGACACGAGGGATCGACGTGGGGTCCAAATTTGAAATTTACAAGCTGATGTCGCGGCTTGCAAAGGAAGGAATGGCGATTGTCATGATCTCGTCGGAGCTTCCTGAAATTATAGGAATGAGTGACAGGGTGCTGGTGGTCTCTCACGGGAAAATCTCCGGGGAATTCCTTCGCAACGACATTACAAGCGGCAATGTAACGCAAAAAGAATTGCTGCAAAGCGCTTTGAAAATATAAATTTGGAGGTAATAACATGGAGTCCCGAAAAATTGACACGATGGGTTTGGTAAAAAAATACGGCATCTTTATCGTATTAGTGACATTGTGGGTTGTTTTCAGTCTTTCCTCTTCGACTTTCAGAACTGCGGACAACTTCTCCAATATTCTCAGACAGGTTTCCACCAACGGCATTATCGCGGTCGGTATGACCTTCATCATTATGGTGGGCGGAATCGATCTTTCCGTCGGTTCTCTGGTCGCCGTCGCCGGCGTCATCGGCGGCAGCATTCTGGTGGCCAATCCGGCCAACACCGTGCTTGCGGTGATTGCTTCCGTTGCCGTCTGCTGCCTGTTCGGCGTGATGAACGGATTTTTCGTCGCGAAAGGAAAAGTCCCGGCGTTTATCGTGACCCTGGCCACGATGACGATGGCCAGAGGGTTTGCGTATGTATATTCCAACGGAAAGCCCTACACCCTGAAATCCCCCGATTTTAATCTGATCGGCAAGGGAAACACCCCGATCATTATCTTTATCGTCATTGTCATTCTCGCCCATATTCTGCTTTCCCAGACAAAATTCGGCAGATATGTTTATGCGACCGGCGGAAATGAAGATGCGGCGTCCGCCTCGGGCGTCAATGTAAAATCCATCCTGATGCGCGTCTACATTTTATCCGGCGTACTCACGGGGATCGCCGGCGTCATTCTCGCCGCAAGAACCAATTCCGGCCAGCCCGCTGTGGGTCAGGGCTACGAGCTGGACGCGATCGCGGCCGTCGTCATCGGCGGAACCAGCATGACGGGCGGAAGCGGGACCATACTGGGTACGCTGGTGGGCGTCCTGATTATAGGGACTCTGAACAACGGCCTGAACCTGATGGACGTTTCCTCCTATTATCAGATGATCGTGAAGGGCATTATCATCCTCGGCGCTGTTTTCTTTGATTTGAAATCAAAAAAAGCGGCAAAATAACCACAGGGTTTCTTGTCAGATACAGCAGCCGTCTGCTGTAGTAAATAAAAAGGAGTTATTGAAATGAAAAGAATCAGAAAAATTTTAGCAGCATTACTGGCACTTTCCATCTGCGTTGCTGTAACCGCATGTTCCTCGCAGACAGCTACATCCAGTGCTACTGCATCTACAGCGGCAGAAAGCACTACCAGCAAATCCGGCACATATAAAATCGGCGTATTGATGAAAACCATGTCCGACACTTATTCCAATAAGCTGGGCGAAGCAATTAAAGCTTATGCCGCAAAGACCTATCCCGACGTCGAGCTCTACCTGGTAGACGCCCAGGCCGACATCAACAAGCAGATCGCACAGGCCGAAGACCTGATCGCGAAAAAGGTGAATGTCATCGTTCTGAACGCTCAGGACGCCGACGGCTCCGCTCAGGTGCTCACACTTGCAAAAGACGCGAACATCCCCGTAGTAGAAGTCAACACCCGCACGACCTCCGAGGACTTCACCGCTTATGTCGGTTCCAACGATGAGGAAGCCGGCCAGATCATGGGCAAATTCGTTCTGGAAAAACTCGGCAATAAGGGCGACGTCGCTCTTCTGGAAGGCAACATGGGCCAGAGCGCTCAGCTTCTGAGACGCAAAGGACTGGACAGCACCATTCTGGCAAACAAAGACATCAAACTGGTTGCGGAGCTTTCCGCCGACTGGGCAAGAGACAAGGCCATGTCCACAACGGAAGACTGGCTCGGAAAATACAAGGACCTGAAAGCAATCCTCTGTGAAAACGACGACATGGCAATGGGCGCTCTGGAAGCCGCTGAAGCCGCAGGACGCAAAGACCTCGTTATTGTCGGCGTCGACGCCATCCCCGATGCCCTTCAGGCCGTTTCCGACGGCAGGCTGACCGGAACTGTTCTGCAGGACGCTGCGGGCCAGGCGAGCAAATCCATGGATGTCGCTTACAAAGTAGCCAAGGGCGAAACCGTTGAAAAAGAAAACATCGTCCCCTTCCAGCTGATTACAAAAGACAATGTTGCAAATTATCTCGGCAAATAAGGAAATCCATTCGAAAAGAAGGGCATGGTTCAGTACCGTGCCCTTCTCCATTTTACAGGAAGAAGGAGGCTGCAATGGTCGGAGACCTACATACCCACAGCAGAAAATCGGACGGCTCCATGTACGCTGCGGACATCGTCGCTTACGCGAAGCGGGTCCGTCTGGATTATCTGGCGCTGACCGACCACGACACCATGGCCGGCGTGCCGCTCGCGCAGGAAGCGGGAAAAGAGCTCGGCGTCTGCATCATCCCCGGTGTGGAAATATCCACAAAGGACTATCAGCGCGGCCTGCCGGTGCATATGCTTTGCTATTTTCCGAAGGACACGGAAACCCTGCGGAAGGAGCTGGATAAAACACTCCTGAGCCGGGCCGAAACCAAAAAACAGATGATCGAAAAAATCAGGAAAATCTATCCGGTCACCTGGGAATATATTGAGCGCTTCAGCCGGGAAAGCGAATCGATCTACGAGTCCCACATCATGCAGGCGCTTGCCGACCACGGCTACACCAACACGGTCATCGGCAGCCTGAAGGACGATCTCATCTCCAAAGGCGGCTCCTGCTATGTTCCGAACGACTACCCCGACACCCGCGAGGTACTCCGGCTGATTCACGACGTGGGCGGGCTCGCGGTGGTGGCGCACCCGGGGCAGTTCCATTCCATTCCCCTGTGCGCGGAGCTTGCGGAGAAAAAGCAGATTGTGGGAATCGAATACGCTCACCCGCGCAATACGGAAGAGGTAAGGGCATCGATTCAAAGCATCTGCGCAAAATACGGTTTAATCATGACCGGCGGATCGGATTTTCACGGTCAGTTCGCAAAATCACCCCATCCCCTGGGTTCCTTTCTCACGCAGGAGCCCGCCATTCAAAAGCTGATCGGGCTTTCCAAAAAGCCCACGTAAGTCATCTTCTCAGGAGGAGCTGTAATGAAGAAATTAATTTGTCCGTCCATGATGTGCGCCGAGTACGACTCTCTGGGGCAGGAAACCCGAAATCTGGACGCAGCGGGGGCGGATATTTTCCATATTGATATCATGGACGGCAGCTTTGTACCGAATTTCGGTATGGGCATACAGGATATGGCCTGCATCCGGAAAAACACGGAAAAGCCTCTGGACGTCCACCTCATGATCGACGCCCCCGGCAATTACCTGGGTTTGTTTGTAAATCTGGGCGCCGATATCATCCATATCCATCCCGAAGCGGATCGGCACCCCGCCAGGACGCTGGCCAAAATCAGGGCTCTCGGCAAAGCCGCCGGCATCGCCGTCAATCCGGGGACCTCTATCGAGACCGTACAGGAGCTTTTTCCCCTCGTGGACTATGTGACGGTCATGACCGTGAATCCGGGCTTTTCCGGCCAAAAGTACCTGGATTTTGTCGACGACAAAATCAAACGGCTCACTGGCTTCCAGTCAAAATACGCCTTCGGGATTCTGGTGGACGGAGCCGTCTCCCCGCAAAAAATAGCAAAGCTGAGCAAGGCGGGCGTGGAAGGATTCGTTCTGGGCACCTCCGCATTGTTCGGCAAACAGGAAGAATACCGGACGATCATCAGCAGGCTGAGAGATTGCTGACCTCTGTTATACAAGCAGACCCCCTGCGGAAGCCTGTTCCGCAGGGGGTCTTTCTGCCTGTTTTTTCCATGGATAATCTTTCTGCTCCGGCAGGGATTTGTTTACGCAATTTGCCTTGACAGCCCGCCTTCCGCCCTTTATAGTGGATATCACAGAGATTACTGAAACATCCGGTATCGTCGGCCAGAAAGCCGCAAAAGGAGAGATTTTTATGAAAATCACGGTCATACACGGCAGTCCCAGAAAAGGCAACAGCTACACGGCTACGCAGAAATTTTTACAGGCGATGAAAGAGCATGGAGAAATCGACGTACGGGAATTTTTTCTGCCAAAGGATCTGCCCGACTTCTGCAAGGGCTGCTACAACTGCTTTCTGAGGGATGAACTGGCCTGTCCGCACGCCGGGTATGTACAGCCGATTCTTCAGGCGATGCTGGAAGCCGACGGCCTTGTTTTCAATTCGCCCGTCTATGTGCTCTCCCTGAGCGGCCCCATGAAGTCCTTTCTCGACCATTTCGGCTTTATCTTCCTGCCGCACCGTCCCCGTCCGGAAATGTTCCACAAGAAGGCGTTTATTCTGTCCACGACCGCGGGCGCCGGAACGCGTTCCGCCATGGGCGTGATCGCGAAGAGCCTGAAAGACTGGGGCGTTAACCGGGTATATCAAAGGGGCTTTTCCATGTACAGCCTGAGCTGGGACGAAATGCCGGCGAAAAGGCGGCAAAAATTTGAAAACCGGCTGCGCGCGGACGCGGACAGGTTCTACAAGGCTGTTGCCGGAAAAAGGGACAGACCGCCCTATCTGCAGACCCGGTTTCTGTATTTTATCAGCAAACAGCTGCAGAAAGGCCGCGAGGGTAACCAGCTGGACAAACGCTACTGGAAGGAACACGGATGGCTGGACGGCACTTCTCCGTTTCATTTCGATAAACCGGCCGATTAGTACTTGAAAGCCGGGCCGTTCAATGGTAAACTATAGAAATACTCAGTAATGGCGGTGATACCTTTGGATAAGCTGAAAAAGCTGTGGCGCTTTCTGACGACGCCCGAAATGATCTCCTACATTATTTTCGGCGTTCTTACCACGGCCGTCAATGTAGTGAGCTACGGTCTTCTGCGCCCGGTCATTCACTGGAACGCACAGTGGGACGTGCTGACGGCAAACACGATCGCCTGGATTCTTTCCGTGGCCTTTGCGTTTATCACCAACAAGCTCTTTGTATTCCGCAGCAAAAGCTTCGCGGCAAAGCTGTTCTGGAGGGAGCTTTCCACCTTCGTAGGCGCCCGCCTTCTGTCGCTCGGCGTGGATTCGCTGGGGATGCTGCTCATGGTGAACATGCTGGCCTGGAACGACTGGCTGGCAAAGATCATTATGAACGTCATCGTGGTAATTATGAATTATGTGCTGAGCAAGATGATTATCTTTAAAAAATAATGGAGCGCAGCCAGCGCCCCTGATTATGGAGGAAGTTAAACATGTTGGCAACTGAAAAAACAATGGACAAAATTGTCGCTCTGTGCAAAAACCGCGGGTTTGTTTACTCCGGCAGCGAAATCTACGGCGGCCTGTCGAACACCTGGGATTACGGTCCGCTGGGCGTTGAATTCAAGAACAACGTCAAACGCGCGTGGCTGAAAAAATTCGTGCAGGAAAGCCGGTACAACGTAGGGCTGGACACCGCGATCCTGATGAATCCGCAGGTCTGGGTGGCCTCCGGCCATGTGGGCGGCTTTTCCGACCCGCTGATGGACTGCCGTGACTGCAAAACCCGCCACCGCGCGGACAAGCTGATCGAGGACGCCGGCGGCGACCCCAACGGCATGACCTTTGACCAGATGAGCGACTACATCAAAAACAACAATATCAAATGCCCGGAATGCGGCTCTTCCAACTTTACCGACATCCGCAAGTTCAACCTGATGTTCAAAACCTTTCAGGGGGTAACGGAGGACGCCAAAAACGAAATCTTCCTCCGGCCGGAAACCGCGCAGGGCATTTTTGTCAACTTTGCCAACATTCAGCGCACCACCCGCCGCAAGGTCCCCTTCGGCGTCGCACAGATCGGCAAAAGCTTCCGCAACGAGATCACACCGGGCAACTTTACGTTCCGTACGCGTGAATTCGAGCAGATGGAGCTTGAATTTTTCTGCAAGCCGGACACCGACCTCGACTGGTTCTACTACTGGAAGGATTACTGCAAAAAGTGGCTGCTCAATCTGGGCATGACGGAAGAAAACATGCGGCTGCGCGACCACGAGCAGGAGGAGCTGTCCTTTTACTCCAAGGCGACCACCGACATTGAATACCTGTTCCCGTTCGGCTGGGGCGAGCTCTGGGGCATTGCCGACCGCACCAATTACGACCTGACGCAGCACCAGAACCATTCCGGCAAGAGCCTTGAGTACTTTGATCCGGAGACAAACGAGCGGTATGTCCCGTACGTTGTCGAGCCTTCCCTCGGTGCCGACCGCGTTGCGCTCGCCTTCCTGTGCGACGCCTACGACGAGGAAAAGCTGGATGAAAAGGACACCAGAGTCGTCATGCGGCTGCATCCCGCGCTGGCTCCCTATAAGGCCGCCATTCTTCCGCTTTCCAAAAAGCTGAACGAAAAGGCTCAGGAAATCAGTATAACCCTTTCCAAACACTTCATGGTGGACTACGACGACTCCGGTTCTATCGGCAAGCGTTACCGCCGCCAGGACGAAATCGGCACCCCGTTCTGCATCACCTACGATTTCGACAGCGAAACAGACGGCTGCGTGACTGTGCGCGACCGCGACACCATGCAGCAGGAGCGCATCGCCATTTCCGAACTGGTCAACTATATCAGCAAAAAAATCGAATTCTAAATAACAGGCATCCGTTATTAAAAAATCAGCGACAGAGGACCGTCCCTTCCGAATGGAAAACGGTTTTCTGTCGCTGTTTGTTTTTATGGACCGTTCCGTACCCCGCGTTTAGATTATCGCCTATTTTTCCTTCGCGGCCGCTAAAGAACCGGTATTTTCAATTTCTGATATCATGTCAATGCGAAGCTGATGACGGCCGCCCTCATATTTCGCGGCGAGCCATTCGTCCACAATCATTTTCGCCGTTTCAATGCCGATCACACGGGCGCCGAATGCGATGATATTGGAATTGTTGTGCCGCTTGGAAAGCCTTGCCGTATAAGGCTCGCTGCAGACGCAGGCGCGGATTCCCTTCACCTTATTCGCCGCAAGCGAAATACCGACACCGGTACCGCAGATCAGAACACCGCCATCCACTTCACCGGATGCCACCAGTTTTCCCACTTTATACCCGCTGATCGGATAATGGAAACGATCGGTGCTGTCTGTTCCGACATCGATCACTTCCATTCCCTTTTGCTCCAGATAAGCTTTGATCTCCTTTTTCATTTCCACAGCTACATGGTCGTTACCAATTGCCAATTTCATATAGATTCTTTCCTTTCCACCACCACAGTTTAGTTCCCACAAAAAGAAAACCTGTATTTCCCAGCGCAGACTGCCAAACGAACCCCTGTTCCTGAAAGGGCACACTGCCGACCGCTTACAGGTAACTGGATTCCGCCAGCCGCCTGCGCGCATAAATTGCAGCACCCACCGTCCCGTTCTCCTGGTTAGGGCGGGAATAGCGCAGGTCAAGCGTCCGTTCGGGATACGGCTTACGGGTATAGCGGTGTACCGCCTGAAAGAGAGCCTTCTCTGGGAAACCGTCCATCTGAAGAAGTCCTCCCCCCAGAATCATGCAGTCCGGGTCAAAAAGATTGACTTCCGCAGCCACCGTCTGCCCCATACCTTCCACGAATGTGCGTAATTCGGGGGTATCGGCGTGCCGCTGAAACAAGAACGGAATCGGCGTCCGGGGAAAACTTTCAGATTGAATCCGTTCCAGCGCAATACCGGAAACCACCGTTTCCAGACAGCTTATGTTGCCGCACATGCACTGGCGGGTATTGCCGTATACGGGCATATGCCCAAGCTCGGCGGCGACCCCATTGTGGCCCAGCAGAATTTTCCCATCCACCATGAGCGCATTTCCGATACCGGTTCCAAAATAAATTGCCGCTACGCATTCCCGTGCCTCCACACCGAGATCTTCCAAATCAAACAGCAGCAGATTGTTGACATCGCGGTTGATAAAAACCGGAATCCCAAGCTCTTTTTCGAGCTCTCCTACAACGTGAAAATTATCCGGAATACAGGGAATATTCGGTGTCTGCACCACAACGGTACGTGCGCGGTTTATGGTGGAAGGAAACCCGATCGACACAGCCTGCGGCATTTTTCCGCCGGCATTTCTCTCACAGTAACCGCGGATGAACCGCCCCAGCCTCTCCGCGGGATCGCATCCGTCCGGAAATGCGTCCCGCGTGCTGATCCGCGTGAATCCCTCCATCCTGTTTTCCGGATCCACAAGGCCAAAGCGCATGTTTGTTCCGCCAATATCAATGCCTAAAATATAATTTTTGTCTACATTCACTCTCAGCTCCCCCGTTCACAGCCGGACGCCGGTTTCTTCCTCAAATTGCGCCTTCATCTTGGAAAAGGCAGTCTGCAGGTTATCGTCCAGACTGAACAGCCCGGACGACCCCAGAATAAACACATCGGTACCCGCCCGATAAAGGCGCCCAAAGGTCTTTCGGTTGCAGGACCCGTCGACCATAATTTTATAATTCCATCCGTTCTCTTCGCGCAGACGTCTGGCTTCTTCAATTTTGGCGATCATCTCGGCAATAAAAGGCTGGCCGGCAAACCCCACGTCCACCGTCATCAGTGTCAGTACATCCACCCGGTCGAGATAATGCTTGCAGTACTGGAGCGGCGTTGCCGGATTCAGGGTAATCCCCACCTTGCACCCGGCGTCGCAAATATGGTTCAGGGTGCGGAAGCAGTCGGTGTTGATCGTCTCCGCATGGGGGCTGATCAGTGCAGCCCCCGCCTCGGCGCAGACATCAATCCAGTCATTGGGGTCCGTGGTCATCAGGTGTACATCCATCGGTTTCTTTGCCACCTGCCCGCAGACCCGAATAAAATCCGGGCTGAGCGTTATGTTTTTGCAGTAATGACCGTCCATAATGTCGATGTGATAGCCATCCGTAAACTGATCGAGGATCTCGATCTGGTGACGAATATCCAAAAGATCCATGCACATCAGACTGACAGAAAATTCAGGTTTCATAAGTATTCCTCCGGCATAATGAAATAAGATGCGGACATTTTCCGGGTCAGCTCTTGCGGCTGGCACCGAAGAAACGGTCCAGTGTAACCGCTATAATCAGCAGGCACCCCATGGCAAGCTGCTGGTAGTAGCTTGAAACACCAACCATGTTCAGGCCGTTGTTGATAACGCCGATAATCAAACCGCCGACCACCACCTTGGGGATCTCGCCGACGCCTCCAAAAAACGATGCGCCGCCGATGATGACCGCTTCAATCGCATAGGTCTCATACCCGGTCCCGGCATTGGGTTCCGCCGCAGCCAGACGCGCAATGTTCACCATGCCGGCGAGCGATGCGCACAGACCGGAAATTGCAAACGCAATAATCGTATGCTTTTTGACGGTGATACCGGCGTACCAGGCGGATTGCGGATTCCCGCCCAGCGCATAAAGATTGCGGCCGCACTGGGTTTTTCTTGTAAAGATCGCCAGAATAACCGCAGTGACCAGCGCATCAATAATCGGCACAGGAACCATGCCGAACAACTTCCCGCCCGCTATTCTTGAGAAAGAAGCCGGCAGCCCGGAAACGGCGCGGGCATCGGTCACGATGTACACCAGGCTGCGCAGAATCGCCTGGGTGCCGAGCGTGATGATAAACGGAGGCAGTCCGGTCGCAGTGACCAGCACGCCGTTGGCGATGCCCATCGCCAGGCCAAACACCACAACGCCCAGCAGAACCGCCACAACCGGCTGCATACCGGCGTTCACCATCAGCTGCGCGGTCAGCGCGCCGGAAAGAGCCATAATGGAGCTGACACTCAGATCAATACCGCCCAGCAGGATGGCAAAGAACTCGCCGAGACCAAGCAGGATGGTGATAGAACTCTGCTCCATAATTTTGACGAGGTTGCCGCCCGTAAGGAAACTGGCCGGCTGCAAAGCGCCGAAGACGAAAATCATCGCCGCAAGGATCGTGACTGTGCTGTATTTATCCCAATAGTCCCCGAAGGTAAACTTTTTCTTTTCGATCTCTTTCATCTGGTTTTCCTCCACAATCATGCAATTTCGCCGGTGGCGGCTTTGGCAAGCTTTTCTTCTGTCGCTGACGTAACATCGTACTCTGCGGTAATCCTTCCCTCCGCCATAACGATGATCCGGTCACATAATCCCAGCAGCTCCGGCATTTCACTGGAAACCACGATGACCCCGACGCCCTGATCCGCCAGGCCCCGCATCAGCTTGTAAATCTCACTTTTGGTTCCGACGTCGATGCCCTTGGTCGGCTCGTCAAAGATAAGCAGCTTTACCCCGGCCGCCATCCATTTTCCGAGAATCACCTTCTGCTGGTTTCCTCCCGAAAGCTGAGAGGTCAGCTGCTGAAGCGACGCACACTTGATCTGAATGTCGGCACGCTGCCGCTCGGCAATCTTTTTCTCTCCGGCTTCATTTGTTAATCCCCATATTCCGTCTAGCAGTGAATGCTTCAGCTGATATGCGATTGCTATGTTGCGCTGGTTGCTGAAATTGGGGAAAAAGCCCGTTTCACGGCGGTTTTCCGTCAGCATCCCGATCCCGTGCCGCAGTGCCTCATAGGGGTTCCTGATCCGCAGACGCTTGCCTTCCATAAGGATCTCGCCGGAAGCTTTTGGAGCCGCTCCATAGATAGCGCACATTGTTTCGCTGCGCCCCGCGCCCACAAGGCCCGAAAACCCCAGAATCTCTCCACGGCGCAGCTGAAATGTAACATCCTTGGCGCGGTTATCTTTCCGTGTCAGATGCCTGCACTCAAACAGGACATCACCGAACTGATGATGCTCCTCGGGGGTATGCTGATAGGTACCCTTGATCTCGCGTCCCACCATCATCCGGATCATATCGTCGGTGGTAAGCTCTGCAACCTGAAAGGTCCCCATCTGGCTGCCGTCCTTCATGATGGTAATCCGGTCTCCGATTTCCGCGATCTCGGACAGCTTATGGGAAATAAAGACCACGCCGCGCCCTTCGGATTTCAACTGACGGATAATAACGAACAGCTTTTTAACTTCATCCTCGGTCAATGAGGAAGTCGGTTCGTCCATAACGATAATCTTTGCATCAAAAGCGATTGCTTTCGCGATTTCCACCATCTGCTTTTCGCTGATGCTCAGGTCACCCACGCTGGTGGTCGGTTTTCGCCCTCCAAGGTTCACCCGCTCAAGCAGTTCCGCGGTGCGGGCGTTAATCTGTGCGTAATCCACCACGGAAATGTTTGCCGCTTTTTTAGACGGCAGGCGTCCCATGAAAATATTTTCACGGATGTCCAGCCAGTTCACGGCGCTGAGCTCCTGATAAATGATGCTGATGCCGTATTCGGCAGACAGACGTGGCGTGAGTTTCTTATACTCCTGATCGCCAATCACGATGGTGCCTTCATCCGGGGTATAGGCACCGCTGAGGACTTTCATCAGCGTAGACTTGCCGGCTCCATTCTCACCGAGCAGCACGTGCACTTCGCCGGGCTGAACATCAAAATTGATATTGTTCAGGGCCACGACGCCCGGAAAACGTTTGGTAATGTTTTTCATCTGGATAATCGGTTCCATCGCGTTCTCCCCTTTTGTTTTTCAGATTTCCATCCAGACATTGTCAGCCGGGCAGACACCCCGCTGTACCCGCGGCGCAGTGTCTGCCGCTCGCAATGTCTGAAAACGCCGCCGTCCGTCGCAGCTGCGTGCGCGGGCGGCGGCAGTCGAATATTGTAGAATATTTCTGTGGCTTACTTTGAAAGATGCTGGGACGCGTTGTCCTTGGTGATCAGGATTGCATCGATGCCAAAGGTTGGCACATCGGCGCCCGGTTTAAGCTCAGCGTTCTTCTGTACGGCTTCCATCATCAGGTCAAGGCCTTTCGCACCGATCGCGGCGGAGTCCTGCGCCACGGTTGCTGTCAGTTTGCCATCCGCGACAGACTGAATGGCGTCGTTGTTGCCGTCCGTACCGCAGACCTTGATATCCTTGCCGGAAGCGGTGACTGCCTCCTGAACGCCCATCGCCATGGTATCATTGCAGCAGTAGATGGCTTTCAGGTCCGGATGTGCGGTAATATAGTTTGTGGCGACATCATAAGCCTTGGTGCGATCCCAGTCCGCCGGCTGGCTTTCGACGATCTTCAGATTCGCGGCTTCAAAAGCTTCCTTGGCTCCATCACGGCGGTTCTCACCGGAAATCGCGCCTGCCTTGCCTTCCACAATGGCGACCTCACCCTTGCCGCCGATCTGTTTAATTAAGTACTCGGCGCCTATTTTGCCGACGCCCTTGTTATCCGTGGCAACATAGGCGTAGCAGGCGCCGCCCAACTGGCTGAGAGCATCCATGTTGATTTTCTCGTCAATATCCACGATTTTGATACCCTTCTTCGTGGCATCCGCAATCGCGTTGTTCAGGTTCACGTCAGAAATCGGTGCCACTCCTATGGCCTTATAGTTTTTGGAAATTGCGTTTTCAAGCAGTGTAACCTGGCCTTCCACGTCGTCCTCGGTGTTCGCAGCGTAAATGTCTACCTTTACGTTCTGCTTTTTCGCCTCGGCTTCAATACCATCGCGCATGGTCTGCCAGAACTGGCTGGAAAGTACCTTCAGCACAACGGCATACTGGTCTGCGCCGCTTGCAGTCGAGCCGACACTGTCTGTCGGCTGGGAAGCCGCACCGTTCGAGCCCGTCGATGAAGAGCCCGCAGACCCACAGGCGGTCATACTCAGGGTCAGTGCAGTAATCAGCAACCCTGCAACAAGAGTTTTCAGCTTTTTCATTACAGTTCCTCCTAAATTCTTTGAAATTTCGGGATACATTTCAGGGAAAGTTGGGTAATCGTTTTCCCTTAAGCATGATCATTGTACTATTTGCCCAATCTATTGTCAATACTGCAGAATTAATTTCATCACAATAATGAGTAAACGATTGCTCAACTTGTGCAAAATTACCTGTTTTTGAAAGACCTTTCCGCTGTTATAGAAATTTACTGCTTGCAACCGACGCGGAAATTATCCTTTCTGCGCCTTAACAAGCAGCAATCCCGTATTCTGCGAAGAGTGCCGCACTTCCGTGAAAAACAGGGATGGACTCCGTTTGCATAAGCCATTCTATATACAATTACAGGACTGCATGTTGATGTGCTTTGGGACAACCATATCCGGATTTTTTCTCCGCTGTTCCGGAAAACGACAAAGAAGCGGCCTCCGAATGAATCGGACGGCTGCTTCTTGTGGAAATTTGCTTATAAAGCCGAACGGAGCCTGAACGCAATAGTGACTCAAAGACATAAAAATTCAGTCAAAGTGCTCGGGCGATTCCGGCCCGGCGGCATCTTTCTGTTCAGGAACGGTTGTATGCAGCGGTGCAGGCATTGAACCCATCCCCCGGCGGGTGGAATCGCGCACGGTTACAGAAACCGGAAGCCGATAGTAGACGGAACCGGGTCGTTCCCCATGGATCATTTTTAGCAGGAGCTCCGTCGCAAGCCGCGCCATCTCATCAACATTCTGCCGAACGCTGGTCAGGCCGGGGCCGCACACCGCCGCCAGCTGGCAGTCGTCAAAGCCCGTCACCAGCACGTCGTGCGGAACTTGAAGCCCACGTTCCCTAAGAGCAATCACTACGCCCGCTGCCACGGTGTCGGTTGTACACATCACACCGTCAAATACGGACTTCGCGTCGAGCAGCTCGAGAGTGGCTTTGCGCGCCGCCACAATGGAAATCTCTCTGAGGTTCACGCAGAGCGCTTCCTCCTCGCTAATCCCTTTTTCCATCAACGCCTGACAAAAGCCTTCATACCGGGCGGTTTGATTGGTATCATTCGACAGACATTTCAGAATGACAACCTTGCGGCAGCCTGCGTTCAGAAGCTCCCGCGTGGCAAGATACCCCCCCATCACGTTATCGGATTCTATCATCACGCCGCTGTTGCCCCCGCTCCGGGAGGGACGATCCAGATACACCACTGGCAGCGCACCGAGTTCAGCGTAGTTGCGCGTGCTTGAGATCATTACAATACCGCTGACATTCTGAGCGGTAAGCGATTGAACGTGCTTTTTCTCCAGATCCGCATTTTCATTTGTATTGCAGATCAGGCAGGAATACCCTCGGCGAAACAGATTCATTTCCAGTTTGAGTACGATACTCGAAAAATGCGGGTTTGTAATATCCGGCACCATAATGCCGATCACGCGCGTGCGGTTTGTACGCAGGCCTTTAGCAGTCATATTGGGTACATAATCGTTCTGCGCTATAATGCTGCGGACGCGTGCCTCTGTTTCTTGGGAAAAGCGTCCGTTTTGATTAATCACACGGGAAACCGTTGCTGTCGAAACCCCTGCGAGCTCCGCAATTTCCTTAATACTTTTAGCTTTTTTCACTTTATTTCCTCCGAAAAATTCGCGCATACCCCTCTGCAGCCTCAGCAATTTTCTGGAGCGGCGCCATACAATCCTATTCAAGTATATTGATTTTTGACCAGTTTTGCAAGCCGCAAAGCATATTGCTGGCCAAAATTTCCGAATCCGAAATAATCCGGTTTGATATGCTCCTTGCTCTCTTACGGTTTGTAACGCGCAGTATGGGAAAGCATGGTGAATTTGTATCATACAAACAAAAACGGGCCGTTTCCCCAAGCTGGGAAACAGCCCGCTTTCGGCTATACGAACTATTTATCTCCGGAACTCTCTTCTTTCTGTTCCTGTGTAAACGCTGCTTCGGCCTTTTTCGACGCCTTCTCAGACCTTCTTCTCCTTTTGCGCAGGACAAACACCACCGCCGCAGCGATCACCGCCAAAAGCAGGATCACGGGCGCGCCGCCGAGCACAAAGACCAGCAGCCCTTCGCCGAACCCGCCGAGCGCGCGCAGGGAATCCCTGAACTGCTTTGAAATCTTTTCGCCGAGGGTCACCGGCGTCTTTTCAAGCTCCGTGGGCCTCACGACCTCATTGAGCTGAATGGAAACGGTGCTGTAATTAATAAGGGAATCATACTGGCGCAAAGTACCGGTATACTGTTCGATCTGGTAATTGACGTCCGCAAGCGCCTTTTCCAGCGCGATGATGTCGGTCAGGGAACCGGATTTCTGCAGCAGGGCCATCAGCCTTTCCTGCTGGGTGCGCAGGCTTTTCAGCCTTGCTTCGGTATCATAGTAGCTTTCGCTGATATTTTCGCTGGAGCTGGTCAGATTCAGGATGCTCCCAATGGAACCCGCGCTGCTTTTGAAACTGCTGAGCTTTTCCTGTGGAATCCGCAGAACAAAATTCGCGGAGCGCAGGTCCTGCTTCTCTATCCCGCTGCCCGTAACGCTGGAATCCTGCACATAGCCGTTCAGCTCCGTGCAGAGGCTCTGGACCTTCTGGACGGAATCGTCGAATTTCAGTGTTTCTATCTGATACGACAGGCGCTCTATGATCTTCTGGGTGGAAGAAGCGGCCGCGATTTCACCCGCGGTCGGATTGCTGTTCGCCGTATCCGCGGTACCGTTCTCGGTCACCGATTTCTGCTGTCCGCCGTCGATTCCCGCCGCTTTATTCGCTGCCCGCGCATCCTGCATGGCGACGGATTTCTGTTCCGTCGCAGGCACCGCGACGGAACTTCTGCCCTGTGAGGCACAGCCGCCAAGGATGTACGCCGTCATCAGCAATGCGGCGGAAAGCGCCAAAAATCCCCTGTTTTTCATCGTTTTCCCTCCCTGTATCCAATCCTAATAGCATTTTCAGTTGATTCTTCAGCAAGTTTGCGTTTCTCCCGCCTTCGTCGGGGGAGAAACATGTTTTGCCTCGCAAGCTGAAATGGAATTGCTGTTAATCAAATTACGGCACGTACTGCTCCCGCAGAGCGATGATTTTTCCGTCGCTTACGGTGTATTCATAGGGAAAGCTCCGGGCGCCGTCCTCAGCAAGGCGCTTTCCCAGTCCCGCGGCGTCTGTCTGTACGTCGGATTCCGCCACGTTTTGTGCATTCCACTGAATGAGACTGATTTTCGCGTTTTCAGAAAGCTTTATTTTCTCCGTTTCCACGGTAGGATTGTAAATGTAATAACCGTCCGGAAAATCACCGTCGAGTTTCAGCTCCTGAATCCGGCTCTTATCTTCACTGGTGATCCATTCGATCGGGTCCAGTGTAACGGTTCCGGTTTTTTCATCGTAGCTTTTGATATAGCACATCCTTTTCTTCCACGAAACCTCGGAGGAGGTGCCGTCCGGGGCGCTGTTCAGATAAATTTCGCTTCCGACGCTGTTCAGTCCGGCGCTCCTTGATTCGTCGCCACTCTGCGCGGTCTGCGTGAAAATCCGGAGCGTTTTGCCGTCATAGACGACAAAGCCGGGAATCGGACCGTTTTCCCCCAACGTATTGAAATAGTAGACCGGCATATACGCCGCGCCGTCGATCATGGTCGGTTTCACGCTCTTTCCGTCCACCGTGTAGCCCGCGTCCGTCTTTTTCACAGTGTGAATCAGCGCGCCGGCGGTCTCCTCCAGCGGAAAAAACACGCCGCCGTCGTTTACAACGACCGGGTTCTTAAATTCCATATCCATCCCGTTGTCCCGCACGTTTTGCCGGTCCGGATTGTTGCCCATGCGGAATTTCAGGTCGAGGTCATCCAGCGGAAAGCGGAACTCCGGCATTCCTCCCGCGTAAGGCATCAGCTCATACAGGTCGAAATAGACGACAAGGTCCTTCCCGTCCAGATAATAAGAATACGCGCCGTGCTTTTCCTCCACCGTTTTTGCCGCTTCGGGAAAATAAAAATCGGGGCGTTTTTTGATATCCGCCAGAATGGTATCCGTGATTTTCTTTGTTCCCGCCTGTGCGTCCTTCAATAAAGCGCCCGGCGTTTCATAGAATTCACCCGTCTGAATATTCACATTGAAAGACTTTACCCACCGGTAGCCGTGTGCGCCGCCCGTGTAATTTTCATTCATAAGCCACACGGAAAGGACATCATTATCCCAAAAGAGATCGTAATAGCTCTGGAAGAAAAGATGCCCCTGGGCCGCTGAATTGCCGAGCTCCTTTTCCGCCTGTTTTACCTCGGCAAGTCCGTTATCGGAAATCTCCCTGATTTTTTTGTTCAGCTCTTCCGCCGCGGAAAATCCGGAAAAAACCGGAAGCGCGGTTTGTATTTGTATCCCGCCTTCTATGGCGTTGACCACATTGCTGCCCTGTGAAAAACCGTTTACCCTGCTGGAATTTGTCTGTGCTTCCGCTCTCCCGGCGCAGCCCGCCTGCAAAAGGACGCAAACCGCCAGCAGCAGAAGCGCCGCGCGCTTTGCCCGGTAGATCATCCCGATTCCCCTTTTCATAACTTCTCTATTGTCAACGATATGAAATTTCTTATCACTTTCATTATAGTATCATGGGAAATCATGGAATGTCTATATTTCTGACAGCTTTGTAACGGTTATGAAAAAATTGTATTTGGTGCAACCGGCGGCCCGTATTTCCTTCAGATAATCATCCCGCCGTTGACACCCAGCACCTGACCGGTGATAAAGCGCGAATTTTCCCCCGCAAGGAAGCTGACGGCGGCGGCAATATCCTCCGCCGCGCCAAGCATGCCGAGCGGGGTCTCCTCTTTCAGACCGCAAAGGGTGCTTTCGTCAAGCTGCGCGTTCATTTCGGTCGCTATAACGCCCGGCGCCACGCAGTTGACCTGGATTCCCGACGGGCCGACTTCCTTCGCCAGCGCTTTGGTCAGCCCGATCACCGCCGCCTTTGCCGCGGAATAATGCACCTCGCAGGAAGCGCCGACCTGTCCCCACATGGAGGAGATATTGATGATTTTTCCCTGCTTGCGGTGAATCATATACGGAAGCGCGCACTGGCAGCAATGGAAAATCCCTTTGACGTCCACGTCGAACATCCTGTCCCAATCCTGTTCCGTAAGGTCCGTAAAGAGCTTCTGCTGCGCGATACCCGCGTTGTTGACCAGCACATCCACGCCGCCGGCCAGAGCAAACATTTTTTCCACCTGCGCCCTGTCGGAAACATCGGCCTGTACCGCGGCACAGCCGGGAAATTTCCGCGCGTTCAGCTCGTCCAGAAGGGACTGGGCTTCTCCTTTGGAGGTATGATAATTGACGATGACACGGAAGCCGTCCTCGGCGAGACGCAGGGCGGCCGCCCTGCCGATTCCGCGGGAAGCCCCGGTAATCAAAGCTGTTTTCATTTTTCGAGATTCCCTTCTTCCAGTTCCCAGCGCACTTTTCCGCTCAGAGAGGCGAATACAATCGCGTATGCGTTGTCCAGCATTTCCCTGACCGTTCCGTCCGGAACAGTTCCCTCCAGATACAGGGAGTTCCAGTGCTCTTTATTCATATAATAACCCGGCACAATGTCGGAATACCGGGAACGCAGCAAAGCGCCCAGCGTGGGTTCCAGCTTGATGGTAATAATGGGGCGGCCTTCCTTATCCCCGCCCTGCATGGCGAACATTTTATCCCCCACGCGGTAGCGCACAGCGTCCCATTCCGGTTTATAGTCCTTCACTACGCCTTTTTTAGAGACGCAGTACCCGTCGATCCAGTCATATCGGCTCAAAATGCATTCTCCTCTCTGATATTGTCCGGCTACATATTCCCCGTAGCAAGCATAATCGCCGAAAGCGCCGCAATAGGCGCGGTCTCCGTGCGGAGAATCCGCGCGCCGAGCGTGCCGACAGCCGCGCCGTTTTCTAGCGCGAAGTCGACCTCCGACTGCTCAAAACCGCCCTCCGGTCCGATAAAAATCGCCAGCTCCCGCGTCTCAACATTTGCCAGCTTTGAGATACTCTGCCCGCCGCCCTCAAAGAAAAGAATGATCTCCCCGTCTTGGGCCGCCTGTTTCACCGCCTGACGGAAATCCGTGAGCGGGGCGACCTGCGGGATGATTCCCCGGCCGCTCTGCTTGGCCGCTTCGTGTGCGATCTTCTGCCAGCGGATGATTTTTTTGGCCGCCGCTTTTTCGTCCGGCTTTGAGACACAGCGCGCGGTCATGACGGGCACAATCCCCACCGCGCCCGTTTCCACCGATTTCTGCACAATGCTATCCATCTTATCCGCCTTGGGCAGGCCCTGGTACACCGTGACGCGGACCCCCGGCTCCGCCACGCTTTTGCAGAAGTTCAGGACGCGTACAACGACCCGGTCGTCCGCCACGCTCTCAATTCTGCCGTTGTAGTCCGTCCCGATGCTGTCGCAGAGAATCAGGCTTTCGCCGGACTGCATCCGCAGGGACCGCGCAATGTGGCGGGCATCCTCCCCGGCGATCACCACCTGCTCCTCCGGAACGTAGTCGATAAAAAATCTGGGCATAATCCACCTCAGGTTCCAATAATAAAATACAAATTTTCTGTGGCTATTATACCACAGGAAACCGCAGGAATAAAGAAAAAAAGGCCCCGCACGATGCCGTGCGGGGCCTTTCTAAAAAACAGGATGAACAAATCAGGAAATAACCGCCAGAATCGCGAAGTTCAGAACGAACAGGCCGGTGGCAACCCAGAGAATCGGGTGAATCTCCTTGGCCTTGCCGCGGAAAATTTTGATAAGGCAGTAGAAAATGAAGCCTGCCGCAATACCGTAGGAAATGCTGTAGCAGAACGCCATGAAGATACCGGCAAAGAAGGCGGGAATCGCTTCTTCCAAATTGGTCCACTCAATCTCCTTGAAGGCGCTGAGCATCATAATGCCGACAACAATCAGGGCGGGAGCCGTAGCGGCGGAAGGAACCGCGCTGATCAGCGGGGCGAAAAACGCGCTGATGACAAACATGGCCGCGGTCACAACGCTGGTCAGGCCGGTACGGCCGCCCGCGCCGATGCCCGCTGCGCTTTCCACATAGGTCGTGGTGTTGGAGGTACCGAAGATCGCGCCGATGGAGGTCGCCGTTGCGTCCGCAAACAGGGCCTTGTCCATCTTGGACTTAAAGCCGTTGCTGGTTTCCAGTGCCAGCTGATCCTCTGCGGTGAAGATGCCGGTCTTGCGGCCGGTACCGATAAAGGTTCCGATGGTGTCGAAGGTATCGGAAAGGCTGAAGGCGAAAATAGTCATCAGTACAAGCGGGATTTTCGCCGGGTCGGCAAAGAGCGAAACCAGGCCGGGGTTGCCGAAAGCGGCGCCGAAGGTTTCCGGCAGCTGGGAGCAGGCTTCCGCAAAGCCCATGCTCTGGCCAACGGTGGTGATTCCCATCGGGATGCCCAGAATCGTGGTTGCCGCGATGCTGATCAAAATAGCGCCCTTGACGTTTTTGACCAGAAGAACGACGGTCAGCGCAAGTCCGAACAGAGCAAGCAGCACAGCGGGTGCGTTCAGCTTTACAATGGCCGGAACCGCGGCGCTGGAGGCGATAACTGTTTTGCTGTCCAGAAGGACATAAGTACCCGGGTCGGAGGTAAACTGGATCAGGCCCGCGTTTTTAATACCGATGTAGGCGATGAAAATGCCGATACCACCGCCGATGGCATTCTGAAGGCTTTCCGGGATGGATTTGATGATGA
This sequence comes from Clostridium sp. KNHs216, assembly GCF_006714885.1. Classification (NCBI taxonomy): domain Bacteria; kingdom Bacillati; phylum Bacillota; class Clostridia; order Eubacteriales; family Clostridiaceae; genus Clostridium; species Clostridium sp. KNHs216. Next base: position 2,744,027 of record NZ_VFMF01000001.1, on the reverse strand, counting down.
GCTTGCGGATCTTGGTTACCGTAATGAAAATGTTAACAAGGCCGCAGATGAAAACCATTGCGAGCGCTTCCTGCCATTTAAACTGTAAGCCGAAGCATACGGTAAACACAAAGAAGGCGTTAAGGCCCATGCCCGGAGCCTGAGCATACGGGACATTTGCAAACAGACCCATAATAAGAGTGCCGATTACGGAAGCAATGATGGTCGCAAGGAATACGGCGCCCCACTTCATGCCTGTCTGGGACAGCATGGTCGGGTTCACGATGATGATGTATGCCATTGCGAAGAAAGTGGTCAGACCTGCTCCGACTTCTGTACGGACATTCGTATGATTGCCCTTTAAATTAAAGAAGTCTCCCTTCGGATGGTATGCTGTTTCTGAACTGCCTGCCATAATTTTTCCTCCTGATAAATAAAAGTGCCCGACATAGCGCTGCCGGGTAATCACATGATTTATTTATAGTATAGAGCTTTCGGCAGGATATGACAATGTGATATTTACACAAACTTTTTGAATTAGAAACAATTTATTCATACTTTTTGAGACAATTTCGTTTGCAAAATGCAAAAATATGGATTTCCGCGCCAATTTTATAGTACTCTATCCTAAAACATGCATGAAACCGCTTTCAAGTTGCAAAATATATAAAACAAGCGGCGGCTTTCCAACAAAGCCGCCGCCGAAAATCAGTATGATTATTTCAGGTTGTTCTTCAGAGTATCGAGCTGATTATGAAGCTCCTTCGGAAGCTTATCGCCGAACTTCTTGTAGAATTCCTCAATGCCCTCGGCCTCTTTGACCCACTGATCGTTCTTGATTTCAAGAATGCTCTTCAGGGTGTCTACGCTGAAGTCAAGGCCTTCCAGATTGATATCCTCCGCCTTCGGAACAAAGCCGATCGGAGTCTTGACGGCGTCGGCCTTCCCGTCGCAGCGGTTGACGATCCACTCCAGCACGCGGAGGTTGTCGCCGAAGCCCGGCCAAATGAAGTGGCCTTCCTCGTCAAGACGGAACCAGTTGACGTTGAAAATCTTCGGAGCCTTATCGCCGAGCTTTTCGCCCATTTCGATCCAGTGCTTGAAGTAGTCGCCCATATGGTAACCGCAGAAGGGCAGCATCGCCATCGGGTCACGGCGGACTACGCCGACTGCGCCGGTCGCGGCAGCGGTTGTTTCAGAAGCCATGATGGAACCGACGAACACGCCGTTGTTCCAGTCGCGGGACTGGTAAACCAGCGGAGTGGTCTGTGCGCGGCGGCCGCCGAAGATGATGGCGGAAATCGGAACGCCGGCGCCCTTGTCAAACTCGGGGCTGACGCAGGGGCAGTTCTTTGCGGGAGCGGTAAAGCGGCTGTTCGGATGAGCGCCCTTCTGGTCGGAAGTGGTGCCGTCCCAGGGCTCGCCTTTCCAGTTGATCGCATTCTTCGGGGGATTCTTGTCCAGGCCTTCCCACCAGACGGTGTTGTCGTCCAGATTCTGAGCAACATTGGTGAAGATGGTGCCGGACTGTGTGGAAGCAAGCGCGTTCGGATTTGACTTTTCGTTTGTGCCGGGGGCAACGCCGAAAAATCCGTTTTCAGGATTGATCGCGTACAGCCTGCCGTCCGGGCCCTGGCGCATCCAGGCGATATCGTCGCCGACCGTCCAGACCTTGTAGCCCTTCTTGCGGTAGCCTTCCGGCGGAATCAGCATCGCCAGGTTGGTCTTGCCGCAGGCGGACGGGAACGCGGCGGCGACATATTTGATTTCGCCCTGCGGGTTTTCAATGCCGAGAATCAGCATATGCTCCGCCATCCAGCCCTCGGTCTTGCCAAGGTAGGAAGCGATGCGCAGCGCAAAGCATTTTTTGCCCAGCAAAACGTTTCCGCCGTAGCCGGAGTTGACGGAGATAATGGTGTTGTCCTCCGGGAAGTGGCAGATGTATCTTTTTTCCGCGTCGATGTCGCACTTGCAGTGCAGACCCTTTACCCAGTCGGTGCTGTCACCAAGCGTATCCCAGACCTTCTGGCCCACACGGGTCATAATCGCCATATTTAATACAACATAAATGGAATCTGTGAGCTCTACGCCGATTTTTGCGAGCGGCGAGCCGATCGGGCCCATGGAATAGGGGATCACATACATGGTGCGGCCCCTATAGCTGCCTCTTGCAATGTCGTAAAGCATTTTATAGGTTTCCTGAGGGTCCTTCCAGTGGTTGGTCGGGCCTGCGTCCTCTTCTTTGCGGGAGCAGATAAAGGTCCTGTCCTCAACGCGGGCAACGTCGTTTACCGCGGTGCGGTGCAGGTAGCAGCCAGGGAGTTTTTCCTGATTCAGCTTGATGAGCTCTCCCGAAGTACAGGCTTCGGCGCGCAATGCCTCAAGCTGAGCCTCTGACCCGTCAATCCAGACTAATTTATCCGGACCAACAAGTGCTTTCATTTCCTCAATCCAGTTCAAAACGGACTTGTTGCTTGTCATGACTCATTTCTCCTTCCGGTCCAATGACCTTCCAAAATTGATGATATTGGTTCTCATTATAATACATTGCGGCGTTTTAATCAATCTTGAAATATTGAATTTGTTAAAAATTTACCATAGTAAAATGCACAAAGCTTTTGCTCCACTTTTGGAGGATTTTCATCAGCTTCCTTCAATCGGCAGCGCAGCGTGAGCATTCAGGTCCATTTTCGCAATGTTTCCTGCAAGAAACTCATAGTAGCCCTGCGCGCCGACCATGGCGGCGTTGTCCCCGCAAAGCTTCAGCTCCGGCATATAAAATTCCCAGCCGTGGTCCCCGCATTCCTTTTGCAGGCGGCTGCGCAGAAGAGAATTGGCGGAAACGCCGCCCGCGATCACCAGCTTGGTGCTGCCGGTATCCTGTGCGGCCTTGACAAAATTTTTGACCAGACAGTCGACCACCGCCTTGCGGAACGAAGCCGCCAGGTCCTGCACCGGCAAAGTCTGTCCCTTCTGCTGCGCGTTGTGGATCAGATTGATGACCGACGTTTTCAGCCCGGAAAAGCTGTAATCGTACGGCGAGCCGTCCACCGTCGGGTGCGGCAGCAGAAAGGCTTTGGGATTCCCGCCCTCGGCACGCCTGTCCATCTCCACCCCGCCGGGATAAGGCATCCCCATGGCTCTTGCAGCCTTGTCAAAGGCCTCGCCCGCCGCGTCGTCGCGCGTGCGGCCCAAAACATGAAGGTCCGTATAATCCTTTACCTCCACAATATGGCTGTGGCCGCCGGAGACGATCAGGCACAGAAACGGCGGCTTCAGCTTCGGTGAAGTGATGTAGTTCGCGGCGATGTGTGAGCGGAGATGGTGCACCGGCACGATCGGCTTTCCGGAGGAGAGGGCCAGCCCCTTTGCAAAATTCACGCCCACCAGCAGCGCGCCGATCAGTCCGGGCGCGTAGGTGACGGCGATGGCGTCGACCTCGTCCAGCGTCATTCCCGCGTCGTCAAGGGCTTTCTGCGTAACGCCCACAATCGCCTCGCAGTGACGGCGGGACGCGATTTCCGGCACGACGCCGCCGTAAAGTTTGTGTTCCTCTACCTGTGAGGCAACCACCGAAGACAGAACCGTTCTTCCATCCTCCACCACTGCGGCGGCGGTTTCGTCGCAGGAGCTTTCCAGTGCTAAAATCCGCATTCTCTATTTTCCCCTAACATTAAATATAAATATTCATTTTATTGATCTTTCTTTTTTCTCCATTCCGGCGGCTCGGAGATATCTCCCCAATATTCCGTCAGAACGGAAATATAGTCATCTACAAATTCAAAAAAAGAAATCGCTGTAAATTCGGTTTCCCCGTCGGCAAGACGGACAGATACAACGGAAATTACCGTGTTTCCGGTTTCTTCAAGACGATTAACCTTAATGTTCCAGCGTCCGGGATATACTTCGTTGACATGTACAAATTCAGAAACCGTAAAGTGCTCCTTCGTATTCGGCCAGCATATGGAAGCATTCGGTGAAAAATAGCCGAACAGCTTTTTCCAGTTCTGCTCATCCATTTCCTTCCAGAAATTCTTTACAAATTCTGCACGATTCAATGATATCTCCCCCTTTTGAAAAAATCTCGTCATCAGCAGCGCGTCCTCTTTCGGCGCCGTGTAAAAGTCCTTCCTGACCCCGACCGGCTCAAAGCCGAGCCCGGCGTAAAGCGCGACGGCGGCATCGTTGCTCCGCCGCACCTCCAGCGTAATAAATTCCGCGTGGTTTTTGACCGCGGCATCTATTAGATACCGCACCAGCGCCCGCGCGATCCCCCTCCGGCGAAAGCCGGGGTGGACGCAGACCTTGTCGATATAGCATTCCCCGCAGATACAGTGCATTCCCGCGCAGCCCACGGTTTTTCCCCCGCACTCCGCCGCGGCAAAACAGGCCGTATCGCTGGAGAGCTCCGCGCGGAGCCCTTCGGGCGGCCAGGGGTCCGAAAAGCAGAGGGCGTCGATCTTCTCCAGCGCGCCGAGGTGCTCCTCGCCCATGGGCACGATCCGCACCCCGCTCATCCCGGCACCTGCCCCGGTTGCTCCGACTGCAGGTCAATCTGCCGCACCGTGTGCCTGGCAACCTGTATCAGAATAAAAAGCATAATGACCGCCAGCAGCTGCACGCTGAAAAAGTCCGTGTTGAACAGGTTGTGGCAGACGGCGTAGGTGGAGCTCAGCACCGTGACCACCGGCACGTAGAGCATCTTCGGGAAATAAAACGCAAAGACGACCGACAGGATATCCGCCAGATAAAAATACCGCTCGTGCATATGCGGAAGGATGAACGGTAAAAGCAGCGCGAAAAAGAGCGCCAGCGAAACAAACAGCTCGTCCGTAAAAACGAACTTCCTTTTATATAGATAGAACAGCGCGGAAATGGTCAGCGCGCCGGCCAGAATCACCGCGGCGGCGCTGATGTACTCCGGCGTGTCCTCCGGCAGCCAGGTGTACAGGTTCGGCAGGAACATGGCGATCATCTTATACTGCCCCGCCTGGGAAAAATATACCGTCAGAAGTCCCCTCATGCTGCGCCCCAGAAACATTGCGGGAAGGATGGCCAACAGATACACGAACGGAATCATCAGGAAGGTGCTGAGGCGCACCCTGCGCTTGACGAGCAGGAGCAGCAAAAACGGCGCCAGAAACACCGCCTGTAGTTTAAAGACAAACGCGATGGCAAAGGCGGCGACCGCCTGATATTCCTTATCCAGCATGAAATAATACACACAGGCGACGAGCGCGGCGGTAAAAATCGCGTCGCACTGCCCCCAGACAGCCGAATTCAGCACCACGCTCGGTAAAAACAGAACAGCCGCGTATGCCATTCCTCCGTACAGAGGGTCGTCAACCTTCAGCCGGACCGTTTTCATCACGTAAACGGCCAGAACAATGTCCGCCAGGCTGGAAACAAGCTTAATGGCGGTCAGCCCGGAAACGGGAAGATATGTAAACCCGGCAAGCAGATAGAGATAGGTCGGCATATAATCGCCGATATTCATCCCCACCGCCGCAAAGCCGCCGTTCTCCTTCAGCGCGGTGTACCATCCCTGCAAAAACTGGTGATAATCCCCGGACTCAAACGGGAAAAGCAGAAAACGGCACAGCAGGGCCAGCACCGTAATCAAAACAAGGAAGCCCATGTTTTCAAACTGTTCGTTTGTCAGCTCTTTGCGCCTGCGCAATTTTCTCCCACCTTTTCATAGATTAGAAAATCAAATTCCAGATGCGTTTCCAGTGTCCGTACCTGTTTCAGCCGCTGTACGCCCTCCGCCCCGGTTTTGTAGAAATAGGGCGTCATGGCGAACAGGTCCTGAATCAACGCGCCGGAAATCACGGCGTCGGTCTGTGCCGGCACGCAGCCGATAAAGGCAAATCCGCTGTAATCCGCCTCAAAGGACTCGTTTTCATAGGGCTCGTCGTACAGGATTTCCTTTAACCCGTACAGATGACGGCGGCCCGGCACGGCTAAAACCAGAGTTCCGCCCGGTTTGAGCACGCGGCTCAGCTCGCTTTCCACTACCGGCGCAAACACGTCCAGAACGAAGTCCGCCGCGCCGTCCGAAACCGGGATGCCGAAGCTGCTGGCAACGGCGAAGGAGATCGCTTTGTATTTTTTCGCCGCGGCCTTTACCGCAAACTTGGAGATATCAAACCCAAAGACCTGCGGGGTAAACCCATGGAAAAACAGGTCTTCGCGGAGCCGCCCGGTATAGTAGCCCTCCCCGCAGCCCGCGTCAAGGATAATTGGACTTTTTGTCCGGGAATATGCGCGCACCAGCTCATTGAGCTTGTCGCTGAAAAGCCGGTAGGCGCCGGATTCCAGAAAACGCCGGCGCGACGCGGTCATTTCCTGATTGTCGCCGGGTACTTTGGCGTGCATTTTGTTCGGCGGCAGAAGGTGGACATAGCCCTCCCCCGCAAGATCGTAGCTGTGCCCGTTTTTGCAGACATAGGCTTTGTCAAGCCTGTCCAGCTTTTCCCCGCAGACGGGACAGGTGAAAATGGTCATGCCTTCGCCTCGTACCAGGTTTTCCCGATTTTGGCCTCGGCAACCATCGGGACGGAAAGGGAAACGGCGTTCTCCATTTCCTCCGTCAGAATCCGCGCGGCCTTCTCCGCCTCGTCCTTCGGGGACTCCACAATCAGTTCGTCGTGCACCTGCAAAATCAGACGGGACCGCATCTTCTCTTTTTCCAGCCGCTTTTCTACTTTCACCATGGCGATTTTGATGATATCGGCGGCGGCGCCCTGAATCGGCATATTGCGCGCCACCCGCTCGCCGAACGAGCGCATATTGAAATTGCTGGAGGTCAGTTCCGGCAGGTAGCGCCGGCGGCCAAACATGGTCTCGGCATAGCCGGTTTCCTTCGCCAGCGCCACGACCTCTTTCATATACCGGTCGATCCCGGAATAGTGGGCAAGGTAATCCTTAATATAGGTGTCGGCCTCCTTGCGCGTAACATGGATGTTTTTCGCAAGAGAAAACGCGCCAATACCGTACACGATGCCGAAATTGACCGCCTTGGCGCGGCTGCGCATCACCGGGGTCACCATCTGCTCCGGCATATGGAACACCTGCGCCGCCGTGCTGCGGTGGATATCGTCATTATTCAAAAATGCCTGTATCATATTTTTATCGTTGGCAACGTGCGCCAGAACGCGCAGCTCAATCTGGGAGTAATCCGCGTCCACCAGCACCCAGTCCTCGCGCGCGACAAAGAAACGGCGCATTTCCCGGCCAAGGTCGGTGCGCACGGGGATGTTCTGCAGATTCGGCTCCGTGGAGCTGATGCGGCCCGTACGCGTTTCCGTCTGGTTGAAATTGGAATGGATTCTTCCGTCGGGCCCAATCACCTTTAAAAGGCCCTCGCAGTAGGTGGATTTCAGCTTTGCCAGGCTGCGGTAATTCAGCACCAGCTCCACCGCCGGGTGCTCGTAGCGCAGGTTTTCCAGAATTTCCACCGCCGTGGAATAGCCGGTTTTCGTCTTTTTTCCGTGATTCAGCCCCAGCTTTTCAAACAGCGCTTCGCCCAGCTGTTTGGGGGAATTGATATTGAATTCATAGCCGACCGTTTCGTAAATCTGCGTCTGGATCGTGTCGATCTGTGCCTGTAAAACCTCTCCGTACGAGCGGATGCCGTCCTTGTCCACAGCAAACCCGACGGTCTCCATGCGGGCCAGCACTTCCGCCAGCGGCATTTCGATGTTATTTAACAGCTCTGTCTGGTTTTTCTTCCCGATTTCACCGGCCAGCACGTCCGCAAGCGCGGGCATCACACAAGCGTCCGTCAGCCGGGCGTCCTCCTGCCGGGTCAGGGCAACGTCGTACTCCTGCGCCAGCCGGGACGGCTCATACCCGGACGCCGATGGGTTGAGCAGGTAAGCCGCCAGCATCGTGTCGATCCCGGGGTTTTTCAGCACGATATCCCGCGCCAGCAGAGCGGCGTAAAGCGGCTTGATGTCATGCGTATTCTTGCGGATGGTTTCGTCCTCACAGAGCCGTTTGACCAATCCGGCGTCGTCGATCACATAAATCCGGCTGCCGCTGTTGAGGTACAGCTTCAGGTTCGCGCCGTCATCCTCCGCAATAAAGTCGGCACGGCCCGCCTTTTCAAGTTCCTTCAAAAGCGCCGCCGGGTCGGTGTTTTCCGCAACGCCCGGCGCGGCTTCCTCCGCTTTCTCCGCCTCCGGAGAAGCAGCGGGCTCGCGCAGACCCATTTTGTCGATCAGCGAGAAAAATTCCAGCTTTGCCATCAGGCGCGCGGCGGCATCATTGTCGCAGGGCTGCGGAACATAGTGCGAAATTTCCAGATCGACCGGCGCGTCTGTGCGGATGGTCCCGAGGTAGCGGCTCAGATAAGCGGTTTCCTTGTCCCTGACCAGCTTCTGGCGCATTCCTTCCTTGATATCCAGCGTATCGATATCTTTATAAATAGAATCAAGATCGTGGTATTTCTGAATCAGGTCGCCCGCGCCCTTCGGGCCGATGCCCGCGACGCCTGGAATATTGTCCGACGAATCCCCCTGAATCGCCTTGATGTCGATCAGCTGCTTCGGGGTCACGCCGTAGTCCTCCATAATTTTGGCCTCGTCGTAAACCGTCACCTGCGGCTGGCCGAATTTGGTCGCGGCAAGACGGACGCTGACACGCGGCCCGACCAGCTGAAGGCTGTCGCGGTCGCCGGTGGCGAGAATGCACTCGTCCCCGCTTTCGCTGCACCGGTGCGCCAGCGTACCCAGAATATCGTCGGCCTCAAAGCCCTCGCACTCCACCAGACGGTAGCCCAGAAGCCGCAGCAGTTCCTTGAGGTTGGGAAGCTGCTGGGCCAGCTCTTCGGGCATCCCCTTGCGCTGCGCCTTGTAACCCGCGTATTCCTTGTGGCGGAAGGTCGGCGCGCGCATATCGAACGCGATGGCCACCGCGTCGGGGTCGGTTTCGTTTTTCAGTTTCTGCAGCATCGTCAGAAAACCGTAAATCCCGTTGGTAAAAATCCCTTCCTTCGTGGTCAGAAGGCGGATGCCGTAGAACGCGCGGTTCAGTATGCTGTTTCCGTCAAGTACAAGCAGCTTCATGTTGTTCTCCTTTTTCAGCGGTATCGTCTGCGGGCGGACCGGAAAGCAACACAGCCAGCCGGAAAGCCTCGCCTCTTTTCGAACATATACATTGGTATTATAGCACTTTCCAAAGAAAAAAATAAGTGTTATAATGAACGCGGATTTTAAAACGGAAAGGAATTTTGCATGAAAATCGGCAATTTACAAATAGATGGCTTCGCCGTGCTCGCGCCGATGGCCGGCGTGGCCGACCGGGCTTTCCGAGAGACCTGCGTGCGCTTCGGGGTCTCCTATGCGGTCAGCGAAATGGTCAGCTCGAAGGGGCTCCAGTTCAACGACAAAAAGACCGGCGAGCTGATGGAGCTGAGCGAAGCGGAGCGCCCGGCGGGCATCCAGCTTTTCGGGAGCGAGCCCGCCGTAATGGCACAGGCCGCGGAAAAGGCGATGAAGTACCGCCCGGACGTGATCGACATCAACATGGGCTGCCCCGCGCCGAAGGTGAGCTACAGCGGTTCCGGCAGCGCACTGATGAAAAATCCCGGACTCTGCGGGGAGATCGTCGCGGCGGTCAAAAGCGCCGTCCCCGTACCGGTCACGGTGAAAATGCGCAAGGGCTGGGACAGCGGCAGCGCCAACGCGGTGGAAGTCGCCAAAATCTGCGAGGCCGCCGGAGCGGACGCCGTCACCGTCCACGGCCGCACGCGCGAGCAGATGTACGCCCCCAACGCGGACTGGGAAATCATCCGTCAGGTCAAGCAGGCGGTCGGCATCCCCGTAATCGGAAACGGCGACGTTGTTTCCGCACAGGCCGCCGCGCAGATGCTGGAGCAGACCGGCTGCGACGCGGTGATGGTCGGGCGCGGGGCGCTGGGCAACCCGTGGATTTTTTCCCAGATCAATGCCTACCTGACCGATTCGTGCCGGATCGTCCCTCCGCCGGATATCCACGAGCGCATCCTGGTCATGCTGCGGCATATCCGGCTGATGTGCGAATACAAGGGCGAGCACCGCGCCATGAACGAGGCGCGCAAGCACGTGGGCTGGTACCTGAAAGGGATGAAAAACGCCGCGTCGTTCCGCCGCCGGGCGGGAGCTCTGGAAAGCTGGGAACAGCTGGAGCAGCTGGCCCGGGATATCCTTCTGGCGAACAGCGAACCCACACAGCCGTTATAAGCGGAAAAAGAGGCTGTCGCAAAATGGATTCTAGATAGCAGATCGCACGAAGCAATGCCTAAGAGCATGAAAATACGCCTCGAAACGACTTTCAGCAGTCCGATCGAGACGTATTTTTTGTACCTTATTTTTCAAAAGAGCGATTATGCAGCAGCCCCTGCCCTTTTCCTTACTTTTCCATATAAACAATGGCGAAGGTCCCCGGCCCGCAGTGAACCGAAACGGAACAGCCGCAGTCCCCGACCACAACTTCCTCAAAATTCTGGTATTCCATGATCTTCTGTCTGACCGCTTCAATGGTTTCATTGTCCACGTCGTAGTGGGCGATGATCAGACGGGAAAGGTCGATGTTTTCCGCACCCTTCAGCCTGTCCTCCACCAGCTTGCAGACCGCCGATTTCAGGCTTCCGCGGTACTTTTTGGCGACGCCCATTTTGCCGTCCTTCACGTCGATGCAGGGCTTCAGGTTCAGCAGGTTCGCGCCCAGCGCCTGCACCCCGGTGCAGCGCCCGCCCTTATACATATAAAGGAGCGTGCTGATTACGCAGGTGGTGCGTACCTTCCCAGTCATCGCCCCGACCCGCTGTGCGATTTCCGCCGCGGAATATCCCTGATCGCGCAGCTCGGCCGCCTTCACGGCGAGGATGCCCATGCCGCTGGACACGTTGCGGGAATCCACGGGATAAACGCCGTCAAACTTTTCGGCGGCCATCTTCGCGATATTCGGCGTCACGGTCAGTTCCGCGCTGATGCTGAAATGCACGACCTCCCAGCCTTCGTCCGTCCACCTGCGGTAGAACTCCTCGTAATACGCGGGAGTCGGTGCGGAAGTGGTGGGAAGCTGTCCGGTCTTTTTATAATATTCGAACAGGTCCGGCGTATGGACGGTTACCCCGTCCAGATAGGACTTGTCGCCCAGGTTCACGTTGAGCGGAATGACTTCAATCTGGTAGCGTTCCAGCATCTGTGCGTTCAGGTCGCAGGTGCTGTCGGCTACAATTTTTACCTTTCGCTGCATAGCTCCTCCTATTTTTCCTTGTAAAACAAAACAAGCGTGTTGGGGCCCGTGTGGACCGTCATGCTGCATCCCGCGCGCGAGGTAAGGACCTGCCGGAACTTTCCGCTTTCCTTGACCATTCTGACTACGCTGTCAAAAAGCGACTGGTCCATCCCCGTGGTGGAAACAAACGCGCGCTCGTCATCCATATTCGGCTGGTCGAGCACAAACCGGATATATTCCTTGCAGACCTGCGCAAAATTTCCGCGGAATTTCCGCCGCACGGAAAGCACGCCGTGGGTGTCCAGCAGAAGGCAGGGGCGCAGCTTCAGCAGGTTTGCCCCGAACATCTGCAGCATGGTGGCTCGTCCGCCCCGGTAGGCAAATTCCAGCGTATCCAAAAGCACGTTGGTGCGCATTTTGGTTTTGTCTGTTTCGATCCTGTCAAAAATCTCTTTCGCGGACATCCCCGCGTCGCGCATGTCCGCGGCCCGGAGCACCAAAAGGCCCTGAGCGGAGCTCAGCGTAAAGGTGTCCACCACGTAAACGTTGTCAAATTCCTGCGCGGCGATCACGGCGTTCTGATAGGACGAGGAAAATTTGGAATTCATCGCGATATGGACCACGTCGTTTCCGTTCCCCACCTGCTTTTTGAACAGTTCAAAAAAATCGGCGGGCGGCGGAGCCGACGTTTTCGGCAGCCGGTGCGTTTTCTCGTAATCCACAAAAACGTCGTCCGGCCCGATTTCAAAAACATCCCGGCGGGTGCGGCCTTCCACCGTAATATAAAGCGGGACAATCTCTATCCGATACTGCTTATATAAATCGGGAAACAAGTCGCAGGCACTGTCGGTGCTGATAATTACGCCCATAATCGCACTCCCACAATCATTTTGCATACTAATTTTTTAATTATATCATCCTAAAACCGTTTTTTCAATGTTCTTCTGCCGCAAATGTATTTCTATGGAAATTTTACAGAAAATTCACAGTTGTATGGGAACCATAATATATGATATTATATGTTTATGTCAGCTTATCAGCATTGAGAGGATTTGTGATAATGAATATAAAATCGAAGAGATTTCTGACAGTGTTTCTGACACTGATTTTTGCGGTCACGGTGTTTACGTTGACTGCTTTTGCCGAAAGCAATGCTACCGTTGCGGTCGACCCGCCGGGGCAGGAATCCACAGGCTCCGTTTCCACGGGCGGCAGTTCTTCCCATTCCGAAGATACTTCGCAGGGGGGGACTTCTTCCCAGCCGGGAGAGACCTCCCAGCCCGACGGTAATTCACAGGGTGAATCTTCTCAGCCCGATCAGAACAGCCAGGCCGAGTCCGCCGTAAGCAATCCGGAAAGCTCCAGAGCTACCGCGGTTTCCAGCAAGGAGCCGGTGGTAAACCACTATGTCGATACCCACACCAATGAGGTCGAAAAAAGAGCTTCTCAGGCGGCGCAGACCGTCAGCGACCCGGACGTGCTTTCTTCCCAGGACTGGGGAGAGCTTCTTTCCAGCGGAGATTCCTCCTCCAGCGAAACGGTGGCGGCCGCCGGTACCGTCAGCAGTGAAGCCGAAACCCCGGCGGGGATCGGCGGCGTATCCTGGCTTCTGATTTTGGGCGTTGTGCTGATCGTTCTTGCGCTGTGCGGAATCGGCCTGTTCATCTACCTTCAGTTTTTTTTTCAGGGACGCCGTCAAAATCTGAAGTTCGCCCCCGCGGGCGGCGTTCAGGAAAGCGAAGAACCCGCAACCTTTGAGGACATCAGCTCCTACAGCGACGAAGCGCAGCACCCGACCAACGCCGTTTCCGACGATACGCAGTCCTTTACCGATATTCAGTCCAGCTCGAACGAAACCGAAGCCCCCGCCGCCGCAGAGCCGACGCCCGCTGCAAAATCCCGGACCATCGCAAAACACCGGCCCGCTGCGAAGCCGCAGCCGGAGAAAAGGCCGGTGAACCCCGACCAGGAAGAAACCGCGCCCATTCCGCAGGATCTTTTAAACCGGAGCGATCCGTCCGCTTCTTCCTCGGACCCCGATTCTCTCCCGAAATCGCAGGCGCAGCCGATACAGGACAGCAATTTTGATTGGGAGAAGTTTTTCAACGAAGAAAAGTAAGCGGATGTTTTTTTAAAATAGAAAATTGATAAATCAAGCGCTTTGAACCGTGTTTTCCGTTCAAGGCGCTTTTTTTAATCTTTTAAATTGTCTATTTCCTCTGCTTTATCCGGCGACCGATTCTAATCCCGTGGTAAACCGGATGGTTTTTCCGTCGCATTGCGCCAGAATGGTTTTCTGCTGGTCGGTTCGGTAAATGGTCACTCCGGCTTTCTTCAGCCGGTCCACCACTTCCTTGTGCGGGTGGCCGTAATCGTTGTTCAGGCCGCAGGAGATCACCGCCGCGCTAGGGCCCGCCGCCTTTAAGAAGGCGGCGCTGGTGGAGGTGGAGCTTCCGTGATGCCCGCATTTCAGAACGTCGCACCGCAGGTCGTACCCCTTTTTCACCATCTCCTTTTCGCTGTCCGATTCCGCGTCCCCGGTAAACAGAAAGCGCTTTTCGCCGCTTGTAAGCATTGTAACGATGGAGTAGCTGTTCAGATCACCGTATTTTTCGGAATTCGGAGCCAGTATTTCCAGTTTTTCCTCCCCGGTGTCAAAAATTACCGTTCCCGCTTTTGCGGCGGTGATTTTCAGCCCTTTCCGGTCAATGGCGGTCAGCAGCTTTTCATAGGTTGCCGTGGTGGGAATCTGGCTGTCGGGAATTCTGGGCATATAGACCTTCCCGATGGAAAAGCGGTCGACGATCTGCTCCATCCCGCCGATGTGGTCGGCATGGGGATGCGTCGCAATCAGGAAGTCGATTTTTGAAACCCCCAGATCCGCCAGGTAGTCGGCAAGCTCCTGCGCCGTTTCCGGGGTACCCGCGTCGATCAGGATATTTTCGCCTGTTTTCAGCCGGATCAGCTCGCTGTCCCCCTGCCCTACGTCAAGGAAATAGACGCTTGTGGTGTCCTGCTCCGTCCCGGACGGCTGTGCGCCCGAGGAGCTCTGCGGCGCCGGGCCGGCGACCGTCCCCGTTCCGCCGCGGGACCCGAACGCCATCGCCGCCGAAATCGCGGCGAAAATCAGCAGAGAGACCCAAAAAGGAGTTCTCCGATTTCTTCTGTGTGCCAATGATGTTCCTCCTTATGTTCCCGTGTACTAAAAAAACCGCCCTCACGGGCGGCGAGAGTGTCGAAAAGCCTGTCAGGCGGAATCGTTGCCGGGACGGCATATCCGTTTCTGCCGATTATGCTTTTTCCGTTCCGAAAAGATTGAAGCGGAAAAGCTTTGATTCGTCCTCCGGTTTTTCACAGACAATGAAGGCCTCTGCGATTTTTCCACCTTCGATCAGCTGTGTCAGCCCGACCAATTGGCTGAGCTTGCTCTTTAAATTGAGATGGTCGCCCTCACGTGTTACCAGAAAGACGTTTCCTTCACACTGGTCAAGCACCTTAATAAATGCTGGAACATCCACATCATGCAGTTGAAGCGTAGACGACGTCATAATAAACCTCCTTCAGCGGTGAATTTCACCGGTCAGTGATCCTAATATCTTCCAAGGTCATTATAACATTTTCTTCCCGATTGTCAATGAGCCGGCACGCCTTCCGCTTGCCGGGACGGCTTGCGGTTTTCAGGGCGGATGTGCTATAATGCCTATTGATTACTTTAGCAAAGTCCGCATCCGGAGCTTTGCTATCTAGACAGGAGATTGTTAAAATGACTTTCGCACCCGAGTCCGCCATTGTATTGGGTGACAAAAATGACCTGCCCATGATTTATGAGGACATGAAGCAGCAGTTCCCGCCCTCTGAGCTGTATCCGTATCCAAGGTATTTACAGCTGCTGAACGGCGACCGGTATAAAATCCTGCTGTTCCGTCGGCTTTCCGACAACGAGCTGATCGGCTACGCTTTGGTGTATGCGATGGAGGACAGCAATATTCTCTGGCTGGATTATCTGGCCGTTCTGAAAAAATACCATGCCTGCGGATACGGCAGCGCGCTGTTCCGCGCGCTCTGGCAGAAATATTGCGGACCGTTCGACGGCATCCTGTTTTCCGTGGAATATGTCTCCGAAACCGACCCGGAGCTTGCCGAACAGCAGAAGCGGCGCATCCGGTTCTACGAAAAGCTGGGCGCGCACCGCCTTCACGCGAAATTTCTTCAGCCCTGCGAGGACGGTGGCTTTCCGATGTACCTGTATTTCAAACCGCGCTGCGGATATATTACCATCAGCCGCTCCGTGCAGATGCAGGCGGTCAGCCAGATGTACGAATACTGCTTCTTTTATCTGAGGCATATCCGGGAGCTGCTCCCCAAATTCAGGGACACCATTGTCGACGAAAAATTTACTGACTGACGATCTGCCCGTCCTGTATCTGTACCACGCGGCCCGCAGAAGCGGCAATTTTTTCATCATGCGTAATCAAAACAACCGTTTTCCCTTCTTCATTTAAAGAATTCAATATCCGCATGACCGCCGCGCCGGACTTTGAGTCCAGATTGCCGGTCGGTTCATCGGCCAGAATAATGGGTGGCTTTGCCGCGATCGCGCGCGCAATGGCCACCCTTTGCTGTTGCCCGCCGCTCATCTGGTCCGGCTTGTGGTTCTCGCGGTTCGTCAGCCCGACCTTTGAAAGGGCCTCCTGCGCAAGGGCGCGGCGCCCGGATTTTGGAATCCCACGGTAAAGCAGGGGCAGCTCCACGTTTTCAAGCGCGTCCAGCCCGCTGATCAGATTGAACCCCTGAAAGACGAACCCGAGCTCGCAGTTGCGGATCTGCGTCAGCCGTTTTTCGCTCAGACCCGCCACGTTTTCCCCGTCCAGATAATACTCGCCCATGGTCGGAGTATCCAGACAGCCCAGAATATTCATCAGGGTCGATTTTCCCGAGCCGGACTGACCGACGATAGCGACGAATTCCCCTTCATCTATGGACAGGGAAACGCCGTTCAGCGCGCGCACTTCGTTCTCCCCTTTGTTGTATATCTTATAAATATTACTGATTGTAATCAAATTTTCGATTGTGAACACCTCGTTTACAAATATCCCTGAATCGCTTATAATAAGACCAAATAACAGCATAAAGGGGACAGATTGATGCTTACAAAGTATTGGAAACAATTTAAGAGCGGCACCGATATCCGCGGAGTGGCCAGCGAAGGAGTACCGGGGCAGGAAATCAGCCTTACCGATGAAAATATTGAAAAAATGGCGGCGGGCTTTGTCCTGTGGCTCGAAGCCTTTACCAAAAAGGACGCTTCCATGCTGACCGTCGCCGTAGGGCATGATTCCCGCATTTCCGCCGACCGGATTCAGGCGGCGGTGACCCGTTCGCTCACCGGAGGGGGCGTGCATGTGCTGGACTGCGGGCTGGCCTCCACCCCTTCCATGTTTATGACCACAGTCGACCTCGGCTGCGACGGCTCCATACAGATTACGGCAAGCCATCACCCCTTCAACCGCAACGGGCTGAAATTTTTCACCAGAAGCGGCGGCCTTGACGCGCCGGATATCGAGCAGATTCTGCTGCACGCGCAGGAAGGCGGAAGACCCCTTCCCGGCTCCGGAACAGTGGAAAAGGTCGATTATATGGCGCGGTACTGCGCGAACCTGAGAGAAAAAATCAAATCCGGCGTGAACGCCGCGGACTACGAGCATCCTCTTGCGGGATTTAAAATCGTGGTGGACGCGGGCAACGGCGCGGGCGGCTTTTACGCGCGGGATGTTCTGGCCCCGCTGGGCGCAAATACCGACGGCAGCCAGTTCCTGGAGCCGGACGGTACCTTCTCGAACCATATCCCCAACCCGGAAAACGAAGCCGCCATGCAGTCCGTGTGCGCGGCGACCGTTGCCGCGAAAGCGGACATGGGCGTGATTTTCGACACCGACGTGGACCGCGGCGGCGCGGTGGACGCAAAGGGGGATGAAATCAACCGCAACCGGCTGGTGGCCATCGCCTCCGCGATTGCGCTGGAGGGCAACGCGGGCGGCACCGTCGTAACAGACTCCATTACCTCCAGCGGACTCAAGACCTATATTGAAGAAACGCTGGGCGGAAAGCACCACCGTTTTAAAAGAGGATATAAAAACGTCATCAACGAGGCGATCCGGCTGAACCAAGCGGGCGTCAACTGCCCGCTTGCCATTGAGACCTCCGGCCACGCCGCCCTGCGTGAAAATTATTTTCTGGACGACGGCGCGTATCTGGTGACAAAGATCATTATTAAAATGGCGCAGCTGCGCGCGCAGGGAAAGACCCTGGAAAGCCTGCTTCTGCCGCTGGCGGAACCGGCCGAGGCCGCCGAGCTACGCTTCCCGATTCTGGAAGAAAATTTCCGGGAATGCGGCAGCCGGATCATTTCCGATCTGGAGGTTTACGCCAAAAATCAGCCGGGCTGGCAGATTGCGCCCGACAACCGCGAGGGCATCCGCATTTCCTTCGGGAAAGAGAACGGAGACGGCTGGTTCCTGCTGCGCCTGAGCGTGCACGACCCGCTGATGCCGCTGAACGTGGAAAGCGACACCCCGGGCGGGAACAGGCTGATCGCGGAGCAGCTCTACGGTTTCCTGCGCACCTGTTCCGGTCTGGATATCTCCCCTCTGGAAAAATTCATCGGTTAAAAAACAACAGGGGCGGCTGTGAGCCGCCCTTGTTGTTGCGTCATGCTTTCAAAAGGACCAGATGCGCCACGCCCGGGATACTTTCTCCCTGCTGTGAAGAGGTGGGCGACATCAGCGCGCCCGTCCCCAGGAACAGCACCTTGTGCAGCTTTCCGGACAGCATCTGCTGCATGATATAGGAGCACAGCACCGCTCCGGAGCATCCGCAGCCGGAACCACCCGCGTGGACGTCCTGCTTTTCAATATCGTAGATCATCAGTCCGCAGTCATTGTGTACGGCGCTGATATCGATTCCGTCCTTCATCAGCAGCTTTTCCATCAGGTCGCTGCCGATGCTTCCGAGGTCCCCCGTCAGGATCAGGTCAAAATCCTTCGGTGAAGAACCGGTATCCGATAAATAATCGATCAGAGTCTGCGCCGCGGCCGGAGCCATAGCGGCCCCCATGTTTGCCGCGTCCTTGATGCCGAAGTCGGTGATCCGTCCAAAGGTGACGGAATCCACGACAATCTGACCCTCCTGCTTCTGCTGCGGGGAACCCATTACAATCGCCCCCGCCGCCGTGGCCGTCCACTGGGCCGTGGGCGTCCGCTGCCCGCCGTATTCCAGCGGGAACCGGAACTGGCGCTCTGCGGAGCAGAAATGGGACGAGGTCACCGCGACCGCCCGCCGCGCCGCGCCGGACTCTGTGAATAAAGAAGCGATCGCCAGCGTCTGCGCCATGGTGGAGCAGGCGCCGAACTGCCCGAGAAACGGGATGTTCAGGCTGCGCAGGCCGAAGGTGGAGGAAATGCACTGATTCAGCAGGTCCCCCGCCATAATGCAGTCGACATCCGAATTTTTCAGGTTTGCTTTTTCCAGCGCAAGCACGACCGCCTCATTCTGCAGGCGGCTTTCCGCTTTTTCCCAGCTTGACTCCCCCAGCGTCGTGTCGTTGTGACACTGGTCGTAATACTGCCCAAGCGGCCCTTCGCCCTCTTTTTTGCCGACAACCGAGGCAGAACCGAGAATCACAGGCTTACTGGTCAGTTCAACCGTATATTTGCCGATTCGGGTAGGCATAGCCATTCCTCCTCATCTTAGTATAAATGGAAAAACCATACGATCAGGCCGTATAAGATCGAGGCCGCGATTCCGTAAACCAGCACCGGACCCGCAATGACGAACATTTTTCCGCCCATTCCAATGACATAGCCCTCGCTTTTAAACTCCATGGCGGGAGCGACGATCGAGTTGGCGAACCCCGTAATCGGCACCAGCGTACCGGCCCCGGCGTGCTTTGCGATATTGTCGTAGATTTTCAGCGCAGTCAGCAGCGCGCTGAGCGCGATTAAGCTGATGGAAACCCACGCGCGCGCGTCCTTGAGCTCCAGCCCGTAGTTCATGTACAGGTTAACCAGTGCCTGTCCGAGTGTGCAGATACCGCCGCCGACCACAAACGCGAGAATGGTATTTTTCACGTATGTTGTACCGGGCGAAGCTTTATCCGCCATCTTTTTGTATTCCCCTTTTGATATTGTCATCTCGGCACCTCCTTCAAAAAATATTCTGCCAATCCAGCCCGCAAAATATACGAATCCGGCACGATTTTTCGGCATCTGTTTTGCGCCCGTAAAGAGTTCTTTCCGCGCATGGGAACCGCTTTATCAGGAAAAAATTATTTTTTTGTTAAAAAGGTTGGATTTTTCGACAAAATACGTTATGATAAATAAAGATTCCAATATCAGGAAAATAAACTGTGGAGCATGATCATGGACAATCGTATTCTTTCCGGTTACTATCATCAAATATCCGCTCTGAACCGTACAAACGCAGCGGTTAACAAAAGTGCGGCGACCTCCGTATTTTCCAATCTGCTGCAAAACGCGATCGGCGCAGAGGACAGTCAACAGAAAAAGGGCAGCATGGACGATATCTTCCAGACCGCCGCCCAGAAATATAATCTCCCGGTGAACCTGCTCAAAGCGGTCGCCAAGGTGGAATCCGGATTTGACGCGGATGCCGTCTCAAGCTGCGGCGCACAGGGCGTGATGCAGCTGATGCCGGGAACCGCCGCCTCGCTTGGGGTGGAAAATCCCCTTGACGCGGAGCAGAACATCATGGGCGGGGCAAAATACCTGAGCCAGATGCTCGACCGGTACGACGGTGATACCAAGCTGGCGCTCGCTGCTTACAACGCGGGCAGCGGCAACGTTGCCAAGTACGGCGGAATTCCTCCGTTCAAAGAGACGCAGGCTTATATTTCCAAAGTGCTGAACGAAGCGGGCGGGGACGTTTCCGCGCCGACCGACGCGCTTTCCGGTTTAAGCTCGCTTCTGAACACTTCCATTGCCGGAACGGGACTGACGGGCCTTTCGGCGCTGACCGGTTCCCCGTCGGCAGGCTCCCTGTCGGCCGGAGCCCTTTCGTCTGTTTCCTTTGGAACCGGCGCTTCCGGCACCTCTTTCACCTATGACGATTATCTCGCATTCCTGCAGCTTTTTATCGCCCAGATGCAGATGAACACCACCCAGATGATGTCCTCCGACCTCTCGGGCCTTACCTCCTCCGACACGGATAGCTCGATGTCCCTGTTATAATAAAATTGTCATAAAAATCCCCTTTCCAACCGGCTAACGGCATTGGAAAGGGGATTTGTTGTTTCGTATTAAGGAACTCCTTCCGTCGCGCCTAGCGCGGACCTGCCGGTCAGGATGCGCCTACGGCGATGCTTCCGGTAGGCTTACGTTAAATCGAAGTCTGATGCTCCGAAACTCCTTCCGTCGCGCCGAGCGCGCCACCTCCCTCATGGAGGGAGGCAGGGGTTTGATTACAGCGATTCGATTTCCCTGAGCCAAAGAGCGGAAGAAGCGTCGCTGGGCATCCGCCAGTCCCCACGGGGGGACAGCGTGACGCTGCCGACCTTGGGGCCGTCCGGCAGGCAGGAACGCTTGAACTGGTGCGTAAAAAACCGCTGGTAAAAGGTCGTCAGCCATTTTTTGATCGTCGCGCCGTCGTAGGTCCCGGCAAACGCGCTCTGCGCCATATGGTAAATCTTCGCGGGCGTGAACCCGAAGCGAAGCATGTAGTACAGGAAGAAATCATGCAGCTCGTAGGGGCCGACAATATTTTCCGTTTTCTGGGCGATGACCCCGTTTTCCGGCGGGAGAAGCTCCGGGCTGACCGGAGTGTCCAGCACGTCCTCCAGCAACGCGCACAGTTCTTTGCCGCTGTTGATGGCGGCGTGATGCACAAGATGCCGCACCAGCGTTTTGGGGATGGAGCAGTTCACGCTGTACATGGACATAATGTCGCCGTTATAGGTGGCCCAGCCGAGCGCGACCTCGGACAGGTCGCCCGTGCCGATGACCAGCCCACCGCACTGATTCGCCAGATCCATCAGGACCTGCGTGCGTTCGCGCGCCTGCGCGTTCTCATAGGTGACGTCGCGCACGTTCGGGTCGTGGCCGATATCCTCGAAATGCCTAAATACCGATTCTCCGATGGGAATCTCCTTCAGGGTGACCCCCAGCATTTCGGAAAGGCGCTGGGCATTGCCTTTGGTCCGCTTCGTCGTTCCGAAACCGGGCATCGTGACCGCCAGAATTCCCTTGCGGTCCAGCTTCAGAAGGTCGAACGCGCGCACAATGACAAGCAGGGCAAGCGTGGAATCCAGCCCTCCCGAAACGCCGATCACCGCGCATTTGGAGCCGGTGTGCTTCAGCCTCGTCTTGAGGCCCGCGGCCTGCATGTTCAGGATCATTTCGCACCGCTCGCTCAAATCTTTGGTATCGTCCGGCACAAAGGGAAGCGCCGGGAATTTCCGCTCCAGCGCGGGATCGGGCATGTCCATGTCAAAAGCGACCTCACAGGCTTCTCCCCCGTTTGACCACGTAGTGGTGCGCAGGCGTTCCTGAAGCATGCGCTGCAGGTCGACATCCGCCACGGTCAGCCCCGTCGTAAACAGCTTCGATTCGGCAAGAACCGTTCCGTTTTCTGCAATCACGTTGTGCCCGGAGTACACCAGATCGGTGGAGGACTCTCCTTCCCCGGCGTCGGCATAAGCGTAGGCCGCGAGCAGCCGCGCGGACTGCCCGTTGACCAGATTGCGGCGGTAGGGCGCCTTCCCGATGATTTCGTCGCTCGCGGACGGGTTGAGCAGCAGGGTTGCCCCGCACTGCGCCAGCTGCGCGGACGGCGGGCAGCAGGTCCACAGGTCCTCACAGATTTCCACACCGACCACCAGCTCCGGCGCGCTTTCGCACCGGAAAATCAGGCTGTTTCCCAGCGGAACGGTCTCGCCGCAGAAGCAGATTTCCGCGTACGCGGGCGCGGGCGTGAAATGCCTGGCTTCATAAAATTCGCTGTAATTCGGAATGCTGCTCTTGGCCGGCAGCCCCAGCAGCTTCCCGCGGCAGATAACCGCCGCGCAGTTGTAAAGATCCGCCCCGACCGGGACGGGAAGACCGATCACCGCGAGCAGATTCATCCCGCGGGTCTGCTCCAGAATTTCGCCGAGCGCCTTTTGCGCGGCGGAAATCAGCGTGCGGTCGCGGAACAGATCGCCGCAGGTGTACCCGGTCAGGCAAAGCTCCGGGAAAACCACCGCGGCCACCCCGCGCTTTTCGCACTCGCGCATCTGATCGAGAATCTGATTTTTATTATATTCACAGTCGGCAACCTTAATGGACGGCGTCGCCGCCGCCACCCTGAAAAAACCGTCCTTCATGTAACACGGCACCGGGCCTGTCCCGTTTTCTGCGCCGCAGCATACGGAAAACCCAATGCCTGCCCCCTCCCATGATAAAATTACTATTATGAAGATCTTCCACGCGGGCTTCGCTTTCCGCTTTTCCGGTCCAGCCCGGCAAAAAACGCCCCGACGATGATACAGGAATAATAAGCGGTAAACCGCCAGAGCAGCATGGCCTGATGAAGAATGTCCTGCCCGAAAAAGATCTGAAAAATAACCAGAAAACTGCCTTCCGCCGCCCCCGCGGCACCCGGCAGCGGCGTATAGGTGGAAATCATGGTGACAAAGCTCTGCGCTGCCACCATATCCACAAACGGTGCGCCGGGACTGTGAAAAGCCTTATAGATAAAAAAAGGCACCGCGAAAACGGCGGTAAGCTGAACCGCGGTGTACGCGTACACTTTTCCTTTCATCCGCCGGTTTCCCATCATGGCCCTGTTGTTTTTCATGTAAAATTCCAGCTGGCTTTTTACCTTCTCGTCGGCCTGCTTCGGATTTTTCACAATATGGAGCTTTGTCAGAATCCACACGCAGCCGTGGATCAGCCTTGTGGTAAAAGCGGGGCTGTGGGTAAATAAAAGAAGCAGGATCACCACCGCGGACTGACAGAGAAACCCGACGACTGCCAACGCCATAAAGCTCTGAAATTTGCTGCGAAAAAACGAATATTTGATCAGGATGACCGCCATGGAATAAACGGTGATGGAAATCTGATAAACCAAAAATTTGCGCACCAAAGCAGACAGAGCGATTCCGGAGGCAACACCCTGCCTTGTCAGAGCAAGCACCTGCATCGGCTGACCGGCCGCTGCGAACGGCGACACGGAGTTGAAATACTGTCCGACCATCGTCACCTTAAAGGCATGCCGGAAGCCGTACTCCCCGTGACAGGAAGCGGCGACAAGATTTTGGGTGACAAGGCCTTCCATCATCCAGCTGAGCACCACACAGCCAAAAGCACCCAGAAGCCAGTACGGGTCAAGCGTGTGAAAGCTGTACAGCAGAGTAAGCAGATGATTGTCCGTAAGACAGAAATAGGCCAGCAACCCCAAAGTCAGCGCAAAAAGCGCAATCCGAAATATTTTAGACGGCCTGTTTCTGCTCTCGCTCATATTCTCCGTTTACTCCCACTTTCTTCAGCGGGTGGAGTAGTCCTTTTCCAGCTTTTCGGGAGCATCCACCACATCCGGCAGCTCGCTGAACATGGTCGTAGGACTGAACTCATCCGCGGAATAATGCCTGATGGCACGCGATATCCGGCGCATGTTGGCCATGCACCCACGCATACATTTTTTCTCATTATGCAGCTTTAATACATACAAATAACAGCAGGCGCATGTTTTTCTGGTGAGCGCCAGATAGCTCTTCTTGTATTTTTCGTAAAGCCCGTTTTTTTCCAGCGAAATACGGACCATGGCGATCGCGCGGATGAAGTCGTTGATCTTGTCCGCATTCATGGTGGCCAAGGTGCTGGCCGGATGCTGATTGTAGTAGTAGAGCGGGCGGTCGATGACGACCACCTGGTTTGCATGTACAAAAATTTTGTTCGCGACGGCCATATCTTCAAAGCACATGGTCGGGAACTTGATATCATAATCTGTAAAAAGGGAGCGTTTATACATCTTGTTCCAAACAAGGCTCTGAATTTCCACATCGCGCAAAAGCTTTTTCATCGCCTCGGCGGGCTTCAGAATCCCGCGGCAGCGGAACGGATATTCAAACAGGAAATCATTTTCAACAAAGTGGAAATAGTAATAACAGCAGGCGATATCGCTGCCTGTGTCCACACAGGCGTTGTACAGCTCTTCCAGATAAGTGGGCGAGACATAGTCGTCGCTGTCCACAAAACAGACGTATTCGCCGCGCGCGGCCGCAAGGCCGTTGTTGCGCGCATTGGCGATGCCGCCGTTTTTCTGGTCAACCACCTTCACAAAATCGTATCTCTCCTCAAAACGGCGGAGGATATCAAGGGAATCGTCTTTGGAGCCGTCATTGACGGCGATAATTTCAAAATCGCTAAATGTCTGGCCGACCAAAGAAGACAGGCATTTGCCGATATATTTTTCAACATTGTAGACCGGTATGATAATGCTAATCTTCGGTGCAGCTACCTTTTCAGACAACATCAGCTCATCCTTTCTTGGCCTGCGGCAAAACAGCCGCCTTTTTAGAATTGTATCGTTTTAAACAGTCTGTTGTTTATTTTGTTTACGTAATGAAAGAATATCCCGTTCGTCTTTCTCATTTTTGCAGAAATAAGACAAAAAGTCAAGTCCAATTTAAAACCAGGGTGCAGCCTGAGCCACACCCTGAAAAGCCGGTTATTCGGGAATGATAATGTTCGCCGGAACCGTGTCGGACTCGGTATCATCGGACTGCCCGCCGTTGTCCTGATCCGCCTGGGAGGACGCGGGGGATGAACTGCCCGCACCCGGCGAAGAGGAAGAACCTGCCGGTTTAGAGGAACTGGCGGGCGGTTTGGAAGAACTTGCCGGTTTGGAGGAAGCGGTGGACGCGGGATTGCCGCTCACCGTTGTTCCGGGACCCATGGAATAATACGCGGGCTGCGCACGATAATAGGAGGAGGACAGGTTTTCCGTTTTTACCACGACTCCGTTTTTATAAAAAACGCGCTGCGCGGTCGCCCTTGCCCCCGTACGTGCTTTGGAGTCCAGCTTGACGACCCCTTTCGCCAGCGTTTTGTCAACGATGTATTTCGGGGTGGTCGGCGCGGCGATCGTCTCTGTCTTCTGCGAGGTGACGGTAATGCTGTCATAATCCGGCGACTGGTACCCGTAAAAAGTTACGGTGAGCACCTTTCCCTTGATGCCGGAGACAATGTAGATGGGATATTCCGTGGGATTCTGGAATTTAAAATCCAGATCCGGGTAACTGACCGCGGCGTCCTGGCCGATCGGGCAGTAGGTGGACTGAAGCGTATGGTTGGAGCGCTGTGTGATCTTCATGCTGGAACGGAGCGCCGCGCCGTAAACAGTGGTGGACGCCTGACAGATTCCGCCGCCGTAGGACTGGATCAGCCTGCCGTTCAGAATCGCTCCCGCCTCAAGGAAGCCGCTTGCCTT
Source organism: Clostridium sp. KNHs216 (assembly GCF_006714885.1). Lineage (NCBI taxonomy): Bacteria > Bacillati > Bacillota > Clostridia > Eubacteriales > Clostridiaceae > Clostridium > Clostridium sp. KNHs216. The sequence continues at coordinate 2,718,341 of NZ_VFMF01000001.1, read as the reverse complement.
GCTGGTAGAGTCGCCGACGATCCCGTTGAAGGAAAACGTGCCGCCCGCCGGAATACTGGTTCCGTTAATTTTGGACAGGGCCAGCGCCATGTTATGGGTGCCGTTCGCGTTGTTGGTGGACGTGGTGCTGTAGGTCCCCAGCTTTTGCAGGTGGCTTTTTACCTCCGCAATGGTTTTGCTGAACGGAACCACCGTCGTCGGTACTTCCACCGTTCCGGTGCGGGGTCCGTTGATCAGCGCTTCCACCTGTGTGTAAAGCCTGTTTTCATCGACCGCAAGGCCGTTTTTACCGTCGGTATAACGGAAGGTCGCGGTGTTCGTGTCAAAGGAGGCCACCGTCGCGTCGACCGGGTCATAGGAAATTCCCTTGACCGTCTCTTTCAGCTTGGCGTCCAGATTATCGTAATTCATCGTATTGGTGACATTGTACGTTTTAGGAGCAGTCTGCAGCGCCAGCACCTGCTGATAGCGCTCTTCCCTGTCCCCCGTGCGTGCATAGGCATACGCCTCTTTCAGCACGGCGTCCGTATTGAACTGGAAGTTGAGGTCATCCTCGGTCAGCTGCCAGGTTTTATTCTGATAAACGATCCTGATATCGTATTTATCGCGCAGTCCGGGCTCGGCCGCGGTAACGGCAGCTTTGGCCTGCTCCATGGTCTTCCCGCCCAGATCGACGCCGGCGACGACGATTCCCTTATAAAAGGTATCCACGTCAATTGCCGCCGAAACCTCCTGGCGGTGCCGATAAGCCTCATACAGCTGTTTGCCGAACAGGCCGCCGACCGTAGCAAGCAGGACCACCCCGGCAATCACAGCCGCGATCCTTGCGCGTTTTTTCCCGCCGGAGTTCGGCGCCCCGGAAGAAATGTCAATCATGTTTGCATCGGTCATATTGGGCCTCCCAAATAACAGTAAATTCTCAAGTTGCTGATAAATCCTCAGAATGCTGGTATCATTATATAACGCGGCCCTGTAAAAGTAAAGTTACAGCTTTATAACCGTCTGCGGGCTGTGGGCGGGACTTTGAGGGAATTTCATTGGCAACTTTTATAAATATATGATATAATTACCAAAGATATGGCAATCCGAAAAAAACGGTTACAGGTTTCCCGTTTCTTTTCAGATCAGCCGCAGTATGATGGGAAATACGATCCCTGACTAAAGGAGGATTGGTGTGAAGATCTTAATTCTTTCGGCTGCAACGGGCGGAGGACATCTGAGAGCCTCCCATGCCATTGAAAAATATATTGCAGAAAATTCCACGGGCAACGAGGTGGCCGTGGTCGACGCGCTGAAGAGCATCAACGCCATCTTGGACAAGACGGTCTGCGAGGGGTACCATTTTCTGGCAACCAAAACACCGAAGGTGTTTGGGCAGCTTTACCGGAAAACCAATCAGGAAAGCCTGCTTGCCAATCTGGTGACCCGTTTTTCCAGCGCGTTCAGCCAGAAACTGATTCCTTTGATGGAGGAGCAGAAGCCCGACGTGATCATCTCCACTCATCCGTTTGCAACGGAAATGGTTTCCCACTTAAAGGGCAAGGGGGTTGTGAAGGCCCCGCTGATCTGCCTGATGACGGACTACGGCCCGCACCGGGCGTGGATTGCGGAGCATGTGGACGCGTATATCGTTTCCACAAAGGATATGATTCCGGAAATGAACGCGATGGGCGTCCCCACCGAAAAGATTTATCCGTTTGGCATTCCCGTGGGGGATGTTTTCTACAGCGAGGGCAACAGGCCCGCCCTGCTGAAAAAATTCGGTCTGGACGAGGACCTGCCGACCATCCTGATTATGGCGGGCAGCTTCGGCGTCACCAACATCATGAAAATCTATAAGCACCTGACGCAGCTTCCAATCGAGTTTCAGGCGATTGTCATCACCGGCCGCAACCAGAAGCTGTACGAGGCTTTCGCCCCGGTGATCGCGCAGAGCCCCAAAAAGACCAAGCTGGTCTTTTTCACCGACGAAGTGGAAAACTATATGCACGCGTCCGACCTGATTATCACCAAGCCCGGTGGGCTGACCGTTTCGGAAGCGCTTGCGTGCAACATCCCGCTGGCGGTGTTTGACGCGATTCCCGGCCAGGAGGAGGACAACGCGAATTTCCTGCTTTCCCACAACATGGCGGTCAAGCTGGAAAAAGGCGTCGATCCCGGCGAAACCATCCTTTCCCTGCTGGCGGACAACAGGCGGCTGGAGGAAATGCGGGCGTCTCTGAAGACCTTTGACACGTCCCAGTCAGGAAAAAACATTTTTTCCCTGATCAATGAACTGTCGGAGCGCAATTCATAAAAAGTGCACGGCAAAATTGCATATACAGCATAAAAATGCGCCTTGAGACGGCTTTTACAGCCCAATCAAGACGCTTTTTTTGTGACTCTTTTTACAGCAATCCCATTTCAGTGTTGCAGAATCAACTGGAAATGCTGTAGGTAAAACTATTTTCCAACAGTCCCTTTTACTGATTCTGCGCTTCCCGCGCTTTTTCACGCCGGACGCATTTGGGACATTTTCCGTAAATGGTCAGCGTGTGCCCCTCTATTTCATAGCCCGTGTCATGGGCCAGTCCCTGCTCGATCCCGGTCAGAGGACAATCCTCTATCCTGATTTTGGCGCTGCATTCGGTGCAGATCAGATAATGCCCGTGATGCTCCTGCGCAATGGAGTACCGCACGATCCCGTCTCTCCAGACGTCTTTTTTAATCAGCCCGTCCCCGGCGAAGCGCTCCAGATTGCGGTAAACGGTGGAGAGGGCCAGGCTTGGATTTTCGGCCTTCAGCGCCGCAAAAATATCCTCTGCGCTCACAGGGTCGCTGCTCTGCTTCAGAATCTGCATAATGGCGCAGCGCTGTTTTGTGTTTTTCACCGTTTTTCCCTTTCCTCTCTGTCCCGGATACGGGTTCCGTGCCGGCATCCCGTCTTCGTTTATTATAATACAAATTTATAAAAATGCAAATCGCTTCGGGGGGTGTTTTCATTGCTCAAAATACATGCAAGGTGTATAATATAGTAATATCAATTAATGACTTGGAGGTATCCCCATTGGGTGAAATATATCTTGACAATTCCTCCACCACCATGGTTTGCAGAGAGGCCGCCGACAAAGTGATGGAGATGATGACGGACAATTACGGAAACCCCTCCAGCCTTCACACGAAAGGCTTTTACGCCGAACAGGAGCTTTCCGCGGCAAGACAGGAAATTGCCGATCTTCTCGGTGTTTTACAGGAAGAAATCTACTTTACCTCCGGCGGGACGGAGAGCAACAACCTTGCGGTTTTCGGCGCAGCACACGCGATGCGCCGCCGTGGAAACCATATTGTAACCACGATGATAGAGCATCCGTCCGTACTCAACACGATGGCGCAGCTTGAAAAAGAGGGGTTTGCCGTTACCTATCTGAAGCCGGACAGCAGCGGAAAAATCAAGCCGGAACAGGTATACCGCGCGGTGACGCCGCGCACCGTGCTGGTCAGCATGATGTGTGTAAACAACGAGGTCGGCACCTTTCTTCCGCTGGAGGCGGTTCCCGCCGCGATTGCCGCCGCGAAGGCCCCGGCGCTTTTTCACGTCGACGCGGTACAGGCATTTGGCAAAATCCCTTTAAAACCGGGCAGACTAAAAATTGACCTGATGAGCGTGAGCGCGCATAAAATCCACGGACCGAAGGGTGTGGGCGCGCTGTACCTGCGAAAGGGCGTACACCTCGTTCCGCGCGTCTACGGCGGCGGGCAGGAAAAAAATATCCGCCCCGGCACAGAAGGCGCTCCGCTGATCGCGGGCTTCGGCGCGGCGGTCCGGGCGCTGCCGGAACCCGGAACCCAGATGGAAGCCATGGCGAGGCTCAGCTCGTACTGCCGGCAAAGGCTGCTGGAAATCGACGGCGTCACGCTGAATTCCCCCGAAGACGCCATCCCCTATATTGTGAATTTCTCCGCCGGCGGCGTGCGCGCGGAAACCATGCTGCACTATCTCTCCGCCAAAGAAATTTACGTTTCCTCCGGCTCCGCCTGCTCCAAAGGAAAGGCAAGCCATGTGCTGGCCGCTATGGGCCTTCCCCACGACCGGATCGCTTCCTCCCTGCGGCTCAGCTTTTCCCGCTACAATACCCACGAGGACATTGACGAACTGGTGGACGCTTTAAGAGAGGGGCTTTCCTCACTGACTAAAAAACCGTAACAGGAGAATTTAAATGGAAGAAATCATCTTAATCAAACTGGGAGAAATGGTTCTCAAGGGGCTGAACCGGAATGTGTTCGAGGCCGCCCTGATCCGGAATATCAAGCGTCGTTTGAATCCTCTGGGCGGTTTTGACGTAAAGACCGCCCAGTCGACCGTTTACGTCACCCCCCGCGAGGGAGCCGACCTGGACGCGGCTGTGGAGCGGGTTTCCAAAATATTCGGGATTGCCGCGTTTTCACGCGCCTGTGTGGTAAAAAAAGAGATGAACGCCATTCTGGAAGCGTCCGCCGAATACCTGAAGCCGGAGCTGCTGGCCGCGAAAAGCTTTAAGGTGGAGACGAAGCGCGCCGATAAGATTTTTCCGCTGAAATCGCCGGAGATTTCCGCGCAGGTGGGCGAATACCTGCTGGAACGGTACCCCCACCTCTGCGTCGACGTACACGACCCCGACATCACCGTGCGGGTGGAGGTACGCGATTTCGGGGCCTACGTTCACGGACCCGCACTGAAGGGTGCGGGCGGAATCCCGGTGGGCACCGGCGGAAACGCCGCCATTCTGATCAGCGGCGGAATCGACAGCCCCGTCGCCGCGTGGACGATGGCAAAACGCGGACTGGAGCTGACCGCCGTCCACTTTGCCAGCCCGCCGTACACCAGCGAGCGCGCGGAGCAGAAGGTGCACCGGCTGCTGGCCCGCGTCGGCGAATACTCCGGCAGAATGCACCTGTTTACCGTTCCGTTTGCAAAGGTGCAGGAGGAAATCATGGCGAAATGCCCGGAGGACCTGTTCACCCTGATCATGCGGCGGTTTATGATGCGGATCGGCGAAAAAATCGCCCGCAGGGAAAGCTGTTCCGCGCTGATTACCGGCGAAAGCCTGGGTCAGGTGGCGAGCCAGACCCTGCAGGCCATTGTCTGCACCGATCAGGCCTCCGAGATGCCGGTCCTGCGTCCGCTGATCGGAATGGACAAGTTGGAAATCATTGAAATTTCACGCAGGATCAATACCTTTGACATCTCCATAGAGCCGTTTGAGGACTGCTGCACCGTGTTCACTCCGAAGCATCCGCGCACACAGCCCAAGCTTCCGGAGCTTCTGGAAGCGGAACAGGCGCTGGATTGCGAAAGCCTGATCGAGGAATGTGTCCGGAACGCCGTACTTACAAAAATCTATCCGAATCAATAGCGGAGGGAAAAGAATGAACGCTGAAATTATTTCCGTAGGAACCGAGCTTCTGCTCGGCCATACAATCAACACCGACGCCTCCTTTGTCGCGAGGGAGCTTTCCACCATCGGCGTCAACCTTCTGTTCGCGGGAACCGTGGGCGATAATGTCTCACGCCTGAAGGAAGCGCTGGAAAGCGCGCTTCGCCGCAGCGACCTTGTCATCACCACCGGGGGCCTTGGGCCCACCGGCGACGACCTGACCAAAGAAACCATCGCGGAAACCGCGGGCAAAAAGCTGGTGCTGCATCAGGAAAGCCTGGACAGGATCGACCGCTATTTCAAAGGAAGGGTGCTGGGCGAAACACAGAAAAAGCAGGCGCTGCTTCCCGAGGGCTGCACCGTGTTCCCCAACGACCACGGCACCGCGCCGGGCTGCGGCTTTGAAACAGACGCGGGCAAAATCATCATCATGCTGCCCGGCCCGCCGTCCGAGCTGATTCCCATGCTGAAAAACTACGCGATCCCCTATCTGACAAAGGGCGGGCAGGCGGTGATCGTTTCCAGAATCGTCCGCGTGTTCGGCCTGGGAGAAGGCTTTGTCGCGGAAAAAATCCCCGACCTGACGGACTGCGCCAATCCGACGGCGGCAACCTACGCCAAGGACGGCGAAATGTTCGTGCGCGTCACCGCCCGTGCGGAAAATCAGGAAACAGCACAGGCCATGTGCGCCCCCGTTGTGGAAGAGCTCAAAAACCGTTTTCACGAGTTTATTTACGGAATCGACGTGGAAAGCCTGGAAGAAGTCGTGGTCACGGAACTCGGCAAGCGCGGCCTTCACCTTGCCACCGCGGAGTCCTGCACCGGCGGCCTGCTTGCCAAGCGCATCACTGATATCGCGGGCGCGAGCAAGGTCTTTCAGATGGGCGCCGTCACCTACGCGAACGAGATCAAGACGCTTCTGCTCGGCGTACCGGAGTCCACCTTGAAGCAGTACGGCGCCGTCAGCGAGCAGACCGCGCGCGCTATGGCCGAGGGGGTCCGGGCAAAATCCGGCAGCGAGCTAGGCATCGGCATCACCGGGATCGCGGGGCCGGACGGCGGAACGCCGGAAAAGCCCGTCGGCCTGATTTACATTGCTTTCTGTGACGGGGAACATACCTGGGTGCGCAAAATGCAGCACAGCGCTTCCAAGGGACGCGAATACCTGCGCTGGCTCGCCGCCTCCAACGCGCTGGACATGGTGCGCCGCTATCTGGCGGGCTGCGGAGGGCTGGAAGAAGCCGCCTACGCGAAAAAAGTATAAAATATTCCGAAAGGAAACAAGGGGGTGCCGCCATGAAACCGCAAAACGGAGAACACACGAAAAAAAGACTTCCTTTTTACCGCGTTCTGCTCCCCTGGAAGGGGGACGGCAAAAAGCTGATTCTTTATAAGACCGTCTGCCTGATCGCCGTCTGCGTTTTCCTCGGCTGCGCCCTTTATCTGGTCTGGGACCTTGTCGTCCTGCCCGCTGCCGCGGATACGGAGCAGCAGGATATCAAAAGCGTCTATTACGCCGAAAGCTCCGAAACTCCGGACGCAGGGGACTATTCGCCCGTATCCTCCACCCCGCCGGAACGCGACGGACAGGGGCGGCTGATCCGGTTTCTTGAGCTGCAGAAAATCAACCCGTCCATTGTAGGCTGGATCAAGGTTCCCGGCACCGTCATCGACCTGCCGGTTCTGCAGGCCGACGCAAAGGACCCGGAATTTTACCTGACCCACGACTACCGCGACCGGTACTCCGGATACGGAAGCGTCTTTGCGGACGCGCACTGCTCAGTGGAAAAGGGGAAATCCCGCAGCATCGTCCTTTACGGGCACTCGCTCAATTCGGGACGGATGTTTACGCAGCTGGACCGGTACAAATCGCTGGATTTCTACAAAAAGAACCCGGTATTTACCTTTGATACGGTCGACAGCCAGTCGCAGTGGAAGGTCATTTCCGTTTTTCTGACCAACACCCTGACGGAACAGGGAAAGCCGTTCAATTACATGAAAACGGATTTTCAGGACGACAGCGATTTTCTGAATTTCGTTTATCAGATGCGGATACGGTCCCTTTACAACACCGGCGTCGGCTTCAACAAGGACGACAGCATCGTGCTGCTTTCCACCTGTTCCTACGAGTTCAAGGATTTCAGGGAAGTCGTGGTCGCCCGCAAAGTCCGCGACGGCGAAAGCAGCGAGGCGGACGTTTCCAGGGCGTCGTACAACGGCAAAACGGTGTACCCGGACTGCTGGTATACAAAGAACGGCGGGAAAAAACCGGTCTGGCCGGACACCTATGAAGAGGCCGTCAAAAAGAATCTTTTATCATGGGGGGAAGGAATATGAACGCGGGACTGATTTTTTATTTCGCGCACAGGACCCTGCGCTGTCAGAATAAAATAGAGGAAGCGCTTCGTTTTTACGGGTCGGGTATCGCCGACGTGAAAATCTGCGCCAAAAAGACGGACCTCAGCTCCACTATGGCGCGCCTTCTGCGGACGCTTCCCGCCGTCTTTGTGGTCGGCGACTCGCCCGAAAGCATGCCGGACTGCGCGCCGCCGCTTTTCAAAATCCTGCATATTCCCGTCGGAAGGTCCGGGGAACCGAAAGGCGTTCTGCGCCTGAACGGTACGGATAAAACCGGCTATCTGATCGAAAGCCTCAATCAGGCGATCGTCGTGCTGCCGGATGTGCCGGAGGAGCTCTCGCAAATGCTTCCGGCCGCCGGTGAACGGCTTGCACTGAAATTCGGGCTGACGGGGGATTTCCCTTCCGATGATCGGGAGCCGTTTGAAGAAATGATCGAGAATTCCATGAAGACTTTTAACCCGGGGGTTTAAATCCATGTTGGATCTGCTGTCCCAGATGAAAACCGTTGATCTGGTGATCAAATTTGTCCGCGGCGATATGCGGCGCATCACGCCGTATCCGTTTCAGCCGCAAAAGAAAAAGAATACTCCGAAAACCGATTTCGGCGGGATTCCCGCCTCCACACCGGAGGATGAGGGGATTCCCAGCGAATATATCGAGCAGTTTTTTGAGGAGCTCGCCGCCTCCCCCGCCATCCGTCCGCACAGCGTGATGCTGCTGCGGCACGGAAAGCTGATTGCGCAGGGCAGCTTCAAGCCTTATTCCCCCGCGTATCCGCACATGATGTTTTCCCTTTCCAAAAGCGTTACCGGCATGGCGGTGGGAATCGCCATGGAGGAGGGCTTGCTTTCCCTTGACGAAAAGGTCATCGACATCTTCCCCGAAAAGGGCGTCATGTTCCGCAGCCCCAGAATCAACAGCATCACCATCCGGCACCTGCTGAACATGACCAGCGGCATCAAGTTCAACGAGGCCGGTTCCTTTGTGGAAAGGGACTGGGTGAGGGCCTTCCTGACATCGGACTGCATTTTCGAGCCCGGAAGCGAATTCAGCTACAACAGCATGAATTCCTACCTGCTCAGCGCCATCGTGCGTAAAAAAACCGGTATGGGGCTGGTGGAGTACCTGACCCCGCGGCTTTTCGCTCCGCTGGGGATTGAGGATGCGGACTGGGAAACCTGCCCGCTGGGAATCGAAAAGGGCGGCTGGGGGCTTTCCCTGCATATCGCGGATATGGCAAAGCTCGGCCAGCTTTATCTGCAGGGCGGCCGCTGGGATGTCGGCGGCGAAACACGGCAGCTTATCCCGGAGGAATGGATTCAGGAATCGACCAAAGTGCAGACCCCGTCCCGCGAAAACAACCATCCGGTCGGCTACGGGTATCAGGTATGGGATTTCCACGCGACGGACGCATACCAGTACAACGGCGTATTCGGCCAGTACGTCATCGTCCTTCCGAATCGCGACATGGTGGTGGCTATCACAAGCGGAAGCCAGAACCTGTTTTCCGACGTTTCCATCGAAACGGTGGAAACCTATTTCGGCGACGGCGCGGAAAAGATTTTCGACCATCCTTTACCCCGGAACATCCGCGCGCTCCGCTCGTTGAAAAGCAGGCTGGACAGCCTGTACGCGGTCCCCGAAACTGCGCCCAAGCCCCGGAAATCCAATCCGTTCCACACGTTCCTGCAAAGATTTTTCCCCTCGAAAGCCGAAGAACTGCCTTTGCTCGCCGCGGGAATCGACAAACAGGAGTACCGGCTGGGCAGCAGCTACGGAACGCTGCTCCCGCTTATTCTGCAGTGCGTAACCAATAATTTTTCCGGGGGTATCACCCGCGTTTCCTTTTCCTTTGAACCCGGCCTGTGCAGGATCACGATGTACGACGGAGCCGACGAAAACGTAATTACAGCCGGGCTGGACGGTGTTCCCCGCCGCAGCGACGTAACGTTGAACGGCGACGTTTACACGGTGGGTGCGACGGCAAAGCTGACGACGGACGAAGAGGACCGCACGGTCATGCTCCTTTACCTTTCCTATATTGAAACACCCAGTCTGCGCGTGATGAAATTCATCTTCTACGGAGAAAAGCTTCTTATCCGTTTTTACGAGCACCCCACCGTGGAGGCCGCGACAAAAATGCTGTTCGGTCTGGTCGGGGGAAGCGGAAATTCCATCGACAAGATGCTGATCGACGCCATTTCGCAGGAGCGCATGGCCGCCCGGGTGGATAATATCATGATGCCCCGCGCAAAGGGCACCGTGTTTGATAAAACATAAAAGCGACGGGACCGGTTCGGTTCCGCCGCTTTTATGAAAGAAGGGAGTATTATGAAAAAGTTGCTGTAAACTTATTTTCCTGTTGACTGGGCCAGCTTTACTTTGGCGGTGAAGCTTTCCCCCGTCAGGGAACTGGTAACGTTCAGCGTAACCGTGTCCCCCGGCTTCTTCCCCGTAATCACGTTTGTAATCACGTTCTGGCTGGTCACATCCTTGCCGTCGATCTTCGTGATCACGTCGCCCTTTTTAATCCCTGCGGAGGTAACCTCCGGATTCGTCACGGAGCCGACGTACATGCCGACGGGAAGGTTGTAGAAACGGGAAGTCATCGTATCGATAAACTGGCCGGAGATTCCGAGCACCGCTCTGTCCTTGACGTAGCCGTACTGCTTCAGATCGCTGATGATCGGCTGCGCCACATTGATGGGGATGGAGAAGCCGAGGCCTTCATACCCGGTGGCTACGATTTTGGAAGAGTTGATGCCCACGACCTGGCCGTACATGTTGACCAGCGCGCCGCCGGAGTTGCCCGGATTGATCGCTGCGTCGGTCTGGATGCATTTCATGGTATAGCCGGTATCGGAATTGGTGATTTCACGGTTTAATGCGGAAACATAACCGATGGTGACGCTGGAGTTGAACTCCAGGCCGCCCGGGTTGCCGATCGCCATGACGGTATCCGCGACTTTGAGGTCGTCGGAGGAACCGAATTCCGCCGCGGTCAGGCCCTTTGCGTCGATTTTGATAACGGCCAGGTCGGTGACGCTGTCGCTGCCGACCAGCTTCGCTTCATATTTTGTTCCGTTGGATAAAATAACTTTGAGGGAAGACGCGCCCTCGACCACGTGCGCATTGGTAATGATGTACCCGTCACTGGTCGCAATAATGCCGGAACCCTCGCTTGTCGGGGTGACGGAACTGTCCTCGTCGCTGCTTTCCGCGTTGCCCGTACCGTTCCCGCCCATCGTATAGCGGGTGCTCTGGCCCAGCTGGTAATTTTGGATACAGACGACCGACGGGACCACCTTTTCGGCGATCTGCTGCTTGGTCAGTTCCCCGGTCACTGCGGCGGTGTTGGTGGTGCCGCTGTTGACCAGCTTCGTTACGGTAAACGCCGGATCACTGGTGCTTGCGTTCCCGAGCTTGACATACCCGTTGTTGACCAGCGCCGCGAACCCTGCGATGGAACCGGCCGAAATCATCAGGCAGCACATGACCCCCGCCAGTACCTTGACGAAAGTCCTTTTGCCGCCGCGCTTTTTTTTGCGCGGCTCCTGAAAATCGAAAACGGGCTGCTGGGAAACGGAGGGCCGCTCCCAGCTGTAAACCGGGGGCTCGTTCGACGGCTTGCTGTAATGGTAAAAATCCCCCTGCCACTCCGTCTGGTCCGCGCTTCTGTGTTCCGTATCGTTACTGTTTAAATCACGATTTGCCAGGTCTTTTTTCTTTTTATCATCTGCAAATGGATTAAACATCTGAATCATTCCTTTCTGCGGTGATTTGCTTGCTGTGATTGTTATGATACCGGTTCTATGTGAAAAGGATGTGATTATTAGTTTATATTTTTATGATATTTTTAAGAAAAATATGTAACCTGAATTTAACCAAATTATGAATGCCGAAAGGGAATGTTTTTTCTTTCTGCGATCTTACCGTAAAATCCCCCGAAAATGCATGGATTCCCGGCGGATTTGCGCCAAAATGTGCTATGATAGGATCAGAAATAAATTTTATACGGATGGAGAATGTGCGATGAACGGACTGACTCATGTTTACTGCGGGGACGGAAAAGGCAAAACCACCGCCGCCGTCGGGCTGGGAGTGCGCGCCTGCGGAAGCGGGAAACGGGTGCTGATGGCACAGTTTCTGAAGGGGAACGGCTCCGGCGAGCTGGCCGCCCTGAAACAGCTGGAAAATTTCAGCGTGCTCCCCACGGTGCCGACCGTAAAGTTCACCTTTCAGATGACCAAAAAAGAGCTGGAGGCAGCCGCCGTCCTGTGCGGCAACCTGTTCTGCAAGGCGGTTGCCTCCGCCAAAGCGGACGAGTGCGATCTGCTGATTCTGGACGAGGTATTTGCCGCAGTCAACTGCGGCCTGCTCGACGACGCAATGCTGACCGACTTTATAAAAAACAAGCCCCAGAAGCTGGAGCTTGTTCTGACGGGGCGAGGCCCGAAGCCGGAGGTTCTGGAGCTCGCCGATTATGTTTCCGAAATCAGGAAGGAAAAGCACCCCTACGACAGGAATATCCCCGCCCGAAAGGGGATTGAATTCTAAACTGCTTTAGCCGCAGCGGGAGTACCCGCACTGGCGGCACGTCACGCATCCGCCCTCGTGCTCCAGCCTTGCCCCGCACTCCGGGCAATAATGCATTTTTCCCGGGGCGTCGTCCGCCGCTTCTCTCACAGGCGGGGACTTCCGCGGTGTGGGAGCGGTCCACTTTCCCAGCTGGACCTGCTCTTTGTAAACGCGTTCAATCGTCTTTGCAATCGCGTCCGGGCAGGAGGTGCATTTCAGCCCCGGCTGGCGGATAGTCGACGGGCAGCGGATTCCCCTGAGCTGGTCGACAATGCTTTCGACCTCCATCCCGCTGCGCAGGGCGACGGATGCAAGGCGCGCGGTCGCCTCCGACTGGGACGGGCATCCCCCGGCCTTGCCGGTATTGGTAAACACCTCGCAGATTCCCTGATCGTCGTAGTTGACGGTAATATACAGGTTTCCACAGCCGATTTTCACCCGCTCCGTAATCCCGGTCACCGTATCGGGCCGCGGGCGCGGCACAATCCGGCCATCCTCCGGCGTCTCCGCCGCGGGCTGGCCTTCTTTTTTTACCTGCCCGATGTTAAGCACCTGTTCCGCGCGGCTGCCGTCACGGTAAATGGTCACGCCCTTGCAGCCGAGATGGAACGCGAGCGTATACACGCTGGCCACGTCCTCTTTTGTGGCGCTGTTGGAGAAGTTCACCGTCTTGGAAACCGCGTTGTCCGTTCCCTTCTGGAACGCCGCCTGCATCCGGATATGGTACTCCGGGCTGATGTCGTGCGCGGAAACGAACACCCGGCGCAGGTCCTCCGGCAGCTCCTCAATATGGGCGACCGTCCCTTCTTTGGCAATGCGCTTCATCAGCTCGTCCGAGTACAGTCCCCGCTTTTCCAGCTCCGCCTTCAAAATCGGGTTGACCTCGATCATTTCCGTGCCGTCCATGATGTTGCGGATGTAAACATAGCCGAAAACCGGCTCTACGCCGCTGGAGCAGTTCGCGATGATGGAAAGGGTACCGGTCGGCGCAATGGTCGTGATCGTCCCGTTGCGCATCGGTCTGTCCTGCGGCAGGATACTTTCGCCGAAAAGTGGGAACGCACCGCGTTTTCCGGCAAGTACGGCACTCTCTTCGCGCCCGCGTTCGGTAATGAATTTCATGACCTTTTCTCCGAGCGCGATCGCTTCGTCGGAATTGTACGGAATCCCCATCTGCAGCAGGCTGTCGGCCCAGCCCATGACGCCCAAGCCGATTTTCCGCGTCTGTTTGGTTACCCGGTCGATATTTTCCAGCGGATACTGGTTGGCGTCAATGACGTTGTCCAGAAAATGCACGGCGTTTTTTACCGTCAGCCCAAGCTTGTCCCAGTCGAACTCCGTTTTTCCGTTCGCCGTCTTCAGCATCTTCACCAGATTGACGGAACCTAAGTTGCAGGACTCATAGGGGAGCAAAGGCTGTTCCCCGCACGGGTTGGTGGACTCGATTTCACCCTGCGAGGGCACAATGTTGTCCCGGTTCAGGCGGTCCAGAAAGATAATTCCCGGCTCGCCGTTGCGCCACGCGGCGTCCACGATCCGGTCAAACACCATGCGTGCGCACAGAGCGGAAACGGCTTTCTTCGTGTGGGGGTCGACCAGCTCATAGTCGGTATCCTTCTCCACCGCTTCCATAAATTTTTCCGTCAGGCCCACCGAGATATTGAAGTTGTTGATTTCGTTGTTGTTGGCCTTACAGTCGATAAAATCGAGGATATCCGGGTGATCGATACGCAGGATGCCCATGTTTGCGCCGCGGCGGGTTCCGCCCTGCTTGACGGCTTCCGTCGCCATGTTGAACACTTTCATGAAGCTGATCGGGCCGGAGGCGACTCCGCCGGTCGAATTGACGGTGCTGCCCTGCGGGCGCAGACGCGAAAAAGAAAAGCCCGTTCCGCCGCCCGATTTGTGAATCAGCGCCGCCTGCTTGATCGCTTCAAAAATATCCTCCATGCTGTCCGCAACCGGCAGCACAAAGCACGCCGAAAGCTGTCCGAGCGGGCGGCCGGCGTTCATCAGCGTGGGAGAATTGGGCAGGAACTCCAGCTCCTGCATCATATGGAAAAAGGTTTCCTCCGCCTTTTTAACGTCTGCCTTCCCGTCGTGCAGCCTGTCCGGCTCCGCAATGGCGGCGGCCACGCGGCGGAACAGGCCTTCCACGGTTTCCGTGGTTTCTCCCTTTTCATTTTTGATCAGGTACCGCTTTTGCAATACCGTCAGTGCATTCTGTGATATGGTCATGGCCACAATTCCCTTCCCTGTCCATTTTATGATACTATATATTGTATCACTTCATACACATAAGTCAATATATTGTGAATATTTTATCGTATTCAGAAATAAATAAAGAAGGCCCCGCGCGGATTACCGCGCGGGGCCAACTGATTCAAGAAAGATTATTCCATTTTGGAGAGTTTGACAAGGTGCTCGTAGTTTTCGGCCGCAACCTTTTCAGCCTTCTGGAACAGAACCTCTGCGCGCTCCGGGAATGCACGGGTCAGGGAGTTGTAACGAACCTCGCCCATGATGAAGTCACGATAGCTGGCTGTAGGAGCCTTGCTGTCGAGATGGAACGGATTCTTGCCCTGCTCCGCAAGACGCGGATCATAGCGGAAGTTGGTCCAATAGCCGGCTTCAACCGCCTTCTTCTCTTCCATCTGGGAGATGCTCATGCCGCCCTTGATGCCATGGTTGATACAGGGAGCGTAAGCAATGACGATGGAAGGTCCGTTGTAGCTTTCAGCTTCCGAAATCGCCTTGATGGTCTGGTTGTAGTCTGCGCCCATTGCGACGCGGGCCACGTAAACATAACCATAGGTCATTGCGATAGCGGCAAGGTCCTTCTTCTTTGTCGCCTTACCGGTTGCCGCAAACTGAGCGACGGAACCGATCGGGGTGGACTTGGAAGCCTGGCCGCCCGTATTGGAGTAAACCTCGGTGTCGAATACGAGAATGTTGACATTCTCACCGGAAGCGAGAACATGGTCAACACCGCCGAAGCCGATATCATAAGCCCAGCCGTCGCCGCCGAAGATCCACATGGATTTCTTGGCGAGGTAGTCTTTGTCAACAAGCGTTTTCTTCGCAAGCTTTGCAACATCGTCGCTGCCGTTTGCAGCTTTTTCGAGCTCCGCAATCAGAGCGTCTGCCGCGGCGCGGTTCAGGTTGCTGTCTTCCTTGGTCGCAAGGTAATTCTTGCAGGCTTCCTTCAGGGAAGCGGAAGCCGCTTCGGAAGCTTCGATATTTTCAACATACTCGGCGAGTCTGCCGCGGATCGCGTTCTGGGCAAGAGTCATGCCGAAGCCGAACTCCGCGTTGTCCTCGAACAGGGAGTTGTTCCACGCGGGGCCGTATCCCTTCTTGTTGACGGTATACGGTGTGGCCGGTGCGGAACCGCCCCAGATGGAGGAGCAGCCTGTCGCGTTGGCAATATACATTCTGTCGCCGAAGAGCTGTGTGACGAGCTTTGCATACGGTGTTTCACCGCAGCCCGCGCACGCGCCGGAGAACTCAAGCAGAGGCTGCTTGAACTGGCTGCCCTTGATGGAGGTAGGCTTAAACTTCTCGATGACTTCCGGCTTCTCGTCAAGGGTAAGGCCGTAATCAAAGCCCTTCTGGCTCTCAAGCTGTGTTTCCATCGGCTTCATGACCAGTGCCTTTTCACCCTTCATGCCCGGGCAGACGGATGCGCAGGAGCCGCAGCCGGTGCAGTCATAGGAGGAAATGGTGATCGCATATTTCATGCCGGGCATACCGGTCATATCCTTGGTCTTCTGGCTTGCAGGCGCCGCGGCGGCCTCTTCCGCAGTCATAGCGACCGGGCGGATAACGCCGTGCGGGCAGACATAGGAGCAGAAGGTACACTGGATACAGTTTTCCGGATGCCACTCGGGAATATCAATGGCGATGCCGCGCTTCTCGTAAGCGGAGGAACCGGCCGGCACAGTGCCGTCGGCCATCTTGACAAAGGCGGATACGGGAAGCTGATTGCCCTTGTATTTGTTTGCGGGAACCATGACGTTGTTGACATACTCCAGCGTTTCCGGTCTGCCGTCCGTAAAGACGTGCGCCTGGGTGTCGTCCGTGCTGTTCTTCCAGGATGCCGGAACTTCAACCTTGACGAAATCGGTCGCGCCGCGCTCAATAGCGGCATAGTTCATATCGACGATCTTCTGGCCCTTCTTCGCGTAGGAATGCAGGGCGGCGTCCTTCATATACTGGATCGCCTGTTCGGAAGGAATGATGTTCGCGATCTTGAAGAATGCGGACTGGAGGATGGTGTTGATGCGGCCGCCGAGGCCGATCTCTTTACCAAGCTTGATACCGTCGATGGTGTAGAAGTTGATATTGTTGTCGGCAATGAATTTCTTCATTTTGCCCGGCAGTCTCTTGTCAAGCTCTTCCAGATCCCACTGGCAGTTCAGAAGGAAGCTTCCGCCCGGCTTCAGGTCCTGTACCATGTCGTACTCGTCGACATAGGAGGGCTTATGGC
The DNA here is from genome assembly GCF_006714885.1 of Clostridium sp. KNHs216. NCBI lineage: Bacteria > Bacillati > Bacillota > Clostridia > Eubacteriales > Clostridiaceae > Clostridium > Clostridium sp. KNHs216. The sequence goes on along the minus strand of NZ_VFMF01000001.1, from coordinate 2,701,520 downwards.
AGGCGACGAAGTCGGCCTGGCTGATATAGTAGGTGGACTTGATCGGTTTGCTGCCGAAACGCAGATGGGAAACGGTCAGGCCGCCGGACTTCTTGGAGTCGTAGGCGAAATAGCCCTGAGCGTACATGTCGGTGTGGTCACCGATAATCTTAATGGAGTTCTTGTTTGCGCCGACGGTGCCGTCCGCGCCAAGGCCCCAGAATTTGCAGGAGTGCGTGCCCTTCGGGGTCGTGTCCGGAGTTTCCTTAATGTCGAGGGAAAGATGGGTAACATCATCGATGATGCCGATGGTGAAACGCTTCTTCGGGGTGTCGGTTTCCATGTTGCGGTATACGGCGACGATCTGGCCCGGGGTGGTGTCCTTGGAGCCGAGGCCGTAGCGGCCGGTGTAAATCGGAACAGAACCGAATTCCGTGCCGTTGACCGCGGCAAGAACATCCAGGAACAGCGGCTCGCCGATGGAGCCCGGCTCTCTTGTTCTGTCGAGCACGGAAATCTTCCTGACCGTCTTCGGCAGGACGTCGAGCATATATTTCGCAACGAACGGTCTGTACAGTCTGACCTTGACCAGACCGACCTTGTCGCCGGCTGCGTTCAGGTAATCCACAACTTCCTCCGCCGCTTCGCAGACGGAACCCATTGCAATGATAACCCTTTCGGCATCCGGTGCGCCGTAGTAGTTGAACGGCTTGTAATCGGTGCCGATTTTCTCGTTGACTTTATTCATATAGTCGACAACAACATCCGGAAGAACATCATAGAATTTGTTGCCGGCTTCACTTGCCTGGAAGAAGAAGTCGTCGTTCTGAGCCGTGCCGCGCGTAACCGGATGCTCCGGATTCATCGCGTTGCGGCGGAAGGACTCCACAGAGTCCCAGTCGAGCATCTCGCTCAGATCGGCGTAATCCCACATGTGGATCTTCTGTACTTCATGGGAAGTACGGAAGCCGTCGAAGAAGTGCAGGAACGGTACGCGGCCCTTAATGGCGGAAAGATGGGCGACTGCGCCCAGATCCATAACCTCTTGCGGGCTGTTGGAGCAGAGCATTGCGTAACCGGTCTGACGGCATGCATAAATGTCGGAATGATCGCCAAAAATGCAAAGTGCGTGGGTCGACAGGGAACGTGCCGAACAGTGGATGACGCTCGGAAGGAATTCGCCGGCCATCTTGTACATGTTCGGGATCATCAGGAGAAGTCCCTGAGAAGCAGTGTAAGTAGTGGTCAGCGCGCCTGCTGCCAGCGAACCGTGCACTGCGCCTGCGGCGCCCGCTTCGGACTGCATCTCGGTAACCCTGACTTCCCTGCCGAAAAGATTTTTTCTGCCGGCCGCGGCATATTTGTCCGTTTCATCTGCCATAACGGACGACGGGGTGATGGGGTAGATAGCAGCAACATCTGTAAACGCATAAGACACATGTGCGGCAGCGTTGTTGCCATCCATAGTTTTCATCTTTCTTGAATCCATTATAATTATTTTCCTCCTTTTAAGGATAATCTATTTGCTATAGGCGCCAACATACTGCACCTTGTCTAAATTTTATCATCTTTTATAAGATATGTAAAGAAATTTTGCAGAATTGACCATAGAATTTACATTCCCAATAAAATTTGAAAAAATTTATCCTGAATTCGTTCATTTTGGCGGCGATTCCACCCTGTGAAGCGGCTTTGCCCGGCCACACCTCTGCCTCTTTACTTTGCTCGTGCGCACAAATGCGCAGATACTCCATAAACTGTTTGACATTAGTATGAATAATAATATACAATAATATTATTATATTTTATTTCCGAAAGGGGAAAAACAATTCATGTCACCCGAACCTGACGGCTCATTTTTCCATTTACTGAGCGCGCTGCCCGCCGCTGCTGAACAGGAGCCAAATGAATTTTTATCCATTCTGCTGCTGTTTGTCCTGATTTTGGTAAACGCTTTCTTTGCCGCGAGTGAAATCGCAGTGATTACCCTCAACGACAACAAGCTGAAAAAGATGGCGGAGGACGGTAATAAAAAAGCCGTCAAGGTACTGAAGCTGACGGAGAATTCCAGCCGCTTTCTCGCGACCATCCAGGTCGGCGTGACACTGAGCGGATTTCTGACCTCTGCTTCGGCTTCCCAAAGCTTTGCCGGCAAGCTTGCAAAACAGCTTGCCTTTCTGCCCTTACCCACCGGCGTCGTCTACGGCGTATCCACGGTATTGATTACCGTGCTGCTGTCCTATTTCTCGCTCGTGCTGGGCGAGCTGGTCCCGAAAAAAATCGCCATGCAGCGCGCGGAAGAGCTGTCCTTCAAATTCATCGGCATCCTGAACGGCACTTCCACTGCTTTCCGGCCGTTTATTTCCTTCCTTTCCTTTTCCACCAACGTCGTTCTGAAGATGCTGGGCTTTGATCCCAACGCCTCGGAGGAAACCGTCACGGAGGAGGAAATCCTGATGATGGTCGACGCGGGCGAGGAGAAGGGCGTCATCGGCGAAACCGCCAAGGATATGATTTCCAATATTTTCGATTTCAGCGACATCACCGCGAGCGAAATCATGACCCACCGTACCGAGGTGGACGCCGTGGAGGACACCGCCTCCATACAGGACGTCGTGAATCTTTCCATTGCTGACGGACACTCCCGTATCCCCGTTTACCACGAGGATCTGGACAATGTTCTCGGTGTGATTTATGTGAAGGACCTGCTCCAGTATGTCGGCAGCGAACTGGATGAAAAGATCAGGATTACCGACCTGATGCGCCCCGCGTACTTTGTGCCGGAGAGCAAACGCTGCAGCCAGCTGCTTACTGAGATGGCCGAGCGCAGGACCCAGATCGCGATTATTATTGACGAATACGGCGGGACAGAGGGGATTATTACCATGGAGGACCTGCTGGAATCCATTGTCGGCGACATTCAGGACGAATACGACCACGAGGAAGAGGAAATACATAGGGTGGACGATCACAAGTTTACTGTGGACGGCGGGACCGACATCGATGAAATTTCCGATCTGGTGGGAATCGAACTTCCCGAGGGGGACTACGACACCATTGCCGGCCTGGTGGTGGAGATGCTGGGAAGGATTCCAAAACCGGGCGAACACCCCGTCGTACAGGTCCAAAACCTGACGCTGACCGTTCAGGAGGTCGAGGACCGCCGCATTTCCAAAATCCTGATCGAGGTGCTGCCGGAACCGGACGACGGCGACACTCCGGCGAAAGACGAATAACAGAAAAAACAGAGAGTCTGCTGCTTCGGCACAGGCTCTCTTTTCTTGCGCCGTGATGCCGGATATTTGCGGAAACGAGTTGCTTTCATCGCCATTTTGTAGTATGGTATTGTAGTTATCGGACACAGCCTGTCCGGTATGGTCAGTCGCAAAATCCTGACCTTAAATAAAACTACGGAGGAATCTAAAAATGAAAAATCAGTCTCAGCGTGCGCAGTATCTTGCGCAGGGCGCTATGATCGGCGCCATCTACATGGTTTTGACCCTTCTTGCGGCCCTGGCGAACTTAGCCTACGGCCCGGTGCAGTTCCGATTTTCGGAAGCGCTCACCATTCTGCCGGTCTTTACTCCGGCGGCCGTTCCTGGGCTTGCGGTCGGCTGTCTGCTCTCCAATATCTGGAGCGGCTACGGCGCGGCGGATATGGTGTTCGGAACTCTGGCGACTCTTTTGGCGGCAGTCTGCACGAGGATGGTCAGAAACATCCGGATCAAAAACATTCCCTTTCTGGCCCCGCTGCCGCCGGTTTTGTTCAACGCGGTGATTATCGGGCTTGAGATCGCCATTTTGTCCACGGAAGGCTTCTCGTGGGCCGGGTTCTGGGCGGCTGCCCTTTCGGTAGGAGCCGGAGAGCTGGTGATCTGCTACGGTCTGGGACTTCCCTTGGCTGCGGCCTTGCAGAAGGTAGGGAAAAAGAAAAAAATATTCTGATTTTGGGGTGGAACTTGCAATGGGGGAAGAACAGTTCTGTGTGAAAAAGCGGCTGAGGAGCGTGCCGCCGGTCAGGCTGATTGTGGTGAGCTTTGCCATTGTCATTCTTGTGGGCGCAGTCCTGCTCACGCTGCCGATGGCTTCACGCAGCGGTCTGCCGACCGGGTTTATTGATTCGCTGTTTACCGCGACCTCGGCGACCTGTGTCACAGGTCTGGTCGCATTTGACACATGGACACACTGGAATCTGCTTGGCCAGATCATCATCATTCTGCTGATTCAGATCGGCGGGCTGGGCGTTATCACCTTCACCACCGGCTTTTCCATACTGGTCCGCCGAAAAATCGGGCTGCGGGACCTGCAGCTGGCAACAGAAAATACGAGCGGCGACACGATTAACATAAAGCATCTGATCAAGATCATTCTTTTCTTTACATTTTTCTGCGAGATGACCGGGACGGTGCTGCTGACGTTCCGTTTCGTTCCTCAGTTTGGGGCAAAAGGAATTTGGATTGCGGCGTTTACGGCGATTTCCGCCTACTGCAACGCCGGATTCGATATCCTGGGCTTTTTGATGAAGGACGGCAACCTGATTCCCTACGTCGGAGACCCTCTGGTCTGCCTGACAGTCGGCGGGCTGATCGTGATCGGCGGGCTGGGCTTTGTGGTAATCAGCGATATTTACAATGCGAAGCTTCTTCCCCGGATTCATAAGGAAAAACCGGCCCATCTGCATTTTCACTCCACGCTGGTACTGATCATGACGGCGATTCTGATTGTGTCCGGTACCGTGCTTTTTCTGGTCTGCGAATACGACAATACGCTCGCAGGCATGGATTTCGGAACAAAGCTGAACGCTTCCCTTTTTCAGTCCATCAGCGCGCGCACCGCGGGCTTCTGTACGGTAGACATTGCAAAGGAACACGATTTTACGAAAATCATCACGGTTATCCTGATGTTTATCGGCGCCTCCCCGGCAGGGACCGGCGGCGGTATTAAGACAACCACCTTTATCGTGCTGCTGGCTACGGTCGTCAGCGTCATGCGCGGAAATGAAGAAACCACCCTGCTCAAACGCCGGATAGACCAGTCTACGGTTTACCGCGCGCTGTCGATTCTTTCCGGCGCGGCTATGGTCCTGTTTGTTGCCACAGGCATTATTTTGACCGCGGACCCGGATGTCAACGGCGTCGACGCCCTTTTTGAGGCGACGTCCGGTTTTGGCACCGTGGGGCTTACCGCGGGTGTCACACAGACTTTAAGCTGGATTTCCAAGCTGACGGTAAGTCTTACTATGTATATCGGCCGTGTCGGCCCTGTTTCCCTTGGGCTTGCGCTGACTCTTCACAGAGGACACCGCAGCGCAGGCGCGATTTTGCCGGAAGGGAAAGTCATTGTGGGCTGATACTTCGGCGATAGCAGCGGCCTCCCCGGCAAAGCCGAAGAGGCCGAGAATGATAAAATCCCACCGCGTTTCTCGCGGTGGGATTTTTAGTATTTATTCCTCTTGGGCGCCTAGAATCCTCATCAGTTCCTTCTGGCTTTTATTCTCACAGACGGCGACGATTTCGTCATTGGCGCGAATAACCGTAAACCCGTTTGGAATCATCATGGAATCCCCGCGTACCACGGAGATAATCAGCGAACCCTGCGGTAGGGTGATATCCTTCAGCTGCACGCCGTCCAAAGCGGTGTCGCGCGGAAGGGTAATGGCACAGATTCCGGCCTTCCCCTTATTCAGCGTTGCAAGCAGATGCATCTTTGAGACGTCCACTTCCTGCTCAATCAGGTTGGTGATAATTTCCGTGCTGCTGACGGCAATATCCGCGCCCAGTTTGCGCAAGGCCGCCAGATTGCGGGGGTCGTTCGCCCGCGCAATGACTTTTGCCGCCTTAAATTCTTTTCTGGCCAGCTGCGAGGCAACAAGATTGTCCTGATCGCTGCCCGTAACCGCAATCACGCAGTCGGCGTTTTTTGTACCGGCTTCATCCAGCACCTCAATTTCCGTGCCGTCGCCGCAAATCACTTCCACGTCCAGCTCATTGGCGAGGCGCATACATTTGAGCTTATCTTTTTCAATCAGCTTCACGCTGTATTTTCTCTCGAGCATATTTCTGGCAATCTGATGTCCCAGCTTGCCGCCGCCCACAATTACAATTCTCATATCTTCCCAATATCCTCCAAATTCGGCATGGCCGAAATCAATCAGTCGATCACCTTTGCAAAAATGACCTTGTCCCCTTCGGTAAGAATGATTCTGCGATCAGAAGAATACAGCTCCAGCGTACCGTTACGGTGAAGGACCCCGAAAACGGTCTCTCCAATATCCTTTGGCGCAGCGGCAACAGAAATGCCTTCATGCGTCTTATCCACGGCGCGGCAGTGAAAAGTCGCCGTCGCACTCTCGAAAGACACATTTTTGGAAGCGAGCGGCTGCGTCAGCGCGGTAAAAATAGAATCGCCCGCCAGATTGGTCGGGCAGACGGTTTTCAGACCGAACCGCTCAAATACATTTTCACGGGCTGGGTCGGAAATACGCGCAACCACGTTCTGTACGCCGAAAAACTCACGCACAATCTGTGACACCGTAATGTTCAGATTATCGTCGGGAGTGACCACGGCAACTGCGTCACAGCTTTCCACTCCGGCGTTTTGCAGCACCGTCATATCCATCGGCATGCCGGTAACCGTGATCCCGCTGAAGTCTTCGCTCAAATTCCGGAACGTATCCGGATTGGAATCAATCACGGCGACGTCATGGCCGTGCTCATCGAGCAGTCCCGCCAGACGGGTTCCCAGCCTGCCGCAGCCCACTACAAGAACATTCACAATCATCTCTCCTATTGTATTAACGCTGTATATATCATTTATAAAATCCCACTGATGAAAAACCGCTTCCGCTCTCCGCCTAACCGGATCGATCACAGGGAATTGTGCGCCTCACAACACGTTTATTTGGTCGGATAAACGACTTCAAACTCTTCGCAAACCACGAGCATTTCTTCTGTAAATTCCTGACCGATTTTTTTCAGTTCCAATGTAAAAAACTCGGAATGACACTTTTTCCAAGAGGCAAGAGTACGGTCACATTCCCCCTCTTTATACGCGTGTTCGGCTGTTACCTGATTGAACGGCGTTGTGTAGACCCTCGTTGTTCTGGTTACACAAACCGCCCCGTCTGTGGTATTTAAAATTAAATTGTATCCCCCAACGGGCGGCAGCGGGGACTCTTCTTTTATGTAAGCGGGATATGCGCTGGCCGTCGCGGTTTTTGTGCCTTTTAATACAAGATCAGCCAGTACATCCGACATTTCGGGCGTATTCCCTCCAAATGACCATGCATCATAGGATTTGGCATTCGGATTCACTTTCTTATACTGGTTCCACATCTGTTGTTCAGTCATCATCTATCTCCATCAAGTATCTATCATATATAGTTGCCTGATTTTTGTCAACAAGGCATCCTCCGTAAACTTCATCTTACGCCCTTGGTATTACTCGAAATAGAACAGATCTTCAAACTTCTTATCCAATGCAATACAGAGAATCAGCGCGAGTTTTGCCGTTGGATTGAATTGACCTGTTTCAATAGAGCTGATTGTGTTTCTGGAAACGCCGACCAATTCAGCCAAATCCGCTTGTGACAGGTTCTTTTCCGCGCGGGCAACTTTCAGCCGGTTTTTTAGAATCAATTCGTTTTTCATGCTCCAATGCACAGAATGTTTGTAACGGTTCCTTCATCTTCTTGCTGCTCGCGGCTTTTTTTCAAAATTTCCTCTTTATTCACGATAAGCCCTCCCAGTAATATTGTTATTATGACAAGTTTTATTGTCTTTGACACAGTATACCTCTAACAAGTTTTCTTGTCAATCTTTTCGCAAAGTTTTCTATGCAAAAGCCGCCGAGCAAGACAGAGGCAAGTCGATGTTTTATAGGCTTGCGTTATGTTCATAATGAAACTATAATTGAAAACTTTCTGTTTTTAAATCGCAATAATATCGCCCTTTAATCGCTGTAAATCTCAGCACACAGTAGTCTGGATCTGTTACACCCTTTTTGTAAAACATCGTATCTCCGGTCCGCCAAATATCCTGTTTTGTTTGAGAGTCTTCCAGCACTTCCATTGTTCCAATCAACATGACGCCTTCATAGCGAAAGCGGCCTTTATTGAAAAAATAAATACTGGCTTTTTCGTTTTGCTGATATTGGCTCACACGCAGGGAAGATGTGTTCGTGGTGAAATAAAATAAATTTTCTTCTATTTTGCGCGGCATAAGCATGGCTTTGATATTGGGAAAGCCATCTTCATCAACAGACGCAATAAACGCAACTTTTTGTTTTCCAATAAACTCAAGGATTTGGTCTTTCGTTTTCATCGTAAACTCCTCTCAATGTCAATAGGCATAATAATAGATCATCTGAAATTGAAATAGATATTTGGCCTGATATTATTATAAAATAAATAATCGGGCTAAAGCAATACACTTTTGCATTCATTTTAGACTGATAGCCTTGGCCCGCCCGGAGGGATTCGGGGGTTGGCACGCTTTACCCGCGTTCCGGACGCAGCGCGTCTTTCGCGCCTACGGCGGTGCTCTCCGAAATCGTCATTAAAAAACTTTCATACAGAGACTCCTGCATAAAATGATTGCTGCATTGCTGCTTAGAATTTTACCTCTGCACCGGGGTTTTCGCCTCGTGACAGACGAAAAACAAGGACAGGGCAAAAGCCCTGTCCTTGTTTTTGGCCCGCCCGGAGGGATTCGAACCCCCGGCCTTCAGAATCGGAATCTGCTGCGATATCCAGCTTCGCTACGGGCGGATGTTTAGCCAAAGGTTATTATAACATAATTCGCGCCAAAGTCAATGGAAACAGCCAGAAATTGCGCGGGGTCATGCCTCGCAGATTTTTCTGATCGAGGCCACCGCAATCTCGATATATTTGGACATGGGCTTTTCTTCCACCCCCGCCACGTACACATGACAGGCGGACACGGGCACCAGCACCTTTTCCGCTTTGCTGCCGGAAACGGCCTGTGCGATTGCGGGCGAAATTTCCCCCAGCATCGCGTTCGCGAGAATAATCCCCATAGGCCCGGCGATAATATCCGCGTGCGCGCAGTTGTATACTGCCGCATTTTCGCCGGTAGCACCGGCGTCGGCCCCAGCTCTCAGCATTGCCGAGGTTGCAAGGGCGTTGGTCCCCACCGCGATGAGCTCGGCGCCCGGAAGCTCTGCTTTCAGCCTTTCCACGATGCTGCGGCCAATCCCGCCGCCCTGGCCGTCAATCACGATAATCTTCATTGAAATCCTCCGTCCCCAGATTCTATTTAAGATGATAGCACAAGTATCTTTTTCCGTCAATCAGTCCCGGCACCGGGTATCTTTTCTCATTAAAAATCCTCTTGGAAAAGGATGGATTTCAAAGGCTGCGGGGAGGGTCAGGCATTGACAAAAGCCTATTTATATTGTAAAATAAAAATTAATATCGATATGCAGAAGCATGTCGCCCGGAGTAACGGAAAACAGGATCATGAATTATCAGCGCGCGGCAGCAGCTGTGCGCTTTGCCAGAAGGCTCACAGTACTGTGAGCCTTTATTCTTTTTAATCAGGAGTTATGATCGATGGACTTGAAAACATTCTTTACACAGAATCCGCGCGCTGCGCTCGCCTTTTCCGGAGGAGTGGATTCCTCTTATCTGCTGTACGCGGCAAAACAGTACGGCTGCGACGTCCACGCCTATTTTATCAAGTCGGCTTTTCAGCCCCAGTTTGAGCTGGACGACGCGCGCCGTCTGGCGGAGCAGTTAAACGTTCCCTTTACCCTGGCGGAATTCGACGCTCTTGAAAATCCGCAGGTGGCTGCCAACGACGCCCTGCGCTGCTACTACTGCAAAACCACCCTGTTCACGCAGCTCAGGAAACTGGCGGCGCAGGACGGCTGTACCCTTCTGATGGACGGCACCAATGCCTCCGACAGCTTTGAAGGACGGCCGGGCATGCGCGCCCTGCAGGAGCTGGACGTACGCTCACCCCTGCGCGAATGCGGTCTGACCAAGGACGATATCCGCCGTCTTTCCCGGGAAGCCGGGCTGTTCACTTCCGAAAAGCCCTCTTACGCCTGCCTTGCCACCAGAATTCCCACTGGCACGGCCATTACGGAGGACATGCTGAAAAAAGTGGAGCAGGGAGAAAACGTCATGTTCGCCATGGGCTTTACCGATTTCAGGATCCGGCTTTTCCACGGCGCGGCGAAAATCCAGCTTCCGGAAAACCAGTTTCCAATGGCAATTGAAAAGAAAAACGAGCTGAATCAGGCTCTTTCCCCGTATTTTAACGGGGTATTGCTCGACCTGACGCCCAGAGTATAAAGGAGAGGTTGACAAATATGGAACAGCAAAAAACGCTGGAACTGCTGCAAAAAGTAAAAAACGGAACGCTTTCCCCGGAGGAGGCCGTTCTGAAGCTGAAGATGAGTCCCTTTGAAGACTTGGGATACGCCAAAATCGACCTTCACCGGGGGCTGCGTCAGGGCATCCCGGAGGTGATCTACGGCAGCGGGAAAACGCCGGAACAGATTCTGGGCATCGCCTCGGCCATGCGGGCGCGCGGCGGGGAAAACATCCTGATTACCCGCCTTTCCGCCGAATCCGCGGAAAGGGTGGGTGAAAAAATCGCCCTCACCTACGACCCCATGTCCAAAATCGGGATCGTGGGCCGCAAAAGCGAAATGACCGCTTCCGGCACGATTGCGGTGGCGACCGGCGGCACCAGCGACATGCCCGTCGCCGAGGAAGCGGCCCTGACCGCGGAGGTGCTGGGCAACAAGGTCGCCCGTCTGTACGACGTGGGCGTGGCGGGCCTGCACCGCCTGCTTTCCAAGCTGGATATCCTGATGGACGCGAACGTTGTCGTTGCTATCGCCGGAATGGAAGGGGCGCTGGCAAGCGTGATCGGCGGGCTTGTGGACTGCCCGGTCATCGCCGTACCGACCAGCATCGGTTACGGGGCAAACTTCAACGGCCTTTCCGCCCTGCTTTCCATGCTGAACTCCTGCGCCAGCGGCGTAAGCGTGGTGAATATCGACAACGGCTTCGGCGCGGGGTACCTCGCCAGCATGATCAACCATATGGGAGGGACTCCCCAATGAAAAAGCTGTATCTCGAATGCAATATGGGCGCCGCCGGGGATATGCTGATGGCGGCCCTGCTGGAGCTTTATCCGGATAAGGAAGGCTTTCTCAGGCAAATGAACTCGCTCGGGCTGGACGGCGTTTCGGTCCGGTGCGTCCCTTCGCAGAAATGCGGCATCAATGGAAGCCACATCGACGTGATCATCCACGGTGAAGAAGAAACCGCACAGGACGTGAGTCCCGATGAGCTGCATTCCCACAGTAATGCGGAAGACTCTACTCACCCTGAACACGTTCACAGTCATGACGGTCATGAGCATGAGCACGATCACGGACACAGCCACACGCACGATCATGATGAACACAGTCACGAAGACGCGCAGGCGCACACCCACAGCCATATCGGCTATGAAGCGCTGAAAAGCATGATTTCGGAGATGCCGGTTCCGGAACCGGTCAAAAAGGACGCCCTCGCCGTTTATTCCCTGCTCGGAGATGCGGAGTCCGGCGTACACGGCGTTCCCGTTGAGCAGATTCATTTCCATGAAGTCGGCTCTCTGGACGCTGTCGTGGACGTCGTGGGCTGCTGTCTGCTGTTCCATCTGCTGGGGCCGGACTCGGTCACCGCGTCGCCGGTCCACGTCGGCAGCGGCTTTGTGCGCTGCGCGCATGGGATTCTGCCCGTTCCCGCGCCGGCCACCGCGGCAATTTTACGCGGGGTGCCCATTTACAGCGGGGAAATCCGCGGGGAGCTTTGCACCCCGACCGGCGCCGCTCTGCTGAAGCATTTCGTTTCCCGGTTCGGCCCGATGCCGCCGATGACGGTGGACAGGATCGGCTGCGGGATGGGCGTCAAGGACTTTGCGGCGGCAAACTGCGTGCGCGCCTTCTGGGCGGAAAGCGAAGATAACCGCGACGAAATCGCACAGCTGAGCTGCAATCTGGACGATATGACGCCGGAGGCGGTCGGGTTCGCGACGGAGCTGCTGCTTTCCGCGGGCGCTCTGGACGTTTTCACCGCGCCGATCTTCATGAAGAAAAACCGCCCGTCCACTCTGCTGACCTGCCTGTGCAGACCGGACGACAGGGATAAAATGGCGCGGCTGATGCTTTTGCACACCACCACGCTGGGGGTCCGCGAAACCGGCTGCATGCGCACCATCCTGACCTCTTCCTTCCGTACGGCGGAGACCGCCTACGGCCCCGTACGCATCAAGGTGAGCAGCGGCGGAGACATCCTCAAATATAAGCCCGAATACGCCGACGTACGCGCCGCCGCCGAAAAGCACGGCGTTCCCTACGATACGGTTTACAAACAGGCGGTCGCACAAGCGGAAAAAATGAAATAAAATGCAGATTTATCAAAAATATCTTTGCTTTCCTGAATGAATGCGGTATACTGTAGTCATAAAATATTCATTTTCCCCTGTATTGGAGGCTGCCATGAAAGAGGACATTTTGAATCTGCTCAGCGACAACCCGATCATCGCGGCGATCAACAGCGACGAAGGGCTGGAAAACGTTCTTCATTCCAGGTGTAAAGTGGTGTTTATTCTTTACGGGAGCCTGTGCAGTATTGCGAATATTGTCCACCGTGTCAAGCAGGAGGGCAAATGCGCCTTTGTCCACGTCGATCTGATCGAAGGCACGTCGACCAAAGACGTCGTGATCGATTTTATCAAGGAAACGACGGGCGCCGACGGTATTATCAGCACCCGGGCGTCTATGATCAAGGCCGGGAACTCAAGGGGCCTGTACACCATCCACCGCTTTTTCCTGATCGATTCCATGTCCTTTCACAATGTTTCCAGGCAGGTGAGCCTGTGCAGCCCGGACTGCATTGAAATTATGCCGGGGTGCATTCCGAAGGTGCTTCGTTCCATTCAGAAAATCGTAAACGTCCCGATCATTGCCGGAGGTCTGGTGGTGGACAAAGAGGACGTGGTCGCCGCCCTTGGGGCCGGCGCGGATGCGATCTCTTCCACCAGCACAAGGGTCTGGGACCAGATATAAAAGTGCATAAAGATACGCCCTGAGACGGTTTGTTGGTCCGTTTCAGGGCGTATTTTCTGTTTTCTTTTACATATCTCTTGTGGCGACGAAATCAATTCCCGTTCCTAAAATATCCTTATAAACCACATCGCCGCGCTTGACGGGAGCGGTCACCTCGACGGTATCCAACAGCTTCATTGCGTTGAAAATCATCGCCTTGGGAATCGGCTCGCTGGTCTTTACCGGCAGGCGGCGGTGGGAACCGCCTCTGATCTTCACCGTGGAAGGAACCACCCTTGTCGGATCGGTCAGCTCTTTTTTACCGTAAACCTCGCCCCTTTTGCAGCCGTTGCCGGTCACCGCGCAGCCGTTCTGCTCATCCACCTTCAAATGGCAGCCCTTGGGGCATACGATACAAATCAGTTCAGTCATGCTGTTTCCTCCTTACCGACCGCTACGGTCAGCGCACCCGCGGCATTTTCCAGAAGCGCCTTCGGGACCGTGATCTTTTCCATTTCGCCCGGCGCCATGTGCTCCCTTTTAAACCGCGCGATTTCCTTTTCGCCGTGTGTCACCTTAATTACTACATCCTGATAAACATTGTTGACGCGGAAGAAAATTTCCGCCGCCTTATCCAGATTTTCCGTGCGGATTTTCTGCGGGACCGTGTAGTTGACACAGCTGCCGTTCTGCACCTCGAGAAGGCTTTCGGCTTTCGGCTCCCCGTTTGCGATATATTTTCCCGCGGCGCGGCCCGCCCGCTGGCTTTCCGCCGTTACGAAGTCCACCAGGTCATGCACATGCACCACGTTGCCGCAGGCGAAAATCCCCTGCATGGAGGTTTCCATATTTTCAAACACCACCGGGCCGCTGGTGCGCCGGTCCATGGCCAGTCCCGCGGACTTGGACAGTTCGTTTTCCGGGATCAGTCCGACGGAAAGCAGGACCGTGTCGCAGTCGAAGGTCATTTCCGTTCCCGGAATCGGCTTTCTGTTTTCGTCCACCTTGGACACGACGACCTTTTCCACTCTTCCGTCGCCCTGAATATCCGTAATGGTATGGGAGAGGTAAAGCGGAATGTCGTAATCCTTCAGGCACTGCACAATGTTGCGGTTCAGCCCGTTGGAGTAGGGCATCAGCTCCACGCACGCGAGCACCTTCGCGCCCTCCAGCGTCATGCGGCGCGCCATAATCAGGCCGATATCGCCAGAGCCAAGGATGATCACCCTTTTGCCGACCATATAGCCTTCCATATTGACGTAGCGCTGCGCGGTCCCGGCGGTGAAAATGCCCGCCGGGCGGTCGCCCGGAATCGCAATGGCGCCGCGGGTCCTTTCCCTGCAGCCCATTGCCAGCACGATCGCTTTCGCCTGAATAATCATGTAGCCGTCTTTGCTGTTCACACAGTGAATCTGCTTGCCGCGCGTAATTTCCAGCACCATGGTGTCCAGTTTGACCTGTACGTTGGTGTCCCGCAGCATTTCAACAAACCGCTGTGCATATTCGGGGCCGGTCAGCTCCTCTTTAAAGTAATGGAGCCCGAACCCGTTGTGGATGCACTGGTTGAGGATACCGCCCAGCTCCTTGTCGCGCTCCAGAATCAGGACGCTTTCCGCGCCGTTGTGATAACCCTCCAGAGCGGCCGCGAGCCCCGCGGGCCCTCCGCCGACGACAACCAAATCATAAGCTTCCGTTATCATTGCTGTACTCCTCCCTTTTTGGTCTCTCCGGTCAGAATATAAGTACCCTTTTTATTCAGAAGCACTTCTTCCAGCGGAAGGCCCAGCTCCCTTGCGAGAATCTCCTGCACGCGCGGGCCGCAGAAGCCGCCCTGACAGCGCCCCATGCCGGCGTTGCATCTCTTCTTGACCGCGTCGACGGTGCGCGGGGTGATCGGGCTGTGGATGGCATCCACAATCTCGCCCTCCGTGATCGTCTCGCAGCGGCAGATCACCCGGCCGTAAAGCGGATTTTCCTCGATCAGCTCCGCCTTCTCCTTCGGGGACAGGGATTTGAAGTTCACCTTCCGCCTTTCGTCTATAAAATCTTCCTTTTCTTTCAGATAAACGCCCGTTCTTTCCAGAAGCTTGATACAGTCGAGCGCAATGGCCGGGGCGCTGGTCAGGCCCGGCGATTTGATCCCGGCCAGGTTGATGAAGCCTCTGGCGGATTTGGATTCCTCAATGATAAAGTCCGAACGCTCGCTTTGTGCGCGGACGCCCGCAAAATTGCGGATGGACTCCCTGAAATTGACGCCCGGCACCGACCTGACCGCCGTTTCACGGACAAAATCAAGCCCGCCCTGGGTGGTGGAAACGTCGTCGTCGTTCTCAACGCCGACCGCGTCCGGCCCGACAATCAGGTTGCCGTGCACCGTCGGGGAAACCAGAACGCCCTTTCCCACCTTGCTGGGACACTGGAAAATCACCTTGCTGACCAGATTTCCCTGACTTTTATCCAACAGATAATACTGGCCCTTGCTCGGGATAATTCTGAACTCCGGTTTCTCCGCCACCAGATTGTGGACGTCGTCGGAATGGAGTCCCGCCGCGTTGACCACTCGGGCCGCTTCAACCACCTGGTCGCCGCAGAACAGGCGGTACGCCGTCCCCGTGCGCTCGATCCGGTCGACTTTGCTGTTGAGGAAGAAATCCGCGCCGTTGCGCTTCGCGGTGTCCGCCATGGCGATGCACAGCTCCCACGGGCTGACAACCGCGCCGGACGGCGCGTACAGGGCGCCCTTGATCTCCTTGCTTAAATTCGGTTCCATTTCAAGGGTCTCCCTTGCGTTCAGGACCCGGATGCCCGGCACGCCGTTTACCACGCCCTGCCTGTACAGCCGGTAGATCACGTGCAGGTCGTCCTCGTTGAATCCCAGCACCAGCGACCCGCATTTCTGATAGGGAACCTTCAGTTTTTTCGCAATCTCTTCAATCATGGCGTTGCCCAGAACATTGAGACGGGCCATCGCCGTGCCGGGCTCCGGATCATACCCCGCGTGGACAATGGCGCTGTTCGCCTTGGTTGTGCCGTCGGCAACGTCGTTTTCCTTTTCCAGAACGGCGATTTTCAGGTCGTAGCGCGAAAGCTCGTACGCTGTTGCCGCTCCGATGACACCGCAGCCGATAATTGCTACATCATACATAAGAGACACCCTTTCCATACCTTCATTTTTCCATAAAAGCAATAAAAAAAGAGCAATGCGAATCAACAGTATTGTTAATTCAGCATTACTCAAAAATCTCCATGCTTTTGTATTCAATTTTCTGTGTATATCTTACACCGTCCGACCGGCTTTGTCAATGGATAAAGCCTGAAACGGAGTGCCACTTTTTGTAAAGCGGATTTCAGCAATCTGCATAAAAAGCGCTTTGGATCAGGCTGATTAGCCCAACTCAAAGCGCCGTTTCTTGTGCAATATGACCGAACCCCTGGAAAGACTGCTCCGAAGCCCGGATTTTTGTCAGATAAACAGATTGGTGTCCGACTGCTCGGCGGAGCCGAGGAAGGTGGCGACCCCCGAGATTTCCACCCCGTCGATCAGTTCTTCAGGCTTGATTCCCATAATATCCATGGACATCTGGCAGGCCACGATCCTTACCCCGCCGTCCATGGCGGAGCGGAGAAGCTCCTCCAGCGAAGAAACGTTTTTGCTCTTCATGACCCCGCGGATCATTTTGGAGCCCATCCCCATCATATTCATTTTGGAAAGGCCCAGCTTTTTGCTTCCGCGCGGCATCATCCTGCCGAACATGCTTTCTATGAAATTCTTTTTCACAGCTACCTTCTCACTTCTCCGCAGGATATTCAATCCCCAGAAGGTGAAGAACATCGTGACCTTCCGGCCCATGGAGGCCGCTCCGTTGGCGATGATCAGCGCCGCCAGCGCCTTGTCGAGGTCGCCGCTGAACACCACCATGCTCTTGTCGTTCCCGCTCTGGGCCGGAACGGCGGGGGCCTGCGCGCCCTTCTGGATTCTGACGCTGTAGGTCGCTCCCTCGCGCTGCACGCCGAGCAGCAGGTTCCCCGTCCTTTCGCACCAGACGCTGATGTCCGAAGCAAACGCCGGGTCGGTCGCGCGGATCGTCAGACAGTCCCCGTCACGGATGCTTTTGATTCCTTCCGCGGCTTTCATGATCGGGCCGGGGCACTGCAGACCGCAGGCGTCCACCTCCAGCATTTCCGCGTCCCGGCAGCACGCCGATTTTATCTCTTCTCCGCCGCTACTGTTTTTTTTTACGCCGACACAGTCGGCGCCCGTCGGACTTTCCCTGTCCCCTTTGGCGGTGATGTAAGTCTTGTATCCGCCGCTGAGGTTATAGACGTCGTAGCCGTTCTGCACCAGAATCCTTGCTGCAAGGTATCCGCGCAGGCCCACCTGGCAGAACGCATACACCGGTTTGTCTTTCGGCAGCTCGCTCATCCGCTCACGCAGACTGTCCAGAGGAATTCCGATTGCGCCGTCGAGCGTACCCATTTTCATTTCGTCGGGCGTCCTGACGTCCAGCAGGGTGACTTTTTCACGGTCCAGCGCATCCACCTCGTCATAGTGGAACACTTTTACGTCTCCGCGCAGAATATTGGCCGCCGTAAAGCCCAGCATGTTCACCGGGTCCTTCGCGGAGGAATAAGGCGGCGCGTAAGAGAGCTCCAGCTTTTCAAGATCGTAGACCGTTCCGCCCAGACGAAGCGCGGTGGCAAGCACGTCGATGCGTTTATCCACTCCCTCGTAACCGACCGCCTGTGCGCCGAGGATTTTGCCGTCCGGCGCGAACAGCAGCTTCATGCTGATCTGTGAGGAGCCGGGATAGTACCCCGCGTGGCTCGACGGATGGATATAGGTTTTCTGATACGGAATCTCCTGTGCTTTCAGCTGTTTCTCGTTCAGCCCGGTGGAGGCGGCGGTCATGTCGAACACCTTCAGCACCGCGCTGCCCTGTACGCCGCCGTCCCTTGTGACCCTCTGCCCCAGAACATTGTCCCCGGCGAGCCGTCCCTGCTTGTTGGCGGGCCCGGCAAGAGGAACCAGCGTTCGGTCCCCGGTCACGATCTGTCGAACGGAAATGGCGTCGCCGACCGCGTAAATATCCGGGTCGGAGGTGGCAAAGGTATCGTCGGTCAGGATGCTTCCGCCGACGCCAAGCTCCAGACCGGCTTCTTTGGCAAGGCGGCTGTCCGGCGCAACGCCGATGCTCAGGATGACCAGATCGGCCTCCAGTTCCCTGTCTCCGGTCAGCTTGACTTTCAGGCTTCCGGTTTTTTCAAAGCCCTGCACGCCCGTACCGAATAGTAATTTGATTCCGTTTTCTCTCATATGGCGGTGCAGAATGGCCGCCATTTCCGGGTCGAGGGAGGCGATGGCCTGATCCAAGAATTCAACAATCGTGACGTCAAGGCCGCGTTCCTTCAGATTTTCCGCCATTTCCACCCCGATAAAGCCCGCGCCGACCACAACGGCCGACTTTGCGTGCTTTTCCTTAATATAGGCGTCGATCTGAAGCGTATCCGGCACCGTGCGCAGCGTAAAGATTCCCTCGCTGTCGATTCCGGGCAGGTTGGGGCGCTTCGGCACCGCGCCAGGCGAAAGAATCAGTTTATCATAGCTTTCCTCGTAGGTGCTGCCGTCCGCGTGATTTTGTACGGTCACCGTCTTTTTTTCACGGTCAATTTTCACGACCTCGCTCTTTGTACGCACATCGATGCCAAAGCGCCTGCGAAGCAGCTCCGGCTGCGTGACGATCAGCTTTTCCCTGTCCCTGATCGTTCCCCCGATATAGTAGGGAAGACCGCAGTTTGCGTAGGAAATGTACTCTCCCTTCTCAAACAGGATGATTTTGGCTTCCTCGCTCTGTCTGCGCAGCCTGGTAGCCGCGCCTGCGCCGCCCGCAACACCGCCGACAATCAGTACCTTCATTATATCTCCGCCTTTCTAATCATATAAAGCTTATGAATGCCTGTTTTCAAAAATGAACTTTTTTCGTGCGCCGCCCCTGTCCGGCTTCTATAAAACCCTTAAGGCAGGCTTTGCCTTCCGGCTCCCTCAAAGAGGAAACTAACAGCATTTCCAGTTAATTCTGCAACAGGGTTGCGTTTCTCCCCGCCTTCGGCGGGGAGAAACGCGTTTTGTCTCGCAAGCTGAAATGGAAGTGCTGTAAAATCGGAATTCAATTTGAAAAATTGCAAATATTGTAGTGTAATTTTTTACAGTTTTATGATATCATGAGGGAAGATAGGATTCCGTGACTAAATCACACAGCGGAAGAAAGCCCGGATGTGACCATGTCACAGAATAAATCTCATTTACGGCATATAATAAAACAATCAACCAGAGAGGGTGAAACGATGGCCGATATAATCATCTTGGGAAACGGTCCCGCCGGAATCTCTTCAGCGGCCTATACGGCACGCGCCGGGCTGGACACCATGGTAATCGGGCGCGACAGCGGAGCTTTATCAAAAGCGGGGGAAATCGAAAATTATTACGGCTTTCCCACCCCTATTTCCGGAGAACAGCTGGTCCGCAACGGAATCGACCAGGCCGAAAGGCTTGGTGTTTCCATCGTCAGCGACGAGGTTCTGGGAATCAGCTACGACGGCGAGTTTACCGTCCAGTCAAAACAGGGCTCCTACAAAGCCCCCTGCGTCATCCTTGCGACGGGCGCTTCCAGAAAATCGCCCAGAATCGAGGGTCTGAGCAAATTTGAGGGAAAAGGCGTCAGTTATTGCGCCGTCTGCGACGCGTTTTTCTACCGCGGAAAAGCCGTTGCCGTTCTGGGGGACGGCGACTACGCCCTGCACGAGGCGGCGGAACTTCTGCCGGTCGTCGGTTCGGTCACGGTGCTGACCAACGGGCGTGAACCTTCCGCGGAATTCCCCGAACAGATTTCCGTGAACAAAAAGGAAATAGAAGCGCTCAGGGGCGACAGCGTTTTGGAATCCATCGCTTTCCGCGACGGCTCCACCCAGCCGCTCAGCGGGGTGTTTGTTGCTTTGGGCGTAGCTTCCAGCACGGATTTCGCCCGGACCATGGGCGCCGAAACCGAAAACGGCCGCATTGTGGTAAACGACCGCATGCAGACGAACATTCCCGGCCTTTACGCGGCGGGCGACTGCACCGGCGGCATGTACCAGATTTCCAAAGCGGTCTACGACGGCGCCAGAGCCGCGACCAGCGCCATTCAATATCTGCGCAGCCGCAAAAAATAACTTTTTTCGCCAAAACGTGATATAGTCACGGAAAAAATTCGATTTCCGGTATATAATAGGGATACAAACGGAGAAAACTATTCTTAAACATGGACAAAGGAGAATGAATATGGCAGTGGTAACTTTAACAAAAGACAATTTTACGCAGGAGGCGGTCAACGCCGATAAGACCATACTTATTGATTTCTGGGCCCCGTGGTGCGGCCCCTGCCGCATGGTATCGCCCATAGTGGATGAGATTGCCGAAGAGGCTTCCGCCACCTTAAAGGTAGGCAAGGTAAATGTGGACGAGGAGCCGGAGCTCGCCTCTCAGTTCGGCGTTATGAGCATCCCGACACTGGTGGTGATGAAGGACGGAAAAATCGTGACTTCCTCCGTCGGCACCAAAAGCAAGGAATCCATTCTGAGCATGGTCCAATAAAACAAATCCAAAAGCCCCGCATCCGTGATGCGGGGCTTTTTTCTTTTGCCTTTCTGTAGTATAATAAACCCAAAAAGAAATATCAGCCGCCCGGTGCGGCTGACTCAGGGAGGCAGTCGGGATGGCCGTTACACAGAAAGAGCTCGCATTTATGAGGGAGGCGTTCCCTTTTTGGAATCAGCTGACGCAAAGGCAGCAAACCCTTCTGGAGCAGTCGGTTTCCAGTTCTTCCTACAGGAAGGACCAGCGGCTGCACGACGGCGCACAGGACTGCATGGGTCTGATTCTGGTGCTCAGCGGGCATCTGCGCGCCTTTATCCTTTCCGACTCGGGAAAGGAAATCACCATTTACCGTCTTTTTGAACGGGATATCTGTATTTTTTCGGCCTCCTGCATGCTGAAGAATATCAGCTTCGACATCTATATTGAAGCGGCGGAGGACTCCCGGATCCTGCTGATTCCCACGGCGGTATACAACGAACTGAATCAGACCTGTCTGGCGGTTTCAAACTTTACGAGCCAGCTGATTTCCTCCCGCTTCTCCGACGTGATGTGGGTGATGGAGCAGGTGCTTTTCATGAGCTTTGACCGCCGTCTGGCCAACTTTCTGCTGGAGCAGTCCGCGATTGCCGGCAGCAGCACGTTCAGCATCACGCACGAAACCATTGCGAAAAACATGGGTTCCGCGCGCGAGGTCGTGACCCGCATGCTGAAATATTTCCAGAGCGAGGGGATGGTTTCCCTCTCCCGCGGCGGCATCACCATTACCGACCCGAAAAAACTGGAAAGACTACTCCAGTTTGACAAATGACCGTCCCGATTGCAATTGCCGGTAATCTGTAGTAAAATCAAATGGAAAACATTGTCATAAACAGACGAATTTCTGCGAAGCGGAGGCCATACCTATGCAAACTGGAAAACAGCCCGATCTTCTGAAAAAGCCCGCGGACGACGCGGTGGAAGATTATGTGTTCGCACTCGACATCGGGACAAGAAGCGTGATCGGCATTGTAGGGACCCTGGAGAAGGAAAAGCTGCGTATCTCCGCCGTGGAGCAGGTCGAACATCCGAAACGCGCCATGATCGACGGCCAGATTGAAGATATCGAGCAGGTAAGCCGGGTGGCAAAGCAGGTCAAGGACCGGCTGGAAAAGCGGATCGGCTATTCCCTGCGTCACGTCTGCGTCGCGGCGGCCGGACGCGCGCTGAAAACGCAGAAGGCCTCCCACGAACTAGCGCTCAAGCAGTCGCAGGTGATCGACGAGGAGCTGATCTGCCGTCTGGAGGCGGGGGCGATCGAAGCGGCAGAGCGGCAGTTCAACCCCGAGACCGCCGACGAGAACCAGTCCGTCTTTTACCTTGTCGGCTATTCCGTGATTCAGTACACGCTGGACCGCTACCCCATTTCCAACCTTCTGGAGCACCGCGGGCAGAGCATCGGTGTGGAAGTGATCGCCACCTTCCTCCCCCGCGAGGTAGTGGACAGCCTGTATACCACCATGCATAAGACCGGGCTGGAGGTTTCCAGCCTGACGCTGGAACCGATCGCGGCCATGAACGCGGCCATCCCGCAGAAGCTGCGCCTGCTGAACCTTGCGCTGGTGGACATCGGCGCGGGCACCTCGGACATTGCCGTGTCCCGCGACGGCGGCGTCGTGGGCTACACTATGGCGACCGTGGCTGGCGACGAGGTCACCGAGGCGATCATGAAGATGTATCTGGTGGACTTTAACGCCGCGGAAGAAATCAAGCTGAAAATGAACGGGGAACGGAATATCGTCTTCACGGATATTCTGGGATTTGAACATACGGTCACGCCGGAGGAAATCCGCAATAAAACCGAGCCGGTCAAGCGCGCGCTCTGTGAGGAAATCTCCCAGAGGATCGTACAGGCCAACGGTGGCCCCCCGTCGGCGGTCTTTCTGGTGGGCGGCGGCAGCAAGCTGCCCGGCATGTGCGAATGCGTGGCGGAATGCCTCGACCTGCCCCTGACCCGTGTGGCCATCGGCGGAAGCAACTTTATGGTGCACGTGGCCGCTTCGGAGGAGGACGTAGCCGGGCCGGAATACGCGACCCCGCTGGGCATCGCCGTTTCCGCGGCTCTCAACCTCATCAACGACAGCTTCTCCATCACCCTGAACGGCAGCCGCGCGAAGCTTTTCCGCAGCGGCAGGCTTTCCATTCTGGACGTGCTTCTGATGAACGGGTTCAGCTACAATCAGCTCATCAGCCGTTCCGGGCAGAGCATGATCGTGGAGCTGAACGGGGAAAAGAAAGTCGTCTACGGCGGGCATCCAGCCGCGGCGCGCATCCTTCTGAACGGCGCGGAAAGCAACATCGCCGCTATGATCAAAGCCGGGGACAGCATTGACTTCGAGCCCGCCGTGGCGGGCGAAGACGCGCACCCGCTGCTCGGTGAGGTGGTCGGTCCGCAGGAAACGCGCAGGGTGTTTTTCAATGGTTCGGAAATGACCGCGGGGACCCGCGCCGTTGTCAACGGACAGCCCGCCGGGCCGGATGATCCGCTCAGCATGCGGGACCGGATCCAGACCTTCCCGATCAACACGCTGCGGGAGCTTCTCGTCTTCGCGGGGGAGGACGAAACCCGCCCGTATCTGATCAACGGACAGCCTGCCGACCCCGACAGCCTGCTTTCCGCGGAAGACCGGATCGAATACGCTCCTGTTGCCGCACGGCCCGATACGCCACTGCCCGCCGCCGAACCGCCGCAAAGCGGTGAACCGCAGGAGGACGAAGAACCGCCGGTCCAAACGGTCACTCATATTACCCTGAACGGCGCGCCCCTTGCCCTGAAAACAAAGCAGGACAAAACGCCCTACCGCCTGATCGACATGCTCAATCTGGTGGATTTCGATCTGTCCAAGCCGCAGGGGAATATTATTCTGCACGTCAACGGTCAGGACGCGGCCTATCTTCAGATGCTGGCGGACGGGGACCGTGTGGATATCTACTGGGATAAAAACCAAAGACCGTCATAATACGGAGAAAGCATCGGAGCGGAAATTTCCGCTCCGATGCTTTCTTTATCGGCTCCTCTTTGTCGGTTCCTATTGATTGTTTTTCGGCAGACTGTCTTCCAGCAGCTTTAAAATCCGCTGCGGCTGCAGGTTCGCCTGCGCCAGCATCGCCATGCCCGCCTGGACCAGAATATTGTGCCGCACCAGCTCCGTCATTTCCCGCGCCATATCCACGTCGCGGATACGGCTTTCCGCCGCCGTCAGATTGTCCTCCATCGTGGAAAGGCAGCTCAGATGACGCTCCAGCCCGTTCTGGGCGGCGCCCAGACTTCCGCGCGCTCCGGCGACCGCATCGGCCGCCTTTTTGATAAGGTCAATGGCTTTCTGCGCGTCCTCCTGCGTGTCAATGGAGGCTCCGTCCAAGCCCAGCCCTTTCGTCCCCATATCGGGGATATGGACGGTATATTTGCTGTCCTCCGAATTTTCAGCCCCGATCTGCAGCGTGATGCCGTCCTTCCCAAACGCGGGATCGGAGGGGTCGGTTATTTCGGCCAGGCTGCCGTTAAGCAGCTTGGTCCCGTTAAAATCGGTGGTTTTTGCAATCCGGTCAATTTCTTTTTTCAGCGCCTCAAATTCCTTGCCGGAATTTTTTCGGTCCGTGTCGTTCTGATAAGTCCCGTTGGAGGACTGCACCGCGAGCTCCATCATCCGGCTCAGGATGGACTGGGTCTCGTTCAGGTTTCCTTCCGCGGTCTGAATCATGCTGATGCCGTCCTGCGTGTTCTGCTGCGCCGCCTGCAGGCCACGGATCTGCGACCGCATTTTTTCAGACACGGCAAGGCCCGCCGGGTCGTCCGCAGCGGAATTGATGCGGTATCCGGACGAAAGCCTCATGATGCTTTTATCGCACAGCGCCTGATTGATGGAAAGCTGGCGCAGCACGAAAAGCGCGCTGAGATTATGCTGGATCACCATTTTGATTACTCCCTAAAATCCGAAAGCGGCGAGTCCTTTCGCCGCTGTTTTTAAGTTCTATTTAATATATCGTTTCCTCCGGCAGAAAATTTACATAATTCCCTGCGAAATAAAAAAACAGGGATTTCAATAAACAGCTGTTACCTGATTTCCTGCTCCAGACCGCGGAATACAGGAGTATCGAAGAAATCAGGCAAAGAAATGCCTAACCCGTCGCACAGCTTCTTAATCGTCACAATACCGGGATTTTGACTTTCATTATTTAAGATGCTCTTAATCGTCGACTGTGGTACTGCGGCATGGTAACTTAACGCATTCGGCGTCATATTCCTTTCTCTGCACAGCTCAATAATTCTGTCTGCGACTGCCTGTCTTGTATTCACATGAACCCTCCTAAAAGCTGTGAATTCCGGAACTCCTGAAAAACGTAAAAGCAGGAAAGCAATCACTTGACTTCCTGCTCTAAATTACGGAACTCGGGCGTGTCGAAAAATTGGACGATGCTGATGTTGAGGCCGTCACAAATTTTTTTAATGGTGGAGATCGTCGGATTCTTGCTTACCCCGCTGACGATATTGTTTAAAGTCGATTGGGTGACTCCGGAAATCGTCCCCAATTTGTTAAGGGTGATTTCTTTTTCCCTGCATAATTCCTCGATTCGTTCCGCTACCGCTTCCCCGATTCTCATATCATCATCCTAACTATAAATAGTTAATTTTAGTTTACTCAATTTTTCTTTAAAAGATTACCCATTTATAGTTGACTTTTCGGAGCATTGTGCTATATTAACTATATATAGTTGATATAGAGGAGGTTGCAATGCCGGACTATCGAAAAATGTATTTTGAACTCGCGGCGAAGGTGGAGGATGCTGTCGAACTGCTTGTAAAGGCGCAGCAAAAAGGGGAGGATGACTATATGGAAGGGAAACCAACGATAAGGGAATTTAAAATTCGCGAAGCTTCGGAAAAAACCGATCTGCATCAATAAAAGAGGGACGGCGGCTTTCAGCCGTCGCCCCTTCTGGTTTTGCCTATATATTATTCTTTCGGATTGCTGACCGTGCCGATAAAGACGGGCAGCTTTGTCTGTGTATCCACAATCGCATAGAGGAACGGGCGGTCGAACACGACCTCCTTTTGCTCCTGCACAGGGGCTGCGCTTGTCGCGGCCATGGAAACAGAAGTGGCGGCGCCGGCCTTGGCCCCCAGCTCATCCACCTGAATGAAGGTTTTGTGCAGCACATCGCTGATAAACAGCGGTCCGTCCGGGGAACTGCCCATGGAGCGGAAATCGGCCCGGTCGGCGTCAAAGGCGTCCGTCAGTCCCAGCGCTTTCAGCGGGTCGTTCAGGCCGACGGAAAATTCATATTTGAACTTCGGCAGGAAGGAGTCCGCCCACTCTTCTCCGGAGGAATCGAGCAGAGCAGCGAACGATTTCCCCGTCATCTGCGCGATATATTCGTCCAGCCCGACGCCTTCCTTCGGCAGAATCGCCATGAGGGCAAAGCGGTCATCCTTAAAAGGTTTCAGAATTCCGTCGGATTTTCCGTCGTGCAGATAGATTTCTTCGGAATTCATAAACGGTACGGTTACCTTCCCGCCCGGGGCCTGGAATTCCCTGTCTCTGACCTGATAGTCTTTGTAGGCGATCCGCCAGTCCGATTCGAAATAGAGTGCGTTAATCAGATACATCGTGGTCGCATCGTCGATCTGGCTCACCATTTTATCGATTTTCCCGCCGGTGTTTTCCTTCACCCAGCCGTTGATTTTATTCACGGTCGACTGCTTCCCAAAATCGAGCTGAAACGCGCCCGCGCCGAAATAATCGGCGTTTTTCTGAAGGAAGCCCTTTTCCACCGTCAGGTTTTTGTCGCGGTACCAGATGGAATTGGCAATCTGCAGCTTGCCGTCCGTAATGGATTTCAATTGGTTTGCAAGAAGGTACTCGTTTCGGTTGAGCTCCGTGATGTCCATTCCCCCGCCCAGCAGCTTTTCAAACTGGGTCAGCGTTTCGCCGCCTGCGCCGTTGGCCGTCATGCCGAGCGCAAGAGAGACCGAAACCGGCGACACAAGGGAATTCTGACCCTTTGCGGCGGATTCCCGGAACAGCTTTACGGAAAAATCCTGCTGGCTGCGGATAAAATCCTCGCTCACGCTGCCCTTCACATCGATCTTATTTGCCGAAACGCCGTTCATCAGGTTTTCGGAAGCGCTGACCGTACTGAGCGGAAACAGCACGCCGCTCAGCAGCAGCCCGCAGACCAGCACCACCGCAAGCGCGGGAACCAGCACCAGCCGCAGCGGCTTCTTTTTCTTTTCCGGCTCTCTGTCCGCCGGAAGATTTTTCAACAGTTCCATTGTTTTTTGTTGAAAATCTTCCGACGCCTTTATTTCATTCAGTTCGGAAATATATTTGTCCCTATTCATCGTCAAAACCTCCCGTCAGCGATTTTTTCAGCTGCTTTCTTGCCCGGTGCAGCCAGGAGGAAACCGTATTTTCCTTCTGCTGCAAAGCGGACGCGATCTCAGTCACGCTCATGTCCTCATAATAATGCAGATAAATCACATTCCTGAACTTCGGGTCAAGCCGCATGACCGCGTCCAGGACCTCTCCGTTCCCGTCGCGGGACAGGAGGTTATCCTCCAGAACGGCCCTTCTCCGGAACCACGAGGATTTCAGATAATCCTTACACAGGTTGATCGTCACCCGGATGATCCACGCCTTTTCATGCTCGGCGCTTGTAAAGTCCGGGCCGAGCGTAAAGAGCCGCAGAAACACCTCCTGCGCAATGTCCTCCGCTTCCGCTCTGCTTTTGACATTCTGGAACGCGATGCGCACGACCACGTCGGAATAGCGGGCAAGGCACGACTGAATCCTGCTGTCCGCGTCGATTACTGTTTTCACCTTTTCGCCTCCTTCAGATACAATACGATTCAAAAAGCCCGCGGCTTGCACCTCGCCGGGACATTAAAAAAATATTTTCGGCGCGGGCGGAAGTGCTTGGAAGTAAGCCCCGTCCATGCAACATAAGTCTATAAAATTGAGTATATTGTCCTTGCAAACAGCCGATGATTGGAATAGAATATAGTCAGATATTGCATAATAATCATTTTCGTCCTCATCAAAAAGATACAGGGGGTAACAAAATGCTGTCTGCAAAAGTAAAAGAATGGATTACTCAGGGAAAACTGGATGAAAACCTGTCCTATTTATATGTCTGCGGTTACGAAAAAGTGGCGGATTATCGGAAAAGGCTGCTGCTTGCGGTCGAAAATTTTGAAAAGCTGTTTGGCGAGGGACGGGATATCCATATTTTCAGCGCGCCCGGCAGAACGGAGGTGGGCGGCAACCACACCGACCATCAAAGGGGCCGCGTGCTTGCCGCGAGCGTAAACCTCGACGTGATCGCGGTAGTTTCCGCCGGCAGCAGCGGCCGGGTGCGGGTAAAATCCGAAGGTTACCCCATGGATGATTTAAGCGCAAAGGAACTGGATGTCAAAGAGAGCGAGCGCAACCAGTCCGTTTCCCTCATCCGCGGAATTTTGAGCCGCTTCTCCCAGCTCGGCCACACCGTCGGCGGATTCGACGCCTACACCACCTCCAACGTGCTCGCCGGTTCCGGGCTTTCTTCCTCAGCGGCTTTCGAGGTGCTGATCGGCACCGTCGTCAACGATCTGTTCTGCGGCGGCAGGGAAAGCGCGCTGAAAATCGCGCAGATCGGCCAGTACGCGGAAAACAGATATTTCGGAAAGCCCTGCGGGCTGATGGACCAGGCGGCCAGTTCGGTCGGCGGGTTCGTCACCATCGATTTCAGGGACGCCGAGGCGCCCAGGGTCGAACAGGTCCATTTTGACTTTGCAAAATGCGGCTACGCTCTGTGCATCATCGACACCAAGGGCAGCCACTCCGACCTGACGCCGGACTACGCGGCCGTTCCCGCCGAAATGCGGAAGGTAGCAGCGTTTTTTGGCAAAGAAGTGCTGTCCGAGGTGGACGAGGAAACGTTTTATCAGAACATTCCCGCGCTGCGGGAAAAGACGGGCGACCGGGCTGTGCTGCGCGCCATCCATTTCTTCTCCGACAACGCGAGAGTTTTGAAAGAGGTCGCGGCTTTAAAGGACAACGACTTTGAAACGTTTAAGCGGCAGATTATTGAAAGCGGCTATTCCTCCTATATGTACCTGCAGAACGTCTTTTCTCCGGCGCACGTGCAGGAGCAGGGCATGTCCCTGACGCTGGCGCTCTGCCAGAAGTTTTTAGCCGGAAAGGGCGGCGCTTACCGCGTGCACGGCGGCGGCTTCGCCGGAACGGTGCAGACGTTTGTCCCGCAGGATTCCCTCGGTGAATTCGTGGAGAAAATGGAAGCTGTGCTTGGAAAAGGCAGCTGCCACACCCTGTCCATCCGTCCGGTCGGCGGCACGAAGATGATATAAAAATTTCAGGAGGGCTTTTTCATGGCTGAGTTAAGATGGCATCCTTTGATAAAGGATTGGATTATGATCGCTTCCAACAGGCAGGACCGCCCGCAGATGCCCAGAGACTACTGCCCGTTCTGTCCGAGCTTCGGCAATGTGCCGGACTACGACGTAATGAAATACGACAACGATTTTCCCGCTCTTTCCCAGAACCCGCCGGAGCCGGACGACGTTGCGACCGATTTTTTTAAAGTCCGGCCAAGCTACGGCAAATGCGAAGTGATCTTATACTCTCCCAACCATACGGCGACCCTGCCGGAGCTTTCCGACAGCCATATGAAAAAGCTGGTGGATTTGTGGTGCGAGCGCTTCGACGCGCTGCGCGCCGACGAGAAAATCAAATATGTGTTCCCTTTTGAAAACCGCGGGGAAGTGGTGGGGGTAACCATGCCGCATCCGCACGGCCAGATTTACGGCTACCCGTTTCTGCCAAAAAAGTTGGAACTTGAAACCAACGCGGCAAAAGAGTATTATGAAGAAAGGCACGAGTGTCTGTTCTGCGACATGCTCAAAAACGAGCGGAAAGAGGACCGGCGGATCATCTTCCACAACGAGCATTTTACGGTTTTCCTTCCGTTCTACAGCGAGTATCCCTACGGCGTATACATTGTATCAAACCGTCATACGGAATATATGACGAATTTTACCGGGGAAGAAAGGGCGTCCCTCGGCCTGACCATCCGCGACACCGTCGGGATGCTCGACAGCCTGTTCCATTACCGGTTCCCGTATATGATGTGTATGCACAACGCTCCCGTCAACATGGGCGATTATTCAAAGGACTTCCATTTCCACATTGAGTTCTTCCCGCCGATGAGGAGCGCGGAAAAGCAGAAATTCAACGCCTCCAGCGAAACAGGCGCCTGGGCCTGCTGCAACCCGACCTGCCCCGAGGAGACCGCACAGGAGCTCCGCGAGGCATACAAACGTTATAAGGAGAATCAAAAATGAGAGTATTGGTTACCGGCGGTGCAGGGTACATCGGTTCCCACACCTGCATTGAGCTTTTAAACAGCGGATATGAAATCGTGGTAATGGATAATTACTGCAACTCCTCCCCCGACGTTTTGAAGATCGTGGAAAAGCTTACCAGCAAGACCTTTCCCATCTACGAATGCGACATGCTCGACTATGACGGGTTTGAAAAAATCTTCAAGGAAAACAAAATAGACGCGGTCATCCATTTTGCCGGACTCAAGGCGGTCGGCGAATCGGTCGGCAAGCCGCTGGAATATTACCACAACAATCTGGTGGGCACCATCAACCTGCTCCGTCTGATGAAGCAGTACGGGGTTTATCAGCTGGTGTTCAGCTCCTCCGCCACGGTATACGGCATGAACAATATCGCGCCGTTTAAGGAGGATATGCCGCTTTCCACCACCAATCCTTACGGCACGACCAAGCTGATGATCGAAACCATTTTAAAAGATCTCTGCTTTGCCGATAAAAACTGGAAAGTCGCGCTCCTGCGCTACTTCAACCCAATCGGCGCGCACCAGAGCGGCCTGATCGGCGAAAACCCGAACGGAATCCCGAACAACCTGATGCCGTACATCATGAAGGTGGCGGTCGGCCAGCTTCCCTGCCTGAGCGTTTACGGCGACGATTACCCGACGCCGGACGGCACCGGCGTGCGCGACTACATCCATGTCTGCGACCTTGCCGTCGGACATCTGAAGGCGCTGGAAAAGCTGCCGCAGATCGACGGAGCGCAGGCCTACAACCTCGGCACCGGCAAGGGCAGCAGCGTACTCGACGTGGTCCATGCGTTTGAAAAAGCAAGCGGCAAAACCGTCGCTTATAAAATTGCCCCGCGCAGGGCGGGCGATATCGCCGAGTGCTACGCGGACGTGTCCAAAGCGAAAAACGAGCTCGGCTGGGAGGCTGAATACGGCCTTGACGAGATGTGCCGCGACAGCTGGAACTTCATCAGGAACAAATAGTAACCGAATTCAACAGCGCCGGGGGAGTAACCGCTCTCCGGCGCTGTTTTTTTATGAAACTCCCTCAGTCAGGCTGCGCCTGCCAGCTTCCTCACAGAGGGAGCCTTAAACCGATCCCCCACCTCCCTCTTTGAGGGAGGCGGCGCGCCCGGCGCGACGGAGGGAGTCCATTACGCGTAACTGTCTGAGAGCATCGCCGTAGGCGCGTACCGACCGCATGGTTCGCTTTCCGACCGGCCGGTCCTACTCCTTCAGAATATTCAGAATCTCATCGGCGTTGCTCACCGTTACCGCGCGGTAGGGGATGCGGATATAGTGCTCGTTCTGGATATTCAGCTTTGTGGACGGGCTTTCCCCGGTAGCCAGAGCGTAGGACAGATCGAAGATCGCTTTGGCCTGCCCCTGCGCGTCGTTGAAGACCGTGCCGAACATGCTGCCGTCCTTAATGGCGTTCAGGCCGCTTTCCGTCGCGTCGACCCCCACGATCGCAGGGTGCACCTTCGTTTTGCTGTCCTTGACCGTGTCGATCGCGCCGAGCGCCATATCGTCGTTGTTGCAGAAAACGACCTCGATCCGGTCGCCGAATTTTGCGAGCCACTGGGTCATTTTCGCCGACCCCTGCGCGCGCTGCCAGTTGGCGGTGTCGTTCGCCAGCTTCTCCACCTGAATCCCCGCGCTGGTAACGGCCTTAATGGAATATTCCGTTCTCAAAAGCGCGTCCTGATGTCCCTGCTCCCCTTCCAGCATGACATACTGAATCTTCCCGTCGCCGTTTTTATCGATCTCGGCGCGGTTTTTCTGAAAGGCTTCCGCAATGATTTCTCCCTGCAGCCGCCCGGACTGGGCCGCGTCCGCCCCCACGTAATACGCCCGCTCCCACAGGCGGATATCCTCCTCCACCGGCTCCCTGTTGAAAAAGATCACCGGGATGTTGGCGGCCTTCGCCTTGTCCACAATCACCGCGGCCGCGGTCCGGTCGACCATGTTAACACAGATCACGTCGTAATTCTGGGAAATAAAGCTGTCCACCTGATCGTTCTGCAGCGCCTGGCTGGACTGTCCGTCCACCATATTGACCACGATCTTCTTGCCCGACTCGGTCTCCTTCTGCTTCGCCACCCTTTCCAGGCAGGTGCAAAGGCTCGCCACGAAGGTGTCATCCTTGCGGTAAAGGGAAATCCCGATTTTCACCGTTTCCACCTTTCCCCCGCCTCTGCCCGAGTCACAGGCAGCCAGAGGAAGCAGCATCGCGGCTGCCAGCGTAAAAGCCATGATTCTGATAAAGCTTTTCATATTTCTCCCCCATTATCTTACAAACGGAAAAAGCAGCCTTTGGTTGTCGGAATTATACATGTTCTCGTGATTTACGATTGCGAAATTAATGCTGGCCTGACCGGCCTCCTGCTTATTGTTGATTTTTTCCACCGCCGTACGGATGCTGATGTATCCCAGATTGTACTCGTTTTCCACCCCGAGGGAATTGATGATCTTTTCTTCCAGAAGGGAAACCACCGTATTCGTCCGGCCTATCCCGTAAATCTGCACCTGGGTTCTCCCTGCTTTCAAAAGGTCCTTTTCCGCTTTCGCGGCGGCTTCCAGCGCCGACGCGTCCAGCGCGACCAGCGTATCGGCGCCGCTGGTCTGCAGCATTCTTTTGACCGTATCATTCGCTTCCTGGGAATCGTTGGGGATTTCCCAGGATTCCATATCGTATTGGGAGGATTTGAGCGTCTGCAGCACGCCGAGGTAGCGCTGCTGAATATTGCTGCAGTCCATGCTGTTGCGCAGAATGGCGATATGGCCGCGCCCGCCTCCGTTTTTCAGGATCGTCTCCGCCAGAGCGCTGCCCAGCTTCTGATTGTCGCACGAAATGGTGGGCAGATCCTTGATGGTCGTCACCGTGGACTGCATGGCGACGACCGGAACGCCTTTCTGGGCCTTTTCGATCGGCTCCTTCAAATCTGTCGAATTGACGGGAGCGATCACAATGGCGTCCGCGCCGTTATTGATTTCGCGCTGGAGCAGGGAAATCTGTTCCCCCGCGTTGTTTTCCCCCGACAGGGTGATAAAGCTGACCTCCGCGTTAAAATCCCTCGCCGCCTGATCGATCCCCTGCTTGATGGTGGTGCTGCTCTCCGTGCTTTTGCTGCGCCAGATGACGGATATTTCGTAAGGATCGCTGTTTTTCTTTTCAAAAAACCGGTCCCGGTTCAAAATCAGAAAGGAACCCGCAAACGCGAACAGAATCAGGATAAACACCTTTATTTTATTTCTGGTCATTTGGGCCCGCCCCCTTCGTTTCCTTCGGCTTCCTCCATCGTTTTCAGCGGCAGATGGATTCTGGCGGTGGTTCCCTCGTCCGGTTCGCTGTAAATGGCAAGCCCGTATTCGCTGCCGAAATAAAGCTGAATGCGTTCCTGCACGTTTTTCAGCCCGATACCCGAACCCTTTCCGCGCACCTTTGTGGTTTCCTGCGTCAGCAGCGCGTCCGCCTGCTCCTGCGGCATGCCGAGGCCGTTGTCGATAATGTCGATATAGAGATCATTTCCTTCGCGGTAAGCTTTAATGCGGATTTCGCCGTCGCCGCTCATGAATTCCATGCCGTGATAGATGGCGTTTTCCACCAGCGGCTGGACGATCAGCTTGATGGTCGCGCATTTCAGCGTTTCCGGCTCGGCCGAAATCTCGTAGCTGAATTTGTTTTTATACCGCATTTTCTGTATGGTCAGGTAATTGCGCACGTGCTCCAGCTCGTCCGACACGGTGATGATGTTTTTCCCCTGGGAAAGGCTGATGCGGAAAAGCCTTGCCAGCGCCGTTACCATAGTGACCGCGCCGTCGTACCGCTCGTTTTCAACCATCCAGATGATGGAATCCAGCGTATTGTACAGGAAATGGGGGTTAATCTGGGACTGCAGCGCGTCCAGCTCGCTTCTTCGCTTGGATTCCTGCTCCGCCACAATATCGTCCATCAGCCGGCGCATCTGATCGACCATGGAGCGGATCGTCTTGCCCAGATGCTGCACCTCGTAGGAGCCGGAGACGGAAATATCCACCCCGCTCAGATTTCCCCGGTCAAGCTCCTTGACGGAAAGCTCCAGCTCCTTGAGCGGGTTGGCGATGCGGGAGGACAGGAACATGTTGACGAAGATCATAAGAAAGATCGCGAAGAACAGAAAGAACAGCGCGAAAAGCCGGAACTGCTGATAATTGGAGGTAATGTCCTGTGTGGGGGTGACGGCAATGATTTTCCAGCCGGTATACCCCGCGGTTTTGACCGTGACCAGCCGCTGCTGCCCCTCAAAGGTCTCGTTATGGTTTCCGTCGTCGTACCTGGCGGCGGCGTAGTTGTTTTCATGAATCAGATTGGAATAGATCAGCTGCTGGCGGGGGTGGTAGATGATCTCCCCGTTCCCGTCGATCAGATAGATATAGCCCGATTCGCCCAGATCGACATTCTTGCAGATCTGTTCGATCCCGCTGAAGTTCATGTCGACCAGCAGGACGCCGTGGGTGATCGAACCGGCGCTGGTCAGCTCCACCGAACGGCTGAGCGAAACGACCCACCGGTACTTGTTGTCGGGGTCCACAAACAGATTCTGCACATGCGGCGTGGAAAAATGGCAGTTTTCAATCTTGCGCGCGGCGTTTTTAAACCAGTTTTCCCCGCTTACGTTGGCGGAGGGTTTCAGCTGAGTCAGCGGCTCGGCGGCAATGACCTCGCCGGAATTGGAAAACACGCCGATGCTGATGAGCAGGTCCCGGTTTGTCTCATAGAGCAGACTCATATCGTTGCTGATATTGTCCGTAGCCAGATCGGCATTTTTGATCACGCGGTAATACATGGAGTCGGAAATACGCATCATGTTGCGCAGATAGTTGTCCAGGTTCAGGTTGACCTGGTCGACCATACGCGTGCTGTCGTCCGAGACCATTTCTTCGCTGGAGCTGATAAAACGCATGGAAAGGGAACCGCCGACAATCAGCATCCCTACCACCGAAACAGCGGTAAAAGTGATGGAAATAGTAAACTGCAGGCTTTTTTTCTGCAGAAGCTGGGTTATTTTATCAATAAAGTCCCTTGCTTTTTTCCGCATCGTATCAACTCCAGGCCCGCCGCCGTAAAACGGCGCGGCATTTCGCCTACGTTTCAGTTGCTTCTGTATTTTGATGGTGACACACCAAACTTCCGTTTAAAGACATAGCTGAAATAATTGGGCTCGGTATAACCCACCTTGCCCGCAATCACATAAGTTTTGTCGCCGGTGGTATTCAGAAGATTGACCGCCTCCTGCAGGCGCACCTCCGTCAGATAAGCGACAAAGCTCATGCCGGTCTCCCGCTTAAAGACCGTTGAAAAGTAAGCGGGGCTGACGTGCAGAAACGAGCAAAGGCTTTCCACGGAAAGATCGCTGTTCTGATAATTCCCCGCGATATACTGCTTTGCGTTCTGCGCAAGCAGCTTGGTGGAATCCACACGCTCGCGCTTAATCAGCGTGCTGATTTTGATACAGGAATCCGTGCACCACTGCTTCATCTCAGCCGGCGAATGCAGGGACGCGATGGTGTTGACGTAATTGAAATCCACGCCGAAAATTTCTTCCGTGCTCAGTTCGTACGCATGCATGACCTTCAGCAGAGAGGTCATCATCTCCATGACATAGATCTGATACTGGCTGAGCGGAAGCAGAAGTGTTTCAAAACGCGTGAAAAGCGCGTTGATCCGGTCGGCAATTTCCTGCTCGGAGCCCATCTTGATCGCATTGGTGATTTCCCGCTCGTCGTGCTCGTCGAACTGGAGCCGGACAGAGGTTTCCGGCTCGACATCCGCAATATAAATGGCTTTTCCGGAGCCCATGGTCGCGCTGTAGTCCAGCGCGTTCTGCGCTTCCCGGTAGGAATGGCGGATTTCCGTCAAAACGGAACACACCGTGCCCACCCCGGCCATGACCTTCACGCCGAGCACCCGCTCGGCGGACTTGCATATCTGGTTCATTCCGTTGATCAGGGAATCGATGCCGCTTTCCGGCTTCAGCTCCGCAATGACCGCGACGCAGTCGGAGTAAAGAAAGCCCGTGAACCCGCAGTAATTCCCCAGAATTTCATCCACGGTGCATTTCAGGGAAATCGGGATCAGCTCCTCTTCTCCGTGCAGGGCCGCGTCGGCCTTCGGCGCGGAATCCGCCCGGACAAGCGCAACCGCCCACTGGTCGGCCGCCGTCAGGTCGATCTGCAGAAGCGGAACCTGCGCGCGCAGCCGCTCCTCGGAAATCCGGCCCTCGATCAGGCCGACCAAAAACTGCTCCCGCATCACGGGAAGGCTGTCCATATAATTTCTGCGCAGCATTTCCACGTCGCGCTTTTCCGCGAATTCCCGGTCAAGCTGCTGTTTCAGCTTTTTCAGCGTTTCCGTCAGCTCGTTGGAATTGATCGGTTTGAGGACGTATTCCGCCACATTGATTTTGATCGCCTTCTGCGCGTATTCAAAATCGTCGAACCCGGAAAAGATAATCAGCTTTGCCGACGGCAGGACCACCCGCAGGCGTTCCCCCAGCTCAAGCCCGTCCATAAACGGCATTTTAATGTCCGTCATGACGACGTCCGGGTGAAGATGCTCCGCTTTCTCCAGGGCCTCCAGCCCGTTTTCCGCGTCGCCGACAATGGTGTACCCCAAGCGGGCCCAATCTATCTTACGAATAATGCCTTCTCGTATTTCTTCTTCGTCATCCACAAGAAGAACACGGTAAAGTGCCATAAAATTTTCACTCCAATCGGTACTGCAACTGTGACTATTGTACCATTTTTTTGCCGGATATGCAATCGATAGCTGAGCGCGAACGGCCCGCGCAGTCTTTCTGCACGGGCCGTTCGCGGGAATAGTATGAGACGTAAAACGGAGAAATCATTTTTTTCTGTACTTGGAAAGGTCGATCGCGACAGCGACGGCAATAATGATGCCCTTGATGATCTGCTGCCACATCGGGCTTACGTTGATGAACTGAAGACCATACTGAATAACGGTAAAGATCAAAACGCCGGTTACAATCCCGCGGATCTTGCCGACACCGCCGTTGAGCGAAACACCGCCGACCACACAGGCCGCGATGGCGTCCAGCTCATAGCCGTTGCCGTAGTTGTTCGTAGCTCCTGCAGTTCTTGCCGCTTCCAGTACACCGCCGACGCCGTAGAGGCCGCCGGCCAGGATGAAGATACCCATGATGGTGGCAAATACGTTGACGCCGGAAACGATGGCCGCTTCGCGGTTGCCGCCGATGGCATAAACATTTTTGCCGAACACCGTTTTATTGAGTACGAACCAGATAATGACCGTGGTCAAAAGCGCGATCGGAATCAGCACGGAGAACCCGCCGAAAAAGGACTTGAGCAGCTTTGTCTGGCCAAGCGCCGCAAAATCCGGACGGATGCCGCCGATCGGCTGGGAATTGTTCGGGGGCAAATCGAAGTACAGGGAACACGCGCCGTAAATGATAACCTGTACGGCCAGGGTCGCGATAAACGGATGCATGTCGAACCGGGCGACCAGATAACCGTTCAAAACACCGAACAGCAGACACGCCACCACAGCCGCGACAATGGAAACGATCACCGGGAGCTGCGGAAGATTGGGATAAAAACGGTTCGCGTAAGTTTCCGTCTGCATCATCGATGTGGAAATGACCGCCGCAAGCCCGACCATACGGCCCGCGGAAAGATCGGTACCTGCAATCAGCAGGGTAAAGCAGATGCCCAGGGCGATAATCAGCCTTGTGGACGACTGCGTCATAATATCGAGCAGAACCTTGATCTGCATGAAACGGGGCTCAATGAAGATGATGACGACCACCAGCGCCAGCAGCGCAAGGATAATCGCGTTGTTTGTCAGGAAGGTCTTTGCCGATTTTCCCGAAAGCACGACCTCTCCCAGACGCTCTGAGCTCAGCATCTGAAATCCCGCGTAAATACACAGGATGACGCCGATGCCGATCAGGATCAGAGGCATGTCATACATCGTCTTCTTATAGACCGCAAGCTTCAGGACGGCGCCGACAGCGGCCAGCACAAGGCCGACAGCTATGTAAATGATGGCAAATTTTTGCCGGGGGATGACTTTCTCTCCTTGCATCATACGCAACCTCACTTTCAATTTTAACACTACTGGACGAATTTTGTCGCCAGGCGCATAACCTCGATCTGATTGGCTTCGTCACGGTTCAGCATTCCTGAAACTCTGCCTTCGCACATGACCATAACCCTGTCAGACATGCCCAACAGCTCGGGCATTTCGGAAGAAATCATGATGATTGATTTTCCCTGCCGGATCAAATCCAGCATAATCGTATAGATTTCATATTTTGCGCCGACGTCGATCCCGCGGGTCGGTTCGTCCAGAATCAGGATATCCGGATGCGTGAGCAGCCAGCGCGCGATCAGAACCTTTTGCTGATTGCCGCCCGACAGGTTCTGCATCAGGGTTTCCAGCGTGGGGGTCTTGACATTCAGCTGCTGGTTGGCTTCCTTCGCCGCTTTCTGCCGCCTGCCCTGCTGGAGCACGCCGCTTTTCGCGTAATCCTTCTGGCTGGCGATGACCGTATTGTCCAAAACGGAAAGGATTCCGAACACGCCTGTTGCGCGGCGTTCCTCCGTTAAAAGTGCGATTCCGTGTTTTTTCGCGTCCGACACGGATTTTACCCTGAATTCCTGACCATCCTTTTCCACCGTACCGGATTCAATGGCTCTCAGCCCGAACAGCGCCTCCACCAGCTCGGTGCGCTGCGCGCCGACCAATCCGCCGATTCCAAGGATT
This sequence comes from Clostridium sp. KNHs216, assembly GCF_006714885.1. NCBI lineage: Bacteria > Bacillati > Bacillota > Clostridia > Eubacteriales > Clostridiaceae > Clostridium > Clostridium sp. KNHs216. The sequence goes on along the minus strand of NZ_VFMF01000001.1, from coordinate 2,662,665 downwards.
TCGCCCCGGTGCAGCTCAAAGCTGACATGCTGGAACGATTTGGGAAGAGGAGAACACAGATCGCTGACCTTGAATACGACCTCTTCGCCCGGAGTATGGGTTCTGGGCGGGAAGCGGTTTGTCATATCCCGGCCGACCATCCGGCTGATAATCAGGTCGGTGGTCAGCTCGGTGGAGGGCCAGGTGCCCACGCCCTGTCCGTCACGCATAATGGTGACCTCGTCCGCAATTTTCAGGATTTCCTCCATCTTATGCGATATGTAAATGATGGCGCAGCCCTTGTCCTTCAGCTGACGTATAATCTTAAAAAGATGTTCCGTTTCATTATCCGTCAAGGATGATGTCGGTTCATCCATGATAATTATCTTCGAATTGTAGCTGACAGCTTTCGCAATCTCAACCAGCTGCAGGTTGGAAGCGGAAAGGCTGCCGGCGAGTACCTCCGGATTGACGTCCAGGTCAATCTCCTTAAAAAGATCCCTGGTTTTGCGGATCATGGCCCTGCGGTCGACCGCAATCCCTCTCATCGGGAAACGCCCCAGCCAGATATTTTCCATAACCGGCCTGAAACGAATGGGGTGCAGTTCCTGGTGAATCATGGATACGCCCAGATCGAGCGCCTGCTTTGAGCTTGTAATATTTTCTTTTTTCCCGTCCAAAACGATCTCTCCGTCGTCTTCCTGGTAGATTCCGAAAAGACATTTCATCAGGGTGGATTTCCCGGCCCCGTTTTCGCCCATCAGCGCGTGCACACTGCCTGGCCGCACGTTCAGACTGACGTTGTCCAGCGCTTTTACGCCGGGAAACACTTTGGTAATGTTCTTCATCTCCAACACATATTCGCCCATACACCATTCCTCCTTTTTGCTAAAATCAACGGGGAACGCAAAGCGTTCGCTTCGTCATTCCCCGTTGAACAGTAACCCCTGAAACTACTAATTCAGCCGAGAATTAGTTGTAATTATTTCTGGAAATCTTTGTAGTTCTCAGCCGTTACCTTAACATAAGGAATCCATACATATTTGCCGTCCGTCACTTCGTAGCCGGCTGTATCTTTGGTGATCTCTTTGCCCTGAGCGGCTGCAACTGCGATGTTCACGGTCGCTTTGCCCTGGTTTTCGCCGTCGTTCAGCACTGTGCCGAGCAGAGAACCGTCTGCCATTGCTTCCAGCGCGGGAGCTGTAGCGTCAACACCGACGACCGGAATATACTTGGATTTGTCGCCCTTGTTGTAGCCCTGTGCTTTCAGAGCTTCGATTGCGCCGAGAGCCATATCGTCGTTGTTGGCGAGAACGGCTTCGATTTTGTCAAGACCCTGGGAGGAAATGAAGGTGTTCATCAGATCGGTCGCTTTTACTTTATCCCACATTGCGGTATCGGCAGCCAGTTTTACCGGCTCGAAGCCCGCGTCTTTAATCGCCTGTACGGAATACTGTGTGCGCAGAGTAGCGTCCTGATGGCCCGGCTCGCCCTGAAGCATCACATACTGGACCTTGCCGTCGCCGTTTTTGTCAGCGTCTTTGTTCGCCTTGAAGTAATCGGCGATCAGTTCGCCGGACATGGTGCCGGACTGCTCCGCCTTTGCGCCTACGTACCAAACCTTGTCGTAGCTCTTCATGACGTCCGCTTCCGGCTCACGATTCAGGAACACGATCGGAAGGCTTGCCGCTTTTGCTTTTTCTACCAACGGGGCGGCCGCGGTGCGGTCAACCGGGTTGACGGCGAGCGCCGTAACGCCCTTGGTGATAAAGGTATCGACCTGCTCGTTCTGAGTCGGCTGTTTGTTCTGGGAATCCACGATGTCGAGCTTCGCACCCAGCGTGCCTGCCTGAGCAGTCATGTTATTGCGGACGCCCGTCATGAAGGTATCGTCGAATTTGTAGATGCAGACGCCGACGTTCACATCGGAGGCATCCGCCGTGCTTGCCGCCGCGCTTTCAGCCGCTTTGCTTTCCGCTGCCTTGCTTTCTGCGGGAGCGCTTGAGCAGCCTGCTGCTGCTGAGGCCATCATCAATGTGGCCAGAATCAATGCAACAATTTTCTTCATTGAAAAATCCCCTACTTTCTTTTTGATTGTTCTGTTCGCAAAGTCTTTCTTGTGCTATTGCACAAATTTCAAGACGTTTGCATCGTTCTATTGGATAGTATAACTTCCGTAATCGAAAAAATCCATATGATTTTCTTTTCTCTTCTATTAAATTTCTTCACAGGTTTCGCTAAACCGCAGGCGATTCCCTAAAATATATTGGTTATTTTTTATAAAAACAGGAAGAAATTTCAAAGAAAACAACGGTTTTTGTGACCTGAATATAGAAGTATCTCCTTTCCGGGCCCGAACATCCCTCCGGCGAAATTTTTGTTGTGCCGGGCGGGCAAAACAGCTATAATAAGGAGGAAAAAATACGGGTTGGGAAGCGGGAAATATGAACGGAAAAATTCTTGATATTCTGAACGGGATTCCGGGGAAAACCGGATTCTATTATAAAAATCTGACGACCGGCGAGAAATGGGAGGTTCGCTCGGAAGAGCCGATGATCGCCGCGAGCGTCATCAAAATCCCCGTGCTGGCGGAGGTCTTCGCGCAGCTGGAAGCCGGCACGGCCGACAAAAACGAGCTTTACCGGATTCGGGAGGAGGACAAGCTTCCCTCCTGCGGCGCGCTGAACTACATGCACACCGGCCTGGAAGTGACGCTGGAGGACCTGTACACCCTGATGATCATCCTGAGCGACAACACCGCCACCAACCTGCTGATAAAAAAATTCGGCATGGAAAACATCAACCGGCGCATGCGGGGCCTCGGCCTGAACGTCACCACCGTCAACCGCCTGCTCTTTGACGCGGGGGCATCCGCGGCGGGCAGGGAAAACAGGATCTGCGCAAAGGAAATCGGCCTTCTGCTCGAAAAGATGTACCGCGGGGAGCTGATTTCGCCGAAGGCTTCTCAGGAAATCATTTCCATCCTGATGAATCAGCGCTTAAATGGGAAAATGCCGTTTCACTTCAAGGGAAAGGTTAAAATCGCGCACAAGACCGGCGAGGACGGCGGCATTACCCACGACGTCGGAATCGTCTTTGCGCCCCAGCCCTTTGTGACGTGCTTCTGCTCGAACGAAACGGACGTTCCGCTCTTTGAACGGGCAATTCAGGACATCACCAAGCTGCTGTACGATCTGCAGCCCCCATGCTGATTTTCAGGCCGGAAACGGGTTTTCGGGCAGATTTGATAACAAAGCTGTAATGAATTTCCTCCCATTTCCGGCGTCATTTTCCCCCTTCCTTACCTTTACAAAAATGCTTCACGGTGATATAATTACCGATATATGAATTTTTTTACTTGAGAAATTGCATTATTTACAGTATTTCCAGTTGATTATGCAACAAGTTTACTTTCTTCCCCGCCTTCGGCGGGGAAGAAAGTGTTTCGTCTCGCGAACCGAAATGGAATTGCTGTAGAATTATGATAGAATGCCGGAGGAGGCCCATTCTTGAAAATAAAGGAAATAGAGATCGGCGAGATTTTTATCCCGCTGGCAACTCCCTTCAAAACCGCTCTTCGCACAGTGGAGAACGTGGAGGACATCGTCGTCAGGATCACCGCCGATACCGGGGAAGTCGGCTACGGCGAAGCGCCGCCGACCGCGGTGATTACTGGCGATACGAAAGGCTCCGTCGTCTGCGCCGTCCGCGATTTTATCCGCCCGGCCATTCTGGGCATGGAAATCGAAAACATGGACGGAATCATGGAGAAGCTCCACTCCTGTATCCAGAAAAACACCAGCGCCAAGGCCTGTGTGGACATGGCGCTTTACGACCTGTACGGAAAACGCTACAAAGCGCCGCTCTACCGGCTTCTGGGCGGGTACCGCACAGAGCTGGAAACCGACCTGACCATCAGCGTCAACCCGATCGACGAGATGGTGCGCGACAGCGTGGACGCGGTGAAGCGCGGCTACCGCATTTTAAAGACGAAGGTCGGCAAGGAAGGCATAAAGGATATTGAACGCATCGCCGCCATCCGCGAAGCGGTGGGTAAAGACGTGAAAATCCGCGTGGACGCGAACCAGGGCTGGACCGCCAAGGAAGCCGTCCGCATCCTGACGGCGATGGAGGACCGCGGGCTGGACATCGAGCTGTGCGAGCAGCCGGTGAGGGCGCACGACCTCAACGGAATGCGTGCCGTGACGCAGGCTGTTTCCACCCCTATTCTGGCGGACGAAAGCGTGTTTTCCGCCGAAGACGCGGTGGAGATCATCCGCACGGGCGCGGCGGACCTGATCAATATCAAGCTGATGAAAACCGGGGGCATTTACGGCGCTCTGAAAATCTGCGCGATCGCGGAGACCTACGGTGTGGAGTGCATGATCGGGTGCATGCTGGAAAGCAAGCTGGCTGTCAGCGCGGCGGCGCACCTTGCCGCGGCGAAGGGCATTATCACCCGCGCCGACCTGGACGGACCGTCCCTGTGCAGAACCGACCCGTTTGAGGGCGGCCCGGATTTTCTGGAAAACCGTATCGTCATGAACGACCTTCCCGGTATTGGGATTCAGACCGTTCCCGCATTTAAAGAGGACGGTAAATAAGGCACCGGCCGTCCTTTTATCATAACAGGCAGCCTACGGCAATTCCATTTCCGTTTGCGAGACAAAACGCAACCTTGTTGCAGAATCAACCGGAAATACTGTAGGGTCTATCATTAAGAGAGAAAAGAGGATAAACGATGAAAAAGCTGTTATCAATGCTGCTGTGCGCCGCAATGCTGCTCGGCACGCTGGCGGGATGCGGCCAGAAAGCCGAGGGCTCGTCCGAAAACTACCGCAAGCTTTATTCCGAAGAATTCACGACCATGAATTATCTGATTTCCGGCAACCAGAACGAACAGGCGGTTGCGGCCAACTGTGTGGACGGCCTGATCGAGTACGACAAATACGGCGTCGTACAGCCCGGCCTTGCGGAAACATGGGAAACCAGCGATGACCAGCTCACCTGGACCTTCCACCTGCGCAAGGGCGTAAAATGGGTGGACAGCACCGGTAAGGAGGTCGCCGACGTAAAGGCGCAGGATTTCGTGGACGCCGCCCAGTATCTTCTGACGGACACCTATAAATCGGAAACCGCGAATATTTTTTACAGTGTGGTCAAAAACGCGGAGGACTACTATAATAAGAAGATCACGGACTTTTCACAGGTCGGCGTGAAAGCGACGGACGACAGCACGCTGGTTTACACACTGAACAAACCGACCCCGTATTTCCTTTCCATGCTTGTTTACGTCTGCTTTTTGCCGGCGAACGGCGATTTTCTGAAGGAAAAGGGCGCCAATTTCGGAGTCGACAATACCAGCCTTCTGTACAACGGCTCTTATCTTCTGACTACCTATGAGCCCCAGGTCTCCCACGTCTATACCAAGAACGACAAATACTGGGATAAAGACAAGGTCTATATCGGCACCATTACCGAAACCTATAATAAGGAAAAGAACACTCTCGCGCCGGAGATGTATAAGCGCGGAGAAATCGATCAGGCCTATATTTCCTCCGACATTCTCGACCAGTGGATGAAGGACGATTCCACCAAGAATCTGGTCAGCCCGAGCCGCAGCCAGTGCTACTCCTACTTCTACGCCTTCAACTTCAACCCGAAGTTCGACGCGCAGTACGAGCCGGACAACTGGACCAAGGCCGTCAACAACGAGGATTTCCGCAAATCCATCTTCTACGGCCTTGATCGCATCAAGGCGCTTGCCGTCGCGGAGCCGTACAATCCGGATAAGCAGCTTCTGAACACGGTCACTCCGCCCGCCCTGGTCGATCTGGACGGTACGGACTACACCAATATCGGCGACCTGAAAGCGATCACCGCCCGCGATTCCTTCCAGGCGGACGAAGCCAAAAAGTACGCCGAAAAGGCAAAGACGGAGCTGAAGGCCGCGGGCGCGACCCTGCCGGTCAAGATTCTGATGCCGTACAATCCGACCACCGCCAACTGGGATAAAGAGTGCCAGGTGGTCGAGCAGCAGCTCGAGGGCCTGCTCGGCAAGGATTACATCGATATTATCCCCGAGGCCGGCCCGTCGACCGGGTTCCTTTCCGCTACGCGCCGCGCGGGCAAATATGCGCTGATGAAGGTTAACTTCGGCCCCGACTACGCCGACCCGCAGACCTTTACCGACCCATTCCAGCCGAACGACGCAAACGGCGAGGGCGGCGGCAACTACAACTGGCCCGAAAAGGCGCAGGGTTACACCGACGCCGACGGCAACAAGACCTACACCAACCTGTATAACGCCGCGATTGCGGAATCCACCGACCTCGACAAACGCTACAATGCGTTTGCCAAGGCGGAAGCCTTCCTTATCAACAACGCGTTCGTCATTCCCTACGGCCTGAACACCGACGGATATCAGGTCACCAAGAGAAACGAATTCGATTACCAGTACGCTCCGTTCGGCGTTTCCATCCTTCGCTACAAGGGACAGCATCTGCTTGAAAAGCCCATGAGCATGGATGAATTCTACGCCGCGGAAAAGAAATGGGACGAAGAGCGCGCGGCCGCGCTTGCGAAGGCAAAGAAATAATACGGGTTCGATTCCCGTTTGCAGATTAAAGGATAAGCGAAAGAATAATGGCTCCGTTGAAGCGCGGCGGAGCCATTATTCCTATTTTTGATCGATAGGATATGAGAATGGGCATTCCTGGGAACGGCTATTCTCATATCCTGCCGCAAAGGAGCATTGCCATGTTAAAATACACAGCCAGACGGCTGGCACAGTCCCTGATTACCCTGTTTATCATCATCACCATCGTGTTTTCCCTGATGAGGCTGATGCCGATCGAGGGGTACTTCCAGAATTTCGACAAGCTGGATAAAAATCAGATTCACACCGCCCTGCAGAGCATGGGGCTTCTGGACCCGCTGCCGATCCAGCTCAAAAATTTCTACATTCAGATTTTCCACGGCAGTCTGGGCGATTCGCTGATCTACCGCCCCAACGTGCCGGTCATAGAAATTATTGCGTCGAAAGCTCCGGTATCCATCTATATGGGGCTCGCCTCCATGGCGATCGCCCTTTTGCTGGGCCTTCCGCTCGGCACCGCCATGGCGCGCAGCAAAAGCGGCTTCTGGGATAAATTCGGCACCGCGTTCATCGTATTCATCACCGCCGTACCCGCCGCCGTCTACTACCTTCTGGTACAGCTCTACTTTACCGACTGGCTCGGCCTGCCGATCCTGTTCAGCGCCGCGAACCCGGTCAGCTGGATTTTGCCGACCGTGTCGCTGTCGCTCGGCAACATCGCCTATTACGCCATGTGGCTCAGGCGGTATATGGTCGACGAGCTGAACAAGGATTACATACGGCTTGCGCGCGCGAAAGGTGTGGACAGCAAATCCATTATGAAGAACCACGTGTTCCGCAACGCGTTCGTACCGATGGTGCAGTATCTTCCGACCTCCCTGCTGTACACCATCGCCGGTTCCATCTATATTGAATCGCTGTATTCGGTCCCCGGCATGGGCGGCCTTCTGGTCAACGTCATCCAGCGCCAGGACAACAACATGGTGCAGGCGCTGGTGCTGATCTACTCCGCGGTGGGCATTGTTGGCCTGCTGCTCGGCGATATCCTGATGAACCTGATGGACCCGCGCATCAGCTTTGTGAAAAAGGGAGGTGCGCGGTAATGGCTCTGAGACACAAAAAATCCGCCGCTGTGGAGACCAGCATCAACCGGTCCCTTAAAGAACTGAGCGACGACAAGTTGTTCGCCTTTGCGGGCTTTGACGAGGCCGCCGCGGAGCGCACCGGTTACTCGGACTACTCTTACTGGCGCTCCACCTTTCAGGTTTTTCTGAAAAACAAAGTTGCTCTGTCCCTGCTGATTTTAATGGGAGTCATCCTCCTGTTCACCTTTATCCAGCCGATGATCCCCGGCCAGCGCTCCGCGACGGAAATTTTCAACGGCGCAAACGGTTTGCAGCTGAGAAACCTGCAGCCCGGCGGGGAATTCTGGTTCGGCACCAACTCCATCGGGCAGGATTTGTGGAGCCGCGTCTGGAGCGGCACGCGCACCTCGCTGCTGATCGGCTTCGCCGTCGCGCTCAGCGAGGCGGTACTCGGCATCCTGATGGGCGTGCTCTGGGGCTACGTGCGCAAGCTTGACCGGTTATTCACCGAAATTTACAACGTGCTGGACAATATTCCCCAGACCGTCGTCCTGATTTTGTTCTCCTACATTATGCGGCCCAGTATCTCGACGCTGGTGTTCGCCATGTGCCTGACCGGCTGGCTGGACATGGCGCGCTTTATCCGCAATCAGATTCTGATTATCCGCGACCGGGATTACAATCTGGCTTCCCGCTGTCTGGGTACGCCGACGCGCCGCATTATGCTGAAAAACCTGCTGCCGTACCTCGTGTCCGTCATCATGCTGCGCATGGCGCTGGCGATTCCCTCCGCCATCGGCAACGAGGTATTCCTCACCTATATCGGACTGGGGCTTCCGGTCAGCATCCCGTCGCTCGGCAACCTCATCAACGAGGGCCGCGTGCTGATGACCTCCCCCGCGCTGCGGTACCAGCTGTTTTTCCCCGCGATCGCGCTTTCCGTCGTCACGATTTCGTTTTATATCATCGGCAATGCGTTCGCGGACGCGTCCGACCCGAAAAACCATGTTTAAGGAGGCTGAAGAATGGAACAGGAAGTTATTCTTTCCGTAAAAAACCTGGAAGTAAAATTTAATCTTCGCGGGCGCATTCTTCACGCAATCCGGGGAATATCGCTCGATCTTTATAAAAGGGAAAGCCTTGCGATCGTGGGGGAATCCGGGTCCGGCAAGTCCGTCCTCGTCAAGACCTTTATGGGCCTTCTGGACGCGAACGGCACGGTTACAAACGGAGAAATCCTTTATGACGGCAAGGACCTGAGCAAGCTGAAAACCGAAAAGGAATGGCTCGGGGTGCGCGGCAAAGAAATCGCCATGGTGCTGCAGGACCCGATGACCAGCCTGAATCCGCTCAAGACCATCGGCTACCAGATCTGCGAGGCGATCGAGCTGCATCAGGGACTGAAAGGGGCCGAAGCGAAAGCGGCGGCGGCTTCCATTCTGGAGGACGTCGGCATTTCCGACGCCCAAAACCGGATGCGCCAGTATCCCCATGAATTTTCCGGCGGGATGCGCCAGCGCGTAGTGATTGCCATCGCCGTCGCATGCAGGCCGAAAATCCTGATCTGCGATGAGCCGACCACCGCGCTGGACGTGACCATTCAGGCGCAGATTCTGAAGCTGCTCAAGGATTTAAAGGATAAATACGATCTGACGACGATCTATATCACCCATGACCTGGGCGTGGTTGCCAACGTAGCCGACCGCATCGCGGTCATGTACGCGGGCGATATCGTGGAAATCGGGAAATGCGGGGAAGTGTTCTACAATCCCCGCCACCCGTACACCTGGGCGCTGCTCTCGTCCCTGCCGCAGCTCGGCGTCAAGGGCGAAAACCTGTACTCCATCAAGGGAGCCCCGCCGAACCTGTTCACGCACATCGAGGGCGACGCGTTCGCGCCGCGCAATCCGCGCGCGCTGAAAATTGACTTTGTCAAGCGTCCGCCCTATTTTGACGTAAGCCCCACCCACAAGGCGCGCACCTGGCTGCTGGACCCGCGCGCGCCCAGGGTGGACCCGCCGGAGATCATCCGGAATCTGCACCGGGAGGTGAGCGGCCATGTCTGAGAAAAAAGCGCCGCTGCTGGAAGTAAAGAACCTTACTGTCACTTTCGGTACCAAAAAGCAGAAATTTACCGCCGTGGACGGCGTAAGCTTTTCGATTCAGGAAGGCGAAACCTTCGGGCTGGTCGGGGAATCCGGTTCCGGAAAAACGACCATCGGCCGCTCAATCATCCGGATCAACCCCACCTCCGGCGGCGAAATCCTTTATAAAGGCCAAAAAATAAACGGTCCGATTTCACGGGAACTTGACCGCGAGCTGACACGCCGCATCCAGATGATTTTTCAGGACCCGATGGCGAGCCTGAATGAGCGCGCCAAGGTGGACTATATCGTCTCAGAGGGTCTTTACAACTGCGGAAGGCACCTGAGCGAAAAGGAGCGGCGGGAGGAGGTCGACCGTGCGCTGACCGACGTGGGCCTGCTGCCCGAATTCGCCAGCCGGTTCCCGCACGAATTTTCCGGCGGGCAGCGGCAGCGCATCGGCATTGCGCGTGCGCTGATCATGCAGCCGGATTTTATTATTGCCGACGAACCCATCAGCGCGCTCGACGTTTCCATCCGCGCGCAGGTGCTGAACCTGCTTGCCGAGCTGCAGAAAAAGCGCGGCCTGACCTATCTGTTTATCGCGCACGACCTTTCCGTCGTCCGCTTTATCTCGGACCGCATCGCGGTCATCCACAAGGGCGTGCTGGTGGAGCTGGCCGAAACGGAACAGCTGTTCGCCCGCCCGCTGCACCCCTACACCCGCGCGCTGCTTTCCGCGATTCCGCTGCCCGACCCGGCCGCGGAAAAGAACAAGCAGCTTCTGGTGTACGACCCCGAAATGCACGATTACTCGGTCGACAAACCGGTTTGGTGCGAAATTGAGCCCGGCCATTTTGTACTGGCAAACGAACCCGAGCTGCAAGAGTACCGGAAAATATTGGAGGGATAACATGTTTACGCCAAAACCACTGTTCCCGGGCGCGCGCGTCGCGCTGATCGCCCCGGCCGGCCCGGTTCCCCCGGAGCGCTTCGGCCCGGCAGTCCGGGCGGTGGAAGAGCTTTCCTTAAAGCCCGTCATTTTTGAAAGCTGCCGCAGGGCGCACGGCTACCTGGCCGGGGACGACCTGCTTCGCGCCAACGACGTCAACGCGGCGTTCGCGGACAGGGAAATCGACGGCATCCTCTGCATCCGCGGGGGCTACGGCGCACAGCGCCTGATGAATCAGATCGACTGGAACAGCATCCGCAGGCATCCCAAATTTTTCTGCGGCTACAGCGATATCACTTCCCTGCACATCGTGCTGAACCAACAGTGCTGCATGGTCACCTACCACACCCCCATGCCCTCCACGGAATGGTACCGGGGCATGGACGAGTACACCACGGACAGCCTGAAAAAGGTGCTGTTCGGCGGAAAAACCGGCGAGCTGCGCAATCCGGACAACATGCCGGTTCAAACGCTGGTCGGCGGCTGCGCAAGGGGAATCCTGACCGGCGGCAACCTGTCGCTTGTGTCGTCGTCGCTCGGGACCTGCTATGAAATCAACACCAAAGATAAAATCCTGTTCCTTGAGGACGTGGGCGAGGAGCCGTACCGGATAGACGGGATGCTGAACCACCTGAAAATGGCCGGAAAATTCCGCGACTGTGCCGGGATCCTTCTCGGCTCCTTCACCGACTGCGCGGCGGAGGACCCGCAGAAATCACTGACGCTGCAGCAGGTTTTTGAAGAGCTGCTCGTACCGGAGCACAAGCCCGCCCTGATGAATCTGGCCTGCGGGCACAGCCTTCCCAGCATGAGCCTGCCGCTGGGAAAAGAAATCGAAATGAATTCCATCTCCGGAAAAATCACGGTATTGGAGGGATGACATGAAGCGCGATGAACTGCGTGATTACGCGGAAAACGAAATTCAGGACATCAACGCGAAGGTTTCGCTTCTGGTATACGACTTCGATCAGGACGAAACGCTGCTCTCCTTTTATGAGAAAGACCGGGTGGTTTCGGCCAGCACCATCAAAACGCCCATCCTCCTGACGGCGCTGGATATGGTACAGAGCGGAAAACTGTCCGTCGGGCAGATGCTCCGCCTGCCCGGGGAAGAAATTCTGGACGACACCGAGGTGTTCGACCGGGGCGTGCGGGAATACCCGCTGGAGGAGCTTCTCACCTGGATGATCATCAACAGCGACAACACCGCCACCAACGTGCTGATTGAATTCCTGGGTATGGACGCCGTAAACGCCTGCTGCCGGAAGCTGGGGCTGAAAGCCACCGCTCTCGAACGGAAAATGCTCGACTGGGAGGCGGTCAGACAGGGCCGCAACAATTACACCAGCGCGCAGGACCAGCTGACTGTGTTTCAGAGCCTGCGCCGCGCTTCGATCCTGACGCCGGAGCTTTGCCGCTGCGCGCTGGGGATTCTGGAACGCCAGCGCGATTTCAGCATGGCGCTGCGGTATATTGCCGACCGGGACTTCTCCGCCGCGCACAAAACCGGCGGGCTGGATTATCTGAATCACGACACAGGCATCTTTTCCCTGCCCGGCCACGAATATTATTTCGGGTGCTTTGTCACCGACTCCACGGACGACACGGATGAAAATCCACTGTCCAAAAAGCTGATCGGCAGACTTTCCCGCAAGGTCTACGACTATTATAAAGAGGGATGACATGGAATACGCACTGATAAAAGACGCCGTCGTACCGCTCATGGAGCTGCCGGACCGCAACAGCGAGCTGACCGACGAGGCGCTCTGCGGCATGACGGTGGAAATTCTGGAACGGCGGGACGGATGGGCGCGCGTGCGCACGCACTACCGCTACGAGGGCTGGGTGATTGAGGCGTCGCTTTGCTTTGGGGAAAGCTTTGTCCGGGACTGGGACGCCGCCCCTAAAAAAACGGTCCTGCAGGCTTACGCCGATGTGCTTGACGGGCCGAAGGTGCAGGGGCATCCGGTGGGCTCGGTGACCCGCGGCGGCCTGCTGAGCCCCGTGGGACAGCCGGAGGACGGCTGGCAGCGCGTCCGCTTCTGCGACGGGCGGGAGGGCTTTACCTGGGGCGCGTTCCTCGGGGAGCAAATCACGTCATGGGACAAAAAAGAGGAGCCCGCTCTGCGGAAAGCACTGGTAAACACCGCGCTCGGCTATTTCGGCACACAGTACCGCTGGGGCGGAAAAACGCCGCTCGGCATCGACTGCAGCGGCCTGTGCTCCATGGCGTATCTGATGAACGGGGTGCTGATCTGCCGCGACGCGCACATTCTTCCGGAATTCGCAATGCATGAAATCCCCTTCAAGGATATCAAAGAAGGCGACCTGCTGTTTTTCCCCGGGCACGTTGCCATGTATCTCGGCGACAGCCGGTACATCCACGCGACGGCGGGCAACAACTGTCACGGGGTCGTCATCAACAGCCTCGACCCCAAGGCCCCGGATTACCGGGCCGACCTGCCCGAAAAGCTGCTCTGTGCGGGCAGCATCTTCTAAAAAAATATCCGCCCCGCTGTATTTGCAGCGGGGCGGTTTTCCGTATTGCGGAAGAATCGGTCCTATTTGTGAATAAAGGCCCTGTACCATTCATATAGAATGTACAAGGCCTTTTGTTTTTTTCATCAATCCTTACGCGGAACCGGGTTCGCCGAATACAGCAGCTTCAGCATCTCCGGGTCGGCAACACCGGTGACCACGAGCCCGTTCAGCAGCTGGAAATCCTTCACGCTCTGCTCGGTGCCCTCGGCGAATTCGCCGGTCGGGGTCACAAACATATAGCCGAGCTCTTTCAGCCGGTTCTGCATCTTCAGTACATCGTCGTTCTTATCGCCTTTTTTCAGCGTAAGATTTGTATTTCCCGGCGCCGTTGAAGAAGCGGAGGAAGACGAACTGCTCTGATTGCCCTTAGAGGGCTGTGACGTCGTACCGGAGGAAGACGGGCTGGAAGAAGCGGGCGGCGCGCTGGAAGCCTCCGTGCCTTCGAGAAGCTCGGGATAAACGGTTCCGGCCATGAAGCTGACCGCCTCGATCATCCCCCTGCCCTGCAGGAGCATCTGATTCGGGTCCATTTCGTAAACCCGGCCCTCCTTGACCGCGCCGAGCTTTTTGTACTCCTCGGACGCCGCCAGCTCTGCCTTTAAGCCGGTCGGGCAGAATATGTATTTCGGGTCGGCCAGCAGCAGCGCGCTGGCAGAAAGCTGATTTCCCGTGCCGTCTGAGGCGGCGTTGACCAGCCCCGCGGATTCAATGAGCTTGCCCTCCAGAGTGTCGCCGGTAACGGCTCCGCCCTGTGTGTCGTAAAGATACGCGACGGTGGTCGGCGTATCGCTGGAGGGGATAATACGGCTGATATCGTCAATGGTAAGGAAAATCCCCTGAGAAATTTTCCTGCCCTTTTCATAACCGGTTTTTGCGCCCTTCATGGCCGCGCCGACCTGGGAATAAAGCCTGTCCAGGTCTTCCCTGCCGGTCGCTTTCGCGACGGTGAGCACGGCGATCCCCTCTTTGTTCAGCGCGGACAGCTGTTCGTCGGTGGGCTTGGTGTCGGTAAATACCAGCTGCGCCCCAAGGTCCTTGATTTTCTGTGCGTCGTCCAAAGTCACGTCCGGCAAAACGGAAAGGTCGCTCTGGGTACACTGCGCACTCTTCGCCTTCAGCTGAGCTTCGTACCCGATCGCAAGAATCACGTCGGCAATGTTCGGTGAAAGCACCGCGACCCCCGCCGGTTCCTCACTGACGGTGACGTTCCCGATGGTCACCGGAAAATCCTTGGTCCCGGCACCGGAAGAGATATCGTTTTTCGGCCCGCAGGCCGCAAGCGCCCCCGCGGCAATGGCTATACACAGAAATACCGCCGTTATTTTTTTCAGCATGGTATGCTCCTTTCCGTCTCTTATCAAATCTTCTGTCCGCGCCTGATGCGTGCTTCCGCGTCGTCGATATACTGTCTGGCGCAGCGCGGGGAACGCCCGCCGCGCGCGGTGGCCCAGCGTTCCGCTCCCTTTTCCAGTTCACTCATATGCTCTTCAAGCTGCCGCTGTCTTGCCAGCAGCCGGATAATTTCCAGATAGCGCTCCCTGTCCGGCAGGGTAAAGCTGATGGAAAGGCCGAAACGATCCGCCAGCGAAAGGCTTTCCTGCATGGTGTCGCCGCGGTGGACGTCGTCGCCCTCCCGGTCGGAAAAGGTCTCCCGAACCAGATGGCGGCGGTTGGAGGTGGCGTAGATGAGCGTGTTTTCCGGCCTTGCCGCCAGACCGCCCTCCAGCACCGCCTTTAACGCGGCATAAGTATCGTTCTGCTTGGAAAAAGAGAGATCGTCGATAAAAATAATGAATTTCATCGGGATCGCGGCGATCTGATCGACCAGAAGCGGAAAATCCATCAGGGATTCCTTCGGCATTTCAATCATCCGCAGGCCCCTTTTGTAATATGCATTCAACAGCGCCTTGACCGTGGAGGATTTTCCCGTTCCGCGGTCGCCGTACAGCAGACAGTTGTTGGCGGGGAACCCCTGTAAAAAGGAAAGGGTGTTGTCCGTCGCCAGCCCGCGCTGCAGTTCGTACCCCTTCAGGTCGGCAAGCGACGTTTTGTCGGGATACGCGACCGGCTGGATTTTTTTATCCCGCCAGATAAACGCGCGGTAGCGGGCATATATCCCGCAGCCGTTTTCACGGTAATACTCCGTCATTTTCCGGATGCTGTCCTTCAGGTCCCCCTGAAGCGCGCTCACCGGTTCGCCGGTTTTCCACCCGGGCAGACGCAGCGGGGAAAGTTCCTGTGCAAACCCGCAGCCGTCCAGAAGCTGCTCCGGGGTGATCGAAGAAATATCCAGAATAATCTGCAGGTCGCGTTCCACCGCGTCCATCAGCGGCTGCGGAAAGCCGGTTGTTCCGGCTGCCGCGGCAAGGGAATACGCGTTTTCGTCATACAGCGCCGTGCCGGTCATGCACCCAGCAAAGTTTTCGCTGTATCCGCGCTCGCAAAGCACGGCGAAAAAATCTCCCCAGGCGTTCAGAAATTCCTCCTCGGACCGGTCTGCCGACCAGAGAAGCCGATAAAATGCTTTGGGGACCGTGCGGTTCAGAATGCCCTTATAAATTGAAAGGGACGCCATTTTCGCTGCGGCCAGCTTCCTCTCATTCATGCAAAACTCCCTTTCAGTCTTTATAAACTTAATATCTGTTATTTTACCCTTGTTGCGGGTATTATGTCAAGTTATGGGATGCAATTGGGTTGCGATTCCAATAAAAATTTGATATGATATTCATAATAGAGAAAGATAAACAAAGAGGTAAATGATGAAGATTTCAAAACTTGCAGGCTTCTTTCTGGCAGCGGCGCTTTTGCTGGGGCTGTCCGCCTGTGGCACAAAAGCGGACGCCGACGTGCTGATGCGCGAAGCGAAAACCAACGCCAACGCCATTCAGAACTGTACCGCCGCCATTGACAATACACTGGAATTCACCGCGAACAACAAACCGTACTCCTATAAAACCGGCAGCACCAGCGTTTACTGGGCGAAGCCGTTCGCACTGAAATCGACCCAGACCTCGCTTCTGGGGGGCGTAACGGGCAGCAGCGTGTCCTACACCGTCACCGACAGCGACGGCGCATGGTTCTATTCAAACGCGGGCAGCGGCTGGCAGAAGACCTCCGCACAGGGCGTTTCCTCCACCCCCCTGGAACAAATCGATATTCTGCGGCTTCTCGGCAGTGTTTCCGGACAGAAATATGTACGGGAAACGGTATTGGATTCGCAGAAGGTACATAAAATAGAACTGACCTTCCAGAATGAAGTACTGAGAAGTACGATTGAAAATATCGTCACCGCCACGGGCATGTCCCAGGGTTCCCAGACGGTGGTGCAGACCCTGCTGGACAGCGCACCGCCCATTTACGGTTACTGCTATGTCGACGAGGCATCCAGCCAGATTGTGAGAGTGGAGCTCGATGCGACCGAAGCGGTCAACAAGATTTTTCAGAATATAGACGGAAGCGGTACCTCGGTGACCATCTCCAAATGTGAGATCAGCGGAAATATCGAAGGAATCGGCAAGGCGCCCGCTGTGGAGCTGCCCGCCGATGCCTCAGCCGCCCAAATGGTGCAAGCCGCCGGTTAGAGCAATCGCCGGTTTCACTCCCTTTCACGGGCCCTGCGTCTTGCACGGGCCCGTGAAGGGAGACAAAACACTTCCGAATTAATAGTAGAACCTGATAAATTTGATATTGTAGAAATCGCACGCAAGAACATCGTCGGTCCGGGTCTCCCGGATCAAGATATAGTTGATACCGACACCCAGCAGGGTACCGGTCCGGTCCGTCAGCGTATTGGTCCCCACCAAAAAAGTAACGAGTACCGGCCGGCCGATCTGCGTTCTTAAAAAGCCGTTCAGATATTGCAGACTGTCCGGCGTAACCACGCTCGGCGGCATCCCGGTCTGAACCTGTGTCGCCGACGTTGTCGCCTGCTGACCGCCTGCCGTTTGCGGTACCCCGTCTCCGGACTGCCTCATGATTCCTATGCTCGACTGCGGCGACGGAATCTGCGGCATAGCGGCGCCGGTTTGCTGCCCGGCCCCTGTCACGGATTGCAGCATCCCCATCTGCGACTGCTGCATTCCCGTCTGCGGAAGGGTAACCGCGGCAAATTGCTGCGCTGTCTGCGCAGGCTGTTTTTGCTGCTGGATAGGGTTCATATAATTGTAGCTCGCAACGCCTTCCAGGACAGACGGCGTATTTTTCATGTTTTCCGCTGTGGGATAAAGCGCGGCCTGGCACGGGGGCATTTTGTAATCGCCAACCGCATTATTATTGTCCATCATTTTGATTCCTCCTTAGAATCATGTAGTTGCATATACTGAGGTAGGAGAATAGTAGCAGTGCTGATTAATCCTGTTGAAAATCACACCGGCTCCTCCCGGCGGGAAGTAAGGCGGGCATTGGGGATTAAATGGATTGAAGTAAAAAAGCGAGTCCCCGACCCCGGAGAAAATGTTTCCCGCGATCGCCCAGTCCGCGATCGCATAGTGGACATCCTCTGGGTCCATATTCCATACGTTCTGAGCATTGTAAGCGCCGGCGACCATCTCTTTCATGCAGGTAAACTGGCCCTGCTGTTCAATAATGGCGCGGATATCGCCGCCGTTGCTTACGCGGGCGAATTCTCCGTTCGGCACCTGCGCGCGGTTGACAATCACGGAAGCGACTGCGCGCATCCCGTTGTCTCCTTCTCCGCCCGCTTCGCATTTTATTAGTTTCGCTAAAAGTTCTCTTGTTGTTAATGGCATATTATCACCTGATTTTAGAAGTTGTCTAATGGCATAATATGTTCTTTACTGCTCTTCCGGCACAACATCCTATGCTGTGCCGGAATTTTTTACAGTCTTATGAAACTTGAAAAACACTTGACTTTTACGTCCCGAATCGATAAAATGTATAAGTGGCTCTACAATAGCCACCGGAATTCTTATCATCAGCATAAATATGGAAGCGTATCGAAGTGGTCATAACGAGCCGCCTCGAAACGGGCGAAGGCAAATCCGTGACCGAAATCCCGAAAAGCCCGTGTTTCCAAGGTTTCCAAGCCGCAAAACTCAGGAATCCACGGCTCTATTCTAACACGTTTCTAACGCCTGTGCTACCCTGAAAAACGGGGTGAAATTGAATATGGAGAGGTACCCAAGTGGTCGAAGGGTCCGCACTCGAAATGCGGTAGCCGGTTTACGCCGGGCAAGAGTTCGAATCTCTTCCTCTCCGCCAACATCAGCCATGGAAGAATCCGCTTCCATGGCTGATTTTTATGTTTTTGCTCTTTCAAGGATTTGAGCCCTGGGCCCATCATCCTGCACATAACACTTTGTTTTATCTGTCGTTCCGTCCTCTGTTCCGCCCTGTTCCAATGAAGCATCCAGCAAGTTACCTATCACAGCACCGGTACCCCGTTTGCTTGCAAAGTCCAAGTGCGCGTAAATATCGGCGGTAGTGGAAAAATTGCTATGCCCCAACCAGAGTTGGATGCGCTTCATGTCCACCCCCTCTGCTACCAATAAGCTCGCACAAGTGTGGCGCAGATCATGAAAGCGGATATGCCGCAAACCGTACTTCTGAAGGAGATAGGAAAAGTGCGCGCTCAGAAAAGCCGGACTCAGCAGATTCCCCAGGCTGTCCACGCAGACGTACTCCAGATACTTCGTGCAATATCCCTTCCTGCATGCCCTGCGGTATTCCTCCTGACGGGCCTTTGCTTCCAGAAGAACACGTTCCGGGATTGGAAGCAGAGGAAGTGTCCGGCGGCTGGACTTGGTTTTCATCTCGTCCATCAGTAGTAGGCCCTCCTGCCCCGCGGCGCATCCGTCGATAACCTTGTGTTCGATGGCGATTGTCTTTTTCTCAAAATCAATGGAACTCCAACGGACTCCCAATACCTCACTGCGCCGCAACCCATAATAGGCTGCCAAGAGAATTGGCACATACAAAACGTCGTCCGTCACCGTCCGTAGCAGCCGATTCAGCTCGTCTCTGGAATAGTAACTGGGCTTGTACCTGTTTTTCCGAGAGGGCTTTTCCACCGCGCGGTCCGCCGCATTAATCTGGATGTATTCCTTTCGGATGGCATAGTCCAAAGCCATCTTGAGCATGGCATGGTATTTGACCACTGAGTTTTCGCAGCAGCCGTCCTTTCGGATGGAGTTATAGAAATCGTCCAGCTGATGATAATTGAGCTCTGTCAGCAGGGTCCTCTGTGGGCCGAAATAGTCTGTTACCCTTGCTTCGATCATGCTGGTATAATTGTGATAGGTAGTTGGTTGGATATGGGGTTTGCGAGTGACAAGCCACTCATAGAGAAAATCCAGAAGGGTCATGTCCACCGTCCTGGTACAGGCAGGCTGACCGCGTTTTGAAGGCGGCAGTTGCGCGCTGTAACGTTGTGTTAGTTCGTTTAACACCTCCTGTGCTTTCTTTTTATTTCCTTTGACTGTGTACCCTGTGCTGATCCATTTGGGCCGTCGCTTGCCCGTGTGGTCATATAGGTTGAGAACGGCATAATATTTGCCGTTCTTCGGCTGTATGCTGCCAGTTATCATGGTAATGCCTCCTTGGTAAGGTGATGCTCTTTGCTGCCGACAATTACAGCATATCAGTTGTTTTTGGTTTGCGCCAATGTGTCAGCTTCATTGTTTTGCAGCAGGAAGTCAATCACATACACCTTGGGAATCTTATACGATTTGCCGACCTTCCGGCCTTTGATCTGACCGGAAATAATAAGGGTATAGGCATGATGTCGGCTGATTCCCAGCATTCTTTGAAGCGTATGTACATTAATTACATCCGGGTATTGCCGAAACATGTGCTTATAGGCAATGCGTGTCTGTGCTATATAAATTCCTCCTTTTATATAAAGGGCCGTGTATATAAGCTTTCTGGATCGTTAATAAACGCTCGGCTTCCGGGCCACTTCCTGCGCCGCTTTCGTTGCGCCGCGTATACTCGTTTCCTCGGGCTGCGCTGTGCGCAATTCAATTAGTGGGTACGCTCGTCCGCACGGATGTCATGGCAAACTATCCCCCAAACCCGTATAACTCCCGGATCCGGCTATGAACTTGTCAAGGTGCCATTGAACCACTTTGTTTTCGGTCTCGCTTATTAAACATAAAAAGAAGATATAGATTTCTGCAAAATAAAAGGCTTATTAATATTTTTTTGGACTGATTAAAGTCTTCCAGTTAAAACAGTACGAAAAATCAATTATCCGCAGGAAAAAATCGAGCGAAAAAAAGAGAAAATATTGCAGTTTGAGTCGTATTGCGATATGATAAATAATTAGATTAATGTATATTAATGACCCCTAATTTGAAGAGGTGATTGAGATGGCCATCAGCTACAAAAAACTATGGAAACTTTTGATTGACAAAGATATGAAGAAGAAAGATTTACAACAAGTTGCCGGTATTAGCTCAGCATCCGTAACCAAACTCAGCAAAAACGAAAATGTAAATACGGATATATTACAAAAAATATGCACCTCTCTTGACTGTGATATAAGTGACATCATGGAAATGCTTCCGAACAATATTGATGTATAGATTCCATATAGAATAATAAGCGCACATGAAAGGAGCCCCAGCAACGGCTGAGCTAGAATAGTATAAATAGAGATTCCTCTCCAATTTGTGATGAGTCGCTCTCCTTACGAGATGCGTTTCTGGGGTGGTTATTTGCTAATAATGCCAAAAAATCCACTGACTGTGTGTACGTTATGATACTGGATGAATATAAAGATGGATTTATTAAACACGGTGCCGGACTACTCACAGTTGCATCAGAGCACAGCAATATTTTTTCATCTCAATACGAACAACTGTTGAATAATAGATGGCCTGAAATTTTGTGGATGCTTATATTGATATCGAGATCAATGTCCGACCTTGCAATGATATTTGATTTAATGAATTACTTCCAGCATTTCAAAATGATGACAATCCGTTATGCGAACACACACAATGTTAGAATTACAGTGGCTGATTGCGGCTAATTGGACCTGAGACAGGTTCGCTGTATGACATCAATTTTCATGAAGGAGACATGGCATGAATAAGGTTTTATGCGGAGATTGCCTTGAGATAATGAAAACGCTAGAGAATGAAAGCGTTAACTTTGTGATGACATCTCCGCCTTATGCAGATCAAATAAAGAATTACGGAGAAGTTATTAAAAAAATACATCCGGATAGATACGTCGATTGGTTCTTGCCGAGAGCAAAGGAAATCTACCGAATTCTTGCTGATAACGGAAGTTTTGTTTTAAACATAAGCGATAAGCTAGATGGGAAATTTCAGAATATCTTTGTATTTAAACTCGTTATAAGCCTTTGCGAGGAAGTTGGTTTTCATCTTGTCCGCGACTATGTTTGGTATAATCCTGCAACCCCTCCTAACGTTTTTTCAAGAGGTACAATGGGAAGAACTAAAAAATCTCATGAGTATTGCTTCTGGTTTTGCAAAAGCGAAGAGTGGACTTTTAATATGGATTCTATACGCAAGCCATATAGCGGAAGTATGAAGAAAATACTGAATGGTGAAGTTATTAACGGACCAAGGGATGAGAATACAAGGCCGAGTCGCCACAACTTTGATCTAAGCCATAAATGGAATGATCACGGTGGAGCGGATCCCGGCTCAGTATTAACAATTAGTAATACTAGTAGTAATGGTGTTTTTCATGATCTGTGTAAAGAGATGAATATTCGACATCCAGCCAGATATCCGGAAAAGCTTGTTGAGTTCTTTATTCTTGCAGGGACAAACCCCGGAGACACTGTACTTGACCCATTTTCTGGTTCAGGCACTACAGCCGTTGTCGCAAAAAAACTAGGGCGTAACTATATATGCATCGAAGCAAATCCAGACTTCTGTAGACTTGCAGAATCTTGGATTGCAGTAACAATCCCAGAGGACGTGTAATTACCATGAGTTTATTTGATGAAAAACCCTACTGCATCCGTTGCATTAATGGCTCAGAAGGTTTGCTTGCTTTGCCAAAAAAGAGTGTAAAACTTGTCTATGGTTCTCCTCCATATCCCAACGCTGATCGTAATTATGGCGTTTGGAAATCAGATAAATACATTGATAAGCTTGCTCCATTTATTGACGCATCAATAGCTGCGTTAAGAGAGGATGGATTTCTTGTTATCAATGTTAAAGCAAACAGAGAAAAGCACACCTCTAAATCTTCGCCAAGGAGATCTTTGGTCATCGAAAGATTAGCAATCCTCCTTGAAGATCAATGGAATTTACATTGTGTTGACATTGAGGTATGGGTCAAAGGAAATCCGGTACCAACCGGCCTCAGATGTGCTTGCCAAGATGCATATGAACAGATTTTATGGTTTTCAATTTCGCCAAAGTGGAACATTAATCTCGATGCCATCCGGAGGCCGTATAGTTCACATAGTTTGGAAGTCTACAAAGATTATGAATACAAGCCACGCGAAAATGGTTTGTCATACGTTAGAAAGAAAAAGACGATTCAGCCCAATACTGCTGGTGCGCTGCCAAACAACGTTATACTTAGCGGTGTATCAAATGCCAAGGGTGTACATCAAGCAGTGCAACCATCTGCGTTACCGGAAAAGTATATAAAAGCGACAACAAGTGAAGGCGACCTTGTTGTTGATCCGTGGCTCGGATCTGGTACGACCGGTGTTATGGCTATAGAATTAGGCCGTAGATTTGCCGGGTTTGATATTTTCCAAGAATATATTGATCTATCAGAAGCAAAGATGGATGAAGCTTGGCAAGGGAGGCGTAGGGATAATGGAACGGTTATCACAGAAAACACTCCATAAAATGCTGTTGTACGATTTGGACGAGCATGTCGCTGCTCAGCATTCTGACATTAGCAAAAAGCCTTTGCTCATCGACTTGGATTCATATCCCTCAAAGCTTAAGGTTTATTTGTTTAATTGTACTTGCCCACCCGGCGGTCGTACAACAGATGAGTATAAGATACAGCTTATCTTGGAAAATCAAAAACGTAATGAACGGTGTCATATTGATAACTCTGATGGACGAACTGTACTTCTCATGGGATATGCAATACCTCTCATAGATGTTGAGGACGGAGTCTATATTATTTGGCAAACGGACATGCATGTAAATGCCGCGTATTCTGCAAATTTACAGGTAACATTACCGTATATGCTGAAGGCGCTCGCAACCGATGTTTTTACTTATAAGAAATATGGAAACAACGAAAGAATGGTTCTGTGTGACAGGAAGCATATTTATCAAGCTATCAAGAAACGTAAAGACTGGGATACGGAAGAGATGATAAAATGAGCATGCTATCAGATTATGAATTCAATGGATCATATAATAAACTCGACGACGATGTATCAGCCGAGTTCTATTTACCGTGTATGCGTAGTTCAATTAGCTATGATCGCATATCTGGTTACTTCGGTAGTACGGTTTACATTGTTGCTTGGGATGCGCTCAAGGAATTCATCAATAACGGCGGACATATTCGCGTTATATGTTCACCATTCCTATCTGTGGAGGATGCAAAGGCTATAGACGATGGAATCTCAGCTAAAACGGAGGCCATATTAGTAAATGCCCTGAAAAAGGAAATCGATTCAATGCTCGAAATGTCCTATTTGAGCACACCATCAAGACTACTAACATGCTTAATTGCGAACCAAATCGTAGAGATCAAGATTGCAATACCAAGGAACACATCTGGCAATCCGGCGATTGAAAAACTCTATCACGATAAAGCCGGTATTTTTACAGATGTTGCAGGCAATGAAGTGGCGTTTCGCGGGTCTTTCAACGAAACGTATAAAGGGCTTTCTAACGACGGGAATATTGAATCCGCAGATGTGTTCCAAAGTTGGGATGGTGGGAAAGATGCCATAAGAGTGAAAGCCATAAGGGATGGTTTTGATAGAATCTGGGCGGGACAATACGAGGCTATCAAGATTTACAATATGCCTGATGAAGTGAAAACTTACGTTTCCAGACACGCATCAGGCTATAAATGGGAGGAACTACTTCGAGAGATTACTGTCATAAAGAGTAAAGACGAAAAATGGACACCTAATAAGGCCAAAAAAGTGATTGGTTTAAAAGATCATCAGACCGAGGCCTTGGAAGACTGGGAGAAGCAAAACTACCGCGCAGTGTATCAAGGATGCACAGGCTGTGGGAAAACAGTTATCGCAATATCAGCGATTAGATGCCAATTAGATAGGGGCAAAACCGTGTTGGTACTTGTGCCAGGAAAAGAGCTTCTTTACCACTGGCAAAAGGAAATTGCTCGGCTAATTGGTGATTTAGATATAAACTATATGTTGTGTGGCGACGGCAATAATTTATGGAGAAAACCCGGAGCTTTACCCCGGTGGACAGCTGCAAGTCAAACTGGGAAAAAAGTAATCATAGCGATGATGGATACTGCTGTTAGTCCAGAGTTTATGAGCAAAATTACTCAAGGCGAGCATCTGTTTATTATCGCTGATGAGGTTCACCGAATGGGTAGCCTGCAGAGGAAGAAGTTTTTCCAAATTATTTCTGGTCCACGTTTTGGAGTGTCGGCTACGCCATGCCGGTATAACGACCCAGAAGGTACACAAGCGATTTTTGATTATTTCGGTACCATACTACAACCGCCATACACTTTGAAGAGGGCAATCAAAGAAAAAGTGCTTACTCCATATTTTTATCATCCGATAACTGTCGCACTGACGGAAACAGAGCAAAAAGAATGGGACAAGATATCCAAACAAATATCAAAGTTATATGCGTCTACAGCCAACAGTAAAAATTCGGATGGAAGTGAAAAGAAAAGTGCATTCTTGGATCTGATGAAAATTGAGCGGGCTCGTATTATTAAGAAAGCAGCCAACAAAGTTATGACAGCTGTCGATATAATCAAACACAGTTATTGTGACGACCAAAAGTGGCTGGTTTATTGCGAAGATATTACGCAACTGACACAAGTATGTGATGCCGTCAGGACTGAAGGAATAGATTCTTATGTTTATTACTCGGACATGCCAGGAAGTCGCGAAGAAACCTTAGAATACTTCGGGCTCAATGGCGGCGTGTTAGTATCAATTCGATGTCTCGATGAGGGTGTTGATATTCCCTCAACCACACATGCAATTGTCCTTGCCTCATCGCGAAATCCGAGAGAATTTATACAGCGTAGAGGCCGAATACTTCGTAAGGCGGACAATAAAAGTTATTCTGAATTATATGACATTATTGCTGTACCAAATGCATCAAGTGCTGATGCAGATAAAAGCATGTCGATTATTGTCTCAGAATTGGCAAGAGCCATTGAATTCGGCACTTATGCTCAGAATCCGGCGTGTATAGCTGATTTAAAAACAATTGCTTTGCGATTCGGTGTTGACTATAAACAATTCGAGAATGGAGGGTTTGAAGAAGATGAAGAACAGCTTAAATGAATTGCTCGCAACACTGGAGGAAATTCGTACAACCCAGTTTCCCGACATCCCTCCAGAGGTAATTGTCGAAATCGTTAATGCGCAGGTTAATAATCAAGACAATCCGGGCACACGGCAAAGTGAAACACAGAAAATCATTACCCAATATACCAATCTGATTACGAGTGAGGATGGTGAAGAAGAATGAGGTTTAAAAAACTAACCGTCGCAAACTTTGGCCCTTTCAAAGATACTGAAGTGGTCGACTTCACTAAAGCAGACGGTGTAAGTATCATATGGGGAGATAATGGTAGAGGAAAGACCTCTCTTCTAAACGCTTTTAACTTTGTGCTGTTTAATATCGTAAGAGACAGAAACGGCAAGATCGATAATTTTATTAGCTATATTAACATTGAGGGCTTCAAGGAAGGTAATTACACATACCGGGTTTCCCTTGACATTGCTAACGGAACTGAAAGTTACAAGGTGACACGTAATCTTGTGCTTGAGCACGGTGTCACCGTTCCGCAGATAAACTCTGATGTAAGGACCACGCTGTCCGTTTCTCACAACGGAATCATCGTCGATAAGGATACCGGTGAGCACATTATTATGTCTCTTATTACACCAGAAGTATCAAGGTTCTTTCTGTTCGATGGTGAACTACTTGAAGAATACGAAACACTCTTAGACGAGAATTCTCCTACAGGCGGCTCTATCAAAGGGGCAATTGAGCAGATTTTGGGTCTTCCAGTTCTTACGTATGGTTTTGCCGATGTAAAAACAGCGAGAGACAAAATTGCTACAACGGCTACAAGGATTGCACAAAATGATGCCAATACCAAGATATACGCGACCAGTATTGTCGACTACGAGGCAGAAAAGATTAAACAGGAGGAAGATCGAGATAGGCTGATTCGTAAACGCGATGACCTGCTTGCGAAGAAAAAACAAATTCAAGCTGAAATTGACTCGACCCAAAAGCTCCGTGATCTGGTTGCCAGAAGAACAAACATAGAGACCGCAATATCTGGGCTTGAGCAGCAGGTAGTTTACCTTCGGGCAGAAGTCGTTGAGCTTCTAAAAGGTTCTTGGAAATGGATGTTCACACCAACAGTTCAAGAGGTCGTCGATGAAATTGACTCTGACATTTCTGAACTTAAGGAAAAGGAAGTGGTTGCAAGTGCGCAGGATAAGACGATTGCTTATATTCAGCAGGCAATCGATGAGGTCTTTTGTCCTGTATGTGATCACGAAGCAACCGAGGCAGAAAAAGTAAAACTCCAGGGAAAAATTGATTTCATCAGGAACAGAACCGTTGGTCTGACATCTGATGAAAAGAAGAAACTAGGTGCCGATAAGTCGCGTTTGACAGCCCTAAGGTCCTACCTTGGTACACAAGATCGAGGCGAAGATGTATTGCGTAAATGCAATACAATCAACGATCTCCTCGTGAAAATTTCTGATAAGCAGGAGCACGAGCTCGTTGACGTTAAAGCCGAGATCAAAGACTTGATTGAGAGCGGTGGGAACGAAGATGCTGTTGCGCAGATTATGAAACGTGCGGAAGATTGCGGAAGGGAGCTTCAAATCACAGAAGACGGTATAAAAGCCGAAAATGCTGTAATTGACGATCTTGCTACAAAAATAGAGAAAACGAACAGAAAACTAATTCAGGTGAGTCAAAACAGGGATGTAAAGCTTGCTGGAAAACGCAAAGACTTTGCAAGCAGCGTGGCTTCGATTTTTGAACAGGGTATCATTACATATAGAGAAAAACTGCGTAGAAATGTTGAGTGTGATGCCACAAAAATATTCCAAGCCATGAACACTGAAGATGATTATGATCGATTGGAAATTAATGATAATTATGGCCTCGC
The DNA here is from genome assembly GCF_006714885.1 of Clostridium sp. KNHs216. Lineage (NCBI taxonomy): Bacteria > Bacillati > Bacillota > Clostridia > Eubacteriales > Clostridiaceae > Clostridium > Clostridium sp. KNHs216. The sequence goes on along the minus strand of NZ_VFMF01000001.1, from coordinate 2,635,131 downwards.
TATCGTTTTGAAATCATCCGGAGAGCTTGTGCCTAAAAGCTCAGCCGGTTGGATTCATATGGTTGCTTTTGCACTAATCGGTGCGCTTCACAAAAATGCGCCGTTTGAAGGTCCTGTTATTATGGATTCACCTTTTAACCGTATGAGCACAAAAAATACGGCTAATATGGTAAAGGCACTTCCGCTTATTTCTAAACAAGTCCTTCTGCTCCCTCTGCCCGGTGAGATCGATGATCAGCGCACACGTCAGGATATTGGAGATTCCATTATTCAAGAGAAGGAATTGATTAGGATCAGTGCTACGCATTCTAAAATAAAGGAGTTGATGTAAAATGGCTACTATAAAAGAACTTGGAACTGATTTAAAGCTTTCACAAAGAGCATCAGACTATGTTGCACAAATGTTTGTAGACGAAGGCTGGTTTACCATACGCCAAGATGCGGCGATATTTGCTGCCGCCTATGTTTTGAAGTACCATTTTAAGGACTTCGATCCGGGCTCTTATGTTGTCCCTGATCAATTAGGAACAAATTATGCATATGGTAATCTGGACAAGGGCGGCTATTGGGAAAATCTCATTAGGAACCTATATCAAACAGAAACACCACGACTTTTTTTTCGCAACCTAATGATTTATGGGCTTGAGGAAATTGGCAATGATATCGAACGCCTTGGTGTGCTCCAAATCGAGAACTACATCTGATTGCAGGTATTAATAGGCTATGAGGGGTAATATAGATGACATTTGCTTCTAAATTATATACTGAGGGAACGTTTATTGAAGAAATAAAGAATCGCTTTCTATGCACCGTAAATGTTGCAGGAGAAAATGTTCTTTGCTACATACCGTCGTCATGTCGCTTGAGTAACTTTATGGAGTTGAGCGGACGTAAAGTATTGTTGATGCCAGTCAGTAAACCGAGTGCACGAACAAAATACTCAGTATTCGCGGTCAGAATTAAGAGGAATTACATGATTCTTAATACGTCTTTTCCCAATGAACTGGTTGAGAAGAGCCTTAGCCGAAGAATGTTCTCCTTCTTAGGTTCTCGGCATAATACCGTTCGAGAAAAGATTGTGGATGGCTACAAAAGTGATTTGTATATTCCTGAAACAAATACTGTTGTTGAAGTCAAAAGCGTTATTTCTCTTACCAATACAACTACTTTTCCAAATGTTCAGTCCGAAAGGATAATCAAGCAACTTCAAAAGATTAAATTGCTGTTGCTCGACGGGTACAATGTTGCATTCCTACTTATTGCATTGAGTCCGCTTGTAACTTGTGTTATGCTCAATTCAGCGGAGCCATATGGTGCATTATTTCGAGACTGTATTGAACATGGGATGCAGATACATGGATATTCAACGTGTTCTAAACGTGGCGAATTTATAATTAAGAGTGAAATCGCAATAAAAACCGAGTAGCAGTAATAAAAGGCCAGCAAGGCGAACACATAACTAATTCGAACTAAATCGGGAAATATGAAAATATTAAATAATACTGATTGTGGTCTAACGGATGTCATAAACATAATTGGAGGTTGAGAAACAAGGAAATCAATAAGACTTTTTTGTCGCTTTTCTTTGTTTATAGCGGCCGCAAGTTCTAGGAAAAACTGTTCACAAGATTGGATTAGCTACGTACCAGCTTGGATTTCACGATTTCCAGACTTTTGCACTTTGATGCGTTTGCTGAGAATCCCTTTATAACTTCCTGCATGGTCTCGGAGCTCCAATAGATTTTCAATTTCTTCTTTGCACGAGTAATTGCCGTGTAAAAAACTCCATGAGTTATCTTTTCTGCATTGTTATTCGGGATAATTACCTTAACCGAATCATACTCTAAACCTTGTGCCTTATGAATTGAAACGGCATACGCGAGCTGAAAGGGAATAATAGATTTCATCCGCAGGTCATCGTCTTCCATGTCCATTTTGCTGCCGTCATAGGCGTATACACTAAAACGAATGCGCGTAGAGTTTCCCACAACATCAATAAACTCGACACCTTCTCTTCTACAGTCCATGTCTGTTAAGGAAATATCTACATCAATTGTAAAGGAGATTCTGTCGTTTTCTTTTTCAATCTTGACAATCCGTCCCTTTAAGTTGTTGTATAAGAGAGAAAATCGTTTCGTGTCATTGAAAAGGATGGGATCACCCACTTTATAATTCCATTCCTGCCACGAGACAGCCTCGCCTTTGGAGTTTGCATTTTGAAAGTAGTTATTCATGTTATTTAGGCCAAATTTTCCGTCGTAATTTAGACAAAGAATAACCTCGTCATCTTCTTCCCGCTTGAAGACTTTTGGCCCTATGTCTTCCGAGAAGGGACCGTCGATAACCAGCTTTTCAGTTATCAACTCATCCATAAGCCTGACTTCATTCCACAAACCAATAAGAGTTTGATTTTTTGTCCTCCAAGTATTTAGTAGCTCAATATTAGCACCGTATGCTTTAATGATATCTTTTGCATAAAAAAACCAGTTACCAAACTCGATGGATTCAATTTGTTGGATATCTCCTGCAAAAACCAAAAAAGTATTGAGACTTAATTTATTGAGAAAAGCTAACATAGTGCGGTTATCAATTGTGCTACATTCATCAACAAAAATGATATCATATTCCGGCAGGACAACTTTCTTGGTAAAGCTGTCGATGCTCACAAAATCAGCTGATGTTCCTGGATTATCAATACGTCTTTTTAGGTTTTGTAGTGCGGTGTGGGTTTTGGTGAGAAACAGTTTACGGTGACTGGTCATCAAATTTGAAATATAGTTGATAAGGGTCGTTTTCCCAGTCCCAGCAGCTCCGTAAATTAAAAGAAGCTGGGAGTCGACAAAGACATCTCTTATTGCTTGTTCTTTTATCCTGTCGGTAAAGTCAATTTTGCTTTGCTTAAGAAAGTTCTGATTGTACTCTTCCTGGCCTTTATTGCCGTTTTTCGAAAACTCTAAAAGTTGTTTTAATATGAGAAGTGTAGTTTTTTCATAAGAATCTATGCAGGCAAGTCCGTCCACAAGGTTTATTTGATATCCCTGGCTGTGCTCCCAAGAATCCAGTTGGGCATTGTACTTATCGATGACTGTTTTACTGGCAACGGCGTCTATCTCAAAATAGATTTCTCCTGTCTGCTTTGTTGAGTTTTTGATAAACAGATATGGGCGAACCACATCTAATTTATCGCTTCCGACAACACTGAGGATGTGTTTTGCCTGACTGCTGCCGCTTGTCTTACTTCCTGCCAAATCAGAAATAAAAGGGTTTCTTTCAAAAGGTAGACACCGGCTCGAGAGGTAGAGCTCGGCACAGAGCTGTTTGGGCTTATACTGTGAAGGCATAACGCTTTCGAGGGCTTCTTCTCTTAGATTCAGGAGCAAATATCTTATCACATTCCGGCCGAACTCTTCTGATGTCTTAGAATAATGTGCCTTAAGCTTCAGAAGTACCTCCTTATAAATGCAAGTATTTGTTTTCTCATAAATTGGATCGATAAGAGATGAAAAAGTGACCGTTTGCAAATCAATTAAATCCAGAAAGTTGATGCCTGTTCTGGTTAGAAAAGTCATCAGTTCATTATACTCGCCATATTTCGAAGAAAGATTTGTGCTGATACGCAATATCTTTCCCAGCTTATTCAGACAGGCAGGCTCTATTGATACCTTCCAATTTGTGATTACCTTTATTTTGGATGCAATTCCCCACAGATCAATTATAGTATCCACATAACCAATCTGTATGGAATAGTTTGTGGAGATGTTTTCTTTTGTATAAGCGGTAATGCGGTTGTACTTTGTAGCATAAATACTTGCCAGCTGCAAAGTGACTTCGAAATATCGCTCTGTTCCAATAAAAAATGGAACTTTTTTCTGAACATAAAATCTGGATGTACATAATGCGTGGAGAGTGGGATCGACGGAATCAACTGCATTTGCAGCCAACTGGTAATATTGACGATCGAGCTCATCAATATGGAGTGGAAACTTTTCCAAGTTATGCAGAACAGACATTCCGCAGTTTTTTTGCAAGAATTTTCGTATTTGCCACAGAAAATTATAATACTTCAACAATAGGCGTTCCGATTGTCCATCATCGGGAATGCGCTTGCCAATATATTGCAAACCTTTGAGAAAAGTTCCAAGGTACTTGGTTTCAATACTTAGAATGGAATGCTCCCAAGCCAATTGGAGACTTGCTCTTTCGTTCCCATTACCTAATGTATTTAGCAGGAGAGTCGCTGTACACAAATCACTTAGTCTAGTAAGAATTCTCCTTGATACGCCATCACGAGTATCATTAAGAATGTCCAGTCTGTCTATGCTTTCCGTAATGTCCTCGTCACAAGCCCTAATAATTTTTTCTACATCATTCTTTGAGTAGTTTTTGCTATCCAATTGGTTAACAAAAGAATGATGGTCAACAAGATCTTCGAGCTTGTTACAAAACACATTAACACTCTCATCGGTATTGAAAATTTCCTCATCAGATGAAAAACTGATGGTTACACTACTGTTTTCAAAATCAATTGAATTGAGAAAATCCACAGACATATATTTCCAGAATACCCGTTCGGAACCGCGGCAATCCGGGTTTAGTACAACAAACAGAATACCAGGATCAAATGTCACATCGCTATAGATAAATGCAGGGAATGCCAAACTCTTCAGGGAATACTTAATCATGCCATCTACTGCACTATATACATGAGTACCCTTAATCTGGACAAAAAAGTTTTGCTTTGGGCGTCTCGATACATTAGGTTCTGAGACAAACTCAAATGTACCATCTGCATTTGGCCACTTGTCATCACAAGAAAAATTAGTGTTGATCTTTCCACTGGATCTCAAAAATGTTTGTAGAATAGAAACAGCTGCACGATCTTCGTCTGAGCGTTCGGTGTGAGTTCTAATATGTCTTTCAATAATTTCTCTTGCATAGTCTAACATATACATTCCTCTCTTTTCTGCAAGCACTTAAATTGATTTCATAGATTTCGTTGAACAATACTATCGGCTTGTATTTATGTTAATATCATCCATCTATGTGCCCATTTGTATAAATAAATTCTTCTAAGCATTTTCTTGCTTCTGCACTGGCATTAGAATACTAGTGAGCCAATCCTACACCCCAGCAAAGACGCATGTTTTTCCGGAAGCCTCAATAATCTCCGGAATGCGGCCACGGACAAGCTTATTATAGACCTTTGCAGCCATCTTTCAGCCTCCTCAGTTGGATAACAAATTGCAAATATCCTGCTCTTTGACAATTTGGATGGGATGTCCTTTTGCTTGCAATTCCAGCGCCTTTTTTACCTTTGTGCCATAGTTGCCGCTGCTCCAAGCATCGCTGCCCCTGCTGCCGACAATCACACAATCTATTTTCCTCGTAACGCTGGAAACCGGGATACCTCCTTTTTGAGAAAGAGCCGATTCCACGCTGGAACGATCCCCAAATTCAAATTCCCCGGTCAGGCAAAATGTCTTTCCGTTGATGTCGAAGCAATCACAGCTACAGGTATTTGCAACAGGATCTGTGATTTGCCCAAATAGAAGCAACATTGCCTGCAACTCTGCATCTTCCAAGATGCCATCTTCCAGCGTACCTCCAACGGTCTCGAAGATTTTATCAAAAGGAAAATTGCCGCGCAGCGCGAGGTTCTCATTCATCCAAGTTTGAAGGGAGAGGACTTCACTCTCACTCAACTCGTCGTCTGCCGTGATTGTGCTAAGCAGATCTTTGAGCGCAAGCAGTTGCGTTGTTGTCTCACTGGGTTTTGCTTTTGGTGGCATCCGTAGTGTGCGGCGCTGTGCCAGATCATACCGACGCAGAAAACGATCCGGCTGCAGTCCATGATGCATATAGTCCAGCAACAGCTCCGCGCAGGCATGGCTGTCGCTGCCGGCGTGGTGGTGATCCAAATTGAGATTAAGGTAATTACAAAGGGTATTGAGCTTGTGATTTTGAAGCTGCGGATAGCATGCTCGTCCCATCACGCAGGTGCAGGCATAATATGTAAAGGGCTGCCATTCGATTCCATAGTCATTCAGGCACTGCGCCAGCACACCCATGTCGAATGGCGCGTTATGCGCAATCAGCAGGCCGCTGCCCATAACCGGCGCAATCTTTTCCCATAATTCTGGAAATGCGGGCTGGTCGGCCACCATTTCCGGCGTGATGCCGGTAAGCCGGATGTTGAAGGGATCAAAGTGCACTTCCGAGTTTACAAGAGAGTAGAAATCATACGTGATGCGGCCGTTTTCGACAACGGTAATGCCGATGGCGCTGATGCGGTCATTTGCATAGTTTGGGGTTTCTACATCAAATGCTATGTAACGATCATTCATGATACTGTACCTTCTCTCTGCATACCTTACCTGCGGCTACTGATCCGCTGCAAAATAACCTCGTCCGCCGGGCAAAACTCGTAGTTTGGTATTTCATCCACTGTGATCCACCGGATATCGTTATGTTCCAATTTCTGTGGTACGCCCTCGGCAATCGTGGCGTTGAACAGCGTCAGGTGCACGGTAATGTCCGGATAATCATGCGTCACGGCCATTAGCTCGCTGCCTACAGACAGCGTGATGGCGAGTTCCTCTTGGCATTCTCTGATAAGAGCCTGCTCTTTCGTTTCGCCCGGTTCAACTTTTCCACCGACAAACTCCCACAAAAGGCCGCGCGCTTTCGTCGCCGATCGCTGGCAGATCATAAACTTATCTTTATCCCAAATCAGAGCTGCTACAACTTCGGTCATTATCCCACCACCAATTTATTTGTCTTGTTCAAGAATTTCGCTGGGATTGGTCTGTCAAGCTTCCATGTAATATTCATCGGCCTTGAACCCTCGTGACAGACATAGCTTGCCGTACCGAGATAGGTGTAGGCAGCAGCGCCGCTGGAGATGCGATCAGTTTTGAACTCGCGCACGAACAGCAGCACGCGGCTGCCCTGGGCGCGGTGATGGATATAGCGCTGACCAGTGGGGGAGTTTTCCGCCGTGGTGCTCTGGCTCTGCCAGTGGAACAGTTCCTCGTTGATGGAGTAATCGTTATACATCGTCGTCGGCGAATAGTCCTTGTCGGACTTATTGAGCGTCACAAAAAACACGTCCGCTTTCTTATCCGGCAGCCACTTTACGCCCTCACGCACGGTGGTGGGCTCCGTGAAATCCATGGCGACCAGAAGCTGGTCACGGGTGTAGGTGCAGTGCAGATCCAGCGGGCATTCAAATCCCAGATCAACCGGCTCATCAATGAAGTCTATGCGGTTAAAATTGTATTGGAGCAACGCGGTAAGCTCTGAGAGCATGACCTGGCTGTCTGCCAGCGCGCATAGATTTTCCAGTACCTCATCGCCGTCCCAACTGTCGGCAGCCTTACCCCAAACCGTGATGTAGAACATTTGCAGCATCCGCTGCTTCAAGGGTGACAGGGCGGCAAAGTCCACATTGTGCAATTGGGGAAGAATGTCCAGCAGGAAAGTGATCCAGCGGCGGGAGTCGATGACGGCGATGCGACTAAATGCTTTTGTCAGCGTTTTCTCGGCAGGCTCCGTGAAAGCATCCAGCTTGCCGGCGAGCTCGCAGAGACGAGAGAAAGAGGAAAACTTGTAGAGTGACCGGGCGTCAAGGCGGCAGTGGCTCAAAAAGTTTGCCAGTGTCAGCGGCAGGCCGCTGTCCTCCTCAAAGCTTCCAATGCGGGAGACCAATCCGGCACTGTTGCCATAGGAGGCACGGATGTTGTCCAGTATGTATTTGGCTGCTTTCTTTTCCAGCTGAATATAGCAGCCTTTGGGCGCGGATACAAAGCCGTCCCGAATTTCGCGCGGCACGCCCCGGGTTGTACTGGAGAGCAGCGCCGCGAACTTGTCCTCAAAGTTATACCTTTTGTTGGCCTGACCGATAAAATCCAGTACGGTCAGACACTCCTTATCCTCGCTGAGACGCAGACCGCGGCCTAACTGCTGGAGAAAGATGGTCAGCGATTCCGTAGGGCGAAGGAACAACACCGTGTTAACCTCGGGGATATCCACGCCCTCGTTGTAGATGTCCACCACAAAGATAAAGCGGACTTCGCCGGAGACTAGCCGCTGTTTTGCAGTTTTACGCTCCTCATCGAGAGACTGACCGGTCAGGAACATGGATGGGATGCCGTGCTCATTGAAATAGTTAGACATGAACTCCGCATGCTCGACGGAGACGCAGAAGCCCAGCCCCTTCACGTCGTTGATATCTGTGACGTATTTAAGCAGTGACGAAACAACCATATCAGCACGGCGCTTGGCAGCGCCGCCACTGAGGGTGTAAATGCGCGACAACTCACCTTTGTCGTAACCGCCCCGCGTCCACTTCAAATCATCCAGATCAATGACGTCAGTGACGCCGAAATACTGGAATGGGCACAGCAACTTGCGGTCGATGGCCTCCGGTAACCGAATTTCCGCCGCGATGCGGCCGCTGAAATAATTCAGAATACTCTTGCCATCCATGCGCTCCGGCGTGGCGGTGAGGCCTATCAGAATTTTGGGCTGATAGTATTCCAGCAGTTTTTGATAGGTGGGCGCGGCGGCATGGTGGAATTCGTCCACCACGATATAGTCATAAAAGTCCGGCGTGGTCTTGACGGTAAAGTCCTGGGAGTTAAATGTCTGGACGGAAATAAACAGGTTTTCTATGCTATCCGGCTTGTAGCTGCCGACGAACATCTCACCAAAATTGGCGTCCTTAAGCACAGCGCGATAGGTATAGAGGCTCTGTTTCAAGATTTCTTCCCGGTGCGCCACAAACAGTAGGTGGCAAGGCCGGCCTGGATTCTGCTTGCGGAAGCGTTTATAGTCCAGCGCGGAAATTACAGTTTTGCCTGTACCGGTAGCAGCTACCACCAGATTGCGACAGTAGCCACGGACGGTTCGCTCGGCCTCCAGCTTGTCGAGAATCTCTTGCTGGTAGGAATAAGGCGCGATGTCCAGCGTGTAGGCATCCGCGTTGTTAGCGTCAAAGTACTTCTCTGCCTTCAATGCGCGAGCGAGGCGCTCCTTCTGATTCTCCGTGTAGTATTCAAATTCATTGGAATTCCAATAGCTCTCAAAGGTGGCGGTGATCTTGTCGATGGTCTCCGGCAGGTCCTTTTTTGTGACTTTCACATTCCACTCAAGGCCGCTGGAGATGGCGGCGTTGGAAAGATTGGACGAACCTACATAGGCCGTGGTGAAGCCAGTATTCCGATAGAATACATAGGTCTTGGCGTGGAGGCGGGTACGTTTGGTGTCATAGCTAACCTTGATTTTTGTGTTCGGCAGCTTGCGCAGCTCCTCGATAGCCTTGACGTCTGTCGCGCCCATATAAGAGGTAGTAATGATACGCAGCGCGCCGCCGATTTGGGTAAATGAGATCAGCTCGTCCATAATAAGCCGTAGACCACTCCACTTGATAAAGCTCACCAGCATGTCGATGCGATCCGCGGAGACGATCTCCTTTTTAAACTCTGTGTACATCTGAGGTTCGTGAACTGCACCGGTAAAGAGGCTGCTTTGCGCGATGGAGGTTTCCGGGCGGTCAACAGTTGCGGCGGTCTTTCCAATAGCTAGCCGCGGGTCGTTTTCCCTGAGTAGAGCAAGAAGCTGCTCTGCCCGCTCGTCCACAGACAAAGCGGCAAAGTCAGCTTCCCTTGTGGTGCGCTCCACGATGCGCACGATTTCATTTGTTAGCCCGATCTGGGCGGAGAGGTCCCCGCCGTTATCCAGCATATTGTCCAGCCCCTTTTGAACTACGCCCGTGAGATACTGCGCTAAGACCTTGGAGGCCTCTGCCTTATCGATGGGCACAGTGGCCTGCCGGGCTGCCGGAAGCTCCGACAGATCGGTATTGATCTCGCGGTTGATCACTTGTTCATATAGACCTGGCTGAAGCATAGCGCAAATCCTCAATTTTATATTAATTTGATCTACTCTAAAATATACAATAGCTCTTGTCCTATCTTTCGCACATCCGCCAGTTTCTCGGCGTCCTTCGAAATGGCCCAGACCTTGCCAAATTTCGTCAGTCCCGGGATGCGGCCCTGATTGCACAAGACTTGCACGCGGCGGCGAGTAATACCCCATTTTTCTGCGGCTTCGGATTAAAATGTAATCTATAAGTTCACCTCATGTAAGCATATAAAAACAGCCCTGCATCTCGCAGGACTCTCCGTTTTACATTAAGTTGGCTGCCATCCAAACGGTATAGGCCCTCGTAGCTTTGCGTCGCCGTCTTTCGATGGCTTTGCCGATTCTTCTATACTTTATGACAAGTATATACTTTTTTGAGAACAATTTCAACCTGCGATTTAGTTAAATTATTTCATTTCAGCATATAAAAAAACCCGAGAGAGTGCAAGTTGCTATGCTAGCTTCAACACGGTATAATGAGGATATCACCTTTTACCCGAAGGAGGGAGAGCCGGTGCCTATCTGCTTCTACGACCCGGATCACCTCATTATTGAGGTGGGCGAAAACATGAAATCACCTCACCTTGCGGATTGGACGGTAGACGGTACAGATTATATCAGTTTGAACTACGAAATTACAACACGAAGATGAAGCCGCCGTCCTGTGTAACAGAGACGGCGGCTTCATCTTCTATCTGCCAGCTAATCCATTTTGTTTATCTAGTTTCTTATGGACCCTGCCATTGCGCGGGATTATCCGCCCCGTATCCTTCCGAAAAATTGATAACGTCCCATACAGGGAGACCCGCTCCTAGCGCAACCAGAAGGGTTTTTAGTGTATCGACCACATTTGTAAAAAAACTACTATTTCACCTTCATTTTATATATGGCACAAAATCGCCATTTCTGGCAACATCTAAATCGAGCCCTATATTTGCTCCTTTCTTGTTGTTTTATGGGAAATTTGGATATATAATAATAAAAACAGCCACTACACAATTGTTGAAGAGTTGGGTGTGGAAATTAGGGCAAACTCACAGAAACCAAGTACGATACATAATAATTGGAACAATGTGGAGTTGAAAGATTTAGAGTCCAGACTGATAAAAAGCAAAATTGAGTCCAACAAATAATACCCCGGCTGTTAAGGAAAAAGACGAAAGACCGTTTAAATCAAGTAATAGATAATACAAACCTTTGCCCCTAGTCCAATAATGAACAGATATTAGAATTGGATTATGAACGTGGTAGGCTAGCGCCTCACTGCGTTGGGGCTAGAATAAACGATATAAGCATTATTGATTTAGAAAATTCCTTTTGTTTACTTAGGACAATACTGTTCGATTATTTCATCAAGACTACTAAAAAATAAGATGGTTCCCATATGAGCAAACTGGACAGTTCGAAGGAAAACTCGATTTGTATATTATGTTTAAACTGTCAATGAAGCGAAGTCTGTATATATGGCTGTATCGGTCTATATAGAGTAACAATATCAAAAATCGTGTAGACACAATGTGAGGTGTGGGTGGATAATGCTTCAGTCTTTGTTTGAGCAAACGATATTTCAACCTGATATTGGCATTCCAAGTGAAAAAAATCTATTCCAAGTCGAAACCAGAACTTTTTCCAACCCGGAATTTGACAACTTGGATAGTATGTTAAAGTGCCATTGCGTTTACATACTGGAAAATGGCAGCGAAGCATATATAGGTGAAACCAAGAATGTGATAAGAAGAACCAAAGAGCATTTTAGTAGATCTGAAAAAAACGGGCTAAAAAGATACCATTTTAAGAGGTTGCATATTATTACTAGCCGACTTGCTGAAATAGGATTTGCAAAGTATCAGGAGAATCAGATCAAGATATTAATGGAGTGGGATGGAAAGTTTAATGTAGTAAATCGCAATGATGGAGAGCCCCAGTATTGCCTGAGAAAGAATCTATTTGAGTGGTATTTTGATAAATTATGGCCAAAGCTTGTAGAAAAAGACCTTGTCAACGCAAAAGAATACAAACTCATTATCAATTCAACTTCTTATAAATATTCTCCGTACACTGAACTAACGGAACAACAGCAAAATTCATTAAATAATATAGTAAATGCTATAGATTTCTGGGAGAATCAAAAAGTGGAAGAACCAAGGCCAATATTGGTATGTGGTGACGCTGGCACGGGAAAGACCGTATTGGCTACCTCACTATTTTATTACTTAAAAAAACATACGCACTACAAAGATAAAAAGATAGCTCTTGTATATGCAAATCCCGCTACGCGTACCGAAATTGGGTCCATTTTTAAAAATACTGAAAGTCTCAATAAAAAAGATGTGATTAGCCCCATTGATGTTACCAAACAGCACTATGATATCATTATTTGTGACGAGGCTCATAAGCTGAGGCAAGGTAAAAACTTAGGTCTATATTATAAGCACTTCAAAGAAGCCAATAAACGGATGGGTATGGACAACACTCATAATGAACTGGATTGGATTTTGAAGAATTCAGATTATCAAGTGCTACTATATGACGAAAAGCAGTACACAAGCCCATGTGATATCCCACATGATTATTTTGAGAAAAAATTGCTTGATAACAACCGAACGGTCCGCCTCATTGCATTAGGAGATCAAATGCGCATAAAAGCTGGAAATAATTATGTTGGATATATTTATGATGTGCTGTACCAAAGGGCCCCACAGCAACAAGTGTTTGATGAGTATGAGTTCAAGCTTTTTACCTCTTTACCCGATATGATAAGTTGTCTTGATGAAAAAGAACACGAAGCGGGGCTAAGCCGATATTGCTCAGGATATGCCTGGCCATGGAGAGCGAAAGAGGACAAGGATTTAGTCGATATCAGCATTGATGGTGTTGAGATCCAATGGAATACACAAACTGGCGGATGGTTAAGCAATGAGGAAGTAAAAAAAGAAATGGGCAGCATCTATACCCTGCCAGGACTGGATTTAAACTATGCAGGCGTCGTGATTGGACCAGATCTTTATTATGACAAAGTGGATAACAAAATAAAAGTGGACAAAAATCACTTTTTTGATAACAAAGTGAAAAAAGGCATATCAGATACAGAGCTAAAGACCTACATCCTGAATACTTACGCAGTCTTACTTACACGAGGCATTAAAGGTACCTATGTCTATGTTTGCGATGATAATTTGAGGGCGTATTTTGAAACGTATATACCGCTTTAGAGGTGAATACGAAGGAACGATGTGCCATCATACTAAAAAGATGACTTTTAAAGAGCTGTTTGATGCGTTGACCACATCATTTGAATAGAGTCTTATTTTATTATCAATACGCCATCCTAAATAAGGGTAGCGTATTGAGTAGAGCTCCCTCCTGAAATTGGCCAAAGCACCGTATTCGAATTATTGGACCAAGCCTTGGGTCCTGACAACAAGGGAACCAGAACCTTGTTTCGAACTATGGATTCTTGTCAAGTATTTTCACGACGGCTTTAAATATCCAACGATTTTGGAGGGGAAGAAAAATGGATAAAGCTAAATTTAATGCCGTTTTCCCAATTATAATAACCGATTTAGCAGACAAAATAATTAAGGCGAGCAATATGCCTGAAAATAAAGCAATTGAAGAATTATATACATCTCAGTTGTATTCTGCACTTGAAAACGAGGAAACAAAGGCCTGGCAATACAGCACTGAGAAACTGTATGATCTATATAAAATGGAAAAAGAAAATGGCCGGATGGAGTTACCGGAGTATTGAGGTATGAATATGAGCAAAATATTTGACTTTGAGATTTCTGTCTGAAAGCATATAAAAATGTGCTTCAACTGGATGCACCACTGTGCTAAATATAGCGAAAGGCCATCAAAGACCGAGAGTGACCTCCCCTTTTCTTTCCTTTCGGTCGCCCTAGCGATTATCCATAGCTCAATATCGCTGGCATCCCTTCGGTGTTACCGCCACATCCAGAACGTACCTATAGGCGCCAGTAGTTCAGTTAGCACATTCGACCGCTTCAGATAACCCGTCTCCGGATCTGCCCAGCTTACCTGACGATGGAGACGCTTCCGGTCCTGCTCGATCTGCCTAGCACTTTTTTCCGCCGCTGCCGCGTTTTTTTTTCTAACTCTTTCAGGCCTCTTCCTTAGACATCTAACCTCAATCGATGCCATTAGGCATCAATCAAATCATCCAGCATATTCACCATTTCAATAAAGTAGTAACGATACACATAGAATAATAATTCGTCATTTATAATATCCCATTCTATGCTTGGCCTCATACGACCTGCAACAGTGTAATAGCCACATAAATAAAAATAGAATGCTCTCCAATCATCAGAGCATTCACATTCCTTAAAAAAGTGATTAACTTGTTCTTTGGAGTACATTCCGTTTTTGATTGCTTCAACCAGACAACAAAAAACCGACAAAGCAATTTCATAGATGACATCTTCATTTGGTTCTCCATCTTCATGAAGAATCCCGGCCTGAATAAACCGCATTTTGGGGTTATTCATTTTATCACTTTCCTCTTTTATTCAATTTCGGGGACCGACCGGAGCCACGGCTCCAACAGGTCCCATACACCGAGAAAATTATTTTGTTATTTCTTTCAACAACCCAATGATATCAATCTTTTTTGGTCTAATTAGTCAGTTTAGGCGGAAATAAATAGTGTGCGATCGGTAAATTTTTGATATAATTATGATTATGGATACAAAGTATATCAACATGAGAAAACTTAATAATGCTCAAATATTTGCGCTGAGGAAAAAGGTTGTTAAGTCTAAGCTTTCAGGACGCAGCAACGGGGAGATTAGTCGAATCGTCAATGTAAATCCCCGGCAAATACAGAGAATATGGTGTGCATACCTCTGTGCCGGGGAATGCATCGAAAATTTGCGGCCAAAACCTTGCGGCCGCAAAAAAGAATCCGGCAAACTTTTGAGTCCTGACGAGGAACAGAGTATTCTTAAAACACTGATGGAATCAACGCCAGAACAGCATCAGATAGATAGCAAGTTGTGGACACGCAAGACAGTTTCTTTATTGATAAAAATGAAATACGATAAGCTTGTTCCTCAGCGGAGTGTAACCAATTATCTAAAGCAGTGGAGGCTTTCCTATTCTAAATCCCACATTGGCGAGAATTATATTGCAGGGGAGTTTTCTCTTTTGCAGCAACGCGCAAAAGTAAAACATGCCAAAGTCTACTGGGTTAGTGTACATGATATCAGTCAGCCAGAGCAGTATGCTATGACCAATGAAAATGGGAGCAATGTTTGGTGCATCAAGTTTATTCCGAGACAAAAGGCTACAAATGCCTTCTTTGCCATTCCCAGCAAAGGGGCTACCCGATTCCTTGTGGTACACAACAGCAGCCTACAAAGCAAGCAAATTAATTTCTTAAGCCGCTTGATGCAGGATGCATCCGATTCCAAGGTCATTGCCATATTGGATAACGATGTTCACCTTGACGAAGGAAAACGCATGCAAGGATTTCTTTGTAATAATAAAGATAAGCTAGAAATCATTTCGCTCGCAGAAAATAAGGACTAAGACTATCAAGTCACCATTGCAAAAAAGGGTCTTGAAAATTAAAATGGATGGTTAAATCCCCATTTTGATCAACGTCAATTCTTTCAATAAGCTCTGACAAAAAGGCATGATTTAATTCCGGCAGAATGTGACCATATAAAAACTGCTCAAAAAGTTGATTTTCCTTGTCCTTTCGTGATGGTGATAAATTTTTTTCACGATTAAGCTCTGAAATCGATTCTGTGATAGCCTTAATCTCATCATCATATTGTGATCTGTAGATCTCACATTCTTCTTTTGTTAGCATCCCGTCCTTCCAATCTTGATACAGCGATTTTTTGTAACGGGCTGTTTTGATTAGTTGTTTCTTCTTTTGGTTAATGAGACAGTCTATCTGATGTTCATAATCATGGGCTATCGGCTCAGCCTGCATAGCCTGCTGGATTTCCGAGATGTCCGCTGCTATTTTTGTGTGTAACTGTACCACTGTGTTTATAATGTTGAGCAGCCTGTCCTCTCTAAAACTGTGACCAAAGCACGCATTCCTTGATTGTTCCCGATATGTCCTGCAACGAAAGTATATATATTTGGACGAAGCGTGGCGCTGCATGGCTTTATTACATTCGGCACAGCGCACCAAACCGGCAAAAGGCTGTAATGGTATTTCCTCGAAAGCCGCTCTCATTCTGTTTGATAAAAGGCTCTTTGCTTTTAGGAAGACATCCAATTTAATGATGGGGCTGTGAGTTGCCTTCACAATAACCCATTCATCCTCCGGTATATCCTCAACCTTCTTATGCTTATAACTTTTGCTGCGCTGCCGCCCCTGAACCATATCCCCGATATATACCTGATTACCTAAAATGCCCCGAACGGTTCGCAGATTCCAAAGAGGCATTCCTTGATCAAGACCGTGATTATGGTAGGCCAGCCCTATGGATTGTTTATACGCGGCGGGTGCAAGAATCCCCAAGGCATTCAGCTTCTTCACGATATGTTTTTGGCTCATACTGTCATAGACAAACCACTGGAATATCATGCGGACTGTTTCGGCAGCCTTATCATCTATAATTAGCTGATGCTTATATTTGGGGTGTTTGCTATACCCATATGGAGCAAATGCTCCCACGAACTCTCCTTTTTCCCGCTTCATTTTAAGAATATTGCGAACCTTAATGGATGTCTGCCTGCAAAAGTCATCATTAACTACATTCTGCATCGGAATCATGACGCTATTCATCAGTTCAGGGGATTTGAAGCTATCCAACGCTGGATACTCTAATGAAACAAACCGTATATCCATAGAGGAAAAGAAAAAATCCAAATAGTACCCTGCCTCATAATAATTGCGTGATAGTCGGGAGAGATCTTTGACTATCACGCAATTTATCTTCTTTTCTTTGATGTCATTTAGCATGCAGATAAAATGTTCTCTGTCAGAATTACTTCCACTGGCACCAACATCTACATAAAGCTCAGCCGATTGAAACTCATCTCCATGGGTTTCGACGAAATCATAGAGTCGCTTCTTTTGGTTTTCTATGCTGTATTCATTAGAATGATCATCACGGGAAATACGTGCGTATAATGCGCCCCTCCACTTGTGAGGTATGTTAATTTGATTCATTTTCATTCTCCCTGCTCATCTTTTACGGCCAAAATATCTGGCCAAGAGCTTACTGATGGACGGTCCGTCGGATGAGTATTTAATATTGATTTTGATTTCGCCGGACCTTACACGGTATGGGTTTTTGATTTCTGTCAGATACTGCAGCATCCTTTCTTCAATGGGTTGGGATAGATCTACGCTTACTTTGCAAATCTCCTTGGGAAGCGTGCTGTTTTGCTTGTCATCAGCCTCTTTAACTAATTTGTTCAATAATGCTCTTGTAATCATGGAGAACCTCCTATAATATGATAACGACATGATTTCCATGGATACAGAACAACGTAATTGGCAGAGATACAAGCTTTCCTGAACTTTAAGTATCTTTTGAGCCTCCATAATAATTGATGCCGGCATCGCCTAGGATGATACGAACATCTTTAGGCTGCGTGTCCATTGAATTACAGAAATTATAGTTTAACATAATGCGCTCTTTCAGGCAATTCGCCTGCTTGCAGCAGGTATTTATTTCTCAATGCGCATTACATTTGTATGGAAAGCGTAGGGCAGTGTAAGTGCGGTATAAAATACGTATTATCATCGCACAAAAGAATTCACACTTGAATAAAACAAAATTACCTCCGGTTATAAATGAAAGGCCTGTGGATTCATGATAGAAACCACAGGCTTTGTTGATTTTGGCTGTCTATGGAAGATTTATCAGCTTATACTCAGTTTATTATTCGTGGCGTTTCCATTCTGTTTCCACTGTTCCAATAGCTGAAATATGACATCCTCCATTTGCCGTGGGGTATAGTTGCAGGGAAAGAATTCCCGAAGCTTGTCCTCCCGCAGCTTGAGCCGATCCACCTGATTGCCCTTTTGCTCACTGAGGATTTTCAGAATAGCGTCCATGTCCAACTTGCCCTCCTGGCTGAGTTTTTTCAAGGTTTGAGCCCGGGAGAGGGATGGGGTGGCCTCCTCAGTGATGATGGTTTCCAGCAACATGCACTGCTCATCATGGGTTAGAAACGAAATCTCCACCGCGGGACCAAAAGCGATGCGGCCCTCATCCACCATCTGCAGCAGATTTCCCTCCAAATAGGTGAGGCGAATATAGCGTTGAATAGTACGACCACTTTCATCGCTAACAGAATCAGCACGCTCTAACTTCCCGACAAGTTGTCGGGAAGTGGTTTCTATTTTCTTACCTTGCCTTTTCATCGCCTCCAGTTTTATGCGATAGGCAAACGCCTTTTCACTGGGTAACAGGTTTTCCCGCTGTTGATTGGCGTCCACCATCAGAATGGTCGCGGCATCGTCATCCAGTTCCCTTACAATCACCGGGATGGTCTTTCGGCCGATCAACCTGCAGGCTGCCACTCGGCGGTGGCCAGACAGCAATTCATATCCGTCGTCATATGGACTGGGACGTACGATGCAGGGTGTCAGTACGCCGTTTTCCTTAATACTCTGGGCCAACTGACGTAAAGCATCGTCCTCCACCACCCTAAATGGATGATTTTCAAAAGGATGCAGCTGCTCCAAGCGGACTGAAATGCTCTTTTCTCCTGTGTTAGTTTTCATCATCGGAATCCTCGCTTTCATAAGGTCGCACCGTTACATACCTCTGCTTCACATGGCCGGGGTATTCCGGAATGGTCATCCGGAGTACCCCCTCCTCCAGCAGGGGATGCAGTACGGTGTCCCGGAAAAATTTCCGGTCGGATAAATCGAGGAATTCCTGAATTTGTTTGCGGCTCCTTGGGGTCCGGCAGTAGAGCGCCACGGCAGCCCGTCTCTGCTCGCGGAAGCTCTGTTGTCTCTGAAATCCGTATTTCTGGATGTACTCGATGAGCCATAACTTTGGCACCCGGACCCAGCGGTCGAACTTGATGCTGTTAATCTCGCCGGAGCGCAGCATCCGGTATACCCGCTTCTTGTCCAGATTCATGATGACCGCCACATCATCGACTGAAAGAATATCGTCATAGGTGGCGAACATCTGCAAATATAGTTCATCTATGGTAATCTTTTTCATGAGGTACAACCTCCGTTTTCTTGCTTTGTCGGTAGCAAAGAGTCGGAAATTGCTGGGGGGTAAATTGAGTTTATGGAACAGACTTGACGGGAATTTGCTATCAATTCTCTATCGTTTCGACTCTGATACGGGGTAAAAGCGCCTCCTTTCCTATATTACCGGTATAGCGCGCTACGTCAGCCTTTATTGCCTGCAAACCCGCATGATATAAGGCTTTCCACTCATATTCAAAGGCCTTAAGCGACCGCGGGAGACCTCTCCTTTCCTTTCCAAACGGTCGCTCGAAATCAGGTAGACCGCAAGGTCTTGCAGGTTCGAACCCCACCGCTTCCGCCAACGTCAGCCATGGAAGAATGCGCTTCATATCCACGCCCTCAGTCCCCAGTCGCAAAGCATACCTGACTCTACAGAAAAACCGGGAAATTGCTACCCGCACCCAGGAGAAAGCCGCCCGAATCGGAAAACGATCAAGAGATAAAAATGGTGCAAATAATGCCGCAGAGATGATAGAAAAAGCACTTGCGAATAAATGCTAATTCTCACATCGGGCCGACTTCGAGGTATTGGCAAAGCAGTAAAGTAAACTAAATAGCAAGCCACCCGGTCAACTCAGAGTTGAACAGGTGGCTAGTTTTTTTTGTCTATACCTGTTGACTATTTCAACTAAAATCCGACCCGTCGAATGCCGCTTTCAGGCGTATCCTTTCATCCCGGCGTTTTTTCAGAGGATAAGCGATAGGTCTTTTTTCTGGCCAAAGCCCTTTGGAGGCTTGCCTTAGCGCGAAGCATATCGGTGGTTGCTTCCTTCCGTTCTATACGTTCCCTGGCCCTTCGTTCGGAGGCTTCGGCACGGGAAAGGTCAATATCCTGTGCTGCCTCGGCAGCGCGTACAAGCAGTGTGACGCTGTTTTCAAGCACATCCACCACTCCGTTTCCCACACAGACATACTCCGTCATATTCCCAAACTCGCATTTTACCGGGCCGTCTCTGACGGCGGCAAGCAGGGGAGCGTGACCGGCCAGAATGCCGGCGTCTCCGTCTTCCAGCGGCAAACCTGCATAGTGCACTATTTTTTCGTATTTGACACCGGCAGAGGTCATCACACAAAGATGTATTCTGTCTTCCACAGGAACCCCTCCTTAGAATTGGTCGCGTTTCTTAAGGACCTCGTCAATGCTGCCGCAGAGCAGAAACGCCTGTTCTGGCAGGTCGTCGCATTCTCCTCCCAGAATGGCCTGAAAGCCCTTAATGGTCTCTTCCATGGGAACATAGCGCCCTTCTACTCCGGTGAAGTTCTCCGCAACATGGAACGGCTGGGAAAGAAATCGCTGAATCCGGCGGGCTCTGCTGACAACTGCCCTGTCCTCTATTCCAAGCTCATCCATTCCAAGAACCGCTATGATATCCTGCAGCTCCTTGTACTTCTGCAGTACGCCCTGAACCGCCCTTGCGGTTTCGTAATGGACTTTGCTCAGGATCCCCGGCTCAAGGATGCGGGAGGTGGATTCCAGAGGATCAACCGCAGGGTAAATGCCAAGCTCAGCAATGCTTCTGGACAAAACGGTCGTTGCGTCCAGATGGGCGAACGCAGTTGCAGGCGCAGGATCGGTCAGGTCGTCCGCGGGCACATAGATTGCCTGGACGGAGGTGACGGAACCGTTTTTGGTGGAAGTGATGCGCTCCTGCAGGGCGCCCATCTCCGTCGCCAGAGTGGGTTGGTAGCCAACGGCGGAAGGCATGCGGCCCAGCAGTGCGGAAACCTCGGAGCCTGCCTGGGTATATCGGAATATGTTGTCTATAAACAGCAGTACGTCCTTCCCGCTGGCGTCGCGGAAATTTTCCGCAATCGTCAGGCCGGACAGCGGCACACGCAGGCGCGCCCCCGGCGGCTCGTTCATCTGCCCGAACACCAACGCGGTTTTATTGATTACGCCCGATTCATTCATTTCGTTCCAAAGATCATTCCCCTCGCGGGAACGCTCGCCGACACCCGCAAAAACGGAATATCCTCCGTGCTCGTATGCAATGTTGCGGATAAGCTCCATGATGAGTACGGTCTTGCCGACACCCGCGCCGCCAAACAGGCCTATTTTACCGCCCTTGGAGTAGGGGGCAAGCAGGTCGACAACCTTGATGCCGGTTTCCAGTATTGCGGTAGACGGAACCAGCTCTGTGAATTCGGGCGCTTGCCGGTGTATGGGAACACGCTCCACATTTTCAACAGGGCCCTTGCCGTCGATCGGTTCCCCGACGACGTTAAACATACGGCCCAGGGTAGCTTCGCCGACAGGCATGGAGACAGGCGACCCCGTATCAGCTGCGGCAAGCCCTCTGGATATGCCGTCCGTTGAAAACAGCGAGAGGCATCGGACGCAGTTGTTTCCTATGTGCTGAACAGCTTCCATAACTACTTTTCGGTCCTCGAGCCGGATTTCTATTGCGTTATAAATTTCCGGCAGATTACCGGAAGGGAACTGTACGTCAACGACTGGCCCGATGACCCTTCTGACGATGCCATTTTCCATAATGAACTCCTCAAATCAAAGGTACATTTTCGATCATTTTTTATGCTTGAGTGCGGACGCACCGCCGGCGATTTCGGCAATCTCGGTGGTGATGGCCGCCTGACGCGCGCGGTTGAGCTTCAGCCTGAGTTCCGCAATCAACTCCTGTGTATTGTCCGACGCAGCGGTCATTGCCCTCATTCTGGACGCATGCTCCCCTGCCTTGGCTTCAAGCAGGGCCGAATAAACCGTGCTGTTGATATGCAGCTGCAGCACGTTTTCAAGAATCGTCGGGCGGTCCGGCTCGAAGAGATACGCTTTATCTGTCGTTTTTTCTTCAGCCTCCTCCGGCTTTTCCGGCAGAAGCTGAGCTTTGCAGGGAGTCTGACTGAGGGCGTTGACAAATTTTTGGTAGACCAATACGACCTCATCCGCTTCGCCGTTCAGGTACATCCTCTTAAGATACTCGGCAAGCCGTATCCCCTGTTCCGCACTCGGTGTATCGCCTATGTCGTCAAAAACGCGTTCAACCGGAAGACCTGCCTTGCGGATTACGTCCTTCCCCCAGCGGCCGCATACGACCACTGAATACGTGCTCTGGGCCGAAGCCGCCAGGTCGGCCATATAGCGGAGAAGATTGCTGTTATATGCCCCGCACAGACCGCGGTTGCTCACAAACAGCACATAGCAGACCTTTTTTACCTCGCTTCTGGGCTCAATCAGTGCGTTTGAATGAATTTCATCTCCGCCGAACAGTACGGCCAGTATTTCCCCACTCTTCCGGGTAAAAGGGCGCATGGCTTCCATGGCTGACTGCACCCTTCTCAGCTTTGATACCGACACCATTTTCATGGCCTTTGTTATTTTCTGCGTGCTTTTTACATTTTTGATATGCGCGCGTATTTCGCGCATGGCTGCCATAAGCTGTCCCTCCCTTCAAAGCATCAAAAGGACCTGACGACTAACCCGATTTGCAGCAATCAGAACGACTGCCTGAAGTCCCTGATGGCCTCACGGAGCTTGCTGAGAGTACCGGCGGACAGCTTCTTTCCTGTCATGATTTCCTCATACAGCGCCGGACACGCACAATAGACGTGATCCACAAGCTCCGATTCAAAGCGCGCAACGTCCTTTACGTCTACATCATCGATAAAGCCCTCGTTTGCCGAGAATATCTGGATGACCTGATCCTCCACGGACATGGGGGCAAACTGATCCTGCTTCAAAATCTCAGTCATCCGCGCGCCGCGCTCCAAAATCTCGCGGGTAGTCTTGTCAAGGTCGGACCCGAACTGGGTAAAGGCGGCCAGCTCCCTGTACTGGGCCAGATCCATTCTCAGCCGACCCGCGACCTGCTTCATTGCGCCAATCTGCGCCGCACCTCCGACACGGGACACCGACAGGCCGACGTTAACGGCGGGACGGATACCGGAATGGAAAAGGTCCGTCTCCAGAAAAATCTGGCCGTCGGTGATGGAAATGACGTTCGTGGGAATATACGCGGAGATGTCGCCAGCCTGCGTCTCGATAATCGGCAGCGCCGTCATGCTTCCGCCGCCGGCCTCTTTGCTTAGCCTGGCCGCGCGCTCCAGCAGACGCGAGTGCAGGTAAAAGACGTCGCCGGGGTACGCTTCCCGTCCGGGCGGCCTCTGCAGGAGCAGGGAAATTTCACGGTACGCCACCGCCTGCTTGCTGAGGTCGTCATACACAACCAGAACATCCCTGCCGTTATACATGAAGTACTCACCCATCGCCGCGCCTGTATAGGGCGCAATATAAAGCATGGGTGCGGGTTCGGAGGCGTTGGCCGAAATGACGATGGTATAATCCATCGCGCCGTGAGCGCGGAGCTTTTCAACCACCCCGGCTACGGTGGACTCCTTCTGCCCGATGGCAACATAGATACAGACCACGTTCTTGCCCTTCTGGTTGATGATCGTATCCAGCGCGATGGCCGTCTTGCCGGTTTGCCGGTCCCCTATGATGAGCTCGCGCTGACCGCGCCCGATAGGTACCAGCGCGTCAATGGCTTTGATACCGGTCTGAAGCGGTACGGATACGGGCAGTCTGGAAAGGACACTCGGCGCAGGGCTCTCAATCGCTCTTCTTTCCGCTGCAGCGACAGGGCCCTTGTCGTCAATCGGAGCGCCGAGGGCGTTGACCACGCGGCCGATCATGCTCTCGCCGACAGGGACATCGATGATTCTTCCCGTACGGCGTGCCTGTTCCCCTTCCTGCAGCTTTTCATAGTTTCCGAGCAGGATGACGCCGACATTGTCCCTGTCAAGGTCCTGAACCATGCCGCGCAGGCCGTTGTCGAACTCCAGCATCTCTCCCGCCATGACGTCGGCAAGGCCCGACACACGGCAGATGCCGTCTGCGACGGTCACGACCGTTCCGGTCTGAAACACATCGATGCTGCTGTCAGCCGTCTTCAGCTTCTCCTTGATCCCTTCAATAATGCTCTGCATTTTCTTGTCCGACCTGCGGGTATTCTTTTCGACATCCTGGCTGAGCTTATCCAGAGAATTCGCAAGCGTGCCGTCATATACGGTGTCGCCCACCTTCATCCGGATGCCGCCGATGACGCGGTCGTCGACCTCATTGCTGCAGGAAAGGAAGGTCTCGCACATTATTTGTGTCAGCCGCTTCATTTCCTCCTCGGAAAGAGGCTCGGCGCTCGATACGGTAATATTCAGTTTCTTCAATTCATTCATATTCAAAATATCACTCGGCATTGCTGCCATCAAATCCTCAATTTTTTCTATAAATTCGTCTGTAAGGGCCTGCCTTGATGAGGCGAACAAATCCTGTTTCAGTGTGTTTTCCGCCAGCGCCACTACTTTCTTTACCGCTTCGGCGCCCACTTTTCCCACCATCTCCTGGCGCAGCAGATGCTCGGTTTCAGAGGCGTTGGCAAGAATGATTTCCGCTTCATGCTCGCTGAGTTCCACGGCCGACTTACTGCTTAACTGCGCCTGCGCTTTCGCGCGCGCAATGATTTCCTTCTGCTGTTCCTCGGCGGAAAGCGCAGCGCTTTCCATGTCGGACATCAAGGCTTTTGCCTGTTTTCTGCCTTCTTCGGATCGTTTCAGTTCCGCTTGTACTTTTTCCCTGTGTCCCCGAACTGCTTTCTTAACACTCTTTCCGGCAAAGAAATACAGAGCGGCAAACAAAATCAGGAAGTTCATAACGGCATAGAAAAATTGCAATCCGGTCATCCGGCTTCATCCCTCCCTTCCCTGTTATGGATTTACACCGGCAAATCCTCTTTAATGGTCTTGCATGGAAAATCCGTTTTTCCGTTACCCGGCAGGCTTCGCCTCACCGAGAAGGTGGAAAGTAAGCACGGACACAAGCTCCGGCAGGCTTTTCCCCACGTCTTTTCTTGCGGCTTCTTCCTCCTCGGCTATACGTCTGTTAGCGGAGTTGCGCATGGAGGCCGCACTTTCATTCGCCCTGTTAAGGATCACGGCTTTTGTCCTCTCGTCGGCAGCCCTGGACTCGCTTAAAATCCGTCTGGCCTCGATGCTGCTTTTTTGCAGATTCTCAGCCAGCTGTTTTGCATTCTCTTCCTTCGCCTGACCGGCTTTTTCCCCTTCGGCGATCCCTTCGTCGATCCGGGCTTTCTGTGCGTCCATAAATTTCAGAAGAGGGGTGTACAGGAAAATCTTCAACAGAAACATCAGCAGAAGAAAATTGATGATGGTCCATACCATCTCTGATAGATCGAGCTTCAAAGTATGTATCCTCCTCTTTCAGTGTTTACGGCGCAATCATATCTTTGCAACCAGCATAAACGCGATCAGCAGTCCGTAGATGGTGAGCGCTTCCAAAAGAGCCATTGCCAAAATCATGCTGGTCCGCAGGGTGCCGGCCATTTCCGGCTGGCGGGCCATTGCCTCCAGCGCTTTGGACGCCACGAGACCCTGTCCTATTGCCGGACCCAATGTACTCAGCGAAATGGCCAGGGCCGCTGCGATTGCAATCATGTTTGAATCCATGTTTTTTCCTCCTGACTGTCATCTTTATTTTTCTTTACTACCAATTACTCTTCCCCGGTTGCTTCGCTTACAAAAATTGCGAGCAGCATGGTAAACACCATGGCTTGGATCAGACAGAACAGCAGACTCAGCACCTGCATCACCAGCGGCAGCAAAACAGGGAACATGGCTGCCAACTGCTCTGTCACCTGTTCTTCCCCGAAGAGGTTGCCGTAAAGCCGCAGAGCCAGCGAAAAAGGCCGAACGAGCTGCTCTATAAGAATCAGCGGCAGCAGAAAAGCAACCGGTTTAAGAAACGACTTGAGATATCCACTTAATCCCTGACATCGGATTCCTATGGTATGGGTCGTAAAAAAAGATATCACCGCAAGGCCGCCTGTGACGGACAGGCTGGCTGTGGGAACGGAAAACAGGTGTCCGGCTCCGGGAAACAGCCCTGAATAATTTGATGCGACAATAAACAGGAACAAAGTGGAAAATACGGGAAAGTATCTGCGCATAGGCTGATACCCCATAATGTCCGCAAAAAAGCCCTCCAGCTTTTCCACCGCCATCTCCGCCAAATTTTGCAGCGGTCCCGGCACATCCCTCAGGCTTCTTGTCGCAAGGATGGAAAACAGTACCAGAACCAGCATGATTACCCACGTCGTCACCACGGACTTTGTGACCGCAAGGCCAAGGATCGAGAACAGGACATTTGATTGTTCTTCCAAGCTTCTTATCACCTCCGTTCAGCAAACGAATCAGTTCTGTTTGTGGCACCTTGAAAGATGCAGGATCAATAGTGTGGACACGGCGGAAAGGCCCAGAGACGTACCGATCACGACGGCCGCAAAGGGCCATGGCAGGAGATCGCGCAGAAAAAACACGACCGCAAGGGCAACAGCGTTAATCAGCATCCTGGCAAAACTGACGCCCATGACGGAAATTATTCCATTTTTTCCGCTGCCGTTCCGGCTTCTTTCCATATATGATTTGCTGATACGGTAATTCAGGAAGGCTGCGAGGCTTCCGAAGATCAGGCCGGCCATACCTCCGGCTGCTACCTCTATCATCACGGCATTACAACCCAAATTTCGTGTGAGCTTTTACGCTTTTCCATATTTGCTCTCATGGTTTTGATTTCCCATTCCTTTCATTGCATCCGGTTTCAGCATTTTGAAGTGCTTTCGCCGAGGGTATCCTCTTTTCCCTTTTGCTATCACAAGTTCTTGCCAAGCCCGTCTTTAAAAGTGTATAACGGATTCCCTTGTAAAGAAACCGGACTGTAGTTGTAATTTGTACCGACAGTCGTACCAATCATAAGATTAAGGTCGTATAAGGATTCGCCGTTTAGTCGTCAGGTCCGACGGCCAAGCAGCAGAAATCAGATCTGCCGCCCCGCTCACTGGAAACCTAATAAAAGCAGAGAACGTGCATCCCCTTCGAGGGGGATGCACGTTCTTTATTTTTACGCTGTTATAATCTGCCCGGCACACTGCCGGGCAGCAGCTTTTATCAAGTCACGATTTAATTCTACATAGAAGCAATCCGCTTTTTAAAGTCGGCGTCTCTGATTACCTGTTTCAGCGCGTCGGATACTTCCGTACTCCAATACCCTTTTTTGCATTCCTGACTCAATTTTAAGAATGCTTCGTTTTCATCTCCGCATTCTTCCATAAGTCCCATAAATCGGTTGATTGTCACCATGATTTTCAGATTGAGCGGCATCTGTCTGGCGGTCAATCCGTCCGGATAACCCTCTCCATTCAGCTTTTCATGATGGCTCCGGACATATAAGTCCAGCCAGGCGTGCATATTCAGAGGCGAAATGATTTTTAAGCCCTCCTCAATATGCCCGTCGGGATCGTCGGTGATGATTTTCCCAATATCATGCAGGCAGCTTCCTACGACCAGTTGATTCATATTTTCATCGATGACATATAGAATCCTGCCCACACTTTCACAGTAGTGGCTCAGATTGACAGAATGAAGATAGGCTTTGTAATTCAGGGCCTGAAGAGTGTTGAGAAGGGCTTTTACGACCGCATTCCCGGGCTCCATCACTTCGAGCGTCTTTTTATACCGTACCGCCCATTCCACCCGGTTTTTCAGTTCCTCGTATTTTACAGGCTTTGATAAAAACGCATCCGCCCCCATATTGAAGGCGTGAATCCGGTCCTCCATATCGTTCAGGGCCGTAAGAATAATAATCGGTATCTTATGTGTCTCCTCAAAGGTTCTCAATTTGTTGCAGATAGCAAATCCGTTCATCCCCGGGAGCATAATGTCCAGCAAAATGACGTCGGGTTTAAAATCCACCACACAGTCGAAGACCTCCAGACTGTTGGTGCACACTTTTGTATGATAGCCCCACGTCGTCAATAAGTCGTCTATGATCTCGATGGCAAGTTTATTGTCATCGACAATAAGAACGTTATCCATACCGGTCACTCCTAAATCTTACTAAACAAAAAGCGTACATCAAAGGATATCCGGGTCGTCCGCTTTTCCCCGATTGATATTGATTGGCAAGGTAATAGCAACCTTCGTGCCCTTATTAATCTCACTGACTAAATAAATCGTCCCGCCCTGCATTTCCACAAATTTTTTTGCCAGAGGCAATCCCAGGCCCGTGCCTTCATATTTGCGCTCATAGGAATTGTCGGCCTGTTCAAATTCACTGAAAACACGCTCCTGATCTTCTTTTTTGATGCCGATGCCGTTATCCTCGATCACAATACGGACAGAACTTTCGACCTGTGCGGAAGTAATCCTGATCTGACCTCCCCCGGGAGTGAATTTGATCGCGTTCGAGAGGATGTTGCAAAGCGCCTGTTTGGTTTTTCGGGAATCGATCCGAACAATGAGATCCTCCCCAAGCATGCTGTTCTCAATGGTAATGTTTTTTTTGTACGCTAAGATTTCCACGATCGACAGGCTTTCCCCGATCACCTCCGACAGCGTACAATTCCCGACGGCGAGCGTCATTTTGCCGGCGTCTATTTTGGCGGTGTCCAGAATGCTGTTGATCAGCTGCTGAAGCTGTTCGCTGCTTTCCAGAATATTGTCGGTATATCTTTTTTGCTTATCGTTCAGCGGACCGAAGAGCTCGGCCTTCAGAAGCTCCGAATAACTGATGATGGAGCTGAGCGGCGTGCGCAGCTCGTGGCTCATATTGGCCAGGAACTGGGATTTATACTGTCCGGATCTTTTCAGCCCTTCTATTGCCTCGCGCAGATCCTGCGTCCGCATTTCAACCTTTTTTTCAAGAGTTTCGTTCAGGGCGATCAGTTGCTGAGACAGGAGCTGCTGTTCTTCCCGACCGTTTTCCAGATCTTTTAAATACTCTAAAATATCCGCCTTGTTTTTTCTAAGCGTATCCGCCATCATTTTAAGCGACCTCAGCAATATAATGCTCTCGTCGTTGCTGTCGGTCAGCGTACTGATATCTATCTGCACATCGGTGTTGCCCTGTGAAATCTGATTTGCAAGACCGGTGGCCTTGATGATCGGGCGCGCAATTTTTTCCGCTACATACCGAAGCAGAAACAAAATGATGACCAAAAAGAAAAGAGGGACAAAAAGATTGATCCTCTTCTGGGTATTTGAAATCAGCTTAAACTTCTGTTCGGGTATTCCCACGCCGATCGTTCCAACATCTTCGCCATCGACATTGGTAATCATCCTGTCCAGATAGATATGAACTTCTCCCCCGAAATCCTTTCTCCCGAAATACACATTGTTCGTTCCTTCCAGCGTAGTGACGGAGACGGGCATGGGGCTGCCTGTATAGTTTTCGCTCTCCGGGCTGGTGATATTGGATGCGATCCGTATCCCTTCGGTCGAAAGCGCAAGGTAGGAATTTGGAACGCTGTTGGAATAGGCCATCGGCAAATAGCTGTTGTTATTCAAAACGGCTCCCAGAACAAGATATCCGGAAATTCCGTTTCCTTCGCGGTTGCGAATCGCATGTACGCTTACGGCAGCAAGGCATTTCTTCAGATATTCATGCTGATCGTTGACATACACCCTGAACTTCAGGTAATCGGCAGTTCCCCGGCCGAATAAATCTTCAAGGTCAAACGATTCAACGGAGGTCACTGCATTCTGGCTTTTCTCCGCTTTCTTAAGCAGCTGGTCCAGCCTTTCCGTACCGGCGTTCTGAATAGAGGGCTGGCCTATGATCAGGTTCTTGTCCGCATCATACAGCTCGTAAAAGTCTATATACGAATAAACCTTACAGGTGTTATTCAGGAAGCTGTATATGCTTTCTGAATCTCTGTTTTGCAGTTCTCTGTCAAAACCTGCGGATTCGGTAATATTGGCGGACAGCCTGCCCATTTCCTCCATCCGGCTTGACAGGAGGTTGTTGGCAATAACAAAAGCTTCTTTCAGGTATTCTTCGGCCGACTGATTGATCTGGTTGTCCAATATGGTATTTGATAAAAAGAGGATGATCCCCATTGGGACGATGATGATGACCGAAGAAAAGATCAGCATTTTTTTGTAAATAGACATTTTTTTCATCCAATTCAGCTAATACAATTTTTACAGTAAAGGATCACTTCCAGCCTGTCCTTTAATTTCAGCTTTCTCAATATGTTCGACATATGCGTCTTCACTGTCTTTTCGCTGATGTTGAGTTTCATGGAGATTTCTTTGTTGGACAGCCCGTAATTAATAAGCCTGACGACCTCCAGTTCCCTCATCGTCAGCTTATTTTTCAAAAGCAGCAGATCATTTGCCGGGCTCTTCTCCTGCTGGCCGCCGTTCTCTTTTTCCTCGACATTCTCTATCGGGCTTAAAATATTGACGACACAGTCTATCAGATTGATAATTTCATCCAGCTTTTCCTTTGCAATTTTGGGAATATCCCGCAACATGCTCTGTTCCCTGCCGGGTCCGTCATCCACCGCTATTCCGCCGCCGAGGCATACGGCTACCAATTCCCCGCAATAGAGGACGGGACAGGCAAAATTAACGATCCCCATATAACATGTACTTTTGACGGATTTATGTTTTTCGCAGACATATTTTAAAATACGCTGCCGTTCTCGCATGCAGCTCTCCGTATTCCCCGATTCGATTTTCTCGCAGACCAGCAGCGAATTTGACCAGACAGTAATAGGCTCGCCGTCAAGGGATACAAACCCTAAGCTGATATTAAACAAAGTCGCGCAGCTGTCCTGCAGCAATTGCAGCTTGTTTTTCCCGAAAAGAGAAATCCATTCTCTGCATCTCATTTGAGTTTCGGCTTTCATAGGAGCCTCCCCGATCAATCTGTCAAGGTCATTTTTATTTCAGCTATCATTATATCTTGCAAAAGTGACAAAATCAACTGAGAAACAGCATAAAAATACTATAAATTGACAAAAGTTTGGCGAAACCGGGCATCTTGTGCAATAAGCCAAAAAATCGACGCCGTAATTTTGGCAGCAAATTTCACAATGTGTACACTTTGCACACATTGTTCAAATTATTTATTTTTCAGCATGAGATAATGTGCACTTTTTACTAATCGGGTTGCAAAGCACGTGTTATGATTTGGGTGCATATTTGGAGCCCACAAAGAATATTAAGGAGGATCATAATGGAAAATGAATCAAGGGTTCAGGAAATTCTGAAGAGACGCGGTCTGGATGTCACACCGGTTGATAATTTCACCGAGGCGGATGTCCCCGAACCGACCGAGCGCTTTACGAAGCTGATCAACATTTACTACCTTATGAAGAACACCATCGACATGGAGATTCCGTATTGGTACAACCGCTTTTGGTGGGAAAATGAAGGCGACGTTCCCGTCATCCGTCGGGCGAAGGCCTACAGCGCGGCGCTTTCCCGCCACACGCCCACCATTTGGCCGGGGGAGAAGCTCGTTATGAACAAGACCAAGAACTGGCGCGGCGCTTTCCCGTTCCCCTGGGTAGACGCTTCCTTCTTCAATGCTGCTGCCGAAGCCCTTATGAACGAGGTCGACGCTCCCCCGGAAGCTGCTGCCGATGCTGTTTCCATAGTCGGCGCCGGCGGCGGAAACGTCACCCAGAACTATGGGAACGTTGTCTCCATCGCCAAGAAGTTCGGTATGCGCAAAGAGGAAATCCCCTGCCTGGTGAAAGTTTCCAAGTACTGGGACAACGGCTCTGTCGAGTCCGTCAGCGACCGCTACTCCAAGCTCGTCCCGGAATATAGCAAATGGCAAGCCTACAGAGACAGCGTTCTGATCATGTTCGACTCCTGGGCGATCCCTCAGGGCCGCGAGGTCATCAATTATTATCTGCCTTTGCAGTATGGCTTCGACCGCATCATCGAGCTGTGCGACGAGAAGATCGCTGAAACGCTCGGGGAAGCCGGTGACGACGGCATTCTCGGTATGAGCCGCGGTTACTACTATACAGCCATGAAGGAAATCACCAAGGGCATGTCCCAGTGGGCCGATAACTACGCCAAGCGTGCTTCCTATCTGGCCGGCCTTGAGAGTGATCCCATCCAGAAAAAGGAATATGAAGAGATCGCCGCCGTCATGCACAACGTCGCTCACAAGAAGCCCGCTTCCTTCCGTGAAGCCCTGCAGACGACCTTCCTGTGCCACCTCGGCGTTGTGAACGAAGACCCGCAGTCCGGTCAGTCCATCGGCCGTCTGGGTCAGGTTCTGCAGCCCTTCTACGCGAAGGATCTTGCCGACGGCACCACTACCGAGGAAGAAGTTGTCGAACTGCTTGAGCTGTATCGTATCAAGATCACCTCCATCGAGTGCTTCGCCTCCTCCGGCGTCACCGGCGGTGTTCTGTCCGGAAACACCTTCAACAACCTGTCCGTGGGCGGCCTGGGCTATGACGGCCTGACTGCCGTTACTCCGCTGGAGTATCTGATTGTCGAAGCCGGTATGAGAGCCAGAACCTCGCAGCCCACGCTGTCCGTTCTGTACGATGAGAAAACGCCCGAGGATTTCCTCATGAAGTGCGCCCGCTGCTGCAAGCTCGGCATGGGCTATCCCGCATGGATGAACAATCAGGGCGGCATGAACTATATGCTCCGCCAGTATCACGATGAGGGCATGAACATTTACGACGCCCGCGCGTGGTGCCTCGGCGGCTGCCTTGAGTCCTCCCCCGGCTGCTTCCAGCCGCTGGATTACGACGGAAGGGTTTGGATGATTCCCGGCGGCGCCGCTCCTACAGCCGGCACCGGTATCCACTTCACTGGCCTGCCCAAGCTGCTTGAGCTCGTCCTCACCAACGGTGTTGACAAGCGTACCGGCATCAAGGTGTTCGAACCCCACAACAAAAAGCTTGAAACCTTCGAGGAAGTCTGGGAAGTCTGGATGGCCTGGATGCGCGAGCTTCTCGATGTTTCCAACAAGATCAACAACATCCAGATGGACGTCTGGAGAAAGATCAATCCGCCTGTTATCCAGTCCCTGCTGAAGGCTGACTGCTTCAAGAAGGGCCAGCACATCGGTGACTGCGGTGCCCGCTACAACGGCTCCATCAACTTCGAGTCCTGCGGCACCATCAATTTCGTCAACTCCATGGCCTCTCTGAAAAAGAACGTGTACGACGACAAGAAGTACACCCTCGAAGAGATGACCGATGCCCTGATGAACAATTTCGGCTTCAAGACTGCTTTTGAGACGGGTGTATTCTCTCCCGACCGCCGCGAGGCCACCGAGAATGCTTCCAAGTATGAGCAGATCT
The DNA here is from genome assembly GCF_006714885.1 of Clostridium sp. KNHs216. NCBI lineage: Bacteria > Bacillati > Bacillota > Clostridia > Eubacteriales > Clostridiaceae > Clostridium > Clostridium sp. KNHs216. The sequence continues at coordinate 2,601,843 of NZ_VFMF01000001.1, read as the reverse complement.
TTTATGATTGCGTCAATGCTCCCAAGTACGGCAACGCCGATCCTTACGCCGACAGCATCCTGAAGGATTACGAGGAGCGCATGCTGCCCGAAATGCTCAGACTGCGTTCCTATTACGGCAAGCAGTACTATATGTGCCAGATTTCCGTTTCCACCCACGGCCCGCAGGGCGCTATCACCCTTGCCACTTCCGACGGCCGTCTCGCCGGTACCACTTACGCCGATGGCTCCATGTCCCCCGCTCCCACCACCGACAAGAACGGTATCTACGCCGTGTTTGAGTCCGCCACCTGCTACGACCACGCGATGTGCCAGAACTCCCAGATGAACGTCAAGATTCATCCGACCGCCGTCAAGGGCATTAACGGTACCAAGAAGCTGCTTGACGTCATCCGCGCCTATATGCGCAAGGGCGGATTCCATGTCCAGTTCAACATCACTTCTTCCCAGACGCTCCGCACCGCGCAGCAGAAGCCCGATGATTACCGTGATCTGATGGTCCGCGTCGCCGGCTTCACGCAGTACTGGTGCGAGATCGGCAAGCCGATTCAGGACGAGGTTATCTACAGAACCGAATATGACGCCTGATTCGGGCGGCCGGGTCAGCTCCGAACAGTTTGAACTGCAAGTAAATTAATGGAGGTAAAATTATGAAACATAATGACTGCGCTAATTTTCTGAACCTTGACTGCGAAAAGGGAATGTGCGCCCTCACCAAGGGGATCGTTCCCCTTGACGGCGAAGGCAGCGACGCCTGTCCCCAATTCAGGGAAGGCTTCCATTGCGCCAACTGCAAAAAATTTTCCGAGCCGGATAAATACGGCATCGGCACCTGCTCCGGCTTTGAAAAGGAGAACTGGACCTACGCGCAGAACGGTGCTTTCTGCTGCGAGCATTATCTGCAGAAATAAAAAACAGGAAAGGGAAGCAACTCAATGGATGATCTAACCGGTATGATCTTTGACATTCAGAGTTACTCCGTTCATGATGGTCCGGGCTGCAGGACGAATGTGTTCTTCGTTGGATGCCCGCTGCGGTGCAGATGGTGCGCCAATCCGGAAAGCTGGGGGCGTAAGAAGCATCTTATGTTTTCAGAGCGGTCCTGCAAATGGGATCAGGGCTGCCGGGCGTGTGAAAATGCATGTCCGGCCGGCTCCATCAAATTTGATGAAGCCGGAAAGCCCTCCCTGAACTGGGTCATCTGCAATGAATGTGAAACAATTGAATGTTCTAAATCCTGTGCGGCCAACAGCCTCAAGCAGTGTGTGCGTTTTTTGACCGTTGAAGATCTGATACATATCCTCCTGCGCGATTTTGCCAACTGGGGGTCTGACGGCGGCGTGACGTTCAGCGGCGGTGAGCCGCTTCTGCAGCACGAATATCTGCTCGAAGTGCTCAAACGGTGCCATGAGCTGCAGATGCACACGGCGATAGAGACCTGCGGCTTTGCGAAACAGGAGATCTTTCTCAGCATCATGCGGTACGTTAATTTCGCATTTATCGATGTAAAAAACATGGACGACGAGAAGCACAGGTGGGGAACCGGCGTCAGCAACGAGCCGATCCTCTCCAATATCTCCGCTCTTGCGCAGTCCCGCTGGGAAGGCAGGCTGGTGCTCCGTCAGCCCACGATTCACGGCTACAACGACAGCACGGAAAATGCACTGAAGGTCATCGATTTCATGAACGAGAATAATCTCTATGAGATCAATCTTCTCAAATTCCATCGCATGGGAGGCACGAAGTGGGAACAGCTCGGCACGCCTTATGAATATGCCGACCACGGCGATATGACCGATGAGCGTATGAAAGAGCTGCAGGAGCTCTATCTGCAAAACGATATTGCATGCTATATCGGTGAAGACACCCCGTTTTAGCCCGTTAAAGACAGACCCGATCCTGTATCTGCCGGTGCGGGCATGACTCATAGCGTGCCCGTACCCAAAAGAAAACAGCGAAATAAAACGCAAAACAACTTTAAAATCCGTTTGATTCCTTTTGCGTCTTAGAGACGCAAATTCTCCTTATATTGCAAAGTAAAAATAAAAACGTTGTTAAATTGGAGGAAAAATCAATGGCACCTATCTCCGAGAAGCAAGCCAAAACTTATGGTCTTATGACCGTTATTTCCGCCTGGCTGGCCGTTTTCTGTCTGTTTGGTTACCGTTCCAGCTTTTCGATTATGCAGAAAATGATTATCGCCGACACCGGCTGGACCACCATCCAGGTTTCTCTTGGCTACTGCTTAATGATGACCGTTTACGCCATCACAGCTTTCTTCAGCGGGTCCCTTGTCGACAAGAAGGGCTGCAGACCGACCTACGCCATCGGCGCCGTCTGCTGTTTTCTCGGCTTCTTCCTGACTTCTCTCGTCAACGTAGCCACACCGGCCGGATTCTACATTTACCTGTTTACTTACGGTCTGTTTGCCGGTGTCGGCACCGGGATGCTGTGGGTCTCCTCCACTGTTTCCTGCAGAAAATGGTATGTCGGCGCCCGTTACGGCACCATGTGGGGCCTTGCTTTCATGGGCGCTCCTATGGCGCAGCTTCTGCTCACACTGGTTCTGAAGAGCGTTCTCGTCAGCATGGGCTGGCGCGCAGGCATGAAGATCCTGTCCGTTATTATGGCTGTTTTCCTCATCGTCGCCTCTGTGATCGCCAAACAGACCCCAGACAAATATGGCGTAGAGGCCTTTGGTCTGGAATCTGTCAAGGACAAGGGCCCTGCACCCGCCAGGAAGAAAGTCTGGACGGTTGGCGAGGCGTTTAAGACCTACGCCATCTGGGCAACCATTCTCTGCTTTCTGACCGCTATGGCCGGCGAATTCCTTGTATGGTCCCAGGTCGTCAGCTTTTTCCAGACGGACATGGGCATGAACCTCGACCAGGCTTCCAACATCTATCTGATTATCGGCATTGCCGGTATTTTCGCTATGCCATTGACCGGCAAGCTGTCTGACAACCTTGTCAAGTCCTTCGGCAACGAACGGAAGGCCCGCAAACTCATGCTCGTCGTCGGACCGGCCTGCGGCGCTGCCGGCGTTGCCCTGCTTCTCACAAAGAACCTGACTATGTGCTTGATCTCTATGGTTCTCCTCGCCATCTACTGGGGCATTGAACCCGGCGGATGCGCAGGTTACGCCGGTTCCATTTTCGGCGGCGCGACTCTCGGACGCATCTGGGGTCTGGCGACTCTGGTCGTCATGGGGATCGGTCCCTCCTTTGGAACCTTTATGGGCGCGTGGTTCAAGGATCATTTCGGCTCCTATATCCCCGCTCTGATCTTCTGCCTGGTCGCTTACCTCATCTCCATGTTCCTGGCATTCACCATGCCGCTTAAGATCAAGGGCGAAGAAGTCTCCGACGAGGGGAAAACCATTGCATAACATAATAGGGGTAACCATGAAAGAAGCTATAGAAAATATCGTTCAGAAGGAATATGCGATGCTCGATAAGGTGAACAACACCGGAGGCAGGGCATGGTGTCAGGATCATTTTGACGCTTTCAGGCTGATGCGCGCAAGCCAGTTTCTAATCTGGCCGGATCAGATTCTGGGAAGTTATCTTGACGACTTGAAGGATGCGGAAAGAACCGGTCGAAATCTGCTCTTTGAGAAGTACGCATGGATGATGATGTTTGCGCTCCCGGAGGAATTTGAAAAGGTAGAACATGTCCTTCCCATATTCCCGGTGGATAAAATTTGCCGGATGGAGGAAACCATAGCGGTTCAGGCCGCGTGGGCCAAGGAATTTGCAAACCGTTATCCCTTCATCGGCGGGCAGGGACGCCCGGTATACTCCTCGCAGGACACCCCGGACGATATTTCGGTGGAAACCTATATGCGCGGGGAACTGTCCACCTATTCGGACAAAACAGAGGTACTCTACCATGATTTTGTTCTTTGCTGCAAAGCGGAGGGACGTAATCTGACCACAGAGGCCAGACGTAACCAGCTGCGCTTTCAGGGCTGGGAATCCCTTGAGCAAGCCGAAAGGCAATACGCGGCACGGAAAACAAAAAAATAAGAAAGAGGATAGGCCGCGCAAAGGAACTGGTTTGAAAAAATCAGGCGAAGCCATCCGGTGGCTGAAAAGGCTGTTGTACCGTAAAGGGAGACAGCAGCCTTTAGGCCTACTTACACGCGGTGACGGCTCACCACAAACGGTCATTACGGGGATGTTTCCCCTTTTTAATCAATATCCGGACTACTGCCTATAACCACGATTTTCTAAGACTTCAGTCGCATATTTGGGCCTGTTGTAAGTACAAATTACAACTACGGCCTAATTTTTTTTGAAAGGAATCGGTTGTATCCTTTGTGATGGAAGATTTAAAAAATCAGGTGTCTTTTGTGTTTGCGATAGCTATTTAATCGGGACGGCCCCAGGAGCGTCTTCCCGTGAATAGACAGAGCAGGTGAAAGGACATTGACCGTCAACACGTACCGGGCCAGACTGGCTCAAAGGCGAAGTAGGGGTAGGGATATGAAACTTGAGGATACGACAATTTATCCGTTCATTAAAAGTTATCCCGAGCTGTGTAAACTATATAAATTCAGTCGGAATAAGTACATCACCCGTGTAGTCTGGAATGACGAAGATGTCTGGTATTTGGTCAGTGGCAGCGTGAAAGTGGAAGCGACTGCCCAGAATGGGAAAAAGCTGCTGGTAGATATCGTCTGCGAAGACAATTATGTCGGACATTTAAGTAATTTCTACGGTCAGAACTTTTATTGCGACTGTGTTGCCATGCTTTCCAGCACCCTGATCCGAATTCCCGCGGAAATGTTCCGCGGCCTGCTGAACACACAGGAGTTCAGCCGCCACTTCTACATGAAGACCAGCGCCCGCTTATACGACATGTATAAAAAAGAGTTGATGAGAGGTCTGTTCACGCAGCGCCAGCAATTCGCATTTTATGTCATTGACAAGACAAAGGACGGCATCTGCCGGATTCACAGCATCTATTATATCTGCGAATATCTGAAAATCAGCCGGCGAAACCTGTACAACCTGCTGGCCCGCTTCGAAGAGGATGGCATCATGGAACGCTTAGAGACAGGTGATATCCAAGTGCTTGATATGGAAGCGCTGTTCGAAATCGCAAAGCCTGTCGTTGACTTCTGCCACAACAAAATCTGATGATTTCCCGGAGGCTATTGAAATGACAAAATATACGGTGGAGCAGACAGACCACAATAATGTCCGTTTCCGTTTTATCGTTCCGTCCGCAGAATTTGACACAAGGCTGGAAACCGCATACCGGGTAAATAAGGACAAGTACGAAATGCCCGGAGTACGAAAAGGCAAGGCGGAACGAAAAATGGCGGAGGCTTATTTGGGCAGGGCAGTCTTTACCAAGCCAGTTGTCGACAAAATTGTTTCGGAGGCTTACTGCAAGGCTGCTTCCGAATATCCGGAGGAAATCTATTACTCCCCCGTGATAACCATAGAACAAAACGAACCGGGCAGGGATTTTATGTTTTCCGCACGGGTCAGAATCCGCCCCGAGGCCAAGCTGTGCGATTACCGATCCGTTCTCCTGACGGAGGGAGACCGAAAAAAGGCCGACGAAGCCGTTCGCGATATTCCGGAGAGCGAGCAGGGTCCCACACGCCGGTATTTACTGCAGTCCGCCCTGATTAACCGTATTGCTGACCAAAGTACTATTGAAATCCCGGAAACCATGATTTTAGAGCGGGCAGTAAATATGGCACGGGAATTTGAACGGCGTTTGGAAACGGATCAGAAATCACTGAAGGAGTATTATCAAGAATGCGGCTCCGATGAGAAAACAATGCTTGCGGAATTTGCCGCAGACGCAAAAAAACAACTGCGCTCCCGGCTGACGCTGCTGGCCATTGCCCGGTCGGAGGGGCTGGAAGCAACCGGCGAGGAATATGATGCAGAAATCCGGAGGCTGAGCGCCATGTACCTGATGACGACGGAACAGCTCAAAAAGTTTTTTGCAAACCGGGAAGGCTCAAAGCTTAAAGAGGATATCGCAGTTTCCAAAGCTGCCGAATTCATCAGCCAAACGGTTCAGCGGCAAAGTCAAAACAGTGATACGTAGCAGTGTCAAAACATGAAAAGGTATCTTTTTCATTGTTAGGTATCGCCAGTCAAAAAAATGAGAGCTGGCTGCAATTGTCCGTCAGCAGCAGTTCCTTTGTGCTGGAGGTCAGTCTGTGGCCCCGCAGCTGATCCTTATATATAAGCATAAAAATTCGATATGGCTTGCGGCTGTTTTTGACGTTTAGCGAGCTATTCCGGAAAGCAGTCTGTAATAGTGGGGCAGCGGCTTTACTCTTCGATATGGTTGCAACCAAAGTATAAGTCGGAATGGAAATCCTTATGACAACGCTGTGATGGAATCTTCTTGTCGGACATTAAAAAGGGGCTTGTTCAGGATGCTGATTATAGCAATCCTGAACAAGCCCCCTTGGATATCTTTAAATACATTGAAACCTACTACAATACTAAACGGATTCATTCCGCATTGGACTGACTAAGTCCTATTTTAACAAGGTCTCTGCATCGATATATTTGATGTTAAGACTCTCCGCAACCGCCTTATTGGTAAGAATTTTTATACTCATGTCATTACCTCCTATTATCTATAATTCTACGGACATTGAAAGAAAAATCCTCCACTCGTAAGATAGAACTACGATTGAAGGTTTTCATATATCCGGAAAAAAGGAATGCCAAGATACAATAAAAAATGAAAGAAACGGACATCGAAGGTTATCAATCTGAGACAAGTTGGTCCTGATTTCCATGTATCCCTGAACAGTGATGTTCCGATAATGTCTGGCGTGTTAACAACCGAAAATATTGAGCAGGCAATTGAAAGGGCGGGCACCAAGTCCGGCAACAAAGGCTTTGACTGTGCAGTTGGTGCGATTGAAACGGTAAATCTTTCGAGATATGCAACTTTTATCCTTGTCGCTCCCACATGGCTTTTCGGAATTCCAGGGGCAATATGCCCTTGGCACTACGGAACAGCTCGGCGAAATGCCCTGCGGCGGTATAGCCCACCGCTTTTGCCACCTCTCCAACCGGCAGGTCGGTATAGGCCAACAGATGCTCCGCCTGGTCAATGCGCACCCGCTGGATGTAGTCGGCCACAGTGCAGTCAAAGTAAATTTTGAAACAGCGTTTGAGCTTGGTTGTACCCATACAGGCGATCTTTGCCAGCATCTCTATGGAGAGAGAATCGGCATAATGGTCGCCGATGTAAGCTGAGAGACTCTGGAGCATAACCTGATCCGACTCTGCAACAGGCACTTTCCTGCGTTCATTTAGCTTCCGGTGCCGTTCGAAGACCAGAGAGAGCGCCTCTGCTGCCTTGGCATCATAATAAAGTGTAGCGGGCAGGCCCCGCCCCTGATATCGCCACAGTTCCCGCAGCAGCCGGGACATTTCAGGAAAGTCAGCTGTCTCGTCCAGGCTCCGAAAGGCGTCGGCAGGACTCTGGTAGAGATCGCCGAACTGTTCCTTTAAATAGGCCTCATAATAGGCCGGGCGGTATTCGATGCCGATGGAGCGGATAGGCACGCCCCGGTGAATGAGGGCGCGATAGGGATGATATCCCCCGAGAAAGCTCTTGACCATATGGCAGTTCAGCTTCCGGTAGGGCTGAAGCTCCTCCCCGGAGATAGATTCATACCAGGTCACACTCAGGCATTCCGGGATAGACATGTTCGTCACCGTGTCCTCCCGAAACCAGAAGTCGTGGATTTTGATGTTATAGCGGTCTCCCGCTTCGTAAACCCAGTAGTATCCGCCGCCGCCATCGCCTGTCAACTGCCAGCATTCACCCTCTGCAGGAAAACCCTCCGGCACGGGACAGGGCTTGAAGTGCATTGCTTCAAACAACTTCCGGTAGTAACTGCTTTTCGTTTCTTTCATGGACGCCTCCTGTTCCAATCGGACGTTTCTTTACCACAAAAAGACCGACTCTGTTAAAAGACATTGTACCAGAAAACCGACCGATATACAATACAGTCAGGCCAAATGAAAGGAGGGATTTCCCATGAAATCCGATAAAAAGGGCCTTGCGCTGCTGCTGGAATGGGCAGGAAAAGATCGGCGGTATCTCTATGCCTCAATTGTTCTGGCTCTGCTGTCCAGTCTCAGTACCATCGTCCCCTATTTTGCATTTTATAAAATCATCGACGCCGTGGTGCTGGGAACCTGCGACCTTGCCTTCGCCTTAAAATGGGCGGTCATCGTACTCATCGCCACGGCTGTAAGAGTGTGCTGCAACCTGGCGGCCACCCTCGCCTCCCACAGGGGCGCCTACAGCACCCTGTTCCGGGTGCGCTGCATGGTGACCGAACATATGGCAAAGATGCCGCTGGGCGCCTTGAATGAACGCAGCACCGGGGAGATCAAGTACGTGATGAACGAGAGCATCGAAAAGCTGGAGTTGTTTTTGGCCCATAACCTGCCGGAGCTGGTGCTCTATCTCTCCGGGCCCATCGTTATGTTTCTCTATCTGCTCACGGTAAACGCGGCACTGGCCCTGCTCAGTATTGTGCCGATCTTCCTTGTAGCCGCAGTGATGGCCCTTATGTTTCAGCGCTTCGGCAAGTTCATGCCCGAGGTCAACGCGAGCAGCGGCAATCTGTCCAGCTCCATCCATGAGTATGTGAACGGCATGCGCCTCATCAAGGCCTATCACATGGGCGCGCAATCCTTCAAAAAGTATTCCTCCGCCATCGAGGCGCAGCACAGGATGTGGGGCGCCATTTCCAAAGCCACCGGGCCCCTTTACGCCGCCTATGTGGTGTTGCTGGAATGCGGTATTTTATTTCTTGTTCCTCTAGGCGGGTATTTCTTCGTCCACGGCTCCATCAGCGCCGGCGTGCTGCTGCTCTTCGCCTTTGTGGGAACGCAGTATCTCACCGATATCCGTCCGTTACAGGAGCTGGGGTCCAATTTGTCCTACGTGCTCAATGGAGTCAATCAGGTAAAGGAAATCCTGGAAACCCCAGTGTTCGGCGGCGGCCAGTCCTTTCCAAAACGGCACGATATCGAGCTTCGGAACGTATCCTTTTCCTATACAGAGGGCGAACCGGTACTGGAGCATGTGGATCTGCACATTGCCCACGGTGAACGGGTCGCCTTCGTGGGGGTGTCCGGCGCAGGCAAAAGCACGCTGGTGCAGCTCATTTCCCGGTTCTACGATGTATCGGAGGGCAGCATCGCCATCGGAGGCATGGATGTAAAGGATATCGACTACGAGCAGCTTTTGCAGAACATCTCGGTGGTGTTCCAGAGCAGCTTCCTTACCCGGGGCAGCGTGTTTGAAAACATCGCCATGGGCAACCGTGCCGTCACGCTGGAGGAGGTTCGTACCGCGGCACGAGAGGCTCAGATCGACGGGTTCATCATGTCTCTGCCAGACGGATATGAAACCAAAGTGGGCAGCTACGGCACCCGCTTCTCCGGGGGACAGAAGCAGCGTATCTGCATCGCCCGGGCCATTCTCAAAAATGCTCCTATCCTCATTCTGGATGAGGCAACCAGTGCCGCCGACCCGGAAAACCAGGTGGAGATTGACCGGGCTATTGAAAATCTTTGCCAGGGGAAAACCGTCATTATCGTGGCTCACCGGCTGGGCATTGTCCAGGGCTGCGACCGCATCGCGGTGGTGGAAAAACGCGGCATCAGCCGGATCGGAAGCTTTGACGATATGCAGGAGAACAATCCCTATTTCGCGGGGGCCTGGCGGGACTACAACGCCGCCCGGAGCATCCGCTACAGCTTGAAGGGAGGAAAAGAAGAATGAACCGTAATGTTTTTAAAATGGGAGGAAAACTGAAGGCCTCTATTGCGGGCGTTGTGATCGAGGGTTTGCTCGGCGGCTGCAATTTTCTGGTGCTGTTTCAGGTGCTGCACCTGATCTTCGACCAAAGCATCGGCTTTGACGATATATTGCGGGCCACCGGCATGCTGGTGCTGCTCTTTGCGCTTCGTCTCATCCTCTATATGACGGCTTATACCGGCAGCCAGACCGGCGGCGCGGATGCAAGCCGGAATATCCGCATTGCCATTGGAGATAAGCTTAAGCGCATCCCACTGGGCCTGTTCACCAAAAACCGTACCGGCTTTTACATCAACGCTGCTACCAGTGAGGTCGGGGATTACGAGCAGATATTGACACACAAGGCTGCGGACATCACTAAATACTGCATCCTGCTGTTTATGGTGGGCCTCTATGCCTGCACCCTGTACCTGCCTATCGGACTCATCGTCCTGACATCGACACTGCTGATTATCCCGGCCATGGCGATGTCCATCCGGCAGGTACATATCTACGGCACCCGAAAAAACCAGGCTCGGGAGGAAAATGTCAGCGCTATTACCGAGTATCTCACCGGCAGCCAGACACTGCGCTCCTATGCGCTGGTGGGTGCCAAAAACGAGTCGGTAACCGCGGCTATGCGGGAATATTCCAATGTCAGTTACGAATATGAAAAGGCAATTCTACCAATCGGATTCGGTTTTGTCTTCTGCAGCTATGTGGCGTTGGCGGCGGCCATCATACTGTCGGTGCAGGGTTGGCTTTCCGGGACGCTGGAGCCGGCCGCCGTGATTTTACTGATTATGCTGCCCATCTTTGTGGCGAAGCTGAACCTGACTCTGTTTATTGACCTGACAGCCTACCGCAATTTGCTTATCTCCAAAAGGAAGATCAGCGGCATCCTTGCGGAAGAGGAGGAACCGGCCGAAGATGCTTCCTTCTCCCCCAAGAACACCGAGATTCGGTTTAAGGACGTGGACTTCTCCTATGTGGAGGGAGAGCCGGTACTGCGCGGGGCCAGCTTTACCATTCCCGCGCGCAGCCTTACCGCCATCGTGGGCGACTCCGGAGCGGGCAAATCCACCATACTCAACCTGATCTCCAAGTATTACGCGCCCCAGCGCGGGAGCGTCACCATCGGCGGCTGCAGCATTGCAAACGCTCCGTCCGAGCAGGTACTGTCGTATATCAGCCTGGTGGATCAGGATGTATTTCTCTTCAACGATACGGTCCGCAATAACATTCGCTATGCCCGGCCGGGCGCCACTGATGCGGACATTGAGGCAGTCTGCCGTCTCGCCAACTGTGACGGTTTTATTCAAGCGATGGAACAGGGCTACGACACCGGGATCGGTGAAAACGGCAACCGGCTCTCGGGCGGCGAGCGCCAGCGGCTCAGCGTGGCGCGGGCCATTCTCAAGGACAGCCCCATCATTTTGCTGGATGAGGCCACCGCCTCTCTGGACATTGAAAACGAACTGCTGGTGAAGCAGGCTGTAACAAATCTGCTGGGTGCCGATAAAACCGTGGTGATGATCGCCCACACCCTGCCTATTGTGAAGCACGCGGACAAGATCCTGGTAGTGGACGGCGGCCGCGTGACGGAGACCGGCACCCATGATGAACTGATTGCCGCCGGCGGGAAGTATGCGGCCATGTGGGCGGCGTCTCAGACATTGAGATAGAACGGCGTGTTCCAAACGGACGCTTTTTTATCACATTTGGACGAACCCCTTCCGCCCCAATTGCGAAACCGCATCATATTTTGTATGATGGGTTTCTGGTTAGCATTGTCTAACCAAATATCTATTGCCTCTTTCCTACAGCAATTCCATTTCAGTTTGCGAGACAAAACACGTTCTTTCCCCCGCCTTCGGCGGGGGAAAGAACGCAACCTTGTTGCAAAATCGACTGGAAATGCTGTAGTTACAGGACGGGGCAATGGCAAGAGGAGGTTTCTACATGGTAAATCAAAAAGTTTCCAATCAAAAGGGACTGACGGTCAAAGACCTGGTGACTACCGGTATTTTTGCAGCGCTCATTTGGGTGACGATGCTGATCGGCGGTCTGCCCTTTGCGCCGAATCCACTGCTGACATTTTATATGCCTTTGGGCGGCGCGCTGCTGGGTGGTCCTGTCTTTCTGCTGCTGGCGGCCAAGGTGCCCAAGCGAGGCCCCATTTCCATCGTCGGCATTTTGGCCGGTCTGATTTTTTTTGCCACCGGTATGCACTGGGCCATGAATCTGGGATATGTTCTGGGCGGTCTTCTGGGCGATCTGATTGCCGGAATTAAAAAGTACCGCAGCGTGAAGCTCAACATCGTGGCGTATATCTGCCTGTGTCTGGGAGCTACCGGCTCCTACATAGCGTTTTTTGCCGATCCCACTGCCTGGAACAGCCTGATGCTCAACGGGGGCACGGCCCAAAGCTATCTGGACGCCATGAACAGCGCGGCGCAGGGATGGATGCTGCCGGTGATCCTGCTGGGTACCGTTGTGGTCGGCGCTTTCAGCGGCTTCGTGGGCAGCAAACTGCTGAAGAAGCAGTTTGAAAAGGCTGGCATTACCGCATGAGCGGTAGAATAAAAGCGGGACTGTGGTTTGATCCGAGGACAAAACTCCTTTTGCTGCTTTTGACTGCACTGGGCGCCACTATGGCGCCCAGTCTTATGTATGAGCTGGGTCTGGTGGTGCTGGTGGCCTTGATGGCGCTGGTGTGCGGTGAGTGGAGGAAGGCCGCCCTCGGCCTTCCGGCTTACCTGCTTTTTTATCTGCTGACCCTTGCCGTCATGCAAACAGACAGTTCGTCACTTCAAACCACGCTGATGGCTTTTCTGGGCCTCTTCCATAAGGTCTATCCCTGTGGTTTTTTGGCAGGGATTATGATCTCCACAACAAAAGTCAGCGAGTTCCTCTCTGCCATGAGCCGTATCCACGCGCCGAAAAAGTTGGTGATCCCCTTCGCCGTAATGCTGCGCTATATGCCCGCCATCCGGGAGGACTGGCATTTTATCAAGGATGCCATGCAGCTGCGGGATGTGTCCCCCAACCTTGCGGGACTTCTGACCCACCCGGCCAGGACGGTAGAGTGCGTATATGTTCCCCTGATGATGGCGGCTTCCAAGGCAGCGGACGAGCTCTCCATCGCCTCGGTCACCCGGGGCATTGAAAATCCCCACCCCCGCACCTGCCTGGTGCAAATCCGTTTTCGGGCGGCGGATGTCCTCGCCGTTGTATGCTTCGCCGCGTATCTTGCGGCAGGACTGTTTTGGAAGGAGGCGTTTTTATGATCGAATGGAAGGACGTTTCCTTCACCTACCCCGGCCAGAAATCCGATGGGTTGCAGCAGGTAAACCTCAGGATTTCCGCGGGCGAGTGCGTGCTTTTCTGCGGTCGCAGCGGCTGCGGGAAAACCACCATGCTGAGGCTGGTCAACGGCCTGATTCCGAGCTTCTTTCCCGGCGAGGGAGACGGCGCGGCGTATTTGGAAGGGCAGGACTGCTCGGAAATCCCAATGTACCGTCTGGCGGAACGTGTTGGATCGGTATTCCAGAATCCGCGAACGCAGTTTTTCAACGTAGATACCGACAGTGAGATCGCCTTCGGCATGGAAAACCAGGCACTGCCGCCGACGGAATTGGCGCGGCGGGTGGAACAGACCGCCCGAGAACTGAACCTTGAGGCGCTGCGAGGCAGAAGCATCTTTGCCCTTTCCGGCGGGGAGAAGCAGAAAATCGCTTTTGCCTCCGTCTATGCCATGAACCCGGACATCTATTTGCTGGATGAACCCTCCTCCAATCTGGATATGGACTCCATTCGCGCGCTCAAGGAGTACTTAAAGCTCATCAAGGCCCAGGGAAAAACCATCCTGATTGCGGAACATCGGCTTTACTACCTCATGGAGCTGGTGGACAAAATCGTCTATCTGGAGCGGGGACGAATCAAAGAAATCTATACGCCAAAAGAACTGGCCGCGCTTTCACAGGGGCAACGGGCTTCCATGGGCCTGCGCGCCGTGAATCTGCAGCAGCTTCGTCCGCAAAAACGTGCAAAAAGCGCACAGGTACCGATTCTGGCGCTGAAAAATGTAAGGCTATGCTACCAGAAAAAGGCGGTACTGGAAAACATCTGTCTGCAGGCCGCCCGCGGTGAAATCATCGCCGTGGTAGGGCACAACGGCACCGGCAAGACCACCTTCTCCCGGGCTCTCTGCGGCCTGCACAAGGGCTGCGAGGGAGATTTTCTTTGGGGCGGGAAGCCCCTCAACGCCAAGACTCGCCGAAAACGGTCTTATCTCGTTATGCAGGATGTGGGATACCAATTGTTTGCGGAAAGTGTGGAAAAGGAGTGTGTGTTCGGGATCAAGAACCCGAATGCGGCGCTGGCGGACAGGACACTGGAGGATCTGGGGCTCTCTTCTTTCCGGGAAAAGCACCCCAACACCCTGTCCGGCGGACAGAAGCAGCGGCTGGCTGTGGCGGTGAGTATGGTGTGCGGCAAGGACATTCTGGTGTTCGACGAGCCGACCAGCGGCCTCGATCACGACAGCATGACCCAAGTGGCAGCCCTGATGGAGCGGTTGGCGGAGCAGGGCGGCATCCTGTTTGTGGTGACCCACGATTATGAGCTGGTTTGCCGGGTCTGTACCCGGGTTGTCCATTTTGATGAAGGCGAAATGCCGGACGATCTGTCCGTTACAGTGGAGAACGAGAGGAAAATACGAGAACTGTTTCATCTTCAACCGTAATTATGGCGTCGGTTCTTGGGACACCAGCGATTCTCCATCATATCGGTGAGATCCGCAAGGCTTTGGTGGAGTTGAGCGGACGGGACCGCATTGAAACAGTTTGGGGCATTGGGTATAGAAACAGATTAGGAAGGATCGGCGCTGTTGCCGATCCTTCCTATTTTATCGTCTCCTGTCGGACACTTTCCTTATAGTCGATTTACAAAAATCCGATCTTTGACTCATGATATTTAGGGCAGCACCGCGTAACAAAAAGGACCTGCGGGAAGGACAAACGGAGTACGATTTTCCAAATACAGAATTGTGCCCGAGGCTGCGGATGCCCTTTGCCTTTTCACCTGTTGTGGATACCATCCCGGTCCGTAAGCGCGGCGGAAATGGCATCCGCCGTCGGCGGGCACCCTTTCACCAGCTTTGACGCACCGTCGCAGCAGCGGCCGATGCCTAATCCCTCAAATTTCTTTCCTCTCCAGCCCTGACCGATGGCGATGGGAATGCCGTGATCTCCGCCGCAAGCATACAGCGCGCGCACCAAGGCCGCGTAGCATGCTGAACAGGCCGAATCCTGCCGAACGCCAGCCGTGAGCTGCGCCACTTTTCCGCTCGGCTTCGGGTATCCGCCGCCCTGCGTAGGGTCGTTCAAACGGATCATATCTTCCTCGCGGAGCTCTGCTGTACCGGCTCCCCACTGTTCGGCAAGCTTAATATAAGGGACGTCGGAAAGAGAAAGCCCCATCAGTCGGCAGCCGTAGGCGTCCATCTGAACCGGGTCCTCCCCCAGATACATGCGTCCGGTGAAAACGGGATTTCCCCCTTCTTCAAAGTCCAGATCGCCGCAGATGCTGTCCACAATCGTCAGGGACGGCCGCAAAACGCTCGCAAGAGCGGCAATCGGTTTCATAAGCCCCTCTGCATGGAAACGCCGCTTCTCCCGATCGGGAAGACAGCCCTTACAGTTTTTCAGGGCACAGGTCATGACCGTCTGACAGTGGCCCTTCAGAACGGGCAGATTGATCAGATACCCCGCGTCCAGGGCGCGGTTACAGATTTCCATCGGCCGAAACGGGGTATCCACGGTCCGCGCCTGATCACGCTTGAGGTCGTAAAAGGGAACGCCGTATTTACGGCTGATCTCTTCATACCCGGCAGCCCGGCAAGCCCGGTCGGTCCTGTCCCCGACCCAGGAACCTTCAATAATGCTGATCTTCCGGATGCCGTGATCCTTCAGATATTCGATTGCCCCGGACAGGACGCCCGCATGGGTGGTGGCCCCTGATTCAGCGGGCTTTGCCACCACCAGATTGGGTTTGAGAGCTACCTCAGCGCCCGAAGGAATTTTCTTAACGACTTCGGCAGCCTCCATAAGGGCCTTCGTCATGGAAAATGCATCGCTGCCAAAGATCTCATAGATTTTACCCATGAAATGATCATTTCCTTTCTAAACTGTTTTGGGGACACATAGAAATATGATTCACAGGCTCTTGCCTCTTTTTAGACCTCATGGCGATGGAGATGCCTGCCGTGACCAGCGCCGCCATGAAAAGCGGAATCATGCCGTCGAA
Source organism: Clostridium sp. KNHs216 (assembly GCF_006714885.1). Classification (NCBI taxonomy): domain Bacteria; kingdom Bacillati; phylum Bacillota; class Clostridia; order Eubacteriales; family Clostridiaceae; genus Clostridium; species Clostridium sp. KNHs216. The sequence goes on along the minus strand of NZ_VFMF01000001.1, from coordinate 2,585,719 downwards.
ATATCCCGCTCGGTCTCCAAGATTGTAGTACAGCACATAGCAGACGAGGCTGATCAGCGTGGCGACTCCGATCACAACGGCGAAGACGACCAACGACTCACGAATCGCCAAACCTTGTCGCCCCTTTGTTTTTCAGAGCTATCTGCTCCGGAACACCCGATTTTATTCCTATTTTACCATCCCTTTACGCATAAGAAAAGACAAAGTACCTTTTTCAGATACTTTGTCTTCAGACCAAACGGAAGCCAAATGGTTCGTTTTTCGTGAATATGCGCCGTTGGTTTCTTCTTGCCCTGGCATTTTGGCATTATTTAATGGCACCCTAGGCCAGATCAATCAGGCCTCCGGGCAGGTTTCAAGCGGCGCCAGTCAAATTTCCGATAGTTCCCAGGCGTTGGCGCAGGGTGCAACCGAACGGGCTAGCTCGGTGGAAGAGCTTGCCGCATCAATCCCAGAAATATCCGCTCAGGTTCGGCAAAATGCGGCACACGCCACCAATGCAGTGTGGAGCTTTCCGGACAGGCCCTGACAATGAAGGAATTGGTTGGAAAATTTAAATTGAACAAAAGGGTCCTCTAATGAAGACGCGGAGCATGGCAGACAGCCATGCTCCGCTAATACAGGTTGTTTCTTCTTGATTAGATTACTCCGGATCATCCAGCGTACGGATTACCTTCAGCATCTTGATGATTCTATGAGCTCTCTTGTTCATGAATTCCTGAATGTCGATATCATCATAATCATAACAGCCTTTTTTTGTCTTAATGCCCAAGCGGCCTTCTTTGATCAGCTCTTCTCCAAGACGGTCGCCATCGGTATCATTGCACAGGGTTTTAAAAACGTCCCGCGAAACACTGGTGGTCAAATCCCATCCCACCACATCGTGGAGGGACAGCGGCCCCTCAAAGGAATATCTGGTTCCACTGGTGTAACGAATCGCGCGCTCCACGTCCGCAGCGGTTGTCCATCCCTGCGTGATCATGTAAGCGATTTCTCTGGAAAGCACATTGTCAAGCCGGTTTACGATGAAGCCCGGAATGTATTTTTTTATGACGGCGGGCTCCTTTCCCACGGAGGTCAGCACGTCGCAAACCGTTTTTACATTTTCAGAAGATGTTTTCGGCCCCATAACGACTTCCACCAACGGCATAACATACGGTGGATTGAAGAAATGTGTAATCATCAGACGCTCCGGGTGGCTGATCTGTGCGATTTCAAAAATGTTAGACGCTGAGGTATTGCTGCAAAAAATGCAGTCCGGCGCACAAAGTTTATCCAGCTTATCGAAAATCTCTCTCTTAATATCGACATTTTCAAATACACCTTCAATGACCAGGTTCACTTTCGGGGCTATTTTTTCGAGATCTTCCTCATAAAAAACGAACTTCTCGGTATTCCGAATTTCTTCAGGCGAAACGATGCCCTCTTCAGCATAATACGCCATGTCTGCCTGAATGGTCTGCTTTGCCTTTTGCAGCTGCTCCGGGAAAGCGTCATAAAGAGTGATGTCGATTTCCTTCGCGGCAAACACCTCGGCAATTCCGCGTCCCATGGTTCCTGCGCCAACCATCAGAATATTCCACTTGTTCAATGCAATCCCACCCTTTAAAAAATATTGACGGGAACAAATTCCCGCTGTTAATACTACTGATTCATCATAATGCGTCCGACGGTACCGCCCGTTACTTCGAGAACGGCCCCGCTTACATAGGACGACTGATCGGTTGCCAGAAATTCCACCGCATTCGCGCAATCCGTTGTCGTGCCAAAACGTCCCATTGCAATATTGCGGGTGAACTTATCTTCCCCAACGCTCTTATAGCCCGCAACCAGCCGCGCGGTCGAAATGAATCCGGGCGCGACCACGTTGCAGGTGATATTGTAAGGACCAAGCTCCTGAGCAAGCAGTTTGGTATACTGGATAATAGCGGCCTTTGATGAAGCATAGTGCGCATAGCTCCCATCACTGTTGGCTGTAAGTCCGCCCACGGAGGCTACGGTAACAATTTTACCGTACTTGTTCTTTTTCATCATCGGGGCAACGGCATTGCAGGAATAAACGGTTCCAAAGAAGTTCCTTGCGACCACGGCATGAAACTGCTCCCAGTTTAGCTGGGATGCCTTGTTTCCGTCCATAGGGCCCATTCCGCCGCCGGCATTACATACAAGGATGGAGATATCGCCCATCTTCCCGGCTATTTCTTCAACCGCCGCAAAGACCTGCTCCCTGTCGCTGATATCCGCTGTTGCACCTTCGGATTTTACGCCCAGTGCACGGATTTCGTCCATAACGGTATCCGCTGTCAGCAAATCCTCCTCCGCCTTGTACTCCTGAAAGCTCTTCAAATTGATGTCGATAATACCGACATCCGCTCCCAAAGAAGCAAGCCGCAGTGCATATTCCCTGCCGAGTCCCCTGGCCGCGCCTGTTACTATTGCATTTTTCCCCGTTAAAATACCCATTTGATGTTCTCCTTTCATTGAATACAGATCCTATGTCCTGCCGGGAAAATCAAAATGGCCTGTCTGATCGTTGGATTTTGCACCGGACTTCGCGAAATGTCATTATTTGGCCTGGCACAGAATTCACCGAATGGTCCAAACATCCCGATCCTTTCAGCAAGGACTAATCGATAATCCCGTTTCCCTTTAATGCCTGGATCTCCTCCGGACTATAATCCAGCAGCTGGGAAAGCACCCTCTCCGTGTCCTGACCCAACGCCGGCGCGCCGCGCCAGACCGCACCGGGTGTCTCTGACATTTTGGGGACGAAGCCGAAAGCCTCAATATTCTTGTCAAGCGTCTGATCCGTATAGGTGATCCAGTCGCCTCTTTCTCTCCAGTGCGACTGTACATAAACGTCTCCGGCATCCCTTACCACAGCGGCGCCGATCTTGTTCTCGATGCAGATCTCCAGCGCCTCGTCGGCGGTATGCTCCATAAAGAATTTCTGGAAAGTGGCATCCAGTTCCTTTCCCAGAGGGCTGGCCACGGCTTCGGCGCTTCCGCCGGCTTTTTCATAGCTGTACTTTTCCGTATCTATTCCGAATCCCTTGAGAACCTTGTTGTAGGCGGTTTTTCCATAAGAGCCCAGATTGATATATTTACCGTCCTTTGTCGGGAAAATGCCACCCGGCTGATAAGTGGTCTGCTTGATCCCCTGCCTTTGTTTAAGCGTTTTCATCTCCGTCCAAAGCGGGAAGTTGTCGTCCATCACCCTCATCCAGCCTTCCGTCAGGCAGACGTCGATGCTTTGCCCTTTTCCGGTCTTCTGAACATGCATATAAGCCATTAAGATGCCGTTGACGGCAAACAGTCCGTTCAGATAATCGCCGATATACTGCTGGGCATAATACGGCTCGCGGTCCGGCCAGCCCTGAAGCAGGCCCCAGCCCGATTCGGCCTGTCCAAGCGGATCGTATCCCGGCCTGTTGATGTGCTTCTGCTCTCCGCCGAAACCGGCGGTCCCGAACCCGCTGATATGGCAAATGACCAGCTTGGGATTCACCTGTAACAGCAGTTCATCACTGATGCCAAGCTTATCAATCCATACCATGTTTTCAATCCAAACGTCCGAATTTTTAATCAGGGACAGAAAAATCTCCCGGCACTCGGGAACATTCAGATTGGTTTCAAGCAGGAAGCTGAGCTTGTTCCTCGCATTCTGCATCCATGATCCGCTGATGGATTTATCCCCGCTGGTGATCTGCGGCTTCTGATGTCTGGCCGGATCGCCCCCGACCTTTGGACGCTCCAGCGCAATTACCTCTGCGCCGAAGTCGCTCATCATCGTCGCGGCAAAGGGCGCCGCTACAACGGTTCCGTTCAGCAGCACCCTTATCCCGCTGAGAGGCCCAAAGCTCGGAATGAGGTACGGTGCTGGTTTACGCTCGATTTTTTCCCATCGGTCCACGATTAAACTCCTCCTGTCAAAGTAACGCTGTACTGCCGAAATGGCAGCATACTGCGTATGTCAATTACACCGTCTCTAAAAATTCATGCCTTAGGAGCAGGTTGTTCCCATATCTGCCACAATATAGGTGCCGGTAATAATCCCGGAAAAGTCGGAGGCCAGGAACAATACGATGGCCGCGACCTCTTCGACCGTGCCCCATCTCTTCAGAGGAATCTTGCTGAACATTTTTTCCTGATACTTGGGATTGTCCAGGAATTCGGCATTCAGCGCTGTTTTCACGTAACCGGGGCAGACAGAGTTTACCGTGATGTTGTATTTCCCGAATTCAATTGCCATCCCTTTGGTCAGATTCAAAACAGCCGCTTTCGAAGCACCGTATGTAGAAATATTTTTGGTCCCCACCAATCCGCCGATCGAAGCCATATTGATGATCCGTCCCCCGTTTCCCTGCCTGATCATTTCTCTTGCAGCAGCGGCGGAGCCAAAAAATACGCTTCTCAGGTTGGAATCCATCACCGTATTGTACTCGGCCTCACTCATTTCCAGCATCGGCTTTGTAATGGCCACGCCAGCGTTATTGACCATAATATCCAGCTTCCCGTATTTCTCTATGGTCGTGGCAACCAGATTATCAACTTCCTCCTTATGCTGAACGTCCGTTTTGATTCCGACAGCGTCGCCTCCTGCGGCGATGATTTCCTGCGCCACCTTATCGCAGTCCTCCTGATGTCTGCTGGTAATCACGACCTTGGCGCCGTAATATGCCAAAGTCCTCACCACTCCATAACCGAGCCCTTTGGTTCCTCCGGTTACGATTGCGACCTTATCCGTAAGATCGTAATTCGGCATTGCAAACGGCAAACTTGCATCCTGGGTCATCTGACTTCCTCCTTCATTATTTTTTTAGACCTTGGGCAAACAGGCAGAATATTGAGTGGACGCATCACTTCGTAACAAACGAAGTGATGCGTTTCCTGAATCTGCACAAATTACTTTGTTTCCGGCTTTCCCTTCGATACCGAAGAGTCGAACTTTGCCAGCATGGCACGCGGTGTGGCTGTGTGCAAGCTGCGCTCATAGCGTGGGCATTCCTCATAGCCAGGCAGTCCCGCCAGATACTTTGCGATTTTTTTCAGCTCTTCCAGATCATAACGGCTCATGAGTGTGATCGTTTCCATAAGAGGCGACCCGCCGCCGTGAACGCCAGCAACAGCTTGAGCGGCCTCGTAAGAATCGCACAGTTTATTCTCCATCATGCGCATAACGCGATGGGTATCCTCCGCGCTGTACGCCGGATTCCGGCGGATATACTTATTGCACAGCTCTGCGGTCTCCGGATCGAAGAAGCTCTCCTCTGTCGGCAGGGAAGCGCATACGCCGCCCGTCAAATCCGCCAGCGTCTCATACTCGTGATACATGTTGTGCCCGGCCAAACGGCGTCCGGCATTGGTCAAGACCTCATCAGGCACCCACTGGCCGGACGGGAATTCAACCGCGTGGTGCGCCGCCGCCTCACCTGCCGCAAACACCAGCTCCGCCGTCTGAATGATATCACAGATCTTTTCACGGACATGGGACTCCTTTGCAATATCGTTGACATCCGCGACCAAAGCGGCCTGAGACGCGATCACCTCAGAAACTGCGGTCTTGCATCCCGTGTAGGAATGGCGGTGATAATGCGCGAACATCAGCGCCAGATATCCGGCATAACGGGCTACATTCTCGTTGTCGCGTCCGCACATAAACACGCGGTCGTAGGGGACAAAGCAGTCGTCGAAGATCGTCAGACTCTCCACGTCGCCGATATGAGCGTAAGGCGCGTCCAAGTGCGTCCGCTTATGATGCAGCCCCGGAAGCGCCATCAGCTTAACGCCGTCCCAGTCGCCGGGCAGTGCGAAAGCCACCGCATAGTCACTGTCCTCCTGGCTCATAAACTTGGTGGGATTGACAATGATCTCGTCTGCGTAAGGTGCGATGGAATTGCATATTTTGGCGCCGCGGACGATGATGCCCTTGCAGGGCTTCCCATCCACACCGATGCCGTCCACATCTGCCTCGACAACATGGACAAAGGAATCCGGATCCGGCTGCATGTGCGCGCGCTTATATTTCGAATTGCGGGAACCCTTCACATCGGTTTGGGCGCAGTTGCAAATCAAATCGAACTTTTGACAATACTCAAGATACTTGAGTAAGCGCTTGTGATACTCGGTTCCGCACGCTTCATCACAGTCGTAAGTGACGGAATACAATGCGTTCAATGCGTCCGATCCCATGCAGCGCTGCATGCATCCGCCCACATGCTGACAGATCAGGCGGGTCATCAGCTGCTTTTTGAGAAGATCCTCCACACTGCGGTGAATATTCGTGGCGCGATCGATGGTCTCGCCTGTGATATGGGAAGTAGTCACACATACGTCCGCATAACGAGGATCATTTGCGACATCATAGCACTGCTTCATAACGTATGTACCGCCTTTGATCCAGTCGGCCAAATCACGCTCCGCTCCCTGTTTTCCATTGGAACGGTCCACACATTTCCCATTGAGATAAACATTCGGTTTCATTCTCAGCAAACGCTCTTTGTACTGTTCATAAGTTCCAACTGCCATAATTTTCAACCCTTTCCCTTCATCGAATTCATAAATTGAATCGCCTCTCCAAGCAGAGAGAACGGATGGCCAGTCAGTCACTTTGCTGTTCCGATTCTGATGGAAAAGTATGTAATCAAAATCTTATCCGACACAACAAACTTGCTGGCTTCCGATTTAATATTAATGCTTACCAAATCATTCGTCAACAGGTAAAATAATTTTTGGTCATTTGTAATAAAATGCTATATGACCAGTTGTATATTAAAGAGATTTTCGAATCAATTTTTCTTTTGCTATTGCTATAATATGCGGAAAGTTTTATGTTTATATTAAAATATCAAGAATATATCGATAATATTTTAGGCAATATATAAAAAATTTTAGTTTATAAATTAACAGTTCATTTGATATAATCGATAGAGCGATATATTATTTTATGGCCCAAATCAGATGCTTTGACCAAGCCTCGCGTTCCTTGGCCAGAGCAAGAAAAAACGCCACCCGTATTCCATCAGGTGAGCGACAGGGCCATCACAAAAAGGAGGTCTGCAAGATGGATAAAGAGCTCCGCAAAGATATGGAAGCCGTCCTGAATTTATTTGTCCGGCCACAGCTGGCGTCCCATGGCGGAAACGTCGAGGTTCTGGATTTGGATGAAGACGGCATCCTCTGGGTCGAGATGCAGGGCGAGTGCTCCGGATGCCCCTCGGCGGATGATACCGTAAAAAATCTTCTCGAAAAGAAGCTTATGCGCCGCATTCCTCAGATCAAGGGTGTGGAAATTGATTCCGGCATCAGCGATGAAATTTTTGCTGAAGCCATGAAGCTGATGACAGCCCATCCCAAGCCAAATACGGACGATGTCGGGCCGTAATGCGCTGTCCACGGCATACGAACCTTTATTTCAGCCTCAGCAAACATAAGCGGTATTTTCATCGTATTCGGCATCGGTATCAGTAAATAAAAAAACAGCAGACCAATATCATCGGAAAATGATATCAGTCTGCTTTCTATATTCATGAAATCGGGTAAAGTGAAAGAATGGATTTGATGCATTCCCTGATTCGGACGGCCGCCCGGCACCCGAAGAAATCCCCTCTATGCTCTAATCTTTTCCATTTACGTACGTCATTCCCAAGGGCCGGCCCGTTTCCGGCGCGCGATATCCCGCCGTCACTCTGTTGGATGCCTCAGTGAGCGTATCATCTGCAGGCAAAAATCCATCAGATACTGCTGGGCCTGCCTTGAAGTCAGCTGAACGTCTGCTTTGTCGTCGCCAGACCCTCCGTTCAGCTTAATCAGCTCCTGCTGGACATTTGGACCGACAAACGGGTAACATATGATACAGTTGCCTAAGGTCTGACTGAATACGATTGCCTTTGACATTGAAATATCCGCATATTCAGTGAGAAGCCGGGCCATAGGATATATAACATTCTCGAGGATGCTCTCGTTTAAAGGGTCGGCAAGCCCGTCGGGCAAGGATTGTCCGTTGAGAGAAAAGCTGATCGCATAACGGTTGTGCGGATCAAATGCAATTTCCAGCTGCGTGTGCAAATATTGCTGAAGGTATCCGAAGCATGTTTCAGGAGTCAGGGTGCCCTGAGTGGCACATTCTTCCACGGAATTGGCAATCGGTGTGTAATAGAGCTCATGATACTTCAGAATATCCTGTATCACGGCTGCACAGAGATTCTCTTTCGTTACGAAATAAAAGGAAATTGCGGACTGGCTGCAGTGTGCCTCCTGGGCAATCATTCTGGTTGTAACATAGTCGTATGTTTTTGTACCAAAGAGCTTCTTCGCTGCGCCTATAATTCGGATACGGGTTTTTTCACCTTTTGTACTTTTCATTCTTTCAATCCCATCATAAGTGAAAATAGACGGCTCCAAAGGAGTCGGCATGCCAAGAGGAGCAAACTGCAAAAGCACGCACCAAGCGGAAAGGGCGGAAAGCAAGACGATGCGTGGAAATAGGACCGCTTTTTGCGCGCGTTTTTCTTGGCTATACTTTAAAGAATAAACGAAAATGAGTGTCATTGCAAGCCCAAAATTTATTTTTTCATTTGTCCGAACAATTAATTGCAATATAAAAGCGATATGAATCGTCGACGATTCTTTTCGGACTGCCAGAAATGATTTGAAAAGATAGAAAAGCTCCAAATTTCCTGTCTGCAACTGAAAATAAGCAAAAATTTTATCAATGTTAAGAAAAATAATGTTATAGATCAGAAGCAAAAAACGTATTTTATCATTTCCTATAACATGAATTTATATGGAACATTTGACCTATGTTAAGAAATCAGGTACAAAGAACTATTAGATACAGCCGAGCTCTCGGCAATTGCACATAGGCCGATGTCGATTCTACTATAATCAAAGCCTCAGACAGCCCCGGACCGGTTGAACCGGTACCCGTTTCCGAAGGCGGAAGCCATAGAAAAAATGCATAGCAAAGCTACCGATCCCCTCATTCAGACGGATGTCCTGTTAGGAAAACGGTTAATCAGTTACAGCATGGCCGTCCGATGGCCTCCGGCGCGGACAAAAAAGGGCGAAGACGCTGCACAGACCGCCCCAACGCGGGAACCGGTCTGTTTCAGAACCCGTCTCAGCCCTTAACCGTCCGCTTACAGACGCCTGCTCCGTTCATCAGTGCCTTTATTTACAGCATTCCCGTTGCTCATTTATCTGTAGCAGTAGAAGCCCTCGCCTGTCTTTCTGCCCAGCCTGCCGCTGCGGACCATCTTACGAAGCAGCGGATATGCGCGGTACTTTGGGTCACCGGTCTCAGTGTACAGCACGTCCATGATCGCAAGACATACATCAAGTCCCACAAGGTCGCCCAGAGCGAGGGGACCCATCGGGTGATTTGCGCCCAGCTTCATGGCGGTGTCTATCCCTTCGGCCGAAGCAACACCCGTCTCAACGAGGCCTACAGCCTCGTTGATCATTGGGATAAGGATCCTGTTCATAACAAACCCCGGCGCTTCGCTGACCTCCACAGGCTCCTTACCGATCTGCACAGCAAGCGCCTTTACCGTCTCTGTGGTCTCGTCAGAGGTGCTCGCGCCCTTTATAACCTCCACCAATCTCATTATCGTCGCCGGGTTAAAGAAATGCATACCGATAAACCTGTCCTGACGCTTCGTGGCGGAAGCGATTGCCGTCGTGGAAATGGAGGACGTGTTGGAAGCAAGTATCGTCTCCGGATTGCAGATGCCGTCAAGCTCCGCAAAAATATCCTGTTTTATCTTTAGGTTCTCTATTGCCGCCTCAATCACAAGGTCGGCATCCGCCGCCGCTTTCAAATCCGTCGTAAAGCGTATCTTTGACGTTATCGCGCTCTTGCCCGCTTCATCCAGCTTGCCTTTTGAAACAAGCTTGTCAAGGCCCTTGTTCATTCTGTCTTCGGACCGTTTTATAATTTCGTCGGAGATATCGCGAACCGTCACCTCAAAGTCCGCGTTGGCAAAAACCTGCGCAATGTCCAGCCCCATCGTTCCGGCACCGACCACCATGATCTTCTTCATAGCCATTTCATTCCTCCTTCAGCATTTCTCATATATTGTGGCTACGCCCATGCCGCCGCCAATACACAGCGTGGCAAGGCCTCTCTTCGCGTTCCGGCGTTTGTTCATCTCATGCAGCAAAGTGACTATGATTCTCGCCCCGGAAGCCCCAACTGGGTGGCCGAGGGAGATGGCGCCGCCGTTCACGTTCACCTTGTCCATGTCGAAACGCAATTCCCGCGCCACGGCGATCGACTGAGCGGCAAAGGCCTCATTGGCTTCAATAAGATCCATGTCTTCCACCGTGAGTCCTGCCCTCTCAAGCGCGTTTTTACAGGCTGGGATCGGGCCGGTTCCCATGATTTTGGGGTCCACTCCGCCCTGGCCCCAGGCTACGATCTTCGCCATGGGCTTTAAGTTGTATTTCTTCACCGCCTCGTCCGACGCAAGGACAATGGCCGCGGCTCCGTCGTTGATTCCGGAAGAGTTGCCCGCTGTCACGATGCCGCCCTGTGCCTTAAAAGCGGGCTTTAATTTTGCAAGGCTCTCTTTTGTTGTGCTGTTCCGCGGAAACTCATCGGCCTTAAACGCCACCGTCTCCTTTTTCACCTTTACGCCGACGGGTACGATTTCGTTGTCAAACCTGCCCTCAGACTGGGCCTTCGCCGTCTTCTGCTGTGAGGACAGCGCAAACTCGTCCAGTTCCTCGCGGGTAATACCCCACTTCTCGCAAACATTCTCCGCCGTGACACCCATAAGGTAGTTGTTATACACGTCGATGAGCCCGTCAACCTGCATGGTGTCGATCAGCTTCTCCTGGCCCATCCGGGCACCCCAGCGCGCCGCCGGCATTGCGTAGGGCGCAGCCGACATGTTCTCTGTACCGCCCGCCACAACGATATCCGCATCCCCAAGCTTAATTGCCCGGGCGCCCTCGATCACGCTTTTCATGCCGGAACCGCAAACCATGCCCACGGTATAAGCCGGCACCTCCACAGGGATGCCCGCATAAATGGAAACCTGACGCGCCACATTCTGCCCAAGCCCAGCCGTCAATACACAGCCGAACATGACCTCGTCCACCTGCATAGGCTTCATTCCGCTCCGCAGGAGAGCCTCCTTCACCACGATTGTTCCGAGCTCGACCGCAGACGTGTCCTTCAGCATGCCCCCGAAGCTGCCGATTGCCGTCCGGCAGCAATTGACTACATATACGTCTTTCATTTGCGATTCCTCCTCATTCATTTTTTCAGATGATAATGTTCTGCTTCCTGGCCGCAAAGGTCAGTTTGTCTCTGAAATCCGGATGAGCTATGGAGATGAGTTCCCTGGTCCTTTGGCTGAGCGTCTTTCCGCGCAGCTTTGCTATGCCGTATTCCGTCACGATACAGTCCACGTCGTTTTTTCCGGTGGTCACAATCGCACCCGTCGTAAGTGCCGGGGTAATCTTGCTCACCGTACCCTTCATCGCCGTAGACGGGAACGCAATGAAGCTCTTGCCGCCTCTGGCGCTTATGGCCCCGCGGACATAATCCACCTGTCCGCCGGTTCCGGATACATGACGCATCCCTATGGACTCTGCGCAGACCTGTCCGTAAAAATCCACCTCAAGAGCCGCGTTTATGGAAACAAAATTTGGATGCTTCGCAATCGTTGCCGGGTCGTTCACATAGTCCACCGGCAGGATTTCGACGGCCGGATTGTCATTGATAAAATCGTAAATCCGTTTTGAGCCGAAAGCAAAAGCAGCAACCGTCCTGCCCCGGTGTACAGGCTTCTGGCTGTTGTCCACGGCGCCGCATTCGATGAGCTCCACCATGCTGTCCGTAAGCATTTCCGTGTGTATCCCGAGGTGGCGCTTACCTTTCAGGGCCAGTCCGACCGCATCCGGTATCGCGCCGATACCAAGCTGCAGCGTGGCGCCGTCCGGAATTTCCGCCGCAATGATCTCGCCGATAGCGGTGCTGATTTTGTCCGGCCTGGACCTGGGCAGCACAGGCAGGTCCTCGTCTACCTCACACAGACCGGTAACCTGCGAAATGTGTATGACCGGAGCTGCCAGAGCGCGGGGCATGTTTTTATTGACCTGTATGTAGATTCTCTTTGCCTTTCGTATGAGCGCCTCGCTCACGGACCCGTCGCAGCCCGTGCTGAAATACCCGTGATTGTCCATCGGCGACACGACGGCCAAAAAGGCATCGACATTCACATAGTCCGTGAACAGAGAGGGCATGTCTCTGTAATAGCTGGGCATCACATCCGCAAAGCCTGCATTGACGGCCTTCCGCATTCGCTCACCGGAAAACCACGAAACGCCTCTAAGCGTTTCCCTGTAATCCTCACTAAAAAACGGAAGAGGCCGCGTATCTAGCATCGTGTGCAGTGTAACGCCCGAAATTTTACCCTCTCTGGCTTGATTTCCTATGGCGTCGCAGATGGCGTACGGCGCGCCGAGGGCAATATCCGCACAGCAGACCCAGCCGGGTTCCACCTGTGACGCTATTCCCTCCGGCGTCGTCAGCCTGTTTTTATATTCTTCAACGATGTTCATGGGACTTCCTTTCCTCTGTAACCTGTATCCTTCGCGCCCCGACTTATAAAAATCAGAGCGCTTTTTCATTTTTTACTTAAGTCCCATCCAGCTCGAAATGACCATGCGCTGAACTTCGGAGGTGCCCTCATAGATTTCGGTGATCTTAGCGTCGCGCATCATGCGCTCAAAGGGGTACTCCCGGGTATAGCCATAGCCGCCGATGAACTGGAGGGCACGGCGTGTTACGTCGCTCGCCGTCTCAGACGCAAAAAGCTTTGCCATTGCCGCAAGATGGCTGTAAGGTTCGTGGTCCTGCTTAGCCTGTGCCGCGCGGTACACAAGAAGTCTCGCCGCATCCACCTTCGTCTGCATATCTGCGAGTTGGAATTGGGTATTCTGAAACTGTCCGATCTTCTTGCCAAACTGTACCCGCTGGTTGACATAGCTTACGCACTCTTCTATCGCGCCCTGCGCAATACCCAGAGCCTGAGCCGCAATGCCGATGCGTCCGCCGTCCAGCGTGCTCATCGCGACCTTAAAGCCTTTGCCTTCTTCTCCGAGAAGGTTTTCCTTCGGAACCTCTACGTTGTTGAATATGAGCTCATAGGTGGCCGAGCCTCGGATTCCCATTTTCTTTTCCTTCGTTCCGAATGTAAATCCCGGCATGCCTTTCTCAAGGATAAACGTGGAAATGCCTTTATGCCCCATGTCCCTCTGGGTCATCGCAAAAACCACATAGGTATCGGCATAGCTTCCGTTTGTAATAAATATCTTGCTGCCATTCAACAGGTAGTGGCCGCCCTTGTCCTCCGCAAACGATTTCTGCATAGCCGCATCCGTCCCCGCGCAGGGTTCCGTAAGGGCGAAGGCACCGAGCTTTTCGCCGCTCGCGAGCGGCGTCAGATACTTCTTTTTCTGCGCTTCCGTCCCGTATTCGCTGATGGGCCAGCTGCACAGGGAACTATGCGCCGACAACATGACGCTTGTTGACGCGCAGTGCTTTGCTATTTCCTCGCAGGCCGCGATATAAGCCAGATAGCTCATTCCCGCTCCGCCGTATTCCTCTGGAAATGCGATGCCCATCATCCCCATCTCTGCCAGCTTTTCGCGGGTTTCCTCCGGAAAACGTTCGTTTTCATCGATTTCGGCAGCCAGGGGCTTTACTTCTTTTATGCAGAACTCGTGTAGCATCCCTAATATCTCCTGCTCCTCTTCCGTAAATTTAAAATTCATTTTATTCATCCTTTCGACAGTGAATTTTGTTAATAAGGCTCAGATTTTCAGTGACCACCCTCTTTTCCGGATATTTGTGGAGTATCAGTAGAAAGCGTTTAATGAATAACAGTAAGCTGCCCCAAGCGGTCGGGCTTTCGTTCCGCGCCGGATGTCCTTGCCATCAGCAGGATGAGGCACGCTCCCGCCTTAGCGGGCACCGTATTTATCCGTTATACGTCGCCGTCCCGAACATTGCCGGAAACGTCAGCCCAGATGAATCATTCTGTCAAGGGTTTCCCTATATTCCCGCATGATGCCGTCAATAACGCCTTTAACAGTCGGGACATCGTTGATCAGACCGATCGCATTTCCGACAGGGAACAGACCGCTGTTGACGTCGCCGGTTTCATATGCGCTAAGGCTGTGTGATCCCGAAATAACCGTCATCAGTTTTTCAAGCGTTATACCCGGCTCCTGTTCAAGTACCAGGCACTTTTGGGCACAATCGTTATTTGCCACGCGCATCATATTGTGAATTGATTTCTGGCATAGCACCGTATCGTTTTCAGAGGACTTTACAATCCACTTCTTGAAATTGCCGTGTACTGTGCATTCTTTTGTGGCTACGAAACGGGTTCCCATTACGATGCCCTCTGCGCCCAGCGCCAGTGCCGCCGCAAGGCCCCGCCCATCGGCATATCCTCCTGCGGCAATGATCGGAACACGGCATATCCGGGCCGATTTATTTGTCAGAACCAGCGAGCTGATTTCCTCTTTTCCGGGATGCCCGGCGCACTCGAAGCCTGCCACGGTGACGGCGTCACAGCCGGCTTTTTCGGCGCTCAGAGCATATCTGGCCCCGGGAACTTTATGAATATGTATGATGCCGGCCTCGTGAACATAAGGGACCAGATCCTTTGGATTCGTCCCGGCCGTTTCAATGGCCCTGACGCCTTCCTCACCGCAGATCCTGATCGTCTCCCTGACGTCATCCCCCACGGAAATATCGGGCAGCAGCGATATGTTCACAATAAACGGCCTATTCGTCAAAGATTTCATCTCTTGAACCGCATTTCGGAATTCTTCATTTCCGGAATAGATTGTTCGGTTAATCGTACCGCAGCCTCCGGCGTTACTCACCGCCGCAGCCAGCGTAGGAACGCCAAGATTCTGCATTCCTCCCTGAATAATCGGAAATTCGATTCCTAAAAGTTCAGTCAGTCTTGTTTTCATTTTTTCACCTTTAACGGGCATTCCTTTTGCCGCCTTTTGTCCGTATTTAAGCTAAAAGTCATTTGCACTAAATCAATAATACCCCGGCGGTGATCACGCTGGGGTATTATTGGGTTTCTTTCGCACCAAAAAGTCGTGCGTTCAGGTATTTCCTTACATGATCTCTTTTTTCTCAGCGTCTGCATCCTCCGGCTTTGCGAAGCGGGCAAATAGGAACCTCTCTCCCAGGCTGCAGGCAGCGGCAAGCAGCAGACCGGCAACCAGTGTGGAAACAAGAGCCACTTCATTCTCCCCGTTTTGAGAAAAGGTTAAAGCAACGGCTGCGAAAATGAAAGGCAGCTTGTTAAAAGGCGTTTTCCTGAGAACCGTAAGGTGCAGTCCCATGGTGATTGTAGTCATAAGAGTGATTCCAATAAACATTGCAGCCGCGGCAGGTACTCCGAAAGAGGCTTCAAAGCTGATGAAAGCATAATCAAGCTGCCCCCATATTAAGCCCGCAATGATACAGCACAGGCAGGAGGGAACATCTTTGAGTGTGGAACCCATTCCAAAAAATACCGCCAGAATGATAAAACTCATCCAGCCGATTGTAAGTCCGGTATACCCATATAGGAAGAAGAAAACCGCTGACAAAAGGGAAACCCAGAGGCTGTAAATCCAGAAGGCTTTATTCATCGATAATACCCCCAAATATGTATGTTGTTTACTTCACGATTGTAGCGACATGAAGCTTATCTTGATAACGGACGGACTCATAGGTTTCATAATTTCTCACTTCATGGTTAAAAATAAGATTTCTGATATCATGTCCCGCAAGCGCATAGGCCCGGTCAATGTGTTCAATGACCGAGACAGGGGAACCAACCGCGGTAAAAGGAACATAGACGCCGTCATGATTCAGGCCAAGTACGTTTTCATAAACATATGCCACATCGCCGCTCAGAACTTTTTCGACCGTTTTGCCATCCTCTTCCACCTTAACCAGGACGATTTCTCCGCAGTAGGAATGGCCCATAGGAAGCGCAACAACGCGGATGCCGTCGAAAATTTGCTGATCGCCGTCCAGCAGCGTCATTCTTCCATCGCAAATAAAGGCGCAGGCTGTTTTAAGATCGCAGGGAAGAAAAGCGTTTTTGGCCCGATTGAATTTCGCAGGCAGCGATAGGGCCGCCAGTGACTTTAGGATTTCATCTTTCTGAACATAAAAATGCGCGTTGGGGAACAGCTTCAGGCCGCCCATATGGTCGAAATGGCAATGCGTGATAATGACTGTGTCAATATCCTCCGGTGTCAGGTCCACCTTTGCTAAAATATCTTTCGGCATCCGGGTACTCTGGAAGGAATAAGCCTCACAGATCGCCTTTGAATCAGGCTCATCATAGTTCACGCCGCAATCAACCAATATGTTGTGGCCATTCCCCTGAATCAGGCAATAAGACATTGTCAAATTCATAAAGCCCCCGTTGTGAGCACTCGCGATCTGCCCTGATACCGGTGCTTTATCAGTGTTCGCGTACTCCAGAATCCGAATTGAATATTTTTCCATTATTGACCCCTCCAAATAATTTCATTTTCATTCTTACTCTTTTATTGTTTGCGGAAGCGCTTTGTTTTCTAAACGGCCATTAGCATGACCACGGGAAAATATGAACAAAAGCATATCGCAGATCATAAAGGCAGAGAAATAAGGAGAGCTCTCCGGCAGTCCAAACAGGAATAACAGCAGGCAGTATTGTATAGCCTCAGGCTTTTAAGAAAAAAATTTTTATTAAGATGCCAGATTATCCGCCAGCTTTTCTTTCTTGTAGAATACAGGGCTCAAAACGGTATAGACAACCGCCAGTATGATCATGCCGATCGCAGCGACCAGATATTTGTTGGCGATCATATCGACCGGATTTCCCCCTATCGCTGTTGAGACGCCATTGATTACAAACGGGCTGCAGAACATCCCGAAATTGAGCAGTCCCATTGTAATGGAAATGCCTGTGGCTCGGATCGATGCGGGCGCGTACAGCGATACGATGAGCACCGCGCTTGGAATGATAAAAGCCTGTGCGGCACCTGCGCAAAAGCTTGCGAAAAATATCGCCGGAAGCGTCCCGATAAATTTAATTCCCAAGAACCCCAGCGCCGTCATTACAATTCCGACCTGCATGGTACTGTTGCCCAGTTTTTTTCTTAATTTCCCGAAGATCAGTCCGGTCAGCATACCGGCTACCGGGAATATGGTGTTCGCGTACCCAACGATGACAGAGGTGCCCAAGCCGCTCGTCTGAATATACAGCGAGACATTCAGCTGATACGTATAAAGAAACAAATACGAAAAAAACACTGTTATGGAAGCGAAAAATACGGCTCCGTTAAGCTTATCGCCACCTTTTGCATCCGTGCCTTTCCGTACGGGCACCGGAGCAACGAAAGTCAGGTTCTTTTGCACAAGAAACAGAGCCGGGACAAACAGGAGCAAGATGGCATACGACCATTTCCAGCTGATACCGGAGAGCAGTCCGGCACAGAAGGTCAAAATGATTGCTCCCCCGGTAGATGCAGAAGCCTGATAACCCATCATATCGTCCCGTTCCTGATTAACAAAAAAATCAGAAACCAGCGCTTTTGTCAGCGAACCGTTCATTCCCTGATTAATCCCAATAAACGCGCTGGAAATGAACAAAGCGGCCAGACTTTGGGGTCCAAAGAAAAAGGCAAGAATACCGCCTAAAAGTCCTAAAAACATGCCGCCGAACAGCAAATTCTTTTTTGCAAACTTTATCGACATAGGGCCTGCTAAAAAAGCGAACAACATGCCCATAAGGCTGGGGATCGTCAAAACCAGCTGAACGGTATTCACGCTGACATCCGAAAAATCCTGCTTGATATTCGCTAAGATCGCCGATATCACCATGGAAGACATCAGCATGAATGATCCGGCTATAATCGCTATTCGGTTTGCATTTTTTTCTTGCGCGTTCATTATAATACCCCTTTCAAATTAGAAATTTTCAGGTTCGCCAACCGCACTCTTTATCTGTCGATTGCTTTTGCGATGCAAAGGAACGACTTCCAAAAACAGGCTTTCTGCCGCCCGGGTTTTCGTAAAACTCGTCGAACCGCTCAAGCTCTGCTGCTTGAGGGACCGCAAACGCCGGAATTATTCTGAATATACCGGTCCATTGCTGCCGCGGCTTTCCTTCCTGCCCCCATAGCGAGAATAACAGTGGCTGCGCCGGTAACCGCATCTCCGCCGGCGAAGATGCCTTGACGGCTGGTCTCGCCGGATTCTTCGGAAACAATAATGCAGCCGTGCCGGTTAACTTCAATTCCCCTGGTGGTTTTACGGATGAGGGGATTCGGAGAAGTGCCTACCGCTATGATTGCGGTATCAATATCGAGTACAAATTCACTCCCTTTCTGTTCAATCGGGCGGCGGCGCCCCGATGCGTCGGGTTCACCCAGTTCCATTTTTATGCATTCAACGCCTTTCAGCCAGCCCTTTTCATCCCCGATAAAGCGCACCGGGTTTGTCAGCAGCTGAAATTGAACGCCCTCTTCCGAAGCGTGTTCGACTTCTTCGCTCCGCGCCGGCATTTCCTTCAGGCTGCGGCGATACAGGATGTACACGGTTTCAGCTCCGACTCTCAGCGCGCTCCTCGCCGCATCCATCGCGACATTTCCGCCGCCGACTACGGCTACCTTTTTCCCCTTGAAGATCGGCGTTTCGTACTCCGCCTGATAGGCTTTCATAAGATTGATTCTGGTAAGATATTCATTCGCCGAATAAACCCCGTTAAGATTCTCTCCCTTAATCCCCAGGAAGGTAGGAAATCCCGCGCCGGAGCCGATAAATACAGCCTTGAATCCCTGTTCAAACAACTCGTCTACCGTAATTGTTTTTCCAATTACAATATCCGTCTCAATTTTGACGCCCATCTTTTTCAGGTTGTCTATTTCGGCTGAAACTATTTTTTTAGGAAGCCGGAACTCTGGGATACCATAGACCAGCACTCCGCCCGGCTTGTGAAGGGCCTCAAAAACAGTCACCGCATACCCTTTCCTGGCCAGTTCCCCCGCGCACGTCAACCCGGATGGTCCTGCGCCTACAACAGCCGCTTTAGGCCCGTCCGGGTCACTATGCCCGTTCTCGCTGACAGCATTGCTCATATGGCAGTCCGCAGCAAAGCGTTCGAGCCGCCCAATACCGACCGGCTCCCCTTTAATCCCTCTCACGCATTTGCCTTCACACTGAGATTCCTGCGGACATACCCTGCCGCAAACCGCGGGAAGTGCATTTGTTTCCCGAATCGTCTGGTAAGCTTCCTCAAATCTGCCGTCTTTCATATGGGCGATAAACTCGGGAATTTTCACGCTGACAGGGCATCCGGCTACGCAGGGCCGGTTCTTGCAGTTCAGGCACCTTTTTGCCTCTTCAACGGCTGTTTCGGCGGAATATCCCAAGGCAACCTCATTAAAATTCGTTTTCCTTATCTGTGCGTCCTGTACGGGCATACCTGCTTTCTTCATGCTAACGGCCATTTTACCGAACTCCTTTCATGAGCCTGCAATTCATGTCCACGAGCCGTTCCTTTTCCTGCTCCGCATACATTTTACCGCGGCGAATCGCCTCATCAAAGTCCACGAGATGCCCGTCAAACTCAGGTCCGTCCACGCAAGCAAATTTCGTTTCTCCGTCTACCGTAATGCGGCAGCCCCCGCACATGCCGGTTCCGTCAATCATAATGGGGTTCATGCTTATGATTGTTTTAATGCCGTATGGTTTCGTAACCTCGCTTACCACCTTCATCATGATCAGGGGACCGATCGCAATCACGGCGTCATATTCGTTGCCATCCGCAATCAGTGACTTCAGCACATCGGACACGAACCCCTTTACGCCATTAGAGCCATCATCCGTTGTGCAAAAATAGCGGGTGCTGACTTTCTTGAATTCCTCCTCCAGAATGATGATATCCTGATTGCGAAAACCGGTGATGACATCAACATGCGCACCCTTTCCGAAAAGTGCCTTGGCCTGCGGATATGCGATTGCGCAACCGACGCCTCCGCCAATGATCGCCACCTTTTTCAGTCCGTCGAAATGAGAAGCCGTCCCGAGCGGTCCGACAAAATCTGCCAGCGCCTCTCCTTCTTTCTTCTGGGAAAGGAGTTTTGTCGTGGCCCCCACAATCTGAAAGATAATCGTCACCGTGCCAAGTTTGCGGTCATAATCCGCTATTGTCAGTGGAATCCGCTCCCCTGTCTCTTCCACTCTTAAAATGATAAATTGACCCGGCTGCGCCTTTGCCGCCACCAGCGGAGCTTCTATTGACATTAACGTAACGGCGGGGTTGAGATCTTTTTTCTTCACAATCCGATACATTTTAACCTCCAACTTCTATAAAGCAGATCGGCAAGCGGTTCTGGCCGGACAGCACAGGAACACTTCTGAAGATGCTGATCTTTCTGAAATATCTCTGCCTTTTAAGGACCTGATACGGATGCTAATGGGCCATCTGAGAGCCTATGACAATACGCTGGATCTGATTGGTTCCCTCAAAAATCTGGAAGATTTTTGCGTCACGCATCAGCTTTTCAATCGGATACTCACGGCTGTACCCATAGCCGCCGAAAATCTGTACCGCATCTGTTGTTACTTTCATACACATATCACTGACAAATGTCTTTGTAATGGAGCCGAGCGCCGTATCATACTGGCCGGTTTTATCAATCATTTCCGCACAGCGGTACAGCAGGGCGCGAGCCGCCGTACATTGAATCTGCATATCGGCCAGCATCCACTGCAGCCCCTGATTCTTGATAATCGGATGTCCAAAGGTCACACGTTGTTTCGCGTAAGCCACCGCTGCTTCAATGGCGTGTTCCGCAATACCCAGACATCCGTAAGAATTGACGCCCCGGCTGCGGTCCAGGCTCTTCATTGCGATCTTAAAGCCTTCTCCTTCTGCCCCGATCCTGTTTGTAACAGGAATATGTACATCATCGAAAATGACATCCGCGGTATTCGACAGGCGCAGTCCCATTTTATCTTCATCCTTACCCACGCTGACACCGGGACGTTCACGCTCCACCAGGAAGCAAGTAATGCCTTTGGCACCCAGAGAACGGTCCACAGTCGCAAAGACGGTGTACATATCCGCAAGGCCCCCGCTCGTGATAAAGCACTTGTGTCCGTTGATAATATACTCATCGCCTTCACGGACAGCGGTCGTGCGGGTAGCGGCGGCGTCGGATCCCGCATCCGGTTCCGTCAGGCAGAAAGCACCCAGCTTTCCCTCCATCACGCGTTCCATATAATAGGCAATCTGCTCTTCGGTTCCCGCAATGCGAATCGGGGTGGCACCGAATTCCGCAGTAGTGGCGCTCACGATGAAACCAGCGTCAACCTTGGCAAACTGTTCATTGATCAGAACCAGATCCAAAGAGCTGGCCCCGATACCGCCATATCTCTCAGGAACAAACATGGTGGAAAAACCGGCCTCATAGAATTTCCTGTACACTTCCATCGGGAATTCACCTTCGCGATCGCACTCGGCGACAACGGGTTTCAATTCCTTTTCTGCAAATTCCTTTGCAAATGCTACCAGATCCTGCTGGTCCTGTGTCAGAATGAAATCTTGCATAATGATTTCTCCTTTTCATTGTTAATTAAGTTCTTCCGATAATGACCTGAAAAGGCCCTTACTGGTTACACTTGCCGGTCAAAAAACCGAGACACTCCCAATTCCCAAATACCGTTCAATCGAACCACATTCAGTCCGGATCCGTACTGCCTGTATTTTTTAGCGCTTTTTACAAAAGGTCCGGTACCTCAGGCGCCAACACAGACCGCTTCGTAATTTTAGTTCGTTTGACTGACTTGTTTTTAATCTACCACATTATATTCCCGTTGGCAATATGTTTTGTAATACTTCTTTTCTTTAATTGATTTTTCAGCGTATTGATGGAAGTCGCTGCCTGTTTTTGTATATTTTATCTATTTTTAAAGTAATATTATATTTTATTTCATATTTTTTTACTTCATTCAATGAGTATCTCCGCGCATATACCATAAAATGAAAGATGCGCGGAGATATTATTTCAATGATAAAAGCGAAAACCATATTTTCGTTTATTTGAACTAATTATTAAAAAATTACAAAAATCATTGAAATAAATTAATTTTTGTAGTATTGTAAATATTATAAAAAGTATTAATAATTGATTTGTTTTTTGGTGCTTTTCTCTAATTTTGTTTTTAGTTTCTTTGAACAGTTTTAGACGGTCATAAAAAATATTGTACCCGGAAAGAACAGCTTATGAAAAATCAATTGGAGAAATTTGAAGGAAAATATGACAAATACCGAAAGATACGAGGGGGCCAAAATGCTAGGATTATTGTCAGATTATCTTTCCGATCATAAGGGTGAATTTGTTTCTCGTACTGTCATCGGGCTGTTTCAACAAGCTTCCAGGTGGTACCCGGACAAAGATGCCGTTTGCCTGGATTCCACACATATAACATATTCTACGCTGGACCGCAGTTCGGATCAGCTGGCTCATTACCTGACCGAATATGAACACGTCGGCCCCGGTGATATTGTGGCCGTTGTGACTGGCCGAAACATGGACACACCCGCAATTGTTCTTGGCATATGGAAAACAGGCGCCGCTTATATGATCCTTGACCGCTGTTGTCCCGAATCGCATAACAAGAATTGCATACGAAGTGTTAACGCACGCATCTGTATAGACCACGACTATTTTATCAACGCCATCAGCTCCTGTAGCCAGTGCTCTGCGTTTGAAGACCGCTCCCGTTCCCATCAGCTGGCTCTTGTCCTCTTCACTTCCGGCTCAACAGGCAAGCCGAAGGGCGTACGTATCCTGCATTCGAATCTTGCCGCCAGTGTCAGCAATTTCGACTGTCTGCCGTTACGCTCCGACGACACGTTTGCGTCTTTTGCCAAATTACTCTTTATCGCCGCAGTGTACGATTTCTGCTCCTGCCTGTCTTTGGGATGCACTTTTCGGATGGTGCCGTCTTCCATCTGCAAAAACATTCAGGAGCTTGCTGCATTTTATATTCAAAATAAGATTACCGTTACGTTTCTCCCGCCTCATATGGCAACCAAGTACATAGAAATCGATCAAGGCAGTACCCTCCGCTTACTGTTGGTCGGCAGTGAGGTGACTCGCAATTTAAAGAAACGCCCTTACGAAATCGTCAACATCTACGCTTCCAGCGAAGCAATCGCCGCTATCAGCCATTACAATATTCAGGATGCGCGCTCCTCTTATCCCATCGGAAAGCTGGTTCCCGCTCTGAAGGGCTATGTTATGACCGAAGACGGCACTCCCGCTTCGATCGGGCAAAATGGGGAACTGTGGATCTCCGGCGCCCAAATATGTGACGGATATCTGAATTTGCCCGAAGTCAATATGGATCGTTTCGCACCCAACCCGTTTGAAACGGCGCCCCCGTTTCAGCGTGTCTTTAAAACCTGTGACATCGTACGCATTCTTCCGGACGGAAATATGGAATATATTGGCCGTAAGGACAATATGTTCAAAATCCGAGGCTTTCGTGTCGAACCCAGCGGCGTCGAAAGATATATGCTTGAATTTCCCCATATCAGCGAAGCCTGCGTAACCTGTTTTACCGACAATGGGGGCACCAACATTCTTTTTGGTTACTTCATCGCGGATGAAAGAATAGATCACAGGGCGCTGCGTGCCTTTTTACAGGAGCGTATCCCATATTACACAATCCCAACCGGTTTCATTCAAACGGATACCTTCCCGCGTACGCTCTCCGGTAAGGTTGACCGTCATGGTTTTCTTCCTCCCCCGGAATTGGACGACCACAAAAAACTGGCTGTTTTATACTATTAATTTCATAACGATTGTACCGAATCCACCCTGCAGGAACCGCGTTGTTGCTACGGCCTTCAGCGCGGTTTTTTACATGCCTTTTTCCCAATTTAAAGATCGGCGCGGCAAGGGATAAGAGCCGGTGGAAATGATGGGATACAATCATCAGCTTGTTCCAAATTTTATTTTTTGATTGATTGAACTATTTTATTATTTAAAAAATATATCAAAATAAATCAGTATTATCATGGATATATCGTATTTTTCTATTTTATTTCTGATGTTTTTTGTATTGACTTTTTTTCAAACGAACTATATAATAAGGGCTGTGGAGCATCAGTATGGATCGGCGTTTTTTGTAAGATACATTCCTTTCACTTTTATTGTGATTTTCTGTCGAATCACAGGCCTGCGCTCAAGGCAATCATTTATTGGGAAAGAAGGAATACTGAAAATGAACATTCTTGTTTGTATAAAACAGGTACCCGACACTACGGAAATCAGGATAGACCCCGAGAAGCACACCCTTATACGTGACGGCGTTCCAAGCATTGTCAATCCTTTTGACGGATATGCCCTGGAGGCTGCCGCAAGAATTAAGGATAAAGATTCCGGCGCTCAGATCATTATTTTATCTATGGGCCCCGAACAGGCAAAGGCCGCCCTTAAAGAATGCCTTGCAATCGGGGGCGACAGGGCTTATCTTGTTTCCGATCGTGCGTTCGGCGGTTCCGATACATTGGCAACGAGTTATATCCTTTCCTGCGCAATCAGGAAGCTTGAAGAAACTGAGGGTAAGTTTGACATTATTTTCTGCGGCAAGCAGGCTATTGACGGCGATACCGCTCAGGTCGGGCCTGAAATTGCAGAGCACCTGGACTATCCGCAGGTTACATATGCACACGAAGCTTTCGTTGAGGGCGATATCGTTAAGGTCAAAAAGGAAGTGGAAGACGGTTTTGAAATAATAGGAGCCAAAATGCCTTGTGTCATCACCGTTACGAAACCTTCCTTTGAGCCCCGCTATCCTACAATCAAGTCCAAGATGGCCGCAAACCGGAAGGAAATCCCAACTATAACTTCCGACGATATGATTACCATCGACAGAGAGAGGATCGGTCTAAAGGGCTCTCCCACAAAGGTAAAGAAGACATTTACACCTCCTGTGAAGACCGGCGGCGTTAAGATTCACGAAGACTGCAGTGAAGATTCAGCCAAAAAGCTGTTCGAAATGCTTGTCGATGACGTCATTATTTAATAGGAGGGAACTTAAAGTGGAAGCGAAAACCAAAGATTTATGGGTATTTATAGAGACCAATGAAGACGGTACCGCTAAAAATGTCGGTATGGAACTCCTCGGCACAGGCCGAGGCCTTGCGGATAAACAGGGGGGCAAACTCGTCGGAATCGTGATCGGAAACAATGTGGATTCCACCGTTAAGGCGGCGACCGCATATGGCGCAGACACCGTCATTGTCATTGAAGGCGGGGAATATACGCATTACACGACAGACGCATATGCCGATGCCATGTATTACCTGGTTGAAAAATACGGCCCTACCAGCATTCTGATCGGTGCCACCAACAACGGCCGCGATCTCGGCCCCCGCCTTTCCTGCCGGTTAAAGACCGGTCTGACGGCGGATTGCACCTCTCTTGCCATTGATGAGGAGACCGGCAATGTCGCGTGGACCCGTCCCGCGTTTGGCGGCAACCTCATGGCAACGATCCTTTGTCCCGAAAATCGTCCTCAAATAGGTACCATCCGCCCCGGCGTTTTCAAAAAAAGCACTGCAGACGAATCCCGAACTGCGGAGATTATTAAGGAAGATTTTCATGTTGCGCCCGAAGCTATCCGTACGGAGCTTCTCGATGTTATTAAGGAAGCCTGCGGAGAACTCGTCGACCTTGAAGGTGCCGAGATCATCGTTTCCGGCGGCCGCGGTGTAGGAGGGCCCGAAGGCTTCAAGCCGATAAGAGAACTTGCGGAAGCGCTTGGCGCAACAGTTGGCTCTTCCCGTGCAGCCGTAGATTCGGGTTGGATCGCCCATTGCCATCAGGTCGGCCAAACCGGCAAAACCGTTGCCCCAAAGATTTATATTGCTTGCGGTATATCCGGTGCTATCCAACACCTTGCCGGTATGAGCGGCTCTAAAACGATCATTGCGATCAACAAGGACGAAACCGCTCCGATTTTCAATATTGCCGATTACGGGGTTGTCGGAGATCTGTTCGAGGTTATTCCCGTTCTTACCGAGGAAATCAAAAAAAGGAAAGGTTAAAAAATTCCTCCGAACACAAAACTGCTGCGCTTCATCATGGAAATTCTTTCGCTATGCGAAATACGGCATCTATAATTTTAAGACTGGGTTAGCCTAATAAAGAGGACACTGGAAACGGTGTCCCGCTGTTTCTAAACAGGTCTGATCAATAAAAATGCGCGGATTTGGAATTACTCCTCATCCGCGCCCTTTTTTGCCTTCCAGCGATAATGGAATAACCTGAATTTCCGGTTCCGGCAATGATATGTATTGTCCGTCATTCCCGCTATGCTAAAATCAAAATATTTTAAGCCTTCCCGAATATATCGCATAAACCGTATAACTCCCAGTAATAATGGCTTTCGACAATCAGCAAAAATTTCTGTTTGATATGAAAGGACGATTTGGAGTTTTCCAAATCGTCCTTTCATAAAATCAGTATCAATTTCATCGGATACTTACTTTTAAAAATCGTCAGCAAAGAGAAACCCGATCAGCATATAGCCCCCAATATAAGCAGTCAGCGCCTTGCCGAAAAATCACGACAGGTATTTCAAAAGGGATAAGGGGTCATCGACAATAAGCCCTGCACCGGCTTTTTTAAGCCAGGCTTTGTCGCGGAATCCCCAGCTGATAGCTATGCAGTCTATCCCTGCGTTCTTTGCGGTTTCTATATCCACTTCGGTATCTCCGACATACACGGCTTTTTCCTTACCGCTTTTTAATTCAGACAATGCTTGCAGAACCGTGTCGGGTTCCGGTTTTTTTCGGATATTCTCCTTTTCGCCGATTGCGACGGGGATCAGGTCTTCAAAATATAACTGCTTCAGGTCCTGCACGGCATCATTGAATTTGTTTGACACGATCGCCAGTCGATAACCCTTTTCCGACAGGAATTTCAAGACTTCCATAATACCCGGATACGGCTGCGTTTTATCTTTGCTGTGCTGAGAATAATACTCCTTGAACGAGCTCAGTGCTTCTTCAAAACGTGGATTCTGCCTACCGCCCGGGACGGACAGCTCCACCAACCGGACAATTCCGTTTCCCATAAAGCTTCTGACTTCCGACGGAGTACACAGTGGAAAGCCAAACTCCTTCATGGCATGATTGACACTGACTGTCAGGTCGTCTAGAGTATTTAACAGAGTGCCGTCCAAATCAAAGATCACCGTATCATACTTATTCATAAAAATCACCCATCCTTCTCGTAATTGGCATTACCTATTGGCAGGGCCAATTTAATAATATAACTAAATTGCCAGAGAGGTCAATATGTCCCATAAACAAAAAAATCGTGATTTTCATCACGATTTTTGACTGATTTTTAATCCGGTGTCAATGATGTCATAGTGGATGTTTACAGATTCCGCACCTGATTGCAGGTCCCTGTGCAACAGACTCTTATAAATTTGCCGGTGCGATTTCATCAGCAAACGTCTTTTACCATCCAGCTCCTGGCTTAATATGTGCTTGATTGCTTCCTCACAGGTTAACGATAACGCCTGCATAACACTAACCATCAATTCGTTCCCCGAAGCTGCAACGATAGCATCATGGAATTCTTTATCGTAGACAGACTCTTCACTTTTGGGTGAATGCTCCATTTTTGTCAGGATCGCCTTGATCTTTTCCAGTTCGTCATCCGTGATCCGATTCATTGCCAGTGTCAATGCCTGCAGCTCTATGCCGCGGCGCAACTGATTGATTTCAATATAGTTTACCTGTTTCATAAGTACCATCATAGAGAGGGGAGTCGTAAAGCTCTTTTCAATGTTGCCGGTAAGGTAATTTCCAGAGCCCTGCCTGCTTTCAACGAATCCCATGTTCTCCATGGTGCTCATCGCTTCCCGAATGGAATTTCTGCTCAGATTCAATATTTCCGACAATTCACGTTCCGTAGGAAGCTTATTGCCCATTCGTAATTGATCACTGGCAAGCTGCTGCTGAATGTATCGGATAACTTTCAGATAGGCTTTCCCATCATCGTTCATTTACGTCACCTACTGTTCAATTGCTACTGTCAATTGAACAGAGTATATACCTGTTGCTCGATTAGGTCAATAGAGCGCAGGATATACAGCGCGACAGTCCGACAAGCCGGTAACGTTATTACAGCCGCAAAACAGATCGTACAAGAGGGTCCGTTTTTCCGTTTATAAAATATCTTCCCTTCGGATTATAAAAGCTATACTCGGATATACCGCTCATTTTCCTTGACAACTAAAATGCAAGCTGCTATACTGAATTAGTACGTAATCGGACTATATAAGGGCGGATGCGAAGTATGAATCATAGTCAAGCACGTCGGCAGATGCAGGAATTAAATACCATTTACAAGGAAACCGATGCAATATATAGCGAATTTGCAAAGCGGAGCGGCATGTCCGACTGTGCCTTCTGGCTGATGTATGCCCTTTGTGAAGCGGACGGAAAATGCACGCAGAAGGAGTTGTGCAGCCAGTGGGTCATGAGCAAGCAGACCGTTAACTCCGCACTGAACGGTCTGAAGAAAAGCGGCTATATTTCCCTGATATTATCTGAGACGGATAAGCGCAGCAAGCTGATTATGCTTACCGATAAGGGCCTTCAGTTCAAAGAGAACAATATCGATATTGTTTTTCATCTGGAGGAGCGGGTTCTTCAACGGCTGAGCAATACTGAAATCACTGCCATGCTGGAAAGCAACCGGAAATATCAGGAATTGCTGAGGGCCGAAGCAAAACAATTTCTAAATAAATAATGGTCAATCATCGGAGGGTGATCCATCGCAATGGATGTACCGGATAAGATGCTGAGTGCGCTCAGAATCTTATCCGGTATTTTTTTATATGGTTATTGCCATTCGTCGTGAACTGGGCAGCGGAGGCCGGGGGGCTGGGAAGTGGACAGCCGGAGGAAACAAAAAATAAATAAAATATTGTGAGGATTTCATGGACTACAAGACCTTATATGAAAAGACAACGCCAAATAAACTGTTCGCCGTCGTAGCGATTCCCGGCGTTATCAGCATGCTCGTCTCATCGCTGTACCAGGCGATCGACGGAGCCTTTGTCGGGCAAATTTTAGGCACCGATGCATTTGCGGCGCTGAATCTTGTCATGCCGCTTGTTATCGTGAATTTTTCCATAGCCGACCTGATCGGTGTCGGCTCTGCCGTGCCGATCGCTATCAAACTGGGAGAAAAGGATGAAGATGCGGCGAGCAATATTTTTTCCAGCGCCTGTCTGATGATCATTGGATCGGCTGCCGCTCTTGGCACAGTCCTGTTCGTTTTTGCCGACAATTTTGTGCGGCTTATGGGCGCCGACGAACAGCTTGTGACCCTGGCGACTCAGTATTTACGTGTTTACGCTGCCTGTGCACCCATGACAACCATTGTTTTCGCGGTCGACAATTACCTTCGTATCTGCGGTAAAATACAATACAGCATGATGGTCAATATCCTGATGTCGGTTATCAGCGCCCTGCTGGAGTTCCTGTTTCTCTTTGTCCTCGGTTTTGGCATCTGGGGCGCGGCGCTCGCAACCTGCATGGGTATGTTCATCTGCGCCGTTATTGCATTCCTGCCGTTTTTTCGTGGTAAAACGCAGCTTCGTTTTGTCAAGCCAAAATTTGACCGCGGGATATTGAGGACGATTTTCGTAAACGGAGCTCCCTCCTTTCTCAACAATATAGCCGGACGGATTACTTCCATCATCATAAACATATTTTTACTTCGCCTTGGAGGAGCCACAGCGGTATCGGCTTATGGGGTTCTGATGTATGCCGATGGGTTCGTTCAGCCAATGCTTTACGGCCTTTGCGATTCTTTGCAGCCTGCGGTCGGCTTCAATTACGGAGCAAAAAATTACAGCCGGATTGCGTCAATTGAGCGCAGGTGTTTCGGTGTCTCCGGAGCGCTGTCGCTCGTGATGGCCGCTGTCATGTTCTTTGCGAAAGCGCCCATTGCCGGCATCTTTGTGAAGCCGGAGGATACGGCGGTAATCGCGATGTCGGTGCATGCGCTGTCCTTTTTTGCTTTCACCTATCTGACACGTTGGATATCGCTTGCTTCGCAAAGCTATATGTCGGCAATCGGGAAAGCGGGATATGCCACTGCCATCGCTCTTTCCATGGCATTCGTCTTTCCTGTCCTGTTCATTTTTTCTCTTAGCTTTCTCGGCCTGGACGGACTTTGGCTTAACATGCCGTTTGCGTCCTTAACGGCTGCTGTCCTCGCCGCCATCCTATTAAGGCTCCACCCTGTACGCGGGGATCAATCGCAGGAAAACGCAGAAGGGAATTCTCAGACGTCTACAACAGGCTGAAATGAATAGCGGCCAATGCGGGATAAGCAGCCGGCGCGGTATCCGGCTGTCCGTCATTGGTTGGATTTTCGACAAACCGGTCACAGGGTTAATCGCTTTGCCGCGCAAAAAAATTTGTAATTCCCGTTGACAGTTCGAGGGCTATGTCATATAATTAGACCATCGGTCTAATTATGGAGGTGCCTATGGCAAGAACAAAGAAAGAATTTGAGGGCAAGCGGGATGCTCTGCTGCTGAGTATATGGGATATTTTTGTCCGCAATGGTTACGAAAACACGACCCTCTCCCTGATCATCAGCGAGCTGTCCATTTCCAAAGGCGTTTTTTATCATTACTTTCATTCCAAGGAAGAGTGCGCGGACGCGGCGATCAAAATGTTTATCGACCGCTGTATCGAAAGGATTCAAGCGGAAGCGCTGCCGGGATTGACACCGGACCAAAAGCTGACACGGATGATTTTATCCGGGGTGGATTTTTTCCATAGTGACAGGCAGCAGGCAATCGGAATCGATGCGCCGTCCAACGCGGTATTCCATGAAAAGCTGATGATTGCCGCGGTCAAGCGGCTGGCCCCGGTTTTCGCGCGGATGATCGAGCAGGGAGTGGCGGAACAGGTATTCTCCACAGAGCATCCTCTGGAATCGGCGGAAATGATTTTAACCTTATCCAACTTTTATCTGGATGACGTTTTGTTTCAGTGGAAGCCTGAAACGATACCGGACAAAATCCGTGCCGTCGCCGATTCCGCCGAACGAATTCTGGGGGCTAAAAAGGGAACGTTCCGTTTCCTGTGTTTTTTGGCAGAAGGGAGGTCCGCACCGTGAAAATTCTGATTCTCGGTCTTGGGGTCATAGGCACAACCTATGCTTATCTCTTTCAAAAGGCAGGCGCCGAAACGGAACATTTCATCCGGGAAAGCAAAAGGACGGAATGCCCCGAAACGATTTCCGTCAGACTTCTCGACGGCAGAAAAAACCCGAGAGGCCAAGAGCTCCGGGATTCCTATACGGTTCATATGGCTCAGCGCGAAAGCACCTACGATCTGATCCTCGTCAGCGTACCCGGCGGCAGGCTGAAGGAAGCGGTAGACACGCTGAACGAAAACCGGCTGAACGGACCGATTCTGGTTTTCAGCGGAATCTGGGAGGACAGAAGGTATGTGGATACCGTCATGGCAGGAAGAAAATATCTTCTCGGCTACCCCGTAGCCGGAGGCCAGATCGAATGGCAAAAGGCAGAGCTGAACAGCGTGCTTTTCGGCCACGTCATGCTGGAGCGCGAGGAGAAGGCAGCCATTGACGGCTACGCGGGTCTCATTTCCTTGTTTGACCAAGCGGAAATCAAGACGGAATGCCCATTCGATATGCTGGAATGGATATGGCTGCACATGGCCATTAATGCCGGTGTCATCGCTAACGCGGCGGCGATCGGCGATATTCGGGATAGCGCCGCGGCCGCGGGGAAACTCATGGATAATCCGTCCGCTTTAAACCGGACGATACGCACGATTCGGGAATGCACCAAAGTGGCGGCGGCAAGAGGAGCTGACCTGCGGAACTATGCTGATGAGCTGGCGTTTTATAAATTTCCGGCCGGCTTGGGCGGGATGCTGATGAAGCATATGTTCCGTACAAACCAGCTCACAAGACGGATTATGGAACTGCACGCGAACCGGGATGATTTACTTTATGTGTGCCGGAGCGTCTACCATTCGGGCCGGGAGCTCGGTGTTTCCATGCCCTTGTTTGAGAAAGACTACGCCGATTTAGAGAAGAAACTGGTACAGACAAAAGACCTCTGAGGAAACCGTGTTATTCTGTCTCTTTAAAGGTTATTATTTCGCTTACAGCAATTCCATTTCAGTTTGCGGGGGAGAACGCAGCCTTGTTGCAGAATCAACTGGAAATACTGTAGCGTATGCTTATGCTGATAAGGAAGGCCGCCGGGAAACTTTCGTTTCCCGGCGGCCAAAGTTCTTTCCGGTACCTCTAAAGGATACTGAAATGACGATTCTTTAATTGTATGACGGTAACCGAGCAATTTTCCGTTTCGGCTCCCGCCCAAAAATCACGGTCGGGAAGCTGATTCACGATGCTGACCGTCGCCTTGATAAAAGCGCCGTGTGTAAAAACCATCATACTGGAAAACCGCGACTCATATCCGTATGCTTTTTCTTCCAGAAAAGACCGGCACCTTGCTTTCAGCTCCTGAATTGTTTCCCCGCCCCGCGGCGGAAGATACTTTTCAGGGTGCTTAAAATAGTTATGTAACCTGAAAAACGGGCATTTGTAAATAAGCGGCAGGGACTGCCCCTCCCTTACTCCATAAGAGATTTCCCTCAGAAGCCGGTTTGTGTACAGAGAACAGTTCTCCCTGCCCGCCAAAAAAATCTCCGCTGTTTCCCGTGCTCTTTTCAATGGGC
Organism: Clostridium sp. KNHs216; assembly: GCF_006714885.1. Classification (NCBI taxonomy): domain Bacteria; kingdom Bacillati; phylum Bacillota; class Clostridia; order Eubacteriales; family Clostridiaceae; genus Clostridium; species Clostridium sp. KNHs216. The sequence continues at coordinate 2,552,855 of NZ_VFMF01000001.1, read as the reverse complement.
TCGTATAAGCGATATCCACCGGTATCTGTATCATTTTCCCGGCTGCCAGTCTCGCCTGTTTTCGTCCGGCTTCATTTAACGGGATATCTGCCTGGCCCTGAATTTTCAATTCACGGTTCCAATCAGTTTCTCCGTGCCGGATCAGATAGATTTTCATTCGCTCGTATTGGCTTTTGCCGGCTTTTTGAATCTCCTGCCGAATTTCTCGCGGAATGCTTCGTTGTCCTTGACAGCGTCGATGAAAACAGCGATCAATACGACGGCGCCTGTAACGATTGTCTCCCAGTAGGAGGATACCCGCAGCAAGGTGATACAGGTGCTGATCACGCTGCTGAGGAAGCCGCCCACGATTGTGCCGACAACCGATCCCAAACCGCCGGCCATGGAAGTGCCGCCGAGCACCGCCGCCGTAATGGATTCCATCTGCCAGCTCTCTCCAATGCTTGCCTGAAAGGATGCCAGCTTACAGGACATCATGACGCCGGCAAAAGCGGACAGCAGGCCGCTGAGGCAATAGACCATAATTTCAATTTTCACCGTGGGAATTCCCACAATTTTCGCACAGTTCCGGTTTCCGCCAAGGGCGTAAACATAGCGCCCAAACCGGGTCTTTTTCAGCATGACGGTCAGCAGGATGCAGATAACGACCATGAAAATAACAATGTTGGGAAGAATGCCGTTGATGATGCCGTTTGCCAGATGTTCCGCAGAATCCGGCATTCCCGTAATCGGCATTCCCTTCGTGACGACATAAACAACTCCCTTGTAGATCTGCATGGTCGCAAGGGTAACGATAAAAGGAGTCATTTTGAACTTTGCAATGAAGAATCCATTGACCGCGCCGAGCGGAATTCCCATAAGAGTCGTGATAAGAATTGCAAGATACGGATTGATTCCGTACTGAACCATGAAAATGGCATTTGCCATGCCGCATACGGAGCCAATCGTTGCTACGGAAAGGTCGATGCCTCCCGTTAAAAGGACAATTGTCTGCCCAAAACCGACGATGATCACGAACGATGCCGCCCTTGTCAGGGTACTGATATTGTATGCGGTAAAGAAATTACCCGTAGCGATCTGTACAGCGACTCCCACTAATAAGGTAACAATCAGCACCATCCCCGCCGTTGACTTGAAAAATTTAATTGTTTTATTCATAATTAACGAAACCTCCCGCTACTGAAAAGCTACCTTAAGAACATCTTCCTGTGTGGTCAGATCAACATCATCAATGAACCCGCTCACTTTGCCGCGGCAAATCACCATGATTCTGTCGGCCATCGCGAAAACTTCATCCATTTCGGAAGAAATCACGACCACGGCGACACCATGATCCGCAAGCTCGCGAATCAGATTATGGATTTCTCCCTTGGCATTTACATCAATGCCCCGGGTGGGTTCATCAAGGATCAGCATCCGGACGCCTTTGGCCATCCATCTGGCTACGATCACCTTCTGCTGATTGCCGCCGGACAGGTTTTTGATCAGCGTGTCTCTGGACGCGGTTTTTATGGACATTTCTTTGATATACTGATCAGCAAGAGAGGCAGCCTGGCTGTAATCAATCAACCCATGCTCCAGCATCTGCTTATAGGAAGGAAGCACCATGTTTTCCATAACCGACATGGACGGCGTAATTCCGTCATGCCTTCTTTCTTCCGATACATATCCCATCCCATGTGCGATCGCCGACATTGGGGAATTGATTGCAACTTCTTTACCTTCAATGTAAGTATGTGCGCCCGGTTCGCTCTGTGTGATTCCAAATACACATTTGAAGATTTCCGTTCTTCCCGCTCCAACCAGACCGGCCACACATAAAATTTCACCTTTGCGGATATGGAAGCTGATATCTTCAAACTCACCTTTTCTGCTCAGGTGCTTTGCCTCATAAAAAATTTCATCCGATACATTTCTCTTGACTCGTTTCAGTTGTTGTACCTGTTTTCCTGCCATTTTTGTTATCATTTCATCTTTGGTTATTTCTGACGCAGGCACTTCTTCCACCAATTTTCCGTCCTTCATAATCGTGATCCGATCCGCCTGCTGCATCACCTCATCCAAATGATGGGTGATAAAGACCATCGCCGTACCCCGCTGCTTCAGCTCCTGCATCGACTGAAAAAGATTTTCCGCTTCCACATTGGTAAGGACGGAGGTCGGTTCATCCAGAATCAACACCTTGGGGGTATAGGCCAGTGCGCGCGCAATGGAAACCAGCTGCTGGTAGGCTGCCGACAGCTCTTTTACCGGCTGCGTAACATCGATTTCAACATTGAGTACCTTCAGAATTTCTTTTGCTCTTTTTTGAGTTTCCTTGGAGTCGATCACCCCGAACTTCACAATCTCGTTTCCGAGGAAAATGTTCTCGGCGGCGCTGGCCTCCGCGACCAGATTCAGCTCCTGGGGAACCAGTACGATATTTTTTTTCAGAGCTTCTTCAGGGGTGGAGAGCCTTAAAGGCTCCCCCTCCATAAAGATTTCTCCTTCGTCCATGGAAATTTGCCCGGTAAGGATATTCATCAATGTGCTTTTGCCGGCTCCGTTTTCGCCGACCAAAGCATGAATTTCCCCTTTCCTTAATTTAAGGCATATCTTATCCAATGCTTTTGTTCCGGGAAAGGTTTTGGTGATATCCTTCATTTCAATGATATAATCATCATTTTGATTGCGTGTTTGCATCTGCATTATCTCCATACAGCATCTTGATGAACTTGTCGGCGTCCGCCGCATACACGGAGGTTGAGCCGACTGCCGTCGATTCTTCGACCTTTTCGCCGTCGATGGTCTTGATTGCGTTGTAGATCAGCTTATAGCCCATATCATAGCAGTTCTGGACCTGTGCAACATACAGGGTGCCGTCTTTCAGATATTTGAGCGTGCGAAGATCGTGGTCCATGCCGCCGATGACGATCTTACCGGATTTGCCCGCGTCCTTGACTGCCTGGCAGGCGCCGACCGGGTTGGACATGTTGTTGCAGAGGATTCCGCCGAGGTCCGGATAGGCCTGCAGCCAGGACTCCGTGATGCTGATCGCTTTTTCGACGGCGTCATTGTCCCTCTGTTCGTCAACGATTTTGATATCCGGGTATTTTGCGATCGTGTCCTTGAACCCTTTTAATCTTGCTTCATGGGAGGCAGCGCCCATCGTTCCCGAAAGAATCGCGATTTGCCCTTTACCGCCCATTTTTTCACAGACAGCTTTTGCGAGCGTGCAGCCGTCGCCGTAGTTATCTGTATTTCCTACAAAAAACGACCTCTTACAGTTCTCCACGTCGGAGCTTGCGAAGGTTGCGACCGGAATCCCTTTTTCCACTGCGGCGTCGATTGCCTTTGCCGTCGTTTCAGGCTGGTTTACATCGACTGCGATCAGGTCGTATCCCTGACCCACGGCGGTTTCGATCGAGTTGACCTGATCGACCGCATTGGGTTCCGCCGGTCCGTACCACTCGTAATCGACTGTGACGCCTTTGCCGTCCATATCCTTCACCGCCGCATCGACACCGGCTTTGATTGCGTCATACCAGCTGTGGATGTTCTTGTATGTACAGTAGATTTTGTAGCTCTTTTTCTTCGGCGTATAGGATGTGTCAAATTTCTGGTCTGCAAGGTCGGTTTTGCCGGTGGCGCTGTCACCCGCCTTAGCCACCACGCTGTTCGTACCCTCGGTTTTCGTTCCGGAAGAAGTTGCGGCAGGTGCCGACGACGCGCAGCCCGCCAGCAGGGAAACCGCCAGCAGTGCTGCGGTTGCTACAGATAACAGTTTTTTCCTCATCTTTTTCTCCTCCAAATCAATACAATTAGCCGTATCTCGCAATTGAGTGGAAAAACGGGCACGGCGAACACCATTTTCTCCATTTATATAGAAGCAACAGGACCCCGACCGATGTGATTGAATTGATAAAATAAGGATAGAAACCTATTGCAATCTATCGGCAGACAAACAGACGGAACCTTCCGTTGAAAAGGAAACACGGTTCAGAACTTTATGACCGCTTTGATGACTTCATCCTTATGGTTCGTACTGTATTCAATTGCATGGATGCAATCTTTAAAATCGAATACGTGGGAAACGATTTTATCCAGAGGAATGGCACCGGAGGCGACCGCCGAGATGGCTTTCGGATACAGATTCCGATAGCGGTAAACGGAATAGACCGTGCCTTCCATTGCGTTGAGGGTGGCAACGTCGAGCTCGAGAACAGGTTCCGGCGAAACGCCGACCAGCGTGACTTTTCCGGCACGTTTGATCAGCCTACAGGTCTGCAGGGTCGTGAGCCGGTTTCCCGCGCATTCGTATACCTGATCGACTCCGCCGCCCGGCAGCGTTTTAGCAAATTCCTCGATGCTCTCTCTCCTGCTGTTGAAGACCCTTGTCGCGCCGACTTCCATTGCCTTTTCCAGCCGCTTGTCCAGAACGTCCGCCACATAGATTTCGCTGATGCCCCTGGCTTTCAGGCTCATGATCGTACACAACCCGATGCAGCCGCTGCCGAGGACGATAGCGCTTTCCCCGATTTTCGCGTCGGACAGCTCCGTCGCGTGCAATCCTACGTTCAGCGGTTCAAGCAGCCCGCCCTCCATAGTGCCGACGGAATCCGGGAGTTTGTAGCACATGGAAGCGTCGTGGACGCAATACTCCGAAAACACGCCGTCGCGCTCGTGCGGAATCGCGAGCATTTTTACGTCCTTGCACAGGTTATAGTGGCCTTTTCTGCAGTCTTCACATTTTCCGCAGGGCACCGCTGGCTCGATCGCCACTTTATCCCCCACTGAAAATCCCTCGACGCCTTCCCCGACTGCGGTAACAACGCCTCCCGGCTCATGGCCGAGCGCGAGCGGCCCGTCAAGCTCCCAGTTGGCGAGCCGGCCCTCCTGATAGAAATGAAGGTCCGAGCCGCAGACGCCAACATATTCCAGCTTGATCTGCAGTTCTCCGGGTTTTGGCTGGGGAATCTCCCGTTCGGTCCAGTCGAGTTTCTGCTTGCCAATCAATACACATACTTTCATTTTTCCCTGCATGGTTATTTCCTCCCTGATCATTCATTTTTACAAACTTTTCTTGATCGCGATAAGATTTCTGACCTTCTCCGCGATTCCTTCCGGGTCCATTCTGTAATATCTGAAAACTTCCTCGTCGGTTCCATTTGGGACGTCTTCATCCGGGATTCCGCATATTTTCATTGGGACGGGCCTGTTCTGTGCAAGAAATTCGGATACAGCGCCTCCCAGGCCGCCGTAGATGCTGTGTTCTTCCAGCGTAAGGATACACCGGCACTCTTCCGCCACCCTGCCGAGCATTTCGGTATCCAGCGGCTTGATGGTATGCATGTCTACAACCGTGACGTCGATCCCTTCTTTTTTCAGCAGTTCGGCGGCTTCAATGGCTTTGCAGACCAGCTGCCCGCAAACGACGATGGCCGCGTCGCGGCCGTCGAACCATCTGTTCGCCCTGCCGATTCTGATTTCCGACGCGTCCCGGTACAACACGGGGACCGCATTCCTTCCGATTCTGATATAAGTCGGCCTTCCCTCGTTCAGCAGTTCGGCGGTAACGGCCCGCATCTGCGTAGCGTCGGAGGGGATTTCCACCGTCAGGTTCGGTATGGCACGCATCAGCGCAATATCCTGAAGAGAATGATGCGTTGCCCCCAGCGCCCCATAGCTGATGCCCCCGCTGATCCCGATTACCGTTACATTGTTATTGGAATACGCCACGTCGACTTTGACCTGCTCCGAAGAACGTGTGCTGTAAAAGCTTGCCGGTCCGATCACAAATACTTTTTTACCTATGTAAGACATTCCGGCGGAAACCGTGACCGCATTCTGTTCCGCAATCCCCATTTCCACAAACTGTTCGGGAAGTTCGTCGGGGTAGCTTCCCAGCTTTGCGGAACCCTTCGAGTCGGTGCAAACAACTATAATATCTTTATCGCTTTTGGCTTTTTCAAGAATCATCTTGGAAAAAGCACTGCTGCAAGCTTCTTTTTCCATTAAGCCAGTTCCTTTCTGTATTCGTCCATGTCTTTTTTCAACTGTTCCAGCTGTTCTTTCGTTGGGGTCTTATGGTGCCATTCGGCCTTATTTTCCGCACAGGCGAGCCTTTTTCCCTTGATTGTATCCGCAATAATACAGATGGGACGGCCTTTTTCCCGATTGCTCAGCGCAGTAAAAATCTGATCAAAATTATGCCCGTCGATCTCAACCGTTTTAAACCCAAACGCTTCCGCCTTTTCCTTCAGCTTTTCAAGCGGCATCACCGTTTCGGTGCTTCCGCTGATTTGGAGAAAATTCCGGTCGACAATCCACGTCAGGTTGTCAAGCTGATATTTTGACGCGGACATCAAAGCCTCCCAATTGCTTCCTTCGGCAAGCTCTCCGTCGCCGGTAAGCACATACACGCGATTCTCTTTATGGTTTTTTTTCAGAGCCAGCGCAATTCCGGTGGCCAGCCCCAGACCGTGCCCCAAAGACCCGGTATTCGCTTCGACGCCGGTGATTTTTTTGTTGGGATGCCCTCCGAGAGGGGAGCCAAATTTCCCGTATGTATCCAATTCTTCTTTCCCAATATACCCGTATTCCGCCAAAAGAGTATAATAAGTCTCGGATGAATGCCCTTTGCTTAATACGAAATAATCTCTTTCGCTCCATTTCGGATTTTTGGGATCATGTTTGATGTAGTTGAATATGGCGACCATGATATCCACTTCCGAAAGATCGCCGCCGATATGCCCGCCTCCTCCGTTATAAATCAGTTCCACTGTCTTTTCACAGATTTCAGACGCCTGAATCTCCAATTTCCTGATCTGCTGATCGTCCAGCATTTTTTACTCCTCCTTACTGCCGAGCAGCATGTTGATTGCTTGGTTCCATCCGAAAACCTTTTCTGCTCGGATATTGCCGTTCATCCGCGGACGATATATATGATATGAAATAGCCTCGTAAATACGGGATTCATCATATAGGCCTGAAGAAATACCGGCCAGATAAGCGGCCCCAATGACGGAAAGCTCCTCCGCGTCCGGTATCTTAATGTCTATTTCGGTAATATCGCTTTGAAACTGCATGAGATATTGGTCTCTTGTAGGCCCTCCGTCCACGCACATCTGCGGGATGTTGAGACCGGTATCCTTTCTCATTGCTTCAATCACATCGTTGATTTGATAAGCCGCACATTCGCAGCCGGCTTTCACGATTTCTTTCCTGCCGGTTGTTCTGCTCATCCCGGTAATCAGCGCGCGCGTATCGTGCCTCCACCAGGGGGCGCCCAGGCCGGAAAACGCGGGGATGATATAAGTCTGATCATGCTCATCCGCTTCGCTTGCAAGCCCGGATGTTTCAGAGGCGGACTGAATAAGCCCAAGCTCATCTTTCAGCCACGAGATCACGGCACCCGTATAATTGATGTTGCCTTCCAGCACATAGGAAACTTTTCCTTTTACTTTCCAGGCGAGCGACGTGGATAAACCGTGTTTACTGAAAAACGGTTCAAAGCCCGTGTTCAGCATGACGGACGAGCCCGTCCCGTAAGTTGCCTTGATGTCGCCTTCATTCAGACAGTGATGTCCAAACAAAGCGCCGTGGGAATCGCCCAAAACTCCGCAAACAGGAATCGGCGCTTCAAGATACCCCTCCAGATCCGTATGGCCAAAGACCGAATCGGAATCGCAGACCTCCGGAAGCGCATCCATTGGGATATGAAAGATGCCACAGAGCTCCTCGTCCCACGCAAGATTTCTGATATGAAACAGCTGTGTCCTGCTTGCGTTGGAATAATCGGTTTTGAAAGAGGCCCCATGTGTAAGCTTATAAATCAGCCAGCTGTCTACGGTTCCCAACGCCAGGGTATGGTTTTTGATCTTATCCTCCATGTCCGGAAAGTTTTCGATCATCCATGCCATTTTGGCGGCCGGGTAATACGGAGACAAGTTTAAGCCCGTCTTGCTGTAAACGGCTTCTGTCACAGAAGGGTCCGCACCAATACGGTCACAAAGGTTCTTGGCTCTGTTACACTGCCAGACGATTGCATTCCCAACCGGACGGCCGGTCTTTTTATCCCAGCAAACCGTGGTTTCGCGCTGATTGTCTATCCCCATGCAGACGATCTTTTTTCTGTCAATTCCGGTCTTTTCGACGACCGCTTTGCAGACGGCGACAACGTTACGATAAATTTCTTCCGGATCATGTGACACCCAGCTCTTTTCATTGACGATCTGCCTATGGGGGCGATCACATCTGCCAATTATTTTTCCGCGTTCGTCAAATAGAACCGCCTTGGTACCCTGCGTGCTTTGGTCAACACCCAAAATATAAAATGTACTCAAAATGTTTCTATTCCTCTCGAATTTGTTTTATAAAGAACTTTATTTTGTTTATTTTTGATTCATATGCTTTCTATATTGAACATTATAAACACATTAGCGCTAGTTGTCAATAGATTATGTTTGCTTTTTTGTATGATATGTTTGATTCGTGTTCGTTTTCAATCGTTTTAAAACAATCTGTTGTTATTTTTAAAGTTTTATATTATAATAGATTCAAATTCCATGCCATGAATGTTCGAATATCCTTGATACAAAAAGTATTAAATTGATAAAGGTGTGCAAAGTATGCAAAAAGATCGACCGGCCCAAATCATTGAAATCATGCAGTCCCAAAATATCATTTCCATCAGCGAGCTTTCCAGGCTGCTCAACTGTACCGAAATGACGGTTAGAAGAAATCTTGACAAGCTGCAGGAAATGAATTTTGTAAAGCGCGAGCATGGCTATGCCGTTTTGCTGAAAAACGCGCAGGAGACGGATTATTATGTTCAGATAGAGGAGAATAAAAAGGAAAAAGAAGCCATTGCAGCCATTGCGCTGCAGTATCTGGTTCCTTTTGAAAGCATCTGCCTGGATTCGGGAACTACGATCCAGCAAATGGTGACAATGATGCCGCAGAACATCCCCTTGTCGGTGATTACCTCCAGCCTGACCGCCACCTTGACTTTATCGAATTACAGCAGTGTTCAGGTTTTGCTTCCGACCGGTTTTCTGAATCATGCAAACCGCTCCATCTTATTTGCCGAACCGGAACACATTTCGCAATACAAAGCGGACATCGCTTTTATTTCCTGCCGCGCTTTCCGGGTTCCGGGAGGGGCGTATGAGCATACGCAGAATTTGACCACAACCAAAAAAGCGCTGGCCTCCATCGCGGAAAAACGCATTCTGCTGCTCGATTATTCCAAATGGGATGTCAATTCCTTATGTAATTCTATAAGCCTTGAAGAAATCAATACCATTATTACCGATGACAAGGCTCCTGCCGCATCTGTAAAAAAAGCCGCCGACTTCGGTACGGAGATCATTATTGTAAATTCAGACACGAAATCCGTTGTGGAGCATTACAATGCGGACAAGAAAACCAGCCGGCAATAACAGGATGTTTGAAAAACAGCAGGGACAAGGTAAAGCCTTGTCCCTGCTGTTTTTTATGAAGGTACTAAATCAACGGTATAGAAGTTCTCCGGCACCATGTGACCGTAGTGATAAACACGTCCCCTTTGCAGCGAGCAAGGGCCCTATCGCTCTTCCCGCAAACCGGTGACCGGTTGGGGAATATCTGCGTACTCGGACAACGACCGCCGGCATTATGAAATGTTCTCCAATTCTCTGGTGATCAGCGCCGATGCGATACGCAGCGCTTTGATCCTGCGGATAAGCAAAGTGTGCTGGGAAGTACCTTCTTTCAATTTTGGCTGCACTTTTTCACACTTGCTGATCGTGGAAGCGATTGCCCGGAGCGCTTCCTGCAGCTCTTCCTTTGTAAAGCCCTCCACAAGCTCACTCCTTTTCCTGCGTGACTCAAGCTTTCCGTATCGGGTGACGGATGACGGTTTTCAGTTTGGACGCTTCCGTCCTGCGGGGATCACTCAAATAAATTTCGTGATGATGCCGTTTATCGGTAATTTCAACAGCATACCCGTTTTGTTTCACGTATTGCTCCATTGCCAGGACAGTGGCCGGTTCGCCGTCATAAGGGCCCAGATGCATGCACTGCACGCACAGCCCCTCGTCATAGGAAAAGAATTCCACCGGAGAAAAGTCCGTCTTCTTTTTCCTCGCCGCCTCTTCCTGTGCCCATTCAAAATCGGGCTCCTTCACGAAATCCGGCAGACGAATCAGGGAAATCCACTGAAAGCGGTCCTTGCGGGAGTAGTCGACGCCACGGACGCCCTCCTGCCACCAGAGTCCTTCCAGCGGCGGCACGACATATTCAAAAAAACCTTCGATTTGACGGGTGCTCTTATAGCTCATCTTGATGGTGTAGGCCATACCATAGAGCAGTTCCATGGCCTTTTTGTACTCCCCGTCCTCTTCATTGGGGTCGCCTTTTCCCCGTACGGCGAGGAAATTCATTGCCGGAATTTCCACAATACCGGGATGCTCCGGCGGCAAATAAAATTCCCTGTACTCTTTCTTATAGTCGAACGTCATCATTTTCCCTCCTTAATATGGATATCAACAGCGCCAATCCTCCAGCATTTTGCTCAAAATTCTATTCGTTTCCCATCACCTGCAGCAGGCTTTGGACATCTTTTTGTATCAGGCTGTGCATCGTATCTTTAAACGGAAGATCATGGATGGAAAGCGCCTTGTTCTTCATTTTGCCGCGCAGCGCCTTCTTGTATCGGGCCACATCCTCCAGAGTTTTCAGTATTATTGTACCGAATCAATATGCAATTGTAAAGTTATTCCTCATCCGCGCCCTTTTTGTCTTCCCGCGATAACGAAATCGTTCGCACTTCCGATTCCGGCAATGATATGGTTAGCTCCTCACATTCCCGCTGTGCCGTAATCAGAATATCGACAGCCATATTGATTTTATGCGGGTTTCGCATGAAAGTCAATATGCAATTTTCGCATATTATACAATATCTGTGAGGTGAGAATATTGTATCAGCATATCAGAGATTTGCGGGAAGACCACGATCTAACTCAACAGCAGCTGGCGGAACTGCTTAACATCAGCCAAACAACCTATTCGAGATACGAAAGCGGGGCTTTGGATATTCCCAGCTCGTCACTAATATCCCTGGCGAAATTTTATCAGACAAGCGTGGACTATCTGTTAGGCCTGACCAGTCATAAAACGCCATACAATAAGTAAATGCTGTTTTCTTTATGGTGCCTGAAAAGATTGACAAAGCAGACGGGAGGGTGTATCGTATGATTATTATTAACATGATGGCCTTTGTGGAGCGGGTTGTTTCCTATTTCCTGCGCAAGGTGCCGGAGGAATATGAAAAGGGCACTATCACAGCGGTGAAGTGCATGTCCGAAAATTGTTCTGAAAAGTTGTCCCGCAAGGACGGCTTTTTTAACCGGCTTGAGTTAGCGTAGGCTAACCATTAACAGGCGAACAGAAAGCCGCCCGTTTCCCTGGCCGCCATGACGGAGGGCACACGAAAAACGCCAAGGGAAAGAAAATCAGAAGGAGTGACGACAGGTATGGCGCATGAAGAAATCCGGCAGGCTTATCAGATGCTGGGACAGGAGGCTACCGCCTACGACGGTATGATCACCTGCTCCACGCTTTTTGGCAGAACCATCTGCAAACTGGTGTGGGATATGAACAAGGCGGATAATGACCGCTATCTGCAGCTGGCGCTTGCCGGAATCCGGGAGGACTTTGCCGGAAAGCTTCTGGAAGTTCCCGTGGGTACGGGCGTCCTCACCATGCCGGTATACCAGAAGCTGGCAAATGCGGACGTGACCTGTCTGGACTACTCGACAGAAATGATGGCCACCGCGCAAAAAAGGGCGGAAAAGTTCGGATTGCGGCAGGTCCGCTTTGTACAGGGCGACGTGGGTGGCCTCCCCTTTGAAAACGGCAGCTTCGACGTCGTATTGTCCCTGAACGGCTTTCACGCCTTTCCGGACAAGGGCGCGGCCTATCGCGAGACCTTCCGGGTGCTGAAGCCCGGCGGGATTTTCTGCGGCTGCTTTTATATCCGGGGCGAAACCCGGCGCACCGATTGGTTTATCCGGCATTTTTACGAACCGAAGGGCTTTTTTACTCCTCCGTTTGAGACGGCGGAAAGCCTGAAAAAACAACTGGAAAATTTCTACGCAAACGTGACCCTGGATACGGTAAAATCCATGGCCTGCTTTTGCTGCCGCAAGGGGGAATCAAGAAAATGATGAAACGCTTTTTCCAAAACACTCGAAAGCCGGAGGGCTTTCTTGGGCGCATGATGCTCCGCAGCATGAACGGAGGGCATACGCCGCTGTCCACCTGGGGGCTTTCCCTGATTTATCCCGCGCCGGACGCCCACGTGCTGGACATTGGCTGCGGCGGGGGCGCGAACATCGCAAGGCTGATGAATCTCTGTCCCCTAGGGTTCGTGGACGGCATCGACTATTCCTCAGAAAGCGTCGCCTTCAGTCGGAAGAAAAACGCCGCGGACCTTGGCAAACGGTGTGAGATCCGACAAGGGGACGTAGGGGCGCTGCCCTATGCCGACGCAGCCTTCGATCTGGTGACCGCTTTTGAAACGGTCTATTTCTGGCCTGATCTCGAAAAAGCTTTTGCCGAGGTCCTGCGCGTACTCAAACCCGGAGGGCAGTTCCTCCTCGTATGCGAAATGGATGATCCGGCCAACACTACCTGGACCGGGCTCATCGACGGGATGACGGTCTATGCCGGCGAGGACCTGAAGGTTCGGCTGGAACAGGCGGGTTTTGTTCCCGTCCGCCTGTTACGGAACAAAAAGGGCTGGATCGGTCTGCTGGCCGGAAAAGCGGAAGGGGGACTTTTATGAAAAAGCAAACAAAAATCGACTATGCAAATTGGATACCGGCAAAGCTGCCGACTACCTTAGGCGTGACCGGCCTCCTGCTGGCCCTGCTGTTCATCGCCAGTTTCCTGCCGGCAGCGAACGTTCCCGTTATCATCCTTCGGATTTTTTTCGCTGCCGCGGCGCTTCTGACGCTGGCCCTTTTCGGATACATGGCCCGCGCCCGCCGGCTGCTCTCTTATGAGGGCGGCGGCGTGCAGGGCAAAATTCTGGACAATGTACTGCGCTATCTCGATTGGGACGGGCACGGTACGCTTCTGGATATCGGCTGCGGCAGCGGCGCGCTGACCATCAAGGCCGCAAAAAAATATCCGGATGCCCGCTGCGTCGGCATGGACTACTGGGGCGCAATGTGGGACTACGCAAAGGAACAGTGCGAAACCAACGCGGAGCTGGAAGGAGTTGCAAAACGTACGTCCTTTCAAAAGGGCGACGCAGCGCATCTGGATTTTCCTGACGGGCACTTCGATGCCGCGGTAAGCAATTTTGTCTTTCACGAGGTACGCACCCAGCCGGATAAACTGGCGCTGATCCGGGAGGCTCTGCGGGTACTGAAGCCCGGCGCGCCCTTCGCGTTTGAAGATGTGTTTTTCTCCCAGAAGAATTATCCGAATTTGAACGCGCTGGTGGAAACGCTGTCAAAAGAGGTAACGGAAATCCGCTTCGTGGACACCCGGAAGAACAGCTTTGTTCCAAAGCTGTTGCGGACGTCTTTGGTCGCCGGAGAAATGGGACTTATCTGCGGGAAGAAATAAAACTCCTGACCTCTGTTTTTATTTTTGGGGGATCCCTCCTATATTAAAAAGAGAAACTGCTGACAAAAAATACCGCCTGCTTTTTTTGCAGGCGGTATTTTTTACTGATGACGCTTATTTCTTTTTCACGGGGTAGCAAACCTCCGTCACCCATTCGTCAGGATTCTGCGTTTCATGAGGGCTGACATGGTAAATGTTGAAGAAAGGCCCGTTAAAATCGTAACCGTTATCGCGAACCCAATTGGCAACAGCCTCACTGACTCCGTCGATTTTGTCATAGCCTCCCTTGTAGGTGGCTGAAGCGATCAAAACAGGCGGCTCGGTTTTGAACACCACATGCTCGGTGTTCGGGTAGCTGCCCCGCACGGATTTCTGAACTTCCACGTCCACGTCGTTTTCCTTGTACTCTGCATCGTGGAAAATCGCCAGCGTGTAGCAGGGCTCTCCGTCCTGCATGTTTAACGGGGCGGTTTCTTTCATGAGGACATGCCAGAGCCTGCCCTCGTAGTCATATGCGGGAATGATCTGCCGGACGCTGGCAACATAGCGTTCAGGCAGCGTTTTTAAAGTTACATTGTAACTCATCGCGGTTCCATCCTTTCTCAGCCGTTTAATGGCTGTTTCAAGGAGCAGCAGACGGTGCGCGGTTAACTCGGCCTCTGCTTTTACTTCGGTTTGCTTTACGGACAAAAACTCCGCCAGCTTTTGCGGATCATCGTAGATTTTCAGAATTTCCCCGATAACGGACAGGCCGAACCCCATATCCTTGAGACAATTAATCCGACCGGCCACAGGGAGCTGATCCTCGCCGTAATAGCGGTAGCCAGTAAAAGAATCGATACTTTTGGGCACCAGCAGGCCGATTTCGTCGTAATGCCGCAGCATCCGGATGCTGATCCTTGACAGTTTAGAAAAATCACCTATTTTCAGCATGATAGATCCCTCACACATGTGTTTTTTCGAGCTCAGTTACAGTATAGAGTATACCATAATGGGAGAGTCAAGAGGCATTTTACAATTTATCAGCCGAGGCTTAACCTTTATCTTTCCGTTCTTTTATGGCGTTTTTTCGCCTCATACATTTTTTTATCGGCCAGCTTGATGATCTCCTCCGCCGTTAAGCCGGAGTCCGGCATTGTCACCACTCCCAGTGATACCGTAATGCCAATATCGCTGCCCTGTATGGGGAACGCCGCTTTATCAAAATCCTGATAAATCCGCTGTGAAACGCGGTGCGCCTCTTCGCTGCCGGTATTGTTCAGGCAGATCACGAACTCGTCGCCGCCGTAGCGGGCCGCCCAGTCCGTCTCGTTTCTGATGCATTTCCGGATCGTTCCCGCCGCGAATTTCAGAACCTGGTCCCCGGCCGCATGACCGAAGGTATCGTTGACCGACTTCATATTGTCAATATCGATAAAAATAACCGACAGCGGCTTCTGGCCCACCATCGCGCCGACAATATCGGCGGGCAGACGGTCGTCCAGAAACCGGCGGTTATACAAAGACGTCAGCTCGTCCCGGATGACCATATCGTTGATATCCCTGACCGCGTTAAACAGCACCTGACCCTTATTGTATTCGCCCGTGCCGATCATCATGGTATCCGTCGCGTTTTTCAGAATTTCCAGCACCACGGGGTGTTCCTCGGAGTCGATCGGCAGGGCAGTGACCAGCATAATCACATCGGGGCTGTGCTCCAGCTTCATAAAGCTCTTCTGTTCCCGGTGCGCCCTGATCGACACGCAGTTTTCACAGATGCGCCCGCTGCTCCAATAGGCGTAACACGCCTCGCACGTTTCGGCCGTACCGTTATTGCGGTATTCCATAACCCTTTTCCGCACGGGGTCCACAAGACGGACCGCATCATACATTTTGTGAAAAAAGTCCAAGTTCGCCTGCAGTTTGTCCAGCGTAATTTTTTCGGTCATACATACTCTCCTTAAGATGATAAGACGGAAACAACGGATGCGCTCAAGAGCAGAAAAACAGAGTAAAATCTGCGCAGTCGGGTAATTATGTTTTTTATTATACAATGAGAATGCAAATATGGCAAACTACAGGCAGGCCATCATAAAACATCCGAAATTAACGGCTCAGGCCGGGAGGGGCAGCTTCTTAATTTTGCTGAAACACGGAAAAGTCCCCCAGCGCAAGCGCCGGGTCAATCCGCACGCAGCCCTCCGTATCCACACAGGCCGTCATATATTCAAAATGCTTTGCATCCAGCGGGTTCCCGCTGGACTGAGCCACTTTGCTTGCATATTCCAGGTCGTCGGCCAGAACAAACAGATAGACGTACATGGACCCGTTTTCCACACTGGTAAAATAAATTTCCAGATGCTCCTTTTCATTTTTCAGCGTTTCATTGCCCGCCTCCTTGTTTTCCTTTAAAAATTCAAGCCACTCCCGCGCGAGGTCTTCCTTTCCGGATTTAATTTTCACACGCCATAAAACAATGTCCATTCTATTTTCTCCTCCTTGTATTTTCGTCCGATTACGGCCGGTTAGTCAACGCTAACCTAATCATACAGGAAACACCGCTTTAAGTCAAGAAATACGGGTCCATAAACGTATTTTCTTTACATGCCCGGCGGAATATGCTACGATATGATTCGTTATCACTAACCATATAAAAACACCCCGCCGGCATCCTGCGGTGCGAGTGCGTATCCAGGAAAAAGCTTTCCCGCGGATGCAAACAAAAAGTCCAAACGGTGCCAAACCGTCCAATCGGAGCGGAAGTCAAAACCGGCAGCCATTATACTGTTTTGTGACGGACGCTGTCAGGCGTCCTAATAAAAAGCCGGTTAGTTAGCTACAGCTAACCGCTGTCAGGGGGAAACAAAAATGGCTTCAAACAACTTAAACAGAGGGCTGACAGGAAAGGATCTCATTACGGTGGGAATCTTCTCCGCCCTTTACTTCGTCATTAACTTTATCTTCATGCTGCTGGGCGGACTGCATCCCTTAATCTGGATCCTGATGCCCGGCTTCATCGCCTTGTTTTCGGGGATTCCCTTTATGCTGATGTGCGCCAAGGTACAGAAGCCCTGGGCCGTACTGCTGATGGGCATTATTACCGGTCTTATTTATTTTGTAACGGGTCAGTTCACAGTGGTGATCCTTGTAACGTTCGTCATTTCCTGTTCTCTGGCGGAGCTCGCCCGCGCCGTTACGAAATACGGGAGCTTTCAGGGAAACACGGCGGCTTTCGTGCTGTTTTCGCTTGGCATGACGGGATCGCCGCTTCCGCTCTGGCTGATGCGGGACAGCTTCCTTTCCCAGATTTCCTCGCAGGGAATCCCGGCGGACTACCTTGAAACCCTGAAAGCCGTTTCCTCGCCCGCCATGTTGTTCGTCCTTTTTGCGGCGCCTGTTGTCGGCGCGATATTCGGCGCTTACATTACCAGAGGCATGTTTAAAAAGCACTTTGTCAAGGCGGGCATCGTTTGAGCATGCAAAAACATCTGCGAATCGATCCCCGCACAGGGCTGCTTCTGCTGGTGATGTCCAACATCATCGCGTTCACACAGAACTCCTTCCCGGTAGAAACCGGCTGGATTCTTTCCCTCTGTCTGCTGGCGGCTTTCTGCGGCTGCGGCAGGGCGGTCGCCCGGTGGCTGCTGGCCTTCTGCCTGCTTCTGGGCCTTCAATATTACGTGTTTCCGGTATCCGCAAAGATCATTGCCACCAGCTTTTCCATTTTTGCAAATTACACGCGAAGAATGTTCCCCTGCCTGGTCGTCGGTATGCTGATGGTAAAAAAGACGCCGCTTCGGGACCTGATCGTGGGTCTGAGGAAATGGCATTTTCCGCAGAAGCTGATCGTGGCGGTATCGGTGACCCTGCGCTACTTTCCCGCGATCCGTGAAGAGGCCGGATACATACGCGACGCCATGAAGCTTCGGAAGATTCACGGGCTTCAGAAAGTGGAATGTCTGGTCATTCCTTTGATGATCTCGGCGACCGGCACCGCGGAAGAGCTCGCGGCGGCGGCGGTGACGCGCGGCATTGAAAACCCCGCTCCCAAAACAAGCGTGGTGGAGCTCCGCCTGACCGCGGCGGACGGAGCGTGTATTCTGGCCGGGGTTCTCTTCACCGCCGCTTCCTGCCTGATCAGATGAAAGGAGGTGCTTTATGATTTCCATTGAAGACGTATCCTTCGGCTATTCCGGAGAGCACGGCACGCTTCACGATGTTACCCTGAAAATACGGGACGGCGAGTGCATTCTGCTCTGCGGAGAATCCGGATGCGGAAAAACGACGGTCACCAAGCTGATGAACGGGCTGGTCCCGCATTTTACGGACGGCTGCGCGCTGGCAGGCAGGGTATCCGCCGAAGGCCTTGCGGTGGCCGAAACGGAGCTTTACGAGCTTGCAAAGCGGGTGGGCTCCGTATTTCAGAACCCCAAAAGCCAGTTTTTCAACCTCGATTCCGACAGCGAGCTGGCTTTCGGTCTGGAAAATCAGGGAGCCGCGCCGGATTTCATACGAACACGGCTGAAGGAAACCGTCCGGAACCTGCGGATGGAAGCCCTTCAGGGCAGAAGCATCTTCTCGATGTCGGGAGGGGAAAAGCAGATGCTGGCCTTCGCCTCCGTTTACGCCATGGACCCGGCGGTGTTCGTGCTGGACGAACCGACCGCGAACCTTGACGAGGATGCGGTCAAACGCCTGCGGGAGCAGCTTCGGTTTTTAAAGCGGCAGGGCCATACCGTGGTCATTGCAGAGCACCGCCTCTGGTTTCTGGACGGCCTGATCGACCGGGCGGTTTTCCTGAAAAACGGGAGAATTGAGCGGAGCTTTTCCGGCGGAGAATTCTTTTCCCTGCCGGAGAGGGAACGGATCGATATGGGACTGAGGGCGCTGACGCCGCCGGACGGTGCCCTGCCACCCGCTCTGCCCTGCGGCGCGGCGCGGGGGCTGTCGGTGGAAGGGCTTATCTGCGGCTTTGGAAAAGACGAGCCGGTGCTCCGGGCGCTTTCCTTTTCAGCGGTCCCCGGGGAAATTCTGGCGGTTTCCGGAAAAAACGGAATCGGCAAAACCACCTTGACCCGGTGCCTGTGCGGACTGATGCGCGAACTCGCGGGAACCGTTCGGCTGAACGGCAGGCGGCTGAACCGGAAGCAGCGGGCGAAAGCCGCCTTCTGCGTCATGCAGGACGTGAATCACCAGCTTTTTTCGGACAGCGTATTTGGAGAGTGCCTGCTGGCGGCCCCGGAATGCACAGACGAGCGGGTAAAGGAAGTCCTGAACCGGTTTGACCTGCTGCCGTTTCAGGAAAAGCATCCGATGGCGCTTTCCGGCGGGCAGAAGCAGCGGCTTGCCATAGCGACCGCCGTGCTTTCCGGCAAAGAGCTTCTGATATTTGACGAGCCCACCAGCGGACTGGATTACGCACACATGATGGAGGTGTCGTCCGTTGTCAGGCAATTGGCAGACGAAGGGCGCATCGTACTCATCGTGACCCACGACAGAGAATTTCTCCGCTGCGCCTGTGACAGGGAGCTGGAACTCAGGGAGGAGGGCTTATAAAATGCTGGAAGACCGGATTCTGAAAAGCAGCCGGCTGGTGCTGCTGGCCCAAAGCGACGGATGCTGCGTCTATCAGATGAAGAACGGAACCGGGGACGGCACCATGACTGTTTACGATATTTTCCCCGGCGTCATGCTGGCCTACAACGACTATCACATGGAGAACTGCTTTTCGGAATTTCAGACGGCGGAGGACCTGCTTTGCATCGACCACTGCCGGGAGGGGCGGCTGGAATACCCCTCAAAGGATGCCGCCTATTCCTACGTGGAGTCGGGCGATCTGAAAATTGACCGCAGGCTCAAGCATACCGGCCACTTTTCGTTTCCGCTCTCTCATTATCACGGAATCACGGTCTCCTTTCAGCTTTCGGAAGCCGCCCGCGCTTTGCCGGAGGAATTCCGGGACTTTCCCGTGGACCTGTACGGAATCCAGCGTAAATTCTGCGCCGGAAGCAGCCCGATGGTCCTGCACGGCGCGCCATCCATCGACCATATTTTTGACGAGCTGTACGCCGTTCCCGAAAAAATCAAACGGGCCTATTTTAAAATCAAGGTTCTGGAGCTGCTGTTGTACCTGGACGCTCTGGAGCTTCCGAAAAGCCGGGAAGAGCGGCCTTATTTTTATAAGTCCCAGGTGGAGAAAATCAAGTCCATGCGCGCCCTGATGGCGGAGCATCCGGAACGGCACTATACCATGGAGGAGCTCTCCGCACGGTTCAACATCCCGCTGACGCCGATGAAAAGCTGCTTCAAAAGCGTGTACGGCAGCCCGATCAGCACCTATATGCGCGTTTTCCGGATGAACCGTGCCGCGGTGCTTCTGCGGCAGGAAAGGGGTACCGGAATCGCCGAAATCGCAGGGCGGATCGGCTACGACAGCCCCAGCAAATTTGCGGCCGCCTTTAAGGCTGTGATCGGCAAAACACCGCTGGAGTACCGCAGAAACCTCCGTTAGCCCGACCGGTGTACGAAAAAATGGTCCATCCGGGCCGGTATCGTCCTTACGGAGCGGAAAAAGCAGTCGGAATCTCTTATGATATGGGTGGCCGGAACCGGCCGCCCAATTTTTATACAGGAGGAATCCACTTGAAAAAGAAAAGCTGGTTTTCCAGTTTACTGTCCTTTGCGGCGTACTGCAAGGGAAAAATCATCGCTTCCGTGATCTTTTCCGTAATCAGCGTTACGGCGGGGCTGATACCCTATCTGAGTGTTTATAAAATTCTGGAGGCGTTTATTCAGAATCGAATCGATACGGAAACGATTTTTACATGGTCGGGTATCGCCGCCGGAGCGTATCTGATCAAGACGCTGTTTTTCGGGATTTCCACGGCGCTGTCCCATGTCAGCGCGTATGTCATCCTGGAAAAGCTGCGGCTTCTTGTGGCGGACAAATTCCTGCACGCGCCGCTCGGAGAGGTCACCGCAAAGCCCATCGGGGAGATCAAGAACATGATCGTAGACAAAATTGAAAGCATCGAGCCGCCGCTGGCGCATGTGATCCCCGAGGCATCCGGCAACCTGGTGCTTCCCCTGATCAGCATCCTCATCCTTGCCGCGATCGACTGGAGGATGGCGCTCGCGTCGCTGGTCACGGTTCCCCTGACCATGATCCCCTTTTCCATGCTGATGAAAAGCAGCGGGAACAACTACGAAAAGTATATGAAATCCAGCAACACCGTCAGCAGCGTGATCGTCGAATACATCGAAGGCATCCAGGTCATTAAGACGTTCGGGCAGACGGGCAGGTCGTATGAGAAATTTTCAAACGCGATCGTGGACTACCGGAAGTTTATCCTCGACTGGATGTCTTCAACCTGGGTCACCATGAAGCTCTGCGTCGCGCTGTTCCCGTCCACGCTGCTGGGCGCGCTCCCCGTGGGTTTGCTGCTTTGCGTAAAGGGGACCCTCACTCCGGCGGAGCTGTGCCTTTGCATCATGATCGCCATGTCCATGGTCGGCTCGCTTGCCCATTTGGAGGTGTTTATGAACGAAATCAAGCAGATGGGTTTCATCATCCGTGACACGCAGAGCTTTCTGGATATGCCGGAGCTTCCGCAGCCGACAGGGCCCGCCCCGCTGAACGGCTTTGACGTCCGGCTTTCCGGCGTCCGGTTTTCCTATACCGGAGAGGAAAAGGACGAGGTGCTGCACGGAATCGACCTGCATTTGCCGCAGGGCGGCTTTACCGCGCTGGTCGGGCCGTCGGGCGGCGGCAAATCCACCGTGGCGAAGCTGATCGCCCGCTTCTGGGACGTTACGGGCGGGAACATTACCATCGGCGGCACCGACATCAGGGATATGCCGCTTTCGCAGCTTTCGTCGCTTGTCAGCTTCGTGACGCAGGACAATTATCTGTTCCAGTGTTCCCTGCTGGAAAACATCCGCATCGGGAATCCCGGCGCGACGGACGGAGAGGTCCGGGCGGCGGCGAAGGCGGCGCAGTGCGACGGGTTTATTTCAAAGCTTGAAAACGGCTACGACACGCCGGCGGGGGAAGCCGGGAGCCGCCTTTCCGGAGGCGAAAAGCAGCGGATCGCCATTGCGAGGATGATTTTGAAAAATGCGCCCATCGTCATCCTGGACGAGGCCACGGCCTTTACGGACCCGGAAAACGAGGATAAAATGCAGCGCTCGATTTCCGAACTGACCAGAGGGAAAACGCTGCTTGTCATCGCCCACAGGCTTTCCACGATCAAAAACGCGGATAACATTGTTGTTTTGAAAGACGGGGGCATCCTCGCACAGGGCAGACAGGAAGAGCTACTGAACGGCTGCCCGCTTTACCGGCAAATGTGGAAAGCGCATATCGGCGCCAAGGCATGGACCGTTTCGCAGAGAAAGGGGGCGGGCGCTCATGTTTAAGAGCATTCAAAGAATCATCCGCTGGTGCGGCGAGCTGAAGGGGCGCTTATACGCCGGCTTCGCGGTTTCGCTGTTTTCCACCTGGTTTTCCGCCGCGCCCGTCATGATCGCGGCCTATACGATCGGCCTGCTGATCGACGAAGCGCGGGGCGGCCCGGAATTCGACGAAAACTGGGTCTGGCTTTCTCTGGCTCTGATCGTCGTCTTCGTATTTTTGCGGTTCCTGTTCGACTATCTGCGCGCGAAATTTCAGGAGAGCATCAGCTACGAGCTTGCCGCGAGGGACCGCCTCGCCGTAGGAAGCATCTTAAAGCGCGTCTCGCTGGGATATTTTCAGAAGGTCAGCACGGGAGAAATCCTGAACGCGGTCACGACCGGCCTGAACACGCTGGAAAATATGGGCATCCGCATGATCGACACGATGGTCGGCGGTTACCTCAACTGCCTTTGCATCTTTCTCTGCCTTGCGGTTTTCAACCCGCTTGTCTCTCTGATCGCTGTTGCCGGGGTCGCTCTCTCTTTTCTGTTTTTACTCGGCATTTCCCATTACAGCGTGAAAAACGCGCCCGCCGCAGCCGCAGCGGACCGGGATATGGCGACCGCCGCCGTGGAATACGCGAGAGGGCTTTCCGTGGTAAAATCTTTCGGGCAGGGCGGGGCAGCGCTGGCCTCCATGAAAAAGGCCTGCGGCGACAGCAAGCGGGTCCGGCTCAAAATCGAGTGCGGGTTCATCCCCAACAACTGCGGGCATCTGCTGGCGCTGCGGCTGGCGTCGGCCGCTCTGGTCCTTTCCTCCGCCTATCTGGGGATGAGCGGACAGATGCCGCTTTCCGTCATGCTGATGTTCTGCCTGTTTTCCTTCACCATTTTCGGCGGGGTGGAGCCGATCGCCGACACAGCACACATTCTCGGCGTGATCGACGAGGCGATGGACCAGCTCGACAGGCTGAAAACGGAGGAACACATAGACGAAGCAGGCAAAGATATCCGGCTGAAAAGCTTCAATATCGGCTTTCACGACGTTTCTTTCGGTTACGACAGCAGAAAGGTACTCGAACACGTGTCGTTTACGATTCCGCAGAATACCATGACCGCCATTGTGGGACCTTCCGGCGGCGGCAAGACCACGGTGTGCAATCTGCTCGCCCGGTTTTACGACGTGTGGAGCGGCAGCGTTACGGTAGGCGGCCGCGACGTGCGTGAGTTTACGTGCGACAGCCTGCTTTCCAATATCTCCATGGTGTTCCAGAACGTCTATCTGTTCCATGACACCATCCGGAAAAACATCTGCTTCGGCAAACCCGACGCCACCGAGGAAGAAATGGTGGAAGCGGCAAAGGCTGCCTGCTGCCATGAGTTTATTTCCGCGCTGCCCGACGGGTACGACACGGTTGTCGGCGAGGGCGGCTCCACGCTTTCTGGCGGGGAAAAACAGCGCGTTTCGATTGCCAGAGCCATCCTGAAAAACGCGCCGGTCGTTATTCTCGACGAGGCGACCGCCAGCGTGGACCCGGAAAACGAGCACCTGATCCAGCAGGCCATCTCCAGCCTGACCCGGGGAAAGACCATCATCGTGATCGCCCACCGGCTGGCCACCATTGAAAACGCCGACCAGATTCTGGTGATCGACGACGGGCGTGTGGCCCAGAGAGGAACACATGCCGAGCTGATGGCTCAGGACGGGATTTACCGGAACTTTGTCTCCATCCGTCAATCGGCGGAAGGGTGGAAAATCACCTGAACCGGGCAGAAACACAGCCGGTTGTAAAAACGCCTGATATTGCATTCTTCCGTATTTTTTGATATCATTATTTTCAAATATGAAAACGATTGTGCCCATTTCAAAGACAAGGTTGGAATCCTATGCGAATCATCATCTCTCCCGCAAAGAAAATGAATGTGGACACCGACAGCCTGCCCTATGAAAGCCTGCCGCAGTTTTTACCGGAGGCGGAAGCACTGCTTTCCGCCCTGCGGGGCATGGACTGCGCCGGGTTGAGGCGTCTGTGGCGCTGTAACGATTCGATCGCCGCGCTCAATTACGGGCGGGTGCAGACGATGGACCTGTGTGAAAACCTGACTCCCGCTATTCTGTCTTACGAGGGAATCCAGTACCAGTACATGGCCCCCGGCGTATTTGAGGACAAACAGTTTGCATACATTCAGGAGCATCTGCGCATCCTGTCGGGATTCTATGGACTCCTGCGCCCTTTCGACGGGGTGACGCCCTACCGTCTGGAAATGCAGGCGAAGCTGTCCGTGAACGGAAAGAAAGACCTCTATGCGTTCTGGGGAGAGAAACCGGCTCGCCGGCTTTGTTCGGAGACCGGCTTTATCCTGAATCTGGCCTCCCAGGAATACAGTAAGGCGGTTTCGCGGCATCTGCCGAAATCGGTCCGTTTTCTCACCTGCACCTTTGGGGAATTCACAGCGGGAAAGGTCATCGAAAAGGGCACCCTG
This sequence comes from Clostridium sp. KNHs216, assembly GCF_006714885.1. Taxonomy (NCBI): domain Bacteria; kingdom Bacillati; phylum Bacillota; class Clostridia; order Eubacteriales; family Clostridiaceae; genus Clostridium; species Clostridium sp. KNHs216. The sequence goes on along the minus strand of NZ_VFMF01000001.1, from coordinate 2,528,399 downwards.
TGCAAGATGGCCCGCGGGGAGATGGTCCGCTGGCTCGCGGAAAATGCCATAACCGACCCCGGCGGCGTCAAGGATTTTGACCGTCTGGGATATACTTATTATAACAATCTTTCCACGGACGATCATTTCGTATTTATCAAAAAGAAGACACAACGGAGTTCCATATGATAAAACCAATTTGTAAAGATACTGTTTTTCTGAGCCGGAAGTCGGTTCCGGCGACGAAAGCCGACCTGCCGGTCGTCGACGATTTGCTGGACACCCTGAGGGCCAATTCGGCGGGATGCGTCGGCATGGCGGCAAATATGATCGGCGTCAACAAACGCATCATCGCGTTCAGCCTCGGCCCCGTGAACATTCCGATGATCAATCCGGTCATTGCAAAGCGCGCCGAACCGTATGAAACGGAAGAGGGCTGCCTGTCGCTGACCGGCGTGCGAAAAACCACCCGGTTCCGGTCCATTGAAGTGGAGTTCCTTGATCGGAGCTTCAAACCTCAAAAACAGACCTTCGCCGGATGGACAGCGCAGATCATTCAGCATGAAATCGACCACTGCGAGGGAGTCCTGATCTAAAATACTACAGGAATATGGAGTGACTCCATATCCCTGTTTTTATAAATAACACCCAAAAAATCCGCGGTTCCCGTCAGGCCAGCTTCCAGCCGATCGCCTCTCTGCGGGCATTGAGGAATTCGGAATAGATGCCCGGCTGCCCCGCCAGTTCCTTATGGGTACCCCTCTGTACGATTTTCCCGCCGTCCAGAACCAGAATCTGCTCGGCCTTCTCCACCGTTTTCAGGCGGTGCGCAATCATGATAATCGTTTTGTTGTGCGTCAGCGCGTCGATTGCTTTCTGCAGCTCGGCCTCGTTTTCGGGGTCTACGTTGGCGGTCGCCTCGTCCAGAATGACGATCGGCGCGTCCTTCAGCATGGCCCTGGCGATGGAAATCCGCTGTTTCTCCCCGCCCGAAAGGGAGCAGCCGCCCTCGCCGACCATGGAACCGTAGCCCTGCGGGAGCGCGGAAATGAACTCGTCGCAGCAGGCCGCTTTCGCCGCGGCGACCACCTGTTCCTGCGTCGCGTCCGGCTTTCCGAATTTGATATTATTTTCAATCGTATCGTTAAAAAGGTAGACGTCCTGAAAGACCATGGCGATATTTCTCATCAGGCTGTCCAGCTTATATTCCCGCACATCGTGTCCGCCGACGGTGATGGAGCCGCTGTCCACATCCCAGAAACGGGCGATCAGGCTGCACAGCGTGGTTTTTCCGCCGCCGGACGGGCCGACGACCGCCGTCGTGGTTTTTTCCGGGATGGTCAGGCTGACACCGTCCAGAACCTTCCGGTCCCCATAGGAAAAGCCGACGTCCCGGAACACGATGCCGGAGGCTTTCGGGGCCAGCTCCCTGCCCTCGGTATCCATCGTCGGCGTATCGTCGACGGAATTGGCCTTTTCCATGGAGGCGTCCATCATCTGCAGAACGGAAGCCATATTTCCGGCGGATTCCAGCTCGCTGTAAACCATAAAGGAGGCGATAAGCAGCAGCAGGCAGTTTACCAGCGGCAGCTCCCCGTTCAGGTAGAGCGCCAGCGTAGCGGTCAGGATGGCGATGCTCGCGACACGGATCACCGCCCCTTTCAGAATATCCCACGGAATGACGTTCCGGGTAACCGCCAGATTCCGGGCGCAGCTTTCATCAATGGATTTGCGGATTTCCTGATCGCCGTCGTTTTCCAGCCCAAAGGCTTTGACCACGCTCATGCCCTGCAGATATTCCATCACGGCGGAAACCAGGCTTTCCTGTGCCCTCTGGCGTTTCGGAAAGCTTTTTGAAACGCCGCGCTGCGCCGCCTCGGTCGCCAGCAGATAGACGGCCATGCCCGCCAAAACAATCAGCCCGATGCGCCGGTCGATCACGCACATGCCGAGACCCAGCGCGACGGAGGTGAGAAGCCCTCCCAGAATGCTCACCATACACCGGGCGGCGGAGTTTTCCACATCCCCCAGCGTTGTGGTGACCACCCCGGTAATATTGCCAAGGCTGTTTTGATTGAAATACCCCATGGGGATATAGCGCAGGCGGTCCCCGATATGGATGCGTTTATCGGATACCATAAAATAGCCGATCTGCGTCTGCTGCATATTGGAGAAGAAGGAAGCGGCGGCTTTTCCGGCGATAGAGACCAGCATGACGACCAGCGCGGTCCAAGCGGTTTTCGCGTCCCGGTTTCCCGTTGTCAGCGCCTGCAGCACCAAAAGCAGCGCATAAAACTGCAGCGCGGAGAATGCCGAGCCGACAAAGGAAACCGCGATGGATCTCCACATCTGCCCCCGGCGTTCGCCGGAAAAAGCGGCAATTTTTTGAAATACATGAAACATTTTTTATCTCCTCCCTCAGCCCTGATCCCGGGCGCCTATATGCGCCGCCCACATTCCGGCGTAAAGGGGACAGTCCCGAAGCAGTTCTTCCTGTGTGCCCTGCGCCGCGATCCGTCCCTTCTGAACCACGACGATGTTGTCGGCGTCGGTGATGGTGGACAGCCGGTGGGCAATGACGATCAGCGTTTTCCCCTTTGTCAGGGCGGAAATCGCCTTCTGGATAGCGGCTTCATTCTCGGGGTCGATTGAGGAAGTGGCTTCGTCCAGAATCACGACCGGCGCGTCCTTGAGCATTGCACGGGCAATCGCGACGCGCTGGCGTTCCCCGCCCGAAAGGCGGCTGCCGCCACTGCCGACGACCGTGTCAAAGCCGTTTTCCAGCCGGCGGATAAATTCCCCGCAGCCGGCCGCCGCTGCCACGGCTTCCACCTCCGCGTCCGTTGCGCCTTTATGTCCCATGCGGATATTTTCCCGCACCGACCAGTCAAAAAGATAATTATCCTGTGAAACATAGGCGATCTGCTCCGTCCACTGCCGCAGGGGGATTTTTCGCAAATCCGTTCCGTTGGCGCTGATTCCGCCGCCCGTCACGTCCCAGAAGCCCGCGATCAGCTTGGCAACGGTGGACTTTCCCGAACCGGAGGGCCCGACCAGCGCCGTCACCGTGCCGGGACGGATTTTGAGATTGACTTCGTGAAGCACCTCTTCGTTGTCCTTGCCGTAGGAGAACGAAACGTCCCTGAGCGCAATCTCCGGATTTTTCAGCTTGACCGGCGTCTGCGGGCGCTCCAGCTCGGGGGACTCCAGAATCGCTGAAATTTCCGCCACATTGGAGGAGACGACCGCCAGATCGTCTATAAAGGTCATCGCCGCCATGATCGGCCCGGTCAGGCCCAGGGACAGCACGATGATGGTCAGAAAGCTTTCGACGGAAAGGCTGCCGCCCGCCCAGAAGGCAAAGCCAGCCGGCAGCACGGACACCAGCACGGCCGGAATCACGGCTCCCCACGCGCACATGTACTTCAGGTTGTCGCCGAACCAGTCGACATAATACTGTCCGTTCGCCCTGACCGCGTCGGCGTATTTCCGGTAGGAACCGGCAGACTGGCTGAACGCCTTGACCACCTGAATCCCGCCGACATACTCCACAATGGCGTTATTCATCCGCCGCCCGGTTTCCACCGCCCCGGCCCAGCGCTTGGCATAGGTTTTTCCGCTCTGCGACACAAGGAAAAGGCCGATCACCAACGTGATCAGGGAAATCAGCGCCATGCGCCAGTCGAGGACCAGCAGGTAGACAAAGATGGCGACGGGCACCAGCGCGTTGGAGGTCAGCTCCGGAATCAGATGGGCAAGGGTGGGCTCCATCCCTTCCACACGGTCCACAATGGTGGTTTTGTACTGGCCGGAGGGTGTGTCCAGCACCGTGCCCATCGGAACCCTTGCCAGCTTCGCGGTCAGCGCCTTGCGCAGGTCGCGCAGGGTGCGATAGGTCGCGGTATGGGAAATCAGGGTCGACAGGCTGCCGAAAACCACCTTGCCGAGATACCCGGCAAGGGCGGCCCCGCACCACATCAGGCAGGAATTCCAATCCGCGCGCCCCGACAGCAGCAGCCCGATCACGGACGCCGCGCAAAAATAGGGGACCATCCCGCCGGCTACCCCCAGAACCGCCAGAACAACGGAGCCGACGAAGCTTCCGCGATAGGGCGCGGCCCAGCCCCACAGTCTGGCGGCGGCACCGGGTCCTTTTTTCTCTTTTTCTTCTTTCACAACAAACATCTCCTTTAGTTAGCTATAGCTAACTCGATAGCAAAAAATCAGGGGCCTACGATTTCGGCAGCCCCAGAATTTTGAACCAGCCGGCGGAATAGAATTCCCGCAGACTGTTCATGTAGACGACGGCCTTTTCAAAAGGCATGTCGTGGCGCACCGTTTCAAACATCCCCGAGAACAGGGCGCTGGCGAGAATGTGAATCAGCCCGTCGTCAAGGGGATAGACCGGAAGCCCTGCCGCTGTCATCCGGTCGATCAGGGTACGGCTTGCGTTGACTTCGATTTCGATCAGCGTGTCGATATAATGCTCGTATTTTGTCCCGGCGGCACAGGAGCCGATCAGCTTGAACGCGTCAAAATGGCTGTATATATGCCGGATCATCCACATCTGCCCGTCGTCCGAAACCTCCGGCAGACCGGCAAGCTGACGTTCGAGCGGCAGCTCTGAAAAGGACTGCTGAATCTCGCGGTAACGGGCTACCAGCTGACGGGCCGGTTCCTCCACCAGCGCTTCAAACAGGGCTTCCTTGTCCGAATAGTAACGGTAGATCGCCCCGGTGGTAACGCCCAGGGAAGCGGAAATATCGCGCAGCGACGCGCCCTGAAAGCCTTTGGAAAGAAATTCCTTCTTCCCGGCCTCAAGCAGGTCGTCCGCGAGCTTTTGATTCATCAGTTTCATGACAGGCTCCCATAAGATAACTTCGTTATTCAATAACACTGTTATCATAAAGCTAAAAAATTTTTTTGTCAAGACCCGGCCTGACACATTACGGAAAAAAACGGCCGCCCCGCTGTTCAGCGGAGCAGCCGCCCAAGCCTTAAAATTACTTCAGTCCGTCCAGACCAGCGGTGTTTTTGTCGCCCCCAACCAGAGGAGCTCCCTTTTTGCCGCCGACCGTCATGTCGCTGGTGCAGCTGTCCTCCACCTTGGAATTGCTGTAAACGTACCCGGCGATCGTACCGGTCAGAGAACCCGCGCTGATACTTCCCGTGCTTGTGCAGTCGCTGACCACAAACGCGTTCGGCTCGGTGCGCTGTTCCTTGTACGCCTGCATAAAGAACCCGCTTCCGACGATGCCGCCGATTCTTTCTGCGCTGGCCGGCGCGGTGATATCCGCTTTTACCGTGCAGCCGCTGATCGCCGTCGGCGTCTTGGCATCATTTCCCGCGTGACCGAGCAGTCCGCCGATCATGCTGCAGTTTTCCCCGACGGTCATTTTCACGTCTACGGTGCAGTCCTTCACTTCCGGCGCCGCCTGCCCGCAGGCCGCAAGCCCGCCGATCGAGTAGCTGCCGCTGCCCGTCACGGTGACCGAACCCGTCGCGGAGCAGGAGACGATGGAGCTTTCCTCCATGCCGCCAGCAAGCACGCCGATTCCCTGCGCGTTGTCCCCGTTCAGCGTGACATCGGCGTTTGCCTTACAGTTTTTAATATCGCAGAAGCCGCCCCCCACGATTCCGCCGACCAGAAAATTTCCAGCAACGCTGTTTGTACCTTGAAGCGTAATGTTTTCCACCGGTTTTTTGGAAACCCCGTAACCGATGACGCCGCCGACCAGCATATTGCCGGAGACTTTGACGTTTTCGACTACCAGATCGGTCACGGACCCGTTTTCACCGGCCACGCATCCGAAAAGGCCGACGCCGCTTTGTTTTTCAGCCGACACGGCAACATTGGAAATTTTATGTCCGTTCCCGTTAAATACTCCGGTGAAAGCCACGGTGAGGTCCGGCGCTTCTTCGTCCTCTTTTGAGGCGGGTTCAAAATGCCCGATGGACTCAAATTTTTCATAGGACGCCAGATCGATATCGGCATTCAATGTATAACAGCCGTCCAGATGCTCTCTGACCGCGTCGAGCTGCTGTGCGGTTTCGATCACCCAGGGGGATTCCTGCGTTCCGCTGCCTCCCGCAAATTTTCCTGCTTCTGAGGAAACAGAAGCGGCGGACGCCGCCGGGGAGCTGCTTCCCTCCGGGCTGGAGCAGCCGGAAAAGCAAAGGGCAAACAGCATGACCATGCTTACAGCAATCAGTGATATTCTTTTTCTCAAGTTTCATATCCTCCTATATTTAAGAATAATTTTTAGTTAGCATATGCTAACCATCATCTATTGTAACACGGGAGGAATTTCAAAGGTTATTCCGATCGGACGCCGGATATCCTTTCCGGACAAAATTCTTTCTGTATTCGGAGGGGGAAAGCGAAGCGGTCTGCTTAAAGGCGGCTGAAAATTTGGCGGGGCTGTCGTAGCCCACCTGCCACGCGATTTCCGCGACGCCCAGCTCTGTTTCCCGCAGCATGGCAGCGGCGGTGTGCAGCCGGTAATCGCGCAGATAAGTATAGATTGGGGAGCCCCACACGCTTTTAAAGCATTGTTTCATCGAGGTCAGGGGGATGTGAAACTGTTCGGAAAGCTCGGCCAGCGTAAAACGCCGGGACAGATTTTCCGTCAGGTACCGGCGGATTTCTTTGACGGCATCGATCTGCTCTTTCCGGAAATACCTGCATCTGCGCTGTTCGCAATCCGTGTTCGCGGCGCTGAGAAACAGGATCAGTTCAATGACCTTCAGTTTAACGTAGGGGCACATCAAGCACTCCGGGGCATGGTAGAGCTCGGAAAAAATATGCTGGATGGAATCCGTCGCGCGAAGAATGCAGCAGTTGTTTTCCGGACACAGCTTATTTTGGAGGGCGTGCAGGTCCAGCGTATCGCTGCCGAGGATTTTGGAAACATCCTCGATTGGTTTGGATGCCCGCTCGATATCAATGATAATCGATATCCCCTGATAGTGCGAAAGAGGGAAGCAGGACGTCTTCGGCTGATTCCACAGCATATTGACAGCCAGGTCCCCGCTTCCCAGATAAGCGAATTCATTGTTTTGGAACTCACACTCGAACCGGCCCTCGCGGCAATGATTGATTTCCATAATGTCGGAGCTTACGGGGACGCGGTGTTCAAACTTTTCAGAAAGACAAAAGTCGTTATAAAACAGCTCGATTCCCGGCAGGACTTCATATTTGGTAATGCTCCCGCTGGCGGGGTCGTCCCTGAGCTGATAGACCACGCACTCCTTTTTCCGAAGCAGAAGCCTCGTCCTGTCCCCGTACAGCTCGATATTTGTTCGTATTTCCGTATCACCGCGGCTGTTTTTCTTCCTCTTTCTCCCATGTCTGGCGTCCGGGGGCTTACAGGTACCGGCGGGAATCGCCCAGGCGCGCCCGAAGCGGACCGCGCCGCCGACCCTGCCCTGCCCGCAAAGCTTCTGTATTCTTCGCTCCGAAACGCCCCATTGCAGCGCCGCGCTTTTGACGGAAACAAAATCCGGCATATCACACCACCTCCCAAACCGTTCTTGCGTTTCACGCGCAGGCAAGACGGATTTCCGTCAGCGGCCGGAGGCTTTTCCGTCCACATGCCTGCGAATCGCCTCGAAGCTGGCCGCACTCAGGTCATGCTCGATCTTACACGCATCCTTGCGGGCCGTTTCCGCATCCACCCCCAGATTCATCAGCAAATCCGTCAGCAGGCGGTGCCTTTCATAAATCCGGGATGCGATCTCCATCCCGGATTCCGTCAGTGTGATGAGACTCTCCTTATCCATGGTAATGTACCCGTTTTCGCGCAGCCGTTTCGTCGCGACCGACACGCTCGGTTTTTTTACCCCCAGTTTCTCTGCGATATCGACGGAGCGGATGTAGCCGTGATCCTCCTTCAGCATCAGCATTGTTTCAAGATAATCCTCGGCAGATTCCCTGATCTCCATAGGACATGACCTCCTTCTGTTTTCTGTATCTTTCATAGAGTGATTTCTTTTATCGGCGGCAACACAGCGCCCTTGTGAAATACGGCATTCCGATACCCCTGCCGTAAGCCGGAGGACTCCGACTTTTTGCTCCCTTTTGCAAGCTGTCCTTATAACAGCTCCGCGCTGCAGGCACCGGTTAGATTCAACTAACACAAATATATCACAAAACCCAAAAAAGAGCAACCGGAGCGAGGCACAAGACATGAAACGCAAGAGAAATGCAGGCCGTGAAAACGGGGCTTGACAAGAAGCCGCAAAAATGTTACTCTTTTTTTGCGACCAAAATATAAATAATGGTCATATAATTTTATAAAACAGTCTTGCTTGGGAGGAATAAAATGTCCCCTAAAAAATTCGATTGGCAGAAACGGGAAGAAATCCGCGTTCAGATGCTGGAAGCCGGCTATGAGCTGATTCGGCAATACGGTATGACCCATACCTCAGTGGAAAAGGTGGCCGAAGCCGTGGGGCTGGGAAAAAGCACATTCTATAATTTCTTTCCCAGCAAGGAACGTTTTGTCTATGAGATCATCGTTTCTATGCGAACGCAGCTGATGGAGTATTTTGAACAGCTTCTGGCCGGGCGGGAGAAGCTGCCGGTACCGCAGGCAAAGGAATTCCTGAAAAAAATTATTTTCAGTGAACGCAGCATCTACAAATATCTGACGCCGGAGGACGAAGAAAAGCTGCGCGCCGCCCTTCCGCCCGAGTACTTTCTCGATGTGGAACAGGAGTCCCGGGTCATGGTCCGGCTGTTCGGGCGTATGGAAGGAATCCGCGCCGATATGGACGAACATCTGGTGGGCAATCTGCTGAAGATCATGGCTCTGGCCCAAATCAATCAGGCCGAGCTTCACGCCGACGCGCTGGAACGCACCCTGGATAAACTGTATGAACTGCTGTTTTCCTGTATCTTTGAAGAGGGCAGGCATTGAGCCGCCCGCTTCTTTGCACAGAAGTTATTTAAAACTAACTACAGCAATTCCATTTCAGTTTGCGAGACAAAACACGTTCCTTCCCCGCCCAAGGCGGGGGAGGAACGTAACCTTGCTGCAAAATCAACATGGAATGCTGTAAGAAAGAAGGGATCCGATGCATATCGAAACCTATGGAAAGACAGGGCGGCCCTGCATCTTATTATTTCACACCATGTTTACCACCGGCCGTCTGTTTCAGAAGCTCGTTCCGCTGCTCGAACAAAACTTTCTTCTGGTGATTCCCACTCTGGACGGGTATGACCCCGCCGAGGAAACCGAGTACCCCGGCGCGGACGGGGAGCTGGAGCAGATCGAGGCCTTTCTGAAGGAACGGCAAATTCCGGAATTGACGGCTGTCGGCAGCTCCCTGGGCGCTATGCTGGCCTGGAGGCTGTGGCAGCGCGGGCGTGTTTTCATCCAAAAACTGATGCTGGACAGCCCGCCTTTCGGCTGGGATGCCGCGACAGCCGCCCAAAACGCGGGATATTTCTGGAAGCTGGTTCAGGCTGTCCGGGCCGCTCCGGATACCCGCTGCGTCTTTGACGAGCATTATGGAGAATTCGGACCCATGATGCGGCGATCCTGCTCTGCCGTAACCGAGAACACCATCCGCCGCTCCTGCGAGACCTGCTTTGGCCCCCGGCTTCCGGAACAAATCCGGACCGGCGCGACCAAAATCCTGCTGGTTTATGGCGAAGACGACCCCAACTATCGGCATTTGGAAAAAGAACTGGCCGGGCGCACAGACGTGTCGCTGGCGGTAGAAGCAGGCTTCGGACACTGCGGTTTTCTGATGCGGGAACCGCAGAAATTTGCAAAACTGTTAATGGAGGAATGAACGATGACACCCGTACTATCTGCGCTTTTGGAAGGACTGGTCTGGTCCGCCCTGTGGGTTGCCATGCTGATGCCCATGTTTTTCCGCTTTCCGTGGCTGCTGGTCCACGATTACCCGGAGGACGCGCGCAAAGCCGTCCGCCTTCCCGAACCCACCCCCGCGCAACGCCGGAACGGAATTCTTTTCACCGTGTTCGGGTATGTGATTCTGCTTGGCACGCTGACGGCGGCGGGGCTTGTTCACTACGGTTCCGGTCCGGTCCTGTTCGGCGCCGTCTTTCTGCATCTGTGGATTATCTGCATGACCTGGAATGTGGTGGACCTGCTGGTTCTGGACTGGCTGGTATTCTGCACGATCACGCCCAAAAGCTTTATCCTGCCCGGCACCGAAGGCTGCAAGGGCTATAAGGACTACCGGTTCCACTTCATCGGTTTTCTAAAGGGCTGTGTTTACATGACGCTGTTCGCCCTGATTTTTGCCGGGATCGATTTTGCTGTTCTGAAATTATTGATCTGGTAAATTTCAAATACCGTCAGAAATTCCCCACACCGCTTGATTTGCGCAATCCCTTTTGAAGCCTCTTGCCATTCCGGCTTATTCCGTGTTACACTGTAATCAGAAATCATGTACTGCGGCCACGCGGCGAGTACATCAGCCGGAAAAACGGGACGTATCAACAAGTCCGGACAGGTAGGGGCATTATGACCACAAACAAAGAAGATTATCTGAAAGCAATTTATCACAGCGGCGGGCTGAACGAACGCGCTACAACAAAGGCAATCGCGGAACAGCTGGGAATCGCCTCCGCTTCCGTAACGGAAATGCTGGCGCGGCTGGCGCGGGAAGGGCTGATCCTTTATGAACCGTATAAGGGTTCTCAGCTGACGGAAAAGGGGCTGAGGGCCTGTATCGGCATTGTCCGCAGTCATGAGCTGTGGGAGGTGTTTCTCGTCCGCTATCTGGATTACAGCTGGAGCGAAGCGCACGAGGACGCGGAATTTCTTGAGCACGCGACAACGGAACGGCTGGCGGAGCGCCTGGATCACTTTCTGCAGCACCCCGAGGTCTGTCCCCACGGCGCGGTCATTCCGCGCCTGGAAAGTATCCCAGAGGAGCGGAAACTGAGCCCGCTTGCCTTCCAGCCGGTCGGAAAGACCGCCGTAATCCGTCAGGTTGAGGAAGAAAAGGAGCTGCTGGATTATCTGGAGGGGCTGGGCATGAAAATCGGCTCACACGCAACCGTCCTTTCGTTCGGGGCGTACGACGGCCCGCTGGAAATTCTTCTGGACGGGCATCCGGTGCAAATCAGCCGAAAGGCCGCTGAAAAAATCCGGGTCGAACCGGATGCATGACCCGCTGAAAGCGGCTTGAACGGTCCACAGTCCGGGATATCTTCATAAAGACTTTCGATCATAACAGCCCTCCTTCCAACAAAAAGGAGGGCTGTTTTTATGCGCATATTCCTTACTTTTGCGAAATTTTTCATTTTCTTCCGCTGAAGCACGGAGGAATCCCCGCGCAGACGCCGGGCCGATTCATACAGGGATGCGAATTGACTTGGGAGCGATGCTCCGTTTTTTATTCAGCCGAGGAGCCATCCGTACAGCAGAATCAGCGCTGTTACCGCCAGCGCCGGGAGCCTGCGGAGGAGAATTTGTTTTGCGTATTCATCCATATCGGTTGCGCCTTCTTTCTGTGTCAGATAAACAAACGGACAATGGTGTTAAATAAAAAGCAAACGGTGATGCCGCATACGGTGGGGACCAGAAAGGATACGGCGGTCCACCGGAGGCTTTGGGTTTCCTTGCGGATGGTAAGGCACGTTGTGGCACAGGGCCAGTGCATCAGGGAAAACAGGATGGTGCTGACGGCGGTCGTCCACGTCCAGCCGTTTTGAACGAAGAGCTGCATCAGCGCGGGACCTTCCAGTTCCAGCAGGCTCCCCTGCGCCATATATGTCATGATAATGACGGGGACCACAATTTCATTGGCAGGCAGCCCCAGCAGAAATCCGGTCAGAATCACGCCGTCCATGCCCAGCGCGCGGCCGAGGGGATTCAGAAAGCCCGTCAGGTGCGCCAGCAGGGTCGCGTCCCCGACCGTAACATTGGCGAGCGCCCAGATCAGCACCCCGGCCGGGGCGGCGGCTGTGACCGCTCGGCCCAGCACCTTGAGGGTCCGGTCCACAATGCTGCGGACGATGACCTTGCCGATCTGCGGCCTCCGGTAGGGCGGAAGCTCCAGCGTAAAGGAGGACGGGACTCCTTTCAAAATCGTCCTGGAAAGCAGCCTGGAAACCAGCAGGGTCATTCCCACCCCGAACAAGATGACCCCGACCAGAATCACCGCTCCCAAGAACGAACCAAGCAGCCCGGTCGCCCCGCCGATCAGGAACATGGTAATAATGGAAATAATCGTGGGGAAACGCCCGTTGCAGGGAACAAAATTGTTGGTAATGATGGCGATGAGCCGCTCCCGGGGGGAATCGATGATACGGCAGCCGGTAACGCCCGCCGCGTTGCACCCGAACCCCATGCACATGGTGAGCGCCTGTTTGCCGCAGGCGGCGCAGCCTTTGAAGCAGCGGTCCAGATTAAACGCTACGCGGGGCAGATATCCGAAGTCCTCCAGCAGAGTAAACAACGGAAAGAAAATAGCCATCGGCGGAAGCATGACGCTGATGACCCAGGCCATGACCTTGTAAACCCCGTGAATCAACAGATCGGTCAATAATGCCGGCACACCGGCGGAAAATGCCGCGGCCGCCAGCCGCTCTTCCACCCAGAACAGTCCGTCGGCCAGCAGAGCCGAGGGAACGTTCGCGCCGGATATGGTGATCCAGAACACCGCCAGCAGGAGAAGCAGCATGATGGGAAAACCTGTAAGCCTGCTGGTAAACAGCTTATCCAGACGGCGGTCCCGGCGATGGCTTCCGTTTGCGGGCATTGAAATAACCCCCCGGCTGATTTCCGCCGCGCACCGCACGAAAGCACCCGCCATATCGTCCCGAAGCCGCGTCCGGGAAACGCCCTCTTCCTCCATGCCGGCCCGCACGTCCGCCAGTGCCTCCGAGAGCTCAGGAGCCTGCTCCGGGTCAAAGCCGAGACAATCCGCCAGCGAGGAACGAAGGCTTTCGTCCCCGTCCAGCAGTCGGGCGGCAAACCACCGGGCGTCGGCTTTGCCGTCCGCGGCCTTTTCCGCCTGAGGCAGCAGCGCCCGAATGCCCTGCTCCACATAGCCGGGATAGGGAACAAGCACCTGCTTTTCCTCCGGAAACGGCTCGCCCAGCAATTGCTCCACGGCGTTCATGACGTCCTCCAGCCCTTCTCCGGAACGGGCGGCCGTGCCGATTACGGGGACTCCCAGCCGCCGGGAAAGCAGGGGAAGGTCGATATCGATCTGTTTCTTCTTCGCCTCATCCAGAAGGTTGACGCAGACCACGGTCCGCGCACAGGCTTCCATCACCTGCAGCACAAGATTGAGGTTGCGCTCCAGACAGGTGGCGTCACAAACCACCACGACGGCGTCCGGCGAACCGAAACAGATAAAATCGCGGGCTACTTCCTCTTCTGTCGAGCGGGCCATCAGCGAATAGCTGCCTGGAATATCGACAAGAACGTATCCGTGTCCGTTCCGGGCACAGTACCCCTGGGCATTTGCCACGGTCTTTCCGGGCCAGTTGCCCGTGTGCTGACGCATACCGGTCAGCGCGTTGAACACGGTGGATTTCCCCACGTTGGGATTTCCCGCCAGCGCAACGACCCGGTCGCCGGCCTCTTTTTTATGAATTACAAGCCCCGCACAGGAGGAGTTGAGCTCAGCGGCGGCTTTAAGCGCTGGCATCGGCGGCCTCCTCCAAAACAAGGACCGTATCGGAATCCTCTCTGCGCAGGGCGATGACCGCCCCGCAGATTTCATAGGCGGTCGGGTCCCCCAGAGGGCTCAATTCCACACAGGTCACTTCCCGGCCCTCCACCAGACCCAGATCCTGCAGCCGCCTGCGCAGCCCCCCTTCTGCCGAAAGACCTGAGACGGTCGCCCGCCGGCCCGGACGTATCTGTGTTAACGGTATCGTTTGCTTCACTTCCTATCCCTCCAATCCTTTCACTTTATCGTCGATTAAAACCTTAAATGGGTCATTTTTAGGTTATCCTATATTTTATATTATAGTATACCTAATAATATGTCAAGCCCCTGTATTAAGTTTCTGATTGTTCTTGTATTGGTTTATTCCGCCCCAGCGTCTTGACAAATAAAAGCGGTTATGATAATTTAAGGAAAATAGGAAAAGGGGTGTCTGTTTGGAGACTGTTCTGTAAGGAACACGAATTGCACAAGGGCTGAAAAGGCGATATCATAAATCGCTTTGTTTGCTGTGCAATCAGGTTTTATACAGAACTGTGACAAACAGGCTTTTTATTTGATAAAGTCACTGCTTGGGCATAGTTTTGAAACTATGCCCTTTTGTTTTGCCGCAATTCGTGTTCCATCTTGTCTAAAAAAGAAAATTTTTGAATGACGAGGTGCAATCCATTGAATCAACTGATCCGTTACGGCGCAAAGGAGCGCCGGTTTTCAGAGGCGGCTCTCTATCCCGACCTGCATCTGGCGAGAGTCGTATCTCAGTATAAAGACCGATACAAAATCATCACGGCGGACGGCGAATGCTTTGCCGGGGTTTCCGGAAGATTCCGTTATGAGGCGGCCGAACCGTCCCGGTACCCGGCGGTAGGCGACTTTGTCATGGCGGACCGCACCGGGGGCGGCTCCGGCGACGCGGTCATCCATCGGGTACTGCCGCGCAGCAGTGTTTTTGAACGGAAGTCCGCGGGCGGCGGACAGCAAGCGCAGGTGGTCGCCGCCAACATCGACACCGTATTGATCTGCATGTCTCTGAACCACGACTGCAACCCGAGCCGCCTGGAACGCTATTTGTCCGTGGCATGGAGCAGCGGGGCGGTTCCCGTCGTCGTGCTGACAAAAGCCGACCTTTACGCGGATTTACAAAGCGTCTTGGCTGAAATCACGTCTACCGCTCCCGGTACCGATGTAATCATCACCTCCCGCTGCGATCTGAGCTCCTGCGACAAGCTGCTGCCCTACCTGCAGCCGGGCATGACGGCGTCCTTCATCGGGTCGTCCGGCGTCGGCAAATCCACCCTGATCAACCGGCTTGCCGGGGAAGATTTGCTCCGTACCTCCGGTATCCGGCAGGACGACAGGGGACGGCACACCACCACCCGCAGGGACCTGCTGGTTCTGCCGCAGGGCGGTATTGTCATCGACACCCCCGGCATGCGTGAGCTTGGGGTGGAATCCGTCGACCTGTCCCGGTCCTTTTCCGACATCGACGATTTGTCTTCCCAGTGCCGTTTCCGGGACTGCACCCACACCGCGGAACCCGGCTGCGCGATTTTGAAGGCGCTGGAGGCGGGAATGCTGGACGTCAGGCGTCTGGAAAGCTACCGGAAACTGAAACGGGAAGCCCGTTACGACGGCCTTTCCTCGAAACAAATCGAAAGTGAAAAGTTAAACGGCATGTTCGAGGGTATGGGCGGGATGAAAAAGGCAAGAAAGTTCATCCGCCAGAATGACAAACGAAAAGGAGAATACTAATGATATATATCAAAAGCAAGGAATATGATACAAAACGGATTCTCGACAGAATCATGGGGCTCAATCCCGTCAAGCTGGACGAAGAGCTCCTGAAAAATCACCGGATACCGCGAGGCGCGACCGCCGTTATGACAGGATTCGTTCTGGACTTTTGTCTGCCGCTGTAAGAAACTCAGAAGACAATTTTTAACCGCCGGTTGAATTTTTTAACCGGCGGTTAAAAATCAGAGAAAAAACTCAACTACGATTCCATTGCGGCTTTCCCGACAGGCGGTTATACTGATAACAGGAAGAAGCCGTTCCGGAAAGCGAGGAAAACGGTATGGAATTATCCATTGGAAAGAACATTCAAGATAAACGAAAGGCCCTTGGTCTGACCCAGGAACAGCTGGCGTCCGCTCTTGGGGTCTCCATCGCGGCGGTTTCCAAATGGGAAACAGGCGGCGCCTGTCCGGATATCACGCTGCTCTCTCCCCTTGCCCGCCTGCTGGACATCACGGTGGACGACCTGCTCGGGTTTGAGCCGCAGCTGTCTACGGAACAGGTCATTGACTTCTGCGGGCAATGCTCCCGGGAATTTGAACAGGGCTCCTTTGAACGCGCGGTGGCATTGGCTGAAAAATACCGGAAGGAATATCCCAACAGCGCGCTTTTAAAGCTGCGTCTGGGCAGTGTCTGCATGATGCACACTCCCTGCGCCCGGACGGAAGAAGAAGCCGAGGGCCTGCTGGAACAGGCGGAGGCACTGATGAGGGATGCGGCAAAAAGCGAGGAGGTTTCCACTCGGGAGGCTGCCTGGCAAAGTCTGTGCGCCCTGCTGATGCAGAAGGGACGTTACGAGGACGCGCTGAAGGCGCTGGAACAGATTCACCAGCCGGTCATGGACCCCGCGGCGATGAAGGTTTCCGTGTATTACGCGATGGGCGACCTGGGAAAATCCAAGCAGACGGCGCAATATTTACTGACGAACCACCTGACCGCCTGCGACATTGCGCTGAATACCCTTTCAAACCTTGCGAAAAAAGAGAAGGACTATGCTCTTGCCCTGAAAATGGAGGACCTGAGCCTTCGGCTTTTCCGGATGTTTGACCGGGATAAGCTTTACGGGCAGAATCTGAACCATTATCTGATGATTGCGCAGTGCTATGCGGAGGAGGGGAAAGCCCGGGAAACGCTGGACACGCTGCATGACTTTGTAACGTGCGCACGAATGCCGCTCGATTTGGAAGCGGTGAAAGCAAGCCCCTTTTTCGACAGCATCGAAATGCGCGAAATGTCCTATTCCGAAAGCTATCTGAACCGCTGCGTCTGCCAGATGGTGAGGGAAAACCCCGCGTTTGATTTTCTGAAGGGGAACCCGGAATTCAGGGAGATTCTGGAGGAGCTCGCACAGCTTTCCGAAAAATGATTCCACCGCCCGAAAGACGGCATCGCTGTAAAACGCGCTTTCTCCATGGCCTGTTTTTTGTCGGGAGCCCGAAGCGAAAAAGCAACAAAAAAACAGGCCAATCGCCGCAGGATTGACCTTATTATCAGAAAAGAGTAAAATAGATCGCACAAAGATAAAAACACAGTTCCGGTTGGTAGTCCGGACGCGGCAAACGCTGTCAGTAACCTGCCTCCTTGGTTGTCCGTTCTTTGTAAGGTACACAAAAGGAGGATATCTGATGGGAAATACTGTTTTCAAACTGACGGTTCTTTTCGACGAACCGTTTTGGGTAGGCATTTATGAGCGCAAATGTGACAGAAAGTATGAAGCTTGTAAAATCACATTCGGAGCCGAACCCAAGGATTATGATGTGTATGACTTCATACTCAAAAATTACGAAAAGCTGCGGTTCAGCCCCTCTCTGGAAGCTTCCATCCCTGATGAACCCCGTATGAATCCAAAACGTATGCAGCGGGAAGTAAAAAAGCAGCTGATGAGCACAGGGATTGGAACAAAAGCTCAGCAGGCGTTGAAGCTTCAGCAGGAACAGGGAAAAACGGATCGGAAATTCCGCTCCCGTGCTGAACAGGAGGCTGAAAAGGAACGCCAGTTTCAATTGCGGCAGAAAAGGCGGAGGGAAAAGCACAAGGGACGCTAACTCTTTCCGCCTCGACAAAATTGATTTGCCGGAGGACTGATTATGAAATACAATTGTACGCTCATTGCCGTACGCGATATGGCGCGTTCCAAACAATTTTACTGCGGCCTGCTGGAAATGGAAGTAACCGCCGACTTCGGCGCGAACGTTACGCTGTCCGATCGCGTCGCTTTGCAGACGCTGGATACCTGGAAGACGTTCCTGCACAGGGAGGAAACGGAAATCACCCTGGGGCACAACGCCGCCGAGCTGTACTTTGAGGAATCCGACATGGACCGTTTTCTGGAGAAGCTCGCGTCCTATCCGGGAATCGAATACGTTCACCCGCCGAAAGAACACGCCTGGGGGCAGCGGGTGGTACGCTTTTATGACCCCGACCGTAACATCATCGAAGTGGGAGAGGAAATGACGACGGTGGCGCGCCGCTTTGCCGCGAGCGGTATGACGCCGGAACAGGTGGCCGCACGGATGGATGTCCCCATCGGGGCCGTCCGGCACTGGCTGGCCGAATAGGGGCGGCGAGTACGGCTTTTTAAGATGACAGGGAAAGCGCAGCACGTGATCGGATTCAGGGGCCGTCCTCCGGAGGATGGCCCCTGTTATAAAAGAGGCCGCCATGTTTTTGGCGGCCTCAAACTGTTTTCAGGGTTTTATTCTTCTTCTTCAATATTGACATATTCCAGAATTTTTTCCGTAAAGACGATCCCGTTCAGATGGTCGATTTCGTGACAGAGACATTTTGCCATATCGCCCGTCACATCCAAAGTGATCGGCTTTCCGTTTTCATCCAAAGCCTTTACCACGACATGGGACGGCCTTTTCAACCGGCCCCAGATTCCGGGGAAGCTCAGGCATCCCTCGATTACCGTCTGCTCGCCGCTTTCTTCCGCGATTTCAGGATTCACCAGCTTAAAGAGCCCTTCCCCCATATCGGCGACCACCAAACGCCTTAGAATCCCGACCTGATTTGCTGCCAGACCGCCGCCGTTCGGGGCATGGTACATTGTCTCCGCCATATCGTCGAGAAGCTGACGGATATGGTCATCCACCTTGACAACGGGTTTGCAGACCTTACGAAGAATTTCATCGTCAAACGTTCTGATTTGCCGCAACGCCATCTGTCACCCTCCTGCTCGATTCCGCCCTCGATTTTCTCTCACTGTCCTCAAACAAAAACACGCTCTCGATCGGTTCCCCGAATACCCTTGCGATATCGTACGCAAGCCAGACGGAAGGCTCGTTTTTCCCGGTTTCGACCGCGTTGATCGCCTGTCTGGACGCGCCCACCAGCTCGCCCAGCTGCTCCTGGGTCAGCCCAAACAGCTCCCGAAGCTCTTTGACCCTGTTTCTCACATTCACCCCTCCAAAGTAAAGTTTACCTTACATATATAGTAGCACCGGAATGCATTTATGTCAACTTGACCTTACATTCTTTTGATTCATTTCTTGCGCCTGAATTTATGGTATAATTATGCAAAGAAAGTAGAGGCGCGCAGACAAATGGAAAAATCGAGAATGTATCAAATGCTGTCCGATCTGAACAGACTGAAATGGAGCGTAACCTATAAGGGAATCCTTGCCGGAATGATCGCGGGGCTTTTGGTGACGCTCTACCGCCTGGGGATTGAATTCGGCACCGAAAAATCGCTGGAAGCGTATCAGTTTTTACGGCTGCATCCGATTTATATCATACCCTGGATGTTTCTCATCGCGATTGCGGGATATCTTACCTACCGGCTGGTAAAGCTGGAGCCGTATGCGAAGGGAAGCGGAATTCCGCAGGTTGAGGGAATCGTCCTGTTCGGAATGAAAATCAAGTGGCACACCGTGCTGATCGTACGGTATCTGGCGGGAATCCTGACCTCCTTCTTCGGCGTTTCGCTGGGCCGAGAGGGCCCGTCCATCCAAATCGGGGCCGCCGGCAGCCAGGCGTTCGCAAAGAGGGCAGGAAAAAACAAGCTGGAGGAAAACTGCCTGATTACCGCGGGCGCTTCGGCCGGACTTTCCGCCGCGTTCAACGCGCCGCTGTCCGGGATTATGTTTGCGCTGGAGGAAATCCACCGGACCTTTTCGCCCAATATCCTGATTGGCGCAACCACGGCCGCGCTGACGGCCGATGTGGTATCAAAATACTTTTTCGGGCTGAAGCCGGTGCTGAATTACACGAACATCCCGCAGCTGCCCATCCGGTATTACGGCCTGCTGCTGCCCCTCGGGGTCCTTTCCGGGATTGTAGGAGCCGCTGCCAACAAGGGCCTGCTGAACATTGGCCTGCTCTACGCGAAGCTGCCCGCTTTTCTGCGGCCCGGCGCCGCGCTGCTTCTTGCTTTGCCCTGCGGGCTGCTGATCCCGCAGGTGCTGGGCGGCGGCCAGAATCTGATCAGGCTGTCCGAAAGCGCCCAGATCAGCATTTCCCTGCTGGCGATCTATCTGGTTATGAAGCTCGCCTTTACCTGTGTCTGCTTCGGAAGCGGGATTCCCGGCGGTATTTTTATGCCCATCCTTTCCCTGGGGGCTATGACCGGGTGTATCTTCGGAAAAATGATTACCGTATGGGGCCTGTCGGCGGACTATATTCCCGCGTTCTGCGTCTGCGCAATGGCGGGCGCCATGTCCGCTTCCGTAAAAGCGCCCGTCACCAGCATCCTGCTGATGGCGGAAATGACGGGTTCGCTGGTACACCTGCTGCCGGTCGCGGCAGTCGCTTTTATTGCGCTGCTTACCTCCGATCTACTGAAAATCTCCCCGATTTACGAAGTGCTGCTGGAACGGCTGACCGATGAAGAAAAAGAAAGCGCCGACGGGAAAAAGTCGGGCGCCATCATTGAAATTCCGGTGGAGCTCGGCTCTATGGTTGCCAGAAAAAAGGTGAAGGACGTCGGCTGGCCGGAGGGCGCGCTGATCGTATCTCTGCACAGGGGAGAAAAGGAGCTGGTTCCCAACGGAGAAACACAGATTCTGCCCGGCGACTATCTGGTGGTCCTTTCCTCCAAACAGGCATTTGATGAAATGAACCGGTCGCTCATGGAGCTTTGCCGTTCCGACTGATTCTTTCCTCTCCCGGCGTTTGTTCCTGTTCCGGTGATTTGAACGCAGCATTCTTTATAATGTTTCCTAATCGCGATCGCGGCGGATTCGTCTGCCGCTTCCACAAAAAATGCGTTCCCTGACAAGGGAACGCATTTTTATTTTGCCCGGGGCTTCTTTTCGAGTTCATCCGGGCGACGCTGCCCCGCTACGGAACATTTTTCGGATGCGCGGAAGGAACCGGAAGACTGCCGCTTTTCAGCAGCCTCCAGAGGGTTGTCCGGCTGATTCCCAGCTGGTTTGCCGCCTGTGTGCGGTTCATGCCGTTTGCAATCATCGCGTCCTTAACCGCATTATGAACCGTCTCGTCAAGGGTGCATTTTTTGGCAGAAGCTTCCGCCGCGGCGGACGGGCTTTGCTTCCCGCTGATTTCCTCGCTCAGGACATCAATCACGTCCGTGACGGGAATCATCAGGGAGCCTGTAATCATAAACAGCTCTTTGAGCACTCGCTTGAACTGCTTTACGTTGTCATCCCAGCGGAAGCTTTGCAGATAGTTCATTGCCTCCGGCTCAAATCCAATGATTTTCTTACCGTATTCCCTGTTCAGTTCGTTGATATACAGAACCGCCAGATTGGGGATATCCCCGACGCGTTCCCTTAAAGGGGTAAGGTAGAGTGGGAATGCGCTCAGCCTGCTTGTAAGAAACTCACAGACCTTATTGTTATAGGATTCCGACACCCTGCAGGTCACGGAAAAAATGATTTTGTTTTTATGGACAAACGGGGATTGCTGCAAAAACGCCACCAGTTCATTCAGGTATTTTTCCTTAAGATAATTCAGCTCCTTAAAATACAGGGCAATCCCCTGTTCGTAAAGCGGCGAATCGGTGCTGTTGAACAGGAAGTGAAGGCTGCGCGTGCCAAGCCGCTTGCAGTCGACCAGATAGAGCGGAGCATTGCGGAAATCCGAATTGGCGTAGATGTAGTCTGCAAGCCTGCTCTTGCCCGTTCCCGATTCCCCGATAATCACAACGGTGTTGCTTCCCCCGCTGTAAGCATCCGTTTTTTGGCGGAAGTCCTTGTTTTTGGTATCGTCGTAAAAAACATTGAAAAAATCTTTGGTCAGGTTTTCCGTGTTTTTTATCATGACTCCCGGAATATTGGTCTTGCTGTCAAACAGGGATTTTTTTACCTCAAAAACAAGAAAATGCTCTTTTCCCAGGGCTACGACACTGCCTTTTATCAGATAGAGGCTCTCATTGATTTTCTTTTCCTTCTGAATTGCCTTTTCCTGTTTCACCAGCGGAATCAGGTGCGCGGCTGCTTCCACAAGCCTGTTTTCCAGCTCCGCGTTGGCTGCGTACCGCAGCGTTCCGGAAAAATCGAACAGCAGATACGCCTTTTTGAGATGCCCCGCATATTCCTCGAGCACCGAAACCGGGAGGCGCGATCTTTCCAGACAGGAAATCAGGTTTTGCGCTTCTCTCAGGCAGGAAACGGCGCTTCCGAAGCCGGATGCCAGCATGATAACGGAATTGATCCCGTTTTCCCTGCAGACACGGTTCACCTCGGAATCCCCCAGAAACATGGAATATTCCTGGGCTTTCAGCCCGTTTACCAGCCCGGGGGTGACGGTATCGGCGGCGACTGTTTCAATTTCCGACGAAAGCCCGGCCAGATCCAGTGCCGAATCGGCCATCTCTGCCAGCCGCGGCGGTGCGATCAGTATTTTCTTCCCTGTGTAACCGACCGCGAGCCGCGCGGCGCTGAGAAGATCGTAAAAGGAAACCGGGATTTCAATTACGGGAACCGCCCCGGCTTCCTTTAACTTCTCATATGTTTTTCCCTGGGCAAGCACCGCCGCGTACCGCAGCAGACCTTCGCCATATTTTACCAGTTGCTTTGCCTCCTCGGTTCCCTCTAGAATAACCTCAACGGCAAGGTCCGGAACCGACTGTGAGGCGGTGCGCATAATTTCGGCCATTCCTTCAGAAGGAACCATCGCCAGAACCCGGATCATCTCCATTTGAACTCCTCCATACTGTTTCTCTATGAAACATTATAGCTATATTATTTTATAACATCAATAGTTTTATTTGATATGTTTCACATCTAAACGGGTTTTCAATGTTTGGGATTCGCTATAGCTCCCGCCTTCCTGTAATATTAAATAAAAATTACACCACTAATCAAACGAAACAAGGATGAATGACAAATGAAAACAAATGATGCAAGACCGCTGGTTGTCGTAACAATGGGCGACCCCGCCGGAGTCGGACCGGAGATCTGCGCAGGCTGCATGACCGACAGCGATATCCTGAAGCAGGTTCGGCCGGTCGTGATCGGAGACCGCGGAATTTTACAAAGAGCGCTGGACCTGCAGGGAAGCAAATTTCAGATCCATCCGGTCCGGTCCCCTGAAGAAGGCGGGTACCAATTCGGAAGTATTGATTTAATGGAGACCGATCACGGCATAACAGAGGAAATCGTATTTGGAAGCCCCAGTGTCCCGGCGGCCAAAATGGCGTACAGCTTTATATTAAAGGCAATCGAGCTTGGAAAGCAGGGCAGCACAGATGTGATTACCACCTGTCCGATCAATAAGGAATTCTTTGTCCGCGCAGGCTTCGGGGAAAAAGACCACACCGCCCTGTTCCGAAAGCACTTCGGCGGGGTGCCGACCGTCTCCATGTTCCATTGCAGGGAGCTCAGGGTGTTCCATTACACCCGCCACATGTCGCTCAAAAACGCGATCGCCGCGCTGGATGTCGACAAACTGGTCGAATGCATGAAGGGAATCCACACCACGCTGCGCGGAATCGGGATCGCCTCCCCTAGGATTGCCGTCGCCGCCCTGAATCCCCATGCGTCGGATCACGGGCTCTTCGGCGATGAGGAAGAAAAATTTTTGATCCCCGCTATCCGGAAATGTGTGGAAATGGGCATCCGCGCAGAAGGACCGGTCCCTTCGGATTCCGTATTCTATCTGGAAAAGCGCGGCGTTTACGACGGGGTCCTTTCCCTTTTCCACGATCAGGGGCATATCGCGTGCAAAACGTATGACTTTGAAAAATCCGTTTCCCTGACATTTGGTTTCCCGTTCATGCGCTCCACCGTCGACCACGGTACGGCGTACGATATTGCGGGAAAAAACACGGCAAGCTACGAAAACCTGAAGGAAGCGATTCTGATGGGTGCGAAATATTGGAAGATGCAGCAGCCAGAATAAAATAAAACGGAGGAGACAGTAATGGAAAGAATCGGAATCATTACGGACGACATGACCGGCACAATGACGTGCGGAGTTTTGCTGGCAAAGAAAGGGATCAGCGCCTGTTCCTATTTTTCGGGCGACGATTTAAGAGGGGCGGAAGAACAGGAAGCGCTTATTCTCAGCGCGAACAGCAGAAACCTTTCCAAAGAAGACGCACAGGCACACGTCCGGTCGGCTTATCACGCGCTGGCGCAGCGCGGAGCCAAGTATTTCACCAAGCGGATCGACACCACGTTTCGCGGGGGGATGGGCTACGAAGTGGACGCTTTGCTCGACGAGCTGCCGGACGACGCCATTGCGGTTATGGCCGCGACCATGCCAGACACCAGAAGGATTGTGGTCGGCGGTTATTCCGTTATCGACAATGTGGTCCTGACGGAAACCGGGGCGGGGAGAGACGTTTTATCCCCTGTAAAAGAGGCCCATATTCCAACGCTGATGCAAAGTCAGAGCCGTCGGAAGGTAGGAGCGATCTATCTTCAAACCGTGCTGTCGGGGGAAGAAGCCCTGCGCACCGCGCTGGAACAGCAAAAGGCGGACGGGAACAAAATCATCGTCATCGACGCGGTTTCGACAGAGCATCTTCACCGCATTGCACAGACCGTACATAACCTCGGCTGGAACACCGTCTGCGTCGACCCGGGCGCGTTCACCCAGCAGATGGCGCTTTGCAGGGGCTTCGGCCATCCCGACCGCGTCCCGGAAGGGCAGAAAGAGCAAGTGGATATCCCCTCCTGTTCCGAGAAGGTCCTTGTGGTCGCCGGCAGCGCGACGGAGGTTACACGCAGGCAGATCGAGAAACTGGCACAGTCCGGCTACGCCGCGGATGTATCCATCCACGCCGGTGAGCTGATCGACCGCAGCAAGGAAGACAATCCGGAAATCCGGAGGAGCATCGAGGAAGCGAACCGGTACCTTCACGACGAAACCAGCCGTGTTGTAGTGCTTGAGACCGCCTCCACAGGCGAGCGGCTGGTCCTGCAGGACTGGGAAAAGAAGCTCGGGCTGCCCTCCCGTCAGGCGTCCGCCAATATCAACCTCGGGCTCGGCGCAATCGTCAGGGGGATCGCGTTTGATCCGGCCAACAAAGACAAAATTTCCGGAATCTACATGACCGGAGGAGACACCCTTGTCACAGTGCTCAAAGCGCTCGGTGCCGCGGGAATCCGTCTGGTGGACACCGTGCAGCCCCAGACCAACCTCGGCCGGATTATCGGCGGCGATTTTGACGGGGTCAGAATCGTCGGAAAAGGCGGGCTGATCGGCGACGACGAAACCGCTGTCCGGGTAGTCAGCCGCCTGTACTACGAGCTGCAAAAAAACCGGTAAGCCTTGACACGATGCACCCACAGCAGAACGCCGCGGAGCAGGAGAAATGCTCGTGTGAATCCGCTGAATTTGGAGAGGAGTTAATCAAATGAATTTTATGAAAAAGGTCCCCGGCGGACAAATTATCGTTCCAATGCTGCTTGCAATGATCATCAACACCGCGTTTCCCACCTTTCTGGGAATCGGCGGTCCGACCACCGCGCTGTTTCAAAAAGGCACCCAGACCTTGATGGGACTGTTCCTCATCATCTGCGGTTCCTCCATTAAAATCAAGGAAGCGGGCATGCCGCTTTACAAGGGAACCCTGATGCTCGTTATGAAGCTGGCGCTGGGCGGCGCAATCGGGTGGCTGGCAAGCTACCTGTTCGGTGCCTACGGCATTCTTGGCCTGACGCCCTTCGTTCTGTTCTGCGCGCTTCCCAGCAACAACAGCTCGCTTTATGTGGCGCTGTGCGGTGAATACGGCGACGCCACGGACATGGGCGCCGTTTCCATGCTGGCGCTGAAAAACGGTCCCTTCGGAAGCATGCTCGTCATGGGCATGAGCGGAGCCGCCCATATTCCGGTCACCGATATCATCGGCACACTGATTCCGATTCTGATCGGCGTGATCTGGGGCAATCTGGATGAAAATTTCCGTACCCTGTGCTCCAAGTCGCAGCCCATCGTCGTTATCTTCCAGTCCTTTGCCATCGGCGCCAGCTCCAGCCTGCTTACCCTTTGGGACGCGGGTCTCAGCGGGATTCTGCTCGGCTTCATCTCCCTTGCCCTCGGATTGATCATCCAGTTCCTTTATAACCTTTTCCTCAAAAAGAAATCTCCTCTCGGTGTTTCCATGGGTACCGTCGCCGCAAACTCCGCGCTGACGCCTTCCGTCATTGCGTCCGCCGACCCGACCTTCCAGAGCATGGTCCCGGTCGCCGCGGCCCAGTGCGCCACCGCTTCCGTAGTCACCATGATTATCTGCCCGTTCCTTGTGAACTTCTTTAATAAGAGGATCCTGAAAAAGCAGGGCGCGGAGCAGCCGCTCGAAGCGGCCGCGGCTTCCAAATAGGCATCAACTATCAGAAAGGTCTTAACAATGGATAACGAATTACTGCAAAGCTATCAGGACGCAGTCTGGATTGCAAAAACCCTGTTTCAGAAAGGGACGGTAACGGGTTCCGCCGCCAATATCAGTTTCCGGTGCGGCGATTCCGTCTATATTTCGCAAAGCGGCTCTATTTTCGGGCTGCTGTCGGAAAAGAGCTTCGCTCAGGTCGACCTGAACGGACAGCCTGTGAACGGCGGGCGGCCCAGCAAGGAGCTGCCGATGCACTTAACTTTATACCGGGAATTTCCCTCGGTAAAGGCAGTGATCCATACCCACAGCTTTTATTCCACCATTTGGTCGACACTGCCCTTTGTCAATCCCGCAGACGCGATTCCGGAGGATACCCCCTATCTCAAAATGCAGCTGGGGGCCATCCGTCTGGTCGGATACCACAAGCCGGGTTCCGAGGAATTGTTCGAGGCTTTCCGGAAGGCCCTGGGAAACACGACCGGATATCTGCTGAAGAATCACGGGCCGATTGTCGGGGGAAGCTCCCTGCTGGACGCGTTTGCAAAAATCGAAGAGCTCGAGACCAGCGCGAAAGTCGCCTGGCACCTGCACCGCGACGGTAATTTTGCGGCCGGTCCGGACGGACGGTGATTCATAAATACAGAAACAGCTTGCTCAATCTATCTCCCCAAAGGGGCTGCCGCAGAATATTTGCGGCAGCCCCTTTGACGCTTCCCCTATTCAACTAGGCACACGGATATGGTAATCGCAAGCGATAATGATATCAGATTCGCCAATTTATAAATATCCCGCGACGGCGCGCTGCGCCTGTGGTATAATACTGTTATTCTATCGAATGCGGGTGAAACGGATGGACGAGAAAATTGAACAGACCCTCCGTCAGCTGCAAAGGAACCGCATGACGGGTTATTTCGCGGAAAGCCGCGAGGAAGTAACCGGACTGCTTTCAAAGCTCCTCCGGCCCGGAGAAACGGTCGGCTGCGGGGATTCCGTCACGCTGGAGCAGCTCGGCGTGTATGATTTTCTGCGGAACGGGGACTTTGTTTTCCTCGACAAATACCGCGAAGGACTCTCCCCGGAAGAAAAGCGGGAGCTCTACATTAAAAACTTTTCCGCGGACACGTTCCTTACCGGCACAAACGCGGTGACCCGGGACGGCAGGCTGTTCAACATCGACGGAAACGGCAGCCGGGTGGCCCCCATGGTGTACGGCCCGAAACAGGTGATCGTTGTCGTCGGGATAAATAAAATCGTCGGCTCCGTGGAGGAAGCGGTGGAGCGTGCCCGACAGATCGCGGCGCCCCTGGACGCGAAAAGGCTTGGCAAAAGCACCCCCTGCGCAAAGCTCGGCCGGTGTATCGACTGCCGCCACGAGCAGCGGATCTGCAACGACTTTGTCCTCATTTCCGGAAACTTTGACAAAAACCGATTTAAAATCATCCTTGTAAATGAAACCCTCGGCTACTGAAGCGATAATTGTTTCTGTTTCGGCAATTTCACGGCGGACACAGCATAAACGTTGAATAAGCGGGTCCTATCCTACAGCGATCGGATTTTGCGGTACGCCGTTAAAAAATACAGAGAAAAGGGGATTTTTCAAATGAAGGTTTTGATTCTGTCGGGCACGCCCAAAAAGGAAGGCCTGTGCTGCTCCTGTGTGGAAGCGGCTTCCGCCGGCGCGAAGAAGGGGGGAGCGGACTGCGAAATCATCCGGCTGTCCGATTACGGCCTCGTCCGCTGTGCCATGTGCGGCGACGGCTGGGGAATCTGCCGCGACGAACACACCTGCATCTTCGGGGTGGACGGCTTCACGCAGATCCAGCAAAAAATTGCCAAGGCGGACGCCCTGATCCTTGACACGCCCGTGTACTGGGGAGATATGACCGAAGCGATGAAGGCTTTCTTCGACCGGTTCCGCCGCTGTGAAGCAAGAAAGGGCGAGTCAGGGGCAATGGCCGGAAAATCCGTCCTGCTGATTGCTTCTCCCGGCGGCTCCGGCAACGGGATGATCAGCTGTCTGGAGCAGATGGAGCGGCTCTGCCGTCATCTGAGCGCAAAGATATATGACTTTATCGGCGTGAACCGGTGGAACAGCTCCTATAAAATCGCCGCGATCGAAGAGGCGGCGGCTTCCATGGTACGCGGCGCAAAAGAAGCCTGAGGAAAGGGGCTGCTGCAAAACAGTTCTTCAACAAAATAGCGCACAAAAAATGCACCTTGAGCGGGCTTTTAAAACCCGTTTCAAGGCGCATTTTCTTGTTATAAAAGCTATTTGCTATCGCAAATCCGTTGTGCAGCAGCCCCTTTGCTTCGTTCCCTTGTTTACCGTTATATCCGTTCGTGGCCCTGATTGCACAGCCTGTCGAAGATGACCTCCTTGGACAGCGCGAAAAGGCCGTATATTCCCGAATTTTTTTCCAGCAGAGCGGGAATTACCTGTACCGGGGCAAATGCGTTTTCCCGTACGATCCGGTTGATGATCGGAAGCATCTGCGCGTGAAAAACGGTATATTCCCCGCCGAATATCACCAGATCGCAGTTCAGCAGGCAGACAATGTTGGAAATGCTTCCGCCGATAATGACCGCAATGTCGTCCACACATTCTTTCAGAAACGGATCGCCGTCCCGCCACACCCGGATAATATCCTTGAATCCGATTTTTTCGGGGCTTTTCCCCAGCGCGGCAAAAGCGTCCCGCGTGCTTTGCGGCGCCTGTGCGCAGATTCTGTCCGTCAGCCCGTGGATGTTGGCCGAACCGCCCAGATTGTTGAAGGACATCCCGCGCGCGCGGGCCATTTCGTTTTGGATGGTGATCTCGTTCGCGATTTCACCGGCGCAGTTGGCGCTCCCCCCGTAAAGCTCCCCGTTCAGGATAATTCCCGCGCCCAGCCCCAGGCCGCCGCTGACGTATACGAGGTCCCTGGAATTCTTTCCCGCGCCGCTGGTGAACTCCCCCACCGCCGCCGCGTTCACGTCGTTGACCACCAGCACCGAGGTGCCGAAGCACTCCTCCATCTGCCGTGAAAAATCGCCCATGTTCCAGTTGGCAAAATTGGAATTGGCAAAAAAGGTCCTGTTGACCGGGTCATAGATGCCGGGGCATGAAATGGCGATGATGGCCAGGTCCCCGCTGGTCAGGTTGTTGGAGGAAAGCAGAAGCCTGACCGCGTTCAGCACCAGCTCCAGTCTGGTGGCGTAGGGGGAATCATTGGAAATATTTACCGTAAATTTATTGATAATTTCCCCGCCCAGATTGGCAAGCACGAAAATCGGGTCCTCGAAATTCAGCTCAATCGCAATCATATACTGGTATGTTTTGTTAAATTTCAACAAAATCGGTTTTCTGCCTCCGGAGGACATGGAAACCCCCTCGCCGAACTCCTGTATGATTCCCCGGTTCAGCAAAGCTGCAATATTTTCCGTCATAGCGGACTTGCTGATGAACAGCTCACGCGCCAGCTCGGCCCTGGAAATCGGCTCGTCGCTACAGATTTTGTCCAGAATCACTCTTTGGTTGATTGACCTGATATGTGTTTGGTCTACAGTCTGTTTGATGTTCATCACGATCCGTTCAAAAAGGTTATAGTTCGTACCCTGGACGAACTTTTTCATTAATCATATCACGAGAGAATATTAATTACAATACCTGGATTTTAAATAAAAAACAGTTATTTCGATTGACATTTCACTGAGTTGGTGGTAATATCAAATCTGTTAATAGTTCGGAAACAAAACAAACTAATGATTTTGCATCTTTCACATGGCAATCATTCACCCGCCGCGCTCCCCATCAGCGGTATTCTGTAGAAAGAAACTGTTTACTTTGTACAGAATTCAATAATATCAACTATAAAAGAAAGAAGTGATTCCTTTTATGAAAAAGAGCAAACTGCTTGCGCTGATTCTTGCGGCTTCCATGGTACTGGCAACCAGCGGCTGCGGCTTTACCGGCACAGCGAGCAGCGCCGCGGCATCCGGCCCGGCCCAGTCCGAAGGTACTGCAAAAACCTCGGACGGCACCATCACCGTCTACGACACCAATGAAATCAGGACCCTGGTGCAGTGGGCCGCGTCCGACAACAACTCGTTTACCATCCTGAACAATGTATCCGAAGGCCTTTACCGCCTGAACGAAAAGCACGAGCCGGAACCGGCGCTGGCGGAAAGCTACAAGGTATCCGACGACAAGCTGACCTACACCTTTACCCTGAGGGACGGCCTGAAATGGAGCAACGGTACCGCGCTCACCGCAAAGGACTTTGTGTTCTCGTGGCTCAAGCAGATGAGCACGGACGCCACCAACGGCTATTCCTTTATTATGACGGATTACATAGTAAACGGCGCCGAGTACCTTGACAACAAGGCCAAGGCGGAGGACGTCGGCGTGAAGGCGCTCGACGACAAGACTCTGGAAGTAAAACTCAAGCAGCCCACCCCCTATTTTGTCAGACTGACCGTTCTGCCCATGTTCTTCCCGCTCAACGAGGAATATGTCAAGTCACAGGGCGCAAACTATGGCTTGAAGGCGGACAATATGGTCTACTGCGGCCCGTACTCCCTTGCCGCCTATGACCCGGCAAGCGGCAGCACCCTCAAGAAGAACGACAGCTACTGGGATGCGGCAAACGTCAAGGTTTCCAATGTCAACGTCCGCATTATCAAGGAGCAGGCCACCGCGCTCAACGCTTACAAGTCCGGCGAGCTCTCCCGGGTAACGCTTTCCTCTTCCGACGTACCGGCAATGAAATCCAGCGCTGAATTCAGCTCTACCAGCGAATTCAGGACCACCTACCTCCAGTACAACCTTGCCAACAAAGCGGTCTCCAATAAGAATATCCGCCTTGCCCTCGGCTACGCCGTGGACCGCGCGACTCTGGCGGACGTTGTTCTGGCGGACGGCTCCGCTCCGGCTACCGGCCTGATTGCCAACGGCATGTTCGGCGACGGCACCAAATCCTTCCGCGAGCTGAACGGCGACATCACCACCTTTGACGCCGCGAAAGCCAAGGAATACTGGGAGAAGGGCGTGAAGGAGCTGGGCAGCGCGCCTTCCCTGGTCCTTCTGACGGAAGACGATTCCGTGACAAAAACAGTCGCCACCTATATTCAGGGCGAATTCAAGAAGAATCTGGGAATCGACGTCAAGATCGACTCCAAAACAAAGAAAGCAAAAAATCAGCTGATGGACGACAACAACTACCAGATGGCCGTCACCGCGTGGGGCGCCGACTATGACGACGCCATGACCTACATGGACCTCTGGACCAACGGCACACCGTACCGCGGCAACTACAAGAGCGACACCTACAACTCTCTGATTACCGACGCGAAGAAGCAGACCGACGACGCGAAGCGTCTGCAGGATATGCTCTCCGCCGAAAAGACGCTGGTTTCCGAAGACGCGGTTGTTTCTCCGCTGTTCTACAGAGGCTTTGCCTACCTGACAAAACCGAACGTAGAAAATCTGGTCACCCATCCGTTTGGGCCGCCGATCGAATTCAAATATGCTTCCTTGAAATAATTACACCTTATATTCTATAAAAGACAAAGAGGAGGATCGTCAATGACCTCCTCTTTGTCATCACTACGGCAATTCCATTTCAGTTCGCGAGACAAAACACGTTTCTCCCACCAAAGGCGGGGAGAAACGCAAACTTGTTGCAGAATCAACTGGAAATGCTAATAAGATAAAGGAGGGCATACGGAATGTTCAAATATATCTGTAAACGGATTGTGTATCTGCTGATTACTCTGCTGATCATCGTCACCACGACCTTCTTTCTGATGAAGAAGCTGCCGGGCACCCCGTTCGACGCGGAGCGCTTCTCTCTATTGTCGGCGGCGCAGCAGGCACAGTTCCTTGAAAAATACGGCCTGAACGATCCGGTAATCGTGCAGTACGGGAAATATATCGGCAATGTGTTCAGGGGGGATTTCGGGACTTCCTTTTTCTACACGGGCCAGCCGGTTTCCGGGGTCATTCTGGGGCGTATCGGCCCGTCCGCGCTGATCGGCCTCCAGGCGATCCTGATCGGCCTTTCCATCGGCTTGATTCTGGGAATCATCGCCGCCTGGCGGCACAACAGCGGCATCGACTACTTTACCATGGTGGTCGCCGTCTTGGGCGTTTCCGTGCCGAACTTTGTCGCCGCGGCGCTTCTGCAATACTTTGTGGGCTTAAAATGGGGCGTGCTGCCCGTCGCCTTCTGGCAGAGCTGGAAAAGCTCCGTTCTGCCGTCCATCGCATTGTCGTTCGGCGTGACGGCAATGATCGCGCGGTTTATGCGGACCGAAATGCTGGACGTACTGGAGCAGGACTATATCATCACCGCGAGAGCGAAGGGGCTGAACCAGTTCAAGGTGCTGATGCGCCACGCGGTCCGCAATTCCATCATCCCCGTCGTCACCATCCTGGGGCCGATCGTGGTCAATCTGCTGACCGGCTCCCTGGCGGTGGAAAACATCTACAGCATTCCGGGTATCGGCAGCCTTTTTGTCGATTCCATCAAGACGAACGACTATTCCACCATTATGGGCATCACCATTTTCTACAGCGCGTTCTACATCTTTGTGGTGATGGTGGTCGATATCCTTTATTCGGTAATCGACCCGAGAATCCGCCTGGCCTCCGGCGGGAAAGGGGAGTGAGGGTATGGCGCAGAAAATGGAGATTCCGCAGAAGCTTTTCGTAAAAGCCGTAGTAGACAAGGACGAAAGAGAACATATTGCCCGCCCCAACCTGACCGCGTTTCAGGACGGCTGGCTGCGGCTGAGGAAAAACAAGGCGGCGGTCGTCAGCCTGGCGATTCTGGTTGTGATTATTCTTCTGGCCATATTCGGGCCGATTTTCTCAAAGTACACCTTTTATGACACCGATTATCTGCACACCTACAACGGACCCGGCGCGGCGCACCTGTTCGGCACCGACCAGTTCGGGCGCGACCAGTGGGCGCGCATCTGGCAGGGCACGCGCATTTCCCTGCTGATCGCGGTCGCCGCCGCGTTTATCGATCTGTTCATCGGCGTTACCTTCGGTGCGGTTTCCGCGCTGTTCGGCGGCAAGGTGGACGCGGTGATGCAAAGAATCATTGAAATTCTGGTCGGAATCCCGCAGCTGATTATCGTCATCCTTTTGATGATGGTCATGCCCGCCGGCATCTGGACCATTGTCGTGGCCCTTTCCATCACCGGATGGGTCAACATGGCGCGATTGGTGCGCGCGCAGATTTTAAAGCTGAAAAATCAGGAATTTGTTCTGGCCGCCCGCGTTCTTGGCACCGGAAACAGGGAAATCATCCTGAAACATCTTATCCCGAATACCGTGGGCGTCATTGTCATCAACGCCATGTTCACCATTCCGTCGGCGATTTTCACCGAAGCGTTTCTGAGCTTTATCGGAATCGGTCTGGCGGAACCGCAGGCCTCGCTCGGCGTTTTGATCAACAACGGGTATCAGGTGCTTCAGAATTTCCCGTTCCTGCTGATCTTCCCGGCCGTGGTCATCGTGTTAATCATGGTCTGCTTCAGCATTTTGGGCGACGGGCTGCGCGACGCGCTTGACCCGAGAATGAGACAGTGAGGAGGGCGCGCTATGAGTAAGCTTCTGGAAGTGGAAAATCTGAACGTCCATATCCATACACAGCACGGGATCGTGCAGGCGGTGCGCGGCGTGAGCTTTTCGCTGGAAAAGGGAGAGACCCTCGCCATCGTGGGGGAATCCGGCTCCGGAAAATCCATCACGGTCAAGGGCGTAATGGGCCTGCTGCCCACAAACGGAAAAATCGCGGAGGGCTCCGTCCATCTGGAGGGCAGGGACCTTGCCGCGCTGAGCGAGCATGAGATGCAGAAAATCAGGGGCTGCGACATCTCGATGATTTTTCAGGACCCGATGACCTCCCTGAACCCGACCATGACGGTGGGCAAACAGATCATGGAGGTCCTGCATGAGCACCGCAGCGACCTGACAAAGGAGCAACTGAAGGAAAAGGCGATCGAGCAGATCAGGCTGGTCGGCCTGTCCAACCCGGAAACGCGCTTTTCCCAGTATCCCCACCAGTTGTCCGGCGGCATGCGCCAGCGCGTGGTCATTGCGATCGCGCTCGCGTGCAGCCCGAAGGTGCTGATCGCGGATGAGCCCACCACCGCGCTGGACGTTACCATTCAGGCGCAGATTCTGGACCTGATGAAGGATCTGCAGGGGAAAATCGATACCTCCATTATTATTATCACCCACAATCTGGGCGTGGTCGCCAACATCGCGAACCGCGTGGCCGTCATGTACGGCGGCAAGCTGGTCGAAACCGGCAGCGTGCGCGACCTGTTCTACCGCACCGCCCATCCTTATACGAAGGGGCTTCTGGCCTCCATCCCGAAGCTGCACGAGGACGACCAGCAGCTTTTCTCCATCCCCGGCACGCCGCCCGACCTGATGGACCCGCCGAAGGGCTGTCCGTTCGCCGCGCGCTGCCCGCACACCATGAAGGTGTGCCAGGAATTCATGCCGGAATACACCCAACTTTCCGACACGCACCGCGCCGCCTGCTGGCTGCTGGACAGCCGGGCGCAGCAGGACGACGCAAAGGACGGTGAAGATCATGACTGATAACAAAGTGATTTTGCAGGTAAAAAACCTGAAAAGATATTTTAACGTAGGAAAAAACCAGACCCTGAAAGCGGTGGACAACGTCAGCTTTGAGGTCTACAAAGGGGAAACCTTCGGCCTGGTCGGCGAGTCCGGCTGCGGAAAATCCACGCTGGGCCGCACCATTATCCGGCTTTACGGCGCGACCGGGGGCGAAGTCCTGTTCGACGGGGTCAACGTCCACGGAAAGCTGAGCGGCGCGCAGAGCCACGAGCTTTCGCGCCGGATGCAGATGATTTTTCAGGACCCGTACGCTTCACTGAACCCGCGCATGAAGGTCATGGACATCGTCGCGGAGGGAATCGACGCACACGGGCTGGCGAAGTCCGCGCAGGAGCGCGCCCAGATGGTCGTCGACCTTCTGGAGGTCGTCGGCCTGCAGGAGGAACACGCCAATCGGTTCCCGCACGAATTTTCCGGCGGCCAGCGCCAGCGCATCGGCATTGCCCGCGCGCTGGCGGTCAACCCGGACTTCATCATCGCAGACGAACCGATTTCCGCGCTGGACGTCTCCATTCAGGCGCAGGTCATCAACCTGCTGAAAAAACTGCAGGAGCAGCGCCAACTGACTTATCTGTTCATTGCACACGACCTTTCCATGGTAAAGCACATCAGCGACCGCGTGGGCGTGATGTACCTTGGCAGTATGGCGGAGCTGGCTTCCAGCCGGGAGCTGTTTGAAAATCCCCTGCACCCCTACACGCAGGCGCTTCTGTCCGCCATCCCCCTGCCCGACCCGGATCTGGAGCAGTCCCGCAGCCGCGTCGTGCTGGAGGGGAGCATCCCCAGTCCGATCAATCTGCCGGAGTGCTGCCACTTCTGCTCCCGCTGTCCGAAAGCCACGGAGCTCTGCAAAAAGCAGGCCCCGGAAATGGTGGAAGCGGAACCGGGCCACTGGGTGGCCTGCCATCTGATTCAGGCCCCCGGCAAATGAGCGGTCCGGGCGTATGTTAGGAGGATCATGTAAATGATATTTTCACAGGAGTTACAGGACTCCGTTCACCGGCAGTTCCTCAAAACGCAGTCCACTCTGGGGCTGCGCGGCGGGGAAATCCTTTCGCGGCTGGACGGCTGCGAGGGCGGCCGGCGGACCGCCATGGAGTTTTTTTACAGCACCATGCCGTCCGCCGACCTGGGGGACTACGATTTTTCCCTTTACCTGAGCTATGTGGATTTCGGCCTTTTCCTGAGGGAGCACTCCCCGTGGGGCGGCCGGATTCCTGAGAATATTTTTCTGAATTATGTTTTGTATTACCGGATCAACAACGAAAAGATAGAAGACTGCCGCAAATTCTTTTACGACGCTCTGAACGAAAGAATCCGGGGCATGAGCATGAAGGAGGCCGCGCTGGAAGTAAACGTCTGGTGCGCCGAGCACGTCACCTATCAGGCCACCGACGAAAGGACCGTGTCCCCCCTTACCGCTCTGAGGTCCTCTTACGGCCGCTGCGGCGAGGAATCCACCTTTGCCGTCACCGCCCTGCGCAGCGTGGGGATTCCCGCACGGCAGGTCTATACGCCCCGCTGGGCGCACTGCGACGACAACCACGCGTGGGTGGAGGTCTGGTGCGACGGGGAATGGTATTTCCTCGGCGCGTGCGAGCCGGAGCCGGTGCTCAACCGCGGCTGGTTCACGGAAGCCGCCGCGCGCTCCATGCTGATGGACAGCAAATCCTTCCTGCCGATCGAGGGCGAGGAGGCCATCTGCACGGACGGGCAGACCATTATTCTGAACGAAATCCGGAGATACGCAGACGCGCGCCGGTTCACCGTTACAGTTACGGATGCTTCGGGGCCGGTTTCCGGCGTGACCGTAGGGTTCGAGCTGCTCAACGGCGCAGAATTTTTCCCGGTGGCCGCCGTCGTCACCGACGAAACGGGCCGGGCCGGGGTCACGCTTGGCTTCGGCAGCGTTCACATTCACGCGGAAAAGGACGGGAGCTTTGTGGAAGCCTTTGCCGATACGGAGGAAACCGACGGCATTACCGTCGACTTTTCCGGCGCGGTGCGGGCCGAACCGGACGTGCGGGAGGATTTCTGCTTCCGCGCGCCGAAGGACAGCACCAGGAATCTGGTGCTGCTTTCCCCGGAGCAGAAGGAACGGCGAAAGCAGATTGTAGACGGCGCCGAACGGAAACGCCAGCAGTACGCCAAAAGCTTCTATCAAAAGGAAAAAGCCGAAAAGCTCGCCGCATATTTTGCCCGCCCGCAGGAGGTGCTGGCCGTCCTGAAAGCCGCCGAAGGCAATTTTGAACAATTGTACCGTTTCCTTTCCATGGATTTCGGCGAAGAAAACCGGGAGCTACAGCTGAAAATGCTTCAATCCCTTCCGAAAAAGGACTGGCGGGATGTCGATGCCGCCCTTCTCGCGGAGCACTTCACGTATTCGCTCCGGTACCAAGCGGATTATCCCGAAGAAATCTTTGTTCCCTACATACTTTGCCCCCGGGCGCATTTTGAGCAGCTGACACCTCACAGCAGACTGCTTTCCGGCCTTTTGGACGAACAGGCGGCGGCTTTCCGCAGGCAGCCCGGGCTGGTGTGGGAATCCATTTCCCGCTTTGAGGGTCCGGCGGAACGCGACAGCGAACGGCTGCCCGGCACCCCGGCGGGGATTCTTTCCAGCGGACAGGCAAACGAAATGGGGCGCGGCGTGCTGTTTACCGCTGTCTGCCGCGCGCTGGGAATTCCAGCACGTATCAATTCTATTAATTTATACCCACAGTATTATCAGAACGGCGGGTTCAAAAACGCGCAGGAGGCTTCCGGGGAGTCCTGCGGCAAGGCCGTGCTGACCCTTTTGGGCGGCGAGGAAAACTGGTCGTATCTGCACAACTGGACCATCGCCGTGCTGAAGGACGGCGTGTACCGGACTCTGGAGCTGTCGGACTCCGTCTGGACGGACACAACGCTGACGCTTTCCCTGCTTCCGGGCCAGTACCGGCTGATTACCTCCAGCCGCACGCCCA
This sequence comes from Clostridium sp. KNHs216, assembly GCF_006714885.1. NCBI lineage: Bacteria > Bacillati > Bacillota > Clostridia > Eubacteriales > Clostridiaceae > Clostridium > Clostridium sp. KNHs216. The sequence goes on along the minus strand of NZ_VFMF01000001.1, from coordinate 2,490,610 downwards.
ACGGCAACCAGTTTGCCAAAAAGTACTGCTTCCGCCTGGCGGATAAAGAATCGAAGGAGCTTGCCGTTTCCCTGTTCCAAACGCAGATTTCCGACCTGTTCGTGGATATTCCGCTGCCGCCCTTCCAGCTTACCGGCGACGGGGACGAACCCGTTTTGTCCGCCGCCGTCACAGACGGAAAAACCGCCGTATTGATCTGGCTGGAAGAGGGCCGCGAACCCACGGAGCATATTCTCAATGAATTGATCGGGGCGCGGGAAAAGCTGAACGCCCTCGGCTGCGAGCTGGTCTTCATCCTTCGCGGCCGCTCTGCGTGGGAGAATGAAACCTTCGCGAAAGCGTACAGAGCCATTCCCGGAGCGCGCGTCTATTATTCGGACTTTGCCGAAACGGCCGCCCCGCTAGCACGCAGAACCTTTGTGGACCCGGAAAAGCTGCCGCTCACCATTGTCGCGCGGGACGGACGGGGGATTTACGCCTGCAGCGGCTACAACGTGGGCGTTGCCGACTTGCTGATCAAAATCATTACGGCCGCCGGCGAAAAGCGTTAATTTGGGACAAATCAGAAGACATCAGAACACCGCATGTCCACGGGATCGCCGTGAACATGCGGTGTTTATATTTTACAGAAATAATACTATATGTATATTTTATTTCTTTCTAAACCACTGCGACATTCCGGCGCCCACTTCGTCATTGGGGCGCTCCGCGAAGCCGAGCTGTTTATAAAACGACTCCCTGCCCTTGGCGGCCATCAGATTAAAGAGGATCGCTTGACCGCTTTTCAGCCGGGAGGTGAAAAAGTCCATCAATTCCTGTACCATCGTCTTTGCAATGCCGTTTTTCTGATAGTCCGGACGGACGATCACATCTGAAATCAGCACGACGTACCCGCCGTCGCTGACGGCGCGGGCATGTCCGACGATTTTATCCCCGTCCGCCGCACAGATGATGTACGCGGAATTGTGAAGCCCTTCCTTTGCCTGAGCGGGTTCGATCGGGTCCCATCCCACCGCTCTGCGCAGCGCGTTGTAATCCTCCACCGTAATTTCATGCCGGTACTCTATTGACACATAGCCTCATTCCCTTCGTTTTTTTAACATTATAACATGGGAATGTTAATTTTTCTGCTGTTTTCCATATCGGCAGTGATCCTCTTTTCGGAGGATATTGACGGGTATTTCATCCGTATGGATATAAACACTATAGTCAATATTTTGAGTATAGTCAATACTTTAAGTATGTTACTCTACTGTTGAGGTGATAGTGATGATCAGTTATCAACCATTTTACAGAACCCTGTTCCAAAAAAACATGACGGAATATCAACTGATTTTCAAATATGGCTTTTCCTCCAACATCCTGCACAGAATGAAGCACGGAAAAGCCATTACCATGAAAACACTTGACACGCTGTGTTTTATTTTAGACTGTGAAGTCTCCGATATCATCGAACACGTAAAGGAATAGATTCGCTTTCCGTTCCTTGCGTTGCGCTCCATCTTTTCAGGGCCGGGAACCACCCCAGCATATCCGCGCGGGCCTGGTCCCTGTCCTGATACCTGCCGGAATCCTTCTCATAGTCCAGACAGAAGTCGATCATCTGCTCCATGGTGCAGTCAGCGGTAAACGCGCCGTTCTGATAGCAATAACAGCAGTAATCCGTATTTTGAGAACCGTCCTTATCCGTTCCGTACTGCTCCCTCTGCGTCATCGGCATGCCGCAGCTCTGGCAGAAATCGTGCAGGGCAACATAAATATTGACGCGCGCGTTGGTGTAGTCGGCGTCCGGCAGATATTCCTCAAAATCGCAGGAAAATTTTCTGCACAGCTCCGTATTCCATATTTCCTGCCAGAAAGCCGCCATGCCGCTGCGCGTGTTCCCTCGGAACGAAAATTTTGCGTATTTTCCCGCCGGAATCACGGCGGCCTTCCCGTTTTCCGGCAGTTCCCCGATTCCCGACACTTCACAGCACGCCATCATATCATAGTTTCCCTGCGTGCCGTTTTCATAATTTGTATACAGGCCGAAGGCAGTTTCTCCCGTTCTGTGGGGTATTTTCTGAATCACCCCATCGAAGAACGACTGCCACAGACCGCCGATTTTTTCCGGCATATCCGTTTCGGAATTTCCCGTGCGGGTACAAAGCCCCACCACCGTTTTCTGCTCTAATTCAACAATTTCATAATCCATAGGGTTCCCTCTTTTCCATTTGATGAAACAAGGATACCATACGGAATATGACATCAGAGCGTCATATTATCCATTTTTTTGATACAGCGAAACAATTTTTTTCGCTTTCTCCTTCAGAACGTCCCGGATATGCTGCGGGGAAACCACTCTGACGTCCTCCCCGAAGGAAAGCAGATAACCGTATACCCAGCCGTCTTCTATGTATTTCACCGTCACGGAAAAACTGCCGTCTTCGTTTTTCTGAACCAGCCTGTGATCAAAATCGTCGTAAACGCGGTAAGCCATCCGCGGAGAAAACCAAAGCGAAAGCGTGACCTCCGCACCCGGACCAAGGCCCTGCGGCTCCAGCTCCGGAAGCGGGCGGCTCCTGCGCGCAAAAGGCTCCTCCGTCAGGCACACGTCCTGCATCCGCATGATTTTGAAGGTGCGGAAAGCCTGCTTATCCAGACAAAAGCCCTGCAAATACCATGCCGCGCCCTTAAACCGCAGCTTTACGGGTTCGACTTTGCGGAAGCTTTCTCCACCGTTGGAGGCATAATAGTTGAAAGTTACCACGCGCCGCTCCAATATGCCTGTTTTCAGGGCTGAAAATTTCCGACGCTCATTGTCTCCTCCGCCCCAGGCGGAAAAATCCACATCGATCCAGTCGCCGCTCTGCCTTTGGAACAGCGCGCTCAAATGGGAAAGCACCGCGCCGCCCTCCCCGGTATTGGTCGCCTTCAGGCTTTGCAGAGCAAACAGAATCTCGTTCTGCTCCTTTTCGGACAGTAAAGATTTATCCAGTACAAAATCGGGAAGCAGGCGGATGCCGCCCCCTTTTCCCTTGCTGGCGTAAACCGGGATCCCTGCCGCCGAAAGCTTGTCGATATCCCGGTAGATGGTCCGCGCGGAAACCTCAAAGCGCTCCGCAAGCTCCCCGGCGGTCGTGCCGGAACGCGTTAAAAGCAGATAGATGATTTCAAACAGCCGGTCGCTCTGCATGGACGGCGCCCCCTTTTTCTTTCAGTATAGCACAGGGGGACGAAATGATAAATGGAAACAGCAGGAGGGGACCGTCTCGGCCGATTGCCGAAACGGTCCCCTCCCGAGAAACAGGGATTTTATTGAAAGAAAAGATTGGGAACTTAATTCTGAATTTGTTTCAGCGCTTTCTCGATGACCTCCGCATTGCCCAGAGAATCCCCAAAAGAGATCAGCCTGGGTTCCTGCCCCAGCACCGCCCTGCCGAACTGCTCGATTTCGAGCCGGTAGTTGTCCGGACAGTCCACGGTGAGCTCTTCGGTTTTCCCTTCCGAAGCCAGAAGGATTTTTCCCTCGCCCTCGGTATTGAACTCGGTCGGCACGGTCAGCGACCCTTTATCGCCGATAACCAGATACCGGTGGGAGCGGAAAATCGTCAGGCTGCAGTAAGAAACGGCGCGGATGCCGTTGGGAAATTCCATCATGATGCAGCTTTCCGTATCCACCGCATGTTTTTCGGAAACTTTCCCAAACGCGCTGACCCGGACGGGCTCGGCGCCGGCAAGGTAACGGATCAGGTTCAGGTTGTAGCAGCCGACGTCATAGGTCGCGCCGCCGTGCAGCGCTGCGGACAGACGGACATCCGCCTCGTTTTCCAGATTGTAGCCGTAACAGGATTCTATATATTTTACTGTACCCAAAGCGCCCGACTCCACAATGCTTTTCGCCTTTTGGGTCAGGGGGCTTTGCCGGTAAGCGAACGCCTCCATCAGGAGCACGCCGTTTTCGTCGCACGCCGCCTTCATTCGCCTGACCTCTTCGACGGACACGCCAAGAGGCTTTTCGCAGAGGACATGCTTTTTCTTTTCCGCGGCGCGCAGCACCCATTCGCAGTGCAGCCCGTTCGGAAGGGGAATATAAACCGCGTCCACGTCGGGGTCGTCCAGCAGCACTTCGTAGCTTTCATAGGTCTTTTGCGGGTGGAACTTTTCCGCGAACCGCTTCAGTTTTTCACTGCTTCCTCTGCTGGAAAGCGCCTGCAGGACCGCGTTTTCCGCATGCAGCATTCCCGGGAGCACTTTACGCTCCGCGATTCCCGCGCAGCCGAGGACTCCCCATCGAACCGTTTTTTCCGCCATTGCAGCAACATCCTTTCCGGACCGGTTTCCGTATGAATCTCAGCGAAGCGCAAGCCCCGCTTGTTTTACAGGTCTTTTTTATTCTGATCGAAGATTACCGCGATCAGGATGATCGCGCCCATGGCAATGGTCTGCCAGTAGGAGGAAACGCCCAGAAGACTGAGCGCGTTGTTGATGATTCCGATGACGCACAGGCCGAGGACGGTCTGGCTGATGCCGCCGCGTCCGCCGCTCATGCTGGTGCCGCCCATGGCGACCGCCGCGATCGCGTTCAGCTCGTAGCCGTTGGCCGCCGCGGGCTGGCCCGCCTGCAGCCGGGAGGAAAGCACTGCGCCGGCAAGGGCCGCCAGAACGGCGCAGATGATGTATACGTAAAATTTAACCCGTTTTACATTGATGCCGCTCAGCTGGGAAACATCCTCGCTGCTGCCTACGGCAAAGACATAGCGGCCGAAGCAGGTCCTGCGCAGGACCAGGAAAGCGACCGCGAGAATGATGATCATAATGATGACCATGACCGGAATCGGCCCAATATAGCCGAGGCCGAGCCACGCGTAAGCGTCCGGAAGCCCGAACACCGGCTTTGCGTTGGTATAGACATAGGCAAGGCCCCTCGCGATGCTCATCATGGCCAGTGTCGCCACAAAGGGAGGCACGCGCAGCTTTGCAATGTTAAACGCCGTGACCGTGCCGCAGATGCCGCCGACCATAAGGGAGGTTCCGAAGATCACCAGCAGGCTCACCGGGATTCCGGCGTTCGGCACAAGCTGGATCAGGGATGTGGACACGATGCCCGAAAGCGCCGCGACCGAACCGACGGAAAGGTCGATGCCGCCGGTCAGGATGACAAAGGTCATGCCCGTTGCGATCAGCGCGTTGATGGTGATCTGCATCAGTACGTTAATCAGGTTGCCCACTTCGGAGAAACGCGGTACAAAGATCAGGGAAACAATAAACAGTGCCGCCAAAAAGAGCACCATGGTGTAATCCTGGGTAATATGTCTGAGCTTTTTCATAGCAATTTCATTTTTCATTTTTATGCCTCCCGGCTCAGCCAGCGTTCAGGCTGGCAAGCTTCATTATATCTTTTTCGGCGACATTGGTATTGTCGAGCGTACCCGAAACGTGGCCCTCGCGCATGATCATGATGCGGGTGGAAACGCCGATAACCTCCGGCATTTCGGACGACACCATGATGATGCTTCCGCCGTTTTCCACAAATTCCTTCATCAGGGCGTAGATTTCGGCTTTCGCATTGACGTCGATGCCCCTGGTCGGCTCATCCATAATCAGGATTTTCGATTTCGCGACCAGCCATTTGGCGATAACCACCTTTTGCTGGTTTCCGCCGGAAAGGTTCTTGGTCCGCGCGTTTTCGTCCGGGGTTTTGGTATGGAGCCGCTTAATGTAGTCGCGGGCGACGTCCGTTTCCCATTTCCGGTCGATCACGCCGCGGGTGGAATTTGCGTAAAGGCTGGCGAGCGAGGTATTTTCCTTCACGGATTTCTGCAGCAGCAGGCCCTGGCCCCTTCTGTCCTCGGGAATCAGCCCGATTCCCGCCTTGATCGCCTGACGCGGAGATTCAAAGTGGACCTCTTTGCCAAAAACATAGCATTTTCCGCCGTCCAGCTTATCCGCTCCGAAAATCGCGCGCATCACTTCGGTTCTGCCCGCGCCGATCAACCCGGCTACGCCCAGGATTTCGCCCTTTCTGAGTTCGAAGGACACATCCTCAAATACGCCGCTGCGCGTCAGATTCTCTACCTTCAGCACGACTTCGTCCTTGACCGCGTCCTTTTCCGGCCGGTAATAAAACTGGGTCATCTGCCGTCCGACCATCAGGGTAATCATGTCGTCCTCCGAAATTTCGGATAACAGGGCCGTCTTAATCAGCTGCCCGTCGCGCAGGATGCTGATGCGGTCGCCGATGGCCGTAATTTCTTTCAGTCTGTGCGATATATAAATAACTGCGACATTGTTTGTTTTCAATTTATTGATGACGGTGAACAGTGCGTCCACCTCTTTGTTGGAAAGAGAGGAGGTCGGTTCGTCCATAATAACCAGCGAACTGTCCTGCGAGACCGCCCTGGCGATTTCCACCATCTGCCTGTCGGCGTTGTTCAGGCGGCGTATCATGGCCTTTGCGTTGATTTTGACTCCGATGGAATCCAGAATTTCCTGTGTTTTCTGATTCATGGCCTTTTTATCGATCAGATTGGTTCCCCTGATCTTCGGCTCGCGCCCGAGAAATATGTTTTCCGCTACGGTTAAATCGGGAATTACGCTCAATTCCTGATGGATTACGCTGATCCCGTGCGCCAGCCCCTCGCGGGTGTTCATAAAGCGCACCTCTTCACCATTGACTTTCAGGCTTCCGCTGTCGGTCTGGTATACTCCGGAGATGATCTTGATCAGCGTGGATTTTCCGGCTCCGTTCTCGCCTAAAAGGACATGGACTTCGCCCGGATAAAAATCTACCGAAATATCGGACAGCGCTTTAACCCCGGGAAAGGACTTATTGATATTGGACAACTCTACAATCGGTTTCTGCCCCATTTGTATGCTTCCTTTCCATACAAAATTAAATGGCGGGGACAGGCAATGGCTCACCCATCCCCGCGGAAAAATCAGGTAGGCTTATTTGGCGTTGGATTTATCGATGATATACGGAGAAATCGCGATCAGTTTTTCGACGGTCTTGCCGTTTACGGTGTCAACAGCCGCCTGAAGGGCGGTTTCACCGATCTTCGCGGGATCCTGTGCAACGTCTGCGACCCAGAGGCTGCCTTCCTTCTTGATTTCGGCAACGCCTTCCGCGTTTCCGTCAAAGCCGATGATTTTGACCTGTTTGTTGGCCGATTTGACGGAGGACAGAGCGCCCATCGCGGCCGGATCACCCACGCAGAAAACAGCGTCGAGGTCGGCGTGCTTCTGGAGCATGTTCTGCATGACGTCGGCAGCCTTCGCCTGGTCGCCGGAATAGTTCTGAACATCTACGACCTTCACGTCCGGAGCGTTCTTTGCGATCCACTCGGTAAAGCCCTTTTCACGGTTGACGCAGCCTTCGATCTCGGAATAGGTAATGACGGCGGCGTTGCCCTTTTTGTTGGCAAGCACGTTGTTTACCAGATATTCGGCAGCCAGCTCGCCGCCCTTGTAGTTATCGGTGGAAACGTGGCACACGGTGTTGCCGTCGGACGGAACATCCATTGTCAGAACCGGGATGTTTGCTTTTTCCGCAAGCTCAACCATGGATTTGCTGCCGGCGGAGTTGGTAGGGCAGAGGATGATCGCGTCGACCTTCTGCGTGATGAAGTCCTGAACCTGGCTGAGCTGTTTGCTGGCGTCCTGATTGGCGTCCTGAACAACGAGCTTTACGCCGAGTTCTTTTGCCTTGCTGTTTAACGCTGTTTCAATATTATTGTAGAAAACGTGTTCTCTGGTCAGAAGGCTGACACCGACGGTGATCTCCTTCTTGGCGCCGTCCGCCGTGGAAGCGGGCGTGCTCGCGGCTGCGCTGCTGGCGGCGGTACCCGGGCCGGAACAGGCAGCAAGAGTGGAAATAAGGGCCGCTGCTGCTAAAACGATACTTAATAATTTGCCAAACCTTTTCATTATTAATCCTCCTAAAAATTTATGAAAATGGATTTACTCCAAATTCGTCTTTTAAAAATATTTTTCAGGCTCTGTTGTCGCACCCGCACACCTGGATTTTGTGCCTTACGATTTCCTCGACCTGTTTTTTGCCCAGCTTCATAAACACCTTCGGGTCATAGACGGCTTCGTCCCTGAGGGCCTCGCGCACACCTTTGGTCAGTGCGGCGCGCAGCTCCGTCGCGAAATTCACCTTGCAGATGCCCAGCCCGACCGCGCGGCGGACCGCTTCGTCCGGCACGCCGGAAGCCCCGTGGAGCACGATCGGAATATTGACGAGCCCGATGATCTTTTCCAGGCGGACGAAATCGAGCTTCGGCTCCCCTTTATAAAAGCCGTGAGCGGTGCCGATGGCGACCGCCAGTGAACGGACGCCCGTCCTTTCGGCGAAGTCCTTCGCCTGCTGTGGATCGGTGTAGATATCCTCTCCGGCCTTTACCTCGTGGGTATCCTCCTTGCCGCCGACTCTGCCGAGCTCGCCTTCCACGTCGATATTCTTCTTTGCCGCGAGGTCGACGACCGCTTTGGTGACGGCGATATTTTCCTCGTAGGGAAGCTTGGAACCGTCGATCATGACGGAGGTGTAGCCGGAATCGATCGCCGCGGCGCACCGCTCGTAGCTGTCGCCGTGGTCAAGATGCACGGCCACCGGCATATCCGTCTTTGCCGCTTCCACCGCGACCATCGCGCGCAGCATGTCGAAGCCCGCGTAATTCACCGTTCCCGGCGTGGTCTGTATGATGACGGGGCTCCTCATTTCGTCGGCCGTCCGGATAACGGACTGAGCCATTTCCATGTTTTCGATGTTGAACGCGGCAACCGCGTAGCCGCCGCGCCTTGCGTCCAGCAAAAGGTCCCGGGTTGTTACTAATGGCATAATCAAGACTCCTATCTTATCCTATTTCCTCGGTATGAATCAGTGGAAGCATCTTTTGGAAGCTTTCCAGCGTACACATCTGGGTGCCCTCCAGCGTCAGGGAGCCGTGCGCCACGGCTACGCCGTAACGGAGCATCTCCGCGCAGGAAAGGCCGTGCACAATCGCGTAGCACATGCCTGCCACCAGAGAATCCCCGGCGCCCTGCACGCCCTTTACCTCGATATCCGTCCCCGCGCAGAAGTAAGCTTTCTCTTCGGTAATCAGCATCGCGCCGCCCTTGCCCATGGATACGCAGACCATGCCGACGCCCTGGCCGATGATTTTCCGGGCAACGCGGATGGCGTCTTCCTTTGACTGAATCTTTTCTCCGAAAGCTTCCTCAAGCTCGTCCTTGTTGGGCTTGATCAGGTACGGTCCGGCTTTGATCCCTTCCAGGAGCAGCTCGCCGTAGGCGTCGATCACGGTTTTTACGCCGTATTCCCTCGCCTTGTCCGTCAGGGTTTTATAGATATCCTTGGAAACGCCCGGCGGCACGCTGCCGTCCAGCACAAGCAGCGAGGTTTTGGGAAGATATTCCTCCACTTTCTTCACAAGGTCCGCGATGCAGTCCCCGTTTACGAAATTTCCACTTTCGTTCAGCTCACTCATCACGCTGGCTTTTCTGTCAAAAATCTTGATATTGGTGCGGAGCTGCCCGTTTACGTTTAAAAAATCGTTGCTGATCTTTTCGCTGTTTAAAAAATCTGTCAGAAGCGACCCGCCGTCCATATAATTGAAGCCCAGGCAGCGGGTTTCTTCCCCTATATTGTTCAGCGCGATGCTGACATTGATTCCCTTGCCGGAAACATCGCACCGGAAATTTTCCACATGATTGGTTCCCCCGTAGGTAAAGCCGTCAACGGTTACGGTTCTGTCGATGCACGGGTTCAGCGTAAGTGTGGTTATCATTCTTTGTACCCACCTTATTAATGTTATTGGTTCAAGTAGCTAGGCCTTGTTTGTAAAATCAAGAGTCTTGTCTTATTCGGCTAAAATCGCGTCTGACCGCGTCAAAAATGCTCGGCATACGGATAGTATTCCTGCGCTTTTTTCCTTGTCAGGCACAATTTTATCACGAAAATCCTTCGATTTTTAATTTACAAACAAGGCCTAGATGTTTTCTGAAGCCCAGTCCGACATTGCCTGAAAAATGATCCACACAGAAGTCGCTCCGGCGTCCTGAAGGCCGATCGCCTTGGTCCCATAGGATTTTGCGCGGCCGAACCGGGCCACACATTCCCGGGTGTATTCCATCCCTTTTTTCGCGCCAGCCGCGCACAGGACGAGGCCTTCTTTCAGGGAAACGCCCTTCGCCGCGCCTTCTTCCAGCCCGGCGGCCGCCGGTTCGAACGCGTCCACCATGGTTTTGTCGCCGACCCGCGCCTTGCCCCTTTGTTTCAGCGCTTCCAGCGCCCGGCGGAAAATTCCGGCCATCAGCGCCAGATCGGCCTGCTCATGAGGTTCCTGACGGGCGACGCCGCTGATGAACATCGTGCCGAAGAGCACGCCCGAAGCGCCGCCCATCGTGTCCAGCAGGGTCATGCCCACTTCCTGGAAAAGAGCCTCCACCGTGGGGAACTCCTTTCCCTCCAGAGCCGTTTTCACTGCCTTGAAGCCGAGCGCCATGCCGAAGCCGTGGTCGCCGTCCCCTATTTTCAGATCAATTTCCGTCAAAAAGTCTTCACTTTCCACAACCTTGCGCGCGACCGAAAGGAACATGTCCCGCAGCTGGCGCGTATTCATGGTATTTTCCATACTCTGTCTCCTAAAATCCCGGCGCCTGTAGAGCGCGTCCGTATTTATCTGTACTTTTTAAAGAACGGCGAATAGGCGGGCGCGTCGTAATACGGTTTCAGCTCCTCGTCCAGCTTCAGGATCGAAATGGAAAACCCGCCGGTCCCCTGCGGCTGGAAAAGCGTATCGATAAAAATATCGTGCAGAATGATTCCTTTTTCCCTGAGGCTCTCGGCCACCCTGCGGTTGACGATGCTCAGCTCCAGCAGGCTGGTAAAACCGAACCCGTTCACCATGACGGCGATCTCGTCTCCGCCGGAAATCCCGCTGTCGTCCAGCAGGTATTTCAGCATGGTATCCGCGATCTCATCCGCGGGCTTCAGCTCCGTGCGCAGGACACCGGGCTCCCCGTTGAAGCCCATGCCGTACTCGATGAAGCCGTCCGGCAGCTCGCACATGGCCTTTCCGCTGGGAAGATAGCCCGGAGAGGTCGTCACGCTGAACGTGAACGTGCTGCGGTTCGCTTTCTGAATGACCCGCACCGCGTCGTCCAGCCCCAGCCCGGCGTCGCACGCCGCGCCCGCGACCTTCATCACCATCGCGATTCCCGCCACGCCGCGGCGTTCGCTCTGCTGCTCCCGCGGGGCGCTGGTGATATCGTCCGCGACAAACACGCAGCGCGTACGGATGCCGTCCATTTCGGCGAGCTCGCCGACCAGCTCGAAATTCAGCACGTCGCCCGCGTGATTCGTACAGATATAGATAACGCCCTTTTCGTGGCGGACCGCTTTCGTCACATTTAAAATTGCCCGCGCGGGGGGCGCAATATACACATTGCCCAGCGCCGCGCCGTCCGCGAGCCCTTCCCCCACGTAACCGATGATCCACGGCTCGTTTCCCGAACCGCCGCCCGTCACGATGGACACCTTGTCCTTTTTCCGCTTTGTCAGAATGCCTTTGGACCGGGGCAGCGCTTCCAGCAGGTCCGGACAGGTGGCGATATAGCCTTCGAGCATCTGCTCTATCATCTGTTCCGGCTGGTTGATGATCTTATTCAAAATCCATTGTCCTTTCGCGTTTCATTGTTTTCCTCCGGATTGACCACGACAAGATCGACTCCCGTACCTTCGATCTGGCTTCTCAGCTGCTGGGGAATCCGGCTGTCCGTAATCAGCCGCGTAATATTTTTAATCGGGCTGATCCGCGCCATGGACGTATGCCCGAATTTGGTGGAATCGGAGATCAGGATGGTTTCGCGCGCGGCTCTGAGCACGCACTGTTTGACCTGTGCTTCATAAAGATTCGGGGTTGTAATTCCCGTTTCCACGGTAATACTATTACACCCGATAAACGCTTTATCCATACAGAGGCTGTTAATTGTGTTTTCCGCGAATCCGCCGACACAGGACATGATTTTGTGGCGGACGCTTCCGCCAATGAACACCAGCTCGATGTCATCGGCGTCCAGAAGCTCAAACGCGATGTTCAGCGCGTTGGTAATCACCACAATATCGCGCTTGCCGCCGTTTTTAATCAGCTTGACAAGCTCCAGCGTGGTGGAACCGGCGTCGATAAAAACGGTGTCCGTGGGATCGATGTACTCATACGCTTTTTTTGCGATCGCTCGTTTTTCGCCCGTGTTCTTCTTTTCTTTTTCTTTTTCTTCAAATTCACGAATGGTGGAGATGTTGACCGCACCCCCGCGGGTACGTCTTAAAAGGCCCTGCTCGTCCAGTTCATTCAGGATCTTGCGCACGGTCACCTCAGAGGTTTCCAGCGCCTGGCTCAGCTCCGGTACGGTTACGACCGGCTTTTCTTGCAGCATGGAAAGGATCAGGTTCTTTTTTTCTACAGTAAGCATAACGCTCTCCCTTTCGTTGTGTTTTAATATTATATCATTAACTTTCAAAAGTCAATATATTTTATAAAAAAATAAATTTATGAAACTTTTTGCTTTCCTTCTTCGAAACCTGTCCGATTTTGCTTTATTTTCTTATAAAATCTGTATTTAGTATATAATATATAGGAATATTAGTCAAAGAATTTCCGCCTATACCGAATTTTTATTTTTTCTTCTGTGTAAATATCAGTTCTTTGAGGTTAAAAACAGGATCAATAGCTTTCGAAACATTACGGTTATGGAGAATGGCTCTCCAAATTGACAAAGATGTAAAATGCAATCGGAATGCTTCTCCGCTCAAAATTTTTTCTCTGCCTTTACAAGAACGTATGTTCTGTGTTATGATAGAGCAAAGCCCTCTAAAGAGGGGAAAAAACTGCCTCCCTTCCGCGAGGGAGGTGCCGCGCCCGGTGCGACGGAGGGAGTTCATTGGGAAGCACGGTGCTTTCCGAATTCCTGTTTCTAATCGTCAGCTCTGCCCTCAGGCCGGGCGGGGACCTGCCGGTCGGGAAACGCCTACGGCGGACTCGACTGCAAACAAAATAATGAATCGATAACTAATCCCGTCGTTCTAAACAGCCCCGGGAATTAAGAATCCCCCTGCACCCCCGAGTATCCCCAAAGGTCTTTAGGAGATACGATACCGCTATGGTTTTCATTGACGGGGGAATACGCAAACTGGGACGAAACTCCCTCAAAGAGGGAGCCTAAAGAAACCAACCCCTGCCTCCCTCCGTGAGGGAGGTGTCGCGCCCGGCGCGACGAAGGGAGTCAATCACTCATAACTGTCTGAGTGCATTGCCGCAAGCAGGCGCCAAAAAGAACGGTACCCCATCATAAGGAGCTGAAAGACATGGACGTCTTTGATAAACTGAAAATTCTGACCGACGCGGCAAAGTACGACGTGGCCTGCACCTCCAGCGGAGTGGACAAAAAGGCTTCGCGCGGCGGGATCGGAAACGCCACCGCCTGCGGCATCTGCCACAGCTTCGCCGCGGACGGGCGGTGCATCTCGCTTTTGAAGGTGCTGATGACCAACGCCTGCACCTACGACTGCCAGTACTGCGTGAACCGCCGCTCCAACGACACGCCCCGCGCCGCCTTTACCCCGCGCGAGCTGGCAGAGCTGACCATCAACTTTTACCGCCGCAATTATATAGAAGGGCTTTTCCTCAGCTCGGGCATTCAGCGGAACCCGGACTACACCTGTGAGCAGATGATCGAGGCGCTGCGGATTCTGCGGGAGGAATACCGGTTTTCGGGCTACATCCATGCAAAGGCCATCCCCGGCGCGGACAGCGTGCTGATTTCCCGTCTGGGAATGCTGGCCGACCGCATGAGCGTCAACATTGAGCTGCCGTCCCAGAGCAGCCTGAAGCTGCTGGCTCCGGACAAATCGAAGCATTCCATTCTGGCGCCCATGGGATATATTCAGAACCGGATTCAGGAAAACACCACCGACCTTGTCAGATACCGGCACGCTCCCAGATTTGCCCCCGCCGGACAGAGCACGCAGATGATCGTAGGCGCCACGCCGGAGACGGATTTTCAGATTCTGAACCTGACCGAGGGCCTTTATAAAAAATACAAGCTGAAACGCGTTTTCTTTTCCGCCTATATGCCCGTTTCCGACAGCGCTCTGCTGCCCCCCACGGACACAAAGCCCCCGCTTCTGCGGGAGCACCGGCTGTACCAGGCGGACTGGCTTCTGCGGTTCTACGGCTTTTCCGCCAATGAAATCCTGGACGCCGGCCATCAGACCTTTAACCCTTATATAGACCCGAAATGCAACTGGGCGCTCAATCATATGGAATGCTTTCCTATGGAAATCAACCGTGCGCCGTATGCGGAGCTGCTGCGCATACCGGGAATCGGCGTGACCAGCGCCAAACGCATCGTTACCGCCCGGCGAACCGGGCCGCTGAATTTTGACGGGCTGAAAAAGCTGGGCGTTGTGCTGAAACGGGCGCAGTACTTCATTACATGCGGCGGAAAAATCGCCGACGGGCTGAAAATCACACAGGACGCCGCGCTACGCTCGCTGATGTCCGATACCGCGCTGGGCATGTACCGTCAGGGCGCGGGCTTTGAACCGGAGCAGCTTTCCCTGTTTGAGCAGCCGCGCCTGACACAGGAGGATGTGCGAAAATGCCTGACCGGTCAAATCTGATTTACTGCTACGACGGAAGCTTTGACGGGCTTTTATGCTGTGTCTTTGAGAGCTACGAAAAGCGTGAAATTCCCGCGGATATTTTTTCGCCCGACACGGAGCAGACCGTTCTGCTGCCGCAGAGGGAGATCGTGACCGATCCCAAAAAATCGGCCCGGGTGCTGGCTTCCATCCCGGGGAAAATGGGGATGGAAGCGCTGGATTTCGTACGCCGCGCTTATCTGACGTGCCTGCCCCGGAAAGAGCTTTTTATCCTGCTGTTTCTCCGCATGGGCTTTTCCTTCGGTCCCCGGGTGATGAATATGCTGGCGGACGATGTGGTAAACACGCTTTTTAAAGCGGTCAAGCACCTGACCAACGAAGCGCACCTGCTGAAAGGCTTTCTGCGCTTTTCCGTCTTTGACGGCGCGCTTGCCGCCGAGATCGAACCCAAAAACCTCGTGCTGCCCCTGCTGGCCCCTCATTTCCGGGAACGGTACCCGGAGGAACGCTTTTTGATTTACGACCGCACGCACTCCATGGCTCTGATCTATCAGCCCTACCGCTCGAAAATCATTTCCGCAGACGATTTCCAGATGCCCGAACCGGACGAGGAAGAACGTTCCTTCCGGGAGCTTTGGCGTCTTTTTTACAGCACCATCGAGGTGCAGGGCCGTCACAACCCGAAGTGCCGTATGAGCCATATGCCAAAGCGCTACTGGAACTGCATGACGGAATTCAGCACGGAGAGAAATACCCGAAAAAAACAGGAGCTGCCCGGGCGGCCGAAGCTTCTGAACGGTTCCGGTACGGAATCGTCAGGCCGATGATCATCTGTTTTTTATTTGCCGCCGCACCTTGCTTTGCGGGCCTTTTTCCATTGGGAAAAGGCCCGCTTGTAATTGTTCACAGAATACACCATTTCTTTTCACAATTATTTAAACTCTTTTTTGCCCAATTCCTATAGTCTTAATATTGACATTTTTACCCCTCGGCTGTATGATTGTATTAATCAAATAGTACATACTGGATAGAACTGTCAACGTGCTTTTTGTTCCACAAACGAAGGAGTGACTACCACTGTGAAGAAAAAAAGGAAAAAGATTATTTTGATCGCCGTCGCGGTGATTGTTGTAGCCGCGGTTGCGGTCAACGCATTTCTGCCGAAAAGTTCCGCGGTACCATCGGTGCAGAGCACCCCGCTAAGCAAAACCGAGCTGCGCAACACGGTCAGCACTACCGGAGTGGTGGAAAGCACCAACTCCGTAAAGGTATATACGGACCTGAATTATTCCGTCAAAACGCTGCCCGTGGAAGTCGGCGACCGCGTCAGCGCCGGAGACGTGCTCTGCAAGCTGGATTTCGGGGACCTGGAAGATACCATCGGGCAAAAGCAGGCCGCTTTGAGCAGCAACGCGAAGCTGGCTTATCAGAAGATACAGGCGAGCCAGAAGAAATACAACGATACCTCCAGCACTCTGAACGCCGGGCTGAATACGCAGATCAACGCCGCGCAGGACAAAGTGGACTCCGCCAAGCGCGATCTGGAGAATGCGCAGCAGAAACAGAGCGACGCGGAAAAGCATATACAGGAAAACCTGAACACCTCGCTGCTTTCCGCCAAACAGACGCTGAGCAGCGCCAAGCTTCAGCTTGACAACGCAACAAAAACATATAACGATTATAAGAAAGAATATAAGGACGACATGGACGGCACCTATGAATATGAATCTCAGCTGTCCCAGTACAGAAACGCCATGGAATCCGCCCAGCTTTCCTACGACAACGCGCAGAAAAACCTGAACGCCGTGGCGACCGCCGCGGACGAGGAGCGCGACCAGTACGTCAAATCGACCGCGGCGGCGCAGTCCGCGTATGACAGCGCGGTCAAGTCGCTCACGGCGACACAGACCTCCGTCAATCAGGACCTGAAAACGGCGCAGGACGACATTATTACCTCGAAGCTTTCCGCCGACGACACGGCGTCGGTAAAAGAACTGCAGGCGCTGCAGACCAAGCTTGACAAGTGCACGGTCACCGCTCCGAATTCCGGCACGGTCACCGCCGTTTACGCGGTGCAGAACGCCCCCGCGAGCGGCCTGATGTTTGTAATAGAGGACACTGCCGCGCTGAAAATGACCGTAAAAATCAAGGAATATGACATTACCAACGTAAAAGAAGGCATGAAGGTGGCTGTGACGGCCGACGCGATCGCCGATAAGGAATTTGAGGGCGTGCTCGAAAGGGTTTCTCCCGCTTCCGTCAAGGGAGCCGACGGCAAAGCCGCCAGCAGCAACGACGCCGAATTTGAGGCCGACGTTCTGATCACCTCAAAGGATACTCCCCTGAGAATCGGCATGAACGGAAGCGCGGACATCATTCTGGAACAGAAGAAGGACGTTTTCGCAGTGCCGTATGACGCGGTATCCGCCGACGCTTCCGGAAAGAGCGTTGTCTACGCCGCCGTGCCGCAGAAGGACGGAACCTTTAAAGTGCAGGCCGTCACCGTAACAACGGGAATTGAGACGGACGCAGAGGAGGAAATTTCCGGGGACGGGCTGAAGGAAGGCATGCAGATCATTTCCGACGCCAAAGAGATCAAGCCGGGCGAAACCGTCAAGCTTTCCGGCGCGGTGGAAGGAACCGAATCCGGAGGCGGCGCGGGATTCAGAGCGGCGGGTATGAGACCATGAATACTGTAATCGATATGCACGATATCGTTAAAACCTTTTACATAGGAACGCCCAACGAGCTGGAAATCCTGCACGGCATCACCCTGGATATTTACGAGGGGCAGTTTGTCTCCATTGTCGGCGCGTCCGGCTCGGGCAAATCCACCCTGATGAATATCATCGGCGCGCTGGACCGGCCGACCGCCGGCGACTACATCCTGGACGGCGTGCCAATCAGCAAAATGAGCAGCAACGAGCTTTCGGAAATCCGCAACAAAAAAATCGGGTTTGTTTTTCAGACCTTTAACCTGATTCCTCGTTCCACCTCGCTGGGCAACGTGGAGCTCCCCATGCTTTACGCGGGGATGCCGGGTAAAAAAAGGGCCGCCCGCGCGATGGAGCTTTTGAAGTTGGTGGAGATGGAAGACCGCTCAAAGCATATGCCCAACGAGCTTTCCGGCGGACAGAAGCAGCGGATCGCCATTGCCCGCGCCATGGCGAACGACCCCGCGATCATCCTTGCGGACGAGCCGACCGGCGCGCTGGACAGCACCACGGGCCGCCTGGTCATGGACCTGTTCCACAAGCTCCACCAGGAGCAGGGGAAGACGATCGTCCTGATTACCCATAACAACGAGCTGGCGATGGAAACCGAACGGATCATTACGATTCACGACGGCAGAATCCAGAGCGACAAAGACAACCAGCCTGTTTTTCAGGAGGAAAATCATGAATCTGCTTGAAAATATTTCTCTTGCCATCAACGGGCTGATCTCCAATAAAATGCGCGCCCTGCTCACCATGCTGGGCATTATCATCGGCATCGGCTCCGTCATCGCCATCACCTCCGTAGGCAACGCGATGACCACCTCCGTCAACGACGCGCTTGCAAATTTCGGCATTACCAACATTTCGGTTTATCTCTCCAGCAAGGAAGGCGGCGGAGGCGGCTCCCCCATGACGAAAGACGATTATATTTCAACCGATATGATCGCGAAATACCAAAAGAAATACGCCGACAAGATCACCGCAATCGGATTGAGCGCAAGTGCGGGGACCGGAAAAATCAAGAACGGCCACAAAACGTCCAATGTTTCCCTTTCCGGAGTCAATGAAGGCTCGATGCTGGTCGACAACATCACCGTGATCCGCGGCCGGTTCATCGCCGAAAAAGACGAGCAGCGCGTCAGCAAGGTCGCCGTGATTTCCGAGCGGCTGGCTGCGGAGCTGTACGGCTCGGCCGATAACCCGATCGGCAAGCAGATCCGCATGGAAACCAATTATGGATATAAGACCTTCACGGTCGTCGGGGTTTATCAGGAAGCTTCCTCTTCCATGTTTATGCGGCAGGACACGCGTACCACCTTTTACATTCCGGTAACGGCCGCAAAGGAACTGACCGGCGACGACGACGGATATCAGAGCCTGACGGTCATGGCCGCGCGCGGAATCGATTATACCCAGTTCGCCGACGATACGCAGAATTTTTTCAACACTTTTTATACCAAAAATAAATTCTTTCAATGCTTTGCTATGAGCCTGGAATCCCAGATTTCCGAAATGAATTCGATGATGGGCACCCTTACCCTTGCCATTTCCATTATCGCGGCCATTTCGCTGCTGGTCGGCGGCATCGGGGTCATGAACATCATGCTGGTTTCCGTCACGGAGCGCACAAGGGAAATCGGCGTGCGCAAGGCGCTCGGGGCGCCGGACAGCGCCATCCGCACCCAGTTTATCGTAGAGTCCATGATTATCTGCCTGATCGGGGGTATTTTCGGAATCATTCTGGGAGCCGGTCTCGGTTACGCGGGCGGGCTGCTGCTGAAGCAGGCGGCTTATCCCACCCCCTCCGCCATTGCGGTCGCCGTGGGCTTCTCCATGGCCATCGGCATTTTCTTCGGCTACTACCCCGCGAACAAGGCCGCAAAGCTCGACCCGATCGAGGCCCTGCGGTACGAATAAAATTATCCTATCATCATAAAAAACGCGTCCTGCCCGGGTTTTTAAGTCCGGTTGCAGGACGCGTTTTTACTTAACTCCCCCAATCGGGCATCTGTCACCGCCTACTCCCTCCGCCGCGCCGGGCACGGCACCTCCCGATCTGCCGGTCCGGAGCCGATGCCGCGAAAGCGTTCGTAGCGTTTCTGTACCAGCTCCTCCGGGTCAAGATTTTTGTTTCTCACAAGCGTTTCCCACAGGCCCTGTTTGATCTCCTGATAAGTCCTGTGGAAATTCCTGCCGCTTTCCCCGACGACGCGCTCGATCACCTTCAGCTCCAGAAGATCCTGCGCGGTGAGCTTCAGGCATTCCGACGCCTCTTTCACCCGGGAGGAATCCTTCCAAAGGATGCTGGCGCATCCCTCGGGGGAAATGACGGAGTAAATGGCGTTTTCCAGCATCCAGACCTCGTCGGCAACGGCGAGCGCGAGCGCCCCGCCGCTTCCGCCCTCACCGATCAGCACGGAGACAACCGGGACCCTCAGCGTCATCATTTCCATCAGGTTCTCTGCAATCGCCTGCCCCTGCCCGCGTTCCTCCGCGGCAATACCGCAGAACGCGCCGGAGGTGTCCACAAAGCACACCACGGGACGGCCGAATTTTTCCGCGAGCTTCATCTGCCGCAGGGCCTTGCGGTACCCTTCCGGATGGGCGGAACCGAAATTGCGGAAAACCTTTTCCTTGGTATCGTGTCCCCGTTCCAGAGCCACCACCGTCACCGGCATGGTATTCAGCCGGGCAATGCCCGCCACGACGGCCTTGTCGTCACCGAAACGGCGGTCGCCGTGCAGCTCGACAAAATCCTCAAAGATATTGGCGATAAAATCCGTTCCGGTCGGCCTGCCCTTGGCCCGGGCGGCGGCCACCTTGTCATAAGCGCTCATCCGCATTCCCTCCCTGTGTGCAGGGAAAGAAGCCTTGCAATCTGCTTTCTCTGGTTCTTCCGGTCGACAATCGCGTCGACAAAGCCTTTTTCCAGCAGGAATTCCGCCCGCTGAAAGCCCGAGGGCAGCTTCTGGCGGATGGTCTGCTCAATCACGCGCGGCCCGGCAAAGCCGATCAGCGCGTTCGGCTCGGCAAGGATGATGTCGGCCTCCATGGCAAAGCTGGCGGTCACGCCGCCGGTGGTCGGGTCTGTCAGAACGGCAATGTACAGGTTCCCCGCGTCGCTGTGCAGCTTGACGGCCCCGCTGGTCTTGGCCATCTGCATCAGCGAAAGGATTCCCTCCTGCATTCTGGCCCCGCCGGAAACAGTACAGCCGACAACCGGCAGGGAATGGTCACGGGCGTACTCGAAAATCCGTGTGATTTTTTCGCCTACCACCGTACCCATGCTGCCCATCATAAAGTGGGGCTCCATAACGAACAGCGCGCAGTCGTTTCCGCCGATTCTGGCGGTGCCGCAGACAACGGCCTCTTTCTCGGCGCTTTCCAGCCTTGCGTGCTTGATCTTTTCCGGGTAGCCAGGAAAATCAATCGGATTTTTGGAAAGAATTCCGCCGTAAAGCTCCTCAAAGGTATTCTCATCCGTCAGCATGCTGATGCGCTGGCGGGCGTTCATACGGAAATGATACCCGCATTTCGGGCAGACATTGCTGTTTTCATTCAGTGCGCCCGTAAAAAGCGTCTGTTTGCACGAGGGGCATAAAACGCACATTTCGCCCGGAACATCGGGCGAAACCGTTTTGAGATACTTGTTGTAATTTTCAAGCTCGTTTTTCGGCTTGCGAAAAAATTCTTTTTTCAGCACGGAACGTTACCCCGTTTCTCGATCAAATCGGTATAATAGTCGCCGGCGATAAATTCGCTGTCGCTCAGAATATCCATCTGCTGCTCCGCGTTGTGCTCCACGCCCTCGATCACCAGCTCGCACAGGGCCGCCTGCATTTTGCGGATGGCTTCCTCGCGCGTTTTGGCGTGTACGATCAGCTTGGCGATCATGGAGTCGTAAAACGGCGGAACGGTATAGTCCTGATACAGGGCCGTGTCAAAACGGACCCATGGCCCGCCCGGAATATGCAGAAAGGAAATGACGCCGCAGCTGGGGCGGAACCCGTCACGCGGATTTTCCGCATTGATGCGGCACTCGATGGCGGTGCCTTCGATCTTGATATCTTCCTGTTTATAGGAAAGAGGCACGCCGGACGCGATCCGGATCTGCCACTTTACAAGGTCGATTCCGGTCACCATCTCCGTTACGGGATGCTCCACCTGAAGCCTCGTATTCATTTCCATAAAATAAAAATTCCCGGTCTTATCCATCAGGAACTCGATGGTACCGGCGTTGACGTATTTGACCGCCCGGGCCGCCCTGACTGCCGCCTCCATCATCTTCCGGCGCGTTTCGGCGCCGACGGCGGGGGAGGGGCTTTCCTCCAGCAGCTTCTGGCGTTTGCGCTGGACGGAGCATTCCCGCTCGCCCAGGCAGACGACGTTCCCATAGCCGTCGCATAAAATCTGCATTTCGATATGCTTTACCGGGAACAGATATTTTTCCATGTAGACCTCGCCGTCGCCGAACGCGCTCTGCGCTTCCGCAGAAGCCGCGGCAAAGGCGTTTTTCAGCTCTTTGGCGCTGTTGACCGTGCGGATTCCCCGCCCGCCGCCGCCCGCACGGGCCTTGACCAGAAGGGGGTACCCGATTTTGTCGGCTTCCTGCTGAATCAAAGCGGGGTCGTCAAGGATATCGCAGCCCGGCACAACGGGGACCCCGGCCGCGCGCATCGTCTTGCGCGCCGCGTCCTTGTCGCCCATTTTGCGGATGAGGTCGGCGCTCGGCCCGATGAACGCGATGCCGCATTTTTCACAGAGCGACGCGAAGTCCGCGTTTTCGGACAGCAGCCCGTAACCGGGGTGGATGGCCTGCGCGCCCGTTACCACGGCGGCGGAGAGGATGGCGCTCATGTTCAGATAGCTGTCCTTCGCCTGCGCGGGGCCGATGCAGATGCTTTCGTCCGCAAGGCTGACGTGCAGGGAATCCCTGTCCGCCTCCGAAAAAACCGCTACGCTCGAAATTCCCATCTCCTTACAGGCGCGGATGATGCGGACGGCGATTTCGCCGCGGTTGGCAATCAATATTTTAGAAAACAAGCTTCAGCCTTCCTTTCCTGTCAGCCGCCGACCAGCGCGAAGGAAAGCTCGCCGGAAACCGCCAGCTGCTCACCCACATAGCCTTTGGCGCTTGCAAAGCAGAAAGGGCCTCTTTCCTTTGTCAGGCTGCACTCGACTGTGAGTGTATCCCCCGGGAGGACCGTGTGCTTGAAGCGCACCTTATCCAGTCCCGTATAATACGGCGTACGGCCGTTGATTTTCTCCCCGATCAGGATGCAGCATGCCTGCGCCAAGATTTCGCACAGAATAACGCCGGGAACGACGGGGTTTCCGGGAAAATGTCCCTTTAAAAACCATTCGTCCCCCCTGATGGTATAGGTCCCCTTCGCCGTTGTTTCCCCTGTTTTTTCCACTTGGTCAACCAGCAGCATGGGTTCCCGGTGGGGAATCATTTTCATGATTTCTTCTCTGTTCATAAAAAACCTCCTACCTGATCCGGAACAGTACCTGCGCGTACTCCACGACCTGGCCGCTGGCCGCGCAGATTTCGGTGATTTCCCCGTCGCACTCCGCGCTGATTTCGTTGAGCAGCTTCATGGCTTCAATGATACAGAGCGTGTCGCCCTTTTTTACGCGGCTGCCGACCTGTACGTACGGCTCCGAATCGGGGGAAGCGGAAGCGTAAAACACGCCGACGATCGGCGATTTCACTTCCACTCCTCCGCATTCCTTTGAGGGGGCGGGCGCCGCCTCGGCCGCGATCTGCGGCGGAACGGCTGTCGGAACGGGAAGAGCCTCCACGCAGACGGGTTTCCGCTCCAGCCGGAGGGAGATTCCGTCCTGTGTGATATCGACCAAAGTCAGCCCGTTTTCGCGCATGGTCTCCGCAATTTCCTTAATTTGCTGAATATCCAAACCAAAACCAGTCCTTTCCACATTCAAGTCCTATTCGCCGCGGTATTTTCGCAGGGCGATACAGGCGTTGTGACCGCCGAAGCCCAGCGAAACGGAAAGTGCGGCGCTGACGTCCTTCTCCCTTGCGGTGTTCGGCACATAGTCAAGGTCACAGTCCTCGTCCTTTTCGCGGTAGCCGACGGTCGGGGGGATCACCCCGTTTTTCAGGGCAAGCACGGAGGCGATCGCCTCGATCGCGCCCGCCGCGCCGAGCATGTGGCCGGTCATGGACTTGGTGGAGCTGATGCAGACATGGTACGCCCTGTCGCCCAGCGCCTTTTTGATCGCAATGGTTTCGGATTTATCGTTCAGGGGAGTCCCCGTACCGTGCGCGTTGATATAGATTTCCGTCTCTTCCTGCAGCCCGGCTTCCTCCATGGCAAGGGAAATCGCCCTCGCGCCGCCGACGGCCTCCGGGTGGGGAGCCGTAATATGGTGCGCGTCGCAGGTGTTGCCGTAGCCGCTGACTTCCGCGTAAATCTTCGCGCCGCGGGCCTTTGCGTGCTCATATTCCTCCAGCACCAGAATTCCCGCGCCCTCGCCCATGACAAAGCCGTCGCGGCGCTTGTCAAACGGGATGGAGGATTCTTCGGGGATATTTTTGGTGGAGAGCGCCATGCAGTTGGTAAAGCCCGCGATCGCGAGCGGGTTGACGGTCGCTTCCGCGCCGCCCGCAAGGATGACGTCCGCGTACCCGAAACGGATGGAGCGGAACGCTTCGCCCACCGCGTTGGTGGATGTCGCGCAGGCGGTCACGACCGGAAGGCTGGGGCCCTGCGCGTTGTATTTGATGGCGATATTGCCCGACGCCATGTTGGAAATCATCATCGGGACAAAGAGGGGGGAAACCTTCCTCGGCCCGCCCTTCAGCAGCTTATCGCACTCGTTGATGAAGGTGCTCATGCCGCCGATTCCGGAACCGACGTAAACGCCGAACCGCTCGGGCTCGACCTTGCCGAGAATTTCGCTGTCCTCCACCGCCTGCGCGGCGGCGGCAACGGCATACTGCGCGAACAGGTCCGTCTTGCGGATTTCGCCCTTTTCCATATAGTTATGCGGGTCAAAGTCTTTGACCTCCGCCGCGATTTTCACCTTATAATCGGCGGTATCGAATTTCGTGATAAAATCGATTCCGCTCCGGCCTTCCACCAGACTGTCCCAGAACGATTCCACGGTATTTCCGACGGGCGAAATCACGCCCATCCCGGTAACAACCACTCTTCTCATATTGAATCCTCTCTTACTGCGGCAAGCGCGCCGTCTTTACTCTGCCGGTACTCCTCTGAAAGAGTCTCGAACAGCTTTTTGACCGATACGATCTCTTTCACCTTGTAACCGTTCGCCCCAATAAACGCAAAGCCGTTTTCCATCCTGCCCCTGCCGGCGTTGATCAGCGCCATGGAGATGCAGTAGGGGCTTTCCTTCTGCTTGCAGGTAATAATGCAGTGGAACGGGCAGCCGGCGGGGTGCTTCTCCCCCTGTGCGGCCTGCTGAAGGAACCCGTTCACAATGGCGCGTCCGGGCATGCCCACGGGGCTTTGGATAATACCGATATCCTCCTTTTTACAGGCGACATAGGCGTTTTTAAAGGCGATGTCCGCGTCGCATTCCTCGGTGGCCACGAAGCGGGTCGCCATCTGCACCGCGGAAGCGCCCAGATCGAAAAACCGCCGGATATCCGCGCCGCTGAAAATCCCGCCCGCGGCGATCACGGGAATTTTGCGCCCCGCCTGCTCCTCGAGCGGGCGGACCGCCTCCAACACCTGCGGCACCAGCTTTTCCAGCCGGTACTCCGGGTCGTCGATCTGTTCCTTATGAAAGCCCAGATGCCCGCCGGCCATGGGTCCTTCGACGACAAACGCGTCGGGGGTGTAATTGTATTTTTCCTTCCACCATTTCGCAATCGTCCTGACCGCACGGGCGGAAGAAATAATCGGCACCAGCTTGGTTTTACAGCCCTTTCCCACAAAGGAGGGCAGGTTCAGCGGCAGGCCCGCGCCCGCGAAAATGACGTCGATACCCTCTTCGACAGAGGTTTTCACCATTTCGCCGAAGTCGCTCAGCGCAACCATCACGTTGACGCCCAGCACGCCCTTGGTTTTTGCGCGCGCCCGGCGGATTTCCTCCCGGAGCGCGGCAATGTTGTCCCGGGCACTGGGGCCGGTCTGATGCATCATGCCGACGACCGCGGCGGAAAGCACGCCGATTCCGCCCTCGTTCGCCACGGCGGAGGCAAGCCCGGAAAGGGAAATCCCGACGCCCATTCCTCCCTGCACAACGGGGGTCTGAGCCACAAGGTCGCCGATGACGAGTGGTTTCTGATCAAAATAAGCCATTGTATCCTCGATTCTCCGCATACAGCGCGGTTGACGTTATCACATGCAGAGGCCGCCGTCCATTTTAATGACCTCGCCGGTAAGATAGCCCGCCTCGTCCCCCGCCAGAAACGCCGCCAGCGCGGCAATGTCGCCGGGGGTGCCCATGCGCTTTAACGGAATGGCCTCCACGGCGGCTTCCCTGACCTTGTCCGTCAGCGCGGCGGTCATATCGGTGTCAATAAAGCCGGGGGCAATCGCGTTGCAGGTCACGTTCCGCGCGGCAAGCTCCTTCGCCGTAGATTTGGTCAGGCCGATCAGCCCGGCCTTCGCGGAGGAATAGTTGGCCTGGCCGGCGTTTCCCGTCACGCCGGAAACGGAGGTGATATTGATGATCCTGCCGCTTCTTTTTTTCATGAAGTGGCGGTAGGTATGCTTGATCATATGGAACGCGCCCTTGAGGTTCGTATTGACCACGGTGTCGAAGTCCTCTTCCTTCATCGAGAGAATCAGCCCGTCCCGCACGACGCCCGCGTTGTTGACCAGAATATCGATTCCGCCGAAGTCGGCAAGAATCGCGTCGACCGTTTCTTTGGTCTGCCGGTCGTCCGCAACGTCGCACCGGTAGGCTTTCGCCGTTACGCCGGACTGCCCGATCAGGGAACAGGTCTCCTGTGCCGCCGCTTCGTTTCCGGCGTAAAGGATGGCGACGTCGGCGCCTTCCTGCGCCAGCCTCAGCGCGATGGCTTTGCCGATTCCTCTGGAACCGCCGGTTACGACGGCCGTTTTTCCTTTCAGCATGAGGTCCTCCTTAACTCTTCCGCGGCGGCCCGCGCGTCCGCAAAGTTTTCCACATTGAGGATACGCACCTGTGAAGAGATTTTTTTGATCAGGCCGCACAGGGTTTTCCCGGGGCCGACTTCCACAAAGGTATCGATTCCGTCCGCAATCATGTTTTCCACGGACTTCTGCCAGTAAACGGGGTGGTTGATCTGCTCCGACAGCGTGACTTTCCCGTTTTCCCCGTAGGGCTTCGCATCCACGTTGGAATAAACCGGCAGGGAGGGCGTTTTCATCTCCACCGTTCCCAGCTCCAGGAGCAGCTTTTTTGCCGCCTCGTCCATAAACGGGGAGTGGAACCCGCCGCTGACCGCCAGAGGGACGGCTCTGCCGCCCGCTTTCTGCACATCCGCGCAGAAAGCGTCCATCGCGCTTTTGGAAACCGCGGCGACGGTCTGTCCCTTGCAGTTGTAATTGACAGGATAAGCGTTTTCATATCTGCCGCAAAGCTCCCTCACGGTTTCCACCGGGAGCTTCAGCACCGCAGCCATGCCGCTCGGATTCTTTTCCGCGGCATCCTGCATAAACGCCGCCCGCCGGCACACCAGCCGGATTCCCTCGTCCGGGCCGAACGCCCCGGCAAAGGTCAGCGCCGCGACCTCGCCCAGCGAAAAACCCGCGACCGCGTCGGGGGTGACCCCTTCGGCTTTCAGGCACTGTGCCGCCGCCAGATCCACGCAGAACACGCAGGGCTGCGTGTTGATGGTCTGGTTCAGCTCCTCCTGCGTACCGCCGAAACACTGTGCGGAGGTTCCGGGCCGCAGCGCGTCGGCGCGGTCGAACACCTCTTTCGCGGCGGGGCTGTTTTCGCAAAGGTCTTTGCCCATGCCGCTGTACTGGGTGCCCTGCCCGGAAAAAACAAACGCTATTTTACCCATCTTCCGGCACCACCCAACACAGTTTCCGCTTCCCCGAACATTTCCCGGATGATCTCCGCCGCGGGCTGCTCTTTATCGACAATGGCCGCGATCTGGCCCGCCATAAAGCATCCGTTTTTCTCGTCGCCCTCCACGGCGGCGCGGCGCAGCGCGCCGGAACCGAACGCCTCCAGGTCCTCTGAGGAAACGTCGGCATCGTATTCTTTTTTGGCAAATTCACGGGTGAAGGCGGTTTTCAGCGCCCGCACCGGATGTCCGGTACGCTTGCCGGTCGTCAGGGTATCGATATCCTTCGCGTGAAGGATTTTATTCTTATAATTCTGATGGACCCCGCATTCGTTCGCCACCAAAAACCGGGTGCCAACCTGCACGCCGGCCGCGCCGAGCAAAAACGCCGCCGCGATTCCCCGGCCGTCCGCAATACCGCCCGCCGCGACCACGGGGATATCCACCGCGTCGCACACCTGCGGCACCAGCGTCATGGTGGTCAGCTCGCCGATGTGGCCGCCCGATTCGCAGCCCTCGGCAATAACGGCGACCGCGCCGCACCGGGCGACGCGCTTCGCGATGCCGGTGGAAGCCACCACGGGCAGCACCTTGACGCCCGCTTCCAGCCACGCGGCCATATACTGCGAGGGGTTTCCCGCGCCGGTCGTTACCACCGGCACCCCCTCGTCGATGACAAGCCGGGCGACCTCCTGCGCGTAAGGGCTCATCAGCATGATATTAACGCCGAACGGTTTGTCCGTCAGCGTTTTCGCCTTGCGGATTTCGCCTTTCACCCATTCCGCGTTTGCGTTCATGGCGGAAATCAGGCCCAGCCCGCCGCCGTTGGAAACCGCGGCGGCAAGGGAAGCGTCCGCGATCCAGGCCATTCCTCCCTGTAGAATGGGATATTCGATCCCGAGCAGTTCACACAATGGTGTCTTGATCATCTGCAGTCCTCCTTGTCTTTCTGGTCGGAACCGTCTGTTCGCCCCCAGCGGAGGATACAGGCCCCGGTGGTCATGCCGCCGCCAAAGGCGGTCAGCGCCAGGATATTTCCGGCATGCAGCTCCCCCGCGCGGTTGAGCTCATCCAGCAGGATGGGGATGCTCGCCGAGGAGGTGTTGCCGAACCGTTCAATATTGTGCCGGTATTTTTCCGGCGCAATGGAAAGCTTGCCGATCGCCGCGTCGATAATCCGCAGGTTTGCCTGATGGGGCAGGACAAAGTCCACGTCCGCTTCCGTCAGCCCCGCTTCGCGGATGACCTGTGTCAGATCGCCGCACATAGCGGCCACGGCGAATTTATAGACATCCTTGCCGTTCATTTTCAGGTACGGGTCCACCTGTTTCACCTGAGAATACGGGCAGTTGCCTTGTGTGTTTTCCGCGTAGAGCGGGGCGGCGTCGCCCTTCGCCCCGATTTTGACGGAAAGCAGGCTGTCCCCCGGGGCCAGCACCACTGCGCCGGCCCCGTCTCCGAAAAGCACGCAGGTAGAGCGGTCCTGCCAGTCCAGCAGCCTGGACATGGCCTCCGCCGAAACAATCAGGATTTTTTTCGCCCTGTTTGCCGAAAAATAAGAAAAAGCGACATCCAGCGCGTAGACAAAGCCGGTACAGGCCGCGTTCAGGTCGAACGCCGGACAGACCGCACCCAGCCTTTGCTGGATTTCGCATGCAAGAGACGGTGTAATATGATCGCCCCGCGCGGTGGAGCAGATGATCAAATCCAGCTCCTCCGGCGCCGTGGAAGCGTCTTTCAGCGCGCGCGCCGCCGCTTCGGCGGCATAGTCGCACAGGGTTTCCGAAGTGGTAATGTGCCTGCTTTTGATCCCTGTGCGCGTGGAGATCCATTCATCCGAAGTATCAATCAGAAGCGACAGTTCCTCGTTGGTCTTTGTGCACGCCGGAAACGCGCTTCCCGTACCGATAATCGTAAAGCTCATTCTTTCCTCCGTGTTCCGCGTCAGGAATCCCCCTGCGCAATATAGGATACGCCCACGCAGCCCGGCCCGCCGTGGGTGCCGACGACCGACCCGAGGGCGATAATCTCGCTGTCCGAAATGTCCGCGACGGACCCCGCCGCGTCCTTTAGAAGGTTCAGAAACTGCGGGGAATCGGTGTCGCCGAAAAAGATGCGGTGAGAGGGGTCCGGCTTTTCCTTCTCCATCATCTCCGCAATACGCAGAGAGGCCGCCTTGTGCCCTTTCTTTTTGTCAAACGCCTTGATTTCGCCGTTTTCGATCGAGACGATCGGCTTGATGTGGAGCATGGAACCGAGGAAAGCGGAGGAGGCCGACAGCCTGCCGCCCATTTTCAGATATTTCAGCGTATCAATAATGGCGTAAAACTTCTGCTTCCTTTTCAGCTCTTCCACCGCGGAACAGATTTCCGCCGCGGTTTTTCCGGCGTCCCTCAGCTTGATCATTTCATAGACCAGTAGCGCCAGCCCGAAGCTGACGGTCAGCGAATCGATCAGATGGATGTTTTCCGCTCCCAGCGCCTGTTTGGCGATCACCGCGGACTGATAGGTCCCGCTGAGCTTGCCGGAAATGAAAATACCGATTACCTCGTCGCCGCTATTCCTGTATTTTTCAAATAATTTTTCAAACCGTTCGGGGTTGACCTGCGCCGTGGTGGGAAGCTCCGCGCTG
Source organism: Clostridium sp. KNHs216 (assembly GCF_006714885.1). Classification (NCBI taxonomy): domain Bacteria; kingdom Bacillati; phylum Bacillota; class Clostridia; order Eubacteriales; family Clostridiaceae; genus Clostridium; species Clostridium sp. KNHs216. The sequence continues at coordinate 2,460,614 of NZ_VFMF01000001.1, read as the reverse complement.
TCGTGGAGCATTTGAAAGAACTGCGGTTTGGTAAGGTCCACGCCGTCCACATATTCCCTGTCGCCAAAATGCACGCTCAGGGAAATAATTTCGATCCCGAGCTCGTCCTGACGGTCAAGGGCAATATCCGACGTGCTGTCCGTTATAATCTTAATAGCCATAGAAGTCCTCCACTATTTTTTGTTGCTTTCAAAAAAGTTTTTCACCGCGGCCAGCCCCTTTACAAACATGGCCAGTTCATCCTCCGTCATGGCGGACATGATCGCGGAAACCATTTTGTGGTGAAAAGAGGAATGAACTTCATTTACGCTTTTTCCTTTTTCGGTCGGGAGGATACGGACGACTCTTTTGTCGCGCTGGTCCTGCTGCCGCTGGACAAAGCCCTTTTTCACCAGCGTGTTGATGGTCGTCGTCAGCGTGCCCGCGGTGATCCCCTGGGAGCACACGATATCCGAAGCCGTGTTTTTGCCCGCCTGCGTGCCGTCGCACACCGCTTCGATCACATGCATTTCCCGCATGGAAAGGTTGTGGGATTCCTTGGTTTTCAGGCTGGCTTCTTCCGTTCTCAGTACCTCGTTAAACACTTTTACAAGAAAATTATTGATCTGGGAGTATTCGTTATTCAATGCAGTTCCCTCCTTTCGCCATTTATTTTGAAGTTCAAAATATTTGTTAATTATATCAAAAAAGAATCGTTTTGTCAAGAAAGTTTTGAAGTTCAAAATAAATATTGGAATTTTTTTACAAATATTATCTTGTGTTCCGGGCATGATAATATACAATCCACCAAAAAAGAAAAGGGAGCCCGCAGGGGCTTCGCCGGAAAAAGACCGTTTCCAACCCCTGCGCATTATGCTATAATAGCAGCGTAAATTGGAATCATTCCCTTCAAAATGTGGCGGCGGAGGCTTCTTATGAACGTTTTTGATATCATCGGGCCGGTAATGATCGGCCCGTCAAGCTCCCACACGGCGGGCGCCGTAAGAATCGGGCGGATCGCCGGCGCGCTGCTGGACGGAAAGCCCGTGAGCGCGCACATTCTGCTGCACGGCTCCTTTGCAAAAACATACCGCGGGCACGGAACGGACAAGGCCCTTGTCGCCGGGATCATGGGCATGTCGCCGAGCGACGCCCGCATCCGCGAAAGCCTTGCGCTCGCGAAGGAACGGAACCTTTCCGTCGTCTTTGAAAAGGGCGAAATCGAGGGGGCTCACCCCAATACGGCGGTGATTACCCTGACGGATGAGCAGGGGCATACCGCGACCTTGCAGGGCGCTTCCGTGGGCGGCGGAAACATCGTCATCAGCGAAATCAACGGGATGAAGGTGGACGTCACCGGGCAGCAAACCACGCTCCTGATCCTGCACCGGGACGTGCCCGGGGTGATCGCGCACGTGACGAACTACATTGCCTCGCAGGGGGTCAACATCGGCAACTTCAAGCTGACCCGCGGGCACAAGGGGGAAACGGCGCTGATGACCATTGAGGTCGACGGCGAATTCAGCCGGGAAAGCAACGCCGGAATCGAAAAGCTGCCGAACGTCCTCCGCTCGACCATGCTGCGGCCGGACTGACGCGGCTGAGAAACCAAGAATCGGAAAGGCCTGATGGAAGATGGGAATTTATTATTCGGTGGAAGACCTTGTGGGCGCGGCGGAACGCGAAAATAAAAAAATATCGGAGATCGTCCTAGAGGACCAGGCACGCGAGCTGGAAAAACCGGAGCCGGAAATATATCGGACGATGCTGGAAAGCTTCCGCGTAATGCAGCAGTCCGTCGAGGACGGCATTGACCCGGACATGCGCTCGGTGAGCGGGCTTTCGGGCGGCGGCGCGTACAAAATGAAACAGGCGGTGGACAAAGGCCGCACCCTTTGCGGCAAGGTGTTCGGCAACGCGCTGGTGCGCGCGCTTGCGGTTTCGGAAAGCAACGCCTGTATGGGCAAGATCGTCGCCGCGCCGACCGCCGGTTCCTGCGGGATTATCCCCGCGGCGCTGCTGACGGTGATGGAGGACCGGGAGCTTCCGGAGCGCGACGTGGTGATGGCGCTGTTCACCGCCTCCGCGTTCGGCATGGTGATCGCCAACAACGCGAGCATTGCCGGCGCGCAGGGCGGCTGTCAGGCGGAATGCGGCGCGGCCTCCGCCATGGCAGCGGCGGCGCTGACAGAGCTGGCGGGCGGAACCCCGCAGATGGCGGAGCACGCCTGTGCCATTGCGCTGAAAAATATTCTGGGCCTTGTGTGCGACCCGGTGGCGGGGCTGGTGGAAATTCCGTGCATCAAACGCAACGCCATGGGCGTGGCGAACGCGTTTGTGGGCGCGGAGCTGGCGCTGGCCGGAATCCAGAGCGCGATTCCCGCCGACGAGGTCATCGTCGCGATGAAGCGGATCGGCGACGCGATGCCCCGCAGCCTGAAGGAAACCTCCGAGGGCGGGCTTGCCGCCACGCCGACCGGAAAGCGCCTGAAAAAAGAGATTTTCGGGGATAACTGAGACCATGCGGTCGGCAGACGGACCTGCCGGTCAGGAAGCGGACCTGCCGGTCGGGATGCGCCTACGGCGATACCTCCAATCGGCTTACGTTAAACCGAAGTCTGATGCTCCAAGACTCCCTTCGTCGCGCCGGGCGCGACACCTCCCTCACAGAGGGAGGCAGGGGTTCGACCTTTTTAGGCTCCCTCTTTGAGGGATCTGGCAGGCGCAACCTGACTGAGGGAGTTCTCCCCAACTTCCGTATCCCCCGTCAATGAAAACCATAGCGGTATCGTATCTCCTAAAGGCACTTTGGGGATACTTGGGGGTGCAGGGGGATTTTATGGAGCTCTCCCGCCGGGAATTCAAAATCCCCCTGCGCGTCCTTTGCCTACTTTCGTACAAGAACCGAAAGTAGGGGCCCGCCCGGCCTGAGGGCAAAGCCGGCGATTAGAAAAGGGCAGGGTTATTCAAGAGCAGAATCTGACTGGGGGAGTCTATCCATTCTGACCGAGATACCAAAAGGCTGCCGGGGGATTTCCCTCCGGCAGCCTTTTCGTATCGAAACGGCGGGTCACTCCCCGCCGAACAACTTCTGTGCGTAATGCACCGAACCCATCGCGTCCCTGGAATAGGCGTCCGCGTGAATCGACTGCGCGTATTCGGGCGTGAGCACCGCGCCGCCGACCATCACCCGGCAGTCCGGCACCCTTTCGTGCAGCTGGCGGATGGTCTCCGCCATATTGGAAACGGTGGTCGTCATCAGCGCGCTGAGCCCGACCAGCTTCACGCCGCCTTCCTCCGCCGCGTCCACCACCGTTTCGGGGGGGACGTCCTTGCCGAGATCAATCACGTCGTAGCTGTAATTTTCCAGCAGGACCTTGACGATATTTTTGCCGATATCGTGGATATCGCCCTTGACGGTCGCGAGGATGATTTTTTCCTTCTTCGTCTGCTCCCCGTTGACGGTCATTTTCCCCCGGATGACCTCAAACGCCGACTTGGCGGCCTCCGCGCTCATCAGTAGCTGGGGCAGGAACAGCACGCCCTGCTCGAAATCCTTTCCCACCCGGTCAAGCGCGGGAATCATCTGGGTATTGATGATGGCGAGCGGTTCCTCCGTTTCCACCAGCCGGAGCGCCGCCGCGTGCGCGCTTTCCTTCAAGCCGCGCACCACCGCGTCCAGCAAAGAGATTTCCCCCGCGGCGGGCGGCGGCGCGGTTTCCGTTTTCTGCGCCGAATAGCGGGCGATATAGTCCATACACTTCTCGTCGCTGCCGCTGAGCGCGCAGTACGCATGGTACGCGTCCATCATCGCGGCGGAATTGGGGTTGACGATCGCGGCCCCCAGCCCGTTCTGCAGCGCCATTGTGAAAAACGCGGCGTTGATGTGTTCCCGCTGGGGCAAACCGAACGAAATATTGGAAACGCCGAGCGAGGTGTGGATGCCCAGCCGGTCGCGGATCAGCCGCAGGGCTTCCAGCGTAATGGCGGCGTTTTCCTGTCCGGCGCTGATGGTCATGGCCAGCGTGTCGAAGACCAGGTCTTTTTTGTCAATCCCGTATTCCCGGGCTGTTTTCACGATTTTCTCCGCGATTTCAAACCGGCCCTGCGCCGTGGTCGGAATCCCGTTTTCGTCCAGCGTCAGCGCGATTACCGTGCCGCCGTACTTTTTCACGAGCGGGAAGATCGCCTCCATCGATTCGGCCTTTCCGTTGACCGAATTGATCAGCGGCTTGCCGTTGTAAATGCGCATGGCGCCCGCCATCGCCTTCGGGTCGGAGGTGTCGAGCTGAAGCGGAAGGTCGGAAATCCCCTGAATTTCCATGACCGCGCGGCGAAGGAGCGCGGGCTCGTCGATTTCCGGCAGGCCAACGTTTACGTCGAGAATATGCGCGCCGTTTTCCTGCTGGGTGATCGCCTCCCGCAGCAGGTAATCCATGTCGTTGTCGCGCAGCGCCTGTTTCAGCCGGGATTTGCCCGTGGGGTTGATGCGCTCGCCGATCAGCACCGGCTTTTTGCCGAACACGACCGCCCGGGCGAACGAGGAAACCACCGTGCGGTTTTTCGGGACAATGGGGCGCGGGGAAAGGTCTTTGCACCGACGCACCACCGCCGCGATATGCTCCGGGGTCGTGCCGCAGCAGCCACCCAGAATCCAGGCGCCTTCCTTCGCGATTTCTTCCATCACGGCGGCGAATTCCTCCGGATTTACGTCAAACACGGTTTTGTCCCCTTCGGTGCGGGGCAGCCCGGCGTTGGGGTTCACGATCACGGGCAGGGAACACGCCCCCGTCATCTGCGGAAGGAATTTTTTCATCTGCTCGGGGCCGAACCCGCAGTTGAGCCCCACGGCGTCCACGCCGAGACCCTCCAGCAGCGCGACCGCAGCCGGGATGTCGCCGCCGGTCAGCAGCTTGCCCTGCTCATCCACGACCATCGTGACGAACACGGGCAAGCGGGTGCTTTCCTTCGCGGCGAGCACGGCGGCCTTGCACTCGTAGGTATCGCTCATGGTCTCGATCAGGATCAGGTCGGCCCCGGCTTTTTCCCCCGCGGCGGCGGCCCGGGAAAAGGCGGAAACGGCGTCCTCGAAATCAAGGTCGCCGAGCGGCCTGAGCAGCTTTCCGGTCGGGCCGATGTCCATGGCGACCAGCGCGCCGGGGGCGGCTTCTCTGGCAAGGCCCACCGCGGCGGCCACGATTTCCTCCGTGGAGCTGCCGCAGCCGTGCAGCTTGATCGGGTTTGCGCCGAAGGTATTGGTTGTCAGGATATCCGCGCCCGCCGCGCGGTACCTGCTGTGAATTTCTTTGATCAGTTCGGGGCGGGTCAGGTTCCACAGCTCCGGCAGCTCGCCGGGACCGAGGCCGTTTTCCTGTAAAAGGGTGCCCATGCCGCCGTCAAAAAAGACGATACGTTTCCCCAGGTCTTCCAGTATTCCCATGATATCAGTCCTTTCTGAACGGACAATTCAAAGACTTGCAGCCCATGCACTTTGCAATGTGGCAGGTCGTCTGCTCCGCGGTCAGGCCAATGACCGCGGTAACGGATTTTGTCGGCACCAGCATACTGTCCTGCGTCATGGCAAGGCCGATTTTTTTCTGCGCCTGTAAAATCCCCAGAAAGTCACGCTGATGCAGGATGGAGAAGTCCCCGTAACCGGGGCTGTACCGAGGCCGCAGAAACAACCCGCGCTTTGCCGCCTCGGCGGAAAGCTCCTGTTCCGCTTCGTCGCAGACGCTCTCTGTCAGCGCGGCGGCGCAGGCCTGCAGCACCACGGCGCGGCTCATGTCGATTTTGGAGGCGCGCTCCAAAAGGAAATCCGCTTTTGTGCCGAGCGTGGCCGCGAACAGGTACGCTTCCCCGCAGCCGGAAAGATGATTCCTCAAATCCCTGCTTTCCACCCTCAGGTTGCCGAGCAGCACCGCGTCCCCGTCGAACTCCACCGGCAGTAGCAGGCTGAGGCTGCGGGGAGTGACCCCGGCCCGCAGCTCGTTCAGGCAGGATTCGATTGTACGCAGGGTGCGCTCATCCGCGGGCTTGCCGCGGTAGCCAAGGTAGCGCAGCACTTCTTCCGTCTCTTTCATTCCCTGATGATCTCCGATAAATTATCCATGATTTTTGCCGCGATATCCGGCTTGTTCATCGTATAAATATGAATCGCGCTGACGCCGTTGGAAATCAGGTCGATGATCTGCTCCGTCGCGTAGGCGATGCCCGCCTGTTTCATGGCGGCGGGCTTGTCGGCGAATTTATCCACGATCGCCTTGAAGCGCGGCGGCAGCTCCGTGCCGGAAAGCGCGCAGATCCGCCTGATCTGGCCGCTGTTAGTCACCGGCATGATGCCCGCCACCACCGGGATATGAATCCCCTTCGCCAGAATCCGGTACAGGAACTGGTAGAGAATATTGTTGTCAAAAAACATCTGTGTAGTCAGAAAGTCGCAGCCGCTGTCCACCTTTTCCTTCAGGTAGCCGATGTCGTCCTCCCGGCGGGCGCACTCGACGTGCCCCTCGGGGTAGCAGGCCGCGCCGATGCAGAACCCGCCGTATTCCCTGATCTGCCTGACCAGCTCGCCGGCGTAGCGGTACTGGCCGGGGGACGGGAAATCGGAATTGTGCGGGATATCGCCGCGCAGGGCCAGAATATTTTCAATATGATGTTCTTTTAACCCGGATAATATTTGCCCGACCTCCTCCTTGGTGGAGGAAACACAGGTCAGGTGCGCCAGCGCGGTCACGCCGCAGTTCTGGATTTCCGACGCGATGCGGGTCGTGTTCTGGGACGTGCCGCCGCCCGCGCCGTAGGTAACGCTCATGAAATCGGGCCTGAGCGCGGAAATGTCGCGCACAACCTCGTTCACCCGGGCAATATCGTCGTCTTTTTTCGGTGGGAACAGCTCGCAGGAAACCGTGACCCTGCCGCTGTTCAGAATTTCGCTGATTTTCATGGCTTTGTTCCTTTCAGTGCCCCGGAAAATAAAAAAAACCCGTCTCCACAGGCGCCGTGCCCGATGAAGACGAGATTCCAAATCCCGTGTTACCACTTCAAATTCACCCGTCCCTTGCGAAACGGGCCTCTCAGGATATTACAGTGCAGGACACCGTCTATACCCGCTTTCTGTAACGGGAAATCCCGTCGCAGCCTAAACCGGGAATCCGGCCTCGGTGCGCCGCTCAGGAGCCATTTTCGCCCGGCCTCCCGCCCGCTTTCTTTCAGCGCGGCAAAGCCGCAAAAGCTTCTCTGTATGCCTTCGGAAGGGTTACTTTCTCCATCTCTGCGTGTAAAAATATATTTTTACTAGTGTAGCATAGAAAAGCACGGTTGTCAAACGGAACAAAAAGGAAAAACACTTCTTTTGATATAACGCTTCTATTGATATTTTAAAAGCTATTGATGAACCAGAAGAATTAAAAACTTGAGATTATATTGACTTACGGGAAAAATGGTGCTATACCGTAATTAGATTCCAAATGGGAAAATAAAAAATGGTATCTGTCAGGAAGAGTCGGAGGGTTTTGTTTGAAAAAAATACCACAGTTATTATCCTATATAGACACAGCAATGGTAGTTCTTCTTTCGATATATGTAATTTTAGTATTATACGGTATCATGTTCGCTAATATTTTTATTCCGATAACCTTAGGTCTTATATTCGCTATCTACTTATTTTATGAAAAGGAAGATACCGCCAGAGTTAAAATAAGAAGCATAATAACTGTCTTTCCGATTTTATCCTTAGCCATCATTTCTTCAATAAAAAAATTTATGTAATAAATCAACTCCCCTTTCATGCAATTTATCTGCATGGAAGGGGAGTGTTGATAATTAATAGGATTAGTCCTGTAGTGAAGCGGGGCAGAACGCCCCGCCGCTGTCATTCATCGTCCCGCATCAGATTCTCAGCGTAATCGCGAAGGCTTGCGAAGGAATTGATGTTCTCCTCCCGCGCGCTGATGGATTCCTGCACGTATTCGGGCAGGTTGTCAAAGTATTCACCGGCTTCGCTGTCCTCTTCGATCAGCTCGTATAAACCGCTGTACTTGTCTTTCATCGGACTCACCTCCGGGAATAGTTTTCGCAGAATTTACAGGATTATCCATTTGTTTCCCGAATATGCTCGGCGGCCTGCATCAGCTCGCCCAGCGTGGAAATCTCCACGCCCGATTCCAGAATCCTGTTTTTCACGTCGATGGGCAGATTTTCAAAATATCCCCGTAAATCCGGGTCGTTCTCATAAAAGGTCCCCAAAGCAAAACGCCTCCCCAAACCTCAGTAAATAAATCATTTACTGTAGTTTTTACGGGAGGCGCTGTTTTTACGTAAGGAAATACTTTCCTTATTTCAGGCTTTCGTCGTAATTCGCGCGTTCGCCGCCGATAAATTTCGGCCGGGTGCGCGCGCTGGTCACGTTGGCTTCGCCGATTTTGCGCACGGAAAGGCGCACCGGCACCGCCACTCTGGCAAGGTGCATGCCGATCAGCGTGCCGCCGATATCGATCCCCGCCTGAGCGGTGACTTCCTCCACCGCCGCCGGATGCTCAAAGTTCGAGTAAGCCGCCGTGGCAAAGGAACCGCCGGCCTTCGGGCGCGGAACGGCGTTGACGATTTCCAGCCGGTCCCTGACCGCCGCCTCTTTTTCAATAATAATCGCGCGGTTCAGATGCTCGCAGCACTGAGCGGCCAGATAAATCCCCTTTTCCTTCAAAACGGGGTAAACGGCGTGAAACACCGCGTTGGCGATTTCCACGCTGGAGGACGAGCCGATATCGTGCCCGCCGATTTCGCTGGAGGAACAGCCCACGACCAGGATATTTCCCGCGGTCAGACCCGCGGCTTTTATCAATTCGCAGACGGCTTTTTTCGCCTGCGCCGCAATTTCATCATACATAGAACTCAACTCCGGTTATAATATTTGTAGGTTTGACAGATATTATAATCTTATTGAAGAGATTTTGCAACTCCGCGCGATTTTGCCCCCGGCGGCCGCGTTTTTCCGCAAGCGGGAGAATTTATTTAATTTTCTCAGTTAGAATTAATGTATGCTATACATTATGATATTATAGACTAAAATATATGGTTTTGAAAACTATATGATAATTTGAAATTATAGGAGTGCTTTTATGACCTGGAGTATTCTTTCAGACAGCTCCTGCGACTTACCCCAAAACGCATTCCAGGATTACGGCCTGCACTTTGCGACCGTACCCCTGAAGCTCATCGTGGGCGGCACCGAGTACACCGACGATGATTCGCTGAATGTAAACATCATGCTGGCCCAGATGAAAAATTACAAGGGGCCGTCCTCGTCGGCGTGCCCGTCGCCGGAAGAGTGGGCAATCGAATTCCGGAAAAGCGACTGCACCCTGGCGGTGACGATGACCAGTGCGCTGAGCGGCACCTACAACAGCGCCCTTGTCGCAAGGGACATGGTTCTGGAGGAATTCCCCTGGAAGAAAATCCACGTGATCGATTCCCATTCCACCGCCGGGGGGCTGGTGCTGATTCTGAGAAAAGCGGCGGAGCTGATTTCCTCCGGACTGGACTTCGACGAAGTCGTCAAACAGGCGGAAGCGTACTCCCGCAGCCTGTTTCTGCTGTTCGCGCTCGGTTCCTACGACAACCTGATCAAATCGGGGCGCATGTCCCGCGTGGCGGGGATCCTGGCCAACTCGCTGGGCATCCGCGCGGTGGCCTCCAACACGCCGGAGGGCGAGATCAAGGTGCTGCACAAGCCGCGCGGCGAGGAACGCGCGATCATGCAGATCGTGGAAACCATGAACAAGCTGAAAGACATGGCGGGAAAGCCCGTCGTCATCAGCCACTGCAACAATCCCAAGGGCGCGCAGCGCCTGAAGGAGCTGATCGCGCACGTCTGCCTGACCACGAAGATCACGATTTTGCAGACGCGGGGGCTGACCAGCTATTACACGGAGAACGGCGGGTTTCTGGTCGGCTTCTGACCGCACGCCGTATCAAAAGCGGCGGGAAGTTTGAGCCGCCCCAAAACCCATCTGGTAAATTGCATATATTAATTATGTATGATATAGTTATAGAAATGAATCTAATGGCTATAGGAACGGGTTTGAGGTGATATTTTGAAGGCAATCCTAAAAAACATCGGCAAAAATGAATTGTATTTAATTTTTTTCCTCATATCCCAAGAAATCATCCGTTTATTGATGAAAGCAAGCAATGATTTATCCGTCAGTTTAAAGCAATCCATAATCATGATAATCATTGTAGCCGTTCTGTCGGTCATACAGCAATTATTAAAAAGGAATCCTTAATATATAAAGGTTTTGGCTCCTTCTTTGAGGGAGCCAAAACCTTTTTTCCGTATCCCCGTCAATGAAGCCCACAGCAGTATCGTATCTCATAGAGACACTTTGGGGATACCGGGGGGTGCAGGGGGATTTTATGGAGCACTCCCGCCGGGAATTCAAAATCCCCCTGCGCGTACTTTGCCTACTTTCGGACAAGATCGAAAGTAGGGGCCCGCCCGGCCTGAGGGCAAAGCTAACGATCAGAAACAGGAATTCGGGAAACACTGTGCTTCCCAACGAACTCCTTCCGTCGCGCCGGGCGCGGACCATGCGGTCGGCAAGCGCCTACGGCGGCGCTTCCAGTCGGCTTACGTTAAATCAAAGTCTGATGCTCCGAAACTCCTTCCGTCGCGCCGGGCGGACCATGCGGTCGGCAAGCGCCTACGGCGGCGCTTCCAATTGGCTTACGTTCAATCGGAAGTGGGATGCTCCGAGACTCCCTTCGTCGCGCCGAGCGCGACACCTCCCTCACGGAGGGAGGCAAAGGTCCCGCTTATTAAGGCTCCCTCTGTGAGGGAGCTGTCAGGCGCATCCCGGACCGGCAGGTCCTGACTGAGGGAGTACCCCTTGCTTTCATGAAAACACCACCCAGACGCCTAAAAAAGGGGCGGGAATTCTTTCCCGCCCCTTTTATTTTCCATAAAATGATATAATTTAGCAAATTCTATTGCACTGGCAAAGAAAACGCGCTATAATTCAGTTGCAAGGCACAAATAAAAGTGCAGCGCAGGAACGGAGTGCTGGAACACCCCGCCCCCTGCTTACGGAGAAATAACCTCCATAAACAACCGAAGAATCGGCACGCTGCGGATATTATTATACCGCCTCTTTACTCTTTTGTACAGAGGGGATTTTGTACCCGCGGACGCTTGATGACGTTGTATATGGATTTCGTATCCGTGTACGGCGTTTTTTTGTGCCCTGCGGCGGCGAAAGGGCGGCGGGAAAGTGTCCCCCGGCCGCCCTCTTCTAAGCCTCCGTGCCGATTCCGAGGAAAAGGCTTTGGATTTTCCCGTCGGCGTCCAGTACAATGTGGTCCGTCCCTTCCATGGTGAAAACGCCGCCTGTCCTGCTGACGCAGGCCGCAGCCCACGGCACCCGGAACCCGCCCTGTTCGGGCAGGATTTCCCAGACATGCTTCATTTCCCTGTTTCTGCCCAGGAGAGCCTGAAAAAACTCCCTGATTTTTCCGCGCCCGCGTATTTCGTCGTACCCTTTCAGCCGTAAGGAAGCGTTTTCCGAAAACAGCCCTTCCAGCCCGGAAAATGCCGCTTCGTTCTCCATCGCCAAATCCAGCTGGGTAAAATACCTGCCGATCACCGTCACTGCAACCACTCCCGTCGTCCGGCTTTTCCGCCGGTTCATTACACCTGCATTATAGCACCCGGCCCGGCCCCGTACAAGAAGGGATTTATTTTTCGTCCTGCTTTAACAGGCCGATATATACGTCGATCACCTTATAAAAGGTATCGATTTCCTCGGGCGTGCATTTCATCATCAGTTCTTCCGTGGTCTGGGCAATATCCGCCAGATCGTACATTTTGTGCGCGATGGAAAGCCGTGTGCCTTCCTCCGTAGCGTAAAGCAGGACGGTTTTGGAGTTGTTCTCCTTCATTTTCCGCGTTACCAGCCCGCTTTCCACCAGCCTTTTCACGGTCTGGGAAATCGCGCCCTTGGTTTTGTTCCAGTCTTTCGCAAGCTCCGTGATGGTGGTGCCGGGGTTTTCCTCAATATAGGTAAGGGTGTGTACATCGATCATGCCTATTTTCTGCCCGGTGCCGTAATCCCTTTGGGCATGTATGTAATCGCTGTAAAGCAGAACAAATTTATACAGCTTATCGGCGCGCGCGTTCAGCTCGCGGTACAGCCGGTCCAAATCCTCGCGCTGGTCCTTAGTCGCCATGTAAGAGCCCCCGTTTCTAAATATATATGTATTATGACATAAAACGAATAAAATTACAATATACCGGCATACCGGCTTCCCGCCGGGTTACTGCTTTTGGAAGCGACTCCTTCCGTCGCGGACCTGCCGGTCGGGAAGCGGACCATGCGGTCGGCGGGCGGACCTGCCGGTCAGGAAGCGGACCATGCGGTCGGCACGCGCCTACGGCGATACTCTCAGGCAGCTATCTGTTGAATTGCGGCGATGCACTAATGAGGCAGGCGGAGACTCCTTCCGTCGCGCCGAGCGCGACACCTCCCTCACGGAGGGAGGCAGGGGATTCGGCCCCTCCCCGAAAGAGTTTAATTTCCTTTTCCGTATCCTCCGTCAATGAAAACCATACAGGTTTCGTATTTTATAAAGACACTTTGGGGATACCTGGGGGGTGCAGGGGGATTTTATGGAGCCCTCCCGCCGGGAATTCAAAATCCCCCTGCGCGTCCTTTGCCTACTTTCGGACAAACGCGAAAGTAGGGGCCCGCCCGGCCTGAGGGCAAAGCTGACGATCAACTCCTACTTGCGGCGATGCGTTAATGTAGCAGGAGGAGACTCCCTCGACGCGGACCTCCCGGTCGGGAAGCGCCTACGGCGATGCTTCCAGTCGGCTTACGTTAAGTCGAAGCCTGATGCTCCGAAACTCCCTCCGCCGCGCCGAGCGCGACACCTCCCTCATGGAGGGAGGCTGGGGATTCTTCCCCCTCCCCATGGGGGCCGGCAGGCGCAGCCTGACTGGGGGAGTCAGCTCAATCCAACTGAAAGAATACAACTCGGCCCCATTTTGGAAGGGGCCGCCACTTGGTGGGGAGTTTAACATAGCCCGGCCGGAGGGGGTCCCTCTCTCCCTCCGGGCACGCCGGGCGCAGACCCGACTTTGATACCGGCTTCACGCCGGTTTTTTTCTGCCCTTTTTCATGTTTAATAACTAAACCAAAATTCTGTAATATTGTCGAAATATCGGGCTTCATTTCTACACAATATACAAATATTTAATATTTAACATTATTTAATTGACATATTCTTAGCATAGTGCTATATTTTTAGCAGAAAATAGTTTAATGACTAAACAATAAACGAAGCAAGAAGAGAAAGGTGATCAAATGAATGCAGAACAGTTTTGCGCAAAGTACGCGGTAGACAGGATGGGGACCAGCTCCCTGAAATGGGACGCTTTACAGTTGAGGTTCGGCGACCCGGATTTGATTTCCATGTGGGTGGCGGACATGGAGTTCCGTACCTGCGACGCGGTCGTAGAGGCAATGACCGAAAGGGTGCGCCACGGCGTATTCGGCTATTCCTTTGTCTCGGACGAATACTACGAGGCGTTTTTCAACTGGGAGGAGAAGCATCACGGATACCGCCCGAAGAAGGAATGGATGCGCTTTTCCACCGGTGTGGTGGTCGCCCTGTACTGGTTTGTAAACGCATTTACCAAGCCCGGCGACTCGGTCATGATCCTGACCCCCGTCTACTATCCGTTCCACAACGCCGTCAAGGACAACGGCCGCAAGCTGGTAACCTGTGAACTGACGAATACCGACGGACTCTACACGATCGATTACGAAAAATTCGAGAAGAACATTGTTGACAACGACGTAAAGCTGTTCATCCAGTGTTCCCCGCACAACCCGGCCGGCCGCGTCTGGACCGAGGAAGAGCTCGACACGGTTCTGGACATCTGCAAACGCCGCAACGTGCTGGTCGTTTCCGACGAAATCCATCAGGACATCATTCTGGGCGACAAAAAGCAGATTCCGTCCGCAATCGTGAAAGGCGGCAAATACGCGGACAACCTTATCACCGTGACCGCGCCGTCCAAGACCTTTAACCTGGCGGGGCTGCTGAATTCCCACATTATCATTGAAAACCCGGAAATCCTCGCCCGGTACGACGACTACGCGAAAACGATCAACCAGACCGAAGTCAACATTATGGGCCTGACCGCGGCGCAGGCGGCTTACACCCAAGGAGAGGACTGGCTGGAGGGCGCGCTGGCGGTCATCAGGCAAAATTACGAATACGTCTGCAAAGCGCTAAAGGAAGGCGCTCCCAAAATCGTCATCACCCCGCTGGAAGGCACCTATCTGATGTGGCTCGACATGCGCGCGTATCTGGACCCGGACAGCGTAAAGGATTTCACCCAGAACAAATGCCGTCTTGCGGTGGATTACGGCGAATGGTTCGGCGCCCAGTGCAAGGGCTTTATCCGGCTGAACCTTGCGACGGAGCCGAAGTACGTGAAAGCGGCGGTAGAGAACATTGTGAAAAACATAAAAGCCCTGTAAACTAAGTCCACAAAAAACAAGAGGAGGAAAACAAATGGCGACTTTCTTCAAAAACAACAAGTTCCCCTTTATCCTTCTGGGCAGCATGCTTGCGGGTTCCATTCTGGGCGCGTTCTGGGGCTCCGGCGCCACCGTTCTTTCCCCGATCGCGGACATCTTCCTGAACCTTCTGTACTGCTGCGTCGTCCCGATGATCTTTGTTTCCCTGGTGTCCTCCATTGCGAACATGGAAAACCTGAAAAAGCTGGGTAAAATTCTCGGCGTCATGATGCTGATCTTCATCCTGACCGAAATTATCGCGAGCGTCTATATGGCGGTCATCTGCGGTGTTTTCGACCCCGCGAAGGGCGCGCAGATCGCCATGAACGAGAAGGTCGAGGACCTGACCAGCAACAACAACTTCCTGTCCATGTTCACGGTAAACGACTTTTCGCTCCTGTGGTCGCGCAAAAGCCTGATGGCGCTGATCGTGTTCTCCATGATCTCCGGCGTGGCGGTGGTCGCGGTCGGCGAGAAGGGCAAGCCGGTCATGCAGTTCTTTGACTCGCTTTCCGCCGTCATTATGAAGATGGTCGGTTATGTCATGCTGCTCGCCCCCATCGGGCTGGGCGCGTTTTTCGCGACGCTGATCGGCCAGTACGGCGGCGAAATTGTCGGCCCGCTGTCCCGCTCCCTCGTGATCTACCTGATTGCGGCCGTGGTCTACTACGCGCTGTCCAACACGCTGTTCGCCTTTATCGGCGGGGGCGCGATCGGCGTAAAGCGCTTCTGGAAGCCCATCATTTCCCCGACGCTCACCTCTCTGGGTACCTGCTCCAGCGCGGCGTCCATCCCCGCGGAGCTGATCGCCGCGAAACAGATGCATATTTCCGACGACGTCGCGAACATCACCATCCCCATGGGTGCGAACCTGCACAAGGACGGCGCATGCCTGATTACGATCCTGAAAATCGCGTTCATGTGCTCCGTGTTCCATGTAAACTTCCTTGACCCGCACATCCTGTTCACCGCCATTCTGGTATCGGTGGTCGCCTCCACCGTGATGGGCGCGATTCCCGCGGGCGGCTACGTCGGCGAAATCTTCATCATTTCCGCCTTCGGCTTCCCCGAGGTTTCCATCCCGATCATGGTTTTGATCGGCACCATTACCGACGCGCCCGCCACCGCCATCAACTCCACAGGCGACACCGGCGTGGCGATGATCGTAGCGCGCATTATGGAAGGCAAAAACTGGCTGAAGGACAAAATAGCGGCAGAAGAAAAAGAAGAGATTTCCGGAACAACAGAAACCGCCTGAGTTTTTCTTTCCTTTCCTTTTTCAGAGACAGGATGCAGCATCCTGTCTCTGTTTTTTTACGCTTCCTTCCCACGGAAAAAGCGCCCTGCGCCTTCCGACCCAGGGCGTGAAGCCGAAAATTCGTACCGTCCCGCGCAGGAGAGCCGCCGCAGCCCGGTCCCGCTTGAAAAGCCGCCGGTTCCATGCTACACTAAGCCTACAGCGTTTCCCGTTGATTCTGCAACAAGGTTGCGTTTTCCCCCCGCCGAAGGCGGGGGGAAAACGTGTTCTGTCTTGCCAACTAAAAGGGAATTGCTGTAAACAACATTCCGGATACTCAGGAAAGGAACTGCTTTATGAAACTAGGAATTATCGGCACTTCGGAAATTTCCCGCCTGTTCGTACAGGCCGCTGTGGAAACGGGAAGCTACGAGCCTTATGCGGTTTATTCCCGCAAAGCGGAAACCGGCGCTCAGTACGCGGCCCTCTACCGGATTCCCCACGTATTTACCGAACTGGAAGCCCTGGCAAACTGCCCCGGACTGGACGCCGTCTATATCGCGTCCCCAAACAGCCTGCATTTCCCGCAGGCGAAGCTCTGCCTTTCCGCCGGAAAGCATGTGATTGTGGAAAAACCGGCGGTGGCGACCTCGGCGCAGCTCGAAGAGCTGCTGGATATCGCGAAAAGAAACCATGTATACCTGCTGGAAGCGATCCGCCCGATCTACAACCCCGATCTGAACGTCCTGAAGGAAGCGGTCAAAAAGATCGCCCCCGTTCACTACGTCTATTTCAACTATATGAAATATTCCTCCAAATACGACGCGTATAAGGAAGGAAAGAACCCGCCCGTTTTCAGCCCGGAATACGACGGCGGCGCGCTGGCCGACCTAGGCATTTACAATCTTTACCTCTGCGCCGCCCTGTTCGGCGCGCCGAAAAGCAGCACCTGCACCGCCGGTCTGCTCGAAAGCGGGGTGGACGGGGTCTGCACCCAGGTTCTGGAGTACGACGGCTTTTGCGCCGTGCTCAGCTCCTCCAAAATCTCCGTCAGCCGGTCGGCAAGCGAAATTCAGGGCGAAAACGGTACCGTCACGCTGGAGGGCCCCACCTCTCTGGACAGTATCCGGCTTTATCCCCGCGGGGGCGGGGAGGAACTGCTTTCCACGGAGCGCAAATCCTCCATGTTCTGTCAGCAGAGGGAGCTCGCCCGCATTCTTACGGAACGGGACGAGGCCGCGTACGCACGCGCCTGCGAACGTATGCGCTGCTGCATCGGGCTGCTGGAGCAGGGCCGCCGTCAGGCCGGAATCCGGTTCAGTTCTCTTTGATTTTTCCAGTTGTCGGCGCCGCGCGATTGTGATATGATAGAAATAAAGAAAAAGCACCTCCGTTTTTATGCGGAAGTGCTTTTGAACGTAAAAACAGAGAAAGGTATTTTCACAGGATAGGTGAGGTTTATGGAGGACACCATTAAAGTAACGGCACCGGTTTACCAGAAGATTGCCGCCGACATTGCGGCAAAGATCGTGGACAACCGTTACCGCGTAGGAGAAAAGATATACGCGAGATCGTACCTTGCAAGCCAGTACAACGTTTCTTCCGAAACCGCACGGCGCGCCATCTGCGTACTGTCCGACCTGGAAATCGTAGACGTGACAAAGGGCAGCGGCGTGATTATCAAATCGTACGACAACGCCGTAAAATTCGTTCACCAGTACAACGACATCCAGTCGCTGAACGACCTGAAAAAGGATATTTTGAGCAGCGTGGAACGGCAGAAAAAAGAAACGAAATTTCTGCTGAAATCCATTTCCAGCATCATAGACCGGACGGAGCGTTTCCAGTCCATCAATCCGTTTATCCCGTTTGAAATCGAGATTACGGAAAAAACGCCCCTGCTCGACAAGTCCCTGTCCGAGCTGAATTTCTGGCACCACACGGCGGCGACCATCATCGCCATCAAGCGCAACAGCACGCTGATGATGTCCCCCGGCCCCTACGCGATTCTACAGAAGCACGACGTGCTGTATTACTGCGGCGAGGACAACTGTCAGGACCGGGTAAAAAGTTTTCTTTACCCGGACGAGGAAGAATAAAACAAAATACAAAGACCCGGAAAAGCGTTGTACAGCGCCGATCCGGGTCTCTTTTATGATTGAGAAGATAGCTGAATTACTTGAGCAGCCCCTTTTCCTGCAGGAACTGTTTTGCGACCTCCTGCACGGTCTTGCCCTCCACGTCAACCGCGTAGGTCAGGTTGACCATGGTCTCGTTGTCAAAGATTCCGCCGAGCTTGTTCAGGGTCTCTTTGAGGTTGGGGGCCGTTTTCTCGAAGCGCTCGAACAGGTCCGAGCGGACGAGCAGCGCGCCGTTGTACTCCGGGAAGAAGCTTCTGTCGTCCTTCAGCACTTTCAGCTGGGCCTTTTTGTTCAGGCCGTCGGTGGCGTAAACCTCGGTCACGTCGATGTTCCCGTTTTCCACCGCGGAATATTTCAGTCCCAGGTCGACCGGCTTGCTTTCCTTAAAATTCAGCCCGTAGAATTTGACGAACGGGTTGAACTTCATGCTGCCCTCTTCGCTGAAAAACTCATGCTCCGCGCCGAACACCAGCTTGTCGGCCACCGGCACAAGATCGCTGATGGTTTCCAGCTTGTACTGGTCCGCGATCTTCTGCGGAACGGCGATCGCGTAGGTATTGTTGATTCCGAGCTTGTCCAGAAGATAGACCTTCTTCTCCTTGAGCGCGGTCTCATTGACAAAATCGTACAGGGACTTCCCTTCGGGGATATCCTTTGTGTCCAGCTTCAGATAGGTGGTCAGCAAGGTGCCGTCGTAGCTGTTCATCAGGTCGCAGTTGCCCTTGACCAGCTCGTTGAAGCCGTTGACGGGGGAGACCTCGTCCTTAATGACAACCTTGGCGTCGGTGTCCTGCTCCACCAGCATTTTCACCATCTGGTGAATCAGCTTCATTTCGGAAAACTGACCGTCCATAATGACGATTTCGTCCCCGCTGCTTTTGCCCGAGCCGCAGCCCGCGGCGGAAAGCGCCAAAACCAGGCTCATCATAACGGCAATCACTTTTTTCATACTTTCTCCCTCTTTTCTTTATATATTATTGATATTACTGTCGACGAAAATACACGATTCCCGGATGGAACCGTATTTTAATGCTCATCGCTTTTTACTGTCCTGTGACGGTACAGCCGTTTTTCAATATAGGCCATCACGCCGTCGAACAGCACGGCCATCCCCATCAGCGACAGCGTCCCAAACAGGATCAGCTGCATGTTCTGGATATGGATGCCGCGGTAGATGACGGAGCCGAGCCCGCCGCCGCCCACGAACGTCGCAAATACGGCTACGCCGATGGAGGTGACGGTGGCGATCCGGATTCCCGTGAAGATGACCGGGAAGGCGATGGGGATTTCCACATGAAGCAGCCGGTAAGTCCGGCTCATGCCCATGCCGTCAGCGGCCTCTTTGATGGCCGGCTCAATATTGCTGAGGCCGAGGTAGGTGTTGTGCACGACCGGCAGCAGGGAATACAGCACCAGGCCGATGATGACCGTCGGCTTGCCCGCGCCCAGAAAAACCATAATGATTCCGAGCAGCGCCAGCGCTGGGATGGTCTGCAGGATATCCACGGCCCACAGCACCACGGAGCGCACCGGTTTTTTCATATAGGCCAGCACGCCGAGCGGCAGGCCGAGAAGAACGGTGAAAAGCACCGAAAGCAGCACAATGTAAAGATGTTCAAAAATCATCGTCGCGCTCACTTGACATCCCCCCTTAATCCCTTTGGCACGGCCTTTTTCTGGAAATAGTCGATCAAAAGGCCCAGCCCCACCGCGAGGATGGCGGCCGGAATCGCGCCCGCGATAATCAGCATGTTGTTGTTGGTGCTGACGCCGATATAGATGAAATCGCCCAGGCCGCCCAGGCCGATCATAGAGGCCAGCACCGCCCAGCTTACAATATAGACGGTGGACATCCGCAGCCCGCCGATGATGGCGGGAAGCGCCAGCGGCAGCTCCACCCGCAGCAGCGACTGCAGGGAAGACATCCCGCAGCCCTTCGCCGCTTCCTTATACTGCTCCGAAACGCCGATCAAGCCGGTGTAGGTGTTTTTCAGCACCGGGAAGATCGCGTAAATGGAAAGGGCGGCCAGCACAGTCGCGGGCACCATTCCGAGGTACAGGAACAGGATGCCGATAAACACGATGCCGGGGATCGTCTGCACCACGGAAAGGACCGGCAGAACAAATTTGGATATTTTCGGGGCTCTGGAAAGCAGGATTCCCAGAAACAGGGCGATGACAAATCCGATAAAAACAGAAATCAGGACGTACACCAGATGGGTCGCGATGGCCTGGAGCAGCTTATCCCCGTAAAGACGGAAGAAATCACTCATTGCCCATCCCCCCAAACGACGCTTGCCAATGCCTTTGACATGCTGGTTTTTGTAATGATACCGGCCACTTTTTTGTCCTCCGTCAGCACGATGACGTATTCCGCCCGCTGGCTGCTGATGATATCGAAAGCGGTTTTCGCGGGGGTGTCCGGCGTAACGGTCGGGAAGTCCACCGTAATCAGGCCCCTGATGGTGTCGCCCGCCTTGCCGCGCTCGTTGACGGTTTCAATCAGCAGAACGCCGATATAGTGTTCCTCCCGGTCCACTACGACAAGGGAGTCGATCTCCCTGCGGCTCATGATATTGACGCATTCCAGCGTCTTTTTGTCCTGCGTGACCTTTGCCACGTTGGTTTTCATCAGGTCGGAGCACGCCAGCTGGTTCTGCGAGAAATTATGTACATGCTTGCCCATAAATTCCCGCACGGTATCGTTGGCGGGCGCGCGGAGAATCCCCTCCGGGGAATCCGTCTGCAAAATCTGGCCCTCGCTCATAAACACGACCGTGTCGGCCATTTTCAGCGCCTCGTCCATATCGTGCGTAACAAAGATGACGGTCTTTCCCAAACGCTGCTGCAGGGACTTGACCTCATCCTGAAGGGAATCCCTCGTAATCGGGTCCAACGCGCCGAAAGGCTCGTCCATCAGGATAATGGGCGGCTCCGCCGCCAGCGCGCGAAGCACGCCGATTCTCTGCTGCTGGCCGCCGCTCATTTCATTCGGATATTTATGAGCATAGGTTTCATACGGCATATTGACCAGCTCCAGAAGCTCTTTCGCCCTTTGGCGGCTTTTCTCCTTGTCCCATTTCAGCAGACGCGGCACCACGCAGATGTTTTCCTCCACCGTCATGTTCGGGAAAAGCCCGATCTGCTGGATGACGTACCCGATGCGGCTGCGCAGCTTTTCGGGATTCATCTCCATAATATTCTTTCCGTCGATGCTGATGCTGCCCGAGTCCATCTCGATCAGGCGGTTCAGCATTTTCAGCGTTGTCGTTTTTCCGCAGCCGGAAGGGCCGATCAGCACGACAAACTCACCGTCGGGTATCTTTAAATTCAAATCTTTCACAACTTTTTGTTTTCCATAAGACTTACTGACATTTTTATATTCAATCATAAATGCCCTCCTTTTCTGCCCATAATCCGACAAGAAACAACTTCAATTTTTTTATAGATTGCTTCTTAGATTTCTATAATATCACAAAATCATTAATCCTGTCAAATGCACGCTGTCATTTTTTGGTAATAATATTCATCCACACGCATTAAGCCTTTTAAAAATCAGTCATTTTTACCCGTTTCGGGCAGCGAAAAGCGCATATCCCCAAACGGGATATGCGCCCTTATAATGCTATCCTGTTATCCGTTCAGACCGGCTTCTGCCCGGCCTCCACAAGCTTTTTGCTGAAAACCAGGAACAGTCCTTCCACGAAAATCAGCACCCCGGTCGCAACCAGCATCCATTCGATTTTGATCCAATCGGACAGGGGGCCGAACAAAAGCATTCCCAAAGGCATGCTCATACTGGTAATCATGGTCAGCACGCCGAACACGCGGCCAAGGTAATCCGGCTCCACCTTTTCCTGAAGCAGGACGGTGGAGGGCGTGTTGAAAATGGGCATGACGAATCCGACAAGCCCCATCAGCGCCAGATAGACCCAAAAATCGGTGACAACGCCCAGCAGAAACACCCCGACACCGATCAGAAAGCTGGAAAGCGCCATAGTGTGCACGCGGTTTCTCAGGCCGCCCCAGCAGGCCATCAGGAGTCCGCCCAGCATCATCCCGAGGGAAAAGGCGATTTCGATCGCGGTCAGGTACCAGACCTCTTCTCCAAAGCTGCGTGTGACCTGCAGCGGGGTCAGAAAAGCCGCCGGGGCCGCCAGAAAGGTGAAAAGGGCAAAGAACAGAAAGAACCGTTTCAGGTACGGGTGTGTGCCGATATAGGAAAATCCCAGCCGCAGCCCCTCGAAATAGCCAGAGCTTTCCGGCGCCGCGCCGCCCGCCCGGGCAGGGACGCGAAGGAAAAAGAGCAGCGTAAAAACACCGATTGCGGCGGTTCCCACATCAATAAAAAAGATGGTCTCAATCGGCGCCGCCGACATCAGCGCGCCGCTGGCGATGGGGGAAAGCAGCAGGATGGCGGACTGAATGCTCGAGTTGATCCCGTTGACCGCGGTAAGCTTTTCCACCGGCACCAGCTGCGGCAGAAACGCGCCCACACACGGCGTCTGCACCGCGGAGCCCAGCGCGCGCACGGCCGATATAACAAAAAGCAGCCACATGGCCTTGTACCCCAGAAGGAACAGCACCGCCATGACCAGCGTCGACAGCGCGATCATGGAGTCCGACAGGGCAATCAGGATTTTCCGGTCGTAGCGGTCCGCCCAGACGCCCGCAAAGGGCGAAAGCAGAAAGGTGGGGATAAAGCCGCAGAGGATGGAGATCATCATCATGACGCCCGACTTGGTCTGAAGGGTGATATACCACATGATGGCATACTGAACCAGCGACGAACCGAACAGAGAAACCGTCTGGCTTGTCAGAAACAGAACCGTATTCTTTTTCCAATTTTGTTGCATAGGATATTTCCGTTCCCCCCGTTAAGCGTTCCGGCCCGGCCCGCCGGTCATTCCTATGATATGATACCGTAACTTACCGTGACCGTCAAGGAAAGCTTAATCCGGGCGGGGCGTTTTCCGCTGTCTGATGAGCGCAAAAATACATCCTGCCGCCGCGAGCAGCAGGATTCCCCCCAGCGCGGCGATTCCGGCCGTGTAGCTGAACACGTCGCTCACCGCGCCGATCGCGGGCGGGCCGAAGGTCTGGCCGATGTCCATCATGGTGCTCATCACGCCCAGCGACCCGCCGAGCTGCCCCTTCTGCGCAACGTCCGCCGCCAGCGCGTTGGTTCCGGAGGTAATCAGGGCGAATCCCAGGCCGTAGACCACAATAAGGGGGATCACAAGCATGACCGCTTTGAGAAAGGTCAGCAGAAAAAAAGTGCCCGAGCAGACGAACAGCCCGACGACCATCAGCGGCAGGCGGCCCACGCGGTCGGACACCCGGCCGAACACCGGTTTCAGCAAAATCATTCCGATCAGCTGGGCGCCGAGCACATACCCGATCTGCCCGGTGGACATTCCGAGCTGTTTCGCGTAAAGGGGAAAGATCATCTCAAACGCGCCGTAGGAAAAATACGCGCAGGCGTTCAGAACCCCGACCAGAAGCAGGGGCCGGTAGCGCAGCATGCCCCACAGCTTTTTCAGGGAGGAAATTTTTTCGGCTTCATCCTTCCGGCTTTTGGCCGTTTCCTCCGCCCGCTGCATGTTTTTGCTTTTATGGAAATACCAGACTGCAAAGGCCAAGGCCAGAATGCCCGCGCCGCCCGCAATCCCGTATACCGCAGGGATCCCTCCGTACTCATACGCCGCGCCGCCCACAGTCGGCGCCAGCGCCCGGCCGATCAGCGTGGCGGAGGTATAGAGGGACAGGTTCTGTCCGGTGTTGTTCCGGCTGAAAGCCGCGATAGCCGCCATTGCCACCGGGTCAAACGCCGCGGTCGCAAAGCCGTGGTAGAAACGCACCGCCGCCAGCCCCATCGGATTGATTACCAGAAAGTAAACAAACGGCGCGCTTGCAAAAACGAGCAGGGATCCGATCAGGATTTTTTTATATCCGAAACGGTCGGCCAGATCCCCGGCCAGATAGCTTATCAGGATTCCGGGCAGGGTGGACGCCGAAGCGATCCACCCGATCTGGGTGCCGGTCGCGCCGAGATTCTTTGCAAAGATCGGCAAAACCGGCGATTTTGATATGGTGGAGCTGAAAACCGCGAAAGCCCCGCACAGGCCGAGCATCATTACGATGCGCAGTCCTCCGGTATTTTTCTTCATATGTCCTCCCTCCGCCGGCGCCGGGGGAAACGGTCGTGTCTGCAATTTGCTGTTTGGCGCCGTATCTTCAAACTGTCCCGCTCTTTATGTGAAATCCATTCGGGTTTAGTATGCTCGCTCTTTCCTTCACAATTCTTTTTCGCAGCCGGTTTTTACCGGGTACAGAAAAGCTTTCGCAGCCAAATCAGCAGGGACAGACAAAAAATGAGGAAGCCTAGAGGACTTCTACTCCGTGGGATTGAAAAAAGCCTTTCGTTTCGGGGTCCAGTTCATCGTCGGAAACCACCATATCAATGTCCTTGAGCGTTGCAAAAGTAAAGGTGCTGACAATACCTACTTTCCCGGAATCCATTAAAGCGACTACCCTTTCGGATTTGCGGAGAACCGCCTTTTTCAGTTCGTTCTCGTCCTCTACGCCGCAGTTGAAACCCGTTTCCGGACTGTAACCGGTCACGCCCAGAAACGCGATGCTGAAATTGACATTCTCGATCGCTTTCACGCTGTTGATACCGTTCACGCTCAGGCTGAAACGGTTCATCTGTCCGCCGAGAACATGGACCTGTGACTGCGTCAGATGCGCCAGTTCCAGCGCGCAGCTGATTCCCCCGGTAAAAATCAGGTAGGATTCATCGGGAAAAACACGGGCCAGCTCCGTAGCCGTCGTTCCGGAATCGAGGAAGACGGATGTCCCCGGGCGCAGGAGTTTCACCGCTTTTTCGGTAATTTGACGCTTCTTTTCCATATTCCGCGTACTGCGCTTGTAAAACAGATCGTCCGTTCCGATCACCACCTCCACCGATTTTGCTCCGCCGTGCACGCGGACGATCTGGCGGGCCTGATCCAGAAACTTCAGATCATTGCGCAGGGTCATTTCCGAAACCTTAGGAAATGCGGCCTTCAATTTCGCAAAGCTGACAGCGCCCTCGCTGTTGACAAGTTCCACGATCTGTTCTCTCCGCTGCTTCATTCTTCCTCCTATCCTTTTGTAACAACAAAAAAAATTATTGAAACAATTATAAAGCATTGGAAAATACTTGTCAAACCAGCATCCTTTTCTATAGAAATATACCAGGCCTTCCGAACAGATTTCCCTGAGCCGCCCCCGGGGATCTCCGGCTGCGGGAAAAATCGGGCAAATCGAACGGACAATGAATATACTGTATCAGATATGCAGAAAAAGGAGCCTTCCGCTGCGCTTGCAGCGGGGCCTTTTTACGATTGACACAGGAGCTGACAAAATCGCTATGTTGAATATCTGGCCATTGGCAATCCCGGACGCCGCGCAGGAAGGCTTTTCAGCCTTTGTCTCTTCGATTTCCATGTCTGCGGATACGCAGCTGAAGCCATGGACCGTAACGTCCCCTTATTTTAACAGCGGAAATTTCAATGCGACTACAGGAAATTATACCGTTCCGGCAACCGGAAGATACGCCATAGCCGCAACCGTCAGCTATACCCTGAACTCGGCCCTGACGCTTTCTCTGGGTGCGGGAATCACCCCCTGGTTTATAGTCAGACGCTCCGCGCCCAGCTCCAGAGACCTGATCAGCGGTCTTCTTCCCCTGTTGAATGTTGCTGTGACGCTCTTAACCCTGAGAGCCGTGCTGGGGGCGGGTACGGTGACGTTAACCGGTGAAGCCCAGCTGAACGCGGGAGATACCGTCGGGCTTTATTATGTGGCGGACGGCATGACGCTGACTTTAAGTATTGATAGCGCCGTATGGTCCATTAACCGTATTACCTGACGGACAGGGCTCTTCAATCTTTTTGTAAAAATTTGAAATTATGGAATTTTCTGCTTGCTTTTTATTCTTATAGTGATAAAATATATGTATAAACTGTAAACAGAAGGAGAGTAAGTCATGAAAACTGCAAAGCTTGTCATTGGTATTGTGTCAATTGTAATGTCTCTTTTTGTCCTTTTCCAATCATGCGTGGCCGGCATAGGGAATACCTTAGCAAACGCCGGTGAAACCAGCGGCTCGTCGGGAACGATACTTGCTATTTGTTTACTGATTGCCGGGATTGTTGGAATTGCCGCAAGAGCTTCAAAGGGAGGCGCTATCGCTTCCGGGATTATTTATGCGATCGGCGGAATTATAGGAGCTACCAATGTTGGTACATATAAGGATTTAGCCATATGGTCCGTTTTTTCTTTTGTTTTTGCCGTGGTGTTTATCCTTTCCGCATTTTTCGGGCAAACATATGTTAAAAAGGACAAAGGGAATACAAAGGAAGCTTAAAATCATAATAAATGAAAGGGGCAGCTCGTTTGAGCTACCCCTTTTTCTTGTCTTTTTTAGGTTTTCTGCTGCCCAAATGGAACAGGATCATCGCAGACGCGACCATTGCTACGCCGCCCAGCAGCGGATTCAGCGCAAAACAGAAGCCTGTAACGATCAACGCAACCAGAATGCTCAGAAAAACACGAAGCCCGCTGACCGGAGAATTCCCTTTTACTTCGCCGGATTGACCGTTAACCATGAAACGATAGGTTTTCCCCTTAAACAGATAGGAAGAAATCCATACGGGCAGCAGCACACTTTTAAACGTGATATTGCGGTATGAAGTGCTGAAGGTCAAGTCTTTCACCTCATCCGCAGCAATGGTCCGTCTGATTTTGTCCCTGAGGTTCCTTTCGATGATACCCTGCGCCGATTTCCAGCAATCCTCCCTGCTGATGCTGTTGTTTTCGGCAAGGAAGCTGTAAAGATATTCCTTCTGATAGGGAACCAGCTCTTTCAGGTTGTACTCCAGACGAATCAAATTATCATCGATATTTTTTGAAGCCAAAATCAGAACGTCATCAAAGCTGTGCGAAAAATGCCCGCTGACGGGAGCCCAGCTCGTTTTCTTCACTGCCTGCGATTCCATGACGGATTTCCCGTCACGCATGACACTGACCATTTCCGTACTATAATAATGTGTCCCGGCCTGCGCATGGTAATCCGATTCCGTATTACAGTCATATGTAAAATGGGGCACGTAAACGCCGCGGAGCCTTTCCTGCAGGCGGTTCTGCTCCCGAAGCGCACGCGGAGCGTAAAACCTGCTTTTGACCCAATCCTTAAAATACTGTTTCGCAGTGTCGGAAGAAATTTTGAATGGAATCAGGGATTCCGGCGGGACGGAATCTGCATTTTCACTTTGCGAAATCATCGGAGAACCGCAGTATGCGCACACCTGAGCCGTAATATTTGATTCCGCAACCATATTGGCGCCGCAGTTGCTGCAGTGGATGACTTTTGTGGAAACACCCCATTCCTCCGGGCGGCTTTGGGAATTTTCAAAGGCATGCTCCTCAATGGCGGCATCGCTGACCGCAATTTCCCGGCGGGAACCGCAGTAGGGACAGATGAGCATGTTTTCTTCGGGGCTGTACACCATTTCCGCCGCACAGGACGGGCATTTGACATGCTCACCGCTTACTCCATTCTCATTGGTCATTTCTGTTTCCATTTTAATCCTCCCCTGTCTTAGTTCCGCATTGGGGGCAGAATTTAACGCCGCCTGTCAGCTTGGTTCCACAGTTTTTGCAAAAGACCTCGCTGGACTGAGGCGCGCCGCACTCAGGGCAGAATTTAGCGTTTGCATTGATGGAAGCGCCGCATTTCACGCATTTCAACGCGGGCGGCGAGCTGGGCTTTCCGCAGCCGGGGCAAAATTTGGAGCCGGCCGGTATCTGTGCGCCGCACGCGGGGCAGGGGCTTCCCGGTGCCGCGCCGGTCTGCTGGGGCGGCTGGGTCAACGACTGAGTAAACACGGAACCCATCACCGCACCCGCGCCAAGGCCCACGCCCGCCCCCGCAAGCCCGCCCGGATTTTTGGCGGCGTCTTTAATGGAGTCCGCGGCCTGAAACTGAGCGTACTGCTGCAGATTTCCCAGCAGGCCCATTTCTGTTCTTTTATCCAGCACCGCTTCCACTTCCTGCGGAAGGGATATATTTTCCACATAGAAGGAAGCCAAAGATAACCCGAACTCCTCAAATTTAGGAGCCAGCTTTTGCTGTGCCTTCCCGCTGATTTCGTCATAGTTCTGCGCAAGATCAAGCGCGGGAATTTTAAGCTCGCCGAGCAGGTCGGTTAAGCCTGAAACAATGAGCCGCTTCAACTGACCGGTAATGCTCTGGGTATCTGAAAGGCCGTTCGTGCCTGAAACCTGCTTTAAATAGCTCAGCGGATCGGTCACCCGGAAAGAGTAGATTCCATATGCCCGCAGGCGAAGCATCCCAAATTCGGCGTCGCGGAGCATGACCGGATTTTCCGTTCCCCATTTTTGGTCCGTAAACTGCTTCGTGTTGACAAAATACACTTCCGCTTTAAATGGAGAGTTGAACCCGTAGGGCCAGGAATTCAGTTTTGTAATAACCGGCAGATTTTCCGTGGAAAGCGTATAAAGACCCGGCTGAAAGACATCGGCGGCTTTCCCTTCATTGATGAACACCGCCATCTGAGATTCTCTTACCGTAAGCTTCGCGCCCATTTTGATTTCTTTTCCCTGAACCGGAAAACGATACACCATGGTGTTTTCCGTATCGTCAACCCATTCAATCACCTCAATGAACTGGCTCTTAATAAAGTTTATTAATCCCACATCATCATCTCCAAAAATCATTTTCCGGAAAAATCAATTTTATTATACGCCCCTAAAAGGGAGATGTAAATTATCCAATGCAAAGTCCGGCGTGTGGTTTTTCGCACTTTTATGCTATAATAGGTGTAAATTCATGATAAAATGCAGGTGTTTACTATGTTTATTGCCGATTTTCATATCCATTCAAAATATTCCCGGGCCACCAGCAAGGATTGCATTCCCGAAATGCTGGAGCTGTGGGCGCGGCGCAAGGGCCTCGACCTGATCGGAACAGGCGACTTCACCCATCCGGCCTGGCGGGAGGAGCTCCGGGAAAAGCTTATCCCGGCCGAGGAGGGACTCTATACCCTCAAAGACAGCTTTTGCCGGGAGGACGATATCGGGGGAAGCAGCAGCAAGCCCCGCTTCATGATCTCCGGCGAAATCAGCTCCATCTATAAAAAGAACGGAAAGGTCCGGAAGGTACATAATGTAATTCTTCTTCCCACTCTGGAAAGCGCCGAAGCCCTTTCCCACAGGCTTGAGGCCATTGGCAACCTGCATTCCGACGGCAGACCGATTCTCGGCCTCGACAGCAGGGACCTTCTGGAAATCACGCTGGACGTGTGCCCCGACGCCATCTTTATTCCCGCCCACATCTGGACTCCGCATTTTTCCCTGTTCGGCGCCTATTCCGGTTTCGACGATATCGAGGAATGCTTCGGGGACCTGACGGGGCACATCCACGCGCTCGAAACCGGGCTTTCCTCCGACCCGCCCATGAACTGGCGCATCTCCGCACTGGACCGCTTCACACTGGTTTCCAATTCGGACGCCCATTCGCCGGGGAACCTGGCGCGGGAGGCAAACCTTTTCGACACCGGCCTTTCCTACCCGGATATCTCGCGGGCGCTCCAGAACCGTGACACAAAGGAGTTTTCCGGCACGATCGAGTTTTTTCCCGAGGAAGGAAAGTACCACTACGACGGGCACCGGAACTGCGGGGTGTGTCTGAAACCCGCGGAGACCCTGGCTGCGTCGGGCGTCTGCCCCGTGTGCGGCGGCAGGATCACGGTGGGGGTGCTGAATCGGGTGGAATCGCTTGCGGACAGGGAGGAAGGCTACATCCCCCCTTCGGCCAAGCGTTTTGAAAGCCTGATCCCTCTGCGGGAGGTGATTGCGGCGTCGACCGGCTTCACTGCCGCAAGCAAGAAGGTCGGGGAAAGGTACGCCGGCCTGATCCGCAGCCTTGGCCCGGAGCTCTTTATCCTGCGCGAGGCGCAGCTGGGCGACATTGAGCTTGCGGCAGGCCCGCTGGTCGCCGAGGGCATCCGCCGGCTCCGCGGCGGGAAGGTAACCGTTCTGCCCGGATTCGACGGGGAATACGGAAAGGTCAAAATTCTGGATCAGCAGGAGATCGGCCTGCTTTCCGGCCAGATCAGTCTTTTTAAGGAAAAGCAAAGCGATCCGTCTGCTCCGGAAAATACAGGGAAGCGAAAAAGCCGGGCGGACAACTCTCCGGCGGGATTGGAAGCAGAGAATGCGCCGCCCCAGAAAAAAGAGGCAGGCGCAGTTCCGGCTGCCGCTGAGGACGCCTTCAGCGGATTGAACCGGGAGCAGCGGGAGGCCGTGTCCGCTTCCGACCCCGCCGTCGCGGTGATCGCCGGACCCGGCACCGGCAAAACACGGACGCTTGTAAGCCGGATCGTCCGCCTCGTCCGCGAATGCGGCGTATCCCCCGCACAGATTACCGCCGTCACGTTCACAAACCGGGCGGCGGCGGAAATGCGGTCCCGCCTTGCTGCGTATTTCGGGGACAGGCGGATCGTAAAAAGCATGCACATCGGGACGTTCCACTCCATCTGCCTGCAGATTCTCTCCGGAAAAAAGGGTGAGACAGCGCCCACCATCATCGACGAGCAGGACGCGCTCTCCATCCTCGCGGACCTTTTAAAGGACCTCGGGCTCAAAGCGTCCCCGCGGGATGTTTTCAGGGAGATTTCCCTGATCAAAAGCGGCGCGCGGCTGCCGGAAGAAGCTGAGGAAGTCCCGGAGGGGGTCTATAACCGGTACTGTGAGCAGCTTGCGCAGTACGGCGTACTGGACTACGATGACATCCTCCTGAACACGCTGAGCCTGTTCCAAAACGGAGAACTGGGAAGCAGGGAGGAGAAAAAACTCAGAAACGCTTTTTCTTATCTTCTGGTGGATGAATTTCAGGATATCAATCCCGTCCAGTACCGCCTGATACAGGAGTGGGGGAAAAACAGTGCGGGACTTTTCGTAATCGGGGACCCCGATCAGTCCATTTACGGATTCCGGGGCTCGGACTCCCTCTGTTTTGACCGGTTCTTCGGGAATTTTTCCGGGGCGCGCCGGGTACGGCTCACGCAGAATTACCGTTCCACCCCCGAAATCATTGGCTGCTCCCGGTCCGTTCTGCCGGAAAGAAACACCGCGGAACCATCTCTTGAGGCGCAAAGGGACAGCGGCGCCCGCGTGCGTCTTCTGGAGGCGGACGGCGAGCTGCCGGAAGCGATTTTCATCGCCAAAGAAATCAACCGCATGGTCGGCGGCATCGATATGCTCGACGCGCACGCTTCGTCCCACCCAAAGGGAAAAAAGCCTGTTACGGAGCAGACGAGGAGCTTTTCCGATATCGCCGTACTGTACCGGACCAACCGTCAGGCGGAGCTTCTAGAGCAATGCCTCCGGAAAGAGGGCATCCCGTATCTGGTCGCCGGGCGGGATGAATTTCTTTCCGACCGCGAGGTGCGCAAAGCGGTCGCCTTTTTCCGCTTTCTGCTTGACCCGGCGGACCTGATCTCCCTTCGGCTGTGCCTGAAGGAATGGGGCGTCTGCCCCGGCGGGCGGGCGCAGCGGGTGCTGGAGGACTACTCCGGAACGGACAAAAGCACCGCGTCCCTTTTGACGCTTTTGGAAACACTCCCCGCTTCCCCGGGAAATCCGCAAAAATTCTCCGGGCTGCTCCGCAAATACGAGCCCCTCGTCCGCAGCGGGAAACCGCAGAAGCTGGTAGAAGCCTGGATCGGCGATAACGGGCTTCAGGAGGTACGGAGCATGGAGCTGTTTCTCAACATGGCCGTTCTGCATGAAAAAATGCCTTCCCTCCTGCAGAATCTTCTGCTCGGGAGGGAAGGCGACGTGGTGCGCAGCGGCGGGAGAAGCTATTCGTCGGACGCGGTTTCGCTTATGACCCTGCACGCGTCCAAGGGACTCGAATTCCCCGTTGTGTTTGTCAGCGGCGTAAAGGACGGAACGATCCCGCTGAAAAACCGGCGGGGCGACTGTGACCCGGACGAGGAACGCCGGCTCTTCTACGTCGGCATGACAAGGGCGCAGGACGAGTTGGTCCTGCTGACTTCCTCCTCACGCTCGCCCTTCCTCCCCGGACTTCCCGCAGACCTTCTTTCGGAGGGTACCGCTTTTGAGCGGAAAAAAGCGCCTGAATTCGAGCAGGTCTGCTTTTTCTGACGGACGGCGGCGCTTCATGTTTTTTACAGTCGGCTGCGGTCCTGAATAAAGACATAATTCCGGGCGTCCGAGCGGCCTTCCACAAAGCGGTAGCCTTCCCAGTCGAATTCCCTGAGCCCTTCCGGCTCCGTGATTCTGTGTTTGACAAGGAAGCGCGCCATCTGCCCCCGCGCTGTCCGGACGCTGGAAACCGTACCGCGCGCGCCGTCCGGCTTCTGCACCAGAAAGCGGCACGTAATCAGGGTGTCCTCCGGAAGAAGACGGGGAGCCGCCAGCCTGGTATAGTCCGCCGAAGCAAGGCTGACGACCGGCTCTCCGCTTTGAAGAAGCTTCCGGTACAGACGGTCGCCCCAAAATTCATAAAGGTCCTGCCCGTTGACCCTGAATTCCTTTTTGATTCCCAGACGGTAGGGCTGAATCCCGTCCGCCGGGCGCAGGAGCCCGTACAGGGCGCTTAAAATGCGCAGGTGCTCCTGTGCGAAGGAAAAATCCCTCAGATCAAAATCACGGGCATTCAGATTCCGGAAAGCGGCGCCGTAATAGGACAGCAGCGCCGGCGTACCGGGGACGGCCGGGTCGAAGTGCTGGTAAAAGTCATAGAGCGTAAAGGCCCGCTCGGGATTTAAATCCAGAAGGCTTTCCAGCTCCCATGGGCTGTAATTTCGAAGGGCATCCACCAGCGGGCCGGTCTCTTTTAGGAAAAGCGGGCGGCCCGGCTTTACGCCTTCGAGAGAGAAGGGCCGGATATTTCTGGCGGGGGAAAGAATTGCAAGCATCGGGAATCCCTCCCAAATATTAGGATATCCCTATTATAGCATGGGGCCGGAGCGGACACAAATCCGCTTCCGGGATTGCCCGACATTACGCTTCCGGCCCGAATATTTTCCGGTACAGGTCTTCGCCGTAAGCCGTCTGAAGAGGCTCCCCCGGCATGATTTTAAAAGTACGTTCTCCGTTTTCAAGCCTTTGCGCGCTGAGAAATTGGACCTTCGGGTACCGCGGGCTGAAAAAGGCGGCCGCGAAGGTGTAAAGATGCGTAACGAAGAAGATTTCCATGCCGTTGTCCGCGAGCGCCTTTGTTATCTGGCGGCAGATTTCGGAGCCCTCCCGCTCATTGGTGGCGGCGAACGATTCATTGAACAGAACCAGAGCTCCGGGAGTCAGGCGGCCGGCAATCTCACTCATGCGGGCAAGCTCCTCATCCAGCTTCCCGCTTGTCATCGTGGTATCTTCCTCTTTTTTGAAGTGCGTAAATACGCCGTTCCGTATCGGCGCACGGTAATTTTGCGCGCCGACGAACATTCCGCACTGCATCATAAGCTGCGCCTGCCCGATGCTTCTGAGAAAGGTGGATTTTCCTCCCTGATTGGCTCCCGTGATGATATAAAGCCGCTGGTCCTCCGCATTCAGTTCGTTTCCCGTTACTCCCGAGTCCTTTAACAGGGCTAGACTGACATCGTACAGCTCCTTGTATTTCCGGCTCTCCGCTTCCAACGGGAGCAGCTCGGGAATGCAGGTCGGCATACCCACGGCCCGGAGCCTGTCGTATAAATTCAGGCAGCCGACGTAAAAGGCCAGCTCCTTTTGAAGGATAACGAAAAAGCTTTCCACGTGCTCCGCCGACTGCGCCAGCACATTGATGCTTTCATTCATCGCACGGGCGCGGCGGTTGCCGAAATCGGAAGCCCCCGCGTCGTCACGGGGTGCGAGCGTAAAAGACGGGGCAAAATGCCAGTGACGCCAAAAATGCGTTTTCTCTTTGCGCCGCATCACATAATCGATTCCCTGATTGTAATTGCCGAGTTCGGCGCTGATCAGCATCCCCTTTTCATCCTTCAGCTCATTCAGAAGCGAATGAATCTGTAAAAAATAATCGTCATCGAGCTCCTGCCACAGCATGGAGATAAAATTTTTGAAGCCTTCGGAATGAAAATTCCGCATATCCGCATCGGTGGCATTGCACATTTTCATCAGCATTTCCGTGTATATTTTCAGTAAATCGACTGCGCTGGAAAAATTGCTGGATAAATTCTGCCGTGTGGACAGCCACGACCAGGATTTGTGTTTCCGCTCCATTGTCTCAACCGTAATATCATAAAGCTTTCTCACTGTTTCGGGGTTGTTGATGCAGTCCTTCAGGACCTCCTGACGATAGCGGATTTCCCGTGCAGTCCGCAGAGGACAAAACAGTGCCGAACTGCACACCTCCCGAATCATCGTGTCGTCCTGCGCCATCGCCGAAAGGATGCGGGCAAACTCAAGATCGGCGATCAGCGTGTCTTTCCCAAAGCAGGGTTTTTGCTGCGGATTGAAATCCGTATCCTGATCCATCAAGTGTACTTTCAAAATTTCAGCCTCCCTTACGATGATCGTAAAATCCGCCGCGCAGCCTTTCGCAGAGCCGCTCATAGGTCAGCCCGTATTTTCCCGCGATGTGCATTGCATAGGCAAGGCCGTCGGGCGGCCTGCGGGTAATCCGAAAAGTCCTTACCGCCGGGTCGTCCTCCCGGACCGAGCTCATCATGCTGACCGTTTCCTCCCCGTGTGCGGCCAGCTCATCGATAAAGGTGACGCACACGGCGGGAGCACCCAGCTTCGCAAGGGCGTCCATCATGCGGCCCCCCAGCAGCAGCGCGTCCGTCAAAGTGGTGGAGGAAAAAATCTCGTTGATGATGAGAATGCTCCGGGAAGTAGCGCGTCCGAGAAGCTCGTGAAGACGTTCGAGATCGTCCTGCAGTTTTCCGTTCTGGGTGGACAAATCCTCCTCCCGCCCAAAATGGGTGAGGATACTGTCAAAAAGGAGGATCGCCGCCTCCCTTCCCGGCACGCACAGCCCCAGGCAGGAGAGATAATGGATCTGTCCGAAGGCACGGGCAAAGGTCGTCTTCCCACCCTGATTGGGGCCGGTCACGACAATGATCCGCTCCGGTGTATTCAGTACAAAATCATTCGTCACCGGCCGCCCGGCACCTCCCATTGAGGAAGCCAAAGCCAGATCAAAACCGTCCCTGTCGTAAAGGTGTTCCGCGCTTTCGCACAATTTCGGGTAACAGAACGGGAGTCCCTTCTCACGATGCGGCCGGATATACTCCAGCCAGGAGAGGTAGAACTGAATTTCACGGGAAAACCGCGCGACGGTCGGGTCGATAAAATCCAGATACTTCGAGCAGAAATGGTCCAGATCCTCAAAAATGTCCTTGTACCACGAGGCGACCATATTCAGCACGGCCGCCTCCACATGCTGCGCGGACGGTTCTTCGGAAAGCTTGCGGCGGTAATTTGTCCCGTCCCCCTGACGGAATTTGTCGAACAGCCTGAGAATTTCCTTACTGTGATCTTCCTGCCCTTCATATTTTCGGACACGGATGACCCCGTTTTTGATCAGCATGCAGTATTCCACGGAAGAAAGCTGTTCGCGCAGCCGGCCGATCTGTTCCCGAAGCTCCGTGAACGCCTCCGTACCCGTATAGGCGGCCAGATACCGCATAAAACCGCGCAGTCCGTCCGAGCAAAGCGTCCGGCCCCGCAGCCTGTCTGTCAGCCCGGCAAGCTCCGTGCAGTAGCTGTCTGAACAGTCGAGCAGACGCCCCTTGGTTAGATAATGATTTTCATAGCTGTTTTCGGACGTGAGCGATTTTTTGATGGCTTCCGTGGATTGGCTGAGGCGATATACGGATTGCGAAAAGTCGGAAAAGAAACCGCGCAGCCCGTCGTCTTCCAGCTCCCGCATGACTTTCTGCCGGTAGGTAATGGTATCGCCGTCGCGAAGCGGCGTGTAGAAAAAGCCCTCGAGCCCGTATTCCTTGCTGCCGTTCAGGATCGGCCGGAAGATCTGGTCAAGATAAAGGTCCCTGAAACAGTCCGGCGCAGCTTCCTTTCTCGGTTTCTCCCACTGCTCCTCAGCCGGAAATAAGATACTGTAAAACACATTGCACACCTCTTCCTGTTTTTCAGTGCTTTGAAGCATACTCGGCAAGACGCCGGAGCGAACCGGTCATATCCTCGTGATGCACCATTACCTGCGGCGGTGCCTTCAGCCGTACCGAGGAATAATTCCAGACCGCGACGATTCCGGCTTTTACCAGCGCGTCGCATACCGGCTGCGCACAGCTTCCGGGCGTTGTGATCACTCCGATTTTCGCGTCCAGCCGGCGGCAGATTTCATTCAGTCTGCCAACAGGGTACACCGGCTTTCCGTACGCACCTTTTTTGATGATTCTCGGGTCAACGTCAAACCCGGCAAGAATATCAAGGTCGTATACGGAATAGCCCGCATAGCTCATCAGCGCCTTTCCCAGCTTTCCGACACCGACGAGGACCACGGCGTCTGTTTTCCTGGACTGCCGGACGGCCTTTGGGCCGGGGACCGGATTGATTTCTTCCATGCCGCACCTTCTTTTGCTTTTCATGATGCAGAAGCCACCGCGCTGCTGCGGCCTTTTCTGGGCACAACAGCCTGACAACGACAAAAAAGCCGATGGCTTCCAAACAGAAGTCATCAGCTTTCACGCATTTCGGTATTACCGCGGGAGTACTTCATTCCCAAGGCTATTATAAAACATGCTTCTGCAAAAATCAATGGGCAATAAAATTCCGTTTAGTGGATAACGCTCCTTACATTTTTCTTTACAAGCCGCACCTAAACGGAGAAAAGGTTGAAAAATCCGTCATAACTTGCTATAATCATAAACGGGAATGAAGTTCTCCCCTAGCTCTGCTAAAATTGCTTTTCAGCTGATGACTTCTATGGTAATCATAGAAAGTGGTCAGCTTTTTATTTTCTCCTTTCACAAAAACAGAAAAATTTACAGTTCAGGCCCTGTTTGTAAAATCAGGAATGCAAATAAGGCCTGGTCGCAGCAACTGAAATGCCAAAATTGGGGGTATCTATGAAAAAAAATATCGCTGTCGCGATCGGAGGGGCGGCCGGAACTATCCTGAGGTATGTGGTCCATCAGCTTCCGCTGCCCTTTGACGAGCTTTACCGTCCCATTCTCACGATCCTGATTAACGTAAGCGGGAGCTTTTTACTGGGCTTTCTGACCATCCTGTTTGCAAAAAAATTCCCGGTGAGCGCCGAAGTGCGCCTGGGCATCACCACGGGCCTGTTGGGAGGATATACCACGTTTTCGACCCTTTGCAAAGAAGCTGTTTTATTGGGCCTTTCCGGGGATGTTTTTCTTTCGGCGGTTTACGTTTTCGCTTCCGTCCTGCTGGGCCTTGCCGCCGCGTGGCTCGGGATCAAAACCGCAAAGCGGATGGAACGGAGGCGCGCCTGATGGATTTTGTCTTACTGAGCGTCGGCGGCGTCTGCGGCGCAATCGCCCGCTATCAGATCGGAGCCGCCTTTTCAAAAAAGCAAAATCATACATTTCCCTTCGGCACCTTTTTCATCAACCTATCGGGCGCATTCCTTCTGGGAATTTTTTGCGGGCTGGGCATCGGCGGAAATTCCTATCTGCTTCTGGGCGACGGCTTTTGCGGCGCCTTTACCACTTTTTCCACCTTTACCGTTGAAAGCGTACAGCTTATACAGCACGACGCCGTCAGGGAGTCCCTATTGTTTATCGTATTGTCGCTGGCAGCCGGTCTTCTTTGTTTTTTGATGGGTTACGGAACGGGGAAGCTTTTTTGAAACGAGCGGGGGGACGCCGTTTCCCCGAAAATCATTGATTTTACGGAGGTGTGGTTATGAGAAGGGTTTTACTTCCGATCGACGGAACAGCGCGGAGCCTGAAAGCGGTCGATTTGATCAAATCGCTCTATACGCCGGAGGATGTGAGCATCGTACTGCTTATGGTCCGGGAAGACACGGAAACGATGTATTCGGAAGAGGAACTGCAAAAATCCAAAGCGCAGCTGAAATCGACCTTGGACGCGGTGGCCGGACAGCTGCCGGGCTATCCCGTGCGAAAGCAGGTCGTTTTCGGGCGGGCCGGCGACCAGATTCTCGAATGTGCAGAGCAGGACGAAATCGATATTATTGTGATGACCAAATCCACAAAGACCGGCCTGTCCCAGAAAATCGGCTCGGTTGCAGCCTATGTCGTAAAATACGCGAAATGCATCGTCATGATCGTGCCGGAAAATATGCCCCGTGAAAAATCGGCGGGGAACGTGCTGAAATGCCGGCATATGGACGATATCGTTACGCTGAGCGGCCAGATGAGCTTTCGGTCCAGCTCCTGTCTGCTTCCGGTGCAGGCGGGAAAATGCGTGTACAGCATCACGGTGCTGGAGGGAAAGCTGCGCCTGAACCACAGCGCCTACGACCCGGACGGCGGCACATGGTCCGCCCCGCTGCAAAACGGCCAGCCGGAGCATTATGACCTGAAAAAGGGCGAGGAAAGAGAAATCCGTCTGGAAGCAGGCATTGCATTCCGTCAGCTCGACCAAATCGAGGTCGTCAACCCGAGTATGACGTCTCCGCTGAAATTTCACTATATCGCACGGTTTGAAAGTCTGGAGGAATAACCGGCGTTATAGGCCGCGTCTTATTTCTCACCTGAAATCCCAATATTCATATGTTGAAAGACCAGAAAATAAAGACAAGGTATGATACCTTGTCTTTATTTTTTAGGAAGTAGTGCAAATGGATTTTTGTCGCTGATGATGAACGGCGTTGTCGGCCCTTTGTACGGTTACGGCATATTATTCCCGGCACAAAGGCAGAAGGGATGTCCGGAAGGGTCTATCATTGTTACAAACTCACTGCCCCCGAATTGTGACGCCGCTTTCGTCGCACCGAGAGACTGGGCATATTCAACCGCTGCCGGGACATCCGGCACCTGAAAATCGAAATGCATCTGTTTTTGCTGTTTCCCTTTTTCTTCCGGCCATATGGGTGGGACATAATGCTCTTCTTCGATAAACAAAAACACAATCCCATTTTTATTGCACAATGCAGGACGGCCAAACATTTTCCGTTTTTCCCATCCAAGCAATCTGTGGTAGAATTCGCACAGCCTTTGTTCGTCATCGCAGTCAACCATTACATTGCCCAAGCAGATTCCGTCAATCATAAGAACTCCTCCTGTATAAGTTTTTGCGGTCGCATGCCTGATAATTTATCTCTATTATAGCATATGGCAGTCCAAAGAAGGCGAAATCTCATATTGAAAATCAGGATGCCGTTATCAGGGTGTCGGCTGGGATGTCAATCATATCTTAAACCACGTGATGCTCTTTCAGAAGCTTTTCAATGTCGGTGCCCTGGGTTTTTTTCAGAAGCAGCTTCATGGCAAGCCTCTCTTTGAACCCAAGCTCCATATCGGTAATTTTCTTGCCGTCGCGCAGGGATACGGTGGAGTTCAGCAGGTCCCGCACATCATACACGCTGCCCCAGACCTCCGGCACGCCGCGGTCGATGTTCAGCAGGGTATACACCGCTTCCATGCCGGTGCGGATGGAATATTCGGTGGTGAAAATGGTGTCGCGCGCAGTCTCGGCGAACTGACCGAGGAAAGCGAAATTGACGGCGCCCTTCGGAACGACCAGAGGACGGTCCCCCTTTGCCCTGGGCATGAAGAACGCGGTGATATACGGCATCATGCAGGGAATCGTGTTGGCGCTCTTTTCGGCAAGCCCGGGGATTTCGGATTCCGGTACTCCCATATGATACAGCCACTCCATGCAGATTTCCTTACCGGTGCATTCCCGCATGCTTTTTTTGACGTAGTTGCCGGGCTTGTCGCTGAACAGGCCGTAAATCCAGCCCACAAGCTGCCCCTTCGGCTGGGAGCGGAACTGCGGTTGACGGTTGAACGTCCAGCTTAAAAGCCAGTTTGAATCCTTTGCCGTGACGATCCCGCCGGTGACCACCTTCCCCGAGAACGGGTCGCGCTTGCAGATTTTCTGAATATACGGCGGAATCTTGCCGTCCAGGGTGGTGACGGTGGCGCTCATCCAGTTGCTTTGTTCCGGATTATGGCAGAATTTGTCCGGATGACCGAAAGACGGGTCCTGTGCGGCGATCTTCCGCCACATATCCCAGCCGCCGCCCGCTTTGATTTCGGTATTGAACGGGGCAGGCTCGTTCTGGCCGCCGAGGGAGGAATTCTCCACGCAGCCGCCGTTGGTGATAAAGATCAGATCGTCCTCGGTCAGATCGATATTCTCCGTCTTGCCGTCACAAAGAACGATCACGCGCTTCGCCGTCTTTTTGTCCTTCTGAATATCGAACTCCACGCTGACGACCCTGGTGCCGTAATGGAACTGCACCCCGTTGGATTCCAGATATTTGATCATGGGCAGAATCATTGACTCATACTGATTGTATTTGGTAAAACGCAGCGCCGTAAAATCGGGAAGGCCGCCCACATGATGGATAAAGCGTTTGATATACAGCTTCATCTCCAGAGCGGAATGCCAGTTTTCAAAGGCGAACATCGTGCGCCAGTACATCCAGAAATTAGAGTTCAGGACCTCGTCGCTGAAATACTCGTCGATGCGCTTATTGTAAAGCTCTTCGTCGGGAGTAAAGAACAGCTCCATGATTTCTTCCGCGCCCTTATCCGAGAGCCCGAATTTTTTGTCGGTGTGCGCGTCCTCCCCGCGGTTGACCGTTGCGCGCATCAGCGAATAGTTCGGGTCCTTCTTGTTCAGCCAGTAGTACTCGTCGAGCACGCTGATTCCTTCCGTCTCAATGGACGGAATGGAACGGAACAGGTCCCACATGCATTCGAAATGGTTATCCATTTCCCGGCCGCCGCGCATGACATAGCCCAGATTCTCATAGAGATATCCGTCGCAGGCGCCGCCCGGAATCGGGTCCTTCTCCAGAATGTGGACATGGCTGCCCTTCATCTGCCCGTCGCGGACAAGGAAGCAGGCGGCTGCCAGCGCAGCGAGGCCGGAGCCTACAATATAAGCGGACTTGTGATCGACGCCTTCCGGCTTAACCGGGTGTGCGAAAGCTTCATAATTCCCGCTGGAATAATACATAAAAGTTACCTCCGTTTGTTTTGGTTTCTGAAAATATTGTATCCATTCCGGCAGAAGGATTCCATAAACAGAAAACGCGCCGTGATGAAAATTTCATCACGGCGCAAAAATTGTAAAAAGTTTTATCATTCCGGGCATTTTGATAAAGGAATATCCGTGCGGTAGTTGTCCAAAGCAGAGGTGATATTGCCGTGAACCAGCGAGCTGAGCCGGTCAATGATCGTCTGAGGCTCCTCTTTCATGCCGTTCTTGATCCAGTCCAGCATCAGTCCTACAAATCCGTATTTATAGAAATCCGCGATGAACTTTTTATCCTCGTCACGGACGGCCATGCCCTGCGCCTTTTCTTCGACGACGCCGATCAGAAGATCATAGGTCAGCTTGTACAGATAGATTTCCACCTGCTCCCGGCTGACGGAATGATAGACATTCAAGATAAACGGCTTGTTGGCAAGCACCGCTTCAAAAATCT
Source organism: Clostridium sp. KNHs216 (assembly GCF_006714885.1). Lineage (NCBI taxonomy): Bacteria > Bacillati > Bacillota > Clostridia > Eubacteriales > Clostridiaceae > Clostridium > Clostridium sp. KNHs216. The sequence continues at coordinate 2,419,019 of NZ_VFMF01000001.1, read as the reverse complement.
GCAAAAATCCCTGCTGCCAGGTATCGTATGTCTTCTTGCCTTCCAGAGCCTTGGTCGCATCCTCCACGCACGACCATTCCACCAGATCGAAAATGTCCTTGAAATGGTAATAAAAAGTCATGCGGTTGATGCCGCAGTCCTCCGCAATGTCATTGATCGTTATCTTATCCAGCGGCTTCTGGAGCAGCAGGTTTTTCAGGGAAGCTTCCAAAGCCCGTTTTGTTGTCTGAGACATACGGAGCACCACCTTGTATCTTTCGATTTTTAAAACGCTACGATTGATATATTCTTTGCCGTTTCAGGTATAGCATACAATAAAAAAATGTCATGTGCAAGTTCCGGCCGGAACCGCCTCATTGAAAACAAGCCGGACAAAATGTCCGGCTTGTCAAAACAGGAACCAGAGGGGCGATCAATCAGCCTTTCGCATTTTCGTCAAATCCCAGAAACCACGTGGCGGCAAAGGAAGAGACCACGGAGATGACCAGAGTCGCGACGGCGAAATAGAAGTTGGTCATCACGCCGGAACCGTCCGTAGGAATAAAGGTCGGCAGAGCCGCAAACCCGGGGGAAACCACCGCATACTGCTTGAGCTGTACGATCCCGGCAAATAATCCGCCGATTCCGCCGCCGATCATCGCGCCGATAAACGGACGCTTGAAGCGCAGAAGCACACCGAAGATAGAGGGTTCGGTAATACCCAGCACACCGGTAAGACCGGCGGAGAAAGACATGGCCTTGATGTCCTTATCTTTGGATTTCACCCATACCGCCAGAGCCGCGGCGCCGACCGCGACATTGGCGGCCAGCATTCCCGGCATAACGAACGCGTCATAGCCCTGCGCGCCCATGGAAGCAAACACCAGCGGGAACAGCGCCTGATTCATTCCCGTCATAACAAGGAACGGTGTAAACGCACCGATCAGTCCGACGGAGAGCCAGCCGAGCTGGGTATTGATAAACATCAGTGCCTGAGCGACATAGTTACCGAGGATGATGCCCAGAGGTCCTAATACGATCAGGGTCACCGGGGTGACAATGAGAATGGTCAAAAGGGGCTTTGCGAAAAATTTGATTTCCTTTGGAGTGATCCTGTCGATCCCCTTATCCACATAATACATAAACAGGACACCCAGAATGATCGGAATGACCGACGTATTGTAGGTCGCCTGCGTTACGGGAATTCCAAGGAAATTCAGTCCGGCAATGCCGTCTATGTTTTTGTGAACCAGAATAGTGGCGAGATACGCGCCCATCATCGGGTTCATCCCGATTTTGCGGGCGGCGCTGTAGCCGACGAAAATCGGCAGGAAGAAGAATCCCGCGTTATTAATGGTGTTCATAATGACGTAGGTGCCGGTTTCGGTGGACAGACCGAAGAAGGTCACGCAAATGTTGAGCACGGCGCTTACCAGGCCGGCCGCAACCAGAATCGGAAGAACGGGAACGAAAGTGCCGCTGATAAAATCGACAATGGTTCCGCCGATGTTTTTCTTGCCGTTTTCGTCCACCTTACCGCCCTTTTTAAAGTTTCCGAGCTGAATAAACGCGTGGTACACATTCCCGACATCGGTACCGATGACCGCCTGAAGCTCGTCACCGCGCAGTACCACGCCCATCACGCCGGGAACCGCTTTCAGAGCGCTCTCGTTTACCTTGGCCGGATCGTTCAGCGTCAGCCTCAGGCGGGTGGCGCAGTGGTTGACCACGGCGACATTTCCCGTTCCCCCGCAGTTTTCCAGAATGTTTTTTGCAAGTTCGTCGTATTTTGCCATAAATTTTCCTCCCTTATTTTCCCCAATCCTGTCCGTTGGAACGGATCAGCTTGGAATACCAGTAAAACGAGTCCTTTTTTACCCTTTTCAAATCCAGAAGCTCTTCATCGGTGGTGTTGACGTACACCAGTCCATACCGTTTGGCCATTCCGTTTCCGGTACTGAGCAGGTCCGTAAACGACCACGGATTATAGGCAATCACCTCGCAGCCGTCCATAACGGCGAGGCCGACCTGATAAATCTGATCACGCAGGAAATCAATCCGCTTCGGGTCATGGACGTGTCCGTCGGGATCGATGGATTCGTGCGCGCCGTAGCCGTTTTCCGTAATCATCATGGGAAGATGGTAGTGGTCCCAAACGTAACGCAGCATATACCGCAGGGCGATCGGGTCGATCTCCCAGTCCCAGTCGTTTGTCTCCACATACGGATTCGGCGCCAGCTGGTACAGGCCGGGGAATTTGGGGTACACGAACTGCCCCTTTACCCCATTTTTATTCAGCTGCTGTTCCACGGGCCTGTCGTCCGGCTTACAGTCCTTCGCTACATTGCTGCGGTAACAGTTCAGAGCAAAGAAATCGATTTTTGCCGAACGTATCAGTTCCATGTCCCCCGGACGGATATCCGGGTCGATGTCGTTTTCCTTCCAGAAGCGCTTGATAAAGCCGTTGTACTCTCCGTAAGCGTACAGGTCGTCCCAGATTTTTTCGGTCAGTTCCTCCGCGTTCATTGCGGCGATCTGGTCCTCCGGCCTGCAGCTTTCGGGATAGATGGGAACATAACCCGGAACCGGGCCGATCTTCCCGTCGCTTACCAGCTCGTGGCAGGCAAGGACAGCCTTGGCGTGGCAGACATTCATAATATGGTTGATCTTCCATTTATCCTTCTCCCAGTCGGTGCAGCCCTTGTCAACACCCAGCCATTTTCCGTAGCAGATCTGCATGTTCTGCTCATTGATGGAAAGCCAGTATTTTACCCGGTCCCCGAACGCCTCAAAGCAGACCCTTACATAGTGGTCGAAAGCGTCGATCACGCGGCGGTCATGCCACCCGTCCAGCTTTTCATCGACCCACACCGGCATATCGTAGTGGTACAGGGTAACGATGGGGGTGATCTTGTGCGCAATCAGCTCGTTAATCAGATTGTTGTAAAATTCAATGCCTTTTGGATTCACCTTGCCGCTTTCGTCCGGAATGATACGCGACCACGAAAGAGAGAAACGGTAGGAGGAAAACCCGCACTCCGCCATCAGCGCCACGTCCTCCTTGTAGTGATGGTAGTGGTCCGCCGCGATGCTGTTGTCCGTGAAGGGCTTTTTGGTTTTGCTGTTCAGGTCAATGATTGCGTCGGTTCTTCCGTCCTCTGCGACTGCTCCCTCCACCTGCCACGCCGCGCTGGAAGCACCCCACATGAAATCTTTTGGAAATACAGGATCTTTCTTGTAATACATTCTTATCTTCCTTTCCTATTAAACTATGTTCTGTGTTCTGTTTTTTGGGTTTAAAGATTGCGGCGTGTCAGGATCAGCAGCTGACCAAGTTCACGCACATCGCCCAAAACGGGCCGGATATCGCCGTACTCTTCCGTATTGCTGACGATCACGGGGACCGTCACGTCAAAGCCTTCCTTTTTGATTTCCTCCAGATCAAACTCCAGAAGCAAATCCCCGGGCCGTACCTTCTGTCCTTTCTTCACATGTATCGTAAAATGCCGGCCATTTAGCTTTACGGTATCCAGACCGACATGAATCAGTAATTCCGCTCCGTTTGCAAGCGTCAGACCGACCGCGTGCTTCGTTTCTGCGACCGTGGAAACCACTCCGCTGCCGGGCGCCACAATCCTTCCGGAAACCGGCTGCACCGCCGCGCCTTTCCCCAGCATTTCCTCCGCGAAAAGGGGGTCCCTGACTTCCTGAAGGGGAATGGTCTTACCGGCGGCGGGTGATTTCACCGAGCCGGAATCCTCCGGTTCACCTGTTTCTGCATTGTTCTTTTTTCTGAATAAACCAAACATGACTTTGTCCTTCCTGAATCGTTGATTTTCTGCCTTACACCTTTCTATAATGAGTCTGAACGTAAATTCCGGATATGGATGGTCAGATAGGAAAGCTCCATTTCCGACATCTTATGCGAATAATTTTTTTCAATAAATTCAGCCACCCTTTGACTGCACCGGTAATCCTCCCGATACATTTTGCGGACGACTTTCCCAAAATCCCGATCGGCCCTGTCCTGCTCTTTCCATTCGCCGCCTTCGATAATGCGGCGGCCCAGAAATCGCAGATGGGTGATAAACCGCTCCAGCCGGAACGACTCTTCGTCCAAAGATCCTCCAAGATATTCCTGAACGATTTTGAGGACCCCGCTTACCAGCTTTGTGGCGTCCATCAGATCGGGCATATCCGAATTATATTCCGCGCACACGATATGCATCGCGATAAACGCGGCCTCGTCTTCGGAAAATTCAATGCCCAGGCGCCGGGCGATCAGTCCGACCGCATACTCTCCGATCGCGAATTCGCGGCTGTAAAACTTTTTGATTTCCCATTTCAGCGCATTGGGAAACATCAGCCCCTTTTGGTAACGCTGAATGGCAAAGCTGATATGGTCGGTCAGCGTAACCAGCACGTTTTTGTTCAGTTCTTTCCCCAGATACTGTGCCGCGTATTCCACGATATCGCTCGACAGCTTAAAGTGCTCCTCCGGCAGCTCCTCCAGCTGGCTGATGAGCCGGTCCATGGAATTCTGGCTGTCCATCCTGATGACCTTTTCGATTTTTTCAGGATCGATGACATCTCCGTGCCTGCCGTTGAACCCGATTCCCTTTCCCATTACAATGACATGCTCATTGTTTTTATCCCGGGCATATACCACATTATTATTGATGATTTTTACAATTTTCAAGCTTGCTTCATCTCCTTGTCAACCCCCGGGAATTCAGTAAAAAAGAGTTTCTGAAGAGGGTGCACGATTAGCTTTCCCACGCTTACAGATATGTTTCAAATGTCTTCCTGATCTCCTGAACCGCCTCCGCCTCATCCTCACCGCTGACGGTAACCGTTACTTTGTCCCCCTGCTTCACGGCAAGGCCCATCATGTCGAACAGTTTCTTCATGTCCGCTGTTTTCCCGTCCGCCTTTTTCAGTGTGCTGACGCTGGAAAAGCTTTTCGCCGCTTTTACCAGCGCTCCCGCCGGACGGGCATGGATCCCCAGAGCATCCTTAATCAGAATATCAAACTGCTTCATTGTTTACTCCTTTGATTTTTGGCAAAAAAATAAACCATATTACGCGCAGGAATCCCCTGTGCATAATATGGTTTTGCCCTTTTCGGTAACAAGCCATTCATCATTAACTTGTGCCTTTATCATATATAGCTTTTCTTTATTTGTCAACCATTTTCAACATTTGTACGCTAATTTGGAGGATCATCTAAAATTCAGGAATAAATTTTGAACACATTGCAGAAATCCTAAGATATTAAGGTCGTCTTGAATGCCTTTACGGTGTTCCATCGACCGGGTCACGGCACTGATGGCAATACTTTTGCAAGGCATATAAAGCAAGGCAGATGTAATACAATTAGTTTAATTAATTGCAATACGGAGGTGGTTTCGTGAGTAAATTTCGAATTCCCCGGACACCGGCTACTACAAACAAGACAATCCGTTTTCCAAATAACATTATTGAGCAGGTTGAGGCCGCCATATCCGGAAAAGAATGTACATTTTCTGCCTTTGTCATTGAAGCAGTTCGCGTTGCTCTGCAAGATATTGACAATGAAGATGAGTAAACTCTGCCTGAACGGGGGTTTCTCCCGCGATAGACGAAAGAGGAGGACAAGGCTATCCATAGTCTTGTCCTCCTCTTTTTAAAAGTTTAAATTGTAAAAATATGTCGGCACCCAATAATATCAATCAACAATAAACAGTTTGGCTCCCTTTTCCGTGTGTGAACGATGGGGATTCTTATCTTCGGCAACATGATACTCATTCCGGGCGTCAGTACAAATTGCCTTCCGTCCTCCAGCTCAGTTACCAATTCCCCCCAGAACTAAAAGCACATGTCCACGCTTACACCAATGATCTGCCGAATATCCGGGTGAGTACTCCACCATGCGGCCCCTGATATTTCCCGTTTCAAGGGTACGCCAAAAGGCCTCTCCCGTTATACCAAGATGTTTTGTCGGCTTAACCGTATTCCAGTCAACCGTGCCAAAGGGAACTTTCTGGATTCTCATCTTGTTCGCACCTTCCTTATTTTCTTAAATGTACTTTCCTTATTATATATTGCAATCATAAAAAGGCAAAGAAATTCAAACCGGGATGCACGGCTTGCAAAGCAGAAGCCCCCGCGCCAAGCGTGGGGGCTTCTGCTAAAAATGGAATATGGGAGGAGATTTAACAAAAAAGCTCTTTTACTTTACTCAAACGGATTTTCTGTCCCGTACAGCATGGTTTTAGGCTGATTAAAGGAAATATCCGTGATGCCCAGCGTACGAAACACCGTGAACAGGGGGCTTCCCGCATGGGCAAACGCCACGGCGCCATGGTGGGGATAATGCTTTTCAATCAGGACGTGACGGTAGAAACGGCCCATTTCCGGAATTGCAATGATTCCTATCCCGCCAAAGGAACGGGTCGCGACCTCAAGCACCTCACCCTGCGCGATATATGCGGACAGCTTTCCCTGTGCAGAACCCTGCAGCCGGAAGAAAGTGATCTTTCCGGGTGCGATGTCGCCCTCCAGTGTTCCGCGGGTAAAATCGGGCTCCCCGCCGTTTTCCAGCAGACGGTTCTGGATCAGCTGGTATTTCACCGCCGCGCCCTTTGACAGCTTGCAGAACGGCGTATTCCCGCAGTGGAAGCCCATAAAGGTATCTTTCAACGTATAGGGGTACTTTCCGGCGATCTCATCCTCATAAAGGTCGCGCGGCACGCTGTTGTTGATATCCAGCAAGGTAACGGCGTCGCCTGTCACACAAGCGCCGATGTATTCGCTCAAAGCGCCGTAAATGTCCACCTCACAGGCCACCGGGATTCCCCGGGAGGTCAGGCGGCTGTTGACATAACATGGCTCAAACCCGAATTCTTTCGGGAAGGCAGGCCAGCATTTATCCGCGAAGGCCACATATTTTTTGGCCCCCCTGTTGTCTTTCGCCCAATCGAGCAGGGTAAGCTCAAACTGCGCCATGCGGGGCAGAAGGTCAGGATAATGGTTTCCGTCGACCCCCAGCTCTTTGGCCATATCTTCCGCAACATCGGGGATGCGGGGGTCCTCCTTGTGTTCGTGATAGGCTACCAGAAGGTCCAGTTCCGAATTTTCCTGAACCTCGACGCCGAGGTCGTACAGAGGCTGAATCGGCGCGTTGCAGGCGAAGAAGTCCTGCGGACGGGGGCCGAAAGTGATGATCTTCAGTGAATTGATTCCTATCAGCGCCCGGGCCACCGGCACAAAACGGGCCATCATATCGCTTATCTCTTCCGCCGTACCGACCGGATATTCGGGGATGACGGCCGGAATATGGCGCAGCGCGAGGTTGTAAGAACAGTTGAGCATCCCGCAGTAAGCGTCGCCCCTCCCGTTGATCAGGTCCTTGCCCGTCTCCTCCGCGGCCGCCACAAACATGACCGGTCCGTCAAAGTATTTGGCAATCAGCGTTTCGGGCGTTTCCGGACCGAAGTTGCCCAAAAACACCACCAGCGCGTTGCAGCCGGCCGCTTTTACTTCGGCGACGGCCTCCATCATATCCCGTTCATTTTCCACCGTTGTCTGCGCTTCATAAACAGGGCCGTATTTTTCCGTGAAGGAGTCGACAACCGCTTTTCTTCTCTTTTGGGAAAGAGAGATAACAAAGCAATCGCGGCTGACGGCGATAATCCCCAGATTTACCTCGGGAATATTATTCATTTTGATGTCTCCTCTCTGCTATTTAATGGAAGCTCCATTTCAGTGCTTCATAGAATTTTGTATATTTTGCGTAGTGCTCCGCGTAAAGAGGAACATTTTCAGCAATCGGCATCGTCACGCTTTCCGGACGGATCAGGGGTACGGTCTCCTCCAGACCGCTCCAGACGCCCGCAGTCACGCCCGCCGCCAGAGCCGCCCCGAACGAACCGCCTTCCGCGCTGCCGTATACGGTCCGCACGGGAAAGCCAAAGACGTCCGCAAAAATCTGCCGCCAGAGCGGGCTGACCGCTCCGCCGCCCGCGATGACGATTTCACTGGAACTTTCCGCGCCGATCATCCCGTACACCTGACGCAGGGAAAAAGCAACACCTTCCAGAACACTCCTGGCAAAATGCCCCTTCCCGTGGCGGGAAGTCACGCCGAGGAACGCCCCTTTTGCGGCGGGGTCATTCAGCGGCGCCCGCTCGCCGGACAAATACGGCAGGAAGAACATTCCTTCACAGCATGGGGGAACACAAGCCGCTTCGGCGTCAAGCAGCGCGAACGCGCTTTTGCCTTCCACCGCCGCTTTCTGCATTTCATACTGCCCAAGCGCGTTCCGGAACCACTGATAGGAACCGGCCGCCGCGAGCGTTACGCCCATCGCGCTGAACGAACCCGGTTCATTGCCGCAGAACACCTGAATCATCCCTTTGGGGTTCTCCAGAAAGGATCCAAGGCTCATGGCAACAACGCCGGAGGTCCCGACCGTCACGCCGATCCGGCCCGACTTCGCCAGCCCGAGACCCGTAGTGGAAATGACTGCGTCTCCGCCGCCGCCCCCGACGGGGGTCCCCTCCGGCAGCCCGGTGAGTTCCGCCGCTTCTTTCGTCACATATCCCGAAACGGCGGTGGACTCCACCGTTTCCGGGAATAAATCGGGATCAAGGCCGACTTTCCGGATCAAAGAGACCGCCCATCCGCGTTCGCGTACGCAGAAGAAGCCCGTACCGGAAGCGTCGGAAACGTCCGTCTTGATTTCCCCCGTCAGCTTCAAGCGAATATAGTCTTTCGGGTTGATCACACGAACGGTCTTCCCGTAATTTTCAGGTTCCTTTTCCTTCATCCAGAGGATTTTGCCGCCCGTGTATCCCGTCAGCATCCGGTTATTGGTTGCCGCCAGAAGCGCGTCCGGCCCCCCGGCCAGTTTGGTAATTTCTTCGCACTGCGCGCCGGTCCTCTGGTCATTCCAGAGAATCGCCCGCCGTACTACGCGGTTTTTATGATCCAGCGCCACCATTCCGTGCATCTGACCCGACAGACCCACAGCAGCGACTGTTTTTCCTTTCAGAAGCGGCGCAGCTTTCCGGAGTCCGGACACCACGCCTTTCCACCAGTCCCCGGGGTCCTGTTCGGACCACCCTTCCTGCGGTGCATAACAGGGATATTCCTCCACGACGGAGCCCAGAATGGTTCCACATTCGTCCAGTGCGAGAATTTTGCACCCGGAAGTCCCAACGTCTATCCCGAGCATACATTTTCCATCCATCTGATTGCCTCCGTTCCACCGTCACAGCGTGATATTCCGGCCCTTTAGACCGGGGAAGGCTCCGTCCGCCTGCAGACCGGATTCCGGATGCGCGATCAGCCACTTGTTCCGCGCGAACAGCAGTCTGTCTTCGCCCTCCGTTTCCGGTTTTGCCTGAAGCGGAAGATTGGTCCCCCGCGGCAGGACGATCGCGTCGCGAAACCCATCCGCCGACGCATTGCAGGGAGCGAAATGCAGGGTGGTGGCATACAGCTCCACCACCGTCCCGGCGGGAACCTTAAACGCTTCGACAAGGGCGGTATCGTATTCAAAGGTCAGGGCGTCGACATCCTGCAATAAGCCCAGCAGCAAAATCAGATCTGTTCCCGCAACGTTGATTTCGGAGCTGCGGTGGTATTCCAGGGCATTGAGCCGGTCATTGCTGCCGTTGCAATAGCCGAGCTCGATTTCCATACCGCCGAATTCCCGGTCCCGCAGCTCGCGGAATATTTCCAGCTTTTCAAGCTCCGGGTCGGAAGCCGTGTAAATCGTGGAATCGGGCGGTTTCGGCGTTTCCGCCAGCTTTTTCAGAAGCTGGGCGCAATCGAATCCGGTCACAATTCTTCCGTATTTCTGAAATGCTTTTTCCCGGACCGATTGAACCGCAATTGTCTCACTCATCGTCTTCACTATCCTTAGAAAAGTTTTAAAGGTGCTTCTTACGTAAATATCTTTTTAAAAAGATTCATGGTATACCCGCCTTGTTTTTACAAATAAAAAATAAAGAGCAGGTAAAATTGTACTGAAAACAGCTTTTCTATGTGCAATACAACGGATAACCGCAGCCATCATTTTGACCGGCAGGCTGCCGCCGGGTGGCTTTCACGAGCTAACGCCCGAACGGCGGCCCAAAACGCCTATATTTAGAACTAAAACAAAAAACTTAAAGAAAACTTGTAAAAATATCGGCCCGGATATGGAATCCGGAATTGATTCGTGTTATGATTTTCATAAAAATAGAAATCTTAAAGGGTGCATTGGATTGAATAATCTTCAGGTAAGAGATGCGAATAAAAACAGAATCATCAACTTTCTTTACTCCAACAACGGAGCAACCAAACAAAATATTGCGGAAACTCTGGGGCTGAGTATGCCCACGGTTTCCCTCATTTTAAAAGACCTCGAAAGACGCGGTCTGGTGACGAAATCCGGAACGCTGGAATCTTCCGGGGGAAGAAAGCCGTTCGTCAACTCATTGGCGTATGGCGCCAGACTTTCCTGCGGAATAGAGGTAACCCAGAACCATATCCGCTTTGTCATGATCGATCTGGGGGAAAATGTCCTTTTCTATAAGAAAATCCGCGAAACGTTTCAAAACGACGATGCTTACTTTAAAACTCTGGCCGATAATTTAGAGCTTTTTCTGCAGGAAAACCATGTGGACCGAAGCAAGCTTCTGGGAGTCGGCATTGCGGTCCCCGGGCTGATGAACCCGAAATCCGATATTTTGGAATACAGCCCGACGCTGCGTGTAAAAGACCTTCCAATCGACCGCCTGAAAAAGGATATCCCATACCCCGTTATGGTCAACAATGAAGCAAGTCTGGCAGGCCTTGCGGAAATCTGGAAAATGGACGGAACGGAAAGCGCCGTCTTTCTTTCCGTCAACAAAGGGGTCGGCGGAGCAATTATCATTGACAACAAGCTTTACGGCGGCGTAAACGGGCATTCCGGCGAATTCGGCCACATGACGATCGTTCAGGACGGGCTCGTTTGTTCCTGCGGAAAAAAGGGATGTCTGGAAGCGTACTGTTCCACAAAGGTTTTAACGGAGCCGAATTTTGAAGATGTCGACGATTTCTTCGCGTCGCTTGAGATGGGCAACCAGTATTGCAGGCAAAAATGGGAAATCTATCTGGATTATCTCGCTACGGGGATCAATAATATCCGGACGATCTTCGACTCCGATATTATTATCGGCGGCGAAATTGACCGGTACCTCGAGAAATACTCGGACCTGCTGTTTAAAAAGCTGCTTCCGCTCAATTCCTTCGGGGCTTCCCCGGATTATCTGCATTTCAGCCGCTTTAACGACAAGGCAAGCGCGATCGGCGCAGCACTGCTGCAAATCGATTCGTTCCTGAACGACTGAACCGCTTATTTCCGCTCCGTATTGCCGGGATTTTCTGTTTCCCCTTTTTCAGAACCCTCTGTTTTCCAATCGCTTGCCGATACGGCAAGCGATTGTTTGTATTCCCTCCACGCGTAGGCTCCGAACGCCGCGGAAGCCAGAAGAAAAACAGCGCTGACAAGCCCCGTGACCCAAAGTGGGAGAGTGCTTGTTTTTTGGACAGCCGCTTCGACGATGCCTTTCGTCAGATACAGCAGATAAAGCACAACCAGCGCGCGCAGGGTCAGCCTGACTTTGGCACGCTTCCGTCTGGCCTGAATTTCTTCGGATTGATTCTGCATAGGTCAGCCCCGCATTCTTTTTATGGATTCAATCGGTCTGTACAGTCTACTGCTTTCCCACCTTATGGTTTGAAACGACGTCAAAGATAACGGCCGCCAGAAGCACGGCGCCTTTGACCACATACTGCCACTCGTCCGGCAGTCCGTAAATCGACATCCCCTGATTCATGACCCCGAGCAGAATGGCGCCGATCATAATTCCGGAAACGGTTCCGGAGCCGCCGTAGGCCGACGCGCCGCCGATAAAACAGGCAGCGATCGCGTCCATTTCGTAGGAATTCCCCATGTTGCCGTCTACGGAGCCGATACGGGCCGCTACCAGCAGTCCGGAGAACCCGGCCAGCACGCTCATGAGAAAGTAAGCCCAGAAATATACGCGCCTGGGGTCAATGCCGGACAGCTTCGCTGCTTTCTCATTCCCGCCCACGGCGTAAAAATACCGGCCGAAGGCGGTCTTGATCGTAATAAATGCGAAAATCAATACCACCAGCAGAATCCAGATCAGCATAACCGGGATGCCTTTGTAGTTTGCAAGCTTCCAGCAGTACGCAATAATCAGGGCGTCTATCACGCCGATCTTGATAAAGGTCATCGCGGAGGACTCTACTTCATAGTTCTTTTTCGCCCTCTTGGCCCGGTTGGCAAGCATCAGGACGGTCAGAAGAACGGAAACCGCTATCCCGGTAATCAGCGCCGACGGGTGGAAGGATTTGGAGTCCAGGCCGGGAACGTCAATATAAGAAATAAACGTGTTGAGGAACGCGGTGTTCTGAATATTGACCGTTTTGGATGCCAGGACGACGCGCCCCAGTCCCCGGAACAGGAACATGCCCGCCAAAGTCGCGATAAACGGCGGCACGTGTATATAGCCGATCCAAAATCCCTGCCAGATTCCGATTACCGCGGCAATCAGCATTGCAATGAGAATGGTAGGCAGCGCGCCCATGGAACTCTGGCCCATCAGCTGCGCCGCAACGGCGCCGACCAGGCAGAGCGTAGCGCCGACCGACAGGTCAACGTTGCCGCCGGTCAGGATACACAGCAGCATGCCGCATGCCATCACCAGAACATAGGCGTTCTGCAGCAGCAGATTTGAGATGTTTTGGGCATACATCAGCCTGCCGTTCGTCAGGACAGAGAAGAAAATAAAGACCACGACCAACGCGATGGCCATTGTATATTTTTTAATCAGGGTAGATGCTTTCGTAGATGCTTTCATACTTCTGCCTCCTATGCGTCCTTTTGTTCATCGGGGACGCTTCTTTTGCCGGAGCGGAGAATCGCGGCCATGATCTTTTCCTGCGTTGCTTCAGCGCTTTCCATCTCGGCTACCAGGGAGCCTTCGTTCATGACGTAGATTCTGTCGCACATTCCCAGAAGTTCCGGCAGCTCGGATGAAATCATGACGACCGATTTCCCCTGCGCGGCCATATCGTTCATAATGCAATAAATTTCATACTTCGCTCCCACGTCGATCCCGCGGGTCGGCTCATCCAGAATCAGGACATTTGGGTCCGCAAACATCCACTTTGAAAGCAAAACCTTCTGCTGATTGCCGCCCGAAAGATTCCCCACAAGCTGCTGCACGGTCGGCGTCTTGATGTTGAGAGCGGTTTTACTTTTTTCCGCGACATGGTTTTCCATCCCGACGTCGATGATCCCCCTCTTGTCACAGACCTTCTTCAGCCGGGCCATCGTGGTGTTCTTTGCGATCGTGTCGATCAGAACCAGTCCGTTCGTCTTACGGTCTTCGGTCACATAGGCGAGGCCGTGCTCAATGGCTTCCCTTTCGGTTTTCAGGTGGACCTCCTGCCCGTTCAAAAACTCCTGTCCGGAAATACTGCTGCCGTAGTTTTTCCCGAACAGGGACTTTGCCAGTTCAGTGCGCCCCGCGCCCTGCAGACCGGAAAAGCCGACAATTTCCCCCTTATGTACATGAAAACTGACGTTGTTTACCACGCATTTTTCTGTGTAAACCGGATGGCAGACGCTCCAGTTTTTTACTTCCATACCGATTTCCGGGCTGACCTTACGTTCTCTGGAGGGAAATCGGCTGGTCAGTTCGCGGCCGACCATCCCCCGGATGATACGGCTTTCGTCAATGTTGTGACTTTCATTTTTGATTGTCTCGATCGTCGCCCCGTCCCGCAGAACCGTGATCCTGTCGGCCACGTAGGCGACCTCCGACAATTTATGCGAAATAAGGATAGAAGTCATTCCCTGCTTTTTAAATTGCAGCAGCATATCTAAAAGCATTTTCGATTCTTCTTGATTCAGAGAAGAGGTCGGTTCGTCCAAAATCAGCAGCTTCACGTTTTTGGAAAGCGCTTTTGCGATTTCGACCAGCTGCTGCTTCCCTGTTCCGATATCCTTGATCAGTGTCGTTGCCCTCTCCTGCAGCCCCACTTCTTTTAAGTGTTTTTCCGCCTGGTTGTAAGTTTCGTGCCAGTCGATGCCGAGATTCCCCTTGCGTTCATTTCCGAGAAACATGTTTTCGCCAATGGAAAGCTCCGGAATCAAAGCCAGTTCCTGATGAATAATGACGATCCCCAGCTTTTCGCTGTCGTGAATGCGTTTAAATTGGCATTCCTTCTCATTGAAAAGAATCGTACCCTCATACTCTCCGTAAGGAATGGTCCCGCTTAAAACATTCATCAGGGTTGATTTTCCGGCGCCGTTTTCCCCGACCAGCGCGTGGATTTCCCCGCGCCGTATTTCCAGATTTACATTGTCAAGCGCTCTGACACCGGGATACAGTTTTGTGATGTTTTTCATCCATAAAATATTGTCCGGCATGCTTATGCCCCCTGAAACGAGAATTTTTTTTGTTTGATCAATGAAAGGATGGACGGGGCCAATCCGGCCCCGTCCGAAGCAGCCGCCGTCAATTACTTCTTTGCTTTGGGATATTTACCGTCCATCGTATAGTATCCCGTGTCAACCAGTTCTTTCTGGAGATTGTCTTTTGTAACGACGGTCGGCACAAGCAGGAAGGAAGGAACAATTCCCTTCTTGTTATCATAAGACTTCGTGTCGTAAGAGCAGTCGAACTTCCAGCCCGCCGACTGAATCAGCTGGCCGTCCGGCTTATCCCCGTTCAGGATCGCCATGCCGAGATCAAGCGTAACGACCGCTTCGTTCGCAACCGCCTTATAAACGGTCATGGACTGCTTGCCGTCCAGAATGTTCGCGAGGTTTGCCTCATCGCCGTCCTGCCCCGTGATAACCGGAGTATTGTTTCCCTTATAATCGGATTCGATCGCCTGGGTAACGCCAAGCGCAGTGGAATCGTTGGAGCAAAGGGCGACGTCCAGCTGCGTTTTGCCGTCCGAATAATAGGAAGCAAGAATGTTCTGCATACGGTTCATGGCATTTTTGGTATCCCAGGCTGCGGTCGCAACCTGCTGGAACGTCGTCTGGCCGGACGGGATTTTCAGAATGCCGTCGTCTATGTAGGGTTTCAAGGCGTCCATCGCGCCGTTAAAGAAGAAAGTCGCGTTGTTGTCGGCCGGGTCGCCCGCGGTGAACTCGATGTTATAGGTTTTGGATTTGTCGCCCTGCTTCAAACCGAGCTGATCGATTACGAACTGGCCCTGCAGCTGGCCTACCTTGTAGTTATCGAACGATACGTAATAGGCGATTGCGTCTGTGTTCATAATCAGCCGGTCATAGGAGATAACAGGAATATTTGCGCTCTTTGCGCTGCTCA
This sequence comes from Clostridium sp. KNHs216, assembly GCF_006714885.1. NCBI lineage: Bacteria > Bacillati > Bacillota > Clostridia > Eubacteriales > Clostridiaceae > Clostridium > Clostridium sp. KNHs216. Next base: position 2,403,648 of record NZ_VFMF01000001.1, on the reverse strand, counting down.
AAACGTTGGAAAGCGACTCGCCGTCGATCGCCGCCACAACCAGAAGGTTGACTTTGTCGGCAATCAGATTCTCAATATCCTTGACCTGCTGGTCAATTTTGTTGTCCGAATAAGTAAGCTTTACATCGCAGCCCTTACCCTTAAATTGCTGCTCCAGATAAGAACCGTCCCGGTTCCAGCGCTCCAGAGATTTCGTGGGCATGGAAATGCCGATCAGCTTGCCGCCGCCAGTTGTTCCCCCGCCGGAAGTTTCCGCGGTGCTTGCCGTGGCGGGCGTGCTCGCGCCTTCCGAACCATTGCTGCAGGCCGCCATCGACAGAACCATTGCACAGGCCAATACAGCTGCCAAAAACTTTTTCATAATACGTTCCTCCTTACAAATAACCTATTACTCATTAAGTAAATATCTTTTATAAATGATATTTACTTAAGTGGTTAAATCATAAGGCTTTTTTCGAATGAAGTCAATACTATTTTGTCTATTTTTTACTTTTTAGAAATACTGTCCAATATTATTTTGTTGTTTTTATACATTAAGCACGAATCAGATGTTCTCAATATACTCTTTGATATAGTGCCAGGCTACGCCCATCATATCGGCTCTGCGCGGATAGCGGCACAATCTGACGTATTCCGCATTGTCCTCAAACGTATTTCTTTCCGAGACCATGCTCCTTAGCTCCGGCATATACGGTTCCAGATATTGGGCCAGAAATCCCCCCAGAATCACGTCACAGTCCAGCGCCATGCGAATATTGTTGATCCCGACGGACAGGTGCTCCAGAAGGTCCTGCCAAAGCGCCTGATATTCCGGATTTCCCTTTTCAAGATCTTCAAAAAATTCCTCAACCGTGATTCCGAGCTTTGCACTGATTCGCAGCGCCGAACAATACGACTCCAGACAGCCTTTTTTTCCGCAGTTGCACGGAAGCCCGCCCGGTTCCACGCACATGTGGCCGAACTCCCCGCTTCTTTTGTTCTTCCCAAAATACGGCGCCCCATTGATGAAAACCGCCCCGCCAACACCGTTTTCCAAATAAAGATAAGCAATATCGCTGCCTACGGCATTTCTCGACTCAAACCATTCGGCAAATCCGCCGCTGGTCCCGTCGTTTTCAATGTAGGTCGGATAGGGGATCGGCTCCCGGATCGTACCAAGGCTGATATCACGCATCCGCAGGGTCGGCGACAGTTTCACTTCGTCCTTTTCTTCATCCAGAACCGCCGGCAGCGTGATTCCAACACCCAGCAGCCGGCTGCGGTCCAGCCGGTTCCTGTCTAAAAAAATTTCCAATTCATCCCTGATCAACCTGCCGATATCGTCTCCTTTTAACGACCCCATCTCGATTTTCTGATAGGCCAGTTCTTCCTGCTTTAAATCTGACGCAAGAAAGCGCAGTTTATCCGCGGTGATCGAGATTCCCACCGCAAACTTGAGATCGCTGACGACGCAATACCCGACCGGGCGGCGGCCTCCCGTGGATTTCTGTACCTGTCCCACCCGAATTAATCCGGCGTTCAGCAGTTCCGTGATATTCTGGTGGACCGTCGGCAGGCTCAGCTTCAGCTGCTGTGCGATCTCCTGTTTGGAGGGAGGCGTTTCGGATTCATAAATAAAATTGTAAATACTGTTTCGAGTCAGCCGTCGCCTTTCGGTAACAGGCATTTTTAAATCTTTCATACTATTTAATCTCCATCTTTTGCAAAAGTACTTTATATATTACACTATCTATTTCCTGATTTGTCAATCATTATTTGAATGAGTAACCGACCGCCGGCTGTGGAGCACGGTAATTTTTTTCCCGGCGCATTTGACCGTCCCAATCGGAAAACCGGCAAAACAACATTAAGCACTCAAAAACAAAAAGCAGCAGGGACAAGGCAAGCCCTGTCCCTGCTGCTTTTCAAACATCCTGTTATTGCCGGTAAAAGAGCTGTCGGCAGCTTATCATCTGCTGGTTCCCATTGCGCGCGCTGGCCTATACCCCCAAGGTATTGATTCTGGTTGAACCAACCACCGTCCTTACCAATAGCTAAAATAGATGCCCTGATTGAAGAAATAAGGCGGGATAATTTATCAAGGCATAAGTAAAGTTTTTCCTAACTTACCGGACTAGTTATTGGTTCATCATTCCAATCACAATACCGAAAAAACAAAACACGCCCCATGCAAGCATAAAACCGTTGACACCCATGAGATTCAACAGGTTTATAAAGACACCGACTCCTAAGAGAAGAAAAAAACTGTAGATTTTGCGGCTGATCTTATCCGTTATATTGCGTTTAAGAAGAAAAGCTGCAACAGCCGCAAGTGCCGCGATAAACCCGGCGAACAATGATCCGCCTATCCCTGCATGACCTGACATTTTTACCAATATGGCAACTATAATGGTTACTACCGCACCAATCCAGCCGGCTGCTTTATCCTGCTGCCGGTTTTCCCTTTCCATCTCAACAATATTTCCCATTATTTCCGTAATTTCACTTTTTGATAATTCATCCTTTTTGTTTTCTGTTTCTGCTTTTTCAGAACGCATCAGTTCCAGTATGGATACACCCAAAGCGTCAGCTATCGGCTCAAGTATTTTTATATCCGGAAAGCCTAATCCTCGTTCCCACCGGCTGACCGCTTTGTCGGTGACTTGCAATTTCATAGCCAAGTCCGCCTGCGTCATCTTTTTTTCTTTTCGGCTTTCCGCTATAAAAGCACCAAATTTATGTGCGTCCATTCAGTCGCCTCCCCATGCCCCTATGGTAATCCATTCCGACAGCAAAAGCAACCGATCCTTCATTTACCGCTGTCATGCGCCCATTCTACGCATTGTTTACCTATCAATCTTTCTCAGACAAAAGTTTTCATCGCGGCACAAAACAAGACGCACATCACAAAGGGAAGCACGCGAATTGAGCCCGGCTTCAAGCTGGTGGCGCTCCTGGAGGGACTCGGGTGTGGAACGCTCTACCCGCGTTCCGGACGCAGCGCGTCTTTCGCGCCTACAGCGGCGGTCTCCGAAAGCGTCCTGAAAAAACTTTCATACAGAGTCCTGCATAAAAAGAATTGCTGCTTAGAATTTCACCTCTGCACCGGGGTTTTCGCCTTATTTTTGGCGCGCCCGGAGGGACTCGGGTGTTGGCACGCTCTACCCGCGTTCCGCGGCCTTTTTTCTTTTTTACGGCTCACAAAGTCTTCCCCGTTCTACCCAACTTGTACCGGGATTTTCGCCTCGTGGCAGACAAAAAATAAGGACAGGGGCAAAAGCCCTGTCCTTATTTTTGGCGCGCCCGGAGGGACTCGAACCCGCGACCTCTTGATTCGTAGTCAAGCACTCTATCCAGCTGAGCTACGAGCGCATTTTGCGGCTTTGTTTTAAGCCGCCTAAGTATCATATCACATTTAGCGGGGATTTGCAACTTATTTTTTCAATCCGACGGATTCCTTCTGAAATTGCCCGCACTCCGGCCCGACCGCTTTTGCCGTTTCCTTTTTCAGCAAAACGGCACAGTCCTCCGGATTCAGATACAGCATATTGTTCGCGTCCGGCACCACGCCGATCACCGCGCGGGACTGCCGCCATTCTTCGGGAACCCGCACGCCGTGGCCTTCCGCCCCCGCGTTGACGACACAGAGCAGGCCGACCGCTTCGTCCCGGCGGAGATACCCCATGCAGGAGCCGTCGGCAAGGAACGGAAAAAAATCCCCTTCCCTGAGCGCGGAACAATTGCGGCGCAGTCTGCCCAGCAGGCGGTACCACTCCACCAGTTCCTTCTCTTCCCGCCCCCACGGGTAACAGGCCCGGTTGAACGGGTCGCGGTAGCCTTCCATTCCGGCCTCGTCGCCGTAGTAAATACAGGGTACGCCGGGCAGGGTGAACTGCATCAGCGAGGCAAGCCGCATCAGGCGCAGGCCGCGGCGGCGGCGCTCCCTTGTCAGGTGTGCGGCGCTCTGCCACTCGCGTCCGCGCCCGTCCAGAGGCTCGCCCGCAAGCATGGTGAGCGCGCGTTCGGTGTCGTGCGTGCCGATATGGTTCATCAGCAGGCGGACGACCTGCGGCGGGTAATTTTCCAGAATGCCGAGGATGATTTCCATCATATCCCCGGCGTCAGCCCCGGTCAGAAAGCCCAGAATCGCGCTGCGGAACGGGTAGTTCATCACGCTGTCGAGCTGGTTACCCAAAAGGTACCGGCGCCTTTGTCCATAGGCCGTCTTATTGGACGCGTCCTCCCAGACCTCACCCAGAATCAGCGCGTCGCTCTTTTGCGCTTTTGCCGCCGTGCGAAGTTCGTCCAGAAAGAAGTCCGGCAGTTCGTCGGCAACGTCCAGCCGCCAGCCCGCCGCGCCCGCGGAAAGCCACTTCCGGATGATGCCGTTTTCGCCGTTGATATATTCCCGGTAGGAGGGCTCGCTCTCGTTCACGCAGGGCAGGGTAATGAAATTCCACCAGCAGTCGTATTCCTTCGGCCAGTGCTGGAAGTTGTACCAGGGATAGTACGGCGAATTTTTGGAATGGTACGCGCCGGGGGCGGCGTAGCGGTCCTGCCGGTTAAAGTAGACGCTGTCGCTGCCCGTGTGGTTGAAAACGCCGTCCAGCACCACCCGGATGCCCGCCTTTTCGGCGGCGGCGCACAGTCGGGTGAAATCCTGCTCGTTTCCCAGCAGGGGGTCTATTTTGGAATAGTCCGCCGTGTCGTACCGGTGGTTGGAGTGGGACTCGAAAATCGGGTTCAGGTACAGGCAGGTGACGCCCAGCGACTGAAGGTAGGGGAGCTTTTCCTCAATTCCGCGCAGGTCGCCGCCGAAATAGTCGGTGTTGGTGATCCTGCCGTCCTCATTGGGCCGCCAGTCGGGCTGTTCCTGCCAGCTTTCGTGCAGCTTCCGGTCGGCGGGAACGCCGGTTTTCGGCTGCGCCGAGCGGGCGAACCGGTCCGGAAAAATCTGGTACAGGATGCCGCCGGCAAGCCAGTCCGGGGTGGCAAACTCCCGGTCATAGGCCGTCAGCTGCCAGAAGCGGGCCGCGTCGCTGAAAACGCCCTCTCCGCCGCGGCCGCGCGTGATCTGCAGGGTTCCGCGTTCGGTATCAATCTGGAACCGGTAAAAGAAAAGCCCCGGTTTTTCCGGCGTAAAGTGGCACTCCCACCATTCGCCGTCGTCTCCGTTCATACCGCACCAGAACATGCCCCGGACCATTTCTTCTCCGGTAAAGCCGTCCTTTATCGTCAGCCGCGCCGCGCTGCAGTGCAGCGCACGCGTCAGGGTAATCTTAAAATGCACCGGTGTGCCGTCCGCCACCGCCCCAACGGGGTCGCGGAACACCGGATCGCGGGAATCAAACATGGATATTCCTCCCAGGAAGCTTTCCAGTTATTTGCTCTTTCTGCCCGGACGTACGCGTCTGACCGGAACCTCCTGCTTTACGGCTTCCGGCAGGGGCTGGGCGTGCCAAATTTTTTCCGCGTACTCGCGGATCGCGCGGTCCGCCGCGAAACGGCCCGCGTTCGCGGTATTGACCAGACACATACGCTGCCAGCCCTTCGCGTCGCCGTAAAGGGCTTCCGCCCTTTTCTGCGCGTTCGCGTAGGAATCGAAATCCGCCAGCACCATATAGGGGTCGTGATTCAGCAGGGAATCGGCGATATCGTTGAATTTTACGCAGCAAAAGCCGGTGTTCAGCTCTTCGACCGCCTGTTTAATGGCCGGGCTGCCGTTGAAGTACGTCCTTGGGTCATAGTTTGGCTTGAGCGCGTCGACCTCCGCCGCCGTCATGCCGAACAGGAGGATGTTGTCGTCGCCGACCGCGTCGTGGATTTCGACATTCGCCCCGTCCAGTGTACCGATGGTGACCGCCCCGTTAATCATGAATTTCATGTTGCTGGTGCCGGAGGCCTCGGTCCCCGCGAGCGAAATCTGCTCGCTCAGGTCGGCGGCGGGGGTCAGCAGTTCCGCGAGCGTCACGCGGTAGTCCTCCAGATAAACGACCCTCATCTTCTGATTGACCCGCGGGTCGTTGTTGATGGTATTGCCCAGGTCAACGATCAGACGGATCATCTGTTTTGCGAAATAGTAGCCCGGCGCGGCCTTCGCGCCGAAAATATAGGTATGGGGGGTGAATTCCGCGTCGGGATTCTCCCGCAGCCACTGGTAGACCGACAGGATATGCAGGGCGTTCAGATGCTGGCGCTTGTATTCGTGCATGCGCTTGACCTGTACGTCGAAAATGGAGTCGGGGTCCACGTCCAGACAGTTTTCCCTTTTGATATACTCAGCGAGGCGGAGCTTGTTTTCCCGCTTGACCTTCGCCATCTGCTCCAGAACCGAAGCGTCGTCCGCGTAGCGCGCAAGCTTTTGCAGCTGCGCGGCGTCGTAAAGGTAGCCGTCGCCGATCAGCCCGGTGATCAGCTTCGAAAGCCCGGGATTCGCCTGGTTCAGCCAGCGGCGGTGGGCGATGCCGTTGGTCACGTTCGTGAATTTCTCCGGCATCTCGGTATAAAAATCGTTGAATACGGTATTTTTCAGAATATTGCTGTGGAGCTGCGATACTCCGTTGACGCTGTGGCTGCTGACGACCGCAAGGTTCGCCATTTTGACGTAGCCGTCGTTCAGCGGGGCCATACGGCCCACCTTGTAGCCGTCCACGCCCTTTTCGTGCATCTGCGCGCAGAAACGGCGGTTGATCTCCTCCACAAGCTGGTAGATGCGGGGCAGGCGGGATTTGAACAGTTCGACCCCCCAGCACTCCAGCGCCTCCTTCATGACCGTGTGGTTCGTATAGGCGACGGTGCGGGTGACGATATCCCAGGCCGCGTCCCAGCCGTAGCCGCACTCGTCCAGCATCACGCGCATCATTTCCGGGATGGCGAGCACCGGGTGGGTGTCGTTCAGGTGGATGGCCACCAGATCCGGCAGGTTGTCGAGCGTGCTGTATTTGAACAGGTGGCGGCGGATGATATCCTGAATGGTCGCGGAAACCAGAAAATACTGCTGCGAAAGGCGCAGGCTCTTTCCCTCCATGTGGTTGTCCTCGGGGTAAAGCACCTTGGTGATGACCTCCGCCATGGCGTTCTGCTCCATGGCGCGCAGATAGTCGCCGCTGTTGAACAGCTTCATGTCGAACTCGGTGGAGCTTGCCGCCCAGACACGCAGGCGGCTGATGCCGCGTCCATCCATCCCGGCGACGTACATGTCATACGGCACCGCGGTCACCTTTGTAAAATCCTTATGGTTCACCACATGGTACTGGTTGTTCCAGAATTCCTCGATATGTCCGTTAAAGCGGACCTCCACGCTTTTTTCCGGCACCGCCTGCATCCAGATTTTCCCGCCCGGAAGCCAGAAATCGGGCAGCTCCGTCTGCCAGCCGTCCACCAGCTTCTGGCGGAAGATGCCGTACTCATAGCGCAGGGAATACCCCGTGGCGGGGTAGCCCTGTGTGGCCAGGGCGTCCAGGAAACAGGCGGCAAGCCTGCCCAGCCCGCCGTTGCCCAGCCCGGCGTCCGGCTCCTGCTCGTAAAGACAGTCCAGCTTCAGCCCCAGCTCGCCCAGCGCTTTGCGGAAGTCCTCCTCGAGCCCGAGGTTGAACAGATTGTTTTTCAGCGAACGGCCCAGCAGGAATTCCATACAAAGATAGTAAACCTGCTTGGTATGGGTTTTCTCCGCCTCCGCCATATATTCGCTCCGGCCCGCGGCCATCAAATCGCGCACGGTGAGCGCGACCGCTTTGTAACACTGTTCGTCGGTCGCGTTTTCAAGGCTGACGCCGAAAACACGGTCGAGCGTAGACAGGATCGTTTCCTTGATTTTTCCGACCGGCTGTCTGTAATTCATAATGATGTCCTCCATAAATAAGGGAAACGCCGCGAAAATTCCGGCGCTTCCGGATATGATGCCGATGATTTTCCCGTTTGGGACTCCGATATGCCAATATCGAATTTGTGTCTATTATATACCAATATCCGCAGTTTTTCAACAGCAGCGTCGGGAAGCACGGATTTCACCGAAAAATCCGGAAAACAAAAGACACAGAGCCGATTTCTTCTGTTTTCTCCCGCAAAATTATTCTTTTGTTATTACAACGTATTTTCGGCTTAAAATTGTACAATATTCACAAAACCGTAAAGCAAAGAAAAGCATATCCGCCGCTTTTTCCGTAAGAAACTACAATTCCATTTGCGCACAAACGCGGCGAGGGCCTGCCGGTCGGGAAGCGCCTACGGCGGACTCGACTGCAAACAAATGATGAACCGATAGCTAATCCCGTCGTTCTAAACAGCGCTGGGAATTCAAAATTTCCCTGCACCCCCAAGGTATCCCCAAAACACCCTGTGTGGCACAATATTGTTGTGGCTTTCATTGACGGAGAGAGTCACTTCCCCTTCTCCCCTTAGAGCATCGCCGTAGGCGCATCCCGACCGGCAGGTCCGTAAAAAATCGTGAAAGCTCTTTCATATTATGTTATAATATACTATAATGTAAACAATTCCAAATTCGCTGTTGTGTGAAAGGGTATGACTTCATGAGTAAAAACAGAGTGAAATTGAATATTTGCGGCTGTGAGTGCGTCATCAGCTCGGACGACAGCGAGAGCTACGTACGCTCGATCGGCGACGAAGTGGAGAAGGCCATGGACGATATCACGGGCAAAAACGAACGTGTTTCCATCACCATGGCGGCCGTTATTACGGCGCTCCGCTACTGTGACGAAGCCCACAAATCCGCGGGCGGGGCGGACAACCTCCGCTCCCAGATCAAGGATTATCTGGAGGATTCCTCCCACGCGCGTATGGAGGCCGAGGAAGCCCGGCGGGAAATCGAGCGCCTGAAACGGGAAATCCAGACCCTTCGCGCACGTTTGTCGGAGGGCGGAGAGCCCGCCGCGGACAAGCCCGCACCGGAGGTCCGCGCGCAGAAACCGGTCGTTCCCGGCTCCCCCGTACAAAGGCCGCAGGCGGGCAGCTATTCCCGCGTGAATCCGGACATCACCGCCGAACAGGAAGGCTTTATGAGCTTCTTTGAAAAGAAAAATGACGAACAGTAATATAGAGGTTCTGGCCCCCGCCGGGTCGCCGGAAAGCCTGACCGCCGCGGTGCGCGCGGGGGCGGACGCGGTGTATCTGGGCGGAAGCGCGTTCAGCGCGAGGGCCGGCGCCAAAAACTTTGACAGCGGCGAGTTAAAATCCGCCGTGGAGTACTGCCATGCCCGCGGGGTAAAGGTCTACCTTGCGGTCAACACCCTTCTTTTGCAGGACGAGCTGCAAAAAGCGCTCGATTTTGTTTCCTACACCTGCACCCTGCCGGTGGACGCACTGATCGTACAGGACACGGGCCTGATCTGGCTTTTGCAAAAATGCGCGCCCGGCCTGCGGCTGCACGCTTCCACCCAGATGAGTATCCACACCCCGCTGGGCGCTTGTGCGCTTTCCGAAGCGGGAATCAAGCGCGTGGTGCTTTCCCGCGAGCTGTCGCTCCGGGAAATCGGGGAAATCCATCGGGCAACCCCCGTGGAGCTGGAAGCCTTTGTCCACGGCGCGCTGTGCATGTCCGTCAGCGGGCAGTGCTACTTCAGCTCCGTGCTCGGCTCCCGCAGCGGGAACCGCGGCCTTTGCGCCCAGCCCTGCCGGCTGCCGTTTTCCGTTACCGGCGGAACGGGACATGATCTGAGCTTAAAGGACCTTTCCATGATCAGCCGTATGGACGAGCTGAGCCGCGCAGGCATTGTCAGCGCGAAAATAGAGGGCCGCATGAAACGGCCGGAATACGTCGCCGCGGCAGCGCGCGCGAGCCGGCTGGCGGCGGACGGCGAACCGGTTTCCCCGGAGCTGGTGAAAAACCTGGGCGCGGTCTTTTCCCGTTCGGGCTTTACCACCGGATATCTGGACGGGAAGCTGGGCCGCGACATGTTCGGCGTGCGCTCCAGGGAGGACGTGACCGGCGCGACCGGCGCGGTTTTCGCCGAACTGCACAGCCTTTACAACCACGAATACCAGAGGATTCCGGTCTCTTTCCGTCTGACCATTCAAAAGGAGCAGCCGGTGGTACTTTTTGCCGCTGACCGCGACGGGCGGACGGCCCGCGTTTCCCTCGGCGAAACGCCCCAGCCCGCGCTCAGCCGCGCGATCGACGAAGAGCGCTGCGCCGAACAGCTTAAAAAGACGGGCGGCACGCCGTTTTACGCCGACGAAATCGTCTGTGAGATCGGGGAGGGGCTTTCCGTCCCGGTTTCTTCCCTGAACAGGCTGCGCCGGGAGGCACTGGAAAAGCTGGAGCAGCTGCGCACGTGCCGCGCGGAGATTCCGTTCCAAATGTGCCGGATTCCCGAAGCGGGCACCCACACGGCAAAAAAACTGCGGCTGCGCGCGCGGTTCGCAAACACCGATCTTCCGCCCGCTGCAAAGCAATGTGAACTCGTTTATCTTCCGTATGATACGGATTTGGATATTCTTCAAAAATTAAAAGCAGACGGCTATTCCGTCGCACTGGAAATCCCGCGCGGCATGTTCGGGATGGAAAAAGCCGTCCAGTCGCGGCTTTCCGCCGCGAAAGAAGTCGGATTTTCTGACGTTTGGGCGGGGACCCTCGGCGCGGCGGCGCTCGGCCGCGTGCTGGGGCTGACCGTACACGGCGGCTTTTCGCTCAACATCACCAATACGGCGGCGCTTCTCTGGCACAGTGAATTCGGGCTGGCGGACACGGAGCTTTCCTTTGAGCTGACGCTTGCGCAGGCCGCCGCCGTCGGCGGGGAGCTGACGAGGGGGCTTCTGCTCTACGGACGGCTGCCGCTGATGCTGACGCGCAACTGTCCCGCGGCGAACGCGGACGGCTGTAAAAACTGTGAAACCGCGCCGTTCCTGACCGACCGGAAAGGAATCCGGTTCCCCGTCCAGTGTTACGGGGCGTGCAGCGAGGTCCTCAATTCCGTTCCTCTCTATATGGCCGACCGGCTTCGGGAGGTACGCAATCAGGATTTCGGAGTGCTGCGCTTTACCACCGAATCCGCACGGGAGGCGGAGGAGATCATCGGCCGGTATCTGGCCGGTTCCCCGGATGACGGGGAACACACCCGCGGGCTTTACTACCGGGGAATAGAATAGGGGTATCATATGACTGAGCATGTTTTAAAAATTAAAAAACTGAGGCAGAACGCCGTCACGCCGACCCGCGCAAGCGAGGGCGCCGCCGGGTTCGACCTGTACGCCTGTCTGGACGCGCCGATCACCATTGAGCCGCGCGGGCTTTACAAGATTCCCACGGGAATCGCCATCGCGCTGCCGGATGAAAACACGGTCGGGCTGATCTTTGCCCGCAGCGGGCTGGGCGTCAACCATGGCGTTTCCCTTCCCAACGCGGTCGGTGTGATCGACAGCGACTACCGCGGCGAAATCCTGGTCGGAATGACCAACTGCAGCGACAAACCCTACACGCTCCAGCCGGGCGAACGCTGCGCGCAGCTTGTGGTGACGCCGGTGCTGCTGCCCGTTCTGGAAGAAACCGACGATCTTGGCGAGACCGCGCGGGGCACGGGTGCTTTCGGCTCCACGGGAAAGAGAGGGCTGCAAAAATGAAAAAGGGCGTTCTGAAAACAATTTTGTTGATTATTCTGCTTGTATTGGCGGTGGTTTTGGGGCAGATTATTGGTACGGCCTGCGCCGGAATCCATTATCTTTCCTGGCTGGGCGCCGCGGCGGACTTCGGACTGTCCACCACCGAGCTGAACCTCTCCATTATAAAAATCACCTTCGGCATCCGGCTTGGAATCAACGCGGCGCAGTCGATTCTGGCGCTGGCCGCGGTCATCGCCGTTATTCTCATCAAAGTGAAGGAATAGGAGGATACCCATGTTGCTGCTTGCATCTACTTCGCCGCGCCGCAGCGAGCTGCTGAAAATGGCCGGCTACGAATTCACCGCCGCGCCCTCGGATGTCAGCGAGGGATATCTGCGCGGAACCCCTCCCATGCAGATTGTCGAGCTGCTCGCCGCCCGGAAAGCGGAAGCGGTGGCAAAGCAGAACCCGCAGGACACCGTCCTCGGGGCGGACACCGTCGTTGTTTTCAAGGGCCGCGTGCTGGGCAAACCGAAGGACGCGGAGGAAGCCAAAGCGATGCTCCGGCTCCTGTCCGGAAACGTCCATCAGGTATACACCGGCTACTGCATCATCAGCGGCAAAGAGCTGATCCGCGGGCACGAGTGCACCTCGGTGGAATTTTACCCGCTGAGCGAAAACGAAATCAGCGCCTACTGTGAAACAAAGGAACCGATGGACAAAGCCGGCGCGTACGCCATACAGGGGCGCGGCGCGCTGTTTATCAAGCGGATAGATGGGGACTTTTACAATGTAATGGGCCTGCCGATCGGCAAAATCAACCGTATTCTGACCGGGCTTAAAAATTCATCGAAAGAAAATTTATAAATATTGCGCGCTTTCTGAATTAATAGTTGAGAAATGACTCTTTTGAGGTTATAATAAATACTATCTGAAACAATGAAGCGATATTATTTTTTTGCCAGGTTTGAAAGGGGAAAATGACTCATGTTTTCAAAAGATATAGGAATAGATTTGGGCACCGCAAATACGCTGGTTTTTATGAAGGGAAAAGGAATCGTCATGCGCGAGCCTTCGGTGGTCGCCGTTGACGTCCGTACCGATACCGTTCTGGCCGTGGGCGCGCAGGCCAAGGAAATGATCGGCCGCACCCCGGGCTCCATCGTCGCGGTCCGCCCGCTGAAGGACGGCGTCATCGCCGACTTCGACATCACCGCCACGATGCTCAAGCACTTTATCCGCAAAGCCGTGAAATCCAACGCGTTTTCCCGCCCGCACATCATCGTCTGTATTCCTTCCGGCGTAACGGAAGTGGAACGCCGCGCGGTGGAGGACGCCGCCCGTCAGGCGGGTGCCAATAACGTCGAGCTGATCGAGGAACCCATGGCCGCGGCCATCGGCGCGGGACTGCCCGTGAGCGAGCCGACCGGCAGCATGGTCGTCGACATCGGCGGCGGCACGGCGGAGGTCGCCGTGATCTCGCTGGGCGATATCGTCACCTCGGTTTCCGTCCGCGTTGCGGGCGATAAATTTGACGAATCCATTATCTCCTACGTAAAAAAGAAGTACAACCTGCTGATCGGCGAGCGCACCGCCGAGGAAATCAAAATCAAGATCGGCTCCGCTTTCCCGACCGAGGACAACGAGGACGCCACAGTGGAAATCAAGGGGCGCAACCTGGTGGACGGCCTGCCGAAGAACGTGACCATTTCCGCCGAAGAGGTGAGGGAAGCGCTGAGCGACCCGCTGGCGCTAATTATCGACGCGGTGAAATCGACCCTGGAAAAAACCCCGCCGGAGCTTTCCGCGGATATTATAGACCACGGCATCATGCTGACGGGCGGCGGCGCCCTGCTGCGCGGGCTGGACAGGCTGGTCGAACAGGAGACCGGAATGCCCGTCCATATTGCCGAAAGCCCGCTGGACTGTGTTGTTGACGGAACGGGCAAGCTGCTTGAAATCACCATGCCCTCCTCGTATTACAAAAACAACAGAAAATAAGGGGATCACTTCAGCGGAGGGTGAAAGCTCTCCGCTTTTTGCACTTTCAGGAGATCGCGCCAAAGACTTGAAAAGGAGGTGCCGCGTTGAAAGATTTTTTCCATTCCAGGGGATTTAAGGTTCTCATCACCGTTGTGTTCATTATGTTCGGTCTGATGCTTTATACGGCGAGCACCGGCAGTTCCCTTACCGCGAACCTGCTCAGCCTGATTTCCACCCCGATGCAGAGAGTCAGCACCGTCGTCACCAACAACGCCGCCGTCGCGGCGCAGAACGCCACGCGCACCAACGAAGAGCTGGCGGCGGAAAACACAGCGCTGAAAAAGCAGATCGAAGAGCTCAACAAAAAGCTGATCAACTACTACAGCTATCAGCAGGAAAACGCCCAGCTGCGCAAATTTCTGGAGCTGAAGAACGAAAACAAGGATTTCAAACCGGTCTCCGCCGCGGTCATCGGCCGCGACCCGAACGACCTGTTTTATAATTTCCAGATCGACAAGGGATCCCTTGCCGGTATTTCCGTCAACGACCCCGTCATTACCGAAGGCGGCGTGGTCGGCTGGATTTCCAGCGTAAACGCCAGCTACAGCCGGGTCACCACGATCCTTTCCGCGGACACGAAAATCAGCGCCATCGACAAGGTCAACCGCGATTCCGGGGTCATCAGCAGCGACATCAAGTTTGCCGACAAGGGCGTTCTGAAGCTAGGCTACCTGACCGCGGACACGACGGTAAAGCCCGGCGACATCATTGTGACAAGCGGCCTGGGCGGCGTGTTCCCCCGCAACCTTGCCATCGGCACGGTCAACGAGGTAAAGAACGACCCCTACGATGTTTCGCTTTACGCGGAGATCAAGCCTTTTGTGGATGTGAAAACCGTGCGCGACGTCATGGTCATTACCGCCTTTGAGGGACAGGGACAGGCGCTTTCCGACGGCAGCTCTTCCGCTTCCTCGACTGCTTCCTCGGCCGCATCCTCGTCTCCCTCTTCCACCGTTTCTTCCGGGGGGAAATAAGATGGAAAAACTCAAGGTTCTCCGTTATTTCGCCTATACCATTGAAATACTGGTGTTTTACATGGTTCAGGAGACTCCCGGCCTTGTTCCCGACCTGTTCGGCGCACGGCCGGTGCTTTTGATTCCCATCGCGCTCTCCATCGCCCTGTTTGAGAAAGAGACCGCCGCCATGGCTTTCGGCCTGCTGTGCGGGCTGCTGATCGATTTCGGCGCGGGCGGCGTGCTGGGCTTTCACGGCCTTCTGCTCTCCGTCATCTGCTACAGCGTGGGGCTGATCGCCGCAAACCTGATCCAGACAAATTTTCTGACCGCCATGATTACCGCGGTGATTTCCACCGCCGGTGTCGTTTTGCTGCAATGGGTTTTCTTTTACCTGCTGTTCAGCTACTCTCACGCGGCCTACGCGCTGACCGCGCACTATATTCCGCGCTTTCTCTACACGACCGCGTTTATGCCGGTCGCGTACTACTTCAACAGGGCCCTCGCCCTGCAGATACGGACGAAGGAAGAATAGGCCGTACAAAGATTCCTATTTGAATGAAAAGGAGGTTCCGCCTTGGACAAGCTGAAAGGACATTCCCGCTATTGGGCGATGGGGCTGATTATTTTCGCCATCATGGCCGTCTATACCCTGCGCCTTGTGGACTGGCAGATTCTCAACGGCTCCTCCTTTCTGGAGGAGGCAAGCAAAACCAGCACCTCCACCGTCGTCATGGATGCCGCCCGCGGCGAGATCCTCGACTCAAACGGCGTGGGCCTTGCCGTAAACAAAACCGGTTACGCTATTGTGTTCGACCGCGTCTATATGAAGTCCGAGACCCAGAACAACACCATTCACCAGCTGATACAGCTTTTGAACCAGCGGGGAGAAAAATGGACGGACATTTTGCCGATCAAGCTAAACGCCAAAGGGCAGTATGAGTTTGTTTCCGGCATGGACAAGGAAATCGCAACGCTCAAATCGGCGGATTACGCGAATGTGAATTCTTACGCCACTGCGGACCTGTGTATGGCCCACCTGATCGAAAAATACAAGGTCACCGGGTACTCCGCCGAGGAGGCGCGCAATATCGTTTCCGTGCGCTACAATATGACAAAATCCGCTTTCGGAATTTCGGCGCCGTACACCTTTGCCGAAGACGTCAGCCGCGACACCATCGCCATCATCAGCGAAAATTCCTCCCTGCTGCCCGGCGCGACGGGGAAGGTCACCACCGTTCGCCAATACCCGAACGGCAGCCTTCTGCCGCATGTTCTGGGAACCATCGGCTCCATTTCCCGGGAGGAATACGACGAGCTGAAGGACAAGGGCTACGCGTTTAACGACCGGCTTGGAAAGAGCGGCATCGAGCAGGCATTTGAAAGTATGCTGCGCGGCAAAGCCGGGGAAAAAGTGGTGGAAACCACGAACACCGGCGCGCTGGCCTCGGAAACGGTAAAGACCGCGCCGGTTTCCGGCGACACCGTTTATCTGACCGTGGACAGCAGAATCCAGAGCGTCCTCAACGTTTCCCTGGCCAACAACGTAAAGGCGACCCAGGCCAACGGGCGCAAGCTTTCCGCCCAGCGCTACAAGGGGATGTCGAGCGGCCACGGCGAGGACTGCGTCGCGGGCGCGGCGGTGGTGCTGCGGGTAAAGGATTTCTCCGTGCTGGCGGCGTCCACCTATCCGACCTACGACCTGACGGAATACCTGAACGATACCAATTATTACACGTCCCTGATCAACAACAAGGATAAGCCGCTGATCGACCGCGCTTTCAACGGCGTGTTCACCCCCGGCTCCATCATCAAGCCCTATGTTGCGCTGGCCGCGCTGCAGGAAAAAGCGATTACGACCTCCACCCGGCTGGAAGGCAACAGCAAGTACACCCGCTTTGCGGACACCGGCCTGGTTCTGGGCAGTATCGGCAACTACGGCATGATCACCGCGAATTACGCGATCCAGAAGTCCAGCAACTCCTTCTTCTACGAAGTGGGGTACCGGCTGGGAATTACCAATATGAACCTGTACGCCAAGCGCTTCGGGCTGGGCGTAAAAACCGGGATCGAGCTGCACGAAAGCGCCGGAATCCTGGGCGGTCCTTCCGAACGTACCGCCGCGGGCGGCGGCGGATGGTACGACGCCGACACCGTCGAAGCCGCCGTGGGTCAGGCCGACAACAAGTTTACTCCCCTTCAGCTGGCGACCTATACCGCCACGATCGCGAACAACGGCGTGCGCTTAAAACCCCATCTGGTCGGCAAGGTGACCGACTATTCCCGCAAAAACGTGATTTCACAGACCTCTCCCGAAACGGTGGACAATATCGGGGTTTCCCAATCCTACATCGATTACGTCAAGGAGGCCATGCGCAGCGTAGCGACCGCCGGTACGGCGAGCTCCACCTTCAAAAACTACGGGATCGCCATCGCCGCCAAAACCGGTACCGCGGTACAGACCCCGCACTCCGACAACGTTACCTTCGTGGCTTTCGCACCGTACGACAACCCGGAGATCGCCGTGGCGGTCGTGCTGGAGCATGGCGCGACCAGCATGTATTCCAACGCCGTGGCAAAGGACATCCTCGACGCGTACTTCTACGGGAAAACCGTCGACGCCAACGGCAACCTTGTGATGCCGTCCGCTTCCGGCACCGCTTCCTCCGGGGCCTCTTCGGGAACGGCTTCCGGCACGGCGTCGGGGAACCCGTCTTCGTCTTCCTCCGGCTCCTCCGCGGGCTGAGCGCCGCAGAGTTAAATTGTTAACAAAATATTAAATGTTTTGTTTTGTGTATTTACGACAATAAAAACGCTTTGACTACCAGGAATGTTTGTGGTAATATGAGAGCGAGGTTTTTATATGGGTGTCGCAACAGTCATCACATCGGGTAAGGGCGGTGTAGGGAAATCCACCGTAACAGCCGGCCTTGGTTTTGCTTTGGCAACCAGGGGCAGGCGTGTTTTGCTGATTGACGGCGACGCCGGTCTGGGATGTCTGGACCATATGCTCGGCGTTGCGGAGCAGCAGGTCTTTGATATTGCGGACGTGGTTTCGGGCCGTGCCGAACCGGTAAAAGCCGTTTATTCGTGTCCCTTTTCGGAAAGGCTGTTTTTACTGCCCGCCCCCGCGAGGGAGGACGATTTAATCAGCCCGGATATTATGAAGCAGCTCGTATCGGTACTTTCCCGGTATTACGACCACGTACTGATCGACAGCCCCGCCGGGGTGGGCGGAGGCTTTGCGAGCGCGGCGGCTTCGGCCCAACGCGCGCTGATTGTCACAACACCCGACCCCATTTGTGTGCGAAATGCAAATAAAGCGCATTTTTTACTGGAACAGGCCGGGATAAAACAGCAGCGGCTGATTATCAACCGTTTCAGCGGGCATAATTTCTACACGCAGGGATTTTACCCAGATCTTGATTCTGTGATCGATTCCGCCGGGGTACGGCTCATCGCCGTGATTCCGGAGGACATGCTTCTGGCGGCCGCCGCTTCCAACTGTGAACCGGCACCGCAGAGATCGGCCGGCGCAATGGCTTTCGGCCGGCTTGCCGCAAGGCTGGAAGGCGAACATGTGCCCCTGGCCGCGCTGCAGAAATTTTAATTCTACATATTCCTGATTTTAGGAGGAAATAAATATGAATATTGCTTTAATCGCCCATGACGCAAAGAAGGAACTCATGGTTCAGTTCTGCATCGCCTACTGCGGTGTTTTGAGCCGTCACCTGCTTTGTGCGACCGGCACCACGGGCAAGATGGTTTCCGAAGCGACCGGGCTTGAAATACAGCGCTTTCTGGGCGGCTCTCAGGGCGGCGACCAGCAGATTGCTGCGCGCATTGCCTGCAACGAGGTCGACCTGCTCCTGTTTTTCCGCGACCCGCTGAACCCGAAGCCGCACGAGCCGAACGACATGAATCTGCTGCGCCTGTGCGACATGCACAATATCCCCGTCGCGACCAACATCGCCACCGCGGAGGTCCTGATTCACGGTCTGGAGCGCGGCGATCTTGACTGGCGCAACATTTTGAATCCGAAAGCCTGATTTTTTATTTCGGCAACGACCGGAAGGAGTACCCAAAAGCTTGGCCACAGGGAGGGCGCGTCCCGGACTGTAAGCGCGCCTGCAGAAGAGCTTTGGGGAAGACATCCGCGAGCCGGCACGCCGCCCCGCGTTTCGGGGCTTTTTGAGGAGAGCTTCGGCTCTTGAAAAAGGGTGGCACCGCGAGGATCATTCTCCCTCGTCCCTTTGGCTGGGACGGGGGCTTTTTGCATTTTTAACCATTTTTACAGATTATTTTAAGGTTAGGAGAAACGCTATGGAACTGATCAAGGCACAAAAAGGGACGCAGGATTTACTGCCCGCCCAGACGGAAAAATGGCAGGTCGTGGAGGACGTGATGCGCAGCGAGGCCAAAATCCACGGCTTCGGGGAAATCCGCACCCCGGTTTTTGAAGATACCCGGCTTTTCCAGCGCTCGGTGGGGGAAACCACCGACGTGGTGCAGAAAGAGATGTATACCTTCAACGACAAGGGCGGCCGCTCCGTCACCCTCCGGCCGGAGGGGACCGCGGGCGCGGTGCGCGCCATGCTGGAGCACGGCATGTACAACGACGGGCTGCCGCTGCGCCTTTCCTACTTTACCTCCTGCTACCGCTATGAAAATACCCAGGCGGGCCGTCTGCGCGAATTCCACCAGTTCGGACTCGAGGTGTTCGGCACCCAGTCCCCCATAGCGGACGCCGAGCTGATCGGCACGGCGAAAAGCATTTTCAGCCGTCTCGGCGTACGGAACCTCAAGCTGGAGATCAACTCCATCGGCTGCCCCGACTGCCGCGCGAAATATTACGAGGCTCTGCGGGCGTATTTCAGCGACTACAGGGACCAGCTGTGCGAAACCTGTCAGGGCCGTCTGGAGCGCAACCCGATGCGGATTCTGGACTGCAAAAGCCCGGTCTGCTCCAAAATCGCCGCCGGCGCGCCGCGGATGCTGGACTACTTATGCGACGACTGCCGCACGCACTTTGAAAGCGTAAAAACCTACCTTGACGCGATCAATATCGAATATACCGTCAATCCCTCCATTGTCCGCGGGCTGGACTACTACACCAAAACGGTGTTTGAGTTCGTTTCCGACGACCTCGGCGCGCAGAGCACCGTCTGCGGCGGCGGGCGCTACGACGGGCTGGTGGAGGAAATGGGCGGACAGCCCATGCCCGCGCTGGGCTTCGGTCTGGGCATGGAGCGCCTGATGATGATTCTGGACGCGCAGAAGGTCGAATTCCCCGAACCGGAGACCTGCGACCTGTTCATCGGGGCACTCGGCGACGCGGC
This sequence comes from Clostridium sp. KNHs216, assembly GCF_006714885.1. NCBI lineage: Bacteria > Bacillati > Bacillota > Clostridia > Eubacteriales > Clostridiaceae > Clostridium > Clostridium sp. KNHs216. The sequence goes on along the minus strand of NZ_VFMF01000001.1, from coordinate 2,383,781 downwards.
AAGGCTGGAAGCGTTTAAGCTGGCGCACAGCTTACAGGAATATTCCATCAGCGCCGCATGCGACATCAACGACCGCGGGCTGAAGGCGCAGATGAAATACGCCGACAAGATCGCCGCGAAATATTCCCTGGTCCTGGGCGACGACGAGCTTACAACCAAAAAGGCGGTCGTCAAGAACATGAAGACCGGCGAGAAGTCCAAAATCGATCTGAGCAAGGACTTTGTGGAGCAGTTTGTCACGCTGCAGACGAAGGACGAGGACTCCATCGATTTTTAATACAAGTCCCCTCACCGATGGGGCTTGCAGCGGTACTCCCTCCGGCGCGCCGGGCGCGGACCATGCGGTCGGCACGCGCCTACGGCGGCGCTCTCAGACAGTTGCATATTGAATCGGCCTCGGAGCACTCCGAAACACCTCCCTCTGTGAGGAAGGCAAGGGTTCGGCCCCCACTGAGAGGGCCAAGAATTATTACGTGATTTTATTGACAGTCTGATATTGAATATCATTAATTGGAGGCTATTTTAATGGCAGAATTCATGACAGGAATGAAACGGACCCACTACTGCGGCGAGCTGCGCGCCGCCGATATCGGCAAAACCGTGACGGTTTGCGGCTGGGTGCAGCGCCAGCGCGATCTGGGACAGCTGATCTTTATCGACCTGCGCGACCGCACGGGCATCCTTCAGCTTGCGTTCAACGACGCGACCGACCGCGCGGTTTTTGACAAGGCGTTCTCTGCCCGCGCGGAATATGTTCTGGCGGCGACCGGCGCGGTGCGCGAGCGTTCCTCCAAGAACACCGAGATCCCGACCGGCGAAATTGAGATCGAGGTGCAGGAGCTGCGCGTTCTGGCAAAGAGCGAGACCCCGCCGTTTGAAATTGCGGAAGATTCCAACGTAAAGGAAGACCTGCGGCTGAAATACCGCTACCTGGACCTGCGCCGTCCCGACGTACAGAATAAAATTATCGGACGCCATAAAATCGTGAAGGTCGCCCACGACTACTTCGACAACAATGGATTTATCGAAGTCGAAACGCCGGTCCTGATCAAATCCACGCCGGAGGGCGCGCGCGACTACCTCGTGCCTTCCCGCGTGTTCCCGGGCAGCTTTTTCGCGCTGCCGCAATCGCCCCAGCTTTACAAGCAGCTTTTGATGCTTTCGGGCTTTGACCGCTACATGCAGATTGCCCGCTGCTTCCGCGACGAGGACCTGCGCGCGGACCGCCAGCCGGAATTTACGCAGATCGACCTGGAAATGTCCTTTGTCGATCAAGACGACGTGATGGCGGTCGGCGAGGGCTTTATGAAGCAGGTCTACAAGCAGGTACTGGATATCGATATCCAGACGCCGTTCCGCCGCATGACCTGGCACGAGGCGATGCGCCGCTTCGGTTCCGACAAGCCCGACCTGCGCTTCGGCCTTGAGCTGATCGATCTGACGGAGGACTTGAAGCAGACCGAATTCCGCGTGTTCAAGGGCGCGGTCGAGGGCGGCGGAAGCGTGCGCGGCATCAACCTGAAAGGCCTTGCCGACAAGCTCAGCCGCAAGGAAATCGACAAGCTGACCGAATGGGTGAAGTCCTACGGCGCAAAGGGCATCGCGTGGACAAGGCTGACCGAAGGCGGGGAGACCTCTTCCTTTGAAAAATTCCTTGCTCCGGAGGAAACCGCCTCGGTGCGCAAAACCATGGGTGCCGAAACCGGCGACGTGCTGCTGATCGTCGCGAGCGACGAGGAACCCGTCGTGTATGCTTCCCTTGGCGCGCTGCGCTGCGAGCTTGCCGCGCGGTTTGGCCTGATCGACAAAAGCAAGCCCTGCCTGCTGTGGGTCACGGACTTCCCGCTGTTTGAGTTCAGCAAGGAAGAAAACCGCTTTATGGCGATGCACCACCCGTTCACCGCGCCGCGCGCGGAGGATATCGACAAGCTTGAAAGCGACCCCGGCAATGTCTGCGCCATTGCGTACGACATGGTCTTAAACGGCAACGAGCTGGGCGGCGGTTCCATCCGTATCAACAACCCCGAGCTGCAGCAGCGCATATTTAAGGCGCTGGGCTTCACCCCCGAGGAAACTCAGAAGCGGTTCGGCTTCCTGACCGACGCGTTCCGCTACGGCGCCCCGCCGCACGGCGGCATGGCGCTCGGCCTGGACCGTCTGGTCATGCTGTTGCTCGGCTGCGACAACATCCGCGACGTGATCGCGTTCCCGAAGGTCGCCTCTTCCTCCGAACTGATGTCGGGCGCGCCGACGGACGTGGACGAAAAACAGCTTACTGAGCTGGGGATCGGCATCCTTCCAAAAGAATAATCATCCGGCGCTCCGCAAAACCGCGGAGCGCCGTTTTCCATTTACAGCGAAGTTTTTGGTTTTTATCATAATAGAAATATTGTAGCAAATCCTATAACCTGTTATAATGAAGCAAAGCGGACCTGCCGGTCAGGAAGCGCCTACGGCGTTGCTTCCAGTCGGCTTATGCTAAATCGTGAGTGGGATGCTCCGAAACTTCTTCCGGCGTGCCGGGGGTTTGGCTCCCTCTGTGAGGGAACTGGCAGGCGCAGCCTGACACTGAGGGAGTTTCCCGGGATCGTGGATGAGCGAGTCCGCATTCTCTCCCTCCCTTTGGCTTTCATTAGTGCATTACCGCAAGTAGGAGTTGATCGTCAGCTCTGCCCTCAGGCCGGGCAGGCCCCTACTTTCGATCTTGGGCGGATTAAAATAACAAGTGCAACAGGAGGATAGACAGAGTCCACAAAAAGCCAAATCCATGATACAGTAGGAGTTGAAGAGACACCACTGAAGGAGAGGCTTTTTATGGACTACCACCATCTTACACCAAAAGAGCGCGCATTGATAGCCCAATTGTGGAATAACGGAATCAGTATGCGACAGCTTGCACGCAGGCTACAAAGGAGTCCCGCGACAATCAGTCGGGAGATCAAAAGGAACCGTTCGGGGCAAAAATATCTGAGCGTTCCGGCACAGGCTAAATATTTGGAACGACGTATGAAATGCCATCGAACGAAGCTGTATCAGGACCTCGATCTGACATCTTATATAGCGGAAAAACTGGAGCTGTCATGGTCCCCCGAACAAATTTCCGGAAGAATCCGGTTAGACTATCCAGACGACGAGAACATGAAGATTTCGCACAGCAGCATTTATCGTTGGCTGCATACAAACCTTCTGCCGCGTTCCGTGCAGCTTACGATGAAACTGCGTCACTATGGCCGCAAGCATGGAGAAACCCGCGGATACAAAGCCGGCGCGAGGGAAATTCGGGAGAGAAGCAAAGACGTTCTGCGGCGAAAACGGCTCGGAGATTGGGAGGCAGATACAATCGTATTCGGGAAAACGAGACATACCTATTTGCTGAATGTGACCGATCGAAAAAGTCGGTACTCCTGCCTTGCCGTCCTGTGCAACAGTAAGAGAGAAGAGGTCATGCGGGGCTTTGAGTTCTTCTTTGAAGGAGGCAAACTTCCGCTCCGTACGGTAACATCGGATCGAGGGATCGAATTCAACTGTCATCATGAATTTGAGAGCCGCTTTGAGGCACTGTACTATTACACTCGCCCTGCATCTCCATGGCAAAAACCCACTGTGGAAAATACGAACGGATTGATCCGTCAGTTCTTTCCCAGAGGAACTAATTTTACCGAGCTTACCCCAGAAGCCGTGGCTTTTGTCATGCAACTTCTCAACAACCGACCGCGTAAATGTTTGAACTGGAAAACTCCTGCTGAGGTCATATCTTCCTAACTGTTGCACTTCACTTGACAATTCACCCTTGTCCGAAAGTAGGCAAAGGACGCGCAGGGGGATTTTTAATTCCCGGCGGGAGGGCTCCATAAAATCCCCCTGCACCCCCAGGTATCCCCAAAGTGTCTCTTGAGATACAACACCACTGTGCTTTTCATTGACGGAGGGATACAAACGGGTTTGGCCTCTTCCAGCTCCCTCCTTGAGGGAGCTGGAAGGCAAAGCCTGACTGAGGGAGTTCCCGGGAGCGTGGATGAGGGAGTCCGCATTTTCTTCCTTTGGTTTTCATTGACGATATACGGGAAAGCAAGGCTCCAAAACAGAAAAGGAGGGTATCATGGTCAAAATCAATTATCAGAAGCAGCTGGACGCTACGATTGCCGGGCTGCACGGCGAAACACCCTCCCTTTTGCTCCATGCCTGCTGCGCGCCGTGCAGCAGCTATGTGCTGGAATACCTTTCGGACTATTTCCGGATTACGCTGTTTTATTACAACCCCAACATTTCCCCGGAGGACGAATACCGCAAACGCGTGGAAGAAGTGAAGCGTCTGATTGCGGCGCTCCCGGTGAAGAACCCCGTCTCCTTTCTGGAGGGAAACTATGACACCGACCGCTTTTTCGCCCTTGCGAAGGGGCATGAGGACGAGCCGGAGGGCGGCGAGCGCTGTTTCTCCTGCTACGCCCTGCGGCTGCGGGAAGCCGCGCAGGCGGCAAAAGAGGGCGGGTTCGACTGCTTTACGACCACCCTTTCCATCAGCCCCTACAAAAACGCGGAAAAACTGAACGCCATCGGCGCGCAGCTGGAAAAGGAATACGGCGTGCGCTATCTATATTCCGATTTTAAAAAGAAAAACGGCTACCGGCGTTCCATTGAGCTTTCGGCAAAATACGATCTGTACCGGCAGGATTATTGCGGCTGTGTATTTTCCAAAGCGGAGCATGACCGCCGTTTAAAAGTTCAAAACTTTTCCACACAAGAAGGACAGCCAGTGGAAAACCTTCCGATTTGATCCTCGGCAGGAAAATCCGGCCCAAAATTTTGAATGGGCCTGGTTTTTGCGTCCGGATTCAGACGGGAGGTTTTTTCTTTGAATAAAAAGAATGTCTATCTGCTGTACGGCGTCGCCCTGCTTCAGGGCATGGTGTTCTACGCGCCCATTGCCACGCTGTACCGGCAGGAGCGCGGGGTGGGGATTTTTGAGATCACGCTGATCGAAAGCATCAGCATGGTGGTCAGCCTTGCACTTGAGCTTCCATGGGGCTTTCTGGCGGAACGCATCGGATACCGCCGGACTCTGTTGATTTGTAACTTTTTCTATTTTATATCAAAAATCGTCTTCTGGCAGGCGGCCGGCTTCGGCATGTTTTTGCTGGAACGGCTGATTCTTGCCGTGGTGATCAGCGGCCTTTCCGGCTGTGACAGCGCGTTTCTCTATCTTTCGGCAGGAAAGGCCGATTCCCTGCGGGTATTCGGCATTTATTCCGCCATGGGTTCCGCCGGAACTCTGATTGCCGCGACAGTATTTTCCCTTTTTCTGCACGGAAACAGTTCCCTGTCCGCGCTTTTCACGGTTTTCAGCTACGGGTTCTCACTCCTTTTAACAATCTTTTCAACAGAAGTTGAAAACCATGTTGAAAACTCCCACAATTTTAAAAAACAGGCGCTCGAAATGCTCGCCGTCCTAAAAAAACAAAAGCGCTTTTTCCTGTTTTTACTGGCGGCGGTGCTGTTTGCGGAATGCAGCCATACGATTACGGGCTTTCTCAACCAGCTTCAGTATCTGCGCGGGGGAATCCGGCCGGAAACCATGGGCCTGCTGTATATTCCGGCAATTGTCGCCGAGCTGTTCGCCGCGCGTTCCCACCGGCTGGTCGGCCGGATGGGGGAAGGCAAAGCCTGTACGCTGTTATTTCTGACCGGAGGCGCGGCGTGTCTGGCTATGTTTTTTTCCGCGAATCCGGTGCTTTCCGTCGGGTGCGTGGTTCTGCTGCGCGCTGCCGCCGCCCTTTTTGTCCCTATCCAGATGGAGGTGGAAAACCGCACGGTTTCCGACGGGAACCGCGCCGCCGTTCTTTCCGCCTACTCGGTTGCTATGGACGTGGTTTCCGTCGGCACCAATCTGCTGTTCGGCAAAGCGGCACAGGCGGACGTCGCGGTATCCATGCTGCTGGGCGCGGGCTTTTGCTTCGCGGCACTTTTGTCCTACGGAATCTGGCGGCGGGCGGAAAACCGGTAACACATTTTTGTTTACAATCTGCTTTGACGGTGCTATGATATGCTTATTATTCATGATATACTCAATATTATTGAGTGGGGCAGTCTTGAAAATCGGGCGTCTGGAACCCGCGTGGTAAAATTGCGGCTGTGCCGATGATCCGAAGCGTCGGAGGCAGAACATGAAAAAGGACAAGGAAAAGAAAAAGAAGCGCGCAAAGCGCCCGGAGCCAAAACAGGAGTCTGCGGAAAAAGCTCGGGAAGGCGCGGCGGAGGAACCTTCCGAGGACCCTCTTTCGTATGCGCTGGCCGCGGTGGGCGGCAAATGGAAGCTCCGGATTCTGTGGGCGCTGCGCGGCGGCACAAGCCTTCGCTACGGCGAAATCAAGCAGCAGATTCCCCCGATCACCGACATGATGCTCAGCCAGAGCCTGCGCGAGCTGACGGCCTCCGGGCTGATTGTACGCCAGCAGTTCCAGCAGATTCCGCCGAAGGTGGAGTACCGGATCACTCCCCCCGGAGGCGACCTGATTCCCGCGGTGGAGCTTCTGTGCGCCTGGGCTTCAAAACAAATCAAAGGAGAGAAATAACATGGAACGATACACCCTGGTCCCCCCTTACACCGCGGTGGAAACGCGTTATACGCAGATGCAGTACCGCCGCTGCGGCAGGAGCGGCTTGAAGCTGAGCGCCGTTTCGCTCGGCTACTGGCACAATTTCGGCACCTACGACCAGTATGAAACTGCCCGCGCGGTCACCCGCCGCGCGTTTGACCTTGGTATTACCGTTTTTGACCTTGCCAACAACTACGGTCCCCCGGCGGGCAGCGCGGAGGAGACCTTCGGCCGCCTGATGAAGGAGGACATGCACCCTTACCGCGACGAAATGGTTATCACCACCAAAGCGGGCTACACCATGTGGCCCGGCCCGTACGGTGATTTCGGCTCCCGCAAGTACCTGCTCGCGAGCCTTGACCAGAGCCTGAAACGGATGGGGCTTGATTATGTGGATATCTTTTACCATCACCGCATGGACCCGGAGACCCCGCTGGAAGAAACCATGGGCGCACTCGCGCACGCGGTAAAGAGCGGCAAGGCGCTTTACGCCGGGATTTCCAACTACAGCCCCGAAAAGGCAAAGGAAGCCGCTTCCCTTTTGAAGGAGATGGGCGTTCCCTGCCTGATCTGCCAGTCGCGCTACAGCCTGCTGGACAGAAAGGTGGAACAGGACGGGCTGTTTGAGGCGCTTTCCGACTGCGGCATGGGCGCGACCGCGTTCAGCCCGCTGGCACAGGGCCTTCTGACCGGAAAATACAACAACGGTATTCCGCAGGATTCCCGCGCGGCGGGTGCTTCCGTCTTTTTGAACAAGGACCGCATTACGCCCGAAACCATCGAAAAGGTCGTCGCGCTCGGCAAGCTGGCGGCGCGCCGGGGCCAGACCACCGCGCAGTTCGCCCTTTCGTGGGTGCTGCGCCAGCCGGTGATGGCCAGCGTGCTGATCGGCGCCAGCCGCGTCTCCCAATTGGAAGAGAATATGGGCGCGCTGGACAATCTGGATTTCTCGGAAGAAGAAATCCGCGAAATAGACGCGATTCTGCGGTAAAGGCGTATTAAAAGGCCAAGTACCCTCTTTTGGGCTCCTTCTTAGAGGGAGGCAGGGATTCGGCCCCCTCCCCGAGGGGGCTGACAGGCGAAGCTTGACTGAGAGAGTTTTACAAAAGCAAACCGGAAGTTACTTTGGGCCCCCCGGAAGGGGGGCTTTTTGCGCCTGATTCCGACTTTTTTTACAACTGTATCAAAATGGTACATATAGCGTGATAATTCTAATAATTAAAAATTTAACGCTATATCTTGTGGAAATTACCCTTGACAAGTACCTGGTATTGCAGTAAAATTCAAAGTACCCACTGAAAAAAGGGGCAAATTACGGTATTTTTGCTTTGAAAGGAATGTTTCTAAATGGCTGTCAAAATACAGAAGCGCAACGGTGTGGTTGTGACGTTCGATAAAGAAAAAATTCGCAATGCGATTTATAAAGCCAATCAGGCGGTTGCGGAGGAAGAGATGGGCGCGCCCGTCCTTGACCGGCTGACGGGCAAGGTTGTCAGGACTTTTCAGGGCGACAGCGTCCCCACCGTCGAGCAGGTGCAGGATGCGGTGGAGGAAACCCTGATTGCCGCGGACTACGCCAAAACCGCGAAGGCTTACATACTCTACCGCGCGGAGCACACCAAAATTCGCCAGGCCGAGGGCGACCTGATGAACATATACAAGGAGCTGACCTTCCGCGACGCGAAGGATGCCGATATCAAGCGCGAGAACGCGAACATCGACGCGGACACCGCTATGGGGACCATGCTGAAATACGGCTCCGAGGGCTCCAAATATTTTATCAATAACTACGTCCTTCCGAAGGATATTGCCGCCGCGCACATTGACGGCGACATCCATATCCACGACGAGGATTTCTATATGCTGACGGAAACCTGCTGCCAGATCGATCTGATCAAGCTGTTCAAGGGCGGCTTCTGCACCGGCCACGGCGCGCTGCGCGAGCCGAACGACATCCGCTCCTACGCCGCGCTGGCCTGTATTGCGATTCAGGCCAACCAGAACGAGATGCACGGCGGGCAGTCTATTCCGAATTTCGATTATTCCCTGGCGCCGGGCGTCGCCAAAACCTTCCGGAAGGCTTATTTCAAAGCCCTTTCCCAGTTTTTCCAGGTTGCAAACGGCATGAAGGAAACGGACGCCGATGCGCTGGTCAAAACCATCCGGACGGATTTGGGCACGGACATTACGCTTTCCACCGTCGACCGGTACGGCGATGCTTTGAAAAGCTATCTGCCGGAGCACCAGAAGAAAAACAGCTTTGAAGAAATCTCCGAAAAGGAAGCCGTACGCGCGCATCGGTATGCCGTAAAGACCGGCACCTCCAACACCGAGTCGGCGACCTATCAGGCGATGGAAGCGCTGATCCACAACCTGAACACCATGAATTCCCGCGCGGGCGCGCAGGTCCCGTTCTCTTCCATCAACTACGGCACCGACACCTCGCTGGAAGCGCGGATGCTCGTCCGCAACCTGCTGAACGCCACCGCCGCCGGTCTGGGCGACGGCGAAACGCCGATTTTCCCCGTACAGATTTTCAAGGTAAAGGAAGGCGTCAACTACAACGAAAGCGACCCCAACTACGACCTGTTCAAGCTGGCCTGCAAGGTAAGCGCGAAGCGTCTGTTCCCGAATTTCAGCTTTATCGACGCGCCGTTCAACCTGCAGTACTATCAGGAAGGCGACTACAACACGGAAGTGGCCTATATGGGCTGCCGCACCCGCGTCATGGGCAATACCCACGACAGGACGAAGGAACTCACCTGCGGACGCGGAAACCTGAGCTTTACCTCGCTGAACCTTCCCCGCATTGCGATCGAAGCGAAGGGCGACCTCAAGGCTTTCTATGAGACGCTGGACAAACGGATGGATCTCGTCATCCGCCAGCTGATGCACCGCTTTAAAATCCAGTGCTCCAAAAAGGTATACAACTATCCGTTCCTGATGGGGCAGGGCGTCTGGATCGACTCCGAAAAGCTTGACCCGCAGGACAGTGTGGAAGAGGTCCTGAAGCACGGCACCCTGAGCATGGGCTTTATCGGCCTTGCCGAAACGCTGAAAGCGCTGACCGGCAAGCATCACGGGGAAAGCGTGGAAAGCCAGAAGCTCGGCCTTGAAATCGTTTCCTATATGAGAAAGCGGATGGACGATGAATCGGCGAAAACCGGCCTGAACTTCACCCTGCTCGCCACTCCGGCGGAAGGGCTTTCCGGCCGCTTCGTGCGCATCGACCAGAAGAAATACGGCAAAATCCCGGGCGTCACCGACCGCGAATACTACACGAACTCCTTCCATGTGCCCGTCTATTTTCCGATCAAGGCGTTTCAGAAAATCGAGCTGGAAGCGCCGTACCACGCAATGACCAACGCGGGCCATATCAGCTACGTGGAGCTGGACGGCGACACCTGCAAAAATATTGACGCGTTTGAAGCGGTGATCCGCTGCATGAAGGAACACGGCATCGGCTACGGTTCGGTGAACCACCCGGTCGACCGCGACCCGATCTGCGGCTTCAACGGGATTATCGACAATGAATGCCCCAAGTGCCACCGCTCCGAAAACGACGGCGGCCCCAAATTTGAGCGTATCCGCCGAATCACCGGGTATCTGGTGGGCACCACCGACCGGTGGAACAACGCGAAGCGCGCGGAAGAAAGAGACAGAGTGAAGCATGGGCTCTAAGCTGAAAATCTGCGGGGTCGAGCCCGAGTCGATCGTGGACGGAAAGGGCTTCCGCTATGTGGTGTTTGCACAGGGCTGCCCCCACCGCTGCCCCGGCTGCCACAACCCCCAGTCCCACGATTTTAACGGCGGAAAATGGGCGGATATTGACGACCTGTTCGCCGAAATCTGTGAAAACCCGCTGCTGAAGGGCGTGACCTTCAGCGGAGGGGAGCCTTTTTCCCAGCCGAAGCCGCTGGTGGAGCTGGCCAGGCGGATCCACGCAAGAAAGCTGGACCTGACCGTCTTTACGGGCTATACCTATGAGGAGCTTTGCGCGCGGCACGACCCGGACACCGACGCGCTGCTGCGGGAAGCCGACGTGCTGATCGACGGGCCGTTCCTGCAGGAGCAGAAGGACCTGACCCTTGTGTTCCGGGGGAGCCGGAACCAGCGCGTCATCGATATGAACCGAACGAGAGAGACCGGCGCGCTGGTGCTGGATGAAGTCGAAAAAGAAGCATTCTCCTGACGGAGAATGCTTCTTTTTTGTAAAAATATAAGCTTTCCTGTATCAAATTTCCCTTGTCAATTTGATTTCCATGTGTTACCATAATTATATATATTCCGGTATATTTTTTCGGAAAGGGATGAGTGCTTATGCGGCCCGACGTTGTTGCACAGGAACAGATTCAGATCAAAATGCTGGGCGAATTTTCCATAACCATTAACGGCAATCAGCTTACCAATCTGAAAGGCCGCACCAAAAGGGTGTGGATGCTGATTCAGTACCTGATTGCGAACCGGCATAAAGAAAATTCCACCGAAAAGCTGGTGGAAGTACTGTGGCCGGACAATCAATGCAATGACCCGCTGAACGCTCTGAAAAATCTTGTTTACCGGGCCCGGGAGCTTTTAAAGGGCCTTACGGGAAACGACAAGGCGGAATACATTCAGTATATCCACAATACATATTCGTGGAACAACAGTTATTCCTGCCTGATTGACACGGAGCAGTTTACGGAGTTTTACCGGCGGGGAAGCGATGTTTCCAAAACGCAGGAGGAACGGGTGGAGGCGTTTAAGGACGCCCTGCAGCTTTACTGCGGGGAATTTCTGCCAAAATCGGCCTACAGCAACTGGGTAATTTCCGCCAGCGCGTACTACGCGAACCTTTATAATCAGTGTGTACTGCGCTGCTGCGGGCTGCTGATCGATCTGCGCCGTTTCGACGAGGTGACCCAAATCTGTGAAAACGCGCTGATTTATTCCCCGCTTGAGGAATCCGTCCACAAGATGCTTCTGTTCGGCTACCTTTCCACCGGCCAGCGCAACAAGGCGCTGGACCACTACAACCATGTGATCGACCTGTTTTACAGGGAGCTGGGCGTGGATATTTCCGAATCCATGCGCGCGCTGTATAAACAGCTGGTCAACAGCATCAACAACGTGGAAATGGACCTGGGCGTCATTAAGAACGACCTGAAGGAAGCTTCCGCCGTGGAAGGCGCGTACTACTGCGATTACGACATCTTCAAATCCATCTACCGGATTCAGGCGCGTTCGGTGGCGCGCACCGGAAGCTCGGTCTTTATTGTTCTGTTCACCATCAGCGGTCTGGACGGCGAGCTGCCGAAGCCGCGGGTCGCCAAGCTGGCTTCCGAACGGCTGAAAGCTACGATTATGGACAGTCTGCGCAAGGGGGACACGGTCGCTTCCTACAGCGCCACACAGTTTATCGTGATGCTGCCCCTCATCAGCTATGAAAACGCGGAAATGGTGGTGGACCGTATCCTTCAGAAATTCCGTTTCCGGTACCGCAGGGACAACGTGAAAATTTCCACCAGAATCAACGCGCTCGATTCAGCGGAGTAAGCGATTTGAGACCGGGCTGAGGGGAGGGATGACATGCGGAAATATAAATCCATATTCCCTGTGTTTTTGCTTGCGTTTCTGCTGTCCGCCTGTGCCGGGCAATCCCCCGGCAGCGCGCCGGACCCGGCGTCCGGCGTCGTTTCGGTTCCGTCTTCTTCACAGGACATTTCTTCCGGGGAAGCTTCCTCTTCCGGGGCCGGCTCCTCTTCAACCGCCGAATTCTCCTTTGTACCGTCGGAACCGGCGTCCTCTTCCGAACAGGATCTTGTTTCCAGAGTTCTGAATCCCTCTTCCGAAACGGTCGTAATGAGTTCGTCCCTGCCGCCCACGGCGGCGCCCTCCCCGGCCCCCGCCGCAAAGCCGATGCCCGCCGTCACGGCGAAGATGCCGCAGGCTCCCGGTACGGAGGTCTTCAGCAAAAGCGGCGCTTCGGTCGATTACAGCGACGCCGGGCAGGGTTACGTCATGGTACGCTACAGCGGTTCTTCGGTCATCAAGGTATTGGTTTATTTCAACGGCGGTTCCTCCTATTACCAGTACAACCTTGCGGGAGACGGCGTCTATGTCGCCCTTCCCCTGCAGAGCGGCAGCGGAACTTACAAAGTGCGGTTTATGGAAAACGTTTCGGGGAACAGCTACGCCGAGCTTTGCTCCACGCAGCTGAGCGCTTCCGTTTCGGGCTGGGGGTATACGCTTTACCCCAACCAGTACGTCAGCTACGGCACTTCCTCCGCGGCGGTGGCCAAGGCAAAAAGCCTTTGCGCTTCGGCCGCCAGCAACGCACAGAAGGTCGCTGCCATTTATCAATTTATTACCTCAACCATCAAGTACGATTATCAAAAGGCGGACAGCGTGAAAGCGGGCTATCTGCCCAACGTGGACAGCACGCTGTCCGCCAAAACGGGCATCTGCTTCGACTACGCGGCTCTGATGGCCGCCATGTGCCGTGCGCAGGGAATCCCGACGCGGCTGATTATCGGCAACACCAGCGTAGGATACCACGCCTGGAACGAGATTTATCTGGACGGGTGGAAGCGCTACGATTCCACTTTTGCCGCGGCCGGACAGTCCGCCGGGACCTATACGGCGGAAAAATACTATTAACCGCGGGAATCGGAACAAAAAAGCCAATAGGCGGTTTGGAGGATGAACCATGGATCAAAACCCGGCTGTCAGCCAGCGTAAAACAAAGCCTCTTTCCTCGGGCGACGTTTCTCTTTTCTGTTCTCAGGTGGTTCTTCTGCTGAGGGCGGGAATCCCCCTGCAGGAGGGCATCGGCACAATCAGCGAAAATATTGCGGATGAAAAGGGCCGGGAGCTGATCCACCGGATTCAGGCGGCAGTGGAGCAGAACGGCTCGCTGTATCTTGCGCTGAACAGCACAGGCGCTTTTCCGAAATACATGGTCAACATGGTGAATATCGGCGAGAAGGCGGGCAACCTCGACAATGTGATGGAAGCTTTGGCCCTCTACTACGAGCGCGACGACAGGCTGCGCAGCTCCGTGCGCGGCGCGCTTCTGTATCCGTTTATCCTTGTCCTGATGATGGCGGCGGTCGTTTCCGTGCTGGTCATCAAGGTCCTTCCTGTTTTCAACGAGGTTTTTCTGGACATGGGCAGCGATGTTTCCGACGCGGCGGCCGCCGTGATGCGCGCGGGCAGCGCGATCGGCAGCTGGGCGCTGGCCCTGATTTTACTGCTTTCCCTATTCCTTCTGGCCGCGCTGATCCTTTATAAAACGGAAAAGGGATACCGGTGGATGACCGGCTTTTTAAGCAATTTCCCGCTGACGAGGCAGCTTTCGGAAAAAATCGCGCTGGCGCGCTTCGCGTCGGCCGTTTCCATGCTGCTTTCCAGCGGATACGATACCGAACAGGCACTGGGGCTGGTTCCCGGTATTTTGAGCAGCCGGGCGGTCGCCGAAAAGGTGAACCGCTGCCGCGCGCTGATGAACGCCGGCTCCTCCTTTACACAGGCGCTGAGCGAAGCGGATATTTTTCCCGGCATCTATTCGGGCATGGTGCGCATCGGCTGCAAAACCGGCAGCCTTGATTCCGTTATGCGCCATCTGGCGGAGATTTACAGCGAGGACGCGGACGAGTCCGTCAGCCGCGCGGTTTCCGTCATAGAGCCCGCCATGGTCGCGGCACTGTCGATCATTATCGGCGCGATCCTGCTTTCCGTCATGCTTCCGCTGATGGGAATCATGTCGTCGATCGGTTAGGGGAAGGGGGAGGATCGCTTGAGGCTTTACAAAAAGAAATTCGCTTACAGGGACCTTTTGCTTTCCGTCCTTATCTTCTGCGCTTTGCTGTATCTTTTCTGGTCCGGCCTGAGCAGCGCCCTTCGAGCGAACAGTGAGGAAAAGCTGCGCGTGACCCGCGCGGCCGTACAGAAGGCCATTGTCAACTGCTACGCGGTGGAAGGGTTTTACCCCCCGGATATTCAATATCTGGAAGACCACTACGGAATTGAAATCGACCACGGCAAATATGTCGTCCAGTATGAAACGGCGGGCAGCAACATCATGCCCTCGGTGAGGGTGCTGGAGAAGGGCGCCGAATCTTAACGGGGAGGAATCAAGATTGAACAGCAGAAATTCCCATTCCGTCCATACTGTTTTTATCCTGCTGATTTTTTGCCTGTTCGCGGTCTGTTCCCTGTTTCTGGTGCTGATCGGGGCAAATGTTTACCGCGGGATCGTGGGCAAAATGGACAGCAACAATGAAACGCGCGCCACCCTTTCCTATGTCACCAATAAGGTTCACTCGGCGGACAGCCGCGACGTTTCCGTGGAGACCCTGGACGGGCAGCAGACGCTGGTAATCCGCTCCGATTTCAACGCACGGGAGTACAAGACCTACATTTATTATCACGACGGCTATCTGATGGAATATTTCACAAGCGCTGAAAACGGCTTCAGCGTGGGCAGCGGCGACAGGATTACGCCGGTGTCCTCCTTTTCTATGGAGAAAAACGGGAACCGGCTGAGCCTTTCGGTCAGCGGCGAAAACAGCCGCGCGCTTTCGCTCAGTCTTTCCCTAACATAAAGCAGGTGATGGAATGAAACGGAACGCGGTACAGATCAACAGCTTTTTTGTGGAGATCATTCTGGTCATCCTGTTTTTCGCCGTTTCCGTCACGGTCACCCTGCAGCTTTTTGTGCAGGCCAACAACCGCGCGCGGCAGAGCAGCGACCTGAGCGTCGCGGTGATTCAGGCGGAAAATATCGCGGAGCAGGTCCGTTCCCTCTCTTCGCCCGATCAGCTGCCCGAGGCGCTGAAAACCGCAAAACAGGAAAACGACGGAAGCTACCGCATCCTTTACGACCGCGACTGGAACCGGACGGATACCGACCCGCGCTACATCGCCGACGTCACCCTGAAAAAAACGCCCTCCGGCGGAGGGACCATGGTCAGCGTGAGCGTTTCCGTCAGCCGCCGCCAGAACGGCGGCGACAGCAGTATTTATTCGCTGAGCTCCGCAAAATATCTGCCCGAAAGCTGAGGAGGTGCCTGTGTGAGAAGAAAAGGAAATTTTCATCTGGGTGTGGGCGCGTCCTCCATCCTGATGATTTTTGTCGTGCTCTGCCTGACCACCTTCGGGATCCTTTCCTACGTGACCGCGAACGCGGACAATAAGATTTCCACCAAAAACGCGGAAACGGTTGAAAACTATTACGCCGCAACCGCTATCGCGGAGCAGAAGCTCCAGAAAATAGACGAAGCGCTTCTGAGCGCAAGGGAAGACGCCGCGAAGGCCACGGGTGGAATTGCTCTTATACAGTTAAAAGAATACAATCAGTATAAAAATCGCTCTAAATTACAATCAGCAACGGAAATTCTGGCGGGCAATGCCTCTGCGGAACAGAAAAAGGCCGTTTGTTACCGCAGCTTTGCCCAGATGCTGCTCACCCGCCTTGACGGGGTCACGGTGGAACCCTCCGACGAGGATTCGCTGAACGTTCGTTTTCCAGTCGACGCGGGCGCGGGCAGGCAGATCGAAACACGGCTGGCCGTCGGCGCTTTTGACGACGCGGAGCGGTACCGGATTACGGAAAGAAAACTGACGCCCCAGGCGCTTGAAAGCGACGGCGGCGATACGCTGGAGCTTTGGCAGGGCAACAGCGCCCAATAAGCGCAATGGAGTGATTGCATGGAATTTGATATTATTGAAATCCTGAAAAGGGCCGTGGAGGAGAACGTATCGGATATTTTTATCATATCGGGCTGCCCCCTTTCCTTTAAGACGAGCGACCGCATCCATCCGGTGGGTATCGACGGCCTTGACTCCTACCGGCTGAAGCCGGAGGATACGAAGAAATGCATTGAGAAAATCTATTCGCTCGGCAGCGGCCGGGACATTCAGCCGTTTCTGAGAAGCGGAGACGACGATTTTTCCTTTTCCATAGAAGGGCTGTGCCGCTTCCGCTGCAACACCTATCTGCAGCGGGGGTCCATGGCCGCGGTGCTGAGGGTGGTCGCTTTCCGGCTGCCCGACCCGAAGGTCCTGCATATTCCCGATACGGTGATCGATCTGAACGAAATCAAAAAGGGTCTTGTGCTGATTACCGGCTCTGCGGGCAGCGGAAAATCCACCACGCTCGCGTGTATTATCGATAAGATCAACCATACGCGCAACAGCCACATCATCACCATAGAGGACCCGATCGAATACCTGCACCGTCACGACAAAAGCATCGTGAGCCAGCGCGAGCTCGCCCACGACACCCGGAGCTATGTGCGGGCGCTGCGCGCCGCCCTGCGGCAGGCGCCCAACGTCATTCTGCTGGGGGAGATGCGCGACTATGAAACGATCACCACCGCGATGACCGCGGCGGAGACCGGCCAGCTGGTGCTTTCCACCCTGCACACGGTGGGCGCAGCCAACACCATTGACCGGATCATCGACGTGTTCCCACCCAACCAGCAGCAGCAGATCCGCGTGCAGCTTTCCATGGTACTGCAGGCGGTGGTTTCTCAGCAGCTGATTCCCACGCTGGACGGCGGCCTGATTCCCGCGTTTGAAATTATGCTGGTCAATCCGGCCATCCGCAACCTGATCCGCGAATCCAAGGTGCATCAGATCGACAACACCATTTATTCGTGCGGGTGCGAGGGCATGGTGGCCATGGACATGGATTTGCTCCGGCTTTACCGGGAAAGAAAAATCTCCCGGGAAAACGCACTGATCTACGCCGCGAACCCGGAGACCCTAAAAAAGAAGCTGGCCAATTAAAAAAGGCGGGAACAATGCCCCTTATCAATAAGAATGTTTTCAGTTTTTAAGATTTGCCGCAGGATTTCAAATCCTGCGGCTTTTTTCTGTCCTAAAACTTACCCACAAAATTGAAATAGACATCAACCTGCTTCATATAATTTTTTTCTTGTACGGCTGCGGTCCGGAACGTCCATACCCCACAATCTTCCCGGCAAACGCCCGCACGAGTTCAGGTGTCTGCTTCCGGATGCCGGTTTGCTCTTGAATGACAAGAATGAGCGAATGGAACAAAGTCCATTTTATGCTCCCTTGAACTCAAGTGAGCAGTATAAATTGATAGTTGAGCAGTCAAGCGGAACAGGGGAAAATACACCCCTCTTGCACAGCCAGAAGGCCTATAAGTTTTCTTTTAAGATCATTAACCCTTTTTCCAATTTATCCAAAGACTCAGTGGAAGCCAGCGATATTCTAAGGAAACTGTTTTGCTGATTTGACGCCGTAAGGAAGCGGTCCGAGTGGAATACCCGCACCCCCTTCTCTTGCAGGCGGAGCAATAGCCGATCCGTGTTTTGCTTCTCCGTCAAAGGAAGCCATCGAAAGAAGCTGAACGGATGTCCTTTTCTTGGAGCTTGGGGAAAATAGTATAAAAACATGTCGTTTACAGCCTGTGCAAGTTTTTTCTTTTCAAGTACAATTTCATTTGCCTGTCCCGACAAAATCAGCTCTGTAATAATTTCTGCGTCAAGGGAAGACGTTTTTACGTTGATGTTAAAAATTGCTTTCAAAATCCGTTCTTTGAATTGTTCGCCAAATACCATATAAGCAACCCGAAGCCCCGAGCACAGGGATTTGGATGTCCCGCAAATATAAACCGTTTGCTCCGGCAGGAGCTGATAGAAGGGACGCTGATAATCCGCTATGATTCCGGCAGTTAAAAAAGCATGAATATCATCCTCGATTACAATCAGTTTGTGTTTTAGAATGACGGCGGCCAGCTCCTGCTTTCGTTTATCTGAAATCATGATCGTTGTGGGGTTGCAGCAGCAAGGCATCAAAAAAATGCCTTGTATTTTTGTTTGACGGCATTGGCTGTCCAGTTCATCCGGAAGCATTCCGTGATCGTCTCCAGAAACCGGAACCAACTGAATATGAAAAGTTTTGGACAGTTCAATGAAATTGGAATAAGTATAGCGGTCAACAGCTATGCGGCTTCCGGGTTCAAACAGCGCAAACAGGGCGATTGCCAGAGCATTCTGCGCACCGGATACGATCGCCATATTCTCCGGTTCTGTATCAACACCAAAGGACTGCATCCAATTAAGAGCTGCCATTTTCTGATGCGGCATTCCGGTGGGATCGTCATAGTCAAAAAGCTGTTCGAGATAGCGCTTTTTAAGGATATTTTTCGCAGCGCCTGAAACCATACGATTGCATTGTTCAAAAGATGCGACAAAGCCAAGTTCAATATATTCCCGTGGAGCGTTATCCAGCGAAATGGTAACAGAACGTGTGGCGTTTGGTGAAACAAACGTACCGCTTCCTGTTACGGCATAGATCAGCCCTCTGAGTTCACACAGCTTGTAAGCTCTTGTGATGGTAGTAAAATTAACATCCAGATAATCCGCCAGTTCCCGCTGCGGCGGGAGTTTCGTACCCGGCGCCAGCAATCCGTTTGCAATATCGTGTTCCAGCAAATTGGCAAGCGATTGATATACCGGGCGGTTCAACATTTGCCTGTCCGGCTTCCAAGACATATGGTAATTCAAAAAAGAGTTTATCGGCATATGGTCCCCCAACAACATTGTAATACATACAATTATATCATTGAGTGTATGTATTTTTAATGCTAAAATATGAAGTATCCCGATCTTTGAAAGGGGGACCGCACCCTTGGAACAAAAAAAACAAATATTACATAAGGCTTTCAAAGCTGCCTTTCCCTATACTGTTCCGATTTTTGCGGGATTTGTATTTTTAGGGATAGCCTATGGCATCTATATGAATACTTTAGGCTTTCCTTTTTTATACCCCATGCTGATGAGCCTGACTATTTTTGGCGGCTCGGTGGAATTTGTGGTGGCAGGCCTGCTGCTGGCAGCCTTCGACCCGCTCAAAGCATTGGCCCTGACGCTGGTGATTAATGCCCGACATTTATTTTACGGTATTTCTATGCTGGAGAAATACCGGGTCCCGGGGCTTAAACGATTTTATCTGATTTTCGGCATGTGCGACGAATCCTTTTCCATCAACTGCACGGCAGATATTCCGGAAGGTGTCGATAAGAGCTGGTTCCTGTTTTTTGTCACGCTTTTGAATCACTTCTATTGGGTGTTGGGCGCTACTTTGGGAGGCCTGTTCGGTGGCTTAATCCAGTTCAACACAGACGGCCTTGAGTTTGTCATGACCGCGTTGTTTGTGGTTATTTTTTTGGATCAGTGGATGAAAGAAAAAAAACATCACAGCTCTTTGGCCGGGTTGGGAATCTCTGCGGCATGTCTGATTCTGTTTGGAAGCGACCACTTTATTATCCCGGCAATGATACTGATCCTGCTGGCTCTGCCCCTGCCCAAAGGGATGCTTATGAAAGCAGGTGCAGTGAAATGGCAATGAGTATCGGTCAACAGATTATAACGGTCGCGGTCGTGGTTTTGGGTACGATGGCAACACGTTTCCTTCCTTTTATCCTGTTTCCCGCAAATAAACCGACGCCGAAATATGTTCAGTATTTGGGAAAGGTCTTGCCCGCGGCGGTGCTGGGAATGCTCGTGATATATTGTTTGAAGGATGTAAACATCCTTGCCGGAAGCCGCGGAATCCCGGAGCTGATTGCCATCGCAGCCGTCGTGGTACTCCACTTCTGGAAAAAGCAAATGCTGCTCTCCATCGCAGGAGGGACCATTGTTTACATGTTGCTGATACAGCTTGTGTTTTAAGGGGGAGTGACGTCTATGAAATACTGTATTTTGATGGGAAGTCCAAGAAAAACAGGCAATACCGCCTCTCTGCTAAAGCCTTTTACGGAAGAACTCTCCGCCTGCGGAGCAGAGTATGATCTGATTTCGTTATACGGCAAAAACATTCAGCCTTGCATTGCTTGCAGGGCGTGTCAGGCGGACTGGTCAAAATTCGGCTGCCGATATCAGGATGATGTGCAGGAAATATTCGATAAAATACTTGCTTCGGACATGCTCGTACTGGCAACGCCAATTTACTCGTGGTACTGCACGCCGCCGATGAAGGCTTTGTTGGATCGTTTGGTCTACGGCATGAACAAATACTATGGAAATGAGAAAGGTCCCGCGCTCTGGGCAGGAAAGAAACTGGCTTTGCTGACCACCTGCGGCTACCGCCCGGAAAAAGGAGCCGATCTTTTTGAGATCGGAATGGAACGATATTGCAGGCACTCACAGCTTGTCTATATGGGGATGCTTGCAGAACGTGATCCTGGCTATGAAACCGTCTTTATGGATGAATATAAAGAAAACCGTGTTCGGGAATATGCCCGCAAATTATGCGGTATCATATCCGACTCATAAAGTAAAGGGGGAATATTTATGGAAAAACAATACGGTCCTGGCCGTCCTCTCTCTTCTCCCTGCTGTCTGCTATATTGTTTACGCTTATAAGCTGAATACAGCCCTGGAGATAGACAAGTATTATCCCAGACTGTAATGAAAGCGAAAGGAGCCCGACATGCTGCCGGGCTCGGCTTCTCCGTCAATTTCAATGCTGGGGTATAGTAACCCATCAATCTCTGTCTATTCAAATTCAACCCTTGCCATAAAACAAATCCTCCAATAAAGATTATTTACAATTCATCGGTAATCGTTCAGCCGTGTGCTAAACCATTATGATTTTTGTAAACATCCTTATCGGAGGACTGCTCATGCTCTACGACTTTTCTATCTTTATGCCTCGTCCTGCAGCGTTTTCGCGCCGGTCAAAATTTTCTGAACGTCGTCCTGCGTTACGATCCCGTAAACCGCGCCGTTCACCACCGCGGTGTAAAGCCGGTCGCCGGTCTTGTAAAACAGGGCCGTGTCCGTCCCGCTTTTGTCAAAGTAGGTGTACTCCAGCTTCAGTTCCGGAGTGCCGGCTGGCGTAGCGTCGGCCGCCTCCAGAAGCTGGATTCCCGTGACCTGCTGGAAATAAGCGGTATAGTTTTTCTCATAGTCCAGCTTTTTCCCATCGGTTCCGGTGACCGCATAGGCGTATTCGGTTTTATCCTGGGTGGATTTTGTTTCGTCCTTGGTTCTGGCGACGGCAAAGGTCCGGACCGTGCCGCCCGCCGTTACGGAAAGCGATTTTACCGCTGTGATGTCGGGCTTGAGAATGTCCTTGCTGCGGAGCGCAAACGCGTTCGTGCTTACCCACGCGTCAAGGCTTCCCGCCTTGACCAGATAGACCGCGTCCACCTTGTCGAGCTTTACATAATAAGAGGAATCTTTTTTCGTGCCGACCAGAAGCCGATAGCTTTCCCTGTTTACCGTAAAATCGGCAATCGCGAAGGGTTTGTCAAGCCCGTAGCTTTTCAGCGCCGCGGCGTCAGGATTCACGGCCTCGACGGAGTCCGCAGTCAGGTCCGTCAGCGCCGACTCGACCGCGCTGAGCTTCTCGGCATCCGTGGGTGCGCTGACCGGGGAGGTAATCACGCTCTCCGTTCCGCTTTTTTCCACGGTGACGGGCTGCGAAAAATTCGTGCCGCTCAGTGTTATTTTTGTAAAGTCGTTCACGCCGCTGCTGCTGGTAACCGCCATCACGGTCTTACTGACGAAATAGGTCTTGCTATCCAGAATCCCGCCGTCAATACTGACGATATATACGTTGTCGGAATTTTCGCCGCACATATAGTACGCGCTGCTGTCCGTGGCGGAGGGATTTCCAATTTTATAATTATAGGCGCTTCCATCCTTGAAAGCGACTTCCACGGTGGCCTGCGGATCCTTCAGCCCGAATTCGCTCAGGTTGCTGACAATCCCCAGATTTTTGGTGGCGACAAGGCTGAATCCGTTCTGAACAACCTGAGAGGCGGCGGTGCTGTTGATCGGCACGCCGCCGAGCTCTTTGACCAGATAGGTGATTTCCGCCGCAGTGCCGGAGGCGGCGGAAGATGCGGAGGAACCGGTATCTGATTTTTCAACCGGGACGAGCGTATAGCCGCCTTTTTTATTTTTTACGGACATGGATACGATGTCCTGACTCGTTTTTGAGACAAGCTCAATGGTCGAAGCGGAAGTCTCGGAAGAAGCGGTCTCCTGTTTGTCCCCCGTCGTCAGCAGGACGGCGGCCACTCCGCCGAGCACCACGATACAGCCGGCGACAATTGCCAGATTTCTTGTGCTGGTTTTCATCTTACAGGCGCCTCCTCTTGCGGTACACACAAACGCCGGCAACCACTACGAGCAAGGGGATCAGCAGGGTAAACACGCCGATGCCGAGCAGAACGCTCATTTCGGCGCTCAGGGTAATATCGGAAACATTGGTCTGTACGGAGGTCTCCGTAATGGCGGTGGCGGAATTGGTGGTACCGGTCGCGTAGCGGGAAAGGTCAACCACGTATTTCGCGTTGCCAAAGGTGCTCGCGCCCAGAATCTCCCCGGCAAACATGGTGGTGCTGCCCAGCGCGATCACATTTGCCTTGTATTCCTTCGTTCCGGACTGCACTTTATCCTGTGAAAGCACCGCCGTATTATATGCGGCCTTCTGCGGCGTATCGTCCGCCTTGGTGTTGTTGTCCACCAGATAGCAGGAATCGTTGGACTTCGCCAGCGAATAAGTCGTTTTGGTTTCTCTGGTTTCAAACAGAAGGTTGATCGGGTTGGACTGCGGAGTGGTAAAGTAACCGTAATCCGACTGTCCGCCCAGACTCAGCCCGGTCTGCACGGTGGAAAGAATATAGCTTGGGTCGTCGGTGTAATATTTGCTCTGGTCGCTTTCCACAACCACGGCCTGTGGCACCTCGATGCCCCATTCCTTCAGGAAAGCGGAGAGCTTCGGCATAGCCTGCTGGCTGGGATGGAAGGTAATCAGCAGGGAACGGTCGCCCGCAATTGCGGAGCTGCTCAGGAAGGTATCCAGCTTTTTCAGCTCCGCGTCGGTATAGTCGGTGGTGGGGCAGCCCAGAACGACCAGACGGGTATTGTCGGGAATCGCGTCCGTCAGCAGGTTGAAATCCTTTGTTTCAAAGCTGTTGTTTGCCAGCAGCTTTTGATAGGTGGTCGTTTCCAGCTGCTCGCTGTGGCCCGTGTCGAACGCGGCGATCGCGACGGTGTCCGCGATCACGGAATTGAGGGCGGAAGCAAGCGCGCTGTCCACCATGGAATAGGTTTCCGTCGACACGCCGTCTGAGCCGTACTGCACGTTGAACAGGTCGGTGTAGGCGAGCACGCGGTAGCGTTTGTCCGTCTTAACCAGCACGTCGCCCGCGACCAGATTATCGTTTTTATAGGTGCTTGCGAAGGTCGGATTCTTATCAAGGTCCATATACTCCACCTTGATATTGGTGTTTTTCTCAGCGATTTTCTCGGCGAGCTCCCCGACCTGGCTGTATTTGATGCCGTATTCCGACAGAAGCTGGTCGCCCTTCGTTTGTGCCTGTGTCGCCATAATATAGATGGTGGTCGGCACGTTCACTTTGGAGACGATTTCCGCCGCCTGAGTGGAGAGGGTATTCACTTTATTTTTTGTCAGATCCAGATTCATGGACGGATACCGCTGCGCCAGCACGCTCACGATCACATTGATGAGAATGACGACGATCAGGAACCCGGCGGTAAACGCGGTGGAAATTTCACCGCGGCGGAATTTTGTGCTTTTCGTGTACGCGCCGACCTTTTCGGCCAATTTGCCTTTTTTCTTCTTTTCTTCCGGCTCATTGGCGCCGTCGGCCTCTTCTGTTTCGGAGTCTGTGTTCTCTTCCGAAAAATTCCTGGTGCTTTCCTTTTCGGCGGGTTCTTCCCCGGCGGCAGGCTCCGTCTGTTCCGCCGCAGTCTCTTCGGCGGCTTCGGTTTCCGGAGTGGTCTTTTCTATTTCATGATTGTTATCCCTGTTCATTTTCATACCCCCTTAGCTCCATCTTCTGCTTTCAAGCTTGCGGGCGGTCAGGAAAATAAAAACCGCGATCACGCTGAGGAAAAAGACAATGCTTGAAAGATCAAAAATTCCTTTGGTAAACGGCTGGTACCGTGTGTTGAAGGACAGCCAGCCGATCAGCTTGACCGCGACCGTGTTGCTGACAAGACTGGTAAGCTGATCAACGACCAGAAGAAGGATGGAAATACCGAACGTGCCGATAGCGGCGACGATCTGGCTTTGCGTCAGCGAGGAAATAAAGATGCCGATGGAGATCATGGCCGCGCCGTACAGCAGGGAACCGAAAAAGTTCCCGAAAACCAGCGCCCATTCCGGCGCGGAAAACAGGCCGATCACGGCTACGGGAATCAGGGTGCCGACCATGGCAATGGTATACACGGCCAGCGCGGCCAGAAATTTTCCCGCCACAATGGAGGTGACGCCCACCGGCGCGGTCAGAAGCGCCTGATCGGTGCGGTTGCGCATTTCCTCACTGAAGCTGCGCATGGTGATGATCGGAATAATCATCATGCTCCAGATAAACATGGTGGCGTATACGCTGGAGATATAGGAGGAGGAACGCAGCATCAGCACCTGGAAGAAATAATATCCGTACAGCGCCAGAATCATGGCGACGCAGACATAGCCGATGGGGGAGGTAAAATACGATTTCAGCTCCCGTTTGGTAATCGCTCTCATTCTTCTTCCTCTCCTTCCGTTATCGTTTCAGCAGCGGCGTCCTTTGTATAGGCCGCGCTGGTCAGGCGCAGAAACACGTCCTCGAGCGAAAGCCCGGTGTTGGACATGGACAGAATGGGATAATTTTTCGCCGCGGCCGCCCGGAAAAGCTCCCGGCGGACATCGCGGCCGTCGCGGGCCTCTACCTCGTACTCGAAAACGCCCGGCTCTTTTTCGCCGCAGCTCTGCACGGTTTCCACGAACTTGACGGATTTCAGGGCGTTTCTGACGTCGGTCTCGTTTCCTTCTATCCGGACGATCAGCTTATGGTCGGCGCTCAGGCTCTGCGAAAGGCTTTCCGGCGTGCCGTCCGCGACCAGCGTTCCCTTATTGACAATGATGATGCGCTCACAGACCGCCTGGATTTCCGGCAGGATGTGGGAGCTTAAAATAATCGTATGTTTTTTGCCCAGGTTGTGAATCAGGTTGCGAATTTCGATAATCTGCTTAGGGTCAAGCCCGACGGTGGGCTCGTCTAAGATCAGAACAGGGGGATTGCCCAAAAGCGCCTGCGCAAAACCGACGCGCTGTTTGTAGCCCTTGCTCAGGTTATTGATGAGGCGGTGATACACGTCGTTGATTTTCACCAGCGTACAGATTTCCCTGATATGCTTTTCGCGCGGGAGTGTGACTTTTTTCAGGTCAAAGAGGAAGTCCAGATATTCCTTCACCGTCATATCCGGGTAAAGCGGCGGCATTTCGGGCATATAGCCGATCAGCTTTTTCACTTCGTTGGGATTGTCAAGCGTGTTGTACCCGCCGACCGTGACCGAGCCGGAGCTGGCCGACAGATAGCCGGTAATAATGTTCATGGTGGTTGACTTTCCCGCGCCGTTCGGCCCCAAAAAACCGACGACGGTTCCTTCTTCAACCGAGAAGCTGATGTTGTTCAAAGCGACGTTTTGACCGTAGCGCTTTGAGAGGTTTTTCACCTCAATCATGCAGATCCCTCCTGATGTTTCCATTATTTTCGTGACCGATGCAGAAACGAATTTTTATCCGCTCCTCTTAAAAGGGAGCCGGAAAAAGAAAGCGTGATTTTGTCGACAGCCTGAGGCGGACAAAGCCCGCTGTAACGCCATTTTATTGTAGCAATTCGGCGCGGTCGGAATGTAAACTTTTTTTGAATGTTTCCATTCTATTTTATAAACTTTATGTGATGGCTATGTGAAAAGAGTCGGGAAATAAAAGAAAAGAGCCGCCTCGGGGACCGCAGTACCCGGACAGCAATTCATTTTTTCTGTTCTTCCTCGTTTTTTGTCCCGTCCGGCTTTGCGGCGGCGGCTTCCGTACCGCTTTTCCTGCCCTTCAGCCAGCGCAGGGCTTCAGGCGCATACGCTACGATCAGCCCGATTCCAAGGCCGATGGGCAGCCAGCTTCCCTGTGGGTTTCCGATGGCGAAAAACAGGGAGGCGGCCCAAAGGCCCAGATACATCATAAGACGTTTTTTCGGCTCGCTCAGCTCAGTGGGCTTTTTCTTTTTCATGGCGCACCCCTCAGATTTTTCCGTCCTTCAAAAACCGCGCGGTTTTTAAAACCAGCACCTGCGTTTTAGAGTCGGGGATTTCCCCGTCCATCACCATGCGCACCGCTTCGTCCACCGGGATTTTTTCCGTTTCCAGAAACTCATCCTCGTCAAACTGCGTCTTGCCGGAGGTTTCCAGACGGCAGGCGTACAGATAAATGATTTCGTTGGAGTAACCGGGGGAAGGATAAAGCTTTCCCATATCGATATAGCGGGAACCGGTGGTGCCCGTTTCCTCAAGCTGCTCGCGCTTCATCGCTTCAAACGGGTCCTCGCCGGGTTCCAGCTTGCCCGCCGGCGTTTCCAGAACGACTTCTTTATAAGGATACCGAAACTGGCGGACAAACAGAATTTCATTCTTTTCCGTCAGCACGGCGACGCTGACCCCGCCCGGGTGGTCGACGCACTCCCGGGTGGAGGCTTTTCCGTTGATCAGCTCCACCTTATCCACGTGAAATTTGAGGATTCTTCCTTCATAAATATCGTTTCTGCTCAGGGTCTTTTCGTTGAATTCCATTTTTTTCTTCCTGTTCAAATAATTGTTTTTAAGAAGGCGTCTTCGCTTTTTTCCTCATAGAGAAAAACATGTGCCCATTTCAAAACTTAAAGTATAAAACACAATAAATATAACGAAAAGTATTTGGTTATATAACCATTTCTTCCTCCTTGAGGGAGGTGGCGCGCTCGGCGCGAGGGAAGGAGTTCCGGAGCAGTCGGACTTCGATTTAGCATAAGCCGACTGGGAGCTTCGCCGTAGGCGTCTGCCGACCGCATGGTCCGCGGCGGAGGGAGTCAACCACGCATAACTGTTTGAGAACATCTACGGAAGGAGTTGTCCCCCTTACTTGAACGCGTAGGTGTAGTTTTGATCAAAGGAGTAAAGCTGACGGTAAATCTGTGCGGCGCGGCTGCGGTAATAATCCATGGTCGCGCTCGCGGCGTTGACCTGGGCCATGGTTCCGCCCGCGGCGTATGCGTCGTCACTGATTTTTTTCAGCGCTTCTGTCTTGCCGTTCACCCAGGCGGTCTGCTCCGCTTTGATCTTGGAAAGGGCGTCGCCCGTGGCCAGTTTCGTGACCTTGCCATAAGCGGAGGTGACTTCTTTTTCCCAGATTCCGGCGTACTTATTGGAAAGGTCGACCATCTCCACATTGGAGAATGCCTTGTTGGACTCCGCGATATATTGCTTGTCAATCGGATTTTTCTTAAACAGCGCATTAAACTCCGGGCTGTCGGTCTCTATATCGATGACCGGGCCGGGCTGGGATTCGGACGGTTCGTTCGGCGTTACCACAGGAACGCTGCTGATCAGTTCGCTCTGCGCACTGCTGGCAGGCTGGGACTCCGCCTGAGAGGACTCACCGAGCCCGCTTGCCGGGACGGAGCTTTGCCCGCCCTTCACCGACCCGCAGCCCGCGAACGCCGCAATCGCCACGGCAGCCGCCAGGGGAATGCAAAGCTTTTTCCAGTGATTCATTGACTGCACCCTTTCTTATTCCTCGGTGTTTTCCTGTTCCGTATCCGTTGAAAGATTCTCTTCCATGTCCTCCGATTCGTCTTCGCAGCCGGCGTCGGCGTCGCCCTCGTCCACGGGCAGTGCATCCACCGCGTCCTCTTCGTGCGCCGTGCGGGCCAGCGTGACAACCTCGCTGTTTTCGTTCAGGCGCATGACGCGCACGCCCTTGGCGGGCCTTGCGCATTCGCGGATGGAGTTGGCCGGAATACGGATAATGATACCGTCGGAGGAAATCAGAATCACGTCGTCGTCCAGATCGACCACCTTGATGGCGGCGACCTCTCCGTATTTCTGAATATGATAGTTGGTAAGGCCCTTGCCGCCCCTCGACTGGATGCGGTAATCGTTAATGCTGGAAAGGCGCCCGTAGCCGGTTGCGGAAACGGTCAGCACAAGGCCGTCCGCGCGCAGCGAGCTCATTCCCACGACATAATCGCTGTCCTTCAGGGTAATCGCTTTGACTCCGCGGGCGGTTCTGCCCATGGGGCGGACGTCCCTTTCATCAAAACGGATGGCCATGCCCAAGCGGGTCGCGACCAGAAGCTGCGTATCGCCGGAGGTCAGGCGCACCCAGGAAAGCTCGTCGCCGTCGTCCAGATCGATCGCGATCACGCCGCCCTTGCGCGCGGTATCGTAAGCCGAAAGGCTGGTGCGCTTGATGATGCCGTTACGCGTCACCATGCACAGATAGCTTTCGTCGTCGAATTCCGGCACGCGGATCATGGAGGTAACCTTTTCATCCTGCGCAATCGGCAGCAGGTTCGCAATATTCATCCCCTTGCTCGTGCGGGAGCCCTCCGGGATTTCATAGCATTTCAGCCGGTACACGCGGCCCAGGTTGGTAAAGAACATGACATAGTCGTGGCTGTTGATGACAAACATGTCGCTCGCGACATCCTCTTCACGCCTCGTCATGCCGCTGACTCCGCGGCCGCCCCTGCGCTGAATATGGTAAGTATCGGTTTTCTGACGCTTGACGTAACCGAAGTTGGTCAGGGTCAGCACGCATTCCTCCTGCGGAATCAGATCTTCAATATCGACCTCGCCGCTGACGGTCGCAATTTCCGTACGGCGTTCGTCGCTGAATTTATTCTTTACCGCGAGAGCCTCGTCCTTGACGATACCGAGCAGACGCGTTTCATTGCTTAAAATATCTTTGTAATCTTCGATTTTCGCTTCCAGAGCGGCGATTTCGTCCAGCAGCTTCTGGCGCTCCAGACCGGTGAGTGCGCCAAGCGGCATCTGTACGATCGCCTGTGTCTGCGGGTCGTCCAGCCCGAAGCGTTCCGTCAGGCGGGCTCTTGCCGTCGCTCTGTCCTTGGAACCGCGGATAATGGAAATCACTTCGTCAATGTTGTCGACGGCGATTTTCAGTCCTTCCAGAAGATGGGCGCGCTCTTCGGCCTTTTTGAGGTCGTACAGGGTGCGGCGCCTTACGACGCTTTCCTGGAATTGAATGTACTCCTGCAGCATTTCCTTGAGCGTCAGCGTTTTGGGTTCGCCGTTGACAATGGCGATCATGATGACGCCGAACGTCGTCTGCATCTGGGTATAGGAATAAAGCTGATTCAGAACGATCTGCGGGGAAGCGTCGCGCTTCACGCTGACCAGCAGGTGCATGCCCTCGCGGTCGGAGTGGTCCTCCACGTTGGAAATTCCCTCAATACGCTTGTCCTTGACCAGCTCTGCGATGCTTTCGACCAGCCTTGCCTTATTGACCTGATAGGGCAGCTCCGTGACGACGATATTGAAACGGCCGTTTTTCTCTTCCTCGATCTCCGCGCGGGCGCGCACCGTGATGCGGCCGCGGCCGGTGGCGTAGGCGGCGCGGATGCCCGCCCGGCCCATGATGATGCCGCCGGTGGGGAAGTCCGGCCCTTTGATGCTCTGCATCAGATCGTCCAGCGAAGCCTCGGGGTCGTCGATCAGCGTGCACATGCCGTCGATGACCTCACCCATATTATGCGGGGGAATATTCGTTGCCATGCCGACCGCGATACCGGTCGAGCCGTTGACCAGAAGATTCGGAAAATGGCTGGGCAGAACAATGGGTTCCTTCAGACGGTCGTCGTAGTTCGGCTGGAAATCGACAGTATCCTTGTCGATATCCTCCAGCATTTCCACGGCGATCTTGCTCATGCGGGCCTCGGTATAACGGTAGGCGGCCGGGGGGTCGCCGTCCACGGAACCGAAGTTGCCGTGTCCGTCCACCAGCATATAGCGCATGGAGAAATCCTGCGCCAGACGCACCAGCGCGTCGTAGACCGAAGCGTCGCCGTGCGGATGGTAGCGGCCCAGCACGGAACCGACGGTATCCGCGCATTTGCGGTAAGCCTTTTCCGGGGACAGGCCGTTTTCAAACATGGTATACAGAATCCTTCTGTGAACCGGTTTTAACCCGTCGCGCACGTCCGGCAGCGCGCGGGACACAATGACCGACATGGAATAGGCAAGAAACGACTGTTTCATTTCCTTTTCAAGGTCGACATTGATGATTTTTTGATTTTCCTGAAATTCGTCCATTAGCGGGCACCTTCCTGCTGATATTTTTCCTGAAGCTTTGTCTCAAGAATATTGTGAATTCTGGTACATTCGCTTTCGTTCATCGCCCTTTTGGGGATAAACTTCATCTCATTGATTCCTGTGTATATAATAAAAACCCTCGCGTCCTCATACGCTTTATACAGCATCTCATAGGGAAGGACAGCCGTATACCGTTCGGTTTGAAAGGTTATGGTTTCCTCTGAAAATTCCGTGGTCTGCGCGATAAATCTTTCACTGTTCGCCGTAAAGTAACTCAGGGCGTGCCGCCGCACGGCGTACAGCACAATCGTATCGTAAAAGCATCCGATGATCACGCCGACCGCAGCCATGGCCGCGTAAATAAAATCCTGATAGAAATTCCCGTAAACAAAGGCCTTTAAAAGAAACGCGGCCAGAATCAGGACGGTCCCCGTAACCTTCAGAATGATTTTTTCGCTTTTCCTTACGGCGGCTTTCGCCGCCGCGGCCTTGAAGTCGGCATAATCGAATTTTGTGGTAAGGCAGCTTACCGAAATTGGGCTTTCAGGCAAATAAATCCCTCCTTAACGCCCGCTTTTTAGATAGCGCGAAGCAAACGCGCCGGCAAGGTGTGCGGATATTTTTTCAATCTGTTCGTTCGTAAGTCCCTGTTTTTTGATGATCAGCAAGTCCCGTTCCCGCCCGCCTGTCACGACAAAGGCGGAGGGGGTCTCTATACACTTGCTGAAATCGGTCCAGTATTCCAGCATTTTTTCACAGCTGCTTTGAATCACCACGCTGTCGCGAAAAATTTCAATTTTCTGCGGCAGGGCCAGCAGCCGGTTAGAGCGGTACAGCTCCGCCGCCCATTTCCGGATATCGTTCGGCTGGATAAAAAAGAACAGAAAGGCGAGCGCAAGTGCCAGAACAATTCCGCACGCGGGCCCCCAGCAGGTAAAAAATCTTGCGCGGTAAAATGGAATAAAGGAAGCGATGACGATGGCCGCAGAAAGACAGATCCCCGCCCGCACCCATTTTGTGTGGATGGGCGAAACAGCGCTCTGCGCGGTATAGTATGCCGCGGCGTATTCGTCGGGGCCAACCGTCTGTTCCACCGTATCGACCGGCCCTCCCTCGTAAAACGTCGGCATCTTTTCGTCTCCTTTCCTTTTTCAGCTTTTGGGGTGCGTCCCCGCCAGAAGCATTGCCTGAACCTCCGGCAAAACGGCCGGTTCCACACAGCGCAGCGGAAGAATCACCATATTTCGGTCGTCTATGTACAGCACGATCAGATTTTCGATCTGAACACATTCGCTGGTCCCGTCGAGCGAAATTTCCCATCTTTTGCCGGGCAGCCCCATTTCGATATGGTCGGGGTAAATCTTCATGCGGATCTCCCTGCCGTCGGCGATTTTTGACGAATGCGCCCGGATGACGGCCGTCGGGAAAATCGCCACCACCAGAACCAGCAGAATGCACACCACCGCCAAAGACACGTAACGGCTGTCGCCCGTCGAACGGAACTGCATCAGAAAGACGACCGCCATCGCGGCGCTCATCACGACCGCAACGGCCGAAAGCCCTATCCTCGTACCGGTGTACTGGCTTTTCCAAAGAACCTTGAAGATTTCTCCGGAGGTCAGCGTGTAGGTCAGCTTGATTCCCGTATTCTGTTCCTCAAACGCCAGCGCCGTTTCATCGGCGACCAGCTCCGCTTCGGAACCGTCCCATTCCACTTTGTCTTCCTCAGGTTGGTCCTCGTCGGGGGTCTGTTCCCCCCGGGGTTCAGGAGGTTTTGAGGCAGTTTCCTGTTCCTTCACAAATTGTTTCATGAGAAATTCTCCTTTTCGCTTATGTAGCACAAACTGTATTTTTCATACTAAAATATACGAATTGTAAAATATTTTTCTGATTTTACCTGCATTTATGGAAAAATATCCGCGCAAAGTACGAAAAGCCGCAGCCTCAGACATCGAGGTTCTTTGCGTACTTCGCGTTGCTTTCAATAAAGGCGCGGCGCGGCTCGACCTTGTCACCCATCAGAATGGTGAAGGCTTCGTCCGCGGCGGCGGCGTCTTCCACTTCCACGCGCAGCATGGTGCGGGTTGCCGGATTCATGGTCGTTTCCCAAAGCTGCTCGGCGTCCATTTCACCAAGACCTTTGTAGCGCTGAATCTCGTAATTGCTGGCGAGCTCCGCCATTTTCTGGTCGCGTTCCTCGTCGCTGAACGCATAGTAATGATTTTTGCCCTTGCTCAGCCGGAACAGCGGCGGCTGCGCAAGGTAAACATGGCCTTCCTCCACAAGCGGCTTCATAAACCGGAAGAAAAAAGTCAGAAGCAGGGTGCGGATGTGCGAACCGTCGACATCGGCATCGGCCATGATGATGATTTTCCCGTAGCGAAGCTTATTCAGGTCGAATTCTTCGCCGATCCCGCAGCCAAGCGCGGTGACGACAGGCATCAGCTTTTCGTTGCCGTACACCTTGTCGAGCCTTGCCTTTTCCACGTTGAGCATTTTGCCCCAGAGCGGCAGAATCGCCTGATATTTTCGGTCGCGTCCGCCTTTTGCGGAACCGCCGGCGGAATCTCCCTCGACGATATAGATTTCCGTCTCGTCGGGATTACGGCTCTGACAGTCGGCAAGCTTGCCCGGAAGCGCGGCGTTTTCCAGCGCGGATTTGCGGCGGACCAGGTCGCGGGCCTTCCTCGCGGCGTCGCGCGCGCGGGAAGCGGCCAGCGCTTTGTCGAAAATCGCCCTTGCCGTCGCCGGATTTTCTTCGAGATAAGCGGTCATTTTATCGGTGATAAGGTTGCTGACCAGCGTGCCGATTTCGGTATTTCCCAGACGGGCCTTCGTCTGGCCCTCAAACTGGGCGTCCTTCATCTTCACGCTGATAATGACGGTCAAACCCTCGCGCACGTCGTCGCCCGAAAGGTTTTTATCGTTCTCTTTCAGAATATTATATTTTCTGGCGTAATCGTTCATCACACGGGTCATGGCGCGTTTGAACCCGTCCTCGTGCGTGCCGCCGTCGGTAGTATGGATATTGTTGGCAAAGGACAGCATCAGTTCATTATAGGAATCATTATACTGCATGGCGACTTCCGCCGTTGCCGAATTATCGGGGGCAACGGAAGTAAAATGGATGATGTCGGGATGGATGATCTCGACCGCTTTCTTTTTGTTAATGAATTCCACAAAGCTGCTGATACCGCCGTGGTAGCAGTAGTTGTCGTTTACAGGGTTGCTTTCGTCGCGCAGGTCGGACAGCGCAATGTGGATTCCGGCGTTTAGAAACGCCTGCTCACGCAGTCTCGTCTGCAGGGTTTCGTAGTCGTAGACAGTGGTTTCCCTGAAGATTTCCGCGTCCGGCTTAAAGGTGACGAACG
The DNA here is from genome assembly GCF_006714885.1 of Clostridium sp. KNHs216. Taxonomy (NCBI): domain Bacteria; kingdom Bacillati; phylum Bacillota; class Clostridia; order Eubacteriales; family Clostridiaceae; genus Clostridium; species Clostridium sp. KNHs216. The sequence goes on along the minus strand of NZ_VFMF01000001.1, from coordinate 2,349,689 downwards.
TTCCGGTTTTGTCCGTTTCGCCGCGCACTTCCAGCTGGGTGATGGTTTTTCCGCGCTCAAAACGCTGATAGTAAATCTTGCCCTCGTTGTAAACCTCGACCTCCAGCCATTCGGACAGCGCGTTGACGACCGACGCGCCCACGCCGTGCAGGCCGCCGGCCACCTTGTAGCCGCCGCCGCCGAATTTTCCGCCCGCGTGCAGCTCGGTGAAAACAACCGTGACCGCTGGGATTCCCATCTGATGCTGAATACCGACCGGGATTCCGCGCCCGTTGTCCAGTACGCTGATGATGTCCCCGGGCAGAATTTTGACTTCGATTCTGTCGCAGAAGCCCGCGAGCGCTTCGTCGATCGCGTTGTCCACGATTTCATAAACGAGGTGATGCAGCCCGCGCGGCCCGGTGGAACCGATATACATGCCGGGGCGCTTTCTGACCGCGGCCAGGCCTTCCAGTACCTGTATCTGATTTTCGTCGTATTTTTGTTTTGTTTGCGTAATTTCGCTAAACTCCAAGTTTAACCCTCCAATTATAATACGTATCGTATACTCTCGTTAAACCGAAACGTTCTGTTCAGAATCTTCTGTCTCTTCTATCGTAAATTTTCTGTGTCTGCTGCTGGGGGGACGGCTGCTGCGGCCGGCCGGCGGGGGACTGTTTTCTGCGGACTGCCGGTTTTCTCAGCCTGACCAGGAAAAAGCAGAGCAAATAAAATACAAAATACGGCAGCATAATGAAAAAAATGGAAGCAAGACTCAGCATTTTTACGGAAATCATCCAAACAAGGTAAATCAGCCCGCTGAGTACGATTGCGCCGATGGCAAAAAAGTGAACGGCGGGGTCGAGCTCAATATTGGAGTAGCCGCCGCACTTGGGGCATTTGTACTCGCCCTGTGTCTTGATCGACCAGGTGCGCAGCAGCGTCAGTTTATTTCCGCAGTGCGGACATCGTGCTTTTCTGAATTTTTTCATTTTTTCACCTTAAACATTTGATATCTCATCAATAAACCCTGTCCTTTTCAGAAGGGTGGAAGAGGAGATTTGCGTGATATAAACGATGATCCGGCTGTTTTTATCACAGCAAAGCACAAAGGATTTCGGCATTTCCATGGAAACGTTGACGACCCGGCCCTCTTTCTGGGCCGCGGAAAGATAGTTTCTGGTCGATTTGGATATGGTAGAGGTTTCCATATCGAATATGCCCACAATATCACTGACTTTAATCACCGTGTCCTGCCCGAGATGAAGATACATAAAATAAAACCTTTCTCATTTTTTTATCAGGGTGCCGCCGTCCATTTCAAACAGGGCGCCCTCCCGGAGCTGCTGAATTGCGCCGGGTTCACAGCAGGTTATAAAAACCTGACAGCGATCCAAATGATTGAGTAAATAATCCTGCCTGCCGGAGTCCAGCTCGCTCATCACATCGTCGAGCAGAACAACGGGTCTTTCTCCGGTCTGGCTGTAAAGCATCTCGGCCTCCGCAAGCTTCAGGGCAAGGACGGCGGAACGTTTCTGGCCCTGTGAGCCGAACGTCCGCGCGGAGCGGAGGTCTATGGCAATATCAATATCGTCGCGGTGCGGGCCGACGCTGGTATGACCAAGCGCCACATCCTCCCGGCGGGCCGCTTTCAGCGCCTTTTTCATATCTTCGGCGCTTTTCTGATAGGTTAAATCAATGATTTCGGTATGTTGGGAAATGCCGGCGTAAATCTCTTTGACCGGTTCCTTGATTTTACGGATATAATCCATCCTGCCGAGGACGATCGCTTCGCCGTAGGAAGCAAGCTTTTCATCCCAGATTTCAAGCGTATCCATCAGCTCGGCATGGCGGGGGATATCTTTTAAAAGGGTATTGCGCTGGATCAGCGTGTGGTGATACCGCGAAAGAAGCGCGGCGTACCCAGGTTTGATCTGGCAGAGGGCGGCGTCCATAAAGTCGCGGCGCTGGGAGGGGCCTTCGCGCACAAGCGCGATATGCTCCGGGGAAAAAATCACGGAAAAAAACTTTCCGACCAGCCCGGAAGCGTTTTTTTGGGGAATCCCGTTCAAAACGGCGTTTCTGCGCCCGTTTTCAATCGTGATTTCCGCCGTCTGTTCGCGCTCCCCGCTGAAAAATTCCAGACTGAGCTTTGCGCCGGCTTCTCCCTGCAGAATTAGGTCGGCGTCCTTCGTTCCCCGAAAGGAACGGCCGCCGGTAAAAAGCCAGACCGCTTCCAGCAAATTGGTCTTTCCCTGTGCATTTTTCCCATATATTATATTGATCCCATTCTGTGGAATTATCACGCAGCGCCGGATATTTCTGTAATTTTCAGCCTCCAGGTGCTGGATAATCACCCGTTACACACCTCATATGTCACATCGTTGTATTCGGCGTTGTCGCCGTTTCTCATTTTTTTGCCGCGCATGGTGCAGATTTCTCCGTTGACCTTCACTTCGCCGGACTGCACGACAAATTTTGCCCGGCCGCCGGTGTCCACCGCGCCGCCAAGCTTCAAAAGGGCGTCCAGCCGGATAAATTCGGTATCAATGACGATTTTTTCCGTCTTCATTTTTATGCCTCGCTCTTCAAACGGACCGGCAGCACCAGGAAAAGGAAGGAATCCCCTTCGCGCGGAAGAATTTTCATCGGGCTCAAAGCGCCGTTAAGCTGTATTTTCACTTCGTCGCCCTCGGTGTTGCGAAGGGCGTCGAGCAGATAGCGGTTGTTGAAGCCCATTTCCACGCCCGCGCCGTCGATTTTCGCGGAAAGCTGGTCGTTGGCGTGACCGATGGAGGTCGAGCAGGAAACCTTGATCTCCCCGTCCTCAAACACGCAGCGCACCGGGCTTTTCAGCCTGTCGGTAATCAGAAGGGAAACGCGCTCCACGCTGTCGATAAACGAACGGGTGGGAACGATGATCTCCGTTGAGCTGGCGCCGGGGATGGCGGCCTTATAGTCGAGGAATTCCCCTTCGAGAAGGCGGGAAATCACGCAGTAGTTTCCGATCTGGAATAAAATATGGCGCCGGCCGATCTGGACTTCCAGCTCGGTGTCGTCGTCGCTCAGAAGCTTGAGCACTTCGCCGAGCGTTTTGCCCGGGACGACAAAGCTGGTTTCCTCTCCGCAGGCGGCGGTTTCTTCTCTTAAAGCAAGACGGTAGCCGTCCACGGAGATCAGGCGGATCTTATTTTTGCTCAGTTCAAACAGGGTACCGGTGTGGATCGGCTTTGCGTCGCTTTCCGCGACGGCGAAAATTGTCTGCCGGATCATGCTTTTCAGGATGCAGTTCGCGATCCGGATCGAGGTTTCCCCGGTAATGGCCGGAAGCTCGGGGTATTCCTCCGCGGGGATTCCCACAATGGAGAAATCTGCCGGCCCGCTCTTGATGGAAGTGATTTTTTTCTCGTCGGTGGCAAGGTATACGGTATCCGCGGGCAGACGGCGGACAATGTCGCCGAACAGCCGTGCGCTCAGGACGATGCTTCCCGGTTCTTCCACCTGGGCCTCTATTTTTGTGGTCATTCCCAGTTCAAGGTCGTATCCGCACAGTGTAATTTCATTCTCGCCTGTTTTGAGCAGGATTCCTTCCAGAGCGGGAACGGATGATTTTGTGGACACGGCACGCTGAACATTCAACACAGCTTCGTTCAGCTGCTGCCGCTGGCAGGTTATTTTCATAAACTCACCCTCTGCTTCCTTTTTATAATAGATAGTATAGATTTAATTTAGTAAGAGTAGTAGGCGGCGCGGAAAAGTTGAAAGATTTTGGAAATACAAGCGCGGCTTGATTTTTTCGCCGTTTGCCGTGCGCGATTTCTATGTTAAGGTTTTGTTAACTTTTCGTATAAAATCAAAGTATTTAACCGGATGTTGAAAACTCTGTGGGGAATGTTGAAAACAAGTTAAATAATCCGGGAGGTCTGAAAACCTGTTAAAAACGCAGATTAACAGAAATTGTTGAAATGTCAACTTTTTTTCCACTTTTCAGCGGTCGCGGATATTCTTAATGATATCTTCGACGGTTGCCTTGGTTTTCGGGTCGCGCTTGATTCCCTTTTCTACCTGCTGAATGGCGTAGACGATGGTGGAGTGGTCACGCCCGCCGAATTCCTCGCCGATGGAGGTCATCGGGAGCTGGGTAATTTCCCTCACTACATAAATCGCCATCTGCCGCGCGCTCGAAATGTTTGCGGAACGCTTGGAGGAACGGATGTCCTCGCCGGTCGTACCGAATGTGCGCGCAACCTCGTCGATAATTTTTTCTACGGTAAAGGGGGTGGGCTGGTCGTTGTTGATGATATCGCTGATCGCCGCCTGCGCCGTGGTGATGCTGGGGTCCTCTCCGGCAAGCAGGTAGTAGGCTTTCATTTTTTTCACCGCGCCCTCCAGCTGGCGGATGTTGTTTTTCAGCCGGTTGGCTATGTATTCCGCGACGTTGTCGGGAAGATCGATTTCCAGAAGCTCCGCTTTTCTTTTAATAATGGCGATGCGCGTTTCAAAATCCGGCGGCTGGATATCCGCGGTCAGACCCCATTCAAAACGGGTGAGCAGCCGCTCCTCCAGGGTGGCGATATCCTTCGGCGGCCGGTCGGAAGTCAGCACGATCTGTTTTTTTGCTTCGTATAAGGTGTTGAAGGTATGGAAAAATTCCTCCTGGGTGGAATCTTTTCCGGCGATAAACTGAATATCGTCTACCAGGAACACGTCCGATTTCCGGTAACGGCTGTGAAATTCCGCGGTGGTGCCGCGGCGGATCGCTTCGATCAGCTCGTTGGTAAATTCGTCGCCTTTTATGTAAATGATGTTCATTTCGGGATGGGTCCGGCTGATCTCGTTGCAGATCGCGTATAGAAGATGGGTTTTTCCCAATCCTGAATTTCCGTAAATGAACAGGGGATTATAAAGGGTTGCGGGCTTGTTCGCCACCGCCATGGAGGCGGCGTGCGCAAATTTGTTGGAAGAACCGACAATGTAGGTGTCAAAGGTGAATTCGTAGTCGTCGTTGATGGCGGGCGTTTCGTCGTTCTGCTTTTCGACCCCCGCTTCTTCCGGGGTACAGACGCGAATCTGGATTTTTTGACCGAAAATCTGTGTGAATGCTTCATCAAGCATATCCATATAATAATGTTTGATTGTCTGCCGGTGAAGTTCGTTCGGGACTTTAATGACCGCAACTCCCTGCGCAAAGTCAAGATTGACCGGTTCTATGCGCTTGATCCATGTGGAATAGGCGATATCGGTGATCTTGCTTTTGCAATAATCGCAGACCAGATTCCAGACCTCGGTGAAGGATTCCATTCTTTAAACCTCATTCTAACAATTATTTATACTCTTAGGCATAACATAAATTATATTACCACAAAATACAATTTATTTCAAATTTCAATTGTCTGAGAAAATACAGTATATTGTATTGCGCGCGTGTAAAACACATAGATAATAAAATTTTTTTAAATGACGCGCTTTCACTTTTCTTTTACGGGGAAGTGTGGTATATTGATTTATATAGCTTGACGAATTCAGTAATCAGCCTGTACGCCCGTAATTTCCAATATTTTTCGGTACGGGGGACAAAATTTAGGTTGACAGGCTGCGCATATTTAATATATAATGCTATATTGCAAGGTTTGTACCCCGAAAGGAGGTTTTTTCATGCTGAGAACTTATCAACCAAAGAAGCTCCACAGAAAAAAGGAGCACGGTTTCAGAAAAAGAATGTCCACAAGCAACGGCCGTAAGGTTTTGGCCCGCCGCAGAGCAAAGGGCAGAGCACGTTTGAGCTACTAAGCAAAAGGGCCACGGTGAGTGGCCTTTCTTTTTAGCTTCGCTGCTTCACGGAACAAATCAGAATTGTGGTGCGATTTTAAGTATGGATTTATTGATTCCCATAACAGAAAACAAGGATTTCCGCAGGATTTATGCAAGGGGAAAATCGTATGTCAGCCCTGTGGTCATTACCTATGTTACGAAAAATCGCAGCAAAAACGTCAGGGTAGGGATCACCACCAGCAAGAAAATCGGAAACGCTGTGAAACGGAACCGTTCCCGCAGGGTGATCCGCGAGGCCTTCCGGGCCTTGGCGCCCGAAATTGCTCCGGGGCATGATTTTGTTTTTGTGGCCAGGGGCAAAACGCCTTTTGTAAAAAGCACGGAAGTTCGCCGTGCAATGCTGCTGCAGCTGAAAAACGCAGGGGTCCTGAAATGAAACGCCCGCTTATTTTGCTTATCAGGTTTTACCAGAAAGCCATTTCCCCCTACAAAAAACCGTGCTGCAAATACTACCCCACCTGTTCGAATTACGCGATCGAAGCGATCGAGCGCTTTGGCGCTTTTAAGGGATTCTGGCTTGCATTCTTTCGGATACTGCGCTGTAACCCGTTCAGCCGCGGAGGATACGATCCCGTGCCGGAAAAACGGGACAAGCGATAACCACTATAGAGGAGTATTGCCCATATGACGGAGATTTTTAATTTTTTCGGAAACATTCTCGGCTATTTGCTTTGGTTTTTTTATACGCTGATTCAGAATTACGGCGTGGCAATTATTTTGTTTACACTCGTATTGAAAATAGTCATGTTCCCGTTTTCCATCAATCAGCAAAAATCGATGGCCGCGAACAGCAAAATGGCCGTCAAACAAAAAGAGCTGCAGAAAAAATACGGGAACGATAAGGTAAAACTTCAGGAAGAGACACAGAAGCTTTATGACAAAGAGGGAATCAATCCGGCGAGCGGATGCCTGACCACCTTTATCCCTTTCCCGATCATGATCGGACTGTTTTATACCGTGCAGAACCCGCTTGCGAACGCCCTTCACCTTTCCGCCGAAGGAATCGCGAAGGCCGTTGAAATGCTCAAGCAGATTCCCGGTCTGGGTGCAAGCTTTTCCGCCCAGTACGCACAGATTGAAATCGTCAAGCATTTTACGCAGCTGAAACCCCAGCTGACCATGTTCAGCGCGGCGGAGCTTGCGAAAATAGAATCCTTCAGCCACGGCTTCCAGTTTATGGGGCTGAATCTTTTGGACACGCCGAGTGACGGCGCGAATATATTCGGTACCCTGTTCCGTTCCAACCTGTGGATTATCCCCGCACTGTGCCTGGTATCTTCTTTGGTTACCCAGTATTTTACGATGAAAATGCAGCCGGGAATGCAGCAGCAGCAGGGATGCATGAAGGGAATGCTTTATCTGATGCCGCTGTTCAGTGCATGGCTTGCCTGCACAATGCCTGCGGCGGTTGGTTTTTATTGGATTATTTCGACGATATTCGGTTTTTTGCAAACCATTATTCTGAATATCTGGTACAGCCCGGCGGACCTGAACGCGAAAGCGGAAGCGCAGAGGGTTGCCCTTCTGGAAGAAAACGAGTCAAAGATGAAGCCTGTTGCCGGCGCTTTCTACAGAAATCAGGAAATTAACCCGCAGCCGCAGCAGAGGACGACAGCAAAATCGGGAGCTTCAAAAACGAAAACAAAAGGCGGAAAAACAAATTCGGATGACTATTTAGGAATGAAAAAATAAGACGAACCGGGGAGGGAATACCGTGATAAAAGAAGCGATTGCAACCGGTGAAACCGTTGAGCTGGCAAAAGAAGCCGCATGCAGGGAGCTCGGCGTTGAATCCTATGAAGCGGAATTTGAAATTTTGGAAATGCCGACGAAAAAGACCTTCGGCCTTTTCGGCGGAAACCCTGCGAAGGTAAGAGTCTTTATCAAAAACGATCCGGCGGAGGCCGCCGCGAAGTATCTGAAAGGGATCCTTGATAAAATGGGTCTTTCTGCGGTGGATATTCAGATCAAAGAGGAAGAGAACGGCGCGCAGCTCTCCCTTTCCGGCGATGATATCGGCTTTATCATCGGTCACCGCGGGGAAACGCTGGACGCACTTCAGTACTTGACCGGCCTTGTCGCTAACCACATTGATAATTCCTATTACAGAATTACCATCGATATTGGAAATTACCGCGAGAAACGCAGGGAAACGCTGGAAATCCTCGGAAAGAAGATTGCCGCGAAAGCGATCAAGACCGGACGTAATTCTTCCCTGGAGCCCATGAATCCATATGAACGCAGAATCATCCATACCGCTGTCCAGACAGTGGAGGGCGCAAAATCCTGGTCCGAAGGCGAAGATTTGTCCCGCCATGTCGTGATTGGGCCGGAAGCCGGAGAACGTCCGGCTCCCCGCAGAAACAATTACGGCAAAGGACAGGGACGCCGTCCGTACAATGACAAACCGCGCAGCGGCGGATACAACAACAGACAGCCGAGATCCGCGCCGAACGTCGGCCCCGGACCGAACGTCGGCTCCGGACCTAGTGCCGGTTCCGTACCGGGCGCCGGTTCCGTGCCTGCCCGCCAGCCGGTGCAGAAGGCAGCGCCGAAGAATGAAGGCAAGGCTCCGCTTTATGGCCGCGTTGACGTCAAGAAATAATCTTATAACGAAGCACAAAGGGCGGTTCATTTGAATCGCCCTTTGTTTTATATGGAGCGCGGATTGAAATTGATAGTTGTAATTCCGCATGGAAAACAGGTATTCGTCGTTCCCCACATGGGGGCGTGGATTGAAATGGCGTTGAAACAGTTCAGTTTCAGTATTACTTTCGTCGCTCCCGCACGGGAACGCGGATTGAAACACCAGCTATGAAATGTGCGACAATAACGGCATTCGCCGTTCCCCGCCGGGGGTGTAGATTGAAACAACAGTGAAATTCAGAACGAGCCGATCGGGCCGGTCGCTCCCCAACGGGAAGCGTGGATTGAAACGATGAATGGCATGACGGGTGGATCAACCGGAACCTATCGCTTCCGTGTGAAACTCAAAAATTGGTAAAAATAAGCGATAGGGAAAACAAAGACGATTGATCTTATGAGGGTACAAAATGAAAAACGAAAACGGATATGCTCCGTCAGCAAAAACGATTGCGGCGATTTCCACGCCGCAGGCGCCGGGGGGAATCGGCATTGTGCGCCTTTCCGGACCGCGGGCAAAAGAGATTGCCGGAAAGGTGTTCACCTCCCGGCACGGTAAAACACTGGAGGACGTGAAAGGGTATACCGCCCTTTACGGCAGGGTGCATGACGGCGAAACGGATATCGACGAGGCGATCGCCCTGAATTTCACCGCGCCCGCTAGCTTTACCGGCGAAGACGTGGTGGAGCTTTCCTGTCACGGGGGGCTGTATATCATGCGCCGCGTTCTGAAAGCGGTATTTGCCGTGGGTGCGGTTCCGGCCGGGCCGGGGGAATTTACGCGCCGGGCGTTCCTGAACGGAAAAATCGGGCTGACCGAAGCGGAATCTGTAATGCAGATCATTTCCGCGCAGGGGGAACAGGCCGCGAAGGCCGCGCTTGCCGGTCATGACGGTGCGCTGGAAAAGAAAATTATCAAGATACGCGGGATGTTGATTGAGGCTGCCGCGCATTTATCCGCTTGGGCGGATTATCCGGAGGATGATATCCCGCAGGTAAACCCGGAAAAGCTGCAGACCACCCTGCTGACCGTAAAATCGGAAATCGAGCACCTACTGCGTCAGTTCGACGCGGGGCGGGCCATCCGCGAGGGGGTCGCGACGGTGATCGCCGGACGCCCGAATGTGGGAAAATCCACCCTGATGAATCTGCTGGCCGGGTGCGAGCGCAGCATCGTCACCGAATACGCCGGAACGACCCGAGATATCGTCGAGGATACGGTGATTCTCGGCGACGTTCCGCTCCGCCTGTCCGACACCGCCGGAATCCGCCTGACCGACGACCCCGTGGAGAAAATCGGCGTGGACCGCGCGCGCGGCAAGCTGAGGGAAGCGCAGCTGGTTCTGGCGGTTTTCGACTCCTCTCAGGAGCTGAACGACGAGGACCGGGAGCTGGTTTGCGCAATCCGGGAATCTGCCGCAATCGCGGTGATCAATAAAAGCGATTTGCCTTCAAAAATAGACGTACAGTATATTAAAAAATATTTTCAACAAATAGTATATATTTCTGCGCTTTCAGGCGAAGGCTTGCGGGAGCTGAAGGACGCGGTGGCGGAAGTGCTGCGTACTTCGGAGCTGAACCCCTCGGACGGGATTCTGTTTACGGAACGCCAGCGCGACGCCGCCCGGCAGGCCGGGGACTGTGTAACGGAAGCGCTGACGGCGGTGGAAAGCGGAATTACGTTGGACGCCGTGACGGTATCGATTGAAGGGGCGGTATCCGCGCTTTTGGAGCTGACCGGCGAACGCGCGACGGAAGCGGTCGTGGATTCCGTGTTCTCGCATTTTTGTGTAGGAAAGTAAACGAATCATATTGGAGGAATACCTTTGAAATACGATGCCGGTAATTATGATGTTGTGGTGATCGGCGCCGGGCATGCCGGAATCGAGGCCGCGCTTGCATCTGCGCGCCTCGGCTGCAGCACCTGCGTTTTCACAATCAATATGGACGCCGTGGGAAACTGTCCCTGCAATCCGTCCATCGGCGGAACAGCGAAGGGCCATCTGGTCCGGGAAATCGACGCGCTGGGCGGAGAAATGGGAAAAACAGCCGACGAAGCCATGCTGCAGAGCAGAATGCTCAATCTGGGCAAAGGTCCCGCCGTCCATTCTCTGCGCGCGCAGATCGACCGCCGGGAATACGGCAAGGTCATGAAGCGGAAGCTGGAGACACAGCCGAACCTGCAGCTGAAGCAGGCGGAAATCGTGGACCTGGAGCAGGGGCCGGACGGCCTCTGGCTGGTCACGACCCGGATGGAAGCGGTTTACCGCGCGAAAGCGGTAGTGATCGCCACAGGTACTTATCTTGGCGGAAAAATCTATGTGGGCGATGTTTCCTATGAGGGCGGGCCGGACGGAATGTTCCCTTCGGCATTCCTCGGCGCGGCGCTGAAAAAAATCGGCCTGCGCCTTCGCCGCTTCAAAACCGGCACCCCCGCGCGCGTGCTGAAATCCAGCATCGACTTTACCGGTCTTGAGGTACAGGAAGGCGACGAACCTGTCGTTCCGTTTTCCTACGATACCCTGACCCCGCTGAAAAACCGCGCGGTCTGTCATATCTCCTGGACAAACGACGGAACCAAGCAGGTGATTTTGGAAAATATTGGGCGTTCCCCCATGTACAGCGGTAAAATCGAGGGGGTGGGCCCCCGTTACTGCCCCAGCTTTGAGGATAAAATTATGCGCTTCCCAGATAAGAAGCGTCATCAGCTTTTTATTGAACCCTGTGGGATGGATACCGAGGAAATGTATTTGCAGGGAATGAGCTCTTCTCTGCCGGAGGAAGTGCAGATCGCTTTCTACCGCACGATCAAGGGATTGGAGCGTGTGGAAATCATGCGCTGCGCCTACGCAATCGAATATGACTGCGTCGACCCGCTTCAAATGGAGGCGACACTGGAATTTCAGAAATTCCCCGGGCTTTACGGCGCGGGGCAGTTCAACGGCAGCTCCGGTTACGAGGAGGCCGCCGCACAGGGGCTGGTTGCCGGAATCAACGCCGCTTTGAAGGTAACGGGAAGGGAGCCGATGGTCCTTGACCGCGCTGGGTCCTATATCGGAACCTTGGTGGACGACCTGATTACCAAGGGGGTCAGTGACCCCTACCGGATGATGACATCGCGGAGCGAGTACCGGCTGGTGCTTCGTCAGGACAATGCCGACGAACGCATGACCCCGACTGGCAGGAAAATCGGGCTGATCTCCGATGATCGCTGGGAACGGTTCCAGCAGAAGCAAAAGCAGAAGGAGCAGGAGCTTCTGCGCGCGGAAAAGACCGTCCTGCCGCCGTCTGAGGCCTTGAATCAGCTGCTTGTTTCACATGAAACATCGCCGGTGATCACCGGTGTGCGCCTTGCGGAGCTGATTCGCCGTCCGCAGCTGAATTATAAGATTTTAAAGGAAGTCGACAGGGATCGGCCCGACCTGCCCGCGGCGGTTTTTGAAAACGTGGAGATTGAAATCAAATACGAGGGCTATATTAAGCGGCAGAAAGCAGATATCGCGGAAATGCGCCGTCTGGAAGAACGCCGTTTGCCCGCTAAGATCAATTATAAGGAAATTATCGGCCTGAGAACCGAAGCGCAGGAAAAGCTGCAGAAGGTGATGCCCGCGAGCGTCGGACAGGCTTCCCGTATTTCCGGCGTGAGCCCTGCGGATATTTCTGTGCTGCTGATCTGGCTTGCGCGCGGCAGGGGGGAATAAGATGGAGGATATTCGCGAACGGCTGGTTTTTTCCGCACAGGATGCTGGAATCGTGTTGAGCGGGGAACAGACGGAAAGTTTTCAACAATATATGGAGATTCTGTTGAATTGGAATGAGAAAATCAATCTGACCGCCATTAAGGAGCCCGAAGAAATTGCCTACAAGCATTTTCTGGACAGTATCCTCATTTTGAAGTATCTGAACCTGCCGGAGAGTGCGAAGCTGATCGATGTTGGCACCGGCGCGGGATTTCCCGGCGTACCGCTCAAGCTGATGTGCCCCGGGCTGAACCTGACTCTGCTGGACGGGCTCAATAAACGGCTGGTCTTTTTGCAGGATTTGGCGGAGAAGTTACATTTCAGCGCTGAATTTGTGCATGCGCGCGCGGAGGAAGCCGGAAGGCAGGCCGCGTACCGGGGAAAATTCGATTTTGCCGCGGCGAGAGCCGTTGCGCCGCTGAACCTGCTTTGTGAATATTGCCTGCCGTTTCTGAAAATCGGCGGGGTATTTATCGCGATGAAGGGGCCGGAGCCGGAGGAGGAGGTCCGCGCGGCGAAAAACGCCGTTGCTCTCCTGGGCTGTACGCTGGACGGAATTGAAAAGTTTGAACTGCCGAACGGGGACAGCCGGAGTCTGATACTGATCAGGCGGACGGGACCCATTCCCGCTGCTTATCCGCGGCACGGGGCAAAGATTGCGAAAAGTCCGCTTTAAGCCTTTCTTCCTATGCAGCGGCGATCGTTTTTAGAACCGTGATGCCGCTTCGAACAAACAGGAATCGTGTGGAAGGAACCCGAAAGCACTCAAACTGCCAAAAAATAACAAATAAAAAAATTTTTAATTACCATAATTTTACAAAAAATCGCCGCGCTTCATGTTATCCTTAACAAAAAGGGACAAGCAAGGAGGCGGCGAATTTGCATATTATGGGTGAAAAGCGCAAAGTGGTTCAGATCAATATCGATTCAATCCATCCAAATCCGGCGCAGCCACGGCGTTCATTCAGCGAGCAGGAATTGCTGGAGCTGTCGAGAAGCATCCGGACAAACGGATTGCTTCAGCCGATTTCCGTCCGCCGAGTCAAAGGCGGCTACGAGCTGATCGCCGGGGAGCGGAGACTGCGCGCCTGCAGAATGGCCGGCCTTCCCACCGTCGCCTGTATTATCAGCGATTGTTCCGCGGAAACCAGCGCCGTCCTTGCCATGACCGAAAACCTGCAGCGACAGGATTTACAGATCTTTGAGGAAGCGGAAGGAATCCGCCGTCTGATCGAGCAGTGGGATGTTACACAGGAGGAAGCTGCACTCCGGCTGGGAAAAAGCCAGTCTACGCTTGCAAACAAGCTTCGTCTGCTCAAACTTTCCGAAGAAGAACGGGAAAAAATCACTGCCTGCGGGCTGACCGAACGGCATGCCCGTGCGCTGCTGCGCATTAAAGAGGAAAAAGTCCGCGAGAAGGTGCTTGGACAGATTATTGGAAAGCACCTGAACGTGCAGCAGACGGACGATCTTGTAGATAAGCTTCTGGAAGAAAATCAAAAACCGAAAAGCAAACGCACTTTTGTAATTAAGGATGTGCGTGTCTTTCTAAATACAATCAATCATGCGATTGAGACGATGAAACAAAGCGGCATCAATGCGCAGACGCTGAAAAGCGAAACGGACGAATATATTGAATGTCTGGTCCGTATTCCCAAGGCGCAGGCAACGGGTGGAAAAAAGCCTGCTTAATATTGAGTATAAGAGTTTACTCCTATTTCCCTATATCATTTCCCACAAGGCAGGCCGAACGTTATGTTCGGCCTGTTTTGTTTCATGTGAAACATTGGGGGGGGTGAACTCCCTCAGTCAAGCTTCGCCTGCCAGCTCCCTCAAAGAGGGAGCCTTAGTAAAGGGTCCCCTACCTCCCTCCGTGAAGGAGGTGGCGCGCCCGGCGCGGCGGAGGGAGTTTCAGAGCATCAGACTTTGATTTAACGTAAGCCGACTGGAAGCATCGCTGTAGGTGTTTGGCGGCTGCATGGTCTGCGCCCGGCGCGGCGGAAGGAGTTCTTTCGGAAGCGCATTGCCATAATTCAACGGATAGCTGTCTGAGCGCATCGCCGTAGGCGCCTGCCGACTGCATGGTCTGCCCTCAGGCCGGGCAGGCCCCTACTTTCGGTTCTTGTACGAAAGTAGGCAAAGTACGCGCAGGGGGATTTTGGACCTGCCGGCCCGGGATGCGCCTACGGCGGACTCGACTGCAAGTCAAAAGATGAATGGGTCGCTAATTCCGTCATTCTAAGTAATGGCGGGAGGGTTGCATAAAATCCTCTGCACCCCCAAGTGTCTCTATGAGATACGGGACTTGTATGGTTTTCATTGACGAAGAGATACCCAAACTGTGATTAAACTCCCTTAGTCAGGCTTCGCCTGCCAGCTCCCTCAAAGAGGGAGCCTAAAAAAGTCGAACCCCTGCCTCCCTCCGTGAGGGAGGTGTCGCGCTCGGCGCGGCGGAGGGAGTTTTGGAATATCAGACTTTGATTTAACGTAAGCCGACTGGAAGTGTCGCTGTAGGCGCTTGCCGACCGCATGGTCCGCGCCCGGCGCGACGGAGGGAGTTCCTTTGGGAGTGCTTTGTCGCCGATTCAGCATATAACTGTCTTAGAGCATCGCCATAGGGGATTCCTGACCGCATGGTCGGCTATGTTTCACATGAAACATACGCAAAAAAGGGAGAAAAATCTTTATCTTCCGGGGAAAGAGTGCTATAATAAAACTATTATTCCGTTTATACCCGAAATTGGGACAACTTTATGGAAAACTGTGTTTCTGTGGGAGCAAACCCGCAGCCGGAGGGAAAGAATGGGAAAAATTATAGCAATTGCGAACCAGAAGGGCGGCGTCGGCAAAACGACGACTTCCGTCAACCTTTCCGCCGCGATGGGCACGAAGGGAAAGAAAACGCTTCTGGTGGATATTGACCCGCAGGGGAATTCCTCAAGCGGGGTGGGTGTTGACCGCCGGGCGGTGAAGAACACCGTTTATGAAGTGCTGATCGGCGAGGCAAAGGCGCCTGAGGTGATTATCCACACGGAGTTTGACAATCTGGATATTATTCCGTCCAGCATGGACCTGGCGGCAGCCGAAATAGAGCTGGTCACGCTGGACCACCGTGAATCCATCCTGAAAAACGCGCTGGTGCCGTTAAGAGAGCATTATGATTATATCTTTATCGACTGTCCGCCCTCGCTTGGAATTATTACGACCAACGCGCTCTGTGTGGCGGACACGCTGCTGGTTCCGATCCAGTGCGAATATTACGCGCTGGAGGGCCTGTCCCAGCTGATGAACACCGTACGGCGCGTCAAACGCCAGTACAACGGGCAGCTGGAGATCGAGGGCGTGCTGCTCACCATGTACGACGGGCGGCTGAACCTGACCCAGCAGGTGGTGCAGGAGGTCAAGAAATACTTCCCGCGGAAGGTGTTTGCAACGGCGATTCCCCGGGCGGTGCGCCTTTCCGAAGCGCCGAGCTTCGGCAGGCCGATTCAGTATTTTGACAAGAGCTCCAGAGGGGCCCTTGCCTACGATACGCTGGCGGATGAAATTATTCGGACCAATCGAGAATAGGGGGGAGAGCGGTGGCAGTAAAAAAGGGTGGACTTGGAAAAGGGTTGGACGCGATTTTCGCGGAAAACGACACCGAGGACCGCAACGCGGCGGTTGCGCTGAAAATCAGTGAGATAGAACCGAACCGCGCACAGCCCAGAAAAGACTTTAACGACGAGGCGCTGGCCGAGCTCGCCGATTCCATTTCCCGGCACGGGGTGCTGCAGCCCCTGCTGGTACGGCCGATTTTCGGCGGAGGATATCAGATCGTAGCGGGCGAACGGCGGTGGCGCGCGGCGCGGATGGCGGGAATCACCGAAGTCCCCGCGGTCATCCGCGATATGAGCGACAGCGAGGTAATGGAGCTGGCGCTGATCGAGAACCTTCAGCGCGAAGACCTGAATCCGCTGGAAGAAGCGCAGGGATACCAGTCGCTGATGGAAACCTACGGAATGACGCAGGAAGAAGTCTCAAAGACGGTCGGAAAGTCCCGGCCCACCGTGGCAAACGCGCTCCGGCTGCTGAACCTGCCGCAGAAGGTTCTTGATCTGGTACAGTCCGGTTCGCTTTCCGCGGGACATGCCCGGACTCTTTTAAGCTTCCAGAATCCGGAAGAAATGCTGAAAGCTGCAAAAATGGCGGTGGAACAGGGTATTTCCGTAAGAGAACTGGAAAAAATGTCTAAAAAGGCAAACGGACAGCCCGCTGCCAGGCATCAGAAGGAAAAGAAGCGTATTCCTTATTTCAGCGAAGTGGAGCTGGCGCTGAACGAACATCTGGGCCGGAAGGTACAGGTGACCGGGACGAAAAAGCGCGGAGTTCTGCAGATAGAATTTTACGGCGAACAGGATTTGAGTAACCTGGCCGAACTTTTCAACAAAGAATAGCAAAACGGTGGAAAAACAAAGAAATACAGAAATCAGAGGAATATAAAGGAGAACAGAACATGCTGGATATTAAATTGATTCGCAGCAATCCGGAGAAAGTAAAAGCGGGAGCGAAAAAACGCTGTATCGATGTGGACGCACTGGTGGACGATATCCTCAAAATTGACGAGGAACGCCGCGAAGTAACCGGAAAAGTGGAATCCATGAAGGCGGAACAGAACGCCGCTACAAAGAAAATTCCCGTAATGAAAAAAGCGGGTGAAGACACCGCTTCTCTCATGGCGGAATTAAAAACGCTTTCCGAAAAAATCAAGGAGAGTGACGCGCAGCTCGGGGAACTGGAGGAGAAACAGAAAACCCTGCTGCTCTCCCTGCCGAATATGCCGGATGAGGACCTTTCGGCGGGCGGCAAGGAAAACAACCAGCCCATCCGTTTCTACAAAGAGAAGCCTTCCTTTGATTTTGAGCCAAAAAACCATGTGGAGCTGTGCGAAAGCCTTGGAATGATCGACTATCAGCGCGGCGCGAAGCTGGCCGGGGCCGGTTCCTGGGTCTACCGCGGAATGGGCGCCAGAATGGAATGGGCGCTGCTCAACTTTTTTGTCAGTGAGCATCTGAACGACGGCTATGAGCTGGTGCTGCCCCCGCACATGCTCAATTATGAATGCGGCTATGTGGCCGGACAGTTCCCGAAATTCACCGACGAGGTATACTGGATTCAAAATCCGACCAGCACCGATAAGAAATTTATGCTGCCCACGGCGGAAACCGCGCTGGTGAACCTGCACCGAGACGAGGTGCTTACAGCGGAGGAGCTGCCGCGCAAATATATCGCCTATACCCCGTGCTACCGCAGGGAAGCGGGCAGCTACCGCTCCGAGGAGCGTGGGATGATCCGCGGGCATCAGTTCAACAAGGTGGAAATGGTACAGTACACCACGCCGGAACAGTCGGACGACGCGTTCGCCGAGCTGGTGGGCAAGGCCGAGAAGCTGGTGCAGAAGCTTGGGCTGCATTACCGCCTGAGCAAGCTCGCCGCGGGCGACTGCTCGTTCTCCATGGCGCGCACCTACGACATTGAAGTCTGGATTCCCAGCATGGAAATCTATAAAGAAGTCAGCTCTGCTTCCAACGCGCGGGACTATCAGGCCAGAAGGGGCAACGTGAAATTCAGGGGAGAAGACAAAAAGCTTCAGTTCGTCCATACGCTGAACGCTTCCGGCCTTGCGACCAGCCGCGTGATCCCCGCAATTGTGGAACAGTACCAGAACGCCGACGGCAGCGTGACCGTGCCGGAGGTATTGCGTCCGTTTATAGGATGCGAGGTCATTCGATAAAATCAGAACGAAATCCCCCTGAGGGCTCCTGAAAAGGAACGCCGCAGGGGGCGTTCCCTACTTATACAGATACAGAAGGTGTAACATGAATCAGAAGGAACTTATTAACGAATATTGCCGCGAGGTGCGGGTTGCCAGCTACGAGGTCGGCGCGCAGCGCCTTTTGAAGCTGAGCGTGCTGATGCGCATGTGCCAGGAAACAAGCGAGCAGCATGTCGATCTTGTGGGGCTGAGCTATGAAAAAATGTATGAGGACGGGATTGTATTCCTCCTGATTACCAACCGTGCCAGAATCAGACGGATGCCGGTACATAACGAGAAAGTAACAATCAAAACGCACCCGCGCGGGGTCAACGGGGCGCAGTTTTACCGCGATTTTCTGTTTTACAGCGGGGAAGAGAAGATCATAGACGTCATGCAGACCTCCGTCATTGCCGACCCGGTGACGCATAAGGTGATGCGGCCGAAAAAATTTCTGGATTACGGTATTTTTTCCGGAGAAAAAGTCGGGCCGGAGGACCGCGTCGGTAAGATTACGGTGCCGGAGGATCTTCCTCTGGTGGGGGAAAGGCCGATCCGCTATTCCGATCTGGATTACAACCGCCACCTGAACAACACCATTTACGGTGATATTTTAACCGATTTTCTGCCGGGCGGCGCACAGGGAAACAAGTACGCGGAAGTACAGATCAATTATGTAAACGAAAGCGCGCAGGGCGACGTTTTGAAAATCTACGCCGCGAAGGAAAACGGCCGGGTGCTGATGCAGGGCGTCCACGCAAGAGGGTGCGGTTTCACCGCCGCGGCGACCCTTTTGCCGGTCGGCGAAAAAGCATAAACCGGTACGCTTTCCGGGGCCTTGGTTTCCGCTTTATGGAAAGGTGAAAATCTGCTGCTTTTTGATTGAATATTCGCGGTTCAGATGTTATAATAACAAAATATATAAAAAAATGAATGAAGAGAGAAAGCGGCTGGAAATGACAGTTTTGCAGCGGCGCGAATGTGACAGGAGGATAAGATGTTAAATACGAACTACTCAGAAAAGTTTGTAAAAGAAGGGCTGACCTTTGACGATGTTTTGCTGATCCCGGCGGAATCCCACGTACTGCCCCGGGAAGTGGACCTTACCACTCAGCTCACCAAAACCATCAAACTGAACACCCCGCTGATGACGGCGGCCATGGACACGGTCACCGAAAGCAACATGGCGATCGCGATCGCCCGCGAGGGCGGTATCGGCATTATCCACAAGAATATGGCGATCGACAAGCAGGCCGACATGGTGGACCGGGTAAAGCGTTCTGAAAACGGCGTCATTGTAAACCCGTTTTTCCTCTCTCCTCAGCATTTTGTACACGACGCAAATGAGATTATGGCGAAATACCGCATTTCCGGTGTGCCGATCTGTGAAAACGGCAAGCTCGTGGGCATTATCACGAACCGCGACATGCGTTTTATGACCGACGAGGATTACGACCAGCCGATTTCCGCCGTTATGACCAAGGAAAATCTGGTCACCGCTCCGGTTGGGACAACCCTTGCGCAGGCACAGGAGATTCTGCGCAAGCACAGAATCGAAAAGCTTCCGATTGTTGACGACAAGGGCAATCTGAAGGGCCTGATTACCATTAAAGATATCGAGAAAGCCGTGCGTTACCCCAGTTCCGCAAGGGACGCGGGCGGCAGGCTTCTGTGCGGTGCTGCGATCGGCGCCACCGGCGACGTGCTGGAGCGCGTTGCGGAGCTGGTAAAGGCACAGGTCGACGTGGTTGCGCTGGACTCCGCTCACGGCCACAACGACGGCGTTCTGGAGGCCGTCAGGAGGGTCAAAAAGGCGTTCCCGAACCTGCAGCTGATTGCAGGAAACGTGGCGACAGGCGAAGCGACCCGCGCGCTGATTGAAGCGGGCGCGGACTGTGTGAAGATCGGCATCGGCCCCGGCTCCATCTGTACGACCAGAATCGTCGCGGGGATCGGCGTCCCGCAGATCACGGCGATTTACGACGCCGCGTGCGCCGCGGAAAAATATGGCATCCCGGTGATCGCGGACGGCGGCATCAAATTTTCGGGTGACATCGTGAAGGCGCTCGCCGCCGGAGCGAACGTGGTTATGGTCGGCTCTCTGGTCGCCGGCTGCGAGGAGTCCCCGGGCGAAACCGAGCTTTATCAGGGCCGTCAGTTCAAGGTGTACCGCGGCATGGGCAGCCTTGCGGCTATGGGCCAGGGGAGCCAGGACCGCTATTTCCAGCAGGATCAGAAAAAGCTGGTTCCGGAAGGGGTGGAAGGCCGCCTGCCGTACAAGGGGCCGCTGTCGGACACTATTTTCCAGATGATCGGCGGAATCCGTTCCGGTATGGGTTATACCGGCTGCGCGGACATACAGGCCCTTCACGACAAGGCACGGTTTATCCGCATTACGGGTGCCGGTCTGAAGGAAAGCCATCCGCACGATATCCAGATCACCAAGGAAGCGCCCAATTACTCTTTCTCCGTATAATTTTGATCGGAATTGGGGGATACTGATTCTTGAGGAAATAAAAGGCGGGCTGGCGGTTCCCTGTCAGGCGGCGGCCAAAGCCGCCGTTGCCGCGGGGGCCTGCTCCGCCATGGTCGGCGGTGCGATTAATCTTCCGAAGGGGATTACCGCCCGGCTCACAAGGGAGATTCAGAGTTAAAAACGCGCTTAAAATGGTTTTTTTAAAATTATTGAGAGAATGTGTTGACAAACACAAGAAATTCGGGTTATAATATAAAACGCTCCGTTTCAATACAGAGCGGAATATGGCGGCATAGCTCAGTTGGCTAGAGCATTCGGTTCATACCCGAAGTGTCATTGGTTCAAATCCAATTGCCGCTACCATGATATGGCCCGGTGGTCAAGCGGTTAAGACACCGCCCTTTCACGGCGGTTTCACGAGTTCGAATCTCGTCCGGGTCACCATATTTTATTCTGTACACGCGGACTATGGACGCATAGCTCAGCTGGTTAGAGCGCTCGCCTCACACGCGAGAGGTCATGGGTTCGAGTCCCCTTGTGTCCACCAAATAAGAAATGCACCCGGAAGGGTGCTTTTTTATTCCCCGCTTGGGGACTCGAACCCCGGGCGGCGAGTCGCCGCGGACAATTCGCGTACGGAGTTTTTCCTTTCGGGTATCGTATTGCTCGCGTTTGAAGAATAATCGGTTTTGGATTGGGGCTGCCGAAGGCGCGAAAGACGCTGTGCGTCCGCCCGAGTCCCCTTGTGTCCACCAGACTGAGTCTGGACGCAATTCGCGTCCGGGCTCTTTTTCATTTCCGGGCTTGTATGCGCGCGTATGAATCCTGCATCTAAATTGAGCAAATGGCACAAATTAAGAAATGCACCCGGAAGGGTGCTTTTTTATTTGGCGCCCTCTTTGAGGGAGCTGTCAGGCAAAGCCTGACTGAAGGAGTTTCTCAGAAATTTAGCTGAGGACTCCCTCGGCGCGCCCGGCGCGCTCCTCATTACGATTCTTGTTTCTCACTGTCCTGAACCAAGTGATCTAACGCATAGCGGCAGCATTGCAATACCAACATATTAAATGAAATATCGTTCTCTTCTGCTGTTTTGTTTAATTCTTCGAAAAGTTTCTCTGTGAAACGGATTGTTCTTGGAATATTAGCATTTGAGAATGGTTTAATAATATTAAACATAAAAACACAACCTTTCCCGGTATTGATATTGTAACCAATATAGGTTACAATATAATATAACCGTTATAGGTTATATTATTGGTTATATATGGGGTGATTGGGACGGAGAGGGACATTGACAATATAGAACAAAAACGGATAGAGCAAACTCTTTCCAGAATTGGCTCAAAAATAGCAGACGCAACTGAATTGTCCCGACGGGCAAAGGAGTTAACGGCTAACTCTGAATTGATGCTGACTGCCGCGCAACAAGAAATTGAAAACTTATATGTTTCTTTAGACTGGCAGAAGAAATGACGATCCTTGCTTTTATAACAAAGAATCACTCATCGTTTTACTCGGACCAGCGGCGGCCTGTATGGAGCAAATGAGACAAATTAAGGAAAGCACCCACCCGGGCGCTTTCCTTATCTAAGTATTGGCGGCGAGCCGCGTTCGGGTTTTTGGGGGTTACCGGAAGTGAAAGACGCTGTGCGTTTCCTTCCTATAAATTAACCATCATGTCATACAGCTTATTGACGGTTTTCCAGTTCCGTACGGTAGCCGAATCAAAAGCCTTTGAAGCGCGTGCGGCAAGCTGCGACTTACGGATGCTTTGGTGGCAAAGCAGATACAGTTCTCTTTTTCCCATCCGCAGGGTATCTGGGCCGATATACTCTCTGCAGATGGTATCAATCTGCACCTGCTCCGGCGGGGCGCCTAAAAAATAGACGTAAAGATGCTCGACCTGTGGGTCAGCGGCCTGTGCCTCCGCTATTTCCGCCGACGTGATCGGAAGCTGCTCGATTAAAACCCGGATTTCGTCCATGCTCCGTATCAGGACGTTGCTTTCAAAACCGAAACGGTCAAGAAAACCGGCTTTTATTTTATCAAGTAAATCCGCTTCCGCAAGAGCCGTCTCAAAAACAGCATTGCCGCTCTGGATGTAGGTTCTTACTTTGCTTAATCCTGAATGAAAAAGCAGCTGCTCCAAATCCGCCATCCTTACGACGTTCTTTCCGCCGACGTTGATCCCCCTGAAAAGTGCGGCATATTTCAATGTTTTGCACCCTTTCGTCTTTTGTCTCGTCCCGAGCTTTTTATTGATCGGTCGCACAAAGCTCCGAATTGCTTAAATCTGTTTATCGATATCATATCACTGTCCGTTTTAAAATGCGAATGTTTCCTGCCGGGCGCACTTCCTACAGCATTTCCAGTTGATTCTGCAATAAGGTTGCGTTCCTCTCCCGCCGAAGGCGGGGGAGGAACATGTTTTGTCCCGCAAACGTAACCGGAATTGCTATCAATAGAAGAGCGGAAAGAAAATCCTTTCATTGCAGCTGATTTGAATGACAAAAATAAAATAATTCATTTTTACTGTAAATATCCATATAAAGCTGAAAATTTGTAAATGAAATGCAGGATGATAGCGGATGATATTTAAAATCGCTTGTCTTTGTCCCTTTCCTGTGGTAGGATAATAAAAAAGCACAGTGATGAATGGAAGGGGTATGAATACAGTGAGAATGAAGAAATTGGCGGCACTGGTGCTGACGGCGGCGGTTGTGCTGTCCGCTATGGCCGGCTGCGGAGGAAAACAGGGAACACAAAACGCCGGCGGGACGGCCTCCACTCAGGGCGCGAAAAGCGGGAGCAGCGACACGATTGTATACGGTTCCGCGGCGGATGCGCGCGGCCTGGACCCCGCTTTGGTAGACGACATTGAATCGGTCAAGATCATGAGCAATATTTACGAGGGCCTGCTGAAATATAAAAAGGATTCCACAGAGGTGGAGCCCAGCCTTGCCGAAAGCTGGAACATCAGCGACGACGGGCTTACCTATGAGTTCCACCTGCGTAAAGGGGTGAAATTTCAGGACGGTACCGACTTTAACGCGGAAGCGGTAAAGTTCAATATCGACAGGCAGCTTCCCCCCAAGGTCACGGAGGACATGAGCTACGCCTCCTTCGTATACGGCTCGGTAAAGGACGTGCAGGCGGTGGACGAGTACACCGTAAAGATCAATATGAAGGAACCCTGTACGCCGTTCCTGAGTAACCTGGCCATGAACCTGGGCGCGCTGATCGTCAGCCCCAAGGCGCTGCAGGAGAACAACAACAATGTCAATGAGCATCCCGTGGGCACCGGACCCTATAAATTCGTCAGCTGGCAGAAGGACCAGAACACGGTTTTAGTCCGCAACGACGACTACTGGGGGACCAAGGCGCTTACGAAGAATGTCGTGTTCCGCACCATTAAGGACAATTCCGCCCGCGTGGTCGCGCTGAATAACGGAGAGGTCGATATCATCGACGGAATCGACTACACCGTGGTCGATCAGATTTCTTCGGCGGGAAATAAGACCGTCAAATCCCCGGGGATGAACATCAACTATCTGGCGTACAATTGCAGCCGCGCCCCGTTCAACGATGCGAAAACACGCGCCGCGCTGTCCGCCGCGATCAACGTGCCCGAATTGGCGGAAACGCTCTACAAGGGCTATTCGGAGACGGCGACCACCATTTTGCCCACGTTTATGCCGGGGTACGACAAAACGGTCCAACAGACGGCCTATGACCCGGAAGCCGCCAAGGCTGCCCTGAAAGCGGCGGGGGTTTCCAGCGTCCATATCATTACCTATACCAGCGCGCGGATGTACAACCCGGCGAACGGCCAGACCCTTGCCGAGGCGGTGCAGGGATATCTTTCCAAGGTGGGTGTCACTTGTACGATCGACGCGTACGACTGGACCACCTATAAGACGAAGCAGCAGCAGGGCGACTTTGACATCTGCTTTGCCGGATGGATCGGCGACAACGGCGACGCCGACAATTTCCTGAGCCTGCTGGCGTCGGACGATCCCGGCATGAACTACGCCCGCTTCAATAATCAGGAGTATAAGGACCTGATCGCGAAGGCGGTAAAGATGCCGATGGGCGAGGAGCGGAACGCCGTTTACGGCGAAGCGGAGAAGCTTGCCGCGAAGGAATCTCCGTGGCTTCCCATTTCGCATTCCACAAACCTGATCGCGACGTCGCCCAAGGTCCAGAACTTCCTGTATCACGTGACCGGGATGCTTCCGCTTTCCGGCGTTTCCAAAAACGGCTGATCCGTTTTCCGGTTTTTTCCCTGCTTCCTACGGGAGGCAGGGATTTTTTCTTCTTTGGGGCCGCCTTTCCGCGGGAGTGAAATGAGGGTTGACAAATCATCGTAAAAATCAGATAATTACCTAGACGGCGTTTCCTTTTCGGCTGAAATCCCGCGTATGAGATGCGGCTTTTATGGTGGGAGCTGTATACAATTGAAAAAGCGAAATCATTTTGGGCAAGCTATTTTGTGATTCCCTGCAAAAGGACTGTGCCTGCGCCAAGGCCGTCACAGCAAAGAATTCAAGTTTTTTGTTTAAGAGAGGATCTATCATGAAAATGAAGAAAATTTTAATCCTTGCATTGGCGGTTGTTATGGCCGGTTCCCTTGCGGCCTGCGGAATGGGCGATGTGGGCGGTACCCAGTCGGCGCCAAGCGCTTCCTCCCAGGCGGCGGTTTCCTCCGCGGTCGGTTCGGACAATATGGAGGACAGCCTTGCCGGTCTCGAAAAATACCTTTCGTCGAATTCCTTGATTTCCGGAACCCCGGCAGAAATGAAAGCGGATTTTATCGGCGCGAAAAAGGGCGCGAAATATCACTTTGGCTTTAACGGAAAAGACAATGTTACTGTGGAGCTTTATGAATTTGATACCGGCAGTCTTTCCAGCGAGGCTTCCGCCGTTCTGGACGAGGTAAAGGCGAAAAATCAGTTCACCATTATGAACCAGACCGTTCCGGCGGTGATTTCCGACAGCGGGAAATATATTATGATTTATAAGGATACCTCCGGTTCCGATGAAAACAAACAGCATCAGGAAGACGTGACCAAGCTGTTTAAAGCGTTCAAAAAATAGATTTTCAGCGAACGGGCTTTCCGGCAACTGCCGGGAGGCTCTTTTTTTATGCTTTCTAAATCACGGCTCCGTTCTTGACAGAGGGGAAGGGACAGGAATATAATAAGAATTCAGAAATACCATATTTTGGCAGGATCCCGGCAAAACGATAAATCTTCTGCATCATGATCTTTTACCTGAATACGGGAAAATTTTTATGAAACGATGGAGGAACTGAAATGAAGAAAAAATGGATGGCCTTGCTTTTAGTATTGGCAATGGCCGTATCGCTCAGTACAACTGCTTTTGCCGCGGATACCGGCGTTTCCGCGACCTTTACGCTCAGTAACGGCAGCCTTTATCTGAAAGCGGGGGAGACCGCCGTGCTGACCGTCAGCGACAGCAGCGTGTCCTCGCTTCAATGGGCGTCGAGCAATCCCGCCGTTGCCTCGGTGACAAACGGGACCGTTACCGCCTCCGCGCTCGGCAGGACGACGGTTACCGTCACCGCGCCGGACGGACGCAGCGCCGTCTGCGACGTGCATGTCGTGCTGAAGGGGATTGACGTGTCCGAGCATCAGGGAGCCGTGGACTGGGCCAACGTAAAGCTCGCCGGGGTGGATTTTGCGATTCTGCGCACCGGCTACGGGAACGAACTGCCGGAAACACAGACGGACGATTATTTTGCGGCGAATTATGATGGGGCGGTCGCGAACGGAATCAAGGTCGGCGCCTATCACGTCTGCTATGCGACGACTCCGGAAATTGCCGTACAGGAAGCGCAGATGTGCCTCAGCATCCTGAACGGACGCCGTCTGGATTACCCGGTATTTTACGATGTGGAGCAAAACGCGGTAAACAGCGCCATGACGGGGGATCAGCTCTCGGCGATCGTCACCGCCTTCTGCAGCACCATGGCCAACGCGGGATATAAGACCGGAATTTACAGCAACGCGAACCTGTTCAATTCCAACCTGAGCAGCACTGCGCTGAGCGCTTATGATAAATGGGTGGCGCATTATAATGTACCTTCTCCCAATTACAGCGGCGCCTATACGATGTGGCAGTACAGCGACGCCGGCCTGATCGGAGGCGTCAATACTTCTGTCGATCTGGACTACTGCTATGTGGATTACCTTTCCGCGACCCCGGCACAGGCTCCTGTGGACAACACCATTCTGTCCGATACCGGCTCGTCCCTGTCCCTAAAGCCGGGCCAGAGCTACCAGTTTAAGTTTACCCCGAACGGAATCAGCGCGAAGCCCTCCTTTACCACCGGAAATTCCGGCGTGGCGAAAATCGTTTATCAGAAGCTGCAGAACGGCAGCTATTATGTAAAGATCACGGGGGTCGCCGCCGGGACTACCTCCATCTATTCCGTACTGCCGAATCAGACTCCGGTGCGCCGCTGCGTCGTCACTGTGGCGTAAGGAGGCAGTTCGCTTATCCGGCATCTTTCTATCCATAATAATATGAAATATTTGGCGCAGGACATCAATTTGTTCTGCGCCAATGTTATCATGAAAGAACCGGGTTAACTGCAAAAACGGTGGTCGCCGATAACCGTAATTACGGGACGGGAAAAAATCCAGCTGCTGGTGGCCTTTGCGGGGTTATAATAATAGATCGCTCCGCCGGAAGGGTCCCAGCCGTTGATCGCGTCACGCGCGGCCTTGTAAGCCGAGTCGGAAATAGGGGCGTTGATGCCGCCGTCATTCAGACAGCTGAACGCGCCGGGCTGATAGATAACGCCCGCCAGCGTATTGGGGAACGACGGATGTTCGATCCGGTTCAGGATTACGGCGGCGACCGCAACCTGTCCGGTATAGGGTTCGCCTCGCGACTCGGCGGACGTGACGCGGGCAAGCAGGGTGACGTCGTTGCTGCTGAAGCCTCCCTGTGCGCCGGCAGAGCCGCCCACTCCCAGTGCCGCCAGCGTCTTGGGTCCCGCGATCCCGTCGGCTGTCAGGCCTTTCGCCTTTTGAAAGCTGACAACGGCGCTTTTGGTCTGGCTGCCGAAGATTCCGTCGATCTTTCCTTTATAATAACCCTGATTGCTCAGCTTGGTCTGGATGCTTTTCACTTCTTCGCCCTGGGATCCCACCTTGGAAAGGGTCAGAACCGAGCCGCCCAGATTGGTGACAATTGAGATGACAAGAATGTTTACCAGCACCACAATGATCATTGCCCAGACATATTTCAATTTATTTTCCATATTGAACACCTCTGTACAAATTTTTCCCTCACGTTGCTGTTTTATCCCGAGCAGACCGAAATATTGAAAGATTTACAAAAACGGCCCGGAAAACGCGCAAAAACAGGGGATTATTTTCCATATTGACAGAAAAAAGGCAAATGTTAAAAAAAAGTTAAAAAACTTTAGAAAAAGGGTTGACTTACGGGGATGTATTTGGTATTATAGTCAAGCGCCTTACGAAAGACGCAAAAAACGAAAACGAAACCGAAGCGGCACAAACACAGAGCGGAAGCGGAGTTTTCGACCAGGACCTTGAAAATTAAACAACGATAGAATTAAGGAACCCGTAATGAACTTGAGAGTATAGAATGTACTTTCGGACGAAGTTGGTTGTCACTTTAAAAGACAACGAAAATACACGTTAGTGTATCGTATTTAGAGCTCTTCAAAAACTCTGAGTATTTTGATATAAACGCCTTCGGGCGATTATATACAATATTTTAGAGAGTTTGATCCTGGCTCAGGACGAACGCTGGCGGCGTGCCTAACACATGCAAGTCGAACGGAATTAAGTTTAACACCGAACACTTAGTTTGGTGGAGACGCCTGACCGAGTGGTGGGTGTTGAGCTTAATTTAGTGGCGGACGGGTGAGTAACGCGTGAGTAACCTGCCTTTCAGAGGGGGATAACGTCTGGAAACGGACGCTAATACCGCATGACATATTTGGGCTGCATGGTCTGAATATCAAAGGAGCAATCCGCTGAAAGATGGACTCGCGTCCGATTAGCTAGTTGGTGAGATAAAGGCCCACCAAGGCGACGATCGGTAGCCGGACTGAGAGGTTGAACGGCCACATTGGGACTGAGACACGGCCCAGACTCCTACGGGAGGCAGCAGTGGGGGATATTGCACAATGGAGGAAACTCTGATGCAGCAACGCCGCGTGAGGGAAGACGGTTTTCGGATTGTAAACCTCTGTCCTTGGTGACGAAACAAATGACGGTAGCCAAGGAGGAAGCTCCGGCTAACTACGTGCCAGCAGCCGCGGTAATACGTAGGGAGCAAGCGTTGTCCGGATTTACTGGGTGTAAAGGGTGCGTAGGCGGCTCTGCAAGTCAGGCGTGAAATATATGGGCTTAACCCATAGACTGCGTTTGAAACTGTGGAGCTTGAGTGAAGTAGAGGTAGGCGGAATTCCCGGTGTAGCGGTGAAATGCGTAGAGATCGGGAGGAACACCAGTGGCGAAGGCGGCTTACTGGGCTTTAACTGACGCTGAGGCACGAAAGCATGGGTAGCAAACAGGATTAGATACCCTGGTAGTCCATGCCGTAAACGATGATTACTAGGTGTGGGGGGTCTGACCCCTTCCGTGCCGGAGTTAACACAATAAGTAATCCACCTGGGGAGTACGGCCGCAAGGTTGAAACTCAAAGGAATTGACGGGGGCCCGCACAAGCAGTGGAGTATGTGGTTTAATTCGAAGCAACGCGAAGAACCTTACCAGGTCTTGACATCCAACTAACGAAGCAGAGATGCATCAGGTGCCCTTCGGGGAAAGTTGAGACAGGTGGTGCATGGTTGTCGTCAGCTCGTGTCGTGAGATGTTGGGTTAAGTCCCGCAACGAGCGCAACCCCTGTGATTAGTTGCTACGCAAGAGCACTCTAATCAGACTGCCGTTGACAAAACGGAGGAAGGTGGGGACGACGTCAAATCATCATGCCCTTTATGACCTGGGCTACACACGTACTACAATGGCTGTTAACAAAGGGAAGCAAGACCGCGAGGTGGAGCAAAACCTAAAAAACAGTCTCAGTTCGGATCGCAGGCTGCAACCCGCCTGCGTGAAGTTGGAATTGCTAGTAATCGCGGATCATCATGCCGCGGTGAATACGTTCCCGGGCCTTGTACACACCGCCCGTCACACCATGGGAGCCGGTAATACCCGAAGTCAGTAGCCTAACCGCAAGGGAGGCGCTGCCGAAGGTAGGATTGGCGACTGGGGTGAAGTCGTAACAAGGTAGCCGTATCGGAAGGTGCGGCTGGATCACCTCCTTTCTATGGAGACATGAGCAGCTGAAACACGCTGGTCTAACATCCTAGGTCGGTTACGGAAGACGAAATTCGAATCGTTGTTTAATTTTGAAGGCCCTGAGCTGAGCTCAGAGGCACGGCCCGCGGACAGCAGTCCGAGGAAAGTGTCTTGGCGCCGCGGGACGGTAACAACCGGCTTCCGGGGCGAGGAGCGAAGCGCAAAGCTTTCAGAAAAAAAGTGGAAACAAGGGTAGAACACCTGAGTGAAGCTACCTTTATATGGGGGTTTAGCTCAGCTGGGAGAGCGCCTGCTTTGCAAGCAGGAGGTCAACGGTTCGATCCCGTTAATCTCCACCAGCGGCGAGTCGCCGCAGACAATTCGCGGGTAAGATTTGATGGAAACGTGAAATGAGTGCACGCGGAAAGAAGCGAAGACGAGCCAAAACAAAATGTGGCTAAGGGTGACAACCTGAACGCCGGAATATGGGCTTATAGCTCAGCCGGTTAGAGCGCACGCCTGATAAGCGTGAGGTCGGTGGTTCGAGTCCACTTAAGCCCACCACGGACACAGTCCGTTTTTGCCGCGCACAAAGCAAACTTGAAAGAGGAAGCAGAGTGCCCGCGTAACGGAGGAAGTCCTCAAAAATACATACGGTAGTTTGAATTCACTTCGGTGGAGGAAAGGGTATCGTGTGGAAAAGGTCGGCAGAAGGTAGAATCCGCGACAGAACGGGTCTTTTGATCTGGGAACTGTCCCGTGACGAAACGGCCTGCGGCCGTGTACATTGAAAACTGAATAAAGAAGAAGCAGATATTAAGCGAGAAATAACTTGTTATTTTTAGATTTAAATCTACAATTTCAAATTTTTAAAGAAGAACCAAGAAAAAACACATGGTCAAGCTACAAAGAGCGCAAGGGGAATGCCTTGGCACTGGGAGCCGATGAAGGACGCGACTAACTGCGAAAAGCTATGGGGAGCCGTAAGTGGGCATTGATCCATAGATATCCGAATGGAGCAATCCAACTGGAGTCATGTCCAGTTATCATACACTGAATTCATAGGTGTATGAGGGGAACCGCCTGAACTGAAACATCTAAGTAGGGCGAGGAAAAGACATCAAATGAGATTCCGCTAGTAGTGGCGAGCGAACGCGGAAGAGGCCAAACCGGGGGTAGCAATACTCCCGGGGTTCGGACAGCAATGTGGATGCTGGAATTTAGCAGAATGGCATGGGAAGGCCAACGAAACAGTGTGAGAGTCACGTATGCGAAAAAGGAAAGCGCCTAGCTGTATCCAGAGTACCGCCGGACACGTGAAACCCGGTGGGAATATGGGGGGACCACCCTCCAAGCCTAAATACTACCCAGTGACCGATAGTGAACAGTACTGTGAAGGAAAGGTGAAAAGGACCCCGGAAGGGGAGTGAAAAAGAACCTGAAACCTTGTGCTTACAAGCACCGAGAGCCCGTCAAAGGGTGATCGGGTACCTTTTGTAGAATGGTCCGGCGAGTGAATGTAACTGGCAAGGTTAAGTCCTTAAGGGATGGAGCCGCAGGGAAACCGAGTCTGAACAGGGCGTATGAAGTCAGTTGTATTCGACCCGAAACCGGGTGACCTACCCATGTCCAGGTTGAAGTGGGGGTAAAACCCCATGGAGGACCGAACCGACTCCTGTTGAAATAGTAGCGGATGAGGTGTGGGTAGCGGAGAAATTCCAATCGAACCCGGAGATAGCTGGTTCTCTCCGAAATAGCTTTAGGGCTAGCCTCGTATTAGATTACCGGAGGTAAAGCACTGAATGGTCTAGGGGCCGAAAGGCTACTGAAACCTATCAAACTCAGAATGCCGGATAATTGATGTACGGGAGTCAGACAGCGTGAGATAAGTTTCGTTGTCAAAAGGGAAACAGCCCAGACCCACAGCTAAGGTCCCAAAATATGGTTAAGTGGAAAAGGATGTGGGGTTGCACAGACAACCAGGATGTTGGCTTAGAAGCAGCCACTCATTAAAAGAGTGCGTAATAGCTCACTGGTCGAGTGACCCTGCGCCGAAAATTTAACGGGGCTAAATCATATACCGAAGCTTGGGATTCCGCAAGGAATGGTAGGAGAGCGTTGAATAAGGGGTGAAGTCAGAGCGGAAGCGCTGGTGGACTTTATTCAAGTGAGAATGCCGGAATGAGTAGCGAGAAATGTGTGAGAATCATATTGGCCGAAAGTCTAAGGTTTTTGGAGGAAGGTTCGTCCGCTCCAAGTAAGCCGGGAGCTAAGGTGAGGCCGAGAGGCGTAGCCGATGCACATACGGTGGAAATTCCGTAGCCGCCAAAAGATTTAAGTAAGAGGACACCTGCAAAGGGCATAACCCGGGCGATGGTTGACCCGGGCGTAAGGGACCGAAATTAGAGTAGGGAAGTATGCTTAGCGCAGGGCGAGAAAAGTCTTATGTATATCTTCGGCGCCCGTACCGCAAACCGACACAGGTAGATAGGAAGAGAATTCCAAGGCCAACGGGAGAAGGGTAGTTAAGGAACTCGGCAAATTGACCCCGTAACTTAGGGAAAAGGGGTGCCACAGCAATGTGGCCGCAGAGAATAGGCCCAGGCGACTGTTTAGCAAAAACACAGGTCTCTGCCAAATCGCAAGATGAAGTATAGGGGCTGACACCTGCCCGGTGCTGGAAGGTTAAGAGGAGATGTGCAAGCATTGAATTGAAGCCCCAGTAAACGGCGGCCGTAACTATAACGGTCCTAAGGTAGCGAAATTCCTTGTCGGGTAAGTTCCGACCCGCACGAATGGTGTAACGATCTGGGCACTGTCTCAATTACCCGCCCGGCGAAATTGTAGTACCGGTGAAGATGCCGGTTACCCGCGACAAGACGGAAAGACCCCATGGAGCTTTACTGCAGTTTAATATTGGGTTTCGGTAATTTATGTACAGGATAGGTGGGAGACTGCGAAGCAAGGGCGCCAGCCTTTGTGGAGTCGCTGTTGGGATACCACTCTTAAGTTGCTGAAATTCTAACCTGCGGCCGTGAATCCGGCCGGGGGACATTGTTAGACGGGCAGTTTGACTGGGGCGGTCGCCTCCAAAAGAGTAACGGAGGCGCTCAAAGGTCAGCTCAGCACGGACGGAAACCGTGCCTTTGAGTGTAAACGCGTAAGCTGGCCTAACTGCGAGGGTGACGGCCCGAGCAGTAACGAAAGTTGGAGTTAGTGATCCGGCGGTATGAGAGTGGAATTGCCGTCGCTCAACGGATAAAAGCTACCCTGGGGATAACAGGCTGATCTCCCCCAAGAGTCCACATCGACGGGGAGGTTTGGCACCTCGATGTCGGCTCATCACATCCTGGGGCTGTATTCGGTCCCAAGGGTTCGGCTGTTCGCCGATTAAAGTGGTACGCGAGCTGGGTTCAGAACGTCGTGAGACAGTTCGGTCCCTATCTGTCGTGGGCGCAGGATATTTGAGGAGAGCTGTCCTTAGTACGAGAGGACCGGGATGGACGCACCGCTGGCGCACCAGTTGTCATGCCAATGGCACAGCTGGGCAACTATGTGCGGATCGGATAAACGCTGAAAGCATCTAAGCGTGAAGCCGACTCCAAGATTAGATATCCCATAGCGTAAGCTAGTAAGGCCCCTTGAAGACTACAAGGTTGATAGGCTGCGTGTGTAAGTACGGTAACGTATTCAGCTTGGCAGTACTAATAGGCCGAGGGCTTGACCATATTTTTCTTGGCAACCCTCATTTCTCTCTTCTGCTTCCTTCCCTTTATTCAGTTTTCAGTGTACAATTGTACCTGTGAAATGCAAAGAGCATACGCACTGTGTTTTTTGCTATGATTGCGGAGGCGCATGCCGACTGTTGAGTTCGGTTCTCAGTGTACAATATGGATAGAACATAAGACCTATCGTTTAGATGGGTCTTTTTTTGCATTTAAAATGAAATTATGAATGTTTTTTGTCTGGTAATGATTTCCGCGTGGATATCAAAGGGCATATGGGGTTGACTTTTTGTGAGTTTTCCCGTACCATTGTATTCATCTTTTAATACAGAAGGCGAAAACAGAACGCCTATACGAACGGAGGATGGTGTCAGTGGCATCTGTCGGTATTGGAGTCCTTTTTTTAATCATGGTTGTCAGCTTGCTTGCGCTTGCCGCACGCGTGCTTTTTGCTTTGGCGGCCTACAATGACGCCTGTGCGAAAGCGAACCCGGACGCGCTGATGTGGGGCCTTTTGATCGGATTTTTGGGTCTGATTCCGGGCATTATATATCTTTGTATCCGAAATTCGTCAAGGAACTATATCGTGTGCCCCAACTGCGGTTTCAGACATTATTTTTATGACGCGGTCTGCCCGCGGTGCGGAGCGCCGAACCAGCCCCCACAGAATAGGAATCCCCTGGCGGGAGAGCAGGTCCGCCGCGCAAAGCTTTTCCTTACCATCGCCGTTGCGCTGACGGGCGTGGCCATTCTTGCCGTTATTGTGTGCATGGTTTTTGTGGTGAGCATCTCTTCCTTCGGAGGGAATTCCTTTTATTATTAACGAACAGATAGAATCGCGAATAGAAGCTTGGAGGACAGCAATGCTTGAAGTTTTAGACTTAACAAAGAAATACAGAAATACATTGGCGAACGACCATCTGAATTTCCGGGTGGATCCGGGCGAAATCGCGGTGATGATCGGCCCCAACGGCGCAGGAAAATCAACGGCGATCAAATGTATCGCGGGGCTGCTGCGCTTTAACGGGAATATCGCCGTCTGCGGATATCCGAATAAAACCGTGGAGGCAAAGCGGAATTTCGGCTATATTCCGGAAATACCGGCGCCGATTGAAACGCTGACGGTCTACGAGCATTTGGAATTTATCGCACGTGCATATAAGGTGGAGGACTGGAAGGATAAAGCCAGGACGCTGCTGGAACGCATGGAGCTGGACGATAAGCGCAAGAAGCTGGGCAAGGAGCTGAGTAAGGGGATGCAGCAGAAGCTCAGCATCTGCTGCGCGCTGCTTCCTGAGCCAAAGGTGGTTCTGATGGACGAACCCCTGATCGGATTGGACCCCCACGCGATCAAGGAGCTGAAAACCATGCTGACGGAGCTGCGGGAAAAGGGCTGCGCCGTTCTGGTCAGCACGCACATGCTGGACAGTGTGCGGGACTTTTGGGATAAGGCCCTGATTATGATGGACGGAAAAATCGCTGCGGTCCGCACCCGCGCGGAAATAGAAAGCACCGGCGAGGATCTGGAACAGCTGTTCTTTTCCATTACGGAAGGCGCGCAGACAGGCGGGGATGCGCGATGAGAGCGATACTGTATTTGATCCGGAAGGAAATCAAAAACGCCGTGATCGACCTGCTGCACCACCCGGCAAGGCTGATTCTGTATCTGTTTCTGGCGGCAATGCTGGGGCTCTCCTTGTTAAACGGAACGGAACGGGAAGTCCGCGAACCCGGCAGCTACCTGGACATTGGGATCCTGCACGGGGTTTATTTTGCCATTCTCTTTTTGATTACGGTCCCCAGTGTGCTGAGCGGGCTGAAAAGCGGGGCAACTTTTTTCAGAATGTCCGATGTGAATTTCCTGTTTGTCTCGCCTATTTCCCCTAAAAAAATACTTGCCTACGGCCTTGTCAAGCAGATGGCCTCCAGCATCTTTATGATGATTTTTCTGATGTTTTACGCCGGAATGGCGATTAACCTGTTTGGGATTACGGTCTGGCAGATGGTCGCGCTGGTGGCCGGAATTGCGCTGATCGTGTTCACTATTCAGCTGATTACCCTTTTGGTCTACAGCTACTCCAGCGGCCGCCCGGAGCGCACAGGGTGGATTAAAACGGTGCTGTACGCGGAAATCGGGATGATGGTGGCGTTTACCCTGAGTAATTTTTGGTTCCACGGTGCCAACCAGCAGTCGCTTTTCGCCGCGCTGGCCTCGCCGTATCTGGAATTCGCGCCGGTGGTCGGATGGATCAAGGGAATGGTGTTCGCCATCATGAACGGGGATACCGTGCGCGCCGCCGTATTCGCGGCTTTGAACGCGGCGGTGGTTGCGGGGAGCGTCCTTCTGTTTGCCAAAAGCAATTCGGATTATTATGAGGATGTGCTCCAGACCACCGAAAGCACATTTGAATTGAAACAGGCAGTGAAAGACGGAAAGACGGCGGGAGTGCGCGGCATGAACACCCAGCCCCGCCGGGTGACGGACACGGGTATCTGGCACGGATGGGGAGCGAGCGTCTTTTTCTTCAAGCATATCCGTGAAATGAAACGCAAAAACCGTATCCCGTTTCTCCGTGGCACCAGCATTGTGCTGCTGGCGATCAACGTGATTCTGGCGTTCGTGCTCAGGGCGATCAGCGGCGGAGCGAGGGACGACGGGATGCCCAGCGGCCTCATTCTGGTGATTGCGCTGAGTATGAGCAGCTATATCCAGTTCTTCTTCAATGCCGCCGGCGACTGGACGCTGGAGCTGATGAAGCCGTATATTTACCTGGTACCGGAAAAACCGTTCGCAAAGCTGTTCTGG
Organism: Clostridium sp. KNHs216; assembly: GCF_006714885.1. Taxonomy (NCBI): domain Bacteria; kingdom Bacillati; phylum Bacillota; class Clostridia; order Eubacteriales; family Clostridiaceae; genus Clostridium; species Clostridium sp. KNHs216. The sequence goes on along the minus strand of NZ_VFMF01000001.1, from coordinate 2,313,388 downwards.
GCCAGCCTGACGACGCTTCTGACGCCGGTTGTAGACGGCGTGATCATTTTCGCCGTGCTCGGCGTCATGCTGCGCGCGAATCCTGTTACCGCGCTCGTCTGTATGCTGCTCTATGCTTCCATGGGCTTTATTTATACCGCGGGTAACGTCCTTTCCCAGCGGATATTCGGCCAGCTGGTGAATAAGGGACTGCTGATGTTTGCCTACATGCTGATGCTGATTGTCCTTCTGCTGCCGGGAGCGGGAATCAGCCTTGCGCTTTATCTCCTTGTTGAAAATATTCCCCTGACGCTGCTGGGGCTGCCGGTTTTTATCAGCAATGTACTGGTATCCATCGGGATTTTTGCAGCCTGCCGCAATATGCTGAGTTCCGCCGAAATGAACAGTTAAGCTTGCAAAAGCCTTAAAAATTCGTGTTTTCGGTGTATAAGAGCCGAAAAAACCGTCCAAAATAGAATCGAGTTTACTCCCATGTAACAAAAAATTAAATTATTTTTAAAAAACACTTGCATTTTGTCGGAGATGGTGGTATTATAATCAAGTCGTCGCGAGAACTGAACAAAGTTGGTGCTGATGACGGTGAGGGTCCACCCGTTCCCATCCCGAACACGGAAGTTAAGCTCACTGGTGCCGAAGATACTTGGCTGGTAACGGCCCGGGACAATAGGAAGGTGCCAACATGATAAAAGCAGTCACCCAATAGGGTGGCTGTTTTTTTATGCTCCGGGGATTCCGGGCTTGCAATTTCCCCCCGAAAAAGGTATAATAAGTTTAACGGTTTAAAGCATAAAGTTATGAAAGCGTATTACAGGAAGATTTTCCGTAACGCGGAAAAAAGGGTATGAAATCATGATTATTGTAATGAAAAACGGGTCCACGAAACAGGACGTGGAGAAAGTCATAGAGGCCTTAAAAGATCATGGGCTTGGCGCGAACCTTTCCACCGGTTCCCAGGCGACGATTGTCGGCGTCCTGGGCGATAAGGCGAAGCTCGGCGGATTTGATTTTGAGCTGATGGACTGCGTTGAAAAATGCGTCCCCATCATGCATTCCTATAAGCTGGCCAGCCGGGAGATGTGCCCGGACGGACGCGTGGTACAGGTGGGGGAAGAGGTCATCGGCAGGAAGAAGCTGGTGATGATGGCCGGTCCCTGCGCGGTGGAAAGCGAGGATCAGATTACACAGGCGGCTGTGGGTGTAAAGGCGGCGGGCGCTCATTTTCTGCGCGGGGGCGCTTACAAGCCAAGAACCTCCCCTTATTCGTTTCAGGGAATGGAGGAAGAAGGCCTGAAGCTGATGCGGAAAGCCGCGGACGCCTGCGGGCTGAAGGTGGTCAGCGAGATCGTGGCGCACGACCAGATCGATACCGCGGGAAAATACTGCGATATGCTTCAGATCGGCGCGCGGAATATGCAGAACTTCCGTCTGCTGCGCGAAGTGGGCCGCTCTAAAATCCCCGTGCTGCTCAAGCGCGGCATCTCCTCGACCGTGGAGGAATGGCTGGACGCCGCGGAGTACATTATGAGCGAGGGCAACTACAATGTTGTGCTTTGCGAACGCGGCATCCGCACGTTTGAAACCGCGACGCGCAATACGCTCGACGTTTCCGCTGTGCCGGTGGTCAAGGAACGCAGCAGCCTGCCGATTATTATCGACCCGTCCCATGCGGCGGGAAAATCAAAGTATATTACGTCCCTGTCGCTCGCGGGAATCGCCGCAGGCGCCGACGGGCTGATTATCGAGGTGCATCCCAACCCCAAGGTCGCGATGAGCGACGCCGCACAGCAGCTCACTCCCGAGGCTTACGCCTCCCTGTTTCAGAAGGTGGGAGCGCTCGCGCAGGTCATAGGAAGAGAAATGCAATAGCGATTCCGGCGGCTGAATTTTCAGCCGCCTTTTTTATGGACTAATCTTTATGCTTCGGATAAATCCGCAGCGCGGAAATCGGATGCTCCGGGCCCTTTTCCAGAAAAAGGGATTCCGTCTCTTTCTGAGCGTCCTGCAAATCGCGGATAACGTCGGTTACACGGTTAAATAGAAGATAGTACATTTCCCGATAAGGTTCCACTTTTATCACCTCGATCTTATTGTGCCAGAATTTCTGCCAAAAGTCAATGGCAGGAATTCTGGCATTTATAATCAGGTTGGGGTGAGAATATTGATCTATAATAAAATTAGAGAGTTGAGAGAAGACCGGGACTGGACACAACAGCATGTTGCCGATTTGCTGTTTATCAATCGGAGGACTTATTCCGCCTATGAGAACGGAGTCAACGCAATGTCCCCCGAAATACTGGTTAAATTGTCTGAAATATACCAAACCAGTGTGGACTATCTTTTGGGCCTGACGGAAAAAATCCAACCTTATCCCAGAAAAGAGAAATAAGGAATTTATATGTATAGAAGGGTTCGTGAATTAAGAACAGATCATAATTTGTCGCAAACAGAATTTGCTCAAATACTGGGGATGTCGCAGACCGGCTACTCAAAATATGAAACAGGCGAAAACGATATTCCAACCGAAATTCTGATCGCAATTGCAAATTACCATCGGACAAGCGTGGATTATCTTCTGGGCCTTACCGACGAAAAAAAGCCCTATCCGAAGAAAAGGGCTTTATAACGGGTCTTATTCCGCCCACGCGCCGGGCGGGTCCGCGACGGGAGGAGTCTCCGCCTGCCTCATTAGTGCATCGCCGCAATTCAACAGATAGCTGCCTGAGAGTATCGCCGTAGGCGCCTGCCGACCGCATGGTCTGCCCTCAGGCCGGGCGGGGACCTGCCGGTCGGCAGGCGCCTACGGCGGACTCGACTGCAAGCAAAAAGATGAATGGGTCGCTAATTCCGTCGTTCTAAGTAACGGCGGGAGTGCTCCATAAAATCCCCCTGCACCCCCTGGTATCCCCAAAACACCTCTATGAGATACGATACCTTTATGGTTTTCATTGACGGGGGGAACGGAAACGGAGATTAAAATTTCTCGTGGAAAGGACAGAATCCCCTGCCTTCCTCTTTGAGGGAGGTGTCGCGCCCGGCGCGACAGAGGGAGTTTCGGAGCAGCTCGCTCATGATTTAACGTAAGCCTGCTGGAAGCATCGCCGTAGGATTTTCCGGAGCGGCAGGTCCAAACCATTATACGGTTTGTATTAGGCTTGCTTTTGTCAACGTTTTGTTGATCGCCGGGGCGAGTAAAACAGAAGCGGCGACCTTGATCAGATCGAAAAGAACGAACGGGAAAACCGTGGCGGAGAGGGATTTGAGCCAGCTGACGTGCCCTGCGAACGCGTAGAACAGGGAACCGCACAGATAGCACACGGCAAGGGCGGCGAGCATGGACGGAACGCAGGAGGTGAGCGTCTTTTTCTTAAGAAGCTCCAGAATCCACGCGGTCAGAAAGGCCATCAGCGGATAGGCGATGAGGAATCCGCCCGTTGGCCCGAAAAGCACGCCCGGACCGCCTTTGAATCCGGCAAATACCGGTAGGCCAACAGCGCCGATCAGAAGGTAGACAAGCTGGGAGTATACGGCGTACCGTTTCGGAAGAATCGCGCCGGAAAGATAGACCGGCAGAAGGGAAAGCGACAACGGAACCGGGGTGAAGGACAGCGGAAGGATCAGCTGCGCAAACAGGATGGTAAGCGCGGTAAACAACGCGGTCAAAGTCAGCTGTTTTGTTTTCATAAGCATCTCCCATATCAATGAATTTGTTTTCAGTATAGGCGGGATTTGTTAAATTGTCAACCTTGTTGTTTTTATAAGGTTGACAATAGGGGCAAAAAGCTGTAAAAAGTGAAATGACGGGGGAGCGACGCCGAGAAACAGGCCAAAAACAGGTGAAAACCGGAGAAAACCATCAACTAAATTAAAATAATCGCACTTCGCTCTTGACACGGCGGCCTTCCTGTGGTAGTATCATACATGCAATTCCTTTGCGCCGCTTTTCGGCGCGCTTTTTTAAGAAAGGCAGCCCTGCCAAAAGGGCGGGGTTTTGTGATATTTTCAGATAAAATTCAGGAGGTATAAGCTATGTCCACCTATATGCCGAAGGCCGGCGAAGTTGAGCGCAAGTGGTATGTGCTCGACGCAGCAGGCAAACCGCTGGGCCGCGTCGCCAAACAGGCCGCCGTTCTGCTCCGCGGAAAACACAAAGTAACCTTTGCTCCGCACGTTGACTGCGGTGATCATGTGATCATCATCAACTGCAAAGACGCCGTGCTGACCGGAAAGAAACTGGAAAAGAAATTTTACTATCACCACACCGGTTACATCGGACATTTAAAGGCTGTCAGATACGACACCCTTATGAGTGAAAAGCCCTGCAAGGCGATGGAGCTTGCCGTAAAAGGCATGATCCCCAGCACCACGATCGGCCGTGCCGCCATGACCAGACTTCGTCTGTTTGAAGGCGCGGAACACGTTCACGCCGCTCAAAAGCCGCAGGCTTGGGAACTGTAAGGGAGGAGGATTAATATGTACGAGAAAGCACCATATTTCTATGGAACCGGCAGAAGAAAAAGCTCCGTTGCCCGCGTAAGAGTTTACCAGGGCACCGGTAAAGTGACCATCAACGACAGAAGCATCGACGATTATTTCGGACTTGACACCCTCAAGCTGATCGTCCGTCAGCCGTTGGTTCTTACCAATACAAATGAGAAATTCGACGTTGTTTGCCGCGTAGCCGGCGGCGGCGTAACCGGCCAGGCCGGCGCAATCCGCCACGGCATTGCAAGAGCGCTGCTTCAGTATGATTCCGAGAATCTGCGTTCTGCTCTGAAGAAGGCCGGGTTCCTGACCCGTGACCCGAGAATGAAGGAGCGCAAGAAGTACGGCTTGAAAGCAGCCCGTCGCGCACCCCAGTTCTCAAAGAGATAATTTCTTCAATTTTACCCGCACGGTGTTTGTATCCGTGCGGGTTTTCTCTGTTTCAAGGCGTTTCGGTTCCGTCACATCAAAAGGTCCCCGCAGCTTGTCTGCGGGGACCTTCCTAATCATTACTGTATTTCGGCTTTAATAGGCCTGTCGGGGTACTGTTAAAAGCGAACGGTTCTGGATTCGCCCTTCATATTGCTGAAAGTGGCTTCCGCTTCGTCAATGGAAAAGACCTCAAAAATACCGTCGTCTACCCGGTACATACTGGAAAGGTAGGGAGCTGCCGCCAGCGCGGCCTGCTTGCTTTCTTTGCTGGTGCAGAAAACTGCTTTTCCCTTCAGGCGCAGCCATTCGCTGGTCTTGCTGGTCGTACAGATCTCAATATTGGGGTTTTCCTTCATCTGCTTATACACATTTTTTCCGTTGTTGGTGCAGAAGCAGAGTTTTCCGTCGTATTTCATGATGAACCCAAAAGGACGGACTTTGGGAACGTTGCCTTCCACCGTGGCGAGGTAAAAGGTGGGATTTTCGGTTAAAAATTGAAGAACTTCGTCCATAATCATTGCTCCTTCGTATTTGTTTATGATATTATTATAAAATAAGGAATGAAAAATACAAGTATGCAGATTTTTATGACTAAGGAAGGATTTTATGAGTATAGGGGAAAATGCAGCGGAACGGGAAGAAGAAATCGGGAAATGCCCGGTCACGTATGCCCTGCGGCTGATCGGCGGAAAATGGAAGCTTCCGATTCTGTGGGCGCTTAGCTGCAAGGGCGTTTTAAGGTACAATGAACTGAAACGGTGCGTCTGCGGAATCACCAACATGATGCTGTCGCAGTCCCTGAAGGAGCTGGAAGAAAACGGGCTGGTACGACGGGTCCAGTACATGGAAATACCGCCGCACGTGGAATATTCCCTGAGCCGGTCGGGAGAAAGTCTGATGCCGGCGCTGAACGAGCTGGCCGCCTGGGGAACGGAGCAAATGAATATTGCCGGGACAAAAAATTCAAAGGAATGATGGAAACGAAATGATAAAAACGGAAGAACCAAAGCTCTCTGAGCAGTTAACGGAAATGGAAACCCTGGAAGAAGCCCTTCGGCAGGCACAGGAGGGAGAGCGGGACGTGAAAGGTTACCGCTTCCGGAACGCGGTGCAAAACGGCATGGAGGCTTGCGGCACCGACATTCGGGAATGTTTTTTCGAGAACTGCCGCCTGGCGGAAAGCAGGTTTGGCAGCCTTTATTTTGCGGATGCCGTTTTCAGCGGCTGCGATCTTTCCAATGCCGATTTCTCCAAATGCCTGCTGCGCAGGGTGCGGTTTGAAAACTGCAAGATGCTGGGCGTCAATTTTTCAGAGTCGTCTTTTGAAAGCGTCACCATAGAAAAATGCATCTGTACCTATGGAAATTTATCCTCAGTGAAAATGAAGGGCTGCCGCTTTGCGGAAAGCGACTTTTCAAACGCGAGTTTTCAGCTGTGTGCCTTCAAGTCAGCCGGGTTTCAGAAATGCGATCTGACCCGGTCGGAATTTCTTCACGCACCGCTTAAAGGGATCGATTTCACAACCTGTGAAATCGCGGGAATCCTGCTTTCCGGGCCGGAGCTGCAGGGTGCGGTCGTCACTGCGGTACAGGCCTGCGACCTGTCGCGATACTTAGGATTGATTGTACGGTAAAAGGGGCTCCGGATGACCGGAGTCCCTTTTCATTATATATAGCATTTTTCCGGCAGAGTTCGCGCTCTTTTTGGACGGCCTTCATATACTATATATAGTGTGGTTGCGTTGTGCCTTTCGGCGCCGGATTCAGGCAGCGAAAATGAACGAAAACCGGTTTTTCAGGAGCGTACCGCCCTTCGGCGGAAAGGCGGAATTGTATCAAAAACGACAGGTTTTGAAACACTGTTCATAATGGCCAGAAACTCAGGCGCAGAGCCGCTGATTTTAACCGATCGTTCAGAAAAACGGTGGAAAAGCGGCCGAAAAACCCAATTCTTTACAGTGTAAACAATGCTGTAATATTTGTAACAAGTTTGTAACTTTGATTTTCTTGCATTTTGCACAGAAAAGGCTTTCTTTGAAAGCGCAAGAAAAGGAGTATTTGTGCCGACACGGAAAATTAAGGCGGAATTTCCGAATATTTGCTGGAAAGGCTTTGTGCAATATCTACAAATTTGCGACCAATGCTAATTTGACAATTATGCATTAGGTGAATATAATTACGCCATTGGATAGATGCTCTAAAAACTGACGCTCGGCAAGGTGGTGGGCAAGGCCCATATTTACCCCGCCGAAGCAGGGAAAAGGGTGAACAAATGCAATTTTTTACACGAAATACGGCCTGTCTGCAAAACTCGATGAAAAGAGTGGTTGCTCTGGCTATGATGATTGTGATTACAGTCAGTTCCGTCATCACGGTGGCGGCAGTAACGCGTAACGCAGTGGTCGATTATAACGGAGAAAAGAGATCCGTACAGCTGTTCAATGATGGGACGGATGAAATTCTTGCCGCGGCAAATGTTAAGCACGGCGAAAACGATATTGTTGAGCGCAGCCCCGAACTGACCCCGGACGGGAAAATCCTTATCACTGTGAGAACTGCATTTCAGGCGGATATCAGCGCGGACGGCGATGTAAAAACCGTTGCGCTGCACTACGGCGATACGGTGGCGCAGGCGCTGTCTGCGGCGGCGGTAACGCTGAAAGCAAACGATGTGGTTACTCCGAAGCCGGCTGAAAAGGTTACGCAGGAAACGGACATCCAGGTAAAAAGAAAATTTACCGTCAGCATTACGGCGGACGGGCAGACGAAATCCGTGGTCACCGGCGAAGGCACAGTCGCCCAGGCGCTTGAGGAAGCCGGGACTTCCCTCGGCGCAGAGGACCTTGTCAACGTGGAGAAGAACGCCCCTGTCAGCGAGGGAATGCAAATTTCCGTCTCAAGGGTGATCTATAAGGAAGTGACCAGCATCCAGCCGGTCGCGTTCAAAAATAAAAACGAAAACAGCGCCAGCCTTTATAAAGGGCAGATCAAGGTCAAGACTTCCGGCAAAGCCGGCAGCCAGTCCGTGGTTACCCGCCAGAAGCTGGTGGAAGGAAAGGTTGCCGCCAGCGAGGTCGTCAGCACCACCGTGGTGGAACAGCCGGTCGATCAGGTGACCGTGGTCGGAACAAAGAAAAAAGCGGCGGGCGCCGCCGTGATCAACGGCGACGGAACGATTACCGACCAGAACGGAAAGACCATTTCCTATAAAAAATACGTTACCGGAAAATGCACCGGCTACACCGGCGGGGGAACAACCTCAACCGGGCGGGCGGCGGCGTTTGGCCTGGTCGCGGTTAATCCGAAGATCATCCCCTACGGCAGCAGGCTTTATATCTGCTCCCCGGACGGCAAGGTCGTTTACGGTTACGCCATTGCGGCGGATACCGGCGGCGGGGTAATGGACGGGCGCATTGTCGCCGACCTGTATTTCAACACGGTCGGGCAGTGCCGGCAGTTCGGAAACCGTAAAATGAATATTTATGTTCTGTAATACAGGGAGCGGGGGAAACCCCGCTCTTTTTTGCTGTCCCGCGGATGTCCCCGCGCAATTTTTTTGAAAAAGAAGGCTTGCATTCAATAGAACATATGTGTTATTATAAGGACAACAAATAGAACATATGAACGGTTTTGGGGCCGGGGGGATAAAACGATGAATCTTTTTACGGGAACAATCATGCTGCTGGCGGCGGGCATCATGGCCAAAAAATTCAGGCCGCAGACCGAGTCCGGCCGCGCGCTGCTGGGGATGACCGCGGCGATGGGGATACTCTCTCTTCTCTCCGGCGAGGGGAACTGGCTGTTCCAGACCGTCCAGTTTGTTCTGCAGGCCGTCGTAGCCTTCTGCTGCTTTTTACAGCTCAGGCGGGAAGCCGTCGTACGCCGCCGCCGGATGCACAGGCATCCCCAGCGTGCACAGGGCAGGCTGCGCAGAGTCGAGAAAACCTGCGCGTAGCGATTGACAGAAATCCCGATTCATATTATGATAAAATATCATAACAGCGGGGAGCGGTTGATTTGCCTTACGTATATGCGGCGATGTGGGTTGCCGTCGGTTTGATCCTGATTTTCCGGATGAGCCGGGAAAACCGTGTTTTTTACGCGCTGGGCGCGTTCTTTATCCTTCTGGGCGGATGGTGGTTTGCGGATGCCGCCCTCGCGGTTAACCCGTTTGCCGGGGCCTGGGGCTGGGTGCTGCGCGGGCTTACCGCGGCGGCGCTGGTGCTTGCCTGTGTGGTCTATTACAGGGAAAGCAGGAAAAGCAAGGGAGACGCCCCCGGGGACGACCCCTCCGGCCACGATGAGAAATAGCGGAAAAAGCTTCGCGGATGCGGAGCTTTTTTACTGCCAAAATGGGAATTCATGCATACAATAGAGTGCGGGGCAAATATTTAAACCGCTTCATTATAGATCGTCTGCCGGGAATCCGTTCCCGGCAGGCACTATAAAGTTTGAGGGAACCGGTTCTGAAAAAGTTGAAAAAACAATCTATTTAGGGTAGAATAAAGGAAAAAGCAATGGAGGAATCAATATGCTAATAGCACCTTCGGTGCTTTCCTCGGATTTTTCACAGCTTGGAAATGAAGTAAGAAGAATGGACCTTTGTGGCGCAGACTGGATCCATCTGGATGTAATGGATGGGCATTTTGTGCCGAACCTGACTTTCGGTGCGCCGGTGATCAGGGCCGTGCGCGGATTTACGGAAAAACCTTTTGACGTGCATCTGATGATCGAGGAACCGCTCCGGTATGTCCCTGATTTTATAGACGCCGGAGCGGATATTATTACTTTTCATATAGAATCGAAGTCCGACACGGAAAAAACGCTGGAAGCCATCCGTGCGGGCGGCGCAAAGCCGGCGCTGTCCGTGAAGCCGGGCACTCCCGCGGAAGTGCTGTTCCCGTATCTGGACAAGCTGTATATGGTGCTTGTCATGACGGTGGAGCCGGGATTCGGCGGCCAGAGCTTTATGGAGGACATGATGGAAAAGATCCGTGTCCTGAAAGCCCGCAGGCCCGAGCTGCTGATTCAGGTGGACGGAGGGATCAATCCCTCCACGATCCGGACGGCCGCACAGGCGGGCACGGATGTGTGCGTGGCGGGGACAAGCGTATTCAAGGCGGAGGATGCCGCACAGGCGATCAGGGATCTGAAAGCGGCGGCCGGGCAAAAATAGAAACGGGGGTGGCGGCGTGATACTGCAGCGCGGCGTAAAGCTGGAGCAGCAAAAATCAGCTTCGCTGAGACATAAAATAAAGAATCTTCCCGTTCCGGAGGACGTTGAGGAGCCGAATCCGCTTCCGCCCCGGAAGGGGAAGCTTGACGCCGGCGGGATCATCGCCGCCGCCGAGGCCGCCGGGATCGTCGACGAGTTCGACGGTACGGCGCTCGACAAGAAGCTGAGGCGGCTGCGCCGGCTGAAACCGGATATGCTCGTGGCCTGCTGCTTTGACGAGGACCCCTGTACGACGAGCGCCATGGCGACGCTGCGGGAAAATACGCACGCGATGATCGCCGGGCTGGTGCTTGCCGCGCGGGCGTGCGGCGCGGCGGAGAACAAAATCGCCGTGGCGACTTCCCGGGAAGCGCGTGTGATTCAGAAAATCAACCCGCAGGCGGATCTGATCCTTGCGGGCGAACGGTATCCGGCGCGGGTGCTCTTGAAACGGAAGCTGTACGCTTCCGGAAAAAACGCCGCGTACGTCGGCGCGCAGGCACTTCTGGCGCTGACCGCCGCCGTGGACGAAAACGAACCCCAGAGCTTTACCGTGGTGACGGTGGCGGGCGACGGGGTGGAGCACTGGCGGAATCTGCGGGTGCGTATCGGCACGCCGCTGAAATTTCTGCTGGACGCCTGCGAAGCGAGCGAAAAGACGAAGGTGGTCATCACCGGTTCTTCCGTTACGGGAAAATCCGTCACCGACCTGTCCGAGCCGGTCACGGCGGCAACGCGCTGTGTGATCGCACTGCGAAAGCCTCCCAGAAACAAGACCTATCCCTGCATAGGCTGTGAAAAATGCGAGCGGGCGTGCCCGCGCGGCATTGTGCCGTGGAAGGTCCTGAGAGAGATACAAAGCGCCAGCCCGGACCCTGTCAGGATGCTGAACGTGCAGAAATGCATCGGCTGTTCGGCCTGCGCCGTCGCCTGCCCTTCCGGAATCGATCTGCGCGCCGCCATTTCAAAGGCGGCGGCATATAAGAAAAGCGGTGACTTCGATTGACGTTAAATGAAGCGAGAGCTCCTTTTGTAAAAAGCGAAGCCTCCGTAGCCTCCATGATGCGCGACGTGCTGTTCGCGCTTGCCATGCTGCTCGTTCTGCCCGCGGTGCACTACGGGCCGCGCCCGCTCGTGATGGCGGGCGTGACCATGCTGGCCTGTGCGGTCTGCGAGATTGCGTTCAGCCTGATCCAGACAAAGGGCATCAGCCTTTCCGATGGGTCCTCCCTTGTCACGGGAATGATGATCACCATGCTGATGCCTCTCAACGCCCCCCTGTGGCTGCCCTGTGCGGCGGCCGCCTTTGCGATTCTGGTCGCGAAGATGCCGTTCGGCTCCATCGGGCATACGCCGTTTAATCCGGCGGCGTCCGGCGTCGCCTTTGCCGTGCTCTGCTGGCCGAAGGAGATGTTTTCTTATTTCGATCCGGCGGCCGCTCAGACGATTCCTCCGTATCAGGATTTTACCGCGGTGCTGGCCCGTTCGCCCGCCGCTGTTTTAAAAAGCGGTTTGAAGCCGGGCATCCTGCCGCTCGACATGCTTTGGGGCGTGTTTCCCGGCCCGCTGGGTACGACCGGAATCCTGGTGATCTGCGCCTGCGGGCTTTTCCTGTTCCTGAAGCGCACGGCCAGGTGGGAAATCACGGTTTCCTTTTTGGCTGTCGCCGTGCTGATTGCGGCGTTTTTCCCCAGAATTGCGTGCGACCCGCTGACCTCTGTGAAGTACGAGCTGATGTCGGGGTCCCTGCTTTTCTGTTCCGTGTTCATGGTCACCGACCCGGTGACCGCCCCGCACAGGATACCGGGACGCATTTTTTACGGCGCCTTTGCCGGCTTTCTGGTGATGATGTTCCGCCGCTTCGGCGCGTTTGAGCAGGGGGCTGTCTTCGCCGTCATCATTGCCAACGCCGCAGCCCCGCAGATTGATTCTCTGCTGCTGGGGGCGCTGAGACTGGGGGATGAACCGTATGACGAATAAGAAAACCCTGCTGCGCGAAACGGGCACGATCTTTTTTAACGGGGCGTTTTTTAAAAACCCTGTTTTGATCGGTGCTCTCGGGCTTTACCCCATCGTTGCGGGCGGCTACAATCTGAGGAACGCCGTTGAGCTGTCCCTTCTCTTTCTGTTCCTGACCCTGCCGCTGACCCTTTTGCTCTGTCTGGTGGGGGAAATGATCCCCCTGTGGATCCGTCCGGGGCTGGTCCTGACGGCTTCCGCGGTTCTGTATTTGCCCGCCGCGTGGCTGACGGAAAAGCTGCTTCCCGGGTCGGTGACTGCTCTGGGCATGTTCGCCGCCCTGATGATCTGCAACTCCATGATCCTTTCCCGCGCGAACGATTACGCGCCCACCCATATCGGCTGGGCGGTGGCCGCGGACGCTCTGGGGTGCTCCGTCGGCTTTGCCGCGGTCATCTGCCTGAGCGCCGCCATTCGGGAGTTCTGGCTCAAGGGCAGCCTGTGGCACACCAACATGGGGGTGTACGGCACCGCCGACGCGGGCGTTTCCCTGCCGTTTTTCGGCTTCCTCCTGCTTGGGTTTTTCGCCGCGTTCGTCCAGTGGGTAAATGAAAAGCGCAGTAAAAAAGCCGGTAGAAGGAGGGTTCCCCGCATATGAACACCTTTGTACAGATGCTTTTGACCGCACTTCTGGCGGTCAGCACGGAAAATATCCTGTTTGCCGGAGGGATCGGGTTCAGCCGCGTGCTCCGCGCGGGGCGCAGGCCGAAAATGCTCGGAATGTACTCCGCTTTTGTAACGGTCTTTACGCTGATTTCCATGGCTGCGGCTTATTTTCTCAGCCCGCTGCTTGCGGGCAGTCAAATGCTGATTGTCCTGCGGCCGGCCCTGCTGGCTTTTTGCAGCGCGGCTGCCTATCTGATCGCGGCGTTTGTCCTGAAAACCTTTTCCGCACAGTTTTACAGAAAATACGGGCAGATTCTGGCTCCGGCGGCGATGAATACGGTCGTGCTCTCCATGCCGTATGTGCTGAAAAGCCTGAAACTCGCTTTGCCGGATGCACTCGGCTTTGCCCTCGGCACGGGCGCGGCGTTCTTTCTGGCTGCCCTCGTTTTTTCCCATACGCCGGAAATCTGCAGGAACCCGGATATGCCCAAAGCGTTCAGCGGGCTGCCCGCCGTGCTGATCTACGTCGGGATTCTGTCCATGGCCTTCGCGGGCTTTACCGGCGGAAAGCTTTTTTAGATTGATGATATTTACACATCAAAAAAGGCTCCCCTGACAAACGCTGCGTTCGCGTCTGTCAGGGGAGCCTTATGAAACAGGTTCAGTATTTAATCGCGCTGAAAAAGTCATCGATCTGGTTTTTATAGGTTGTGGTCGCCTTGCCGTACACAATGGTTTTATTCATCCGCACCAGAATGTGGTTCAGCTCGCCGTTTACAAGGGTGTATTTATTATAGGAGGAGGAGTCGACGTTCTTCGCGTCGCCGTCCGTGCCGGAGGTAATGCTCGACTTGAGGTTTGTGTACATCTCCGTAGCGGCGCTTTCCGAGGAGAAGGAAAGGAACGCAAGCTCCGTGCCGGTCTCGCTTTTGATTGCGCTCAGGTATTTTTCCGCGTTTGCACTTGCGGAGGAATCCGTTACCGTAAACCCGGCCGCTTCCGCCTGCTTTTTAAACTCGTCCGCCGTAACCGGCGTGCGCGCCGAACAGCCCGTAAACGCGAACAGGGCTGCCGCCGCAAGAACCGCGGCGCATAATTTTATCAGTTTTTTCAATGTAAAACCTCCATTTATTCGGGAAAGCTTATTATGATTTATTATAGTACGGCTTCCTTCCGTTTACAAGTATTACCGTATTTTCCCGAAAGATAAACACAGGCCCGTCAATAAAAGAAGGATTTGTTTGACGCAGCTGTGGAAGAAAAGTCGGATTTCCAGCGGGCAGTGCAGCCCGTGGGAGCAAAAAGAAAAAATTTTCCCAAAATCATCCTTGTCAAATCCTGTATAGCAAAGAAATTCCTGCGGATAATAAGCAAAGACAACACCGCACAGGAGGTAATAAAAATTGAAAGCCACAGGAATAGTCAGAAGAATTGATGATTTAGGCCGCGTTGTCATCCCAAAGGAGATACGCCGCACGCTTCGCATACGCGAAGGCGACGCGCTTGAAATTTTTACCGATACGCAGGGAGGGGTCATTTTTAAGAAATACTCGCCTGTGGGCGAGCTCTCCACCTTCGCCGGGCAGTACGCGGATGTGCTGAGCAAAGCGATCAACGCGCCTGCCATTATCTGTGACCGCGACCATGTCGTCGCGGCGGCCGGCGTTTCGCGCAAGGAATTTCTGGAGCGCCGCGTAACCCCCGAGCTTGAGGAATGCATGCAGAGCCGCACGAACTTTATCAGCAAGGGCAAATCCGCGTTCCGGCCCGTGGAGGGTGTGGACAGGACGGCGGAAGTCGTTTATCCCATTATCGCTTCCAGCGACGTGACCGGGGCGGTGATCCTGCTCGGAAACGACGGCGACGAGGTTCCCACGGAAAGTGAAACCAAGCTCGCGCAGGTCGCGGCATCCTTCTTGGGGAAACAGATGGAGGAATAAGCGTATTATTCACTTTTCCCCCTTGCATTCGCAGTTTTGTTGTGATATTATAAATAAGTAATATTATGAAGGATGAAAGAGTGGGGCGACCCGCTCTTTTGTTTGTATTATGAGGTGAACAGGGTTGGCTTATAAGAAAAAGAACGGAAATACCGTTGAAACGGTATGGAAGCTTGCCGCGCCGATTGCGGCCGGGCTGGGGCTTTCCGTCTGGGACGTCCGCTTCCTGAAAGAGGGAGCCGACTGGTTTCTGAGGATTTTTATTGACAAAGAGGGCGGCGTGGGCATTGAGGACTGTGAAAACATGAGCCGCGCGATCAACGGCCCGCTTGACGAACTTGACCCGATCGACCAGTCGTACTGTCTGGAGGTCTCCTCCCCGGGCATTGACCGGGAGCTTGTGCGCGAGGAACATTTTCGGGCGTTTCTGGGTTCCGTGGTGCATGTGAAGCTGATTCGCCCCCTGGAGGACGGGCGGCGCGAGCTGGCCGCCGTACTGGAAGATTATCGGGAGAATACCATGGTCCTTCAAACGGAGGAAGGAGTAACGATTTCACTCGCCGCCAGGGATGCCTCGTCGGTGCGGCTGGTGGATGATGATATTGTTGGAGGTATTGAGGAATGAACAGCGAAGTTTTCGAGGCCCTTGCTCTGTTGGAAAAAGAAAGGGGCATTCCGGTCGACTTTATGCTCGACAGGATTAAAAAGGCGATTGTCACGGCCTGCAAAAACAGCTACGGCAACGAGGACTGTGTGATAAACATGGATCCGGCAAAAGGGACGTTCGAAGTTTATCTGCGCAAGACCGTCGTTGAGGACATAAGCGACCAGGGGAAAGAAATTCTGTTGGAGGACGCACGCGAAATCGACCCGAAAACGGACATCGGCGAAGTGGTCGGCGTTCAGCTGAACACCAAGGAATTCGGGCGCATCGCGGCGCAGACCGCCCGCAACATCATCCGGCAGGGCATCCGCGACGGCGAGCGCGGCCAGATGATGCAGGAGTTCCAGAGCAAGCATCAGGAGCTGGTCAGCGCTTTGGTGGAGCGGGTCGACCCCCGCACGGGCGCGGCGACCCTGATGATCGGCAAGGCCGAGGCCATTCTGCCCAAGAGCGAACAGGTCGGCGATGAAAAGCTGACGGAGGGAGACCACATCAAGGTGTACGTGGTCGACGTCAAAGAAACCGAGAAGGGCCCGCGCGCTATGATCAGCCGCGTCCACCCCGATCTGGTCAAAAGATTGTTTGAAACCGAGGTGCCGGAGATTTACGACGGCACGGTGGAGATAAAGGCGGTTTCCCGCGAAGCGGGGTCCCGCACAAAAATAGCGGTTGTGAGCCATAACCCGGACGTCGACGCCGTCGGCGCCTGCATCGGCTCCCGCGGCGCGCGCGTTTCCAATATTGTAAACGAGCTGGGCGGCGAAAAGATCGACATTGTGGAGTACAGCGAGGACCCGGCGCAGTTTATCGCCTCCGCGCTGTCGCCCGCGGACGTCCTTTCCGTCACTCCGGCGCAGGACGGCTCCCACGCCTGCCGCGTGACCGTGCCGGACAGCCAGCTTTCCCTCGCGATCGGCAACAAGGGGCAGAACGCCCGCCTTGCCGCCAAGCTGACCGGCTGGAAGATAGACATCAAGCCGGAAAGCGGCTTCTTCGGCGAGGAAGAGCAGAAGTAAATTCTTTTGGAACAGGCGGTGTATGAAATGCACGAAAGAAAAGTACCGATGCGGATGTGCTCGGGGTGCGGAGAGATGAAACCGAAAAAAGAGCTTGTGCGGGTGGTAAAATCGCCCGAGCAGGAAATATCTCTTGATTTGACAGGACGCAAGCCGGGGCGCGGCGCATATGTGTGCAGGAGCATAGACTGCCTGAAAGCGGCGCGAAAGGCGAGAAGATTTGAAAAAGCCTTCTCCTGCAAAATCCCCGACGAGGTATTTGACCGTATGGAGGAGGAAATCAGCCGGAATGAATGAAAAAATCTTACATCTTCTCGGCATTGCCCGCCGGGCCGGAAGGCTTTCGCTCGGCAATGACGCGGCGATCGAATCGCTGAGGAAGGGAAGCGCCGCGTTGATACTGCTGGCGGCGGACCTTTCCCCCCGAACCGCCGGAGGCGTCCGGCAGGCGGCTGGGGAAGAAGGAACCGCGGTGGTGACCTGCGGGGCGGTAATGGACGAAATCAGCATGGCTCTAGGAAAGCGAACCGGAGTTGTAGCGGTGAATGACGCAGGGTTCGCTAAAAAGCTGCTTGAGCTTTCCCGGGCACAGGCGGCCGGTACAGAGTAATGAGGAGGAATTTGATATATGATGATGAAATACAGGGTCCATGAGGTGGCAAAGGATTTGAACATTCCGAATAAGGATGTCATTGATACTTTGGAAAAGTATGCCGGTGAAACAAAAAAACATATGACGGCTCTCAACGAAAACGAACTCGATCTTGTTTTTGAAACGTTTACACAGAAGAACAGCAGCGAAAACCTTGACACGTATTTCGCTCAGGCAAACCGGAACGAGACCGTCGTGGAGCCGGAAAAGCCGGATGTCATCATCCAGCCGCAGAAGCCCGCGCCCCGTCCGCCCGTACAGCAGCAGGCCAGAGCTCCGCGTCCGGCACAGGGCGCGCAGCCGCAGCGGCCCGCAGCCCAGGCGCATCCCGCTCAGGGCGCGCCGGCTTCTGTTCCGCCTGTGCGCAAGGCCGTAAAGCCGGGCAAGATTACGCCGGTCGGCCCCAAGCCCCCGCAGCAGCACAAGGCTCCTGTGGCGCCAAGACCGCAGCAGAGCACCATGCAGAGAAGGCCGCAGCCGTCCGGCGGCGACTCCGGCAACGCGATCAAACGCACCGAGGGCAGAATCGTCGATACGAGATCGTCCCATGTGGAGCTTGACAAATACAACGAAAAATACGACCGCCTCGCTTCCGAAAAAATCAACACCACCAATACCGTGCAGAAGCAGAAGCTGACCCAGCGCAGCTCCCAGTACCGCGGCAGGCCGAGGAATTCCCGCAAGGAGACGGAAGCCGAGCGTCTGCGCCGTATCGCGCTGGAGCGCAAGGCGAAACCGATCACCATCCAGATTCCGGAGGAGATTATGGTCGGCGAGCTGGCGCTCCGCCTGAAGGCCACCGCCGCCGAGGTCATCAAAAAGCTGATGGCTCTGGGCGTGTTTGCCGCCGTCAACGACACCATCGACTTCGACACCGCTTCCCTCGCCGCCATGGAATTCCACGCGAAGGTGGAGAAGGAAGTCGTCGTCACCATTGAGGAACAGATCATCGACGACAGCGAGGACAAGGACGACAACCTTGTGCCGCGCGCGCCGGTTGTTGTCGTTATGGGCCACGTCGACCACGGCAAAACGTCCCTTCTGGACGCCATCCGCCACGCGAACGTCACCGCTTCCGAGGCCGGCGGCATTACCCAGCACATCGGCGCGTACCAGGTACAGCTGGGCGAGCGCGACGTCACTTTCCTGGACACCCCGGGCCACGCCGCGTTTACCACCATGCGTGCCAGAGGCGCGCAGGTAACGGATATCGCCATTCTGGTGGTCGCCGCGGACGACGGCATCATGCCGCAGACCGTGGAAGCGATCCATCACGCCAAGGCCGCGGAGGTTTCCATTATCGTCGCGATCAATAAAATGGATAAGCCGGGCGCCAACCCGCAGCATGTCATGGAACAGCTGACGGAGTACGACCTTGTTCCGGAAGAGTGGGGCGGCGACACGCCGTGTATCCCGGTTTCCGCCGTGAAGAAGACCGGCATCAAGGATCTTCTGGAAATGATCATCCTGACAGCGGACATGAAGGAACTGAAGGCCAACCCGGACCGTGCAGCAAAGGGTACCGTGATTGAGGCAAGGCTTGACAAGGGCCGCGGCCCGATTGCGACCATGCTGGTCCAGAACGGCACGCTCCGCACCGGCGATATCATTGTTGCCGGCACCACTGTTGGCCGTGTGCGCGCCATGACGGACGCGGACGGGCAGAAGATCGAGCAGGCGGGCCCGAGCGTCCCGGTGGAGATCACCGGCCTTGACGACGTGCCGACCGGCGGCGATATCTTCAACGCCGTGTCCGACGAGCGCCTTGCAAGGGAGCTGGTGGAACAGCGCCGCACCGAGCTGAAGGAAGAGCGGTTCAATTCCCGCACCAAGGTCACCCTTGACAATCTGTTCGACCAGATGAAGCAGGGCGACATGAAGGAGCTGCAGATCATTGTAAAGGCCGATGTGCAGGGCTCCGTGGAAGCGGTCCGCCAGTCGCTGGAGAAGCTGAGCAACGAGGAAGTCCGCGTAAACGTCATTCACGGCGGCGTGGGCGCGATCAGCGAATCCGACGTCATGCTCGCTTCCGCTTCCAACGCCATTATCGTCGGCTTTAACGTACGGCCCGACCCGGTCGCCGAAGAAAACGCCAAGCGCGACGGCGTGGATCTGCGTTTGTACCGCATCATCTACGACTGTATCGACGAAATCGAGTCCGCCATGAAGGGCATGCTTGCGCCGAAATTCCGCGAACTGCCCCTGGGCAAGGCCGAGTGCCGCGAGGTTTATAAAATCACCAATGTGGGTACCATTGCGGGCGCCCACGTTACGACGGGCAAAATCACCCGCGCCGCACAGATTCGCGTTGTGCGCGACGGGATTGTCATCACGGAGGATAAGATCGCTTCCCTGCGCCGTTTCAAGGACGACGTGAAGGAGGTCGCCGAGGGCTACGACTGCGGCATCGGTCTGGAGCGCTTCAACGACATCAAGGAAGGGGACGTTCTGGAAGCCTTTGTGATGGAGGAATACAGGGACTGATCCCGAGAGTGTAATATACGGAGGTAGAAAATGGCCAGCCACAGAATGGGACGGACGACCGAGGATATCAAAAGGGAGCTGACGGCAATCTTCCGCGAGCTGAAAGACCCGCGGGTACAGGGCCTGATCAGTATTGTCCGGGTGGACGTCACAAGCGATTTATCTTACTGCACGGTTTTTGTCAGCGCGATGGAGGGAATGGAGCGGGCGAAACAGGCCGTTGCCGGCCTGAAATCGGCGTCCGGCTTTATCCGTCACGAGCTTGGCGCGCGGCTTGAGCTCAGGCATGTGCCGGAGCTTACCTTCAAAGCGACCGACTCCATCGAATACAGCGCGAATATTTCGCGGATGCTCAACGATTTAAGGGGTGATAAAAAATGATAACCCGAAGCGAGGCGGCCGATTTTCTGCGGGAAGCCGACCAAATCCTGATTTTAAGCCATCAGTATCCGGACGGCGACACCCTGGGCTCCGCCACGGCGCTTTGCCGGGGCCTGCAGAAAATGGGCAAACACGCCATGATCCGCTGCTCCGACGCGATCGTGCCGAAATACCGGTACCTTTTCAGCGGCGTGGAAGAGGAGACGTTTTCCCCCGAAACGGTCGTCGCGGTGGATATCGCCGACCTGCAGCTGATCGGGGAACCGAATCAGAGCCTTTACGGGGACAGGGTGGATCTCTGTATCGACCATCACCCTTCCAACTCCGATTACGCGAAGCGCACCTGTCTGGACGCGAAAGCGGCCGCCACCTGCGAAATCATTTTCGACCTGCTCAATCTGCTGGGCGTGGAAATTGATTCCGTGATCGCGGATTCCCTTTATACGGGCATTACGACGGATACCGGCTGCTTCAAATACATCAACGTGACCCCGACCACGTACCGTATTGCCGCGGACCTTGTTGAAAAAGGCGCCGACGGGCACCGGATCAACCGCGTGATGTTCGACACGAAAAGCCGCGCGCGCATCGATATGGAGCGCTGCGTCATGGATACCATCCGCTATTTTTACGACAACCGCGTCGCGGTCATTAAAATTACCAATGAGATGATCGCAAGCACCGGCGCGACGGAGGGCGATATTGAGGGACTGGCCTCCATTCCCCGCGCGATCGAGGGCGTGGTCATCGGCGTGACCATCCGCGAAAAGGCGGGCGGCGGGTACAAGATTTCCCTGCGGGCACAGCCGCCGCAGAACGCTTCCGAAATCTGCGCCGTTTTCGGCGGCGGCGGACACGCGGGAGCGGCGGGGTGCACCTTTAACACCACCCTGGAGGAAGCCGAGAAGCAGATGCTTGCGGAGATCGGCAAGCATCTTTAAAATACAGCGGGAGGGAAGCCATGAACGGGGTCATCGTGATAGACAAGCCGCAGGACTTCACCTCGTTTGACGTGGTGGCGGTGATGCGCCGCCTTTGCGGACAGAAGAAAATCGGCCACACCGGCACCCTTGACCCGATGGCCACCGGGGTGCTGCCCCTGCTTTTGGGAAAGGCGACGCGGGCGGCCTCGCTTCTGGACGATACGGACAAGGAGTACCGTGCCGGTTTTCAGCTTGGGTACCGTACCGACACACAGGATATTACCGGCAAAAAGCTGCAGGAATGCGGCCAAAGGGTTCAAAAGGCCCAAATAGAAGCCGTACTGCCTTATTTCCGCGGAAATATTTGGCAGATTCCGCCGATGTACTCTGCGGTGCAGAAAAACGGACAGCGGCTTTATACCCTTGCGCGGCAGGGGATAGAGGTGGAGCGCGACAAGCGCCCGGTTACGATTTATGAGCTGATTCTGAATGAATTTGACGAAAACACGCAGAGCGGCGTGCTGACCGTACGCTGCTCCGCGGGAACCTATATACGGACACTCTGCGCGGACATCGGCGAAAGGCTGGGGACGTTCGGCGTGATGTCCTCGCTGAGAAGGACGCGGGCTGCCGGATTTTCGCTGGAGGACGCGGTTCCGCTGGACGAGGCGAAGCGGCTTTCCGCACTGGGGACGCTGGAGCAAAAGGTCCGGCCGACCGAAAGCCTGTTTTCCGGCCGCCCCGCGCTGCGGGTGACGGGCGCTCAGGCGCGGCGGTTCTGCAACGGCGGCGCGCTCAGTCTGGAACGTCTTTCGGGGCTGCCGGGGGACGAAACGGACGGCGCCTTTCTGCGCGTGCTCTCCCCTGAAGGAAGCTTTCTGGGGCTGGGAGCCGTCGACAGGGAAAAAGCGGAGCTTTCCGTGCTGCGGCTTTTCTTTGAGGAAGGGAACTGATTTTGGCAAAAGGGACCGCGGATTTTGCAAGTCTTGATACTGGAGAAGAATGCATGATGAACGTTTACTACGATTTGACGCCCTCTGCCGGCGATTCCGCCGTTGCGCTGGGCAGCTTTGACGGTTTGCATATCGGACACAAAAAGGTGATTTCCACAGCGGTGGAGGCGAAGAAGAAGGGCCTTGTCCCAACAGTGCTCACCTTCGCGCACAACCCGCTCACCGATCTGGGCGGAAGCGCGGGCGGGGAGATCATTACGCAGGAGCAGAAAATCCGCCTGCTGGAAGAATTCGGCGTAGAACAGCTTTACATCCTGGATTTTTCGGCGGTAAAGGATTTGTCCGCGGAGGAATTCGTCGGCCAGATTCTGCAAAAGGTCTGCCGCGCGAAAAAAGTCTGCTGCGGGTTCAACTTCACGTTCGGGCGCGGCGGAAAAGGGGACAGCAAAATGCTTTCCCGCCTTTGCGGGGAACGCGGAATGGAAACCGCCGTGACCCACGCCGTCCTGCTGGACGGTGAGCCGGTCAGCTCCACCCGAATCCGCTCCACGATCGCCAACGGCGACGTGGACGAGGCGGCAAGGCTTCTGGGGCGGCCCTACGGGTACATCCTGCCGGTCCTGCACGGGCGGCGGCTCGGGCGGGAGCTGGGGACCCCCACGCTGAACCAGGCGGTGCCGAAGGATTTTGTCCTTCCGCGTTTCGGCGTTTATATTTCCAGAGTGTTTTTCGGCGGGGAGCGGTACTGCGGCGTTACCAATGTGGGGATCAAGCCGACGGTGGGGTCGCCCGCCGTTCTGGCGGAAACGTGGCTGACCGATTACCACGGGCCCGACATCTACGGCGAAACCGTGCGGGTGGACCTGATTCAGTTCCTGCGGCCGGAGCGCAAATTCGCCGGATTGGACGAGCTGAAAGCGGAAATACTGAAAAATGGGGAGCAGGCCAGAGAATATTTTCAGAAAAACGGCTGTTTTTCCTCAGACGCATCATAAAATGATTTACAAACCAAAATCGGCATGATATAATAATACAGCATTATGCCCCTTTCCCGGATTCAGGAGTAAGCCCCTTTTGGGGAGTTCACCGGCCTTTTTCTGTGACTGAGGGTTAATTGATGAAAGGGTGGAAACACTATGTTAAAAGAAGAAAAAACAGCAATTATTAAAGAGTATGCCACGCATGAGGGCGACACGGGCTCCGCAGAGGTTCAGATTGCGGTTCTCACCAAGAGAATCAACGACCTGACCGAGCATCTGAAGAGCCATCAGAAGGATCACCACTCACGCCGCGGTCTGCTGAAAATGGTTGGCTCAAGAAGGAGCCTGCTTAACTATTTGCAGAAGGTTGACATTGAGCGCTATCGTTCGATTATTGCCAAGCTTGGTATCCGCAAGTAATTACAGTTTGTTTGGGCAGGCGGTGCAAACCGCCTGCCTTTAGGCTTTTTGCGAACAACCGTAAATTTTATGGGAAGACGCGGGACTTAGCAGTGAAACGAACAGCCGGGGTCCGGATGCTGGTTTTATTGCTAAACCTGTTGCCTCCCGTATCAAAATAAAAATGGAGGAACAATATGTTTGAAAATTTTAAGGTTTATGAGACAGACTTTGCCGGACGCCCCCTGGTAATCGAGACCGGAAAAATGGGGCAGCTTGCGAACGGCGAATGCCTGGTCCGCTACGGCGAGACCGTCGTCCATGTTGCGGCGACCGCATCCTCCAAGCCCCGCGAGGGCGTGGATTTCTTTCCTCTTTCCGTTGACTTTGAGGAAAAGCTCTATTCCGTCGGCCGGATTCCGGGCTCCTACATTAAGCGCGAGGGCCGCCCGAGCGACAGGGCGATTCTGACCTCCCGCGTGATCGACCGCCCGATCCGTCCTCTGTTCCCGAAGGACATGCGCAACGACGTTTCCGTCGTCGCCACCGTGATGTCGGTCGACCACGACTGCGCGCCGGAAATCGCCGCCATGGTGGGTACCTCCATTGCGCTCAGCATTTCCGATATCCCGTGGAAGGGCCCGATCTCCGGCGTTTCCGTCGGCTATGTGGACGGGCAGTACGTGATCAACCCGACCTCGGAGCAGCGCAAGGTTTCCAAAATGGCCGTCACCGTCGCCTCCACCGATTCCCTTATCGCCATGATTGAGGCGGGCGCGGATATCGTCAGCGACGAAGTGATGTACAACGGCATTATGGCCGGACACGAGGCCAACCAGAAGATCATTACGTTTATCAAGGGCATTCAGGCCGAAATCGGCAAAGAGAAGTTTTCCTATCCCAGCAACGAGCCGGACGAGGAAATGCTCAGCGCCGTCAAAGCGTTTGCTATGGAAGAGGTCAAAATCGCTCTGGACACCGACGACAAGACCGTGCGCGACGCAAGGCTGAAGCCGGTTTATGAAAAGGTACATGAGAAATTCGACGAGATTTACCCCGATCAGGCGGCCAAGATCGACGAGTGCATGTACAAAACGCAGAAATATGTTGTCCGCCGCTGGCTGCTCGACGAGAAAAAGCGCGTGGACGGCAGAGGAATGGACGACATGCGCCCGCTCGCCGCAGAGGTTGACCTTCTGCCGCGCGTACACGGTTCCGGCATGTTTACCAGAGGGCAGACACAGGTTCTGACCGTCGCCACCCTCGGCCCCGTCAGCGACTGCCAGATGCTGGACGGCATTGACGAGGAAACAAGCAAACGCTATATTCACCAGTATAATTTCCCGTCCTACTCCGTAGGCGAGACCAAACCGAGCCGCGGCCCGGGCCGCCGCGAAATCGGTCACGGCGCGCTTGCCGAAAGGGCGCTGGTTCCGGTCATCCCGTCCGTTGAAGAGTTCCCGTACGCCTACCGTCTCGTTTCCGAGGTGCTGTCCTCCAACGGCTCTACCTCCCAGGCTTCCATCTGCGGCTCCACACTGGCCCTGATGGCCGCCGGCGTGCCGATCAAGGCGGCCGTCGCCGGTATTTCCTGCGGCCTTATCACCGAGGGCGACCGCTGGATGACCATGGTCGACATTCAGGGACTTGAGGACTTCTTCGGCGACATGGACTTTAAGGTTGCCGGTACTCACGAAGGCATTACCGCGATTCAGATGGACCTGAAGATCGACGGCCTTACCCCCGAAATGGTCAAGGAAGCGCTGGAGAAAACCCACCACGCAAGGGATTATATCCTTGACGAGGTCATGCTCAAGGCGATTCCGGAGCCGCGCAAGGAGCTTTCCAAGTACGCCCCGAAGATGCTGTCCACCCTGATTCCGGTTGAAAAGATCCGCGAAGTGATCGGCACCGGCGGCAAGGTGATTCAGAAAATCTGCGCCGAGTGCGACGTGAAGGTCGATGTGGAAGAGGACGGACACGTGTTCGTTTCCGGTATCGACGCCGAAAACTGCCAGCGCGCAATGACCATTATCGATACGATCGTGAACGACCCCGAGCCGGGCGCGATTTACAACGGCAAGGTGACCCGTCTGATGGACTTCGGCGCGTTTGTGGAAATTGCGCCGGGCAAAGAGGGCCTTGTGCATATTTCCCGTCTGGACGTCAAGCGCACCGAGAAGGTGACCGACGTCGTCAATGTCGGCGACGAAATCATGGTCAAGGTGCTGGAAATAGACGACAAAGGCAGGCTGAACCTTTCCCGCCGCGACGCTCTGATCGAAGTGGATGGCCTTACTCCGGAAAATGAGATTTCCGATTCTCCCCGCCGTCCCGCGCCGCGCCGCGACGACCGCCGCCGCGATGACCGCCGTGACGACCGTCACGACGACCGTCCCCGCGCAAGCAACGGCTTTATTGCAAACACCAACAAGCCGCGCGAACCGAAGGACTAAGCGGAATCAACTTCATTTATAAAGAAAACTCCCGGAGAATAATTCCGGGAGTTTTTTATTTGCAGGCCGAAATTTTTTCCGCTTGGTTCCGGGGGGAGGGACGGCCTCCGCCCGGCCAAGCATATGTTAAACTCCTCCACCAAGTGGCGGCCCCTTCAAAAATGGGGGCCGAGTTGTAATCTTTCAGTCAGGACCTCGCCGGTCCGGGCTTCGCCTGCCAGCTTCCTCAAAATGGGAGCCTAATCCCCCGCCTCCCTCCGTGAGGGATGTGGCGCGCCCGGCGCGACGGAAGGAGTTTCTTCGGAAACGTATCAACGCAATTCAACAGATAGCTATCTGAGAGCATCGCCGTAGGCGCCTGCCGACCGCATGGTCTGCCCTCAGGCCGGGCGGGCCCCTACTTTCGCGTTTGTCCGAAAGTAGGCAAAGGACGCGCAGGGGGATTTTGAATTCCCGGCGGGAGGGTTCCATAAAATCCCCCTGCACCCCCAGGTATCCCCAAAGTGTTGTTAGGGATACGATACTCCTGTGATTTTCATTGACGAAGGGATACGAAAACGGGAACTTAACTTCCTGTGGGAGGGTGCCGAACCCCTGCCTCCCTCCGTGAGGGAGGTGTCGCGCTCGGCGCGACGAAGGGAGTCAATTACACATAAACTGTCTGAGAGCATCGCCGTAGGCGCGTGCCGACCGCATGGTCCGCTTCCCGACCGGCAGGTCCGCGCAGGGGGATTTTGAATTCCCGGCGGGAGGGTTCCATAAAATCCCCCTGCACCCCCAGGTATCCCCAAGACACCTCTATGAGATAAGATACCTTTATGGTTTTCATTGACGGAGGGATACGGAAACTGAGGAAAATAAAGGGGGTCCCGGGGGGAAGAGGGAAATCCCCCCGGGCAAACGTATATAAACTCCCCACCCACCATGTGGCGGCCCCTTCAGAACGGGGCCGAAAAAGGAAATTTTCAAGGAATTAAGAATTTAACACAAAAAGAACCGGCGGGAAAAGCCATAAAGGGGGACTCTCGCCGCCGGTCTCCCTGCGGCAAGGCACAAAAAAACGCCGTACACGGATATTCTTAATCCATATACAACGTCGTCAGGTGCCCGCGGATACAAAATCCCCTCTGTACAAAACGGTAAAGAGGCGGTATAATAATATCCGCAGCGTGCCGATTTTTCGGTTGTGTATGGAGCGTGCTCTCCGTATGCAGGGGGCGGGGTGGTGGTACACCCCGTTCCTGCGTTGCACTTTTATTTGTGCCTTACAAAACCGATTATAGCGCGTTTTTTCTAATTGTGCAATAGATAATGGAAAATTAGGGAAAAATATGGGGATTGATGGGCACGCGCCGCTTCTGCACCAAAAAAACCCCGGATTTTTGCGGAATTTACCGTTCGTTCAAAAGATATTCCTTCAAAACCCCGGCGGATTATGATATAATTTAGGGTATAAAAATTTTAGGAGAATGGGAACATGTCGGCTGTAACACAGGCAAAAAGAATCGTCGTTAAGGTGGGTACCTCCACCCTTACTTACGAAAACGGGAAACTGAACCTGCGCAGGATGGAAACGCTGTGCAAGGTGCTGACCGATCTTCAGAACGCGGGCAGGGAAATCGTCCTTGTCACCTCCGGGGCAATCGGTGTCGGCGTCGGAAAGCTCGGGCTGCCGGAACGACCGCAGGAAACGGAGAAAAAACAGGCGATCGCCGCGGTGGGCCAGTGTGAGCTGATGTTCATGTACGACAAGCTGTTCGGCGAGTACAACCAGACGGTCGCTCAAGTGCTTTTGACCGGGGACGTGGTCGCGAACGAGCACAACAAGCAAAATACCCAGAATACTTTTACCGAGCTGATTAAAATGGGAATTATCCCGGTCGTCAACGAAAACGACTCCGTCGCCATCGACGAGCTGGTCGGCAACAATTTCGGCGACAACGACACGCTTTCCGCAACGGTCGCCGTGCTGACGGACGCGGACCTGCTGGTCATCCTGACGGACATTGACGGCCTGTACGACGCGAACCCCCGCGTGGACCCCGAAGCAAAGCGCATCCCCTATGTGGCGCAGGTCACGGACGAGGTCCGCGCGCTGGCGGGGGGGACCGGTTCCAACCGCGGGACGGGCGGAATGAGCACCAAGGTGAGCGCGGCCGCGATCGCGAACGAGGCGGGAATCCCCTGCTGTGTAATGAGCGGCGCGGACCCGAAAGCACTGTACCGGCTTTTCGACGGTGTACAAATAGGGACACTTTTCGGCACAAGAAAGCAGTAAGATAAGAAGGGGTGATACCATGACCGTGATAGAACAAATGGGAAAAAACGCGAAGGAAGCCGCCCGCGTCCTTGCCTCGGCGGGAGCGAAGAAAAACGCCGCGCTTTCCGCGATGGCGGCGGCGATTGAAAACGGGGAAAAGGAAATCCTTTCCGCCAACGGACTGGATTTGAAAGCCGCCCGGGAAAGCGGCATGAGCGAATCCCTGCTGGACCGGCTGACGCTGAACCCCGCCAGAATCAAGGGGATGGCGGAGGGAATCCGCGGCGTTGCGGCGCAGACCGACCCGATCGGGTCGGTTGTGGGCGGCGGCGTGCGGCCCAACGGCCTGAAAATCGAGCAGGTGCGCGTACCGCTCGGCGTCATCGGCATTATTTACGAGGCAAGGCCCAATGTCACGGCGGACGCCGCGGCGCTCTGCCTGAAGGCGGGGAACGCGGTCATTCTGCGCGGCGGCAAGGAGGCCATCCGCTCCAACACCTGCATCGCCGAAATCATGCGCTCCGCGGCGGAGGAAGCCGGGCTGCCGAAAAACAGCATCCAGCTGGTACAGGACACCAGCCGCGCGTCCTCTGTGGAAATGATGCAGCTTACCGGAGCGATCGACGTGCTGATCCCGCGCGGGGGCCGGGGGCTGATTCAGTCCGTGGTCCAGAATTCCCGCGTGCCGGTGATCGAGACCGGCTCGGGCAACTGCCACGTCTATGTGGACGATTCCGCCGACATCGATATGGCGGCGAATATTATTTATAACGCGAAGACCTCGCGCCCGTCCGTCTGCAACGCGATCGAAACCGTGCTTGTCCACCGGGATATCGCCGAAAAGGCGCTGCCGGTCATCAAGGCGCGGCTCGACGAAAAGAACGTGGAGATCCGCGGCTGCGAGCGGACGAGGGAGATCCTCGGTCCCGGCGTGATTGCCGCGGTGGAAGAGGACTGGGCGACCGAATATCTGGATTATATCCTCGCGGTCAAGGTGGTCGGAGATATCGGGGAAGCGATCGAGCATATCGCGCGGTATTCCAGCGGCCACAGCGAGGCGATCGTGACAAAAAGCTATGAAAACGCACAGAAATTCACGGAGCAGGTGGATTCCGCAGCGGTGTACGTCAACGCTTCCACCCGTTTTACCGACGGGGGCGAATTCGGGCTGGGCGCGGAAATCGGCATTTCCACGCAGAAGCTGCACGCGCGCGGACCGATGGGCGCGAATGAACTGACGTCTACGAAGTTTATTATCAGCGGCAGCGGCCAAATAAGATAGAAAACGGAGTATTTTCAGATGAGTAAAAGACAGAGAAGGAAGATAGAGGGGTTCTCGGCCGACTATCGCGGCGTGTACGGCGACAAGCCGGAGGAACAGCCGGAGACCGCTGAGCCGCCGCAGGATATTGAAATCGACGATTTCCTGCCGGAGGAGCAGCAGGACGAGGGCGAGGAGCTCTTAACAAAATGGGACGACGGGCTGGAACCGGAGCCGGAGCCGGAAGAACCGGAGGTGCCGGAAAGACCCGTCAGAACGGTACGGCGCAGACGCCGCCGCTACGGAGTGGCGGTCGGCGCGCTGGTGCTCATCCTCGCGCTGGTCGGCGTCGGATTCATTGCCGCCACCATCGGGAAAAGCATCTATTTCGCGGCAACCGACGACAGCAAGCTGCGCGCCTACGATTCCTTCCTCACCACCGTCGTGATGCAGGACCCGAAGCCCTTTGCGTCCCCCGACAAGGCCGACGAGGAGTTTGTCCTGAACGCTTCCCTGTGGAAAACCATCACGGAAAACAACGGGACCAATTACAACAGCTACGACGACACGGGCAGAATCCTGGTCCCGCTCGGCGACGTGGTGGACTCCTGCCGCGCGCTGTTCGGCCCGGACTGTCAGCTTCAGCCGAAAACGCCCGCCCAGGAAACCTTCTTTGAATACAATTCGGAGGAAAACCAGTTCCACGTGGCGCTGTACTCTTCGGACAGCAGCTTTCTGCCTTACACGGAGAGCGCAAAAAAGCAGGGCGACAGCACCGTTCTGCATGTCGGCTACGTTTCGCCCAGCGATACGTGGCGCACACAGACGACCAGCGCCGTCGCCGCTCCTACCCCCACCAAATATATGGATTATGTGCTGAAAACCGATTCCTCTACCGGTCAGGAATATGTTTACGCCATACAGGCCCCCGAAGGCTGACGGTCACAGAACCAGATACATCAGCGCGAAAATCAGCCCGATGTCCGCCTTTTCCTCCGTCAGCAGAAGAATCAGCACCAGAAGCAGCGTGCGTTCGCTGTCGCTCATCAGGCTGTCGAAAATATCCTTGACGGGGGAAAGCGGGCCGAAGGACGGCTCGCGCTCATGCTGCTGCCCGGCTTCCGGCGCAGGAACATGCTGCGGGGCCGGGGCGCTGTGCTGCTGCGGCGGGGCCGTGGAAGGCTGCGCCGCGGGTGCGGCCGGCGGTCCGGGCGCGCCCTGGTTCAGCGGCGGGTCGGGTACCCGGGCTCTCGCCTGCATTTCCCGCGCCCTGCGGATCGCGTCCTGCTGCAGGCGCTGAAAATCATAAGTATAATTGTCAGCCATGATTTACACCTCAGAATATTCCGCTGCTTTTGAAAAGAGGAAGGAGCCTCATCAACTGCAAAAGCTTGGTGGCTTCATCAAGCTTTTTTTGACGCTCCTCGCTGAGAAGGGGCCGCAGGGCGTGCAGAAACCTTGTGCTGTCGTCTTCCTGCCGGAAGCTGGAAAGCAGCGGCGCGATTTTCGTCATCATTTGCAGAGCATCGGCGTCGATCCCGAGCGGAGAACCGCCGTCGGGCGGCTCCGGTGGGGGAGCGTCGCCGCCTGCCGCCGGCTCCGCCGCCGCACCGCCTAACAGGCCGCTGGCAAGCCCTTTGAGCTTATCCATGGCGCCCGGGCTTTTTAACAGCTCACCGAGCATAGCGGCAAGATCGTCCATTTATTTTCCTCCCGAAAATTTCTTTAAAAGTTCCTGAGCCTGTGGTGTGCTGAGTATTTTTTCCGTAGCGGTCTTGTCGGAAAGGACATCCTGCAGCTTCTTGCGGTCCGTCGGATTCAGCTGGCTGATCAGGCTTTCCAACAGTTGTTTTTGCGAATCATTGTTTGGCATACAATCACCCCGCTATCATTGTATGATGCGGGACTTTCATATATGACGGCGGAAAGCCGCCGCCATTCGGAGGTTTTTTAAAATGCGGATTTTAGTGGTTTCAGACACGCACAGGGATGCTTACGCCCTGCGCGAGGCAATTTTAAAACAGCCCACCGCCGAGGTGGTCATCCACCTGGGGGACGGGGCGGAGGAAGCGCAGGAAATCCAGAGCAGCTTCCCCGAAAAAATGTTTCTTCTGGTGCGCGGGAACTGCGACTGGGGTTCCACGCTGCCGGTGGACGGGGAAATCACCCTTTCCGGCAAGCGTATTTTCTATACTCATGGTTATACTTATAACGTTAAATACGGATTGTATACAGCGATCGAGGCGGCGCGCGGCAGCAAGGCGGATATTCTTTTGTTCGGCCATACCCACTACGCGATGACGGATTACGAGGACGGGCTGTATATCATGAATCCCGGCAGCCTGAACGGGAGCCGGGGCACTTACGGAATCCTCGATATTACGGAGAACGGCGTTGTCACAAATATCGTGAAAATCTGATTGACACTTTTCGGAACAAATGGTAATCTTAATGAGAATTATGAAATGCTGAAAGCCCTGCTTTGACCTGCCGGGAGCAACTCCCTTCGGCGCGCCGGGCGCGCCGCTTCTCTCACGGAGGACGGCGGGGATCAGCCGCTTCCCCGAGGGGGCTGCCGAAAAGGCAAGCGGTGGAGTTTCTATATTTGGAAAGGAATGTTTTTCATGACGGAATATGAAAGATGGCTCAATACGAAGCTGGATGACCCGGACCTAACCGAAGAACTGAAAAAAATTCAGAATCAGCCCGAAGAGATCAACGACCGTTTCTACCGGAATCTGGAATTCGGCACCGGCGGCCTGCGCGGCGTGATCGGCGCGGGCACCAACCGGATGAATGTTTATACCGTCCGCAAGGCGACGCAGGGCCTTGCCAATTATCTGAACAAGCACGGAAAGTCGCCGTCCGTGGCGATCGCGTATGACAGCCGCATCAAATCGGATGTTTTCGCGCGCGAAAGCGCGGCGGTGCTGGCCGCGAACGGGATTCAGGCGCATATTTATCCGTGGCTTTCCCCGACCCCGACGCTTTCTTACGCGGTGCGTTATCTGCACTGCGACGCGGGCATCTGCATTACCGCCAGCCACAACCCCGCCAAGTACAACGGGTACAAGGCTTACGGCAGCGACGGCTGCCAGATCGCCCTTGAAATGGCGGACGAGGTTTTAAGTGAGATCAACAGCCTTGATATATTCGATGACGTGAAGCGCGTAAATTTCGACGACGCCGTAAAAGCGGGAACCGTCAGCTATATTTCGGACGAAGTGATTGATTCCTTCCTGGAGGAAGTGATGAAACAGCGGGTCTTTACGGAAAAATGCGAGGGGCTGAAGGTTGTTTACACGCCGCTGAACGGGACGGGGCGCGTCTGCGTTACCCGGATTCTGGACAAAATCGGCGTGAAGGACGTTGCCGTCGTACCGGAGCAGGAATTCCCAGACGGGACCTTTGCCACCTGCCCGTTCCCGAACCCGGAAATCGAAGAGGCGCTGCAAAAGGGGCTTGATCTTTGCGAGAAGGTACAGCCGGACCTGCTGCTTGCCACCGACCCGGACTGCGACCGCTGCGGGATCGCCGTCAACCAGCACGGCAAATTTATCCTGATGAGCGGCAATGAGGTGGGCGTGCTTCTGCTCGACTTTATTGCCCGCGGCCGCCTGCAGAACGGTACCATGCCCAAAAAACCCGTGGCGGTGACCACCATAGTCAGCACCGACATGACGGCGGCTGTCGCAAAGGACTACGGAATCGAGCTGCGGCATGTGCTGACCGGGTTCAAATACATCGGCGACCAGATTGCTCTGCTGGAAGAGGACGGGGAAGCCGACCGCTATATTTTCGGCTTTGAGGAGAGCTACGGCTATCTTTCCGGCGGGTATGTCCGCGACAAGGACGCCGTGGACGCCAGCATGCTGATCTGCCAGATGGCTTACGATTACCGTAAAAAGGGCATGACCCTTGTGGACGCGATGGACGCGCTTTATCAAAAATACGGCTACTATGAAAACAGTCAGGTCAGCTTCGGCTTTGAGGGCGAGGACGGGATGATCCAGATGGACCGCATCATGGAAAACCTGCGCGCAAACGCGCCGAAGGAGGTCGCCGGATGCAGCGTCGCCGGCTGGAGTGACTACAAAACCTCAAAGAGGTGTGACGGCGGCACCATGGGCGATATTTTGCTGCCGAAATCCAACGTGCTGGAGTACCGGCTGGAAAACGGGAGCAAGCTGACGGTACGTCCCAGCGGGACGGAACCGAAAATCAAAATCTATATCTCGGCTATGGGCGCGGATAAAGAGAAATCGACGGCGCTGGTGGAGAAGCTGAAGGACACGGCTCCCGGCGCTTTGGGAATCGGTTAAAAAATAAATTTGAAATAAACGCGAAAAAGGGTTGACAAAATCAAATATTCGGGATATACTAAGTAATAGTTATACAGTACGAACAATCGTGGTTCGCGCGATATATTGGAATTAGCGCCATGCATCTTGCATACTGTCCATGTGGGCGGTAAGGTCTGTATATGTTGAGAGGTTAAGGATTTTTTCCTTAACCTCTTTTTTGGCGCAAAAACGCCGTGTTGCCTCCCTCCGGACCATGCGGTCAGCATGCGCCTAGGGCGACGCTTCCAATTGACTTACGTTAAATCGGGGGCGGATTGCTTCGAGACTCCTTCCGTCGCGTCGGGCGCGGACCTGCCGGTCGGCATGCGCCTACGGCGACGCTTCCAATTGGCTTACATTAAATCGGGAGCGGATTGCTCCAAGACTCCTTTTGTCGCGCCGGGCGCGACACCTCCCTCACGGAGGGAGGCAGGGGATTCTGTCCCTTCCTCGAAGGAGTTTAATTTCCTTTTCCGTATCCTCCGTCAATGAAAACCATACAAGTCCCGTATCTCACAAAAACCCTTTGGGGATACCTGGGGGTGCAGGGGGATTTTATGGGACCCTCCCGCCGGGAATTAAAAATCCCCCTGCGCGTACTTTGCCTACTTTCGTACAAGAACCGAAAGTAGGGGCCCGCCCGGCCTGAGGGCAAAGCTGACGATCAACTCCTACTTGCGGCGATGCGCCCAGACAGTTATGCGTGATTGACTCCTTCCGTCGCGCCGGGCGCGGCACCTCCCTCACAGAGGGATGCAGGGGATTCGACCCCTTCCCCGAGGGCGCTGGCAGGCGCAGCCTGACTGAGGGAGTGAGCCGGACGAGCAAATCTTCGGCCTAAACCTCGAAAAAGCCCTTTCTCTGAAAAGAGAAAGGGCTTTTGGCGAATAGAGATCAGATTCTTGCCACGCCGGTTTTACGGGCGGCTTCCGCAACGGCCTTCGCAACAGCGGTGGCCACGCTGCGGTCGAGCGCGCTCGGAATAATGTACTCCGCAGAAAGCTTGTCGTCGGTGACGAAGCCCGCGATCGCGTAAGCCGCGGCAATCTTCATTTCATCGTTGATATCGCTTGCGCGGACGTCCAGCGCTCCGCGGAAAATGCCGGGGAAAGCCAGAACGTTATTGATCTGGTTCGGGAAATCGCTGCGGCCGGTACCGACCACCGCGGCGCCTGCCGCGAGAGCCAGGTCGGGCATGATTTCCGGAGTCGGGTTTGCCATCGGGAACAGGATGGGGTCTTTGTTCATACTCTTGACCATTTCCTGGGTCACACAGCCCGGAGCGGAAACGCCGATGAACACATCCGCGCCCTTGAGCACGTCCGCAAGGCTGCCGCTGCGCTTGCTGTGGTTGGTGATCGCGGCCATTTCCTTCTTTTCGGCGTTGAGGCCATCGCGGCCCTCATAAATGGCGCCGCTGCGGTCGCACATGATGACGTCCTTCAGGCCGAGCGCGATCAGCAGCTTGATGATGGCGATTCCCGCCGCGCCTGCGCCGCTGGTGACGACCCTGATTTCGTCAAGCTTCTTTCCGGTGAGCTTCAGCGCGTTCAGCATGGCGGCAAGGGTAACAACCGCGGTGCCGTGCTGGTCGTCGTGGAAAATCGGAATATCGCAGCACTCTTTTAATTTTCTTTCGATTTCAAAACAGCGGGGAGCGGAGATATCCTCCAGATTGACGCCGCCGAAGCTGCCTGCGAGCAGGCGGACGGTGTTGACGATGTCATCCACTTCCTTGGAACGGACGCAGAGCGGAATCGCGTCCACGTCGCCGAAAGCCTTAAACAGGGCGCATTTGCCTTCCATAACCGGCATGCCTGCTTCCGGGCCGATGTCGCCGAGTCCGAGCACCGCGGTGCCGTCGGTGACAACCGCCACAAGGTTGGAGCGGCGGGTCAGTTCATAACTTTGGTCGACATCCTTTTGAATTTCAAGGCAGGGCTGGGCAACGCCGGGGGTGTAAGCGAGCGACAGATCGTCGCGTGTGTTCAGCGGCGCGCGGCAGACGACCTCAATCTTGCCTTTCCATTCGCGGTGAAGTCTGAGCGATTCCTTTGCGTAATCCATTTATATACATCCTTTCAAATTAAATATCGAGAGAAGCGATAGTACTCTTCAGAATATTAGCGCTGGCAAGCAGTTTTTCCTGCTCCTCGGCGGTCAGTTCGGGCGCCTTCATGCTGCTGATGCCGTGGCAGTCAAGGACAAAGGGAAGGCTGAGGCAGACGTCGTCAATGCCGTAAGCGCCGTGGATCATGCCGGAAAGAGTGGTGACGGTGTTCGTATCGCGGAGAATGCACTCGCAGATACGGCGCGCGGACAGCGCAATCGCGTAGTAGGTCGCGCCCTTCAGGCTGATGACCTGTGCGCCGGAGGTGTGGACTTCGGTTTCGATCGCCGCAAGGTCCAGCTCTTTGAAACCGGGGTTCCTGTCACTCATGCTGTTGAGATAGGTTCTCAGCGGGATGCCGCCGACGCTGGTGAGGGACCACGGCACCATGGAAGAATCGCCGTGCTCGCCGAACATATAGGCATGGATATTTTTCGGGCTGATTTCGAGCGTACGCGCAAGGCTCTCGCGCAGACGGCTGGAATCAAGCAGCGTACCGGAGCCGAAAACGTGTGATTCCGGCAGACCTGTTGTTTTCAGAATTGTGTAGGTGATGATGTCCACCGGGTTGCTGACAACGACATAAATCGCGTCCGGCGCATAACGCACGGCCTGGGGCATGACGCTCTTGATGATGTTGACGTTGCCCTGTGCAAGGTCAATTCTGGACTGCCCGGGTTTGCGTGCGCCGCCCAATGTCACGATGACGATATCGGAATCCTTGATATCCGGGTAATCGCCGGCGTAGATGTTTACCGGCGGGCACAGCGCGGTTCCCTGGATAATGTCCATAGCCTCGCCCTTCGCTTTGTTCTGGTTGATGTCCACCAGAACGATCTCGGACGCCATTCCGTCCAGAGTGAGCGTATATGCGATTGTTGCGCCTACGTTTCCGGCGCCGAGGATGCTGATCTTATTACCTTTTTTCATGACAATCCCTCCAGATATAATATTAGAATTTACAAAATGGGGCGTTTATACTCACGACTTCAAACAGGCTGGAAATTATTGCTAATTTCTCTTAGAGACGAAAATTCGAGCCAAGTGTTAAAAAAATAACGATAAAATTTATAAAACCCCCTGGGGAAAAGGGAAAGAACCATTTTTGGCCGTGCTACGGCTCGTCGCTCATGCGGTAGCCGACGCCGACCTCCGTCAATATGTACTTGGGCTCGGCGGGATTCTGTTCGATTTTGCGGCGGATGTTTGCCATATTTACGCGCAGAATCTGCCGGTCGCTTTGCGCGAAATGCCCCCACACCTGGTTGATGATGAGAGCATAGGTCAGTACGCTGCCCGCATGCTTGGCCAGCAGAGCGACGATCCTGAACTCAATCTGGGTCAGGTGGACATCCGTCCCGTCCACGGTAACCATATGTTTGTCAAAGTCAATGGTCAGGCCGCCTTTCGTGAACAGGCCGCCGGGGAAATCTTCGCCGGTTTCCATTTTGATGCTGTGGCGGATAGCGGTGCGGATGCGGGCCAGCAGCTCGGATGTGCCAAAGGGTTTGGTAATATAGTCGTCCGCGCCCAGGTCAAGCGCTTCGACCTTTTCCGTTTCGTTTCCGCGGGCGGAGACAATGATGATCGGGATACCCGACCAGTTTCTGACCGCTTTCAAAACCTCAAGACCGTCTATGTCCGGCAGCCCCAGGTCCAGAAGGACTACGTCGGGGCAGTGGGAAGAGATCATGGAAATGGCGCAGGCGCCGGTTTCCGCTTTCAGAGTACGGTAATCGTTTGCGGTCAGGATCGTGGAGATGAAATTGCAGATTGGCGCTTCATCCTCCACAATCAGGACGGTGGCTTTGTTAATCATCGGGTTCAGCTCCCCCCAGCGGCAGCACAAAGGTAAAAGCCGCGCCGCCGTCTTTCCGGTTTTTTGCGGTCATTTTTCCTCCATGCGCTTTCACAATGGACATGCATATCGTCAGACCGATGCCGTTTCCCCTGGAGGAATCGCTGCTTTTATTCTTTGCGGGGGAAGTTCCCGTAAACAGGCAGGAAAGCTCCTCCTCCGGGATCCCCTTTCCCTTGTCGCTGACACGGAAGACAGCCTGGTCCCCTTCAACGAACACTTCCAGCCCGATGGGAACCGCTTTTCCCGCGTGCCCAATGGAATTTTCAAGCAGGTTGATGATGACCTGTTCAATCAGGGTGGCATCCATGGGAACCATCAAAAATTCAGAGGGGACGGAAACATGGATTTCCGCCCGGGGGTACCGGCGCCGGATGCGCCCTACGGCTTCGGCTACGATTTCCTCTGCGGCCTCCGGGTATTTCTTCAGTGCTGCCGGCTTCTGACTGATGCGCGTGACGGTCAGCAGATTTTCCACAATCCGGATCAGCCATTCGGCCTCCTCGTGAATGTCGGAAATCAGCTTGTCATGGGCGGCAGGATCGATGAGGTCCCTGTTTTCGGCAATGGCCGCGCTGGCGCCGAGGATGCTGGTGAGCGGCGTTCTTAAATCGTGCGACACCGCGCGTAAAAGGTTGGTGCGCATGGTTTCTTTTTCCGCTTCCATCATAATGCGCTGCTGCTTTTCGGCCAGCTGCCGGTGCTCCAGCGCCAGCGCGGCCTGAGAAAGCAGAAGGTCGAAGAAGGTAAGCATACCGGGTTCCGGTTTTTCTTCGTTTTCATAAACAAGGCCGGCCACTCCCAGAATTTTTTCCTGAGAGGACAGGGGCAGATACAGGCAGTCCTTCGTGGACGTTTTTACATTGGTTGTAAAAGCCTGATGTGCCGCGGACTTTTCTTCCTTGGAATCCAGCAGAATCCGGTGGTGGTCGCAGGTGCTTTTTACGGTCCCCTGCGAGGAAAGCGGGTCCGTCAGGTAGAAAATCACGCTTTGACGGGTATATCTGCAGAGATATTCCAGCGTGAGGGCCACAACCTGGTCGGAATCGCCTGCCGCAACCAGTTTTTTGCTGAATTCATAAAGATTTTCCGTCCGCTTTTCCCGCTGTTCGGAAAGCCGCGCCTGTTCCTTGATCCGGGCCGTCATCGCACTGGTGACAATCGACACGGCAAGCATACTGATAAAGGTGACAGGATAGCCGGAAATGGTAAAGTTAAATGCGTGGTAAGGATAGGTAAAGTAGTAGTTTGTGCCGATCACACCGGTGATTGCCGCAAGGATTCCCCACAGATAGCCCGCGGTGAATCTTGAAACCAGCACAACCGCAAGAACATACACAACTGCCAAATGGTCGTAACTGCCGGATAATTTTACAATCAGAAAAGAAACAGAAGTGGCGGCACCCAGAACGAAGATGCTTTTTAAAGCGTCCCTCAAAAAGCTGACGGAGGAAACTGGGGATGAACGGACCAAACTCCTACTCTTATTTCTAATTATAAATCACTTCCCGATTTTAATAAATTTATTAAAAAATTACGGTATACGAGTACATTATAACATACACCTTGACGAAAATAAAAGACTAAATAGATAAAATTTTTTTGAATAAAACCTGTTTTAATTGGTGGATTAACACAAAAATCGGACTTTTCAGGAATAAAATGGCGAGATGCTCACCCGGAGCGGCTAAGCATGTTATAATAGAAGCAAAGACAAAAACCTGAGGAGGAAATCAATTTTGGACATCAAACTGATCGCACTCGACATGGACGGAACCGTTCTGAAAACGGATAAAACCGTGTCGCCAAAAACCGTTCGGATACTGAGGGCCGCCGCCGCGCGGGGAATTGAGCTTGTGCCGGCTACGGGCCGCATGCGTAATATGATCCCGAAGGAAATGCTTGATGTCGGTTCCATCCGGTACGCCATTACGTCCAACGGCGCCTCCGCCGTGGATCTGGAAAAGGACAAAGTGATTTACACGAACCAGATGACGGCTGAGGAAAGCGACTGGATCATTGATTTTCTGATGCCCTATCACGTGATGGTGGAAGCTTACGCGGGGGGGCATTCCTATATCGATAAACAGCACTACAGTTTGCTTTCCTCCTTTCGCGACTACCCGCCGGTCCTGCGGGATATGATTCTGAAATATCAGACTTTTGTGGAAGACCTTCCCGGGTTTTTAAAGAAAAACGGGTTGTGCCTTGAAAAGATCAATATCCCCTTCATGGGGGAGGACGTCCGCCGGGAACTGGTGGAAAAGCTGACGAAAAAAATGGAATACACCCTTACGGCTTCCTTCGGGAACAATCTGGAAATCAACGCCGCCGCCACCAGCAAGGGTGACGCGCTGAGCCACCTGAGCGCAATGCTGGGAATTTCCCCGGAGCAGGTCATGGCTTTCGGCGACGAGCGCAACGACCTGCAGATGCTGAAATTCGCCGGCTGCGGCGTGGCGATGGGCAACGGGCACGAATCCGTCCGCCAAATCGCCGATTATATAACGCTGACCAACGAAGAGGACGGAGTGGCACACGCGATCGAAAAGCTGCTGGATATCCACTGAACATAAAAAGCCCCCGGCGGCTCCGTTTTGTACGAAGGCGCCGGGGGTGCCGTTTATTTTTCGCCGGTTTTCCGCTTCTGCATATGGTAGGCGATTCTGAGCATCGGTTTTTCGGGAAGGAATCTGCCGAAAAAACGGGTGCATTTCATCAGCGTGCCGGGGACGATCACGAGCTTTCCCGCAAACATTTTCCGGAGGGCGTATTCCGCGACATACCGGCTTTCCAGCCCTTTTACGCTGAATTTCACATCGGCGACCGAATCGAATTCCGTGCGGACCGGCCCGGGGCAGAGCGCGCAGATATGCACGCGGCTGCCGCTGCGGCGCAGCTCCTCGTAAACGGCTTCCGTCAGGCGCAGGACATATGCCTTGGAGGCGTAATAGGAGGAGAGCAGCGGGCCCGGCTGAAACGCGGCGGAAGAGGCGACGTTCATAATGTAGCCCGCGTTCTTCGCCTTGAAATCCCTGAGAAAAAGCTTGGTCAGGATATGCACCGCGCGGATATTGGTGTCGATCATCCGCAGCTCCTTTTTCAGGTCGGTTGTGTCGAACGCGCCGAAAACGCCCAGCCCCGCGTTGTTGATCAGGATATCGATGTTCTCGCTCCTGACCTGTTCGTAAAGCGCTGTGCACTCCGACTCCACGGAAAGGTCCGCGCAGATAATCCGCGTATGGGTTTTCAGCGAGGATGCGAGCTGTTCCAGCCGGTCCCTCCGGCGGGCGACCAGAATCAGGTCGCAGCCCCTGTCGCTCAGAATTTTTGCCATGTCCCGGCCCATTCCGGAACTGGCCCCGGTGATCAAAGCTTTCATCTTATTCTCCTTTTCTAACACCAAATACGATTACGGCATTTCCAGTTGATTCTGCAACAGGGTTGCGTTTTGTTTCGCAAATTGAAAGGGAGTTGCTGGAAAGCCTTTCCGGTTCAGTATCTCGCAATTCTGAGTAAAATTGCTGTAATTTGCAAAATACGAAGAAAAAGTCGAAATGTTCACAATTTATTCATTGTTAATTCAAAAAAATTATGCTATACTACAACCGTTATCGGATATTTTTTACGCAGTACAACTTACGAATAGGAAGACCGTCAGACCGGAGCCATCCGGATTGACGGCCTTTTCCGTTTTCCGGGGATTTTCAGCTTCGGGAAAGAAACTGCCGCAGGCAGCCCTGAAAGGCGGTCGGCAGCGTATAGGTTTGGGCCAGCTCCTCACGGTCCGCCCAGACAAGGCCGCTGTCCGGTGAGGCGCCATCCAGTGCGGTGCTTTCTGCTGTAACGAGGTAATTCGTCATGTGCCACTCCCTGTGCGTGAAAATATGCTTTGACGCGGGAAGGCGTTCTGTTTTTACGGGAGAAACGCCCAAAGTTTTCAACCAATCCGCCGCCTGCTGTGGAGAAAGTCTGCCGGGGGTGTTGGGGAATTCCCAGAGCCCGGCCAGCAGGCCCATTTCCGGCCGTTTGCGCAGCGCGGCTTTCTCACCGCAGAGGATCAGAAAGACGGTCTTTTCCTCAACGGTCCGCTTCTTCTTTTCCGCCTTCACCGGAAGCTCCGGCTCGATACCCTGTGCGTGTGCCGCGCAGAGGGCGGACAGGGGGCATTCCTCGCATTTCGGCGCTGCGTTCGGCACGCAGACGATCGCGCCCAGCTCCATCAGCGACTGGGTAAAAGCGCCGGCGCGCCCGGCGGGATAAATTTCCCGCAGCCGGTCGGCGAAACCGCGCTTGACGGCAAGGTCGCCGATGGGTTCCCGGCTGGCGGTCACGCGCGACAGAACACGCAGGACGTTGCCGTCCACCGCCGGTGCCGGTTTGCCGTAGGCAATGGATGCGACGGCGCCCGCGGTGTACTCCCCGATTCCGGGCAGGAGCAGAAGCTCTTCCGGCTGTTCGGGCAAAACGCCGCCGTACTGTTCCACAACGGCGCGCGCCGCTTTTTGCAGGTTGCGGGCACGGCTGTAGTAACCCAGGCCCTCCCATAGCTTCATGAGCTGCTCTTCGGGCGCGGCGGCAAGCGCGGCGACGGTGGGAAGCTCCGAAGTAAAGCGTTCAAAGTAAGGCTTTACCGCCTCCACCCGCGTCTGCTGAAGCATGATTTCCGAGACCCAGACCCGGTAGGGCGTGGGGTTGTCGCGCCACGGAAGAACGCGCGCGTTCGCGTCGTACCACGAAAGCAGCGGCTGTACGATTTTCTGCAGTTGATGATCCATGAATCGTTTTCAATTTCCTTATCGTTTTATTTTTCCTTGATGGTGCCGCTGCGGTAAGCCTGCAGCAGCGCGGTCAGTTCTTCGATCTGGCGGCTGAGCTCGGCGCCGTTGTCGGTGTCCTCCACGGTGACGCGCTGCTTGATTGCTTCCACCACCATGACCCTCGGGGAGGTTTCGCACACGTTGCAGCCGGATTTCAGCGGCTTGTGCTCCGCCAGCGCCAGATAGCGGGAATTCGCAATGAAGGTGTAGCCCCCGATCCCGGTCTGGGACTGGTAGGACTTGGAGATGCCGCCGTCGATCATAAACAGAAGGCCTTCGCCCTTGACCGGCACTTCTCCCGCTTTCACGGGGACGTGGCCGTTGATGATGTGCGACGAGGACGGGTCAAGGCCGAACTCCCTTAACAGCATTTCGCAGGTGGAGCGGTGCTCAATATGCGTATAGTAGGGATTCATTTTCTCCCGGTGCGTTTCGGGCGCGTCGATAAAATAGCGCTCGAACGTGGACATTTTCGCTTTTC
Organism: Clostridium sp. KNHs216; assembly: GCF_006714885.1. Classification (NCBI taxonomy): domain Bacteria; kingdom Bacillati; phylum Bacillota; class Clostridia; order Eubacteriales; family Clostridiaceae; genus Clostridium; species Clostridium sp. KNHs216. The sequence continues at coordinate 2,270,654 of NZ_VFMF01000001.1, read as the reverse complement.
CGAACAGGGGCGATCTCGCCCCGCTCCACAGGTACCACATCAGGTCGCGCGCGTTTTCGCGCTCCGGGGAACCGGACGGCGCGAAATAGGCGGTACGTACCATGCCGTCCAAAAATTCCAGATATTCGCGTCCGGAATGGTCGCGGCCGTAAAAATGGACGGAGTCGAGGCTGCCGTCCTCCCGGAGCGGGATGCACCCGTGGTACAGCAGGTTGGAATTGATGCGCAGGTACATGCTGCCGTGGGAATACAGGAAACGGATGTGCTTTTCCAGCCGTTCGCTGTGGCTGAACGAGGACGCGACGGTTTTCATCAGCTCGGTTTCCGCGTGGGTCAGCTCCAACGGATTTTTGGGGTCCACCGTGGGGAAAAGCCTGTCGCGCAGGGGGTATTCTTTGCCGCCGAGCGTGACCGTCCCCTTCTCGAAGTTGATTTTATCCAGAAGGATCCGGTCGTCCATGTGATATTCCGGATGCTTTTTAATGAGCTGCGCCTCTACCTTGAACTGGATGACCGCCATGGCCTTGTGCATTTTCGCCGCCAGCGGGAGATCCACGGGGTCATACTGGTTTTCATCCAGAATATGGGGGATGAAGAACTCGCACGGATCGTCGTGATAGGTCTGTTCCGCAAAGATGGACAGCGCGCGCAGGTTGATGCCGTAGCCGTCCTCCAGCAGGTCGAAATTGTTGTAGCTGATGCCCAGGCGGACCACATTGGCAATACACGCCCAGTTTCCGGCGGCGGCGCCCATCCAGGAGATATCGTGGTTGCCCCACTGGATGTCTACGTCGTGGCAGTTGATCAGCGCGTCCATAATCGCGTCGGCGCGCGGGCCGCGGTCGAAAATATCGCCGATAATATGTAGTTTGTCGATCAAAAGCTGCTGGATCAGGTTGCACAGCGCGGTAATAAACTCCTCGCTCATGTGGGTCGACACAATGGAGCGGATGATTTCGCTGTGGTAATGCGGCTTGTTGCTGCCGCCGTCCGCGTGCAGGAGCTCGTCAATGATATAGGCGAAGCTTTCAGGCAGCTTTTTGCGGACCTTGGAACGGGTGTATTTGGAGGACGCCTCTTTACAGACCTCTACCAGACGGTAAATGGTGATGCGGCACCAGTCGTCAAACGCCGGTTCCCGCTGCTTTGCGGCGCAGTACTCGGTTTCCGGGTAATAAATCAGCCGGGCGAGCGCCGTGCGCTCCCCTTCGGACAGGGACTGCTCAAACAGCTCGTCGACTTTTTTCCGGACGACTCCGGACGCGCTTTTTAACTGGTACAGAAAAGCTTCGTGCTCTCCGTGAAGATCGCTGAAAAAATATTCGGTGCCTTTCGGCAGGCTTAGAATCGCTCTGAGGTTGATAATTTCGGATGCGGCGGCCTGTGCGTTCGGATAATCCTTGGCCAGAAGCTTTAGATAGCGCTCGTCAATCATGAAATCTGCCTCCTCATTCTTATTCGTTGGCCCATGCGCAGCGCATTGAATTGTGATTATAGCATATATCAGATGAATATTCTTGTTGATTTTGACGCTTACTTTTATAGGATAGTATAATTTCAACAAAAAATCAATCGTAACGGTGTAAAATAATAAAGAACAAAAATTAAATTTTATGTTGTATTGTGGATAATTATACGGTATAATAATCGGAAAGCCAAAAACCAATTGAATAAACGGAGGGATCGTCTTTGTCAACCAAACAACCCGCAGCGGGCTATTTGCCTGATGAAAAGCCACCTTTTTTGAAACTGCTGCTGTTCGCGTTCCAGCAGATCATCGTGATGTTTCCGGCTACGGTGCTGGTCGCACTGCTCACCGGATTCCATGTTTCCACCACGATCTTTGCAAGCGGACTTGCAACCATCGGATTTATCCTGATTACAGGAAGAAGAATCCCGCTTTTCTACGGATCAAGTTTTTCGTACATCACGGCGATCTGCTCCATCACGGGCGCACAGGCGTTTGCCGGCCCGGTGGCCGATGACAAAATCGCCGCCGCGCAGTTCGGCATCGTCCTATCCGGACTGGTTTCCATTGCGGCCGGTATTATCATCAAGCAGTTCGGGCAGGAGGCAATCGAAAAAGTCCTTCCTCCCACCATTACGGGCAGCATTGCCATGGTGATCGGTCTTTCCCTCGCGGGCACGGCCCTGAGCAATCCCACGAACCTGCCGAACGGCGTGACCGACGCGACAAAGGCGCTTGCGCTGAATCTGTCGTGGACCATCTGCCTTGTGACCCTGCTCGTGACCGTCCTGTTCTCCGTTTACTTGAAAGGTACCTGGGGCCAGATCCCGATTCTGCTCGGCCTTCTGACCGGATATGTTCTGGCGTTGGTTCTTGGCGGCATCTACGGAATCGCCTTCTGCGACTTCAATAAAATTCCGGAAACAAGCACCCTGTTTTCCATTCCGGCGATCGGCTTCGCGCTCCCGCACTTCACTTTGCCGAAAGCAAGCTGGGCGGCGGTCGGGGCGATTATGCCGATCGCGATTGCCACCATTCCGGAATCCACGGCCCATCTTTATCAGCTCGATATCTATGTAAACAATCTTGCCAAACAAAAGGGCTCCGATAAGCGGTACAATATTTCGGACAAGCTGGGGCTGAACCTGATCGGCGACGGCCTTGGCGACATGATCTCCGGTGTGGTCGGCGGACCGGCCGGCACCAATTACGGCGAAAACCTGAGCACCATGGCGATTACCAAGAACTTTTCCACGCCGATGCTGATTGCGGCGGCCATCATCACTATGGTTATTTCCTGCTTCACCCCGCTGACCGCGGCGGTCTACTCGATTCCCAACGCGGTGATCGGCGGCATTTCCATTTACCTGTTCGGTGTCATCGCGTCGCAGGGCGTAACCATTATGATCAGCAAAAAGGTTGATATGTTTGACTCGCGCAACCTCGCGATTATCGCCACCGTCCTGACCATCGGCATCGGCGGCAGCTTCGCGTTTTCCGACGGCATGATCCCCATGTTCGGCGCGAAATTCCCGGCAATTGCCACCGCGGCGATTTTCGGAATCCTGCTGAACCTGGTTCTGAATATCGGAAAGGAAAAACCGGCGGCGGAGGAATAATCCCTCGTTAGATAGAAATAAAAGATACCGCACAGCGGCCATGAGTACACTTTGTACTCATGGCCGCTTTTTTAGGCGCGGTTCTGTTTACCAGTTTCTCGCATCGCTGACAGCTTAAAAAACCGATTTAAAAGAATATTAAAAAATCTGGGAAAAAGTGTAACAAAACAAGGGGGTCCGTCGTTAATGTTGTAGAAGGAAAAATAAAAGCCGTTAAATGCATGGCGCGCGACACGCATTTAGAATAAATTAGCTGAAGAAAGAGATGATTCCGATGGGCAAGGTTTGGGGTGAAAAATTCCTCCATTCATTTCCGCTCAATACAAACAAACGATAAAATAAAGGAGAATGAAAACAATGAAACATAGCATGAAAAAAATAATCAGTTTAGTTCTTGTATTGGCAATGTCGCTCGCTGTTTCTGTGCCGGGGTTTGCGGCTACTAAGGAAAAGGAATCGCAAGTAACGATGCAAAGTGTACCACTGACAGGAGTAACCAAGTACGTGTCTACGGCTAATGGGTTCGATTTATATTTGAATAATGCTGATACAATTAGAACAATAAATGCTGGAACATTATCGTCTCCTATATTGGGCTTAGTTCCGAATAAAATTGCGCAATTAGTTGCATCCATATCATTAGCAGCATATATAGCTGATCTTCAATACCAAAACAGTGGATCGGGTGTAGTAATTCATTTCTTTGTAGTTTATAGCACACCACCCATTGTTGGAATTTATAGTATTGAGCCTCAAGCTATTCCGATGAAGTAATTTAGAATTAGTCCCTGTTTTTGTAGCAGGGACTAATTTCTTATCATACTCATAGATGATTTATAAGAATTGTGAAGAAAGGAAAAGCATAATGGTAGATAATAAATATCTAAATATCATTTTTATGATTATTTGGGTTATTGTATTGGTTTTAACGAATATTATCGGCAGTTACTTTGAGAAAAAAAACAATCATAAAATGGCCTTTATTACAAAAATCATCTACTGGATCATTTCTGCTGTATATATTTTATCATTAATAATAATATACAACCGAAAATAAAAGAGCCAAAGGCTTTTAAAAGTGGGAATAAAACAGTCAGATCACACAACGGCGCCATGAGTACAAAGTGTACTTAGGGCCGATGGGCCGATTTTGTTTGTCCTCCTGCGGAATTTATAAAAAAATTTGGAAAAAAGTGTAACAAAACAAGGGGGTCAGTCGTTAATGTTGTAGAAGGAAAAAATCTATTAATATTTAGATTGGAGTATAACTTTGCACAAGATTTCAGCAATTTTCTCGGGAATATTATTTCTGCTTGGCTGTGTGACTTTAGGCATCTCTATATTTTTTTCAGATGTTTTATCCAGAATTTTTATGATCTATTTAATAACACATCCAACATCTTTCTCTGATGACATCTTACATATAAATTCAAGAAATTTTTATTTTTTAGCGGTTGCAGAGCTTATCCTCGGTGCAGGGGGCTATTTCTATCATAGTAAAAAGGCAAAATGAAGTATTGCACCAAAATTAGATTTCTTAAAGGAGGGGCGGCTCTGAAACAGAAAGATCTTCCAAAGTCCATTGAAATGTTTTTTTACTTTATAGGGGTCATCCTATTAGGATATGGAGCATCTTTAAGAAAAATATATCCCAGTGAACTGTATTTGGCTCCCATAATAGCTTTACTTACTTTTAATGTTTCTACCATATATTCCATCATAAAGGAGTGCAGAAAATGGCATTGCTTTGCATGGAAGAGCGGCAGTCTGGCAAATGATGTTCGTTTCTTGTTTGGTATGTTTATCCTTTATTTTGCCATTACGTTTACCGTACATCTGTTGTTCTATCAATGAATTTTAGAAATGAGGAACATTTAAAAGGATGGTTTCTCCTTTGAGAGTAGCTGAAGAATTTGTGGCAACAGCCATGAGTACAAAGTGTACTCATGGCTGTTTTTTAGGTGTGGTTCTGTTTTGCCGGAAAACAATTTTCCGCATTGCTGACAGATTGAGAGACTGACTTAAAAAAATATTTGGAAAAAAGTGTAACAAAACAAGGGTATCAGTCGTTAATGTTGTAGGGAGAAAAAGAAAGGTACCATCATCCCGTAAAAGGAAGTGTTGTATGAAGAAAACACGAAAGCGATCAACGGTAATAGAAATCCTTGGAATCGTTATCTTGGCCTTAGTCGTTTGCTTCCTTATAAAAAGTTCGCAGGGAAGAGTAACTACCTCCAGGTCTATACAAGCATATCCGGAGAATTCAAGAGCATCTGTTAGCTCACAGATGCATGAGATAGAACCTGTGGTCATTAAAAATGTTGTGGAAATCAACGGCAGGAAAAACAGGCTGCTCTGTACCTTTCAGGACCGGGAAAAGGCAATGCAGTCGGTGAAGAAGCGGGATAATGAATTATTGCAGTTGATGATGAAAAAATGGAAGGTGGACGAATTGAATTCATCCAACTGGAAGGTCTATAAACATAATTTGATTCCATACACCGCCGGTCGCTTACCTGACGATTTGGGAGGAGATCAATATGAAAACCAGCATCAGGAGATAGAGGGGTTCTTGGCCATCTATGAAGACGACGAAATCAACCAGAAAACGATAAAATATATTGGCCTAACTAATTTTCTGTTAGAAACGAGGCTCGTTCCGCAGGTATCTTTAGACCCTATCATTGCCAATTTTCCTTTTGATGCACCGATCGTGGAAGAAGCTCACTGATTTTTCTGAATTCGTGGACCTGATCCTCCGCCGTCGGTGACTGGAAATACTGCCCGAAAAGGCCGGAGGAATAAACGGAAGGAGGGAATGAGTAAATCATGAAATTTACGAAACATTTTATCAGGCGGGAAGCGATACCGGGGTGCGTGATACTTTGCTGCCTTGTGCTTATGGCTGCCGTTTTCTTTTTCCCCGGCGACCCTCCGGAACCGGAAAACGCGCGGTACAGCGGAAAGAACGGCAGTGTTTGCGTACAGTTCACGCGTTACCGGGATTATGACCTCTTTTTGGAGAAGAAATCTCCGTATATCATGATCTATGATTTGAAACAGGAGCTGAAGGATGTAAAAGGGTTTATTGTGGGAGAGGTGTCCCTTGACGGCCACTGGGAAGATGTGTCGCGCTGCGATATTCAGCTTGTCAGGGGAAACGGGGAGTCTGCCGACACGATTGCGTTTGTTGATATACCTGATCGAAAAGTAAATCCGAATTTTCCTTTTACGATATACGACTATTACGATCCCGGGAGAAATCTTTACAAAACCGCAATTGTCCGGTTGGAAGAGAAAAATATTGAGATTCCTGTAAATCTTGAGTAAAAGGAAAGCACCGTGCGCCCGTCTACGAGGATATCACAAGATCAGTCTGGGGGAATGTGGGAATTGAAACGCATGGAAAAAATAATCGATCATCCGGCACTTCCGTTTATCGCTTCCGCGGCCGGCGCTTTTTGGTTTTTGGCACCGTTTGACTGGTACGCTCTCAAGGTGGCCGCCATGGTCATATATTTTATGATACTGTCCCGGGACAGTATTGAAAAGCTGGTGCTCAGGATTACCGGAAAAAGCGACGGGGAAACGGAAAGCAGTTTCCAGCTGATTTGTCGGGCGCTCTGGGGAGTTCCTCTTATCCTGGGCTTTCTTTTCAGACGGTATTATCTGTTTTTCGCAATCGCGTCGTTTGTCGTCCTTTTCATCCCGGACGGCATTGAAATCGCCCGGGAAAGCAAAGCGCAGAATAAATTGATTATCCGGAAAGAACAGGGGATCAGCCTGCTGGTCATCGCCGCCGGTATTGCTTTCCTGGCCACCCTTATTTCCTTTGGCGGAGAATAGAGATATGAAGTATTTCGGAGGAATGCAGAAGTTGAAAAATGCAAAAAGGTATATCATTACGGGCATTGGCAGTATCATTTTTATCATTACGGCGTATTTGCCGAATGACAGGTATGTTTTGAAGATCATAGGCCTGGTCATCCTGAATCTGATCATATGGAGAGACAATATCAGGAGATTCCTGTTTAAGCATATCCCAAAAGATAATAAGCCGGAGAAATAATATTCCGCATGTTTTTCCGGGAAAATATTCCTCTCTTAATGTAAGGCCACGGATACCACAGGGCATCCGTGGCCTTGCTCTTACAATTTCCATTTTTTGAATTAATTTCCTTTCCTATTTGTAAAATTGCGACCAAATTGTTATAATGACAATAACTTAATTCTTGTGAATAAGAAAGGGAATGAAAAGTGCTGATTATTATACAGGAAATTCAAAACGAGGCGGACCGAAGCCTCGTAGAGGAGCTTTACCGGAAGCATGGCAGCACCATGCTGTACATAGCACAGAGCATTTTGAAGGATCAGGCCCGCGCGGAAGACGCTGTTTCACAGGCTTTTATTAAAATTATTGACAATTTGCAAAAATTTCACTTTGAAAACTGTAACAAAACCAGGGGGTTAGTCGTTATCATAGTGAGACATATTTCTTACGATATGCTGAAAAGCGAAAAGCGCAGGCACAGTGTTCCGCTGGAGGAGCTGGAAACAGAAGTCCCCACGGCGGAGGACGACGCCCCGCTGGAATCGATCGTTTCCGCGGAGAGCTATCATTTTGTTATGGATTGCCTTTCCTGCCTGAACGAACGTTACAGGGATGTGTTAAGACTGAAGCTGATTTATGAGTATGAGGATGAAGAAATCGCAGAAATGCTGGCAATTTCTCAGGAAAATGTCCGCGTTCGGTTTCAGCGTGCCAGAAAGGCGCTTATGCAAGAGATGAGCAGGAGGGAGAAAGGCAATGAATGAATCGGAACTGAACGTCCGGCTGTTTGACACGCTTCTGAAAGCGGCGGCAGCGGAGGATTTTCGGCGTGAACTGGACGCTCTTCCGTCCGGGCAGGAGCTGAGCGGGGAGTACGCGCTCCCGGAAAGGCTTACAAAAAGGATACGGGACCTCATTAAGGAAAGCGACCGCCGGAGCAGGCGGAAGAAGTTTTTGGGGCTTGCGAAACGGGCGGCGGTCATTGCCGCCATCATTATCCCGATTTCCCTGGGAAGCCTGCTGAGCGTGGAAGCGAGCAGGAACGCCATTTTCAATTCCGTACTGGAGTGGAAAGCGGAGCACGTGGATATTTATTTTGAGGAAACGACGAGCGGCGCTCCCTCCGAAGAATCCCCTGCGGGGGAACAGCCGGAAGTATGGGAGCCGCAGTATCTTCCGGAAGGATTTTTTATGGCGGAGGAAAAGAATGTCGGGCCCGTCCACATGACCACTTATGAAAACGGGAAGGGCGCTTCCGTGACCTTTACGCAGACACCTTTGGATAAAGCGGGAAAAATGTCGATCGACTCCGAGCATACCACTTATCGTGAAATTACCATAAAAGGGGAAAAAGCGGTCCTGTTTGAGGCAAAAGGGGCTCAGGACAGGTCCTATGTCCTTTGGCAGAGCAAAAAGACCAGCCTCGTACTCAGCTCCACGATTTCAAAGGATGAACTGATCCGGATTGCCGAAAGTGCGGAGCAGCAATAAAATATTATAATATGGGGCGATAAAATGAAAAAGCTATTAAGTGCTGCACTGGTGTTGGTAATTGCTGCAACCGGTGTTACTGTGTATGCTTTAGGATACACAGGTAAAAGCCCTGTAAGCTCGGACGATTCAGAAAGATTAGATAAAATCGTAATGACACTTTTAATTCCTAAAATTCAAAAATCTGTTGATGATTTTTACGAGCCGTATATATCTATTGAGCCGACAGTCGCTGCCTATTTGGGAGACTCTAAAATCACAAGCATTGTCGGAGATGTAGGCAGTTCAATTTATACCGTAACAGTCGAATTAGAGCCCTATGTTGGTCCACATATTTCTATCGGACGAGATAAAATGACATTTGAGATATCAGCAGATGGGACTGTCAACATGAAAAAATATGAGCATTTGAAAAGTTATGATTTACCTCAAAATCTTCAATCATTAATCAAAAAACCATTGCCATGAGTTGCAAGGAGAGGGCCGGAACTCTCTCCTTTACTTTCCAAGGAAATCGAATGGAAAAATTGTTGTTTCCGGGACATCATGGGAAAAAACGGCGGGTTGAAGTTATATGAGAAAACTTTACCAATTTTGTCAGAACGCGCAGATAGATCCTAATTGGCAAAGAGCGATCGCGTAGAATAATAGCAGCCGCCGGGAAACCGGCGGCTGCAGTCGGTTAACAGGGAACAAAAAAATATTTAAAAGTTTGGAAAAAAGTGTAACAAAACACGGGGGTCCGTCGTTAATGTTATAGAAGGAAAAATAAAAGATTTCAAATGCGCGCATTGAAAATAAATATAGAAGAAAAGAAGTGGTTCCGGTGGACCGGTAACGGGGTGAAAAATTCCTCCATTCATTTCCGCTCAAATTGAAACTATTGACAAAATGAAGGAGAATAAAATGATGAAACATAACATGAAAAAAATAATCAGTTTGGTTCTTGTTTTGGCAATGTCGCTTGCTATTTCCGTACCGGGGTTTGCGGCGGAAAAGGAGAGCAGATTAAGCTCAGAGATACCCGTAAGTATTACTGCAGGTGGAAGGGAAGTGCATGGCTCTTGGTGGGGCCCAAAAGAGACGATAAATGTATCGGGTATAACAGATGCCTTGGGTTTAGCTACGGCAATAGGGACCGTTTTTGCGGGAACTCCTTGGCCAATAGCGACCACACTAGGAGTTGCAATATCAAAGCTTAAGGATGATGCAAATTATCTTGTGTGCCAGAATTATTATGAAGAGATATATATGAATGGAGAATTTGCATATTTTAGGACTACAGAATATGTTCATGCATATTACGACTCTGCCTGTACGCTCGAAGTGCCCGGAAGCCCATGTATTAAAGTTTTTGAGGGAAATGCTCCAGCGGTGATTCGCAATTAGTTACTAACTATTAGAACTTTTGCTTGTTTAGAAGGAAGGCCACCCAAGATAAAAACTTGGGTGGCTGCTAATAATGGAATTATTCCTCAATGAGATTGGATGTGATCTTTTGAGAGAAATATCAGGTAAAAATTTAGCAATAAGTATCTTCATGATTATCCTTGGATTTTCTCTTTTCCTTTATAACCGTACATTTTGGCAGTCAAACTCTATTCTTTCAGAAATGAGCAGTGTTGTTGCAATTATGTTGATTGTGGGATCTCCATTTATTCGCTCAAGGGCGAAGACCGCAGAAAAAAAAGACGAATTTTATTGGGGAATTGTGATGCTTTGTTTTGCATTTTTTATTTTAGCAGCCATCCTTCTCAAGATTTACTTTTAGAAACTTTTTTAAATGTTACCTATCGTGGGAGAAGCTTCCTGACTTCCCTGCATTTTATTAAAGTCTAATTTCGCTCAGCTAAATATTTTAATTTTCGTATGTTTTGGCGAAATGGGTAACTATGATTTTAAAAAGGTTAAAAAATTGATGAAGAAGGCGCTTATAGTACTATGGGTTTTGGGTTTAATTTATGACATTTATAGTTCAGGTGTCATGAAACGCGACCATCTTTCCATACAGCCTAAAACAGATTTTTTCTATCGTATTTACCGCGTTATCAATCGATTTTTCTTCCCCTTTTATCTTATTTGGCTGGTCATCCTGCTGATTCCGGAACTGATATTAATTGCGCGTGTTTTTTCTGGTGTGATCATTGTGGGCATAATCGTTCGCGCTGTCGGAGACCGAAAATACCACCCGAAAAAGCCGGATGAATAAAACAGAATGAGGGCTTACAGAGGATGGCTGAATGGAGGGGTGAGTGAATTATGAAATTTATAAAGCATTTCACAAAGCGTGGAGTAATACTGGGAACTGTAGTGCTTTGCTGCTTTGCACTCTTGCTGGCCGGATTCTCTTTATTTGGAAGTCGTCAGGAACCGGAAACCGCACGGTACAGCGGCAAAAACGGCAACACTCGCGTTCAGTTCACCCGTTACCGGGACTATCGTGTCTTTTTGGAAAAGAAATCTCCGGATATCTCAATTTATGATTCAAAGGATGAAGTTAAGGACGTAAAAGGATTTATAGCGGGGGAGGTGCTCCTGGAAGGACGCTGGGAAAACGTGCCGCGCTGCAATATTAAACTGGTTCGAACGAACGGAGAAACTGTCAGTGATATTTTACTGATGAACATGACGCCTGACCGGAAAGAGAATCCGCATCTTCCTTTTACGATATATGACTATTACGATTCCGGGAGAAATCTTTACAAAACCGCAATTGTCCAATTGGATGGTAAGAATATCGAGATTCCTGTAAATCTCGAATAAGCGAAGGGGGCCTTCCCGCTGGGTATTAGGAGGGCTAATTCGTATTGAAATCGTATTTAAGAAAAGGACTGGTTCCGGTGGATATTCTTAAGAAATTCCGCAATAAGCTGGTGCACTTTTTGTTTCCGTTCATTGAACGATTTTACCTGTTTATAGCTTTGGCGTTGCTTGTGGCCGCGTGGTCGATTCCCAGAACCTACTGGCAAATCAGGGTGGTTTTATTTTTGCTCTGGCTTGTAACCAGTGAAGTCAATTCGGCAGGCATTATGGAACAAGACTATCTTCCCATGCAGCCTGGAAGCAGCCCTTTTTATCACCTTTACCGGTGTATCGATCGGTTTTTCTTCCTGTTCCTGCTTGTTCTTCTGGTGATTCTGCTGCTTCCGGAATTTCTGTGGCTGAAAGAGGGTCTTCTCGGGGTGTTCATCGTGGCCGTGATCCTTCGTGCGATCGGAGACCGAAAATACCGCCCGAAAAAGCCGGGAGAATGATTGTTTATTACAAAGCAGCCGCCGGGAAACCGGCGGCCGTAGGTTGTCATTTTGTTTGCAGCGAGGGCAGAAGGAAGGGGATCCCATGAAAGAAAAATTAAAATCAATTGATTGGAAAAAGTTCTTTCTAAATTGGTTTGTCTTTTTTCTCGTACTTGTTTTTGCATCAGATCCTGCCCTTTTTTCTACCGCTTTTTTTATAAGAGAGATGATTGGAAGTTGTATCATTTCTTTGGTAATCGTTTTCTTTCATTATAAGTCTATTGAAAAGGACCATTTATGAACTGACCTATATCAATAAAAAAAATAGCCTTTTAAAGTCAATTACGTAACACTCAGCCCCACGATTTTAAAGGCCGAACAGATCCGGACTGCCAAAATTTCAGAGCAGCAAAAATAAATTTAAAAAAGTTTGAAAAAAAGTGTAACAAAACAGGGGGGTCCGTCGTTAATGTAGTAGAAGGAAAAATAAATGGAAAAGGAAGGTAATCTTTATGAAAACAAAACTGATGGCCCTTGTCACTGCCCTTGTTCTGCTGATTACGGTGAATGTCCCCGCGTTTGCTACGGTAAAACCCGCTTCCTCTGATTCCGATATGCATATTATGTACACCAATACCGACAGCGCGTCGGCCTACCTCGACTTTTCCGGCACGCGGGCGGACTGTTCCGCAATCGTGGAAGGGAAAAGCGGCACGACCCAAATCACCGCGACCGTTTACCTGAAACGGGTGGTCGGGTCGACCAAAACAACCGTCAAGGCCTGGACGGGGCTAAGTACCAGCGGTGAGACTTTCTATTTCGACAATTCCTATTATGTTTCCAGCGGATATACCTATGAAGTCGAAATAAAAGCGAAAGTTTACCGCAACGGCACAGCCGAAAGCATCAGCGTTTCCTGTCAGGACTACTGCGGATAACCTTTTTCAATGATCGGATGACTTAGGCGAAGGAGCTGCCGGCAGGTGCCGATACCCTCATCTGCCGGCAGCTTCAGAATCGGATGTTTCCAAAAAAGAATCAGCATTTCCGGTTGCTTATTGGCCCAGCCGGGTTTTTATACAAGGTGAAAACATGAAAAAGTATGGTTTGCAGTTCTTTCTGGGATTAGTGATTATTTTTTTCAGTACCCCTTTGGGTTATTTTTCGGTAAATATACTGGGCAGCTTGAAAGGGAATCTGTCAGGGGAATATGTTCCTTTGTTAAATGGGTTTATTGCTTCCTATCTTATTATCGGCATTTTGATATTTGCGGTAGGATTCATTAACAAAGCAAAAGCGAACAAGTGAATTTGAGTCTCCTGAAAGGGTTTTCCAGTCTTTCCTGTACATCCATCCCTACCGAAGGCATTCATAAGAAATGCCGCAATGATAACGCTTTCATCACCACACTTTCAATAGACCTCCCCATCAGGCGCCGTTTTTTGGGGGAAACGGCGCCTTTCGTTATGCCCTTTTCCGCACACGGCCGGAAGAGAAAGCCCGCTTAATAAAAAACCGAATCCGTTTCGGTAAACAGCGGATTATGTCTGATTTTGTTGCTTTTTTAGTTGGTCACAAAAAAATTGTTAAATTTAAATAAAAATAAATTAAAAAGATTTATGTGATTATTTGCATGTACCAAATTATTCTATTGAATTAAAAGGATTTTCTGTTATAATAAATTTACAGAATTTTACATTTGAAATCCACAATGAAAGAAGGCAGCCGGTTGAGAATCAGGAAGTACCTTACTGTTTTGCTGGCTGTCTTTTCCATATTGCCGATGGTTCTGGTGATGGTGTTCAGCATCCTCTTTTTTCAAAGCAACACTTCTCAGCTTTTACAGGCAAACGTGAAGTCCACCGCCATGCAGACGGCCAACAACCTGGACCAGTTTTTCAGCCAGCGGAAAATGGCGCTGGAAGTGGCTTCCGACCTGCCGGGGGTGAAGGAACTCCTGATTTCGTCCAACGCGGGGGCGTCGGACAGGGATCTGGAGCAGTACCGGACGATTACGGTGAACACCTTCAAAACGATGACCGACAAACAGACCATCAACGGGCAGGGCGACTCCAAGGGGAATTTTGTCAGGCGCTCCAGCCTGATTAACCGGAAAGGCGTCATTATCGCGTCCGACGACAGCCGGCTGATCGGAAAGCCGGCCTTTCTCAAGGTGGACATGCGGACCGTTCCGGCGTACGGGCTGTATATTTCCGATATGATGCACGAACCGGATTTTATTGACGGCCAGAACTATTTTGTGATTGCCGTGCCGATTTATAAGGACGGTGTCTACGAAGGCTCCATCCAGTCCTCCATCGACATGATTTACCTGGACCTCATCACCCGCCAGACCTTTATGGAAACGGGCCGGACCGTCATTCTGGACTCCGTGGGAAGCGTTGTCAGCGGAAACATACTGGGCGTCGGCCAGCGGATGGACAGCGCGGACCAGATCAAGCTGGAAGGGGATCTCAGCGGAAAAAAGCTCGAAAATATCGACCTGGACCAGAACCCCAACGGCGTTATCCGCTTTTGGGCGGGCGGAATGGAAAAATTCGGCTACTATTCCCGTGTTGCGGGGAAGAGCTGGATTATTTTGAGCGCGGTCGAGGCGAATGAGCTGGCGAGTCCGTTCCAGAGCATGTTAAAGGTTTATTTTGCGGCGCTTTTGGTGCTGGCGGCAGCGCTGATCAGCTGCGCCTACATGGCCGCCAACCGATTTCTCAACCCGCTCAGGGATATGTCCGCGGAATTTGTCAGGGTGGAAAAAGGGGATTACCAGACCCGGCTGCCCGCCTGTTACAAAGGCGAGTTTGCCGAAATGGCATCCGCTTTTAACCATCTGATCGAAAAAATAAAGGAGGACACCGACGTGCTCAAGGTCAGCGAGGCGCGGTATGCGCTGATTATGGAAGAAACCAATCAGGTCGTTTTTGAATGGGACATCCGTCAGAACCATATTTATCATACCGTTTACTGGACAAATAAATTTGGTTTTTCCACCGCAGCACAGGTGCCCGGCTCCGATATCCCGAATTTTGAACAGGTACACCCCGCCGACCAGGAGATCATGTCGCAGCTTTTCCGCAGGATCAGGGCCGGGGGCCAGCCCGGGCCGACCGATGTGCGGATGAAAAACGTCGACGGCAAGTACATCTGGTGCACGGTAAACATCAAGATTCTGTACGACGAAAATAAAGAGCCTTACCGCGCGATCGGCTTGATCGTGGACACCGACCACCAGAAAAAAATGATCCAGAAGCTGGAAAGCAGGTCCAGAATGGATTTGCTGACGCAGCTTTACAACAAGGTGACCACCGAGTCCATGATTGAGGAGTGCCTGAAAAAATCGGAGAAAAGTACCCTTCACGGCCTGATTATCGTGGATATTGACAATTTTAAGGATATCAACGACACGCTGGGGCATATTTTCGGCGACGCGGTCCTGAAAAAGGTTTCCACAGACATCAAGCGGCTGTTCCGCGCGTCGGATATCGTGGGCCGCACCGGGGGCGACGAATTTATTATTTTTATCAGGGACATTGATTCGGCGGGCCTGCTCCGGGATAAGATGAACGATATCTGTGAAATTTTCCACTGCGCCTATACGGGTGCGGACGAGATGTATAAAATTTCGGCAAGCGTGGGCGGGGCGTTCTACCCGTACGGCGGCACAAGCTTTGAAGAGCTTTACCGCCACGCGGACGAGGCGCTGTACTGTTCCAAGAAAAGCGGAAAAGACAAGTGCAGCCTGTACGAAACAAGCGGCCTTCAGGCCGCGCTGTAGGCAGCGCATAGAAAGACAGAAGATACCGCCATGCTTTCCGGCAAGGCGGTATTTTGTATATTATCCATAGTTTAAATGTTGTTATAATAACAAATTTAGATAGACAACCAAAAAACAGAGCAAAACATTGTGGATTATAATTGCGATAAAAAATTAAAAAATAATGCTGCCTGCCGATAATTATAATGAGGAAGATACTGCGGCGAATGTCCGGCTCAGACCTGAATTTATTTGAGGAGTGAGTTTTTTGAAAAGCAGAGGGAAAATTCGGAAAAACAGTTTGGGTACTCTCTTGTCCGTGTTTTTTATCGGGACGCTGGCGATCGCTCTGGCCGTTGTCGTATCCATCAATTCCCTGTTTACGGGCTGGATTTTTGAGGATACCTACGAGGAGCAGAATCAAACCGCCATGCAGGGGCTGGACAATATCCTGTCCAATTATGAGGCAAACCTGAGGCAGGCGGGACAGGAGCTGTCCCAGGACGCCGATTTTCTGAACGCGGTGGCCGGCGGCAACCAGTACAGTATTGTGGAATCCATGAAAAACCGGGTGAAGGCCTACAACATCAGCTATGCCTTTCTGACGGACGCGCGGGGAAACCTGCTGTACTCCACAACCACTGATTTTGACCTTCCCGACTTTTCAAAGCTCAACCATGTGCAGGAAGCCATGAAAGGGAAGAGCGTGGTCGTAAACGAGGCGGTTTCCGGCAAGACACTCAGCATCTGCTGCGGCACGCCAGTGCAGCGGTACGGGAACCTGATCGGCATGATTTCCACCGTACAGTCGCTGGAGGACCACAACGTCATCGACCAGCTCAAGCAGTACACGGGCTGTGACTTCGCGGTGTTTTACGGGGACGAGCGGGTCAACACCACCCTGATGAAGGACCAGAAGCGCCAGACGGGCACGAAAATGGACGCGGCCGTCGCGCAGAAGGTTCTGACTGGAAAGCAGAATTATACAGGAAAAATGGACGTGATGGGTACGTCCATGATGGTGAATTATGTCCCGATTCTAGGATTTGACGGAAAGGCGATCGGCGCGATGTTTACCGGAAAGAGCATTGCGGCGACGGAACAGCGCTCCATGCAGACCGTGGCCGTATCGATCGGCGCGGCGCTGGTAGTCATGGTGATTGCCACCGTGATTTTGGGCAGGATCGTTCGCAAACGGGTCAAAAAGCCGCTCGGTCAGGTCGTGACGCTGGCCAACAACATGGAGCACGGGGAAATCGGCATCAGCAACAAGGACGCCGTAAAACTGACGGTCGACACAAAGGACGAGGTCGGTCAGGTGGCCGGGGCGCTTGAAAACACACTCAGCAGCCTGCAGATGTATATCGGGGAAATTTCGGAGGTGCTGAACGCGGTCTCCAAAGGGGACCTGACGGTAAAGACCCAAATGCAGTATTTGGGCGACTTCTCCGAGATCAAGAGCGCGCTTGACCAGATCGTTGATTCGCTGAACGGGGTGTTTTCCGACATTGACCACGCGGCGGAATCCGTTTCCCTCCGTTCGGAGCAGATTTCGAGCGGAGCGGCGGCGCTTTCTCAGGGCGCTTCGGAACAGGCGGGCGCGACGGAACAGCTTTCCGCCACCATTTCCGAAATTTCCGGCCAGATACAGAAAACCGCGAAAAACGCGGCGGTCGCCAGCTCCATTGCGAAGGAATCCACCACGGCGGTGGAAAAGGGCAACCGCGATATCGAGCAGATGCTGTCCGCCATGAACGACATCCATTCGGCCTCGGCGGAAATCCGGAAGATCATCAAAACGATCGAGGACATTGCGTTCCAGACCAATATTCTGGCGCTGAACGCCGCCGTCGAAGCGGCAAGGGCCGGGGCGGCGGGCAAGGGCTTCTCCGTTGTAGCGGACGAAGTGCGGAATCTGGCAGGAAAGAGCGCGCAGGCCGCGGGCCAGACCGCAAAGCTGATCGAGAACACGATTTCGCTGGTCAACAATGGAATGACGGTCGCGAACTCCACCGCGGAGTCTTTCCAGCACATCAGAACCCGGACAAGCGAGTCCGCCGGGCTGATTTCGGAAATTTCAGAGGCGACCGGCGACGAAGCCGCCGCCGTGGAGCAGGTTACGCAGGGGATCGAACAGATCGCGCAGGTGGTACAGACGAATTCCGCGACGTCGGAGGAAAACGCGGCGGTCAGCCAGGACCTGTCCGCACAGGCACGGCGTCTGCGCACGCTTGCGGCGAAATTCCGCCTGAGAGAGGGCGCGGCGAAAAAGGCCGCCGCGGTCGTCCCGCTGAAGGCCGCCCCACCGGAGTCCAAGGGGACGGCTGAAAGCTTTCCCACGGTAGTTGAAAAATACGGCTGAAAGACATTTCCCAGAACGGAGGGGCCGCCATGCAGAGCATGGCGGCCCCTTCCGTTTATATAGACTCCCGCTGTTTCGGCTCCCTCTTTGAGGGAGCTGGCAGGCGCAGCCTGACTGAGGGAGTTTCATCCCGACTTCCGTATCCTTTCGTCAATGAAAACCATACAAGTCCCGTACTTCACAAAGACACTTTGGGGATACTTGGGGGTGCAGGGGGATTTTATGGAACCCTCCCGCCGTTACTTAGAACGACGGAATTAGCGACCCATTCATCTTTTTGCTTGCAGTCGAGTCCGCCGTAGGCGCTTCCCGGACCGGCAGGTCCAAAATTCCCCTGCGCGTCCTTTGCCTACTTTCGGACAAGGGTGAATTGTCAAGTGAAGTGCAACAGTTAGGAAGATATGACCTCAGCAGGAGTTTTCCAGTTCAAACATTTACGCGGTCGGTTGTTGAGAAGTTGCATGACAAAAGCCACGGCTTCTGGGGTAAGCTCGGTAAAATTAGTTCCTCTGGGAAAGAACTGACGGATCAATCCGTTCGTATTTTCCACAGTGGGTTTTTGCCATGGAGATGCAGGGCGAGTGTAATAGTACAGTGCCTCAAAGCGGCTCTCAAATTCATGATGACAGTTGAATTCGATCCCTCGATCCGATGTTACCGTACGGAGCGGAAGTTTGCCTCCTTCAAAGAAGAACTCAAAGCCCCGCATGACCTCTTCTCTCTTACTGTTGCACAGGACGGCAAGGCAGGAGTACCGACTTTTTCGATCGGTCACATTCAGCAAATAGGTATGTCTCGTTTTCCCGAATACGATTGTATCTGCCTCCCAATCTCCGAGCCGTTTTCGCCGCAGAACGTCTTTGCTTCTCTCCCGAATTTCCCTCGCGCCGGCTTTGTATCCGCGGGTTTCTCCATGCTTGCGGCCATAGTGACGCAGTTTCATCGTAAGCTGCACGGAACGCGGCAGAAGGTTTGTATGCAGCCAACGATAAATGCTGCTGTGCGAAATCTTCATGTTCTCGTCGTCTGGATAGTCTAACCGGATTCTTCCGGAAATTTGTTCGGGGGACCATGACAGCTCCAGTTTTTCCGCTATATAAGATGTCAGATCGAGGTCCTGATACAGCTTCGTTCGATGGCATTTCATACGTCGTTCCAAATATTTAGCCTGTGCCGGAACGCTCAGATATTTTTGCCCCGAACGGTTCCTTTTGATCTCCCGACTGATTGTCGCGGGACTCCTTTGTAGCCTGCGTGCAAGCTGTCGCATACTGATTCCGTTATTCCACAATTGGGCTATCAATGCGCGCTCTTTTGGTGTAAGATGGTGGTAGTCCATAAAAAGCCTCTCCTTCAGTGGTGTCTCTTCAACTCCTACTGTATCATGGATTTGGCTTTTTGTGGACTCTGTCTATCCTCCTGTTGCACTTGTTATTTTAATCCGCCCAAGATCGAAAGTAGGGGCCCGCCCGGCCTGAGGGCAGAGCTGACGATCAGCTCCTACCTTGCGGCGATGCGTCAATGAAGCAGGCAGAGACTCCTTCCGGTGCCGACCGGCAGGTCCGCCCGCCGACCGCATGGTCCAATAAAGGGCCGTCATGTTGAAACATGGCGGCCCGATTTGAAAATTTTGGAAAATATTTGCAATTGATATTGCGCATCCCTGAAAAACGCGCTATAATCAACGTGTAAGGCACGAATAAAAAGTGCAAAGCAGGCGGAAGGTACGGCAATACCACCCGCCCTGCATACGGAGGTCCAAGCTCCATACACAGCTGAATACTCAGCGCTCTGCGGTTACTATTATACCGCCTGTTTTTCATTTTGTACAGGGGGTATCTTAGGTTCGCGGCACTTTGATGACGTTGTATATGGAAAAATTTCCTGTACGGCGTTTTTTGTGCCTTGCGGACAAAAAAGGCGGCGGACCCGCATTCCGGGAAAGTGTCCCCCTGGTTTGCGCGGCCCGCCGTCTTTTGCATTTAAAAAAATTTAATTTTCCTGCGCTGTAAGGAACAGCCTTACAGAATGGGGGGATTTTCCGGATTATAATACGGTCCGGCGGGGGGAACCAGCCCCAGCTCCGCCGGGTCGATCTGATGGGTCTGGATCGCGCGGTCGCGCAGGAAGATGTAAAGCTCCGCCATGGTAGCCTGATAATAGGGATTCACAAATAAAATCCCCACGCCGAAGCAAATGGCCCCGAGCAGGTACCACCCGATAAAGGAAAGGCCCAGCACGAAAATCGCGCCCTTTTCGCCGTTTGTCAGGATGCGGCTGAGTTCCCTTGCGCGGCTGCCCGTCAGGTTGGGGTTATCCGCAAGGAGATACTTCACCATGGAATATTCGAGCTGTTTGATAATACCGGGGATAATCAGCAGAAGATACCAGAGCCCTATAAAGATTTCCGTAACGAGCATGGCGGCGGCGCTGTTGACGTAGCCGTAGCGGAAGCTGCTGAACAGCGTGCCGAAATCCGACGCGCCGAAATGGTTGTGCACGTAATACCGGCTTTCACCGATAGTGACCGGCAGAGCAACAAAGACATAATAAAGAAAGCCGATCAGGGCAATCAGGATCGCGGACAGGCTGAGCACTATGGCCATAACGGACGCGATTCCTTCGTTCCACGGCAGGTTGTCAAAGCTGACCGTGAACCGTCTTGTCGACCATGAAAATCCTTCAATAATAGCCGCGGCAAGCAGCGATACGCCGAATGCGGTCCAGTACCGTCCTCCCAGCGCAATTTTCGCATTGGATTTCAGAATCCCTCTGTCCCACATAACAATGGCTCCCTTCATTCGTCAAAAATATTCCGCCGCCTTTCCACACGGCATCGGAAACAGGTTCCCGTATCGTAAGATGCCCCGGAAAAAGATGCGGCGGAATCCATGCCTTTTTGATTATATGTTTTAAATCGTGAAATTAGTCAATCGGATCGTCGTTCCACGCATACATTTTGCGAAGCTCTTTGCCGACTTCCTCCAGCTGATGGCTTGCGCCGATGCGGCGGCAGGCGTTGAAGTGCGAGCGGCCGTTCTTGTTTTCCGCAATCCACTTGGAAGCGAAGGTACCGTCCTGAATTTCGCCGAGGACCTTCTTCATTTCCTTCTTGGTCTCGTCGGTGATCAGGCGCTTGCCGGTCTCGTAGTCGCCGAACTCCGCGGTGTCGCTGATGGAGTAGCGCATCAGGCCGAAGCCGCCGCGGTAGATCAGGTCAACGATCAGCTTCATTTCATGGATGCACTCGAAGTAGGCGTTTTCCGGAGCGTAGCCCGCTTCCACAAGGGTTTCAAAGCCGGCCTGCATCAGGGCGGTCACGCCGCCGCAAAGCACGCACTGTTCGCCGAACAGGTCGGTTTCAGTCTCGATTTTGAAGGTGGTCTCCATGATGGCGGCTCTCGCTGCGCCGAGTCCCGCGCCGTAGGCAAGGCCGATGTCCTGCGCGTGGCCGGTGTAGTCCTGCTCGACGGCGATCAGGCAGGGAACGCCCTTGCCGGCGACAAACTCGCTGCGGACGGTGTGGCCCGGGCCCTTCGGGGCGATCATGAATACGTCGACATCCTTCGGCGGCTTGATCTGGCCGTAGTGAATGTTAAAGCCATGGGCAAACGCAAGCGCTTTTCCCTCCGTAAGGTAAGGGGCAATGTCCTTCTTATACATATCCGCCTGGCGCTCATCGGGAATTAAAATCATAATAATGTCCGCGGCTTTGGTGGCCTCCGGGACACTCAAAACCTTCAAACCGGCAGCCTCGGCTTTTTCCTTGCTCTTGCTGCCTTCATACAGGCCGACCACTACATTGACTCCGCTGTCGTGCAGGTTCAGCGCATGGGCGTGGCCCTGGCTGCCGTAGCCGATAATAGCGACGGTTTTACCTTTGAGCAGATTGATGTCGCAATCTGCCTGATAATAGATTTTTGGCATGATAAATTCCTCCTTGCCTGATGGCAAAATATTAACGAAACACTTAGACGGCGCTGCCGCATAAGGGTTGGGTGGCTTGGGTCAGCTGTTCTGTTTGCGGGCGGTGGTGGGGCCTTTTTCAATGGCAAGGGTGCCCGCGCGGACGATTTCCTTGATGCCGTAGGGCTTTAAAAGGCTGATGAGCGTCTGGGTGCGCTCGTCGTTGTCCGTCAGCTGGATGGTCAGCGAGGTGGTGGCCACGTCCACGATTTGGGCGTGCATCAGCTCGACGATTTTCATAATTTCGGCGCGCTGCTTTGTCGGGCAGTTCACCTTGATCAGCGACAGCTCGCAGCTGATGAACAGGTCGGGCTGCAGCACCTTGACCTTGATGACGGGAATCAGCTTGTTGAGCTGCTTTTCCACCTGCTCCACAATATATTCGTCGCCGTTCACCACAATGGTAATGCGGGAAATGGCGGGGTCCTCGGTAATGCCGACGGCTAAACTGTCAATGTTGAAGCCGCGGCGGGAAAACAGGCCGGACACCTTTGAGAGGACGCCGGGCTGGTTTTCAACTAAAATCGAAAGGGTGTATTTCATTTTCCTGCCCTCCCTATATCGTGGGCGCGTCGGGGTTGACCCGGCACACCAGGATAAAAGCCCTGTCGGACGCGAACATTTCTTTGGCCAGACGCTCCGCTTCCCCGTTGGAGGTGGCCAGCGCCGCGGGAATGCCGTAAGCTTCCGCGATCTTCACGAAATCGGGGTTGCCCTGCAGCAGGGTCATCGCGTAACGGCTGCCGTACTTGTTGTCCTGTATTTCCTTCACCATGCCCAGCCGGTCGTTCTGCATCACGATCATCTTGATGTTGACGTCGTTCTGGCAAAGCGTGCCCAGCTCGCACATGGCCATCTGGAAGGAACCGTCGCCGCAGATGCACAGCACCTGGCGGCGGGGCTTGGCCAGCTTTGCGCCGATGGCGGCGGGGAGCGCGTAGCCCATGGTCCCCAGACCGCCGGAGGTCAGGAACCGGCCTTCCTTTACGTTGAAATTGCGCGCGGCCCAAATCTGGTTCTGGCCGACGTCGGCGGTCAAAATCGCGTCCTCCTCCATCAGCGAGGAAAGCACGCGCATAAAGGAGCGGGGCTCCACAAAACCGCTGCTGTTGTCCGGTTCTCCGCCCGGAACGAATTCTTTTTTATACCGCAGTACGGCGTCGATCCACTCCTTCGGAACGGAAACGGCGCTCTGCTCGATGAAATCGCGCAGTACCAGCCGGATGTCGCCGACGATGGGGATATGGGCGGTCACATTTTTGCCGATTTCGGCGGGGTCGATATCGATATGGATAATGGTTGCCTTTTCTCCCATCTGTTCCGGCGCAGACACCGCCCGGTCGCCGACCCTCGCGCCGCAGAGGATGATCAAATCGGCCTCATGCATGGCGCGGTTGGCGTTTTTGTGGCCGTGCATCCCGATCATGCCGAGGTACAGCGGGCTGTCCATGGGGACCACGCCGATGCCCATCATGGTGGAAACCACCGGGATTCCGCTGCTCTGCGCAAAGGCGACCAGCTCGTCCCGCGCCCCGGCAAGCACGACGCCGCCGCCGCAGACAAGAACGGGGCGCTTCGCTTCGGCCATGGCCGCGAGCGCCTTTTTGACCTGCATGGCATGTCCCGTGGTGCGGGGCTTGTACCCGATGATGTTCGCCTTCTGCGGGTAGACGAATTCCGGTACCTCTTCCATCTGAATATCCACCGGAACGTCGATCAAAACCGGCCCCGGGCGGCCGGTGGAAGCGATATGAAAGGCTTCCTTGAAAATCCGCGGAAGGTCCGCGGCGCTTTTCACCAGATAGGAATGCTTGGTGAACGGCTCGCAGGCGCCGGTGATGTCCGCCTCCTGGAACACGTCGCGGCCCAGAAGCTCGGAGCTGACCTGCCCCGTGATGACGATCAGCGGGATGGAGTCCATATAGGCCGTCGCGATGCCGGTAATCAGGTTGGTCGCGCCCGGCCCGCTGGTCGCGACGCAGACGCCGGGTTTCCCGCTTGCGCGGGCGTAGCCGCTCGCCTCATGGGCGGCGTTCTGCTCCTCGCGCACCAGAACGTTTTTGATCGGCGAGCGATATAGGTAATCCAGGAAGGGACAGATCGCTGCTCCGGGATATCCGAAGGCGATCTGCACGTTTTCGTTTTTTAGGCATTCCGCCATTATTTCTGCTCCGCTTATCAAAAACAGTCACCTCTTATAATTGATTCGTTCCGCCGGACCTGCCGGTCGGGAAGCGCCTTCGGCGATGCTCTCCTGAGAGCAAGGGAAGGCATACGCAGACTCCCCCAGTCAGGCTATGCCTGCCCGGCCTGAGGGCAGACCATACGGTTGGGAAACTTCCCCCGGCGCGCCGCCGGATGTGTTTCTAATTATTATATGTTTTTTACCGTTATGAGTCAAGGCATTTTAGTGGTTTAAATGGATAAATTACCGTTCTTTCTTTTTCAGCACGGAAATCCCGCTCTTTTTATTGGGATGCTTCGCAACGGCGCGGTACAGCAGGTAGCCCGCGGCGCTCAGTACGCCGGTCGCCGCAAAGAGGACGGCGGCCTGTGTGTAATTGCCGCTGAAGAGCGCCCAGCCCCCGAAGGAACAGGCCAGCAGGGACGGAATGCGCGCAAGGGTGGAGATCAGCAGGAATTTGCCGAAATCCTGCGGCACAAGCCCGGCGGAAAACACGAACAGGCGTTTGGGCATTCCGGGAATCAGGAAAACGATCCAGTAAAAGGTATCGCGCGATTTCGGGCTGCGCAGGTAGCGGATGTGTTTCCGCTGGGCGGGGGTGAAGAACAGGCCGATCAGCCGGTGGCCGAATACCCGGGTGAAATAAAAGATAATGGTGGTGGAGATCACCACCGAGCAGAGGGTCAGCAGGCTGCCCTGCACCCGTCCGAAGGCGTAGCCGCCCGCGATGGTCGTCAGCTCCAGCGGGATGGGGAGAAAGCCCTGCAGAATCTGAATACCCAGGAAGGCGGCGCGGCCCATCGCGCCCCGGCTGCGGATAAAGCTCTCAAACCGGTCGGGGTCCCGGAGCAGCGACAGAAGCGGTCTGCACAGAACGACCGTGAGCCAGAGGAACAGCCCCGTGGCCGCAAGAAGCACAGCCCCGCCCAGAAGCCGGTCGCGGAGCGTCGGGCCCGCCGTTTCCGGCAGGTCGGCGGCGGTTATTTCCGGCGGGGGGCCGGTTTTTTTCTTTTTTGACCCCGTTCGAAGAATCGTCACCCGGCATAGCCTCGTTTCATGGGTTCTATGGAATAGTATACCACAAAAATGTTCCCGTATGGTAAATAGATACGCACCTCCTGCCTCCTCCCGTTTTATGAAAACTGCTTATTTTCGCTTTGTATAAAATGGGATGGGTTACAGCATTTCCAGTTGATTCTGCAACAAGTTTGCGTTTTGTCCCGCAAACTGAAATGGAATTGCCGCAGGGGTGGAAAAAACACTGGAAGCGATAAAAAAGCATGAAGGACGGAACCCCGCGCTTCATGCTTTCCTTTTCAGCTGTTATTCCTGTTTCAGGATGCGTTTCCGGGAGCACGGTGCTCCACACGGTCAAGGACCCGGATCAGCACGACCGCGACAACGGCGGTGATGACCGCTTCGGGAAGCATGTAGCTGCCGTTGTAGGTTAAGGAATAAATCCAGACCGGTGTGCCCTCGGGCGCGTAGCTGCCCCAGATCAGGATGCCGGACAAAAAGCTGCACAGAAACCGCAGGAACGCAACGGCAACGGAACCGACGGCGACGCTGGCTGCCCTGCTTTTAAACGGCTTGCCGAAGAAGGCGGCGGTGCCCAGAACGGTGAACGCCAGAACATAGTCCAGCAGAACGACGGCGACGAACGCCCCGAAGGTGTTTGCCGGCGGCGCGTTGAACTGGATAATCATCTGCAGCAGGCTGTGCGCAAACGCGGTGGAGATGCCCCACTTCAGGCCGTGCCGGTAAGAGACCAGCACCAGCGGGACCATGCTCGCGCAGGTAACGGCGCCGCCCTGCGGCAGCTCAAAAATCTTGAACATGCTCAGTACGGTGGACATCGCGATCATCAGCGCGCATTCCACAAGGATAACGGTCGTGTTCTTTTTCATAAAATACCCTCCAGTCAATTATATGGAACTGAAATTGAAAAATTACCTGAGGGAAAATAAAAACGCCCTGTGATGCCACAGAGCGTTAAAAATCATCTTTTCCTACGCTGGCATTATCCAGATCAGGTTTAAGGGACATAAACGTCAGTTCGCTTCATCTCAGCCGAGGTTACTCAGCGCCCCTGTATATTCAGTTCTTATGTTCAGCATACCTTAACAATTCCGGTTTGTCAAGGGGATTTCCGTCGGATTCAGGAATCTTTCAGAAGCATACCTCTCAGCTCGTCGATATCGCGGGCAAAAACTTTGCCGCCCTGTGCCTGCATGTCCTCCTGGGTGCCGAAGCCGTACAGAACGCCGATGAAGTTGGTGCCGGAATTCCGGGCGCCTACCGTATCGTAAACCGTGTCGCCGATCATGACGGCGCGGTCCGGCTTCACATGACAGGCGTCCAGACAGGAGTTGATCAGAATGCTCTTGTCGCCGCTGCGCTCCGAATCGTCCGGGCCGGAAACGTGGGCGAAATATTTTGTCATGTCAAAATAGTCCAGCACACGGCTGGTGATTCTGGCGGGCTTGGTGGTGGCAACGGCAAGCGTAGCGCCGTTTGCCCGCAGCTCCTCCAGAAAATCGATCATGCCGGGGTAGGGCTTGTTTTGGAACGCTCCGGAGACCTCGTATATTTCGCGGTAATTCTTGACCGCCTGCGCGGTCTGCTCCTGTGTCAGTCCGCAGTAATGGACAAAGCTGTGCCACTGCGGCGGGCCGATGAATTTGCGCAGGATGGAAATGTCGGGCACCGGCTGTCCCATTTTTTCAAGGGCATATTTTACCGAGCTGGTAATGCCGGGTTCGGAATTGGTCAGTGTGCCGTCCAGGTCAAAAATAATCAGATCATAAATCGGTTTCATCGTTAGCCTGCCTTACTTGTTTTTTCTTGCTTCCGCTTTGGCGGCGAAGTTTTCCTTTTTCACGCTGACGCGCTCGTGGGTCCCGGTCGCGATCAGGCCCGCATTGTCGTAGGCTTCGAGCTGAAACCGGTAGACCCTGCCTTCCGCTTCGGTCAGTTCCGCGCTGACCGTTACCTTGCAGCCCGGCGCCGTGGGGTTCAGGTGGTTCACCGTGATGACGGAGCCGACGGTGGTGTAGATGTCTTCAAGATATGTCTGGGCCAGCTGTGCTGCCGTACCCTCAAAAAAAGCGGCGACCATCGGGGTAGCAAGAACACGAACGCTGCCGCTGCCGATATTCACCGCGAGCATATCCTCGGTAACCGTGTATTCGCGGGTCAATTTTGTCTCTTTCATTGAAATTACCTCCTGTACCATGATATAATAAAAAATAAGCGGTTTCATCAGGGCCCCGCTTCCGTGCGGCCTGAAAACAGGGCGCATGACATTGTCTATATTATAACATGATCCTGGGGATTTATAAATATAGAACTTTCAGCGGTTATCCCTTTCATTCCTATGCGAAACGCCGGTTTTGACCGTGCAAATCCGAAATCGGAGGGTGAACGAATGCCGAATCAAATCAAAGGGGCAGGGCGCAGGCGAATTTATTTTATGGATGAGCTGCGCGGCTTTGCGGTTTTCTGCATGGTGTTTTACCATGGCTTTTATACGCTTGCCTACCTGTACAACCTGAAAATCGGAATGCTCCTGCTGAACTTCTTTATGCCCGCGGAGCCTTTTTACGCCGGGCTGTTTATGCTGATTTCCGGCATTTCCTCAAATCTGTCCCACTCCAACCTTACGCGCGGGTTCAAGCTGCTGGGGGTCGCGCTTGTGGTCACCCTGGCGACCTGGTTCGTCCTTCCGGATGAGCTGATCGTGTTCGGCATCCTGCATTTTCTGGCGGTCTGCATGATTCTTTACGGGCTGCTGAAACCGGTTGCCGACCGCTTCCGCTTCTCCTGGGCGGCGGTCGCCGTCTGCGCGCTGCTGTACCTTTTGACCATGGGGATTTCAAGGGGGTATCTCGGCCTTTCGCCGGAATGGGGGGTGACGCTGTCTCCTTCCCTGTACCATACCGACTGGCTCGCGCCGTTCGGCCTTTACAGCAATACGTTCCGCAGCGCGGACTATTTCCCGCTTTTTCCGTGGATGTTTGTGTTTGCGGCGGGTACCTTTCTGGGCAAGCTTGCCGCGCAGGAGCGGTTCCCGGCGTTTATGTACCGTTCCCGCGTGCCGTTTTTCTCCTGGCTGGGGCGGTACGCGCTGATTATTTATGTGGTTCACCAGCCGGTGATCTACGGTGTGTGCTACGCCGTTTCCGCCGTCGTACAGTGGGTTCGCGGCTGAAGGCTTAGAATAAGAATTTTCGGAGGATATTTATGGATTTTGCGTTATTGATCGCGGAACAGTTTCATTTACAGCAGTGGCAGGTGCAGAAGGTCATTGAGCTGATCGACGAGGGGAACACCATCCCGTTTATCGCGCGTTACCGCAAGGAAGCGCACGGCTCGCTGGACGACCAGATGCTGCGCGAGATTTCGGAGCGGCTGGAGTACCTGCGCGCGCTGCAGAAGCGCCGGGAGGAGGTTACGGACCTGATTACCGCCGCCGAATGCATGACGGAGGAAATCGCCGCCGCGCTGGCCGCCGCGTCCACCCTTTCCGAAATCGACGATATTTACCGGCCGTTCCGTCCCAAGCGCAAAACGCGCGCGTCCGTGGCAAAGGCGAAGGGCCTTGAGCCGCTTGCGGACGCGATTTTTGAGCAGAAAAAAGACAGCGCGTACCCGATCGATATGGCGGAAAGCTATGTAAACGCGGAGCTGGGCGTGGAAACGCCAGAGGACGCGCTCGCGGGTGCGCTCGATATTATTGCGGAACGGATTTCCGACGACGCGGGTATCCGCAAGCGGCTGCGCGTGGTCGCCATGGCGCAGGGCGAGGTGGTTTCCAAGGCGGCGAAGCCGGACGAGGACTCCGTTTACGCGCAGTATTACGACTTCCGCCAGCCGGCGGCGAAAATCGCCGGGCACCGGGTGCTGGCCGTCGACCGCGGGGAGCGGGAAGGCTTTCTGAAGGTAAGCGTGGAGCTGGAGCGCCTGAAAGGGCTAAATATCGTATATTCCGCAAGCGTGAAGGGCAACAGTCCTTGTGAGGAGGCCCTACAGGAGGCCGCGGAGGACGCCTACGACCGGCTGATTTTTCCGTCCATTGAGCGCGAAATCCGCAATGCCCTGACCGAGGCCGCGGCGGAGGCCGCGATCAAGGTCTTTTCCGTCAACCTGCGCCAGCTTCTGATGCAGCCGCCGGTCAAAAACCGGGTGGCCATGGGGCTGGACCCCGGGTACCGTACGGGCTGTAAGGTCGCCGTGGTGGACCCGACCGGCCGCGTGCTGGACACCGGCGTGATTTATCCCACCCATTCGCAGGCGAAGGTGGAGGAAGCAAAAAAAGTCATTACCAATTTTATTCTGAAATATAAAGTGGAAGTCATTGCGATCGGAAACGGAACGGCGTCGAAAGAGACGGAGATGTTTGCCGCCGACGTGATCAAAGCGCTGCACAGCGGCGTTTCCTATATGGTGGTCAGCGAGGCGGGCGCGTCCGTCTACTCCGCGAGCAAGCTCGCCGCGCAGGAGTTCCCGGAGTTCGACGTCACCCTGCGCAGCGCGGTCTCCATCGCGCGGCGGATGCAGGACCCGCTGGCCGAGCTGGTCAAAATCGACCCCAAGGCCATCGGTGTGGGGCAGTACCAGCACGATATGCCGAAAAAGAAGCTGGACGAGGCGCTCGGCGGCGTGGTCGAGGACTGTGTGAACACCGTGGGCGTGGACCTGAACACGGCTTCGCCGTCCCTGCTGGAAAAAATCGCCGGGCTTTCCGCGGCGGTCTCCAAAAATATTGTGGCGTACCGGGAGGAAAACGGCGCGTTCCACTCGCGCAGCGAGCTGAAAAAGGTGCCGAAGCTGGGACCGAAGGCCTTTGAGCAGTGCGCGGGCTTCCTGCGCGTGGCGGAGAGCAAAAACATTCTGGACAATACCGCCGTCCACCCCGAATCGTACGACGCGGCAAAGGCGCTGCTTTCTCTGTGCGACTACGACATGGACAGCCTGAAAAAGAACGGCATCGGCGACCTGAAAAACCGGGTGGAGAAGATCGGGGCGGACAGCGCCGCCCACAGGCTCGGCATCGGCGTGCCGACGCTCAGGGACATTGTGACCGAGCTGCTGCGCCCGGGCCGCGACCCGCGCGACGAGCTGCCCGCTCCCATGCTGCGCACCGACGTGCTGAGCATGGAGGATCTGAAGCCCGGCATGGAGCTTTCCGGCACGGTGCGCAACGTGATCGATTTCGGCGCATTTGTGGATATCGGCGTGCATCAGGACGGCCTTGTCCATATTTCGCAGATCTGCGACAAATTCATCAAGCATCCGGGTGAGGTGCTGAAGGTCGGCGATGTGGTCAAGGTACGCGTGCTGTCTGTGGATACCGCGAAAAAGCGCATTGCGCTGACCATGAAGAGCGGGGAAATCGGCTGACGGGGAGAAACCGCCTTGCATCGGGGAATATAAACCTTTATAATAGTGTCATGAATAACAGAGACAAAGAGGGAATTAAAATATGAAGCTTGGTATTGTGGGGCTGCCGAATGTCGGCAAAAGCACCCTGTTCAACGCGATCACAAACGCGGGCGCGCAGTCCGCGAACTATCCGTTCTGCACCATCGAGCCCAACGTGGGCGTGGTCGCGGTGCCGGACAAACGGCTGGACAAGCTGGCGGAAATGTATCATCCGGAAAAATACACCCCCGCCACCATCGAGTTTATGGATATCGCCGGGCTGGTGCGCGGCGCGAGCAAGGGCGAGGGGCTCGGCAATAAATTCCTTGCCAATATCCGCGAGTCCGACGCGATCGTGCATGTGGTGCGGTGCTTTGTCAACGACGACATCATCCACGTGGAGGGGAGCATCGACCCGAAAAGGGATATTGAGACCATCAATCTGGAGCTGATCCTTTCCGATATGGAGGTCCTTGACCGCCGGATCGACAAAACGCAGAAGATGATCAAGGCCGATAAAAAATACCAGGTGGAATACGACTTTTTCCTGCGTGTCAGGGAAACGCTCGACGCCGGGAAATCCGCGCGCAGCGTGGAGTGTACCGAAGAAGAGGCGGAGCTGCTCAACTCCGTTTCCCTTCTGACCAACAAGCCGGTCATTTACGCCGCCAATGTGAGCGAGGACGACTTTAAGGGCGGAATCGAAAACAATGAATACTTTAAGGTGGTAAAAGAGATCGCCGACAGCGAGCACGCGGGCGTTCTGCCCATCAGCGCGGAGATCGAAGCGGAGATCGGCAGTATGGACAAGGACGAAAAGGAGCTGTTCCTTTCCGACATGGGCCTTAAGGAGTCCGGCCTTGACCGCCTGATCAACGCATGCTACAGCCTGCTGGGGCTCATTTCCTACCTGACGGCGGGCCAGCCGGAGGTGCGCGCGTGGACGATCAAAAAGGGTACGAAGGCGCCGCAGGCGGCCGGAAAAATCCACACCGACTTTGAGCGCGGCTTTATCCGCGCCGAGGTAGTCGCGTTCGACGACTTGATGGCGTGCGGCACCATGGCCGCAGCGAAGGAAAAGGGTCTTGTCCGCAGCGAAGGAAAAGAGTATGTGATGAAGGACGGGGACATCGTATTGTTCCGGTTCAACGTCTGATAAACGGGGACTCACGGGGACTCCTTCCGTCGCGCCGGGCGCGGACCATGCGGTCGGGAAGCGCCTACGGCGATGATTCCAGTCGGCTTACGTTCAATCGGAGTTTGATGTTCCGAAACTCCTTCCGTCGCGCCGGGCGCGACACCTCCCTCAAAGAGGGGGGCAGGGAATTCTGTCCCTTCCCCGAAGGAGTTTAATCCCAGTTTCCGTATCCTTTCGTCAATGAAAACCATGCAGGTTTCGTATTTTATAAAGACCCTTTGGGGATACCGGGGGGTGCAGGGGGATTTTATGGAGCGCTCCCGCCGGGAATTAAAAATCCCCCTGCGCGTACTTTGCCTACTTTCGTACAAGAACCGAAAGTAGGGGCCCGCCCGGCCTGAGGGCAGAGCTGACGATTAGAAACAGGAATTCGGGAAGCACTGTGCTTCCCAACGAACTCCCTTCGTCGCGCCGGGCGCGGACCTGCCGGTCGGCACGCGCCTACGGCGATGCTCTCAGACAGTTATACGTAATTGACTCCTTCCGTCGCGCCGGGCGCGCCACCTCCCTCACGGAGGGAGGCAGGTGGCAGGTCCCATTTACTGGAAGAAATATTGGATGTTTTCTTGCCTGGGGCGATTTCCTGATGTATAATTGACTCAGGCAAACAAATTCTATTCTATATGGAAATTTATCTGAAGGAGGAATTTTATCATGGAATTAAAAGGAAGTAAAACAGAAGCGAATTTATTGGCTGCATTTGCGGGTGAATCCCAGGCAAGAAACAAGTATACTTTTTACGCATCCAAGGCGAAAAAGGACGGATACGAGCAGATTGCGGCCATTTTTGAAGAGACTGCCAACAATGAAAAAGAACACGCGAAGCTGTGGTTTAAATATTTGCATGGCGGCGCAGTAGGCCCGACAACGGACAACTTGGACGACGCGGCAAGCGGCGAGCGGTACGAGTGGACGGAAATGTACAAGGAATTTGCCGATGTCGCCGAACAGGAAGGCTTTACCGAGATCGCACAGACCATGCGCCTGATCGCGACCGTGGAAAAGAGCCACGAGGAGCGTTACCGCAAGGTCCTGCAGAATATAAAGGAAGACATCGTCTTCAAAGCAGGGGAAGAGACCGTCTGGGTCTGCCGCAACTGCGGGTATATCCATATCGGCAAGAACGCGCCGGAAAAATGCCCCGCCTGCAAGCATCCGCAATCCTACTTCGAGCGCAGAGCGGTCAACTATTAATCTTAGCTTTCAAAAAGGCAAAGCATCGGAAACGGTGCTTTGCCTTTTTTGGTTGACGGCAGAAAATGCAGAGTCACATATTTTATCATTTTCTTTATAAAAACTTAATATGTTTTAAAAATAAGATTATTAAATTTCTGTAGAATCAAACGATATATGTTATAAAACGATCAATATCAAGTAGATTTGAAGGGAAAAAGATGAGAAAACATGATCATTCCACTGCCTTTGGTCTGATTTGCGGGGCTATGGTAATCGCTATCAGCGCCATTTGGGGAAAAAAGGACATCAGAAGCGCGCTGCTGCTTTTTTATGATGTCCCGTCGATTTTTATTGTGCTGGGCGGGTCGCTGTGCGCCATTGTGGTCGCCTTCCAATGGGATACGCTGAAAAGCGTGCCGTCCATCCTGAAAAATGCTTTTCTGGACAAACAGCTTCCCAAAAAAAAGACCATCGAATTGTTTGTGGAGCTGTCCAAACAGGCGCGCAGATCGGGAATTTTATCGCTGGAAAACAGTCTGGAAAAAATCACCGACAAATACACGAAATCAGGGATCATGCTGGTCATTGACGGCACAAATGAAGAGACGCTCCGAAGGATCAAGACGCTGGAAATCGAAAACACCGCCGAAAGACATAAAAAATGCATCCAGCTGTTCCGGCTGTGGGCGAACCTCGCGCCGTCGTTCGGGATGTTGGGCACCTTTATGGGCCTGATTCAGATGATGGGGAATTTTCAGGATATGAGCAAGTTCTCCGCCGCGTTCGCGACCGTGCTGGTCACTTCGTTCTACGGGGTCATTCTGGCCAACCTGGTATTTTCTCCGCTCGCCAATAAGCTGGATATCAAAAATTCCGAAGAGATCAACAGAATGCAGATGGTTCTGGAAGGCATCATAGGCATCCAGACGGGAATAAGCCCCAGAATTATGGAAGATAATTTAAAGGCTTTCCTGTCGCCGTCGGAAAAGCTGGGCTACGAGCTGGTGGATATCAAAAATCTCAAGAGCCGCGGCGACGAAAAGGTAAAGAACCATGTCGCTTAAAAACAGCCTGGAAAACGCGGAGGACAACTGGCTGATTTCCTATGCCGATATGATGACGCTGCTGCTGTTCCTGTTTATTATTCTGTACGCCATGGCGGTGCAGAAAGAAGGGGCAAACCAAATACCGGCCGCTTCCGCCGCCCCGGCTGCGTCCGCCGCCAGTCAGGCCGCGGACCAGAGCAGTACGGGGGAGACGGCCGCGTATTATTATATCGACAAAAACAGCTCCGCCGCGGGAACCGCGAGTAAAAGCAGCTCGAGCAGCAAAAGCGCCGCGGCAAAAACGGCGGCGGGCAAGAGTACCGCAAGCAAAAGCAGCAGTACGAAAAAAGTCAGTACCGCGGCCAAAGGCAGCGCCGGCAAGAAGCCCACGTATAATGAAGTGGAATCGTTTGTGGAAAGCAACAGCCTGAAAGGCACGGTGAGCGTACAGCAGGTCGAGACCGGCATCGTGTTCGACATTCAGGCCGAGGTGCTTTTTGACGAGGGAAGCTCGCAGCTGCGGCCGGAGAGCTATACGGTCCTTGACAAAATCGGCAAATATATCGGGTCGCTGTCAAACGACATCATCATCGCCGGACACACCGACAACCAGCCCGTCGATACGGGAAACTACCAGTCAAACTGGGAGCTTTCCTGCGACCGCGCAACCAAGGTGCTGAGGTATTTTACGGATACGGAAAAGCTGGCCCCGCAAAGGTTCCAGGCGGTGGGGTACGGCGGATACCGGCCGATCGCGGACAACGGCACCGCCGGAGGGAGACAGCAGAACCGCAGGGTCGAAGTGATCGTCGTCGAGGTTCCGTGAGCGGAAAATCGAACGGCCCGCCTATTTCTGCTCCAGAATCAGCTCTTTGATATTGACCAGCATTTCGCGGTAGTCCAGATGGTGCCTGACCCCGTGGGTCAGCAGCAGGCTGCGGATATAATTTTTGCCGTACCCGGCGCAGAATTCGTTTTCCTCAAGCAGCTCCAGAAGGTAATTCCGGATATAGAGAATCCCCGTTACGCTCAGATCATCGCTGAAAAGGGGATAGCTGATGTTTGCCATGTCGCTGATTTCCGTGGTTTTTTGCGCCTGAAACCGGGCGTCATAGCCCTTCAGCAGCAGGCCGATTTCGGAATCGATCGTATGATTGTAGGCGATCAGCTCCGTCTGCACGCGGGTCTCCTTCACTTTCTTCAAAAGCTGTCTGCATTCGGCAGCATACTGCTTGACAAGCTCCAGCCCGCTGAAAAAAATCTGCTGCAAATCAAACGCGCGCATCGCGGCGTACGGGTCGGGCAGGGTGTTAAGGTAGGCGGTCATGCAGTACAGCATGGATTCAAAAAGGGATTGAGCCGTTTCCACCGGCACCGAATTGCTTTCGTAGCCCGTGTACCGCAGAATTTCCTCGCTGAGCATGTTCAGCAGGCGGGCCTGCACATCCTGAATTTCCTCCGGGTTTAAAAAAGCGGCGATCGCTGCGTTACTGTTCATCCAAATCCTCCTTTTCGTCCTCATCCAGCTCGTCCGGCTCCGGGTCCATATTGGTGTAGTCTTCCCGGCCGAAGCGCAGATTTTCCGCCAGCTTTTGAAGTTCCCGGTTCGCCAGCAGGTCCAGCGAACCGCCGCAGCGGTTTTCAAAGGCGTCCTTCATAAAAGCGATCAGCTCATTGTCCGAAATCAGGTCGAGCGTCTCATTTTTATAGTAATAAAACAGCTCGATCAGCTCGTGCAGGACCGGAGAATAATTCTGCTGGCTGAGGTAGGCGGAGCCGCAGAAGGCTTCGACCAGACGGCCGATGGTGGCGCTGCCGATTTCAATGCGTCCGTTTGCGTTGAGCGCTTCGGTGCGCGACTGAATCAGCGCGGAAACGTCCGTGGGGGAAAGCGTCAGACCCAGAGGCTCCGTTTTTTCATTCAGGCTTAAAAGCTGGGCGGCGGCGGTCGGGTCGGAAAACAGGTTGAGAGAAAAGACGGCGGAAAGGCGGCTGTCCAATCAAAAATCCCCCTTAAAAAAATATTTTTGAAAAACCTATTGACAAATAAAAACAGATGTGCTAAACTATAAACAGTATTATGAGAATGTTATATATGTTCGCCATTCAACAGTATACCATTGATTCGTAAAAGAGTCAATGGCTTTTTTTATGCTCATTTCTAATTTTATAAACAAAAGGAGACGGCGGGGGAAAGATCTATCAGGGGGACCTCATCCCGCCGTCCCTTCGGCAAGACGCAAAAAAACGCCGCACACGGATGACTCACCCATATACAACGTTCTACATCAAAGCGCACGGATATTATTAACGAACCCCTGTACAAAAGCCGAAAGAGGCGGTATAATAATAACCGCAATGTGCTGATTATTCAGTTGCCTATGGAGCCTGGTTCTCCGTAAGCAGGGGGCGGGGTGCTGCAACACTCCGTTCCTGCATTGCGCTTTTTATTGCGCCTTACAAGGGCATTATAGCGCGTTTTTCCCCGCAGCGCAAGAGGAAATGTAAAAATATGTCAGATTTTCAATTGAAAACCGGCGCCGGGAGTGTCTTCCGGCGCCGGTTTTATACAAAACCCCCTCCCGCTGAACTCCTCTTGCGCATCACCGATTGAACTTATTGAAGAGCAGGAATGCAAAAGGGGGCGGGGACGGGCATAGCCGAAAATTCGGCCGCGCGGTCAGTAGCGGTCCAGATCGCGCTGCAGCCGTTCCACATATCTTCCGGCATGAACGCCGTCCATCAGCGCATGATTGGCCTGAATGGAAAAAGGCAGGAGCGTTCTTTCACCGTCCTTAAAATATTTTCCCCAGGCGATGCGCGGGATGGAATCGTCCCTGTCCAGCGCGATGGGATGCGTCACCTGCGTAAAAGAGAACCAGGGAACGCAGGTGATGTAGAGCACGTCGTCGCGCTCCTCCTGTTCCGGATCCATAAACGTCTTCTGCGCGGCGGAGGCGCGGGACGCTTTTTCCGAAAAGGAGCAGATATCTTCCGTTAAATCGACTCCTACGCACTTGAACAGGTCGCTGTCTCTGTCAAGGTCGGTAAAGGAGGGGTGTACTTTGTCGTGAAGAACCACCCGGCCCCCGCGGATGCGGCAGCGGAATTCGGGGATTTCGTTTGCCGCCCGGGTCGCGGCGAAGCCCATCGCGTAGTAGAAGGAAAGCCGGTGCTCCTTCACAAAGGGCAGAAAACTGGTGATGTCCAGATTCAGGCTGACACTGAACATAGGGTATTCCATTTTATAAAAATGCCGGAAATGCTCTTTCCTGGGCCATGTTTCCATATTGATGTATTCCACTTTCATCCCCGCTTCCCTCAATCCTGCCGTAAAATCGCCCGGTAAATTTCGCCTTTTTTGAAACCGGTCTCGGCGGCGGCCTGTCTGGCGGCGTCCGAGGCCGAAAGGCCGTCTTCCATATATTTTTTCGCGAAAGCGACGCCGTCCTCCAATGCAAACGATGCCTGCTCCTTTTGGGGCGCGCCCTCGATCACCAGCACAAATTCTCCCTTCGCGCCGCCATCGGCGTAGCGCGCGGCGGCTTCGGACAGGGTGGTGCGGATGACCTCCTCGTGAATCTTCGTCAGCTCGCGCACCAGCGCGATGCGCCGGTCGCCCCACGCCGCGAGCATGTCGCTCAGGGTGGTGGAAAGCTTATGCGGCGCTTCATAAAAAATCATGGTGCGGGTCTCGTTTCTGACTTCCTCCAGATGCTCCCGGCGGCTTTTTTTGCCGACGCTCAGAAAGCCCTCGAACGTAAAGCGGCCGGTCGGCAGCCCGGAAACCGCCAGCGCCGAAACGACGGCGCTCGGGCCGGGCACCACGTAAACCGGGATTCCGCGCTCCGCGCACTGGGCGACCAGAAGCTCCCCCGGGTCGGAAATGGCGGGCATCCCCGCGTCCGAAACGAGCGCGCAGGTCTCCCCGGCCTCGATACGCGCGCAGATCACGTCCCCGCGCTCGCGTTTGTTGTGTTCAAAATAGCTGACCATCGGCTTTTTGATGCCGAAATGGTTGAGCAGCTTCAGCGTGACCCGCGTGTCCTCCGCGGCGATGAAATCAGCTTCCCGCAGGGTTTCCGCCGCGCGCGGGGAAAAATCGGAAAGATTGCCGATCGGCGTGCCGACCACCATTAATTTTCCGCTCATGTTGCCGCCCCTCCCTTGTTCTGTGCGTATTCGCCGTAGATTGCGGTCATTTCCTCAGAGTATCCGCCGCCGTCCTCAATCAGCAGGACGGGGTCTATCACCATGCCGGGTTTTCCGCCCCGGTTTGCCTGTAACAGGAAAAGCGACGGGGACTTGTCCGCGCGCTGCTGCACCAGGCGCAGGCGTTTGGGCTCCAGCCCCGCGCTTCGCAGGTCCAGCAGGACGCTGCAAAGGCGCTCCGGGCGCAGGCAGCAGCAGAAGCGGCCGCCGAACCGGAGCAGGTACGCCGCGCTGCGGGCGATTTCCGCAAAGCTGCACGTAACCTCGTGCCGCGCGACGCGGCGGGACTCCTCCGGGTTCTTCAGGCCCGCGCCCTCCTCCTTATACGGCGGGTTGCAGGCGATGAGGTCGAACCGGTTGGCGGGCAGGGCGGCCCTTTGTCTGATTGCGGTCATGTCGCAGCAGAGCAGCTCGACCGTACCGGTCAGGCGGTTCAGTTCCACGGAGCGGCGGGCCATTTCACAGGCCTCCTGCTGAATTTCCACGCCGTAAATTTTTTTCGGTTTTGCCTTCGCGCACCAGATCAGCGGAATAGCTCCGCAGCCCGTGCCGAAATCCGCGCAGGTTTCGCCTGTTTTCGGCAGGGAAAACGACGCGAGCAGAATGGTGTCGGTATTAAAGCGGTGCGCCTGTGAAACGATCACCGAAATTTCGCGCGAAAGCGGTTCAAGCTGTTCATCGGGTAAAAGCATAAGGTCCCTCGGTCATCCTTATTTTTATATGGCTCAAAACGACTGGTTTTCAAGAGTCTTGGATGATTTCATGGATTTATTACATAAGAAAAAAGACGGCGCGCAACAACGCTCCGCCTTTCGTCCACATGTAAAATTATTCCTGTGCAGGAGCGCCTACGGGGCAAACATCCGCGCAAGCACCGCATTCTGTGCAAAGATCAGCGTCGATAACGTACTTGCCGTCACCTTCCGAAATTGCGTTTACAGGACACCCTGCCGCACATGCGCCGCAGGAAATGCAGTCATCACTAATTGCATATGCCATGGGAAAACACCTCCATATAAAATTACAACATAATTCTATCATAAATAACAAAAAATGCAACCGTAATCAGGTAAAAAATAAATTTAATCTTTTTCCAGTTTTTTAAGCTCCTCCAGCTCGCCGCGGTCAATATTGACCTGTCCGCCCTTGATCAGCTTCACCTGGCACACCTTAAAGGTCTGGGGCGCGGCGTCCGGCGCGGAGTCAAGGCGCACCTGCAGAACGCCGGTCAGCATGTTCAGGTCGGTAACGGTGCCCTTGCCGGACGGCGTGGTCACGATGGAGTTTACGCTCGGGGTGGAGCGGATGAGGTCCTGATAGGCCTCCTGCTCGTATTTCAGGCAGCACATCAGCCGCCCGCAGGTACCCGAAATTTTCACCGGGTTCAGGGAAAGGCCCTGCTCCTTGGCCATCTTGATGGAAACCGGCTGAAAACCGCCCAAAAAGGTCGAGCAGCAGAACGGCCGGCCGCAGATGCCCAGTCCGCCGAGCATTTTCGCCTCGTCGCGCACGCCGATCTGGCGCAGCTCGATTCTGGTGCGGAACACCGAAGCCAGGTCCTTGACCAGCTCGCGGAAATCCACGCGCCCGTCGGCGGTAAAATAAAACAGAATTTTGGTGTTGTCAAAGGTGTATTCCACGTCCACCAGCTTCATTTCCAGCTTGTGGACCGCTATTTTCTTCAGGCAGATCTGAAAAGCCGTTTTTTCCTTCGCGGCGTTTTCCTCCATCTTTTTCAGGTCGTCCTTGGTGGCGACGCGAATCAGCTTTTTCAGCGGCTGAACAATGCCTTCTTCGCTGATCTGGCGGTTTTCCATCGCGATTTCGCCGCATTCAATTCCGCGGGCGGTTTCCACGATGACCATATCGCCCTGCTTCAGTGTATTCCCATCGGGGTCA
This sequence comes from Clostridium sp. KNHs216, assembly GCF_006714885.1. NCBI lineage: Bacteria > Bacillati > Bacillota > Clostridia > Eubacteriales > Clostridiaceae > Clostridium > Clostridium sp. KNHs216. The sequence goes on along the minus strand of NZ_VFMF01000001.1, from coordinate 2,230,553 downwards.
AAATAGTATATCTTGCCTACATTTTTAAAACGAACGCCAATTACTTCGGCCATGTGAACCTCCAATATCGTAAAATAGGGACTATCTTCCGGCGCCGGCGCGCAGATTCGCGCACAGAGCCGTTACCAGCAGCGCCGCGTTTGCGTTCAGGTCAAGCGCGCGCTGCGCTTTCTGCACTTCGTTCAGCAGGGAAAGAAGCTTTTCGCGGGTCAGTCCCGCGCCGAGAGCCGCCGCCGCTTCCCTTTGACCGGAAAGGCAGGCGCTCCCGCCCGAACGAAGCACCGCTGCGTCGCGCAGGACCAGCCCGAGCTGGGGCAGGACGGCGCGCAGCTTGTCTTTATCTTTTGAAAGATCCGCCGTCAAATACAGCAGATCCGTTTCGTTTGCGGCGGTGATCGCCGCCGCCAGTTTTTCCATATACGCGGGATCGACATCCGTTTCCGCGCGCGCGCCCTCCAGCGAAAAAATCTGCGCGCGCGAGCGCACGGTGGGTAGGAGCGCCGAAGCGCTCACGGTCGTCAGCAGGAACAGCACGTTTTCCGGCGGTTCCTCAAAAACCTTTAACAGGGCGTTTTGGGAAATCTCGCTCATATTCTGTACGCCGTAAAGGGCGTAAACCTTGGTCTGCGCTTCATGGGGCCGGATGTACGCGTCCGAGCGGATCCGGCGGATGGCGTCGATGGGAAAGGCGCGCGGGTTCGCGTCGCCGTCCAGCGTGAGGATATCGGGGTGGGAACCGGCCTGCGCTTTGACGCAGCCCGGACAGCTGCCGCAGGGACGGGTTTCGCCGGAGCACACGGCGGCCTGGGCCAGCATCGCGGCAAGGGCGTTGCGCTCCTGCGCGGGGCCTTCCAGAATGATCGCGTGCGCAAGCCGACCCTCGCCAAAGGAGAGTGCAAGCTGCTTTATGATTTCCTCATTGCCGGAAAATCCGCCGATACGAAGACTGGTCATACCTTCTCAAATCGATCCACGCTTAAAACAAAAATGGTCGACCCGCCGACGGTGACTTCGACGGGGAACGACGAGTACATGCCGACGTCCATGGTTGTCGTGCTCGGGACAAGCTGGGTGCGGCGGCTGCTCTGCTTTGCAATGATGGAGATGACCTGATCGACCTTGTCATCCTCCGTGCCTACGATGAAGGTGGTGTTGCCCGCCATTAAAAAACCGCCGGTTGTTGCAAGCTTGGTAACGGAAAAACCGTCCTTGGTCAGCGCCGCGGAAACCATGCCGCTGTCGTCGTTGCTCACAATCGCAAGTACCAGTTTCATAATGAATCCCTCATTTCTATCATTTAACGGTAAGAACAGATATCCAAATCTGATTCCAACAGCAATATTCAAAATTCGCGGAAATGTTTTCCGTTTCGCTTTTCCGCTTAATTTGTTTGATTCCTGTTTTATTATTTTAGCACTTTTATTGAAAAAAAGCCATACCCCTGTAAAAACCGGAGAACATCTTTTGTAATTTCCTCCCCGGGCATCACGACGGGTACGCCCGGCGGGCAGGGACACGCGGCCTGCGCCGCGACTCTGCCCAGCGCGTCTTCCAGCAAAACCGTCTCCGCGGCGGAAAAAACGGCTTCGCGCAGACCGGTTTTTACAGGGGGCAGGGGAGGAAGCTCCGGCGTTCCGGGAAGCGGGGACCGCGCCGGAAGCAAATCGATTGCGTCCTCCAGACGGGCGAAATCGCTTTCCGTATTGAATGGAGTCGCAATGAGCACCACATGGGCGCCGTCGGCGTACTCCGGCTCCACGCCCGCGCCGCGGAAAATCTCCGCCGCCGCGGTGCCCGAAAGGCCGATGGAGGCGGTGTTCAGCGTGATGCGCGTCGGGTCCGACGGGCCGGACGGAAAAGAAAGGCCGTGTTCGAGCGCGGCGAGCCTGACCTTCTGAACGCGCTGCTGCAGGGCGGCGTATTCGCCTTTGTGCGCTTCCAGCCACGCGCGGGCCAGATCGAGCGAAGCCATCACCGCGTAGTTGGGGCTGGTGGAGCCGAAAAGCGCCATGGCATCCTTGGCTCCGTCGGCGAACCGGCTGTCCGCGATGTGGAGCCACGCGCCGCCGGTCAGCACGTTCAGCGTTTTGTGCGCGGAGCAGGCGGTCATGCTCGCGCCGAGGGCGAGCGGATGGAGCACGGGGTCGGTGAACATCAGGTGCGCGCCGTGCGCGTTGTCCACAAGAAGCGGAATATCCGCCTGCCTGCAGGCCCGCGCGATCTCGGGAATGTCCAGAAGCTCCCCGTAATAGTTGGGGCTGGTGACATAGACGGCCTTTGCGTCCGGATTACGTTCCACGGCGGAGACGATTTCCCCGGGCAGTGCCCAGACCGGCTGAATGTCCAGCAGCGCCATGGCGTTGACCGCGCTGCGGTGCAGCACCCGGGAGCAGACGACTTTTCCGCCGTCCGGCGCGGCGAGGCGGAGCATAGCCTGAATGCACAGGGTGCAGCCGCCCGCGGAAATGCAGGTGCGCTCGGCGTGAAACAGCTTTGCGGCCAGACGCTCGGCCTCCAGAATCGGGCCGTCCGCCTCAAACAGGCTGTCCGTGTCCGGCAGCTCCGTAAAATCCAGGGAAAATAGATCCTGCGGCAGAGAGAGGGGGTTGTTTTTATGGCCCGGCGTGTGGAACGAGGCGCGATTGAAATCCCTGTGGTTCACAAGCGCGGTATAAAGCGGAGTCGGCATAGACGGTTTTTCTCCTTTAACTGAAAAACCGCACGGCTCAAGCCGTGCGGTCAGACTGACAACAAAGTCGCGCAACCGCAAAATTGTTTTGCAATTTGCTGCAACCGGATTATTTTCCCTGATAGGTTTTGCTCGGCAAATCTGATTCATAGATGAAATCCGCAACGGTTTTCTGGCATTTTTCAAGATCGGGCACCAGCACGTCCGCGGGGGAACCGCCGATGGAAACCCGCTGAGAGGTATATTCGTTGTTCGCCGGAATGCGGTTCTGGCTGACGGGGTAATTCAAATAGGTCAGTGCGTTCGTCGCCATATTCAGCACTTCGTTTTTTGTCATATTGGTGGTAACAAGGGGAAGAATATCATACAGAGCCTGGTTGATAGTACCGAGGCTGGCTGTTTTGAACTTGTTGACGATGCTGGAAAAAACCTTCCGCTGGCGCTCGGTGCGTTCAAAATCATCGCCGATGGCGCGGATACGGGAATAGTAAAGCGCCTGTTTGCCGCTGAGCAGGAAGGTGCCGGCGGACAGGTTGCGTCTGGAATCGCCGGAGTTCTGGTTGATCAGCTTCGCTTCGCCGGAAGTGATGGTCATGGTCACGCCGCCGAGCTTGTCCACAATTTTGGAGAAGGACGCGTAATCGATCAGTACGAAGCGGTCGATGTCGGTGCCGAAATTCGCTTCAATGGTGGAGACGGAAAGCTGCGGGCCGCCGGAAGCATACGCCACATTGAGGCGCTGGCTGCCGTGGCCGGGAATCGCGACGTACATGTCGCGCATAAAGGAGGTCAGCTTCAGCTTCTTGTGGCGGGAATCGACCGAAACCAACATCATGCTGTCGCTGCGGCCGGGGTCGTTCGGCTGGTAATCATCCACGCCCATGACCAGAATATTGGTGATGGCGTCGTCGTGGTACAGCCCGCCCAGAACGCCCGCCTGCGCGCTGGTATCGCCGCTGGCGGTTCCTTCCTGAAAAATCGGGGCGGTTTCCACCTTGGAAACCGGGTCCTCCAGCGGAACAAAATTGATCCTTCCGAGCATCTGGTCGGCATAAACACAGCCGACGCCGGAAATCAGAAGGACAACACTCAAAAATAAAATCGCTATATTTCGGATGAGAGCTTTTTTACTTTTGCCCTTATTCGGGCTTTTCTTTGTTTTATTCACAACATCAGTCCTCAATCGACATTTTTTAAAATAATAACCGCTATATTATAACCCTTTCAAGAAAAAGAATAGTTTTTTGAAAGAATCATTTTGTGAACAGAATATGGAAGTTCAATCCTGTTCATCCAGTGTCAAAGCGTAGGAAGGCAGGAATTCCTCGACGAAGCAGTCGGCCTCCGGCAGGTGAAGATCGCTTACGGTCCGGCGCAGGGAGGCTTCCGCCTTAATAAATTCGGAATTGCCCATCCCTTTTTCCTCCATGCATTTGATGACGGCGGAAAGCTTGTCCGCGGCTTTGACAAGCGGCAGAAGCTCCCGGTCGCCCTCCTGCGCGGCGGTGAAAACGGATTCGTAGCTTGGCTTCAGGTCGTCCGGCAGAAGGCTCAGAAGCTTTTTCTGCGCGACGGTTTCGACCTCGCGGTAGGCGGAGCGGAGGTTAGGGTTGAAGTATTTGACCGGCGTGGGAAGGTCGCCGGTGATGATTTCCGCTGCGTCATGGTAGAGCGCAAGCAGAGCCGCGCGCTCCGGGCTGACATGGCCGCCGAAGCGCGTGTTGCGCAGCACGGCTAGCGCGTGGGCAATGACCGCGGTTTCAAAGCTGTGTTCGCTCAGGGTTTCGCTGCGGGTGTTGCGCATCAGGCCCCAGCGGCAGATATATTTCATGCGCGACAGCATCGCATAAAAATGAAACATGGTATTTCCCCCTTTGTTTTAATGTTTTACGGACCTGCCGGTCGGGAAGCGGACCATGCGGTCGGCTTTGAAGGAGCTGGCAGGCGAAGGCTGACTGAGGGAGTTTAACCCTTCTTTTCCGTATCCCCCGTCAATGAAAACCGCAGCAGTATCGTATCTCATAGAGACACTTTGGGGATACCTTGGGGGTGCAGGGGGATTTTATGGAACCCTCCCGCCGGGAATTAAAAATCCCCCTGCGCGTACTTTGCCTACTTTCGTACAAGAACCGAAAGTAGGGGCCCGCCCGGCCTGAGGGCAGAGCTAACGATCAACTCCCACTTGCGGTAATGCGGACCATGCGGTCGGCACGCACCTACGGCGTATTCGACGTCCTTCTTTACGACATTATAACCAATATAATAACAAACAGTAAATATTGCAAGAAACAGTCTTGTAATTTTTAAATTCGCTTTGTTCAGACAAAACCGTGTGATATAATATGTTAATCAGGAATATGGGGGCGACAGTTTGACAGGTGTGCTGACCCGCAAAGGGAGACAAAATTATTATTTGAAGGCCCTGCTTTACGGCATGGGAATAGCTTTTCTCTTTTTCATACCTTTTATTATTTTTGATAACGGTTATTTTCTGTTTTACGGCGACTTCAATGTGCAGCAGGTCCCGTTTTACCAGATGTGCCACGACGCGGTGCGCAGCGGCAATATCGGCTGGAGCTGGACAACCGACCTGGGCGCCAATTTCATCGGCTCCTATTCGTTTTACCTGCTGGGCAGCCCGTTTTTCTGGCTGACCATCCCGTTTCCCAGCTGGATGGTGCCGCACCTGATGGGCCCGCTGCTGATTTTGAAATTCGGCTGCGCTTCCCTGACGGGCTTTCTTTATCTGAAAAGGTACGTCAAAAATCCGGACTACGCGGTCATCGGCGGAATGCTGTACGCGTTTTCGGGCTTTTCGGTCTACAATATCTTTTTCAACCACTTTCATGAGGCGATTGTCTTTTTCCCGGTGATGCTCTGGGCGCTGGACGAATATATCTACACCCGGCGGCGCGGCATCTTCGCGGTGACGGTGTTCGCCTGCTGCTTTGTCAATTACTATTTCTTTGTGGGACAAGTCGTGTTTACGCTGATTTACGGGTTTACCCGTCTTTTGACCGGTAACTGGAAAATCACGCTCAGGGATTTCCTGCTGATTATCTGCGAGGCCGTGATCGGCGTCCTGTGCGCCGCCGTCCTGCTGGTGCCGACCATTCTGGCGGTGATTCAGAACCCGCGGGTGGACAACCCGCCCGAGGGCTGGAACGCGCTGCTCTACGACTGGAACCAGCGCTATGTCCACATTTTGGAATGCTTCTTCTTCCCGCCGGATATTCCGGCCCGGCCGAACTTTACCCCGAAGTCGGAAGCGAAATGGGCTTCGCTCGGCGCGTGGCTGCCGCTGTTCAGCATGACCGGAGTCATCGGTTTTTTGCGTATGCACAGGGAGCATTGGCTGAAAAAGCTGCTGGGCATTCTGTTCCTGATGGCCTTTATTCCGATTCTGAATTCCGCGTTCCAGCTTTTCAACGCGTCGTATTACGCGCGCTGGTTCTATATGCTGACCCTGATGATGAGCCTTGCGACGGTGATTTCGCTCGAGAGGGAGTGCATCGACTGGAAAAGCGCCATCAAGTGGACGACCGGCATTACGCTGGGAATCGCGCTGCCCATCGGGCTGATGGTGACCACGACGCAGCAGGACGGGCAAAAGGTGACCTCCTTCGGACTGGAGGATTACCCCACCCGTTTCTGGACTTATGTGGCGATCTCGCTGTTAAGCCTGACCCTGCTGACGATCATTTTTAAATGGTACCGCCGCGATAAAAAGCTGTTTATCCGCCGCTGTATGAGCGGGGTGGCCCTGATTTCCGTTCTGTATTCGCTGTTTTTCATTGCGCTGGGAAAAACCCAGAGCGACGACGCCCACCGGGAGCTGATTCCTTATTCGCTCAACGGCGGAAAGGACATCCAGCTGCCCGACACCAAGAACTGCCGCATCGACGTTTACGACGGCATGGACAATCAGGCCATGTACTGGCAGATTCCGACGATTCAGGCGTTCCACAGCATTGTGCCGGGTTCCATTATGGATTTCTATCCGTCCATCGGCGTCCAGCGCGACGTGGGTTCGCGGCCGGAGGCCAAGTATTACGGCCTGCGCGGGCTGACCAGCTGCCGCTGGCTGTTTGACCCGGTACAGAGCGGCAAGAACTTTGAGGGGGACGAGGGCGAGGATACCCCGGCGATGCCCGGCTGGACGTTCTACGCGGTGCAAAACGGCTTCAATATTTATGAAAACGACTACTATATCCCCATGGGGTTCAGCTACGATTCCTATATTACCCGCGCGGAATACGAACAGGTGGATAAGGAAAGCCGTCACCTGCTCCTGCTGAAAACGCTGGTGCTGGAAAACGACGACGTACAGAAGTACGCCGGGATTCTTCCTCACAACGACGATTTCCAGTCCAGTGAATTTACGCAGAGCGCCTATTTCGAGGACTGCATGAACCGGAAGTCGGAAGCCTGTTCCTCTTTTGAGCGGGACAACAGCGGCTTTACCGCAAAAATCACCGCGGACAAAGAACGGCTCGTGTTTTTCAGCGTCCCCTGGGAAGGCGGCTGGAGCGCGCAGGTCAACGGCAAACCGGCGGAAATCGCCAAGGTAAACGTTGGGTTCATGGCGGTGAAGGTACCGGCCGGGGAGTCGGTCATCCGCTTCGACTACGCGACGCCGGGCCTGAAGCTGGGCGCGGCGATTTCCGCGGGCGGCGCGGTGCTGTATCTGGTATTTTATCTTGTAACCCGGGCGTATGACAAAAGGAAGCCGCGCAAGCGGAAAACGTACCGGATCAAATACGAGGAACTCCCGGCGGAAGAGGTGCGGCCGGCGCCCGAGGCACCGGAAACGACACAATGACGATCTTATCGGAGGAAATTATGCCTACTGTATATTTGGTGATACCCTGCTATAACGAGGAAGAGGTTTTGCCGGAAACGGTGAAACGGCTGACAATCAAAATGAATTCCATGATCAAGGCCGGGCGCGCCGACGAAAAAAGCCGGATGCTCCTTGTGGACGACGGCAGCCGCGACCGCACCTGGGAGATGATCAGCGGGTACTGTGAAGAAAATACGCTGGTCAGCGGGATCAAGCTCGCACACAACCGCGGCCACCAGAACGCGCTTCTGGCGGGGCTGATGACCGCGAAGGAATACTGCGACTGCGCGATCAGTCTGGACGCCGACCTGCAGGACGACATTGAAGTGCTGGACCAGTTTGTGGACAAGTTTACCGACGGCTGCGACGTGGTCTACGGAGTGCGCAACAAGCGCGAGACGGACACGGCTTTTAAGCGCACCACCGCGCAGGGCTTTTATAAATTCATGAAGGTGCTCGGGGTGGACGTCGTCTATAACCACGCGGACTACCGGCTGATGAGCCGCCGCGCGCTGGACGCGCTGAGCGAATACAAAGAGGTCAACCTGTTCCTGCGCGGGATCGTGCCGCTGATCGGCTACCGGAGCGACTACGTGTACTACGACCGGAACGAGCGCTTTGCGGGCGAGTCGAAATATCCGCTGAAAAAAATGCTTTCCTTCGCGCTGGACGGCATCACGTCCTTCAGCGTGAAGCCGCTGAAAATGATTTCCACCCTGGGGGTCATCCTGTCCCTGCTGAGCATTCTGGGACTGATCTACGCGCTGGTTTCGTATTTTATGGGCCTTGCGGTCGCGGGCTGGACGGCGATCGTCTGCTCCATCTGGCTGCTCGGCGGAATCCAGCTGCTGTGTCTCGGCGTGGTGGGCGGCTATGTCGGCAAGATCTACAGCGAAGTCAAGGCAAGGCCGCGTTTCCTGATCGAAGAATTTAAAAAATAGCCCGGATTTTACGGAAAAAGGAAGAATTTTGGCCGGTAAAAAATTGCCCCGGAAATGAACCGGCAATATTACCCGGGAAATTTTCAGGGATATCAGAAAGCGGACAGGTTTTCCTGCCCGCTTGTTATTTTAGAAGAATGCGCGTTTCCCCGGGGTTCAGGCTGATGAGCTTGGCGGAAATGCGCGGGTGCTTGAGCTGTTTGCGCACCATGTCGCGCAGCACCTGGCCGCTGTTGTAGCCGTGGATGACGCGGATTTCCGAAATGCTTTTGTCCGCGCGGGTCAAAAGCTGCTCCAGGCCGCGTTTGGCCTCGCCGGCGGTCATGCCGTGAATATCCACTTCCAGAACGCTGCCGTGTTTTGTCTGAAGCATTGTTTTCCCCACCGTATCTTTCTGTTTCGGCAATCCGGAAAAGCAGAAAGCCGCCTAACAAAAAAGCATCCTTTTATTTAAAAAACGAATGTGATTACAGCGTTTCCAGTTGATTCTGCAACAAGTTTGGGCTTCTCCCCTGCCGCAGGCGGGGAGAAACCTGTTTTGTCTCACAAACTGAAATAGAATTGCTGTAGGATAATATCAGAGTCAGGCTTCGCCTGCCGGCTCCCTCTTGAGGGAGCCAACAAGGAGAAACGACTTTATCGACAGCCTGAAATATTATACAACTGATATTATAACATCAATCTGAAAAAAAGGAAGCGTCCGGAAAGTCAAAAACAGGGATGGACGATCGGGTCCTTTATGCTATAATAAAGAGAACGGGAGGGATTCGGAGTGAAGGTTGTCGATCTGAGAAACGTCTTTGCAAGCTGTAACGACGTGCTGATTGAAATCAGCGATCATTTTATTTATTATGCAGAAGAGAAAAGAGAGGAAGGCCACAACAACCTCTTTATTCTGGAATATAACCGCGTTACGCGCCGTGAGCGGATCATCGCGAACTATTTTCTGAGCAATCCGGCTTTTGTACAGCATTTTTTCAGCTTTCCGGAGGACATTATCGTCGTGATGGAAAGCGGGGAAAGCGATGCCTGGATTTTACGGATCGACAAGCACACGGGCGCGGAAAGAAATATGGCCACGCTGAACTTTATCGGCGGGTTTTCGGACTGCACCGCGCTGGACGAAAGCCATCTGGTGATTTATACCAAAGAGAACGCGCAGCACCGGGCGCTGTTTGAGGACTACAAAAAGCTGACCGGTTTTGAAAAAGTGGCGTATCTTTACGATATTGACGATGAAAAGTACTATTATGTGCGCGACCCGCGCGTCTGTACCGCTGACAGCGCCGGATTGATTCCCTATGAGGCGGACGGGCAAAAACAGCTTCTGGTTTTGCAGCCGCACGGCGACGAGGAGGAAAAGGAGCATTGCTTCCGGAACATCCGCTGGCTGGGCGACAATATCAACGACAACGTTTGGCTTTGCCCGCTGTTCGACTTTATTGTCGCCGTCAAGACCGGGGAAGAGCGCGCCCCGCTGGAGCTGATCCTGAGCGCGGGGACCCCGGGGCTGGTGCGCTTTGCCGGGATGGACGGCGGCAGCCTGTATTTCCGGGTCAAGTATTTTCCGACCGGCGACCAGAGAATCTGCGCTTACGACAAAATGACGGGAAAAAAGTCGATTGTGGCGGAGCTGAACCTGAAGGAGGACGAGGCCCCCGCCATGTTCAGTATCGACGGCAGTGGCGCGCGGGTCTACCGGATTACGGAGGAAGAGGACGGTTACCGGGTGGACGGCGTGCTGAATTCCGAAATCCACACGCGGTACAGCAAGGAGCTGGGAGAGTTTTTCGCCTGTGTGGACGACCGGTTCCTTCTGGCCCGCTATATTCTTGCGGACGACAAGGATTCCTTTGAGTTCAATTCGGTCTTTGACGCGCAGACGGGGACCCAGAAAAGCTATGAGTGCAGCTGCGCCGTACAGGGCGGCACCGTGGTGCTGTATTGACGGGCTAACTCCATCAGTAAGAGCCTTTGGGTTCGGGCCGCGTCTGCCAGCCTCGCTTTTTCGTATCCCCGTCAATGAAAACCACAGGAGTATCGTATCTCATAGAGATACCTTGGGGATACCTGGGGGTGCAGGGGGATTTTATGGAGCACTCCCGCCGGGAATTAAAAATCCCCCTGTGCGTCCTTTGCCTACTTTCGTACAAGATCGGAAGTAGGGGCCCGCCCGGCCTGAGGGCAGGACCATGTGGTCGGCAAGCGCCTACGGCGATGTGTTCAGACAGTTATGTGTGATTGACTCTTTCCGGCCCGAACCCACCCGGCCCGGGCTTTGCCTGCCAGCGGTTTATGGATTTATATTTTTATCTTTAGGATTCAATGGCATGACTTTTGGAAAATCGCTTTGTGCCATATAAATCTCTTCTGTCTCCTTCTGAATATCTTTCAATTCCTCAATTACATTGCTTACTCTATTAAAGAGTTGATAGTACATTTCTTTATAACAATTCATAATTCATCACCCAATTTCATTTTACCGGAATTTCCGGTAAAAATCAACAGTGGATTATTCGGTAAAGCATAATAATTTCGGGTGATGTTTACATGACAGTCTATGAGAGGATTCGGAATTTAAGGGAAGACAGGGATCTGAAACAAAAGGATTTGGCCGGGCTGCTTTCCATTGGGCAGACAACCTATTCGGATTATGAATTGGGGAAGCTGGGTGTTCCCATATCGGTTCTGGTTCAGCTGGCGGAGTATTACGGAACCAGCATAGATTATCTTGTCGGTCTGACGGACGTCGAAACGCCGTATCCAAGAAGAAAACAGAAGGAATAACCTCACATGAAAAGGGCACAGACAGAAGCTTCTGTCTGTGCCCTTGTTTTGTTTTGGCTGGTTATTTGGACGATGCGGCGCTTGCCGTTGAGGCAGCCGCCGAAGAGGCCGGAGCGGAAGATGCCGCAGCCGCGGAAGATGCTGCCGCCGCGGAGGAGGTCTTTGTCTCAAACATGGAAGGCTTATAGGAATCGATCGCCTTCTGGTTCAGCGTAACGTTGGTGTACGCCGCCGCTTCCTTTTCGATTTCGTCGGAGTATTCCTGACCCTTCAGCTGGGCCAGAATGGAGCTGCGGGTGCTTTCGGTACCGAGCTGCTCGGCGGTTTTTTTGGTGATGTCGTTCTTCATCGCGACCAGATAGGTGCCGGAGATTTCCGCCGCCTTGACCTCGCCCGGCTTCATCGAAGAGAAGAGGGAAAGGAAATCCGCCGGGAAACCGGAATTGCTGTCCAGAATTTCGGTGCCGGACTGAAGCTGGTCGGTCGTCTGTTTGGAAGAGGTTTTATAGGCGTCGGCAGCCTGCTGCATGGTCATTTTTCCGGATTTGATGTCCGCCGCGTAGCCGTTGAACTCTTTTTCCAGCGCGGCCTGCTCGGCTTCCGTGATCATCACCGTGCTGCCGTTGGCGTCGGTGTTGTAAAGCGGCTTGAGGAAATAGGAAAAGTCGGTATAGTTCTTCTCAAAATAGGCTTTCAGGTCGGCGTCGGAAACTTCCTTTTTGCCGCCCTTGCCGTAGAGGGCCGTAAACACCTTCTGATATTTGGTGTAATAGTCCGAATACGCAAGATTGAACGAACTCTTTGAGATACCGTATTTTTCAAGGGTGGAGCTTGCCTGCGCCCACTGGGAATCCGTGCTGGAGCTGATGGACTTCGTTTCGTCCGCGGTCAGGGAAAGGCCGAGCTCTTTCATTTTATCGTTCATCACAAAGAGCATCTTTGTGGAATTCAGCGCTTTTTCTTTAATATAGGCTTCCGCGTCCTTGCCGTCGATCTTCTGCTCCAGGAGCGGCTTCGACGAGTCCGTCGCCAGGGACTGCGCATTCTGGTAAGCATAATACAGATTATAGATATATACTCCGATGGGAGCGGTCAGGCTGTCGTTTTTCATCGCCCAGCTTTTGTCGCTTTTACACGCGGTCATGCCTGCTATCATGGCAACGGCCAGCACTGCGGCGACCACCTTTTTCGACTTCTTTAACATAACTACCTCCATGCGCTTGTGCGCAGCCAAAATTTGAACAGGTGCCGGGCCTCGTCTGTCAACAAGACCTGATTCAAGTTTCACCAGATTATTATACTCTTATCCATCCGGCTTGTCCAGTGCGCCGCCCGGCGATTTTGTGAAGGTTGTGTGAAACCTTGATGGAAAACCGGTGAGTTTTTGCGCGGTATGACGTTATTTGCGGATCGTGTTGAGAATTTCGGTCAAAGTGTCCAGCGGGGTGGCGCCCGGAAGGATCTTGACGCTGATGTACGGCTTCGCTCCGGCGTTCAGCATCACGCGGGAACGCATGGAGGAAATGAGGGAACCGACCTGCTTCATGTCGATGTTTGTCTTATAAAGGAGCAGAACGTCGTTCTGCTGTTTGATCTCATAAATCCCCAGCTGGGAGGCAAGATTGCGCAGAAGAGCGACCTCGATCAGGCCGTTTACGCTCTCCGGCGGGTCGCCGAAGCGGTCGATCAGCTCGTCGGTCACGTCGAGCGCGTCCTCGCGGGTGCGGATGTCCGCGATGCGGCGGTAAATTTCCAGCCGCTGGCTGAGGTTGGAAATGTAGCTTTCCGGAATATGCGCCTGAATCTGCATATCCACAAGGCATTCCCGGTCGTACTCGGGCGGTGTTTCGCCCTTCTCGCGGCTGATCGCCTCCGCCAGCAGGTGCAGGTACATGTCGTAGCCGACGGCTTCCATATGGCCGTGCTGTTCGCCGCCCAGAATGTTCCCCGCGCCGCGAATTTCAAGGTCGCGCATGGCGATTTTGAAGCCGGAGCCGAATTCCGTGAACTCGCGGATGGCGGAAAGCCGCTTCTGGGCGATTTCTGTCAGCACCTTGTTGGGCGTAAAGGTCAGGTAAGCGTAGGCGCGGCGGCTGGACCGCCCCACACGGCCCCGGATCTGATGGAGCTGGGAAAGGCCCATCCGGTCCGCGCTTTCGATAATCAGCGTGTTGGCGTTGGGCACGTCCACGCCGGTTTCAATGATCGTCGTGCAGACGAGCACGTCGATTTCGTGCTCGATCAGGCGCCGCCAGACCTCGGAAAGCTCCTGCTCGTTCATTTTGCCGTGGCCGAAGCCGATGCGCGCCTCCGGAATCTGCGCCTGCAGGCGGGCGGCGGTGCGCTCAATGGTGGCGACGTCGTTGTGCAGGTAGTAAACCTGCCCTCCGCGCCGCAGCTCGCGCCGGATGGCTTCGTTGATCAGGCCGCTGTCGTGCTCCAGCACATAGGTCTGCACCGGGTGGCGGTCGTGCGGCGCTTCCTCGATCAGGCTCATGTCGCGGATGCCGGACAGCGCCATGTTCAGCGTGCGCGGAATCGGCGTGGCCGAAAGGGTGAGGACGTCCACATTTTTACACAGCGCCTTGAGCTTTTCCTTCTGCGCGACGCCGAAGCGCTGTTCCTCGTCGATGATGACCAGTCCCAGATCGTGGAATTTTACGTCCTTGGAAACAAGGCGGTGCGTGCCGACCACCATGTCGACCTCCCCGCGCTTCAAACGCCGCAGGATTTCCTCCTGCTGCTTGGGCGTGCGGAAGCGGGAAAGCAGCTCGATCCGGACCGGAAAGCCCTCCATGCGCTTGGTGATGGTCTGGAAGTGCTGCCACGCGAGGATGGTGGTGGGCACGAGCATGGCGCACTGCTTGGAGTCCGTAACGCACTTGAACGCGGCGCGCAGGGCGACCTCCGTTTTCCCGAAGCCCACGTCCCCGCACAGAAGCCGGTCCATGGGGGCCTCCCGCTCCATATCGCTCTTGATCTCGTCGATACAGCGGAGCTGGGCCTCCGTTTCGTCGTATTCAAAATGCGCTTCAAAGTCGCGCTGCCACTCGTTGTCCTGCGGGAAGGCGTGTCCCTGTGCCTGCATGCGTTCGGCGTAGAGCTTCATCAGCTCCTTCGCCATATCCTTAACCGCCGCGCGGACCCTCGCCTTGGCCTTCTGCCATTCCGCGCCGCCCAGGCGGTGCAGCTTGACGGTCGCGTCCTCGCGCGGGCCGATGTATTTGGAAACCATGTCCAGCTGTGTGACAGGAACGTACAGGGTGTCGTTTCTGGCATACCGCAGCTTGATATAATCCTTGACAATGCCGTGCATGTCGAGCTTGTGGATGCCCTCGAACACGCCGATACCGTGGGAAGCGTGCACCACGTAGTCGCCGGGGGTCAGCTCCGCAAGGCTGTAGATTTCCTGACTGTTCTTGCTGCGCTTGGCCTTTTTGGCGGGCGCGGTGATCAGGCGGCCGTGAGTAATCAGGCCGAAAAACGCGCCGGGGTATTCCAGCCCGGCGGAAAGCGCCCCGGTGGTGACCACAACGGTCCCGCGCTGGACGGTTTCCGGGTTTTCCACGTAACCCGCGGGCAGCCCGGCCGCCTGCAGGTCGGCGGCGGTGGTCCGCGCGCTGCGCTCGCTTCCGGCGAGCACCACACAGGCCCACTTGGTCGCCATCATATTCTGTACGTCTTCGCTCAGAAGCTGGGTGCTGCCGCCCCAGACGGAAAGCTGCCGCGCGGTCATCCCGATCAGGGTGCGCACCGGCGTCTCGTAGCTGCCGCGCACAAAGGTGTCCAGATAGACCGCGCCGCGCCGCTCGCACAGATCGAGCGCGTACGGCCAGTCCCCGCTGAAGGTATCCAGCCCGCGGCAGAGCGTGCCCTCCTGCAGAAGGTCCTTGACGTCCTCGCCCCACTGCCAAAGCGTGCTGCGCATCCGCTCCTTGGACTTGACCGGCTCGCTGACAAACAGCAGGGTGCCGGGTTCCATATAGTCGAACAGGGTCGCCGTGGCGCTGTACAGCAGGGAGATATATTTATCCGCGCATCCGATGCGGACGCCGTTTTCCAGCTTTTCCGCCTGCTCCGTCAAAACGGTCCTGGCGGCGGGCGCTGTCTTTCCGCGCAGGGTGGACGCGTGTTTCATGATCTTGTCCGCGAGAAGCCCCGGGTTGTCGATCAGCGCTTCCACCGCGGGAGCGATGACGAGCTGCTCCGCGGTTTCCGTGCGGCGCTGGGTTTCCAGGTCGAACAAGGAAATCGTGTCGATTTCGTCGCCCCAGAACTCCACGCGCGCCGGGTTGGGCGCGTCCGGGGTAAAGATGTCCAGGATACCGCCGCGCTGGGAGAACTGGCCCGTGCCGTCCACCTGAACGGCGCGTTCGTACCCGCAGGCGGTCAGGGCGGCAAGCACCTGCGCCATAGAGACGGTATCACCCGCCTTCAGCGTGACGGTGCGCTTTTTCAGCTCGGCGGGGGGGATGGTGTACTGGAGCGCCGCGTCCATGCAGCAGACGACCGCGTCGCACGCGCCGTTCAGCGTCTGCTCCAGCACCTGCAGGCGCTGATGCTCGTACTCGTGGCTGCTGCCCGCGGTGTCGCGGAAATTGAAGTCGCGCACGGGGTAAAACAGCGGCTTCATGCCCATGGCGGCAAGGTCGTCGCACAGGCGCTGGGCCTCGTTTTCGTCACCGGCAACAACAAAAGCCCTGCGTTTTGATTTTACGCAGAGCGAGTAGATGATATTTGCTTTATGGATTCCGGAAAGCCCGGTCACTGCCGCCGGCAGCGCAGAGGTTTTGACGGCGGCTTCAAGCTCCTGAAACTCCTTGAGGCCGCTGATTGCATTGGTGAGAAATTTCATGAAATCTCCCTTATTCTGAAGGAATCGGAAAATCACGCTTTTCCATTCTTTTCATTGCTTCTTTATTATATGCGTTCGTTAGGAATTATATTTGTTCATCGCTTCGGCGGCGTCTCCCCGCACCATCAGCTCCACAGAGGAGCTGGCGTGGTCAATCGCCTCGTACAGCGCCTTTCTGTCCGCTTCCGTAAATTTGGAAAGCACCCAGTCGGCAAGGTCCCACTGGGGGTTCGGCTTTGCGCCCGTGCCGAGCTTGATGCGCGGGAAGTGGTCGCTCCCGCTCAGGTAGATGATGTTTTTCATGCCGTTCTGTCCGCCGTCGCTGCCCTTCATGCGGATGCGCATACGGCCCGGCTCCAGCGAAACGTCGTCGAAAAGGACGATCACCTTTTCCGGGGGCAGCTTGTAAAAGGCCATGGCCTCGGTGACGCTCTGGCCGCTCAGGTTCATATAGGTGGAGGGCTTGAGCAGAAGCACCTTTTTCCCGCCGATCACGGCGGTGCCGGTCAGCCCCTTGAACCGGATGCGGTCGACCCGCGCCCCGGCTTTCTCCGCAATATAGTCAAGCGCCATAAAGCCCGCGTTGTGGCGCGTGCCCTCGTATTTGCCGCCGGGGTTGCCCAGACCGGCGACAATGTATTCGACCGGGCCGGCCGGCTCGGCGCTTCTTGCAAAGATGTTTTTAAACATGTTCCGTAACCTCGATCTGATAAAAAACGGGCTTCTCCCATCTATTTCCATAATCTTCCGTTATTTTACAATTTCTATTGCACTAAGGGAAGAAACGCGCTATAATCGGTTTGTAAGGCACAATAAAAAGTGCAGAGCAGGAACGGGGTGCACCACCACCCCGCCCCCTGCATACGGAGAACGAGCCTCCATACGCAACCGAATAATCGGCGCACTGCGGATATTATTATACCGCCTCTTTGCAGTTTTGTACAGGGGTGATTTGTATCCGTTTGCACCTGACGGCGTTGTATATGGATGAAGTCATCCGTGTACGGCGTTTTTTTGTGCCCTGCCGCAGGAAGGCCGGCGGTGAGGGTCCCCCGAATGGCTTTTCCCCGCCGGTCCTTTTTGTGTCAAATTTTAAGAACTTGCTAAAAATTTTTTATTATTTCCTTCGTTGATGCGCCAATAAAGGCGCAGGGGGGAACTCCTTTCGTCGCGCCGGGCGCGACACCTCCCTCACGGAGGGAGGCAGGGGTTCGCTCTCTTTAGGCTCCCTCTTGAGGGAGCCGGCAGGCGCAGCTTGACTGAGGGAGTCTAATTAAGAAACCCTGCTGAAAAAGAATACAACTCGGCCTCGTTTTTGAAGGGGCCACCACTTGGTGGGGAGTTTAACATATGCTTGGCCGGGGGGAGTTCCCCCATTCCCCCCGGAACCATGCGGTCGGCAGGCGGACCTGCCGGTCGGGAAGCGCCTATGGCGATGCTTCCAATCGGCTTACGTAAAATCAGGAGTGGATTGCTCCGAGACTCCCTCCGTCGCGGCGGGCGCGCCACCTCCCTCACGGAGGGAGGCAGGGGCTCGGGCCCCTTCTCCGAGAAATTTTAATACTCGTTTCCGTTCCCCGTCAATGAAAACCATGCAGGTTTCGTATTTCATAAAGACACTTTGGGGATACCTGGGGGTGCAGGGGGATTTTATGGAACCCTCCCGCCGGGAATCCAAAATCCCCCTGCGCGTCCTTTGCCTACTTTCGGACAAACGCGAAAGTAGGGGCCCGCCCGGCCTGAGGGCAAAGCTGACGAGCAACTCCTACTTGCGGTGATGCACTAATGAAGCAGGTGGAGACTCCTTCCGTCGCGGACCTGCGATAGGCAAGCGGACCATGCGGTCGGCGGCGCTTTCAGTCGGCTTACGTTAAATCGAAGTCTGATGCTCCGAAACTCCTTCCGACGCGCCGGGCGCGCCACCTCCCTCATGGAGGGAGGCAAAGGTTCGGCCCCTTCCCCGAGGGGGGCTGCCGTGAAGTGGCTGAGGGAGTCTAATAGAAACCCAACTGAAAAAGATTATAACTTGGCCCCAATTTTTGAAGGGGCCGCCACTTGGTGGGGGAATTTAACATATGCCGGGGGAGGCCGTCCCTCCCTCCGGTGCCCCGCCCGATTCAGGGCAGGGGAAAGCAATATGGCGGGATAGATTGCTCTACCCCACCTGATACTGCATTTTCATTCCTTTATCAGACAAACATGGGAGAAACGGGCTTGTCTTCGTAAATCCTCTCGATTGCCTCCGCGAACAGCGGGGCGACGGGCAGAATCGTAAAGTTGTCCAGATGCTTTTCGGGAGCGAGGGGGATGGTGTCGAGCAGGACGAGCTCTTTGATGGGGCTTTCCTTAATGCGCTCGATGGCCGGGCCGGAAAGGACCGCGTGGGTCGCGCAGGCGTTGACTTCCTTTGCGCCCTTGTCCATGATGGCGCAGGCCGCGTTGCAGAGGGTCCCGGCGGTGTCGATCATATCGTCGACGAGCACGACCTTCTTGCCCTTTACGTCGCCGATGATGTTCATGACCTCGCACACGTTGGCCTTTTGGCGGCGCTTGTCCACAATCGCGAGCGGGCAGCCGATGCGGGCGGCGAAATTGCGCGCGCGGGTAACGGAGCCCAGGTCGGGGGACACGATCACGTAATCGTCGGTTTCGTCGCCGATGCGCTCTTTCAGGAAAGAGGAAAGAATCGGCGCGCCGAGAAGATGATCCACGGGGATATTGAAGAAGCCCTGAATCTGGGGTGCGTGAAGATCCATGGTCAGCACGCGGTCCGCACCGGCGGTGGTGATCAGATCGGCGCAGAGTTTTGCCGAAATCGGGTCGCGGGCTTTTGCCTTGCGGTCCTGACGGGCGTAGCCGAAGTATGGCATGACGGCGGTGATGCGCGCCGCGGAAGCGCGTTTCATCGCGTCGACCATAATGAGCAGCTCCATCAGGTTGTTGTTGACCGGCGCACAGGTCGACTGGACAATAAAGCAGTCGGAACCGCGGACCGATTCAAAAAGAGATAGGGAAATTTCACCGTCGCTGAAGGTGGAAACCTCGCTCTTGCCCATCGGAAGGCCCAGACACTCCGAAATCTGTTTTGCTACACGCTGGCTGGCGTTGGCAGCAAAAATCTTGATATCCTTGCCATGAAAGTTCATTTGCATATCCCCCTGTATTCTGTTGACTCAAACTATATTCTGGTTAATAACAGAAAAAGGCGCAACGGCCTTGTTTGATGGAATCACGCTGTTTTCGCACTGTACGGAAATCAGCTGTACGCCGTCCCCAACCCGGCAGTCCGATAAAAAAGAATGCGGCCCCACAGTGCAGTTGCAGCCGATCACGGTTGCTCCGCGCAAAATGGTGCCGGGTAAGATACAGGTATCGCTGCCGATGACCACGTCCGGGCCGATCATCACGCCGTCGCGGCACGGAATTTCCACTCCGTTGCGCATATGGCGGGAAAGGATTTCGTCGCGGGCGACGGAGTTCAGCGCGTTGAGCTGCAGGCAGTCGTTCGCGCCCAGCACGGCGTTTGCGTCGCCGGTGGTATGGGCCCCGGCGTTTTTGCCGTTTTCAATCAGCAGTTTGACCGCGTCGGTCAGATAATATTCACCCTGCGCATTGTTGTTCTGGATTTTGGAAAGAATGTCCAGAAGGTCGTCCACACGGAACCAGTATGCGCCGGAGTTGATTTCACAGATGGAAAGGGTCGCGAAGTCAGCGTCTTTCTGTTCCACAATCGCGCTGATAAGGTGGGTTTCCGGGTCGCGCACAATGCGACCGTACCCGGTGGGGTCGTCCAGAACGGCGGAAATGACGGTAACCGCGTTGCCGTTCTCAACGTGGTCCTTCAGCGCTTCGCCGATCACAGAGGAACCGACAAACGGAGCGTCTCCGTTTAAAATCAAAACATTTTCCCCGCGGTGGCCGCGCAGAAAGTGCTCGGTCATCATGACGGCGTGGCCGGTGCCCTTGCGCTCAGGCTGAAGAACGTGGGAAATCGGGGCAAAGGTACCGCTTTCGTTCAGAAGGGAAAGGTACCGCTCGACCTCCTCATGCATATAGCCGGTGACTACACAGATACCGGAAACTCCCGCGCCGTGCGCGGAATCAATCACCCATTGCAGCATCGGCTTGAAAAGTACCGGTGAAAGCACTTTGGGGCGGTTGGACTTCATCCGTTTCCCCTCGCCGGCGGCAAGAATTACTGCACAGCATTCCTCTGGCATGTTGTTTCCTCCGTGATTATCTATAGCATTAGCGTCTGAGCATAAAAATACATTCTAGGTTATCTCTATTATCTCATAAGAATCAGAATTTTCAAGATATAAATCAACTTTTGAATATGATTTGTGAAAGATACTCTGTTTTTACAAAATTTAATTTGAAATATCAGGCGGTTTTATAAAAAAACATATAGTAATTTCTAACTCTTTTTGCTATAATACGTTTTGAGCGACTATTTACAAAATTACAAATTAATATAGCTCGTCAAAACAAACAATTTAATAGGAGGTACTGTTAATGAGCCACAAGTACGTTTACCTTTTCTCCGAAGGCAATGGCAAAATGAGAGAGCTTCTCGGAGGCAAAGGCGCTAACTTAGCCGAGATGACCGTTCTTGGCATGCCTGTTCCGCAGGGCTTTACGATTTCCACCGAAGCCTGTACGCAATACTATAAGGACGGCCGTGAAATCAACGCCGATATTCAGGCTGAAATTTATGAATACCTTGCAAAAATGGAAAAGATCTCCGGCAAAAAGTTCGCCGATCCGACAAATCCGCTGCTGGTTTCCGTACGTTCCGGCGCCCGCGCCTCCATGCCGGGTATGATGGATACCATCCTGAACCTCGGCCTGAACGACACTGTTGTGGAAGGGCTTGCAAAGCTGACGAACAGCCCCCGCTTTGCTTATGACTCTTACCGCCGCTTTGTACAGATGTTCTCCGACGTTGTGATGGAGCTTTCCAAAACAGAGTTTGAAAAGATCATTGAGGCGAAGAAGCAGGAAAAAGGCGTTAAGATGGATACCGAGCTTGACGCGGACGATATGAAGGACCTTGTTAAAAAATTCAAGGCTTTCTATAAAGCCCAGAAGGGCGAGGACTTCCCGACCGAACCGAAGGTTCAGCTGATGGAAGCCGTCAAGGCCGTATTCCGTTCCTGGGACAACCCCCGCGCGAACGTATACCGCCGCATGAACGAAATCCCTTATGACTGGGGCACCGCCGTCAACGTACAGGCGATGGTGTTCGGCAACTCCGGAGACAAGTCCGGCACGGGCGTTGCGTTTACCCGCAACCCGGCTACGGGCGAAAAGGCTCTCTTCGGTGAGTACCTCATTAACGCACAGGGCGAAGATGTCGTCGCCGGTATCCGCACCCCGTTCCCGATCAGCCACCTCCAGCAGGATATGCCGGAAGTTTACAACCAGTTCGCTGAGATTGCAAACAACCTTGAAAAACATTATACCGACATGCAGGACATGGAGTTCACCATTGAAAACGGCAAGCTCTACATGCTCCAGACCAGAAACGGAAAGAGAACCGCGGCCGCTGCCCTGAAAGTAGCCGTCGACCTGGTTGACGAAGGCATGATCACCGAAGAAGAGGCGGTGCTGAGAGTAGAGCCGAAGCAGCTCGACTCCCTGCTCCATCCCCAGTTCGACGCTACCGCCATTAAAAAGGCAAAGGCGATCGGCAAGGGCCTTGCGGCTTCCCCGGGCGCTGCCTGCGGCAGAGTCGTATTCTCCGCGGAGGACGCGAAGGAATGGCACGATAAGGGCGAGAAGATCGTTCTTGTCCGTCTGGAGACCTCTCCGGAAGACATCGAAGGCATGGCGGTCGCACAGGGCATCCTCACCGTACGCGGCGGCATGACCTCCCACGCGGCGGTTGTTGCGCGCGGCATGGGTACCTGCTGTGTATCCGGCTGCGGCGAAATCGTTGTCGATTACGATGCAAAGAAATTTACCCTCGCAGGCCTGACCATTAAAGAGGGCGACTATATTTCCATCGACGGTTCCACCGGCAATATCTACGCGGAAGCGATTCCGACGGCCGCCGCCAAAATTTCCGGCGACTTCGACCGCTTCATGAAGTGGGCCGATGCTGCCCGTAAGCTGGAAGTTTACACCAACGCCGACACACCGAAGGACGCAAAACAGGGCCGTGATTTCGGCGCGCAGGGCATCGGCCTCTGCCGTACCGAGCACATGTTCTTTGAGGGCCAGCGTATTAAGGCAATGCGTGAAATGATCGTTGCCAAGACCACCGAAGAGCGCGAAAAGGCGCTTGTCAAGCTGACCCCGTTCCAGCAGGGCGACTTTGAGGGCATCTACGAAGTGATGGAAGGCCGTCCGGTCATCATCCGCTTCCTCGATCCGCCGCTCCACGAGTTCCTGCCGACCAAGGAAGAGGACATCAAGGAAATCGCCGGCGAGCTGAACATCACCGTCGCAGACCTGAAGAACGTCATTGCAAGCCTGCACGAGTTCAACCCGATGATGGGCCACCGCGGCTGCCGTCTTGCCGTTTCCTATCCGGAAATCGCTAGAATGCAGACAACGGCCGTCATCAACGCCGCTATCGCAGTCAACAAGAAGCATCCTGAGTTCAAGACCGAGCCGCGCATCATGATTCCGCTGGTGGGCGAGCAGAAAGAGCTCAAGTTCGTAAAGGATATCGTTACGGAGACCGCCGATAAGATCATCAAGGAAGCCGGCGTATCCCTCAGATACGAGGTCGGCACCATGATCGAGATTCCGCGCGCCGCTCTGACCGCGGACGACATTGCCAAGGAAGCGGAGTTCTTCAGCTTCGGCACCAACGACCTGACCCAGATGACCTTTGGTTTCAGCCGTGACGACGCCGGTAAGTTCCTGAACTACTACTACGAGAACAAGATTTACGAGTCCGATCCGTTTGCCCACCTTGACCAGAACGGCGTAGGCAAGCTGGTGAAGATGGCGGTTGAGCTTGGCCGCAAGACCAGACCCGAGATCCACCTCGGCATCTGCGGCGAGCACGGCGGCGACCCGACTTCCGTCGAGTTCTGCCACAACGTCGGCCTGAACTACGTATCCTGCTCACCGTTCCGCGTGCCGATCGCACGTCTGGCTGCCGCACAGGCTGCTGTAAAGGAAAAGAGAGCAAAATAAATTTCCCCGCACTTTGATAGACACAGAATTCCCCATGCTCTCAGGAGCATGGGGAATTGTATTCAAGGGATATTTACCGGAAGGAGGCGGGTACGGTTGAACAAGAAGCAGATTAAAAGCATGGTGACCCTGCTGCAGCTTTTCTTGATCGGAGCGCTGTTTTTACCGGCGGGGACCATTGTCGGGGATGCCGCCGGCGACACTGCGCTGAGTGTTTTTCAGATGATTAACCGCTACGCGGGCATGGGCTTTTCCGACGACGCGCTTTTCTACATGGTGATGGCGTGTGTGTTCCCGGCCGCGATTATTATTTTTATGAGGGTTCTGAAGGAAAGAAAAAATTTCGGTGCTTCCGTGGTGCTCTGCGCACTGTACGCGACGGCGTCGGCTTGTTTTTACAGCGCGGCAAAAAGGAAAATGGTGGATTACGCGACCATGACCTGGCTGCCGTATATCATTATTCTGATTTCCCTGACCTCCATGATGCTGCTGATCTTCGGGTTTTTCCAGGCGGCGCAGGACGGAGATGGGAAGGAATCCCCCAAAAAGGAGTAATTGACAAAGGCGCCGCGATATCCTATAATATAAAAGTTGTATGCGATTTCCGCTGAAAGAGAGCCGTTTGGCGGATGCCCGCGGAAACCCGTCTTACAGCTTTATTTGTCTCCGTAGCTCAGCTGGATAGAGCGTTCGCCTCCTAAGCGAAAGGCCGCGCGTTCGAATCGCGCCGGGGACGCCAGCGTGACGCTGGATCCAATTCGCGTTTGGGTCCGGCGCTTTTTCTTTACTTTGCCGCCCGGTCGGCGGCATCTATATTCACCTAACCTGCCAAAAAAGGAGACGCTCTTTCCTGCTTGCGGGAGAGGGCCCTTTTTTATAAAAGGAGAGAGCAATGAACAATTCGCCTTACACCCAATACGGCCCTTATTATAACGTGCATCCCTATGTGGAAGCCCAGAACAGCAAGCGCGAGCTGAGGAAAACCTCCAACGCGGTCTGCTGGACTCTGCTCGTCGCCATGTTCCTGATGACCGGCTTCCTGTATGTCTGCGTGTTCTATCTTCGCGCGGTGGGATATACGCACGACTATACGAACAGCGATTTTCAGGGCTTTACGCCGGTGCTTTATTATCTTGCGAACGGGGCGGGCTATCTGGTCGGGCTGGCCGCTCCCGCGCTGGTCTTTTTCGCCGCGAGACATATTTCCCTGAGCAGCGCGCTGCCCTTTGAGAAGGCCGGGTTTCTGAAAATTGGCGCGTGTGTCTTTTTCGGGACAGCCGTCTGTATGCTGGCGAACATTCCGGCCAACGCGGTGATGGAAATCGAGAAATGGTTCGGCTTTTCCGGCGAGCTGCCAGAGATGCCCCTGACGGGCGATCCGCCGGTTTTATTCCTGTATTTCCTTACGATCGCGGTCATTCCGCCGCTGGTGGAGGAGCTGTTTTTCCGCGGCGTGGTGCTTCACAGCCTGAGAAAATACGGGGACGGGTTCGCGGTAGTGGGTTCCGCGATCCTTTTCGGGCTGTACCACGGCAATTTTGTGCAGATGGTGTTTGCCTTTATCGCCGGTCTGGTCATGGCGCTGGTGGTTGTCCGCACCAATTCCCTGTGGCCGTCCATCCTGATCCATTTTTTCAACAACGGGATTTCCTTCGCGGTGGAAATGTCGCAGCGCTTCGGCGGGGACCAGATGGCGGATTATGTAAACAACACGGTAGTCGGCGTCGTTTTGGCGCTGGGTGTGGCTTCCTTTGTTTATCTGCTGGTAAAGGATAAGAAGTTTTTCCACAGCGACGGGGTAAACCCGTATTTCCGGCTTTCCGCAAAGCTGAACGCACTGTTCTTCAATCCGGGCGGTGTGGCGGTGCTGCTGTTAACGCTTCTGTCCTCGTTCCGGTATCTTTCGTAGGCTGATATGGACAGGGAAGAACGGTTTATGCGCCTGGCGCTGGCTCTCGCGCGGGAGGCGGCGCAGGAGGGCGAGGTGCCGGTCGGCGCGGTGATCGTAAAGGACGGGGAAGTGATTTCCACGGGCCGCAACCGGCGAGAGAGAGGAAAAAACGCGCTTTGCCACGCGGAGCTGGAGGCCATTGACCGGGCGTGCCGTCTGCTGGGCGGCTGGCGGCTGTGGCAGTGCGAGCTGTTCGTCACGCTGGAGCCCTGCCCCATGTGTGCAGGGGCGATCATCAACGCGCGGATTCCAAGAGTAGTGTACGGCGCGCGGGACCCGAAGGCCGGTTCCTGCGGCTCCGTCGTGAATCTGTTTGAACTGCCGTACAACCACAGTCCGGAGCTGCTGGGCGGCGTGCTTGCCGACGAATGCGCGCTGCTGCTTACGGATTTTTTTCAAAAGCTGAGGGATAAAAAATAAAGGGAGGAAGCGTTTCGCTTCCTCCTACTTTTTTCCCCGGCGATAAGACTTCCGGGAATCCCGGAATTTTCCCGGAGCATCGTATCTCTTCTTGTTGATCTTGCCAAACGTATAGACAAGAATATAACATCCCGCAATAATCAATAAAGGAGCGAAGCTTTCCATTTTGATTCCCGCTTTCCGCTTGGTATCCTGCTCCTGTGCGGACAGGCCGCTCAGGCTTTTCTTTTATTTTAACATCCTTGTAAAATGGAAACAAGCCCGGTTCGGTGTACCGAGTTTGTCCCTGCCAGGGCTTTAAATAGAACATTTGTTCTAAAATATCTTGAAAATTTGCTCCTCTTTGGATAGTATGGAATTATAGGACACGAATCCGGATGCTTGCGGTCCGCTTCGGGGAAGGAAAGGAGCAATATGGACTATAACGAATGGGGCACGGAATATTTGAATGAGGCAGAGAGAATTAAGGAACGGCTGACGCCGCTTCGCAGGCGGGCGCGGCAGGCGGGCAACGAGGAGGCCTCCGGGCTGTACCGCAGGATTGCCCTGCTGAACGACATGTATCTGGACTGCCTGCACACAGGCAGGTATCTGGTGAGAATCGGGGCGAAAAGATGAGAAGAAAAAGCAATTTAAGCTTGGACCTGTTCGGGGACCGGCTGAATGTCGGTCGGGAAGAGAACGACGACGGGGGAGAGCATCTCAGGATGCGCGGGGCGCTGCGACGCGCGATGGAAGGAGAGCTGACCGAACGGCAGCGCGACTGTCTGCGGCTGCGGTATTTCGAGCAGAAAAGCGTACAGGAGGTCGCGGAGATCATCGGTGTTACGCCGCCGACCGTGTCGAAGCATCTGAAAAAAGCGCGGGAACGGCTGCGCCGGGTGGTGGGATATTCCTTCTCGCGGTTAAATTGAGGGAGGCTGAGCGGGGGGCGCACTCCCTCCGTCGCGCCGGGCGCGCCACCTCCCTCTGGGAGGGAGGCTGGGGTCGTTCCTTAAGGTCCCCGGCCCGAAGGGACAAAGAGCGCGGTGCAGGTTTTTCAGCGACCTGACTTGCCAAATCCGTTTGTATCGACAGAGTATCTGTGGTATCATTACGATAGGAATTGCGGGGTGGTGTAAGATGGCCAGATTTTTTAAAGGGGCGGGATTGGCGTTCCTGATTGCAGGGATCGGTCTTTTCCTTGCGGAGCTCGCGTCCTCCGACAAGGACTTCTGGGTTTTCCTCAGCGTTTTTACCGCGGGGCTTCTCGGCCTGCTGCTGATTGCCGTCGGCGGCCTGATGAACAGGGTCGATGTGCTGGAGGATCAGCTGAAAATCAGTGAAGACCGTCGGGACAACGCGCCGGAAATCATGCAGATCACCTGCCCGAACTGTGGGAAGAAATGCGACATGGATTACCCGAAATGCCCGCACTGCGGGTACGGTCTCAAGCAGTGACCGGCTTTCGGGCAGAAAAGGGGCGGTAAAATGAGCAAAGACGGCAGCCGCGTCCGGTCGATTCAGATCGTTCTGTGGGGCGCTTTTGCGGCGGTGCTTTATTCTGCGGGATTCACGCGCGGCGAATGGCAGAACTGGGCGTGTTCGGTCATTGCTTTTGCCTTATTATGCTCCTATAGCTACGGAAATCATCCGACGCGGAAGCGCCTGAAAGGGATTTTTGTCGTCTTTGCGATATTTTGTGTCGGGCTCCTTCTTCTGTATTTTCTGGAAAATAAACGCTGAAAGGGCGGAGCCAAAAACGGCTCCGCCCTTACGATTATTCCGGCTGAATCGTGCCGCCGCCGACCACAAGGTCCCCGTCGTAAAAGACGACGGCTTGTCCCGGCGTGACCGCACGCTGTGCTTCTTCAAAATCCACGCGGACTTTCCCGTCCCCGAGCGGAACCAGCTTTGCCTTTGCGGGCTTCGCCTGATACCGCACCTTGGCGGTGATCGCCGTTTCCTTTTCCAAGGTATCGAACGGGATGAAATTAAGGTCCGCCGCAATCAGGGAGGACGCGTACTGGCTGCCCTCTTCCCCCAGTGTAATCCGGTTATGTACCGTGTCGATCCCGGTCACATACATGGGCTTGCCGAAGGTAACGCCCAGCCCCTTGCGCTGACCGACGGTGTAGCGGGTGATGCCGCGGTGGCGGCCGATCACGTTTCCGCTCTGGTCCACGAAATCGCCCTGCGGAGCGGTTTTTCCGGTGTAGCGCTCAATGAATCCGGCGTAATCGTTGTTTTCCACAAAACAGATTTCCTGACTGTCCGGCTTGTGCGCGACGGGCAGCCCGGCTTCCTCCGCCATGGCGCGCGCCTCGGGCTTTGTGTAGCTCCCCAGCGGCATCAGGGTGCGGCTGAGCTGCTCCTGTGTAAAGGAGTACAGCACGTAGCTCTGGTCCTTGCTGGCGGGCGCTTTTTTCAAAAGCCAGCGCCTGGCCGCGTTCTGTTCGATCACGGCGTAGTGGCCGGTGGAGATATAGTCAAAATCCAGCTCCTTCGCGCGGCGGAGCATGGCGTCGAACTTGACGTGGCGGTTGCAGGCGATACACGGGTTGGGCGTCAGCCCCGCCGCGTACTGCGCCGCGAAATAGTCGATGACGTCCTTTTCAAAAACGTCCGTAAAATTGAGGACCAGATGGTCGATCCCAAGCTTGTAGGCAACCCTGCGTGCGTCGTCGATATCGTCCAGCGAGCAGCAGCCGCCCGCCGCGCTCTGGCACATGTATTCGTCCGGCCGCAGCCGCAGGGTGACGCCGGTAACGTCGTATCCGTCCCTGAGAAGCAGGAGCGCGGCAACGGAGCTGTCCACGCCGCCGCTCATGCCGAGCATTACTTTTTTCTTCATATTTCCGCTCAGTCCAGCGTGGGCTGGGCCTCGTCCTCGTCGTCCGCCGCTTCCTCGGCCGCCTCTTCGGACGCGTCATCCCTGTCGTTTGCCTTGTCAACAATGGGGAAATGGAGCGGAAAATCGGCGGGCGCGATCTCGTCCTCCGGTTCCGGCGCGGGGACGTCCGTGCTTTCCGTATCGGATTCACCGGAACAGCCGCACGGGCAGTAATCGCAGTCGTCCGTACAGTCGGTACAGGCGTCGTCCTCATACCCTTCTTCGGCGGTGAGCTCGTCGAGCTTGTCAAACGCCTTCTTTATGCGCTTGTCGGCGGCTTCCACCGCTTTGCACAGGGACTCGGTTTCCTCGTTCTGCGCGTCGCGCAGATTTTGAAAATAATATTTTCCCAATGCGACGTAGGCGCGCGCTTCGTTTTCCCTTTCGTTTTTAATCACGATCCTGATGCGATTTATCAGCGCGGCTTTGCGGTTTTTCTCAACAACATAGTCGACTGCTTTTGTTACCCTGCCGGTTACATTTTCAAAAAAATTCATAGCGTACCTCCTGCCGCAATAGCGGTGTTCATGATAGGATTTCAATGCTATTATTATAACTCAAAAGTTTGAAAAATAACAGGATTATTTAATTCTGTTCCTTTTTTAAATTTGTTGTGATATAATAAACAAATACGCAAAGGCTAAGGAGGAAATAAAAATGCCATCGGTTGGAAACAGGGACGTAAGCTGCCCTCACTGCGGTGCCGTGGTAAAAACAGCGATGAGCCCCGAAATCAACGCCGGGGAGAATCCGGATTTGCGGCAGCGCATCCTGGATGAAACGCTGTTTGACTGGAAATGTCCGGAATGCGGCTATGAAGCACAGCTTGTTTATCCTTGCCTTTATCACGATAAAGAAAATCAGTTTATGGTATATGTTGTGCCGAACAGCGGCTGCTGCCAGCTGGAACCGGTCAGTGTGGGCGAAGCTTTTCCGCAGTTTAACGGGATGGCCAAGCGGGCGGTGACCTCGCTGGCGGGTCTGAAGGAAAAAGTGCTTATTTTTGAGGCCGGGCTGAACGATTTTGCGGTGGAACTGGTCAAGCTTGCGCTCACCGACGTGGCGGGCAAAAAACACGACCGAAAGACTTCCTCCGGATACTTTTGCTACGCGGATGAAAAAGAGAACCGGATTGTGTTTTCCTTTTTCCTGCAGGGAGAGGACGAGCCGGTTCAGCAGGGAACGCGTATGGACGTTTACCGCAAATCGCTGGAGATTGTGGAAAGCGTGGGCGCGGTTTCACGGGACGACGATTTTGTGGCGGTGGATTCTGCCGCCGCTGAAAATATTTTGCGGGTGTACCGCGGCGGGGAGGACTAAGACAGATGTGCGGATTGTGCGGATTTACCGGTGAAGTAATCGACCGCGACGCAGTAATTAAAAGCATGACCGATAAAATCACCCACAGGGGCCCGGACTCCAACGGGTTTTTTACCGATTCCGATATCTCCATGGGCTTCCGGCGCCTGAGCATCATCGACGTCGCTTCCTCGGGCGACCAGCCGATCTACAACGAGAACAAAACCCTGGTGCTTACGTTTAACGGGGAAATCTATAACTACCGGGAGCTCAGAAACATCCTGCTGGAAAAGGGGCACCGTTTTTATACCCAGACCGATTCCGAGGTGCTGATCCACGGCTTTGAGGAATGGCATGAAGACCTTCTGACCAAGCTGCGCGGGATGTTCGCGTTTGCCATCTACGACACCGTCGAAAAGAGCGTGTTTATTGCCCGCGACTATTTCGGAATCAAGCCGATGCATTACACGCAGGTCGGCGGCCATTTTGTTTACGGCTCCGAAATCAAGAGCATTCTGGAATTTCCCGGCTTTGAAAAGAAATTCAATAAAAACGCGCTGAACAATTACATCTCGTTTGAATACGCCGTTCCGCCGGAAACCTTCTTCGAGAATGTCTACTGCCTGATGCCGGCGCACTACCTCTGGTATAAGGACGGCAAGGTCGAAACCCAACGCTACTGGGAGCCGAAATTCAGCGAGGACCCCGGCATGACCCGGGAACAGGCCGTCGAGGAAATCGAAAAGGTGTTTGAGGACTCGGTCAGCGCGCACAAAATCAGCGACGTGGAAGTCGGGTGCTTCCTGTCCAGCGGCGTGGATTCCAGTTATGTTTCCACCTACTTCGCCGGGCAGAAGACCTTTACGGTCGGGTTCGATTACGGGGAAAAATACAACGAAATCGACTGGGCAAAGAACCTTTCCGAAAAGATCGGCGTGGAACATCACTATAAGGTCATTTCCGCCGACGAATACTGGGGAAATATCCGCAAGGTGCAGTACCATATGGACCAGCCGCTGGCCGACGCGTCCTGTATCGCCCTCTATTTTGTTTCGAAAATGGCGAGCGAGTACGTGAAGGTGGTGCTTTCCGGCGAGGGTGCGGACGAGTTGTTCGGCGGATATAATATTTATCACGAGCCGGATGATTTTGCTGGCTACAAAAAGCTGCCGCTCGGCCTGCGCAAGGCGCTGGCGGCGGTTGCGAAGGCGCTGCCGTTTTCCTTCCGGGGAAAAAGCTTCCTGATGCGCGGCGCGCTGCCGATCGAGGAAAACTTTATCGGAAACTGCAGTATGTTTACCATGGACGAAAAACGCCGTCTGCTGAAAAGCGATATTCCGGTCACCCGTCCGCAGGAGCTGACAAAGCCGTATTACGACCGCGTAAAGGACAAGGACGACGTGACCAAGATGCAGTATCTGGACATCAACGTCTGGCTGGTCGGCGACATCCTTTTGAAAGCGGACCGCATGAGCATGGCGAATTCGCTGGAGCTGCGCGTGCCGTTCCTCGACAAAGAGGTGTTCGGGGTGGCTTCCCGCATTCCGAGAAAGCTGCGGGTGAATAAGGAAAACACCAAGTACGCGATGCGCCTTGCCGCGATGAAGCATCTGCCGGACGCGACCGCGCAGAAGAAAAAGCTGGGCTTCCCGGTGCCGACGCGCGTGTGGCTCAGGGATGAAAAATACTATAACGTTGTAAAGGATGCTTTTACGGGCGAAACCGCAAAGCAGTTCTTCAACACCGACGAGCTGATGAAATTCCTTGACGACCACTACAGCGGGAAGCGGGACAACAACCGCAAAATCTGGACGATTTTTGTCTTCCTCGTCTGGTACGATATTTATTTTAACGGCGGTTCCCACGAGCCGGGCGATCTTCCGGTCATCCGGTAGCCGTGTCGGGACTGATTGCAAACGCGAATCTGAGGAGCTTTCATTAGAAAGGGGAAAAATCGGATGATGCCGGTGGTTTTTATAGGACATGGGTCGCCTATGAATGCGATTGAGGGAAATGAGTACACGGCGGGCTGGAGAGAGATCAGTGCGGAAATCCCCAGGCCGGATGCGATTCTGGCGGTTTCCGCTCACTGGTATACCGACCGTACCCGGCTGATGACGCAGGAAAAGCCGAAAACCATCCATGATTTTTACGGCTTTCCCAGGGAACTGTACGATATTCAGTATCCGGCCCCCGGCGCTCCGGAGCTTGCGGCCAAGACGATGAAGCTGATCGGCGGGGACTGTCTGGAGGACCGGACCTGGGGCATTGACCACGGGGCGTGGAGCGTGCTGAGGCTGATGTATCCGCGGGCGGATATCCCGGTGGTGCAGATGAGCATTGACGGAAGGCTGACCCCGCGGGAGATGTTCGACGCCGGCAGGAAGCTGAAGGCTTTGCGGGGAGAGAATGTGCTGATTTTCGGGAGCGGAAACGTGGTACATAATCTGGCGCTTGTGGATTTTTCCGTACGGGGCGGATACCCCTTTGCGGACGAGTTCGACGCATATATCCGCGATCATATTCAGGACGGGGATTTCAGCGCGGTGATCGAATACAAAAAAGCGGGGGAATGTGCAAAACACGCGTTCCCCACACGGGAACATTTTGACCCGCTGCTGTACGTTCTGGGAGCGGCGGATGAAAAGGATCGGGTCAAAATCTATAATGAAGCGCGTATGGCGGGAAGTCTTTCCATGACCTCCTACGTCTTTTCATAATAAACGAAAGCGAACCGGCCGGATGGCCGGTTTTTTTGCGGTATTTTTCGATTTAATTCTTTGGAATGTATATTGAAGCGATCATCCGGCGAAAATAAAGCCGAGGTGAAAAACATGGATTATTTATGGGCTTTTTTGATCGGCGGCGCCATTTGCGCGATCGGCCAGGTACTGATCGATTTTACGAAGCTGACGCCGGCCAGAATCCTTGTTTTGTTTGTCACACTGGGTGTGGCGCTGACGGGGCTGGGGCTGTACGGGCCGCTTGTGGATTTCGCGGGGGCCGGCGCTACGGTGCCGCTGACCGGTTTTGGGTATCTGATGGCGAAAGGGACGCTTGAAGCGGTCAGGGAACAGGGTTTGCTGGGCGCGTTTACGGGCGGCGTCGCGGCGAGTGCCGCAGGTATCGCGGCGGCCGTGTTCTTCGGATACGTTGCCGCTCTGTTTTCAAAGTCGGGAGATAAGAGCTAGCAAAACCTTTCTCGTTCTGAAAATCCTGTACAGGATTTTCAGGATTATCAACGGCCAGATCATCGGCATGCTTCTGTGGGAGATCTGGAAGCTGTATTACCGTACGTATTTCAAAAAATATATGGTAAGGCTAAAAGCATGAAAAAAACGGGCAGGTATCAAAACCTGCCCGTATCCTGTTATGGCACCGGAGGAAGTCCCTTACTGTATGGAACAATCCAGGTAGTGCTCAAGCTCCTCTTCATCCTTTTTCTTTTTCTCAAAGAAGAGGACGACGGCAACAACAGCCGCCGCGACGGCCGTCATAGCGGAAATAACTGTAATCAATATGGATAATGTATTACATTTTTTCAAAACGAGCACCTCCGTTTATCATGATTAGATCCTGTTTATATAATATATAATAACCAATTCTTTTTGAAAAGTCAATCAAAGCGGCAAGTTTATGGAAATTCGCTCCCTGCGCTCCGGAGTATAATAAAAAAGCAGGGCGCAAGGCTCTGCTTTTGCTTTTAAACCGCGTATTCAGGGTTATGCATTTGCTGCGTTCAGCTTGCGTGCAAGAGCTGATTTCTTTCTTGCGGCTGTGTTCTTGTGCAGGATTCCCTTTGCCGCAGCCTGATCAAGCTTCTTAATCGCAACCTTAACGGCATCCGCTTTGTTGGCATCATTGGATTCTACGGCAAGGTTTGCTTTCTTTATATCAGTTTTCAGTCCGGAATGAAAGGACTTGTTGATGAGTGTTTTTGTAGCAATAACCTTTACGCGTTTTTTGGCTGATTTAATGTTAGGCATGATTCCACCTCCTTTGGTATTGTCACGTATCAATAATAATACCATCGATGGACAAAAAATGCAAGTGTTTTAAAAAAAATAGGAAAGGACTGATTTTTTATGGTATTCCGTACCGATCTGGCGCTGGAAAATACGGAACCCAGCAGGCACGTTACACGCAAAGAAAAGGATTGCACGGTCACACGGATAGACGAGGAGGGCAACACCTATGTTACGCTGGAGGTGCAGGCGATTTCCGACCATATCGACAGCGACAACAGCCTGCTGACCCTGACCGCACAGGAGCTGTCCGCGCTGCTGCCAAAGAAGGGAAGCGTTCTGGTGGCGGGACTGGGGAACCGCGCCATTACGCCGGACGCGCTGGGGCCGCTCGTCGCCGAAAAAATTTTGGCGACAAGGCATATCAAGGGCGAGCTGGCAAAGGTGACGGGTCTGGACAAGCTGCGTCCCGTTTCCGTAGTAAGCCCCGGGGTGCTGGGCTGCACGGGGATTGAAGCCGTGGAGCTTCTGCAGGCGCTGGTCAAGGAGCTGAACCCGGACGCCGTGGTTGCGGTCGACGCGCTTGCGGCGCGCAGCCCCGCCCGGCTGGGCTGCACGGTGCAGCTTTGCTCCGCGGGGATTTCTCCCGGGGCCGGCGTGGGAAACGCAAGGCCGCGCATCGACGAAAGCACGCTCGGTGTTCCTGTGGTCAGCATGGGGATTCCGACCGTGGTGGACGCGGCCACTCTGGCGGCGGACCTGCTGGACGGCGAAACGGACGGGTCCGAGGAGAAAATCGCGCCTCGCGGCGCCCAGATGATGGTGACCCCGCGGGAAATCGACCTGATTATTTCCAGAGGCGCGCGACTGCTGAGCATGGGAATCAACGTGGCGCTGAACCCCTCTCTCAGTGTTGAGGATTTTGAAGAATTGACCTGAAGCATCATGAAATTTGTCCCGCCCGCATAAGAATGAATATCATTCAATGGGGGCAGGATATGAAAAACTGGATGCAAAAGGGAATGGGAATCTGCTCGGTTGCATTGGTGTTTGCGGCGGTCGCGTGCGTTCTGGGACGTTTGCCCGTGCTGCAGGCAAAGGACGCGGCGTTCGCCGCGGCGGGCTTTATCATGCCCGCGGGTGCTGCCGAGGCAATGAAAGAGGACTATCTGGAAGAGGATGAAGAGGATAATGAACACGGGAGCAGCGAGGCGCCGGTTTCTTCGGGCGTAAGCTCCGCCCCGGCTTCTTTACAGGACAGCTCCGGTACGGGGGCAAGCTCACAGGCGGCTTCGAGCACGGCGTCGGGCACGTCGTCGTCTCCCGTTACGCTGCCCAAGGGCGTGAAGGAAATGAGCATTGCCAATTCCGGTTCCCAATACAATAATATATGGGTAAAGAATACGAATAAAAACCATACGGTCGATATCGCTTCGGAGCTTCAGAAGCAGCCTGCGGTAAAAATCGTCAAGAATTCGACGCCGCAGGTCCTGATTTACCACACCCATACAACGGAGGCGTTTCTGGGCGATACGCGCAGCCAGGACAAAGCGAAAAGCGTGGTCGCCGTGGGCGACCAGATCGCTGCCCAGCTGAAGGCCGCCGGAATCAACGTGGTGCACGACACCACTCTGCACGACTACCCGAGCTACAACGGTTCTTATGACCGTTCCAAGGTGACGATGCAGAACAACCTGAAGAAATATCCGGGCATCCAGGTTACGCTCGACATCCACCGCGACGCGATGGGCACCTCCGACGGAACAAGAATTAAGCCGACCGCGACGGTCAACGGCAGGAAGGCCGCGCAGGTGATGATCATCTCCGGCTGCGACGACGACGGCACGCTCGGCTTCCCCAACTGGGAATACAATTTCAGGCTGGCCGTGCGGCTGCAGAAGTCGCTGGCGGATTTATACCCCGGTTTGGCGCGGCCGCTGAATTTTTGCGCGAGGAAGTACAATGAAAATCTGACGAAAGGTTCCCTGCTGATCGAGTTCGGCACCGAGGTCAACACCCTTGACGAGGCGGTGTACTCCGGGGAGCTGTTCGGGAAAGCGCTGGTCAACGTTCTGAACGGCCTGACATAAGCGGAAAGGAAAAGATGTTAAAAAAAATGGAAAGAAAAAGAAAAAGGATTTTCTTTGCGTCGTTTTTCAGCACGCTTTGCGTCTTTGCACTGCTTTTCGGCATGGCGGAGGTCGACGCCAATTCCCGCAGAATCGGCTTTGGCGACGACAAAACCCTTATTTACCAGATTACCGGCAAAACATGGCAGGAAACTTGCAATGTGGCGAAAGTATGGTATAATAATTTCGTATTATCATTGAGAGAGAATGCTGTGGAGGAAACGTATCATGAATCAACATAAGAAAATATGGTTTTCAGTATTCATATTGATCTTTATGTTTTCATTGTACTCCGTTACCGCCCTGGCAACTGAGATAACGCCGGAACAGGTGGAACAGATCCTGAACCAGCAGTCCTCCCAGGCTCCCTCACAGTCCGTCGCGAGTACCGTTTCCAGCAAACCGGCCGTCAGCTCCAAAAGGCCGGTCACGAGCAGAAAGCCGGTCTCCTCGGAAGTTTTCTCCGGAGCTTCCGGCGATGCCTCAGGAGACGTCTCCGGTGACGTTTCCGGCGGGGTTTTCAGCAGCGGTGAAGAATCCAGCGAGATTGTTCTTCCCAGCGTGGACAGCATAGAGGAAAACAATCCGCTCAGCTCCGTGATCGTGGATACCGCGGCCAACAAAAAAATGAACTGGATCGGGATTCTTTCGTGGGTGTGTATCGCGCTGGGCATCGTCGTGGTGCTGATCGTCGTGTTCAGCAACCGCCGTCCGCCGAGAGGCGGAGGCCGCAAACGCTACCGCCGTCCGAACCGCCCGCACAAGAAACGCCTGCTGAACGACAAGTATTACAGAAATCTGAAATATTGATCATGGCGGCGCGCCGGAGAAGAAATTTTCCGGTTCGCCGCTGTTTTTATGCGCGTCTTACAGCCCGGACTTTACCGGGCTTTGTCCGCGCGTTTTATAAAAATTTCTCCCTGCCGCACGGTATACTGTTCAGGCTTCGTGATCTATGGTATAATATATCATTCATTATCTTTACGGCATTTTCAGTCCGGCTGCGGAGTAGCTCTGTATTGCTCCCGTTTTTGACGGCGACCACAGAGGCATTGAACAGCCGGAACTGCTGCAAAAGCCATATTATCTTTGAGGATTAGGTGATAAATTTGTCGATACCACGCGAGAGAATACGGAATTTCAGCATTATCGCGCACATTGACCACGGGAAAAGCACGCTGGCCGACCGCATTTTGGAGCAGACGAAATCCGTCGCGCTGCGCGATATGGAAAATCAGCTGCTCGACAACATGGATCTGGAGCGCGAAAGGGGCATCACCATCAAGGCGCACGCCGTTACGCTCGTTTACAGCGCGCAGGACGGGCAGGACTATGTTTTCAATTTGATCGATACCCCGGGCCATGTGGACTTTAACTACGAGGTTTCCCGTTCGCTCGCCGCCTGTGAAGGCGCGGTGCTGGTGGTGGACGCTTCCCAGGGAATCGAGGCGCAGACGCTGGCGAACACCTATCTGGCGGTGGACGCCGGGCTGGAAATCGTGCCGGTCATCAATAAGATCGACCTGCCCAGCGCGCAGCCGGAGAAGGTGCGCACGGAAATCGAGGACGTCATCGGGATTCCCGCGGACGAGGCGCCGTGCATTTCGGCAAAGCTGGGAACGAACATCGACCAGGTGATGGAGCAGATCGTCAAACATGTTCCGTCTCCACAGGGCGACGAAAGCGCGCCGCTCAAGGCGCTGATTTTCGATTCCTACTACGACGCGTACAAGGGCGTAATCATCCATGTGCGGCTGAAGGACGGGCAAGTGCATCCGGGCGACACCATCCGGCTGATGGCGACGGGCGCGGAATTCACCGTGGTGGAGTGCGGCTACGGCCGCGCGACCTGTCTGGAGCCGAGCGCGGGGCTCAGCGCCGGGGAGGTCGGCTATATCGCCGCTTCCATCAAGGCGGTGAAGGACGCCCGCGTGGGCGACACCGTTACGCTGGCGGGCAACCCCGCCAAAACGCCGCTGCCGGGTTACCGCTCGGTGCAGCCGATGGTTTTCTGCGGGATTTACCCCGCGGACGGCGCGCGCTATCCCGATCTGCGCGACGCGCTTGACAAGCTGCAGCTGAACGACGCGGCGCTGTCGTTTGAGCCGGAGACGTCCGTTGCGCTCGGTTTCGGTTTCCGCTGCGGCTTTCTGGGCCTTCTGCATATGGAAATCATTCAGGAACGGCTGGAACGCGAATACAATCTTGACATTATTACCACCGCCCCCAGCGTGGTTTACCGGATCACGAAAACCAACGGGGAAGTGATTCATATTGACAACCCGACCAATTACCCCGACCCGTCGCTGATTTCGCAGGCAGAGGAGCCGATCACCAACGCCCACATCTATACGCCGAGCGAATATGTCGGCAATATTATGGAGCTTTGCCAGGACAGGCGCGGCGTCTTCAAGGATATGAAATACATCGACACCGACCGTGTGGACATCCATTACGAGCTGCCGCTGAACGAGATCATCTACGACTTTTTCGACGCGCTGAAATCCCGTACCCGCGGCTACGCCTCGTTCGACTATGAGCTGAGTGGATACAAAAAAAGCAGCCTCGTCAAGCTGGACATCATGCTCAACGGCGACGTGGTGGACGCGCTTTCCTTTATTATCCACGCTGACAAGGCGTATCCGCGCGCGCGCAAGATGGCGGAGAAGCTGTCGGAGAAAATCCCGCGCCAGCTTTTTGAGGTGCCGATCCAGGCCTGTGTGGGCGGCAGAATCATCGCGCGCGAAACGGTCAAGGCCATGCGCAAGGATGTTCTGGCCAAGTGCTACGGCGGCGACATCACGCGCAAAAAGAAGCTGCTGGAAAAACAGAAGGAAGGCAAGAAGCGCATGCGCCAGCTCGGCACGGTGGAGGTGCCGCAGGAGGCGTTTATGAGTGTGCTGAAGCTGGATGAATAACGAAAAGCCTTTCGGCCTTTATCTCCATGTGCCGTTCTGCGACGGCAAATGCCCGTACTGCGACTTTTATTCCCTGCCCGCCGGCGGAGAAAAGATGGACCGATACGCACAGCAGGTGATGGAAGCGCTCAGGGAGTACGCGGAGCGGTACGGGCGGCAGGCCGACACGCTGTACTTCGGCGGCGGCACCCCGAACCTGCTCGGCACAGAGCGGCTGTCCGCAATCCTTGCGCGCGCGAAGGATTGCTTCGGGCTGGATGGCGCGGAAATTACCGTGGAGGTCAATCCCGCGGAGGACCTGCGCGGCTTTTTGAAGGAAATCCGCGCGGCGGGGGCAAACCGCCTGTCGATCGGCCTGCAGTCCGCAAACGAGGACGAGCTTTCGCTTCTGGGCCGGCGGCACACCGCCGCACAGGCGGAAAAAACGGTTGCTTACGCACAGGACGCGGGTTTTGACAATCTCTCCCTCGACCTGATGCTTGCCATCCAGAAACAGACAAAGGAAAGCCTTCTGTGCTCGATTGATTTCTGCGCGGACGCAGGGATTCAACATCTTTCCGCCTATCTGTTGAAAATCGAGCCGGACACGGTTTACGGAAAAAGGAAAGAAGCGCTGTGCGTTCCAGACGACGACGAAGCGAGCGGGCTCTATCTGTTCGCCTGCGAAGAGCTGGAAAAGCGCGGGTTTCACCAGTACGAAATCTCCAATTTCGCGAAGCCGGGCTTTGAGAGCCGCCACAACCTGAAATACTGGCGCTGTGAGGAATATCTGGGAATCGGCCCGGCGGCGCATTCGTTCATGGAAGGGAAACGGTTCTATTATCCAAGAAGCCTTTCGGGATTTCTCGAAGGCGGAGAACCCGTGCCGGACGGGGAGGGCGGCGGGTTTGAGGAATACGTCATGCTCGCCCTGCGCCTGACGGAAGGGCTGACGGACGAAGGCTGCCGCGCGCGGTTCGGCACGGGGCTTCCCGCGCGGATGCTGAAAGCGGCAAAGCTTTATGAAAAGGGCGGGCTGACCGTCTGCACAGACGGCGGGTTCCGCTTTACGCCGCGGGGATTTCTGGTTTCCAACATGCTGACGGCGGAGATTTTGTACAGCGCGGAAAACGGATAACGGAAAGAGCCGCGGGATGCTCCGCGGCTCTTTTTTCACGTGACGATGAAACTGCCCAGCCTGAATCCGGGCCGGTTTATAAACAGACCCCGCTGCGAAACGCGCGGTCTACCATTTTTTCAGCCATGCGACCGTTTTTTTGAGGGAATCGGCGCGGCTTTCGGCACACTCTTTCGGGCGGCGCCTTTCAATGGCAAACGCTTTGAAGGGGGCGGATTCCGGCGTTAAGGCGGGAATCAGGAAATGACTGGCGTATGGATAATCGACATGCTCGTACGGAAAAGGAAAATCATGTTCTTTCAGCCTTTGTACCGCACGTTTGGCAAATTCACTGCTTGGGCAGATGGAATCTTCTCCGGCTGTGAGAAAAAGAACGGGCCCGTTGATTTTTTCAACCGGAATCCACACGTTGTCGGGCGCGGACCTGATCCCTTTTTCATAAAAATGTCTGGTATACAGTTCCTTGTGGCGAAGGCTCATGGGGATGGCACCGATCAGGGAGTAATTGATTTCCATATAAGGCACGGGATGATTCCTCCACGTCCAGCAGGAAGTGTTTTTATAATGAACGCCGTTGTCCGCCTGGGAAACGGCGCACGGTGCAGAGACCGCGACGGCACAGGTAATCCGGGGAAGAAGGGAAGCCGCCAGTAAGGCGTATTCGCCGCCGCTGGAAATACCGTACATGCCGATTTTGTCAAGCCCGTTATCAAGCAGCCACTGAACGGCGTTTTCCGCGCTTTCGACAGGGGCTTCAACGGTATGCCTGGGTAAACCGGGAGCGTTCACGTAAGCCAGTGCCAGCACATGGACGCCCTGGCTGCAAAAGGTTTCGCCCAGCTGCTTTGTCAAGGCAAAATCGCCGTCGCTTCCGCCGCAGACAATGACGGCCTTTTTTTCTTCCCATGGCCGTTCCGAACAATAAAAACAGCCCTGAAAGCCGTGAGCTTCGACAGTAAAGTTTTTTGTTACAGACCAATTCTGATTCATATATGCACTTCCCTTTACCAGCCGGTAATAGAACGCAGGCTGTCGCCTGACGTCAATACGCTTAACCGGCCGGATTATATTTTAGCATAATCTGGAAAGGCCGTAAAGCAGGTTTCGTTTTACAAACACGCGCTACCATGCCGAAGGGCGGCGCAGCCCGTCGGGAAGCCGGGTGCTCCGGTTGCCCTTCGCGGAGTTTATCTGCATTTGTGTCAGAAAAACACTCCTGCTCAAATCGGTATTTTTCAGGTTTGCGCCGCGGAGGTCGGCCCCTAAAAAGACGGTTCTGTCCAAACTGCAGCCTTCCAGATCAGCCGCGATCAGGAGCGACATGCTGAAGTCTTTTCGGTCAAGGTTCGCTTTCCTGAAATTTTTTCCTAAATAGTCGGCCCTTTGGCGTGATTCGGGGTCTTCAGCCGAAATGCTCCCGATGATTTTTTTCAATATACGGTTCGCTTTTGATTGATGTCCGGCAATGTCCGGCTCCAAAAGGCTGCCGCGGGGCAATTGGGTCATTTGCTGATTTTCCCTGATAAGAGCGTCGACGGCTGCCGCTGTCTTTTCGTCCGAGGTCAGGGAAGCCGCTTCTATGAGGTACCATAAAATCTGGTGGAGCTGAAAAAGAACGGAAAAGGTTTGAAAGATCGCTTCCGCCTGACTGGGGGCTGTCTTCCAGTCCCCGACGGAAGAATAAATTTGTGTCGTTTTCTGTCCCGCTCCCAAGCATTCGTAAGCAAGGCAGCCGCTCATTTTTCTGCCCTTCAAATCGGCGTGAATCCCGCAGCGGAAATCAGACGCTAAATATCGGCAGGGTGTTCCGGCGTCTTTATCGGCCGGAAAACCGTCCGTTTTTGCGCAGTACAGCGCTACGCAGCACAGGCCGCTGCATTTTTCGCAGTCCGGCTCTAGCTCTTTGATCAGGCAGGCGTATTTGCCGCCGAAGGGATTCTGTTCCATCGTTTCTCCATTTCCAATGCAAAATAATATTCGTTCGGTATGAAAATAGTTTAGCATAACTCCATAGAAATGAAAAGCGGCGTTCCCCGTTCGCCGGAAGAACATAACTTTTACGATTTCACAAAGAGTTTACAAATACTATATTGACAATGGGGTAAAGTAATGGTAAATTATTAATTAGATTTAGCACTCGAACTATCAGAGTGCTAAAGTATAAAACAGGCGAGGTGAAAGGGTTGGAGTTAAGCGAACGGAAACAAAAAATTCTGGCGGCTGTCGTTGATTTGTATGTTGCGACCGGCGAACCGGTGGGTTCCAAGGCGCTTTGCGACACCCTTGATTTCACCGTGTCCTCCGCGACGGTGCGCAATGAAATGAGCGACCTTGCGGAAATGGGGCTGCTGGAGCAGCCGCACACCTCCGCGGGAAGAATTCCTTCCCACAAAGGCTACCGCGTTTATATCGACACGCTGATGAAAAAGCATTCGGTTTCCAGGGAAGAGCAGCGTTATATCGACAGCCTGCTGCTGCCGAGCGCGTACGACCCCGAAAAGCTGCTGGACGGCGTTGCGCGGGCGCTGGCGGGAATGACCCGGTTCGCGGCCATTTCCACCACACCGAGCGGAAGCTCTGCGGACATCCGTGCCATTCAGTTTGTGCAGACCAGCCGAAGGACCGCGATGGCCATTATGATGACCTCCGCGGGCACCA
Source organism: Clostridium sp. KNHs216 (assembly GCF_006714885.1). Classification (NCBI taxonomy): domain Bacteria; kingdom Bacillati; phylum Bacillota; class Clostridia; order Eubacteriales; family Clostridiaceae; genus Clostridium; species Clostridium sp. KNHs216. Next base: position 2,187,957 of record NZ_VFMF01000001.1, on the reverse strand, counting down.
TGAAAAGCCGCGTTTTCCACTGCGATTTCGATATTACCCCCGAAATCCTGCGCGTGTTTTTCAGGGTGCTGAACGAAAAGCTGGTCGGGCTGCCGGTTTCCACCATTACGCCGGCATACATTCAGTCCCTTGCCGCGTCTTTGGGGAACATGACGATGTTGATGAGCGACGCGCTGATGGCGGTGCTGGACGTGGCGCAGGACACCATGCAGACGGAGGTCTGTCTGGACGGCGAAATGAACCTTTTATTCTGCAGCGAGCTGGGGCAGGCGGGCATCCGCCGCATTATGGATTTCCTCTCCCGGCCGCAGGAGCTTTCCCGCCTTCTGATGCAGCAGAGCAACAGCATGAAGGTGCTGATTGGACAGGAAAGCAAGCGTCCCGAGCTGAGCGAATCCAGCGTGGTGGTCTCCCGGTACTCGGTCGGCGGCAGGGACGCGGGCGCGATCGCCATTATCGGTCCTACGCGCATGAACTACGGAAAGGTCATTTCCAATATTGAATATCTCTCCGGCTCCGTCGGAAGAATGCTGACAGAGCTATTGGATATGGAATAGAAAGGGGTCACTGTTTTGGAAAAAAACCAAAAAGAACAAGTGGATAAAAAGAAAACTTCCGGAACGCCCGAAAAAACCTCTGCGGGCAAGCCGGAGGAAACCTCTAAGGCAGAGAAGGCCTGTGCCGGGGAAACTGCGGCGGCGGAAAATCCGGCCGGACAGGAAAAACCGAAGGACGACGCACAGGCTCAGCTGGAACAGGCGCAGGAGGAGCTGAAAAAGCAAAAAGAGCTTTTGCTCCGCACAGCCGCGGAATACGACAACTACCGCAAACGTACGGAACGCGAAAAAACGGCGGTATACGCCGACGCGACAGCCGCTGCGGTCACGGAATTTCTGCCCGTGGCGGATAACCTTGAACGGGCGCTGGAACAGCAGGACTGCACCGTGGAGGACCTTCGCAAGGGGGTCGAAATGGTCGGCACACAGCTGAAAGGCGCGCTCGCAAAGCTCGGCGTAACCGAGATGGGAGAAGCCGGGGAAGTCTTCAACCCGGACCTTCACAACGCGGTTTCCCATGTGGAGGACGAAAACGCCGGGGAAAACACCATTGTGCAGGTGTTCCAGAAGGGCTACAAAATCGGGGATAAGGTCGTGCGCCACGCGATGGTGCAGGTCGCGAACTGATTTGGCCGATTTCAGGTGATTTAAAAAATTCTTATAGATTGATTATTCAATTCAAAAACTTATTTTTTGGAGGTAAACAGTATGTCAAAGACAATAGGTATAGACTTAGGTACTACCAATTCCTGTGTTGCGGTTATCGAGGGCGGCGAGCCGGTCGTCATTGCAAATGCAGAAGGCGCCAGAACCACCCCTTCCGTTGTTGCTTTTTCCAAGACGGGTGAGCGTATGGTCGGTCAGGTTGCGAAACGTCAGGCGATTACCAATCCGGACCGCACCGTCTCTTCCATAAAAAGAGAAATGGGTTCCAACTATAAGGTCAATATTGACGGGAAAAGCTATACTCCTCAGGAAATTTCCGCAATGATCCTTCAGAAGCTGAGGGGCGACGCGGAAGCTTATCTGGGTGAAAAGGTCACTTCCGCGGTCATCACCGTCCCGGCGTATTTCACCGACGCACAGCGCCAGGCGACAAAGGATGCCGGTAAGATCGCCGGACTGGATGTAAAGCGTATCATCAACGAGCCGACGGCTGCCGCGCTTTCCTACGGCATCGACAAGGGCGACGACCAGAAGATCATGGTTTACGACCTTGGCGGCGGTACATTCGATGTTTCCATTATAGAAATGGGCGACGGCGTGCAGGAAGTTCTGGCCACCGCGGGCAACAACCGCCTTGGCGGCGACGACTTCGACAAGCGCGTCATGGACTGGATGACTTCCTCCTTTAAGGCGGAAACCGGCATTGACCTTTCCGGCGACAAGATGGCGATGCAGAGACTGAAGGAAGCCGCCGAAAAAGCGAAGATCGAGCTTTCCGGCATGACCTCCAGCTCCATCAACCTGCCGTTTATCACAGCGGACGCCTCCGGCCCGAAGCACCTTGACCTGACCCTGACCAGGGCGAAGTTCAACGAGCTGACCGCAGACCTTGTGGAAAAGACCATGGGCCCGGTCCGTCAGGCGCTTTCCGATTCCGGTCTGAAGATTGAGCAGATCAACAAGGTTCTGCTGGTCGGCGGTTCCTCCAGAATCCCCGCCGTGCAGGACGCTGTCAAGGGCTTTACGGGAAAAGACCCGTTCAAGGGAATCAACCCGGACGAGTGCGTTGCCATCGGCGCGGCGATTCAGGCCGGCGTACTGGGCGGCGAGGTCGAAGGCCTGCTGCTTCTGGACGTTACCCCGCTGTCCCTCGGCGTGGAGACCATGGGCGGCGTCATGACCAAGATCATCGAGCGCAACACCACCATCCCGACCAAGAAGAGCCAGATCTTCTCCACCGCGGCGGACGGCCAGACCCAGGTTGAGGTCAACGTCCTGCAGGGCGAGCGCGAATTCGCCCGCGACAACAAGCAGCTCGGCCTGTTCAAGCTGGACGGCATTGCCCCGGCACCGCGCGGAATCCCCCAGATCGAGGTTACCTTTGATATCGACGCCAACGGCATTGTCAACGTATCCGCCAAGGATATGGGTACCGGCAAGGAGCAGAAGATCACGATTTCCTCCAGCTCCAACATGAGCAAGGACGACATCAGCAAGGCTGTTCAGGAAGCCGAAAAATTCGCGGCGGAGGATAAGAAGCACCGCGAGGAAGTCGACCAGAAGAACGAAGCCGAGAATATGTGCTACGCGGTCGAGAAGCTGCTTAAGGACAACGGCGACAAGATCGACGAGTCCGATAAATCCGACCTGAACGCAAAGGTCGCTTCCCTGAAAGAGGCCATCTCCGCAAGCAATGTCGACGATATGAAGGCAAAGTCGGAAGAACTGCAGAAGGCGATGTACGCGGTCAGCGAAAAGCTCTATAAGAGCGCGGCGCCGCAGCAGCCGGCCGATGGACAGCCCGTCCCGCCGGCGCAGGACGCAAACGGCGGCAACGTCTACGACGCAGAGTACAAGGACGTAAACGACGATGACAAAAAGTAATCTCCGGCTTGCTTTTTACAATGAATAACGATTTATGAAAGATGAATGACTGTGGTGGCCAGCTCTTCGTTTGGGGAGCTGGCAATCATGGGTTGAGCGGCAATTTCAGCAATAACAGTTAAAATGCATTTTGAAGGAACGCCAAGGGACTCTTCCTCCTTCATTTATTCATTTTTCATTATTTTAGGAGTGATTTGGTTTGGCTGATAAAAGGGATTATTATGAAGTTATGGGCGTGCCGAAAAATGCCACGGACGAAGAGATCAAAAAGGCTTACCGCAAGCTTGCGAAGCAGTATCATCCGGATTTAAACCCGGGGGACAAGACAGCCGAGGCAAAATTCAAAGAGGTAAACGAAGCATACGAAGTGCTTTCCGATAAGGATAAAAAAGCGCGCTACGACCAGTTCGGCCACGCGGGCGTCGACCCCAACTTCGGCGGCGGTGCGGGCGGCGGAAGCCCCTTTACCGGCGACATTGATCTGGGCGACATATTCAACAGCTTTTTTGGCGGCGGGTTTGGCGGCGGCCGTTCCGTCAATCCGAACGCACCGCGGCGCGGCAGCGACACCGAAGCGACGGTGAACATAAGCTTTGAGGAAGCGGCAAAGGGCTGCCGCAAAAATATATCCTATCAGAAGATAGAAACCTGCGGCGACTGCGGCGGCAGCGGCGCGAAAAAGGGAACCTCCGCGAAAACCTGCCCGAACTGCGGCGGAACGGGACAGGTGCGCATCAGCCAGCGCACGCCGTTCGGCGTGGTACAGACCAGCAGGAGCTGCGACCGCTGCGGCGGAACCGGAAAGGTGATTGACGATCCCTGCGGAACCTGCGGCGGGACCGGACGGATACGCCGGCAGAAAACGATCGAGGTCAACATCCCCGCCGGAATCGACAACGAGCAGATTCTGAGCGTAAGCGGACAGGGAAACGCCGGAACCAACGGCGGCCCGAGCGGCGATCTGCGCGTGTATGTCAATGTGCGGCCCCATCCCATTTTTGAGCGCCGCGGCAACGACATCTGGTGCGAGGTGCCGATTACCTATACCCAGGCGGCGCTCGGCGCGGAGGTCGTCGTGCCGACCATCGACGGCCGCGTCAGCTACCATGTGCGCGAGGGCACACAGCCCGGCGACGTGTTTAAGCTCAAGGGCAAGGGCATCCCCCGGATCGGCGGGCGCGGGCGCGGCGACCAGTTCGTGCGCATGACGATTGAGGTGCCGAAAAACCTGACCCAGAAGCAAAAGGAAATTTTACAGGAATTCGACAATGTCGCCGAGGAAAAGAACTATCAGAAACGCAAGAATTTTATCGATAAGATCAAGGATATGTTCGGCGAATAGGAAACGGGCCGGAGAGTATCCCCGCCGGATTTCCATATACTCCCTCAGTCAGGCGCGGCCTGCCAGCCCCATCAAAGAGGGAGCCAAAAGGTTGCGCGGCTTGATCGACAACAGAAAAACCCGCCGGGAGCCGGGATTTTTTGTTGCTGGAAGGAAAATTTTTTCACCGCGGCGGACTCTGTATTGAACGGAGGATTTCCTGCATAGAATTGAAACAGGCAAAGGGAAACCGGGCTGCGGCGAAATACGCCGCGGCGGTCAGATGAGGAGGGCGGTCATATGGAGTATTTCGGCTTGTTTTTTCTGGCGGTCATTGTGGAAGGGGTCATTACCTATATCAACCAGTTCTTTGTCAAAGGAGTCCTGAAGTGGGAAATGGTATTTTCTATCCTGCTGGGCGTATTCGTTACCGTCGCCTACGGGGTCGACATGCTGGCCATGGTGGGGATGAAAACCTCGGTTCCGCTTGTCGGCAGCATCCTGACGGGAATCCTCGTCAGCCGGGGCAGCAATTACGTGTTCGACCTGGTCAAAACCCTCACTTCCGGGCGCGGAGGCATGAAAACATCCAAATAGAAAACAGCATGGAGTTCGGTCGGACTCCATGCTGCTTTTATTTTGGCGCGGGGTTTGGATTATTTGTCCGGCCCAGGAGATAGTCGGTGGAAGTATGGTAAAAATCAGCCAGACTGAGAAGATGCTCCACGGGAATGGTCTGATACCCTCTTTCGTACCGGGAATAGACCGTCTGACTGATCTTCAGGACCGCCGCGATATCCTTTTGCAGAAGATCCCTGTCGTTGCGTAAATCCTTCAGCCTTGGGAAATACAATTGCACCACACCTTCCCATAGTACTTTTTTATACTATTGACAATACCATAAGCAGGTGTTATTCTGCTTTATATAGTACTTATAAGTTCTATATAGGGAATGCAGAAAGGAAGAATGATGATGTCCGATTATCGAAAAATGTATAACATTTTATTCTCTGCACCAGGCGGGAAGAGAGCCTTTCACCGCCCACCAGCGCCTGACAATGCGTGTTGAGAATCCTGCCCTTTCGTAGAGCCGGATCGCGTTTTCACTGGCGGCGTCCAGAAAGAGCAGCTGATTTGCAGCGTCGGCTTTGATTGCTTCCATTAAGGCCGCCGCATAGCCGTTACCGCGGGCGGACGGGGTGGTGTACAAGTCGCTGATGTATGCAGCGCCCTTCAAACATCCCAGCAGCGCCATGCAAACCGGACTGCCGGATTCGTCATACGCGGCAAACAGGCGGTATCCCGCTTTGATCTGACGGTTGATCATATCCACGCCGTAGGGTTCACCAAAATCCTGTTCAATGCAAAGGGCATATTCAGCACCTGTCAACGGTTGAGTAAACAGACGAATGACACATTTTTTGATGTGCCGTGCTTTCGGGGGCTTTTCAAAAATCATGAGTCTCTCTTCAAATTCGCGCAGTTCATAACCGTGTCTGTCAAAATACGGACGAAGGAGACTGAGTGGCAATGAATCCGGTTGGTAAAAAATTTTTGGGACGATTTCTCTTTGATTGTAATAGGCTTCAATCTCCCCAATAGCCTGATCAATATCAGTGTTCTTGTTGATGACCGCGTAGTTGGACATGTAGCTTTCCTTGTTGTCTTCGTCGCTGAGTATTCTTCCCCATGCAGTGAGCTCATAATCCAGATATTCCATAGGGCTGTTGATGGTATAAAAATCGGTCAATTCCGAATCTGTCATAAGAGGTCTCCTTAAAAAAACAGGAGAGAATGCCTGGCACTCTCTCCTGATGATTATTCGTCTTTACCGCAGCATTTTTTGTATTTTTTGCCGCTGCCGCACGGACACGGGTCGTTGCGGCCCGGCTTCTTGCCTTTGCGCACGGTGCGGTTCGTGTCGCTGCCGTCGCCGCCGCTGCTCATGGTCGGCGTGGCCACCTGCTCACGCTTCGGCTCTTCCGCAGAACGGAGCTGGACGGTGAGCATCATGCGCGCGGTGTTTTCGCGGATGGTCGCGATCATCGCGTCGAACATGTCGAAGCCTTCCAAGCGGTACTCGACCACCGGGTCGTGCTGGCCGTAAGCGCGCAGCCGGATGCCCTTCTGCAGCTCTTCCATGGCGTCGATATGGTCCATCCACTCGGAGTCGACGTTTTTCAGAAGGATGACGCGCTCAAGCTCACGGGCGATTTCCTCGCCGAACTGCTGCTCGCGTTTTTCGTACAGCGCTTTCGCTTTTTCGATCAGCTCGTTCTTGACAAAATCGGGCTCCAGCCGTTCGATCTCTTCCTTGCTGTAAACCAGGTCCTCCGAGGTGAGCAGCCAGCCCATGTAATGGTCGCGCAGACCCTGGAAATTCCAATCGTCGTGAAGCGCGGTTTCAGGCATGTACTGGTGTACCTGGGACTCGATGGCCTGCTCGATCATCTTGATGATCTGGTCCTTGATATTTTCTCCGTTCAGCACCTGGTCGCGCTGGCCGTAGATGATTTCACGCTGACGACTCATAACGTCGTCGAACTGGAGGACGTTTTTGCGGATGCCGAAGTTGCGGCCTTCGATCTTGCGCTGGGCACCCTCAATGGTATTGCTGAGCATTTTGTTTTCAATCGGGGTGTTTTCATCCACATTCAGGCGTTCCATCAGGTTATTGATGCGCTCGCCGCCGAACAGACGCATGAGATCGTCTTCCAGCGAAATATAGAAACGGCTCATACCGGGGTCGCCCTGACGGCCGGAACGTCCGCGCAGCTGGTTGTCGATACGGCGGGATTCGTGGCGTTCCGTACCGATGATGTATAGGCCGCCGGCGGCTTTGACCTCTTCCGCTTCCTGCTTGATCTGGGCCTTGTATTTTTCATCCAGCTCCGCAAAGGTCTTGCGGGCATTTAAAATTTCTTCATCCGCTGTCTCGGAGTAGGCGGTGGACTCGCTGATGAGCTCTTCCGAAAACTGCAGGCGGCGCATTTCCGATTTCGCCATATATTCGCTGTTGCCGCCCAGCACAATGTCGGTGCCGCGTCCGGCCATGTTGGTGGCGATGGTAACGGCGCCCTTGTGGCCGGCCTGCGCGACGATTTCCGCTTCCTTGTCGTGGTATTTCGCGTTCAGCACTTCGTGCTTGACGCCGCGGCGGCGCAGCAGTCCGCTGAGCTCTTCCGACTTTTCAATGGAAATGGTGCCGACCAGAACCGGCTGCCCGTTTTCATGATGCTCGATGATATCCTCGATGACCGCGTTAAATTTCGCTTTCTCCGTCTTATAAACAACATCCGGGAAGTCCTTACGGACCATCGGCTTGTTGGTCGGGACCTCGACAACGTCCAGCTTGTAGATTTCACGGAATTCTTCTTCTTCCGTCATCGCGGTACCGGTCATACCGGAAAGCTTGTCGTATAGCCGGAAGAAGTTCTGGAAGGTGATCGTGGCGAGCGTTTTGCTTTCGTGCGCGACCTTTACGCCCTCTTTGGCTTCAATCGCCTGGTGCAGGCCCTCGTTGTAGCGGCGGCCGTACATCAGACGGCCGGTGAATTCATCGACGATGATGACTTCGCCGTCCTTGACAACGTAGTCGATATCGTTCTGCATGACGCCGCGCGCCTTGATCGCCTGATTGATGTGGTGCTGGATCGTGATGTTGTCGGCGTCGGTCAGGTTGTCAAGCTTGAAATAGGCTTCGGCCTTCTTCACGCCGGACTGCGTCAGCGTGGCGGTCTTTGCCTTTTCGTCCACAATATAATCGGCACCCTTGTACAGCTCGTCGTTGTCCTCTTTGTCGTTCAGCTCCGCGACCTTCACCATTTTCAGGGTCTGTGCGAAGTGGTCGGCCACATTGTAAAGCTCCGTGGATTTGTCGCCCTGGCCGGAAATGATCAGCGGGGTGCGCGCCTCGTCGATGAGGATGGAGTCCACTTCGTCGACGATGGCGAAGTTGTGGCCACGCTGCACTTTGTTTTCCTTATAAATGACCATGTTGTCGCGCAGGTAGTCGAAGCCGTACTCATTGTTCGTGCCGTAGGTGATGTCGGCGTTATACGCCTTCTTGCGCTCGTCGTTTTCCAGATCGTGTACGATCAGGCCGACGCTCAGTCCCAGAAAGCGGTAGATTTTGCCCATCCATTCGGAGTCGCGGCGTGCAAGGTAGTCATTGACGGTTACAACATGGACGCCCTTTCCGGAAAGGGCATTTAAGTAGGCCGGAAGGGTGGCGACCAGCGTTTTTCCTTCGCCGGTCTTCATTTCACTGATGCGTCCCTGATGGAGCACGATCCCGCCGATGATCTGTACCGGGAAGTGGCGCATCCCCAGAACGCGGTCCGAAGCCTCGCGGCAGACCGCGAAAGCGTCCGGCAGGATGTCGTCGAGCGTCTCCCCGTTGGACAGGCGCTCCTTCAGCGCGGGGGTCTGGGCAATCAGCTCTTCGTTGGACATCCCTTTATACTTGTCCTCCAGTGCCAGAACGGCATCACAGATTGGCTGAATGCGCTTCAGTTCGCGTTTGCTGTAATTGCCGAAAAAGGCGGTCAGAATATTACTCATAAAGTCACCTCTGAAATATCATAGAAAATCAATAGTATAGATTTTGCATATAAAGTCAGTATATCATATGGCTCAATAAAAATAAAGAAGAATTCATGAACATTGGCCCCGCAGGGTCCGAAGAAAAAAGACGGCGGAACCCCGTCCGCCGTCTGCGCTGAACCGATCAGTAACTTGCCGTTCCGATGGAATAAAAGAACGAAAGCAGGCTTGCTCCGAAAATGATGCTGAGAACAAGGACGACCAACATCATGATCAGGACTGCCCGGGCATAGTTTTTCCTGTTGGTGTTGGCGCTGCCGCTGAACGCCCACACAAGCATCATGATGAGGCCCACCACGGGGATCGCCCCCACGAGCATCATGACCAGATAATTGCCGATGGAAAGAGGCGCGCTGTCTTCGTAGACCGCAGGGTTTTGGTACGCAGAGTTTGGTTCTTGCATTTTTATCTCCCCAATATATTAGATTTGTCTCTATCGTAGCATTTTTCGACGGCTCATACAAGAATCTGACTTTTATTTTTCCGTGGGAATTTATGGCAGGATTTCAAGCTCCCGGCTCCCCGCTTTTTATTTGTTAAATTATTAATTATTGGGCATGTTTCTATTGATAAAAGGCGAAAGATAAACTATAATAAAACAGTATGTTTGGTTATATGGTAATAAAACCAAAAGACACTGAAACCGAAAGGAGTACCGATATGAATTATTCCCCAGAAGTGGAAAAAATGTGTACTGTAACAAAGGGACCCAAACACGGCCCCGCACCGATTCCTGAAGAAGGAAAATGGGTCAAGGCATATGAAATCAAGGATATATCCGGTTTAAGCCACGGCATTGGCTGGTGCGCTCCGCAGCAGGGCGCCTGCAAGCTGACTCTGAATGTGAAGGATGGTATTGTGCAGGAGGCTCTGGTGGAAACCATCGGCTGCTCCGGCATGACCCACTCCGCGGCAATGGCCGCCGAAATCCTGCCGGGCAAAACCATGCTCGAGTGCCTGAACACGGACCTTGTCTGCGACGCGATCAACGTCGCCATGAGAGAAATCTTCAAGCAGCTCGCCTACGGCCGCAGCCAGACGGCGTTTTCCGAGGGCGGACTTCCGATCGGCGCAGGTCTGGAAGACCTTGGCAAGGGGCTCCGTTCCCAGGTCGGCACCATGTACAGCACCGGCGCGAAGGGCGTCCGCTACATGGAAATGGCGGAAGGCTATGTTTTGAAAACCGCGCTGGATGAGAACAACGAGGTAATCGGTTATCAGTTTGTCAAGCTCGGCAAGATGATGGAGGACATCCGTCACGGCGTGAGCCCGGAAGAGGCTTATAAAAAGAATATCGGTCAGTATGGCCGCTTTGACAACGCGGCAAAGTATATTGACCCGCGTGAAGAATAATAAAGACCATAAAGGAGGACAAACTATATGGCTAACGATGTCATGTTTGAAGGAAAAGAAAGAAGAATGGCCAAAATAGAGAAGTGTCTTGCCGAGTATGGCCTTGCCAGCCTCGAAGACGCTCGCGACCTTTGCCTTTCCAAAGGGATCGATGTAGATAAAATTGTCAAGGGCGTACAGCCCATCGCGTTTGAGAACGCAAGCTGGGCCTATACCCTCGGCTGTGCAATCGGAGTCAAGACCGGCGTAAAGTCCGCCGCTGAGGCCGCCGAAAAGATCGGGGCCGGTCTGGAAGCGTTCTGTGTTCCCGGTTCCGTCGCCGAGCAGAGAAAAGTCGGCCTGGGCCACGGCAACCTGGGCGCCATGCTCCTGCGTGACGAGACGAAGTGCTTTGCTTTCCTGGCGGGCCATGAATCCTTTGCCGCCGCCGAAGGCGCCATTGGAATTGCCCGCACCGCGAACCGCGCCCGCAAGGAGCCGCTCCGGATTATTCTGAACGGCCTCGGCAAGGACGCCGCGTATATCATTTCAAGAGTCAACGGCTTTACCTACGTAAAGACCGATTTCGACTTCTTCAACGACGAGCTGAAGGTCGTTGAGACAAAGGCTTTCTCCGACGGTGAGCGCGCGGCGGTCAAATGCTACGGCGCGAACGACGTCCGCGAGGGCGTTGCGATCATGCAGGCGGAGGGCGTCGACGTTTCCATCACCGGCAACTCCACCAACCCAACCCGCTTCCAGCACCTGGTCGCCGGCACCTACAAGAAGTGGGCGCAGGAAAACGGCAGGAAGTATTTCTCCGTTGCCAGCGGCGGCGGCACCGGCCGTACCCTGCATCCGGACAACATGGGCGCCGGTCCCGCTTCCTACGGACTGACGGATTCCATGGGACGCATGCACGGTGACGCTCAGTTTGCCGGCTCCTCTTCCGTTCCCGCGCACGTGGAAATGATGGGCCTGATCGGCATGGGCAACAACCCGATGGTCGGCGCTACGGTAGCCTGCGCGGTTGCGGTTTTCGAGGCACAGAAATAATCTTTCAGAAGAAGCAACCGTTACACGTCTGTGACAATCCAAAGCAAATAATAACAATGATTACAAGGGCATGACAGTTTTGTCATACCCTTGTTTTTTACTTCCCAAAAAACAGGTTTTGGGGTATAATAGAACCCGTTGGAACGTTCCAAAATCAGCACGACAGTGAGGGCAACAAATCAAGAGGGAGTATCGAATTACGGTTTTTCTTAATGCGGAATAAGAAAAACCGTTTGAAATATCGTCGCTTTATTTTGCAGATGGCTGTCAGTAAACGCGGGGTGCAGTTATATGCAGGTTACAAGGTACAAACAATACAAAAGAAGGCGTTTTTTTCGAAGACTGGCCATTTGTATCTTTCTGGCGGGGGTCCTGTATCTGATCGGGCTGGGCACCTTTGCCGCCTTCAGGGGAATCAGCCAGATGGTCCACGGGGCAGCGCGGACGCAGAGCTCCGTTCCGGAGATATCCGCGGTGAGCAGCTCGCCGCCGGTCAGCAGCAGTCCGTCAAAGGCAGAGTCGGCAGCGGCCAGCCTTCCGCCCGAGGTGATTTCGTCGCCCGCCGTACCGCTCAGCAGCACCCCGCAGGAAGCCGTTGCTCCGGCGGGATATTTTGACGACGCGCTGTTGATCGGGGACAGCCGGACGGAGGCGCTGCGAAATTATGACGGGCTGGACAACGCGACTTACTACGCCGTAAAAGGGCTGATGGTCAGCACGATCTTCACGAAGCCGTCCATTGAAATCCACGGTAAAAAATTGCCGGTAATGCAGGCGCTTAAAGAGAAGAAATACGGGAAAATCTATATTATGCTGGGCGTAAACGAGCTTGGCTGGAGCAGCTTCAACACCTTTGTTGGGGACTACCAGAAGGTCATTGACGAAATGAAGGCCAGCCAGCCGGGCGCTGTGATTTACGTACAGTCCATCCTTCCGGTGACGGCGAAAAAATCCGGCACGGATAAGGTGTATAACAACCAGAAAATCGAAGCATACAATCAGGCGATCGAAGAGATGGCCGCGAAAAGCAAGGTCCGCTATCTCGCGGTCAATACGGCGGTTTCCGATTCGGAGGGGAACCTGCCCGAAGACGCTTCGGCCGACGGAGTGCATTTGAACAGGGAATACTGCAAAAAATGGTGTGAGTACCTGAGGACGCACACGAATGGGGAAAGGGATTAGGAAGAAATGAAGAGAGCGATCATGGTGATTTTGGCGGGCGCGCTGCTGTTTGCGGCGGGCTGTTCCGCAAGCACCCCGAAGTCGGTGGACACCGGGGCGGTTGCGGAAAAACTGATATCCTCGATCCGGTTTGCGGATCAAATGTCGAAGCTCGACAGCAAAACGGCGCTTAAGCTGTACGGACTTGACGAAAGCACCGTTTCCAAATCGGACATTTATGAAAGTACCGGGGCCACGGCGGAAGAGGTGGCGGTTTTTGAAGCGAAGGACGAAGCTTCCGCTGGGAAGGTGGAAGAGGCCGCGCAGAGCAGAATTGAAGACCAGCGGGCCGGTTTTACGGATTATCAGCCGCAGGAAATGGCGAAGCTGAAATCGCCCGTTCTGGTGAAAAACGGAAAATATGTCATCCTGTGCGTGTCGGACGACAACGCCGGAGCGCAGAAAATTATCGACGGCTTTCTGAAATAGCCGATTCACGGGAGCGGACTTTGCAGTCTCTCGTGGATGGAAACAAAAAAAAGACCCGAGCAGACGGAAAAACGTCTTTTCGGGTCTTTTTTATTTGCTTATCAGGGGTTTCCTTTCAAGGGGGAACCATTTCGGCATCCGGTCGCCGAAAAATTTAATCAGCGGCCCCATACAGAACGCGGTGATGACGGTGCCGATCCCCGCCACGCCGCCCAAAGAGGCGCCGAGGAGGACGGCCGTAACGTCGTAGCCGACGCGGCACCAGCGGTACTGCGCGTGAAGGAAGCGGGCGAGGATGAAGCCGATGCTGTCGTAGGGCGAAACGCCCAGATCGGGATACATGTAAAGCGCGGCGGTAAAAGCGAGAATGCCGATGCCCAGAAGCATGCAGGCGATCCTGAGGAAAAGCGGCGGCACGGGCGGCAGGAAAAAGGTGTAAAGCCAGTTGAAAAAATCCACCAGAAAGCCGATGGCGACCATGTTGACGATCGTACCGAAGCCGATCTTATCACGGGCGAAGAAAAAGGTGAAAACCAGCATGATGCTGTTCATGATCAGCTGCCATACGCCGAAGCTCATGCCGAGCAGCTGCGCCAGCCCGGTGTTCATACAGGTGCAGGGGTCCGTTCCCAGGCGGGCATATACGGAAAGGGACACGGCAAAGCCCATGATCAGGGTGCCGACGCACACCATCGCCATGCGCTTATAAAGGTCTTTCTTCATGTGTTCTTTCTCACAATCCGTGTTAAAATCAAGGCTTGCGAAGCCTGGGCACAATCAGGATTGCCGCCGCCCAGAACAGCTCGTAAATCATCAGCGCGGTAACGGTCAGCTGGCCCAGCCCGGAGTAGCAAGTCAAAAACGCGACCAGCAGAAGGCCGAGAATCACCGCGACGTTCTGCAGGGCAAGCGCGATGGAGATGTTGCTGCGCTGGCGGACGCACGCCGTCAGCAGACGCATCATGGCGGTCGGACGGCCCTTTGTGGCCATGACCGCTTCGGAACGCTCCTGCGGGGAAGCCGTCATTTCGGTATAGATGCTCCCCAGCCGCTCGGGCAACACGCGTACGGAGTGTTTGTCCAGCCCGAAGCATTCCGCCAGCAGAGCCGGGGTGATGTTCGGGTCGCAGGTGCGCACGATCAGGCTGATGCCGTTGTCTTCCATGCGCCTCAGCTCCATTGCACGGCGGCGGTCGGAATTGTAGGAGACCACGAACATGGCGACCAGTTCCCCGCCGGAGGCCAGATAAACGATTCTCTTTCCGGTGCGGATGTATTTTTCTTCATAATCACGGGAGGGCGGCTCAATGCTGTGGGCCTCCATCAGCTTGCGGCTGCCCACCAGAATCCTTCGCCCGGAAACCCACCCGGTAACGCCCTTGTCGTCCTCATAAACCGTATTGTCGATTTTCGGAAGCATGTCGCGGCGGCTCTTGATGATCTGGTCGAACAGGTCGCTTAACGGCCCGCCCACCGCGCACATCAGGGCGGTGGCGTCCACAATGGCGTCGTCGATGCGCTGCCCGCCGAAGGTCTTGATCGCGTTCAGCACGACGGTCCCCTTGGGGAACAGCTCTTTCGCGTCCACCAGCACGGCGTTGACCCCGCTGAACCGGTCGATCGCCGGATAGCCGACGATCATTGCGCCGCAGCGGGCGGCGATACGGCTGACCCGGTTGACCGGAAGGTTGACGCTGAGCATATTGACAAAGGGGACGCAGATGCACGCGGCAGCCGCGAAGGCGGTCAGCGCGCTGAAAATATCCTTAAATAATATGAGCGTAACAATGCACAGTATGAGAGAAGATACGAATCCGATGGGAGCCGCTACCTGTGAGGACTGCTCGCTTGGGTCCGGCTCATAGGAAAGGCTTAGGAACTGTTTCAAAAAATTCGTCTTTGTCTGATAGGCGATGACCGGAGCGTCCATCACGCAGCCGCTCGTCATCTGCAGCGCGATGTTGTGGTCGTCGAAAAGCTGCACGGCCTGTTTCTGGTCGGGCGCGGCGACAAAATGGAAATTGCGGTCGATCCGCCTGGCAAAGCTGAGCTTCCCTGCTGCGTTTAAAAACAGGGCCATCACCACGAGAATGGAGTACAGATGCAGATTCCCGGCCTGCAGGCTCTGCACGGAAAACAGCAGGGAAATATTCTGGATGAGCGCGGCGATATCCGCAACGGCGACGCCGCTGTCCGCGTTGGCCTGGAACGTGACCAGCCCCTTTAATCCGTTCAGGATGGGCGTGATGCTGAAAGCGGTGGCAGTCAGCAGGAATACAAGGTTCAGAATTATGTACGGCTGTGCTCCCGTCCAGTCCCGGACCGCTTCCGGCAGCAGGGAGGAATAATCCCGCAGGACACCGGAAATAAGGAGAATCACAAAGCTGATGCCCGTAACGGCCAGCCGGAGATACAGCGTTCGGATATTGGCGCTGAGGTCGTGGAAGATGGAGGGAGCGTCCGATGGACTCTGGTAGTCGTCCAGCTCCTCCGGCTCGCCGGGCAGGTTGTCTGTGGAGTCGTTGTCCTCTTCCTCGTTTCCGAACACGCTGAAGCTTTTCTTTTTCTCCGGTTTGGTTCCGTCCTCTTCCTCCGGCTGGAAAGAGCTTTCGAGCGCTTCTCCTTCTTCGGGGTCCATGGCCAGGGAAGGGACGGGCTCGGGGAAGGGGATGGGCTGCGGAGCTTCGTCGGAAAAATCTTCCGCCTGCTCCGCGCCTTCCTCCGGCACGCCCGCGCCGCCGGACGGCTCGACGGGGATCCGGATCGGCGGCGGAGGCTGCTTCGGCTTGGCGGGCGGATAGCCCGCCGCCGCTTCAGACAAAACTTCCTCATAATTATTCAGCTGGATAAAATGAACGGGCTTTCTGAAATCCGCCCGGTAGCTGCGTACGTTTTCCGCCGACCGCGGCACCGGCTTTCCCGGTTCCCTGACGGGGGGAGGAGGCGGGACTTCTTCCTTTACCGCCGGCGCCGCTACAGGCTCCTTGACAGGCTCTTCCGAAAGCCGGCAGCGGATGGAAGGAACGGCGTCGGGCTGGAACGGCGTCTGCGGGGTCATCGGCGGGGCCGACGGCTGGAACACCGGTTCCGGGTGAGGCTCGCGTATTTCCGGCTCCGGCGCGGGGCCGGGCGCTATCTCCGGCTTTGGCTGGGGAGCCGGACCGGGGGCGGGCTGCGGTGCGGGAGGAATCACGGTGGGAGCATACGGCTCCTCGGGTTCTTCCGGCTCCGGCGGCGGTTCTTTCGCCTTCGGACCTTCGCCGGCCGGCTGGTCCTCGTACAGGGAAAAGATATCGTCCTCATCCAGGCCGACCTGGCTCATGATTTTTTTCACACGCTTTTTGCGTTCGCTGTGAAGGCGCTCAAACCGTTCGGCAACCTCGTCGTCCACCACGTCGTCGCCGGTTTCGCTGAAAAGATAGGAAAAGACCGAGTCTCCCTCTTTCTTCTCCGAATGGGGCACGGGGGCCTCTATTTTTCCGTATTCCGCGCGGTAGTCCTCCAGCGATCGCAGCTGAAGGCCGTAGTAAATGTCTCCGTCCTCCTCCGGCTCCGGAAAGTCCTGCTTGCGGCGTTTGAAAAATCCCCTGCCGCGGCCCTTTGTCTTTTCCGGTTCCGGAGCGGCGGGGTGCTGCGGAAGGGAGGACACTTTTGCGTCCAGAGCGATTTTTGCCTGCCGGGCAATTTCCTCCGGTGTGGCAACCGCTTTTTTTCGTCCCGGGTCAGCCTTTGCCTTTTGTTCGGTGGGCGCAGGCTCCTGTTTTCCTGTTTCCAAAGTGCGCGCTTCCGCTAAAATCTCGTCTAACGAAAATTTGTCGCGCGGAGCTTTTTGATTGTCGCCCATATTGATCGCTCCTGTATTATTTTGTCTTAATCCCACTGCGCTGGCGTGCAATTTCATAACAGATGATGCCGCAGGCGACCGAAGCATTAAGCGAATTTATTTTACCCTTCATCGGCAAAGATATGACAAAATCACATTTTTCTTTTACCAGCCGCCCGACACCCGCGCCCTCGGAGCCGATCACAATGGCGGCCGGGCCGGAATAATCCACGCCGCACCAGGGCTCTCCGTCCATATCGGCGGCGTAAATCCAGACGCCGCGCTTTTTCAGCTCGTCGATGGCGGCGGTGATGTTCGTCACCCTGGCGACCGGGACGTATTCCACCGCGCCCGCGCTGGCCTTTCCGACCGCGTAGGTCAGGCCCGCCGCGCGCCGCTTGGGAATGATGACACCGTGCGCGCCGGCGCATTCCGCCACCCGCAGAACCGCGCCCAGATTGTGCGGGTCCTCCAGCTCGTCCGCCACAATGATGAACGGGGGCTCGTTCCGCTCTTCGGCAAGCCGGAAAATATCGTCGACGGTCGCGTATTCCCTGACCGCCGCTACGGCGACCACGCCCTGATGATTGGCGTTGCCGCACAGGAAATCCAGCTTTTTGCCGTCCGCTTCCTTAATGGCGATCCCTTTCTCCTTTGCCTTGGCGATCAGCGCGCTCAGGCTGCCGGTGTGCGCCCCGCGGACAACGTAAAGGCTGTCGATGCTGCGTCCGCTGCGCATGGCTTCGCTCACGGCGTTCCTTCCCGCAATAATGTCGTCGCCGCGCTGCTTTTTTTCTTCGTTCATCTATTTTTACTCCCTATTTTCATAAATATGGCACAATCTTCCAAAATTCGCCCGGAGTCCGGGAAAGGGCGGATTTTCCCCGCCTACTTTGAATTTCAAATTAACTATACATTTTCTATTTTAGCAGATATGGACATGCCCGTCAATGAGCGGAACTTCAAAACTTTTCCGGTTTGCTCATACTTTTCCCCGTCTGTGCATAGGAAAGATTCAGGAGGTACGGCAATCATGATCGTCACAAGACATAGTATTCCGCGAATTATCATAAAAAAACGGTTTTGGGCAGCCGCCGGCATCCTGCTGATGGTGCTTCTTCTGATTGTTTCCGTTGTAAAAAGCTGCGCCGGGCAGAAGGAAAGCCTGAGGGAATACGCGCTGGAAACGGTGTCGGAGGATTTCAAGCCCCTGGTTTCACAGGTGCTCCTGCGTACCCCTCAGGGGGAACAGATC
Source organism: Clostridium sp. KNHs216 (assembly GCF_006714885.1). NCBI lineage: Bacteria > Bacillati > Bacillota > Clostridia > Eubacteriales > Clostridiaceae > Clostridium > Clostridium sp. KNHs216. Next base: position 2,169,808 of record NZ_VFMF01000001.1, on the reverse strand, counting down.
AACACACAGCTGCTGTATGCCGTCTACATCACCCTGTTTGACAACAGCCGGTACCCGGACAAAAGCAATGTGAGGGAGCGCCTTGTAAAATGTTTCTATAGAGAGGAAAAGGATACGCCCATACCCTTTGAGGATACGGACGGGATTTTTGAGAGGATCGAGCTGGAATTCGGCCTTTCGGTCGACAGTGCGCAGAGAAAGTCGATGACAGGACTGAGTACGGAGCTGGCGCCCGGGTATGTCGATTCCGTTTCCCTGCTGCAAAAAAATCTGAAAAGCGGGGATGGGCTGAAAAACAATATCGGCCTTGCCAATTTCGCCTGGAATGCGCTGGCCTGCAAAAGCGGCTATGTTTACGGGGCGGTCGGCCAGACGATCCGGATGCCCTTTCTGCAAAAACAGCAGCAGCGGTTCGACGGGGTGGACCGGGCGGACCTGAGCGGGGAGCAGGTAAACGCTATCTACCTGAATTTTGGGGGGAGGCCGGGCTTCGACTGCAGCGGGCTGATCAAGGCGTATTGCTGGCTGGACGAGTCGACGGGGGAAATCTCCGCAAAGCGGCAGGGCGCTCTGCCGGACTGTACGGCGGACGGCCTTTTCGAGTCGGCTGAGGTCAAGGGCGATATTTCCGCGATGCCGGACACCCCGGGTCTGGCGGTCCACAGGAGCGGCCACATCGGCGTTTATGTCGGCGGGGGCGAGGTGATCGAGGCCAGGGGGAACCGGTACGGCGTTGTAAAGACCGAGCTTGCAGGGCGCGGCTGGGAACATTATCTGCAGGTGCCGACCCTCACCTATGTCAGGGACGGAACCTACAGAATACAGGACCGCAAGGTCGTTCTGTGCGACGGGAAAATCGAGGATGCAGAAGAATAGAGCAAGAGACCGGCGCCAATGCTTCTGCATTGGCGCCGGTCTCTCCAGATGGAAGAAATTGTGCGTGAGTGAGATGGAGATGTATCATCATGAAATCTTGTAATCTTATAAATTTGCCCTGAAAAAGGCCTGAATATCCTTGAATGTCTGCTCCTCGTCGGAGCCTTCCACCGTAACCGTAACCTCTTCGCCCTTTTTGGCCGCAAGGCTCATAACGGAAAACAGTTTTTTTGCGTTTCCTTTTTTCCCGGTTTTGCTGATGGTGACTTCCGAGGCGTGCTTCTGTGCTTCCAGAACCAAAAGACCGGCGGGTCTGGCGTGGATTCCTTCCTTATCCTGAATGACATAGCGGAACTCTTTCATCATTTTTCACCCCTTTATTGTTTTAAGCAGAGCGGAAACTTCTTTTCCGGTCGCAAGGTCTTCGGAAAATGCGCTGGCGCTTCCGGCGGCGATCCCGGTATGGAAAGCTTCGAGAAGGCTCCTGTTTTTCAGGTATCCCGCCAGGAAGCCGGCCACCATGGAATCCCCCGCGCCGACGGTGTTGACAACCCTGCCCTGCGGGGCCGCGCTCTGATAAACGCCGCCTGTTTCACTGACAAGGATCGCGCCGTCGCCGCCCAGCGACACAAGGATGTTGCACGCGCCAAGCACCTGAAGGTCCTTGCAGGCCAGGATGATTTCTTTTTCGCCTTTCAGCGCCCGTCCGCTCAGCTCTTCGAGTTCCTCCCGGTTGGGCTTGATCAGAAACGGCCGGAATTTCAGGACATTCAGAAGCAGCTGCCCGGTGGCGTCCACCACAATGCGGATCTTTTTTTCCTGCAGCCGTTCCATGATGGTCTCATAGGTGTCGGCCGGCAGGGAGGAAGGGATGCTGCCTGCGAGAACGAGGATATCTCCGTCGGAAAGGGAGCTGAGCTGCAAAAACAGTTCGTCAACTTTTTCCGGGGGGATGAGCGGGCCGCCGCCGTTTACCGCTGTTTCGCGTTTGGAGCGGATTTTCAGGTTGATACGGGACAGTCCGCCGTCCAGCCGGATGAAATCGGTGTTGCAGCCGAAGGACCGTACGCCCCGTTCGATTTCATCCCCGGTAAATCCGGCGATGAAGCCGAGCGCCGTGCTGTCGATCCCAAGGTTTTTCAGCACAATGGAAACGTTGATTCCCTTTCCGCCGCTCAGGATTTTTTCACCGCTGCTCCGGTTGATTTCGCCCTCGCGAAAATCAGGGACATCCGTGATGTAATCGAGCGCGGGATTAAATGTTACGGTATAAATCAATGGTGTGTACCCCCGCAGTCCTATTGATAAGTTTTCAGCCGTTCAGTCCGTAATGCGCAAACAGAATCTGTTCCGCTTCGCTGTTCCACAGACCGCTGTGCTTTTCGCAGCTGTCCGCCAGCTTTTTGAACAGCTCATCCTTTTCGCCTAAGGCGCGGAAATCGTCGATGGCCGTCAGCGGCAGATTGATATGGGTGTAAATCAGCTTTTTGCCGCCGGGGATGGAGGGCAGGTTTTCGGTTGCGTCGGCGACACAGTCCAGGCCGCCCACATGGGTGACCATTACCGACGGATTGATGGTTCCGGCGGCGGACAGGTCGAGCGCTTCCACAAGGTCGTCGGTGTTGCCGCCGGTGGAGCCCATGATGTGGGTGCTTATGTAATGGGTGTTATACATATTGATATTGGCGGAAAACTTGTTGTCCGTCGGACCCGCAAAGAAATTGAGGCAGCCGTCAAAGGCGAGCAGGCTGTCCGCCTGTTCTACCAGAGGACGGATGGGCGCCATGACGAGGATGTCGTCGTAGCCCTTGCCGCCGGTCAGCGCTTTCAGGCCTTCGTACTGGTCCTCCAGCTGATTCGGATTGACGTATTTCAGCGTTACGCCCTGCGCGGCGGCCTTGGAAACCGGGACCACCGTTTCCGCGCGCGCGATACGGTCCTCGCTGACGTCGGTCACAACGACCAGGCGGGGCTTTTTCTCAAGGCAGATGGCGTATTCCACCGCGCCTAGGCCCATGGGGCCCGCGCCGCCCATGATCAGTAGCGCACCATTTTCTTTGACGCCGGAGGCGTGGTCATAATTGCGCTTATTGGTGTGGTAGTTGGAATGGAAGCCGCCGATGATACAGGACATCGGCTCGCCGAGCGAGGCCTCAAAGTAGCTGGGGCCGTGGTAGTGCAGCAGGCATCCCAGTTCCATCACCTCGTGCGGGATGATGCAGTAGGTGCAGTCCCCGCCGAAAAATTCGTAGGAATAGCCGGGGGAATTGAGGCTCCCCTTGTAATTCAGGGCGGGCTGCTGGGCGAATTTTTCGCCCGGGGTGAATTCATCCTGCCACTTTGCCCCGACCTTTACAATGTCGCCGGCAAATTCATGCCCGACGATCACGGGATTCGTGTCAATATTCTGAGGGGCGCGCTTGTGCTTTTTCCCCTGCTTTACCAGCTTATAGGTGGACATGCAGATACTGTCGCTGACAACCTTGACCAGTATTTCATCGTCCTTTATTTCCGGCAGCTCGAATTCCTCAAGCCGCAAATCGTCTGCTCCATACATTCTGACTGCTTTCGTCTTCATAGTGATTCCTTTCTCCGGCCCATGCGGCCGGAAGCCAAAATTCAATCGCCGCTGAATAAACGGTAGATCTGATCGGCGTCCCTGCTTTTTACAAGGGTTTCCACCTTCTCCGGCGTATCCAGCTTCTCAACAATATTCCTTAAAATTTCCAGGTGCTCGTCTCCGACCGCGGCGATGCCCACCACAAGGTAGACGGTTTCGCCGTCCCACAAAATCCCGTCCGGATACACCAGGACCACCAGCCCGGAGGACGCGATTTCCTTTTTCACTTCGCTTTCTCCGTGGGGGATGGCGATGCTGTTGCCGATACAGGTGGAGAGTTTTTTCTCCCGCGCGAGCATGCCGTCGACGTAGGGTTTTGCGACATAGCCGCTTTCGACCAGCAGCTCTCCCGCGCGCCGGATGGCCTCTTCTTTGTTTACGGCGCTGCAGTTCAGGATAATGTTCCGCTTCATCAGAAGCTCCGGCTTTTTTGTGCTTTTCTTAAAAAACATAATGTGTGTACCACCTTCTTTGAATGGACCGGCTTCACAGGTAGAGCTCTTTGATTTTTTGAGCAAAGTAGCCCTCCAGGATCTCCTGTATTTTTGCGTAGGAAACGTCCCGGTCCCCGGATTTGAGCGCGTTCAGAAAATCTTCGTCTTCAATCAGCGCGCTGCTGAGCTTCCCCATCATCTGGCTGTTTTCCTTCCCGTCGGAGCCCGTGGGGATGAGCATGACGACCGCCAGCACGGCGCCCTTTAAATATTCGCTGCAGAAAGGAGGATGGTTGGGCAGGATTACGGAGAACACCGGTTTTCTTACGCCGCCGGTCCTCGCGTGAAGCAGGGCGAACTGATAGCTGACCACCACCTGTGAGCTGATTTTTTCCCTGGCGAGAAGATCGTTGAAAATCAGCCTGCGGTCTGTGTCGCTGTCGCCGAAGCGCTGGCTTGCCTGATTGACAAGCTCCGCGAACTTGATGTTCTCATCCGTGTACGAAATCCCGAACTGAGAAAGCACGGACTGGATGCTTTCCGCCATATCCCAGGTTTTGTGCAGGTGGCCGGAGGAGCTCCCGTTCTTTGTTTCAGGCGGGAGCTGACCCGTTTCCACATAGGCGCAGCGGTTGATCTCTTCCCGGATTTTTTCCAGATCCTCATCTGTAGGCAGGGGGCTGACCAGCAGATACGGGTACGCAACATCCTTGAGGGGGAAGGAGGAGACGAGGATGTCGATATCCGGCGGGGTTCCTTCGGCCAAATCCTCCTGTGCGTATGTCTTTAGCAGGACATCCGCCTTGAACGTGTTTTTTATGCGGGAGGACATCAGATAGGAAATCCCGATTCCGCTTGCGCAGACAACGCCGATGGTGACGACCTTGCGCTGGAGCTTTCTCTCTTTCAGGCGGATGACCGCCGCCCCAAAATGGGTGGCAAGGTAACCTGTTTCCGCGTCGGGTACGGCAAAGCCGTAGCTTTCCCAGATGACCTGCGCGGCATTTTTGCTTTTCTCAAAGATATCCGGATACATGGCGCGGATCTGGTCCAGCATATTGTTCTGAATGGCCATGTTGTGCTTGAGCCGGATCAGGGTGGGGTCCAGGTGGACGATCAGCCCGCTCAGCAGGACTTCATCCGTTTTCAGCTCCTGAGCCATCTCCGGGTCGAACCGCTCGATCATCCGGTAAATCATGCGGATCAGGTCATAATGGTCGATAAAAAAATCGTCGTCCGGATTTTTATCAATATATTTTTGTTTTGCACTTTTAATATGAATACAGATATATGCCCTTTCCTCGTCGCAGATTTTGAACTGGAAAGAATCCTCCAGCATATCCGCGATGGTGTCGGCGAGCACATAGTCCTCAGTTGCTTTCAGTTTTTCGATGGTTTCCGGTTCCATGGAGATAGTTTTCTGTCTGATAATTCTTTCTACCGCGATGGAAAGATAGATGACAAGCCTGAAGCGGGAGGATTCCGTGAACCGTTCCAGCTTCCTGTTCGGAATCGTTTTCAGCGCGGAGATCACCTGATTGAAAATTTTGGCATCCAACAGGGGATAAACGTCTATTTGCTCAGCCGGGTTTCCGTTGATACCGGAAGACGCCTCCCAGTATTCCTCGCGGCCGATATTTTCATAAATAAATTGGGAAAGCGCCCGGCGGTAGGCTTCCTCGGTGCCTTCCAGAGCAACACCGTAGCCCTGCCGCCGGGATAGATCCAAATCGTTTTCCCGGAACCAGTCGGCAATGACGTCCATGTCATTGCTGACGGTCCCTTCACTGACTTTGAACAGATTAGAGTAATAGTAAAGCTTCTGTACGCTTTGATTTTTCAGAATCTCCAGAATCAGGCGTTTCCTTCTGGATTCCTTATCCATGGGTTCCGGTTCCTCTTCGCTGAGAAGCGCCTGGGCAAGTCTTTCCCTGTCCTGTTCGCTTCCTTCCAGCCGGATTCCCACCCCTGACTTTGCGTTGATTTTCAGGTGAAAGGCGCGAAGCTGGGAGTCGACGTTTTCCATATCGCGGAAAAGCGTCCGCTTGCTGGTGTTCAGCAGGGAAGCAAGCTCGCTTACAGAAACGGGCTCCGTATTTTTCAGTAAAATACGGAACAAATGATTTAAACGCGGTGTAAAAGTCATTTGTAACCCCTCCTGATACCCAATGGTACTATTTTTTGCGCGCTTCGTATACCGTGTTTATGTACGGATTAAAACCGGTTTTCTTTGCTATATTGCCGAAGCGAGGCCGCCCAGCTGATTGACCAGCTCGTCATACTCCGGCGCCGCCATAAAGTTGGTAATGGTTACGAGCTGCGCGTTCGGAACGACTTTCTTCACCCGTTCCATCAGCTCGTGATGGGTGACGACGATCTGAACGTCGCGCGGAATGTCCTCGATCGAGGAATGGAGAACCTGAATATCCAGACCGGCTTCCCTCAGCTTTTTGCTGAGAACGGTTGCGCCCATTGCGCTGGAGCCCATGCCTGCGTCGCACGCGAAGACGATTTTGCTGATGTTGACTTTGCGCAGAGCAGGTGCGGTTTTTCCTGCTTTTCCGGCCTTCATTGCCTTTACTTTGTCTTTGGCTTCGTCAAGGTTGTCTTCGTCCTTCGCCGTTGCCTTCAAAAGTACGAACGAAAGCGCGAAGCTGACTGCCGCGGCGCAGGTTACGCCGACAATGGTAGAAAAGAATCCGCCCCTCGGGGTCATCAGAAGAAAAGCGATAATGCTGCCCGGAGCTGCGGGAGCGACGAGTCCTGCACCCATGATACCCTCTACAAAAGAACCGGTAATGCCGCCGGCAATAACTGCCAGAAACAGAATGGGGTTCATCATGACAAAGGGGAAATAGATTTCATGGATACCACCGAGGAAATGGATGATGATTGCGCCGGGAGCGGAGCTCTTCGCCGAGCCCTTTCCTGCGATACAGTATGCAAGTAGCAGTCCAAGGCCGGGGCCCGGGTTTGCTTCGAGCATAAAGAAGATGGATTTGCCGACCTTGCCGGCCTGCTCAATTCCGAGCGGGGTCAGGATGCCGTGATTGATCGCGTTGTTGAGGAACAGAACCTTCGCGGGCTCAATAAAGATCTGTGCCAGCGGCAGCAGGCCCGCTTTTACGAAGAAATCGACGCCGGCAGCCATGCCGTTGGTCAGAGCCACGCACAGAGGGTTGATCAGCAGGAACGAAATGATTGCGAGGATGCCGCCGATGATGCCTGCTGAGAAAGTATCGACCAGCATTTCAAAACCGGCTTTGATTTTTCCCTGTACCAGATTGTCAAACTGCTTGATAAGATAGCCGCCCAGAGGGCCCATAATCATAACGCCGAGGAACATTGGGATGTCCGCGCCGATGATTACGCCGATAGAAGCAATCGAACCGACGACGGCACCTCTCTGTCCGCCGACCATGCGGCCTCCTGTGTAACCGATCAGGAGCGGAAGCAGGTACTTCAGCATCGGGTCCACCAACGCCGCAAGCTTTTCGTTCGGCGTCCAGCCGGTGGCGATAAACATTGCAGTGATAAGGCCCCACGCAATAAAGGCACCGACGTTCGGAATAACCATGCCACTTAAGAATCTGCCGAAGCTTTGAACTTTCTCTCTCATTATTTACTCCGCCTTTCAATAAATTGTTCCGAAATATTTCTGCTATGATTATAAGCCGGAGCGTAATACTTTCTCAAGAGAAACAAAAACAGATTTGGCACACGGAAATGATGCCAAATTTTAATAACTGCAATTCTATATTTTGTGCAAAGTGCCAGATTTGATTTTTGCGGAGTCAAAAAATCCCCATGGAATCCCGCTTTGAGGCGCCAAAAAATGGAGACGGGCCGCCGCCCTTTCGACTCCTATACAGAGAGTAACTGGAATATGCGCCGCTTTTTTCCAGTCGTGGAGCCATTTATACACACAGTATTTGCAAAAGTTTACATAACGTCGTGGAATACTCCCGATTCTCTGTTGAAAACTCTGTTGAAAATGTTAATAAGTGTGGAAACCACCCCGCTTTCCCGGTTGTGAATAGGAAATGTATACATAATTATGTCAACCCGCCATTTAAAACTTTGAAAACAATCAGTATTCTAACCTTTACCTAACTGTGCTATAATAATTTTGCGATAGAAACGGAAGCAAAGCTTTCCGGTCTGCGGACGAACCGGCAGACTGCGGCAGAGCCGCTAACGCTTTGGAAAGGGGGACGGACCTACGGGGAAGAAAACAGACAGCTTCGATCTGGAGCAGACGCTGGACTGCGGGCAGTGCTTCCGCTGGGACAGGCAGAAGGACGGTTCCTACACGGGCGTCGCCTCCGGCAGGATTTTAAATATTTCTGAGGAGAACCGGGAACAGGCGCTGCGGGACCCCTTTTGGCGGAATTATTTCGATCTGCCGCTCGACTACGGGAAAATCCGGGAAGACTTGGCGGCAGGCGACGCCGCGCTGGCCCGGGCGGCCAAATTCGCGCCCGGCATGCGGATCCTGAATCAGGAGCCGTGGGAGGCGCTGTGCTCCTTCATCTTTTCGCAGAACAACAATATTCCGCGAATCAAGGGAATCGTGGCACGGTTCTGCACCGGCTTCGGCGAAAGGATCGGGGAAGGCGTTTTCGCTTTTCCGAAAGCCGAAAAAATCGCGTGCCTGCGAGAGGAAGAGCTTGCGGAAATCCGCTGCGGGTTCCGCGCCAAATATATTCTGAGCGCCGCGCGCAAGGTGGCGCAGGGAGAAGTCGACCTGGAAGCGCTCAAAACCGCGCCGCTCCCCGAAGCCCGCGAACGCCTGATGACGATTCACGGTGTGGGGCCGAAGGTGGCGGACTGCACCCTGCTTTACGGGCTGCACCGGCTGGAGGCGTTCCCGATGGACGTGTGGATGAAGCGCGCGATGCGGGTGCTGTTTCCCGGCAGGGAGCCGGAAAGCTTCGGCCGCTACGCCGGGATCGCCCAGCAGTACATCTTTCATTACAGCCGCAGCAATCCGGCATTATTTGAAAAGGACGCCTGACGCCGGAACGCCCGGTTTGAAGGGATTTTGCGGGTTGTTAAAATTTAATCTTTCCCTTTCCCTTTTTTTGGGATATAATAGTCTTATCATATCATTGGGAGGTAATTACCATGCCATTAGTCAATACAGTAGAAATGTTCAAAAAAGCATATGCCGGGGGATACGCCGTCGGCGCGTTCAACGTCAACAACATGGAAATTGTTCAGGGTATTACCGAGGCCTGCCAGGAACTGAAAGCACCGGTCATTCTTCAGGTTTCCGCGGGCGCGCGTAAATATGCGAACCACACCTATCTGACAAAGCTTGTCGAAGCAGCCGTGATCGAAAACCCCGATATTCCGATTGCCCTGCACCTTGACCACGGTTCTTCCTATGAGCTGTGCAAGGACTGCATTGACGGCGGATTTACCTCCGTAATGTACGACGGTTCCTCCAAGCCCTACGAGGAAAACGTGGAGGAAGCCCGCAAGGTAGCGGAATACGCGCACAAATACAACGTGACCGTCGAAGCCGAGCTGGGCAAGCTGGCCGGTGTGGAAGACGACGTAAAGGTCGAGGACGACAAGGCCCAGTTCACCGATCCGGACGAGGTGCAGGACTTTGTCAAGCGCACCGGAGTGGACTCCCTTGCGATCGCGATCGGGACAAGCCACGGCGCTTATAAGTTCAAGCCGGGCCAGAATCCGAAGCTCCGCCTGGATATCCTGCAGGAGGTCGCTAACCGTCTGCCGGGCTTCCCGATTGTGCTGCACGGCGCTTCCTCCGTCATTCCCGAGTTCGTACAGCAGATCAACCAGTTCGGCGGGCAGATGCCGGACGCCATCGGCATTCCGGAAGAAATGCTTCGCGAGGCCGCGAAGATGGCTGTCTGCAAGATCAACGTGGACTCCGACCTGCGCCTTGCCATGACGGCGAGCATCCGCAAATATTTCGCGGAAAATCCGAGCCATTTTGACCCGAGACAATACCTTGCTCCCGCACGCACGGCAATCAAGGACATGGTAGCGCATAAGATCACTACCGTTCTGGGCTGCGCGGGCAAAGCATAAAATAGTTCGTTTCCATGTAAAAAGGTCCGTCCGGTTTCCGGACGGGCTTTTTTACGTTTGCGGCCGAAAAACACCCGTTTTGGCTGTGCGCGGCGGCAAAGGGGCTTTCCGGGGCAGATTATTGCATGAAAAGCGGAAATTTTAGCAATTTGGGATTGTAATCATTGTAAAAACAAGCTATAATTATCGTAAATTTGGTTGCACAATTGTATGGTTGTAACAATCAATCCCTGAAAGGAGTATCTATAATGAAACAGTATCATGCAAAGAACATTCTCAACATTGCAATTGCGGGACACAGCGGCGCCGGGAAAACCAGCATCGCGGAGGCTATGCTGTATCTGTCCGGTGCTACCGACCGTTTTGGCAAGGTCGGCGAAGGAAGCACCGTCTGCGATTTCGACCCCGAAGAGATCAAGAGAAAAATCACCGTGACGACTGCGGTGGCCCCTTTGGAATGGAAAAATCATAAAATTAATCTGATAGATGCTCCGGGTCTTTTCGATTTTGAGGGCGGCATGTGCGAGGCGGTCCGCGCGGCGGATTCCGTACTGGTCGCCGTCTCCGGCAAAAGCGGCGTGTCCGTGGGTACGGAAAAGGCGGTGGAAGCGGCGAACAAACGCGGCCTTGCGAAAATTTTCTTTGTCAACGGCCTGTGCGACGAAAGCGCGCGTTTCTACAAGGTGTTTGAAGATTTGAAGGCCAGCTTCGGCCCGTCCGTCTGCCCCGTTGTGGTGCCGTTTATTGAGGACGGCAAGGCGAACATATACATCAACATGCTGGAATACAAGGCTTATGATTACCAGAACGGCAAACCGGTGGAAGTGAAGATGCCGGACATGGGAACCAGGCTGGAAGGACTGCGCACCGCGATTTACGAGGCGGTAGCGGAGACCAGCGACGAAATGTTTGAAAAATATTTTTCCGGCGAGCAGTTTACGCCGGAGGAAGTGATCGTAGGCGTCAGCAAGGGCGTGAAATCCGGCACGATCAGCCCCGTGTTCTGCGGGGACGCGCTGCTGATGCGGGGAATGGAGCAGTTTTTGGACGGCCTGACCTGGCTGGCTCCCTGTGCGGAGGAGAAAAGCGGGGAAATCGGCTCGGATGTGGACGGCAACCCGGTGGAGCTTTCGGTCAATGACGACGCTGCCGCCGCCGCGATCGTGTTCAAGACCATCGCCGACCCGTTTATCGGCAAGCTGTCCTACCTGAAGGTGATTTCCGGGAAAGTGGGGACGGATTCCCAGCTGATCAATATGCGCACGGGAAATGTGGAGCGCATCGGCAAGACGGTCATGATGCGCGGCAAGAAGCAGGAGGACGCTCCCTATATCGGCGCCGGCGATATCGGCGCGGTACTGAAGCTGCAGGGCGTCAGCACGGGCGACACGCTCTGTTCTCCGGCAAGAAAGGTCACGCTGGAAGGGATCACTTACCCGAACGCCACGCTTTCCATGGCGGTGGTGCCGAAGAATAAGGGCGAAGAGGATAAGGTCGCACAGGGCATTTTCCGCCTAGTGGACGAAGATCCCACCATTCAATTCACAACCAACGCGGAAACGCATCAGATGGTGCTGTCCGGTATGGGCGAGCAGCATCTCGATATTATCATTTCCAAGTTAAGAAATAAATTCGGCGTGGAGGTCACGCTGCAGAAGCCGCGCGTGCCTTACCGCGAAACCATCCGCAAGAAGGTGCAGGTGCAGGGCCGGTACAAGAAGCAGACCGGCGGACACGGGCAGTTCGGCGATATCTGGGTCGAATTTGAGCCCTGTGACAGCGAGGGCCTCGAGTTCGGCGAGCGCGTCGTGGGCGGCGCGGTGCCGAAGAACTTCTTCCCCGCGGTGGAAAAGGGCTTGCGCGAGTCCATTGGAAAAGGGCCGCTCGCCGGATACCCGGTGGTCGGGCTGAGGGCGACGCTGTACGACGGCTCGTACCATCCGGTGGATTCCTCTGAAATGTCCTTCAAAATGGCGGCGAACCTCGCTTACAAAGCGGGTATGCCGATTGCGAACCCCGTGTTGCTGGAGCCGATCGGCACGCTGAAATGCACGGTGCCGGACGCCAACATGGGCGATGTCATGGGCGAGGTCAACAAGCGCCGCGGCCGCGTGCTGGGGATGAACCCGGCGGAGAACGGCAGGCAGGTCGTGGAAGCCGAGGTACCGATGGCGGAGATGCACGATTTTACCACCTTCGTGCGCCAGTCCACCCAGGGCAGAGGGTCGTTCACCTTTGATTTCTGCCGTTATGAGGAGGCCCCGCCGCAGGTGGCCCAGAAGGTGATTGAGGAAGCGAAAGCCGCAGAAGCGCAAGAATAAAAGACGAATGCAAACAGCCGCCGGAAACGGGGGCTGTTTTTGCATTTTTTTCCGTCCTCCCGCATATTTATCTTTATACAAGGGGGCGGGAATATGTTTATTTTTTCGATTAAAGCCGGCAGAAAAAAGATATTGATCGGGCTGGCGGCAGTTTTACTGGTGGTGACCGCGGCGATCGTTGTGACGAAGCTGTTCCATTCCGGACCGGTTGCTTCGGCCGACGGGAAGAAGTATACCCTTACCGCGGGTTCAAACGACCAGCGCGTTTCCTTTTTGAAACAGTTTGGCTGGCAGGTAAACACCGAACCGATTGAAGTGAAGGACGTGATGATTCCGGCACAGTTCGACGACGTCTATCTCCAATATAACAATATCCAGAAAGAACAGGGGCTTGACCTGACCCCATACGCGGGGAAAACTTGCAAGCAGTGGATCTATGCGGTCACAAACTATCCGCAGACAACCGACGTGCGGGCCACTCTGCTTGTTTACGACAACAGGGTGATCGGGGGCGACCTGAGCACCGTCCAGCTTGACGGCTTTATGGCCGGTTTCTCCGGGGAGAAGAGCAGCAACGATTACGGGGAGCCAATCCAGGAGAATCCCAACACGGCTTCCGCTGATCCGAACGCGGCCTCGGCGGACCCCAACGCCGCTTCTGCGGCGCCCAACGCGGCTTCCGCCAGCCCGAACGACGCTGCCGCCGCCACTGCTTCTGAAATTCCGGCAAACGCCTGGCCTACGGACTGAACGGGCGGGGGCAAAGTCCGCATTGACCGGCGCGCCGGAATCGTTTAAACTAAAGGGACAGTGAAAACACGGGGGATGAGCAAATGAGCATGGAACGGCTCGACAAAATACTGGCTTCGCAGAATCTGGGCAGCCGCAGGGACGCCGGGGCGATGATTCGCCGCGGCGTTGTTGCGGTGAATGGCAGCGTGGTCAGAAAAGCCGACTATAAGGTGGACACGCAGTCTGACGAGGTGACGGTGAACGGGGAACCCCTGAATTTCCGGGAGTTCCTTTATCTGATGATGAACAAGCCCGCCGGGGTGCTCTCCGCTTCCCGGGACACGCGCGCGCGGACCGTGGTGGACCTGCTGCCGCCGGAGCAGAGGCGGCGCGGGCTCTTCCCTGCGGGACGGCTGGACAGGGACACGGAGGGCCTGCTCATCATTACCGACGACGGGGCGTTCGCCCACCGGATGCTCGCGCCGAAAAGCCATGTGTACAAGCTCTATGAGGCGGTTCTGGCCCGCCCGGCCGGCCCGGAGGACATCGCCGCGTTTGAAAACGGGGTGGAGCTGAAAGACAGGACGTGCCTGCCGGCGAGGCTGGAGGTCCTGGAGGACGGGGAGCATCCGCTTGTCCGCGTACAGATCCGCGAAGGGAAGTTCCACCAGGTGAAGCGGATGTTTCTGGCGCGCGGCAACGAGGTGCTGAAGCTGAAGCGGGTACAGATCGGCGGGCTGAAGCTGGATGAAAAGCTGGCCCCGGGAGCCGTACGGGAGCTGGACAAGCAGGAGAGATCCGCCATTTTCAGCCAATCTTCGCTATCCAATATACACTAAATTCGGGACCTGTTTTTGTGTTTTATCAGATTTCCATAATTCTAAAACGCAAAGTTTGGATAAAAAACGGCTGTTAATCCCCGGTCGCATCTGTTATCATGAATTCACGAAATGAGAAACGGTTTGAATTTACAGCGTGCTGTTGTTCCCCCAAGTGCCGATTGGGTTTCTTTCCCAATGGAAATGGAAACGCTGTGGGAGCCGTTGAGACGAACAGTATGAGATTCAGGAGGATAATTATGGCAAACGTTACATTAAAGCATATTTACAAGGTTTACGAAGGAGGCGTGACCGCGGTTACGGATTTCAATCTGGAAATCGCCGACAAGGAATTCATTATTCTGGTCGGTCCGTCCGGCTGCGGAAAGTCCACCACCCTGCGGATGATCGCGGGACTGGAAGAGATCAGCAAGGGCGAGCTGTTTATCGGGGAGACGCTTGCGAACGATATTGCGCCGAAGGACCGCGACATCGCAATGGTGTTCCAGAACTACGCGCTCTATCCCCATATGACTGTTTTTGACAACATGGCTTTCGGCCTGAAAATCCGCAAGGTGGCAAAGGAAGAAATCAAACGCCGCGTGGAAGAGGCCGCCAAAATTCTGGATATCTCCCATCTGCTCGACAGAAAGCCGAAGGCTCTGTCCGGCGGCCAGCGCCAGCGTGTCGCGCTCGGACGCGCCATTGTCCGTGACCCGAAGGTTTTCCTTCTGGATGAACCTCTTTCCAATCTGGACGCCAAGCTGCGCGCGCAGATGAGGACCGAAATTTCCAAGCTGCACAAAAGGCTGGGCACCACCTTCATTTATGTAACGCACGATCAGACCGAGGCCATGACCATGGGCGACCGCATCGTGGTGATGAAGGACGGCTTTATCCAGCAGGTCGATACGCCGCAGAACCTGTACGATTACCCGGTAAACGAGTTTGTGGCCGGCTTTATGGGTTCCCCGCAGATGAACTTTATCGACGCGGAGGTCGAAAACAGGGACGGCCGCTTCTTCCTGAAATTCGGCAAGTACAGCGTTGCCGTTCCCGAAGGAAAAGACAAGGACGGCGTGCTGAAGGATTATGTGGGCAAGACGGTTGTGTTCGGCATCCGCCCCGAAGACGTGCACGACGAGCCGGACTTCCTTGCAAAGGCGACGGAAGGCATTGTAAAGGCCGGGGTGGAGGTAACCGAGCTGATGGGCGCGGAAACCTATCTGTACCTGAGCTGCGAGAACAGTGACATTACGGCCAGAGTGGAGCCGACCTCCACCGCCAAGACGGGAGACACCATTGAGATCGCCTTTAACCTCCAGAAAATGCATCTGTTCGATAAAGATACGGAAAAGACGATTCTGAACTGATGGGAGCATCCCTTCTGTGAGGGGCAAAACCCTTCCGCAAAATTGTAAAATAAATTTTTCGACACTCTTGGGGCCGTGTGAACACGGCCCTTATTTTTTATAGAGAAAAATAAAAACGGTTTTTTCCCGACTGAGAAACGATAAACAGGCAAAAAAGGGGATTTTATTGTCAAATTTCTCCTTAAAATGATATTTTTTTATTTTATGTTCAATACATAGTTGAAAAATGCATTGAATTTATGTAAAATGTATGTAGCATACTATAATATTTCAGCAGATTACACAAGTTATATAAAGTGAGGGAGAGCTATGTCAAATAGATTATTTCAGGGAGTTATCCACCAAATGCGCGACGCAATCGACCGTACGATCGGTGTGATCGATGAGACCTCGGTTATCATAGCTTGCAGTGAGCTTGGCCGTATCGGCGAAGTGAACGACAGCATTACCGCCGAGGTTCTGGCGACGCCGGGAACTTTTGTGGTCAACGGCTATACTTTTAAGTCGTTCGGCAGCCGCCCAAGACCGGAATACGCCGTTTTTGTTTCCGGCAGCGATCCGGAGGCCGGCCGCTACGCTTCCCTGCTGGCTGTTTCACTGAGCAGCATCAAGCAGTATTACGATGAAAAATACGATCGCAGCAACTTTATCAAGAATGTGATTTTGGATAATATTCTGCCCGGCGATATCTATTTGAAAGCCCGGGAGCTCCGCTTTAACGCTGATGTGAACCGCGTATGTATGCTGATTAAAATTACGAACAAATCCGATATTTCGGCTTACGATGTGGTACAGAATCTTTTCCCGGATAAAAA
This sequence comes from Clostridium sp. KNHs216, assembly GCF_006714885.1. NCBI lineage: Bacteria > Bacillati > Bacillota > Clostridia > Eubacteriales > Clostridiaceae > Clostridium > Clostridium sp. KNHs216. Next base: position 2,153,753 of record NZ_VFMF01000001.1, on the reverse strand, counting down.
CAAGGACTTTATCATTAATATTAACGAAAACGATATCGCGCTGGTCAAGGAAATCCGTGCCGGCATTGAGCCGAAGGATTTGGAAAAACTGGCGAGTTCCATTGTGGACACCCTTTCCAGCGAGTTCTACACCCACTGTGTGGTTGGAATCGGCACCACGGTGACCGGAATCAAGGATCTGGCCCGCTCCTTCAAGGAAGCCCAGGTCGCGCTGGAGGTCGGCAAGGTGTTCGACACCGAGAAGCCGATCGTCAGCTACGACAACCTCGGGATTGCCCGCCTGATTTACCAGCTGCCGACGACGCTGTGCGACATGTTCCTGAAAGAAGTCTTCAAGCGCGGCTCGATCGAATCGCTGGATCACGAGACCCTGTTCACCATTCAGCGTTTCTTTGAAAATAACCTGAACGTTTCCGAAACCTCCCGCAAGCTGTTTGTCCACCGGAATACGCTGGTTTACAGGCTGGAAAAGATCAAGAAGATCACCGGTCTGGATTTGCGTGAGTTTGAAGACGCCATTGTTTTCAAGGTCGCTCTGATGGTTAAGAAGTATCTTTCTTCCAACCCAGTTAAATTCTGACAGGGAAATGAAAAAAGAAATCAAAAATATTACAGATTTATTACAAATTAATTCTATAAAGAAATAATAAATCAGCTGCCCATTGGTATTATGTAAACATGCCAATGGGTTTTGGTTTTTTTGGTTTTTTATGGTGGATTTTGTGGGAAATGAATCCTTATCCTGACCTTTTATTTACGCAATGAAAGATCAGTATGAATGAATTTAATGGAGCGATTACATTGATAGAATTTCAGAATGTAAGCAAAACATATTCCAATGGGACAAAAGCGCTCAAAGATGTGAACCTGAAAGTGGACAAGGGCGAGTTTGTCTTTATTGTCGGCTCTTCCGGCGCGGGGAAAAGCACCTTCCTCAAGCTGATTATGTGTGAGGAAAAAGCCAGCGAGGGCGAGATTACCGTCAACGGCAGAAGGCTTTCCACGCTGAGAAAGCGGGACGTGCCATATATGCGCCGGACGATGGGGATCGTCTTTCAGGATTTCCGGCTGATCGACAATATGACGGTGTTCGACAATGTGGCGTTCGCCATGCACATCGTAGGGGCGACCAACAGGGAAATCCACAAGCGGGTCCCGTACATCCTGAGCCTTGTCGACCTTCAGAACAAGGCGATGTGCCATCCGGCGGAGCTTTCCGGCGGGGAGCAGCAGAGGGTGGGCCTTGCGCGGGCGCTGATCAACAACCCCAAGCTGATTATTGCGGACGAGCCTACGGGCAACATTGACCCCGCTCTTTCCTTTGAAATCGTGGACCTGCTCAACGAAATCAACCGCCGCGGCACCACCATCCTGATGGTGACGCACGAACATTCGCTGGTCAAGCACTTCCACCGCAGAGTGGTGGAAATCCACGGCGGAAGCATCGTGGCGGACACCGCTTCGCAGAAGGAGGCGCGCCATGAGGATTAACGGACTGGGATACCTGATGAAAGAGGGTATCAAAAATATCTGGAACAACCGCACCATGAGCTTTGCGTCTGTCGGCGTGCTGATTTCATGCCTGCTGCTGACGGGCGCGGCGGTGCTTTTTTCCTATAATATCGATTCCGCGATGAAAACGCTGGAGGGCAGCAATTCCGTCAGGGTCTATATGACGCAGGACCTGCCCACGCTTTCCGCCATTAAGGTCGGGGAGGAAATCAAAAAACTCGATAATATCGAGACCTGTGAATTCGTGCCGAAGGACGACGCCATCCAGCAGTATATGGATATTCTGGGCGATAAGGACGGCACCATGCTGCAGGGCATGACCGGGAAGGAAAACCCGCTGCCGGACGCTTTCAAGGTTTCGTTCAAGGACCTTTCCAAGTATAAGGAAACCGCAGCGCAGATCCAGAAGATTTCCGGCGTCGCGAGCATCAACGATTATTCGGACGTGGCGCAGAAGTTGACGAATCTGGACCGGATGATTACCATGGTGGGCTTCTGGATCATCCTGCTGCTCAGCCTGGTTTCCCTGTTCATTATTTCCAATACCATCCGGGTCACCATGTTTTCGCGGCGGGTGGAGATCAGCATTATGAAGTCCGTCGGCGCGACGAACTGGTTTATACGCGTCCCGTTTATTGTGGAGGGCATGATCATCGGAATCCTTTCGGGGCTGATTTCCAGCCTGATCCTGCTTTTGCTCTACGATAAAATGATTACCTCCATTACATCCATTATGATGTTTTCTCCCGTTGACATACGGCCCCTCGCGTGGAGCATTACCCTGGCGTTTATTCTGGCCGGAATGCTGTTCGGCGCGGTGGGCGGAGTGATTTCCATCAGCAAATATCTGAAAAAGGAAGGAGGGGAGATCGTTGGCTGGTAAAAAATGGGTCAAAGGATTGCTCGCCGTCGTTCTGGCGCTGGCGATGATTTTTACTCCTCAGGTCGCCATGCCGGCGTCCGCCGCCAAAAGCCTGAGCCAGCTGCAGAAGGAGCAGGCCGATCTGAAGAAAAAGCAGGCGGAGGTTGCCGCCAAACTGAAAACGCTGAAAGCGGACAAGGCCCAGAAGCAGCAGTATAAGGCGGCGCTGGACACGCAGGTAAGCACCGTGCAGAGCCAGATCGACGTTTTGAATCAGCAGATCAATACTCTGGACTCGGACATTTCCCAAAAGGAATCGCAGATCGCCGATAAGCAGAAAAATATCGACGCGAACTACGAACAGCTCAAACAGAGGCTGCGCGCGCTCTATCTGACGGGCGAGGCGTCCAACCTTGAAATTATCCTCAGCGCCAAAAGCGTGGTGGATCTTGCGGATAAAACAGAGGCGATTCAGGCCATTACCACGCATGACACCAATTTGATCAATACGCTGAAGTCCGATATGGACAGTATTAAGGCGCAGAAATCGGAGATTGAGACCAACCGCAAAAGCGTTGCCGAGGCGAGGGTGGCGCTGGACACAAAGCAGGGCGAGCTCACTTCTCTGGTCAATGAAACAAAGGCGGTCATTGCGGAGATTTCCCAGAACGAATCGAGCGCCAACCAGGAGAACGCGAAGCTGGCCGAGCAGCGCAAGAAAGCGGACGCCGCGATCGACCAGTGGTATAAGGATTATTACGCTTCCCAGAAAGGAACCGGCGGCAGCGGCGGCTACGTGAGCAAGGGCAACTTTGGCTGGCCTCTGCCGGGCGTTACCAACATCACCAGCGGCTACGGCTACCGGTGGGGCAGCCTGCACAAGGGAATCGACATTTCCTCCGCTGGCGTTTACGGCAAGCCGATTGTCGCGGCCGATTCGGGCAAGGTGATGATGGCGGGCTGGGGCAATTACGGCACCGGCTACGGCGGGTACGGCAACGTGGTGGCGATCGACCACGGCGGCGGGTACTCCACCCTGTACGGCCATTGCAGCAGCGTGGCGGTCAGCAAAGGACAGACGGTGAAAAAGGGACAGGTAATCGCCTATGTCGGCAACACCGGAGATTCGCAGGGGGCCCATCTTCATTTTGAAATCCGTGTGAACGGTGTGGCAAAGAATCCGCTGAACTGGTTCAGCAAATAGGCGGAAGGAAAATCCAGAATAAGGAATGATTGATTCGATATGAGCAGAAAGCTGACCTGGGGCGCGGCGGTTGCCCTTGTTGCCGTTACGGCCTCCATTACGGTTTCCCTCACCTACGTTTACGCAATGAAGAACTTCAACACCAAGGTCGCGGATGTCAACGCTCGCCAGGCGATGTATACCAAGCTGAGCGAGATCGACCAGAAGGCAAGGCAGGACTATATCGGCGCGGTGGATGAAACCGCTTTGAACGACGGCATCTGCGCCGGATACGTGGCCGGGTTGGGAGATTCACAGGCAAAATATTTGTCTGCGGAGAAATATAAGGCGTATGTCAGCGGAAACAGTGGAAAGAATATCGGCGTGGGTATCAAGACCGCCCGCGACAACGACGGCAATATGGAAGTCATTGAGGTAATGCCGAATTCACCCGCCGAAAAAAGCGGAATCAAAAAGGGCGACACCATTGTCAGCATGGATGATAAGGAAATCGTGCGCATCACCTACGGCGACGCGCTCAACAAGCTGGACGGCGTTTCCGGTTCCAAGGTGAAGTTCGGCATCCTGCGCAGCACGGAGGACGCCGGGGCTTCCAGCGGGACGGAAACGAAAACGGAAAAGCTCAGCATTACCGTGACCCGCGCGGAGTACACAGAGCGGACGATCACCTCCTCCATGATCAACGGCAACGTGGCCTATCTGAAAATCAGCGAATTTACCGATAACAACGCGGAGCAGTTCAACACGCTGCTCGCCCAGCGCATCAAGGAAGGCGCAGCGGGCATTGTCGTCGACCTCAGAAGCAATTCCGGCGGAAGCGTCGGCGGGATGGCCGCCATGCTGGACACGCTCCTGCCTGCGGGCAATACGGTCAGCTACAGGAACAAGGCCGGAAAGGTCACCGTGGAGTACACCTCCAACGCAAACGAGGTCAGCCTTCCCATTTCGGTAATTGTCGACCGGAACACCTTCGGCGCGGCGGAAATTTTCGCGTCCGATATCAAGGACTATAAAAAAGGACTGCTGGTCGGGGAAAAGACGGCGGGCTTCGGCACCAAGGATGAAGTGATGCCGCTTTCCGACGGGTCGGCCATTATCCTTTCCGTGGCAAATTACCTGACTCTGAACGGCAATGTCTTTAACGGCAAGGGCATTGACGCGGATGTCAGCAAAGAGCTTACCGACGCCCAGCGCGAGCTGCTGGCGAAGAATCAGCTGGCGGGCGATCAGGACGCGCAGCTGCAGGCCGCGGTTTCCGCGCTGATCCGGCAGGGAGCGAATGTTTCCCAGGCCCCCGGCGCCGCTGCGGAGGTACCGGCGGAAAGCGGAGCCGCGACGGACTGAACCGGTCTTGGGGATATGCGTTTGCATATCCCTGTTTTTTCTGGAAAATCCGCCCGCCGGGGCGGATTTTATTGACAGAACGGTACGGCATCACTATAATGTATTTATTATAGAAAAATATAGCAATCCTGTTTACAGTGACAGGTGCAAGGGTGTTCCTCCCCCGCCGAAAGCGGAGGAGGAACACGAAATTATTCTGCCATTGTAAGGGAAAACGCTGTAGAAAAAGTGCAAGAAATTGCATTGAAAAGGTGGTTATTATATATGGTTAAACAGGTAATTTTGACAAAAGAAGGTCTTGAAAAGCTTGAAAACGAGCTGGAAGAGCTGAAAAGCGTCAAACGCAAGGAAGTGGCGGAGAAAATCAAGATCGCTCTTTCCTTCGGCGACTTGTCTGAAAACAGCGAATATGACGAGGCGAAAAACGATCAGGCGATCGTGGAAGCCCGTATTGCGGATATTGAGGTCATGCTGAAAAACGTCAAGGTGATCGACGAAGACGAACTCAGCAATGAGAATATCCATATCGGCTCCAAGGTGGAGGTAAGGGTGACAAACCCCTCGACCGGAAACAGCAGCGTCGCCAACTACAAAATCGTCGGCTCCAACGAAGCCGACCCGGTGAACGGAAGCATTTCCGACGAATCGCTGGTCGGAAAATCTCTTCTGGGCCACGGCATCGGCGATAAAATTGAAATTGAGGTTCCCGCCGGAACGATGGAATACGAGGTTCTCACCATCTCCAAATAACGTTTTTCAGCGGAAGTGAATTTATGATTTAGGAGAGTTACAAATGAGCGAAACAATCAATGAGACGAAGGAAACCAGCCAGCCGGAGCAGGATATCAGCGAACTGCTGCAGATACGCAGGGATAAGCTGACCGCGCTTCAGCAGGCCGGCAGGGATCCGTTTGCCATTACGGTCTGCCCGCGGGATACGACCGCACAGGAAATCCGCCAGTCCTTTGAAAAGCTGGAAAACAGCGACGTATGCATCGCCGGCCGCGTTATGAGCTGGCGCGACATGGGCAAGGCGAGTTTTCTGGATATCCACGACCGCACCGGCAGGATACAGGTTTACCTGAAAATCGACCAGGTGGGCGAGGAAAGCTATAACGACCTGAAAAGCTACTGGGATCTGGGCGACATTGTCAGCGTAAAGGGATATGTTTTCAAAACCCGCAGGGGAGAAATTTCCGTTCACGCCAAAGAAATAAAGCTGCTCTCCAAATCGCTGCTGCCCATGCCGGAAAAATTCCACGGGCTGAAGGATACCGACCTGCGCTACCGCCAGCGCTACCTTGACCTGATCGTCAACCCGGAGGTAAAGGATACCTTTATCAAGCGCAGTGAAGTCATAAGGACCATCCGTAACTTTCTGGATGAGAAATCCTATATCGAGGTGGAAACGCCCGTGCTCAGCAATATTGCGGGCGGCGCTACCGCACGGCCGTTTATTACGCATCACAATACGCTTGACATCGATATGTACTTAAGGATCGCGACGGAGCTGCACCTGAAAAGGCTGATCGTGGGCGGGATGGAGCGCGTCTACGAAATCGGCCGTATTTTCCGCAACGAGGGAATGGATGTCAAACACAACCCGGAATTCACCACCATCGAGCTTTACGAAGCTTACACGGATTACCGCGGGATGATGGAAATTACCGAGAATATGATCCACGAGTGCGCCGTGAAGGCGTGCGGGTCCGATCAGATCACCTATCAGGGCGAGGACGTCAGTCTGGCCCTGCCGTTCAAGCGCCTGTCCATGAACGACGCGATCAAGGAATACGCGGGAATTGACTTCCTCTCCTTCAAGGGCGACACCGAAAAGGCGAAAGCAGTCGCAAAGGAGCTGGGGCTTGTAACCAAAAGCACCGACAAATGGGGCGATATCATGTCGCTGGCGTTTGAGGAAAAGGTGGAAGAGCATCTCCTGCAGCCGACCTTTATCTACGATTATCCGGTGGAGGTCTCTCCGCTGACCAAGCGCAAGCAGGACTGCCCGGAGCTTGTGGAGCGGTTTGAGCTGTTCATTACCCGCCGCGAGCTGGCGAACGCTTATTCCGAGCTGAACGACCCGATCGACCAGCGCGGTCGTTTTATGCACCAGATGGAGCTGCGCGCCGCGGGCGACGAAGAAGCCAATATGATCGACGAGGATTTCCTGACGGCTCTGGAGTACGGCATGCCGCCGACCGGCGGCATGGGCATGGGTATCGACCGGCTGGTCATGCTCCTGACCGACAGCGCGTCCATCCGCGACGTGCTTCTGTTCCCGACCATGAAGCCGAAGGACTAATCAGAATCTTTACAAAAAAAAACAGGCAGCCCTTATCGGGGCCGCCTGTTTTTTTGTACTCTTTATGCGTAGGGAGAAAAGGGATGCAGCCGGCTGCTGAGCCGGTCAAAGTCAAGGTGATTCACGTTCTCCAGTTCACGGACCAGGGAATCGGGAAAGCCCGGGTTCATTCCTCCGCAGATCGCTGTGGAGATGGCCCCGATGGTATCCGTATCTCCGCCGAGCGACGCGCTGATTTTCGCGGAGGCCAGAGGGTCCCCTTCGGACAGCTTGATCACGGCGAGAACGGACGGAATGGTCTCGATGGTTTCCACCCCGGTGCCGACGACGTCATAGAGTTTTTTCATCGCCTCCGCCGCGGTGCGGTTTTGGATCAGCTGTTTTGCCAGCTTCATTCTTTCCGTGAGAGAAGCCGACGGGATCTGGAACCCGCTCGGTTTTGCCCGTACGGAAATCTCCTCCGCCAGCTCCCACATCGTAGGAATGTCGTTTCCTCCCGAAACAGCATAGCTGACCATCGCTGCGACAACGCTGGCGCCCTGAATGGCAATGGAGGTGTTGTGTGAGGGCTTGCAGATCGCGCTTACGCTGCCGATCAGGGCATCGGGGCGGCGGTAGTCGGAAAGAATTCCCACAGGGCTTATTTTCATTGCGGCGCCGTTTGTGGTGCCGAGCTTTCCGGTTACCTCCACGGATACACCCCGCTCGATCGCCTCCAAAGCCTTTAAGGTGCTGGGGCCGCATACAAGGGCGGCAACCTCCGATTCGTTTTTCCACGCGATGAGCCTTTTAAGATAGCTTTCCGTATTAATCGTGCCGTGATTTTCCGCGATCATGTCCGCGATCATGACGGTATTGATGGTATCGTCCGTAATTTCACCGGCAGACATGCTCCTGCCGAAAAAGTCGTCCGGTTGGGAGGGAAGAAACCCGTCAATCCCCTGCGGGAATCTGGAGCGGATGTGCTCCTGCGTCCAGAACTCCGTGGGCATTCCCATGGCGTCTCCATAGGCCCCGCCGATCAGAACGCCCTTGATTCTGGAATAGAGCGCCGTGTTTTTTTCAGTTTTCATTTAAGCCTCCGCCAATTTTCCGGCGTTTTCCTTTTTATTGGGCAGCACCCGGATCAGCTGCTCCAGATAATCGACGCTTTCACTGGTGGTTTCTACGATATCGAAATAGTCGTCGCTGTTTGTGACGAGAACAGGGGTAATCAGGCTGTAGCCTTCCTTCGTGATGGCGTCAATATCAAATTCCACCAATAGGTCGCCCTTTTTAACCCGGTTGCCCTGTTTTGTACGGATCGTAAAATATTTGCCGTTCAACCGGACGGTGTCGATTCCCACGTGAATTAAAATCTCGCATCCGTCGTCGCTGGTAATGCCGAGCGCGTGGCCCGTCGAAAACAGGTTGGAAACGATTCCGTCGCACGGGGCGACCAGTTTTCCCTCCGACGGCGAAATCGCGATTCCTTTTCCCAGAACGCCTTTTGAAAAGGACGCATCCTGCACGTTTTCCAGCTTGACGGTTTTACCTTTCAGAGGGGAATGAATCAGGAGATTGGCCGTTCCGTCGCCGCCGGACGCCGAGATGGCGCCGGGGTTTTGCTCGTTAAAGGTGAAGAAGGTCAGCAGGAAGGAAACAACCATGGAAATGAGGGTGGCGATAATGGCAATATAGAATCCGCCCATATCGCCGTTTGGATTAATAAACGCAACGGTGCCCAGCACGCCGACGCTTACCGCGTACATCTTCGCGCCGAACAGGGAAATAATCACGGCGCCTACGGTCGCACCGGCAATGCTGAAGGCAAAACGCTTTTTGACCGGCAGGGTGATTCCGTAAATCGCCGGTTCAATAATGCAGAAGCAGCCTGAAATCATGGCGGGAACGCAGATGTTTTTGATCTTTTTGTCTCTGGTTTTGCAGTAAACCGCCAGAACGACCGCCGTCTGCGTAAAGGAAGCGGTGAAGATCATCGGGATAATGTAGTCGGAGCCCACTGCCCCCATATTGGTGATGCCGATCGTAATCAGGGGCCAGTGCAGCCCCAGAATGACCAGCGGCTGATAGACAATGCCCACGACGATCGAGGTGATAACGGGGGACAGGTTGTTCAGGTAAGTAATGACGGCCGTTATCAGCAGGGAGAGAAAGTTGGCAATGGGTCCGACGGCAAGAATCGTCAGGGGAACGCAGACCGCTATTGTCAGAAAGGGGACGATCGTAAAGGCGACGATGTCGGGAATGTGATTTTTCAGGAATTTTTCAAATTTAGAGGTGAAATACATGGAAATGATGATGGGCACGACCGTGGAGGTATAACCCGTCGCCGGAAATATAACCGGGATACCGAAAAACGTTTTATAAACGGGCGTACTGAAAATGGTTCCGGCAAACAGAGTAAACAACGGGTCGCCTGATGTCAGGTTTGCCAATATGGTTGGAAAGACCAGACAGGCGCCGATCGCCATACCGACAAATCCGTCCATCTTGAATGCCTTCGCGGCGGTATAGCCCAGGAAAATGGGGAAGAAGTTAAACAGGGCGTTTCCCATCACGTTCAGAATGATGTACGCTCCGTCGGTGGTTTTTAGGACACCGCAGGCCACCAGAAGGGCCAGCATGCCCTGAATCAGGCCGGAGGCCATCAGAACCCCCAGAACAGGGGTGATCGATTTTGTAATAATCTGAATAATTCTGTTCAGAAGGGAATCACTCTTTTCCGCCGTTTGGGAATCGTCGCTTTTCAGTCCCAGAAAAGAGGACAGTTCTGCGTGGATTTCCCCCACCATTGTTCCGACCACCACCTGATATTCTCCGCCGGCTTTCTGCGCGGTGGCGATTTTGCTGTTGGAAGCGATGTTCGCTTCATTGATCAGCGAGTAATCCTTCAGATGGAACCTTAATCTCGTCATACAGTGGCTGACAGAAAGAATATTGTCTTTTCCGCCGACATTTTCGACAATGAACGATACCAGATCGCTGTATTTTGCCATTTTGATTTCTCCTTTTTTATGAATGGTTGTACGCTTGCTTACAGCATTTCCAATTGATTCTGCAACCAGGTTGCGTTCTTCCCCCGCCGAAGGCGGGGGAAGAACATGCTTATTTCGCCAACTGAAATGGAATGTCTGTAATTTATGTGCTGCTCATAGAGCGCTCAATGTGAATTGATAAATATATTTTTTCCTCGTCCGTGACCAACAGCCCGCATTCCGTTTCCAGATAATCCTCGATTTTGAGGACGCATCCGTAGGCCATGGAATACTTCTCCTTGACCATTGCAAACAACTCGTTGTCCATGGATTCATCGCTGTAGGTTTTGTTCGCCAGTGTCCTTTGGACAAAAAACCGCAGGTGGGTAATAAAGCGGTGGTAGGAAAGGGAAGTGACATCGAAGTCCCGGGCATAGGTGTACTTCACGATGTTTGTCAGGTCCTTCATGATCTGTGTGACGCGGTACATATCGTCGTCCGCATCCTTCTGGTCCGCATTGACAATGTGCAGGGCAATGAATCCCGCCTCGTCGTCGGGCAGCCGGATGCCGTACTGTTCCTCAATCAGATTCAGAGCCGTCAGGCCGAACCGATATTCCTCAGGGTAAAATCTCTGAATATCCCAGAGCAGGGAATTCCGGATATTCACGCCCTCCTTGAACCGCTTAATAGAAAAGCTGATGTGATCTGCCAGGGAGATATAAATTGCGTCACTGATCTTTTTCCCAAGCTGAAGCCGCGCCTCGTTGACAATGCGCTCCGCCAGCTTCAGCTGATCCAGCGGCAGCTTCATAATCAGTTCCTCAAGCCTTGCCGCCTGCGTTTTGTCCTGCAGGTAAAATATTTTTTCGACTTTGCCGGTTTCGACGGACGCACCGACTTTTTTGCCGAAGCAGACGCCTCTGCCCATAATGATTTTTTCGATGCCGTCCTGTTCTTTTACAATTGCGAAATTGTTGTTCAGAATTTTCACAATTTCCACGTTTTCACCCCCCCCTTTTGGAAAAACAAAAAAACCTATCATCCGTCCTGAACGGATGATAGGTTTAGCTTGTTTCATGAAACAACAATTACTACCCTGTGACCTTATTATAATAAAAAATTCATAATTGTCAATGACTATTTTACAAAAAAAGCGTTTGTTTTAAAATATTTGACAACAAATTGCCCGTATTTTATTTGAAAAGCGAAAAGCTTATCGGCTCCGGTAGAACCAGTGCCCGGTTGGAGTAACAGGAATAAGGCACGCCGCGTTCTCCCCGCTTTACGCGTCGGTTATTCTTCGATAAAGCCTTTCAGGCCCGCTTCATCCAGAATCTCCACCTCCCGGTAGCGGGCGGCGGTCCAACCCCTTTGGGCGAACCGGGTCAGGATACGGCTGACGGTCACGCGAGACACGCCCGCGAGCCCGGCGAGATCGTCGTGGGTGGCGGAAACGGTTCCGCTTTTTTCCAGGCTGAGCAGCAGCCGCGCAAGCCGCTGGTCGGCCTGCAGAAAGGTCATGGAATTGACCTGGGCGGAAAGCATGCGGATGGTCTGCGACAGGTAGGTCAGCAGGTACATGGCGAGCTGCGGCTCCCGGCGGATACAGTCCATCAGGCTTTGCCGGGTGACCGTGATGATCTCGGATTTTGCCAGCGTTTTGGCGCTGGAAACTCTCGGCATTCCGTCGAAAAAGGCCGCTTCGCCGAAGATGCTTCCTGGCTCCAGAACGGTGAGGGTTTTTTCCATGCCGTTTTCCGAGCTGAGGAAAATTTTTACCTTTCCGTGCTTTAAATAATAAAATTCACCGGCGGGGGCTTCCTGCCAGTAAATCATACGGTCTTTCCCGTAGCTGCGGGACGTGTGGGATTTTTCCAACACGCTCCCTATGTTTTTTTGCGGAAAAAGCTCCATTTTCCATCCCTCCTGTTTCTAGTTTTGCGTCGATCTTCGACTGCAAACCAAATCGGCGGTTGTCCCTGTCCCGGACGGGGGAAAACCGATAATATTTATATGATTATATCACATGTTACATTCTTTTTTCAAGTTTCCTGCCATAATACGATTAATGACACGTCCGCCTTCCGCCGTCCGATGCGGGAATGGTGGAAGGCGGACGGATGATAGGAGGATATCACGATGGGAATGACGATGACGCAGAAGATTCTGGCTGCGCACGCCGGGCTGGAGCATGTGGAGGCCGGGCAGCTGATCGAGGCGAAGCTGGATATGGTGCTCGGCAACGACATCACCTCGCCGGTGGCCATCAACGAGTTTGAAAAATGCGGGGCTTCGTCGGTTTTTGATCAGGATAAAATCGCGTTGGTGCTGGACCATTTTACGCCGAACAAGGACATCAAGGCGGCGGAGCAGTGCCGTCAGGTGCGCGGCTTCGCGGAAAAATATAGCATTACCAATTTTTTCGACGTGGGGCAGATGGGCATTGAACACGCGCTGCTGCCGGAAAAGGGGCTGGTCGGCCCGGGCGACTGCGTGATCGGCGCGGACTCCCACACCTGCACCTACGGCGCGCTCGGCGCGTTTTCCACAGGCGTCGGTTCCACCGACATGGCGGCGGGCATGATTTCCGGAAAGACATGGTTCAAAGTCCCTTCCGCCATCCGGATCGTGCTGAAAAACAAACCCGCCAAATGGGTCAGCGGCAAGGACGTGATCCTGCACCTGATCGGGATGATCGGGGTGGACGGCGCGCTGTACCGATCGCTGGAATTCACCGGCGAAGGGGTGAAGGCGCTTTCGATGGACGATCGTCTCAGCATTGCGAACATGGCGATCGAAGCCGGGGCCAAGAACGGCATCTTCCCGGTGGACGAAGTGACGCTTGCCTACGAAAAGGACCGCTTCCAGCGGAAACCGGTGGTCTACGCGGCGGACGAAGACGCCGTTTACGACGAGACCTATGAAATCGACCTGTCGCAGCTCAGACCGACGGTTGCGTTCCCGCATCTGCCGGAGAACACCAGAGTTATCGACGACGTGGGGGAAATCAAGATCGACCAGAGCGTGATCGGCTCCTGCACCAACGGGCGGATCGAGGACCTGCGCATCGCGGCTTCCATCCTGAAGGGCAGGAAGGTAGCCAGGCACGTGCGGTGCATTGTCCTGCCGGGCACACAGGCCATTTACCTGCAGGCCCTGCGCGAAGGGCTGGCGGAAATTTTTGTGGAGGCTGGCGCCGTGTTTAGCACGCCGACCTGCGGCCCCTGCCTCGGCGGGCATATGGGGATATTGGGCAAAGGGGAACGCGCGGTTTCCACGACAAACCGCAATTTTGTGGGCCGCATGGGACATGTGGAATCGGAGGTATATCTTGCCAGCCCGGCCGTTGCCGCGGCGAGCGCCGTGGCGGGCTGTATTGCCGACCCGGATAAACTGGACTGAGGAGGGCTTGAAATGAACGCACACGGATTTGTACACAAATACGGGGACAATGTCGACACAGACGTGATTATTCCCGCGAGATACCTGAACACCGCTTCCCACGCGGAGCTGGCGTCGCACTGCATGGAGGATATCGATCGGGATTTTGTAAAGAATGTAAAAAAAGGCGACATCATTGTCGCGGCGAAAAATTTTGGCTGCGGTTCGTCGCGCGAGCACGCGCCGATCGCGATTCAGGCCAGCGGGGTGTCCTGCGTGATCGCGTCCACCTTTGCCCGTATTTTTTACCGCAACGCTATCAATATCGGGCTGCCGATTCTGGAATGCGCGGAGGCCGCCGAGGATATCCGGGCGGGCGACGAGGTGGAGGTCGACTTTGACACCGGCGTGATTAAAAACCTGTCCAGCGGGAAAAGCTATAAGGCTCAGCCGTTTCCGCCTTTTATTCAGAATATCATCGCAAAGGGCGGATTGTTAAACAGCATCATGAAATAACGGGCCTACGGCTTTGTTACCATGAACTTTGAAGGGGGCGCTGCGGCGTTCCCTTTTTTTATGACGGAAACCCGCGTGCCCCGGAGCGGTACGGCAGGCCTGCAATTCATATATTATTTAAAAACTTTTATAAAAAATTCATGACTTTTCGGGGGAATTCCCTTATAATCAGATATATACATTCAGATTGGAGGCAGTTCCGTTCGGAATCAAAAATCAGGCGTATTTTCGCATGCCGTCCAATTCAAAACGCTGCGGCTGCGGGGTATGAAGGAGGAAGTAAAAAATGCCGGCTGGAAAAATTTTAGTGGTTGATGACGACCAGAATATATGTGAGCTGTTAAGGCTTTATATCGAAAAGGAAGGCTTTGAGGTTGCGATCGCCAACGACGGACGCAAGGCGCTGGAGGCTTTTGACGCGGAAGCCCCCGACCTAATTATGCTCGACATCATGCTGCCCGAGCTGGACGGCTGGCAGGTCTGCCGGGAAATCCGCAAGAAATCGCAGTGCCCGATCATCATGCTTACCGCAAAAGGCGAGGTCTTTGACAAGGTGCTCGGCCTGGAGCTGGGCGCGGACGACTACGTGGTGAAGCCGTTTGAGGCAAAGGAGGTCGTGGCCAGAATCAAAGCCGTGCTGCGCCGTCTGGGCAAAAACAGCGAGGAGCTGGTGAAAGAGGTCAAATACGACAAGCTTTCCATCAACCTTACAAACTACGAGCTGCGGGTCAACGGCGTTCAGATTGACACGCCGCCGAAGGAAATGGAACTGATTTACCACCTTGCGAGCAACCCGAACCGCGTTTTTACACGCGACCAGCTGCTTGACGAGGTGTGGGGCTTCGATTATTACGGCGACAGCCGGACCGTGGACGTACACGTCAAGCGTCTGCGCGAGAAGCTGGAAGGCGTCTCCGACAAGTGGGCGCTCAAAACAGTCTGGGGCGTCGGTTATAAATTTGAAGTTAAGGAATAAAAAATGCAGAAAACACTGTTTAAAAAGTATCTGCGGATTACCTCCTCGATTATTTTCATCAGCTTTCTGTTCCTGAGTTTCGTCATGCTGATTTTCTTTTCGAACTACTGGCAGACGGAAAAAAGGAACCTGCTGAGAAAGAATGCCCAGAGCGTGGCGGCAATCGCGGCGGACAGCGTTACTTCGGTGGAGGACAACGTCTATACGATCCACACCGACCGGATGAAGGCGTTTATCGCGGCCTTTTCCGACAACATCGACGCGGATATCTTTGTGACAAAGCTGAGCGGCCAGATTGTGATTGCCTCTTACGACAGCACCAGCGGGATCAACGACGGCCGGAATGTCAGCGACGAAATCATGAAAAAGGCGATCTCCGGCGGGTACAACAATCAGGGAACCATGGGCGGAATTTACAGCCAGCCTTATTACATTGTCGGGGTGCCGATCAACGTGGTGAATATCGACGGCAGCAAGACCGCCATTGGCGCCGTGTTCACGGCTTACAATGTGCGGTCGTTCAATTCCTTCCGCGGGGAAATCCTGCGGATGTTCCTGCTGGCCGCCATCGCCGCGTTTATGGTATCCTTCTGCGCGGTGTGGCTGTTCTCCTATAAACTGGTCCAGCCGCTGCGCAATATGGCCGCGGCGGCGCGCTCCTTCGGGGACGGAAATTTTTCCGTGCGCGTGCCGGTCACCAGCCAGGACGAAATCGGCCAGCTGGCGATCGCCTTCAACAACATGGCGAGTTCCCTCTCCACGGGCGAAAACGTAAGGCGCAATTTTATTGCAAACGTATCGCACGAGCTGAAAACACCGATGACGACGATCGCGGGCTTTATCGACGGGATTCTGGACGGCACGATTCCGGCGGAGAAAGAGAGCCACTATTTGAATATCGTCTCGCAGGAGGTCAAAAGGCTGTCCCGGCTGGTGCGCACCATGCTGGACCTTTCCAGAATCGACAGCGGCGAGCTGAAGCTCCGCCCGGGAAGGTTTGACCTGACCAATACGATTCTGATCGCGCTTCTGTCCTTTGAAAAGGCGATCGAAGACAAGAAGCTGGAAATTCGCGGGCTGGAGGATACGGAAAGCCTGTTTGTGGACGGCGATCCGGATATGATCCATCAGGTCGTGTATAATCTGATCGAAAACGCGGTCAAGTTTACCAACGTGGGCGGGTATATCGAGATCAGGATCCTTGACCAGCCCGACAGGAGCAGCGTCGTGATCAAAAACAGCGGCCCGGGCATTGCTCCGGAAGAGCTTTCGCTGATTTTCGACCGTTTCTACAAGACCGACAAGTCCCGCAGCCAGGATAAAAACGGGATGGGCCTGGGATTGTATATCGTGCGTACGATTATTAAGCTGCACGGTGGGGAAATTAATGTCAGCAGCGTGCAGAATGAATATTGTCAGTTTGAATTCTGGCTTCCCAAAATCAACGAGCCGCACCTGTTAAAGGACGGATCATCCGAGCAGGTCAAAGAATAAATCATTTTCAGAAAGGGTATTTCTTATGAGTGACAGCGAGTTCGATCACAATAACGGGGAAAAAGACCCGTGGGATACCGGAGAGATCAACCAGCCCGCGAACGAACAGCCCCCGGCAGCGGAGCAGGGGAGCGAACCGGAGCAGGAGCAGCCGGAGGAACAGCAGGGACAGGACGCACCTCCTTCCGAAGAACAGGAGGGCACGCCCGACGCGCCCGACCCGGAGCCGGACAGCCGGAATACGGAACAGGCGCCTCCTCCTTACGGCCAGCCGCCGTATCAGGATCCGCAGAATCCTTATCCGCCCTACGGTCAGTACAACAACAACCCGTATGGCCAGTATCATCAGCCCTACGGGAACTATAACGGCCCCTACGGCGGCTATCGTCAGGATCAGTACGGTCAGCAGCCGTACTGGTCGTATCAGCCGTACGGCGGTCAGCACCCTGACCAGAATCCGCAGGATCCGAAACCGCCCAAACGGAAAAACACCGGCCTGCGTGTGTTCCTCTGGATTCTGGGGGGACTGACGGCGGCATTCGTGCTGGGCTTCTGCATTTACGGCGTTCAGACGGCCATCAGCCAGCAGAGCGGCTGGCCGCAGAGCACAACCTCGCAGCCGGAATATAACGACGGGGAGGATTCCGCCAGTTCCGGGAGCGCATCCAGTCAGGCGCAGATCCAGGGCGGAATCAAGGGTGACGGAACCAATCCGAATTCTTCCGGAATTACGATTGTACCGGAGCCGGGCACCGGTCAGCTGAGCGCCAAGGACGTCTACAAGAACGTCGTGGAAAGCGTGGTCGGGGTGGAAACCACCGTGGCCGGCACAACGGCCAGCCAGGGCGGCGTGATTCAGGGCACCGGCATTGTGGCCAGCAAGGACGGATATATCCTGACGAACGCGCATGTGGTCAATTATTCCCGCGCGAACAAGGTAAAGGTCATCCTTCACGATAAAAAGGAATATGAGGCGACGGTCGTCGGCTACGACAAAACCTCAGACCTCGCCGTGCTGCGCATCAACGCGAGCAACCTGAGCGCCGCGGTGTTCGGCAATGCGAATCAGCTCGAAATCGGGGACGAGGTGATCGCTATCGGCAATCCGGGCGGCATGGAGTATTCCAGCTCCTTAACGGGCGGCTATGTGTCCGCGCTGAACCGCACCATCGAAAGCCACAGCGACAACGGCATGACCTACATCCAGACCGACGCGGCCATCAATCCGGGCAATTCCGGTGGTCCGCTGGTCAATATGTACGGGCAGGTCATTGGCATCAATTCCAATAAGATTGTCGCCACCGGCTACGAGGGAATGGGCTTTGCCATTCCCGTCAGCAAGGCGAAAACCATTATCGACGACTTGGTCGCGCGCGGATATGTCAGCGGGCGCAGCCGTCTGGGCATTACGGCGACCACCATCACCGATATCCAGTCGCAGCTTTCCGGCTATCCGACCGGCGTGATGATCCGTGAAATCAGCTCGGAAAGCGACCTGACGAAATCCGGCGTCGTCGTGGGCGACGTGATTACCAAGGCGGACGGCCAGGCGATCGCCAGTCTGGACGATCTGTACGCGGTGCTGAACAAGCACAAGGCGGGCGACACCATGTCACTGACTATTTTCAGAATGAGTACCGGACAGAGTACCACCGGCAGCACCCGGACGGTGAAAACCAAGCTGCTGGAAGACAAGGGCGAAACACAGGCGAAATAATGCAAAACAATGCGCCTCGACAGGGCTTTTCAAAGCCGTGCCGGGGCGCTTTCTTTTTCCGGGATTACGATGGATTTCAATAGAGCGGGGGAACAAACTCCTTCCGCCGCGGCGGGCGCGGCACCTCCCCTACGGAGGGAGGCGGGGATGGTCGTCCCGTCCTTTCGTTCCGGCGGTTTAACGATGTGTGCCGAGGAAAAACAGCGCGATGGTTCCCGGGCCGGAGTGCGCCCCGATCACCGGGCCGACGTAGTTGGTCACGACGGTCTTGACGCCGAATCTGCTTTTGACCTGTTCCGCCACATAGTCGGCGTCCTCCTGGGAATCGCCGTGGCTGATGAACACGACCTGCGAAGCGGGGTCGATTGCCGTTTCTTCCATATGGTCGACCAGCGCAGTGAGCGACGCGCGGCGGCCTCTGGTCTTTCCTACATTAATCAGGTGGCCTTCGTTGTCCACATGCAGAACGGGCTTGATGTTCAGCATGGTGCCGATCAGGGCGGTCGTCGCGGAGATTCTGCCGCCGCGTTTCAGGTGGTTCAGGTCTTCCACAGTGAACCAGTGGCAGAGGTGCAGCTTGTTCTCTTCCAGCCAGGCGCGCACCTCGTCGATATTTTTGCCGCTGCGTTTTTGCTGGACGGCATGGTAGATCAGCAGTCCCTGCCCCAGAGAAGCGCAGAGCGTGTCCACGGCGTATGCCCGGCGCTCCGGATATTTTGCCGCCAGCTCCTTGCAGGCCATCTGTGCGGCGTTGCAGGTGTTGCTCAGCCCGCTGGAAAACGCGATGCAGAGGACGTCTTTTCCGGACTGGAGAATCGGCTCCATTGCGCCGGCAAAGGCCTCCACATTCACCGCGGAGGTCGTACAGGTTTCCCCCGCGCGGATACGCCGGTAAAATTCCTGAAAGGAGAGCTCACGCCCGTCCAGATAATTGCGGTATTCCTTTTCCGCCAGATTAAAGGAGAGAGGGAGCACGGTAAGCTCCAAATCCCGGGCCATTTCCGCAGTCAGATCACAGGAGGAATCCGTCACTATGACAAAATCGTTCATACGCTTCTCCTTACCTTCTGTAATAAAATTACCCATTAAAAACAACCAATTTTAAGAATATCCACAGCATTTCCAGTTGATTCTGAAACAAGGTTGTGTTCCTTTCCCGCCAAAGGCGGGGGAGGAATATGTTTTATCTCGCAAACTGAAATAGAATTGCTGCAAAATTCTTTTATTATATATTCTATCATTTTTCAGTTAAAATATAAGTCGAATTTAGAATTAATTCGGGAATACAATATAAAAAATAAGATGATGTAATATGGAATATTAGGTTCAGCTAACAAAAAAAGGAACGGATTTCCGTTCCTTTTTTTGATGCCCTAATTTTCCTTGTTGTCCAGTATCTTACAGGAGATATAATAGGAAACCACGGAAAAAATCACGAGAAAAACGGGTGAGATTTTCAGCAGAAACAGAATCTGTGCGTCGCTCGGTGCGGCAAATCGCGCCTGTTTCAAAAGGTAAGCGCCGAGTGTGGGAATCAGAACGACCACCAGCAGCGCGAACCTTGCTTTCTGTGTTCCGAACCGGTAAAACAGCGGGATCAGAATTTCGCAGAGCAGCAGAGCCGCCCCGGAAGCGGCGTAGATAGTGAGACCGGTTTCTTCCGACAGACTGCCGGACAGCAGGTTCGCCAAAAACGGAATCAGGGCCGTCAGCAATATCAGCGAAAACGAAAGCAGATATTTGCTGAAAGCAAGCGTTCCTTTAGTGATGGGAAGGCTGAGCGCGTAGGTGTTCCATTTTGACAGTTCATCGTAGGCGAAGGAGTTGACGATGACAACAGTCGGCAGCATGGCGATCAGCGTGATAAAAATGGAGTTGAAGTGCTCGATTCCGTCGTCGGAGAGAAAAGAAAGAACGGCGTAAAAGGCGAAAATGACCAGCAGAAATTTCCCCTGCCTTTTCAGGTACAAAAGGTCTTTCCGTAAAAGTCCCGTCATGATCTGCCCCCCTTTACATAAATCAGCATGATATCGTCTATGGTGGCCGGGTCGACGACCAGGCCGGAATATTTCCGCCGAACGGCGTCCCGGTCCGTTACCAGCGCTTCATAGCCGAAATCGGTTTTGCGCCAGCGGACAAGATCGTCCGGATCGATCCGCTGGAAATCCTTCGGGCCGCATTTCACGATCCCGTACTGATAAATCAGGTCGTCCTTGGAGCGGTCGAAGATGATTTTTCCTTCGTGGATGAAAACGACATAATCCGCGACCTTTTCAAGATCGCCGGTAATGTGGGAGGAAAACAGGACGGAGTGGGATTCATCCTGAATGAAATCGAGGAAAATGTCGAGGATTTCGCTGCGCACGACCGGGTCAAGCCCGCTGGTCGCCTCGTCGAGAATTAAAAGGCGCGGGCGGTGCGCCAGCGCGCTGGCAATGCTCAGCTTCATTTTCATTCCCTTGGAATATTCTTTAATCGTTTTATTTTTCGGCAGCTTGAACTGGTTCAGATACCGGTTGAACAGCTCGTCGTCCCATGTCCGAAAGACCGACCGCAGGATGGAAGCGATGTCCCCGGCTTTAAACTCGCTGTGAAAGTAGCTTTCGTCGAACACCACGCCGATCTGTTCCTTGATTTTCTGTTCGTCCTTTCTGTTGTCCAATCCGAAAATCTGAACGGAGCCGCCGTCCCGCTTCATTTCATTTAAGATCAGCTTGATGGTGGTTGTTTTTCCCGCCCCGTTTTCGCCGACAAAACCGACGATGCTGCCGCTTGGGACCGTAAAGCTTACGTCCCGTAGATGAAACGACGGGTAATCCTTACAAAGATTGCTGACTTTGAGAATGTTGTCCATAGTTACCTCCATGGCGCTGTGCCAGAATTTTTAATCGCCGTTGTACAGCAGGGCGAGTATTTCGCTGAGCTCCTCCAGCGTAATTCTGCCCGACCTTGCCACATCCACGGCGCTTTGCAGAAGATTTTCCGCTTTGCGCAGCTGCTCCTCGCGGATAAACTCCATGTTTTTCTGCGCGACAAAGCTTCCCTTGCCGGCGACCGTTTCAATAAACCCCTCCCGCTCCAGATCTTCGTAGGCGCGTTTGGTGGTAATGACGCTGATGTGCAGCTCCTTTGCCAGCAGCCGCATGGACGGCAGGGCCTCGCCGGCCTGCAGCACGCCGGTGATGACGCTGTTTTTGATCTGCTCGGTAATCTGCTCATAAATCGGTTTCCCACTTGCGTTGCTAATGATGATGTCCAAATAATCACCTCGAAGCGAATCAGGCTGTCGATCAAGCCGCGCACACTTTTCCAACGCCCGACAGTTTTTTGATATGCTAATATTGTATATATCGTATATATACAATAACTCGTTTATTCTCCTTTGTCAAGAAATAATTTTTGGTTTCCTTTCCTCTTTTTGGGAAATAAACGGGGAAATGTACCGGAGGGTTGAAAGGAGGCTGAAGGTTTGGAAAGCAATTCGGAAACAGGCGAAAGAACCCGCAAACGGGTGCGCAGAGGATACGAAAGGCTGGCCTACGGCGGGATTGCGGACGCGGTGCGGCTGCTGTTTACGGAGGAACCCGATCTGACGGCGCTGGACAAAATGGACCTGTACAACATTGCGGAAATCAAGCGGCCGAAGGGCGGCGGGATGGAAATCAAATTTTTTGACCGCATCAAAGCCCTGCAGAGTCTGGAAGAGCTGAGCGGGACCGGAGGGGATTCCCTGCCGCTGTACCGCACTCTGCAGGAGTGCGCAAGGTCCCTCGGCGGGAGCGAAGATGGAGTTTAAGGCTTTTTCGAGAAAGCAGCTTCAGGCGCTTTCCTGGTGGTGCCCGGGCAGCCCGTATGAAGGCCGGGACGCGGTGATCTGCGACGGGGCGGTGCGCAGCGGAAAAACGCTCTGCCTCGGGATTTCGTTCGCCGCGTGGGCGCTCTGCCGCTTTCAGGACCGCTCGTTTGCCATCTGCGGCAAAACCATCCGCTCCCTGAAACGGAACCTGATTACCACACTGCTGCCGGCCCTGCAGGAATCGGGCTTCCGATGCGAGCTGAAGGCCGCGGAAAACCGGCTGGACATTTCCTGCGGAAAGCACAGCGACCGCTTCTATCTGTTCGGCGGGCGGGACGAAGGGTCGCCCGCGCTGATTCAGGGAATTACCCTTTCCGGCGTCCTGTTCGACGAGGTGGCGCTGATGCCCTGCTCGTTTGTGGAACAGGCGCTCGCGCGCTGCTCGGTGGAGGGTTCGAAATTCTGGTTCAACTGCAACCCGGAAAACCCGCAGCACTGGTTTTACCGCGAATGGATTCAAAAGGCGGAGCAAAAAAACGCGCTGTACCTGCATTTTACCATGGAGGACAACCCGTCGCTCAGCCCGCAGATCCGCGCGCGGTACCGCGGGCTTTACGCGGGGACGTTTTACGAGCGCTTCGTGCTTGGAAAATGGGTGGCGGCGCAGGGGCTTGTCTACCCGTTTATGACGGACCCAATGCTCTGCGCCGCGCCGAAGGGCTGCGAAAGCTACGCCGTTTCCTGCGACTACGGCACCGTGAACCCGTCCTCGTTCGGGCTGTGGGGAAAAAAGGAAGGCGTGTGGTACCGGGTGGACGAATATTATTACGATTCGCGCGCCGCCGGCGCTTCCCGCACGGACGAGGAGCATTACGCCGGGCTGGAACGGCTTTGTGGGGAACGCGAAATTGAGAGCGTCACCGTCGACCCTTCCGCCGCCAGCTTTATCGAGACGATCCGGCGGCACGGAAAATACCGTGTCCTGCCTGCGCAGAACGAGGTGCTCGACGGTATCCGGCAGGTCAGCGTCGCTTTGAAGCAGGGGGACGTGAAAATCTGCCGCAACTGCGCGGACGCGGTGCGGGAATTCGGCCTGTACCGTTGGAACGACGACAAAAGCCGGGACGCGCCGGTAAAAGAAAACGATCACGCGATGGATGATATCCGGTATTTTGTAACGACGCTTCTCCGCAGGGAGGACGCCTTTTTTGCAATTGCCGCGCCGCGCGGGAAAGGAGAGCAATGATAGGAAAAAGACAGAAACCGCAGCCGGTCGCCCGGGCGGTGCAGACCGCGGCATCCGCTTCGCCCTTTCCGGCGCTGGACAGCTACGTGCCGCTGCAGACAGGCGAAAACAGGCTTTACGCCGCGCTGCGCGAGGCGGTGCCGATCATCGACGCGGGCATCGATAAGATCATCCGGCTGATCGGCAGCTTTACCGTGCGCTGCGGCGGCGGGAATACGGAAGCCCGCCTGAATTCCTTTTTACAGAATGTAAAGGTGAATTCCATGGAGGCGGGCGTGCAGAGCTTTTTAAACGACTATTTGTCGCAGCTTTTGACCTACGGCAACGCGGTGGGGGAAATGGTGGTAAGCGGCGGGACCGTCGCCGCGCTGTACAACGCGGGGCTGGAGGATGTGGAGCTGAAAGCCGTCAGCCCTCTGCACACCGAGATTTACCGCCGCGAGCCGGGCGGAAGCGTAAAGCTGAAATACCCGGAGCTGGTGTTCTGCTCCGCGCTGAATCCCCCGCCCGGAAGCGCACGGGGGGTATCCCTTCTGCACGGGCTGCCGTTTGTCAGCGGAATCCTGATCCAGATTTACAATACCATCGGCGTGAACTGGGAGCGACTGGGAAACGTGCGCTTTGCCGTGACCTATAAACCCACGAACGACGCGGCGGACAGGGCTTACGCCAAGGAGCGCGCCCAGCAGATCGCCGGGGAGTGGAGCCGCGCGATGCGAAAGGACAGTGTGAGCGATTTTGTGGCCGTCGGGGATGTGAGCATCAAGGCGATCGGCGCGGACAACCAGATATTGGACAGCTCCGTTCCGGTGCGCGAAATGCTGGAGCAGATCGTGGCAAAGCTGGGTCTGCCGCCGTTTCTGCTGGGGCTTTCGTGGTCCTCCACCGAGCGAATGTCGAGCCAGCAGGCGGATATCCTGACCAGCGAGCTGGAAGCGTACCGCCGCATTCTCAATACGGTCATTCACCGTATCTGTTCCCTGTGGCTGCGGCTGAACGGGTACGAACCGGAGTTTACCGTGGAATGGGAGGATATTACGCTGCAGGACGAAATCGAGTCGGCAAACGCGCGCTACCTGAACGCCAAGGCGGCGCAGATGGAAGCCGCCGCAAAAACGTGAGAAAGGAAGGATGACTTGAAAGAGGGATATGTGCTGAAAAGCAATCAAAAGCCGGACAAGGACGGGCTGGGAAAAATCAACCGCTATACCCGCAGGGAGTTTTCCGCCGATGAAATCTATACCTTTTCGGTGGTGCTGTGCGACAACGAGGTCGACCGCGACTGCGAACGGTTTACAACGGAGGCGCTGGAAAAGCTGGCGGTGCTGTTCGTGGGGAAAACCGGAATTTTTAACCACAGCATGCAGACGCAGAACCAGACGGCGCGCATTTACGACTGCGCGGTGGAACGGGACGGCGAACGGACGACCGAAGCGGGCGAGCCGTACTGCCGCCTGGTTGCGCGGGCGTATCTGCCGAAAAGCGACAAAAACCGCGATCTGATTCTGGAGCTGGACAGCGGGATCAAAAAGGAAGTCAGTGTGGGCTGTGCGGTCAAAAAGATCACGTGCAGCATCTGCGGTGCGGACCTGAAAAAGGGCGGCTGCGCCCATGGGAAAGGGAAAAGTTACGGCGGGAAAACCTGCTGCGCGGTTTTAAGCGAGCCGACGGACGCCTATGAATGGTCGTTTGTGGCGGTGCCCGCCCAGCGCGAGGCCGGAGTCATCAAGAACTTTTCCACCGAAAACGCGGAAGAGGTGGAAAAAACGCTCGCGCTCGCAAACGGAGAGGTCACCTTGAGCGTGGAGCAGGCGCACCGGCTTTCCAAAAAGCTGGAAGCGCTGAAAGAGCAGGCCGAGTGCGGAAAGCTGTACCGCGGCGAGCTGGAAAACAGCTTCGTGAAATACGCGGGCATCGCGCAGCCGGAAATCCCGGCGCGGACGGCGGCGCGCGTCGCCGCCGAAATGGAGCTTGAGGACCTGAAATGCTTTGAAAAGGCATACCGCAAAAAGGCGGAGGAGGTTCTGCCCTTGGTACCGCAGCTTGCCGCGGCGCGCCGGGCCGAGACTTCCGGCTTCAATGCGGAATTTAAAATATAAAACAAACGGAGGAGAGAAAATGAACATTTCTTTGAACGGTTACGGCGAACAGATGGCAACCTTTGAGGCGGAAAGCGGCGTGGCACCGGGCATTCCGGTAAAAATGACCGGAAACGGCCTTGTCGGCGCGGGGCAGGCGCAGGACGAATTCTGCGGGGTGGCGGTTTCCGTGCGCGGGGGTTTCGCGGCGGTACAGCTGCACGGCTATGTGACGGTGGCGTATTCCGGGATCGCTCCGGCGGTCGGATACCGGAATCTGAACTGTGACGGGAACGGCGGAGTCCAGGCCGAAAGCACGGGCAGAAGCCTGCTCGTCACCGACGTGAATGCCGCGGCGCAGACCTGCGGAATCATTCTTTAAATAACGGGAGGAAAAAAGATGGCATTTTATGAATCGGTAAAACTCGAAAAAGGAATGTACGGCACACCGGGGAAAAGCTTTACGGAGGTTCTGGAGAGCCTAGACCCCACCGAAAATTACGCGGGCACCGGGCTGGAAGGGCTTGACGCGTACCAAAGACAGCTGAAACGCTTCGATATCCGCGTGAGCGGGACGGACTCCGACCGGATCGAAAAGTTTTTCCAGACGGCGGATTCCTCGGCGCTTTTCCCGGAGTACGTCAACCGTGCGGTGCGGCAGGGAATGGAGCTGGCGAACCTGCTTCCGAACCTCGTCGCGACGACGACCAACATCGGCTCCATGGATTACCGCACCATTACGTCCGATCCGGGCAGGGACGACAAGGCGCTCAAGCCCGTCGCGGAGGGCGCACAGATTCCGCAGACCGTCGTCAGGACGCAGGACCATCTGGTCAAGCTGCAGAAACGCGGCAGGATGCTGGTCGCGAGCTATGAGGCGCTCCGCTTCCAGAAGCTGGACCTGTTTACCGTCACCCTGCGCCAGATCGGCGCTTACATTGCCCGCGCGCAGCTTGCGGACGCGGTGGAGGTGCTGCTGCACGGGGACGACGGCCAGTCGCCCGCCGGTACGGTCGAAACGGCCGGGGCCAAACCGGATTATGCCGATATGGTGAACCTGTGGGGCTCCCTTGCGCCGTATTCGCTCAATACCATGCTGGCTTCCACGGCCACCGTGAAGGATATCCTTTCCATCAGCGAGTTTAAGGACGCGAACGCGGGACTGAATTTTCAGGGTACCGGCAAGCTGGCCGCCCCGCTCGGCGCGAACCTTCTGCATGTGCCGGATCTGGCGGACAACCAAATCATCGGGCTCGACAAAACCTGCGCGCTGGAAATGGTGCAGGCCGGAGGGGTGCGCACCGATTACGACAAGCTGATCGACCGCCAGCTGGAGCGCGCCGCCATTACGGCGATCGCGGGGTTTGCCAAGATTTTCGACAGTGCCGTCAAGGTGCTGAGCTATCCGTCCTGAGGGCGCCGATATGGTAATTGAGGATGTGGCCGAACGCTTTGCGCTGATGGCGGACTTAAGCGACGAGTCAGCCGCCCGGTTCCTTCCCCTGTGTGAGGACGCGATGACGGAAATCAGCCGCCGCGTGAAAGAGGACGTTCCCGAAGCGCAGGGGCTTCTGTGCGCGGCGGCGGCTTCGCTCGCGCTGTACCGCTGGGCGGTGACGACGGCGGGGTCCGGGGTGGAGAGTTTTTCGGCGGGGGACATCAGGGTGACGAAAAGCTGCGCCGGGGTGGAAATGGCCAGACAGGCGTGGCGGGAATCCCTTGCCGCCGCGGCCCCGTATTTAAAGGACGACGGTTTTCTATTTGAGAGGATTTGCCCATGAAGCGGAAGGAAGCGCTGGAAAGGCTCTTTCAAAAATACGGCGAAAAAGTAACCGTCCGCGACCGGGAAGTCAGCGCGATTTTACGGCCGTTGCAGTACAAAAGCGGCGCGTCCCTGAATCTGCCCACGGAATATTACGATAACCTGCATTACCTTTACACCGGCCCCACAGGGGAACCGCTTTGTACCGGGGATGAGATTTACGGCGGCGGGCGCAACTACGTTGTCAAGCGCGCCGACACGGCCCTGATGGCGGGGGAGGAGCTTTACGTCTGGGCGGTTTTAAAGGTGCTGGACGACGGTGCGGACAGGGAAGTCTACTTGGAAGCGGACGGGAAGCGGGCCGCGGTCGCGGACAGCTACACGGTAAAATGCGTGCAGCAGAGCCGCACGGTTTCGGCCTGGGGCGAGCAGGACGCGGTTTCCACCGCGCCCGGGCGGATCAGCTATGAGCTGACTGTTCGAAACGTCCGGCCGGAAAACGGCGCGGATTTGTGCGCGCTTTCCGGCTTCCGCCTGATCGCCGCGGGAAACGGCGGTCGGGTGGTCTATTCCGGGTGCAGATGGAAAAACATCACTGCGGAGGGCGGGGCGGGCAACACGCCCCGTCGGAGCATGGAGCTGGTGGCCGCGGCGCGGACACAGGAAAAGGAGGGCGAAAGCGGTGAACGATGAGCTGGACGAGATTTCGGAAGGATTGGAGCGGGACTTCCGCAGGTACCCCCATCCGCTGGACACGGGGGAGGAAAACGCATGAAAATACAGCCCATGAGCTATAAAAATTATGTGTGGCCCTTTAACCCGAAGCAGGTGGAGGTCGCCTATTCCAGAAATATCCAAAACCTGAAGCTGCCCCTGTACGGAAGCGTTCTGCAGGATCTGGGCTTTGACAAGCGGGTCGTGACCGGGTCGGGGGAATTCATCGGCAGCGGATGCATGGAGGAATTCAGCCGTCTGGCGGCGGTGTTCGCTTCCGGGGAAAGCGGGCTGCTGCGCCTGCCGGGGGACACGCCGTTCCCTGCGGCGTTCGCGTCGCTGAAAATGATCGGCGAAGCCCAGCCGGACTGCGTTTCCTACAGCTTTGTCTTTGTGGAGGACGACGCCGGTACGGAAGAGGCCTCTCTGTCCGAAACAAGCTATGTCTGCAAGGGCGGGGAGAGCCTTTGGGAAGTGGCGAACCTTTACGGGACGGACGTGGATACGCTGAAAAATCTGAATCCGCTGATTCAGTGGCCGAACGCGCTGGAGGGCGGGCAAAAGGTGGTGCTTCCGTGACCTATGTGGGCATAACGCCGCAGGGGGTGGGGCTTTTGATCCCGCCCCCGGTTTCGGCAAGGCTGGTTCGCGGGGAGGATGCGCCGGCGGACGGCTTCACCGGCGTGTTCCCGCTTAAAAAAAGCCTGGGGCGGCTGACGGGGCTGAAAATCTATGACCGGACCCGAAAGCTGTGCTTCGACGGAATTGTGGACGAGCAGAAGGAAAGCGTCGGCGGCGGATGGAAGCTGACGCTTTCCGCCCGCAGCCGCGCCGCGCTCCTCCTGGACAACGAGGCTGTTCCGCAGACCTACTGTATGCCGTCGCTGAGGACCGTCTTTGAAAGGCATGTGAAGCCCTACGGCTTTTCGGGCTTTCTGGGCGACAGCCGGGCCTTTAACGGAACGTACACGGTGACAAAGGGAATGAGCGAGTGGCAGGCCGCCGCCGGCTTCTGTACCCGGTTTTTGAAAGTGGCGCCGCGGATTGCGGACGACACGTTCGACGCGTCCGGCGCAAAGCCGCAGGGGGAGCTGCTGTTTGACAATGCGACCGGGACCGGGTATACCTCCGTTTCGGTGGAAAACCTGTACTGCAACGCTCTTTCGGAGGTTCTGATAAAGTCCGGGAGCGCCGGGGTTTACAGCCCGGCGGCGCAGAGCGCGGAGGCGGTTTCCCTTGGAATCAGGCGCAGGAGATGCCTTGCGCAGGGCGACGCCGACGAACTGATCCGCGCCGCGGAGAAAAAGGCGTATCGGGTGACCGCGGACTGTCCGGGAGAAATCGCGGCCGCCCTTTTTACAGCCGCAAGGGTGCGGGACCCGGCGCTCGGTACGGTGGAAAAGCTGTATGTTTCACAGACGGAGTACCGACTGAACGCGGACGGGGAAAGCACCCGGTTTACTTTGAGGAGGTGAGGACCATGTGGCTTTCGCAGCAGGTGATCGCCGCGCAGAACCGGAAAACCGCCGCACAGGTGGCGGAAGTGACCGGTGCGGCGGTGATGCAGGGAGAAAACGAATACCGGAGCATTCCGCTTTTGGGGCCGTGGGGCATTGCCTATCTGCCGCCGAATGCGGCGAAAACGGTCGTTGTCGGCACTGGTTCGGGGAACGCCTGTATCGGCGCGGTGACGGAGGAAAAAGGAATCGCCCCTGGCGAGCTGCTGCTGTTTTCGTCCGGAGGCGCGAGCATTTACCTGAAAAACAGCGGAGAGATCGTCATCAACGGACAGGTTTTTGCCGCTCGGAAGGAGGATTAGCATGGATACGGCGTTAATCGGAGGGGATTTTCTGCCCGGTTCCAACGGCCGTCCAAAGCAGGTTGGCGGCGCGCGGGAGCTTTTGCAGCGCGCCGCGGTCCGTTTGACCGTGCCGCTCGGCGGCTTCGTGTACGACCCTTCCCTCGGGAGCCGGCTGTATGAACTGAAGCCGGGCGGCCGCGGGCTGAACGAAAAGGCCCTTGCCCTGGCGCAGGAAGCGCTCAGGGCCCTGCCGCAGGTCACGGTGGAGCGCGCGGAATGTTCGGGGGACCCGCCGGCCGCGGTGATCACACTGAGCTGCGGCGGGGAGAAAGCCGAAATAGAGGTGAAATTTTAGTGTACAGCTATCAGGAGATATTGACGCGGATGCAGGATCAGTTCACGTCCCTTGCCGGATACGCCCCGGACGACGCTTCGGACATCGGCATCCGCATGAAGGTGCTGGCGGGGGAGCTTTATTCGATCGGCAGCGCGGTGGACTGGCTCAAAATGCAGACGTTCGCGCAGAGCGCGCAGGGGGAGCAGCTTGAGCTGCGCGCGCAGGAGCGCGGGCTTCAGCGCAAGCAGCCGGTCGCGGCCCGAGGATACATTGCCTTTCAGCGTACCACGCCGCTCTGGTACGACGTCCCGGTTCCCGCGGGAACAGTCTGCGTGACTTCCGGCGACGAGCCGGTACGGTATGTCACGACTGAAAGCGCCCTGCTGAAAAACGGCGAGCTGAGCGTTGAGGTCCCGGCCAAGGCGGAACAGGGCGGGAAAAGCGGGAATACGCAGCCGGGCACCGTCACCGTCATGGTCACGCCGCCGCCCGCCATAGAAAGCGCGGCGAATCCGTCCGCCTTCACCGGAGGGGAGGACGGCGAAAGCGACAGCGAGCTGCGCGCCCGTCTGATGCAGAGCTACGCGAGCATTTCCAACGGCACCAACGCGGCCTTTTACCGCGAATGCGCTTTGAAATACGACGGCGTTTATTCCGTGGGCGTGGTACCGCGCGAAAACGGAGCGGGAACGGTCGGACTCTACCTTGGCGGCAGGGGCGCGGCTCCCCTGCCGGAAATCATCAGCCGGGTGCAGAATGATCTGAACCTGCTGCGCGAAGTGAACGTCGACGTGAAGGCTGCTGCGGCGCAGACCGTTCCGGTGGAGATCGACATTGCCGTTACTCCGGCGGACACCGTTTCCGAGCAGGATGCAAAGGCCGCCTGCGAACAGGCGGTCAAAGAGTATTTTGACGAGCTGTCGGTCGGCGAGCCGGTGATTGTGACCGCGCTGGGCGTACGGGTTTTCGCGACGGGAAAGATCAAAAATTATCTTTTTAACACATCCGTGACCATGGACAGGAAAATCGGCCCGAATCAGCTGGCGGTCTGCGGCACGGTGCATGTGGGGCATTACGCGGGGGTTGGGCAATGAAAGCTTTGGAATCGATGACCGCGAAAATGAAAGCGGCAAAGATCTATTCGCTCAGCGGGAATACCACCGTTGACTATGAGCTGCAGGCGTACGCACAGGGGCTTGACATGGTTTGCGGAGAGCTGGAAACGCTGCAGCGGGAAAGCTTTGTCGCCACCGCGTCGGATTACGGACTTGAAAATGCGGAGAAGCTTTTGCGGATCGGCGTGCAGGAAAACGAGGAAGAACGGCGCAATGCCGTCATGAAGCGCTGCGCCGTTACGCCGAACGATTTTACAGTGGGCGATATGGAGCGGATTTTTGCGATGGAGGGCATTGACGCCAGAATCTGCGAACGGTTTACCGATCAATGCATTTATGTAAACTGCATGGACGCGTCGCCCACGGAAGAAAAAAAAGAAGCCGTTTTGCAAACTGCCAAAAACTACCTTCCCGCACATTTGAACGCGGAACTGGATTTTAGAAGCATTTCATGGAACAATATCGACGGTGCGGATGAGACGTTTGACACAAAAGACGCTTTTTCCTACACATGGGATGCGATCGACGGTTTCGGCGGCGGAGTGGTAAAGATCTGAAGGAGGAAGCAATGCCTACAAACAATAAAACATCCCTGGGACTGAACAGCTGGGTGGGAACCGACAAACCGATGCGCGGAGATTTTGTGGCGGACAACACACTGCTGGATTCGATACTGGCCGCCCATTTCGGAAATACGCAGATGCATTTGTCGACGGAGGACCGGACTTTGCTTACGCAGGCGTTTGCCGTCGGAAGCTACTGTGGAAACGGCGAAGCCTCACAGGTGGTCACGCTGCCGTTTGCCCCCGGATTCGTGCTGGTCTTTATGGAAGGGATGCCCGCAAACGACTATTTTCCGAACGGCGGATATAACGAAAACAGCTTTGCAGTCGCTACCCAAACGGGGAGCAGCAAGGGTGTTTTCCTTTCCGAAGGCAAGCTGACCGTGTACCAGACACAAAAAGCACAGACCGGAGGATTTTTTAATAATTTAAATAGTGATACGATGAGTTATCTCTATGTCGCTTTTCGATAGAATTTGCATTATTTCGGATTTTGAGATAAAATAATAGCGAAAAAACAGCGGTTGATGCTGGAAGGGGATGGAAAAACTGGATCTGTACGAAAATGAAGAAAAACCGGAGCGCGCGCTGCTGGTGGAAGTCAATACGGGCGAATATGACGTGGAGACTTCGCTGGCGGAGCTGTACGAGCTTGTCAGCAGCGCGGGAGCGGAACCTTTCGGCGCAATCACGCAGAACCGGCCCACTTACGACAACGCTACCTGCGTCGGGTCGGGAATGATGGAGGAAATAGCGGATTTCTGTGAAAAGCATGAAATCGACCTGCTTATTTTTGACTGTGAACTTTCTCCCACTCAAATCCGAAATATTGAACAGATCAGCAAGGTGCGCGTCGTGGACCGTACCATGCTGATTCTGGATATCTTCGCGGCGCGCGCGAAGAGCAAGGAGGGCCGGCTCCAGGTGGAGCTTGCGCAGTTGAAGTATCTGCTGCCCCGGCTGTCCGGCAAAGGAACGTCGCTTTCCCGTCTCGGCGGCGGAATCGGTACGCGCGGCCCGGGCGAAAGCAAGCTGGAAACCGACCGGCGTCATATCCGCAGGCGGATTGACACGCTCAGGGAGCAGCTGGAAGCGGTGGAAAAGCACCGCAGCCAGATTACCCGCCGCCGTCAGAAGGACGGGGTCGTCACCGTCGCGCTGGTGGGCTACACCAACGCGGGAAAATCCACGCTGATGAATGCCCTGACACAGGCCGGGGTGCTGGCGGAAGATAAGCTTTTCGCCACGCTGGACCCCACCGCCCGCTCGCTGAAGCTGCCGAACGGCGCCACGGTGATGCTGATCGACACCGTCGGGCTGGTGCGCCGCCTGCCGCATCATCTGGTGCAGGCTTTCCGTTCCACGCTGGAACAGGCCGCCACCGCCGACATTATCCTGAATATCTGCGACGCTTCCAGCGCGGAAGCGCAGGAGCATTTGAAAATCACGAAGGACCTTTTGTCGGAACTCGGCTGCGAGGGAAGGCCGGTGATCCCCGTGTTCAACAAATGCGACCTTCTTCCCGCGGCCAACATCATCCCGTTTATGGGCAATTCCGTTCGGATCAGCGCGGCGACGGGCGCGGGGATCGACAAGCTGCTCAGCGCGATCGAGGATAATCTGCCGGTCAAAAGCAAACGGGTGAAGCTGCTGCTTCCGTTTTCGCAGAGCGGCCTTGCGGCGCAGATCCGCCGCGAGGGAACGGTGGAAAACGAGGAGTACACCGATATCGGACTGGTGCTGACGGCACAGGTCCCGTCGACCCTGGACGGTTCCATCGGAAAATATATCATTGAATGAAAAGAGCCGCTGCAAAATGAATTTGCGGCGGCAAATTGTACAGGACAACAGCTTTCATAATAAAGAATGCACCTTGAAGCGGGGGTTTAAAGCCCGCTCAAGGTGCATTTTTTGTGCGTTGTTTTATTGAGAGCCTGTTTTGCAGCAGCCCCTTTTACGCTCCTTTTTTCAGAAAAGCGTTCGCCCTTTCATAATCGCTTTTCCGTACGTAAACATAGAACTGGTTTTCATAGGCGGGATCCATCCCGAAAGAACTCAGCCTGCCCCGTGTCCCGCTGCAGCGCGCGTTGACAATGCGCGTTTCACAGGGAATCCCCGCGGCGGAAAGCATCTCGCGGACATGGGCAAACTCCCCTTCGGAAAAGCCCAGATAGACTTCTCTGCGGTTCCAGGGCAGCACGGCGCTCACCTCAGCTTTCAAAGCTATGCTTTTTCCAGTACCTTTACGATTTCACCGACGAACATCTTGTGGTAGTCCTTCTGGGGATAGCACTTTCCGTCGATCGCGGGGTCGATAAAGCAGGCGGGGTCAATGGGCTGCCCGTGCAGCTTGCGGCAGATGAAAACGAGCTTTGCCTCTTCAAAATAAGGCGCGGCTTCGTCGTAAACGGGAGTAAGACCGGCGTCTTTGATCTTGTCGGTATCGCGGCCGGAGCGGCTGCCGCAGTAGTTCAGGGCCTTGCGCTGCGACTCGTTGAAGAAGCAGAGGGAATAAAAATCCTCTTTTTCGATGAATTCGAGAGTATAACGCTGCGGACGGATAAAAATAAAGGAAACGTATCGGCTCCAAAGCTCGCCCAGAGCGCCCCAGCTGGCCGTCATGGTGTTGCATTTTTCCCGGCTGCCCGCGGTAATCAGCATCCACTCCTTATCGATCTTGGTGAATGGATTAAAATTCATGGCTGTAATGTCGATTTGTTGAAACATCAAAAACACCTCCGTTAAATTGGTCCTTGTTTCTATTTTATTTTATCACGTTTGGATATATCCCACAATCAAAAATAATCTTATTTGGCTGTTTTTATCTATTAAAGATAAAATGAATATTTATGCACAAAATGCTTGAATTTCCGTATAAATAGTGTATAATAAAACACAACAAAACAAAACGGGAGGCCTATGCAATGGAAAACAAGATTAAAAAAGTAGTTCTCGCCTATTCCGGCGGACTTGATACTTCTATTATTATCCCCTGGCTGAAGGAAAATTATAACAACTGCGAGGTCGTCGCGGTCGCCGCGGACGTCGGGCAGGGCGCGGAGCTGAACGGCCTTGAGGAAAAGGCGAAAAAGACGGGCGCGTCAAAGCTCTATATCGCCGACCTGAAAAAGGCGTTCGCCGAAGATTATATCTGGCCGACGCTCAAGGCCGGGGCAGTGTACGAGAACAAATATCTGCTCGGGACCTCCTTTGCAAGGCCGCTGATCGCAAAAAGGCTGGTGGAAATCGCTCAGGCCGAGGGCGCGGACGCCATCTGCCACGGCTGCACCGGCAAGGGCAACGACCAGGTGCGGTTTGAGCTTGCCATCAAGGCGTTTGCGCCGAAGATGAAGATCATCGCCCCTTGGAGGGAGTGGTCCATCAAATCCCGCGACGAAGAGATCGACTACGCCGAGGCGCACAATATTCCGCTGAACATTACGAGGGAGACGAACTACTCCAAGGATAAAAACCTGTGGCATCTTTCCCACGAGGGCCTCGATCTGGAAGACCCCGCGAACGAGCCGGCCTATCAGAAGCCGGGCTTTCTGGAGCTGGGCGTTTCGCCGGAGCAGGCGCCCGATAAGCCGACTTACATCACCCTTACGTTTGAGAAGGGCATTCCGGTGTCCCTCAACGGCAGTAAGCTCTGCGCGGTCGACATGATTGCGCAGCTGAATCAGATCGGCGGGGAAAACGGCATCGGCATCGCGGATATCGTGGAAAACAGGCTGGTGGGCATGAAGTCCCGCGGCGTGTACGAGACCCCGGGCGGCACCATTCTGTACCACGCGCACAACAAGCTGGAAGAGCTCTGCCTTGACAGGGACACCTACCACTACAAGCAGGGCGTGGGCAATAAATTTGCGGAGCTGGTTTATTTCGGCCAGTGGTTTACTCCTCTGCGCGAGGCGCTTTCCGCCTTTGTGGAAAGCACCCAGCAAACCGTGACCGGCGAAGTGAAGCTGAAGCTGTACAAGGGAAATATCATCGACGCGGGGGCCACTTCCCCGTATTCTCTCTATGACGAGGATATTGCGACCTTCAGCGAGGACGAGGTCTACAATCAGGCGGACGCCAACGGGTTTATCAACCTGTTCGGGCTGCCGATTCAGGTACAGGCGCTGAAAAAGCAGAAAAAATAAGGGATAATCCATTTTGGGGCAGGCGTACGGTCTGCCCCACATTTTCAATAAACGGAGTGTGTGTGACTTGAAGCTGTGGGCGGGAAGATTCCATAAGGAACTCGATCAGAAAACCAATGATTTTAATTCATCCATTTCCTTTGACAGCCGGATGGCAAGGGAAGATATAGAGGGCAGCATTGCCCACGCGACCATGCTCGGAGCCTGCGGGGTAATCGATGCGGCGGAGAGCGAAAAAATCTGTGCGGAACTGAAAAAAATCCTCGCGGAGATCGAAAACGGAACGCTTTCCATCGACGGGGAAGCCGAGGATATCCACACCTTTGTGGAGGGCGAGCTGACCGCGCGGCTGGGAGCCGCGGGAAAGCGGCTGCACACCGCGCGCAGCCGGAACGATCAGGTTGCGGTGGATGTGAAGCTGTATCTGGAAAAACAGTACGCCCTGCTCCATGGGCAGATCAAAGAGCTGATCGGCGTGCTGTGTAAAAAGGCGCTGGAAAACAGCGGCGTGGTCATGCCGGGTTACACCCACATGCAGCGCGCGCAGCCCATTACCTTCGGGCACCATCTTCTGGCCTACGCGGAAATGTTCCAGCGCGACCTGTCCCGTCTGGAGGATACCGGAAAGCGCATGGACGAATGCCCGCTCGGTTCCGGCGCTTTGGCGGGGACCACCTATCCGCTGGACCGCGAAATGACCGCCTCCCTTTTGGGCTTTTCCGGGGCGACGAACAACAGCCTTGACGGCGTTTCCGACCGGGATTTCTGCATGGAGCTTGCCGCGGACATCGCCATCGCCATGGTGCACCTTTCCCGGTTTTCGGAGGAAATCATCCTCTGGTGCTCGTGGGAATTCAAATTTGTGGAGCTGGACGACGCGTTTTCCACCGGCTCCAGCATTATGCCGCAGAAAAAGAACCCCGATATTGCGGAGCTGGTCCGCGGCAAGAGCGGGCGCGCCATCGGCGACCTGACCACGCTGCTGACCATGATGAAGGGCCTTCCCCTTGCGTACAACAAGGATATGCAGGAGGATAAGGAAGCGATTTTCGACGCGGTGGACACCCTGCATATGTGCCTGACCGCCTTTATCCCGATGGTGGACACTATGCGGGTGCTGCCTCAGAACATGCGGAAAGCGGCGGCGAAGGGCTTTATCAACGCGACCGACTGTGCCGATTATCTGGTCGGAAAGGGAATGCCCTTCCGCGACGCATATAAAGTGACCGGCGAGCTGGTGGCGTACTGCATTGAAAACGGGCTGACGCTCGAAACCGTGCCGCTTGAAAAGTACAAAGAATTCAGCGGGCTGTTCGACGGCGGGATCTTTGACGCGATTTCGCTGGAAAACTGCGTGAACGGCAGGAAGGTGCTGGGCGGACCGGCTCCGGAAAATGTGCGCGCACAGGCGGAAAGGGTACTGAAAAAGCTGGGGGTGCAGCCATGATCCGGGCGGGCGTGGTCGGCGCGACGGGCTACGCGGGCGCGGAGCTCTGCCGGCTGCTGAGCGGGCACCCGCAGGCGGAGCTTTCCGCGGTCAGCTCAGTCAGCTTCGAAGGGCAGGCCCTTTCGGACGTCTACCCGGCTTACCGCGGCGTATGCGACATGGCCTGCGGCACCCAGAGCGAGGTCGTTGAAAAAAGCGACGCGGTTTTTGCCGCGCTGCCCCACGGCCTTTCGCAGGAGCTGGCCGCGGAATGCTTCGCGAAAGGAAAGGTCTTTATCGACCTCGGTGCGGATTTCCGGCTGGAAAACGAAGAGGATTACCGCGAGTGGTACGGCGGGACATTCCTGCATCCCGACCTTCACGCGCTCGCCGTTTACGCTCTGCCGGAGCTTTTCCGGGAACAGATCAGGGGCAAAAAAATCATCGCGAACCCCGGCTGCTACACCACCGCGGTGCCGCTCGCACTTGCGCCGGCTTTGAAAAACGGCCTGATACAAAAGGACGGCATCATTGCCGACTGCAAAAGCGGTGTGACCGGCGCGGGAAGAAAACCGAGCCAGAACACCCATTACCCGGAGCTGAACGAGGGCATGAGCGCCTATAAGGTCGCCTGTCACCGCCATACGCCGGAGATGGAGCAGAGCCTTTCCCATGTGGCGGACGCGCCGGTCAAGCTGACCTTTGTGCCGCATCTGCTCCCGGTCAACCGGGGGATTCTCGCCACCTGCTACGCGAAGCTGGCCGCGGGAGCAACCATGGAACAGATAAAAAAAGCTTATCATGACGCGTACGATTCGGAATATTTTATCCGGCTGCTGCCGCAGGGCGTAGAGGCGGACATCAAAAATGTGCGATATTCCAATTTCTGCGATATTTCGCTCCACGCCGATTTCCGTACCGGCACGCTGATCGCTATCTCGGCGATCGACAATATGGTCAAGGGCGCGGCGGGGCAGGCGGTCCAGAATATGAATCTTGCGTTTGGAATAGAGGAAACAGCCGGGCTGAAAGGATTGCCCCCGGCATTTTAAGGGGATAGTGAAAATGGAATGGATCGAGGGCGGCGTTACCGCCGCACAGGGGTTTACCGCAGCGGGGATTTACAGTGGAATCCGCAAAAATAAATCAAAGCCGGATCTTGCGATGATTTATGCAAAGGTTCCGTGTTCCGCCGCGGCCGTCTATACGCAGAATTTAGTCAAGGGCGCGCCGGTTGCGGTGACGAGGAAAAATATCGCCGACGGCAGAGCGCAGGCGGTGATCTGCAATTCGGGCAACGCCAATACCTGCAACGCCGACGGCGAGGAAAAGGCGTGGAGGATGTGCGAAATCGCTGCGCAGGAACTGGGAATCGCGCCGCAGGACGTGGTCGTCGCCTCCACCGGGGTCATCGGCCAGGTACTGCCGATCGAGCCGATCGAACAGGCCGCTCCCGCGCTGGCAAAGGCGCTTTCACCCACTGGCTCCGGGGACGCCGCCCGGGCGATTATGACGACGGACACCGAAATGAAAAATCTGGCGGTCGAGCTGAATATCGGCGGAAAGCCCGTCCGTATCGGCGGTATTGCGAAGGGCTCCGGCATGATTCATCCGAATATGGCGACCATGCTCTGCTTTCTGACCACGGACGCCGCGATTTCGGCCTGCGCGCTGAACGCCGCTTTGATGGAAGCGGTGCACGTCAGCTTCAATATGGTCAGCGTCGACGGCGATACCTCCACCAACGACATGACCGCCATCCTTGCCTCCGGTCTCGCCGGGAACGGGGAAATCACGGGGGACTCCGAAGATTACCGCCTTTTTGTACAGGGGCTGACCGCCCTTTGCACCGCGCTTGCGAGAAAAGTCGCAAAGGACGGCGAGGGCGCGACCAAGCTTTTGGTTTGCCGGGTAACGGGAGCAAGAAGCGAAAAGGACGCGCGGCTGGTTGCCAAAAGCGTGATCTGTTCCAGCCTGTTCAAGGCGGCGATGTTCGGCGCGGACGCGAACTGGGGACGCGTTTTGTGCGCGATCGGTTACGCGGACGCGGATGTGGACGTAAGCTTGGTGGACGTTGCGTTTGAATCGAAGGCGGGCCGCATAGAGGTTTGTAAAAACGGCGCGGGAATCGATTTTGACGAGGATGAGGCGAAGAAAATCCTGACGCAGGATGAAATCAATGTGGATGTGGCGCTGAACGGCGGAGAGTTCCATGCCTGTGCGTTCGGCTGCGACCTCACCTACGACTATGTAAAAATCAACGGGGATTACCGGAGCTGAGGAACGCGGACGGAGGAAGGAACAGTATGAACATCAGCAATGCGGACCGGGCGCGGGTTCTGGTTCAGGCCCTGCCGTATATACAGAAATACGCGGGCAGGACGGTCGTTGTAAAATACGGCGGGAACGCCATGGTGAACGAAGACCTGAAGGACGCGGTCATGAGCGATATCGTTCTGATGCAGCTCGTCGGCATCAACGTGGTGCTGGTGCACGGCGGCGGGCCGGAAATCAGCGCGATGCTCAAAAAGATCGGCAAGGAAAGCCGTTTTGTCGGCGGGCTGCGCGTGACCGACGCGGAAACCGTGGACGTTGTGCAGATGGTGCTGGCGGGCAAGGTCAATAAGGACCTCGTCCAGCTTCTGGAACGGCACAACGGCCGGGCCATCGGTCTCTGCGGGCTGGACGGCGGCATGATGAAGGCGAAAAAGCTCGCGGCGGAGGAGGACCTCGGCTTCGTGGGCGAAATTACCGAAGTGAATACCGAAATTGTTTCCCAGACCACGGCAAACGGCTATGTGCCGATCGTGGCGACCGTCGCCGGCGGTGAAAACGGGGAAGTATACAATATCAACGCGGATATCGCCGCGGCGCGCATCGCGGCGGAAATGGGTGCGATCAAGCTGATCCTGATGACGGACATCAAAGGGCTTCTCAGCGATAAGGAAGACGAAAGCACCCTGATTCCGGTCGTCAACGTCAGCGACGTGCCGAAGCTGCAGAATCAGGGCATCATCAGCGGGGGCATGATCCCGAAAATCGACTGCTGCGTCGAAGCCGTGCGGCGGGGCGTAAGCCGGGCGCACATCATCGACGGGCGTATCCCGCACTCCATTCTGATTGAACTTTTTTCAGACGAGGGCATCGGCACGATGTTCTGCTGATTGATCGAACGGCAGGAGAATGCCGTTTAGACGGAAATGTAATAATAGGGGTGACAGAAATGACCTTGGAAGAAATTCAGGAGCAGGACCACAGGTATCTTATGCAGACCTACGGGCGGTTCCCCGTGGCGCTTGTTTCCGGACACGGCGCGACCGCGGTGGACTGCAACGGAAAAGAGTATATCGATTTTACAAGCGGAATCGGCGTCAATTCGCTGGGCTACTGTGACGAACGGTGGACGCGGGCCGTCGCGAAGCAGGCGGCGACATTGCAGCATACCTCCAATTTATACTATCAGCCCATGCAGACAAAGCTGGCGGAAAAGCTTTGCACCCTGACCGGGTTTTCAAAGGTCTTTTTCGGGAATTCCGGCGCGGAGGCAAACGAATGCGCGGTCAAAACGGCACGGAAGTACGCCGCCGATAAATACGGCAAGAACCGGTACCGGATCGTCACCCTGCAAAATTCGTTTCACGGCCGCACGCTCACCACGCTGGCGGCGACCGGGCAGGACGCGTTCCACGAAAAATTCACTCCGCTGACACAGGGCTTTTCCTACGCGTTTCCCAGTATGGACAGCGTAAAGGAAAACGTGTCGGGGGACACGTGCGCTGTGATGATCGAGCTGGTGCAGGGAGAGGGCGGCGTTCTGCCGCTGGAAGCCGGCTTTGTAAAGGAACTGGCCGCGTTCTGCGGGGAGAGGGATATCCTGCTCATCGTCGACGAGGTGCAGACGGGCGTGGGCCGTACGGGGAAGCTCTACTGCTTCCAGAATTACGGGATTATGCCGGATATCCTGACCAGCGCGAAGGGACTCGGCGGCGGGCTGCCGATCGGCGCGTGCCTCTGCACCGAACGCCTCGGCGGGGTGATGGACGCCGGTTCGCACGGTTCCACCTTCGGCGGGAACCCGGTCGTCTGCGCGGGAGCGCTCGCGGTGCTGGACGTGGTCGGGAACGGAGACTTTTTACAGGAGGTACGTGAAAAGGGCGCGTACCTTACGG
This sequence comes from Clostridium sp. KNHs216, assembly GCF_006714885.1. NCBI lineage: Bacteria > Bacillati > Bacillota > Clostridia > Eubacteriales > Clostridiaceae > Clostridium > Clostridium sp. KNHs216. The sequence continues at coordinate 2,112,309 of NZ_VFMF01000001.1, read as the reverse complement.
AACAGCTTTCCGCCATGGAGGAAATCGAGTTCGTCCGCGGGCTGGGCTTGATGCTCGGCGCGAAGCTGAAAAAGGGGAGCGCCAAAGAGGCCGCGCAGAAATGCGCGGAAAGCGGCCTTTTGGTCCTGACAGCAAAAGAGCTGCTCCGCTTCCTGCCGCCGCTGACGATTACCTATGAAGATATTGACAAGGGTCTCGCGGTCCTGCAAAAAGTGATCCGGACCCTGGAATAAAGGAAGATAGAAAAACGGTAAACTACGGCAATTCCATTTCAGTTTGCGAGATAAAACACGTTTCTCCCCCGCCGAAGGCGGGGGAGAAACACAACCCTGGTTGCAGAATTAACTGGAAATGCTGTAACATTTGATTAGGAGGGCAACTATGAAACATCTGCTGAAAATGCTTGACCTGACCAGCGAGGACATCACCTCTGTTCTGAACCTTGCCGACCAGCTCAAATACGAGCAGAAGCACGGCATTGAACACCGGCATCTGGCGGGGAAAACGCTGGGAATGATCTTTGAGAAGGCTTCCACCAGGACCCGTGTTTCCTTTGAAGTCGGTATGTACCAGCTGGGCGGGCTGCCGATTTTCCTTTCCGCGAAGGATCTGCAGATCGGCCGAGGCGAGCCGGTACAGGACACCGCCCGCGTGCTTTCCCGCTATCTGGACGGCATCATGATCCGCACCTTCAAGCAGTCGGAGGTCGAAGCACTGGCGCAAAACGGCACGATCCCGATCATCAACGGCCTGACCGACTTTTCCCACCCGTGCCAGGTGCTGGCCGACCTGATGACCATCCGCGAGTACAAGGGCAGCCTTGACGGGCTGAAGCTGTGCTACATCGGCGACGGGAACAATATGATGAATTCGCTGATCGTGGGCGGACTGAAGATGAAGATGGAGGTTGCCGTCGCCTGTCCGAAGGAATACCGGCCGGCCGCCGCGGTCCTCGATTTTGCGGTCACGCATCCCGCGTTCAGCATGACCACCGACCCGAAGGAAGCTGCGAAGGGCGCCGACGTGGTGATTACCGACGTGTGGGCCTCCATGGGACAGGAGGAGGAAGCGCAAAAACGCCGCGATGCGTTCAAGGGCTTCCAGATCAATGAGGACATCATGTCCGCCGCCAAGAGCGACGCCATTGTCCAGCACTGTCTGCCCGCGCACCGCGGCGAAGAAATCACTGCGGAAATGTTTGAAAAGCATGCGAAGGAAATTTTTGACGAGGCTGAAAACCGTCTGCACGCGCAGAAAGCCGTGCTGGTCAGCCTGATGGGCGGAAAATAAGAGCTATTTGGTCAGCATCCCGCTGTCGGAAATCTGCATGATCAGAATCTGTTCCTCCAGTCCGGTGGTTGCGTTGATATAGACCAGAACCTGTTCGTTATTCTGTCCGCTGCATACAAATTCATAGGTGAGCACTTCGCTCAGACCGGGGGTTGGAATCAAAGCCAGCCCTCTTTTTTTGACCGTCAGCTTTTTACTGACGGAAGCCTGTGCCTGGTCGGCGGTGATTTTCGCGGCTACCGTACGGTCGTGGTGGTTCATGATATAGCCCGTGGAATTGAACAGTACGATTTCCCCGTCGTCCAGCGCGACGGAAATTTTGATCAAATCGGGGTAGTAGATAATATCGTCTTTATAATAGGCGTAGTTGATCGTGCAGACGCCGTCGTTGATGACGTAGTAGCTCTGCTTCATATTCGAAATGCCCCGGCCCTTCAAAAAGGCGGCGGCTTTTTTGGACGCGTCCTCGTAGCTGAGGTTTTCGGCGGTCACGTCGCGCGAATTCTCCATGCTGGAGACAAACCCGCCCGCCTTTGTCACACAGATGCGGATACCGCCGTTGTTTGCGGTGAAATTATAGGTGGGCAGATTCCCCGCCGTGTCCTGCGTATGCGCAAGCTTATCCTGCGTGACCCCCAGAAATTCCGCCGCGATATTCTGGGCGTTGCCCTGGGCGATCTGTTCGCGCCCCTCGGTCAGCATCGGCTTCATCTGGCTGATATGGTCGGAGAACGGGCCGTCGTAAATCAGAGAGGGAAAATCGGTAAAGTCCTCCGAGGTTTTCTTGAACTCGCTGGAAAGCTGGTCGGACTGGATATCGGTCTTTACGTTCTGCAGACCGGACTGCAGCGTTTTGGCGTATTTTTCCAGCTGGCTCATGGTCTTATAGTCCTCTTCGCCGATCTTCTGTCCGGAAGAAATTTTGGTGGACAGCGTCATGGCGAAATCGCCGACCTGAGTAATAAATTTGGTCACGTTGTCCAGCGAATGGTCGGTGACCGGCAGCACCGCCAGCGCGGATTTCGCCATGCTGGATTCTCTCATCAGCTTGGCGGCCAGCCCGTTTTGCTGGGTTGACGTATTTGCGTAGGAGGCCTTGTTCAGCGCGGTCTCAATGTTGGAGACGCAGCCGCTCAGGTCGCCTACGGCACGCTTGTAGTTGTATTCCAGATTCATTTTATATTTGTTTGCGGAAACATAACCCATTGCAGTCGTCGCTCCGAGCGTTACGATCAGCGCGATCACGGCGATCAGCGAGATAATTCTTTTTTTATTCATCATTTTTCACCCCATGACGGTATTTTTTACACGTGAGGCAAAAATATACAGATTTTTCGGTTTGAGGCGGAATCAACATGATATAATAATCGCAAGCGATTATTATATCCGCTTCGCCAATTTATAAAGATACCACAACGGCGCTTTGCGCCTGTGGTATCATAAAAAAATCAAAAGCGGGAGGAATTTTTATGGCAAAACCGGTCATCGGCTTAACGCCGCTTTACGATACGGAGCAGGAGCGGCTCTGGATGCGCCCGAACTATCTGCGCGCCGTTGAGGAAGCGGGCGGCGTGCCGCTGGTCCTGCCGCTGACGGGCGGGGAAGAGGACATTGCCGCGCTGGCCGGACTGTGCGACGGATTTCTGTTTACCGGCGGGCCGGACGCACACCCTTCGCTGTTCGGCGAAGAAACGCTGCGTTTTTGCGGGGCGATCGATCTGCGGCGCGACCGGTTTGAAATCCTTCTGCTGAATCGGGCCGTAAAGCTCGACAAGCCCGTGCTGGGCATCTGCAGGGGCATCCAGCTGATGAACGTGGCGCTCGGCGGCAGCCTGTATCAGGATATCCCGGCGCAGGTGCAGGGTCTGCCGGTCGCCCACAATCAGAAGCCTCCCTACGATGTGGGGGTGCACGGCATTGTCATTGAAAAGGAAAGCCCGCTCTGCGCCATCCTTCATAAAACGGAAATGATGGTCAACAGCATGCACCATCAGGCGGTCAAGGACCTTGCGCCTCCGCTCCGGTGCGCCGCCCGCTCGGCGGACGGACTGGCGGAGTGCGTTTGGATGCCGGAGAAGCGGTTTTTTCTGGGGGTGCAGTGGCATCCGGAGTATTTATCCGGGCCGGAGAGCGGGGACCTTTTCCGTGCTTTCCTCCGCGCCGCGGGGGGATGATTTCCCTTGCCGTGTGCGGCGGCAGGCCGTTTTTCTTTGCCATTACTTGCTATTTTTTGTGGGCGAAAGTATAATAGGTAGTATTGCAGTACCGATATTACGGGAAAAAAACCGGAAAAGAAAATTGCTGTGACTGAAAAACAAGCCGGAGGCATTTATGGATATTCAGAAATTTTACAGTTCGATACAGGGAAAGAGAGTGGCCTTCTGCGGCATCGGCGGAAGCAATCTGCCGCTGATCAAAATCTTTGCGCAGCGCGGCGCGGCCGTAACGGCCCGCGACCGGCGGACGGAGGAAAAGCTGGGCGAAACAGCCGGCGAGCTGAAAGCGCTGGGCGTCACGCTGAGGCTGGGGGAGGGCTATCTGGAAAATCTTGACGAAGACATCATTTTCCGTACGCCCGGCATGAAATATTATCTGCCCGAGCTGAACGCGGCCCGTGAGCGCGGCTCGGCGGTCACCTCTGAGATGGAAGTTTTCTTTGACCTGTGCCCCTGTAAAATTTTCGCGGTGACCGGCAGCGACGGAAAAACCACCACGACCACCATCCTTTCCGAAATGCTCAAAGCGGCCGGAAAGACCGTCCATCTGGGCGGAAACATCGGCAATCCCCTGCTGCCTGAAATAGAAAGCATTCATCCCGACGACGTGGCGGTGGTGGAGCTTTCCAGCTTCCAGCTGATTTCCATGCGCCGCAGCCCGGACGTCGCCGTGGTGACCAACGTCACCCCGAACCATCTGGACATGCATAAGGACATGCAGGAATATATCGACGCGAAAAAGAATATCCTCCTGCACCAGAACGCCTTCGGGCGCGCGGTGCTCAACGCCGACTATGAAATTACGGCCGGCTTCGCAAAGGACGTCCGCGGCGACAGACTGATGTTCAGCCGCCGGGGCAGATGCGCGCGCGGCGCGTGGCTTAACGATCAAAATGAAATCATTCTGTCGCTGGATGGGAAGGACATTCCCGTGATGAGCGCCTCGGAGATCAGAATCCCCGGCGGCCACAATATCGAAAATTACCTTGCCGCGGTCTGCGCCCTGTGGGGGACCGTCGGTGCGGACGCAATGGTTCAGACCGCGCGCACCTTTTCCGGAGTGGAGCACCGCAACGAATTTGTGCGGGAGCTGGACGGCGTGAAATACTACAACGATTCCATCGGAACCACCCCGAGCCGCACGGCGAACGGGACCCTGAAGCTTTTCGACCGCAAAATCCTTCTGATCGCGGGCGGCTATGACAAAAAAATTCCGTTTGACTCCTTCGGCCCCGCCGTTGTGGACAGCGTAAAGACGCTGGTGCTGATGGGCGCGACCGCGGACAAAATCGAGCAGAGCGTCAAGGCGTCGCCGAACTACCGGGAGGGCGGCCCGAAGATCATCCGGGTGCAGTCGCTGGAAGAAGCGGTTGAGGCCTGCCGGGCCGAAGCGGTGCCGGGCGACATCGTATCCCTTTCGCCGGCCTGCGCCAGCTTCGACATGTTCCCGAACTACGAAACGCGCGGAGAGGAATTCAAAAAACTGGTGGAACGGCTGTAATCCGGCCGTTTTCCCTTTACATAGATCAACACAGTAAAAAACTGACCAGTCAGGAATATAGCAGATAACGGAGTGAATACCATGGATGAACTGAAGAGGCTTGTTTTTCGTCTCTGCGCGGCTCCCGGCACACCGGGGGACGAAAATGCCGCGGCGAAAACAGCGGTGGAAGAGCTTTCCCCATATACACAGGCCCGCATTGACAAAATGGGCAACGTGATTGCGAAAATGGGGAAGCCAGGCGCGGAAAAGCATATTCTGCTCGACGCGCATATCGATCAGATCGGACTGATCGTGACCAATATTGATAAACACGGATTTATCCGGGTTGACCGCAGCGGCGGGGTGGACCGCCGCGTAATGCCGGGCAGCCCGGTCACCATTTACGGCAAAGAAGTGCTGACCGGCATTGTCTGCTGCACGCCGCCCCATCTTTCGGACGGCAGCGAGGACAAGGTGCTTCCGGTGGAGAAAATGGCGGTGGACGCGGGGCTTTCCCGGGAAGAGGCGGAAAAGCTGATTCGCCCGGGCGACCGGATTCTGTTCCACGCCGCGCCGAAAAGCCTTCTGGGCACGCGGGTAACCGCCCCCGGGCTGGACGACCGCGCGGGCGTCGCCGCGCTGATCCGCTGCGCGCAGCTGCTTTCCGGCTGCGACCTTGGCTGTGAAGTCACCATTCTTTTCAGCAGCAGGGAGGAGGTCGGTGGTCAGGGCGCTTTGACGGGCGCCTATTCCGTCAACCCGACCCATGCGGTGATCGTAGACGTCAGCTTTGCCGAACAGCCGCATGTCCCGCAGGAAAAATGCGGGAAGCTGGGCGGCGGCCCGATGATCGGCATCGCGCCCCTGCTAGACCGTGAAATGGTCGACGGGATGATCGAAACGGCGAAGAGGAACGGGATTCCCTATAAGCTCGACGTAATGGGCGGCTCGACGGGAACCAATTCCGACGAGATCGCGGCAACACGCCGGGGCGTGAAGGCGGAGCTGATCTCCATCCCGCTCCGGTACATGCACACGCCGGTCGAGGTCGTCGACCTTACGGATCTGGAAGATACCGCCCGGCTGATCGCGGAATACATCAAGGGGGTGGAGTGATGGACTGGAAGCTTTTGGAACGCCTGTGCACGGCGCGCGGCATTTCCGGACAGGAGGACGAAGTACGGAGGATCATTCTGGAGGAAATCCAGCCGTACGCCACGAGCATTGAAACCACTCCGCTCGGCAGCCTCATTGTCTTTAAAAAGGGCGCGAAACGCCCCAAAACCAAGCTGATGCTGAACGCCCATATGGACGAGGTCGGCATGATCGTGACCGATATTATGGACGACGGCCTTTTGAAGTTTGACACCGTCGGCGGCATAGACCGCCGCGTCCTCTGCGGCAGGCCGGTCACGGTCGGCGCGGAGGTCGGCGGGGTGATCGGCGCGAAGCCGATTCATCTTCTGGAAGGGGAAGAAAAGGAAAAATCCGTGCCGGTGAAGGAATTGTATATCGATATCGGCGCAAAGGACCGGGAAGAAGCGGAGCGGTATGTCACCCCCGGGGACCCGGTTACCTTCGACTCCGTTTTCGACACGTCCCACGGCATGATCAAGAGCCGCGCGCTCGACGACCGGGCCGGGTGCGCCATGATGATCCATATGATTCAGAGCGAGCTGAAATACGATCTGTATTTTGTGTTTGCCGTACAGGAGGAAACCGGTCTGACGGGTTCCCGGACGGCGGCCTTTGCGGTGGAGCCGCAGGCGGCGATCGTTCTGGAAAGCACCACGGCGGCGGATGTGGCCGGGGTGGATAAAGAAAACCGGGTCTGCTGCGTCGGCGGCGGCGCGGTGATTTCCTTCATGGACAAGCGTACGATTTACGATAAGGAATACTATCAGATGGCGTTTCAGGCGGCGAAAAAGGCCGGAGCGAGCTGTCAGCCGAAACGGGCTGTCGCGGGCGGAAACGACGCCGGAGCCATCCACGTTTCCCGCGGCGGGGTAAGAACCGTTGCGGTTTCCCTCCCATGCAGGTACCTGCACTCCGCGGTGAGCCTGATATCACAGGAGGATTTCATCTCCGCGCAGAAGCTTGTTTGTGAGCTTGCGGACAGGATTGCGGGCGAGGAACAAGATGATTAAAAAAGTAGAATATGAAGAGGCTCTTTCCCCGTTCGGCTCTACGGCGCTCGGGTGTCAGATTCTTTCCACCGCACAGGCTTACGGCCTGAACGAGCCGTTCGCCCAGTTCTGGGTGCAGGAGGAAACCGGTACGCTGCTGTGCAAGCTGGACGATACGGTGATTCTGGACGCCGGAGAAGCGGATTTTGAGGAGCTGGCCGATTTTATCCGTATGACGGGCGCGGAACGTTTGCTCTGCGCCTCCGCCGCGGCGGGGAAAATCGGGTTCCCGGTTACAAAGCGCGGGCAGATCATGATGTACGACAATGCTTCGCCCGTACAGCCGCGGTTCCTGTTTGAAACGAACCCCAGTCTGCGCGACATTCACGCGCTTCTTTCGGCCTGCGCTTCGGAAAGCTTTACGCCGCCGGAGTTTGAGCCGTTCTATATGGATATGTCCCACCGCATCCGTCACGATACCGCCGTGACGGCGGGAATCCGTCAGGGGGACAGGCTGGTTTCCTGCGCGATCTGTTCCACCCGGATGGAACAGACGGCCGTGCTGTCGGCGGTCTGCGTAGACCCTGAACATCGAAGAAGAGGCCTGGGGCATGAAACGCTTTCGGCGCTGATTTCCCAACTGCCGGACAGAAGAATTTTCATTCTGCGCGCTCAGGATGAAAACGAGGATTTCTACCGCTCCTACGGCTTTTCAGAATGCGGGGAATTTTCAGAAATGAAGATTTGAGGAGAAAGTACCGATGAAAGAAAAGAGATTCAAGGCCATTTATTCACAGGGGACGGTGGATGTGCAGAGAATCCTGGTGGACACGGAAACCGGCGTCCACTACCTGCAGACATCGTGGGGAAACTCCGGCGGGCTGACTCCGCTTCTGGAACGGGACGGCAGGCCTGTGGTCCGTTTTGTCAATGATGAGGAATAGTTGAGGAACAAACATGCTTTACCCTTATTTTACAATCGATAAAAAGATAAAGGACGCCGCGGAAAAGGCGTCGAAAATGATTGCGCCGGTTTTGGAAAAAATCGACGGGACTACCGATTACAACCAGCAGAAAATGATGGCGGCGTTTAATCAGGCGAGAGTCAGCGAAAGCCATTTTGCGGCGTCCACGGGCTACGGCTACGGCGACCGCGGGCGCGACGCGCTGGACGCGGTTTATGCCGCGGCGCTCGGCGCCCAGGACGCGCTTGTGCGCTATAATTTCGTCAGCGGCACCCACGCGCTGACGGTGGCGCTGTTCGGAGTGCTTCGCCCGGGCGACGTTATGCTCAGCGTAACGGGGATTCCCTACGATACCCTGCGCGGCGTCATCGGCCTTACCGGCGACGGAAACGGCTCTTTGAAGGAGTTCGGCATCCGGTACGAACAGCTGGAACTGAAAGCGGACGGAACGCCCGATTATGAAGAGATCGGACGGCGGGTCAATCCGGGAATCAGGATGGTCTATATCCAGCGTTCGCGCGGATACAGCCTGAGACCTTCCCTTTTTGTGGAGGATATTGAAAAAATAGCGAAGATCGTAAAAGCCGGGGCGCCGGACTGCATCGTGATGGTGGATAACTGCTACGGCGAGTTTGTCCAGACAACAGAGCCGGTCGGCCGCGGGGCGGACCTGATGGCCGGTTCGCTGATAAAAAATCCGGGCGGCGGCGTCGCGCCTACCGGAGGGTATATCGCCGGGCGGAAAGACTTGGTGGAAAGCTGTTCCTACCGCCTGACCACGCCGGGAACCGGCCGCGAAATCGGCGCGACTCTCGGCAACAACCGGGAGCTGTTCATGGGCGCTTTCCACGCGCCGCACGTCACCGGCGAAGCGCTGAAAACCGCCTCGTTTACCGCGGCGCTGTTCAGCCTTTTCGGATACGATGTCACCCCGAAGTACGACGAGCCGCGCGCCGATATCATCCAGGCCGTGCTGCTGCGCAGGGAAGAGGCGCTGATCGCCTTCTGCAAAGGGGTGCAGAAAGGCGCTCCTGTGGATTCCTTTGTGACCCCGGAGCCTTGGGATATGCCCGGCTACGACTGCAAGGTCATTATGGCCGCGGGCGCGTTCACGCTCGGCGCTTCCATTGAGCTTTCCGCGGACGCGCCCCTGCGCGAGCCTTACGCCGCGTGGATGCAGGGCGGGTTGAACTACCACAGCGGCCGCCTCGGTGCGATGCTAGCCGCCCAGTCCATGTTGGAGCAGGGGATTCTGGGCGGATAAAGGGCTTGCAAAAAAGCTGTCACTACGGTATAATAGCTTTCGCACGCGGATATGGTGGAATTGGCAGACACGCCAGATTTAGGTTCTGGTGAGTAACCCTCGTGCAGGTTCAAGTCCTGTTATCCGCACCATATAAGAACGCTAATATTGATACTTACCGTATCAATATTAGCGTTCTTATTTTATGCCCGAAAAGCCTGTGCTTACGGGCTTTTTTGTGTTTTGTGGGGTTCTAAACGCAGACAGTCTACCTTTGAAAAACTGCGTTTTCGACCGAATCAAAGCCATCACCCGCACCGATGCTTTCGATTGCTCGAAATAGTTTCACTTTTTTCGTGGGGTTTCATTTCCGCTCAAAAATAGTTTCATGCCCGCGCTTACGCTTAGTTATCCCGATAAAAAGAGGCTGAGCCTTACAACCCAACCTCAATCTCTGTTCCGTTTTTGAACTCGAATACCATCCTGCCGTCGTGGAAAACCGTAGCCTTATTGAGCAGTGCAATCCACAGCCTTTCGTCCCATTCATCGAGGACGAGTGGCTGTTTCTTTAGTGCCTCGATGAACAACCGGAGCTCTCGGTCTTGGTCATACTTTCGATTTTTCTCGGCGGTCACCTCAGCAAAACGTGCTGTCGCTTTCTCGTAGCGGCTAAGGAGCCCGTTGTACTTCTTAGCGTATTCTTTCTGCGATTGTACCGTAGAGGCGTTTTCCCTGACACAGGCTTTGACCAGCTCCGCCACAACCGTAATTTCCTCGTTTAGGCTTTCCAGTTCTACGTCCAGCGCTGTAGTGTCGGAAAGCACCCGCCGCATGGAAGCACAGTCCGAAATAACGTTTTCTCGGTCTCCCATCAGGCGATTGTAGGCAATCAGGAACTTCCGCTGGATGGTTTCCGTGTCCAGATGCGGCGTTGCGCATTTCATCTCGCCCTTGAACTTGCTATTGCACCGCCATACCATCTTGCGGTATGGGTCGTTGGAGTGCCACACTTTTTGACCGAAGAATCCTCCGCAATCACCGCATACCAGCTTCGATGAGAACACGCTGTTGCCGCTGTACGCTCTACCGAGTGACCTGCGCCGCGCAATCTCTGTCTGCACCATGTCCCATTCAAATGGCTCAATAATAGCGTCATGGCTGTGTTCCACATAATACTGTGGAACCTCGCCCTCGTTGACCTTCATCTTTTTGGTGAGGAAGTCAGTCGTGAATTTCTTCTGCAGGAGTGCATCGCCTTTGTACTTTTCGTTTGAGAGAATGCTATTTACTGTGGTTTGGCTCCATTTCTGCTTGCCGGACGGTGTCGGAATGCCCTGTTGCTCTAAGTATCGGCAGATGCCAGCGGGCGTTTTGCCCTCAAGAAATAGCCTATAGATGAGCCGAACAATTGCGGCTTCTTCTTCGTTTATCACAGGTATACCGTTCTCTCCTTTTTCGTAGCCGAGAAACTGTTTATACGGCATACTGACCTTGCCGTCTGCAAAGCGCTTTCGCTGCCCCCAAGTTACATTTTCCGAAATGCTCCGACTTTCCTCCTGAGCTAACGAACTCATTATCGTGATGAGTAGCTCGCCCTTGCTGTCGAAGGTGAAAATGTTCTCCTTTTCAAAATAGATTTCCGTGCCATGCTCCTTCAGCTTCCGGACGGTAGTGAGGCTGTCCACGGTATTGCGGGCGAATCGGCTGACCGATTTCGTGACGATAAGGTCAATCTTACCGGCGAGAGCGTCCTTGACCATCTGCTTGAAGCCATCACGGTGCTTGGTGTTTGTCGCCGAGATACCTTCATCCGTATAGACCCCGACGAACTCCCAATCCTCACGGGATTGAATGTAATGCGTGTAGTAATCCACCTGTGCCTCGTAGCTGGTTTGCTGTTCCTCGCTGTCTGTGGACACGCGGGCATAGCCAGCCACCTTGCGCTTCGCCACCAAAGTCGTCGGCAGAGCCGTGAAGCGATTTTTGGTGGCAGGTATTGTTGTTACTGATTTTGGCATGGTTTTTTACTCCTTTTCCTCATTTTCTCTGCTGCTGCCTGCCGCATTTCTGCTGCCCAACTCTCGGAACGTGAGCGGTCTTGCCATGTAGCTTTTTCCGTATGCCCATCCGTAAATATAAACTCCAGATTGTTGTTCGGCAGTGCGGTTATAAAGGCAATGCGCTCAGCAAATATGTTCTCGTTAAAGGAGTTGCAGCCGAGCACATCGGCGGTAACGGCTTTGAGCGTGTTCTCTGGTATCTGCTTAGAAGCACAGTGTTTTTTGCCTTTAGTGTTATAAGTGGAACAGACCCAAGTAATACAGGTGGGCGTGGTCTTGCGGCGGTAGTTTTTTCCGCAGAGACCGCAACGTATCTTGCCAGTGAAGGCTGTGGTCGTGCCGGGTTTAATCTTAACGCTGTCCGCCCGTCTGATAAGCTCCTGCTGTACTGCATTAAAGGTCACACGGTCGATGATAGGCTCGTGGGCATCCTGAACGTGGTACATGGGAAGCTCTCCGCGGTTAATCCGTGTTTGCTTTGTTAGATGGTCGGTGCGGAAGGTCTTCTGTAAAAGCAGGTCTCCAGCGTATTTTTCATTTCGCAGCATCTTGCTGATGGTATCTTGGTGCCATGTTCTTTCAAAACGCGTGGGAACGCCCAACTCATTGAGCCTGTTGGCGATTGCCTGTCTGCCGAGCCCTTGGAGATACCATTTGAATACCAACCGTACCGTTTCGGCTTCTTCGGGCACTATCTCAAAAACGCCGTCCTTTGCCCGGTATCCGAGTATCGTGCAATCCCACGGCTTTCCAGCTTCGAAGTTACGCTTGATACGCCATTTTTGATTTTCGCTTGCTGATAGACTTTCTTCTTGCGCATAGGATGCCAGAATGGTCATCATCAGTTCCCCCTCGGCACCCATCGTGTGTATGTTCTGTTCTTCGAAAAAAACGTCCACTTCCAGCATTTTCAGCTCTCGCACGGTTTCCAGTAGAGTAATCGTGTTTCGAGCAAAGCGGGAAATGGACTTGGTAAGTATCAGATCAATGCACCCTGCGCGGCAGTCGGTAAGCAGCCTTTGAAACTCGTCACGGCATTCCTTGGTGCCGGTAATCGCCTCGTCAGCATATACACCGGCATATTCCCAATCGCCGTGCTCCTGTATCAGCGAACTGTAATACGTGACCTGCGATGAGAGCGAGTGCAGCATTGCGTCTTTGCCGCTGGATACGCGGGCATAGGCAGCGACGCGCTTTTTTCGCTCCAGCTTCGGTGGATAGTATACCTTTTTTATTGTTTTAGGCATATTTTCACCCCCTCGTAGTGTGACATATTACCTCTGATACTACTATATAGCAAGTCGTTATCCCGGAATAAACTACACGAAGATAAGCCATATTTCTCAGCCATCATTGTATCAATTATGACGTACTCAGCCTCGGTGATAATACCCTCCGACAGCATCCGACGCGCCTGTGCCATAGCGGATTTGTAGCCAAGAATACGATCATTCACGGCTGACACCTCCGAACCGTGCGGCGATATAGCACTGGTGGGAGCAATATTTTCGCGCCTTGTTCCCTATGCTCACAAAGGACTGACCGCAGTTCGCACATGTCAGGTGGTATTTTGTTCGGGACTTACTGCCACGGTTGGCATACCACCACGCCGCGCGGCACTTGTCAGAACAGAATTGCCGTGCTCTGTGCTTGTCCTTTACCTTGATGGGCTTGCCGCACTGCCTACAGACCGGCGCGGTGGATACGGTTTCTTCACTGAGCCGGGTCCGGCGGCAGTAAGTCTTTATCGTGTTTTCCGAAATTGACAGCATCTCCGCAATGCTCGCGTAGGTACAGCCGCGCTGCCGCATTTCATGAATCTGGTTTTTCTGGTCGGTCGTCATAACCTTGTCCTCCGTTCTGAGGAGCCTTCCTCAAAACTCGCTGGACATGAAAAGGCCGCTTTGACGAAAAAAAAGAAGCCCGCTGAAGAAAAATTCCTCGGCGGGCTGTAACTGTAGATCAACGTCTTAACCTTTGGTTTATGAATTTGTGGCGGGAAACGGACTATTCTTTATTCGCTGTACTTAACAAAGGCGTCAGAGAAACCAGCTGCCTTGATCTTTTTGAGCATAGCATCGGCATTCGACTTGACAGAAAACGCGCCAAGTTGAATACGGTAGTATTTCTTCGGCGTGTCGGATTCAGCGGTCGTTTCCGCTGCCGTCAACCCAGCTTTGACCTCCGCGCGGAAGGTATCCATGGACTTGCCATGCTTGGGGAACCAGTGCATCACATCGCCGTGGTTGCTGGCGATGCCCAGCTCATGTCCCTCGCTGTGGCAGATGAGATATGGGCGCTCCGGGCGGATGCCGTACTGCTTACAAAGATATACACAAAGCTCCACAGCTTCTTTGTAGACCGCGTTGAAATATGCGGAATCCGTGAGATTGTCCTCGCAGATCTCGAAACTGATGTGCGTATCGTTGCCGGAGCCTTGGGAGCCGCTGCCGCAGTGCCAGCCGCGCATATTCCACGGCAGGGTCTGGTAGGTTGCAATCGTCCCGTCCGCCAGCTTGCCGATAAAAGCGTGGACACAGACCTGCCGCCCTCCGGGTGTCACCGTATTCCAGTGGTTGTTGTATTGGTTCTTGCCCAGCAGACCGTCGTCCGGGCCCACATAGCGCTTGAGATTGGGGTTGTTCGCCCCGGTGGAATGCACCATAATGCCCCGGGGCGTGATGGTTTTGCCCGCCTTGTAGCAGGCGTTGTTGGTCAGAAGCAGTTTGTGCAGATTCATGTTATTTGTCCTCCTCATCATTGCGGTTGTGGAGCTGTTCCAGAACCGCCTTCAGTTTTTCGGGGATGGGAAGCCCCAGATGCCCCGCATTTTCCAGAATCGACACACCCTCATTGGACAGATAAAAAAAGATGACCGCCGTGCGCACCGCGCCGCCGTCACCCAGCACCTGGCTGTCGATGATGTTTCCCATACCCACCAGCGCGAAGATCAGCACCTTGCGGGAGATGCCCTTGAAGCCGATTTCGCTGGAGAGCTTTTTGTCGGCAATCGCGCACAGCACGCCCGTCAGATAGTCGAGAACGACAAACGCCAGCAGCGCGTAGAGAAAGCCGTCCCACCCGCCGAGGAACCAGCCGAGAAAGCCTCCGACAGCAGCCAGCGCGGCTTGAATCCAGACCCAGATTTCCTTCATATCGATACCTCCTGTTTTCGATTTTGCTGTATGAAAAAAGCGCTCCCGCGCAGAGCGGAAACGCTTGAATGTGTGGCTGTTACAGCGACAGAATCAGTTCGGAAAGCTGATTCATCACTGCTGCCCGCGGTCTGCCCGTACCGAGCTCCTCCCAATCCGGCTCCGGAACGGCAAAGCCGGAGGCCATGCTGTACTGATTGATGAGAGTAATCACCGGCTCCACAGCTGAGCGGATTTCCAGAATATGAAGCGGCCAGTTCTTCACTTCCGTTTTTCCCGCCGTGATTTCCTCACTCCATGAAACCGGCGCAAGACCGTAATAGTTTCGCACGATGTTGACGGCGATGCGGAGCGCTGTGATGTGGGAAGCCTTCACCTTGGTTTCATTGGCCGAAATCTCTTCAAACGGGGATGCCAGTACCGTGAAGGAACGGGAAACCTCGGCGCTGGGCGCTTCAAAGTCAGGATTGACACAGCGTACCGTGAGCGTCTTTGCTTCCGCCGCCTGTGATTCAGCTTCGAACATCACTTCCTCACTGCCGCCGACTTCGCCGCTGGGAGAAAACAGGGACGGATTGTTCACGCCATCCTGCCAGCTTCCCGTGCCGATTTTTACCTGCGCTACCTGTTCGTTCGGCTGCGCGCCGGTGGTCAGCAGCACACGGGGATTCGGGTTGTAAGTGGATGCACCGTTCTTCGGTGCCGAGATTGTCGGTTCGTCGCAGGCGGCCGCCACGCAGAGAATGCTGTTGGACACCTGCTCGGCGGAATAGACGTCCAGTGTGTCGATGGTCCACAGGCCGTATTTCGTGTAGGCGCCAGGCGTGATGGAGGCCGCCGCTGTCCGTGTCCCGGAGGATGCCGATAAATTGAAGGTTTCCAGTACGTTCCACGAAGTCCAGGTCGAACCGTTCGTCGAGGTCTTGCTTGCCAGCATGTATCCTTTGATGGGACTGGTGCCGCCCGACGCGCCGCTCCATGTCAGCGTAATCGGCCCTTCGCTGTAAACCGAGGGGGATGCCGTTAAAACGGACGCTTTTTCGGGCGGCGTGTTTTTCCGCACGGAATTGGAGGATACCGTCCAGCCAGAATAGTAGCTTGAGCCAGCCGCGCCCTGCGTCCGTATCCGGAGCCGGCGGTAACTGCCCCTTGTGGAGGGCGGAGCAACGGATAAACTTCCAGACCCGGAAGAGGAAGAAACCGTGCTCAGCGCCGTCCAGCTTCCCCAGTCGGCGTTGTTGGAGGAATCGCTGTACTGGATTTCAAAGCCGGTAATGGCGTTGTTCGTTCCGGCAGATGCGCCGCTCCACGAGAGCGCAGCACTGCCCTCCGCCACCGTCGGGAAAACGGAACAGGCGGACGGCGCGCCGCAGGCTGTGGTCAGAAGCGCGGAGCTGGTTACGGTATAGCTGGAATTGTCAATCACCCCGGAGCTCAGCGACATACGGCCGTCCGACACCACCCGGAAGCGCACGCCCTGCGCGGCGTTGCCAGTGGTGGAAGAGCAGGTCACCGTCACATAGCGGTAGCGAGGCGCGGTGCCGTCCCAGTTGTCGTTGTCAGGGGCCTTGATGCGCACCTGCCCGGACGAGCCGTTGACGGTAATGGTGCATAAAAGCGCGTAGCCGCTGTGGATGTAGGAGCCGGAGGAGCCAAGCGCCGCCGCAATCGTAAAATGGTAGGTCATTTGGCTGTTGTTCGGCCGGCTTTTCGTATAAGTGATGGTGTAGTGAACCGTGGGTCCGCTGCCTGCGTTCAGGGTTACGCCGTTGATATCCGCCAATCAAACCACCTCCTATTCATAGACCGCCGTAATCAGCGAATTGACCGTGCCGCACAGGGCGGTGTCCAGCCGCCGGTCGGTAATGTCCCCGGCGGCAAGGCTGACCGCACCTGCCGCGACGGCGATATCCGCCAACGCCAATTCGTAGATGTTGTCACTCCGAGTCAGCGATGGAGCGGTGGGAGAAACCGCCGCCGTTCCCGTCAGCACCGCCGCGGAAATCTGGCGTTCCACCGCGTCCCAGTGGACGACCACTCGGTCGATGCGGGGGTTCACGCCGTCCGCCGCCGCAATCGTCAGGTTCAGCGTTTCGGTATTCTCATAAGCATAGCCGTTGATCCACGCGCTGCCGGCAAGCACGTTCACCGACAGCCCGCCGCCCGGCGTCACACGCAGATTGTCGGCATTGGCATAAAAGATGCCGCTTGACACCAGCTTTGCAAAATATCCCGCAAAATCGGATGCGTCGTACATCCGGTCGCCGCTTGTGCTGTTGAAAAATCCGCTTTTCTCCATCGTATCACCCTTCCTGTTTTAATTTTTGAGCCAACGTGAGCACACCCTTGCCGAAGGTAATGTCCAGACTTTGCCCTGCGCTGTCGTAGCTTTCCTCAATCTCCGTAATGCGGGTGTCGAGCGTCACACCCCATTTCTTTGACACCACCTTTACGGTCTGCCCGAGGTCGAAATCCGTGCCGTAGGTCAGATTGCCGTGGGGATTGACGGACGCATCGAAGGACTGCGCCATCGCAAGCTCGCTTAACTTGCTCTGCCCCTGAAAAAGCAGGGCGGCAGTGTATTCGTCCCCGAAATCCTCGGAGCGCAGACTTTTGGCATCCACAAATACCTCCCGGCGCTCAGTCCCCTCGCTTTCCCCATACACGGCAAACACGCGTTCCACGCCTTCACCCTCGCCGCCGACCAGTGCCACGTTGGCATAGTCCGATGCGCTTTTCGTAAAGGTCTGGGATGTGAGATTCTCATACTCCCACGAGAACACCGCCTGCGATTCTGCTCCCTTGTACAGCTGAATCGTAAACATGCGGGATTCTGGATTGAACACCGCCTTGATGCCGGCGTCCGCCGCTTCGCACAGGCCGGTTACCGCGTCCATGAGATTTTTGTAGGAAATCTGCGTGCTGACCGGGTCCGCAAGCCCGCCGCCGTCGTAGGCGATGAAGTCCATCCGCCGGTCGGTGTTGCCCGGGCTGATGAGGTGGTTATTGATTAACTGCCCCGCACAGTCGGCAAGGGTGCCGTTTAAAATTTCCGTATCCCACACAATGCGCCGGGCGAGATAGGAAACGGCGAACCGCCCGCTGACGGTGATGAGCTCTTTTTCGTCCTGCGAGATTTCCGCATACTCAATGATGCCGGCTTCCTCGCCGCCGCTTTTCCAAAGGATGTTCCCCAGCGTCAGCAGGGCGAGGTTTTCCGCCGTTGCGATGGCCTTGAGTTCAAAGCTCCCGCATTGGGAATACCGCCTTGTCCAGCGCAGATATTCAAAGGATTCCACCACACCGGCAGGACGGCGGCTTGTGTCAAAAACATATAGTTCCATAAAATTACACTCCTAAATACTGCGGACGGTAGTACAGGCTGACCTCCAGCAGTTCCTTGCCCGCCGCCGCGTCATAGCGGAGCGTGGCTGTTCCCGGTGACAGCTGAAGAAAAGTCGAGCCGGTATCCAGCAGGCTGAACACGCTGACCTCCTCGCCGCTCTGCACCCGCACCACCCGCTTGCCCGCAAAATGGGTGTAAACGCGGATTTCCTCACCAGCGGTCAGGACGGTGTTCAGACGGACATATTCGCCGGTAGAAACGTCCATCAATTCGGGGTTTTCCACCTCGCCCAGCGCGCGGAACACGATCCGGCACCCGCAGGACACGTCCCCGGGATTTTCCACCGTGATAATCTGGCTTGGCTGGCGGGAGCCGAATTCGATGCCGCCGTCGGGGATTTCCAGCACGAAATGAAAGAGCGGCGTCCAGCGGGCAAGCTCCGCGCGAACTTCCGCAAGTGCCTCAAAGAAGGGCGAGGGACACAGCAGGCTGACGAAAAAGCCCGGCGCGCGCTCCCTTCCCGAGGCGGTGAACCCGGCTTCCTCCACCACGCAGGCAATCTGCCGGTTCCGGTAGGTCAGCGTGCCGGTTTGCTTGGGCGTGAAGATCTTCAAAAACTGTCTGCGGTACTCGTAGGCTTTGTTTGGCGTTCCTGCCGCAATCGTGCCTTCCAGCGTGATGTTGCGCATATCCAGCGCGGAGGAGATGAAAAAAGCGCCGTCCTGCTGGGGCGCTTGGAAGGTATTGACGGTCTGGCGGACGATCCCCGCGCCGTCGAGCTTCGTCAGGAAAAACGGCTTTGCCTGCCGCAGCGTCAGTTTCTCTCCCGATTCATTGGTATAGGTCAGTTCCATCATTATTTCATTTCCTCCATCAGATGCTCGGAGTTTGTGGCGTCAGGCACAAACTCTTGAAAATAGCGGTGCGGCTTGCCGCAGGAGGAGCTGTGCTCCGACAGCTATTTTTTCCTCCTCTTAAAACTCCAGCGCCAGCTTGCGCGAGAGGTTCTTAAATTCCCTGGCAAGCTCCTTTTCGGACAGCGCCTTGGGGCTGACCACCGAGATGTTTTGGGTAATGCTTGTGCCGGCGGAAACCGCCCGCCCGGACGATACGGTACTCACGGAGAAGCTGGTGGGGATGGCGTTCTGCATTTCGCGCGACACAGAAGCCATCGCGTCCTCGAAGCCTACGCCGATGCCTTCGCCCATGTTCCGGCCAAGACCGGCGAACAGGGTCGAGGGTGAATGAATACCGAAGAAGTCCTTGATGCGGTCCACGATGCCGCCGAAGAAGCCGCTGATTTTATTCCACAGCCACGTACCCGCATCTGAAATGCCCTGCCACAAGCCCTTGATGAGGTTGCCACCCACCTGCGCCATCTGCCCGATGTACCCAGTGAAGGCCCGGACAAGGCCCGCCACGATCTGCGGCACCGCTTTGACGACTTCCACGATGATGGATGGCAGATTGGCAATCAGCGACACCAGCAGCTTCACGCCCGCTGTGATGATTTTTCCGGTGTTCCCGGAGAAGGCGCTCGACAGCGCAGCGACAATCTGCGGGATGGCGGAAACCACCGTTGTGATGATGAGCGGCAGGTTCTGAATCAGTGCGATAAGGAGCTTGACGCCTGCTTCCACAATGAGGGGGATGGAGAGAACCAGCGCGTTTACAAGGCCGTCCACAATCTGAGGAATCGCCGCCGTCACCGCTTCAATAATCTGCGGCAGAGCCTGCACAAGGGCAGTCAGCAGAAGAATCCCTGCCTGCACAATCTGCGGTATCGAGCCGACCAGAAAATTCACCAGCGCGGTGATGATGGCGGGGAGTGCCGCCACCAGTTGTGGGATGGCGTCGAGCAGGCCCTGTGCCAGACCGAGGATGAGCTGCAGCGCTGCTTCCAGCAGCATGGGGAGATTATCAATCAGCCCCTGCACAATGGTGGTGACGGCGTTTACCGCTGCGGGTATCAGCTGTGGGAGCGCATTTCCGATGCCCTCCACCAGTGCCGTCACCAGCTGCACCGCCGCGTCGATGAGGAGCGGCAGACTGTCAATGAGGGCGGAAACGATGGTCATGACCGCGTCAACGGCCGCCGGAATTAACTGAGGCAGAAGCGTCAGAAGCGTGTCAAGCACCTGCGTGAACAGGCTGACCACCGTGGACAGCAGCGTGGGGAGCAGTTCTCCCATCGCCTGCAGAATCCCGTCCAGAGCGGCGGGCAGGGCGGCGACGATGTTCTCAATCACCGGCGTGATGTTTTTGACCACATTCTGAAACGCTTCCACTACGTTGCCGATCAGCAGCTGAATATCCGCGTCCGCGTCGCCCAGCCCCGCCGTCAGGTTTCCGATGGCCGACTGCATCCCGGCGATGGAGCCGCTGATGGTTTCGGTCGCTTCCTTTGCCGTCGTGCCCGTAATGCCCATTTCCGTCTGAATGACATGGATTGCCGCGTACACATCGTTTAAATTGCTGATGTCGTATTTCTGCCCGGACAGCTTTTCGGCGTCGGCAAGCAGGCGCTCCATCTCGGTTTTTGTGCCGCCGTAGCCGAGTTTCAGGTTGTCAAGCATGGTGTAGTTCTGCTTGGCAAAGCCCTGATAGGCGTCTTGAATGGAGGAAATGCTTGTGCCCATTTTGTTGGCGTTGTCCGCCATATCGGTAATCGCCGTGTCCGCCGCCTTTGCCGCCTTTGCCGCCTTGGCGGTGTCGCCGCCGAGGGACTGAATGAGGCTGGCCGAAAAGCTGGTGACCGTTTCCATGTACTCGTTGGCGGACATTCCGGCGGTCTTAAAAGCGTTGGCGGCATAGCTCTGGACGGCCGCGCTGGAATCTTTGAACAGCGTGTCCACGCCGCCCACCAGCTGCTCGTAATCGGCGTAAGCGGCGACGACTTCTTTGCCAAGTTTAATGGCGGCGGCACCGGCGGCGACCACGACCGCGCCCATCGCCACGCCGACGCCCTTTAAAACGCCGCCCAGCTTTTCAAACTTGGAACCGGACTTCTCCGCTTCGTCGCCGCTTTCCTTCAGTTCGTCCCCCAAATTGTCCGCGCCTTCTGTGGACTGCGAAAGCTCGCGCTCCATGCCGTTCAGTTCCGCCTGCGCCTTGTTTATTTGAATCTGCCAGTTCTGGGTGCGGCGGTCGTTTTCGCCGAAGGAATCGGAGGCATTTTTCAAGGCGGCGCGCAGGGTTTCGATTTTTGCCTTCTGCGCGTCGATCTGCTTATTGAGGACTTCGTTCCGGGCGGCGACCGCCTGCACGGATTTGTCCTGCTTGTCAAACTGGCTGGTGACCAGCGTCATTTCAGAGCCGAGCACCTTGAAAGACTGATTGATGTCCGAGAGCGCCTTTTTGAACTCCTTTTCGCCCTCCACACCGATTTTTAGGCCAAAATTATCCGCCATTTGCCGCTCACCTCCCTTCAAATCCCCGGCGGGATGATATCGTCAATGGAAAAGGTCTGTTTCGGCTTTTCCATGCCGAGAAACTGCTTGTGACAGGCCCATAAATCCAGAAACAGGCCGATGGGCATCAGCCAGAATTCCTCCGCGCCCATGCCCATCTGCACCGTTCCGTAATACAAAAGCCGGGTAAACAGTTCTTCCGTGTTTACCCGACTTCCGCGTTTTTTGAGGAGGTTTCCTCCTCGCTTTCCACATTCCGCGCTGTTCCCTTGAACATCGCTTCTGTGATGGCGTTTTTGTACGCCGCCAGATCCAGCGGCGAGGTCAGCAGTTCCACGTCCTCCTCGGTGAGCAGTTCCTGCGGGTTATCCTTGTTTTTCAGGTTGTGGATCAGGATGGACTGATTTGCCAGCAGGGTAATCAGCCAGACGATCTCATCCAGCGCCATCTCAAAGTTTTCGGACTTCATCAGCTTTTCGCCGAGGTTCTCCAGCCCGCCGTAGCGTCTGGCAATTTCCTTAGTGGCGCGGGTGGTGAGAATCAGCTCATAGTCTTTTCCACCGATTTTGATTACGGCGGTTCGTTCGTTTTCCATGCGTCAGCCCTCCTTATTCGCCGGCCGGTGCTTCGGTGTAGGTCGGCTCGTACACCTGCCCGAACCAGCCGGTGATGGTTTCGGATGTAACGCCCGCGGCACCCTCGGAAACCTCCGCCTTCCACGGATGCGTTCCCTTGGTGTCCTGCTTGTTGCGGCGCATGACCGTGCCCTCGATGCTCGGCGTGGAAAAGGTGATGGAGTCGCCCTTTGTCTGCAGGTTAGTCGCAGGGATGCCGAAAATAACGCGGTAGAGCCAGAAGTACCGGTACTTGCCGTTTGCCCGCAGAGCGCGGAAGCCGATTGCCACCGGCGGGGCGATGTTTTCGCCGGCGGAAATGAGCACGCCGTTGTCGTCCGCCGCCGCGCCTGTGAGATCCTGCGCGGCAGTGATGCCGATATCGTCCACACCCAGCGTCAGCTTGCCGGACTTGAAGTCCTTGACCACCTCCGACGCGCCGTCGTCCGCGTAAAGCGTCGCTTCGGCAAGCTCCACGGACAGTTCCGCCGAGATGGCCTTCGCGAGGATGACGGGCGTATCATAGGTTTCCTCACCGTCCTCGGCTTCGGTGATTTTTGCGTAATAGAGCTTATCCAGCCCGATGGTCGCCATAATTTATTCCTCCGTTTCATAGGATTTTGAAATGTCAATCGCGTAGTGGTGATAGCCGGTATCGTCCTCATGCCCGACATAGGTGCGCCCGGTGACGGTGAAACCGGCGTTCAAAAGCGCCTGTGTAATCTGCCGCTTGCGCTGAAGGTAATTGCTTTTGGAAAAGAGCGAAATCCGCACCTCGGACACATCCATCAGCGGCGCGTTGTCTCCGAACAGGGCAAAATCATCCGTCAGCGGCGTCAGCACCAGATATTCGTCGGGCGGAACGCCGGAAAAAGCGCCCGTCTCCACCGGGAGAATGGGCGTCAGAAGCGTATTGAGTTCCGAAAGCACGCTCATATCCGCCGCACCTCCTCGTCCAGCTTTGATTTCATCGTTTCGACGCAGGCCTTGCGACTCTGGGTTTTCGCCGGTTTGAGAAAGGGCTTGGGCGGCTGTCCGTGCTTGCCGTATTCGAGAATATTGGCGATTTTCGCGTTGGAATCCCCATCGGAGCGCGGCTCGGCAAAGCCGACCTTGATGTCCCAGCCTGAGCTGTCCCGTTTGGGTTTGGCGGCCGAAAGCCCCAGAGCGCCGACCAGTTCGCCGGTGGAGCGGCTTGGAATTTTTGTGCCTTTGCCGATGACGGCGGAAAGGTTGGATTTCACGCGCTCCAGCACCACCTGCCCGCCGGCTTCCAGCACACGGGGCAGGATTTCGTCTGTTTTTTCATTCAGCCGGGAAACCTTCAGGAGAAAGTCCTCCGGCATTTTCATTTCAGCCCGAGCCAAATCAGTTCACGCTCCTTTCCACCAACTCGCACAGGCACTCCACATACATCCCGCGCCCACGCACGTCCTCCGCGCTGGTAATTCGATACCGTTTCTCCTCGCAGACGATGAAGAGAGACGGACTGACCTCGACGCCGGGGATTTTACGAAAGCGGAACAGCACGGACGCTTCGGAAAACACCGCCATGTTTGCCCAGCGCTCCGAGCCGTTGCGGTCCTCCTTGTAGGCGCGCACCGAGGCAAGAACCGTGTCACCCTGCGTGACAAAGCCGTCCGCATCCTTGACCGGCGCGTTGGAGATAATGTCGATGAAGCTGTTCATTTTTCCAAAAGACATACTCAAACCTTCCAATCCCGGTCAAGCCGAAGCAGGAGATTGACCGTATCCCAGACCTGCTTGCCCGCCTGAACGGAGTCGGCAAAAAAGCCGCCCGTGGAGCCGTCGCGGCTTTCATAAAAATGGCTTGCCAGCATGATCACCGCCTGTTCGGTGGTCGGTGTCATCTCGTTTTCACCATAATAGCCCTCTGGGATATGCTGATAGCTTTCGGCATAACGGACGGCGGCGGTGATGTACATCTGCAAGAGCTCGTCGTCTTCCGTATGCGAAAGAATCAGATTGGCTTTGACCTTTTCAAGCAGGGTGTCCATTCCCGCCGCCCCCTTCCTTCATTACGAACCCGCCGCCATTTTGAGCAGCTGAATGCCCTCGGCAAGAATCACCTTGCCGTCCACGCGCTCGGCGGCGATGAAGCCCACCTGTCCGTTGCCGGCATAGAGTTCATTGAGCCTCTGCACCGTGCGCCCCATGCGGTCGGCAATCCAGTAGTTGGAGAAATCACCGAACGCAATCGGAAGCGAACCCGCCTCCGCCGCCGGCACATAAGGACTGGTGTAGAGCGGATAGCCCAGCAGCCGGTCCGGCTGGCCTGCCTGTACGGAGGGCTGCCAGAGATACGCGCCATTGGAGTCCTTGAGCTTGCGCAGGGCGGATACGGTGATGTCCTTCATGAGAAACACCGCGTTTCTCCGATAGGGGCTTTTGAGCGCGTAAATCAGGTCGATGAGATTGTCGACGGTGATAGCCGTCGGGGAACTTGCCGTCACGCCCACCGCGCCGCCATTTTCCGTGAAGATGCCCGTGGGCTGGCCGGTTCCGGTGCCGACGCAGAAGGCTTCTTCTTCCGCAACGCCGAAGGCGCGTGCAAATTCGAGGGCAATGTAGCTTTCCAAATCAAACATACTGTCTTGGAGCAGTTCCACGGAAACCTTGACAAGGTCGGTGAGCTTGAAAGCGTCGATGGTTTTCTGTGCAAATGTGGGATCGCTCTCGGTGTAGGCGGCATTCTCCGCCGTCCACTGTGCGGTGGAATGGGTGGCGGCAATGGGGATTTTACGCTCCGCCGAGGTGTTGATGGTCTTGGCGAGGGAGCGGATGATGTTGGCCTCCTCCAGCCCGGTCACAATCTGGGTTTCAAATTCCGTCGGCACCAGATAGCCGCCGTCGGTATCGGGAGACGTGCTCAGCACGTTGTTGACGGGCGCTCTGCCGCGCAGAATGTTGAGAAAATCCGCGCGGTATTCGGCAGTTGCGCGGGGAGAAGCAGGTTTTGTGCCTTGCGCGCCGGGCTTTTCGGTCAGCGGTGCGCTGGTGGGACGGTTCATTTCCGCATCCCGTGCGACACGGTCCTCCTCAATGGCAATCTGCCGCGCCATTGCGTCCACATCCGCGAGCATCTTGTCGTAGGTTGCATTGTCTTCGGGAGAGAGCACGCCATCCTTGGCGCGTGCGTCGAGGAATGCCTTTGCCGCGTCCCATGCCTTTGCGCGTTTTTCGCGCAGTTCAAGTACCTTTTTCATAATCCAATACCTCCGTTAAATGTATTTACGAGCCTGCAGCTTCTGCATGGCCTCGGTGATGGAAACGCCCTTAGGGACGTTCTCCGGCTTCTTTTCCGCTTTCGGAGCGGATTTCGGGATGAGCTTGTTTATGAGCGAATTGGTAACCGCCCTGCGGGAAAAAGCAAAAACGACATCCTCGGTGCGGCCGCGTTTCGCGTCCTCGAGAATGCCGTCCGCAAAGCCCAGCTCGATGGCTTTGTTGGCATTCATATAGGTTTCGCCGTCCATGAGATGCGAGATTTTCGCCCGCGACTGCCCGGTCTTGATTTCGTAGGCGTTGATGATACTTTCCTTGACCTCGGAGAGCATATCGATTGCTTTCTGCATTTCCTCGGTGTCGCCGATGGCAACAGTCAGCGGATTGTGAATCATCATGAGCGCCGTGGGCGCCATGAGGACTTTGGTTCCCGCCATCGCGATGACGCTTGCCGCACTTGCCGCGATGCCGTCGATTTTGACCGTGACGTTTCCTTTGTAATCCATGAGCATCGAGTAGATTTGTGAAGCCGCCACGCAGTCGCCGCCGGGCGAGTTAATCCACACCACGATGTCGCTGTCGCCGGCCATCAGCTCATCCTTAAACATGCGCGGTGTGATTTCATCACCCCACCAGCTTTCATCCGCAATCGTACCATCGAGGTATAGGGTGCGAGCGTCTGTGTTTTCGTCGTTGTCCCAGTTCCAGAAATGCGTTTTATCGCGCGCCCGGACGGGACTTCGTTTTGTTTTGTCCATCTGAGGGTTCCTCCGTTTCTGCTGAAGTTGTATTTGCAAACGCGCCGGCGTCTTCAAGCTTGGTCATCGCGCCGTTGATGAGATACAGGTCGCCGCCGAGTTCGGCAGGGATTCGGTCGAGGTTTTCCAGCTCTCGAATGTCATTTGCCGACATCCAGCCGTTCTGCCTTGCCGTCGCGTAGCCTGTCATGCGACTGGCGTAGTCGCCGCGGAGCAGACCGTCCACATTGAATTTTGTAAACACCGCGCACTTTTCGCTGTCGAGCAGAAGCGATTTGTTCATCGCCTGCTCCCAGCGAATCACCCACGGGTCCAGCGTGTATTTCACAAACTCCAGCGACTGCTGCTCAATATTGGAAAAGCTCGATTTCTCAAGGTCTGCCAGCATATGCGGCGGCACCCTGAAAATTCGAGCGATTTCATTGATTTGGAACTTGCGTGTTTCCAAAAACTGCGCCTGTTCGGGAGAAATGGCGATGGGCGTGTACTTGAGCCCTTCCTCCAGCACGGCGATTTTGTTGCTGTTGGAGCTGCCGCCGAAGGTGGACTGCCAGCTTTGCCGGATGCGCTCCGGGTCTTTGATGGTGCCGGGGTGCTCCAGAACACCGGAGGGCGCCGCGCCGTTGGCGAAAAATTTCGCGCCGTATTCCTCCGCCGCCATTGCCAAGCCCACGGCGTTTTTCGCCATCGCAATCGGTGAATAGCCCACCAGCCCGTCGTACCCAAGCCCCAGCACATGGAGAATGTCCGTCGGCGCGAATACAATATCTGCTTGCTTTGCCTTTCCGACCTCCGGCGCTTCGTCGCTGCATTTGTAATAACGGTAGTACAGTCGCCCCTGCGAATCCCTGTCCACCGTGACTCTGTCCGGCATGAGCGGGTAGAGCGCCACGACCTCGCCGCGCGCGTTTCGGATAATCTGCGCATAGGCGTTACCCGTCAGCAGCAGATGGTTCATCATGGTTTCCCGAAAGACAAACGAGGTCATTTCAGGATTCGGTTCGTCGTGCAAGACCCGCCACAGCGGATGGTCAAGATATTTCTCCTTGCTGCCGTCCGCGCTGTACCTGTAAACGAACAGCGGCAGACCCGCGATTGCTTCTGATAGAATGCGGACGCAGGAGTAAACCGCCGTCATCTGCATGGCGGTTCTTTCATTGACGACCTTGCCCGATGTCGTGCCGCCCCACAAAAAACTGCTGCCGCCGAGGTTTTTAGCGGAAGATTTCTGTGGCTTGTCGCGGGCTTTAAAAATGCTTTGTAGTATGCCCATAGGCTGTGTGCCTCCTTACCAAATGAGCAAGCCGCGCTTGTCGTAAACGCTCTCGCCCGTATCGTTGCCGCACCGAATCGCCCGATCCAGTGCCATAATGGTGGCGACCGCGCCGTCAATCTTTTCTGTGGACTTCTCCTTGTCCGCCTTGATATTTCCGGCGGGGTCTGTTCGGATAAAGATGTTATCCATCATCCAGCGCAGGATCGGATGCCCGCCGTGGGCGATTTTTTCTTCCAATGTCAGCTTCATCAGCTCCTTGGTGGGCGGACTCATATCCTTAAAGCCCTGTCCGAATGGAACGACCGTAAAGCCCATGCCCTCAAGGTTCTGCACCATTTGCACAGCGCCCCATCGGTCGAAAGCAATCTCGCGGATGTTGTATTTTTCTCCAAGCTGCTCGATGAATTTCTCGATGTACCCGTAATGCACGACATTGCCCTCGGTGGTTTGAAGAAAGCCCTGCCTCTGCCAGAGGTCATAATTCACATGATCACGCTTCACGCGCAGCTCGATGTTGTCCTCCGGTATCCAGAAGTACGGGAGAACGCTGTATTTATCCTCTTCATCCAGCGGCGGGAAAACCAGAACAAAAGCCGTAATGTCGGTTGAGGACGAAAGGTCAAGCCCGCCGTAGCAGACGCGGCCTTCCAGCGCTTTTTCGTTTACCGGAAACGCGCAGGCATCCCACTTGTCCATCGGCATCCAGCGCACCGACTGTTTGACCCATTGATTGAGACGCAGCTGTCGGAAACTGTTCTCCTCGGCGGGATTCTGCCTTGCCGATTCAAATGCCGCCTTGACTTTATCCATGCCGACGGTGATGCCAAGCGACGGATTTGCTTTCCGCCATACCTTCGGGTCCGTCCAATCGTCCTCCTGCGCCGCGCCGTAAATGACAGGATAGAAGGTCGGATCGTGTTTTCTGCCATCAATAATATCGAGCGCCTTCTGATGCACCTCCCAGCAAATGCTGTTCTGATTATCGCCGGCGGTGGTGATGAGAAAATACAGCGGCTGCATTCTGGCATCACCGCTGCCTTTGGTCATCACGTCATAGAGCTTTCGATTGGGCTGGGTGTGCAGCTCGTCAAACACCACGCCGTGGGTATTAAACCCGTGCTTGTTTCCGACATCGGCGGAGAGTACTTGATAGATGCTCCCGGTGGGCTGATAGATGAGCCGCTTGGTCGCGTCCAGTATTTTCACCCGCTTGGCAAGCGCCGGACACATTCGCACCATATCCGCAGCAACGTTGAAAACAATGGAGGCCTGATTGCGGTCAGCGGCACAGCCGTATACCTCGGCGCGTTCCTCGCCATCCCCGCAGGTGAGAAGCAGCGCGATTGCCGCCGCAAGCTCGGACTTGCCCATCTTTTTGGGAATTTCCACATAGGCAGTGTTGAACTGCCGGTAGCCGTTGGGCTTGAGTGTGCCGAAAATATCCCGCACAATCTGCTCCTGCCAGTCAATCAGCTCGAAGGGCTTTCCCGCCCATGTCCCTTTGGTGTGGCAGAGCGCTTCGATAAATGCCACAGCGTAGTCGGCGGCTGCCTTGTCATAGGTTGAATCCTGCGCCTTAAAGCGCGTTTGCTTGTATTTTTTCAGCTTGCGCAAGAGCCGCCGCCTCCTTCCGGGCATAAAAATAGACCGCCATCGGCAGTCCTTCAAAATTTATCTGTGCGAGATACAGCCCCTGAAGGGCTGACCTCGGCTGTTTTTTTCGGTGGTTTAAAATTTCTCGATGCGGACGTTGTCGTCAGCGTCGAAAACGACCTTGTAGCGGGTTTCCGTTCCGTCGGCTTTCTTGGAAATTAAGCGAATGCCGCCTTCAAAGGCGCGGTAGGCTCTGTCGAATTTCTCGCCCTGCGGCAGCTGGCTCTTGGCCTGCTTGAGCTGCTTCTCTGTCATGGTCGTGTCCTCCTGTAAATTTGTAATTTCCTTTCGGCAGGTACATATTCGCTCTAAAAGCACAGAATAGCAAGTCCATTACGCGATATGTCCTGCTGTAAACCCCACGAATATGAAGCCCCTTGTCGCCACTAAAATTGTGTAGGTTACAGCCGTTGTTCCTCTCCGGTGAGGATGAAGTGTGCATATTCGCGGCGATGATCTTCCAGATAGGTCACCAGTTCATAGAACTCCATGTCATACGCAATGCGCTGAACTGCATGGATATCAAACATATTCGTGCGTCCGGTGTCACGCACGGCAAGAATTTGCTTCTTGACTGTTTCACTCATCATCGCTCACCACCCTGCAGACGTCCGCGCCATAGGCAACCGAAAGGCCACTCCCGTTGTCCCATGCGACCATCACGCTGCCGATGTCGTCCACGCCGCGCACGGTGCCCTTTGTGCCGACCGGAGGCGCCTGCGGGTCGTCCATTTTGACAAGCTCCACACGGCTGCCGACCGGATACTGCCTGCGGATACGCTCCACAATTTCTCTGGGCGGAAAATTATTGCTCATTTTCAGTTTCCTCCTTGTCCTGCAGGCTCATCACATCGTCGTAAAGGTCAGCGTTCGTTTCAATCTTTTCGATGTACTTCTGCGCCTTGGAATTGCCGCTTTTGAACGCGCCGCTGCCGGTGAGATTCTTCAGCAGGATTTTCCGAGCCGCTTTGTACTCGTCACCGATGAAGCCGAGCCGGAGCAGAAAGCAGCGGAATGCGTATTTGTCGTTCTCGGTTTCCTTTTCCTTGGCGATTACGCGCTTCTGCGTTTTCGCCATACTGATAAGCTTGCTCGTAAAGTGTGTGTAGGCGCTGATTTCCTCCGGTGTCGGAAAGCCGTCAAACCACGGGAAGCTGACCTTCTCATCGTCCACCTCAATCGGCAGAGCATCGACCGCCAGCGCCTTTTTGATGAGTGTCTCCTTGCTTGCCACCAGCAGACGCAGGTTTTCAAGTGCCGCGTCGGTGATGTCCTCCCGCGGGTAGGAAAGAACAAGGGAATCGACGGCTTCCTCGGTTTCCGCTTCAAAGCCCAGTTCATGCAGCCGCTGGATGAGCTTTTCAATTTTCTCGCTGTCGGCGCTCCCCGCGCGTTGCGGATTGCGGTCGTCAAAGCAGACGGTGCCATTTTTGTCGATGGTAAAGCAGCCCACCTCATAGGCGAAGGTCGGAGCGCCCTTGTACGTTGCCGCGCATTCCATAAATTCCGCGATTGCCGTGACCAGCCGCTTGCGGTCGCTGCCCGTGACGTTGTACTTCATTTCCATTCTCCGTCCCTCCATCCCATGAAAAACAATACCGCGTCGGAAAACCCGGCACGGTAGTAGCAGTTCATCGTCT
The DNA here is from genome assembly GCF_006714885.1 of Clostridium sp. KNHs216. Taxonomy (NCBI): domain Bacteria; kingdom Bacillati; phylum Bacillota; class Clostridia; order Eubacteriales; family Clostridiaceae; genus Clostridium; species Clostridium sp. KNHs216. The sequence continues at coordinate 2,081,828 of NZ_VFMF01000001.1, read as the reverse complement.
CGCCGTCCACCAGAGAGTAGGCGTTTTCCCATTCGAGGTACGCCTGACGCTGCTCCGGGGTCAGTGAGCTTTTCAGTTTTTCGGTGCAGCGTTTAAACTTCTGATAGGCTTCCTGCAAGCCCTCATTGTCGCGTGCTCCGCAGTCGTCGATGCGCTGCTGGAGGAAGTCGTCGAGCGCTTTTTTCAAGTCATTGTCGTGCATTTCATGTACCACCTTTCAATTTGGTAGGTACATATATCACTCTAAACGCCTGAAATAGCAAGCTTTCTGTGAGAGAAAAACGACATTCTCCGGTATGCACAAACCGCCGAAAGCTGTACCTGCGGGAAGTGTGGGTATTATGCCTTGGAGAGAAATACTAGGAGTCGTATTCCTGCAGCTTCAAATAATGCGCCAGCGCATAGTTCGTGCAGACGAGCTTTGGAGAGCGGTGTCGCTTGCACCTCAAAATCAAGAATTGCTATTCTCACGGGCAACCATCTCCGCATAGGCATACGTCAGCCCGTCGCGCTGTACGGAAACCTTGTCCGCCGAACCGACCTGCTCGATGTAGCGTTTCACGATCACGTCACAAAACTTTTCGTCAAGCTCAATGGTGTAGCAGGAGCGGTCGCTTTGCTCACAGGCGATGAGAGTACTGCCAGAGCCGCCGAAGGGGTCAAGCACCAGCGTATTGCTCATGCTGGAATTCATAATCGGGTATGCCAGCAGCGGGATTGGCTTCATGGTCGGATGGTCGCCGTTCTTCTTGGGCTTGTCGAACTCCCAGATGGTCGTTTCCTTGCGTCCGGTATACCACTGGTGCTTGCCTTTTTTCTTCCAGCCAAACAGCACCGGCTCGTGCTGCCACTGATAGGGCGAGCGCCCCAGCACCAGTGACTGCTTTTTCCAGATGCAGCAGCCGGACAAAAAGAAACCGGCATCCGCAAAGGCTCTCCTGAAATTCAGCCCCTCGGTGTCGGAATGAAAAATATAGATACTGGCATCGTCCGCCATAACTGCTTCGATGTTCTGGAATGCCACCAGCAGGAATCTGTAAAATGCGTCGTTTGCCATATGGTCATTTTTGATTTTTCCGGCACTGCCCTCGTAGTTGACGTTGTATGGCGGGTCCGTAATGACGAGATTTGCTTTTGCGCCGGCCATCAGCAGCTCGAAAGTATCCGATTGGGTGCTGTCGCCGCAGACCAGCCGGTGCCGCCCCAGCGTCCAGGCATCGCCGAGCTTGGTGATGACCGGCTCCTTGAGCGCTGCCTCCACATCGAAATCATCATCGTGGATTTTGTCCTTGACCTTATCCTTGAACAGATCGTCCAGCTCTGCGGGGTCGAAGCCGGTCAGCGAAACGTCAAAATCAGTACCCTGCAAATCCGCGATGAGCAGTGCCAGCTTGTCCTTATCCCACTCGCCGGAAATCTTGTTGAGGGCGATGTTGAGTGCTTTTTCCTTTTCCTCCGGTAGCTCTACCACCACGCAGTCTACTTCTGGAATGCCCATATCGATGAGCACCTTTAGACGCTGGTGACCACCGACAATTCTGCCTGTGGTCTTATTCCAGATGAGTGGCTCGACATAGCCGAATTGTTCGATGGAGCGCTTCAGCTTGTCATATTCGGGATCGCCGGGTTTCAAATCCTTACGGGGATTGTAATCGGCGGGAATGAGCTGCTCCACGGGTATTTTTCGTACATCCATAATCAGTCCTCCTGCTTCACGGCGGTTTTGCCGGTGAAATTTTCCCAGCGCTTGATCATGACATCGCAGTAGTGCGCGTCCAGCTCCATGATGTAACAGGTGCGGTCAAGCTGCTCACAGGCGATGAGCGTCGTGCCCGCGCCGCCAAAGGGTTCGACCACAACGTCATTTTCATCGGTAAAAGCGACAATGTATTCCGACGGCAGTGCCACGGGGAAAGTGGCGGGGTGCTCGGCGCGAATCTTGCCTTTTTCACTGAGCTGCTTCGTGACCGACTCAAGGCTGGTCTGCTCCGGCAGCTCCAGCAAGCTTTCCATCTTCTTGAATGCGCCGGTTTCATTGCCGCGCCGCGCAATCCGAAAGGAGCCGTCCGCCTGACGGATTTTGTTGTAGCGCCCGCCGGAGTAAATGCTGGCTTCCTTCTTGCGCCACGTCGGATTCACTACCACCGGCTCTTTGCCAAAGCAGAATATCCATTCATGCCGGATGGGTATCATCGCGCTTTGCTGTCCGACGCTGCCGCAGGTGAGCTTATCCCACACATTCCACGCCAGCAGCTTTAGACCGGCTTGCTTCGCCGTGTCGATGTAAGTATTCCAATAGGGATAAACCTCGCCGTCCTTGCGCTGGATTCCGAGATTGACAGCTTGCAGCGCGGCGAACGGTTCATAGCAAGGGAGAAACTGCGCAATGCTCTCGACCGACAGCTCCTTATCGCCGTTGTAGGTTCGCATATCACTGTACGGCGGCGATGTAAAGAGCAGCTTGCTTTTCTGCCCGTCCATCAGTCTGGCAACATTGCTTTTATCGGTGCTGCTGCCGCAGAGCAGCCGATGCCGTCCGAGCTGCCAAATGTCGCCGGACTCGCATACCGTTGGCTCATCTGTATTGACCTCCGGCACAATATCCTGCACGATTTCATCATCAACACCGAGCATGAGCCCAATCTCGCTGGTATCGAAACCGGTCAGCGTGACGTCGAAGTCCTCCGCTTTCAAATCCGAGAGCAGGTTTTCGAGCTTTTTCGTATCCCACTCGCCGGAAATTTTATTCATGGCGATGTTGAGTGCCTTTTCACGGGTGGCATCCAAGCTCACCACCACGCACTCCGCGCTCTCATAGCCGAGTGCTTTCAAAACGGAGAGCCGCTGATGACCGGAAATGACCGTGAAGCCCGTCGCCTCGTTGACGACGATCAGCTCCACATAGCCGAAGCTCTCGATGGAACGCTTGAGCTTCTCAAACTCCGCATCGCCGGGACGCAGCTCCTTGCGCGGATTGTATTTTGCCGGATTCACCTCCGACAGCTTTAGGCTTCGTATATCCACGTCATTTGCCCCTCCTTGCATTGAGCAAGCGCTCCATTACGTCATCCTGCGGGTTTGCGCCGCTGTACTCACCGGTGCAGTTTTCCTTGACGATTTGAAAAATCTCGTACCACAGCCGGTTGGTCTGATTCATGTAATTCTGACCCATCGCCACATACGGGCTTTGAATCGCATTGCCCGTAGTCGGGTGCTTTGCCAGAAAGCCGTAGGTGGTGACCGCTTCCTCACACTGAATCCAGCGGGCAACGCTCATGGCGTAGCGTTCCAGAAGCTGCGGAGAAACCAGCGCCGCGCAGCCGCGTTCGTTCAGCCATGTCCATGTGTTTTTGTAAATCTCACCGGCGACCAGCGTTTTTCCGTCCTTTTGGACTGCTTCGAGCATTTTGTTTGGCTCCGGCATCGCCTGACCCTGAAGGTCGGCAGCGCCGGAAAACTCCATGACCGTCAGTGTTCTGCCGCCGGGATTGCCGGCAGCGATTTTGTCGGCTAACGGCTTCTTTTTTGCGCCCGCGCCGACACGAGCGCCGCCTCTGTTGGTTCCGTCCTTCGCCAAAAATATCACCTCGCTCTTGCGTTAAGAATGCCGCAGCGTTCTTTTGTGCCTATTACCCCGTTTGAAACCGCGTTTTTCAACAGGAAGCCCCGCGCCGCTGTCCGCTTGAAGCCGCTTTAGAGATTTTGATACCCCACCGGCTTACGACTCGCGGTTATTTTTGTTTGCTTCCAGCGTAATGCGCGAGTGACATGCCTTGCAAAGCGCCATCAGGTTATGCACATCATTGGTGCCGCCCTGACTGAGCGGGAGAATGTGATGAACTTCCTCGGCTGGTGTCAGCCGCCCGGATTTCTTGCATGCCTCACAGAGAGGGTGTGCCTTGATGAAACGGTCGCGGATCCGCTTCCACGTGCGGCCGTAGCGTTTGTTCGTCTCCGGCTCACGTTGGAAGTGATTGTAATGAGAGTCCGTCTGCTTCTGATGCTCGACGCAGTATTGCCCGCTTATGGCGAGCCGACCGCAGCCGGGATAGGCGCAGGGACGTTTTGGTTTGTAGGGCATGTAATTCACTTCCTTGCGGGTAAAAGAAAAGCCCTGCGGGATTGCTCCCACAAGGCTCTCTTGATTCTGTTTTCCTGATTATAATACTATCATAAGCGGCAGGTGTCTTTCAGTGTCTTTTTGTGTCCACTTCGGAAAGGGCAGGGATTTTGCAGTCCTCCAGCGCCCGTGTATGGAGCTTATGAATATAACGCAGGTCGTAGCCCATGTCCACCGCAATCTTCTCCCAAGCGAGAAAGCAGAGGTAACGCTTCTCCAAAAGCGTTTGGTACTCCGGATTTACTACCGCTTTGATGACGCCCATGATTTCTTTTTTAAGGTCGACCAGCATGTCAATGTCGTGGTTGATGTCCGCTTGCAGATCAACAATCTTACAGACCGCATCTGCCATGCGAGAGACAGAGGCGCTGGGATTGCGGGGCATGCCCGTCAACACTGATGTACAGGTTGTTGCCAGCTCGTTCAGTGAATCAATCTGCTGAAGCTTTGACTTGATACGCATATCCAGATAACGTGCCTGAGAAAGATAGGTTTTAGCAGTCATAGCGCACCTTCTCCTTTCTCAGCTTGGAAATCAGCATTTCGGGATTGATGCTGGTCAGCGTGCTAAACCAGCCGGAACGGAAGAAGCGTTCGATGCTGGTGAGCTCACGCTCATCATCATGCAGCCGGTAATCCTTGACTGCCTGCAGCACGATGGCGTTTGCCAGTTCTTCATATGGATTCATAATCTGTACCTCCGATATTTTGTGATTCTCGGATTGGCACGGATTGTCATAAATTGTCTCAGATTTTCAAATCGGCCTTGACTGCATCGATCAGAGCCGCTTGGGTGCTGTCCTTCTTGGAGAGCACCTTCAGAATCCGATCGTCGATCGTACCTTTGGCAATGATGTGCTGCACCACTACCGTTTCGGCGTTTTGCCCCTGCCGCCAGAGACGAGCGTTGGTCTGCTGGTAAAGCTCCAGCGACCATGTCAGCCCAAACCAGACAATGCAGGACCCGCCGCTTTGAAGGTTGAGCCCGTGACCGGCGGAGGCGGGATGAATGAGCGCCACAGGCAGTTCGCTGTTGTTCCACCGCTTGATGCTCTCGGCACTGTCCAGCTTGGAGAACGGGATGTGGAGCTTTTGCAGCCGCTCGGTAATGCGGGCAAGATCGTGCTTGAACCAGTACGCCACCAGCAGCGGTTTTCCGCCGGCGGCTTCGATGATGTCCTCCAGCGCGTCCAGCTTCCGGTCGTGAAGATTCACGGTACCGCCGTCATCGGTGTAAATAGCGCCATTCGCCATCTGACAGAGCTTGCCGGTGAGAGCGGCGGCATTGGCGGCGGTGATGTCTCCGTCCGGAAGCTGCAGGACGAGGTCTTGCTTCAAACCGTCGTACCGTTTACGCTCCTCGTCGGAAAGCCGGACAGTGTATTCGCTGCTGACCAGCTCCGGCATTTGCAGAAGGTCGGTGGAGCGCATGGAGATGGTGATGTCGGAGATTTTGTCATAAATCCGCTGCTCCACTCCGGGCAGAGGCTTATAGCTAAAGACGACCTGCCCATTGCGCTTGTCCGGCTGAAAGTATTCAAGGCGGTAACGGCTGATAAAGCGTCCGAGACGTGCGCCCGTGTCCAGCAGTCGAAACTCCGCCCACAAATCCATCAGCCCGTTGCTGATGGGAGTGCCGGTCAGCCCAATGATGCGGCGGACGTGTGGGCGAACCTTCATCAGTGCCCGGAAGCGCTTTGCCTGATAATTCTTGAAAGACGACAGCTCGTCAACCACAACGGTGTCAAAGTTGAATGGCAGCTTGCTGTCCTCGATGAGCCACTGGACGTTTTCGCGGTTGATGATGTAAATATCGGCGGGCTTCCTCAACGCCGCACGTCGTTCCGCTTCGGTGCCGACCGCCACGGAGCAGATGATGTTCTGCAGATGATCCCACTTATCTGCCTCAGCAGGCCATGTGTCCCGTGCCACTCGCAGCGGGGCGATGACCAGAATGCGATGCACCTCGAAGCTGTCAAACAGCAGATTGTTTAGTGCTGTCAGTGCAATGCTCGTCTTACTCAACCGAGGCCCATATCCAGCAGTACGGCAGAAATGGGATGGCTCTCGATATACTCGATAGCATATCTCTGATACTCATGCGGTATGAACTTCATTCGGCATCACCTCCAATCTCTGTGATTATTTGTTCTATCTGCCTCTCATCGTCAAGGACATACACCGTAAAGCCGAGCCGCCGAAGCAGTCCATGTCTTGATAACTGTAACGGACGCGGCTTTTCTCCGGGAGCCTTGACCTCCACAAAGCCGATGTGACCGTCCGGTAAAAGCACGATACGGTCGGGCATTCCATCGAAACCGGGAGACACGAGCTTCGGCGCGATGCCGCCAGCAGCTTTCACCGCCTGTACCAGCTTTTTCTCTATTGCTTTTTCTTTCATAATTGCTTACCCCATCAGAAGTTTTTGAAAGTGGGTTAACCTCGACGCATGTCATATCTAAAACTTTTCTTAGGTCTATTTTTTTCTTCCTAAGAGACTTTTTGTATATGACCTTTATCGAGGTTACCCCATAGCCCTCTTATGACAGAAATTCCTCGAAATCTCCGTCGTCTGTTTTTATCCTCAATCCGGCAAAGAAACGCTTGTTTTTCACCTTGATACGGCTATACCCGGCGGCCTCCAGTGCGGAATAGAAGTCTGTCGTGCTGCGGATATACTCGTTGGTATCAATGCAGTAATTCCGATAGGACTGATAAAGCACACTGGAGCTCTCGCGGAAGCCGGCGTCAAGCTCGCATTTGTCCTCAAGAAAGTGTCCAAACCAGTCGTTTTGCGCCCGATATTCCGCGATCGCCTTCTGCACGCATTCCGGCACGGGAATTTTGTAGTCCAGCGCAATGACCTTCTTGGCACCCTCAATGACCCACGCCAGAATGCTTTCGCCGGCGTTTTGGTAAAGGTACTCGCCATAATTCTTGATGTCGTTGCTGCCTTCAATCTTGGCGTCAAATGGAATGACAATCAGCCTGCGCCAGATTCCGTCGTCGGAGGCGCTGACCTTCGGGAGATGATTCGTGTAGAGCACCAACGTGTGACAGGGCGTGAAGCTGAACGGGTCCTTGTACTTTTTCTCTGCAAACACCTCATCGGTGGAGCAGAGCTGCTTGACAGTGGAGTCGTTGAGCCGAGCACCTTCCTGCATTTCAGCGGCGATGAGCAGGCGCTTGCCCTTGACCTCCGCCATTTCTGGCTTGATGTTACGGCGGCAGCCGACTGTCAGCGTGTCTGCGGAAATATTGCCGCTGTAGAGACCCAGCACACGGGAGACCGCATTCCAGAAGGTGGACTTGCCGTTACGCCCGCCGCCGTAAGCGATGATCAGAGCTTCCACATAAACCTTGCCGATAGCGGCAAGCCCGCAGATCATCTGTACATAGTCGATAAGCGCCTGATTGCCGCAAAAAATGAGCGCCAAGCTGTCCTGCCAGAGCTGTGAGCCCTTGTTACCAGGCGACACAGAGGTCATTTTTGTAATAAAGTCCTCCGGTGAATGCTCCCTTACGCCGTCCATGCCTTTCCGAAGATCATAAGTGGCATCGGGTGTACATAATAAAAAGCAATCCGCATCAAGGTCGCGGGGCGAGATTTCCAACATGGGACGAGATTCCTTTAACGTCGCGGTGATGTTTTTGGAGTCTCGGCGGCGGATGACAAAGGATTGATATGCCTTTGCCGCGAGAAATGCCCGATACGCTTCGAGCTGCGCATCATTCATCAGACTTTCGGCTTTGCTCTTGGATGCGCCTTCGAGAATCGTCTGACCGCCATTTTCTGTCAACAGTTTCATCGCTGACAGTAATTCCTTAGTGGCTTCCTCCAACTGGCGGCGGGTTAGCTCGTGCGCAACGGCCTGCGCGCCGGGCTCGCTTTCCTGCCAGTAGTGCTCGTTATAGCGGATGAAGTGTGTCGCGGGCGAATAGCGCAGCTCACCGGAGAAGTGTTTTGCCAACACCTCGGCCTGCCCCACGTCGGAGTAATCTCCGGGCTTGTAGGAAACTGAAACGTTATAGGCTTCCGGCAGCACATAGCCATCCTGCTGCTGTATCTTTGCAAAGAAGCGCTGTGCGCTGTGCCAAATAGTCGAAAGCTCGAAATCCGGGAGTGGAGGATCGCATTTTTCGGCCTCCTCCATGAATGCCTGATAGGCTTCCTCGCTGTCGCCATATTTTTTGATGACGCGGCCGGCAAAGCGGGAGAGTGTTGCGTTGCGGCTGCCCTCCAGGATAACCTGACTCGCACGATACCCGCCGGCCATATTTGCGTCGAAATCGTCGCCCGCCAAGAAGTCCGTTAGGTTCATGCAGCCCTCGTGAATTTCCACCTGCGGCGAATTGGTTCCGAAGAAAAACCGTGCCGCGTCCAGCGCCTTCGTGTCGAAATATGGGAAGATGGCGTTGACCAGCTTTTTCATATCACTGTAGCAGGAAGCGTCAGTAACGTGGTTTATGGGGAACAGGACATGAAACTTGGGTCGAGCGGGTTTTCCGTTCTTTTCGCGCATGTGCGACCGGCTGTAATGAACGGCAAAGGCGACGCCGGGAAACGCCGCTTCCACATCGGCGGGCTGCATCCATTCGTCGGGATTTTCAGAGTGGTCATTATCGCAGTCCACCGGCAGGCAATCGCTGCCAATAAAGTTGTCGCCGCTGCGATAGTTATTGCGGTACTCCGCGCAAACATAATCCCGACTGACCGCAGCAGTAAACGTCGCCGCATCGGTAATTTCGGCTTTGTGCGGATAGGAGCAATTGCCGGGATTGCCGATAAAATCAGAGCGGTATATCGTGAACACTATTCCTGCACCTCCTCGCAGTTTTCTGTAAAATAGCGCAAGCGGTAGTCCTTCCACTTGGCGCGTTTGATTTCAGCCTCCATACCGGCTGAGATGATTTCTCCGAATACCCACACCTCGGCGCATTTGCTCATGATGGCAGTGCCGAAGAATAGCCCAAGCTGGCGTTCCGTGGGATTGTTGTCATCAAGAAATTGCGGAAACAACAGGTGTGGCGTGACGGGTATGTATCCTTTGTTCACGGCAAAACGGCTGTAACGCTGCGCCGCCGCGATATTCTCGTCCACAGCCCCAGAAAACGGAGAGCAGATGTAGACAATCGGCCGAAAAGCCCGCAGTGCACGTTCTTCCTTTTCAATCAGCGACAGGGCTTCATAGGCGGTGGGGTCGTAATAGCCCTCGCTGTTAAACTTGTTTATACTCATTTAGAAACTCCTTTCACGACGGGCTTCTTGTCCATCTCTATTACCCACTGGAAAAAAGAAAGCCTATCGTACAAAACATCCTCAATCTTTTTTATAGAAATCCGTTTCATATCCATCGGCGCGGAGCAGCAGCCCCTTTGCCCACGGCGGTGTTCGGCTCATTTGTTCGCAAATGGCTTGCAAAGAAACACTCTGATCAGCTTCAATGACCAGCTCGTCATGGATATGCATGACAATGGCACAGCGGCGAAGCGTTCGCATGGCATAGCAGAGAATATCTCTGGCAGTCGCCTGAACGATGTTTTCCACGAGCTTTGGTCCATAGGAGCCCAGCCGTTCGCACTTTTTCGTACTGCCGATGCCTTCATAGGTAATACAACTGCCGCCGAACTTGTTTTCACCGATGCGCGGCTTCACATAGGCAAGCCGCCGGCCGGAGGGCAGGGTGATAAACAGCATTCCGCTTCGATAGGAGAAGGCAATGCCATGCGTCGAATTGGTGTGCTTGCAGCGGACTGCCTCCATGGCGGCTTTATCCACGTCCCACCAGAACTTCACAATGTGGGGATTGGATTGCCGCCAAGCGTCCACCAGTGTCGGAAGCTCTTCTTCGGCAAGTCCCATCTCCAGCGAGCCCATCGCCTTGAGTGCACCAACGCTGCCACCATAGCCCAACGCCAGCTCTGCAATTTTTCCTTTTTGCCGCAGATGGCCATTGATGCCGTGCTTCTCAACAGGCACCTTAAACATCTGCGACGCCGAAGCGCAGTAGATGTCGCCGCCTTTGGCGAAAACGTCCTGCCGCCAACGCTCGCCGGCAAACCACGCAATCACACGGGCCTCGATGGCACTGAAGTCACACACGATGAACTTTGCACCGCTTTTCGGTATAAATGCTGTGCGTATCAGCTGCGACAGCGTATCCGGCACATCCTCGTAGAGCATTTTCAGCGCATCGAAGTCGCCGCAGCGCACAAGGGCACGGGCTTCAGCCAAATCCTCCAGATGGTTTTGCGGAAGGTTTTGCATTTGAATGAGCCTGCCCGCCCAGCGGCCGGTTCGGTTGGCTCCATAAAACTGGAACATGCCGCGAGCACGACCGTCGGCGCAGACCGCGTTTTCCATTGCCTGATACTTCTTTACCGAGGATTTGGCGAGCTGCTGACGGAGAGCAAGTACCTCGGCAAGCTCCGGCGGCGCTGTTTTTAAAAGCTCCGCCACAGCCTTTTTGCCGAGCGTGTCCGTTTCCAGACCGTTATCCGCAAGCCACTGCTTCATTTGCTGCACCGAGTTTGGATTGTCCAGCTCAGTCAGCTTTTTCATGGCTGCGGTCAATTCAGAGCGGGAGCGCCCGTCAATGGCGATAGCCGCTTGTACCAGCGTCATGTCCAGAGCCACACCGCGGTCGTTTATCTCCTGGTCAAGGTGATATTCCTCCCAAGTGCTGTTCGGCACCGGATATTTGGAAAGTCGTTCTTGAATGGATATTTCAACCTCAACATCACGAATATTGTATTTTTTGAAATCCAACCACTTATCAGGAGCATGAGCCGGCAAGTTGCGGGTGCGCTGCCCGTTGGTTTTTGTCGGAGCGCAGGGCTGGCAGAAATATTTGATGAGCTCTTTGCCCTCGGTGAGCTTTTGCTTTTCCAGCCCCAGCACCGCGCCGACGCCCTCCAGCGAAAGCGGCAGACCCATTGTCGCCGCCCATACCATCGAGCAGTGCCACGAAGCAGGGACAATATACTCGCCGGTCGGCAAACCGATATACCGCGACAGGCACACTCTTTCAAAGCCGGCGTTGAAAGCCCATTTTGTCACGCTTTCATCTGTAAGTGCGCCGAGAATGTCAGCCGGAATTTTCTCACCGCAGACAAGGTCGATGACCTGCACTTCGCCGCCGTCTACGGAGTAGCCGAACAGCAGAATTTCAAAATCCGGTGCTTCGACATAGCGGTAAACACCTGATTTGGCAAGGTTCACACTGGAATATGTTTCAATATCAATACTGAGTGATTTCATAGTCAACCGTCCTTAATAGGAACAAGGCGGCAAAGCAAGCTCTGCCGCCCGTCCCTGATGTTTTACTTAAAGTCCGCCATGCGTTTTTCGTGATATTCAAGGTCGCGGGCAGCCTGCGCCTTCTCACGCTTTTCGCGTTTGCGGTCATATATTGCGCTCTGAATCACTGAGACAAGGAACCCAACACTGATGCAGAGCCAAATGGCGATAAGGACGGTAACTAAAACGGTCTGTAAGGTTGTCATATGTTTTCACCTTTCCTTTCTCAGTTCAAAAAATCGTCGTCATCGTCGGTGGCAAAGTCGGACTCCGCGCTTGCCTTGCCGCCGAGAGGCTCCCCGTCGCGGATTTTTTGCAGGTTGTTGAGCCCACAGGCGATGCCCTTATTGCCATTGGAATTGAAAGCATAGAAGCTGATGCTTGCCCTGCCGTACACGCCGGAGTAAACCTCCGAGCGGGTCAGAATCGGATTGCGGTCTGCGTCTACAATGCCGGGAGCAGTAGTCGCGTTGGCATTGATGAAGTAGGCGTTGGCGTAGGCTTCATCATCGGGGCGTTCGGTGTCGCCGTCGCGCAGCGGGGTTTTGAGAGCCGCCAGCGGAGGCACAGATTTACCATTGCCTTTCAACTTAGCCTGTCCTTCCTGGTAGGCGGCTTCAATAGCCGCCTTGATCTTGGCAAGCGTCTTGGTGTCGGACTTGGGGATAATCAGGCTGACGGAGAATTTCGGCGTACCGCCATTGATAGATTTCGGCTCCCAGACGTTGGCGTAAGACCAACGGGTATCGGGGCCGGTGATGACTTTCATCGGATTGTTGACTTTGTTTGTGTTATTAGGCATATTACATTTCCTCCATAAAATCATTTTTTGCGGTGTTCCATTCAGGCCGTTTGTCGCTTGACCGCACGAGCGTCGGCTTGCCTTGCGGCTTTTCGATATATGGTGCAAGAAGTTCCTCAAAGCGGGATTTGCCGAGCAGCTTCTGCATGGCGGTGACACCCAGCACCTTGTGCTCATAGGGGTCAAAGCCGATGCTTTCAACAGTACTGGCAACAGCTGTTTCGTTTGTGTACCTGCGGTTGGAGCGGCCCTCAACCAGCTTCCAGCCGTTCCACTTCTTGCCGCTGAGCGCTTGGCGGAGTGCGTATTCCTTGATGTCCGCCGCCCACGACACAAGGTCATCAGCGCGGGAGAGGATGTCCTCGACTTCCTCATCCGTCAACAGCGGCGGCAGCTTGAAGTCGTAGCGGGCAAGCTCCAGATTGGCTTCAGCTCTGGCGCGGCAATCGTGCTTTGCCTTGCAAAAGCCGCACCACTCACCGCACAGGAAATTTCCGTCACCGGAGAAAGCAAGGTCTGCTGTGGGCTTGAGCACCTCATCCGCCCAGCGGTAAAGCTCGTCCTTGGAAAGCTCGTAGGTGCTGACATTGCAGCGGCGGGGCTGGTAGATGGTCATGCGCACCGAGTCAATGTCGTAGATGCCGTCGAACAACTCAAGTGCACCAAGCCCGTAGCACTCCATTTGCGGATTTTCCTCCGCGCTCACGAGCACGCCCAGGCCATGCTTATAGTCGATGATCTGCAATGTACCGTCCGCGATGATGACGCAGTCGGCGGTGCCGAAACCGTCCTGCACCCAGCGGGAGAAATCCACTCGCTGTTCGATGAGAACAATCGGATCGGCGCAGGTTCGCTTTGCTGCTTCCACCTGTTCAAGCACATAGGCCGCATAACCGGCGGCACATTCCTCCATTTCTTCGTTGAACCATGTCAGGTTTTCGGTCGGGTCGGTGGCTTCCATGCCCAGCGTCTGTCGGAGCTTGTACTCGCACAGCGCGTGAGCGTCGGTGCCTTCGGCGGCGTAGTTGCTGCCCTTATCGTCGTAGCTCTCGCAGAGTCTGGCGGACGGCGGGCAGTGGAGCCAACGGTCAGCACTGGAGGCGGAGAGAATGGCGTGTTTACCCATTTCCCAAGCCCTCCGCCTCTTTGAGCAAGTCGGCGTAATGCGAAGGGTCAATCTCCGACAGTTTCGCCGCACCGTGTTTTTGGAGCAGAGAGCGAATCTGAGCGGTGAAGCCCGCACGGGATTTGTCCGCAAGCACAGCCCGAACCTGTTCCAGTGTCAGTTCAGGTTCAGGAGGAGAAGCGGGAGCATCTTCTGTCTGCGGCTCTCCACTGAACATCTCTGACAGCCAGTCAGCGGCATCCGAAATAGCAGCGGCAGCACTGCGGAGTTCTTCGATAGTTGCTGCCAATTCGCTCATTTTGCTCATCTGATTTTCCTCCTTCCTTAGATTTGCTTTGTGCGGCGAGAATAGCGAGGTTCCTCGCCAGCCGCTTTGACACTACGCTGATCGCGGTGAGGACTTCGACGAGCTCTTCGTCCGCAGTACAGCCCTTGGGTTTTACCTGTGTCTGATACACTTCTTTCACCTCCAGCCTGAAAGCGTTTTTTGTTTGCTTTCATAAATCGCTGGACATGAGGGAGGTGTTTTGACGAAGGAAGGAGAGAGATTTTTGAAGAAAAACCGCACGCCTCATCTGCCTAATAACGTGCATTTATGACTTTTTACAATCAAATTCATCCATAAACATTGATTTTAGGTCATCTTTGTGATATAATATTTAATGTGAAAGTGTATATGGCACTCACGCAGATAGAGAAAAGCCGCAGGTGTAAGACCCTGCGGCACTGCGGAACAGAATATGGAGGTCAATAGCGTGAGCGAGACTAACATTGAAAAATGGTCCACCCTCAAGGAAGTGCAAGAGTATCTCGGTGTTGGGCGAGAAACCATTCTGCAATGGATCGCGAAAAGAAATATGCCTGCCTACAAGGTAGGCAGGCTGTGGAAATTCAAGCTGTCCGAAGTGGATGAATGGATACGTTCCGGCGGCGCGGCGGATAATTCCGACCCTGCCGATGCGAAGTGAGCCCGTTTTATCGGACACGCTTTGAAGTAGAATTATAGTGTGGCAGTATAACCACTGCAACATTTTATAGATAGGAGTTAGATTATGGCTGCATTAAATGACTTGATTAATCAGGTAGAGGACAAGACCCTGCGTGAACGACTCATGCAGGAAGCGGCTCGTTTGACAAAGCAAAAGAAATTCGGCCTTGTTTTTGAGGAGCACATTCCGGAATGTACTCCTCTTTACGGCATCGAAATAAAGCGCGGCAGCACTGTGGCGAAGAAAGCCGGAGCCATCAATGATGTGTACCGTGTTATCAAGATTAACAGTGATGAGGCTGAATGTCTGCGCCTTGCCTCCGGTGAAAAGGAAACCATAGCGCTTTCTGAACTGGTGCCTGTGGCAAAATTCGGCGAGCCAATTTATCCCACACTGCAGCCAATAGATAAAGTGGAAAACGCGCCGGACAGCGACCTGTGGCATACGCTCATCGAAGCGGACAACTATCATGCACTTCAGCTATTAGAGTACCTATACCCCAAGCAGGTAGATTGTATCTATATTGACCCGCCCTACAACACGGGAGCCCGCGACTGGAAGTATAACAACGACTACGTCGACTCCTCCGACAGTTACCGTCATAGTAAATGGCTTTCCATGATGCAGAAGCGGCTAAAAATCGCCAAGCGGATATTAAATCCAAACAATTCTGTTCTGATTGTAACTATCGACGAAAAAGAGTATCTGCATCTCGGCTGCTTGCTGGAGGAGATGTTCCCAGAAGCTAATATAACTATGGTAACTGATATCATAAATCCACGAGCAGGTGTAGCACGTCCCGGATCGTTTACTCGTAATCAAGAGTATCTATATTATGTTCAAATAGGCGTTCCAAGCATAGTGCCAGATAAGCAAGAGGGAGTAGAAAAGAAGAATCCAATTTGGTTTTCATTAATGCGAACGGGCTCAAATAGTTCGAGAAGTGACCGCCCAAACCTTTTTTACCCTGTATGGGTTTATCCGAACGGCAAACTTCATTCCATTGGCGACCTGATTTCAATAACTGACGATAAAGATACTGTTTCGGCTCCAGAGGCGGGGCTTATAGCTATTTGGCCGCTGCGACCTGATGGACGCGAAAATACATGGCAATTAGGAAGAGAGTCACTTGCTAAAGCATTTGACACTGGCTGCGCAAGAGTAAGTACATTTGGCAAAAAAATGACTCTGAATTATCTTAGGACAGCTGAAAAGAGGCGCATTGAGGCTGGAGAAATAATCGTAAAGGGTCACGATGCAAACGGCGCATTGATTTTGGAGCATAATGAAGATGCGGTGAAAACTAAAGCGCCTGAAGCTGTCTGGAATCGACCTTTACATGATGCGGGTATTTACGGATCAACACTCCTTAATTCAATATTCTTAGAACGACGTTTTTCTTTCCCAAAATCATTGTATGCCGTTGAAGATGCTATACGGTATTGTGTGGGCAACAGCCCTAACGCCCTCGTCGTCGACTTTTTCGCCGGTTCAGGTACAACACTTCACGCTGTTAATCTCTTAAATGCAGAAGATGGCGGCCATCGGCGTTGTATCATGGTGACGAATAACGAAGTGTCTGCTGATGAAGCAAAATCTCTTGCCAAACAGGGCTACCAACCCGGCGATCCGGAATGGGAGAAGCTCGGCATTGCCCGCTATGTCACATGGCCGCGCACCGTCTGCTCCATCGAGGGGCATGATGTGAACGGCAATCCGCTTAAGGGGGATTATCTTGCCAACGACGCAGATGGAAACCCCATTCCGATGTCGCAGGGATTTAAGGCAAACTGTGAATACTTCAAGCTGGGCTTTCTCGACAAAGACGATGTCGCATTGGGCAGGCAGTTCAAAGAGATTCTCCCACTGTTGTGGCTGAAAGCAGGTGCCATAGGCAAACGCCCGGAGCTGTGTAGCGAAGTTCCGGACATGCTGATACTTCCGGAGAACAAGTTTGCAGTTTTGATAAGCGAAAGCAGCTTCATGGCTTTCGACGAACAACTCAACGCGCATCCGGAAATTGATACGGTGTTCATTGTGACCGACTCGGAAAAGGCGTACCGCGAGATGATATCCGGTCTTCGCGCAAAGCATACATATCAGCTGTATCGCAGCTATCTTGATAATTTCCGCATCAACGCAAGGAGGTAAGAAAGATGAAGGTTGAATTATTCCCGTTTCAAAAGCAGGCGCTTACAAACCTGCGTCTGAATACCGCCGAAGCGCTCGGCAGCTATCGCCGTACTCATACCCCGCAGATTGTTTCCTATACAGCCCCCACAGGTGCTGGCAAGACCATCGTCATGTCCTCGTTGATTGAGAGCATCTTATTTGGTGATGATACATATCCGGATCAGCTCGACGCTATCTTTGTATGGCTCTCAGACTCACCGGAGTTGAATCAGCAGTCTAAGGATAAAATTGACCTAAAAGCCGATAAAATCACACTCGACCAATGCAAGATTATAACCGATGACTCCTTCGATCAGGAAATGCTCGATGATGGGAACATCTATTTTTTGAATACACAGAAGCTCGGCAAAAGCAGTAATCTGACAAAGCATGGTGACGGTAGGACATACACCATCTGGGAAACGCTTGCCAATACCGTCCGTGAAAAATCGGACAGGCTTTACTTCATCATAGATGAAGCCCATCGCGGCATGCAGGGCCGAGACGCAGCCAAAGCCACCACCATTATGCAGAAATTTCTTAAAGGCAGCCCAGATGATGGTTTGCCAGTTATGCCTGTTGTAATTGGAATGACAGCTACTCCGGAACGCTTCAACAATCTCGCCTCCGGCATCATGTCTACTACGCATTTTGTTGTGACGACAGCGGATGAAGTCCGCGCTTCCGGTCTTCTCAAAGACAGGATCATCATCACATATCCGGATACCATTAATAATGATATGGCGGTTCTTCAAGCCGCTGCGGACGATTGGAAACAGAAATGGGAGCATTGGACGCAGTATTGCTATGAGCAGCATTATGCGTATGTGAATCCTGTTTTCGTCATTCAGGTTCAAAACGGCAGCGGAAGTCAGCTTTCTGCTACAGATTTAGACGATTGCCTGCAAAAAATAGAAGAGCGCACCGGTGAACGTTTTCAACCCGGTGAGGTTGTCCATACCTTCGGCCAAACCAACGGTACTCTTGTTATCAATGGAATAGAAGTCAATTATTGTGAGCCCTCCCGCATCGCTGATGACCGTAAGATAAAAGTTGTTTTCTTCAAGGAGAATCTATCCACAGGTTGGGACTGCCCACGCGCCGAGACGATGATGTCCTTCCGTCATGCCAATGATGCCACTTATATCGCGCAGCTCCTCGGACGCATGGTGCGTACTCCGATGCAGATGCACATTATGGTAGATGATGTTTTGAACGACGTTCATCTGTTCTTACCATACTTCAATGCAGAAACCGTTAAGGACGTAGCCGAAGCCCTGCAAAGCACCGAAGGCGGTAACATCCCAACCGATGTATATGGTGAAGCGTTCGGCGAGAAAACTTTTGATACTCTCACTGTACGACCGAAGCAGACTACGCCAAGGGCTGCTGCGCCGCGCCATGAAGTCATAACACCGGGGCAGCTTAGCTTAGATGATATTGCTCAGCCGGAATCCGACAACATGGGTGAAACTGCTCCCAGTGATGCAATCGGTGCAACTGCCTCATCGGCCTATGCCCAGACACCCAGCGGTCAGAATGTCCAAACAGTGCAAGAGTATCCTGCGCCTATTGAGGAAACGCCAAATGACTCCGATGTATCAAGTACGGCAGAAGAGATTACCGCAGACTTTGACCGAGAAGAAGTGATGAAAGCAATCAACGACGCAGGTTTGCTTACATACGAAGTGAGAAGTGTGCGCATCAATAATTATCTGCACTCTTTGTTCGCACTTTCACACTTGTTTAGTCAATCGTTGATTTATCAAAACGCCTATGATGAAGTCTGTGATGACATCGTGCGAATGGTTCACGATTATATAGAATCACTCAAATCTAGCGGTAAGTATTCTGAGCTTGCAACAAAGGTGCTGCAGTTCAAGCTGAATACGCAGGTTTTTGACGTGTTCGGCGAAAGCGTAGACAATAACGCCGTTCACGATTTTCTCTCCGCCACGGATACCGACCTGGACAGGCAGTTTAGACTCGCCGATACCAAGCTCGGTAACGAAGGAATAGGTGTGAAATACGGTCGTGAGTATCAGACTGAGGACAATCCGAACGGCTTCAAAATCGATATTATTATTTACGCTGCGGACAGCAACTGCATCGCTGCGCTGAATACTTTTGCTAAAGACCGTTTCCACGTGATGAACGACAGGTATCGGCGCCAGACAATCAACCTGCCAGTAAAGTACAAAAAGAAATACAATGATATCGTTTCCGACGGTGATCTCGTCAGTGCGCACATTTTTATGCTTCCCGAAACCATAAACTGCGAGCACAGTGCGAATGGCAGGGTTTATTCCAACCATCTGTTCGTGGACAATTCCGGAGTGGCCAGAATTGCTCTCAACAACTGGGAGCAAGGTGTGCTTGATGAAGAAGCAGCGCGGTCTGACTTCGTATGCTGGCTTCGTAATCCACCGAGAAAGCCCTGGTCGCTGAGTATTCCGTATGAGAAAGACGGAGTATATAAACCCGCATACCCGGATTTCCTTGTCATTCGTAAGGATGCACACGGCGGATATATCATTGATATCCTTGAGCCTCACGACCAAACACGGACAGACAATCTCGGAAAAGCGAAAGGTTTTGCCGAATATGCCCGGAATAACCCGGTCGTTGGGCGGATTCAACTTATCCGTATGGCTTCAGATGGAAAATTCAAGCGGCTTGACATGTCAAAGACCGCAGTACGGGATAAGGTAAAGCAAGCCATAAATGACGATGAGCTTACGCATATCTTTGATACAGATGGTTTCTGTATGTAGGTTGCTGTAAAAATATATGCTGTCGAAAGGTTGGGGAATGACAAGATGACTGAGCAAGAGAAGCAATTCTTTGCTGCGCTCACAGCAGACCGTGCCGAAAGCGCCGACACCCTTGAAAAGCCCTCAATGAGAGGTATAAAGAATAGCGTTGTTGAAAAGTACTCGGACCAAGCTCATTTTATATATGAGCTTCTCCAAAACGCCGACGACGCTGGCGCTACAAATGCGCGTTTCATTCTTGAACCGGACAGACTAATCTTTATACACAACGGCACCCGGCATTTTTCCGTAACAGACCCTTCACATGAAGATGAAGACTCTGACGCTGGTAGGCTTGGGGATATTAACTCAATTACTTCAATCGCCAACTCCAACAAAACGGCGGCATCTATTGGCAAATTTGGTGTTGGATTTAAGGCCGTTTTTCAGTACACATCGACGCCTTATATCTATGATCCAAATGTCCATTTTCGCATTGACCGCTTCATTGTTCCCACTTTTATTGAAGAGGATTTTGAGGGGCGCAGAGCAAATGAAACACTGTTTGTTTTCCCTTTTGACCATGCCGAACGCGGTCAAAAAGAGGCATACAGCGATATAGCAGAGAAACTGAGATCACTCTCTTACCCACTTCTCTTTCTGAGCAGCCTGCGCGACATCGATTTTGAATTTGAAGATGTTATCGGTCTATATGGTAAAAGCATACCAGAAACAAGGCAGATTGGCGAATCCACAGCGGAGTTAATTACGCTTACGCAAAACAGCGGCGAAGATATTGTCGATCAGTATTTGTGGCTGTTCACACGCAAAGATGAAGCCGGGAGAAAGTATTCCGTTGGTTTCTTCCTTGACAAAGACAAAAAACTGCTGCCCAAGAAAGAACCCGCATTCTGCTTCTTCCCGACCAAAGAAAACACCGGCCTTAATTTCCTGATACACGCACCGTTTCTGCTAACAGACAGCCGTGAAGGAATACGGGCAGGCGTTGCTCACAACAATCATATGGTTGCGCTGTTGGCAAAGCTGGCATCCGACAGCTTGCTGTATCTTCGCGACATAGGCATAGAAAAGTCAGCAAGGCTTATTGATGACTCTATTCTGTCCATAATACCCACTGACGGAGACAGCTTTACTGATGTCAATGATAAGCGGCATATTTCCTTTATGCCGTTCTTTACCGAGATCAAGAATATCTTCACAACAGAATCCATACTGCCGACTCGAGATGGGTACTGCGCAAAAGATACTGCTTGTTGGGCCGCAGTCCCGCAATTAGCGGAATTGTTTACTGATGAACAGCTTGCTGATATCTGCGAGATTCCTGAAGCACATTGGGTGTTTGTTTCCATGGGACGTGATGAGATTCAACGTGGAAATAAAGCACTGGCTTCATATGTCGATGAAATAGTCAATACGTGGTTAGATGAGAACACAATCATCAGCGGCCGTACCGTCTGGGATTCGTATTATCGTAAACGGACAAAGTCAATTAAGGGAATTAGCGCAAACTTTGTAGAGAAACAGCCCATAGCGTGGCTTCATGTGTTCTATAAATGGCTTTCTGAGACAACTAAACGGACTGACAGCATCAAGAAAATGCCGATATTTCTTGACAAAGACCGTAAGGCTGTAGCTGCATTTGATTCATCAGAGCATCTGATTTTGTTTCTCCCCGACAAAGACTTAAGTGGATACACTACAGTCTATTCGGAGCTTCTGACCGAAAAAGAAACTGTTGCCTTTTTGGAGAAAATTGGAGTCAAGAAGCCGTCAATAAGAAATCAAATCTACAATATCATTTTACCGCAGTATAAAAGTGGCGTAGAAATAGACACGGATCCGCACTTCCTGCTTTTCTTTAAATACTATAAACAGTGCCCCCAGGAAGAAGTTGACGATTTTATTGAGCTCATAAAGGATTGCGATTTCGTCACTTATTATGAGCCTGATGATAGCCAGCCATACAGGGGAAAAGCCTCTGATCTGTATTTCCCGTCGCCGGAACTCAAGGAGTATTTTGAAACAAAAAAGGACGCACTCTTTGTAGCATACGATGAGTATCTCGATTTGGTCGGCGCATCGAATGAAAAGCAACTCATATCATTTTTGACTGAGCTTGGTATAAAGAAAAGTATCTCAATTGTAACGAGAACTATCGATTATTCCGAAGCAGTCCGGAGAGACCTGCCCATGCCACGATCCACGCGCGGACATTCATGGAGTGAAAAAACTATTGATGGCTGTAAAGAATTGGTGACAGCTATTACAGAATCAAAAAGTATCGAAAAATCAAAACTGCTGTGGAGCGCCCTTGTCGGTATATGTGAGACGTATCACAGTTTGTCATATCTTTTAATAGGCTCCTGTAGCTACTACTATTATTCCGGTTATACTCAATCGTTTGAGGCAGCGGACGTTGTTCTTCTCAGAACAGAAAAATGGCTTGTAAATGCTGCCGGTGACTTCGTATCCACGAGCGAAATAACACGGGATGAAATTGCAAGTATATATGATACCTCATCAGAGGGTGCTTCAAGCCTATTTAACTTTTTACAAATCGCAAATGAAGCTGGCGCAGATGACGACGACGATGACTATGATAATCTGACAGATAAACAAAAAGAACGTATTGAACTGGCTAAGAAAGCCGAAGCGCTCGGATTAACCGAGGACGACTTGGAAGAGATTGCGTTTATTAAGAAGCAGAGAGAAGCTGCAAATGCCGCACGTCAACAAAAAGGACCGCAAGCGCCCACTGGAACCGTGTCAAACGACGACTCCGATTCCGAAGATGACATAGGTGAAGAGGAAGATTTCGGTGAAGACGCAGGTAGTGGGAATGAGGGTTACAATCGCAAGCCTTCATCAAAAGTGATAAGGGATATTGCGCGGCGGACGAAGCCACAGCCGACACGCAATGACATTGTGCAACCAGAGCCAGAAGACCGCGCAGATGAGGAAATTGATGAAGATGAGTATACTCCTCGACCGGTAGATTACAGCAAGAGGATTGAACAGGCAAAGCAGAAGAGTGCAATTGAAATAGACAAGATTGCTTATTTTGAAGGCCTTCAGAAGCGTGCTGTAAATGCTGAAAAATACTCTTTCTGCTGGTTTAATACTCTGCTCGAAATGGAAACGCTGACCAGCAACGCGAACAATCTGAACAGCAAAGAAGTATCTATCAGTTTTGCCCGCGTAGAAAGAGAATCTGGAACGCAACGAACGCTTGTGTTGAAATACCCGAGTCGCTATATTCCTCAGTTTATGGAGGATTTAGCTGACATCCCTCTCGTATTACACTTTGGAGATCAGACGAAAACCGTTGCAATAGAGGTCGCAAACGTAAAATCATATACGCTCAGAGTCAAGCTGAAGACAAATGCAGACATTGACGGCATTGATCTTTCTGCTGTTACTGAAGCACGCATTGACGCAAAAAGCCCGGTCTTCTTATTGGAGGAACTCCGTAAGCAGTTTGCAGCTTTGGGGTATGATGATGACTATAACATGCAGCAAAACCTTTGTGAAAACATTGAGTTTGTATTTGGCCCTCCCGGTACAGGCAAAACAACGCACCTTGTAAGAAATATACTGATTCCAATGATGCAGCAGCAAGAAGATTTAAAAGTCCTCGTCTTGACGCCAACAAATAAGTCCGCTGATGTTCTTGTGAGCAGACTAATGGATACCATGGGGAGCGATACTTCCTATATTGACTGGCTTGTACGATTTGGCATCACTAACGATGAAGCTATTGAAGCGAGTGAGGTGTTCCGTGATAAAACATTCGATATTCGTAAGCTGAAGCGGACAATCACAGTCACAACGATCGCCAGATTCCCATATGATTTCTTTATGCCGAATGGCGCGCGTATTTTCCTTAATGCAATCAACTGGGATTACATTGTGGTGGACGAGGCTTCAATGATTCCGATAGCAAATATCGTTTATCCCTTGTATAAGAAAACTCCGAGAAAATTCTATATTGCCGGAGACCCATTTCAAATAGAACCCATTACAGCAATTGATCTGTGGAAAAACGAAAACATATACACAATGGTTCAGCTTGACTCATTTGTTGATCCTGTTACTGTCCCGTATAAATACCCGGTCACACTACTTACGACACAATATCGAAGCATCCCGGCAATTGGCAGCGTATTCAGCAAATTTGCTTATGGCGGGATTTTGAAGCATAATCGAACGGCAGACAGCGCCAAACTACTCAATGTTGACTGCGGGTTAAATATATCCGCTTTGAATATTGTGAAATTTCCGGTAACGAAATATGAGAGCATTACCCGCTCAAAAAGGCTACAGCATAGCAGCTCATACCATATTTACTCTGCCTTGTTCTCCTTTGAGTTCACGAGCTTTCTTGCCGAAAATATTGCGAGGGCAAATGAAGGAACACAGCGTAATTTCACGATAGGTATTATAGCGCCGTATCGAGCTCAGGCAGATTTGATAGACAAGCTGATGGCGTCGGCGAGCCTTCCTGTATCTGTCAGTGTTCAGGTAGGCACAATACACGGGTTTCAGGGAGATGAATGCGATATTATAATTGCCGTCTTCAATGCTCCTCCTTCGATATCTTCTTCTAAGGAGATGTTCCTCAATAAGAAGAACATTATCAATGTTTCTATAAGCCGGGCGCGAGATTACCTGTTTATTATTATGCCCGACGATGATACTGAAAATGTTGAGAACCTAAGGCTGGTCAAACGTGTTGAACGACTTGCCAAAGATGAGTATGCTACAGAATGGCACTCGCACGACTTGGAAAAATTGATCTTTGGAACCAGCGATTACCTTGAGGAAAACACTTTTTCAACCGGTCATCAAAGCGTTAATGTATACGGCCTGCCCGAAAAAACGTATGAAATACGAAGTGAGGATACAGCCGTTGACGTTCAGATTCATAGGAATGTAACTGTGCAGATTCCGCAATCCAACCTGCCGTTTGATGATAAAAATAAGCCGCTAACTGTCTCTGTTGAGACTCAGCCTGCCCGTAACACAAAAAAACGCGGAGACGTAGTAAGTAAACAATACGGAGACGGGTATGTCGTGAAGAGAGCGATTAATTCTGGGAAGACGTATGTCACCATCCAGTTTGGAAATATTCAAAAAACCTACGATGAGGATATTGCTCGAAAAAACAGAGAGCTTACATTCTTCTAATCCAAACGGAAAAGCTCCCCAGCCGCCACGGTGGTAGCCGGAGAGCCTGCCCAGGTTAGATCAGGTCACTACACTCGGCGTGAAGCTTGCTCTTGGCTTTTTTGAGCCTTGATAGGAATGTCGTGCGTGGTATGCCGATAATATCTGCGATGTCGCTGTCCGAAAGGCCATCGAGGCGAAGCTCCCCAATGCGACGAGCTTCCGGCATCAGCTCGTCCAACCTCTTAAGGAGCTGGTCAAAGATGATGCGGTCAGTCACGATAGATTCTATGTCGGCAGACTCGTCCTCGCGGATGTCGCCGACCACCTCCTGCTCGTAGTCGAGCGATAAACTGTCTCCGGCGGCGCGGTACTTGCAATCGGCGCAGTCGCCGCCGCAGAGCCACCACTTGCTTCCGGGGCAGGAACAGCAGCCGTGGCGGTGCGCCTTACGGAATGTGTTCCAGATCGGGCGGTAGAACGCGTTGTAGACCTCATCGCTGACAGGGATGCACTGCTTGGTTGCGGGGTCGTAGATGTAGTGTTCCTTGCGATTTTCATTGGTTGACATGGATTTTCCCTCCTGTGATTTTCGTTGAGGATCACAGGAAGAAAGGCTCCCGTGATCTCTCACAGGAGCTATCCAATAGTTAGCAAGGTTGTCGCGCTATGGTTAGCAGCGATAGCAGCGATAGTAACGATATTAGTTTTTAAGGAGGAAAGCCGATGCCTGAACAGAGCATTCCGTATTTATGTGGCGGGGTCTTTTTGACCCACTTGATGGAAGCACACCCGTCAAGGAACAGCGTGCGTGAGCGCTTCATGAGCAAGCGCGACGGTCTTTCCGACCCGGAAACCATGCTGGCGTTTATTCAGGTTATGAGTCCTGACTTTACCGCGCCCGCCGGTGGCACATTTAAAGAAAATACTTCCGCATACAAGAACTGCCGAAAAGAATGTGGAACATACCTGCCTTTTAGCGAGGATTCTGCCGAAGTTCATGCGTTTGACGAGTGCGTTCGAAATGACTATCAGACCGCGCTGTCACGCATGGCTGCGTTTGCCGATGGTTTCCTCGATGTCGATACGACCTCAAAAAAAGACGAGCGCCTCGTAAAGACGCTCGTGGAAATAATCCGGGATGACATCATTCCGGATACAGATATGTTCTATATAAATGAGGATGGCTCTCCCTCAACAAGAGAACAGATCCTTGCGGCTACGGAGATTTGCTTTCAGCCATTTCTCGTCGGAATTTGGCACTATATCTTGTTTCATCGACCGACGAACATCCTCGGTCGCAGCACGATTACGGACTGGAAGCCGACACTTTTGGGAACGCATATCGAGCGGGTCTATCCCTACAAAGGGCATAAAGATGCCGCTGAAGCGAAACGGACGGAAGATGAGGACATACCACCGGTCGAAGCCGAAATAGTGGATGACGCCCCCAAAAGTGATGAAAGCCCGCGTTCTGAGAAGACGGAGGCCGCTTCACAGGCCAAAAAACAGGTTATCATGAACAATTACGGCAAGGGTGTGCAGATTGAAGAGCTCAACGGGACTCTGACAATCAACATAAATTGAGGGGCTGCATATGGAGGACAAGCTGAAGAGCATATCGGACGGCATACAGCAAACCGTTCCGGAGGTGAGTACATACAACAATTACGGGAAAGGCGTTCAGGTTGGCCACGCCGACACTTTTTCCCCAACGGTTAACCTGATAATAACCGGCTCGAATGGTCAGCAGAGGCCAGCCAATACTGATTACTACAATCTGTTCATTGGCTTTGACCCATTTATCTCCGACCATCTGCTTGTGCCGAAAGATCGTGCATTAACCGAGTACATGACGCCGGAATTAAAGAGCCGATTTGCTTCTTTGGATGATAACGCAATCGCGGACATAAAGAGATTTCCGTCTATTATTGTTGATGAATATTGTAAAACCACTCCAAGCGAGAAAAACGCCGTATTTGCGTTTGTGACAGATGTCCGCAAACAGCAAAACGGCGTGATGGTCTACTTCCGACAGCTCTATCCAATCCCAGTCAAGGTGTTGCTTGAGAACGAATATGCACTTGATACCGTGAATGGTTATGAATCGTTCCGAACGCACTGGGCGATAAAGAATATCAACTTAATACAAGTGTTACAGGACGCAGGTGTTGCTATGTGGGGGTGATTGAATGGCAGATAAAAATGAAATAGTGCTGGCTGCCGCACAGCCCACAGCAGTTGAATTCCCACAGGCCACGAACGGAATGGTCAACACCGGCTCCGGCATTCAGGTGGGTACGAACGCCGGAACAATAAACCTGAATATCAACTGCCCTACGCCGGAGCTTATGCAGGGACTTATGTCGATGTTTGCTGCACGTCCAGCGCCGCAAAAAGTGAGCCATAAGCTGGAATGGGCTTCATTGAATCAGGAGCGCTACTGTTTGTTCGTTCTGGAGAACGAGGATTATAACTGCGGTGCTTTCTCCATCGCCAAGAATTGCGCCTTGTGCAAATACACTGCCCAGGAGCATAAGAAACGGTATGCCAACATCACGCCAGCCGTCCTTGCCGAGCTTGCGAGTATGCCGTGTATCTTTGCCAAGAGGAATATGCACTTCGGCTATACCGAAGAAGGTCATCCAGCGCTGCTCGGCCGCATTACGGATATGCGAGTGCAGGGCGAAACTATCAAGGTATGCTTCACTGGCTTCCAAGGCATATCACAACAGCTTTTAAACCAGAATATCGGACTGCTTGGAATGGTACATGCATCGCTGCGGAATGAGCTTGACGAAGAACACTGGTCGATCAAAAATGGTAATCTGATCGATGTAATGGCGCGGCTGCACGTCGATATTGAATGAAGCCGCAGCATGGAAAGGAGCGCATATGGGAAACAGGATCAAGACGGCAATCCAGAAAATTACGCTGAACGACCACACTTTCTCCGGGGTGACGTTTGAGCCGACACTTATCAACTTTTTCTTTGGAAACAATGGAACCGGCAAATCTACCCTCGCCAAGAACATAGGCGTTCCTGCCGCAACAGAGTGGATTCCCGGTTCAACACCCGGCGATTATACACTGATGGTCTATAATGAGGAATTCATCGCCGACAATATCCAGAGCTACGGCAATATTCCCGGCGTTTTCACCATCACCCAACAGAATGCGGAAATCAAAGCCGAAGTCGATAAAAAGACTGCGGAAAAGCGAGCGCTTGACGCAAAAATCAAGGCCATCGACAGTAAGATCGCTGACGAACGAGAAAAACAGAAAAAGGTCGATGCCGTATACGAGAAAACCATATGGGACATGACCGAGTCTGTCAGAACACAGTACAAAGAGACACAGGCCGGATATACGCGCGACAAGAAGAAATTCGTCGCCCATCTGGAAACCTGCCCTCCAGTAGATATAGACGAAGCGGCTCTCGCCCAACTGCACGCAGTCGCTTATGGAGCATCAGACACGCGGTTCATTGAGTATAAATCCATTGATGTTGCCACCATTCCCGCATCGCCTCTCCTTGGAGAGGCTATCGTTGGGAGCAGTGATTCTGCCTTCGCCAGCTTCGTCCACGCATT
This sequence comes from Clostridium sp. KNHs216, assembly GCF_006714885.1. NCBI lineage: Bacteria > Bacillati > Bacillota > Clostridia > Eubacteriales > Clostridiaceae > Clostridium > Clostridium sp. KNHs216. The sequence continues at coordinate 2,053,786 of NZ_VFMF01000001.1, read as the reverse complement.
GAACGCTTCCGGCTGGCTCAGTCAAGGGCATAAGGCATACCAGCATGAGGCAGGAAAGAAATGCCCATACTGTCAGCAGGACTTGCCGGACACGTTTGAGGCCGACCTTGCGTCCTGCTTTGACGAGCAGTATAAAAAGAGAGTTACAGAGCTGGAACAGTTTGTGTCGGCATACCGAAATGCGTTAAACGCCATACATGCCCTACTCACCGAGAACAGCAAGAATCCATTCACCTGTGAACTACTTTCGGAGTACAAGACCAAATTCGACCTGTTCATGGAGCGGGCACAAAACAATGTTGCTCTCTTGAAACAGAAAACTGACGACCCCGCGAAGACAGTCATCCTTGCGGATTTATCGGACATCCTTCTTGACATCAATGGTGTAATCGAGCAGATTAATGCGAAAATCAAAGAGTATAATGCCGTTATCGACGCAAAAGGGAAAAAGCAGCAGGATTGCGTCGCGCAGGTGTGGCAGCTCATGGCGTTTATGTGCCGGTCTGAGATTGCTGTACATAAGAGCGGAAAAGAACGGCACACCGCCGATATCGAGCGGCTTAGCGGCGAAATGGGTACGGCGAAGGAAGCCTCCGACGCTCTACAAGCTGATATCGGGCGTTTGAACCAGCAGACCGTGAACACGACCGTCGCCAAGGACAGCATAAATGCGCTTCTGAAAGCCGCTGGTTTTCAAGGCTTTTATCTACGGGAAAAACCAGGCGCACAGTATGTCTATGAGCTGATACGTGAAACCGATGAGAAGGTCGCAAAAGGACTCAGCGAGGGCGAACGTCATTTCATTGCTTTCCTTTATTTCTATCACATGGTCGTTGGCAGCCAGTCCGATGACGGAAAAACGGTCAATAAGATCGTAGTCATCGATGACCCTGTTTCCAGCATGGACAGCAGCAGTATGTTTACTGTGGCGTCTCTCGTTCGGGACTTGATTGCCATTTGCTATAACAACTATCGGATGACAGATCATGGCAGTCAGAACGACCACATTAAACAATTCTTCTGCCTGACGCACAACCCGTTCTTCTTCAAAGAAGTTTCTTATAACAGGGTTGCAGAAAACGAATGTGTAGGTATATACGAGCTGAAGAAGCGCGAGAACAATCAGTCGTACATCATTGAATGTACGCGCCTTGATGGCCGTGTTGGAGGCGGCAAGGTTAATTATTCACCAGTGAAAAATACTTATGACTCTCTTTGGGAAGAGTACAGAACAGCTACTGATTCGATTGCGCTCATCAACGTGACGCGGCGCATTTTGGAATACTACTACCTTCAGATATGTGGTTATTCCAGCGGCGACCTGCGATCTGATTTGTTGGAAAAGAACCGACATCGCTTTGAAACTACGCTTTCAGATGGTTCTATCGATAAAACCGATTACAATGTGGCAGCAGCTATGCTTGCGGTTCTAAATATCGGAGCGCGCGGTTTCAATGATGGTTTGTTCTTCGATGCTTCCGCTATTGAGCCACAACAAATAAGGACTGTGTTTGAGAAGATATTTACAGCTACCGATCAGACGCAACATTACAATATGATGATGAATGTGAAATAAAAAAGACTAAAGTTGATGAGGATCAAGATAAGTATGCACGAAATCAAGTGTCCGAGTTGTGGAAAAACATTCAATCTTAATAAGACCGATTATGAGGACATTCTAAATCAAGATGCTCAGATGGCAAAGCGATTTAACAAAAACATTGTGTATGAGGGAGAGAGGATGTTATGTATATTGCAAATATATCAATTGAAAATTTCAGAGGGTTTAGCGGTAAAAAAGTAATTGAACTCAATGAAAAATTAAATATTTTCATTGGCCATAATAACTCAGGAAAGACCACGGTTATCAAAGCCCTTCAAATCCTATTTGACACATCATATTCTAAAAAACTGAGCATTAATGATTTTAATCGGCAATTATCCATAAACGATTTAAAAGCAAATCCCCCGCAGGTCGTAATTTCCTCAATTCTTAAGGAGAACGAGGGTGAAGCGGAGTATTCCGAGGATATCGTTTTAGTCTCAACGATGCTGACAAAAATTCAGCGCCCTTATGAAGCTAAAATTACTTACGAATTTTTTCTGCCTGAAAAGGAAATCGAAGAATATAGGGCTACCATGACGGCCATTTCTAGCCCAAACATCGAAGAATACTGGAGTGAAATCGAGCATTCTTTTTTAAGTAAATATGTGTGGAAGTTGTACGGTGGCGACGAGAAGTTAAAAACGGTCGTTGATAATGATATCCTGAATAAATTCGATTTCGAGTTTATGCAGCCGATCAGGGACGTTGAAAGAGATTTAAGTTCTGGAAGCGACTCTCTTCTGAAAGAAGTTATAGACTTTTTCATTGATTACGAAATTAAGAATGATACTTCAAAAACTAAGGATGAAATTAAAGGCAATTTGCAAAAAGTGAAACGAGAATTCGCCGAATCGTCACAGCAGCTAATGACTAAGCTACAAGGTCGCCTTACCGCTGGAGAAAAGCAGATCGTAACATACGCAGACGATACCGGTGCAACTTTTGACGAGTCTTCGCCTCATTTCAGCGGAGTTTTAAACGAGACGACCCTATACTCTGCCTTAAGACTCACTCTGGAGGATAAAACCGGTATTAAGCTACCGCCAGCCAATAATGGCTTGGGCTATAATAATCTGATATACATTGCTTTACTTCTGGCCAGAATGCAAAAAGACGCGATGGGTGAATACTACGGGAGTAACGCTAAACTATTCTCTGTTTTGGCAATTGAGGAGCCGGAAGCCCACCTGCATCCGTCGCTTCAATATCGTTTTCTAAAATTTCTGAATGATAATATGAAATCCAACGTCAGGCAGATATTTATAAGCACGCATTCGCCAAACATTACCGCCGCTTCCAAACTGGATAATCTGATTGTCCTAAATAAAGAAAAAGAGGAAATCGAAGTTGCTTATCCGGGTCGTGTCTTTGATCTGAAAAATAAAGACGATAAAGCTTCAAAGGCATATATCGAAAGATACCTTGATGTGACGAAATCCGATATGCTATTCGCCAAAAGAATTATCTTGGTCGAAGGCATCAGCGAACAGCTGCTGTTGCCCATATTCACTCGTTATCTAAACGGCGACCTTGTCGATAGTCATGTCGCCGTTATCAATATTGGCGGCAGATACTTTTCCCATTTCTTGAAACTTTTTGATAGAGATAAAAGTGAGTATGCCATAAATAAGCGCGTAGCGGTAATTACCGATTTAGACCCAGTCAGAAAAAAAGCCGGTGTCAAAGGTGCTCGGTTTTGCTCATGTTACCCGTTTGAATTAAGTAAAGATAGCGGTTATGAATATAAAGCCTCGTCAAATTTGATTGCCGATCTCTATTCGGATCGTAAAAAGTCAATCAGTGTTTTCACGCAAACGAAAGATACCGGCTGCACTTTTGAATACGACTTACTGCTGCATAACCCTACCTGCAAAGAGCTGATTGTGCCGAGCATCACCAACGGTGATATTTTACTATCTCTAATGAATAATTACGCCAAGAAATACGAGGAGATGGTCGCGGCCGTCGGCGACAGTGATGAATGTAAGCGTATAAAAGACGGTTTAGCAGACTCTAAAAATAAAGATCAACTTATTGCCGCCCTATATTTGCTCTATGTTAGTAAAGCCGAGTCGGCGCAGGAAATCGCCGAGGTTTTAAGTGAAAAAGAGGCCGCTTATCTTAAAGGAGCTTTTTCGTTTAAGATACCGCCATATATCGAGGGGGCTATCAAATGGGTTCTGGAATAATAACCTTAAAAGATAGTCATGAGACAATCGATATCGAACATCCTTTTAAAGTCAATGCGGGGCCGGGAGCTGGCAAAACTACATGGCTTATTAATCATATTCAAAATGTGGTTCAGCACTCCAATCGCCTTGGACAAGTCAAGAAAATCGCCTGTATTACATATACCAACGTCGCCGCAGAAAAAATCCTATTGAATCTCGGCGAAGCATGCGAAAACGTTGAAATCGGCACAATCCATGCTTTTTTATACAAGCATGTTGTTAAGCCCTACGTTTCCTTTTTAGGCATCCCGGAACTAGCTGTCGATAGAATAAAAGGACATGATGAATACGTCCCAAATAAATCGATCTTGTACAGTGTAAAGGCGGAAACCAAGCAAACGTATCTGGATGATAAAAACCTTTTAGAGGCTCTGCTCGATTTGCAGTGGAAATTCGATAAAAGCGGCATCTTGCAAGTTATGCCGCGTAAAATATTTAAATTTAGAATCAAAAGAGAAACATACCTCGTCTATAAGAAAATTTGCTGGAGTAAGGGCATTTTGCACCATGATGATGTTTTATATTTCAGCTGGCGTCTCATTAGTGAATACCCTTCTATCCTTGAGATTTTAAGGGCTAAATTCCCATATATTTTCGTTGATGAGTTTCAAGACACTAATCCGATTCAAGCGGAAATATTAAAGAAATTAGCTGAAAAAGAAAGCATCATAGGTGTGATCGGGGACAGGGCTCAGTCGATATACAAGTTTCAGGGAGCCGATGTTACCCAGTTTACTAATTTTAACATCAATGGAATGGTCGAGTATAAAATTGAGGGGAACCATCGCAGCACGGCAGAAATAATCAATATTTTGAATATCGTAAGAAATGATCCGACACTTACTCAATATAGTCCAGAAAATAGGCACGGATGTCAACCTCGAATAATGGTTGGCGATGTTATGGCGACTTATCAACAGGCTAAGCGAATTTGCGGAAAGGAAGCTCTGTGGACACTTTGCTATAAAAATGTGACGTCTAATTGCTTGAAAAAGGGCTACAACGCAATAGATGAAGATATTATGCTGGAAGATATTATTGCGAACGATAGCAATTCTGCTCGCGCAAAACAGCTCTTTTATATTATCTCTTCAATTGAAAATTCAAGAGATAATAAGGTTAAGGATGCTCTTAAACTCATGAAAAGAGCCATGCGGAATGAGGATGCAGACCAAGCAGCCTTAGTTCAATTGCAGTATTTTTTAGATAATTATGAGCTTTTCAAAGACAAGACATTAACTGAGTTCTATACTACTTATTTAGATAATAAAGCCTTCCATAAAAGCAAAATTACTACGGGAAAGCCCAAAGTATTTTATGATTCAAAAAAATACAGCGATATGGCTCTGACTGTCAGAATTGAAAATGATGATTGCATAAACAGAACAATTCATAAAGCAAAGGGCGACGAGAATAACTGTGTGATGGTTATCGTTTCGGAAATCGATGATGCCAATCAGGGACTGGATTTTATATTAAACCCGAATATCGCCTCTGAAAATAACCGAGTTTATTATGTCGCGCTTAGCCGTGCTGGGGAAAAGCTTTTCATTTCAGTTCCCAAAATAGATAGCAAAATAAAAGATAAGCTAATTAAAGCCGGTTTTGAAATTATAAATTGTTCATAAGAGCTTGTAGAGTATAGGTGGCTATACAGCTTGTCTGAATGTGGGGTGGAAACCGATAACGGATAGAGAAAAAAGGTTTGAGCAGGACATGATAGCTATTTGCAAAAAAGAAAGGTGTATATAATGTTGTCCGTTTTATTCAACTTAAAGGTGCCCAAGGCGGTCTGGGAACAGCAAAACAGCTAATTAGTAAACCCGTGGCACGGATGTATTTGTAACCCTATGGGAAGCCCGCCGTCTTGATTTGTCTTATGAGCTGTTTACAGATGAGGAACGAAAAATGTGCAAGTAGCACCTTGAACCATTCGGATATCACGCGAGTTAAACCCTCGCATACGATTTATACCTGCGCTTTCGATTGCTGGCAAGCGGAAGGTACGGTTGCTCAAAAGTAAGATGACATTCTCATCATGAAAGGAGTTGGAATTGAAATGGATGATTCAATAAAGCAGGAAGAGCAAGAACGTAATGAGTTACCCGGCTCAGCTCTTATTCCATCCGAATTACATATCCTTGTGACAGAGGCCGACATCAACGGATACGAAATATCAAAGATGAGTGATTTTATGGGGCTGTATGCGCAGTACCTAACTCGCTCATTAGCAGAAAGCTCATTTGTTGAAGTGGTTTCAAGTGTGCCTATTGCAGACATCGGTATTATCAATGATGTTATTCAGCAGGCTGCTATTGTTGCCAAAGGAAATGTTACACTTGTTCCGGATTTTGACAGTCTCCCTGTAGGTATAAAAGAAAAACTTAAAAAGGGCCTGTATTCTATTGGTGATTCCAAACAGGTTGATGGCAATCTTCGTGCAGTAATCTTGGATGAAAACGGAGTTCGTGTAAAGGATATTACACTAAAAAAAGTACTAAACAACCCCGGAACCCTTGAAACCACTCGAAGTATCGCAAACCAGATGCAAATGAAGCAGATCCAAGACACGCTGGTTGCAATTCAAGAAATGCAAAGTTATCAGTTGGATCGTGACCGCGACAGGGATATTCTCACTCCGTTCTTTGACGCTCGTGATTATATTTTACAAGCGCAAAACGCACCATCTATCGAGACGAGGAACCTACTCCTTGAAAAAGCGTCTGACCGGATGACGACAGCTTTGAATAGTGTTTATTCAGAAATGCGTACAGCCTCATTACATCTTGCTAAGAATACAAAATGGTCATTGTTCCACAAACAATCATCTATTGATACGCTTCTTTCAAACCTTTCTGATGACTTGCAGTTGGCGACAAAATTTTCCGGTGTCCAGATGCAAGTGCTTGAGGCGCTTGGAAGAAGAGAAGATTCAAGGCGGGTGCTTGATCGTTATCAAACAGTAATGCATGATTTTATTACGCAGGAGATTGGCGGAAGAGGCATGTCTGCCATCGAATTGATGCACGACAATTTTCATTATTCAGAGGAAACCACCGATTGCTGGTACACATTTTCTAAAGAGTTGGAGCCTGCGTTGGAAAATACACGACAAGCGATTGAAAACAAACAAGTCTATATAGTTTCTGTGGAGGATGTTGAAGATGAGCAAGGGAACTGAAGAAGTACGAAAATGTAAAATATGCGGAAAAACTATAGTCGGAAAAAACAAAACTGGCATCTGTTCTGCTTGTAAAAAGAAGGCTGGTGACACTGGCGTAACCGTATTAGGTGTTCTTGGGTTAATAGCAAGTGGCGTCTGGACCGCAGTAAAGGCTTTTACGAAAAAGGATTAAAGATTGGCGCCATCAAATGATTACTTTGTAATCGCGCTTATGATACGGCCAATGAACCCGCGCTTACGATTCGTACTTGCGCTAACAATACCTAAACTTGCGCTGACGATTGCTGGAAAAAGGTTTCACTGTATCAAAATTATCAGCATTTGCCATGGCGAGTGTTCTTACGGCATTTGAAAGTGCTGTAAGAACACTCGCTTTTTATTTATCCTGCAATCTTTGTTGGGGAGTAGCTTACGGCTACGCCCCTTCTTGTTTGTATCAGAACGTCCGGTCCCGGCAGAGCTGGAACATCCGGTATTTCAATGGAGCCGATGCAGTTGTAGTGTATGGTCAGCTTCTGAATGTATACTCCATTCTCCTTTTCGGCCTGATGAACTTCAATGTGATCGATTAGCTCATTAAGCATGCACGGCGTTAGCTTTCTCGCTCTGGTATATTTGCGCACGGTAGAAACGAACATATCCGTGCCTACCGTCCGACAGCTTTCCTTGTCAAGCTCAGTTCTGAGCACTTTTATCCGCCCTGCTAATCCACTCTGCTCGTCCTCATATTGTTTATTCATTTTTGAAAACCGTTCGTTAGAAATTTTACCGGACACGTTATCCTCATACATTCGATCAAACAGTTGATCGATCTCTTTGTCGCGGGCCAATAGAGAATTGTATTCTTTTTTCTTTCTTTGCCGCTCAAGTTCTATCGTCTGCTGAGAATGCCCCATAACCGCTTTGACAAATTCATCCTCATATTTGCTCGCGAATTTTGTGAGCCTGCGGATTTCTCCCAGAACGACCTGTTCCAGAAAGTCCACACGGATGTAATGGGTAGAAGTGCAAGTGCCCCGGTTGCCTTTGTAGTTGGAACAATTGAAATACTTGATATCCGGGTTGCCTTGATTGAAGTGGTAATGCAGATTGTGTCCGCAGTCAGCACAGACAAGCAGACCGGAGAACATATTGGTTTCTCCCTCATTCGTTTTCCGCTTACGGATTTTACCCCGCTTCTGCTGCACTTTTTCCCAGATGGCACGGTCAACGACGGGATCATGTACGTCCTTAAAGATAACCCAATTGTCACGGTCGTTCTCAATTCGTTTTTTATTCTTATAGGATTTGCTGTACGTCTTGAAATTCAGGACATCTCCACAATACTCCTGCAAGGAAAGAATCTTTGTGACGGTAGAACTGTTCCACTTTGTTGGTGCGGCATCTTTATGCTTGCCGGGACGATTAACGCCTCGTGTTTGCCAATAAGACATTGGCGTCAGAATGCTGTCCTGTTCCAGCGCGGCGGCAATTTGTTCTGTTCCAAAGCCATCTATCGTCATTTGATAGATACGGCGGACTACAGTGGCAGCTTTTTCATCTACTACCCAGCGCTTTGGATTTTCAGGATCTTTCATATAGCCATAAGGCGGTTGGCCCATCGGCTCCCCGGCGTTTCCTTTGATCTTGTTGCTGATACGCCGTTTCTTGCTGATATCGCGGGCGTACCACTCATTAAATAGATTGCGGATCGGTGTCAGTTCATTTTCTCCCTCGGCAGTATCCACATTGTCGGAAACCGCGACAAGCCTGATGTCGTGATCGGGGAGAAATTCCTCCGTGAGTTTTCCAACCTCAATGTAGTTTCTGCCCAAGCGCGACATATCTTTTACGAAAACAGCCGCCGCATGACCTTCCTCAAGTTCCTGTATCATTGCTACATAACCGGGGCGCTCCATTGTAACACCGGAAATTCCATCGTCCGAGAAGTGGACAAAGTTGGTATATCCCTTTTCTTTGGCAACCTTAATTAAAAGCTTTTTCTGATTGCTGATACTGTAACTTTCACCCTCAAGATTGTCATCGCGTGACAGCCGCTCATAAAGAAAGGCCGTGTCTTCCCGGTTTTTTCTCCTATTTGACCGTTTCATAAATTCCCCTTTCTGGCAGTCAAATAAGCAGTATTTACAGGATAAGGTATACCATATCGACCGCCGATTGTCACGCTTGCCGCGTTGTCTATTGTTAAAGCCGCTCTGCGTCGGCCCTCATCAGCTTTATTAAAATGGTCCCCAGTGTGTCAGGCCCTTCTGTTTGAAAAACAGGTTCGACAATGAAACTCTTACCGTCCACCTTATAGGTGGATGTTTTATCTAGACGGTTGTGCCCGGAAGCTCCGGGTGGAATGTTGCTGTTGCATGCAGCAGTATTTACATTTTTCATTGTTTGCCTCCGTTAGAAACAAAAGACAAAAACAGCCACGCCGTATTTTTCATTCTTGCAGCCCTGTCAGGCGACACGACAGATTTACGACGTGGCTGTCCCTTCGTTTCGATTTGCTTTTTATGTTTACAGACATTCCAGACGAACAGGCGGCGTACCTGTTACCATAGGAATTGCACCTCCCCCCATGCTGATGGCGGGCCGTTCTCATTGCCTGCGACGGTTTTATCGCGCTCGGACTGTGACTGAACGGAAGTTTCATTACATACAGATCATCGCCACAGAGCCGCCTTGCATCTGAAAGACGCTGCTCTGCCTGCGGCGCTGGTGTTTTTTTCGCTCCCTTTCCGTTACGCTGAAATCCAATCACCCTCTCACACGTAAGGAAAGATCGTGGCGCACCCGCCGCCCGGCTCCCTGTATGCCGCTGCTTGCGGTATGTATCCGGGTTGTCTCTTATTCGATTTTCAAGGTTCAGCGAGGAAAAATATCTCCCTCATAAGCCTTTTCATTTTTGAGAGATTTGTTGCATCCCCTAAGAACGGATTTTCAGGAATACCTCTATATTTTTAAGGGCTTTGTTGATAGAGCGCGTAATCTGACTTTTGTTTACACACTCAGATCGTGCGATTTCGGCATTGCTCATACCTAAAAAGTAGCGGGCATAGATGCGTTTGGCTTGCTTGTCCGGTAAGGCGGCGATAGCGGCGTGGAGCCGCTCAACCGTCACTTTTCGCTCATAAATTTCGCAGGGAGACAGAGACACAAGCAGAATGTCATGCTCAATGCCGTCGCCGCGATCCAGAGAATAATACGCCTTGTGGCGGTATCTCCGAAGATAATAGGCGGCTTCGGCGTGTTCGCAAGAATCCATGAGCGCCGCAACCTCGTCCGGCACCTCAACAATGCAGTCGGCGGTATAGAAATCGGGATAGTATTTCCGTAAATTGATTTTGACCATCTTATATTCCTCCGTTTCAATTTTTGGGTCTAGGCAAATCAAAACAGAGGATGGAGGAGAGCGGCAGCGGTAAAAAATATGACGTACAGACCTGGCACAGACTTTGGGCCAAGCTGGCTCAAAGTGATGGGGCTTGTCATTTGATACCGAAACGAGAAATAAAAAAGCACCTATGCAGGAAAAGTCCTGCAAGGTGTTAAATGTAAAATGGGCATAGTAGTCGCCCATAAATTTAATGGAATTTTTGAAATTATGAAGGATTAGGCTGTCAGCTAAACCAAACCGTTACGGTGGTATAACGGTTCCTCCCATGCGAAAAGCATCGACTTCGGGTACATAGAGATCTCCTGTCCCAATACCGCTGCTGTATCAATGGTTGAAAAGAGCGCAATTATCACGCCCTCTGAACACCATCTTTTCAGAAAGGAACAGCGGCCTTGAATTTTATTTTCAAAACCGCTGCTTGGTTTCTAAATATGCAATTTTAGCATACTTAAATAATCTGCCAAAACTGCGGTTTTTTTTATTGCCGCAGACGGCAGATTATATATCTTACTGATGTAATATTCTTCTAATTGCCAACAATTTTTATTATTTCCTTGGCTGCTTGAACGGGTGAAATATTACTTACATCAATATGAGTAGTATGCATTTTTTGATACAGTGGAAGCCTGTCCAAGCTTCTTTGTAAAACATCGGACGTTCTTTCACCATTTTCGATGGCCCTATTGAGCCTTTGTGTAAGCGCCTCTTCTGAAACAGACAGGGTGATTCTGTATACGTCAGTATTTGTTAAATTCAATCTATCCAACAAACTATTTATGATAGCTTCCTGATGCATAACCCAACAAAATATTACGTTTTCATACTCCGAGCAAGATAGAAAACTATTTAGCATAAAACAGATATTGCTTTCTACCATATGTTTTGTCTCATCTGTAACTTGGAAGGGATTCATGTACCAACACCAATCACCATCCAAAAATACACTTGGCTGCAATAAGCCGAGAAGTTCTTTGCAAGTTGATGTTTTCCCGACTCCCATTGTTCCGTTGATAAAAATCAGTTTCTTCATTTTTTCTCCTGTTTCATTGCCAAAAGCATAATTGTGTTCTCAACGCCCCATACTTTTTTGACAGACTGAAACCCAGATTCGGTTAATAACGACATTTCGTGTTCTACCGTAAAAGGAATATCATAGTGATAGAGATCTTCCGTGAGATTATGATCCGTCAGGAGTTTTTCTCTTTCCGATAAAAAATGTGCCTCCATGTCACTGTCATTGGACCCAACCATATAATCACATTCAATAAAAACTCCATTGCTTTTTAGCGAGCGGCAAATATTGGTGTAGAGCTTCTGCTTCTGCGAATGAGTAAAATGATGAAGGGACATGACAGATATAACGGCATCATATTTTTTCGCACCTATATCCACAGTCAAATAGCTACCATTGATTAGATTAATTGAATACTTTGAATATTTCGCAGCTAGTTTCTCCAACATTTTATCCGCAAGGTCAATCCCCGTTACATCTATTGCTGGGAATTTTTCAAAAATAGACTCCAATTCTAATCCGGTTCCGCATCCAAGATCTAATAATGTTTTTGCATGATCCGGAATATATTGGGCTATTTTGCGATAGCATTTATCCCCTCCGTCGATGTTCTTAACCTGTTGAGCGTCGTATATTTCCGCTCGTGTGTTAAAGAAAGATTTCATCTTTTCTGGTACTTCGCTCATTTTTTACTCTCCCATTTCAATAGAAAATCGCTTGAAAGCATTTTTTATTAGCTGAACGACTTCTTTCGGCGGTAAATTGATATCGTCTGACACGATCTGAGTTGCGATTCCGTGTGAATAAAGCCAAACATCCCGAAATAAACTTCGAGCCTTCTCTAAGCTAAGTCCCGTTCTTTCTTTGGCATTCATAATGGAACGCTGGTTCCAATCAGCATCAAGGATTTCTTCGATACTTTTTCCCGCACAATTCTTATCCATAAAAAGAGTGTTGAATATATTCTTTTCTTGTCTTGCAAATTCAATGTAAGCGATTCCTTGCGTCAACAGACGGTTTTCATCGCTCATTCGGGCCTCCATAAACATGTTATAGTACAAGTTGAGTTGAGTAATGACATCTTGTTTGAGAGAGTCCATATTTTCATAGATACGGAATAAAGGTTTTGTCGAACAATTCAGCTTGGAAGCGATACTTCTGGCGTTTACATTTTCCATGCCTTGCTCTCGCACCAAGGAAATAGCGGCGCTCAAAATTTCCTCTTTATTGGTCATTGGCTTTGGCGGCATTGCAAAATTCCCTTCTTCGTTTGGATAACGATGTACTATAATCTAAACTGGCTTTCAAAGAAAACAAACTGTGCACAAATTGGTAACATATGTTGTGCAACGCATGTTACCATTATATCAAATATTTGCATCCTGTCAATAGGCAGCAAACTGCTTGGGCCGCTGAAATAAAAAATTATGTTTGATAAAGAAATTTAAAACTTCCCTTTGCCGCAGATAATCCGTTCTCCAGCAAAGCGGCCAATGCGGACGCTTTCTCCTTTAACTGCTCCGGCGTCCATTTGAAGATCCCCGGGTCATATAAAAAACAGTAAACTGACAAAATGATTTCTGCCGTTTCTTGCGGTTTGTCGCAGTAAAATAACTTTTCTTCCACCCCTTGCCGGATAATATCCGCTACGATTGGGGAAAGAGAAGACAATATCTTCGCGAGCGATTTTTGGTGGATAGCCGCATTTTGCTGCTGATGCAGATAATGGTCCATAGCAAGCATACTGGTTGAACTGCGGTAGCTTTGAAATAGGAGCGCAAATTTATGGGTCGCAGTAGCATGGCTGCGGTTGATCAGGACTTTGCACTTTTCAATAATCTGATTATATTCCCGCTCCACAAGCGCATCAAATATTTCATCCTTGGATTTGTAGTAATAATAAATGCTACCTTTGCCAATGCCTGCGGTTCTTGCGATGTCACTTACGGAACAAGATATTTCCCCACCCTGTTCAAGCAGTGTCTTCATGGCATCTAGTATGAGATTTGCCTTGTCCATGCTTTTCACCTTCCTATCAACATCATTATAGCGCAAAAAGATATTGTTGACCAGCGGTCGAAAAAATAGTATAATTTAATTATTCGACCGTTGGTCGAAAAGAGATAAATGTATAATAAGGAATGAAAAACAAATGGTTATGGCTATCATTGCAGGTATTCTGCTCGCAGCAATTGTTGTAAATTTGATTATCGTTCTGGTCTGTGCTGTTAAAGTTGTAATTTACAGGCAAAAAGAGGACTCGTCGAGAACGACGAAAGTGCGTTTGAAAAAAACCGCCATCCTCTTAGCCAGCTTGGCTGTATTAATGACAATTCTCATTACGCTCAGCCAATTTGTTGCCCACACGCCGCAGATACTGGATCCAAGTGGGAAAGTACAGGCAAACAGTATAGCGGAACTCAGCAAAGTCGAGTTGAACGGTCATCAGGAATGGATTACCATTCGGGGAAAAAATCGAAGCAATCCGGTGCTTTTATTTTTAGCCGGGGGCCCAGGGGGAACGCAGATGGCAGCAACACGCTATGCGCTTGCAGGATTGGAGGAACGCTTTGTTATTGTAAACTGGGATCAGCCGGGTAGCGGCAAGTCATACAACGCTGTTTCAAACGAGACAATTACGGTTGATACATATGTCAAAGACGGCCTTGCTCTTACCGACCTTTTGCGAAAACGCTTTGGAACTGAGAAAATCTATCTCATGGGAGAATCGTGGGGCAGTGCACTGGGGATTTTTCTGTCAGACGCGGCTCCCGAAAAATATCACGCCTTTATTGGTACCGGCCAGATGGTAGACTTTAAAGAGACAGAAATAACGGACTACAAAAAGGTGATGGAGCTGGCAAAGGCAAGAAACGATGAAAAAACCTTGCAAAAGCTGGTTACCAATGGTATGCCGCCTTATTATGGTCAAGACGTTACATGGAAGTCAGCTGTCTATCTGAATTATCTGTCTGATTATATGGAAAAAGACCCTCAGATAACCAACGGCGGCTATCATACATTGAGGGATATGCTGTCACCGGAATATGGCCTTGTGGACTCCGTTAATTATCTTAGGGGTGTGATTCATACCTTCAATCAGGTGTACCCGCAGCTTTATGATATTGATCTGAGAAAGAAGTATGCAAAGCTGAAAATTCCGGTTTATTTCTTCCTTGGAAGGCACGATGCGAACGCTCCGGTTTCCTTGACACAGCAATATTACGATTCGCTTGTTGCCCCCCAAAAAGGTCTTGTATGGTTCGAGCATTCAGGACACAGCCCGTGGATGAACGAGAGTGAGCTTTTTGTAAGCCAAACGGTTCGTGTGTTTTTGGGGAAATAATTAAGTTATATTCCCGAATTAGAAATTTGTGATAAGATTAACCTGTATTTAAATTGAACAAATGGACATGGAAATAAACAGCATCGATTCCTTGATAAGAAATCGATGCTGTTTTTATGTATACTTCTCTTTGGCAAGCCACCGACGCTGCCGCTATTGGAAGAGTTTAGTAGAAGAGAAATTAATGTCCAAGCAGACGTTTCGGTTCGTGGGAGAGATCATGAAAACCCTTTATGTGCTGCAAATTGTTTTGTTATTATTGCCCGTTCCATATCATGAGATCATTCATAATTTCATCTGTGCATTATTTCGTGTTTACGGAACCATCAATAGATGAAACAAGTTTCATCAAAAACCACATATTAGGCATATTGACACCGAGGGAACAACCCGTCGCAAAAATCTCTTTAAAATTCTGCACCATTTCATCAATGCTGTCCACTGCATGGGCCGTATATCTTTGCATGACAGGATTTTTGGTGAAATTCAGTCGGAACATCGGGCAGAGGACAAAAAGCGGTATGGACATCATTTTTACCTCGTCATACTTCTTTAAATCCACACCTCGCTTTTCACAGATCTTATAGCACTCCCGCATGGCTTTGAATGATATTTTGATAAGGCGTTTATCATTCAGCAGACGGCTCATATCGTGATATTTTGCAAGAGCTACCCCCAATGGAGCCGATCCTACATTATGAACCCACAGCCAATGTAGTGGGGTTGCTTCGATGTTAGGAATGATATCGCAGCTCTTGAACATCTCGGTCACGCTGTTCAGAAGTGGCTGCTGCTCCTGATTGACCGCCCCGAGCATGACATCGTTTCCCAAATTGGCCCAGAGCTGATTGCCGCGAAAAGTTCCGCCTCCGCCTGCATATCCTAGAATATAATGGCTTTTGCCGAGTATCTTGTCAAATTCGGCGCTCATGTTCCAATCAAGTGTCATAAGAAGGTAATTTGCGTTTGGGGCTTGTGCAGCCAGCATCCGCAACGCTTCCGCAAGTTGAAAGGTTTTGACGGGAACGATAATTAAATCATAGTTACCGTTCGCATTGGCCACACAGTGATAAGTATAACTGCCGGTCGTGTTTTGATGCTTTTTATCCTGCCGCTCGTCAATAAAATCGAAGGTGATTTCCTTTTGGTCTAAAAGTGCCAGCTTTTCCTGACGGACATAGTGAAAGACACGATGTTTTTTGGATAAGGCACAGCCATACAGCGATCCGATTACACCAGTGCCGACGATCAATACGTTCATATCAATACTCCTCTATTCAAAATTGTTAAAAAACGAAAAAAAACCGGGTTTCGTTTTCAGCGCATTGGTAAGGAAACCTTCAAAAGCCTTTAATTTTACGGGCATTTCCTCCGGACCCCAACCAAATATATCTTCGTCAAAATAAAAGTTTGTCAACGTGAGAATCATTTGTGCCGTCTCAAGCGGGCATTCTGCTTCAAATATTTTTTCATGGATACCCTGCGTAATGACTTTCGCATATAGAGGTGCTAAGGATTTAACCAGAGCTGCCATCAGCTTTTGATGAAAAATGGTATTTGAAGAGGTGTTGATGTTTTCCATGCTTTTTTCGTTGTCTTGAAATAATGCGGAGCAGGAAAGAATAAGACTCTTGAAATTGACCTCTGCGGGCATGTTATCATCTATTTGGCAGGCAACCTTTCTATAGCATTCTTTTGAGCACAAAACTACGGCCGCGTCTGCACATTGCTCTTTGGTTGTAAAATAATGATAGAGAGCTCCTTTTGAAATTTTCAGCTCCTTAACAATTAGCGAAAGTGTTGTGTTCTCATACCCATTTTTCATAAAAATATCAAAAACCTGTCTTGCCAACTCATCACGTTTTTCTTCATAGTGAATATTTGATCTGGACATGACGTCACTCCTCTCATATAATTAAACCGGACGACGGTTTAATTATATGAGAGAGCTTGTCATCTGTCAATACTGAATAAAATCATCTAGAGTGTGTAAGAAAGCCGCCTATCTGGATGGAGACGCAGCAGCATATGCTCTTGTTACGCTAGTCTGCTTTTGTGATTTCCCTGTATTGAGTATCCATACTGGATTTTGCATGAACCAGTTCTTTGTGCAACCGCATTGCCATAAAAACGGTAATTATAGCGGAAAGCCCATCCGCAATTGGCTGTGCGTAAAGAATACCGTTGATTCCCCAGACCATCGGGAGCAATAAAACAATCGGCACAAAACAGATTCCCTGCCTGCATGAGCCGAGAAAGAATCCTTCTTTTCCTTTTCCCAATGCAAGGAATAGTGACGAGTAAACGGTGGAAAAGCCAAAGAGCATAAAAGAAATTCCATTTGCTAACAAAGCATTCTGTCCAATTCGAATCATTTCCGTATCGCCCTTCGTGAATTGGGATACGACCGCCGTAGAAAACAGTGCCATCACCAATCCGAAAATAACGCAAAACACAGTTGACCAAATTGCAGAAACCTTTGTTGCTTCATGCAAACGATCGAATTTATTAGCTCCGTAGCTGTAACCCGCGATAGGTTGAAAACCTTTGATAAATCCGAATACGATTAAACTCCCCATAGCAATGATTCTGGTCACAGATCCCATTCCCGCAATTGCAGAATCACCATAGTTTTTTGCCTGCGCATTGACCAGTACGATAGACAGGCTTGTAAGCAACTGGAAGATTAGCGTAGGAACGCCGATTTTAAAGATTTCAGACAGAATATTTTTAGAAAAACAGCATTCACTGATTCTAAAGCTGAAAACGCTCTTCTTCCTAAAAATGTAGCCTAAATAAACTAACGTAGAAACAATCTGAGAAATAACAGTGGCAATAGCGGAGCCAGCTACGCCAAGATGTAACGTATAGATAAAGATGGGTTCCAAGGCCATATTTAATACCGCACCTGTTAGCAAGGCACACATCGTAGTTTTGGCAGCGCCTTCGCTTGTCACGATGTTATTCATTGTTACATTGAACACATTGAAAATGGAACCTATGATAAAAATACTGGAATAAGTCATCGCATAAGGCAAAATGCTCTCTGTGGCACCCAAAACTCTTAGAATCGGCTTCAAAAAGATTATAGTGAATAAGATCATAACAATTCCCGCGAAAACACTGCTGTATAAAGCTGTGCTGGCAACCCTGTTAGCAGTTTCTTTTTCTCCGCGTCCTAGCAATCTGGAGAGATAGGATGCTGCGCCGTTTCCGAACAACAAGCCTAATCCAACGACAACCTGTCCCAGTGGAAATGCCACGGAAATCGCCCCCATTTGGCTGGTTCCCAGTCCCCCCACGAAATAAGCATCCACCAGATTGTATAAGGCGTTAATCATCATGCCAATCATGGTGGGAAGCCCCATTGCCAACAGCGCCTTCGGTATCGGCGCACTCCCCAATAATTCCATCTTCTTGTTTTGACTGTCCATAAATATCCCCTTTCTCTTGACAGATAGTAAAAAATTAAGTACTATAATTACTAGCACTAAGTTGAGCAAAGCATATAGTACTATAAATTGTAGTACTTGTCAAGATAGCAAAGGAGGGCTTTTTATGGCGACGATTGATTTGATCGTATTGGGGATGCTAAAACAGGAACCCCGGAGTGCCTATGAACTTCAAAAGTTAGTGGAGTACCGCAATATTTCCAAATGGGTAAGAATTAGCACCCAATCTATTTATAAAAAGGTTATACAATTGGAGGAAAAGGGATATGTCAAAAGTAGTATTGTCAAAGAGGGTAAAATGCCGGAAAAAGCGATCTACTCCCTGACTGCTGCCGGAGAAAAAGAGTTTGAGGATCTGATGGAAGAAATTTCCGAAAGTCCCATTCACTTTTTCTTGGATTTCAACGCAGTCATCGTAAATCTGGCAAGTCTTCCGTCGGGAGCGCAGAAGACCTGTCTGTTGAATATCGAAGCTCAGGTCAAAACGCTCAGATCCGAGCTGGAGGAAAGCCTCCGCACAAAAAAAGATGTCCCGGAAATTCCGAAGACTGGTATGGCGGTTCTACAGCAACAGTTAATGTTGGCTCAGACAATCGAGGCATGGGTTGCCTCGTTAAAAGGAAATTGAAAAAGTATTGTTCAATTGATTAGACCTTTCCAATAATAAGGGCCTTAACGGAACATTATTAGTGTTTCCTCAGATTGATTTCGACTATTTTGTATTCCTCCGTTTCGATTTTGTGTTGGGCAAATCGAAACAGAGGAAGGCGGGGAGCGACAACGAATTGAATTACCCTTTAAACGGCAAAAAGGGCCCACTTGGGCGTAGCCCAAATAAGCCTTTTGCGAAAAAGTGAATTTATATATCCTGCTTTTGAATCCTGTTGATTCCTGCTGATGGCCGCAGTTACCCCTAGGACAGTACAGACTTCTTTGATAAAGTACTAATTAAAGTGATATATAGCAGATAGATGTCCGCTTCATTATGCCCGACTATAGTATAATGAGCACACATGAAAACGCCCTCCAAACCCGTAAGTCTGGATGGTACGCTTATTTATTCAGACATGAAAACAGGCCCGCCAAACTCGTGTTTTTTGTTTGACGAAACATACTCTTATTTTTGCCGAGTCCTGAATGATTTACCAATGATTTTCCTCTCTTACAGCTTAATTTGCTTTTTGAACTTGGCATTTACGCATATACAAATACTTCCATAGACAAATCCCTCAATGCACGCTCGTACTAGCTCATGCTGATTACCAAAGTGATTCACGATTGTAAAATCCAAAGCGACCAATACAAGCAACAATGGCCCACAGATTGCCTTTTCCAGGTATTTTTTTATTTCCGATAGGCTCTTTTTCTTTTCAGGAAATAATCCGTTGAATTTCTTAATTTGTGTTTGCAGTGTATTATACTCAATCAAAGAAATGCATCCGCTTACCAGTCCAAATATGAAAGCCACCATTATTGAAAATACATTGTGAAATTCATGTCATAGAACCCAATAAGCCACCACGCCAAAAATAGAAAGAGCATTCGACAGCACACAGGCATTTTTGAATCTCAATATTGTTTTACTTGCTAAGTACTCCGCACATTCTATGGCATTGTTTCCGGAATGATCTCTATCTTTTATTGGGCTACCGCCCAGCAGTTCATCAACGGTAATACTTAGAACTTCCGCAAGAGCCGGAAGAATAGTTATATCCGGAAAGCCTTCACCGGTTTCCCATTTGGAAATTGTTTTGTTGCTTACCTTCAACATATCCGCGAGTGCTTTCTGCGTTAGGCTTTTCTCTTTCCTTTGCCGGGCAATCACAAAGCCGATTTCTACTTTATCCAATTTCGCTTCCTCCTGTCACTCGTAGTATACTTTAGCTACACGGTGAGTTCAATCCTCTAGTAGTTCCAAATTGTCTGTGGAAAGTGGATACTTTCTTTTAACCGCGTTCAGTTATGCGTTTGTGCTAGATAATTGGCATGCCTTGTTTCAAGAATTTTGACTAGAACATATAGGGCAGCAATCAGCATTGCCGGGTAAATGACATTCACTGTACATAAAATCATTTTGTCCATAAAAAATCGAACAGCAAAAATGGCGGCTGCAGAAAAGCCGACGAGAAGACCAAACATGATTTTGTACTTCAGCAAATCAATATCAAATGAGTTCACGCTGAAAAAGTGGTAAATTAAAAATGCAGCCGGTATACAGCAGAGAGTGGATAACGTAAAGCCCCACGAGACAGGCATATTCAGCGACAGTGCATTCCACCCCAATTTTACCCCTGCTAAAATTTCATCAGAAAGATATTCAAACAGGAACAGAACGCCAATGGCAAAGCTACCGGCAGATAACCATTCCAGTGCTCTTTCATATTTTGTTTTCCGCCGCCCGTTTTTCATGAGTTCGTCACAGAATGTTTTGTAATTCTCCCCAACAACATTTCTGAAATCGTCATTTCGTATCTGTGTCTCCAAGGCCATTCCAAGTAGCTCTTTGCGAATGATTTCAATGTCGTATTCGCATAGATTTCCCGAATGGAGATAAACAATCATATCCGTTAATAATCTGTTGTTCTCCTTCGTCAATAGCTTATCTTTTTTGTTATTTTCTTTTCTGAGCTCTTTTTCCTGATTCATATTACATTGCCTCCAAATTCAATATTTTATTAACAGATATAGAAATGCAACCCCAGTATTCTTCGAAATCATGCAAATACCTAGAGCCTTCCGATGTAGTGGAATAATATTTTCTGTTTGGCCCCAGCGGAGATGACCGAAATTCAGATGTAATATAGCTTTTGTTTTCCAATCGGACGAGTAAAGGATATATTGTGCCTTCCTTTACTTCATCAAAACCAAAAGAACGTAATTTTTCCATTATTTCATATCCGTATGTTACTTTGAGGCTAATAATTTTTAAGATACAGCCCTCCAAAGTTCCCCGCATAAGCTGTGATTTGTCAAACACTTTACCGCCTGCTTTCAACTACACTGTACTACCTAGTAGCGTGACTATATTGTAGTGCAATGTAGCACGGATGTCAAGTTCTTTTTGCTCTGCTTTTTTGACCATTACCACTCTAGACTGGATGCATAACAATTTCATTATGGAAGGCACACATACTTATCGCGGTATTTCCGGAACCTTTGTGGATACGCAATTTAACTGGCCTGCTATGAAAAAATTCATCTGCATTGCATTCGTTATTGCAGTTATAATTATTATTTTGCTGAGATGTCTGCTCTATTACGGTTCCGCAAAGAAAAAATCAAAACAGATGATGAGCCAAATTACGGCAGTCAGCAAAATATTCTGTTGGTGATTCCGTTATCCAAGACAAACAGGATGCCAATACTCGGCACGATGGAAACTGCGACAAAGTATTTTAATCGGAGTATTTAATTTACTTTTCAATTTTATAGCCGTTCCCCATACTGTTTTGATGTATTTGGGATGTTCTGCGGAATCGTTCACTTTCTCGCGAAGATGTCGAATATGCACCATGACTGTGTTGTTGCTGTAGTATTTTTCACCCCAAACCTCCCGAAAGAGTTCTTCCGAACTTACCACATGCCCGCGATTGGAACTGAGAACCCATAAAATTGAAAATTCCGTCGGCGTCAGCGACAGCGGCTTTTCATTGAGGGTGCATTCGTGCGTATCCTGATTCAAAATCAAGCCGGAAAAAGAAAGGATGGATTCCTCCTGTTGAGGTTCACTGGAATTATATCGGATGAACCGGCGGAGCTGCGTTTTGACGCGGGCGACGAGTTCCAGAGGCTGAAACGGTTTTGTTACATAATCATCCGCCCCGAGCGTTAGACCAGTAATTTTATCCATTTCCTCCTCTTTTGCCGTCAGCATGATAACGGGGAAATTGTGTTTTTCCCGGATTTTACGGCAGAGGGCAAACCCGTCGATGTCCGGCAACATTACGTCAAGAATTGCAAGATCAATTTGTTCAGTTTCTATACTCCGCATGGCATCCTCGCCGTTATAGAATTTATGTACGGTAAATCCTTCGTTTGTTAAGTATACTTCTACCAAATCCGCTATGGCCTGCTCATCATCTACGACTAAGATATCAGTTCCCATACGGTTCGTCACTCCTTTTTCCGCTAAACTTCCATGATCAATCATAAGGCAAAGGACAAACGAGAGTCCGTTGATCTTCCTTATGAAAGTCTTAAGATTTTATGAAGATGCTTTACATAGTTGGACTTCTCTATTCACAATATATACGGAAGTTTTGGAAAAAGCAATTTTGTCGTTAATGATAGCAACAAGCAAGGTGGACTTTGTGGAAAAGAAAAGCGGCAAGCAATGCATCGTGGTACCCACGATGCCCATTTCCCAATTTTTCGCTTGCGCGAAAACCGGGAAATTGCTTGTTGGTGGCAGGCCCCCAATCCCCTCTGATCGCACAATAAATTGTGCGGCTGCGCGTCCTGCGGACGCTTCCGGGAGCATGGACAGCTCAACGCTGCCCATGATGTTCTTTTTCTTTCTCCGCTTCGCGCCTGTCGGTGCCGAGTAAACGATCTACATTGGCCTTGACGGTCAACAGATCTTTCATCTCATCGCGGGCCTTGCGATAATCAGCGTAAGCCGCTTTTTTCTCTGCCAGAATCGCCGCATAGTCGGCCTGTAAGCTCTTGATGGTGGGAAGTTTTTTCACGCCCAGCTCATCGAACGCTTTTTTCGCCGCCTTGTGCAACAGAATGTCGCTCTCATGCTCCGAGAGAAACTTTTTTAAATAACCCGCCTTGCGGTAGGCAACGTAGGTGTCGTGGGTCTTGGCGTAATTGACGATCTGCGTTTTCAGAACGGCGATTTCGGCCAGCCGCTTTTCAGCCGCCTTGATCTGTGTGGAAAGCTCGTTGTACCGGGCAACTGCCGCCGATGTTTTTCCAACCAGCACATCGTAATCTAACAGATTGTGCTCGGTCAGATAGTTCACTGCCTGCGCCATCTGTTTGAGATTGAACACCTTGGCCCAGCGTTCGTAACCGACGCCTTTTCCGGCGCGGAGTTTGGCCTGAATATCCACCAGCAGATTGACTTGTTTTTCCGGCATGGGCCGGATGATTTTTTTGCGCGGTGTGTGTGCTTTTTCGCCGGAGAGGACGGCCCGAAGCTCCGCTTCACTGTAGCCGCTGCCCAGCGTATCCAGCCGGATAAACCGCTTCTGATTTTTGCCGCGCAGGGCGAGAGTTTTTCCCGGCTTGATTTCATATCCGGCTTCTCGCATGAGCTTCAGGAGTGCATCAAAATCGGCGGGCTTTTGGGCAAGAGCTACGTCTATTGCCATACGCAAAAGTTCCCGGTTTGAGGGCTTTGCCTGATCGCCCAGCCACTTGTTGTAGCTCTTGCCGTGCCGCTTCGGATTCTCCACGATGGACAAACCGTTCTCGATGCACAGCGTATCGTTTAGCCGCCGCACGGCTCTTGTGCTTCCCCAAAAGTTTCGGAACTTCCGGGTGCAGTCAAGGAACGTGGAATTCCAGATGATATGATTATGAATGTGGTGTTTGTCAATGTGGGTGCAGACGATGAAAGCATGGTTCCCGTTCGTAAAGCGTTTGGCAAGCTCACAGCCGATCCGGTTTGCTTCCTCTGGCGTGACCTCGCCAGGGACAAAGGACTGTCGGAGATGGTAGGCAATCACATCGTCCGCACCGCGCGTCCTGCCGGTGAGAGCGGTATACTGCCGTTTGGAAAAAAGAAACTCGGCGTCCGCTGTCCGGCTGTCGCATTCATAGCCGGTGATGAGTCTGCCGTAATCTGTTTTCTCCGGATTTTCCGCGTAATCAATAATGTCGCTGATCGCCGTGTCGACGTCCCGGCCTTTGCCGGTATGCAGCGGCATCAGCCGGGTGGTTGCCATGAACATTCCTCCTTGCGGTAGAATCGCGGCATAATAGAAAGAAACGAGGCACCACGGATGGGGCCTCGTTTCATATCCTGTTGATGTTCGCAGTGTAGATAGACCAGAGCCGTTTATAGGAATTTATCAATATTCGTATGAACTTCCACTTCTGAAAAAACGATGGAAGTCTCGGTCAGCGCATAGGAGGAAACGGAATTGATGAACTGTTCAATGTCCTGCAAAGCGGGAACCGACAATTTGACGATAAAGCACGCGGCCCCAGCAATCCGATAACACCATTCGCTGTACTGATAGTCTTTGATGAAACTCTTGAATTTTTCGTATTGACCGTCTCTCATCGTGACTTCAATGATGCAGTCGATGGCAAAGCCAAGCTCTTTTTTATTGAGGCGGATCGTGTATTCTTCAATGATGTGGTGTTCCTCCAGCCTTTTTACTCTTTCGGTAACGGACGGAGGTGAAAGGTTTACCCGCTTCGATAGTTCCCGGATGGAGATTCGGCTATCCGTTTGTAGCTCCCGCAAAATCCGTACGTCAGTTTCGTCAATTTTCATTTAATACATCCTTTGTAAAATAACAGTTTAATTGAAATATTTAATGCTAAATATAATATCATATAAAATACGATTTTCATTATATCCCTGCTATAATGATATTGTCAACGGAACGTATCAATAAGGAGGAACATTTATGGCTATGATTTCTTTTTCGCAGAACGGGTTCACGCCGTTTCAGCAGCTATTGGGACACAACAAAGGTATTTTGGAGAGATGGGCCGCTCTGGAGGAATACATTTATTCCAGCAACACATTTCCTGCGGAATTAAAAGAAGAGGTTCGGCGCACTCTGGCGTTCAATAACGGGTGTGAATACTGCAAAGCCAAGGGTGCTCCATCAAAAGATATCGTGGATTCGCGGACACAAACAGCTGTCCATCTGGCGGATATGTCCAGCAAAAGCACGCATATCAGCGATGAGGAATTCAGCGCGCTGAAAAAGGTGTTCACAGACGGCGAGATTTCGGAACTTCTGGCGCTCATTTGCTTTATTACAGCTTGTCAGAGATTCGGCGCTTTACTGAACTTAGGGCCGGTCTGCCAAATCTAATTTATCCACATTAAAATAACAGAAATCCGCACATCTGATCGGTGTGCGGGTTTTTATAAGTATCGATACACCTTTTTACAAAGCGCCTTTCTTCTATCCTGTGATAAAATCCCGAAGCACATAATTGACGCTTTGCAGCAAGCCGATCAGCCACGCCGCCGCCATCGGGATTCCGAATGGGCTGACGAGGAACGCCATCACCAGCAACATGATCCCGTTCGTGACCTGATGGGTGATCAATGCCAACACACCGAAGATGCCGAGGACCGTTCCGGCAAGGCCGAATACCCACGCCGAGCAGTACAGCAGAGCGGAGCAGATCCAGACGAAAACGGTCAGAACCACAATGACCGGAGCGACGAGTATTTTCAGTATCAGCCTCATAAAATCGGCCCCCTTTACAATTTCTAATACAACTATAACGCCTATGCTGTTTTTTGCAAGGATGCGGTAAAAAAATAGCGGGGCGGCTTACACGCCGTAAACCGCCCCGCTTTTCGGAACATACGCCCCTATTTTAATTTTGCAAGCGCGGCGAGGATATCAGTAGCCGCCCGCCATAACCGTTCCTGATTCTGGATGATATCCTCCAAATCCGCGTCGTAAACGCGCCCTGTTTCATGCACCCGTTTGGTGAGCTGATTTAAGTTATTGCTGGACCGGCGCAGGAGGGAAACCAACTCCTTCAGCTCCGGCAATTCGAGCTTCACCACATATCCGTCGATGGAGATTTTGCGGAGATACGCCGCCATATTTTTCGTGCCGAGCTGCGCCATCTTCTGTTCGATCATTTCACGCTCCTGCGGGGTAACACGAAACTTGAGCTGAATTTCCCGTTCTCGTTTTGCCATCGTCAACGCTCCGGCGCATCCCGCTTCACAGTGGACGGCGTATCTGCCGTCTTTATGTTCTCCAGCTTTTTTCGGACGGACGGTTTGCGCTGGCGAATCGGCTGGTCGCGCTTCTCATCATTTTGGATGAACACAAAAATTCCTTTCCGATCCTTGAGTGTGGAAAAGGACAGGGATTTGAACGGTAGCAATGAGAACAGCCGGTCGTGGTCTTTCGTGGAAGCGCGAATCAGAAAATCCGGCGAAATCTGTGCCATGAAATGCGTACCGCTGGGGCTGTTCGGCTCACGTTCGGATTGCAGACGCCGGAGCAGTCGCGCGGCCTCCAACTGAATGTCCTCTTTAGACAGAGGCTGGGTCAGCAGGTATTCGCGCCGCGCCTGATTGATGAAGAGGTCTAACAGACCGGGATGCGCTCTATCTACGATAAATTCCCGGTTTCGATTATCCCCAAAGCCGTTCTCATCGTCAAAGACAGAAATCGTCCGCGCCCAATCCTTATTTTTGCGGTCAATGCGCCCATCCCAATCTTTCTCGCGGACAGAGTTCGCAAGCACATAGAGAGTGCGGTCAAATCCAAACTCGGCAATGACCTGTTTTGCGGTGTCGCTGCCGAGGCAATTATCGCGGTAGTTGTCTCGAATAGCGTTGTCAATGGCATCCCGGCAGGCAATGTTCGCCTTGTGGGACGCACGGTAAATCTCCAGTTCATCATGCTCACGGGCGTAGGTCGCCGGATATTTGTAGACGGGAGTGTTCAAAAGCGCCTGACGTTCTGCCGCCTCCATCTGTATCACGGCATTGGCTTTATCCGTGATGCAGTCCAAAACCGTCTCCATGTATCCGGTTTCCCGGCTTTCAAACTCCGAAAAAATATCTCCCAGGGGGCTGGGAGATTTCAGCAGCACGGACGCCTGTTCATCGGTCAAATCATTGTTTTCAAGGGACATCAGGATGTCCTCTCGCACGGTGTATTCATAGGCTTGTTTCAGAATTTCCTCCGGTGCCTGCGTAAGCAGCTTTTTCCGAAATGCGTCCTGCTCCGCAAACATTTTTGCGTACAGCGCGGTATTCAGTTCTTCGCTTGTCATATTATCTTGCCTCCATTTCTTTTTTGTGGGATTTTTCCAATAGACCGTGAATACACGGCGTTTTCAGGCCCTCCAGCACGGAGGACCTTTCGCTTTTCGCCATGACTTCTGACGCCTGCCGTTGGGCGGGGGCGCGGCTGTCGATGTCCAGCAGGGCGTTCAGTTCCGCGAGGCGGGCGCTCTTTTGCGCAAGCTCCGCTTCCTGCGGGAACGGCTTGCCGATCTCGGCCTTTGCCGCCTCCATCTGCGAATAAAGATTTTCAAGCTGGGCGTGAACATTCTGCAATCGCTTCGGCATGTCGGAAAGGGCGTTGTCGATACGGATGAGATTGCCGCGCGCGTCTTTGCCCAGCGTGACGCGGTGGGTCATCTGCCCCTTGAGCGTCAGGATGAAATCCTGACCGAACCCCTCCACGGACAGCGACATGGAAAAGCCCCGGTAACTGCCGATTCCCATCGGCTCCAATCCCTTGACTTCCTTGCAGGCTTCGAGAATGGCGGCACCGGCGTTGTCTTTGTCGGTGAGAGAATCGCCCCGCACCACCATCCCTGCAAAACCGTCCTTCGGGTGCGGGTGCGCATCCAACGTCGCCATATCCGTTTCCAACCCTTTGATGAAACCTTTATTCCGCTCAATTTCCTCCGGAAAATATTTGAGCAGATTATCCTCCAGCCGGAACTGTTGGCTTTGATGATTCGCCTTCATGAGTTTCAGCTTGGCCACATCCATGTCGAGGTCCATTTTCTCCTTGATCCGCTCGTCCCCGGCGCACAGGGCCTTGATTTCCGCGTAGGAGAGCGCCGTCTCGTCAATGTCCTCACAGGAGCGGACGGGACTTTTGCTGGTCATGATCTGTGAAATAAATTTCTGCTTATTTTCCACAGTTTGCCAGAGGTACGAATCGAATGTCCCTTCGGTGACGTAACGGAAAATGTGTCCTTCCGGGTTGGTGTTGTACTGTCGGATAATGCGCCCGGACCGCTGTTCCAAATCGCCGGGACGCCACGGGCAGTCCAGATCGTGGGAGGCAATCAGAAGGTCCTGCACGTTCATCCCGGCCCCCATCTTGGCGGTGCTGCCCATGAGGACGCGCACCTGTCCGGCACGTACCTTGGCGAACAGTTCTTTTTTCTTCACTTCGGTATCGGCGTCGTGGATGAACGCGATTTCACCGGCGGTGACGCCCCGCGCGATGAGCTTGTCGCGGATGTCCGAGTAGACGCTGAACGCTTCCGGCGCGTCGGCCTCCGGTGTAGCGTCCTGCAAAGCGTGAAGTTCCGTGCCGCCCGCGAGTCTCCCTCCGGCCCGAACAGCCCGGTCCTCCTTGGCGTCGGCGCGGCCTTTGGGAGTAGAAATATCGCAGAAGACGAGCTGCGTGAGCTTTTTGTCCAGCCCGTCGCGCCAGAATCGGAAAACGTTGTTGACGCACATATTGACCTTGCTGCCGGGATTGTCGGGAAGCATAGGATTGATGACGCGCTGATCGAGGCCGAGCTTGCGCCCGTCCGACGTGATTTTGAGCATGTTGTCTATGTGGGGGTCGATGTTGCCGGAATGGACGGCGGCGGCGCGTTCCGAGAGCTTTTTCACCATCTCCTTCTGAATCTCCGAGGGCTGCGCGACTTCGTTGTGGTACACGGCTTTCGGCGTGGGAAGATTGAGCTGGTCGGCGGTCTTGATGTCCGCCGCTTCCTTGAACAGCAGCATCAGTTCCGGCAGATTGTAGAACCGGGCAAAGCGTGCGCGCGCCCGGTAGCCGGTTCCCTCCGGGGCCAGCTCGATAGCCGTCACGGTTTCCCCAAAGGTGGATGCCCAGCAGTCGAAATGGACGAGGTTTCGTTCTTTCAAGGTTTCGTACTGGAGGTAGCGCATCATCGTGTACAATTCCGTCATGGAATTGCTGACCGGCGTCCCGGTGGCGAACACGACGCCCCGGCTGTTTGTGATTTCGTCGAGATACCGGCATTTCAGAAACATGTCGCTGGATTTCTGCGCGTCGGTGGTGGAGAGGCCCGCCACGTTGCGCATTTTCGTGTAGAGAAACAAATTCTTATAGTTGTGCGCCTCGTCCACGAACAGCCGGTCCACGCCGAGCTGTTCAAAGGTGACGACATCATCCTTGCGGGAGTTGTCGTTCAGGCGTTTCAACCGGGCCTCAAGGCCCTTTTTCGTGCGCTCTAACTGCTTGATGGTAAACTGCTCCGCGCCGCTGTCTTTGAGTTCCTCCAGCCCGTTTTCGATTTCCCAAATCTGCTCCTGAATGAGCCGTTTCTGCCGTTTCAGAGAGACGGGGATCTTCTCAAACTGCGAGTGCCCCATGATGATGGCGTCGTAATCGCCGGTGGCGATCCGCGCGCAGAACTTTTTGCGGTTGCGTTTTTCAAAATCTTTTTTGGTAGTGACGAGAATGTTGGCCGAAGGGTACAGCCGCAGGAACTCGGAAGCCCACTGCTCCGTCAGGTGGTTCGGGACGGCGAACAGGGATTTTTGGCACAGTCCCAGCCGCTTGCCCTCCATTGCGGCAGCGATCATTTCATAGGTTTTGCCCGCGCCCACGACGTGCGCCAGCAGGGTGTTCCCACCGTAAAGCTGGTGCGCCACGGCGTTGAGCTGATGCTCCCGCAGCTTGATTTCAGGGTTCATGCCTGGGAATACAAGATGCCGCCCGTCGTATTCACGCGGGCGGCTGGAATTGAACAGTTCGTTATACTCTTTTGTCAGAATTCTGCGGCGTTCCGGGTCTTTCCAAATCCAGTCATGGAAAGCGTCCTTGATGGCCTGCTGTTTCTGCTGGGCAAGGGTTGTTTCCTTGGAATTGAGGACGCGACGCTCCTTGCCGTCCGGATCGGTCACGGTATCGTATATCCGCGTGTCCCGAAGGTTCAGCGAATCCTCCAAAATCCGGTAGGCGTTGGCCCGGTCGGTGCCGTAGGTGACGTAAGCCGCCACGTTGTTGTACCCGACGCTACTTTTATTGGAAACAGACCATTCCGCCGTAAACGAGGAATAGTTTACCCGGATGCCGTCGCGCACACCGGACGGCGGGTTCAAGAGTTCCTCCATGAACTGCTGGATGTACCCCTTGTCGATCCATGTCGCGCCGAGCCGCACTTCGATTTCCGAGGCATCGAGATCCTTCGGCTGGGCGGCTTCCAGCGCCTCAATATTGGGGGCGATTTTATCCGCGAGGTCGGGCCGCATTTCCGCGAGAGCTTTCGCCAGCCGCAGCTTGCGGCGCACGTTGCCGGACAGGTATTCGTCGGTGGTCACGAACGGGATATTGTCCAGCTTGTAAAAGGCTTTGGGAACGCTTGCCGGGTCCTGTTCGCCCAAATCGCGGAAGATGACGCCGCGCAGCTCGTCGGTCAGAGTTTCCGGCGTTTTGCCGGTGAGGGAAGCCATGTAGTCCATGTCCACCCGCGCCTTTTCCGCGATGGAGAGTGACAATGCCTCTGACGCTGTATCCACGGAAGTGACAATTTTCCGCTGCCGGATGGTGCGCTTTGAAAACATGTCGGCCTTGCGCTCCAGCTTGCCGTCCTCGTCGATAACTTCTAGTGAACAGAGCAGATAGTAGGAGGAATCCTCCGCGAACGCAAGGCTGTTGCCGCGCGAATTGATGAGGCCGTATTTCGCGGAAAAAGCGTCATATAAAATATTGAGTTTGGTCTGCGTCTTACGGATTTCCGCGTCAGAAGCAGATTCGTCAAGCTGCTGGCTGATGAGCTTCTGCACACAGTCCCGCAGTTCCACCATGCCCATGACGCGGGCCTTGGCCGTCTCGTTCAGCTCCGGCCGCACCATGCGGGAATTCTCCCGATAGTACACTTTGCCGTCCACAACGGTATAGGAATAGTTTTTCACATTGGGGTCGGCCGGGATGGAATCGTCGATTTCCTCATTTTCACCGAGATCGGGAGTATCCAGTTCCGTGACCTGTCCCTGAATATGGGAAACGGCCTCGTGGAGCTGTTCGGAAAGAGCGGCGTCGGGGAACGGTTCGCACGTCGTTTCCTTTTTATCGCCGTGCATTTTATCGTCCCATTTGATCGTCCCCAGCACCATTTCGGGATGATCGGCAAAATAGCTGTTGACGGGGATTCCGTCCGCGGTCTGGCCGAGATGCACCCAATCTGGTTCGATGTCGATAGGCCGGTCGCGCTTCTGGAGAAAGAGGATGTCGGTGGTGACTTCCGTTCCGGCGTTGGCCTTGAACGCGTTGCTCGGAAGCCGGATGGCCCCCAACAACTCCGCGCGCTGCGCGATGTACCGCCGCACCTCCGGCGACTGTTTATCCATCGTGTAGCGGCTGGTGACAAACGCAATTACACCGCCCGGACGCACCTGATCGAGCGTTTTGGCAAAAAAGTAATCGTGGATGGGGAAACCGAGCTTGTCATAGGCCCGGTCGGAAACCTTGTAACTGCCAAATGGCACATTGCCCACGGCGAGGTCAAAAAAGTCACGCCTGTCAGTAGTTTCAAAGCCCGCCACGGTGATGTGGGCGTTGGGATAGAGCTGCTTGGCGATCCGGCCCGTGATGCTGTCCAGCTCCACGCCATAGAGCCGGGACGCCGCCATGCTTTCCGGCAGTAACCCAAAGAAATTGCCGACGCCGCAGGCCGGTTCCAGAATGTTGCCGGTTTGAAAGCCCATGTTGCCGACAGCTTCATAGATAGCCCGAATCACCGTGGGGCTGGTGTAGTGGGCATTCAGGGTAGAGGCCCGAGCCATTTCGTATTCCTCGGAGGTCAGCGCGCCGACCAACTCCGCGTATTCTTTCGACCATGCGGCATTGTCCGGGTCAAACGCCTGCGGAATGCCGCCCCAGCCGACGTAGCGGGAAAGGATTTTCTGTTCCTCCGGCGTTGCCGTGCGGCCCTCGGCCTCGATCTGTTTCAGAGTGCGGATGGCCGCGATATTGTACCCGTATTTGGTTTTCGCGCCGCCCTCGCCCAAATGGTCGTCGGTGATGCGGAAGTTTTCTGTGGCGGGCTGCTCCGGTGTGAACAGGGCGGCGTTGCGTTCATCCTGCCGGATGCCGTTTTCAAAGGAGTCTCGATTCACAACCTCATGGCTCCACGAATAGGGGCCGGTGTCGAT
This sequence comes from Clostridium sp. KNHs216, assembly GCF_006714885.1. Taxonomy (NCBI): domain Bacteria; kingdom Bacillati; phylum Bacillota; class Clostridia; order Eubacteriales; family Clostridiaceae; genus Clostridium; species Clostridium sp. KNHs216. The sequence continues at coordinate 2,021,514 of NZ_VFMF01000001.1, read as the reverse complement.
GCGCACATCCTTTTCCCCGACATAGCCAACGGTGCCGGACAACTCTTGCCCGCCGTAATCCAAAACCGCATGATCGCCCGGTTGATATGATGGTTTGCCCGCGAGATTGGCAGGCTCCCGCAGGACCGGTTCATGGGAAAAACCATCCTGTTCCCGCTGATACAGGGCACGGAGGATGGAGGCGATTTCTTCCCAACGGGCGCTCCGCTTGCTGTTGTATTTGTCATGAATATTGATCTCGAAACCCGTGGTGGTGACAAAGAAGTCCGCCGTGTCGCCGGTGGCTAGTTCCATCGTGTCGGAAGTTCCGGCATAGGTATCGGAAAGGCGCTGGGCCACGCGGGTATTGCCCTCGTTTTCGCGGAAATATCCCGCGATATTCTCCTTGTCCCGCTGTTCCAGTAGGCCGGAGGTCAGAGCCTCGCGCAGATCGGCGTCCGTGTGTTCCAAGTCCGCAGCCAGAAGTTCCGTAATGGGGCCGTTCCGGGAATCCTGACGCAGCAGACGCTCAAAGTTCTCCCGGCTTTCGGCGCGGAAGATGGGATAGGCAAGCGCCGGGTCGCGGAGCTGAACGTCCGAACTGCCGATACCCGTTATTTCAAAGGGCTTATTGTCCAGATATACCGTGTCGCCTACCTTGTAGGACGGGGCGGTGTTCTCGGGAATTGGCCGCTGGACATCATCCCTCTGCTCGCCGGAAAGCGTCAAGACCACATTATGGAAAGTGATGCCGTTCTCGATGGTGTCGCCGGTGCGGGTAATCGGCTGATTGCTCAGATCGGGCGGCGCGGGCTGTTCTTCCGGTGTGTAAAAACGATTCTCCCGGATGATCTGGGCGATTCGCCGCTGCACCTTGGACCAAGGTAAATCCGTCGATGTGCGGCCCACGGTTACGGGAAAAGCCGGGAGATCGTCGCCGTACTCGGCGCGCAGAAACGCCGCCGTGTTCTTGTCGCGGGCGTGTTCCCGCATGTATTCGGCAACGGCGTGTTTGCTCTCAATATCACCGTTCCATTCCTGAATGGCGGCGTCAATGTCAGCTTGGGTCGTACCGCTTTTTTCCGGTTTCTGCGGCACGGGCATGGAAAAAGCGGAGGGCTTTTCGCTCTCCGCTTCGTCAATCCGTTGTATTTGTTCCTGCTCCGACGGAAAAAAACTTAGCTGTAGATAAGCTCCGTCAGAATCGTTTCCTCGGCCTGCGCTTTGAGGTTGTTCATGAGGCCCACCCAGCGCATCGGGTCGGAGGCTTTCAGGCTCTCCGTTACGCCCGCCGATTTCATCAGCTCCGGCATCATGCGCTCCAGCCGCGCCGTCGCCGTCCGCTCGATCTCCAACAGGTGCGGGTACAGCTTCTCCGACAGCAGCAAGCTGTTGTACAGGACCGGACGGTGCTCCTTCAGGTAATTCTTCCGCATCCTCCCGTATTTGCCGATGCTCTCCGTCTGCTCCGTGATTGTCAGGTCGGGAATCAGGTAATCCCCGTTCCGGCTGTAAGTCAGGTTGTTCTCCATGTGTGGTGCTCCTTTCCGCGAGGTGTTCGCGTTCATAATTTTTAATGGTGACTTCAATCTGCCGCAGCACCCTTTGACTTTCTTCGCTGACCGCCGTGCCGAGGGCGGCGACGGTATCCGGCGTGTTGAAATCAAAGATGCTCAGAAAGTCCTCATGCTCAAAGTATTCGTCGGGTTCCAGCCCGCAGCGGGACATGAGGGCGTAGGTCAGGCTGACAGAGACGGCATTTCGGAACTGTGCTCCGATGTTGAATTCATCATATTCCTCTAAAAAGCTGCCGTCAACGATGTGGAGAATGTCGTACTGATGATCCTGCCAATATTCGTTTGCCATCTGTCCGGCGATCTGCTCCAACTGGTGGGCAAAGCCCTTTTTGCCGGAAATCTCATATTCCTGTTCCAGCGCCGCCGCAACCGCGCCCTCATGCTCCGGACGGTACTCCCAAAAGAACGGGCGGCGGGAATCGTCCCGGCTTCCCGTGTCGGAAATGTCAAAGACATACCGAATTCCCGGCCTGTCGCCGGAGGCGTCGATGAGGGCGATCCCCTTGCTGCCGCGCCGGACATACCGGCGCATTTTTTCATTCCAAAGTTCATACCCGGCGCAGGCCGTGGCGTCGGGACGCTGGGCGAAAATCATGAGCTGTTCATGGTACGGATATTTGTAAAGACGGGTGGCGGTTTTTAGAAAATCCGTCCAGCTTTCATGACTGGCAGTGATCTGCGTCGCCGCGTGGTTGGCCATCTGCGTCAGAGCCTGCACATTACTTGGCATATTGAAAGTCCTCCTTCCAGTTTTTTGGGCAAAAAAAGAACAGCCCGAAGGCTGCTCCCTGCATGAAATATAGACCACTTGAATTTATGGTAATGGTTTTTTAATCAACGACCGATAGTTAGATGGAAGATCATAGCTTTCCAGATGTTCAAACTTTTCTACTGTTATTCCATCCGGTCGTACAGCTAATGTGATTCTGTCTTTCCCAATAGAAATATGTGGCCCGATATATGGAAGAACATCCACGACAACAGTATACTGGGAATCGTTGATACCTTCAAGAATGCGTTCCCCTCCGTGAATCTGGGTAATTTCTGCACCATTATAGGGTACGACAGTCGGCTCAATCGTAAGATATGGTTCATAGAAGCGATCAACAGCATCTTTTATTGACGGCATTAACAATGTTATGACCATATCCTTTAGTCGGACGGAATCATCCCGCGTGATATTGGCCGACGCTTTTGATGAACACAAGATAGGTTGGGCTATCAAAGTTAATGATAGCAACACAGCAAACAATATTTTTTTACTTTTCAAAACAATCACCATTTTTATTGTTTGCATTGTCGTAGAGATCATTAGAGTAAAAATATTCAATTTTTTTAAGTGAATTTTTACTTTTTAAACATTGTCAGAAAAATCAGGGAATAGGTCAAGCGCGGCGTACTCGGCGTCGCTCATGCCCCGGAGCTTTCCCAGCGCGGAATCCGTCAGGACAAGAAGCTCCGTTTCTTCCGCGCCGAGATAGCCGCGCATCTGTGTCAGCTCCGCAATCAGGCCATCCCGCGTCCCGGTATTGTAAATGCACATCAGGTTGATTTCATCATTGGTAAACATATCACCGCTCCATTTCCGCGCCTCTGTCGGGCGCTGTTTTTTTATGTTCCCGGCTGACCGGCTGATTCTTGAGCCGTTCCACGACGGATTTTTTCTTTTCGTCATGTTCCCGCCGAGACGCCTCGGCAAGCTCCAGAAGGGAAATCGGCTGGCCGGTTTTGGCCTGCTGTTCCAGCTCCGCGACAGTGGGATTTTTTCCGTTGTCGATGATACCGTCGATCATGTCGTAATCGTCCTCCATCGACATCTCCGCGTTTTTCAGGTAATTTTCCGGTTTCAGAAAATCTGGAATCTCCTGAAAACCGAAGCTGTCCACGTAATGACAGGATACAACGCCGTTATGCTTTAAGGCAACGATGTCGCTGACGGACAGGCTCGGCCTGTGATAATCGGCGGGATGATCGTTGTTGAATCTGTCCCACAAAACAGCCAGTTTTTCTTCTGTATCGCCCTGAACAGTGAGCGGGGCAGTGTAGGCAAGATCATAGTTTTCGTGGTCTACGGAAACGCCCTTGGATTCCAGCCAGCTTAAAGGCTCAAACCGGATATCCCGCAGCTCGTCGCCGTCCTTCACCTGATAGATGGCAAAAGCGTTCTGAGAGGTTTTCAGAAAAGCGGTTTCCCGCTGCTCCTGATGCTTCATCCGGTCCTCTATGGCAGAGGAAAATTCCCGGCTTTCCTCCCATTCCTCACGGCTCACGGCGAACAGACCGCTGCGCGCCTGAATCTCATCCGGGTCGAATGCCATGCTTGCGCCGCCGTCCTCGATCATGTAAACGGTGAGGTCCTGCTCAAAAAGCTCCATCGCCTGATCTTTGGAGAGGGGCAGCAGGTCGCCATCCAGATACCCGCAGGCTTCCAGATCGGCCACGGTCAGGTCCGAATCCGGCATGGGATATTCGTCGAGCGCCAGCTCCGGCGCGTCCGGCAGCATATCCGCCGCTTTCGGCTGGTCGGGCGCTGTCTGCGTCGCCGGTGCGTCCGGCTCATGGTCACTCAAATTATTTTTGCGGATATATTCCTGTACGTCCTGTTCATGCACGGCGGCAATATCCCGGAGAATGTCAAGTGGCACCTTCTCCGAGGTTGCAGGGGTCAGGTGCTCAAGGGCAAGCGCCTGTTCGTAGGCGGTCGGGATGGAGCTGACGCCCTCGTCGGCAAACCCGCTTGCCGTTTCCCGCAGGCTCTCCTTGTCGTAAAGGGTATAGCCGTATCCGTCCTCATTTCCCTTCAAATAAAGATAGGCGGCATTGTCCAGCAGATATATCGCCTCGGTTTCCCTCGGCGGGTATATTTTTTCGATTTCGTCCAGCCGCCGCAGAAGTTCATTCGGAGACGCCGCGCCCTCGACCTTGGCGGCATTGAAAATGGCCGCACGGGTGTCTTTTCCGTAACCGCTTTTCAAATCTTCCACGGTAACTGGGACTTCTTTTTCCATGGAGTTGAGAGGGAACGGCGGTTTCATGACGGAAGCCGTGTACCGGTATGCGTCCCCGGCAAATTGCTCCAGAACGGAATCATACTCTCTCAGCACCTCGCGGAAATTTTGGTCAATGTCGGAGATCAGGCCGGAAGCGGTTTTATTGATCGTTTCCAGAGAGGCCCGCAGCTCCGGCAGTTCCTTGCCACGGCTCCATGAAGCGATATAGCCGAAGCTGTTCTCGCCGGTCTGAATGCCGTAATACTGGCAGACGGCATAAGAAACACTCTCGGCCTCTACTTCTTCGGTATTCCGGTCTTTCGGTTTGGGCGGCTCGGCGGTTTCGTCACCCTCGGCGGCGGCAAGCCGTGCCTGTTCGTAGTTGTGCAGCGTGGCGTGGGTGATTTCATGGACGGCGGCGGCAACGGTCTGGACCTCGCTCATATCAGATCGGATGGCGATACGCTGGTCTTTTTCACTGAAATAGCCGTCCGTATTCGGCTCCATCGCCTCAAAAGCAAGCGGGACAGGGGACGCGTGCCGCAGCGCCTCCATGAAAATCGCATACTGCTGAACATTCCCCGTGAGATCATTTGCCAATGTCGGCAGCGGCTTCCCCTCGGTCTGCGACACGTCAAAGACCGACACCAACTTGTACATGGGGATTTTGATTTCCTTTTCCTCCATGATGATGCTGCCATCCGCGTCCCGCATGGGAATTTTGGTGTCCGGGTCAAGCTTTTCTTCCTCGATTTTCTTTTTGAACGGCGTGGGCGCGATGATTTTGATGCCTTTTTCGCCCCGCATGACGTTCCGGCTGAACTGATCGCGCCATTTGTTGAACCCGGCAACGAGGGTGGCATCCGGCTTCTGCATGTAAATCAGCATGGTGTTGTTGACGGAATAGCGGTGGAACCGGGACATAGTGCGGAGGTACTGCGCGTACCGGTCGCTCTGGAAAAGATTTTGGATACCCTGTTCGATGCTGTCGGTGATCTCTTTCAGCCGTTCCTTATTCTTTTCGGCCATAGTGTGCTCCTTTCGCAGATCATAGAATTGAAAAAACGCGCCCCCGCACAGGCCGGGGTAAACCTATGCGGGAGCGCGCCCGTTATTCATTTTCGGAGCGTATTCCCCTGTCTGAAGGGCGTATTTTTGCTGTTTTAGCCCGTAAACTGTCGGCTTCGCGCCGCCGGTCGCTGTACGGTTCCCGAACGGAAACACAGCGTTTGGGGACAAGATAGCTGACGGCCCCGCGATGCTCCGGGCGCTCCGGTTTCACCTTGTCGGGGTATTTTTCCGAGAGCCGTTTGAGCTTTTGGATAAGTTTCTTATTGTGCGTATAGACGCTGGCCGTCGTTTCTTCCTCGTTATAGCAGATGATCGTCTCCCGCTCATATTTTGAAAGTTTCATAATCCGTCCCGCCTTTTCGCTTCCGAATCAAATTCCAACTTGAAATTGACGCGCTCCCCGGTATCCTCCAAAATCACCGTCGCGTCGTAAGTCTTGCCGGTTTTTTCGGAATAACATCCGGTGAGCCTTACGCGCCCATCCTTCAGGAGCGTTGCGGCGATAGCTTTCGTCAGAACCCTTTTCTTGGCGGCGAAAAACCGGTTATCCTTCCAAAGCCCGAAGCGGCAACCGTCGTTTTCGCAGAAAAAGCCCTTTTTGCTTTCGGTCACGCTGCCGCCGCAGCGGGGGCATTTGCCGATAATTTCCCGACCGGAGGGAAACAGCACCTCCGCGCCCCTGACCGGCGTATAGGTTTGTATCAGCTCCCGGAGCATGGAAGAAATCCCGTTCATAAAAGCGTCCGGTTCCAGTTCTCCATGCTCCACCTGTTTGAGCCGGTTTTCCCATTCGGCGGTCAGCAGCGGGGATTGAAGCTGCTCCGGCAGAACCGTAACAAGCGACACGCCGACCTGAGACGGGATAAGATTGACGGTTTTCTTGGCCTTTTTCCGTTCCACGAATCCGGTGGTGACGAGCTTTTCCAAAATGGCCGCGCGGGTGGCGGGGGTACCGAGGCCCTTACGCTCCGCATCGTCGGGCATCTCTTTCGCGCCCGCCGTCTCCATCGCGGAAAGCAAGGTATCCTCCGTATAATGCTTGGACGGCGAGGTTTTGCCCTCTTTGACGGCAACGGATGTGACTGCAATATTTTGACCCTCTGCCAGTTCGGGCAGAGGCTTGTCGGCCTGTTCCTGCAAATAGATTTTCCAGCCGGGAACGAGGATCGTCTTGCCCTTGGCGGCAAATCCATACCCGGCGCAGTCCAGCGTGACGGCGGTTTCGGCGTATTGGTGCGGACTGCCGACCGCGCAGAGAAGCTGCCGGGAAACGAGCCGCAGGATTTCACGTTCCCCTGCGGGCAGCGCGGAAACATCCGCTTTGCCCGCGCCGGAGGTGGGAACGACGGCGTGATGGTCGCTGACTTTCGCGCTGTCGCAGACCTGACCGGCGTTGATGTTTTCGGGAACATCCGTGCCGCAGATCGCGGCGGCAACGGAAGCAAGCGCCGGAACAGTTCCCTCCATATCGTTTGTCAGAAATCGGCTGTCGGTGCGGGGATAGGTGCAGAGCTTCTTTTCATAGAGCGATTGCAGATAATCCAGTGTCTGCTGGGCCGTGTAACCGAGCAGACAGTTGGCGTCGCGCTGGAGGGTGGTCAGGTCGTAGAGGGCGGGAGCCTTTTCGGATTTTTCTTTCCGCTCCACGGTTTTGACGGTTGCCGTTTTGCCTTTGCAGGCGGCGGCAACGGCCTCGGATTCCGGCTTCGCTTTCAGTTTGTCGCCGGTGGCGGTAAAATCGCCGCAGTCGAGGCTGACCGTGTAAAACGGCTCCGGCTGGAACGCGGAAATCTCCGCTTCCCGCTGCACGATGAGCGCCAGCGTCGGAGACATGACGCGACCGACGTTCAGAGTGCGGTGATATAAAACCGAAAACAAACGCGTCGCGTTGATACCCACCAGCCAGTCAGCCTTGGAGCGGCAGAGAGCGGACTGATGCAGGCCGTCGTAATCCCGTCCCGGTTTCAAGTCGGCAAAGCCCTGACGAATGGCCTCATCCTCCATCAACGAAATCCAGAGCCGTTTTATCGGCTTGGAGCAGCCAGCCATGTCATACACGGTGCGGAAAATCAGTTCGCCCTCGCGTCCGGCGTCACAGGCGTTGATGACTTCATCCACATCGTCGCGGCGCATCAGGGTACGGAGAATAGCAAACTGATTTTGTTTGTCCCCGCTTACGGTGAACCGCCAGTTCTCCGGCAAAATGGGAAGGTCCTCCCGCCGCCATTTGGCGTATTTTTCATCGTACGTGTCGGCACTTGCCAGCTCCGCGAGATGGCCGAGACACCACGAAACGAGGTAGCCGCTGCCCTCCAGATACCCGTCGTCGCGCTGTTTCGCGCCGATCACGGCGGCAATATTTTGGGCAACCGAGGGCTTTTCACTGATTACAAGTTTCAATTTTTTCTCCTTTCTGCATTGGCATACAAAAAAGAGCAACCGATTTCTCGATTGCCCTTCATAGTAACAACTATTCACTTTGAAATACTGGATTTCCGGCTTCGCATAACGTTTATAATTTTTCGAGCATTTCGTGGCTCATTGTCCGAAAGACCTGACAGTATTTTTGAAATCCATCCGATCCAATGATATAGATGTTTGGCATATAAGCTAATCTTTTTCTGGAATATTCAATGCGTTCCAGACCATTATCTATAGCCGTATGATTGCTTAAAGCCACATCTACATTTTTGCGCATTGACGCATCAACAAAATAATCCAATGATTTCAGGTATTGTTTCACTTCGGCCTTTGTCCAAGGCGGTGTAGTACCGCCCCATAATGCTGCCATGTGATTTTCTCCGTTTTCTGTTACGGGAAATATATAACTTAGGCAGCCAGGGGTATGACCAGGCGTACTGTAGACGCATATTGTCTTGTTGCCTAATGTCACGGTATCTCCATCTTGCAGATAATGATCAATATCGTAATCTTTCCATGTTTCAGGTCTGTCCGGTTTTGTCGGATGTTCCTGCCAGAAAATATCATCCGCTTTGGAGAGATATGTGTCCATATGATATCGTTCAACAAACCATTTTCCACATCCTGTATGGTCAACATGGCCATGCGTTAGAAGCAGCTTTTTAATAGCGTCAGAATTCCAACCCACATCTTTAATCGCAGCTACGATAGCATCAAAAGCTTTTTTCGACGGCCAAATGGCATCAATGATAATCAATCCATCATTCGTTTTTAATACGAAGCAGTTAGTTTCTCTTTGAGCAACGATTAGCAGATCATCGAAAATCAGCGAATGGGTAAAAAAAGACATATCCTCCATTGCTCGAATCGTTTCTTTTGAAAAAGCTGGTCTATTTAGTCTCATCATTTACGATGCACTCCTCTGTACAATTTGTATTTCATTTTTGCACAGAGGAAAAGCGATTCTTGGGTGGCATACCATCACTTCCTTATAGAGTATCTTATCACACGGACTCATCCATCGCAAGCTGTCGTTATCGCTCCGGCTTGCCAGCTTTCGGCGTGATGATAAGGTCGCGGTAACAGTCACGGGGACGGTCAGGACGGCCTTTCGGCGGGGCGGGAGGCCGAGGCACCATGAAACGAGGTAGCTGCCGCCCTCCAGATACCCGTCCCCGCGCTGCTTCGCGCCGATCGCGGCTGTGATACTTTGGGCAACTGAGGGTTTTTCACTGATTACAAGTTTCAATTTTTTCTCCTTTCATGCGGACATAGAAAAAGGGCAACCGATTTCTCGATTGCCCTTACACAGTAGCTGTGTCTTTTGTGAAAACAAACCCGTGATTATGACTTTTTTACCGGTCTGATATACTTCCAAAACCGCTCCGGATCGTGATAAAAGTAAATTATTCTGCCGGGGGAAGTATCATAGCAATAACCGGTTCCTGCAAAATCAAAAGTAGCCATTGCCTTTTCCACCTTTTCCTCCACGCTACGATTTTCCTGCTCATAATCGAATGGCCCATGTTCAAAAACAATATACTCGGCTTCGGGAACATCAATCATAAGCATTTGTGGTGGTACTTCGCCTTTATAATCAAAAGGAAGGCGCGCGCCATAACACTCTGTACGTGGAATACCCCAATCGCAGAGTCTGCCGTCCGGGTCATTAATGTACGCCATAATCTGACCGCTGCTGCTGTTAGATTCGCTCCCGCCATCGTCATCCAATTTGCCTTTGATACTATCGAGTAATCCACAAATTGTATCGCAGTCTTGTCCCGGAATAAGACTTTGCTTTTGCCAAAAATCCCAGTACCCATTACTCTCATAGTTTTTAATGTGCAAGAATTTGTGTGCGGGAATGGTTACAAAATAAATTTTAACATCATCTGTGGATCTTATCATACCAATCTCTCCAAGTCCGAAAAAGTAGCGGTCGAAAGGGTTTATTTTTGTACGGAGGACAACAGGCTTAGGCTTTTTTCGGTATTCACTTGGAGTTACACCATATGTTCCCTTGAAAGCTCTGGTAAAAGCTTCATGTGATGAAAAGCCATAATCAAAAGCAATATCCAAAATGCTTTTTTCACTATCCCGAACCTCTTTTAGTGCAAAGGCTAACTTTCTAAGCCGCAAATAATCTCTAAACTGCATACCCGATATTTCCTTGAATTTTCTGGTAGTATGAAATTCAGAATAACCCAACTTGCGAGAAAGAAAACGTAGCGTTAGTGCTTCATCGTGATGATGTCTGATACACTCGTCAATTTGATCAACGATTATTTGGATTTGCTTGTGCCATTCGTACATCCGTTTACTCACCTCGTTTCAATCACCCTATAACCATTATAGCGTTGTGAAAATTGCACTGCTTGATTTTACTTGCGGAAATCAATGCTTTCTTTTGCGACAGAGATTATCTAAATAATCATCGTTCTAAATGCTTACGAAATATCTTAACACACAGGATTATTCAAAACAAGCCGAAACGTTATTGCTCCGGCTTGACGACCTTCGGAGTGATAATAAGGTCGCGGTAATAGTCACGGGGATGTTCAGGACGGCCTTTCGGCGGGGCGGGAGGCCGTTCCTCCCGCCTGTACTGCGGCTTTTGCACCATCATCCGCTCAAAAGGGCTGTCGGTGAAAAAGGTCATTCGTCCTCACGCTCCGTTTCATTGCAGGATGATTCGGAACCGCCTTTTTGCTCTGTTTCCTCATCAGGTGAATCCGGTTCATCATCCGGCTCGGATTCCTCATCCCCGTCTTCGGTGTAATCGTAATCGTCCGGATCGGGCCTGTTTTTGTCCTTTTTACCCGGCTTGCGGAATTTGAAAAACCAGACCGCCGCGCCGACGAGAACGGCCGCAAGCACGGCGACCGCCGCGATTCCGGCGCTGCTGTTCTGCTTTTCCGGATGAGAGTTGGACGAAACCGTGGGCGTCAATGCGGTCGGCGCGGAGGCTGTCTCCGGGGTGGAAGCGGTCTTGGATGAGGAAGAACCGGAAACGTCCTCGTTGTCGCTCTTTGCCAGCGCAAGCAGATCCTTGTCCGTCACGGCGTCGAGAAAATAGACATTCTCGGTGCTTTTCTGCCGGTCGATAATCAGGTAAAAGACATGTTTGCTCGGCGTGGTGACGGTGAAAAACTCTTTGCCGTCCTCGTTGGTCACGTTGTCGATCACCGTCCCGGTGCCGTCCGGCGTCAGAGGCTTGAGTGATGTCCCTGACGACGTTTCGGACGAAGCCGATGACGATGCGGTACTGCTCGCGGCGCTGGAACTGCTCAAAGTCGGAGAGGTCGCCCCTGTGCTGTAGGCGAGGGCGTTGACGGAAAAAGCCGCCGTGCAGGACACGGCGGCTATCAGGCAGACGAATATGCGGATTTTAGATTTCTTCATGATGTTCCTCCTGTTTGTTATGATCGGACGCGGGCCGGCTTTCACGGGCTGCTTTCATGAGCACGGAGAGTTCCTCCGCTGTCATGCCCATCCCCCGAACAAGGCCGACAATATCGAGATTTTCCAACTCCCGGCGCTGCTTCTCCAGTTCCTTCTGCCGGTTTTGCAGCGCGGAGATTTTTGCCGCGTTCTTTTCATACTCGGCGTCGATTTTTTTGAATTTCGGATTCACGGTTGATTCCTCCAATCTGTTATGGGTTCGGTAAACGCCCGAACGTGTAAAAGTGGCTCTGCCAGTAGCTTGTGTTGAGATTCGAGTAACCGATGGGGTCCCCCGCTGCGAGCATCATGCCGTTTCCGACGTAAATGCCTACGTGGGATACGCCGTCGGTATCGTAGGTGTGTTCAAAGAAAACAAGGTCGCCGGGTTTGGCGTCGGCGGGAGAAACCGGAGTGCAGATGTCGCAGAGGCCCTGCGCACCCAGCCGTCCCACGTTCCACCCGCTGTGATTGATCACCCACGACACGTAACCGGAACAGTCAAATGAGGTTTTGGGGTTGCTACCGCCCCAAACATAGGGATAGCCGATGTACTTTTTCGCTTCCGTCATCATGGCGGCAAACCGCGCGTCCGCCATCGCTTCCGGGGGAATGTCGTACTCCGTTGGCCTTTTGACGGTGGATGCGTTCGGATAGGCTGACGAAGGGAACAGGTCGGGCCGATTGCCGAGAGTGGACATGTACATCGAATACACGCCGACCTGATCCTCGTTCATGATGGAAATGGGAAGATGAGACAAATCCTCGTTGTGCAGTTTTACGTTACAGATGGTGTAGGTGTAGGGAATCTGCCGGGTTTCGGTGTGGGTCGTGCCGTCCGGGTCCGTCACCGTGTCCGTTTCTGTTCGGTATCGGGTTTCCGTCTCCACAGTCTGCGTCAGTTGGTATTCTTTTGAGAACAGCATGGAAAGCGTGTCCCGGACTTCATCCAGCGTCCATTCGCCGCCATGCCACGCCGTCAGAATGGAAATCAGCACATAGGGGTCGTGGCCGATTTTATCGAGCGTATAGTGATATTCGTCGTACCCGCCGTACCGCTGCTCGTAATGATCGATCTCGTTCTGAAGGTCCGTTTCCTTTTGGGCGTAAGCGGCTTCCGCGCCGAGCATGGCGTCGTCCGTGGAAGGATAGGTGGACGCGGTAACGCCGGACAGCGCGCCTTCCAGCAGAACGGAACTGGAGGATAGGACGTTCAGAAGCAGGACCAGCACCAGAAAAACGCCTGCGGCGATCAGAAAACCGTTCCGGTGCCGCCCGACAAAAGCCGCCGCCCGCTTGCCCTGCCGTGCCGCCGTCTTTGCCGCTTTAGAAGTGTTTTGGGCAGCTTTCCCAGCGGAACCCGTGAACTGCCCGGCCCGTTTCGCGGCGGCATACTGTTTTTTGACGGCCCGCTTCTGCCGCCAGTGGGCCAAAGGATTGCCGGAGGGCTGAGGATCGTCCCGCGCGGCCTTTTTCTGTAAGTAACCGAGGTTGGCGCGGTCAAGCTGTTTTTCCGCTTTGACCGATTTCCGGTATGGCTTCAACTTGTGGGAGCGGTGGGCGCTGCGAACCAGACGCCCGCCCGTTTCGGCGGTTTCCTCGCTTTTATGCGCAGCCTCCACGCCAACGTTTTCATCCTCAGACTTCCGGATTTCCCGATGAAACTGCATCAGAGCGGCGTTTCCGGGTGCGTCCAGGACGGAGTGGGTGAGCTTGGACTGTTTTTTCTTGTCTGCTTTCTCAAAATACAAACGCACCTTTGCTTTACCCGTAGGCTTATCAAAGGTGCGCTGCTTGCGAAGGACTTTCTTTTTCGGGATTTTCGCCTGCGCCTGATCCGCTTTTGCCGCCGCTTTCTGCACCCTGTGGACAGATTTTTTCAATACAGGGGCGGCGCGTTCCTCCTTCGTAAATTGCAGGCGGGGCGCTCGTTTTTCCATTCCGTATCACCTCCGATCCCACTGAATAGGAACACTCATGTTGCCGCCACTTCCTGCGGCTTTGTGGTCATGATACGGTACAATTCCGTGTCTTTCGGGAAATGATCGATAAACGGCAGGATGACGTTGCCGTAAAACAGCAGCCCTTCGCCCTCGCCGGAATGAGTGACGTAGGAAAGCTGATGCGGCGAAATACCGAGTTGCTTGGCGAGAATCTGCCGGTCGCCGGACGCCTGATTGAGCATATAGATGTAATCCGAGTTTTCAAAAATGTTTTCGATTTCACGGGAGGAAAGAAGATCCTTGATGTTCTGCGTAATCCCGGTCGGAATGCCGCCCCACTTACGGAACCGCTTCCAGATTTCCACGGAATAGGCGGCGGTCTGTTCTTCTTTTAAGAGCAGATGGAATTCGTCGATGTAGTAACGCGTGGATTTTCCCACGGCCCGGTTGGCGGTGACGCGGTTCCAGACCTGATCCTGCACGATAAGCATCCCGATTTTTTTGAGCTGCTTGCCAAGCTCCCGGATGTCGTAGCTGACGACGCGATTCCTTACGTTTACGGTCGTGCGGTGGTTGAACACGTTGAGGGAACCGGTGACGTAGATTTCCAGCGCCGTGGCGATGTACTGCGCTTCCTTTTCGTCCTGCTTGCGCAGCTCGTTGTACAAATCCTCCAGAATCGGCATGTTCTCCGGGCGCGGGTCGCTCAGATAATCCCGATACACCAGCCTCACGCAGCGGTCAATGATTGTCTTTTCTACCGGCTGCAAGCCCTCCTTGCCGCCGACGATCAGTTCGCAGAGCGACAAAATGAAATCTGACTTGAGGGACAGAGGATTTTCTTCCTCGGAATAGTTGAGGTTGATGTCCATGGGATTGATGTAATCGGTGGACGCGGGCGATATTTTGATGATCTGCCCGTGCAGGCGCTCGATCAGCGGGCCGTATTCGGCCTCCGGGTCACAGACGATGATGTCGTCGTTGGTGACGAGGAATACGTTGACGATTTCGCGTTTTGCCGCGAAGGATTTGCCCGCGCCCGGTGTGCCGAGAATCAGGCCGTTCGGATTTTTCAGGAGCTTCCGATCCACCATGATGAGGTTGTTGGACAGGGCATTCAGACCGCAGTACAGCGCCTCGCGCCCGGTCTGGAACAGCTCCTGCGTGGTAAAGGGAATAAAAATGGCGGTGCTCGAAGTGGTCAGGCCCCGCTGAATCTCTATTTGGTTGTACCCAAGCGGAAGTGAGGACATCAGCCCTTCTTCCTGCCGGAAGTCGAGGCGGGTTAGCGCGCAGTTGTATTTCTGCGCGAGGGAGCTTGCCTGAAACACGTTGCTGTCCAGCCGCTGCCGGTTTTCGACCACGTTGAGAACGAGGAAGGTTACGAGGAACATGCGCTCGTTGCGGGACTGTAAATCCTGCAACAGCTTTTTCGCTTCCTCTCCGTAGGTAGCGAGGTCGGATGGGATGATGTCCATGTCGTAACCGGAACGGATAGCCTTTTTCTGCTCTTGAATTTTCATGGAATCGAGGTCCGTAATTTTCCGCTTCACCGTCTTGATGGCGCTCACCTGATCGATGGACTGGATATGCATGGTGACGATGAGGCTGGATTCCATGTCAAGAAAATCGGCCAGCATCCGGTCGTTCAGCTCCGGCGCAAGGATTTGCAGGAACGACACCGCCCCAACCTGACGCCCCATACCGAACATATTTCCGCTTTTGAACTCGAAGGAAGACGGCGCAATGAAATCCTTGACGGAGAGGCCGGAAGGTGCCAGCCAATCCCACGAAAAGCGGAACGGCTCCGGCGCGTCCATACGGAAGATGTCATGAAGCAGCCGCAGACGGTCCGCGCCGTTCAGAGAAGCGGCTGTCACGCCGAGATGCTTGAAGTTATTCAGAATGTCGATCTCGATACGTTCCAGCCGGGGCTTGGCCGCTTTCAGGCTGTCCGCTTCGATGCCGAAGGTCAGGTATTTGGTTTTGATGAGGCCGTTGTTGCCTTTGGCAAGCTGATTCCGGAGCATTTCCGTATACTCCGAACGCAGGCTGTCGAAATCGTCGCCCTGCGGCGGGATGGTGACGCTTTTCGCAAAGCTGTCCCGCGTCGCGGAAAGGTTCAGAAACGAAAGCTGAAACTTGATGGAACTGTCGAAATAGTTGAGGAAATCGCACCAGCCCTCAAAAATGGCGGTCTTATCCTCGTTTTGGTTGAGCTGATAGTTGATGTCCTGAAACTGAACGGTTTTCGTGTAATAGCTGTCGGTCACGCGGCAGATTCCGTCCGGGAACATCCGCTGAAACGGAATGCTGTCCTGCGCCGACTGCTTTTTCTTATCGGTCTGCCGCGCTCTTGCGACGGCGGCTTCGATCTGGCGCTTCTCGGCGCGGGATAACGACCGATTTATGGCCGGTCTTTGCTTTTTTACCGACAATCCGACGCACCTCCTTGTCGAGTTTACTTTGCCGCGCGAGCACGGCGAAAAAATTGTTGGTCTGATAGGGCCGCTGCTTTGGCCGGAGAAACAGCACACGGGCAATGTTGCGGACGATCTTTTCCATCGGCAGGCCGTTTTTCTCATAGACTGCCGTCAGGAAAAACGGCAGCATGACGAGAACCATGCAGAGGGATGCGGCTCCGGCGCTGAAACCCGCAGACCCCTTGAGCAAAAAGAAAAGCGGTACGCCCACAAGCGCGCCGCCGCTGAAACAGACAAGCTGCCGTTTTGTTAAGTTGAACAGGACCTTCGTTTTCACGGCAGTCAGGTCTTTGGGTACAGGAACATAAGCCAAAAAAACACCTCCTACAAAAGAATTGACTTGTGATATACTGGAAAGAAACTGAGATTGGAGAAAATCTGTATGAATACGGAAAACTTATTGCCGATTGCGCTGGACGCCGTTGTGCTGGATTGCAAAGATGTTGCCGCATTATCCGATTTTTATATTCGGCTGTTGGGATGGAAAAGAAATTACGACGAAGGCGAAGAATGGGCCGATATTTCTTCTCCGACCGGCACTGTCAAGATTACCTTTCAGCAAAACGAGGATTATGTTCCTCCGGTATGGCCGGAAGAACCGAATGCTCCGCAGCAAATGGCACACTTGGATTTTACAGTGAAAAACGGACAACAGATGGAACAGGCGGTGCAGCATGCGATTTCCTGCGGCGCTGTAAAAGCAAAGACGCAATACGGCGAAGATAAATGGACAACCATGATCGACCCGGCGGGGCATCCGTTTTGTTTTGTCATTTGGCCGTAAAATCAGTGCACACTAAAAATTGTTTTTGCGAGGCTTCCAGTCTTAAAAAGCGTAAAGCACAGCAGCACCGTGTAGCCCATGCACGTCCAGATTGCTTTACTGATGTCCGTGCTCACGCTGATGCTTTTTACCAGAACGGCGTAAATCGCCACGCAGACGATGATGAGAAAGCCCTGAAATCCCAGCGCGAACAGGGAGCGCAGATAATTCTGACCCATGCCGCCTGATTCCCGGTTGAGCATCGTCGCCATCGGGATCGGCGCGATGGATGTGGCCAAATAGATCTCGATCATCCTGCCGTATACGATGATGAAAATGCAGATTGTGAGCGCCCACATGGTAAAGCCCACGAAAATGCTCTGGAACCACAGCCCGAACAGGGGGCCGAGGTCCATTGCCATGAGCCGCGCCTGAAGGTTCGCCGTGACGGAGCTGATGTCGATGGACGTGTCGGAAATGATGATTCCCGCCGCGCTGTTGACCACGCTCTGCGCCACGTCGAATATGCCCATGACGATGTTCCATGTGTTGGTCACGATGAGGATGGCGCAGGCCGTTTTGAAAATCCAACGGAAGAAAACGGCGCTTTCGATGTCGTGAAAATTGTTCTTGTCGGTGATAATCTGAATCAGCTCCAGCGTCATGACGAACGCGAGAATCAGGCCCGCGATGGGCATCATGACGTTTTCGGAAAGAGTCCGGATCATGTTGTAAATGCCGGTGTTCCACGCCTGCGGCGTCGTTCCCACCTGAGAGGCGATCTGCCCGACCTGACTGTTTACGTTGTCGAACATGCCAGACAGGTTGTTCATGATTCCGCCGACGAGTATTTCTTTCAGCCATTCGGTAATCTGTTGCTTGATGAAATCCAAATGGCATCACCTCCTTTTCCGCCGCCTGTTTCCACCATGAGGCGGTACGAACGGTAACTAACGCGCCTCATGGGACACGGACCGGGACTTTTCGGCGACGGGTGCGGATTTTTGCTCCCGCGCGAGTTTTTCGCTGAGAGCGTGAATGTTCTGCTGAACGGAAGGTTTCCGCTGCGCCGATTGTTCCAGCGCGGTCAGACGGAGAAGGGTTTTCTCCACGCTTTTTTTCATGGAGGACAGGCAGGACAGCTCCGCTCTGAACGGAGCTTCCAAAGACTTTGCCAGCTTTCCCATAGGCTTTGCTTCGGCAGCAGCCTCGTTTCCCACCAGCGTCCGGCCCATATTCTTGATGTGCCGCCCGGCCTCATGGTACTCCGCGCTCACGGTTTCAATTTTATCCATCGCTGATCTGTCAGTCCGAATGCTTTTACCCAATTCCGTGCGCATGGTTTCCAGCATGGGTCGCAATTTGAAAAAGCGGGTGATATTATCCAGCACGGAAATCCCTTTTTCCCGAAAAGCATCCACGGCGTTTTTGCAGCCGTCGATCACGGCCTGTTTTGTTGCATCCAGCCGGTCACGCACAGCTGTCACGCTTTTTTCCATAGACGCGCCCGTATTTTGCAGAACGGCTTTTACGGGGTGGGCCTGTTTCTGTGATGCGCTGAGTTCCCGACGCAGCGCGGCCAACTCCGTGACCGCTGTGTCGAGTTGGCGCTCCATCGCGCTTACCTGATTAAAAACGGCAAGCAGGTCCTTCACGGCAGGCACACGGTTGGCTTCCATGACGGCTAAAAGCTCCTTGACATACTCGTTTTCCAGCAGCGGTGCGGCAGTGGTTGCCGTGTTTTCCATACGGTCATCTCCTTTCCCGCGCCCCGTGAATGGGGGCGCGGAGTGTTTTTGCATTGACATCAGCCGAACAGGTTGGAAAGCAGCGGAACCAGCGTAATGCCGATCAGGGCCACGCCGCCGCCCGCCATGAGCTGTTTAATGCCTTGACTTTTCGCTCCTGGATTGTCGTTGCCGTAACCTTCCAGAAGGTTGATTGCGCCCCAAATGGCAAGGCCCGCGCCGAGAGCAATCACGAGGGTCTGAAGGACGCCGATTGCGGAATGAAAGAAACTCATAATACTACCTCCAATTCTGATTTTGAAAATGAAAAAAGCCGCTATTCTGCGGCTTTCGGGTCCCCGGAGAGGTTAACGGAATATGTGCTGAACACATCGTCCGGTTTCGGTTTTAATTTGGTGGACAGGAATTTTTCGATAGGAAAAGCGTTGCGTGAATCGTAATCGGAGAGGTACTTGTAATTCGGGTGCTTTGTGATGTCGTACTTGTCCGAAAGAAAGGGCCGGACGCCGCGAAGCTGGAGGATACACTTGCCGCCGTCAAGGACGGACAGCTCATCGACCGAAGCCAAATCTTTCCCCAATTTTTGATAATTGAGGCTGTGGGAAACCTCGCGGCCCCGACTTTCGCCGGTGTTAAAGGTGTCGATCGTCTCTTTTCCAAGTGATTCGGTCAGTTCCTTCAACGTCGTGCGTTCCTTACCGCCGAGAAAGATGGCGCTGTCACAGTTGCCGATAATCGTGTCGGCGTTGTCTTTGTACAGAGCCTTGAGCTGGCTCTGCGCCTGCAAAACAAGGCAGGCCGAGATTTCGCGGCTGCGGATGGTGGCAATCAGCTTTTCGAACTTGGGAATCTGCCCGATGTTGGCAAATTCGTCGAGCAGGCACCGGACGTGGACGGGCAAGCGCCCGCCGTACACGTCGTCAGCCTTTTCGCATAACAGGTTAAAAAGCTGCGTGTAGGCCATCGAAACTAAAAAATTAAAGGTGTCGTCCGTATCTGAAATGATGATAAAAAGGGCGGTCTTTCGGTCGCCCAGCGTGTCCAGCTCCAGTTCGTCGTAGGCCGTCAGGTCACGAAGCTCCTGAATGTCGAAGGGGGCCATTCTTGCGCCACAGGAAATAAGGATGCTTTTCGCTGTCTTGCCCGCCGCCAACTTATATTTCTTATACTGCCGGACGGCGAAGTGATTCGGATTTTCCTTTTCCAGCGCCTCAAACATGAGATCCACGGGATTTTTGAATTCCTCATCATCCTCTCGGACCTCCGAGGCGTTGATGAACTCGATCAGCGTGGCAAAATTTTGTTCCTCGACCGGGGCCTCATAGTGGATGTAGCCGATGAGCGCCGTGTAAAAGAGGGTCTCTGCTTTTTCCCAGAAGTCATCTCCGGATTTGCCGTTTCCTTTGGTGTTGGCGATCAGCGCCGTGACCAGCTTCAAAATGTCCTTTTCCGAATGGATGTACGCGAAGGGATTGTAGTGCATACTTTTTTTGAAGTTGATGGTGTTGAGAATTTTGATGCGGTAGCCCCTGCGCCGCAGGAGATTTCCGCACTCCACGACGATGCTGCCCTTCGGGTCCGTGACCACGAAACTCACCGGATAATCCTTGGAATCGCACTGCATCAGGTTCGGCTTGATGAAAAACCTTGTCTTGCCGGAACCGGAGCCGCCGACGACCAGCACGTTTTTGTTCCGGGATGTCTTAGGGTTCTTCGGTCGGCTGTTCATGGTGAGCCGTTCTGTCTGCGTGAGAATGACGTTGTTTTCAAAAACGGGGTCAATGTACGGCTTGATGTCCTCGGCCTTGCCCCAGCGGGCCGAGCCGTACTCTACGTTTTTGCGGAATTTCTTGGCGTTCCGGCCTTTGACGTAAACCGCCAGACGGAGCGCGGCGGCGAGAAGGACGCCCACAGCCAAATCAGTCGGATAGAAGCTCGGCAGCGGGGAGGAAAACGCGGCGGTAAGGCCGTCCATCAAATGCAGGAGTTTTGTTGAAGCGTCCGATCCTGCGGCCAGCCGCCACGCCTGCCCGAACTTGGTGGCAAACAGAGCGACAAACAAGTAAGGTAGATTCATCAGGAGCAGCTTTTTCGTTTTTTCACTCATCGCGTTCGCTCCTGTTCCTTATGTCTCACCCGGTCAACGGTATTCGCCTTGACCAGATCCTTGAACTGCCGGAGCCGCGAGAGAACGGAGGGCCTTTTCGCCCGGTTCACCGTTTTCGCCGTGAATTCGGTAAAAGCGGCGGTGAGCGCGTCCGCGTCCCGCGCCTTGAAAAAGACGAGATATTTGGGCGGCGAAACGCTTCGATCCTTTTTGACGGCGTAATCCACGCCGTATTTCCGCGCCACGCGGTCAAAGGAACGGATGTTGCTATCGGTGATTTCCATGTTGGACACGCCCGCGTTCTGCCCGACGAGCTGCTTCACCGTCTGCCTGCCGTGTGGGATCACGGGACCGGCGCGGGCCTTGGCGTTTTTCTTTTCCTTTCGGTGGGCCAGATATTTGGCAATCGCCGCCTTGAGCACCCGGCCCGTGAGCTTCGTGCCGCTGATGATGAGCGTCACGGAGCGGTTTTCGATTTCTTCCTGCAAACAAAACACCTCCTGTCATGGGACAGCCGCCCTCCGTCACCGTTCATCGTGGGAAGGCGGCTTTTTCTTTGCCAGGGCCGGTTTCCCATCGGATCGGCTGTCCGACCTTTTTTCCTCGCTCTTTTTCAAAAACGGGGTGAGGACGGTTTCTTTGCTGTCCATGTACATTTCCTCGGTTTTCTGCTGTGCCTGCTGAAGCTTTGCGATAGCGTCGGTCACGTCGTTAAACAGCGAATGGTACATTTTCTGATAGTCCGGCACGTTATCTCCGCTCCTTTTCCGCGTTTTTTTCCCGGCCCTGTCCCTTGACGGTGAGGATGCCGTCCAGCGTGGTGGCGGTGATGTGCAGCCGTTCCGCCGTGGCGATGTCGTTTTTCACGGTTTCGTCCACGTTCCTGCCGCAGACCACCAGCACATGGGCGCGGCGCAGAAAGTTGCAGGCAATGTCGATGCCGTCCTTGTGTTCCTGCGGGATGGCGTCGTTGAGGAAAAGCGGCAGGAACAGAACCGGGCAGATAGGCGAAAAGCCCGCGTCATAGACCTTGCGGCAATACCCCGCCGCGTCCTCGGTGTTTTCGATTTCGTTTCCGCCCCACGGGGCGGTGATGTATGCGAGGGGTCGTTTCATGGTGAAAATTCTCCTTTCCGATTTTTGTCGGGGATGAAAACAGCCCGCGCGGGACGTTTACCGTCCGGGCGGGCCGCTTCCGTACATGTCGTGATTGACCAGCGCCGAGTAATAGCTGCTGATGGTGGTCGGAGCCTGATACAGCGCGGTCAGAATGTAGCTCCGGATGTTGCGGACGTCGGTGGCGTTTTTGTCGAGACACTCAAGAACATATTCGATGTGGCTGTCGTCGAGCTTCAAAAGCCTGCTTTTCACCGCTTCGGCGGGCATATCCTCACCGGCGATCCGGATTTCCTTTTTCCGGCTGCACACGGTGTCAAGCAGGATGCCAACGATTTCGTCCAGACGCTCCGGGTCGCACCGCTGACGCAGGACGTCGTAGGAAATATTCTCCTTGATGATTTCGCGATAGGCATCCGTCGCATCCATCGAATCAGCCGGGGCGTCGGCTTCCGGCTTTCGGTCTGCCGGATTGGATTGATACGTATTTGCTCCATACGTATTTGATTTTTTAGGGATATTAGTTCCCTTAGTATTTAATTGCGCGGGGTTTTCCGTATCCGGTTTCTCCATATCCGGGTTATCCAGATACGGCTTTTCCGTATCCGGTGAATCCGTATCCGGGAAAGGCGTACCCGGCGGCTTGCGCGGCTGTTCGTAGATGGTGTATTCGGTATCCGTAATGCGCCCGTCTTTGCCGCGAAGCTGGCGGCGCTCCATATAGCCCGCGTTTTCCAGCTCCTTGAGCGCCTTTCCGATGGCGTCCACACCCTCGCGGCAGATGGAGGCAAGGCCCCGCGTGGTGTAATCCCAATCGTCCGGAAGGGAGAGCATCACGGACAGCAGACCTTTCGCTTTCAGGGACAAGGCCCTGTCCTTCAGGTGATGGTTGCTCATAACCGTGTAATCCCGTGTCCGCTCCACACGAAAAACCGCCATTTTGTATCACTCCCCCCCATGTGACCGGCTTAATCGGTAATCGTGAAGTTTAATATCAGTTCATGGGAAACGGTTCGCGCATTCGCCCATGCAAGACCGAATTTGGCGGCAAGCGCCAGATTGCCCGACGCTCCGTTTGCGCCGAGCATCCCCAACGGGACTTCCGACGCGAGATCGCCCGTATAAACGGGAGTTGCCCTGTCAACCGCTGTCCAGCCTGAACCGGCTGTTTTGCTGATTCCCACGCCGAGCGCGATTCCGCTCCCGGTCTGCGCCGCCGTCAGACTGTTCCAGTTAGAATAAGCCGTGGGGGCAGCGTCACCGATGCCGGATGTCGCTTTCAGGCCCGCGACGGAAACCCGGACGGGAAAAGTGGAATGGTTGGTGATCGGAATGTCCGGCGCGGTGAACGGCGTATTGCTGTTCGGGTCAATGGAATAGCCGATACTGACCGGATGCGTCACGGAAACCAGTTCATCCGTATGGTAGTGCGCGACAGCCGAGATATTCCCGGCATTATCCACGGCGGCGATATGGATGTAAAAGCTGCTGCCGGACGGGCGGGAAAACGTGTAGCTGTTCGCTGTGGTCGTAATGCTCCCGTCCGGGACGGTATCGGGGCTGTTGTCCACCACGATGGAATAACCTTTCATCCCGGTTTTCAAAGAAGCGGAAACAACCGGGGAATCGTATTTCGCGCCGTCGTTCTGCCCTGTGGCTTCCACATAATATTGATAGCCGGTCGCGTTGTCCTGCGAAGAATAGCTGATGGTGTACTGCGTCCGGCCGGAATTGTGCGTGACGCCGGAAATGACCGGTTCGTCCGGCGCGTCCAAATCCTGTCCCTTGTGGTCGTTCCAGCTTGTGTCGGTCGTGATCTGTGCAAGGTAAAACAGGGTGTTGGCCGTGACACGCTGCTCGTCCGGCGTTGCTTCGCCGTTGGAATGGCCGGTCTGAATCATAGCGCAGTTTGACCAACTGGTGAGATAAAAGGTG
This sequence comes from Clostridium sp. KNHs216, assembly GCF_006714885.1. Classification (NCBI taxonomy): domain Bacteria; kingdom Bacillati; phylum Bacillota; class Clostridia; order Eubacteriales; family Clostridiaceae; genus Clostridium; species Clostridium sp. KNHs216. The sequence continues at coordinate 1,997,940 of NZ_VFMF01000001.1, read as the reverse complement.
TTGGTGCCCTGCCCGCCGGAGCCGGTGGCCTCCGCACTGCCGTTATAGGTGTAGGGCGGCTGATACGTCATCCAGACATCTCCGAAAGCAAGCTGATTGGAATGGGACATCGGGACATTCAGAACCGTACCCACGTCCCCGATTTTCCACGGGTAGTTGGTAAGCAGGCCCTTCTTGGAAACCTTGATTTGTGAGCTGCCGAGAACGGTATAGTGCGGGATGGTCTGAATATCGCAGTAATGGGCCAGTTTAAAGAAATTCGGCATGGAGATCGTATCATTGTCTACCATCGTGTCATGCCCGAACAGGACGCCGCGCCCGGTTTTGATAAAGGCATCGGTCTTGGTTTCCGCCGTGGCGGACAAATCCTGACTTGCAAAGGCGTCCCACGCCCCGAAATACAGCACGTCGTATTTGTAGCTGCCGTCCGCGTTTTTCAGGTAAGCGTCGGGGCTTACGTTGAAATCGGCAATTGAAACGGCATCCACGGAGATAAGGCCCTTGCCGTAGCCTTTGGAATCGTACTCGTTCGGCGTTTCCAGCCACATTTTGAGGGACGCCGATTTTGGCAGGGTGTAGCTCTTGCCCTGCCACGTCGTAAAGGAAACGGTCGGATCGACAACAGGATAGATGTTCAGAACCTTCGCGCTGTCTTTGGCGGGAATGCTCTGGAAGGTCGATTCATGCGCGGATTTGGAATAGAGCATATAGCTGTACGGCTGGCTTTTGTCGCTGTTCGTCCAGTTCAGCGCCACATCGTTTGCGGACGGGTTCGGTGTCGCGGTCAGTGTCAGCACCGACGCGGCGGAGGCCGCGAATGCGGGCGAAGCGCCGGACAGCAGAATCCCGGCGGCAAGCAGCGGGACGAGAAACAGCCGCCTGAATGATTGCCTCAAATAGAAGCCTCCTTTCGGCGCGGGAATTGGCCGGGAAAATCCCGGCCAATTCCCGCGCTTCTGTTTTTATGCAAGCTGGAACTGGAAAACAAGCTGATGATTGGCCGTGTACGCCCCGTCGAACGCGAGGCCGTAGTCCGCCGTCAGGGACAGCGCACCGGAAGTGTTCGGATTCAGCGTCCCGACCTGCAACGGCGAATCGTTCACCGCCCAATGGGTGGAAGTGCTGTACCCGCTGTTCCAGCCGGAATTGCCCTTCGCCGCAATGCCGAGCGCGATGTACTTCTTGGAATCCGCGAGGTTGAGCGAGCGCCACGCTTTTGCGGACGGGTCAACGTCGGTGAAGGTAAGAGAGCCGCCCGAAGCGGCTTTCAGGGATTCCAGAGTGGCGATCACCGCAACCTTGGTGTTGTTGGTCACGGTAATGTCGGGCGCGGTAAATGTTTCGGCGTCCGGGCTGATGGCATAGGCCACGTTGATCGGGTGGGTGACGGAAATGGTCAGCGGCGAGATGGAGCCGTTGATCGTCACGTTCCCCGTGACGCTGCCCGTGCCGGTGTCGGTTTTGTCGGCGGCAAACGCTGGGACTGCCGCCGTCGCGCCGAGCACGGCAAAGGTGACGATACCCGCGAGAAATCTTTTAAACCTGTTTTTCATTAGAAAACCTCCATGTTTTTATTTCAACCACAAAAGCGGTTGATTACGAAACGGAAAGACGGATTTTGTAGTCGGCCATACCGAGATAAGCTTTGGTATCCTTACCGTAATAACGGATGGTTGCCGTCACGTTGTAATTCCCGGATGAAACCTGACGGGACAGGGTAAGCCCGTCGATGTGCTGACCCGGATAGATCGGCGCGGACTTTGCCACGGTTTCGCCGTTCAACACGATTTCACACTGCATAATGACGGTGTTGGAGGAGGGATTCTCCACTTCCCATGTTCCGACGCTGCCCTTCGACCCGCTGGAAAAGGACGCCTGCGCGCTTACCTTGTCGGTAACGGTAACTTCCTGCTTTTGAAGTCGGGACAGGATTTCCTGCCGTGACGGAGTGCTGCCGCTTCCCGGCTCCGCGCTGCCGGTATCGTCCAGAGACGGAGCGGACGATGAGGGAACGGAGCTGGACGGCGGCGGGTTTGGGCAGGGGTGCTGATTTCCGCAGCTCCGCAGTAAAAGCAGCAGGAGAAGCAGCAACAGCAGAAGAATCGCAAGAATGTACGGCCATTTGCGTTTTTTCTTTTCATCCTCCTTCCCGCGTTTGCTCTCATTGATTTTTTCAGTTGTCATGCGGTTTCCTCCTTTATCAAGACATGAAAAAAGGCGTCCCTTTCGGAACGCCTGAAACGACGGTTATTATCTTTCCTGATCCCGCTGCCGCTTTTTCTGCCATCCATCCAGCAGCCGGATGATGACCTGTTCCATCTGCTGCGGGGTATACGATTTTGGGAAATATTTTTGGAGCTTATCCGCCTTGATGGTCAGGTCGTTTTTCTCCGGTTTCTTTTCCTCCGACATGATGGCCAGCATACTGTCCTCGTTGAGATGGCCCTCCTGACTGAATTTTTTCAGCCGCTGAGCCTGCGAGAGAGATGGGGTGGCCTGTTCGCTTTCAATGGTGTCGAGCAAAAGCGTCTGTTCCTCCGGTTTGAGGTACGACAGCTCCACGGCGGGGGTCATGGCGATTTTTTTCTCGTCCACCATCTGCTGAAGCTGCGGCGTCAGCTCGTTCAGCCGGATAAACCGCTGCACCTGTGTCCTGCTTTCTCCGGCTTGATCGGCTACAATTTGAACGCTCTTTTTGCCATCTTCTAACTTGTACCCAACTTGGGTACAAGTTAGATCAGTTCTCTCGCCTTGCCGCTTTATGGCGTCCAGCTTCATTTTATATGCCTTGGCCCGTTCGCTCGGCAGGATGTTTTCACGCTGAATGTTGCTGTCAACCATGATGATGGTCGCGGCGTCATCGTCCAGATCGCGGACAATCACCGGCATGGTGGGAAGCCCCGCCAGCTCGCAGGCGTGTTTGCGCCGGTGGCCGGAAATCAGCTCATAGCCGCCGTTCGCGCGGGAACGGACGATGGCGGGAACCAATACGCCGTATTCCTTGATGCTTTCCACGGTTTCTTTCATGGCATCATCGTCCCGAACCTGAAACGGATGGTCGGGGAACGGGTGCAGCTCCGAAAGCGGCATATCCGTAACCTTTTCCCGCTTTTCATCCTCGCGGGTTTCCTCCGTGGAGAAAATATCATCGTAGCTGTTCAGACTTATGTTTTTGGCGCTGCTTTTCAATCTTCAACACCTCCCTTGTAAGCTCCCGGTACGCCTCGGAAACCTTGCCCTTCGGGTCGTGGGCGAAAATGCTCCGGCCCTCCGCGCTGATTTCGGCGGCGCGGACGGAATGGGGAATCTCCACGTCAAAAACTTTCAGCTTTGAACCGTAGGTATCCCGCAGCAGGGCGCTGATTTCTTTGGCGTAATTTGTGCGGCTGTCTACCATTGTCAGCAGAATACCGTCGATTTTGAGCTTGGGGTTGATCTGACGCCGCACCTTGTTGATCGTCTGCAAAAGCTGTTCGAGGCCCTTTGCCGGAAGATACTGCGCCTGAACGGGAATAAGAACGCTGTCGGCTGCGGCCAGCGCGTTGACGGTCAGCATCCCAAGCGAGGGCATACAGTCCAGAAGCACATAGTCGTATTGGCGCTTCACGCCGTCCAGATATTGCTTCAGGATTTTTTCACGGCTCATAGCGTTGACGAGCGAAACCTCCATGCCGGAAAGCTCGATGTTGGCGGGCATGAGGTCAACGCCTTCGTCATGATGAAGAAGTCCCTCGCCGGGGTCGATGGGTTCTTCGTTCAACACCTTGCCCATGATCGTCGCCAGCGTCACGGACAATTGATCGGGCTGGGGATTTCCTAAACTGATGGTGAGGGAACCCTGCGGGTCGCTGTCCACCAAAAGCACCTTTTTTCCTTCCTGTGCCAGACCGATGCCGAGATTGGCACAAGTTGTGGTCTTGCCGACGCCGCCCTTTTGGTTGGCAACGGCAATTACATTGGTCATGTGATTTTTCACCTCCAGAAACAGAAAAAGGACGCTCCCTTTCACGGAACGCCCTTAAAATATAATGAAGTTATTCAATTTTTAGGGGTAAATACTGCTTCTTAACTGCCCGTAAGCCCTTGATAGTACTGACTTTTTTGAATAAATGCTATAAGAACACTCGCACCATAAAGAAAACCTGTCGAAAAGCTGAAATTGCTTTTGCGGCAGGTTTTTGTTATAATCGGGCTATGAACAGTATTTATATTAGTGGAGGTCAAAAATTTTAGGGATGGAAAATTATACCGGTAAAAAAATTGCTGCAACTCATATCCCATTGATCACTAATCCTGATTCGGGTTTTTTGTATTTTAATGAAAAAGGTATTGTTTTTACAACTACTTTGGGTGATTCAACAATAAAATTAGATTATTGCGATATGAACGAAGTTCTTAGGAAAAGAGCACTATTTGGTATAATTCCTTGTTTTTGTATACTGACACATCATGGCGAAAAATATAAATTCATTGTTTTTAAACGTGCGGCTGTTGTAGAGTTTTTGAGAAGCAAAATATAAACAAAAATATTTCAGACACAGGTTATCAGTATTTTTCTGAGGTCTAATAATCGCCTGCAAAATAATTTCTTCGTTGTATTTTTTTTGTCGGTGCAGCACAGTTTGATTAGGCTGAAATCGATGCAATTTTGTATCTTTCTCAGCCTGATTTTTATGTTATACTTAAAATAATATTGGACGAAAACGCTGCTGAATTCCTGATTATTTATATTTGACGAAGGAGTGTAAAAAATGAAAGTTAAAATTTTGCAAGCAATGACTGAAAAAAGATTAGAAAAAGACATAAACGAATTTATTGAAAACTCGCAAATTAAAGTTTTAGAACTTCAATTTGCGGCTACTGTTCTATTCTTTTCTGTTATGATTTCATATGAGGATACATAGCTTACGCATACCAATTATGAGCATAATAAGAAGCAATCATATTTCAATTTATGGGATTAGCGTATACAATGGTGTAATATTCGTTTGCCAGATGCCGAAAACCTTTATTTTATGCGGCTTCCCGAGTTTGTCGTTATGAACATTCGTACCAAGGTTATCAGGCTAAATAGATGCAGAATTGTATCAACTTCAACTATTAATATTATTGGGGGGATAAAGCTTGAACACTACATTTCAAAGAGCAAGAGAATTTATCTATCGTAATGCACGACCTCTTGACTTGGCAAGATGGCAATATCACTTTGAAAATGGAAGCACGGAAGCTGTTCTAAACGCGTTGTCATACTATCAAAATGACGATGGTGGCTTTGGGCATGCTTTAGAGGCGGATTCATGGAACCCTAAATCCTCACCAATCCAAACGTGGACCGCGACTGAAATCTTACGTGAGATCAACTTTACAGACAATACACATACCATCATCAAGGGTATTTTACATTACCTTGAAAGCGGAAAAAGTTTTGATGGCAAGTGCTGGTATAAGCTTGTGAAAAGCAATAACGAGTATCCCCATGCTCCGTGGTGGCATACCGAGATTGATAGTACAGATCATATGGATTACAATCCGACCGCGTGCCTCGCTGGATTTATGATCCGCTTTGCGGAAAAAAACAGTGAACTTTACAACCGTGGCTGTTTCATTGCAAAAGAAGCGGTTAATCAGCTGTTGGCAGATGAAAGAGAAAATGGCATGCACACAATTGCCTGCTATCTCAGGCTGATGAAGTATATTGAGGAAGCAAAAGCAACTGATATTATTGATTTGGCAGCCGTGAAAGCAAGGCTGTCGGGGCTGATTCATTGCTGTATTACACAGGAAACCACCGAATGGGAGACCTCATATGTCTGCAAGCCGTCGCAGTTTCTTGATTGCCCGGACAGCGTGTTTTATGCGGACAATCGGAAGGCTGCCGATTTTGAATGTGAGTTCATTGCCAGAACACAGCTGGATGATGGTTCCTGGAATATAACCTGGGATTGGGACAATTATCCCAGTCAATGGGCAATCAGTAAAAACTGGTGGAAAGCGAATGGCATTATTTTGAACCTACTCTATCTGCAAGGATTCGGCAAACTATAACTGAACGGTACAAATGAGCATAACATGAATTTTATGAAACATGTCCTGCTGATAATAATCGGGCAAATTGTAAATGCATCTATTTTGTAATGACACAAGATGACTAATGAAATCAAGATTTGAGTTGAAGAGATTATTAAGTGGTTCAACTTAACAGAGAGATAATCAGGGCTTTGATGGTAGTGATAAGGGAGGATATTTATGAAAGTGCAAAAGGACGATTGGTATAAACATGGATGGACTCTTGATATCAAAAATCAATCATGGGTAGAGGACACTGAAAACCAAGTTGACTTTATTATTAAAACTCTTAGACTAACCGGTAAAGAACGTATTCTTGATTTAGCATGCGGGTATGGCCGGCATACCCTTTCCCTTGCACGCAAAGGGTATCCGGTTGTAGGGGTGGATATCACACCTGAATATATTGATGACGCCAGAAAAACAGCAAAAACCGAATCATTGAACGCTTATTTTATTAATTCTGACATCCGCGCTGTTCGATTTGAAAATGAGTTTGATGTCGTGCTGAACCTTGCGGATGATGCAATCGGATATCTTGAAACCGATGAAGAAAATCTGAAAATATTTGATGCTGTTTCACATGCCCTAAAATCCGGTGGTAAGCACTTTATGGATATTTGTAACGCTGAACATGCCGAACATTATTTTCCCAGATTGAATTGGGAAGCAGGGGAAAAAGCGTTGGCTTTAGCAAAATTCGAATGGGACAAAAAAACTCATAGAATGCTTTATGGAGGATGCGATATTCCTTATGGTATCCCGGCGGAAAAGCCTGATATTACCACAGGAGATCCTACGCGATTATACTCAATAGCGGAACTGAATTCAATTTTGCAACAGCGGAAAATGAATATCATACATACTTTTTCAAATTATTACGGGAAAGAAGCGTCTCCTCAGGAATTACAACTCTTAGTTTATTCCAAGAAGCAATAGTCAAATGCACATTATAAGCAAAAATAATAGTGTAGTATTTGCCTGTTTAATGCCGAAAACCTTATGCGGGATGGCTGCGCCCTGACACCAGCGCAGACCAGCGTATGCTCCGTCCGGATGTCCCCGTATCGATCGGTGGAGATCCATTGCAGACGGCCGTTAACTTTTTGGATCGACAGTAAATCAGTAAAGAACATTCAAAGGCCTTACCGCTCTAACCACGTCATCATTTGCATAACAGTAAATAGGTAAGAATTACAAGCAACGTACTCAACAAGGTGCCAAGCAAATAATATTCAGCAAATGGCGGTTCTTTCGATATTTTATCATATCGGGCAACTGATTTCGCGGTTAATACCAACCCTATCGCGGCATATTGATTCACACTCAACAGCAGGACGATGATAATCCTTTCAAGGGTTCCAATAAACGCTCCGACATTTTTGATGGTTTTATCGCTGTTTCCATTTTTGCTGTTTGGTTTGTATTTGGACAGCATTTTCTTAATCGTGATATTAGCAGGCTTGCAAACAATCAAAATTATACAGGCCCATCTTAAAGCGGAGGCCACACCGTTCTCAGGAAATATATTTAGAAAACTTTTCGCTTCAGGTAAAAATGCGATATTGTAATTGCAGTATTTGAAAATGATGACCGCAATGATCAGGGACAAGATATGTACACATTGATCCGTGCAATAAACAATGGATTCTGAAACGTGCTTATAATATTTAATACAGAGGTACTTAACCGAATCAATCAGAAAGTGTAAAATGGATAAGCCGAAAGCTGCGATAGCAATTTGCGAAGACCATATTAAGATAGTGCCCGCACAGAATACGGCGGCATAAAGGACACTATGAAGCAGAACGTACTTGTACTCGGAGATTTTCTTCTCAGAAATCGTATCGGTTTGGAGGTAAAAATCTCCAAGCACATGAAGAAGTACAAAGAGGACCAATAAATTTCTATACACCTTTATCCTCCTTTATATCCGATAGAACTTTCGCAATGTTTTCTATCGCTTTTCGATAAGTGTAATAATTTGCGGAGGACAATGCTTTTTGTACATTGGATTGATTGATGTTTAGGATTCTTGCCGCATCCTTTTGCGTACCGCCGGTTTTTAAATATGAATTAATGATCTCGACTTGACGAGGGGTCCATGTTTCTTTTATTGTCGTTAATAATGAAAAAACGGTATTGATTAATTCGGACATATCAGGATTGCCTTGTACTTCGATTCTAACATTAACCTTTGATTCCATTTTCTTTTTTTCAGATGCCTTTAGCCCGTCGATGATTTTTCTTGCATTATAATAAGCCGGGCCATCGGCTCCCAGCGGCATATTGGAATTGATATCCGTGGTTATTTCTCCAACGCCAAGGCCAAACCGCAATTGAATCGGATACATTTCCCTTTCAATTTTATCAATAATGAATATCGCAGAGGCGCCTGTTTTTAAAAGCCCCTGAAACTCGTCGCCAAGGGTTATCATGAATTTTGAAGCGATATCGTTTCGGTACTCATGATTGATTGCATCCAATACTTCTTTCAGACGGATCTGCACAGCACGTCTGTTTTTTAATTGCTTTGAGCTTTTGATATCTCCGATTATGGCGACCAATGGATTGTAATCAAAGAAAAAAAACATTGAAAACACCTCTGTTATTGATTATAACTTTCTTTTGAAAACACGTCAATAAAATATGCGCTTATCAGCATATATTTTATGATTATGCGCGGTCGGTGATGTTTGATTACATTATGCGCTAAATAGGGAGTTAATATACAATATGCGCTAAATTGCGCATATATGGCACGGCGTCTGGGTCTACGTCTTTATACAAAGTGATCCGGCAGGCCGTATACAATACGTTGACAGGAGAACGTGCGGAGCAAGCGCCTCTATCATTTTACTCGTACGGAGAAGGAACCGGGAAAGCTGCATGAATGGCGGCTTTCCCGGTCCCTTTTTTCCGTATTAATCTACAGCAATTCCATTTCAGTTTGCGAGACAAAACACGTTCCTTCCCCGCCGAAGACGGGGAAGGAACGTAATCTTGTTTCAGAATCAGCTCGAAATTTTGTAAATGGGGGTTGTTGGGGTTTTATGGGCATACTGGCTTTATAGAGTAGTGATTGTCATGATTGGTATTCAGTATAACAATGAAAAAGTAATACATTGTAAGCAAGTAAGGTGATGAAATGCAAGATCATAAGAAAGACTATGGAACGAAAAATTTAGATACTTTTCCGGCAATGGACTTTGCTTCGGTAGAATTCCCAAAAGAGGAATTCATAGCGTATGCTGTTTGTGGAAAAGAATGCGGAACCAAAGAATTCATTGTTGATGGTGAAACGCAGGTGTGCGCGCGTTGCGGAAACCCGATGTTTCGCACAGATGTAAGAAAATATTTACTGGCCGAAGAGGATGGGCGACATAATAAATCTTTTAGAATTGTCACAGAAGGGCCTGTTGAATTAAAATACAACTTAGCCCTTGAAGATTATCCGGAAGTTGAGTCTAATTCTGTTCTTTTTCCGAAAGAAATTTATACGACATTTGTAGTATGTACCGAAGACTGCGGCGCCTGCGGATTTATTGTTGAAGGTCAGGCAGACATTTGTGAATATTGCGGACATCATATGCTCCACACGGAAGTCAGAAAATACATTTTACAAGACCCCAAATAATATCACTGCCGCCCTTGTTACGGGGCGGCAGAGAAACCAAAGGCAAATATTTATATCATAGGAGCAGACAACGTCTATACTTATCTTTTGCGGCTGCAGACCAGACGCTCAATGACATCGGCCAGTATGCGCAGATCGCTATTATTTAAATCGTCCAGCAAGGAAAGAATGCACTTCAATGCTCTTGCACTTTCGCTATCACAACTGTTTCTACAATCGCAACGATCCGATGCTGATTCAACCGCATCGCTGTTGACGCAACGATTCAGACTCATGCAATACCTCCTTCATGAAAGATTACTACATAATATGTGAATCGTTGACAGCTTGTCAATATGGCTGTTAGGAATCCCGGACAGGCAGATACAAAAGTGCCGCCCGAAACAGGGCGGCAGGGGTATCACATGGAAGGAAGCTATATTGTATGGCCAAAAAAGATTTTGGACGAATATTATAAAATGCAAAGGAGTGGATTTTATGGAAAAGCCAGATTTTATAACAGCACTAAAGAATATCAAATATAGAAAATCATTAGCTGACAGAAGGGGGAGCATCAATGGGATCAATATGGCGACAGCTGATTTAGCCATTGAAGCCCTTGAAAAGCAGATACCGAAGAAGCCAATAGCAAATATATCGGATGTTCCTGTTCGGATCGACCATGTTATGTTCAGACCGGGGATTCCATTTTATACTTGCTTAATATGTGGAACACCTACGGCACCCACACGGCAATATTGCATTGAATGCGGCCAGCGCTTCGATTGGAGCAAAAGCGATGGATGAGGAAACCTTCCCGCCGGCTGTTCACCGGTTATTTGCCGGGCAGCGGCTGTTTCCGTCCGTATGCAGGGACGCAAATCAATGATAAGTGGCACAATAATAACAATGGCACTCACCGACCAAAGTGGGTGCCATTGCTTATTAACTTAGAGGGGTATATGAGACGACCTAAAATTTATTTGAGCCCTCGAAAGGAGACACTACATACTATGCTTTTAAGGGACAGCTTGTCAATATGAGATACAAAGATATTCATACGGCATCTTACTAATAAAACAATGGCGTTCACTCATCAAAGCAAGCGCCATCGCCTATTCATCAATTAAAACCACCAACGGCGGCGACGGCAGCGGCATCCGCACCAGCCGCACCTGCGCCAACGACGATTCCAGGACATGCACTAATCACTCCTTTCCATAAGGAGATATGACATAATATGAATTCTTTGAAAGGCTTGTCAATATGGGATATTAAGATATTTATACGGCATTGTCAGATAATAGCCTGAGGGCTTCGGAGTACTCCGAAGCCCTCATTTTTTATGACAGTGTTTCTTTTTTACCGGTTTTAGAAAAACGACAATGCAGCCCAGTACAAGTCCGAGAAGCATCGACAGTATGAATTTCATAGACAGCACAACTCCTTTATCATATTATTGTACTCCTTTTTTTCAAAATTAGACACCTCTGATTGGCTTCCGGGAAGATTTTGCTTAAATATACCGTATGCCAATTTTATCCATTGGCTTATCATGGCATTGTACAATTGATTCGGCAAAAATGGCCCTCTCAACTGCTTCTGGCAGCCGAAAGGGCTTTCTGCTCTTTATTGGTTTTCTATCAAGCTGGATACAGGTACATTGATCTTGGTAACCGGATCGTTAAGATAATGTATCACACAGCATTGATCGGGTTCATTCAGCCTCTCCATATAGACTTTATTCCCATTATGGGTCACATTTGCCATAACAAGCGATGAAATAATTTCTCTTGCACGTTGATTATCCATAATAAACACCCCTATATTAGCATGTCTTTTTTCTAATCATAAATTCACGGAAACGGCAAAGAATGACGCCCGGCAGGATAGGGATTTTCAATCCGGAAGGCCTGCTGGTTCATCTTATTCAAATATTATAAATCAATTGAACATAATGCCTTCACAATTACGTGATATATTTACAATAATGATTTAGGAGGCAGTTTATATGATGATGATAATGATCGGCATGATTTTAGCCTTCGTGGCGATAACATATTTCAGTATAAGAAATCAAAGCCTGAGCCCGGCATATGTGAAAATCCGTCCTGATGAAATAGAGCTTCTCGACGAGAGGCTTGCTAACGGCGAGATCAGTTATGAAGAATATCAAATAGTAAGGAATCAACTGCTGAAATAGAGAGTAAAATCCTCGCCCTGCAGTGAACGGCTGGAGGAATTCAGGCACGAGCACAGCAGGCATGGGACACCGCATCAGTGAGAGCCGCATCGGAATCATTTCCGATGCGGCTCTTTTCTTGGAAATTATTTCTTTCAGGCAGCCGTGTACGCTCAAGCGGCGAAAATCCGCCGGCTATCGCTGGCCGCGAATCGCTGATTACCGCGGCGCTGCCCCAAAAATCCGGCCCTTACGGTCCGGTCCGGCCGTGATCGCAAAGGCTCGTGAAATATTCGGGAGAAGTTGTTATTTCCTGTTAAATGATTTATAATGAAGAAAACACTGTCCATCTGTGCACGGGGCTGCACAGCGGGTTCTCTGGAGGAAGCCATGCGGAACAAATACGATAAATATAATATTGGAAAAGAAGTCGGACGGGCTGTACGGCGTGCCGTGCGCTCCGGCAATTTTGAAGAAATCGGCCGGGCGGTGGACAAAAGCGTCCGGAAGTTTACCGGCGATGACGAGGAAGACCTGCACAGCCGGAACGATGAGAGTCAGCGTCCGGCTTATACCTACGGGCAGGCATCACAGGATACGCGGACTGCCTATCGGGAACCATCCGTCCGTACCGCGTTCCGGAACAGAATGCCGGGGGGGATCTCCGGCCTTGTTTATGCAATTGTCGGCGCCAGTGTGGGAATTCCGATGCTGATCGCGGACATTTCTGTCCTCATGGTGGGCGTTACCGGATATATGACTTTTTCGGATTTTGCCGTGGCCTTTTCCGTTTTGATGCCCATTACGCTCGGCGTTTTCGGCATGATGGGCTACGGGATCGCCCTGCGCCGCCGTGCGCGTCGCTTTGCGCGGTACCGCGAGGCGATGGGCAGCGCAGCTTTCTGCACGGTGGCCAAGCTGGCCGACACAGCCGGGGTAACGCAGGAACGCGCGAAGAAAGACCTTAAAAAGATGATCGCCTGCGGCGCATGCCCGCAGGGGCATCTGGACCGTGATGAAAGCTGCTTTATGGTGGACGACAAGACGTACGGCGAGTATCTGGAAGCGGAGAGAGCCTATGCCGCCCGCACGGAAGCCGCACGGACACAAGAGGCGAAACAGGCGGACCCGAAGGAAGCGGAGCTCGCGGCCGCCAGGGAAGAGGGCAACGGGTATCTGCAGCAGATTCGCGCCGTAAACGACGCCCTGCCGGGCGAGGTGATCTCTGAAAAGCTGGACCGGCTTGAAAACGTGACGGCCCGTATTTTTGAGTGTGTACGCAAGCATCCCGAAAAGCTGCCGGACATCCGCCGGTTTATTCGTTACTATATGCCCACGACCCTGAAGCTGGTCAAGTCTTACGAGGAGTTTGAAACCCAGCCGGTGCAGGGGGAAAATATTACCAAAGCCAAGGAAGAAATCGAGCAGGCGCTGGATACTGTCAACAGAGCCTTTGAAAACCTGCTGGATACCCTGTTCGCCGACGACGCGCTTGACGTTTCCGCGGATATTTCCACGCTGGAAACCATGCTCAAACAGGAGGGCCTGACCGGCAGCGACTTTGCAAAAGAGCCGGACGAAAGCAAACTTTCTTAAAAGGAAACCGAATGATAAAGAATTATAAATTGGTATGGAGGCTTTACCATGAATCAGAATGAGATCCCTGTTCCCGAGCTTACCCTTGACCCGGCTCCCGAGCAGCCCATTTCCGCACAGACGATTCTTGCGCAGGCGGTTCCCGCGCAGGACGCCGCCCCGGAACCGCAGCTTACTCCTGCCGAACAGAAGATGGTAGCGGATTTCGCCGCGAAGATCGACCTGACAAACAGCAACCAGATTCTCCAGTACGGCGTGGGGGCCCAGAAAAAGATGGCCGATTTTTCCGAAAGCGCACTGGAAAACGTTCGCACCAAGGATTTGGGCGAGGTCGGAAAGATGCTCTCCGGCGTAGTGGCAGAGCTGAAAAGCTTTGAGGTCGACGAGGACGATAAAGGCTTTTTCGCGCGTTTCAAACGCGGCGGCAATAAAATCATTGCTCTGAAAGCCCGTTATGCCAAAGCGGAAACCAACGTCGACCAGATCTGCGACGTGCTGGAAGCACATCAGGTACAGCTTTTAAAGGATGTTTCCATTCTGGATAAAATGTACGAGGTCAATAAGACCTATTTCAAAGAACTTTCCATGTATCTGCTCGCCGGAAAGCAGAAGCTGGAGCAGGTGCGCGTAAACGACCTTCCCGCCCTGCAGCAGAAAGCGCAGGCTTCCGGTCTGCCGGAGGACGCACAGGCGGCAAACGACCTGTCCAACATGTGCAACCGTTTTGAAAAGAAGCTGCATGATCTGGACCTGACCCGCATGGTATCCATTCAGATGGCGCCCCAGCTGCGCCTGATACAGAACAACGATCTGATTATGAGCGAGAAAATCCAGTCCACCATTGTCAATACCATCCCTCTGTGGAAAAGCCAGATGGTGCTGGCGCTGGGCGTGGAGCACTCCACACAGGCGGCCAAGGCCCAGCGTGAAGTCACGGATATGACAAACACCCTGCTGCGCAAAAATGCCGACGCGCTCAAAATGGCGACGATCGAAACGCAGAAGGAGTCCGAACGCGGCATTGTGGACATCGAAACGCTGAAGCATACCAACGAGACGCTCATCTCCACGCTGGACGAGGTCATGCAGATCCAGAAGGACGGCCGCGAAAAACGCACGCAGGCGGAGCAGGAACTCAGAAAGCTGGAGACCGACCTGAAAAACAAGCTCCTGCAGCTGCGCTGAATCCTTTTTATCAAATATGAAACGGCGGTTTGGCCCAGCGGGCCGGGCCGCCGTTTTTCGCTCTTCTTCGGCAGCGGTGTGCAGCGGATTGCCGCGCTCCTTTTGCGCGCATGGGATGTTGGGGATTCTCACTGTAATGTCGGACGATTCTGTTGCCATTTTTCAACAATATGTGATACACTGTTAGATAATTATCGATTCTGCATATGGGAAACGCGGCCCGGGCGCCGGGAACATGAATCCAGAACATGGAAAGGTCTGTGGAATATGAATTTGGACCGGATCAAAAACGCCAGAATTCGCAATCTTTCCGTTTCACACAGATTGCTGTATTCGTTTCTGCTGATGGCCATTGTGCCGCTCCTGATTTTCGGCATCATCTCCTATCAGGTGTCCAACAGCGCCATCAACAGCAAGATCAGCAATTCATCGATCCAGGTGCTGAAGCTCGTACAGAAAAACATTCAGTACGAGTCGGACAAATACCAGAAAATATCGGACGCGCTCATGGTGAACAAAACCGTTCAGGACGGCCTGTACCGGTTTGACACCTGGGATTACATGCAGAAAAACAATTTTATTGTGCAGATGAATTCCGTTATTTCCGGCCATATGTCGAACTCGCCGCAGATCATGCAGATTTTTCTGACGGACAGGGACAATAACCCTATTTACAGCCAGGGCTGGTTTTATGTCAGTCAGGAGACCATTGACCGCATGATCGATTTGTGCGGGAAGAATATCAACTGGCTCAGTGTCAATGAGGGAAATAAAAATTATATTATCTATACTCATCCTGTCATTTCCGAGCGGGGTTCCGGGGTGATTGGGCATACCCTGATTTTCATCGATGCGGCTGCCTTTTACAACTGTCTGTCCGGTGTCGATATGGGTACGGGCGCCGACCTGATGGTGATGGATTACTACGGAAACAACGTCGCGAATCAGGACAGGACCTTCCGCCCCGGCTCCGCCGTGGACGGCGGGCTGTTCTCATACTGCCGGGAGAACCCGGACCGGAATATCATCCGCAACTACAAATTCAACGGCAGGCTGGGCATGATCGCGTATTCCTTTTTTACCCAGCAGGGCTGGCTTCTGGTCGCCGCCATCCCGGATGCCTATCTGCGGTCGGAGACCTTCTCCATTGCCGTCACCAGCCTGATTTCCATCGTCCTCTGCTTCCTGTGCGCGGTGATCGTGTACCGTCAGATGTGGAAGAGCATCAGCGTGCCGATCAACCGGCTGGTGCAGCTGGTCGGCAAAATCGACAATACGAATTTTGACCAGATGTCCTTTTACGACGACAGCAAGGATGAACTGGGCTTTTTAAGCCGCGCCTTCCGCGAGATCCTTCAGAAAATGCAGGACCTGGTCAAGCAGGTGGAAACGGAGCAGAAGCAGAAGCGGGAATATGAGCTCAAAATGCTGCAGGCGCAGATCAACCCGCACTTCCTGTTCAATACGCTGAATTCCCTGCGATGGACCGCCCTGATGAGCCGGGCGACCAGTGTCAGCAACGGGCTGGCCGCGCTTTCCGATTTGCTGAGGAACACCATTCTTGATAAAAACGAATTCATTACGGTGGAGGAAGAGCTGAAAAACGTCAACAATTATATCGTCATCCAAAAAATCCGTTACGGCGATATTTTCTCCGTCACCTATGAAATAGACGAGAATATTCTGCACTGCTACATGATTAAATTTCTTCTGCAGCCGATTGTGGAAAATTCCATTATCCATGGAATTGATGAGGACGGTACGCAGAAGGAAATCCATATTTCCATGAACCGGCGGGAGGACACCATCCTTACCGTTATTTCCGACAACGGGAAGGGGTTTGATGTGGAGAAAACGCTGGACGCGAAGAAGAATAAGCGGCTGACGGGAATCGGGATGCAGAACGTTCAGGAGCGTATCCGGCTGTGCTTTGGCGGGGAGTATCCCTTTAACATAGAGAGCAGGATTGGCGAGGGAACCACCGTCACCATGGAATTTCCCTACATCGGTACCCTGCCGGAATCCACAAAAGAACTGACACAGGGAAAGGAGCGCGAGGAAGATGATTCCGGTGCTGTTCGTTGATGATGAAATGATTGTCCGCGTGGCTTTGAAGTCAATGGTGGATTGGGAGAAAACCGAGTTTGAAATCGTGGGCGCGGTTTCGGACGGGGAAACCGCTTTGCAGTATATCGAAAAATACAGCCCCCGGATCATTGTGACGGATTTGAAGATGCCGCATCTGGACGGAATCGGTCTGGCAAAGGAGCTGTATGAGCGGGGGTATCCGGGAAAAATTATTATCCTCACCAGCTTCGGGGAATTCGAGCTGGCCCGCGAGGCCCTCCGCTACGGCGTTACCGACTATCTTTTAAAAGCCAATTTTACCGATAAGGAGCTTCTGGAGGCCTTGCGGAAAGCCGCCGGAAAGCTGCCGGAGGACCGCCGTCCTTCCCAAAAGACAGAGCAGGCGCAGAGCGAGTTTGACCAGCCCCGGATTTACAGCATGCTTTACGGCCCGGATGAGGAAAAGCTGCGAATTCTGGCTTCGGACAGGACCTATTCAGGGACGTTTTCCGCGCTCTATGTCTTTAAAAAGGAACTGCTGACCGCGGGGCGGCCCGCCGCGCGGCAGAGCGAACCGGATATGACGTCCAAGGAAATGCTGTCCAGTTTAATCAGTGAAACATTTGACGCCGGTTCCGGAATGAAGGTCATCCCCTTGACACCGGTGGACGCGCTGATCATCCTGCCGCCAGAGTCCGGCGGACCGGCGGAGGGGACTTTGGAAAGGGTTCTGCTGCGCATCCAGAACTCTGTAAAGATTTATATGAATACAGAGGCCGGGTTTGTCCTTTCGGAGCCGTTTGCTTCGGAACCGGAGCTTGCGGCCAATCTGAAAGGCTGCGCCGGGGCCGCCTCCGTCAGCTTTTACAAAGGTTTTGGAAGCCTGATTCGCCAAGAGGACGGCGGCCTTTACGTCAACGAAGTCACGGAAGACCAGCAGGACGCCATGGAGCTGATCTGCGCGGGGATCGCGTTTTGCGAATACGAGGAAGCGGAAATTCTGGCGGCATCGATTCTGGATAGCTTCGAAAAACAGAGAATCCGCCCGGACGGTGCCTGCGATTATATCCGGAAGCTGTTCCGGAACATCCTGCTTTTCGGCTCCGCCGGAAAAAACAGCGGCAGATTTGAACGCCTCGCCGCCGACTGCAGGGAATGCGGAACGGTTTCCGAATTCGAGTCCGCCGTCACGGGACTGATCCGCGCGGTCAGCGAGAGCGCTGCAGACGGCCGCATGGGAAAATACCGCCAGGATGTCGTCCGCATCACTGCGTATATCAAAGAGAACATCACGCAGAAAATCACGCTGGCGCAGATTGCAAAGCTGGTGAATATGAACGAAAGCTATGTCAGCAGGCTGTTCAAAAATGAGACGGGGGTCAATCTGACGTCCTATATCAATCTGCTGAAAATGGGTAAGGCGATAGAACTTTTAAAGGACCCCGACGTCATGGTGAAAGAGGTCGCGAACAGGCTGGGCTTTGACGAGCAGTCCTATTTCAACCGGATTTTCAATAAATACCTGAGCTCAAGTCCTTCCGAGTTTAAGAAGCGATATAAAAAAAGTATCAAAGTCGGTCAAAATAGTATCAATCCTCCCGAATGATAAAAAATCTATCAAAATAGTGAAAGGAATCCGCAATATATTTTATTTAAATAGGATAAATTCATCTCTATAATTACGGTAGAATATTTCAGCAGAGGGAGGAAAATTAATGAAATTGAGAAAAGCAGTTGCATGTATCTGTGCATTGTCGCTGGGCGTTTCGGCCCTGGCGGGCTGCCAGAAGGTAAGCGATTCCTCTTCGGCGGCACAGAGCCAGACATCCGCCGGGGAGCAGAATCAGGAGCTGAACATCGCGGTGTTCGAGGGCGGCTACGGCCGGGAGGTCTGGGACGACCTTGCAAAGCAGTTTGAGGCGAAAAACCCCGGAGTGAAAATCAACGTTACGGCAAACGCAAAGCTGGGGGACGTCATCCGTCCGCAGATTATGAACGGAAATCCTCCGGATTTCATTTTCCTTGCATCCACCAATGAATCGGGAATCCTGCAGTCGCTGATTCAGGATAAAAAGCTGGAGGACATCAGCGATGTTTTCACAGGCGACCTCAAGGATAAAATGATCGACGGAACGCTTTCCGCGCCGACCATTTCCCCTTACGGAGACGGCAAAGTCTACGCGGCGCCGCTTTCCTACAGCACGATGGGCCTTTTCTACAACAAGACCCTGTTCAAGGAAAACAACTGGGAAGTGCCCGAAACCTGGGACGAGTTCTTTGCTCTGGGCGACAAGGCAAAAGCAAAGGGGATTGCGCTCTTTACCTACGCTGCCGCGAACGATCCCTCCTACAATGAAATCGTGGTAAACCCGACCATTGCGGTCGCCGGCGGCGAGCAGGCTTTGCAGGACTGCCTGAACTATAAAAAGGGAGCCTGGAAATCGGACGCGGTGAAGAAAACCTTTGATCTCTATCAGAAAATCAAGGACGGCGGCTACCTGCTGAACGGAACGCTCGCCATGACCCACACCCAGTCGCAGCAGCAGTTCCTGCAGAATAAATGCCTCTTTATTCCGAACGGAAACTGGCTGGAGACGGAAATGAAGGACGCCCCGAAGGCGGACGCCTTTGAATACGGCTTCGCCGGGCTGCCGACCTTCAGCAAAACGGATAAGAAATTCATCTGGGCCAACTGTGAGGAGATGTATATCCCGAAGGACGCGAAGAACATTCCGCTCGCGAAGAAATTCCTTGCTTCCCTCTATGAGGACGCAAGCATCCAGACACTGGCAAGCAAAGCAGGAATCATTCCCCCGATCAAGGGTGCTGCAAATCTGGTAAAGGATTCCATCGACCAGTCCGTTTACGACACCTTTACGATTACGGACAAGGGCTATACGCCGGTTACCGGTTCTTACGCGCTGACCTCCCAGACAGAAGTGAATTTAAGAGATGACTTATATCAGGACCTGAACCAGATTATGGCGGGAACACTGACAACCGACAAATGGTCGGACAATCTGGAAAAAGATGCAGAGACACTCTCTTCATTGATTTTAAAGTAAGACATGAATTGGTGAGGCCGTCTACGACCTCACCAATTTTATCTCCTGATGCAAATTATGATGTGAGGGTGAAAGTGATCATGTTGACTGCCATAAAGGCAAAGGACGGGAACCTCCGCGCGCTGCGCAGCAGAAAAAAGCAGCGTGCCGGTTTTATTGCCGTCTGTACCGTACCGACCGTAATCCTGTTTACGGTGTTTATGTTATATCCTACCGCCAATGTTTTTTATATGTCCCTTTTCAGGATGAGCAGCCTTTCGCTCAACAAGGAATTTATCGGGCTGCAGAATTTTCAGATCCTTTTCCGCGACGAAAAGTTCTGGCAGGCGTTTCGCAACAACCTGTTTTTCATCGTGTTCGTAACGGCCGTGACCATGACAGTCTCCCTGTTCTTCGCGGCGCTGCTGGCGCAGACGGAGCTGATTGAAAAGCCGTTTTACCGTACGGTTTTCTTTTTCCCGAACGTGCTTTCGCTGGTCGTGATCGGGGTGCTTTTTGTGCAGATTTACGACCCCACCATGGGGATTCTGACCTCCACCCTGAAAACCATCCACTCGGAGGGCCTGATTCACGCGTGGCTGGGGGAAAAATCCACCGTGCGCTGGTGCATCTCGGCGGCAATGATCTGGCAGGCCGTCGGGTACTATATGGTGATGTATATGGCCGGGATGGACGGAATTCCAAAGGATCTGTACGAAGTGGCCAGTATGGAGGGAATGGGGAAGTTCCGGCAGTTCTTTTCCATCACGCTGCCGCTGATGTGGGAAATTATCCGCGTCACCATTGTGTTTTTTATCATTTCAACCATCAACATGAGCTTTGTGTTCGTCAAGGTCATGACGCCGACCGGCGGGCCATCGGGCCAGTCGGAGGTGCTGCTGACCTACATGTATAAACAGGCGTTCACGAATTCCAATTTCGGATATGCAATGGCTGTGGGCGTGTTTGTGTTCCTCTTCTCGTTTGTACTTGCACTCATCAGCAACCGCCTGACTTCAAAAGAAGTCATTGAGTATTAAAGGGAGAATACGGATGAAAAACGCTAAATTACAAAAATGGTCGGGCAAATTTTTTGTCAGGGTGGTTCTTCTGCTGTTTACCGCCGTCGTACTGCTCCCGATTATCTGGACATTTTACACCTCGTTCAAAACCAGCTCGGAGTTTCTGACGAATGCCTGGGCGCTCCCCGCCGGTTTTCACTGGGATAACTATAAGAACGCGCTGGAAAAGGGGAATATGCTCGCGTACTTCTGGAATTCGGCCTACATTACACTGATTGCTCTGGTGTTTGTCGTCTTTCTGGCGGTGCCGACCGCCTATGTGACCAGTCGGTTTACCTTCCGGGGCTCCAAAGGGCTGTCCGTCCTCTTTATGGCGGGCCTGTTTGTAAGCCAGAATTATATTGTGATCCCCATTTTCCTGTCGCTCAATAAAATTCAGAGCTTTCTCAATCAATACGTGATCTTTCAGCATCTGGAGATCACCAACAACCTGACGGTTCTGGCGCTGATTTACGCGGTTTGCGAGCTTCCGTTCACCATTTACCTGCTGACGGGATTTTTCCGCACCATTCCACACGATTATGAGGACGCCGCTCAGATCGACGGGTGCGGGTATTTCGGCACCCTGTTCCGCATCATCGTCCCTATGGCAAAGCCCGCCATGATTACCGTCGTCATGTTCAATTTCATGAGCTTCTGGAATGAGTATATCATGGCTACCACCATCCTGAAAGAGCAGAAATGGACGCTTCCGGTCGGGCTGGCGAACCTGATGGAGCAGCAGAAATTCGCGACGGACTGGGGCGCGATGTTCGCCGGAATGGCGCTGGTGATGATTCCGACAATGATTCTCTACAGCCTTGTGCAGAACAGGCTGACGGAGGGCATCAGTATGGGCGGCCTGAAGGGCTAGAAGGGAACGATGATGAACAACAGAGAAATTTACGGCCCTTCCGGGCAAAAATGGGCACAGTTCCGCCCGGACTGCGCGGGGATCGACCTTTTTTCACTGAACCTGCCCGCGCCGTGGGAATATATCTATCAGAATCACGACGTGCTGTTGAAGGTGGATCAGTTCGGGCCGGTGTACGCGCAGGCGAATCCGCCGGGCGGGATCCAGCTTTTCAGGAGGGAAAGCGGGCAGAAGTTTTCCAGCTGGGCCGTCTGGCTTCAGTCCGATGAGCTGGAAGACAGAAAGCCGTTCACTAACTTTTTCCGTCCGCTGATCGACGGGAGCGACCCGTCCAAAGAGCCGCAGGATTTAAAAATCACGTTTCTGCCGCACTGCGCGTCCTATGAGTACCGGTATCAGGACCTGCTGGTAAAGACGGAATTTTTCGTTCCCCTGCACGGAACCGAGATCGTCATGAAGCTGCGCGTGAAAAACCTGCGGCAAAAAGCGATGGGCATTTCCGTGTGTCCGGCCTTTGTCCCCTACGTCAATCCCGCCCAGCTCGCGCCGTGGGACAAATACGAGTGGTACCTGAAAAGCGGAGTCGGCAGGGAGGAAAAGGAGCTTTTCTGGTCGCAGCTTCTCAGCAGTACGTCCGACCCGGGCGAACGGCGGACAGCCGCGCTTTGGACGGACAGCGAAGGACTGTGCGGCACGGAAATCAGCTATGAAAAATTTGTGGGCTGCGGGGACCTTTCCTGCCCGCAGTCGGTGATGGACGGGAATTTCCGGATGAGGCCGGAACCGGCCGCTTCCTTCGGGGAATACCGCGAGGACAACGCCATCTGGGGGTACCCGCCGGTTTACGCGGCAAAGTACGGGTGTCATCTGGAACCCGGCGGCGAAAGGGTGTTCACACAGGTGCTCTGTATGCCGCAGAACACGGCGGACGGAGGGCTTCCCGCCGTTGATGACGTCAAAAAATCACTGGTCTATTTTGAGGCCCCGGCTTATGAGCGGAAAAAAGAAGAGGCGCGGTGCCATTTTTCGGCGCTGTGCCGTAAAAACACCGTACGGACCGGCCAAAAGGACTGGGATTATTTCATAAACAGCTGGCTGCCGCTGCAGATGGAGTGGGTCGCCTCGCTGGACCGGGGATGGCCGACGGCGATGCGCGGCACGCGCGACTGCGCGCAGGATTATACGGCGATGCTGTCAATCGATGACGCCGCAGGCCGCGTAAGGCTGCTGGAGATGCTCAGCTGCCAGCGGTCGGACGGATGGTTCCCCCGCCAGTTTTCAACGGAAGGACGGACGGGGCGGCACGACCTGCGCGGACATGTGGACGCCGGGGCGTTCGTGATCGAGTTTGTTTATGAATATTTGTCGTACAGCGGCGACAGCGGCGTGCTGGACGCGGTCCTGCCGTGGCTGGACTTCGATGGAAAAAACACCGTTCTGGAACATCTGATCCGTGCCATGGAATATTATATCGACCCTGAAAATCTGGGCGAACACGGTCTGTGCAAAATCGGGGAGGGCGACTGGCTGGATTCCGTGAACCGGGCGGGCGTGCTTGGCCGCGGGGAATCCGTGATGGTGAGCGAGCAGGCGGTGATGTGCCTGCAGTATATGGCCGGGATTCTGGAAAGCAGAAGCGGCCCTTCGGAAACGGCTGTTGTCTACAGGAAAAAAGCCGAAGAAATGAAAAAGAATCTTCTGGAGCACGCGTATAATCGGGACGGTTTTTTAAACGGCATCTTTACGGATGAAGGAAAATGGATTTTCTCCGATCAGGACCCCGACGGCGAAAAGAGGCCCTACGGCCCGGCCAACTGGCTCGCGCTGATTTCGGGAGTAGTTCCGGAAGAGAAGAGGGAGTCGGTTCTGCGGGTCATGGAGCTGCTGAAATGCGAGGCGGGGTACCGGCTCTATTGGCCGCCGATGGGAAAAATGCCCATCCGCTGTGTCGGGCGTGCCGCCAGCGGGGACGCCCCGGCGGGCTTCGCGGAAAACGGCAACGTGTACAACCACGGCGCGCAGGGTTTCTTAGCACGGGCGCTTGCAGCCGTCGGCAACGGGGACGCGCTGTTTGATGTGCTGCAATGGCTGCTGCCGTACGACCAGTCGCGCCATCCGTCCAATGTTGTCCTGTCCCCGCCGTACGCGATTGTGAACTGCTGGCAGGAGCTGCCCGTGTTCAGATTCCGCAGCCTGTTCAGCTTTCTGACGGGAAGCGTGGGCATGGCCCAGCGGGCTGTTTACGAGTGGATGTTCGGGATCCGGCCCACGCTGGACGGCCTTGTCATCGATCCCTGCATCCCCGGGTGGATGGACAGCGCCAGCGTGGAATTTACCTACCGGGGAAAAAGGGTCAAGATGGAAATCAGAAATCCGAACGCCCGCAGCTGCGCCCCGGAAAAGGTGGAGCTCAACGGCGTAAGCGTTTTCAAGACCCGAAAAGACCCCTTCCATTTCCGTATGGTTTTCGTTTTGGGAAGCGAACTTTTTCAGGACGGAGAAAATACCATTCGGGTTATTCTTTAGGCATACGGCATGCCCGTAAAACGGAGGATTGTCAATGATTAAATTTGGAACAGGCGGGTTCCGCGCGGTGATCGGCGAGGATTTTACAAGGGAGAATCTGGAGCTTCTTTCCCTTGCGCTGGTCAGAATCATTCGAAAAAACGGCAAAGAGAACGAGCCGGTCATCGTCGGCTACGACCGCAGATTCCTGTCCGATATTGCCGCAAAATGGATGGTGTGCGTGTTCGCGGCAGAGGGAATCAAAACGCATCTGATCGATTATGACGCGCCGACCCCGCTGATTATGTTTGAGGTCATGAAGGAAAAGGGTTCCTACGGGCTGATGATTACCGCGAGCCACAACCCGGCGGAGTACAACGGAGTAAAGGTTTTCACGTCCGGCGGACGGGATGCGGCGGAAGAGGTCACGGACGAAATCGAAGCGCAGATCGCCGGAATACAAAAGACGGAAATCAGAAGCATGGAATACGCGAAAGCGCTGGATTCCGGGTTTGTCACAATCATTAACCCGCAGAATGAATACATAGACAGTATTTTAGGCGTCATCGATATCGAATCTATCAAAAAAAGGCATTTGAATGTCCTGCTTGACCCGATGTTCGGGGTAAGCAAAACAACGTTACAGACGATTCTGCTGACCTGCCGCTGCAATGTCGAGGTGATTCACGACAGGCACGACACACTGTTCGGGGGAAGGCTGCCCGCTCCGAACAGCTCCACGCTGACGCACCTTTCCCAGCTGGTGGTGCAGGGGAAATACGACCTCGGCATCGCGACCGACGGCGACGCCGACCGCATCGGGCTGATCGACGCGAACGGCGCTTTCATTCACCCGAACGATATTCTGGTGCTCCTGTATTATTACCTTCACGAGTTCAAGGGCTGGAAAGGAGCCGCCGTCCGGAACGTGGCGACCACGCACTGTCTGGACGCGATGGCGGCCCGCTTCGGCGAAGCCTGCTGCGAGGTCCCGGTGGGCTTCAAATATATTTCTTCCAAAATGGAGGAAACGAATGCGCTCATCGGTGGAGAGTCCTCCGGCGGACTGACCGTCCGCGGCCATATCCGCGGAAAGGACGGCGTCTACGCGGGGGCGCTGCTGGTGGAAATGGTCAGTGTGATCGGCAAGCCGCTGTCGGAGGTGCTCAAGGATATCCACCGGACATACGGAAGCTGTTTCATGAACGAGTTCGACTGCCGTATGACCGCGCGGCGGAAAGAGGAGCTGAAGCATCTGCTCTTTGAGGAAAAGCGGGTGCCGGAGTTTGACAGGGAAGTCGAGCGGATCTCCTATCTGGACGGCTGCAAGGTCTATTTCAAAAACG
Source organism: Clostridium sp. KNHs216 (assembly GCF_006714885.1). Classification (NCBI taxonomy): domain Bacteria; kingdom Bacillati; phylum Bacillota; class Clostridia; order Eubacteriales; family Clostridiaceae; genus Clostridium; species Clostridium sp. KNHs216. Next base: position 1,972,398 of record NZ_VFMF01000001.1, on the reverse strand, counting down.
GCGGCTGGGTTATCTGCCGCTTCTCCGGTACCGAACCGGTGCTCCGTATCTTCTGCGAAATGGCGTGTGAGGAAGATGCCGCGGAAGTCAGCATGACCTTTCGTAAATTTCTCAATCTATAACCGTAAAGTTCCCGTTTTTATTTTTTCTGTCCGCCCCATACCCCCGGCAACAGGTGTTCCTGCCGGCTGTATGGGGCGGACGTTTCCTTTTACCCGGATTTTTTAACCTGTTGCGGGCGGAAATGAGACCGGACGGCGTTTTTCTCTTTTCATCCTGCCGCAAACCCGCTATACTATCTGCAGAGGGGGTGGTCAGGTGAAGATACGCATTGAGGTAGTCAATGATCTGGATGAGGATGAGGTGCTGATCCGTTGCGGCCGCGTGGACGACACCATTCAGAAAATACACCGCTATGTTCTGGAACAGTCCTCCCGGAATACCAAGATCACCTTTTTCAAACAAAATCAGGAATTCTATTTTCCGCTGGATGAGGTCCTGTTCTTTGAGACGGAGGGGGAGCATATTTACGCCCACACCGCAAACGACGCTTACCGGATCAAATACCGGCTGTACGAGCTGGAGGAAATCCTTCCGAAAAACTTTGTGCGGGCGGCGAAATCCACCATTGTCAATATCCTGCAGGTGTACTCCGTCACGCGGAACCTTACCGCTTCCAGTCTGGTTCAATTTATTAACAGTCACAAACAGGTATACGTGTCGCGGTACTATTACAGCGAGCTGCGGCAGCGTTTAAACGAAAGGAGCACTTATGAAAAGTAGAAATTGGTTTTGGGGGATTTTCTTCCTGCTCTCGGCGGTATTTGTCATTGCCAGCCAGACAGGGTCTTTTGTACAGATTGGATTTGTCAGCGTTCTGGCGACGGTTCTGCTCGCGGCTCTGCTGATCAGCAGCGTGGTTCACCGTAATTACTTCGGTATTTTCGTACCTTTGGCATTTCTTTATGTCATCTACCAGCAGCCGCTTCATCTCGCCCGGATTTCCCTCTGGCTTTTGATTCTGGCCGCGGTTTTTGCCAGTATGGGCTTCAGCTTTCTCTTTCACAGGCACCCGAAAAACCACATGTACTGGCACCACGGGTCGGGGTCCATTCAGCCGACGACGGAAAATATCGACGACAACAACCCCTACGCAAAGGTGCATTTCGGTTCTTCCAGCAAGTATCTGCACGGCGAGTGCCTGAAGGGCGGACAGTTCGATGTTTCCTTCGGCGCTTTGGAGCTGTTCTTCGATCAGTCCCAGCTCAGCCCGGACGGCGCGGAGATTTTTCTTGACTGCAGCTTCGGCGCCATTCAGATCTATGTGCCCCGCAGCTGGAAAGTCATCGATAAACTGAACACGAGCCTCGGCGGCGTGGACAACGATATCCGGCTGGCGCACCCCGAGGAAAACGCCCCGCAGCTTACCCTGACGGGCAACGTACAGTTCGGCGGCATAGAAATCCATTATATCTGATCCGGTTTACCAAAGCCGCGGCTTTCTGCCGGGGCCCCGCCGACAGTCTGCGGGGTTCGGCGGAAGGCCGCAGGTTTTCTCATGTTTTGAAAGAAGATGTTGCTATGTATTTTTACGGAGATACTTATTTTCCCGGCGCGGTTCTGAAAAACACTTTTCAGGGTTTGCTGATCGCGGTATTGCTGATGGAAACGACGATCCTGCTGCTGACCGCCCGGAACAATCAAAAGGGTGGAAAAAAGAGCGGCGAGGACAGAGGGTCCATGCTGCTGATTATCGTTGGGTTCTGGCTGTCCGTTCTTCTGAATCCGCTCTATATCCGCCTTCTTCCGGTCGTGCTGCCCGTGCCTGTTTTCTGGCTGGGGTTCGCGGCTGCCGTTTCCGGTATGATTCTTCGGCTGTATTCCGTCTGGACCCTGAGAAAGTTTTTTTCCATGGCAGTGCGGGTCGGTTCGGAACAGAAGATCGTACAGGATGGGCCGTACCGGCTTATCCGCCATCCGGCGTATACCGGAAGCATCCTGACGCTGTTGGGAATCTCGCTGGCCTTCCGGTCCGCCCTTGGGGTCCCGGCCACCCTGCTGATTGCCGCCGCCGTGTACGGCTACCGTATCCGCACGGAGGAAAAAGCGCTGGAAAAAAGCTTCGGCGCGGTTTACAGGGACTATGAACAGCATACCTGGAGGCTGGTTCCCCACGTCTGGTGACAATCAAAATTTTTTATCGCATAGAAGCCGTCCGGCTGTCAATAATAGACCGGAAGGTGATAAAATGTACCCGGAACGCGTCTATTATGAGCCGGATGCTCTTTCCTATGAACTGGGGGAGCAGCTGCGGCAGAAATTCAATGAAGTACCGTGGATACCGATCCACAGCCATAACAATATCGAGGAGCTTCGCGGCAATTCCAACCGGGAATTCGGCCATATGAAGCGGTACCTGATCGTCGGCGTCCGCAAGACGCACAAATATGTGGAAAATCATAAAATCTCCGATTTTCTGGTGCCCTATACCTCCTCCGGCTGCAGCGCGGCGTGCCTTTACTGCTATCTGGTCTGCAACTACAACAAATGCTCGTATTTGAGGCTGTTCGTCAACCGGGAGCAGATGCTCGGCAAGCTGATAAAAACGGCTGCCGCCGCGGACCGCGACCTGACCTTTGAAATCGGCAGCAACAGCGATCTGGTGCTGGAAAACACCATTACGGGAAATCTTGTCTGGACGATTGAGCAGTTTGCAAAAAGCGAAAAGGGCTTTCTGACGTTCCCGACCAAGTTCGACATGGTGGATCCTCTGCTGAATCTGGAACACCGTGGCAGGGCCATTTTCCGTATGAGCGTCAATCCTCAGGAAATCATCAGCAGGGTGGAATTCGGGACCTCTCCGTTAAAAAACAGGATACAGGCCCTGAATAAGATGTGCGAAGCCGGGTACCGGGTGGGGCTTTTGATTGCCCCGGTCGTTCTTCTGGGCGACTGGCAGAAGCTTTACGCGCAGCTTATTCATCAGCTTGCCGACGAGCTGTCCCCAAAAGCAAAGGAAAATCTGACCATTGAGATCATCTTTATGACCTACAGCTATGTTCACCGGGCGATCAACAACGAAGCGTTTCCCAACGCGGCGGAGCTTTACGACGCTTCGCTGATGACGGTGAGAGGACGCGGAAAGTACTGCTACCGCAACGAGCTGCGCGCGCAGGGGGAAGAACTGCTCCGGCGGGAGATCGCGGAAAAGCTCGGCGGCTGTTCCATCCTTTATGTCGTGTGATAAAATCCTGAATCCTTACCGCTTTTTCCGGCATATGATGGGGCGGAGGGATGAAAATGTACGAACCGAATTTCAGCGCGGAACTGACCGCTCAGAAGGTCGAGCGGGAATTCCAGTATGAGAATACCGTGATAATCACAATGACCGCCGAATTTCCGGAGATAAGGCTCAGGGGAAACCGGGCGGCCGAAAGCAGGATCAACGGCATGATCCGGATGCAGACGGAAAATTTTTACCGCTATGTTGCAGGAACCCTGTACCGTCAGGCCGTTCAGGAATACCGCGATTCCCAGACAAACGGATTCCCGTTCCGGCCGTATGACGCCATTTTAAAATATGAAACGGCTTATAACGAAAACTGTTTTTTGAGTCTTTATCGCGACCAGTACGAATATACGGGCGGGGCGCACGGCAACACCGTCCGGCGTTCCGACACGTGGAGCCTGCAAAACGGCAGGCGTTATCCGCTCGCGCGGTTCTTCGGGCCGCACAGCAATTACCGGTACCGGCTTCTGCAGAATATTTTAAAGCAGGCCGACCGGAATATGGCGGAAAATCCGGGCGTCTATTTTGATGATTACCGCAAACTGATTGCCCAGTATTTCAATGAGGAGCAGTATTACCTGACTCCGCAGGGCGTCGCGATCTATTATCAGCAGTATGAAATCGCGCCCTATTCCACCGGAATCGTCGTCTTTACCGTTCCGTATGACGTTTTGGGCTGGAAACCGTCCTGTATGCTCCGCTGAAAATTGATAAAAAATACACGAAAAAGCTGCTTTTTGCGGCTTTTTTTATTTTGACGCGCCTGTGTCAATGCCTGATTTGGAGAGAGAGCCTGGCTCCCCCGACGGGGGCCGGCAGGTGAAGCCTGACCGGGGGAGTTCACTGCCAGGATGTTAAAAAATAATACAAACAGGTTTTGTTATTGTAAAGACTTAAAAGGGAGGATGCACTACAATGGAAACGAAATAAGGGGGGCGATCCCCGGAAGCGGAGGAGAAAAATTTGAAAAGAATACTTGCTGCAATTTTAACCGTATGCATCGCGGGCCTTGCGTTAGGCGGGTGCGCGGGTACACCTGCTGAAAAGACCGCGTCGGCGGGCACACAGTCGGGCGCGGAAGTCGTTTCCAAGGCGGAGGGCAACAAAAAGCTGACGGTCGGCTTCGCGCAGATCGGGCAGGAATCCGGCTGGCGCGACGCGGAAACGGCGTCCATTCAGTTCTATGCCGGACAGCATGTGGACACCATCGATTTCAAGTTTGCGGACGCACAGCAGAAACAGGAAAATCAGATTAAGGCGATAAAATCCTTTATTGAGATGGGCGTTGACGTCATCGGCCTTGCCCCGGTTGTGGAAACAGGCTGGGACGCCGTGTTTACAGAGGCGAAGGACGCGGGAATCCCGATCGTTCTGCTCGACCGCAGGGCAAAGGTTTCCGATGACCTGTACGCCACGTTTATCGGCTCCGATTTCATCACGGAAGGGCAGAACGCTGCCGACGAGCTGGCAAAGCTGCTGAACAACAAGGGAAATATTGTTGAACTGGAAGGAACCGTGGGTGCTTCCGCGGCGAATGACAGAAAGAAGGGCTTTGACGACCAGCTGGCCGCGAAATATCCGGACATGAAGATTCTCGCCTCCCAGACGGGCGATTTCACAAGGGCCAAGGGCAAGGAAGTCATGGAATCCTTCCTGAAAACCTACGGCAATCAGATCAATGCGGTTTACGCGCATAACGACGACATGATGCTCGGCGCGATCGAGGCCATGAAAGAAGCGGGAATGAAGCCCGGCAAGGACATCAAGACCGTTTCCTGCGACGGCGTCAAGGGTATTTTCCAGGCTATGGTCGACGGAGAAGCGAATGTCACCGTAGAGTGCAACCCGCTGCTCGGACCGCAGTTCTTTGAGACCTGCCAGAAGCTGAAGGACGGCGAAACGGTTGAAAAGTGGATCAAATCCGACGAAAGCGTTTTCCGCGCCGATACCGCCGCCAAAGACCTTCCCACCCGCGTTTATTAACCTTTTTCATACAATTCTCCGACTCTCTTTAAAATCCGCTCCGTCTTTGTTCGGCGGAGCGGATTTTGCTTCATGGCACACGGGAAAACAATATCACAAAGGAGGAGTCCGCTCATGAGCAGCGAAAATATGCTGATTCGGATGGAACATATTTCCAAAAGCTTTCCGGGGGTGGCGGCGCTGGACGATGTTCCCCTCGAGCTGAAAAGCGGAGAAATCCATGCCCTTCTGGGAGAAAACGGCGCGGGAAAGTCGACTCTGATCAAGGTCCTGACGGGTGTGGAGGAACGGGACGGCGGGTCCGTTTTGCTGGAAGGCGTCCCCATTTTTCCCCAGAGTCCGCAGGACGCGCAGAAGCTGGGGATCAGCACGGTCTATCAGGAAGTCAACCTCTGCCCTAACCTCTCGGTGGCGGAAAATATATACATAGGAAGGGAACCGAAAAAAAGAGGAAGCATCGACTGGAAAAGAATCAATCGGGACTCGCGCGATCTGCTGAAACGGTTCAATCTTACGATCGACGTGACGAAGAATCTGGATTTTTACTCGGTCGCGGTGCAGCAGATGGTGGCCATTGCGCGCGCGGTCGACATTTCCGCGAAGGTGCTCATCCTCGACGAGCCGACTTCCAGCCTGAGCAGCGTGGAAGTGGAAAAGCTTTTTGAAGTGATGAACATGCTGAAGGCACAGGGAATGGGAATCCTTTTCGTCACGCATTTTCTGGATCAGGTGTACGCGGTTTCGGATACCATTACCGTGCTGCGCAACGGGCGTTACGTCGGCACCTACGCGGCCGCCGAGCTGCCCAAAACGCAGCTTGTCGGCAAAATGCTGGGCAAAGAGTACGCCGAGCTGGACCTTTCCTCCGAAAAGGAGGAGCTGACCGGCGGGGAGCGCGACGGCCTGCTGGAGATGAAGCGGGCCTGCGGGCCGGGGACCATCAGCGACGTCGACCTGAAAATCTACAGGGGAGAAGTGCTCGGCATTTCCGGGCTGCTCGGTTCGGGACGCTCGGAGATCGTTCGCCTGATTTTTGGGATCGATCATCTGGAGCAGGGGGAGATCAGCCTGGACGGTCGGAAGCTGGTGGGGAAAGGGCCCCTTCCGGCGATTCGCTGCGGCGTTGCGTTCTGCCCCGAAAACCGGAAAACAGAGGGCATTATCGGGGACCTGAGCATCCGGGAAAACATCATTCTCGCCCTGCAGGCGAAGAAGGGCATGCTCAAGTCGATTTCCCGCGCACAGGCCGAGCGCATTGCCGACAAATATATCAGAATGCTGGAAATCAAGACCCCGTCCCAGGAACAGCGGGCGAAAAACCTGAGCGGCGGCAACCAGCAGAAGGTCATTCTGGCAAGATGGCTTGCCACAGACCCCCAGCTGCTGATGCTTGATGAACCCACCCGGGGCATCGACGTGGGAACCAAGGCGGAAATTCAGAAAATGATCGTCGGGCTGGCCGAGCAGGGGATGACGGTGGTCTTTATTTCATCCGAAATCGACGAAATGCTCCGCTGCTGCAGCCGCATGATCGTTCTGCGCGACAAAAGGAAGGTCGGCGAGCTCAGCGGGAAGGACATTGCCGAAAGCGCGGTCATGAGCTTAATTGCGGGAGGGGTCAAAAGTGGAGAAGATCAGGAAGCTGTCTAAATACCAGGGGTTCTGGCCGGTCGTTGTGCTGTTCGCTATTCTGCTGATCAACGGGGTTATTTCGGGCGGGGCGTTTTTCGAGATCAAAATCGTGGATGCGCACCTGTACGGAAGGCTGATCGATATTCTGCGCAACGGCAGCAAGCTGATGCTTCTGGCGACCGGCATGACGTTCGTCCTTGCGACGGGCGGGACGGATATTTCCGTCGGCTCCGTCATGGCGATCAGCGGCGCCATCGCGTGCAGCATCGTGGACGGCAGAATTCTGCCGGGCGCGGGGCAGAATGTCCAGGTCGCTATTTTGCTGGCGCTTCTGGGCGGCATGCTCTGCGGCGCGTGGAACGGCTTTCTGGTGTCCAAAATCAAAATCCAGCCCATCGTCGCGACAATGATCCTGATGGTGGCGGGCAGAGGCATTGCCCAGCTGATTACCGACGGGAAAATCGTCACCGTCAATTCGGACGCGTATTACTTCATCAACGGCGGCTATATTCTGGGCCTTCCGTTCCCGCTTTTCATCGTGCTTTTCGTGGTGGCGCTGGCGCTGCTTTTCACCAAAAGGACGGCGTTCGGGCTTTTTCTGGAATCCACGGGGTGCAACCCGGTCGCCAGCCACTTTGCGGGCATTAACGTCAACAGCGTGAAATGGATGGTCTACACCTTTTGCGGCATCACGGCGGCGGTCGCCGGGCTGATCGAAAGCGCGGGCATCAAGGGCGCCGACTGCAACAACGCCGGTCTCTTTATGGAGCTGGACGCCATCCTCGCGGTGGCGATCGGCGGGACCTCGCTCAGCGGCGGGCGGTTCTCCGTTCCGGCCAGCCTTGCCGGCGCGCTGATTATCCAGAGCATCACGACCTCCGTCTACGCCATGGGGGTGGCGCCGGAAATCACCGCGGTGGTGAAAGCAGTCATCGTTATCTGCATCTGCCTTTTCCAATCGGCGGAATTCAAGGACAAAATGAGAAAGAGATTCTCCGGTCATAAACAGGAAAGGACGGTGAAACCGGCATGAGCGAATCGGTAAAAACAACGAAAAGGTTCCGTATACGGAATATGTCTCTGCTGGTCACTGCCCTGCTGTTTATCGGCCTTTTTACGGCGGGTTCGGTTGCCTACGACAGATTTCTTTCGCTGTCCACGTTCTGCAATCTGCTGAACGACGGCTCCTATATGATGATCGCCTCCATCGGCATCACGTTTGTCCTGCTGACGGGCGGCATCGACATTTCTATTTCGTCTACCATTGCGTTTACCTGCGTGTTCTCGGCGTTCCTGCTCAGAAGCGGGGTGCCGGCGGGCGTGGTGATTCCGCTGGTGCTGCTGATCGGCCTTCTGTTCGGCGCGCTGATGGGCTTTATGATCCACTCCTATCAGCTCCAGCCGTTCATCGTCACGCTGGCGGGGCAGTTTTTCATGCGCGGTTTGTGCGCCGTCATCAGCACGGAGTCCATTCCGATTACGGACGATTTCTATAAAAAAATGGCGCTGAACAAAATTGCCTTCGCGGGCGCGAAAATCTATTATTACGTCTTTATTGCGGCCGCGGTCCTGATCGGGGCGATGTTCGTGCTGAAATTCACCCGGTTCGGCAGGACCGTTTACGCGGTGGGCGGCAACGAGCTGTCCGCTTCGCTGATGGGCCTGCCCGTGAGGAGAACCAAGGTGGCGGTTTACGCGATCAGCAGCTTCTGTGCGGCGCTGGCGGGCGTGGTGTTCAGCTTTTATACGTTGGCGGGCTACTCCCTTCAAAACGTGGGGCTTGAGATGGACGCGATTTCCTCCGCAGTCATCGGCGGCACACTGCTGACCGGCGGCGTCGGCACCGTGATCGGCACCACCGTGGGCGTAATGATTCAGGGCGTCATTCAGACCATTGTGACGTACCAGAACCTGAACACCTGGTGGACGAAGGTGTTCAGCGCGGCGCTGCTCTGCCTGTTCATCGTCATTCAGCGCATTCTGGCGGGCAGGTCGGAAAAAATCAAGGATGGGAAGTTGGAAAAAGCTGCATAAATATGGCAAAATAATTTGATATTTTTTCTTAAATATTATATAATATACACAATTCTCAATTCAAAAATCAGCAGCCGATGAGGTGAGCGTCTTGCGAAAGATATTGGACAAATTTTTGAACATCCGGTTCCGGAACAAAATGGTACTGTCCTATCTTTTTATGGCGCTCATTCCGTTTGCTGTTTTTTCCATTGTCAGCGGCCTTGTGTTTGTCAATCAGGCGCAGCAGACCGCAATGGACCACACCGCCCAGACGATCAATCAGGTGTGCGACTCCATCGACGTATACATAGGTACGATTGAAAAAACCGCGAATTATATTTCCGTTGAGCTGAAAAACAACGACTTCTGGAGCCTTCAGTCGGAGGAAGACCCAAAGTGGAAAACGCAGACCGGCCAGATCAGGGAGCTTCTGCAGAATATCGCTTCCTCCCACGACGAGATCGCCGGAATCCTGATCGCCACCAAAAACGACCTCTATGTCAGCACCGGCATGTCCCGGATTTCCCGCGATTCGTTTCACAACGAGTCCTGGTACCGTCAGGCGGAGCAGTCCCCGGAGGAGATCCGCCTCATCAGCGACGCGACGGGCAGGAACATCGTGACCAATCAGGACTACAGCGTGGACGACGTTTTTTCGCTTACCAAGGCGGTCAGGGACCCCAAAACCGGGGAAGTGCTGGGCGTGATCCTGTTCGATATCCGCCACGACATCATCAAAAAGTCCATCAACAGCGTCACCATCGGCGAAAAGGGCTTTGTGTTTGTCACGGACGCGGACAACAGCATTGTCTACGCTCCGGTCAACGACGTGGTGTACCGCGTCAGTCCGCTCTGGCTCGGCGGCAGCGGAAACGCGTTTGTCACCGCGAATATCCGGGGCGGAAACTATCAGATTCATTCCGAAAAATCGGAATACACCGGCTGGCGCACGGTGGGGGTGTTTTCCAACGACGAGGTCATGGCGGGCGTCAACACCATCATTTATATCCTGTTCGGATGCATCCTGTTTACGGTGCTGTTCGTGCTGTTTTCTTCCTTTGAGCTGGCCGAAACCATTACAAAACCCATTTTCAAGCTGCAGACCCTGATGAAGCAGGCGGAGGGCGGCGACCTTTCGGTGCGCTTCAACAGCAAATACAACGATGAGATCGGCGAGCTGGGCCTGAGCTTCAACCATATGATCGACCAGATCGGAAACCTGATCCGCATGGTGTACGTGGAGCAGCAGAACAAGCGGTTTGCCGAGCTGAAATCCCTGCAGGAGCAGATCAAGCCACATTTTCTGTACAATACGCTGGACACCATCAGCTGGATGGCGAGGGACTACGGGGCAAGCGACATCGTCCGGCTGGTCGACGCGCTGACCAGCATGTTCCGCATCGGGCTGAGCCACGGCAAGGATATGATCACCATCCGGGAGGAAATCACCCATGTGTCCAATTATCTGTATATTCAGAAAATCCGCTACAAGGATAAGCTAAATTACCAGATCGAGGTGGACGAAAAGCTCGCCGGCTGCAAGGTCCCCAAGCTGATTCTGCAGCCTCTGGTGGAAAACGCCATCTATCACGGCGTCAAGGAAAAGCGCGGGGGCGGCACCATTGCGGTGACCGCGCATAGGAAGGGGAATCTGGTGGTTTTCAGGGTGCACGACGACGGCGCGGGCATTCCCGCCGACCGGCTGGAGCTGCTGAACCATCAGCTGAACAACCATACGGAGCTGGACCAGAAACAGAGCTTCGGCCTCTTTTACATTCAGGAAAGAATCCAGCTATGCTACGGAAAGGAGTACGGAATCTCCATAGAGAGCCGGGAGGGCGAGGAGACCACGGTGACGGTGATCCTTCCGGCGGATGACGACAGCTGAGCGAAAGGAGAGGAGATATGTATAAGGTGCTGATCGCGGACGATGAAGAGATCATCCGCAGAGGGATCGCCGGACTTTTGAAGCAGGACCGGGAAATGCAGGTGGCGGCGCAGGCGGAGGACGGGGAGACCGCGCTGGAGCTTGCGGGAAAATTTGCGCCCGACCTGCTGTTCGTCGATATCAACATGCCGTTTCTGAACGGCATCCAGTTTATTGAAAAGCTGAAGGGCGTTTTAAAGGACGCGCTCGTCATCATCATCACCGGGTACGACGATTTTCAGTATGTCCAGAGCGCGCTGCGGCTGGGCGTTTACGATTACATATTGAAGCCGATCATGGAGGATGTGTTTTATCAGTCGCTGGACCGCGCCAAGGAACAGCTGAAAAGGAGCCGGGAGCAGACGAAATACCTGGAATGGGCAAAGGTGCTCCTTGAAAAAAACAAGGCGAAGCTGACGGAGAATTTTTTGAATGACTGGCTCGGCGGCCATTTCTGTGAAGAGGAAATCGACGAGCGGGTCAGCTTTCTGGAATTGAAATTCCCGGAAGCGTTCGGCGTCGTCATCGCCGGGCTGGACTATAAAAACAATATGGAAATCGGCGGGGACTGGAACGACGACCTGCTTTATTACGCGGCGGAAAATATTGCGCGGGAGCTTTTCCAGCCGTTTTGCCCGGTCGCCCTTTTCCGCAATCCGTCTGGGAACCTGGTGATGATTTCCTCCTGTCAGCCGCAGGACGCCTGGCAGGACACGGTGAAGCAGCTTCGCCGTCTGCTGGAGCAGCATCTGCCCGTGCGGGCGACGCTGGTTCAGGCGGAGGGGAACGGCCGGCGGGAAATACCCGTGGAATATGAACATGCCCTCAGCCGGTTTTATGAGCTGATGGAGGTTCCCCAGCTGATTAAGGACGTTCAGAATTACATCGACGAAAATTATAAAAACGAGGAATTTTCGCTTCAGGACGCGGCCTGCGCCTTCCATGTGTCCCCCCAGCATCTGAGCCGTGTTTTCCGCCATTCCATGGGGATCACCTTTGTGGATTACGTGACCCGCGCCCGTATCCGCAAGGCGATTGAGCTGCTTTCCAACGAGGAAATGAAGATTTATGAAATCGCCGAGCTGACGGGATACTCCAGCCAGCACTATTTCAGCAGCGCCTTTAAAAAGGTGCTCGGCGTTTCCCCGGCGGAGTACCGGAAGAACGGACAGAGTAAAATATCTGTGGCAATGTGAGGGAAAGGGAAATGAGAAAACGGATGCGAGGCTTTCTTGCGGCGCTGCTCTGCGCCGCGGTTCTGCTTTCCCTGTTCCCCGGCTGCAGCAGGCAGGAGCCGGAGAAGGTGGAATACCTGATCGGGGTTTCCCAGGCGAACATGAGGGAATCGTGGCGACTGGCGCTCATCAGGGAGCTGAAGGAGGAAGCCGCGAAGCATCCCGGCGTCCGGCTGATTTTTACGGACGCCACGCAGAACAGCGACAAGCAGATCGCGGATATCCGGCGACTGCTCGCGTGCGGGGTCGATCTGCTGATCGTATCGCCCTGCGACGTGAAAAAAATTACCCCCGTGGTCAGCGGCGTGTACAAATCGATCCCGGTCATCGTGATGGACCGTGTGGTGGAGGGCTACGATTATTCCCTGTTTATCGGGCCGGACAACCGCAGCATCGGCAAACAGGCGGGGGAGTCCGTGCTGCGGATGCTGGACGGAATTCCGGGCGGCGTGCTGGAAATCTGCGGAAGCACGGGTTCCCAGACGAGCGCGGAGCGCAGCGAGGGCTTCCAGAGCTTTCTGAAGCCGTACCGCCAGCTCGACATCCGCAAAATTTCCATTGAGAACGAATCGCGGGACAGCACGGAGGACTATCTGCTGGCAAACAGGGAAAAGCTGAACGGGGTGCGGGTCATTTTCGCGCACAACGATTACATGGCCTTAGGCGCCTGCCGCGCCATTGAAAAGCTGGGGCTGAAAAATATCCGGATTATCGGGGTGGACGGCTTTACCGGGGAAAACGACGGGATCGGGCTGGTCAGGAAGGGCATGATCGACGAGACCATCACCTGCCCCACCGGCGGGCGGGAGGCGATTCAGTTTTCCCTGGATATCCTCCAGAATGTGGCCGGCGTGCCAAAGCAGGAAATCCTGCACAGCCATAAGGTGACGAAAGAAAACGTGGACGCGTTTGTGGAAAACCTGAACAAGCCGCAGACCGCCCCTCCGCAGACCATCCGCGTGGGCTACGCGCAGGTGGGGACGGAAAGCGCGTGGCGCCTTGCCAATACGGAATCCATCCAGTCCGCGGCAAAGGAATTCGGAATCCAGCTTTTTTATGAGAACGCCGACCAGTCGCAGCAGCGGCAGATACAGGCGCTCCGGAAATTTATCGCCATGAAGGTGGACGCGATCGTGCTTTCCCCTGTGATCGACAGCGGCTGGGACGAGGTGCTGCGGGAAGCGAAGGAGGCCGGAATCCCCGTCATTTTGTCCGACCGTGAAATCACGGTGAAGGACGACGACATGTTTCTGACCTTTATCGGGGCCGATTTCGTGGAGGAGGGCCGGCGCGCCATGCGCTGGATCGCGCAGAACGTCCCCTCCGGCGGAAAAAAGGGCGGGGTCCGCATTATGGAGCTTCAGGGGACGGTGGGCGCATCGCCCGCCGTGGAGCGGACCGTCGGCTTTGAGGAGATTTTAAAGGAATATTCCGGGTATCAGATCGTTTATTCGCGCAGCGGGGACTTTACCTACGACGGCGGAAAGCGGATTGTGGAGGAATACCTGAAAAACCATAAATGGGATATCGACGTGGTCTACGCGCACAACGACGATATGGCGCTCGGCGCGGCGGAGGCGCTGGAGAAAAACGGGATCGCTCCCGGAAAGGACGTAAAAATCATTTCCATCGACGGTACCAAGAACGCGCTGAACGCCATTCTGAAAGGAAAAATGAACTGCGTGGTGGAGTGCAACCCCCTGCTCGGCCCGCAGCTGATGAAAGCGATCACCGACCTGATGTCCGGCAAGGAGCTTCCCCTGCGGATCATCACCGACGAAAAGGTCTTTACCAAAGAAAATACGGAGGAAACCATTCAGAGCAGGAAGTACTGAAACCGGCCTCTATAGGAATATACTTGAAGCAGCGGTTCCGTTGTCGGCGGGCCGCTGTTTTTACCATTTAAAGGATGTTAGGGGGAAATACTTGACAAATATGCGGGGGGAGAATACAATCAATTGTATTAACTGATTAGTACAGTTTGCAGAATCATTTTAATCGAGGGCTCCGCAAAGCGGAGAAAAGGAGAAAGGGAAAATGAACAAAAAGCAGATCGCGGGATTGGTTGCGGCGGCATTGGTCTTCGTCTTTGTATGCGGCGCCAATTTGCTGGTCAAAAACGCCGCGGACAACCAGAGCAAAAAGGCGCTTGCCGAAAGCCTGCTGGATTCCGTCGGCTCAAAGGTGACGCTTCCGTTCGAGCCGTTTGTCGGGGTGGTCAAGGTGGACGGCACGATCATGAAGTCGGCCTCTTCGTCGTCTCTGTTCCCGACGGAAGGGTACGACCATGAAAAGACGCTCAGCCTGATCGACCAGTACCAGCAGTCCGGGGAGAACAGGGGCATCCTGCTCTATGTCAACACGCCGGGCGGAAGCGTGTACGAAACGGATGAGCTGTACCAGCGGCTGCTGGAGTACAAAAAGGACACCGGCCGCCCGGTCTGGACCTATATGGCCAACGAAGCCTGCTCCGGCGGATATTATGTTTCCATGGCTTCGGATAAAATCTATGCGAACCGGAACACCTGGACGGGTTCCATCGGCGTGATTCTGTCGCTGTCCAACTACAAGGGGCTGATGGATAAGCTCGGCGTGGACACCATCCTGTTTACCAGCGGGCCGAACAAATCCATGGGAAATCCGGGCGTGGACGTGACACAGGAGCAGAAGAAGATTTTTCAGAGTCTGGTGGACGAATCCTACGAGCAGTTTGTGGGGATCGTCGCGCAGGGCCGGAACATGAGCGTGGAAACGGTCAAGCCGATCGCGGACGGCCGCATCTATACGGCGCAGCAGGCGCTTGACCTCAAGCTGATCGACGGCATACAGAACTATGAGGATACGCAGTCCCAGATGGAAAAAGAACTTGGGGAAAACGTGGCCTTTTTCACACCGAAAAACAGCGAGCTTGCTTTGAGTTCCCTGTTTTCCATGGCGAAAAGCTATACCAGCACCGATGTGGATAAGGTGAAGGAATTCCTACAATCACAGGAGAGCGGGGTGCCGATGTATTATGCAGCCACAGGAAAATAACAACCCGGCCTGCGGCGGATTTTTCGTCCGCCTGGCGGCGTACCTCATCGATCTGCTGCTTGTGGGAACGATGCTGCTGATCGTGAAGATTCCCATGTTTTTCGTGCGGCTCAGTCACCCGGACAATTTCCTGACCGGCGCTCTGCTGTTCCGGTTCAGCCTGCTGGACATTCTGCTGTATCTGGCCGTTTCCGCCTATTTTGTGATTTTGACCTATCAGACGGGCGCGACCGTGGGGAAACGGCTGATGAACCTTCGGGTCGTTTCCGTTAACGGCGAGCCGCTCACCCTGCTGAACGTCCTTTACAGGGAAACCATCGGGCGGTATCTGTCCTCCCTGCTATTTGTCGGATATATCCTGGTGGGATTAAACAATGAAAAACGCGGCCTGCACGACATGATCTGCGACACCAAAGTGATCTATGTCTGCAAATGCATGCAGCTGCCCCCCAGACGGGCGTATCAGCCCATGCCCGCGTATATGCCGTATTACGGGCAGCCCGTGCCGCCCGTAACCCCGATGCCGCCGCAGGCGCCCGCCGAGCAGGAACGGAATCCCGCGGATGACGGGAGTACGGACAGCGGACGGGGGGACGCCGACGGCCCAGCCGATGGCCCACAGGAATGATGTAATCCCTTTCTGTGATAAATTTTCAAAACGGCATGACATTCCGGGAGTTCTGCCTTATAATAAAACGATAAGGACATCGGTCTTTGTGAGTAAAACGGCAATGCGGTCGCTACGGCGGCCGCATTTTGCTTTTCAGGAGGTATTGATATGAGTATCAGATGGGTTCCCAACCGGATTCCCAAAACGGACGACAGTTATCTGCAGGTCATGTCCCTGCAGAATGTGGAAAAGGCGGCCGCCTTCCACAGGAGCTTCCCGCAGTATGCCCCCACGCCGCTGGCGCCGCTTACCCAGATGGCCCTGCGGTTTGGACTGGGCGGAATTTATATCAAGGATGAATCCTTCCGCTTCGGCTTAAACGCCTTTAAAGTGCTGGGCGGCTCCTACGCCATGGGTCGGTTTATCGCGCAGAGGCTGAAAAGGGATGTTTCTGAGCTGCCGTATAAGGTGCTGATTTCCCAAAAGCTGAAGGAGGAATTCGGAAGCTTTACCTTCTTTACCGCCACCGACGGGAACCACGGGCGCGGCGTGGCCTGGTCGGCCAACCGGCTTGGCCAGAAGTCGGTTGTGTTTATGCCGAAGGGGTCTTCTCCGGTCCGGCTGGAAAACATCCGTAAAGAGGGCGCCGCCGCGACGATAGAAAACGCGAACTACGACGAATGCGTCCGCATCGCGGCCGCGCAGAGCGCAAAGACACCGAACAGCGTGGTGATTCAGGACACCGCGTGGGAAGGCTACGAGGAAATTCCGGCATGGATTATGCAGGGGTACGGCACCATGGCTTCGGAAGCCGCCGCGCAGCTGAAAGGGTTCGGCGTGGAACGCCCGACCCACATTTTTATTCAGGCCGGGGTGGGGTCCCTCGCCGCCGCAGTGCAGGGATATTTTGCAAACCTGTTTCCGGGGAATTGCCCGGTTACGGTGATTGTGGAACCGGACGCCGCCGACTGTATTTACCGCTCCGCCGCCGTGGGCGACGGACAGATCCGCGCCGTCCGGGGGGACATGAAAACCATCATGGCGGGGCTCGCCTGCGGTGAACCCAACACCATCGGCTGGGATATCCTGAAAAACCACAGCGCTTATTTCGTTTCCTGCTCCGATGAAATCACGGCGAAGGGCATGCGCACGCTGGGCGCGCCGCTCAGGGGGGACCCCCAGGTGATTTCGGGGGAATCCGGCGCGGTGACCATGGGCCTGCTTTGCGCGGTCATGGAGCGCGAGAGCTTGAAGGACCTGCGAAGGGACCTCGGGCTGGACAAAAATTCCCGGGTGCTGCTGTTTTCCACCGAGGGGGATACGGACCCGGAAAAATACCGCAGGATTGTCCATGACGGGGAATACCCGTCGTTCCTGTGACGGCTGCGGGGAATGCATACCAAATGACCGATTCGACGACAGGAGGGAACGGATATGATACCGGACTATCGGGAGATTCGCCGCAGGGCACAGGACTATGAGGCCGCGATGACCGCATTTCTGCGCGATCTGATCGCAATCCCGGGGGAAAGCGGAAAAGAAAAGCAGGTAATTGCGCGTATTGTCCATGAAATGCGCGCGCTGGAATTTGACCGGGTCGACGTCGATCCGATGGGGAATGTTCTGGGCCGCATGGGCGCGGGGGAAAAGCTGATCGCCTATGACGCGCACATTGACACCGTGGGGACCGGCGACAGAAGCAACTGGAGCTTTGACCCGTATGAAGGCTATGAAACCGATACGGAGATAGGCGGGCTCGGCGCTTCCGACCAGCTGGGCGGGATGGTCAGCGCGGTCTACGGGGCAAAAATCATGAAGGACATGGGCCTTCTTTCCGAAAAATATACCGTGCTGGTGACCGGCACGGTGCAGGAAGAGGACTGCGACGGGCTCTGCTGGCAGTATCTTCATCAGGAGGATCAAATCACCCCGGAATTTGTCGTCAGCACCGAACCGACCGACGGCATCATCTGCCGCGGGCAGCGCGGGCGGGTGGAAATCCGGGTGGAGGTAAAGGGCGTGTCCTGCCACGGCTCCGCCCCGGAGCGCGGCGACAACGCCATCTACAAGATGGCGGATATCCTTCAGGACATCCGCGGGCTGAATGAACGGCTTCCCGCCGACCCGTTTCTCGGAAAGGGAACCGTCACCGTATCGGAAATTTTCTTTAACTCCCCGTCCCGCTGCGCGGTCGCGGATTTCTGTGCCGTTTCGCTCGACCGCCGCCTCACCGGCGGAGAAACGTATGAAACGGCGCTGGAGGAGGTGCGCGGCTTGGAATCGTGCCGAAAGCACGGGGCGTCCGTCTCGATGTATACCTATGAGCGCCCGAGCTATACCGGCCTGACATACCCCACCGACTGCTATTTTCCGACCTGGGTGCTCCCGGAGGACGCGCCCGCACTGCGGGCCGCGGTGGAAGCGCACAGGGGCCTTTACGGCGAGCCGGAGGTCGGAAAATGGACGTTTTCCACGAACGGCGTTTCCATCATGGGCCGTTATGGCATCCCCTGCGTCGGTTTCGGCCCCGGGAAAGAAAAAGAGGCCCACTCCCCCAATGAGAAGACCTGGAAGCAGGACCTTGTCCGGTGCGCCGCCGTCTACGCGGCGATCCCTTCCGTTTACTGCGGGTAGCCGCGTCCCGCTGCAATATAAATTCGCGGAAGAAAATTGTATGAAGCAACAGCTTTTATAATTTATAATAAGAAAACGCACCTGAAGCGGGAATTTCAAAGCCCGCTTCAGGTGCGTTTTTTGTGTTTGCTTTGTTGAAAAGCTGTCTTGCGGCAGGTCTTCTTTGCCGGGGACAGGGCCGTCCCGAACATCGGGCGGTTTCTCCAGACAGGGTCCGAAGACCTGTTGATTTTTGTCGAAGGTATGCTATGATAGAAGTATCACGACGCACGCAGGTCCCGCCGTCCTCCGCTGGAGGCGGGGAACTTGCCGCAGAAACGGAAGGACAGTATGATCGACATTCAGATAGGCTCCTTTAAGGAAGCACAGATATTATTTCTCTATGAGGACGCGGACCACACCTCGCTGCCGGTGCAAAAAATGTTCCGGGCGGAATTCCTTGAAAGCTTTCCTCTCTGGCAGGATTCCCGCCTGACCCTCTATATCGGGTTGGGAAAACGCGGGGAGCTGAGCGCCCGCAGAATGACGGATGCCGTCGCCAGAGGTGCCCGGGAGCTCCGGAGGCTTCATCAGTACGAGGCGGAAATCAATCTGTCCGCAATGGTGCCCGTCTGCGGGCTGGATTGCATCCGCAGCGCGGTTTTGGGCGTTAAACTGGGTCTGTATGAGTATTCCCCCTACCGGGCGGACAGCCGGGAGGATTCCTTCCGCTTCTTTCTGCACGGAATTCCGCAGCGCCTGACGGAAACGGCGGAGGAATATCTGGAAAAGGCCGTCCATCTGGCGGACAGCGTGGTGCTTGCCCGCAATCTTGTCAACGCCCCCGCCAATCGGATGACCCCGTCCATCCTAGCGGACACCCTGAGACGGGAAGCGGGGAAATGCGGGGTACAGGCCGAGATTCTGGACGAAAAGGAGTCCGAACGGCTGGGAATGTCCGCGTTCTTGACGGTCGGCAGCAGCAGCGCGAACCCGCCGCGCCTGATTGTTCTGCGCTATCTTGCGGACCCCCAGTCCCCGCTGAGGACCGCGCTGGTGGGAAAGGGAGTTACCTGCGACACGGGCGGATATTGTTTGAAAAGCAAGGACTCCATGCTGGGCATCAAGGGGGATATGGCCGGCGGCGCGGCGGTGGCGGGCGCGATTTTCGCCCTTGCGCAAAATCAGGTGAAAACGAACGCCGTGGCCGTAATTCCGGCCTGTGAAAACCGTATTTCCAGACAGAGCTTTCTTCCGGGGGACGTCATTCAGTCCATGTCCGGCAAGACGATCGAAATCAAGAACACAGACGCGGAAGGCAGGCTGATTCTGGCGGACGCCGTTACATACGCCATCCGTGCGGAGGGCGCGACCAGGGTGCTGGATATCGCCACGCTGACGGGCGCGGTTGTGGGTGCGCTCGGCTTTACCACGGCGGGTGTCCTGACGGACAGCGACCAGCTGTGGGACGACCTGTCTGCTGCGGCGCGCGTCTCCGGCGAACAGTACTGGCGGCTGCCTATTTTCCCGGAATATGAGGAAATGGTAAAAAGCAAGATTGCCGACGTCAAAAATATGGGCGAGCATTATTGCGGGACGATTTCCGCCGGTTTGTTCATCCGGGAATTCGTCGAGCATCTGCCGTGGATTCATCTGGATATTGCCGGAACGGCGTGGGTGGATAAGCCGGTTTTCGAGCATCAGTCGGTCGGCGCCACCGGCGCGGGAGTCACCACGCTTTACGACCTGCTCAATACGGAAGGGCAGTGCAGCGGGCAGAAGATATAAAAAAGGACAGGAGCCGCGCCAACTGGCGCGGCTCCTGTTTTCGGGGACTCTATCAAAATAAGGGAATATTCAAAACTGCGGCATTCAGCCGTTCGGAAAGATTTCGCGGACTTTCTGTTCGATCAGTTCCGCCATCTTCCGGTGGCCCGCCTGGGTGTAGTGGATGCCGTCCTCCGGGCCCACTTCCACGCTTCGCCCCGGATTCAGAAAATGCACGCGGTTCCGTTTTGCGGTCTGCTCATACTCTTCCGCCAGCAGAAGGCTGTTTTTCATTCCTTCGCCGAACATCAGGCGCCAGGCGCGGATACCCACGTCGGCGATGGGGACCGGCGCGACCAGAAGCACCTGCGGGGCGCCGCCCCCGCTGCCGGACTCCGATTTTAAAATCGTCCGGATCAGATTTTCCATACCCGACGCAATGTCGCACACCGGCAGGGAAAAGCGCTTCTTCAGATCGTTTGTACCCAGCATGATGACGACCAGGTCCAGCGGCTTGTGGCTTTCCAGACAGGGGAGAAGATAAGTTTTGCCGTTTTTATATTCTTCAATCGGGTCGTCCCAGACGGTCGTTCTGCCGCCCAGCCCTTCTTCGATCACATAATACCCGCCACCGAGCAGCTTTTGCAGCAGGCCGGTCCAGCGGACGTCCCGCGCGTATCTGCCCGTCATTCCGGGTTTCATCCCGTAGGTATTGGAATCGCCGTAGCAAAGAATATTTCTCATTTTCTCAGCCCCTATTTGCAGTATTGGCCGACGATCTTGGCCATAACGTCCCACTGCCGGTCCATTTCCTCCACCAGCCGGAACTGGGTTCGGGCGCGGTCAAGGTTGTGGCTCTCGCGGCTGATCTTGAAATAGGTGTCGCCGGCAAGATAATCCGCCAGAAAGCGGATGCCGCATTCCAGTGTCATCATCTTCGCGCCGTCGGGCAGCCTTCTGATTTCCTCGTTGGTCAGCACCTTTCCCGCAACCTCCAGAAAGCCTTTGGTATACGCTTCAAACAGCCCGAGGTCAAAATGCACCTTGGACAAATCCTGTTCGTCCTCCGCCGCCGTGCTTGCCCCGAAGCGGATGGAGTCGCCGAAATCGTAGAGGGAAAGGCCGGGCATTACCGTGTCCAGGTCAATGACGCATACGCCCTTGCCGGTTTCGCTGTCGACCAGCACATTGTTCAGCTTGGTGTCGTTGTGGGTGACCCGCAGGGGAAGCTCCCCCCGCGCCTGCATATCCACCAGAAGACGGGTATATTCCTCCTGCCCGAAAACGAAAGCAATTTCCTCTTTTACACCGGCCGCCCTGCCTTTTACGTCCGCGGCGAGCGACTCCTTAAATTGAAGGATACGGTTCGGCGTGTCGTGGAACAACGGGATGGTTTCGTGGAGCGTGGACGCCGGATAGTCGGCCAGAAGCAGCTGGAACCGGCCGAAGGCTCGGGCGGTATCATAAAATTCCTCTTGGGTCCTTGTCTGCTGAAGGGTCACGGTGTTCTCGATAAAA
Source organism: Clostridium sp. KNHs216 (assembly GCF_006714885.1). NCBI lineage: Bacteria > Bacillati > Bacillota > Clostridia > Eubacteriales > Clostridiaceae > Clostridium > Clostridium sp. KNHs216. The sequence continues at coordinate 1,950,775 of NZ_VFMF01000001.1, read as the reverse complement.
TAATAGGAGCGCCAGTAACCGCCGTCCCCGTCGACATAATAGTACGCGCCGTCCCGTGTGGGAATCAGGTTCAGCGTTTCGCGGTACGGGTCACCGCCGGCAGCGGCGATGGCGCTGTGCAGGTAACGGGTAACGCCCACCACGTTTTCCATCAGCTCCACCGGCTTGCGGAACACGTTGGTGTTGATCCGCTGAAGGATGTATCTGCGGGTTTGTTCCTCAAGCTGGAAAAAGACGGAAAAGGTGTCGTTGATATGTCCGCTTCCATAGGGCAGGATTCCCACATACTGGCCCTCAAACTGAAATTTCTCCGCGATCGCGGGAAGAAGCTCCTTTTTCACCGGTTTCATGTATTGCCCTCCCAAAGCTTATCAGGATAGATCCCCTGTTTTCTCATTTTTCGGATTGCTTCCACCACCACCGGTTTGTCCTCGCGGTAGGTGACCCCGTACCATTTATCCGGGGACCGCAGCACTTTTACGCTGGCTTTTCGGCCCTTGAGCAGCTCATCCACTACGGTGGGCAGGAAGAACTCAGCTTTTTGCGGGTCCTTTTCCAGAGCGCCGTCCAGAAACGCGGGAAACCTCGCCGCGATTTCCCCGAGAATCGATTCGGAAAAGCCCCACAGATTCATGGAGACAACGCTCCCCCGGGGGATGGTTACCCATGTGTTTCCGCCGTCCTCGGTGTACTGGGCCGCGTTTCCCCGCTTTTCAATGTGGGTGCGCTCGTGGATATCCTCCAGAAATCCGTCCGGGGTGGCGACGCAGACGCCCCTTGCCACGTGGCCGTGGTCCGTCAGCGTGTTTTCCAGCGTGTAGCCCACCATCGCGTAACGGTACAACCCGTCGTCCCGGCTGTGGAGTAGATAATCGTAGATCAGGCGGAACGCGTCTTTTCCGTAATAATCGTCGGCGTTGATCACCGCGAAGGGCCCGTCGATCGCGTCGCGGCAGCAGAGCACCGCGTGTGCGGTTCCCCACGGCTTCCCGCGCCCCGGCGGCACCCGGTACCCCTCGGGCAGTACGCCGACCTCCTGATACGCATATTTCACCTCTATGATTTTGGACATTCTGTCCCCGATAATTTCTTTAAAATCCGCCTCAATGGATTTCTTGATCAAAAAAACAACCTTTTTGAAGCCGGCCTTTACCGCGTCGTAAAGCGAAAAATCGATGATGATCTCCCCGTTGTCCCCCACGGGGTCAATCTGCTTCGGCCCGCCGTATCTGCTGCCCATTCCCGCCGCCATGACAACGAGTACAGGTTCCTTCATGCTGCATTCTCCTTTGTACATTTGCTTTTTTACACTCTCTGCCCTTATTTTAGAGGATGATTGCTTTAAAATAAATATCTTATCCATCACAAAATTTGCACAAAAAATCATTTTTGCACAAAAAGAATCCGTCCGGGATTCCCGGACAGGTGAAGAAATTGACAATTCTGCCAATCAATGATACGATCAGATTCAGAATAATTTCTATTCGACATTAAAAGGGACGGCGGTGGAATTTTCTCATGGAAAAAGGAAAGAGATGTGCGGGATGCAGGAAGATGTTTTTGGCCGTTTGCGTTTTGGCCCTTGTCCTTGGTCTGACGTCCTGTGGAACGCTGGGGGTTCCCAGTGGGAATTTTCCCGATGAAACCAGCGTGGTTTCCGGCGGGAATTCTCTCAATGAAACCGGCATGGTTTCCGGGTTGGAGGAAATCCCCGAAATGACGGCGGATGCGGAAATCAGGGTGATTGACGGAGATGTGCTTTACGCGCCCAAGACATGGAAAGAAGAGAACGAGCTGTCGCAATACATCGTGCGGGGGAGTCTGCTGGACGATGCAAAGCAAAAACTGGAGAGACATGGTCAGAAGTTTCCAGTTTATGGAGTGACCGTTTCCTCTTTCCGAATTTCTCAGGTTTATAAGGGAAACTTAAACCCCGGGGATGTTATTCCGATTGCGGAGCGATACTATACGGTGAAGGAAGAGGGGAAAATTGTCCGTTATGAACTCGGTTACGCGCCGTCCATTCCGGACAAAGAATATATTTTTTTCCTGATTCCAGCTGAGGACAAAAATGAGTTTTTACGGGGTACCTACGGCCCTATGATCGGGGAGACCGCCAGATATCCCGTCGTCGATCCCGCTGAATTTGATGTCGATTCCAAGACGGCGGAGGAACTGAATCTGGTCGTAAGAGACGTGGAGGACTACCGTGCGATTTACAAGGAAGTCATCCGCAAATATATGCGGTAAGCGGAAAGAAAGGAACTGTTGCAAAATAAATTTGCTGCAGCAATTTGCACGGGACAACCGCTTTCAGAATAAGAAGATGCACCTTAAAGCGGGGTTTTAAAGCCCGCTCAAGGTGCATCTTTTGTGCGTTATTCTGTTGAAGAACTATTGTGCAACAGCCTCTGTATTTTCTGGTGTTTTGTTATGGTATCAGCCTCACTCAAAATGGGGAGGGCGGCCCCTCTGGCTGTCGGTCCGCAGCTTGACGGAGGAGGAGTACTCCGAGGGGGTCATCCCGGTCACCTTTTTGAAGTGGCGGGAAAAATAGTGGATGGACGAGTACCCGAGGTCGTTCGCGATTTCGGTGAAATTCTTCGTCCCCTCGCGGATGGACTGCTTGGCGCTGTCCACCTTCATCTTCCCAAAGTATTCCATCACGCCGCCGCCGGTCTTTTCGCGGAACACCTTTTGCAGAAAGGAACAGCCGCACATGTTGTCCCGGCACACGTCGCTCAGGGTGACCTTGTCGTGTATGTTTTGGCTCAGGTACGCCACGATCCGGGAAAAGGTGTCCTGACCCGATTTTTCCTTAATGGAGGAGGAAACGCGTTCCTCGCCGGTCCCGCCCTTCCGGATCAGGCTGATGAGCATCAGCTCCAGACAGAGCTTGATGACCTGTTCACAGGCGAAAGCGCCTTTGCCGCTGCGCACCAGCTCCTTCATATCCACATCGTCCAGCGGTGAGGAAAAGGCGTCGAAGGATTCCTCGATCACGCGGCCGAGCAGGTCGCGTTCAAAATCGCCCACCTTCAGAATCTTGTTGTCGAAGAAATGCATGGCGGGGGAGTCGCATTTGAACGTGATGACCACAAGGTTCGGCGCAATCACGCCGTTGGCCCACAGGCTGTGAAATTCATAGGGCTTGTGGAAAATGATGTCGCCCTTTTTCAGCACATAGTTGGTGTTTCCGGCGGTCACGTCCACCTGCCCCTTGTCCACATACAGAAATTCCCAGAAATTGTGGGTTTCGCCCGGAAAATAGAAATCGCTGTTGTACTCAAAATAATGGACGGTTACCAGTTCGTTGATTACGATTTCGGGTTTTAAAAAGGTGCTTACAAATTGCGTCATCAGTCTCAGCTCCTTACCTGCGTCAAGCCTTTTTATAATATTTAATCATAGCATTCCTTTTCTCTGCTAATATTTCAATACGGAAATATCCGGGATGGGAATCATCGGCTGAAGAAGGTTTGTCATTCTGCGCATAAAATTTGTACAATGGCAGTTTTCCGGCGCTTTTATCGTTTTGCGAATTGACAAATGAAATGGCCGTTGCTATAATACGAGCAACACAAGGCAAAGGCGCTGCGTTCGGCTGAACGGGGGCGCCTTTTTTGTTTTCCGGGGATCAGACTGATACGGAATTTGTCGCAGGACGGGGCCCTCCCGCAAAACGGGAAGAAAATCGTCCCTGTGAAAGCAAAAGACCGTTTGTGCAACTTGAATGGATTGTGCAAATTTAATGCAAAAAATTCTAAATCAATATTGGTGAAAACACCGTAAAATAGGGATGTTGAACGGCGAATTGGATAAAAATGAAACACTCAAATCCGATTTATTGGTCAATATGCAAATTAGGTATGCCTCAAATTCAAACATAAAACTAGGAGGTCTGAAAATGAAAAAGAAATTATGTTCTCTTATGGCCATTGTTTTAATCTGCGCCATGGCGCTCGGCGGCTGCGGCGGAGCTGCTCAGTCATCGGCCCCGGCTGCTTCCGGCGAAGCGTCCACCGGAGACGCGAAGAGTGACGTAACCGTTACTTATTACTCCATGTGGAACGAAACCGAGCCGCAGGGACAGACCATTGCGGAAGCGGCGGAAGCCTTCAAGGAGAAGACGGGAATCACCGTCGACATCAACTGGCAGGGCCGCGATATCCGCAAGACCCTTCAGCCCGCGCTGGACGCCGGACAGGAAATCGATCTCTTTGACGAGGACGTCGAGCGTGTAAACGGCACGTGGGGCAAATACCTGCTCAATGTGGAAGACCTGGCCTCCAAGTCCTACGACACCACGGACGGCAAGCCGCTGACCGATGTGATCAACAAGAAGCTGGTCGACCTTGCCCGTTCCCTCGGGCCGGACGGAAAGCTTTCCACCATCCCTTACCAGCCGTCCACCTTCCTTGTCATGTACAACAAGGACATCTTCAAGACAGCCGGGATTACGGCGGTTCCCAAGACCTGGGAAGAGTGGCTTGACGCCTGCGCCAAGATCAAGGCGGCCGGCAAGACCCCGATTACCGTGGATGACGCATACATGGCTTCTCTGTTCGGCTACCATATGGGCCGCCTGATCGGCAAGGACAAAACGCTTGCCATGGTCGAGAACAAGAAGATCGACGATCCCGCCGTTCAGACCTTCGGCGAGCAGTGGAAGGAAATGTATGACAAGGGCTACATATCCAAGAATGCGGCCGGCAATATCTATCCCGCGGGCCAGCAGGAAGTCGCAAGCGGCAACGTAGCCATGTATCTGAACGGGACCTGGCTCCCGAATGAAATCAAAAATTCCGCTCCGGCGGACTTCAACTGGGGCACCTTCGCGTATCCGGCGGTCGGTAAAGACGGCGACGGACCCGAGGCCAACCAGTACGGCGCGCAGTGCTTCGGCATCAATAAGGACAGCAAGCACGCGGAGGAAGCTTTCAAATTCATCGTCTTTATGACTACCGGCGAATGGGACACCAAGCTTGCGGACAATTCCATCGGCGTTCCGATGGCGAACGACGCGACCTGGCCGACGCAGCTTGCGGACGCCAAGGCGGTTCTGGACGCGACCAGTACCCGGTATCCCTGGGCGGTCGGCATGGAAAACGACGCGGACATCAACGCGAAGATCAAAACCAATTTCGCCCTGCTGGTCAGCGGCAAGCTTGACGCAAAGGGCTTTGCAGACGCAATGAAGAAATAATGCAATAACACAACGGCGGGGAAAGGGCGGCATCGTGTTTACGCTGCCGCCCTTTTGTCCATGGAATTCTCGGGAGGTTCTTATGAAAACAAAAAATAAATCAATGATTGTTATTTTTCTGGCGCCCGCGATTTTTCTGTACACCGTGGTTTTCCTGTATCCTACCATAAGGACCGTCATTATGAGCTTCTTTAAAGTAGAGGGCGTTACGGATGCCGTCTCGGCATGGAAGTTTAACGGGCTGGGGAATTTCAGGACCCTTTTTCATACGCCCCTTTTTATGAGCGCGATGCAAAATATCAGCCTGATCTGGCTTGTGGGCGGTGTCGGCGTCATGCTGGTCTCGCTGCTTTTCGGGGTGATCCTGACCAGCGGAGTCCACGGGAAAAGCTTTTTCCGCTCCGTTATCTACCTGCCGAACGTCATTTCGGCGGTCGCCATGGGGACCATGTGGATCAACTACGTTTACAATCCCAATTTCGGCCTTCTCAGCTCGATCCTGAAAACCCTCGGCTTTTCGGAAGCGGCTGCCACGCAGTGGACCGGCCCGGAAATGGTGTTCTGGAGCATGCTCGTCGCCTACTGCTTCGGCATGGTGGGGTACCATATGCTGATCTGGATGAGCGGGATTGAACGGATACCGGTGGATTTTTACGAGGCCGCCACCATTGAGGGGGCCAACGTGTTCCAGCGGTTTTCAAAAATTACGCTTCCCCTTCTGAAGGGGGTCTGCCGCACCAATATCGTGCTCTGGACCGTCAGCACCATGGCTTTCTTTGTATGGAGCCAGCTGTTTTCGCCCGTAAACCTGAGCGCGAGCACCGTCACGCCGATGTCCTATATGTATGAGCTGGTATTCGGCGCGAGCAACTCGGCCATTACGGTGCGCGATTCCGGAGCGGGAGCGGCGATCGGCGTCATCCTGACCATTGTGGTCGTGATCGTCTTTCTGTTTACGCAGCTCATTGTCCGTCACGACGACGTTGAGCTTTAAGGGGGAATGAACAATGGCTAATAAAAAAATCAGGCAGAAAACCAATTGGAAAAAAGAACTGGCCCTTGCTCCGGGCTATCTGATCGTCGGAATCTGGGTCGTTTTTACCTTTGTGCTGATCGGCTGGATTATCCTGGCGTCATTCTCCACTACCAGAGAGATTTTTGACGGCAATCTGTTCAAATTTGCAACCGGGCTGCACCCGGAAAACTACGTGAAGGCGTGGAAAACCCATAAGGTGTCCAGTTATTTTATGAATTCCCTTGTCTACACGCTGATTTCCTGCACGGTTGTCATTATTGTTGCCGCACCGGCCGCCTATGTGCTCAGCCGCTTCAAATTCCGCGGCAACGGGTTTCTCCAGAATTTATTTGCGACCGCGCTGGGGATTCCCGCGATCATGATTATCATGCCTCTGTTCGCACTGTTCAGCCAGATGCATGTCACCCAGTCCAGAGGGCTGCTGATTTTCCTTTACATAGCGATCAACGTTCCGTTTACCGTCTTCTTTTTGAATACCTTTTTCCACAATCTTTCGGTTACGTTTGAGGAGGCCGCGGCCATCGACGGCTGTTCGCCCATGAAAACGTTCTGGATGATCATGCTGCCGCTGGCGCAGCCCGGTATCATCACGGTGACGATTTTCAACTTCATCACCATCTGGAACGAGTATTTTATTTCCCTGATTTTCGCCAATACGGCAAAGACCCGCCCGGTCGCCGTCGGCCTGTACTCCATGATCCAGTCCATGCGCTATACGGGGGACTGGGGCGGCATGTTCGCGGCGGTGGTCATTGTGTTCCTGCCGACGTTCATTCTGTATATCTTCCTTTCGGAAAAGATCATTGCCAGCGTGACCGGCGGAGCCATCAAAGGGTAGGTCCGGAATTGCGGTCAATAAAACAAGGGGGACGTTTTGATTGAAAATTTATCCGTCGCTGCTGAAAATACCCGGCGCCGCGCTGGAAAACGGGAATCCTCTGCCGCGCTTCCGCGACCGCGCGCAGGAAAAGCCTCTGATCGACGCGGGCCTGCTGGAAAGCGAGAAAAAGGGCTTCGCCTACCAGACCGGTTTCCGCGAGCTGCCCTATACGGTTCAGGACAGCTTTCACCGCGACCTGAAGCCGCGGGAGCTGAAAACCATTGTTATGGAGAACGATTTTCTGCGCGCCGTCTTCCTCGCCGATTTCGGCGGGCGGCTGTGGTCGCTTTTCGACAAAAAGGCGGGGCGTGAGCTCCTGTTTTCCAACCCGGTTTTCCGCCTTGCCAACCTTGCGATCCGCAACGCGTGGTTTTCCGGCGGCATCGAGTGGAATCTGGGGCAGTTCGGCCACACCTGCCTGACCTGCGAGCCGATGTTTTTTGCCCGCTGCACGGGAAAGGACGGGGAGCCGTTCCTGCGCATGTATGAGTACGAGCGGCAGAAATGCTTCTTCCTGCAAATCGATTTCCACCTGCCGGAGGATTCCGACCGGCTGTTCGCCCATGTGAAAATCCTCAATACGCAGCCCCGCGCGGTGCCGCTTTACTGGTGGACCAATATCGCGGTGCGCGAGGAACGGAACGTCTGCGTCCTGTCGCAGAGCGACGGGGTCGTCTGCATCCGGCCGGAAACCATGGGCTCGCAGAATTCTGCCCACGGCTTTGCCCACGACACCATGCCGTATTTGAAAAGCCTGAACGGGCTGGACGCGAGCTATCCGCAAAACCTCACGTATTCCAGCGAATATTTCTTCCAGAACCGGCACGCCCTTTCCGACGCGTGGGAGGCGGCGGTGTATGACGACGGCTCCGCGTTCTGGGAGCGCTCCACCGCGCCGCTGTGCTACCGGAAAATGTTCTGCTGGGGCATGCAGCGCGGGGGCTGCCACTGGAAGGACTTCCTTTCGCGGGACGGGGAAGGGAATTACCTTGAGATTCAGGCGGGCTTATCCCCTTCGCAGGTGCACGGCGAGGACCTTGGGCCGAACGGCTGCGTGCGGTTCACACAGGTTTTCGGCGGGATGGAGGCCGACACGCAGAAAGCCTTTGCCGACTGGGAAGACTCCAAGCAGTATATTCACAGCCTGATCGACCGCCGCCTGAGCGAGGAAGAACTGCTGCGTGCGGACAGCCTTTACGGAGCGCTGGAGGATACCCCGCCGGACGAGGTGCTGCATTTCGGCAGCGGCTGGGGCGCGCTGGAAGCCGCCCGTGACCCAGAGATGATTCCGAAGGGCCTCGTTTTCCCAAAGGAGACGCTCGGCGAAAAGCAGGCGCCGTGGCTCGCCCTGCTGCAAACGGGCCGGATGCCCGAACAGGAAAAAGGGCTGCCCGTTTCCTGGATGACGGATTCCCGCTGGACGGTGCTTCTGGCCGCTTCTCTGGAAAAAGAGGAAAACAGAAGCGCACAGGCGCTGCTCCACCTGGGGCTGATGCTTTACGAGAGCGGCAAATGGCAGGAGGGAATCGGCGCGATGGAGCAGTCCCTTGCCATCCGTCCCACGGCGATCTGCTGCCGGAACCTGGCGCAGGCCATGATGCAGGATGACCGGCTGGAAGCGGCCTGCTCCTATATGGAACAGGCGCTGGCTCTGGGCGGCGCCGAACAGTCCGAGGTCATGGCGCAGGACGCGATCGATCTCTTCACAAGGGCCGGGCGCTGTCAGAAGGCGTGGGACTGCTACTGCGCGCTTCCGGATTCGCTGAAGGCTGCGGAGCGGGTGCGGCTGAGCACCGTGCGCGCCGCATTTGAACTGGGAAAGTGGGATTTTCTGGAGGAACAGTTTGCGTTTCCTTTCGCCGTGATGCGCGAGGGGGAGACCATGCTGCTCGACACCTGGTTCATGACGCAGGCCGTGCGGCTGGCACGGCAGAGGGGGGAGCCGGACTGGAGAGTGCTTCTGGACGAAGCGCGGGCCACGCTCGACCCGCCCTACAATCTGGATTTCCGTATGACGCTGCCTTCGCGCTGAAAAAGCGCGTTCTTCACAGGGCACCACTGGGGTTTGCTGAATCCCCGCGGCGCCCTGATTTTTTTAGTAAAAGTCCGGGCATAATTCTCATAAATCTTTTTTCACTATTGACTTCGAGTGCACTCGAGGGTTTAGCATAAGATCAGTACAAAATCATCAGACAGAGAAGGAGAATGATGTTATGGAAAGCTTTGACTATTATATTCCCACGCGGATTCTGTTCGGCAGGGGGCAGCTGAACCGTTTAAGCCGTCAGGCCCTGCCGGGGAAAAAAGCGCTGATCGTCACTTCCAGCGGGACTTCCGTCAAAAAGTTCGGCTATCTGCAGCGGCTGGAGGAACAGCTTGATAAGGCCGGTGTGGAGCACAGGCTGTTTGATAAGATCCTTCCCAACCCGATCAGGGAGCATGTGATGGAAGGCGCCCGCACGGCGCGGGAAAACGGCTGTGATTTTGTCATCGGTCTGGGAGGCGGAAGCAGCATAGACACGGCCAAAGCCATCGCGGTCATGGCGGTTAACGAAGGCGATTACTGGGATTACGTTTCCGGCGGAAGCGGAAAAGGGCTGCCCGTCCCGAACGACCCGCTGCCCATCGTGGCGATTACCACAACCGCGGGAACCGGTACGGAGGCGGACCCGTGGACGGTCACGACCAAGTCGGACACCAATGAAAAGATCGGCTTCGGCTATGACAAGACTTTTCCCGTCCTGTCCATCGTCGATTCCGAACTGATGATGAGCGTTCCCGCTCACCTGACGGCCTATCAGGGGTTCGACGCGCTGTTCCACAGCACGGAGGGATACCTGAACAAAACGGCGAACGCCATGAGCGACATTTACGCGCTGAAAGCGATTGAGCTGATCGGCAGAAGCCTTGCGGCGGCGGTCAGAAACGGGGACGATGCGGCGGCCAGAGACGACGTCGCGCTCGCGAACACGCTGTCCGGTATGGTGGAGTCGACCTCCGGATGTACCTCCGAGCATTCGCTGGAGCACGCATTAAGCGCGTTCCATCCGAAGCTTCCTCACGGCGCGGGCCTGATTATGATCAGCCGGGAGTACTATACGCATTTTGCCGGATGTCCGGCCTGCGCGGAGCGTATGACCGCCATGGCCAGGGCGCTGGGAAAAACGGACGCTTCCAGGCCGACGGACTTTGTCGAAGCGCTGGTTGCGCTGCAGCAGGCCTGCGGCGTCGACGGCCTGAAGATGAGCGATTACGGAATCAAGCCGGAGAATCTGGAAAAATACGAGGCGAACGCAAGAGAGACCATGGGCGGCCTTTTCGAGGTCGACCCGGTGCCGCTTTCCAGGGACGACAGCCTTGCGATACTGAAAAACTCCTACAGATAGCCGTTCCCGGACCGGCGAAAAACCGCGCAGCCGTCCTTTGCATTTGGCGGCGGCATTCTGTCCCGCATGATTTACGCGCCGAGCTTTGCTCGGCGCGCTTTTCGTAACATAATTGATACTGTTCATTTTTGGTATATAATGATATAATAAATAATCAATATAAAAAAGAAAGGCGTGGTGAAATGAAGCTGAGAGCCGTTGCGATGGCGCTTGTAATGGCGGTGACCCTGTCGGGCTGCTCCTTTATCGGCCTTGACGCCCAGACGCTGATGCACCCGCCGAAACCGACCGGGGAAAAAGCGGATATTCACGCGCTGCTGGAAAGCAAAACCGACGGGAAGATGACGCTGAAATATCCGAAAAGCGGGGACTACCGCTCCGCGATTATCACGCACGACCTGTGCGGGGATAAAAACGACGAGGCCATGGCGATTTACCAGAAGGAAGACGAGACCTCCGGAACCAACATCATGTTCATGAAAAAGGACGGAAAATGGGTGGATATGGGCTCTTTCAGCAATCCTGCCGCCCAGGTGGACAAAGTCTGCTTCGGCGACCTTGACGGCGACGGAAAGAGCGAGGTCGTCGTCGGCTGGGGCAGCAGCCTGAACAATACCAGCACCATCTGCGTCTATTATTATAAAAACGGGAAAATGAACGAGCTGAAGCTGGAACAGACCTACACCGAGCTTGCGGTGATGGATTTTGACGGCGACGGCAGGGATGAGATTTTTACCGCCAACACCAGCGTGGGCGACCAGCCCGCGCTTGCCCGGCTGTTCCGGGTCAAGGACGGCGCCGTGGAGGTAATGGGCTCCTGCCGTATGGACGGCGGCGTCACGAAATATGCTTCCGTGAAGGCAGGGCTGATCAACGAGCACCAGAACGGCATCGTGCTGGATGGGATCAAAAACGAGGGTTCCCTCGTGACGGAGCTCCTTTACTGGGACCAGAAGACAAAGCGCCTGAAATCCCCGTTTTACGACGTGAAAACGCAGACGGCCAATTATACGATGCGCAATACGTCCGTTGTTTCAAAGGATATCAACGGCGATAAAATCATAGAAGTTCCGATCGTCAATCTGATGCCGGGCCACAGCGGCGAAAAAACGGGTGACACGGATTATATTACCAACTGGCACCGCTACGACACCCAGACCAACACGTTTGTCCGGGTGATGAGCATGGTCCTGAATTATTCCGACGGCTACTGGTTCCTGATACCGGATATGTGGCGCGGCAAAGTGACCACCAAAACGGATACCGTGACGCGTATGATTACGTTTTACCGGTGGAATGCGGCGGGAAAAAATTCGGGGTCCCTCGGCCCGGCGCTTCTGAAAATTCAGGTGTTTTCCCAGAAGGAATGGGACAGCGGTACAGGAACGGCAGGCTTTTACAAGCTGCTTGACTCTGACAATCTGGTATTTGCAGCCAGTTCCCCGTCGCCGACCGACGCGCTTTCCCTCAGCATCGGCGACGTGAAAAACAGCTTTGAACTGATCAGCCAGGATTAAACCAGGATAATGGAGGAACGGGTATGAAAAATATCCTTGTTGCCGAAGACGAACAGGCAATCCGGGAATTTGTAGTAATCAATCTGAGACGGGCCGGCTACAATGCTTTTGAAGCGGCCAGCGGGGACGAGGCGCTCGCGGTTTACGACCGGGAAGCGGGCAATATCGACGTGGCGGTGCTGGACATCATGATGCCCGGCAACAGGGACGGCCTTGCCGTCTGTAAGGAACTGCGGCAGAAAAGCGGCTCCATCGGCATCATCCTTCTGACCGCGCGCACACAGGAAATGGATAAGGTCAGCGGCCTGATGATGGGCGCCGACGACTATGTGACAAAACCGTTCAGCCCCAGCGAGCTTGTCGCAAGGGTGGACGCGGTGTACCGCCGCGTCGCGCTGGAGCAGATGAGAAACGAAAACAACTTCAAGGAGGAAATCCGTTCCGGGGAATTCGCGCTCAACCTGCGCAACCGCACCCTGATGAAGAAGGGCGTGCCGATCGAGCTGACGCAGGTGGAGTTTCAGATCATGGAGTATTTCTTTTCCAATCCGGCCACCGCGCTCGACCGCTCCGACATTTTAAAGCATGTGTGGGGGGACGCGTATTTCGGCGAGGAGAAGATTGTGGACGTGAACATCCGCCGCCTGCGCATGAAGGTGGAGGATGAACCCTCCAACCCCAAGCACATTGTCACGGTCTGGGGGCTGGGGTACAAGTGGGAGGCATAGCCTTCCCGGGGCAGACTAACGATCGTTAAGGAAAGGGGAAATCGGCATGAGAACGAACGGCATTACCAGGCGCTGGCTCTTAAACAGTCTGGGTGTCATTCTGCTCATTCTGGTTACCTTGATCCTCGTCCTTTCCTATGTTGTTCGCGGCTATGTGTACAACGGAATCCAGACGGCGCTGAGCAGCCGCTCCGACGAGCTGACCAACGTGTTCGCGGACTACGGCAGAAAGTCGCCGCAGGAATTCAGCACCGCCGCCCGCAATTATGTGGAAAACTTCCCCAATAAAGAGAGCATGGAATTGATGGTGTTCAATTCCAACGGAAAGATCATCATTACCTCCGTGGGTTTTGCGCCGGACGAAAGCCAGCCCATGCCGGACTATAAGCTGGCGCTGGAAAGCACGGGAGGCTACGGCACCTGGACGGGCAGCCTGACCAGCGGGGAAAAGGTGATGGCCGTTACGCGCGTCATGCGAAACAACGAGGGCGGCTTTGTCGGCGCCATCCGCTATGTGGTTTCGCTGGAGGAGGCCGACAAGCAGGTCGCCATAATTTTGGGGTCCCTGATTCTCGCGGGGCTTCTGATCATTCTGTTCGTGATTGTTTCGAGCTATTATTTTATGAATTCGATTATTACGCCGATCAAGGAAATCGGCGCGACCGCCAAGCGGATTGCGCAGGGTGACTTTAAGGCCAGAATAGAAAAAAGCAACGACGACGAGATCGGCCAGCTCTGCGACACCATCAACGACATGGCCGACGAGCTGGGCGCCGCCGAAAAAATGAAGAACGACTTTATCTCCTCGGTGTCCCACGAGCTGCGCACCCCGCTGACCGCCATCAAGGGCTGGGCGGAAACCATGCAGGGCGGCGGGAACGACAAGGAGACGCTGGACCGAGGCATGGGCATCATTATCCGTGAATCGGAGCGCCTGTCCGGGATTGTGGAGGAGCTTCTGGACTTCTCCCGGATGCAGAGCGGGCGCATGACGCTGACCATGGACAAGATCGACATTCTCGCCGAGCTGGGCGAAGCGGTCTATATGTTCAGCGAACGCGCCAATATGGAACATAAATTCCTGCTTTACGAGGAGCCCGCCATGCTTTCGCCCGTTCTGGGCGACATCAACCGCCTGCGGCAGGTGTTTGTCAATATCATCGACAACGCCCTGAAATATACCGAGGAGGGCGGCACCATCAGCGTGACCGCGACGGAGTCCGGCGGGTTTATCCGCGTCGTGATCAGCGACAACGGCTGCGGGATTCCGGCGGAGCATCTTCCAAAGGTGAAAAAGAAATTCTACAAGGCGAATCAGACCATCCGCGGTTCCGGAATCGGCCTTGCGCTTGCCGACGAAATCATGAAGCTCCACTCCGGCAGCCTGGAGATCGAGAGTCATGAAAACGTGGGGACCGCCGTCACCATCTTTATACCGACCTTAAAACAGCTGGAAACCCAGCCGCAGACCGACGAGACAATGAACGAAGAAAGGAATTCAGAAAATAATGGCTAGAGAAAAGACGAAATGCATCACGTCCATCGGAGGACAGGCGCTGGTGGAGGGAATCATGATGCGCGGTCCGAAAAAAACGGTGGCCTCCGTGCGCATGAGCGACGGTTCCATCTCCACGCAGGAAATGAGCGCCAGCCTGATGCGGGATAAATATTCCATCCTGCGCCTGCCGCTGCTGCGCGGAATCGCGGGCTTTATCGATTCGCTTTCCGTGGGGTACAAGGCGCTTTCCTATTCCGTGGACAAGGCGGGTCTGGAAGAGGACGAGGAACCGTCCAAATTTGACAAATGGGTCGAAAAGACCTTCGGCGATAAAATGATGAACGCGATTATGGTGGCGAGCACCGTGCTGGGCCTTCTGCTGGCGGTGGGCCTGTTCTTCTTTCTGCCGACGATCCTTTTTAATCTGATCCGCGACTACGCGGCGGGCCCGGCCATAGCGCCGTGGCGCTCCCTTGCCGAGGGCGTCATGCGCATTGCGATTTTTATCGGGTACATTTATTTCTGCTCCCGCATGCCGGAAATCCACCGGCTTTTCCAGTACCACGGCGCGGAGCATAAAACCATCTTCTGCTATGAGAACGACGAGGAGCTCACCGTCGAAAACGTACGTAAGCACAGCCGGTTCCACCCGCGCTGTGGGACAAGCTTTCTGGTCATTATGCTGCTCCTGAGCATTATCGTGGGATTTTTCATTCCGTTCGGCAACCCGTTTGTCAGGACGGTGGTCAAGCTTCTGTGCGTCCCGCTCATCGTCGGTGTCGGCTATGAATTTATCCGCCTGTGCGGCCGTCACGACAACGCCTTCACGCGCGTCATTGCCGCCCCGGGGCTGTGGGTGCAGCGGATTACCACCAAGGAGCCGGACGACAGCATGATCGAGGTGGCGATCGAAGCCATGAAACAGGTCATTCCGGAAAACGGCGAGGACAAAATCAAGATCGGCGAATAAAGGAAAAAGCGGGTGCGGACAGCTTGACATTGGGCGAAACATACCGGATAGGAAAAAACATACTGGCCGGCGCGGGGATTGAAAGCCCCGCGTTCGACGCTGCCTGCCTGTTTGAGAAAGTATTCGGCCTTGACCGCCAGAAGAGAATCGTCCATGCCGCCGAACCGGCGGAGGAACAGAAGGCGGAGGAATATCTCCGCCTTTCGCGCGAACGCGCGGGCGGCAGGCCGCTGCAGTATATTCTGGGCAGTTGGCCCTTTCTGGGGCTTACGCTTGCGGTCGGCGAGGGCGTGCTGATTCCTCGGGAGGAAACTGAGCTTCTGGTCCAGACGGCGGCGGAGCTGCTCCACGGCCAGGAAAACCCCGAAGTCCTCGACCTCTGCTCCGGAAGCGGCGCGGTGGCGCTGGGGCTTGCTTCCCTCTTTCCGGGCGCGTCCGTACTCGCGGCGGAGCTTTACGGCGAGGCGCTTTCCTATCTTGACCTCAATATCCAAAATACGGGGTTCCGTCGGGTGAAGTCCGTACAAACGGACGTTTTAGATCCCGAAAGCGCGGCGCGGTTCGCTTCCTTTGACTGCATCGTCTCCAACCCTCCCTATGTGACCGCCGACGAGCTGCGGACGCTCCAGACCGAGGTGCGGCGGGAACCGCGCACGGCGCTTTTGGGGGGAGAGGACGGCCTTTTGTTTTACCGTGCGATCGCCTCGCTCTGGCTGCCGAAGCTGAAGCCCGGCGGCGCGGCGGCGGTAGAGATCGGCGAGGGGCAGGCGGAACCGGTGGTCCGCCTTTTTCAAAACGCCGGGCTGTCTGAAATCCGGGTAGTCAAAGACTTTAACGGCTTTGACCGGGTCGTTGCGGGTATCCGGAAAAACAATTAAACATTTGTTCGAATTTTTCTTTCCTTGTCTTGATTTTCGGCAGGAAATACGATATAATTTTTTAGATGATAAAAAATTTGAGGCCGCGCTGCGGGGAAATCCGCACAGCCGCGGCCTGTCATAAACCGGAGGGAAAAATGGCGACAACAGATAAAAACGCGGCGCTTGAAACGGCACTGGCACAGATTGAAAAGCAGTTCGGAAAGGGCGCGGTCATGCGTCTGGGTCAGAATGAGGCCATGCATGTGGAAGCCATCCCGACCGGCTCCCTGTCGCTGGACCTTGCGCTGGGGATCGGCGGCCTTCCGCGCGGCCGTATCGCCGAGATTTACGGGCCGGAAAGCTCCGGTAAAACCACGCTCGCTCTCCACTGTATCGCACAGGGGCAGAAAAACGGCGGCAACGCGGCGTTTATCGACGTGGAACACGCGCTGGACCCCGTGTACGCCCGCGCTTTGGGCGTCGACGTGGATTCCCTGCTGGTTTCGCAGCCGGACACCGGCGAACAGGCGCTTGAAATTACGGAAGCGCTTGTGCGCTCCGGCGCGATCGACGTGATCGTCGTCGACTCCGTTGCGGCTCTGGTGCCGCGCGCCGAAATCGAGGGCGAAATGGGCGACAGCCACGTCGGCCTGCAAGCCCGTCTGATGAGCCAGGCGCTGCGCAAGCTGGCGGGCGCGATTTCCAAATCGAGCTGCGTCGCTATTTTTATCAATCAGCTGCGTGAAAAGGTCGGCGTGATGTACGGCAGCCCGGAAGTGACCCCCGGCGGCCGCGCGCTGAAATTCTATGCTTCCGTAAGAATTGATATCCGCAAGATCGAAACGCTGAAAAACGGCACCGAAATGATCGGTTCCCGCACCCGCGCGAAGGTCGTAAAAAATAAAATCGCACCGCCTTTCCGCGAGGCGGAGTTCGACGTGATGTACGGCAGGGGAATTTCCCGCGAAGGCGAGCTGCTGGACCTTGCGGTCAAGCTGGACGTCATCCAGAAGAGCGGCGCGTGGTTCTCCTACAAGGAAACACGGCTGGGACAGGGCCGCGACAACTCGAAAGTATTTTTGGCGGAAAACGCCGATATTGCAAATGAAGTGGAGGCCCTTGTCAGGGAAAACGTGGGGAAGCTTTACACGAAGACTGCTCCCCCGGCACCCGCCGTCAAACCGGTGGAGGTCGCGCCCCCCGCGCCCGCGAAAACGAGCAGCCGGGGCCGCTCCGCGAACATTGACATCTCCGCGGACGACTGATGCTGATTACGGCGGTGGAACCGCGCAGGAAGGGGCTTTCCGCGCTGTTTCTGGACGGAGAATTCGCTGCGAATATTGACACGGAAACGCTTCTGAGATCGGGGCTTCGGCCCGGCCGCGAAATCGACGACGACCGGCTGCACGAGCTGATTCTGGAAAGCGACGACCGGCGCGCCGGGGAAAAGGCGCTTTATCTGCTGGAACACCGGAGCCATTCGCAGAAGGAGCTTGCCGATAAGATCAGCCGGGTCACCACCCGGGAAGCCGCCGAGGCGGCGGCCCGGCATATGGCGGAGCTGGGCCTTGTCAACGATGGGGAATACGCGCGGGACCTGGCGGCCGACCTCTTTCGCCGCAAAGGCTATTCCGCTTCGCGCGTGCGGCGGGAGCTGCTGCAAAAAGGGATTGAGGAAGAGCTTGTACAGCAGATTCTGGACGAAAAAGCCCCCGACCCCGTGGAGAAAATCCGGGAACTGATCGATAAAAAGTACGGGCGGCTTCTGGGTGACGAAAAGGGGCGCCGCAGGAGCATTGCCGCGCTGCAGAGACTTGGCTACGGCTGGGACGATATCCGCACCGCGATCAATCAATTTGAAAATGAGGACGAATAGATGGCATATAGTGTAGGACTGGTGAGCCTTGGCTGCGCCAAAAATCAGGTGGACGGAGAAATGATGATGGCCACCCTGCAGAAAGCGGGCTACGAAATCCGCGACGACGCCGCTCTTGCGGACGCCGCGATCGTCAATACCTGCGGGTTTATCGACGCGGCGAAAAAAGAATCCATCGAAGAGATTCTGGAGCTTGCCAGGCTGAAGGCGGAGGGAAAAATCAGGGCGATCGTCGTTACCGGCTGTATGGCCGAGCGCTACCGGGAGGAAATCCTCAAAGAGCTGCCGGAGGTGGACGCCGTTGCCGGTATCGGCGCGGACAGCGACATTGCCGCGGTGATTGAAAAAGCCCTCGGCGGCGTAAAGGTGGAAAGCTTTCCCGAAAAGACGCTTTTGCCGCTCAGCGGCGAACGTCGGCTGTCCACGCCGGGATATTTCGCTTATCTGAAAATCGCGGAAGGGTGCGACAACCGCTGCGCCTACTGCGCGATTCCGTTCATCCGCGGGCCCTACCGCTCCCGGACACAGGAGGATATTGTAAGCGAGGCGAAGGATCTTGTCCACGGCGGCGCGAAGGAACTGATCCTGATCGCACAGGACACCACCCGTTACGGCTGGGACCTTTACGGGGAGCTCCGGCTGCCGAAGCTGCTGCGGGAGCTGTGTAAAATCGACGGCCTTTCCTGGGTTCGCGTGCTGTACTGTTATCCCGATTATATTACCGACGAGCTTCTTACCGTCTTTGCGCAGGAGGAGAAGATCGTAAAATATATGGATCTGCCGCTCCAGCACTGCAGCGAAAGGCTTTTAAAGGCGATGCGCCGCACGGGAAGCCGCGCGGAGCTGACCGCCCTGATCCGCAGAATGCGGGAGAAAATTCCCGGCCTGGTGCTGCGCACCACGCTGATTACGGGTTTTCCCGGCGAGACCGAGGAGGACTTTACCGAGCTTGCGGAATTCGTCCGCGAAATCCGGTTTGAACGCCTGGGCTGTTTCACTTATTCGCAGGAGGAGGGCACCGCCGCGGCGGAAATGTCCGGCCAGATCGACGAGGACGTGAAAAGCCGCCGGATGGAACGGATTATGGAAGACCAGATGAACATCATGCAGGAGTGGGGCGAAAAGCAGGTCGGAAAGACTTACCACGTGCTGGTGGAAGGGTTCGATCGCTACGCCGGGTGCTGGTTCGGCCGCTCGTACGCCGATTCTCCCGATATAGACGGGAAAATATTCTTCACCGCAAAGGGAAGAAGACCGAAAGCCGGAAGCTTTGCGGATGTGGAAATAACCGAATGTATCGACTGTGACCTGACCGGAGAAATCATACTTAAGGAGGAAAGGAAATGAACCTGCCGAATAAACTGACCGTTCTGCGCATTGTTCTGGTTCCTTTTTTTGTAGCGGTGCTTTTGATTCCCCAGATTCCGCACCATTATCTTTGGGCGGCGATCCTGTTTTCCGGCGCGGCGCTGACCGACCACTACGACGGAAAGCTGGCCCGCAAAAACAACCAGATTACGAATTTCGGGAAATTCCTGGACCCGCTCGCCGATAAAATCCTTGTGGTGTCGGCGCTCGTCTGTTTTGTCGACCTCAGGCTGGCCGCCTCCTGGTGCGTGATCCTGATCATCGCGCGGGAATTTATGGTGACCTCCATCCGGCTGGTCGCGGTGGACAGCGGCGTTGTGATCGCCGCCAATAACTGGGGCAAGACAAAGACGGTCAGCCAGATCATCGCGGTCGTCGCCATTCTGGTTTTCCAGTATGCAGAGGAACTGGTTTCCATGGGATGGATTCCCGCCTTTACCTTCGGTGGGGTGCCGGGCGCGGCGGTTTTTGACGGTGTGGGCTACGCCCTGATCCTGATTGCGACCTTCTTCGCGCTGCTTTCCGGCGTGATTTATATTGTGCAGAATATCGGGGTCATCAATACGACAAAATAAACCCACCGAAAAGGGATATGATAAAGCATGGCCTTGACGGGGGTTTACTTCACTAATATTTTGGTATATACTATTGTCACATTCTTTGAAAATCGTGCTATATTATCAGTACGATTGAAATGCGTTGAGCGGAAGAAGTAACCGCAGTGCGGGCATCAGAGAGAAAGCGCCGGGGCTGGAAGCGCTTTTTGCAGGGCAGGCGGCGAATTGCATCCGTGAGCAGGCGGGGGGAAGATCAGTATCTCCGCACGGCCGGCACCGTTAACCGCTGATATAGTGATAAAACGGAGTGGAACCGCGGTATAATGACCGCCTCCGTCCCTTTCGGGGGGCGTGGGCGGCTTTTTTATTGGAGGCAGGTATGTTTAACAATCTGAAAGAAGAACTTGATTCGGTGATGGACCGCGACCCGGCGGCAAGGTCGCGGCTGGAGGTGTATTTCCTCTATTCCGGCTTCAAGGCGGTCCGTGCCTACCGCAGGGCGCACTGGTTTTACCAGCGTAACATGAAATTCATCGCGCGGTATTTATCGCAGCGGGCGCGGCATAAAACCGGGATCGAGATCCACCCCGGCGCGCAGATCGGAAAAGGGCTGTTCATCGACCACGGCATGGGCGTGGTGATCGGCGAAACCACCGTCATCGGCGACAACTGCACGCTGTACCAGGGCGTGACGCTCGGCGGCACCGGCAAGGACCACGGCAAGCGCCATCCCACCCTCGGCGACAACGTGATGGTCGGTTCCGGCGCGAAGGTGCTCGGCCCGTTCCGCGTAGGGAACAACGCCCGTGTGGCGGCGGGCGCGGTGGTGCTGGACGAGGTGCCGGACAACGCCACGGCGGTGGGCGTACCGGCGCGGATTGTCCGTCTGAACGGCGTCAGACCGTGCAATCTGGACCAGATCCACGTTGCGGACCCGGTTGCTCAGGAGCTTTGCCAGATGGAAATAAGATTGAAGAACATACAAAATCTGCTTGAAGAAGCGCTCGGAAAAAGAGAGGAAAAAGAAGATGAAAATTTATAACACGTTAACGCGCCGGAAGGAAGAGTTCGTTCCGCTCACTGTGGGGGAAGTCAAAATTTACGCGTGCGGCCCCACGGTGTACAACTACATCCATATCGGCAACGCGCGGCCGATTTGTGTGTTTGACGTGCTGCGCCGTTATTTCGAGTACCGCGGCATGAAGGTGATTTTCGTCCAGAACTTCACCGACATCGATGACAAAATCATCAATAAGGCAAACGATGAGGGCACGGATTACCTGACGGTCTCCGAACGGTATATCCAGGAATACAAGACCGACGCGAAGGGGCTGAACGTCCGCCCCGCGACCATCCATCCGCTCGCGACCCAGAACATCGACGAGATTATCAGCATTATTTCCGATCTGGTTGAGAAGGGCTACGCTTATCCCGCTGAAAACGGCGACGTGTATTTCCGCACCAAAAAGGACGCGGGCTACGGCAAGCTTTCCCACCAGCCGCTGGAGGATTTGCAGGCCGGAGCGCGTATCGCCACCGGGGAAATCAAAGAGGATGCCATGGACTTTGCCCTCTGGAAGGGCGCCAAATCGGGCGAACCCAGTTGGCTTTCTCCCTGGGGAGAGGGCAGGCCGGGCTGGCACATCGAGTGCTCCGCCATGGCGCGCCGCTATCTGGGTAAAACCATCGATATCCACTGCGGCGGTCAGGATTTGATCTTCCCTCACCATGAGAACGAGATTGCGCAGAGCGAATGCTGCAACAACGTGCCGTTCGCCAATTACTGGATGCACAACGGCTACATCAATGTGGACAACCGCAAAATGAGCAAGAGCCTCGACAATTTCTTTACGGTGCGCGACGTTGCCGAACGGTACGGCTATGAGCCGATCCGCTACCTGATGGTCGCCTCGCATTACCGCACGCCCGTCAACTACAGCACGGAGGTCATCGAACAGTGTCAGGCGGCGCTGGAACGGCTTTACAACTGCCGCGACAACCTGGAATTCCTGATGGAGCACGCGCCCTCCGGTGAAAAGAGGGGCGAGCACGACATCCGCCGCAGGCTGAGCGAATATGAGGACCACTTTATCGAAGCGATGGAGGACGACCTCAACACCGCCGACGCGATTTCCGCTTTGTTCGATCTGGCGCGCGACATCAATTCCAGCCTGAACGTTTCCACCGCGCCGTCAAAGGAGCTGTGCCGTTTTGCGCTGAACCTGTTCCAGGAGCTTGCCGACGTGCTCGGTCTGCTCTATGTCAAAAAGGAATCCGCGCTCGATGAGGAAATCGAAAAGCTGATTGCGGAGCGCACAGAGGCCCGAAAGAACAAGGACTGGGCGACCGCGGACAAAATCCGCGACGAGCTGAAGGCCCGCCATGTGGTTCTGGAGGACACTCCGCAGGGAATCAAATGGAAAATAGAGCAGTAATTCCGTTACGGCGGCGAAAGGCAGATTGAGAATGGCAAAGGACAACAACAAAACGAATGTAATGCGGATTCTGGATCAGGCAAAAATCTCGTACAACCACTATTTTTACGACCATGAGGACGGAAAGATCGACGGCGTTTCCGTGGCGCACAAGCTGGGACAGGACGTGGAACAGGTCTTTAAAACCCTGGTCACCCGCGGGGCCAGCCGGGAATATTTCGTGTTTGTCATTCCTGTCGCGCAGGAGCTGAATCTGAAAGCGGCCGCCAAAAGCGTGGGTGAGAAATCGGTGGAAATGATCCATGTGGACGAAATCAACAAGGTGACCGGGTACATCCGCGGCGGCTGTTCGCCTGTCGGGATGAAAAAGCAGTTCCAAACGGTGATTGACAGCAGCTGCGAACAGCTGCCGGCCATCATCGTCAGCGCAGGAAAAATCGGCGCGCAGGTAGAAGTCGCGCCGCAGGACCTGCTTCGGTTTATCGGAGGAAAGACAGCCTTGCTCACCCTGTAGGGATACCGCAATAAAGGATATGCGCTTTTCAGGAAAAAGCCGCGAATACCGTTCGTGTTCGCGGCTTTCCGTATGGGAAATCCACTCTGGTGCGGGAGACTTACCGAGCGCCTCCTTTTTTAGACATATCCTCCTGTTTGTCGAAAAACAGGACAAAACCGGAAACTGTCTATTTTATTCCGCGGGGATCCATTCTATAGTGGTACTACCGGCATTTTCTTTCGAGCGCGAAACTTTTATCCTTAGCCGGGGGATGCCGTAAAAATATCGGTTTGCAAACGGAGCGTAAAAAATGGAATACAGACATAAGATGATGCGTACCGCCGTGGGCGCGGTCATAGAAAAGGCAATCCGGGATATCCGGGACGACCCACGGCGCAGTATCCGCAATCTGGCGGATATGGGCGACAATTTTTCAAAAACGGCGGCTCAAAAGCATTTTTTCGAAATTGCTCATGAGGTTTTAAAAAATCCCGAAAATCCTTACTATGAGCTGATTTTAAATATGATCCGGAATGTTGACGTGGAGACGGTCAAAACCGTCAGCCTGAATTTCGGGTACAGCTGTCTGAATTACGGGGCGGAGCTCCTTCGGACAAAGGAAGCCGCCGTAAAACGAAAACTCCCGTGGCTGCTGCGGTTTGCATGCGGTCCGGACCGTGCGGATTCGCTGGGGCCGCACCGGTTGGAGGAAATCGTTTCGGACGCCGTTTCCCTCGGTATCTATACCTATGTTTTTCAGATTGAGGATTCCGCCGAACGGCTGGGGCAGATTCTGGAGCTTTGCCAAAATCATGAGGAATGCTGCTTTTTTGCGGCGGTGACGCCCAACTTTATTTTTGACCGGAATCAGGAACAGCTGATGAAAACGCCGAACCTGATTCTGTCCGTCGATATGTCCGCAGGCTGCGGCGAGGATGAAGCAAACTGCGCGCTGCGGCAGCTGCACGCGGGGAAATGCTTCTACGGCTTCCACGTCGGCTATACCGGTGAGAATGCGCAGCGGCTGACCTCCGAGGAGTTCCGGCAGCGGATGATTGACTGCGGCTGTATTTTCGGCTGTTATGTCAACGCCGGGCGCGGCGATGGGGAACTGGAGGACAGGATTTACGAGTACGTCTGTTCCAAACGCGGGAAAAAGGGCGGGCCTCTGTTCGTTTTTGATCTGGATCGGGATGAACGGTATATAGGAAACAACATCCTGTGCGGAACAGACCTGTTTGTCGGCGTGGACGGAAGGGCCCGTCTGGCTGATGGACGTCTGGCCGACCTGCACAGCACGACGGTTTCGGAGCTGGCCGTTATGCCCGAGGTACGCTTTGCTTAAAAAGTTTACGGTTTATTTAGATATTTTTCACCTCAGTGCGCTATAATCATATTATTGAGGTACGCTGGGAAATCCCGCCGACCGTACAATGAAGGAGAGAGTATTGCCCGATGGATTGGTTCAGAAGAATGATGATGGGAAGATACGGCACCGATCAGTTTTCCGTTGCGCTGGCGGTGTTCTATGTGCTGCTGTCCCTGATCGCGCAGCTTTTCAGGCTGCCGGTTTTGCTGCTGTTGGCCTATGTTCCCCTTGTGCTTTGCTTTTACAGGATGTTTTCAAAAAATATCAGCAGGAGGTATCAGGAAAACGCCCGCTTTCTGAAATGGTGGAGCCCCGTTCAGGGACGCCTTCGCCGCACGTTTTACCGGCTGCGGAGCTGGATGCATAACACCTCTTACAGAATGAAGGACAGAAAGACCCATCGGTACTACAAATGTCCCCATTGCTCTAATACCCTGCGCGTTCCGAAAGGAAAGGGAAAAATCAGCATAACCTGTCCTGTTTGCCGGACGGAATTTATTAAAAAAACCTGATGAGCGGCTGCTTTTCATGTTCCGAAATAAATCGCAGCCATAGATTGCCGTACATCCCGCGGATTCTGCCGCGGGATGTATTTTTTTATAAATTTTAGCAGACGATTTTTCAAAATATTTCCAAAAGGCATTGATAAACAGGATGCAATTTAATATAATTTGAATGAATATGTAGAAAACGCTTTCATTCAATCCCATGGCGCAGATGGTCAGATATTTCTGCACATACAGTTTAAAAAACGGAGGGTTCTCAAATGGAGAACAGTCAAAGCACAATCATAAAAGAATATTCCGATCTGATAGACAAGCTGCCGGGCGTAATAAAATCCAGTATTGTCCAGTCCGGCGATGCGATCACTGAAATCCATGTGCTTTCCGATATGAGCCGCTCGCCAAAACAGATCGCGCGTGACATTCAGTCCGCCATCCTGGTACAGTTCAATACGACGATTGACCATAAGCTGATCAGTATCGCTCAGATTCCGTCGGAAAACAGCCGGAAAATAAAGGACAGGCTCGTTTTCGAAGAGATCAGCATTGCAAAGAGCAAGAACCGTTCTACGGCAGCCGTTTCCCTTTGCGACGGAGAGTCCACCTTCAGCGGGGAAGCCTCCGCCTTAAATGACAGTGTGGACGTCAATAAAATGATCTGCCAGGCGACTCTGAATGCGGTTACTAACTTTATAGAGCCGGATATGTCGCTTTCCCCCATAGATGTAAAGCTGTTCGACCTTACCGAAGGGAAAGCGGTTGCCGTTTGTATTGCGGTCAAATTCAGAAACAGCGTGGAGCGCTATCTGGGCAGTTCCTTTGTCGGCGACGATGCCGGTTATGCGGTCGTAAAAGCCACGCTTGACGCGCTGAACCGCAGAATTTCCAGCATCTAGCGCATTTCATTCGGAAAAAATCAGGTTTGCAGCCAGATCCATTAGCGTAGCGGATATAGCCTGTTTATTTAGCGGAGAACAGAGATTGTTTTACGGAGGGCTATATTCAATGAAAAAAGTTCTGTTTGCATTACTGTCTGTATTGTCTGTAATCGCAACTGCTGGTGCAAGCTTTTCTTGGCAATAACTGTTAATACATAGTTTTGCAAACCTGATTTTTTTATAAAGAAGGAGGTACATATGAGCCGCTCTTCAAAAATTTATGCTTACATAGTTTCAGTAATTGGTCTCTCTCTTGGCTCATACTGTGTTTATTTATATTTCAGGCAGATTCTGGCTCAATCCGATTCCAAACAGGCGTTGGCGCAGTTTGGAGTTCTCACTTTTTTATATATTATCTGTCGTTGTCTTCCCATCTATATCCGTGATGATTATTCCATCGATATGTCATTTGTCTGTAATCTGGCCTCGATTTTTTGTTATGGACCGATTTTTTCCGCTGCGATGGTTACAATCAGTACCCCTTTCATCATCATACCAACAAATACGGGAGAAAGAACATTTACCCATATTTTCAATAGGGAGCCGATTAAAACAGCGTTCAATGCGGGAAATATTACAACTTCCGCTTTCATTGCCAGCCTGCTGTACCAAAAATCGGGGGGCGTAGTCGGAGACTTTTCGCTACCTCAAATTTTGCTGCCCTTGGTTGTAGCATCTTTTTCTTTCATTTTGTTGAACTGCAGTATTCTGATGCTCCTTTTTACGTTAAATGGCCAGGGAGCATTTTTTCCTGCACTTTTAAAAAATCTGTGGGAATTTATGCCCAACATAGCTGCGTCCGCACCCATCGCATATTTTATTGCCAAAATTCTTGTAATGGAGAACGGGGTATATCTGGTCCTTTTTATTATGCTGCCCCTGCTTCTTGCACGCTACAGCTTTGTCCTTTATCTTGACGCGAAGGCGAACTATTACAATATGGTCAAAACCCTGACAGCCGCGCTGGAGGCGAAGGACAAGTATACCGAAGGCCACTCGCACCGCGTGGAGGAATATGCGGAAATGATCGCTCGGAAAATGCACTATCATCCGGGCGATATCGACGACATCAAGGTGGCCGCCCTTCTGCATGACGTGGGCAAAATCGGCATCGATGAAAAAATACTGAATAAGCCCGGCCCGCTTACGCCGGAGGAACGCGCCGTTATTATGACGCATCCGGTGATCAGTGCGTCCATTCTGAAGAATGTAAAGCTGAACGACGCGGTCCGCGAAGCGATTCTGCATCATCACGAGCGGTATGACGGCGGTGGCTACCCGGACCATACGAAAGGCGGGGAGATCTCAACCGCGGTCTATGTGATCGGCGTGGCGGATGCTTACGACGCTATGACCAGCGACCGCCCCTACTGCGCCAGCATGCCGGTGGAGCGGGTAGTGGAAATTTTAAAAGAGGAGAGCGGAAAACAGTTCCACCCCAAGGTGGTTTGCGCTTTTCTGGAGGCCCTGCGTGAGCAGGGTGTCATTTCATAGGACCGGAGAGAAAGAATGGTATTATTTGTTTTTGTGCTGGCGGGCTTTCTGATTGCGACAGCCGTCAACCATATAAGAGGCGTAAAAAACCAGTACGGCAATCTTTCCTCCGTCCGCGGCCTGTGGCTTCCTGTGGCCGGTCTGCTGGCGGAGCTTCCGTTTTCCCGGTTCCCTGATTTTGCCGCGAAGGCTCCGTGGCTTTTTACGGGGATCAGCTATCTGTGCATTATCGCCTTTCTGATTTTGAATCGGCGCCGGCTGACCGCGGTGATCCTTGCCGGAGCCGGTACGCTCTGTAACCTGCTTGTCATTGTGTGCAACAATTTTCGCATGCCGGTGTCTCCTGCGGCGCTTGCAATGTTCCCCGGTATGACCCCGGAGGCCGTCTACGCGAAAAAAGCCAACTATTTCGTCGCCACCGGCGGAGCGAGGCTCTATTTTCTGGGCGACGTGATCCCCGTGCCGGCACCGTATATCGGCAGCTTTATCAGCGCGGGAGATATTCTGCTGGGACTGGGGATCGCCTGTCTGATTGTTTCCGTTCTGACGGAAAGGACAGGCCAGCGCCGTCCTGTGCGGAAATAAACCTGGGCAGCCGGGTCCGTTTTCTTCCATGCCAAAATTACTCTTGAATCATAATTGCATTATATAGTATAATATACATTATGGGTGAGTGTTTGTTTTATCTATTTTTGCTAAAGTGGATGAATGTTAAAATGGAGGAAAAAACATGGAATATGCATCGCAGACCAAGCAGCAGCTTGCAAATTCTTTGAAGGACCTGATGAGCCGGACCCCATTCAACAAAATAACCGTCCAGAATGTAACCAGTAACTGCGGCTTGAACCGGCAGACGTTTTATTACCACTTCAAAGATATGTACGAGCTGTTGAGCTGGATTTACCGGAACGATATCGTCAGCCAGATGGGGGAAGTACCGGACGGGCAGTGGGAAACGGCGGTCGTACAGGCCATGAGGTACTGCAAAGCCAACCGCGCGTTCTGCAGAAATACCATCCGCTCCATCAAAAAAGAGTATATGGAAGGGTTTTTACAGCCCGTCGTGCACTCCTGGGTGGAAAAGCTGGGGATCGATCTTGAAAACTGCAAATACATAAGCAAGGAGGATGCGGATTTTCTGGTCGATTTTTTTACCACCGCGTTTGTAAATTACGGTATCCAGTGGGTCAGCCGGGGAATGCAGGAGGACGAGGATTTTGTCATTAAAAAAATCAAGGCTCTGCTCCGGATGATTTACCACGGCACGGAAAAACAAAAGAAAATTGCGATATGACTTTGATTCCCGTACAACCAGTACGGGGATTTTTTTGTTATACGGAAATATAGTGTATCCATTTTTGCTAAATAGCATGAATCCTTTATAGAAAAATTAAATAATGCAAGTAGCACCATACACAAGAATAACCAAAAAAAATAATTGAATCATATGATAATTATCAAATCTAAACAAAAAACGCGAATTGTCTAAATACAAAATTCCTTTTCGGTGTTATGATATGGGCATAGATGGTGATACGGCGAAAGCCGGAAAACCAAAGTTATGGGAAGGTGCCTTAGGGCAAACAAAGATACAATTTATTGTATCGGAAAAACATTTTAGGGGAGGTTTTTTTATGGCCAAGTATGTCATGGCGCTGGATGCCGGCACAACGAGTTCCCGCTGTATTCTTTTCAATGAGAAGGGTGAAATGTGCAGCGTGGCACAGAAAGAGTTCACACAGTATTTTCCGAAGCCGGGCTGGGTTGAGCATGATGCAATGGAAATTTGGTCCACCCAGATCGGTGTTGCTCAGGAAGCAATGCTGAAGATCGGTGCGGTTGCGGCGGATATAGCGGCAATCGGTATCACCAATCAGCGTGAAACAACCGTTGTGTGGGATAAAAAAACAGGCGAACCTGTTTACCACGCCATCGTTTGGCAGTGCAGACGTACATCACAGTACTGCGACACCTTAAAAGCGAAGGGTTTAACAGAAATCTATAGGAAAAAGACAGGTTTAATGATCGATGCTTACTTCTCGGGCACAAAAGTAAAATGGATTCTTGACAACGTTCCGGGCGTAAGGCAAAGAGCAGAAGCCGGCGATTTACTGTTCGGTACGATTGAAACATGGCTGATCTGGAACCTGACAAAGGGCAAGGTTCACGTAACGGATTATTCCAATGCTTCCAGAACCATGCTGTTCAACATTACGGAACTCAAATGGGACAAAGAGATTCTTGATGAGCTCAATATTCCTGAGAGCATGCTCCCGACTGCAAAACCGTCCAGCTGTGTATACGGCGAATCCGATCCGTCCTTCTTCGGCGGGGCGATTCCGATTGCCGGCGCCGCGGGCGACCAGCAGGCAGCCTTGTTCGGCCAGACCTGCTACACTCCGGGCGAAGCGAAGAATACATACGGCACAGGCTGCTTTATGCTGATGAACACAGGCGAAAAGCCGGTTTATTCAAAGAACGGCCTGGTCACCACCATTGCATGGGGCCTTGACGGGAAAGTAAATTATGCGCTCGAAGGTTCCATCTTCGTAGCCGGCGCCGCGATTCAGTGGCTGCGCGACGAGATGCGTCTGGTTGACACATCGCCCGATTCCGAGTATCTGGCGACAAAGGTCAGCGATACAAACGGCTGCTACGTCGTTCCCGCGTTTACGGGCCTTGGTGCTCCGCACTGGGATCAGTACGCGAGAGGCACCGTCGTCGGTATTACCAGAGGCGTCAACAAGTATCATTTTGTCAGAGCTACGCTCGAGTCCCTTGCCTATCAGACTTATGACGTGCTGAAAGCGATGCAGGAAGATTCCGGTATTACGCTGAACGCCCTGAAAGTCGACGGCGGCGCGTGCGCCAACAACTTCCTGATGCAGTTCCAGGCCGACGTGATCAACGCACCCGTACACAGACCGGTGTGCATTGAGACAACGGCAATGGGCGCCGCTTATCTGGCCGGTCTTGCGGTTGGCTACTGGGCAAACAAGGAAGACGTTATTAAGAACTGGCAGATTTCCAAGATCTTTGAGCCTGCCATGGAGGCCGCTCATCGTGAAGAAATCATCAAAGGCTGGAGCAAGGCTGTTAAGTGCTCCTTTGGCTGGGCCAAGGAAGACTGATTTTTCTGTTTTGCATTACGGTTAGCGAGTAAACGATTAAAATTCAGGCCGGCCCCTCGGCAGGGGAAACCTCCTATCGAAAGGGGCCGGTATTTAAAAAAGATTGAGGTGTATTGTTAATGTTACCATATCTTGCGGAGTTTTTGGGAACAATGATGCTGATCATCCTGGGCGACGGTGTCGTCTGCAACGTAAGCTTGAATAAATCCGGACAAAAGGGCGGCGGCAGTGTCCAGACCGGTATTGCATGGGGCCTTGCTGTTATGATTCCTGCGTGCATTTTCGGTGCTGCTTCCGGCGCGAGCTTCAACCCGGCACTGACTATTTCTCTTGCGGCGATTGGTAAGTTCAGCTGGGCTATGGTTCCCGGTTATATTATTGCTCAGATAGCGGGCGCTTTTGTCGGTGCTGTCGTTGTCTATCTGATGTTCAAGGATCATTTCGACGCAACAGAAGATGCCGGAACCAAACTGGGCGTTTTCGCAACAGGTCCGTCCATCCGCAATATTCCCCGTAACATTTTCTGCGAAGCAGTTGCTACCTTCGTGCTGGTCTTTACACTCCTCGGCTTCGGCAACGTAGCCGGTGCCGGCACAGTGGGCGTTTCCAACCTGTATGTATTCGGAATTATCACATCCATCGGCATGTCCTTAGGCGGGCTGACCGGTTACGCTTTGAACCCTGCCCGTGACCTCGGACCCCGTATCGCCCACGCCATCCTCCCCATTAAGGGCAAAGGCGATTCCAACTGGAGCTACGGCCTTGTCGTTCCGATTATTGGGCCCATCATCGGCGCTCTTGTCGCTGCATTTGTATTCCAGGCAATTCCGTGGTAATTCATGGTTGTATCAGGTTATATTAAAGAATTAATATGCCTTGTAAGTACCTAGCGATGAATTGATAAAATATTTGCAGGGGCGAATAAAATTTGCCCCTGCATTATTTTAAAAAATTCCAAATAAATTAAAGAGTGGTGTTCACAAAATGGTAGATGTAATCATCATCGGCGGAGGTGTCGTGGGTTGCGCGGTGGCCAGAGAATTGTCAAGATACAGCCTGAACATTGCCTTGCTGGAAAAGACCGATGATATCAGCAACGGCCAAAGTAAAGCAAATACCGCGATTATTCACGGCGGCTATGATGCGCATCCCGGTACCCAAAAAGCGAAGTTCAACGTGCTCGGCAACAAAATGTACGATCAGATCTGCGAAGAGCTGGATGTTCCGCATAAATGGAATACCTCCCTGGTTGTTTCTTTCAGCCCGGAAGATCATGAAAGCCTGGAAGCTTTAAAAAGGCAGGGAACGGAAAACGGAGTTCCCGGACTCAGCATTATTGGACAAGATGAACTTAGAAAAAGAGAACCGAACATTGGCAGCACGGCGTGCGAGGCACTTCTGGTCACCAACGGCGGAATCGTCTGCCCCTATGAACTGACCGAGGCCTTTGCCGAAAACGCTGCGATGAACGGTGTTAATTTCTACCGTGAAGCAGAAGTTACTGCGATTGAAAAAGAAAAAGACGGATGGAAAGTTATAAGCAAGGCTGGTACCTTTACAGCGAAAGCAGTCGTGAACTGTGCAGGACTTTATTCCGACGTAATCAACAATATGGTTTCCGAGGATAAAATCACCATTGTCCCCCGCAGAGGCGAGTATTACATCGTCGATAAGAAATTCAGCGATGCCTTCCACGCGTCGATTTTCCAGCTGCCGACCAAAATGGGCAAGGGAATCCTGGTGACCCCCACCGTGGACGGAACCATCCTGATCGGGCCGACCGCAGAGGATATCGACGATAAGACGGACACAAGGACCACACCTGAGGGACTTGAGAAGGTTCTGAAATTCGCTGCCCTTACCTGGGAGCACATTCCCGCCAGAAATTATATCACAACGTTCTCCGGACTGCGCGCGCACTGCGACAGAAATGAATTCGTCCTCGGCGAAGCGCCGGACGCGCCGATGTTCTTCAACGCGGCGGGCGTGGAATCCCCGGGACTGACCTCGTCCCCGGCGATTGCCGTGTATCTGGCGGATATGATCACCGACAAGCTCGGAGCGAAGAAA
Source organism: Clostridium sp. KNHs216 (assembly GCF_006714885.1). Taxonomy (NCBI): domain Bacteria; kingdom Bacillati; phylum Bacillota; class Clostridia; order Eubacteriales; family Clostridiaceae; genus Clostridium; species Clostridium sp. KNHs216. The sequence goes on along the minus strand of NZ_VFMF01000001.1, from coordinate 1,918,457 downwards.
AAGGATGATTTCAATCCGATCAGAAAAGGGATACCGAAGTTCAGGGAGATGACGGACGAAGAGCGGGCAATGGCGATCTCCGTCAACCCGGATTACGCAAAGGTCGTCTGCAGATGTGAAACCGTAACGGAAGCTGAAATCAGGGAAGCAATCCGCAGGCCGGTCGGGGCGAGATCGGTCGACGGCATCAAGAGAAGGACAAGAGCCGGAATGGGCCGGTGCCAGGCGGGCTTCTGTACCCCAAGGACTCTGGAAATATTGTGTGAAGAGCTTCATATATCCCCGCTGGAAGTGACAAAGTTCGGAGGAAACTCCAAATATCTGGACAGTTACCTTTTTGAGAAAGGGGATCATGAAGATGCGTAATGTAGACATTTTGATCATCGGCGGCGGACCTGCCGGTCTGGCGGCCGCGGTTTCCGCCTACGAAGCGGGTGCGAGGGACATTCTGATTCTCGAAAGAGAAGAGAACCTCGGCGGTATTCTGAAGCAGTGCATCCACAACGGCTTCGGGCTCCACACCTTTAAGGAAGAGCTCACCGGCCCGGAATACGCGCAGAGATATATCGACAAGGTGCTGGAGTACGGCATCCCCTCCCAGTGCGACACCATGGTCATCGACATCACCCCGGACAAGGTGGTGACCGCGGTCAGCAGGGGCGCGGGGCTGGAGCATTTCAAAGCAAAATCCGTCATCCTTGCCATGGGCTGCCGCGAGCGCCCCAGAGGGTCCCTCGCCACACCGGGCTGGAGATGCTCCGGTATTTACACGGCGGGAACCGCGCAGAAATTTACAAATCTGAAGGGCCTGATGCCCGGCAGGCGCGTCCTCATTCTCGGTTCCGGAGATATCGGGCTGATTATGGCGCGCAGAATGACTTTCCTGGGCGCAAAGGTTCTGGCGTGCGTGGAGCTGATGCCCTTCTCCGCCGGACTGAAGAGAAATATTGTACAGTGCCTTGACGATTACGATATTCCGCTTCTGCTCAGCCATACGGTAACCGATATTGCCGGCAGGGAACGCCTGGAAGGCGTAACGGTTGCAGAGGTCGACCCCAAAACGCTCAAGCCCATTCCCGGAACGGAAGAGTATTACGAGTGCGATACCCTGCTGCTCTCCGTCGGCCTGATTCCTGAAAACGAGCTGTCCACCATGGCCGGCGTAAAGATTTCTCCGGCGACAAACGGCGCGGAGGTAAACGAGAATCTCCAGACCTCCGTGGATGGAATCTTCTCCTGCGGGAACGTACTGCATGTGCATGACCTGGTCGACTTCGTATCCGAGGAATCCGCCAAAGCCGGCGCCAACGCCTACAAATATGTACAGGGCCAGCTTGCGAAGGAGGAAGAGACGCTGGAAGTGGTCAACGGTTTCGGCGTGTCCGGCGCGGTCCCCCAGCATATCTCAAAGAAGCTGGATGAGCCGATCACCATTATGTTCCGTCCGAGGGGCGTTTACAAGGATGCAAAGGTTTGTATAGATGTCGGAGACGTTCAGGCAGCCGAGAAAAAGAGCCGGATTTTGACTCCCGGCGAAATGGTGACGCTGAAATTCACTCCGGAATATCTGCAGAAAAATGCCAATGCTGACAAAATCACTGTAAGAGTGGAGGCGCAGCAGTCATGATAAAAGAAATTACCTGCATCGGCTGCCCGATGGGCTGCCGGATCACCGCGGAGGTGGACGGCGATCAGATCTTATCCATCGAGGGCTATACCTGCAATATCGGTAAAAAATATGCACAGGAGGAGCTGACGCTTCCGACCAGAATGGTGACCGCTTTGATGAGGGTGTACGGAACCACTCAGCCGCTTTCCGTGAAAACCTCCAAGCCAATCGAAAAAAGTAAAATTTTCGATTGCCTGAAAGAGATTTCCCGCCACACGGTCATGCGTCCGATCCATATCGGGGAAGTCCTTATTAAAAATGTGTGCGGTACGCCGGTCAATATTATCGCGACGAAAGAACTGGAATAAGATCAGAGCGTTACCGTAATGATAAATTAAAATAAATGACAGGAGGCGTTTTTTGTGAAGAAGTTAATAAACAGCGTGGACAATGTGGAACAGGAAATGATCGTCGGCATGGTAAAAGCGTATCCGGATCACGTCAGAAAACTGGACTGCGGCAACGTAGTCGTCAGGGCTCACAAAAAAGAAGGCAAGGTGGCGCTCATCAGCGGCGGCGGCAGCGGCCATGAGCCTGCGCACGGCGGTTATGTCGGCGAGGGAATGCTTGACTGCGCCGTAGCGGGGGCCGTGTTCACTTCTCCCACTCCTGATCAGATTTATGAGGGCATCAAAGCCATCGCCACGGATAAGGGCGTGCTGATGGTAGTGAAAAACTACACGGGCGACGTCATGAACTTTGAAATGGCGGCGGAAATGGCCGAAGCGGACGGGGTCAGCGTAAAACACGTGGTGACCAACGACGACGTGGCGGTCAAGGACAGCCTTTACACGACCGGGCGCCGCGGCGTTGCCGGAACCGTGTTTGTCCATAAGATTGCGGGCGCGAAGGCCGAAACCGGGGCGGACCTGGACGAGGTCCACCGCGTAGCGCAGAAGGTCGTCGACAATGTCAGGACGATGGGCATGGCCCTTACGCCCTGTACCGTTCCCGCGGCCGGCAAGCCCGGTTTTGAGCTCGGCGAGGACGAAATGGAAATCGGAATCGGCATCCACGGCGAGCCGGGTACCCACAGGGAGAAAATCAGGAGCGCGGATGAAATCGTCACCATGCTTCTGGATAAAATCGTAGCGGACATTGATTACAGCGGCAAGGAAGTTGCGGTTATGATCAACGGTTCCGGCGCGACGCCTCTGATGGAGCTCTTCATTGCCAACAATAAGGTCCATGATTACCTGACGGAAAAGGGAATCAAAATTTACAGGACGTTTGTCGGCAATTACATGACCTCCATTGAAATGGCGGGCTTCTCCATTTCCCTGCTCCGCCTTGACGAAGAGCTCAAGGAGCTTCTCGATGCAAAGGCCGATACCCCTGCATTCAAACAATAAGGTTTGCTGTGTGCGGCGGGGCGCACCGTTCCGCCGCATAATTTTCATCTGGTTGCATATAAATCATTTATTATTGAATGATATGGATATATCTTTTGAGAGAGGGAAATCATTATGACGGACAGCAGTAAAGTAATAGAAATACTGAAACAGATCGGCGAGCAAATTCAGATGGAAAAAGATTTTTTAACGGAACTGGACAATGTCATTGGTGACGGTGACCATGGAATCAATATGGCCAGAGGATTCAAAGAAGTAGAAAAGAAGCTGGCCGATCTCTCCGGGAAGGATATCGGGTCTATTCTGAAAACGGTCGGCATGTCGCTGGTTTCCACCGTGGGGGGCGCTTCGGGCCCGCTTTACGGAACCGCGTTTATGAGGGCCGGCGTCGCCGTCGGCGCGAAAACCGAAATAGACGGCAACGACTTTATTGCCGCGCTGGAAGCCGCCATCGGCGGAATCGAAATGAGGGGAAAGGCGCACGAAGGCGAAAAGACCATGCTGGACGCCCTGATTCCCGCGCTGAATGCCATTAAAAAAAGCTATGCGGAAAATAACGACTTTAAGGCTGCGCTCACCCGAGGGGTGGAAGCCGCGGAAAAGGGCGTTGAATATACCAAAACCATTATTGCAACAAAGGGAAGGGCCAGCTACCTTGGGGAAAGAAGCCTTGGGCACCAGGACCCGGGAGCAACCTCTTCCTGCTTAATGCTGAAAGTAATCAACAGAATGTTATAAAGCTGTTTTAGACAGGAAAGGTTAAATATGGTAGGAATTATCATTGTATCCCACAGCCAGAAGCTTGCCGAAGGCGTTGCCGAGCTGGCAAAGATGATGGCGGCCGACGCGCCGGTTGTTCCGGCCGGGGGCCTTGACGACGGTACCTTTGGCACCAGCTTTGAAAAAATCAGTACAGCCATAGACTCCGTGTATACCGATGACGGCGCGGTGATCCTGATGGATATGGGCAGCGCGGTCATGACGGCGGAGATGGTGATTGAAAATATGCCCGAACGAAAAATACGGATGCTCGACTGCCCCCTGGTAGAGGGTGCGGTAGTAGCCGCGGTCGGCTCCAGCGCCAATCAGAGCCTGGAGGAGATCGCCGAGTCCGTACAGGATGTCGCTTCAGAGAAAAAGCTCTGAAATTAATTTTTGATTACTCCTTTACTTATTCCATGTTTCGACACACACCATAGCAACAGGCACATCGTTTCGTATGACATGAAACGGTGTGCTTGTTGTTTTCCGGCGCGTTTTTCCGGCTTTTGCATGAACGGCTTTTCTGAAAGGCGGTATAACGTCAACCGCTTTGGGAATAGTAAAAATGTCCCTGAGGACAATGCTATGGAAAAGAGGAGAAACTCATGAGTAAGAAATACAGTTTTCTAAACCTGAACGGTGATACACAGAACGATGAAAAAAGCTGCAACTTTTTGACCGATGCAAATTGTCTCGGTCAGGATAAGAAAAATACACAGTCGGATGTTAACAGCACTGATTCCCCCAAAAATGATAAAACATCGTCCGACGAATGGAAAACCAGCGGATCATCGGCTGGAGAAGGAAAAGATTATATCAAAGACACACCTGAGGACAACATTCCGGACAACAACAGATAGCAAAAAAATGAGCCCTCCCATTTTTTCGGGAGGGCCTCCATTATGTGGTTTCTCGGACGGCCTCGTCGTCTCTGAACAGCAGTGAAATACACCAGATTGCAGCGATTGCAACCAGTACATAGATGATCCGGCTGAACATTCCGGACTGACCGCCGCCGATCCATGAAACAAAGTCGAACTGGAAAATACCGATGGAACCCCAGTTCAGACCGCCGATGATAACCAAAAGCAATGCGATTTTATCTAACATCTTTTTCACTCCTTTTTTTTATTATGATCGTTTTTTTCCCTGTTTATTCACTCCGGAGCCCGGCCAGGACAGCGATGTATCTACAGCACTTCCGGAGTTGATTCTGCAACAAGGTTACGTTCCTCCCCCGCCGAAGGCGGGGGAGGAACGTGTTTTGTCTCGCAAACTGAAATGGAATTGCCATCATTCAGAAATCACATCATATCCGCTTGACATTTTTAAAATGCAGGGTAAAATTGATAATAGGAAATATAACAGGAGGATCAATATGGAAACGATTGATGTCACGCCGGAAGAGGAAGAAAAAATATTAAATAATGTTTTCAGCTCGTTAGAACCCTTAAAACTAAAGGTGATTTCTTCCAAAGCGAAGAAAAAAACGGTTATTTTTAAAAAAATAGCGGGCCAGTTTGAAAAGGGGAAACACTATACGGAAATGGATGTCAACGGAATTCTAAAGGGGATTTATCCGGAAGATTATTCCACCCTGCGCCGCAGTCTGATTGATCTGGGATATATGGACAGAAAAAGCGACGGAAGCGAGTATTGGCTCAAATAAGGCCGATTTTTCTGCAACCGGGATGGCGGCACATACTTTTGGAAGGGATGAGCGTATGAAAAAGGCAGCGGGTATTCTGATGCTGTGGGCGGTGATGCTGACGATTTGCGGGTCGGTTTCTGCGGCTGCGGTGCCAGGCGTAACGAAAAGCGGTGCAGCTTCCGCGGGAAGTCTGGAACCGTCCGTCATGCCGTACTTTACCAATCAGCCCGTAAGTCCCGACATCATGCCTTATCACACCGATCAAAAGGTCGATCCGGTCATTGTACCGGGCCGGAAAGATTCCGCCGTGCGTTAGGCCGGTGCGGTCAAATGATTTTACCCGAAGCAGGCAGGATTGTTTCTTTTACGGACAAGGCTTGATAAAACACTTGACAAGCAGGTCGGAATATAATATGCTATAAACTAATAACAAAAATGCGCAGATGGGGACAGAATGCATCCTTTCCGCTCACAGAGAGCCGTCGGCAGGTGAAAGACGGTGCGGTGAATGCAGGATATCACCCCGGAGCAGGCAGCTGAACAGTCGCTAAGTAAGTACGCCCGGTGTCCCACCGTTACAGGGGAGTGCATTGTTTGATGCATGCTGAGATGCCGGTTCTCCGGCGAATTTAGAGTGGTACCGCGAAGTGAAGTCTTCGCCTCTATGAAGAGGCGAAGGCTTTTTTATTTTATCTGAGGAAGATATGTCTTTAAGGAGGAATACGAATGCAGTTAACAGGGGCGCAGATCATTATGGAATGTCTGCTGGAGCAGGGCGTGGATACGGTTTTCGGCTATCCGGGCGGGGCGGTGCTGAATATTTACGACGCGCTTTACGAGTACAGGAATAAGATCAGCCATATCCGCACCGCCCACGAGCAGGGCGCGGCCCACGCGGCGGACGGTTACGCACGGTCGACCGGGAAAACAGGGGTCTGCATCGCAACGTCCGGCCCGGGCGCGACCAATCTTGTCACCGGGATCGCCACCGCTTATATGGATTCGGTCCCGATGGTCGCGATTACCGGCAACGTAAGCTGCGACCTTCTGGGGCTGGACAGCTTTCAGGAAGTGGATATCACCGGTATCACCATGCCGGTCACCAAACATAATTATCTGGTGAAAAATATCGAGGATCTGGCCGATACGATCCGCAAGGCGTTTTTGATTGCCGGTACGGGCCGGAAAGGGCCGGTGCTTGTGGATATTCCAAAGGACGTAACGGCGCAGAAATATGAATATACGCCGCAGCCCCCGCTTCCGGCGCCAAGGGGAGACTTTCCCTGGGCGGAACGCTTCGAGCAGGCTTTGGAAATGCTCCGCACGAGCGAAAAGCCGTTTATCTATACGGGCGGCGGGGTCATTGCAGCGGAAGCCTACGGCGAGCTGAAAAAATTTGCGGAGCTTCTCGACGCGCCCGTTTCCTCTTCACTGATGTGTCAGGGCGGCTACGACCAGACAGACCCGCGCTATATCGGGATGCTGGGCATGCACGGGACGAACACGGCGGCCCTCGCCATTAAAAACTGCGACCTGCTGATTGCCGTGGGAACACGCTTTTCCGACCGCGTGCTGTGCAACGCGAACCTGTTTGCGCGGCACTGTCCGATTATCCAGATCGAGATAGATACGGCGGAATTCAATAAAAATATCGATGTGGATTTGAAGATGAAGGGCGACGCCAGAGAAATTCTGGCGCACCTGAACGGGATGCTTCCCCAGCGCCAGCACAAGCTCTGGATGGAAGAAATTGCGGAGTGGAAAGCACTGTATCCGCTGGTGCAGGAAAGCACGTCCGAGGAAGAGGTCCTGCCGCAGGAGGTTCTGGAAACCCTTGACCGCCTGACGGATTCCGAAGCGATCCTTGTTACCGAGGTCGGCCAGCACCAGATGTGGACGGCGCAGTTCTACCGGTTCCGCACCCCCCGGCACTTCGTCAGCTCCGGCGGGCTGGGGACCATGGGCTTCGGCCTGGGCGCGGCGATCGGCGCGCAGGTCGCGAACCCCGACAAACACGTCGTCAACATCGCGGGCGACGGAAGCTTCCATATGAACTGCAACGAGCTTTCCACCGCGGCGCAGTACAATATTCCGGTAATCGAGCTGGTCTTCAACAATCAGGTGCTCGGTATGGTGCGCCAGTGGCAAAAGCTTTTCTACGGCAGCCGCTTTTCACAGACGACGCTGGACAGGACCACCAATTATGAAATGCTGGCGCAGGCGTTCGGCGTGAAGGCGTTTACCATCAGCCGCAGAAGCGAAATCGAACCGGTGCTGAAGCAGGCGCTCGCCCTGCGGGAACCGGTCCTGATCAACTGCCATATCAATCCGGACGTCAATGTGCTGCCCATGGTACCGGCGGGCGGCTCCGTGGAAAATCCGATTCTTGAAATGTGAGGAGCGACAGATTATAATGAATCATGATAACGATAAAGAATATGTTTTGTCCGTACTCGCCAGAAATAATCCGGGCGTTCTTCTGCGTATCGCCGGGCTGTTCAGCCGCCGCTGCTACAACATTTTAAGTATTGTCGCGGCTCAGACGGAAAACACGGAATACTCCCGCATCCTGATCGTCGTTTCGGGCGACGACCGCATTGTCCGCCAGGTGGATAAACAGGTGAGCAAGCTGGTCGACATCGAGGAAGTGACCGTGCTCAACCGGGAAGAGGCCGTCGTGCGTGAGCATCTGCTTTTGAAGGTGGAGCGGAACCTGCAGAACAGCGAAAGGCTGGTGGAAATCGCGAATGTGTTCCATGCCGGTATTTTAAATGTGCAGCCGGATTCCATGATTATGGAGCTGACCGGCGACGCGAACACCATCAACTCTTTTATTGAACTGTACAATCCGTACAATGTCCTGAAAATCCTGCGCACCGGCGCAATGGCCATGATGAAATAATAATACGTTGGGGGATATCAGCTTGTTGACGTTAGATCAGGTTTACCACGCCGCCTATGTTTTAAAGGGAGTCATCCGCGAGACGGCATTGATTCACGCACCGCTCATCAATCCGGAAAGCCAGATTTACCTGAAGACCGAAAATCTTCAGATAACCGGTTCGTTCAAGGTACGCGGCGCATACTACAAAATATCTCAGCTGACCGAGGAGGAAAAGGCAAAGGGCGTGATCGCCTGCTCCGCCGGTAACCACGCGCAGGGCGTGGCGCTTGCCGCCGCGAAAAACGGAATCCGGTCGCTGATCTGCATCCCGGACAGCGCGCCGATTTCCAAGGTGGAGGCGACCAAAAGCTACGGGGCCGAGGTCTGTCTGGTCAAGGGAGTCTACGACGACGCATATCAGAAGGCCTGTGAGCTGCGGGAGGAAAGCGGCGCGACCTTTATCCACCCGTTTGACGACGCGCAGGTGATCGCCGGCCAGGGGACCATCGGGCTGGAAATTCTGGATCAGCTGCCGGATGTGGACGCGGTGATCGTCCCGGTCGGCGGCGGCGGCTTGATTTCCGGCGTTGCCTACGCCGTCAAGTCATTGAACCCCAACTGCAAGGTGTACGGCGTACAGGCCAGCGGCGCGCCCAGCATGGTGCAGGCGCTCGCCGACAAACAGGTGGAGGCCCTGAAATGCGTTTCTACCTTTGCGGACGGAATCGCGGTAAAATGTCCGGGGGACACGACTTTTGACCTTTGCAGCAAGTATGTCGACGGGGTGGTCACGGTTACGGACGACGAGATCGCCACGGCGATTCTCACGCTGATCGAACAGCAGAAGCTGATTGCCGAGGGGGCGGGCGCGGTGGCCGTTGCGGCCGCCATGTTTAATAAGGTTGATGTGAAGGGTAAAAAAGTGGTATGCTTATTGTCGGGAGGCAATATCGACGTAACCATCCTGTCCCGCGTCATCAGCCGCGGCCTGCTGAAAGCCGGGCGCTCGGGCGACCTTGTGATCGCCATGGTCGATAAGCCGGGCCAGCTGAAGGATGTTTCCGCGATTATTGCCGATCTGGGCGCCAATGTGGTCAGTGTCCACCACGACCGCGGCGGGGAAAATACTGGCATCAACGACTGCTACCTGCACATCCGCATGGAGACCAGAAACCGTGAGCATCTGGAGCAGATCCGCAGGGCGATTGTCGATGCGGGATATCACATCAGAAATATGTAAATGGAGGAAGTTAACATGAGTCAGGTTATTTCAACAAAAGACGCACCGGCCGCTATCGGCCCGTATTCCCAGGCAATTGAGGCGGGTAATACCGTATACCTCAGCGGGCAGATTCCGATCATTCCCGCGACCGGGGAAATCGCCGAGGGCGACATCACCGTGCAGTCCGAACAGGTCATGCATAATATCGCCGCGGTGTTAAAGGCGGCGGGCGCCGATTTTACAAACGCGGTAAAAACCACCTGCTTTTTGGCGGATATGGCTGATTTCGCCGCCTTCAACGCTGTCTATGAAAAATACTTTACAGGCAAACCCGCGCGCTCCTGCGTCGCCGTGAAGCAGCTTCCCAAGAATGTGCTGGTGGAAGTGGAAGTCATTGCGGTGAAGTAAAAATCCTTTGAGACTCCTGCCAATGAGGACGGCGGAAGAATTCTCGGAAGGAACTCCCTCAGTCAGGCTGCGCCTGCCAGCTCCCTCAGAGAGGGAGCCTAAAGGGCCAACCCTGCCTCCCTCCGTGAGGGAGGTGGCGCGCCCGGCGCGTCGGAGGGAGTCATCTTCAGAGGGCTTTGCCTGTCTGTTCCCCCAAAGAGGGGCCGAAAAAACGTCGCGTGACGAATCAATCACTTAGGGACCTGCTTTTCAGCAGGCCCCTTTTTGTATCCTGACTTGGCAGCTTACGACAGCGAAACGCCGGTGCGCCGATGAAGCACAGATCTCGATAGAGTCATTCATTTTAGATGTAATGTAATATATATTTGACATTATGTATATTATATGATATACTGCGTGTATCGGAAGTGCAAAGGAGGAATTTCGGTTGGGCAAAAATCTTCGCCTGAAATCCGCAAGGGCCGCGCTGGATATGTCGCAGAAGGAAGTCGCAGAGGCGGTCGGGGTCACACGGCAGACCTTAAATGCCATCGAAAACGGGGATTATAATCCGTCGGTAAACCTGTGCATTGCCATATGCAGGGTTTTGGGGAAAACATTGGATCAGCTATTTTGGGAGGATGACGATCATGAAAAAAATTGAATTTGACGAATTGCAGCAAAGCAGACGCTACCGGTACGGTTACCAGTCCTTTGTTCTGTTATCGTTTTTAATCCTTATAGATACGTTTATCGGCGGACTGGGCTTTGTGTGGATGGAGCCCCCGATGAACACCTTTATTCTGTTGCTGGCCGGGTGCACGTATTTTATCTGCCGCTGCATCTGGGGCGACGCGCTGGTAGGCCCGAAGGAAACGCCCCGGCGGGTTACCGCCAAAACGGCCGCGGTGATCATTGTGGCCGCCGCCGCTGCGGTGATTGTTGCGGGATACGGGCTTGTAAGGTCCTCCTATCAGTTTTCCACCGGAGCTAGCGGGAGCGGGGGGCCGCTTACTCTGGCCTGTACGGTGATGTGGTCGGTCATCGCGCTGGTCTTTGCAGTAAAACATTTTGTAAAAAGAAACTCATAAAGTGAAAGAAAAAGGCCGCCGATACGTCGGTGGCCTTTTTGACTGATTTATCCGCGGCGGATATTCTTCGTCTTTTCCCGGATGATTTCTCTCATTCTCTGCAGGGATTCATTGGAACGCATGGATTTCATGGTTGGGAACGCGCTGATAATGCGGCATTGAAGGCACTTGACATCCGCTTCAATGTTATCCTTCTTTTCGTAAAGCTCGCTCAGGGCTTTCTGATAAGCCGCCTTTGTTTCCTCATCGATCAGGCACGCCAGCGCGGACTGCATGGTTTCAATTTTATCCGCTTTAAAGGCAGCGGCCCTTTCTCTGATTTCATCCAGCACCTGCTGCATTTCGTCCAGCTTTCCATTCAGCTTGAAGGTGGTGTAGACGGACAAAGTGGCGTCACAGACAAAGTACAGCACGAAAATACCGGCCACCCAGGGCAGAACCGTTTCGGGAATGGATTCCAGCAGGTCCAGAAGCGTCGGGTGGATGAAAAGGATGCCGACCACACACATCACGCCGAACAGCAGCGAATTTTCAAGGCAGATCCTGCCCTGAAAATTATATCGATGGGTGGAGTAGTCCCAGTATTTTGTACGGAATACTTTTTCAAGCGCGAAGCCAGTCCCATATTCCAGCAGGGTCGTTATGATGACCCCTGCCAGATAAAGAACGACAAGATTTTCCTTAAAGGGCGTCAGGGCGGACACGACGACCACACCGCCTATGCCGTAAATCGGGCAGAACGGTCCGTTCAGGAATCCGCGGTTGATGAATTTACCGGCGGGGACGGAACAGAAAATACTTTCGGTCAGCCAGCCGAGAAAACTGTATACGGTAAAAACGAGAAACAAGATCCAGAGATTATCCATTTTTCTCCCTCATTTTGCAGCATATAGCATTTCCAGTTGATTCTGCAACAAGGCTGCGTTCCTCCCCCTCCGAAAGTGGGGGAGGAACGTATTTTGTCTCGAAAACTGAAATGAAATTGCTATAGATAATAGGTATAAGTTTAACTGTTTACCGTCCATTTGTCAAACTGCAAAACAAAGGGCTTTTTGAAGCAAAAGCAGCAAATAATACAATAGGGCGGCCAGAACCGCCGGAGTGAGAATCCAGCTTACCACATCCACCTCTATGGCGGTTACCTTCAGCAGCCGGTTGATGCTCAGGGAAGCGTTGTAAATCTCGCTCATAAAAAGGATGGCGATATAGGCCCGGATGCCGAAGATCGGCACCAGCCCCGCGATCAGGAGGACGCGCATCACCGAGTCGCTGAAATTGTATTTGAGGGAATACAGCTGCTGGTCAAGGCCCTTGAGCATCCCGTCCACCACGCTGTCAAGGTACATCAGCGGAAGAATCGGCGCCATAATGCGCAGAATATTTCCCACCTGTGTGCTTTTATAAAACGCCATTCCGATACTGTCCGCAAATACGATGAGGACCGAGGTCATCAGAAAGGAAAAGGTGAGTGTAAAGCGCATCGCCTTTTCAACCGACCTCTGAATCGTCGCCCGTTTTCCGCCCGCGTTGGCCTCCGCCATTTCGGGAATCAGCAGCATGGACAGGGCGGCGAGAAAGGCGGAGGGGAAATACAGAATCGGCATCACCATGCCCTGCATGGTCCCGTACTGAGCCAGCGCGCCGCTGTCCCCGGCGCCGTATTTTCTCAGCCCGCGGGGAATGAGGATGTTTTCGGTGCTGCTCAGCAGCCCGCGGAAAAAGGAACCGAACAGGACCGGGGCCGCAATATGAACGACGCTTTGGAAAACGCCACTGCTTTTCGCTTTGGAAAGGCCGCGCCGGCCGGCGAAGATCAGATACAGCACGACGATATACGCGCAGGAAAAGACTTCTCCTATGGTAGAGCCGAGCATCAGCGCCTCCAGCGGCGCGGCGAGCCGGGTGAACAGGAAAATGGAAGCGCCGATGGTGACAAACTGCTCCAGCCACTCGCCGCACGCGGGAACGATCGTGTTGCGGATGGCAAGGAAATAACCTTTCAGGCAGGCGCATATGGCGATAAAGGGAAGGCTTGGCGCCAGAATCCGCAGCGGCGCTGCGGCGACGGGGTCGCCGATAAAATGTACGGAAATAAAATCCGCGCAGGTAAACAGCGCCCCCGCTGCCGCCAGGCTCAAAACAAGCGCGTAGCAGACACAGCGCCGGATACTGTCCCTGGTGCCGCGCCCTTCCGCCACAAGGCGCGTGACGGCAAGGCCCACACCCGAGGTGCTCAGGGTGATGCCCAGAATAAAGACCGACAGAATCAGCTGATACAGGCCCATGCCGGACGCGCCGATTTTTGAGCAGATGAACACCCGGAACCAGATGTTGCTCAGCCGCAGAAGGACGCTGCTGGCGGTCAGGATGACCGCGTTCAGGTAAAAGACGCGCTTTTTCATTCGATTAACACCTTTAATAAATTTCATTAATCAAATGTATTCGCGCGCCCTGCAAAATAAGTCTATAAATTTTCAGAATTCTGGGTTATAATGAAAAGGAAACAGCCGGGAAAGCTTTGCTTCCCCGGCTTGCTGCAGAATAAGGCTTCAGGAGGATAAAATGGACTGGACGGAAGTAACGGCAGAGGTGGACGCAAAGGAGATCGACAGAGCCGGGGACATTGCCCAGATGGTGGTGCCGTACGGAATTTATATTGAGGATTATTCGCACCTGTGCGAAGAGGTGGAGGAAATCGCGCACATCGACCTGATCGACGAGGACCTGCTGAAAAAGGACCGCTCAAAGGCAAAGGTGCACGTCTATATCAGCCCGGAGGAAAACCCCGCGGAGGCCATCGCCTTTTTAAGCGAGCGTTACAACGCGGAGGGCATCCGGCATACGATCACCACGGCGAACTGTGTGGAAGAGGACTGGATCAACAACTGGAAAAAATATTTCAAGCCGATTCCGGTAGGCAAAAAGCTTTTGATCCGTCCCACCTGGGAAGAGGAATATGATGCCGGAGACCGTAAGGTGCTCCACCTGGAACCGGGGCTGGCATTCGGCACCGGCACCCACGAAACGACGCGCCTGTGCATGGAGCTGCTGGAGGAAACCGTCACGCCCGGCTGCGAGGTGCTGGACGTCGGCTGCGGAAGCGGCATCCTCTCCGTCGCGGCTCTGCTTCTGGGCGCGCAAAAGGCCGTCGGCGTGGACATCGACGCGCTCGCGGTCAAGACCGCCGAACAGAACGCCGAAATCAATCAGGTGGCCGACCGATTTACCGGCATCTGTGGTGACCTGACCGACAAGGTCAGCGGAAAATACAACATCGTGGTCGCGAATATCGTCGCGGATGTAATCATTCTGCTGACAAAGGATATCGAGCGGTTTCTGTATCCGGATACGGTTTATCTGATGAGCGGGATTATCGACACCCGCGAGCGGGACGTTCTGGACGAGGTGGAGAAAAAGTTTACAATCGTCAGCCGCAGAACCGAAAAGGGCTGGGTCGCCCTTGCGGCCAAACGGAGATTGCCGGAATGATTTTGTATACTCCATTTTGGGAAACGCTGAAAAAGCGGGGCGTTACTACTTATGCCCTGATCAAAAGTCATCATATCAGCAGCAGTACGCTGACGCGTCTGCGCCGCAATCAGCCGCTTTCGACCGTTACAATCAATGATTTGTGCCGCATTCTGGATTGCAGGGTTCAGGATATCGCTCTGTATGTTGCGAATCCAGAGGATGAGCGTCTGTGAGAAAGCGGCGGAGGAGAAAATATGCTACTGGAAAACGGGACGGACACCTGCAGCTGTCCTAGAATCAACTGTGAGCGCCATGGAAAATGCGCCGAGTGTCTCGAGCATCATCAAAGCCATAAAAAACATCCGCCGTACTGCAAGCGCGAGCCGCGCGTCAGGCGCACGAGGAACAGAAAAGAGAACCCGCCGGACTGAAAAGCCCGGCGGGTTCCTTCTATCGGTAAAGTTATTCGTTTTCCGTGTAGTTCCCCAAAAAGGAGAAACGGGGAAGTTCGTCGTAAAGCGAACAGATCAGGTTCAGCGTCGCGTCCTCCCGTACATTGCCGGTAAAATCAAGATAAAAATCGTATTCAAAATTTTTATCCTGAATCGGGCGGCTCTCTATTTTCGTCAGGTTCAGCCCGAGCGCCGCAAAGCGCGCGAGCACGCTGTAAAGCGTGCCGGTTTTGTGGAGAAGCGAAAAGCACAGGCTGATTTTCCGGGCGCGGTCCGGGATAAACAGGCTGCGGCTGATGACGATAAACCGCGTACAGTTGTTGGAGCTGTTCTGGATATCCCTTTCCAGAATGTGCAGCTTGTATTCGTTCGCCGCGTGCTCGGAGCAGATGGCGGCGATCCCGGCCTCCTGCCGCTGCGCGACCATCTGCGCGGCCGAGGCCGTGTTGGAGCACGGCAGGGGGCGCAGATTGTTTCTGGTGATATACTCCGAGCACTGGGACAGCGCTTGCGGGTGGGAGTACACCGTGCCGATGGTGCGGACGTCCACTTTTTTGGCCGCCGCCAGACAGTGGTGAACGTGCAGAGTCGCCGCGTTGACAATATAGAACCGGTATTTCAGAATGAGGTCGTAAACCTCGCTGACCGAACCGGCGGAGGAGTTCTCCACCGGGAGGATTCCCAGGTCCGCCTGCCCGTTGGCAACGGCCGAGAAAATCCCGCCGAAGCCCTGATAAAACTGGGGAGCCGCTTTGGGGTACAGCAGGCTGAGCGCCTCATGGGAAAAGGAACCGTTTTCCCCAAGGCAGGCGATCTTTTCCGCCTTTTCCGGCGCTGCGCCGGCTTTGCGGATGGTTTCCCGCAGTTCTCCGCCCCCGCCGAGCAGGTTGTACTGCAGCGCCCGGCTCATATCCATCATGCCGGAATAAAGGAGCCGCGCTTCGCCGCCGTATTCCCCGGCCTGACGAACGATGCGGTCCAGAATTTCCTGCTCGCGCCCGCCGTTGAACACCGGAAGCTTCTGCTCCTGTTTGACGGCGGCTACCTGCTTCGCGCAATCCATGCGACGGACGAACAGCGGAAGAAGCTCCTTATCGATCCGGTCTATTTCCTGTCTGATTTCTTCAAGGGTCATGCTTTCATTCCTCCGGTATGCAGATTGATCAGGTTCATCAGCGCGACTGCCGCCGCGGCTTCCACCACGGGGACCGCGCGCGGGACAATGCAGGGGTCGTGCCGCCCGTGTACGCTGAGCTTTGTGTTCTCTTTTGCGGTCAGGTCCACGCTGTCCTGTTCCAGCGAAATCGAGGGCGTCGGCTTGAACGCCGCGCGGAAAAGGACCGGCATCCCGGTGGAAATCCCGCCCAGGATTCCGCCCGCGTGGTTGGTTTTTGTTTTCACCGTGCCGCCGTCGCAGAAATAGGGGTCGTTGTTTTCGCTGCCGAAAAGCGCCGAAGCGCCGAAGCCCGCGCCGAACTCCACGCCCTTGACCGCCGGAATGCCGAACAGGATAGAGGAAAACACCGGCTCGATTCCCCCGAACAGGGGGCCGCCGACGCCCGCCGAAAGGCCGGTCACCGCGCATTCGACCACGCCGCCCACGCTGTTTTGCGCAAGCCGGGCGGCCTCAATGGTATTCCCCATCTTCTGTTTTACATTTTCATTGATAACGGGAAAATAAGCCGAGGATAAGGAAGCCAGTAAATCTTCAGAAACATGCACGGGGTCGAACGGGTCGTCCGTCACATCCTTTACCGAGAAAACATGCGCGCCGATCAGAATGCCCCGGCGCTGCAAAATCTGGCGGCACACCGCGCCCGCAAAGACGAGGGGGGCCGTCAGCCGACCGGAAAAATGCCCGCCGCCGCGAACGTCGTTGTATCCGCCGTAACGCAGGTGCGCGGGGAAGTCCGCGTGTCCCGGACGGGGGACAAGCTTCAGGTTGTCGTAGTCCCCGGACCGGGTGTTCGTATTTTCAATCAGCGCGCACAGCGGCGCGCCGGTTGTTGTGTCGTTGAGCATCCCGCTGACGATCTGCGGCAGGTCGCTTTCCTTTCGCGGCGTGCTCGTCGAATCCCTGCCCGGTGCGCGGCGGCTCATCTGCAGCGCTACGGAGTCAAGGTCGATTCTTTCCCCGGCGGGCAGGCCGTCCAGCACCACCCCGATCGCTTTTCCGTGGCTTTCGCCGAAGATGGATATTTTTACCGTTTCACCCCATGTGGAAGACATTCGCTTTTCCTCCCAACCGATTGTAATCTTCAAAAAAGGCCGGATAGCTCTTCTGAACGCTCTGCGCGTCGGTGACCGTGACGCTGCCGTCGGCTTTCAGCGCGGCAACGGAAAGGGCCATCACAATGCGGTGGTCGTTAAAACCCTCCGCTTTGCCGCCGTGCAGCGTCGGGACGCCGTCGATGATCAGCCCGTCGTCCGTTTCGACAACCCTTCCGCCCAGCTTGGTCAGCCCGTCGGCCATGGCGAAAAGGCGGTCGCTTTCCTTGATTCTCAGCCGCTGAGCGTTGTAAATCCGCGTGCGTCCGCGGCAGAGCGCGGCGGTCGCCGCCAGAACCGGCACAAGGTCGGGAATCTGGGACGCGTCGATTTCCATGCCTTTCAGCTCGTTTGGCGAGACGGACAAAACGGAACCGTGCCATTCCGCCTTTGCGCCGAATTCCCGGAAAAGCCGCTCCGCTGCGCGGTCGCCCTGACAGGAATCCCGGTTCAGGCCCTCCAGACGGAGGGTGCCGCCCAAAGCGCCCGCGGCGAGAAAGAACGCCGCCTGCGACCAGTCCCGCTCCACCCGGTATTCGCACGGGCGGTATTTCTGGCGTCCCGCAATGTTCCAGCCGTTTTCGGCGGGCTGTGCCGTTACGCCGTATTCGCGCATGATTTCGACCGTCATATCCACGTATCCCGCGCTTTCCAGCGGAGAGGAGAGTATCAGCTCGCTGTCGCCGTCCAGAAGCGGAAGCGCGAGCAGAAGGCCCGTAATGAACTGGGAGCTGACGTTTCCCGGCAGCACGAACCGGCCCGGGGTCATCCGCCCGCTGACGGAAAGCGGAAGCCCGCCCTGCGTCCCGCACGAAACGCCGTGCTGCGGCAGGCAGTCCAGATATACGCCGATGGGCCGCTCCGGCAGGCGCCCGCTGCCGGTAAATTCCGCGTTCAGCCCCAGCGCCGCCGCGACGGGAATCAGAAAGCGCAGGGTGGACCCGGATTCCCCGCAGTCGATCCGCACGGGGTCCCCGCCGCCGCAGATCGCCCGCATAGCGCGGCAGGTCGCCGTAATGTCGTTGCTGATCGCTTCCCCTTCAAAAAGAGGAGCTCCGCCCGCCAGCGAGGAGCAGATCGCCGCGCGGTGTGCCGCGCTTTTGGAGGGGGGCACGAGGATGCTTCCGTTCAGGACGGAGGGGGAGATCGTTACATTTGCCATCACAGCACCCCGGTCAGCTCGGCAAGACGGCTGCGGGACACGCGGTCCACGAAGCTTTCGCCGATTTCCCTGAGCATAATCAGGCTGATCATGCCGCCGCTGCTCTTTTTATCCAGCGCGGTAGCTTCCAAAATCCGGTTTACGGGCATTTCGTCCTTTACCGGCAGGCTGTATTTTTTCAGGGCGGCGATGATTTCATCGGTCGTTCCGGCCTTTGTAATCCCCGCGTTTTCGCCGCATTTTGCCATCATCACCATGCCGATCCCGACCGCTTCTCCGTGAGAAAGCTTCTTGAAGTCATACAGCTTTTCCAGTGCGTGGCCGAAGGTGTGGCCGAAGTTCAGGAGCATGCGCTCGCCGGTGTCGAATTCGTCCCGCTCGACCACCTCGCGCTTAATATCCACACAGTGGAAAATCAGTTCTTCTATCTTCTGAGAAATCTCTTCTCTGACAATCATATCGAACAGGACCCGGCTTTTGATGCAGCCGTATTTGATCGCCTCCGCCATTCCGTCGGAAAAGTACCGCGGGGGAAGCGTGGAGAGCGTGTCCGGGTCAATCAGCACCAGTCTGGGCTGGTGGAACGCTCCGACCAGATTTTTTCCCTGCGGCAGGTCCACGCCGGTTTTTCCGCCGACGGAGGAATCGATCTGCGCCAAAAGGGTGGTCGGTATCTGGATGAACGGGATTCCGCGCAGAAAGGTCGCCGCGGCGAACCCCGCCATATCGCCCGTTACCCCGCCGCCGAGGGCAACGATAAAGTCGCTGCGGGTAAGGCCCCGGGCCGCGCACTCGGCATACATGGCTTCAATGGAGGAGAGGCGCTTGCTTTCCTCGCCCGCCGGAAAAGAGAACAGGGAAGCGGAAAAGCCCGCGGCCTCCAGAGAATCCAGCACGCGCTTTCCGTACAGCGGGAGCACGTTGCTGTCGCCGATGACGACCGTTCTGGCGCCGGCCTTGAAAAGCTCCCCGGCGTGTGCGCCGGCCGCGTCCATACAGCCGCGCTCAATGATGATCCGGTAGGCGCCGGACGTGTGAACCGTCAGTTCCATTATTCACCAAGCCTTTCCTTGATCAGTCTGCCCCTGCGCAGAAGCACGCGCAGGGCTTCGGCGTCGCCTTTTGCGACCGCCTCTTTGATATCGGTGATATTCGTGATGAGCGTATCCAGTTCCTCGGAAAGCGCCTTCCGGTTGTCGATGAAAAGCTCCGCCCAAAGCTGCTCGTTGATATTCGCGACACGGGAAACATCCCGGTAGCTTCCGGCGGAAAAGCCGTTGTGCTCCGGGCACCGCGGGCTCATGACATAGGCGCAGGCAAGCACGTGGGGAAGCTGGCTGGTAAACGCGATCATCTGGTCGTGGTGCTCCGGTGTGGTGACCACCGTGCCGCCGAAGCCAAGCTCCACGGCGACCGCCTTGAGCATGTCAACAGCGGACTGCGGCGCGCCGCACGGAACGATAAGATAGCTGGCGTCCAGAAAAAGGTCGGCGTCGCTTGCCGCAAAGCCGCTCTGTTCCTTGCCCGCCATGGGGTGCCCCCCCACGAAGGGAAAGCCGTGCTTCTCCGCCAGAAGCGGAAGGTGCCTGCAGATTTCCGACTTGATGCCGCAGGTGTCGGTGACAAGGCACGACGCGGGAATCAGATGGGCGTGCGAAGCGATAAAGTCGATATCGGCCTGCGGGTACAGGCAAAGGTAGAGCAGGTCGGCGCCGCGGATATCCCCGTCGTCCCCGATCTTGTCGATCGCGCCGCAGCCCAGCGCGGCTTTCAGAACTTCGGGGTCCCGGTCGATTCCGGCGACGGTGCATTTGCTGTATTTCTGAAAGGCTTTCGCAAGCGAACCGCCGATCAGGCCCAGGCCGACGATCACGATTTTCTTGTTCATACAGGCTTCCCTCCGTACGCAGTATTTTTAAGCTTTATTATAGCAAAAATCGGCGGGGGAATCCACTTTTCTTCCAAAAGCTTTCGCGGCGACCTTCACATGCGCCGCCACCTTGTCAAACTGGTCGGGCGTCAGGGACTGCGCGCCGTCGGACAGGGCCTTGGCGGGGTTGTTGTGGACCTCGATAATCAGTCCGTCCGCCCCGGCCGCGACCGCGGCGAGCGCCAGCGGCTCCACCAGCCAGGCAATGCCGGAGGCGTGGCTCGGGTCGACCACCACCGGCAGATGGGAGAGCTTTTTCAGAATCGGAATGGCGGAAATGTCGAGGGTGTTGCGCGTGTAGGTCTCGTAGGTCCGGATTCCGCGCTCGCACAGGATCACGTTGTCGTTGCCGCCGGCCATAATGTATTCGGCGCTCATCAGAAGCTCCTCGATCGTGCTGGAAAGCCCGCGCTTGAGCAGGATGGGCCTTCTGATTTTTCCAAGCTCCTTCAGCAGCTCGAAATTCTGCATGTTTCTCGCGCCGACCTGGATGATATCCACATTCTCCTTCAGGAACAGGTCGATCTGACCGATGCTCATGAGCTCCGTAACGATCGGCAGGCCGGTTTTCTTTTTCGCTTCCCTGAGAAGCTCCAGTCCCTCGGCCCGCAGTCCCTGGAAGGCGTAGGGGGAGGTCCTGGGCTTGAAAGCGCCGCCGCGCAGGAACTGCGCCCCCGCCTTTTTCACCCGTTCGGCCACGCCGCAGATCTGGGCCTCGTTTTCCACCGAGCACGGCCCGGCAATCAGCGCGAGCCCGCCGTCGCCGATGGTCTGGCCGGTCGGCAGGGTAATCACCGTGTTGTCCGGATGAAACTTGCGGTTTGCTTTTTTATACGGCTCCTGTACCCGTTTTACACTTTCCACGAAATCCTGCGCGGCAATGAAGTCGATGTCAATGGCGGAAGTGTCGCCGATCAGCCCGAGCACGGTGCTCTGCGTTCCCACCCAGGTGTTGACCTTTACGCTGTATTCCCTGGTGAGCGAATCCGTGAATTCTGAAAGCTGCTGCGGGGTACATTCGGGTTTTAATACGATAATCATGCTGTTCCTCCTTTGATGCGGGCCGGTAAAAATGAGTAAAAAAATAACGGAGCTGCTGTCAGCTCCGTCAAAAATATCAGCCCGTTATCAGTCAATAAAATACGGCTATATCCTTTTACACAAAAGCTTACAGTTGACTTTGCTGCACGCACAAAAATCCCACGCCATAAAATAGCGGGGATAACCGAAACCTGTAAATCGTGTTGTGTATGCGGACAAATTCATCATGTAACTCCTTTGCGTTCACCTTATTCCGTATCATAATACAGAATGCCGCCGGTGTCAAGATGAAATTGCGGGGATTTGGGCGTAAAGAAAAAAGGACGTGAAAATCCATCCGAAATTTCTTGATTGTTCTATACTGATTTGCTATAATCAATAAGTATATCAACCTGAGAATCAGCAAGTGTCTTTACAGAAAGAAGTGACGCCGATGCCCCAAACGGCAATGAGTACGCTCGGTATAGAAAACATAGCCAATTACCTCGGCGGCGGTGTTTTCTGCTGTAAGAACGATGGTGTCCTGACGATTATCTACGCAAGCGCTTCCTTTTACAGGATGTTTGGGTACAGCGAAGGGGAGATCACCGCGCTGAACGGGCCGGCGCCGAACCGGCTGCTGAGCAGCGACCAGCGGATCAACTGGGGTAGACTTGCCGAAAGCTTAAAAAAACGCGGCCTTGCCGAGCTGGAACTGAAACTGGTTCGGAAAGACGGGGACTATATCTGGACCATCTGCTGTTTGCGTCTTATGACGGCGGGGGATGGTTCTGAGTATTTTTGCGGCGTATTGGAGGATATTACCAAGAGAAGGCATTCCATCAAGCGGGAAAGGGAACAGCTTGAAATTATCAAAAAAGCCAGGCGGGAGCTTGCCGCCAGCGAGGAACGCTACCGTATCATCATGGAACAGGCGGCCGACCCGATCTGCGATTATAATTTCAAGACGCAGGAGCTTTACTGTTCGCCCCCGTTCAAAGAAAAATTCGGCATTGAGGTGAATGCGGACGGCCTTCTGGACCAGCTCTACCATTCGGATATTATTTTCGACGACGACAAGTCGCGCATCCTCAACGATATCTACGATTTTTTAAACGGGAGCAATCCCAGAAGCCCCGAGTACCGGTTCAAGGATGTCAACGGCAATTACCGGTGGTACCGGGTGCGCAGCACGGTGATCCGGGACGAGCAGAAGGAACCGCTTCGGATGATCGCCTTTATTTCCGATATCGACAGGCAGAAACGGGAAACGATCAGCTTAAAGGAGAAGGCGGAGCACGACCAGCTGACCGGCCTTTACAACCGGATGACCACCAACGCGCTGATCGACAAGGCGATCGGCCAAAGCTCCCCGGGGAGCCGCCACGCCCTGTTTACCATCGATATTGATAATTTTAAGAATGTAAACGACAATCTGGGTCACCTGGTAGGGGACGAAGTAATTGTCGATATTGCTTCCAAAATCAAGAAAAAATTCCGCGAGGACGATATTATCGGCAGGATCGGCGGGGACGAGTTTGTGGTGTTCCTGATGGATATTTCCCGCAGGGATGTCAGGCGGAAAGCCGATGTGCTGCAGACCATTTTCCGCAACGCCCATCCTCAGGACGACGCGGAGCTCAGGGTTTCCGGCAGCATAGGGGTCGCGTTTTACCCGGACGACGGAAAAAACTACAACGAGCTGTTTGCGAAGGCCGACGCGGCCATGTACGCCGCAAAAAACAGCGGGAAGGACGCTTACCGCACCTACGCCGACATGACGCTTCAGGATAAATAACAGGGTCCCGCTTATTCGTTTGGAATGAGCGGGATTTTTACTGTCTCCCGGATTTTTTCCGCAACCGTTTCCACCCCGCCGTCCGCGTCCACCGTGAAATCCGCCGCGGCACGGTACCTGTCCGTCCGCTCGCTGTAAAGGCGGCTCATGGTTTCCTCCCGGCCGGGCCCGCTGAGCAGCGGGCGGGTGGAGTCGCCGGAAAGGCGCTGCCGGATGGCCTCGACCGAAGCGTCCAGCAGTACGATCACGCCGTTTCCTTTCAGGGCGGCCGTGTTTTCGGGATCCATCAGCGCCCCGCCGCCCGTGGCGATGATCAGGCCGCTTTTCAGGGACAGTTCTTTTGCCGCCGCGCGTTCCATCGCGCGAAAGGCGGCTTCTCCCCGCGAGGAGAAAATTTCCGCGACCGTCACGCCCTCCTTCTGCTCGATATAGCGGTCCATATCCACAAAGGTACGGCCCGTGATCCGGGCAAGGCGGTTTCCCACGCAGGTCTTTCCGCTGCCCATATAGCCGCATAAAACGATATTGCCGAATTTCCTTTTCATTTCCGCCACGGCGTCGGCGCAGAGCGCCTGAATATCACCTGCGTCAAAGCTCGCCCCGTACCAGATTTCGTGCGCGGCCGCCGCCTGCCAGACCAGCATGCTCATCCCGCCGACGGCCCGCACGCCGTTTTTGCGCGCGGTTCTGATCAGAAGCGTTTGGTCCGGGTTGTATACCGCGTCGAAAACACAGTCGGCTTTGCGGATGGTTTCCTCCGGAACCGGGCATTCCCCGGTGCGGGGGAACATGCCGACCGGCGTGGCGTTGGCCAGTAAATCGATTTTTCCGCCGATGTCCTCCATAAGGCAGAAATCCGCCTGTGCGCCCGCCGTTTTTGCGCGGATATCCGCACAGAGCTTTTCCGCCGCCGCCAGCCCGTGCGGGCGCACGGCCACGGTCACGCTGCTGCCGGCAAGGATCGCTTCAAACGCCAGCACTCTGCCCGCGCCGCCCGCGCCGAGCACGACCGTGCGGCCGTCCAGGAACGCGCCTCCGGCTTTCAGCGCCTTGCAGAAGCCCGTGCCGTCCGTGGTGAAGCCGGTCAGACGGCCGTCCGTATTTTTTACGGTGTTGACCGAATGAAAAAATTCCGATTTTTCATTCAGCCCGTCCAGCAGCGGAATAATCGACTGCT
Source organism: Clostridium sp. KNHs216 (assembly GCF_006714885.1). Lineage (NCBI taxonomy): Bacteria > Bacillati > Bacillota > Clostridia > Eubacteriales > Clostridiaceae > Clostridium > Clostridium sp. KNHs216. Next base: position 1,894,161 of record NZ_VFMF01000001.1, on the reverse strand, counting down.
TATGGGGAATGGTGATGTTGAAGCCGATCAGGGTACGCAGCAGCTCCATCCGGCCGGGCAGTTCCTCCGGCGCGATGTCCAGGACTCCATAGCGGCCGGCTTTCCCGCTCAGGGCGAAAAGTCTTTCATGAATAAACGGGGACATGGTGTGCGCAATTGGATGTCCAATCACGGCGAAATGATTCTCGGCCATTTTCTTTCCTCTTGCTTTCTAAAAAAAAGGTTAAAAAAATATTGACAAAGTCATGGTTTGCTAATAATATGTGGTTATACAATCAGTGTCCGGAGCGATATATGTGGTTTTTTCTGTGGCAATTGTAACACACGAGAGATATTTTTGTCCACAATAAACAATAACGTTTTCCGCGTGCCGATGTTTCAAAATTTGTAATCAAGATTTTTAAGGAGGATACGACATGGTTTTTGAGAAGGTAAAGGCGATTCTCAGCGAACAGTTTGACGTTGAGGAGGACTCTATCACTCCCGAAACAAGCATTGCTGACGATCTGGGCGCCGATTCCTTGGATGTAGTCGACCTGTTGATGTCCATCGAGGACGAGTTTGAAATCGAAGTTCCCGATGAAGAGATTGACAACATCAAAACCGTTGGGGAACTGGTCAAGTACATTGAAGATAATGTCTGAGTGACACATCTTCCTGAAACCGCTGTGCGCAGGCATGGCGGTTTTTTAATTTTCTTCTGTTTTTCTGCGATTTTATTGTGCTTTTACTTGAAATAGCACCGCGTATCAGATATAATAATTTTAAGTTTCGCATTTTTTAACAGAAGGAGAGTTAAAGTCGTTGAGTGAATTCAGCTTTTTAACGAACGGCATTCAGTACATGGCCCAGAACCCCAAGATGCTGGTCATGTGGGCGATCGGCGCGCTGCTGATCTGGCTTGCCATTGAAAAGGATTTCGAACCGGCACTGCTCTTACCGATGGGATTCGGAGCAATCCTTGTCAACCTGCCGCTCCCCGGCGTAGTGGGGGAATCCGGCATTGTGAAGTGGCTGTTTGAAAAGGGAATCGTCGCTTCCGAAGCATTCCCTCTTTTATTGTTCGTGGGAATCGGCGCGATGATTGATTTCGGCCCGCTGCTTTCCAACCCGCGTATGCTGCTGTTCGGCGGCGCGGCCCAGTTCGGCATCTTCCTTACCGTCGTGCTGGCGGTTCTGCTCGGGTTCCCGCTGAAGGACGCAATGGCCGCCGGAGTGATCGGCGCGGCGGACGGCCCAACCTCCATTCTGGTTTCACAGATACTCCACAGCAACTACATCGGCGCGATTGCGGTGGCGGCTTACTCCTATATGGCGCTGGTGCCGATTATCCAGCCCGCGGCGATCCGCCTTGTGACGACGAAGCATGAGCGGATGATCCATATGCCCTATAATCCGAAGGCGGTTTCCAAAACCACGAAAATCCTGTTCCCGATCATCGTTACGCTGATTGCGGGACTGGTCGCGCCGGATTCCGTTGCGCTGGTCGGCTTTTTGATGTTCGGCAACCTCATCCGGGAATGCGGCAAGCTGGAAGCGCTTTCCCAGACCGCGCAGGGACCGCTTGCAAACCTGATTACCATCTTTTTGGGAATCACCATCGCCTATCAGATGCGGGCTGAGCAGTTCCTTACCCTCGGTACTCTGATCATTATGGCGCTGGGCCTTTTCGCCTTTGTGTTCGACACCATCGGCGGCGTGGTCTTTGCGAAAATCGTGAACCTGTTCCTGCCGAAGGATAAAAAGATCAACCCGATGGTCGGCGGCGCGGGAATTTCCGCGTTCCCGATGTCCGCGAGGGTCATCCAGAAGATGGCTTTGAAAGAGGACAATCAGAACCACATCCTGATGCACGCGGTCGGCGCGAATGTGGCTGGCCAGATCGGATCGGTTGTTGCGGGAGGCATTATCCTGAATCTTGCAAGAATTTGGGGGATGATATAACATGATGCAGTTAAACGCAATGGCGGTTTTGTTTAAAAGTCTTATGGGCGACGTAAGCGGCGCCGATATCGGAAAATCGTTTGAACTGATGGGGAAGGGCATGCTCGGCATTTTTATCGTCATGATTTTGATTTATGCCGTGATTGTCATACTTAATAAAACCAGCGGTACGAATAAAGATACAAAGTAAGACGATCGATGAACCCCTTGGCGTTGCAAAGAGCCGGGGGGTTTGCTTTATCCCGTATAATCTAACAGAATTGAGGAGATTTCAATGGCGGAACAGAAGAAGATGGTAGACGCGATCACTCCCATGGAGGAGGATTTCGCCAGATGGTATACCGATATTGTCAAAAAAGCGGAGCTGATGGATTACACCAGCGTGCGCGGATGCATGGTCATTCAGCCGTACGGCTGGGCCATCTGGGAAAATATTCAGCATATTCTCGACACAAGGTTCAAGGAGCTCGGCCATGAGAATGTTTCCATGCCGATGTTTATTCCCGAAAGCCTGCTGAATAAGGAAAAGGAGCATGTGGAGGGCTTTGCTCCCGAGGTCGCCTGGGTCACGATGGGCGGCAGTGAAAAGCTGCAGGAGAGAATGTGTGTGCGCCCGACCTCCGAAACCCTGTTCTGCGACCATTACGCCAAGGTGATCCATTCCTGGCGCGACCTGCCGAAGCTCTACAATCAGTGGTGCTCCGTTGTGCGCTGGGAAAAAACCACGCGCCCGTTCCTGCGTTCCGTGGAATTCCACTGGCAGGAGGGCCACACCATGCACGAAACCGCACAGGAGGCCGAGGCGGAGACGGAGCAGATGCTCCGGGTTTACGCCGACTTCTGTGAAAACGATCTTGCCATTCCGGTGATCAAGGGCCGCAAGACCGACAAGGAAAAATTCGCCGGCGCCGTGGCCACCTATACCATAGAGGCGATGATGCATGACGGCAAGGCGCTCCAGTCCGGCACCAGCCATTACTTCGGGGACGGCTTTGCAAAAGCGTTCAACGTGACCTTCCAGGGCAGGGACAATTCCATCTGCCATCCGTTCCAGACCTCCTGGGGGATGAGCACCCGCATCATCGGCGGCATCATCATGACGCACGGCGACAACAACGGCCTTGTGCTCCCGCCCGCCGTCGCGCCCATCCAGGTGATTATTCTGCCCGTCGCGCAGCATAAGCCCGGCGTGCTGGAAAAGGCGCACGAGCTGCGCGAGCGGCTTAAAAAGAGCTTCCGCGTGCGTGTGGACGATTCGGACAATACCCCCGGCTGGAAATTCGCGCAGTATGAAATGAAGGGCGTTCCGCTCCGTCTGGAGATCGGACCCAAAGATATCGAAAAGAATCAGTGCGTGCTGGTCCGCCGCAGCGACCGCGAGAAGATTTTTGTGCCGCTGGACAATCTGGAGGCCGCGATTGCGGAACAGCTGGAGGAAGTGCGCAAAGGAATTTACGAAAACGCGCTTGCCCGCCGCGAAAGCATGACGTATACCGCCCGGACTCTGGAGGAGCTTACAAACATTGCCGACAATCAGCCGGGCTTTATCAAAGCCATGTGGTGCGGCGACCCGGCCTGCGAGGAAAAGCTCAAGGAAGCCGCGGGCGTTTCCTCCCGCTGCATGCCGTTCGAGCAGGAGCATCTGTCCGACACCTGCGTCTGCTGCGGCAAGCCCGCGAAATCGATGGTCTACTGGGGCAAGGCATACTGATAACAGAATAATAATGCCGGCAGCCGCGGAATCGTTCCGCGGCTGTTTTTGATATGCTCCGTGATGATTGTTTTTATGCTGTAACCTTTTGGGTACTATAAACGTGTTATTCGTGAAAGGAGATGAATCCATGGGGAAACAGGGAACGCGCCCGGATGACCTGTCTGAGAAATATGATTTATACGGGAATATGCTGTTCAAGCTCTGCATGGTCATTCTCTGCAACCGGGAAGACGCGGAGGACGTCGTACAGGACACCTTTGCGAAGTACCTGCAGAAGCGCCCCAAATTTCACAGCGAGGAGCATGAAAAAGCGTGGCTGATCCGGGTGGCCACAAACGGCAGCCGGGACAAAAGAAGGGGCTTCTTTTTCAGGAAGACCGTATCGCTGGAGGAAATCGGCGAGTACGCCGAAACCACGGAGCAGACCGAGGTGCTGGAACAGCTGATGGAGCTGCCGCCGAATTACAAAACGGTTTTGTATCTTCATTATATTGAGGGTTATAAGATCAGGGAAATGTCCGACATTCTGGGGATGAAGGAAAATGCCGTCAAGGTGGCGCTTTACCGGGGCCGTGAGAAACTGAAGCTGCAGATGAGAGAGGAGCTGATATCATGAAAACAGAGGATTTTATCGATGCCGTCAACCGGATTCATGCAAGGGAAGAGTTAAAGGATAAAGTGATGAGCGGAAAGCCGTCGCAGAACAGACGCCGGTCCGGATTTCCGGCGCTTGCCGCCTGCGCAGCCTGTCTGGCCGTTTTGATACTGGGGTTTACGTTTGTGCCGAAGCTGTTAAAGCCCATCGGTACCGTCCGGAACGGGGAATCGTCGGTCAACGCCGCCTCCCCCTCCTCTTACGCGCAGCCGGGTTTGGTGAACGGCCTTTATCATCAGGATGAAGTGCGCAACCTCTTGGTGCTGGGCGTGGATGACGCGGGCGGGGACGGCGCCGGGCGCAGCGACTGCATCATGCTTCTCTCCATCGACCGCCGGAAAGGCAGCGAGCGGTGGATTCTGACGCCTTTCCCGCGCGATCTGTACGTGGAGATCCCGGGGAACGGGAAGAATAAACTGAATGCCGCTTATCAGCTTGGCGGCGCCGAACTGAGCGTAAAGACGATCGAGCAGAATTTCAAGATCGATGTGGATGATTACGCGGTGATCGACTACAGCGGCTTTGTCAAGGCCGTTGATTCTCTGGGCGGGATTCCCGTAAACGTGACCGCACAGGAGGCCGACCTTGTCAACCGGTATTCCGGCGAGCCCGCCGCGCGGGATATCAGCGCGGGGGACCGGACCCTTTCCGGCAGGCAGGCACTGTACTATTCCCGTATCCGCCAGATCGGCGGGGAGGAGTCGAGGCTGCAGCGGATCCAGGCGGCGGCGGCAGGGATCATCAGCAGGCTGGAATCAGTGGATGCGCACTCTCTGGCCTCGCTTACGGAAAAACTGCTGCCCTTTGTAAAAACCGGCATGAATCCGGAAACCGCGCTGAAGCTGGGGACGGATGCTTATGCATGCCGGAGCTTTCCGGTCGGCTATTTCCGGCCCTCGGAGGAACTGTACACAGCGCAGCAGGTTACAATACAGCAATCGAATACGGCGGTGCTGGTTCCGGATCTCGAGAAATATCAGAACAGTCTTATCCAGTATATTTACTGGAACAAGGGCTCCTGAAATCTGTCGGATTCCTGCATATCCACTGCGAAGCGGAAGACATTTGCCTTCCGCTTCCTTATTTTCATATATTTATTTCATTTAACTGAATGAATTTGTTTCAAGTGGAAAATACTGTATAATATATTCTCCAAAAGGTAACAAACAAGCGGATTATTGTCATTTTCATAACGGGTTTGTCATTTGATTTTTTGGGCCGGATATGGTAGCATTAGGAAACGTTGGCAGATGTTTTAGAAAATTTCGTATGTATCCGGGCTTTGCCGGATACGTTGCGGCATACGGAGACATGCATCGGTTTGCCGATATTTAAGAAGAAACAGAAATACTTAAAAGGAGTGAATCATCCATGAAAAAATTATGGGCGCTGATCTGCGCACTTGCCATGGTACTTGCCATGTCGGCCTGTAAAGGACAGGCTGCTCCGACCCAGAACGACGTGTCCGGCGTTTCCAGCCAGACCGTTTCGGATGCGGGACAAAGCGGCGTGACTTCCACGGCTCCGTCGTCCTCTTCCGCTGCAGCGGCTTCCAGCAAGCCGACTGTACCGAGCCAGGCACCGAGGGTGGAAAATAACAAGGCGGTTTCCGGATTAAACAACGGGACCTATACGGTCAAGGATGAAAAATACAGCTACAAGAACGGCAACATGTCCTATTCCGCGTCCTATCCGGTTCTTTCCGGAAAAATCAGCAATGCGGATAAGGTAAACACGGCAATCAAAACCTCCGCGCTGAAGACGATCAATTCTTTGGGGACGGGCGCCAAAACCGAAAAGACCACGGTCAAGGTAAACGGCGACGTCACCTATGAGGGGACCAATTTTCTCAGCCTCGGCTTTAACGAATACGTGAAGCTTTCCTCCAAGGGAGAGAACGTCCATACGCTCCGGGCGATGAACATTAACCTGAAAACCGGCACCGCGCTGGAAATGAAAGACCTGATCACGAAAAACGACGCGCTTTACAAGCTGCTGGAAACCGCTGCGAAGCAGCAGCTGAGCTCCGATATCGCCCCGTCCGTGACGGCCAGTGTAATCAAGTCCGCTCTGGATTCCGGCGCGATTTATTTTACGAAATACGACGTCGGCTTTGCTTTCCAGATTACAAAACCGGAAAAGCGCCTGGTCAAGCTCAGCCTGACCTATGCACAGGTGAAGCCCTACGCTACCAGCAACGAGATCTGGAAGAACTTTATCTAAGTCTCGTTTGAAAAGGAAGGACCTTGTCCGTTTCGCCTAAAATTGAATTTGGCCCCTCTGTTTGCTTTTTTCGGAAAATGCATCTATAATGGTTGACATGATACGGAAAATGGAAACGGAGGGGCATTCTGATGAAACGGGTTCTTGCGGCGCTGATCGGCATCTGTGCGGTGGTATTGCTTTACACTGGGATCAATCTGCTTGCAGGCGGAGGGGACGGCGTGTCGGCCGGTGTCATCGGCGGCGCGGACGGCCCGACTTCCATTTTGGTTTTCCACTCCTTTAACGCCGGGCTTTTGATTTTACTGGCTGGAGCTGTAATCCTTGCGGCTACTGCTTTTTATCTGCTCCGCAGGCGCGGAAAGCAGAAATAGGAAGCGCTTTTGATAGAAAATTCCTCTCTTGCTAATTGCTGAAAAATTTTTTGGCAACATCACCAAATATCACGTATAAATTTCTTGCAATAAAGAGAAAATAAGTATTGCATAACAGGCCCTTTTATGGTATTATAATCAAGCACGACTGCGACAGATATGCGATGAAGCGGGAGGTTGCGGCTGAAACAGGCCGGTTTTTCCGTGGAGTATGTCCGATTTTAAACCGGGCGACAGATACTTTGAGCGTGCGATAAGAGGATTCGTATGCGGATTTCCGCGTCTATGCTCTTATTATGCTCAGACGTTTTTTATGCCTATACCCGGATTTAACTTGTAAAAGTGAATCCGGTTTTTCAATGTGTTAAGAGGGAACACCCGGCACAGTGTTAGGATTTAAAAAACGCCGCCCGCCAACTACAATAAGGAGGCGATTCACAGTGGCAGTCAAGGAGAAAATCAGGATAAGAATTAAGGGTTACGATCATCAGTTGGTTGATCAGTCGGCTGAAAAGATTGTACAGACAGCGAAGCGCACGGGCGCAAGGGTTTCCGGACCCGTTCCGCTCCCGACGGAAAAGCAGATCATCACGATCCTGCGCGCTGTTCACAAGTACAAGGACAGCCGTGAACAATTCGAGATGAGAACACACAAGAGACTTATCGACATTCTCAGACCATCCAACAAAACCGTAGAGGCTTTGATGGGTCTAGAGCTCCCCGCCGGTGTTGAAATAGAGATTAAACTCTAGTTTAACCGACCAGCGGCCGAGGTCAAGTTGGCAAACGCCAACCAATAACCTGCATAGGAGGTAAAATAATGCAAAAAGGTATCATCGGCAAGAAAATCGGCATGACGCAGATTTTCGACGAAAAGGGAAATGTCATCCCCGTAACGGTTGTTCAGGCCGGCCCCTGTGTTATCTCACAGAAAAAGACGGTTGAAAACGACGGTTACGCAGCAGTCCAGATGGGCTACGGCGATTTGAAACCGAACAAGGTCACGAAGCCCCTGAAGGGCCACTTTGCAAAGGCGGACGTCGCTCCCAAGAAAACCCTCAGAGAGTTCCGTGTGGAAAACACCGAAGCTTACAACGTGGGTGATCTTGTCAAGGCGGACACGTTCGCGGCGGGCGACAAGATCGACGTCACCGGCACGAGCAAAGGTAAGGGATACGCCGGCGTTATCAAGCGCTGGAATTTCCAGAGACTCAAGGAAACCCATGGTTCCGGCCCTGTTGCCCGCCATGGCGGTTCCAACGGTTCCTGCTCGGACCCGTCGAGAGTGTACCCCGGTCTTAAGATGGCCGGCCACCTGGGCGCCGAGAAGGTAACGGTTCAGAATCTGACCGTTGCCAAAGTGGATGCAGAAAACAATCTGATTGCTATCAAGGGCGCAGTTCCCGGACCGAACGGCGGAATCGTAGTAATCCATGACAGCGTTAAGGCGTAAGGGAAGGAGGAATTTGGAATGCCTACAGTAGCAGTACTTGATATGGCCGGTAAAGAAGTAGAGAAAATCGACCTTTCCGAAGCCATATTCGGAATTGAACCCAATGCGAAGGTTCTGCACGACATGGTGGTCAATTACCTTGCGAACCAGCGCCAGGGCACACAGTCGGCACTGACCCGCGCCGAAGTTTCGGGCGGCGGCAGAAAGCCGTGGAGACAGAAGGGCACCGGTCACGCAAGACAGGGCTCCACACGTTCACCGCAGTGGACTCACGGCGGTATCGTATTTGCTCCGAAGCCGCGCGACTACAGCTATTCCTTAAACAAAAAGGTAAGACGTCTTGCCATGAAGTCAGCTCTTTCAAGCAAGGTGATCGACAACGAGCTGGTCGTGCTTGACGGGATTTCACTTGACGAGTATAAGACAAAGACCATCGCGGCAATGCTCAAGGCGATCGGCTCCGAGAAAAAGGCGCTCATCGTTCTTCCGGAAGTGAACGAAAAGGTGATCGCTTCGGCTAAGAATATCCCGGGCGTGAAAACGGCAATGGCCAACACCCTGAATGTCTATGACATCCTGAACGCCGACAGATTTATCGTGCTGAAGGACGCCGTAGCCCAGATCGAGGAGGTGTACGCATAATGGCAGCACAGGACATTATTATCCGCCCCATTATCACCGAAAAAAGCATGGCCGGCATCGGCATGAAGAAATATGCCTTTGAAGTTGCCAAGGATGCCACAAAAATCGATATTGCAAGAGCGGTTGAGACCCTCTTCGGCGTAAAGGTCGGCAAGGTAAACACCCTGCACGTAAGAGGCCAGTTCCGCCGTCAGGGAAAAAACGAAGGCTACACTCCTTCCTGGAAGAAAGCCTACGTTACCCTTACTGCCGACAGCAAGACCATCGAGTTTTTTGAAGGCATGATGTAAACTCTGCCCGAAAAACGCAGAGGCAAGGATGGGGAAAGGGCATTCCCCGCAAAGCCATCATGAGGAGTGTGAAACCGAATGCCTATTATTAACTTTAAACCTACCACGGCTTCCAGACGCAATATGTCCGTTACGGACTATTCCGGTCTGAGCAAGGTTGCACCGGAAAAGAGCCTGCTGACTTCCATCAGCAACAAATCCGGCCGCAACAGCTACGGTAGAATTACAGTCCGTCACCGCGGTGGCGGAAACCGTAAAAAGTATCGTATCATTGACTTTAAGCGTCAGAAGTTCGACGCGCCGGGCAGCGTTCTCACCATTGAGTACGACCCGAACCGTTCCGCCTTTATTGCCCTTGTGCAGTATGAGGACGGCGAAAAAAGATACATCATCGCTCCCAACGGCTTAAAGGTCGGCGACGTTGTTGTATCCGGCGCCGCGGCGGATATCAAGCCCGGCAACGCGCTTCCGCTTGAAAATATCCCAACCGGTACCTTTATCCACAACGTTGAGCTTTACCCGGGCAAAGGCGCCCAGCTGGCACGCGCTGCCGGCAACATGGCTCAGCTGATGGCGAAGGAAAACGGAATGGCTCTTCTGAGACTGCCTTCCGGCGAACTTCGCAACGTACCGGTCAACTGCATGGCCACCATCGGCCAGGTCAGCAACATCGACCATGAGAACGTGAAGCTCGGCAAGGCCGGACGGAAACGCCACATGGGTTGGAGACCGACAGTCCGCGGTTCCGTTATGAACCCGAACGACCATCCGCACGGCGGCGGCGAAGGCAAATCCCCCGTGGGCCGTCCGGGACCTGTTACCCCGTGGGGTAAACCGGCCCTCGGCTACAAGACCCGCGCTCACCACAACCGCTCCGATAAATTTATCGTCAAGCGCAGAAACGGCAAATAAGGCGTACAGAAAGGAGCTTATCATCTATGGGCAGAAGCATAAAAAAGGGTCCTTATGTTCAGCCTGTGCTGCTTAAAAGGATTCAAGAAATGAACGCGGCCGGCGAAAAGAAAATCATCAAAACATGGAGCAGGGCTTCCATTATTTTCCCTGATTTCGTTGGTCATACAATCGCGGTCCACGACGGCCGCAAGCATGTTCCGGTCTATGTAACGGAAGATATGGTCGGCCACAAGCTCGGCGAGTTTGCCCCAACCAGAACCTTCAAGGGACATTCCGGTTCCAAAACATCATCGCCGACAAGATAACGGCCGAAAGGAGTGTATAGCATGGAAGCAAGGGCCTATTTAAAGTACGCCCGTATTTCACCCCGCAAGGTTCAGATCGTGCTTGATCTCATTCGCAACAAGCCGGCTGACGTTGCAATGGCTATCCTCAAGAATACACCAAAGGCCGCTACGGAATATCTTCAGAAATTATTGAAGTCGGCCATGGCTAACGCTGAGAATAACCACAATATGGATGTTTCCAGACTTTACGTTGCGGAATGCTTCGTATGTCCGGGCCCGATCCTCAAGCGCATTCGTCCCAGGGCGCAGGGTCGCGCGTTCAGAATTGAAAAAAGAACTTCGCACGTTACCCTCGTGCTCAAGGAAAAAGAATAAGGCGGAAGAGGAGGTAAACTATGGGCCAGAAAATCAATCCCCACGGGTTTCGCGTGGGCGTAATTAAAGACTGGGATTCCCGCTGGTTCGCGAAGGACAGCGTTTTCGGCGATACTCTCGTTGAAGACTACAATCTGCGCAAGGTGCTGAAGAAGCAGCTTTATCCGGCAGGGGTTCCGAAAATTGAAATTGAGCGTGACGCCTCCAAGGTTCGCGTTCACATTCACTGCGCCAAGCCGGGCATGGTAATCGGCAGGGGCGGTTCGGAAATTGAGAAGCTCCGTCTTCAGTGCGAGAGCATCCTCAAAAAACCTGTTACAATCAACATTGTAGAGGTAAAGTCCCCCGACCTGAACGCGCAGCTCGTCGCTGAGAACATTGCGCAGCAGCTCGAAAAGAGAATTTCTTTCCGCCGTGCAATGAAGCAGTGCATCGGCCGCGCCATGAAGCTCGGCGCCAAGGGTATCAAAACCCAGGTGTCCGGCCGTCTGGGCGGTGCTGAAATCGCAAGACGCGAACAGTATCACGACGGTACCATTCCCCTTCAGACCATCCGTGCCGACATCGACTACGGTTTTGCCGAAGCCGCCACAACCTATGGCCGCATTGGCGTAAAGGTCTGGATTTACAGAGGCGAAGTCCTTGTGGACAACCGCAAGCCTCGTAAGGAAGGAGGCAGTAAATAATGCTGTTGCCTAAGCGTGTAAAATACCGCAAAGTGCATCGCGGTCGTATGACCGGAAAGAGCTACCGCGGAAATAAGGTAACTTACGGCGATTTCGGCCTTCAGGCCTTAGAGCCGGCATGGATCACCTCCAACCAGATCGAAGCGGCCCGTGTCGCCATGACACGTTACTGCAAAAGATTTGGTCAGGTGTGGATCAAGATTTTCCCAGACAAGCCGATCACTCAGAAGCCGGCTGAAACCCGAATGGGTTCCGGTAAAGGTTCCCCTGAGTACTGGGTCGCAGTTGTAAAACCGGGCAGAGTTATGTTTGAAATCGGCGGAGTTTCGGAAGAAACTGCAAGAGAAGCTTTACGTCTGGCGTCCAACAAACTGCCGATTAAGTGCAAGTTTGTTAAGAAGGAAGAAACGGGTGGTGAGCAGTAATGAAGGCCTCAGAAGTCAGAGAATTAACGACAGCAGAACTGGAAAGTAAGCTTAAGGACCTCAAGGCCGAGCTTTTCAACCTGCGTTTCCAACTTGCCATTAATCAGCTCGATAACCCGATGCGTATCTCCGCTGTCAAAAAGGATATCGCCCGTGTCAAAACAATTTTGCGCGAGATCGAAATCAAGGACAGCGCCAATGCGTAACGGAAGGGAGGATTAATCTGTGAGCGATCGGAATATTAGAAAAGCAGAGATTGGCAAGGTCGTCAGCAACAAAATGGATAAAACCATTGTGGTTGCAATCGAAAACAGAGTAAAGCATCCGCTTTACAACAAGATTATCAAGCGTACCGTGAAGCTGAAAGCACATGATGAAAACAATGAATGCACAATCGGTGACCGCGTGCGTGTGATGGAGACCCGTCCCCTCAGCAAAGAGAAAAGATGGCGTCTCGTCGAGATTATAGAGAAAGCCAAGTAATTGGCTTTAAGCAAAGGAGGAACGCACTGTGATTCAACAGCAGACTTACCTCAACGTTGCCGACAACACCGGCGCGAAGCAGCTTATGTGCATCCGCGTTCTCGGCGGTACCGGCAGAAGGTATGCCAATATAGGTGACGTGGTTGTCGCTTCCGTTAAAAAAGCGGCTCCGGGCGGCACTGTTAAAAAAGGCGAAGTCGTTAAGGCAGTCATTGTTCGCACTGCTTTCGGCGTCCGCCGTGATGATGGAACATACATCCGCTTTGACGAAAATGCGGCTGTCCTCATCAAAGATGATAAAAATCCGAGGGGAACACGTATTTTCGGGCCCGTGGCCAGAGAACTGCGTGACAAAGACTATCTGAAAATTTTAAGTCTTGCCCCTGAAGTGCTGTGATGGGAGGTGCTCACTGATGAATAATAAGGTTCATGTTAAAACGGGTGACACCGTCGTCATTTTAAATGGCAAAGAACGCGGCAAGAAGGGCAAAGTTCTGGCCGTAAGCCCCGAAGAGGGGAAGGTCATCGTTGAGGGCCGCAACATGGTTTCCAAGCATGTTAAAGCCCGCAAAATGGGTGAACAGAGCGGTATTGTGAAAGCCGAAGGCGCACTGTACGCCTGCAAGGTCCAGGTCGTTTGCCCCCGCTGCGGCAAACCCACACGTGTCTCGCATAAGCTTTATGAGGACGGCACTAAGGAACGCGTTTGCAAAAAATGCGGCGAAGCGCTGTAAGGGAGGATAAAACGACATGGCAAGACTGAAGGAATTTTACCAAAAAGATGTCGCACCCGCACTGATGAAAAAGTTTTCTTACAAGAGCGTCATGCAGATTCCGAAGCTTGAGAAGATCGTCATCAATGTAGGCGCCGGCGAAGCAAAGGAAAACGCAAAGGTAATCGACGCCATTACAACCGATCTCGCAGCTATTACCGGCCAGAAGCCGGTGATCTGCAAAGCGAAAAAATCGGTTGCAAACTTCAAGCTCCGTGAGGGGATGAACATCGGCGTAAAGGTAACGCTCAGAGGCGACAGAATGTACGAGTTCTTAGACAGGCTCTTCAATGTTGCTCTCCCGCGCGTAAGAGACTTCAGAGGAATCAGCGCGAACTCGTTCGACGGCCGCGGCAACTACAATATGGGCGTCAAAGAGCAGCTGATCTTCCCTGAAATTGATTACGACAAAATTGATAAGGTCCGCGGAATGGATATTTGTTTCGTAACGACCGCAAACACCGACGAGGAATCCAGAGAGCTCTTAACACTCATGGGCGCCCCGTTTGCGAAATAAGGAGGGAATATTGTGGCCAAGACTTCTATGAAAATCAAGCAGCAGAGAGTTGCGAAATTCTCGTCTCGCGAATACAACAGATGCAAAATCTGTGGCAGGCCGCATGCCTACCTTCGCAAGTTCGGAATTTGCCGTATATGCTTTAGAGAACTTGCTCACAAGGGTGAGATCCCGGGCGTGAAAAAGGCCAGCTGGTAAAGCTTAGCAAAGGAGGTAACGGTATGCAAATTACAGATACAATTGCTGATTTGCTCACCCGTATTCGCAATGCAGTTTCTGCAAAGCACGATTCGGTTGACATTCCCGCTTCCAACATGAAAAAGGCCATTGTGCAAATTCTTGTTGACGAGGGCTATGTAAAGAATTATACGGTAACAGAGGACGGCAAACAGGGAATTATCAAAGTGAATCTCAAATATGGCGAGAACAAAGTCCCCGCCATCAACGGTCTGCGCAGAGTCAGTAAGCCAGGCCTTCGTATCTATTCCAACGCAGAGGATCTGCCAAAGGTCATGAAGGGCCTGGGCATCGCTGTCATTTCTACTTCGAAGGGCATCATGACCGACCGTCAGGCCCGCAAAGAGAATGTCGGCGGAGAGGTTCTCGCATTTATCTGGTAACAAGGGGGTGCAGTAATGTCGCGAATTGGAAGAAAACCCATAAATATTCCCGCTGGCGTCACCGTTCAGGTTGACGGCAACGTTGTCACCGTCAAGGGACCGAAGGGTACGCTGACCCAGAAAATTCATCACAATATGAACGTTTCTGTGGAAGGCAGCGAGGTGCTCGTCACCCGTCCCAACGACGAAAAAGAAAACAGGTCCCTGCACGGTCTGACCCGCACGCTGGTCCACAACATGGTTGTCGGCGTAACGGACGGATTCAAAAAGGAGCTTGACGTTTTGGGCGTCGGCTACCGTGTGCAGAAGCAGGGTAAGAACCTTGTGATGAATCTTGGCTATTCTCATCAGGTGATCGTCCCTGAGATCGATGGTATTTCCATCGAGTGCCCAGCTGCAAACAAAATCGTGATCTCGGGCCCGGATAAGCAGCAGGTTGGTCAGTTTGCCGCCGAAGTGCGCGAGAAACGTCCGCCTGAGCCGTATAAGGGCAAGGGTATCCGCTATACCGGTGAATTTGTCCGCCATAAGGAAGGCAAGGCCGGCAAGGGCGCTAAGAAGTAAGTAAGGAGTGAATAACAAATGGTGAATAAGACTGACACAAACAGAGCCAGGCTTAACCGTCACCGCAGGGTGCGCGGTAAAATTTCCGGCACAGCAGAGTGCCCACGCCTGAATGTATTTCGCTCTACCACCAATATCTACGCCCAGATTATCGACGACGTAAAGGGAGTTACTCTTGCAGCAGCTTCCACACTGGACAAGGATTTCAATGGTAATGGCGGAAACAAGGACGCCGCACGTAAGGTTGGCGAGCTTATTGCCAAACGTGCCGCCGAAAAGGGCATCACCGAGGTCGTATTTGACCGCGGCGGCTATATTTTCCACGGCCGCGTCAAAGAGCTGGCCGAAGGCGCCCGTGAGGGCGGCCTCAAGTTCTAAGAAGGAGGAATACTTTTGGCTAGAATTGACGCAACGTCTATGGAACTCAAAGAACATGTAGTTGCTATTAATCGTGTATCCAAGACCGTAAAAGGCGGCCGTATCTTCAAGTTCGCAGCTCTTGTGGTAGTTGGCGACGGAAACGGCACAGTCGGTTTCGGCATCGGAAAGTCGGGCGAAGTTCCTGACGCGATCCGCAAGGGGATTGAAGACGCGAAAAAGAACCTCATCAAGGTTGCTATGCGCGGCTCCACCATCCCGCACGAAATCATCGGCGCGTACGGTGCCGGCAGAGTTCTGATGAAGCCTGCCGCTCCCGGTACCGGTGTCATTGCCGGCGGTCCGGTCCGTGCGGTCGTAGAAGCGATCGGAATCAGGGATATCAGAACAAAGGCCCTGCGTTCCAACAATCCATGTAATGTAGTAAGAGCAACCTTGGACGGCATGTCCAAGCTGCGTACTGCCGGTGAAGTCGCTGCAACACGCGGCAAGTCGGTAAAAGATATTCTTTAATAAGGGGGTAGCAAGATGGCACAGCTGAAAGTAAAGCTGATAAAAAGTCTTATCGGCAGCAAAAAGGACCAGATTGCAACCGCCCAGGCTCTTGGTCTCTTTAAAATCGGCGACACTTCCGTTCAGCCTGAAAATGAACAGACCAAAGGCAAGGTGGCCAAGATAATCCACCTCATCGAGGTAAGTAAAGCGTAAGCAAGGAGGTGCGAGTAAATGAAGTTGCATGAACTAACTGCTGTACCCGGTTCCACCAAAGAGCCGAAGCGTATCGGCAGAGGACACGGTTCAGGTCAGGGAAAAACTGCCGGCAAGGGCCACAAGGGTCAAAAGGCCAGAGCGGGCAGAGGCATGCGTCCCGGATTTGAAGGCGGTCAGATGCCTTTACAGAGACGTATTCCGAAAAGAGGTTTTAACAATGTTTTTGCTAAAACCATCGTTTCTGTCAACGTAGGCACACTCGACAAGTTCGAAGACGGCTCTGTGGTCGACACCCAGGCGCTGATCGATGCGGGCATTGTAAAGACCTGCTGTGACGGGGTGAAGATCCTTGCCAACGGCAATCTGACAAAAAAATTAACAGTAAAGGTTACTGCTTATTCCGAGGCTGCGAAGCAAAAGATAGAAACCGCGGGTGGGAAGGCAGAGGTGATCTAAGTTGTTTCAAACAATAAAGAATGCCTGGTCTATCCCGGATCTCCGTAAAAAGATCCTGTTTACACTGCTTATCATCATGGTTTTCCGCTTCGGTGCGGTCATTCCTGTTCCGTTCCTCAATGTCACCGCATTGAAGGGACTGATGACCACGGTCGACAAGACCGGTTCGGCACTGAGCTACCTTGATATGCTTTCCGGCGGCGCTTTTGCAAACGGTACTCTGTTTGCAATGAGCGTTACGCCCTACATCAACAGCTCCATTATTATGCAGCTTTTGACAGTTGCTATTCCGGCGCTGGAAAGACTGGCAAAAGAAGGCGAAGAGGGCCGCAAGAAGATCGGCACCATGACCCGCTACGTCACCGTCGGTCTTGGCTTGATTCAGGGCACCGCTTATTTCTTCTATCTGCGCAACAGCTCCTATCAGGGTGTTCCGATCGCGAAATACACCAAGGGCTGGGAGCAGGTGTTCGCCGCTTTTGTCATCATCATGGCGTTTACCGCAGGTACCGCGCTGATGATGTGGCTGGGCGAACAGATCAACCAAAAGGGTATTGGAAACGGTATTTCCATTTTGCTGTTTTCCGGTATTGTGGCGAGAATGCCGCACACAATCAGCTTGCTGGGACAGTATCTGCAGGCCGCCAATGAGGACGCGTCCACCTACGGCAAGTACTATTTCTTCGTTCCGCTGTTTGTGCTGATCTTCCTTGTGGTCATCTGGGTCATTGTGTTTATGAATGACTCGGAGCGCCGTATTCCCGTACAGTACGCCAAGCGTATGGTCGGAAGGAAGATGTACGGCGGCCAGAGCAGCCACATTCCGATTAAGGTTGCCATGTCCGGCGTTATGCCGATTATTTTCGCAAGTTCCATTCTCTCGATTCCAAGTACGATCCAGCTGTTCCTTGGCAACAAGGTGACAACCGGATTCTGGAAGGGCTTTTTCGAAGCTTTCTCCTCTACCGGATGGATCTATTCGCTGATGTATTTCCTGCTGATTATCATGTTTGCTTATTTCTACGTGACAATTCAGTATAATCCGATAGAGATGGCCAATAATCTTCGTCAGAACAATGGCACGATTCCCGGCATTCGTCCGGGCAAACCCACTTCTGACTTTATCGCGAAGATTCTTTCTAAGATCACTTTAATCGGGGCGCTGTTCCTTGCGGTTATCGCTCTGCTGCCCATCGGCTTCGGCGCCGCTACCGGCATGCACAACATGTCGATCGGCGGAACCTCCATCCTGATTTTGGTTGGTGTCGCGCTGGAAACCGTGAAGCAGATGGAGTCGCAGATGATGATGCGCCATTACAAAGGCTTCCTTGATTGATAAGGAGTGAGAGAATATGAATCTGATCCTTCTCGGCGCCCCTGGCGCCGGTAAAGGCACGCAGGCAGAAGTCATCTGCTCGCGTTATAACATTCCTGCAATATCCACGGGTAATATTATCCGTGAAGCGCTGAAGAGCGGCACTGAGATGGGAGTTCGCGCCAAGTCCTTTGTGGACGCGGGCAAGCTTGTTCCCGACGAGGTTGTCATCGGCATTATCAAAGAGCGTCTGGCCAATGACGACTGCAAAAACGGATTCGTTCTGGACGGGTTTCCGCGCACGATTCCCCAGGCCGAGGCTCTGGACAAAATGGGCGTTCGCATTGACAGGGTCCTCAACATTGAGGTCTCCGACGAGACGATCGTGCAGCGTATGTCCGGACGCCGTGTCTGCGAAAACTGCGGGGCCAGCTACCACCTGCTTTACAAAAAGCCGGAGGTGGAGGGCGTTTGCAGCAAATGCGGCGGCACCCTAGTTCAGCGCAAGGACGACCACCCGGATACGGTCAAAGAGCGCTTAAACGTATATCACGAGCAAACCGAGCCCCTGAAGGATTACTATCTGAAACAGGGCAAGCTTTGCACAGTAGAAGGGCAAGAGGATGTCGGGCACACCACAAAACTGATTCTTGCCGCATTAGAGGCGTAATCATGATAGTGCTTAAAACCAGCCGCGAACTCAGCTTTATGAGGGATGCGGGCAGGGTATCTTCAAGAGCATTAAAGCTGGCCGGCGAGATGGTCGAACCCGGTGTTTCCACCTGGGAAATCGACCGTGCCGTCCGCCGATACATTGAGGAACAGGGCGCGAAGCCCACGTTCCTCGGGTATGGCGGCTTCCCGGCAAGCGCATGTATTTCCGTAAATGACGTGGTTATCCATGGCATACCACATAAGGGCACGATTATCAGGCAGGGTGACATTGTCAGCATTGACATAGGCGCGACTTTCGAGGGCTTTGTCGGGGACAACGCGTGGACTTTCCCATGCGGCGACGTAAGCCATGAAGCGCAGGCCCTTATGGATGCAACACGCGAAAGCCTGTTTGAAGGCATTAAAGCCGCAACAGCCGGTCACCGGATCGGCGATGTCGGCAGCGCGGTCCAGCGGTATGCCGAAGCTCGCGGTTACTCGGTGGTACGGGATTTTGTCGGCCACGGAGTAGGTGCGAAGATGCATGAAGACCCCAGTGTTCCCAATTACGGCACACCCGGCAGGGGCGTGCGCCTGTTGCCAGGCATGACCATTGCAATTGAACCGATGATTAACCAGGGTGTAAAGGAAGTCAAAACCCTTGCGGACGGTTGGACGACCGTAACCGCGGACGGCAAGCTTTCCGCGCATTTCGAACATTCCATTGCCATTACTCCGGACGGCCCGGTTATCTTAACGCTGCCGGATTAAGGGGGTAGACAATGGACTTTGTCAGAGGACTGGTTGTCCGGTCGGCCGCGGGACGCGACAAGGACGGCTTTTTCACGGTGCTAAAGGCAGACGCCGGATTCGCACAGATCTGCGATGGAAGGCGCCGCAGCCTTGACCACCCGAAAAGGAAAAAGCTGAAACACCTTTGTCCGACCAGAACCGTATTGGCCGAAGGTTCAATGCAGACCAACCGTGAAATACGAGGTGCCCTCAGGGCGTTCAACGCCGGGGGCCGTTTTCCACAAGAGGAGGGTAAGTAATGTCGAAACAGGACGTAATTGAAACTGAAGGAATCGTTACCGAGGCGCTGCCTAACGCAATGTTTATGGTAGAGCTTCCAAACCACCATACAATACTCGCGCATATTTCCGGCAAGCTCAGGATGAATTTCATCCGCATCCTGCCGGGGGATAAGGTCACAATCGAACTGTCGCCTTACGATCTGACGCGCGGACGTATTACGTGGCGTTCAAAGTAAAACAAACACTCGCTAAGGGAGGGCGCACAAATGAAAGTAAGACCTTCTGTCAAGAAAATTTGTGAAAAATGCAAAATTATTAAACGCAAGGGTAAAGTCATGGTAATCTGTGAAAACCCGAAGCATAAGCAGCGCCAGGGCTAATTTGGCGCAAACCTATTAACAGTGGAGGTGCAACCAGTATGGCGCGTATAGCAGGTATTGATCTGCCCAGAGATAAGCGCATCGAAATTGCTCTTACCTATATTTTCGGTATCGGCCGCAAGACTGCAACGGATATTTGTGCAGAAACAGGCGTCGACCCGGACATCCGTGTAAGGGATTTAACTGAAGATGATGCGGCAAAGCTCAGAGAGTATATCGACCATCACTGCCGCGTTGAAGGCGATCTTCGCCGCGACGTAGCATTTGACATTAAGAGACTGATTGAAATCGGCTGCTACCGTGGTGTCCGTCACCGCAAGGGCCTGCCGGTAAGAGGCCAGCGTTCCAAAACCAATGCGCGTACACGCAAAGGTCCCAGAAAGACCATGGCCAACAAGAAGAAGTAATAGGGAGGGATTCAAAAGATGGCAGCACAGAAAGGCGCAGCTAAAAAAGGCACCGCAGTTCGCAGACGCCGTGAGCGTAAAAATATAGATCGCGGAGCCGCTCATATCCAGTCCACCTTCAACAACACGATCGTTACCATTACGGATACGCAGGGCAACGCAATTTCGTGGGCAAGTTCAGGTGAATTAGGGTTCAGAGGTTCCAGAAAGTCCACTCCTTTCGCCGCTCAGACCGCCGCCGAAACCGCCGCGAAAGCAGCGATGGAGCACGGTATGAAAACTGTTGAGGTTTTTGTAAAGGGACCGGGCGCGGGCCGTGAGGCGGCTATCCGCGCACTTCAGGGCGCGGGCCTTGAAGTCAGCATGATTAAAGACGTTACTCCGATTCCGCACAACGGATGCCGTCCTCCGAAGAGAAGACGCGTATAGTAACAAAACCGATATAGGAGGTGCAACCATAATATGGCAAGATATACAGACGCTGTGTGCAAGCTTTGCCGCCGGGAAGGCCAGAAGCTTTTCCTGAAGGGCGCAAGATGCTACACGGACAAATGCGGGGTAACCCGCCGGGCATATGCTCCGGGCCAGCATGGTCAGGGCCGCAAAAAGACCTCTGAGTATGGCCTTCAGCTGCGTGCAAAACAGATGACAAAACGTTACTATGGTGTACTGGAGTCCCAGTTCAGGGGCTACTACGACCTTGCAACACGCAAAGAAGGAAAAACCGGTGACGAACTGCTCGCAATTTTGGAATCCCGTCTCGACAACGTAGTTTACCGTTTGGGCTGGGGCAACTCCAGAGCGGAAGCCCGTCAGCTGGTTGTCCACGGGCACTTTACTGTGGACGGCAAAAGAGTGGATATCCCTTCCTACCTGACAAAGCCGGGCGAAGTGATCTCCATTAAAGACAAGAGCCGTCAGAGCGAAAAAATCAAGGCTGTCATTGAAGCGAACTCGGCACGTCCGGTTTCGAAGTGGCTTGACATCAATCGTGACACTCTGGAAGGCAAGATCATTGCATTACCAACCCGTGAGGATATTGACCTTGCAGTCGATGAGACTCTCATCGTTGAGTTGTACTCCAAGTAATGCCGTTTTATGACAGCATAAAAAACATCATGGCTGATAAATTAATCCGCTATATGTCAAGGAGGGTCGCTAATGATCGAGATTGAGAAGCCAAAAATAGAGACAGAAGTTTTAAGTAATGACGGGACCTATGGCAAATTTGTTGTGGAACCGCTTGAGCGTGGCTTTGGCACAACCCTGGGCAACAGCCTGAGGCGTGTTCTTTTATCTTCGCTGCCGGGCGTTGCAGTCACGTCTATCAAAATAGACGGCGTTCTTCATGAGTTTTCAACCATACCCGGAGTGAAAGAGGACGTCACTGAGATCGTGCTTAACATCAAGGGATTGACCGCCAAGCTCCATTGCGATGGACCGAAGACAGTGGAAATCGCTGCGGAGGGTCCGTGCAATGTAACGGCCGACTCTATCAAGTGCGACAGCGAGGTTGAAATCCTGAACCCGGAGATGCACATCGCGACTCTGGGCGACGGAGCAAAACTGTATATGGAATTGACCCTGGATAAGGGGCGCGGATATGTATCTGCCGAGCGCAACAAGCAAAACATGAACGCCAACGTGATCGGGGAGCTTCCGGTTGATTCCATCTATACTCCTGTTTATAAGGTGAATTATAATGTGGAGCCAACCCGTGTGGGTCAGAGCATCGATTTTGACAAGCTCACACTCGAAGTTTGGACGAACGGAACCATCGGCGCGCAGGAAGCGGTTTCTTTGGCCGCGAAAGTCCTCACCGAGCATCTGAATCTTTTTGTTGACCTGTCCGATAAGGGCAGCAGCACGGAGATCATGGTCGAAAAGGACGACAAGGGCAAGGAAAAGGTGCTCGAAATGACGATTGAGGAGCTCGACCTTTCGGTCCGTTCCTTCAACTGCCTGAAGCGTGCCGGTATCAATACGGTTGAAGACCTTATCAACAAATCCGAAGAGGATATGATGAAGGTGCGCAACCTCGGACGCAAATCCCTTGAGGAGGTTGTCTGGAAGATGGCCTCTCTCGGTTTTAATCTGCGCAAGGATGACGAATAATTGCGCAAACAACCTAAGGTAAAGGAGTGATATTTCGATGCCCGGAACCAGAAAGCTCGGAAGAGACACTGACCACAGAACCGCCATGTTAAGGGCGATGGTTACCTTTCTTTTAGAGAATGGCAAAATCGAAACCACAGTGACTCGCGCCAAGGAGGTCCGCTCCATGACCGAGAAGATGATAACGATTGCGAAGGAAAACAATCTGCACAACAAACGTCTCGTTCTGGCCTTTGTTACAAAGGAAGACGTTGCGAATAAACTGTTCAATGAGATTGCTCCGAAGTATGCCGACCGCAACGGCGGCTATACGCGCATCAGCAAGCTTGGCCCTCGCCGCGGTGACGCCGCCGAGATGGGAATTATCGAGCTGGTTTAATTTCATTGTTTACGGATCAAGGCTGCCGCTTTTGCGGCGGCCTTTTTTTGGTTCGGCCTATAACTCCTTCAGTCAGGCCAAACCTCAGCCTCCCTCTAAGAGGGAGGTGGCGCGCTCGGCGCGTCGAAGGGAGTCCGCAAGCTGGGTGGGGACTCCCCCAGTCAGGCTATGCCTGCCAGCCCCCTCAAGGAGGGGGCCAAATCCTCACCCGCCCCCGCAGGGAGGGTAAACGGTATCTTCTTAAATCTGGCAAAAAACCTAATAAATACTGGTGCTTTTTCAGGAAGCACATGGGGATTTTATCGGTTAAAACCGGCATAAAAACTGGGATTAATTACAATATGGAATTATTCTTCTTTTCATTTTATTCTGTATCCGGACTCCTATACAATATGGAAGTCAGAAATGCCAACATTGGGAAAAAAATTTGCAGAATGAAAGGGAATGAACCATGAAAAAAACCTTGCAGGTGTTCAGTATGATTCTGGCGCTTACGCTTGTGTTTTCGGTATTCGGAAATACGGCGGCTTTTGCGGCGGAAGAAGAGACACAAATTACCTTCTCAGACGATTTCAACGAATTGGATACATTGAATCTCAATTCCATGTATTACGGGATGGAAGCGACTGTCAGCGATCCTGCGCTGACGCTTACCGGAGAATCCAGCGATCCGTCCGTAGTAGAAGTCTTCCTGGAGGACGTGGAGAACGGAACCTATTATTTCGACGTTGGGGCCATGGGCAACGGCGAAGCGACGCTGACCTTTACGGCTTCCGACGGCACAACGGTCAGCAAAACGCTGAAGGTTGAAGGGACCGGAGAACTCCCCTATACGATTACTACGGATGTGGAGGGAGATTATTCCCTTGCAAAGGGAAGCAGCAACATCATTAAGCTGCATTACGAGGACAACGATACCTTCTCCTTCCCTTATCTGACAAGCGACAACGAGAAGGTCCTGCATGCGGAACTGATAGATTACGATGAGGAGAACGGCGATTTCTATTACCGTGTGGACGCCGTGGGCGATGCCGGGACCACCGCGAATCTATACACGGGCGCGGTTGGATTCGTT
Source organism: Clostridium sp. KNHs216 (assembly GCF_006714885.1). Lineage (NCBI taxonomy): Bacteria > Bacillati > Bacillota > Clostridia > Eubacteriales > Clostridiaceae > Clostridium > Clostridium sp. KNHs216. Next base: position 1,870,317 of record NZ_VFMF01000001.1, on the reverse strand, counting down.
CCCCAGAAGCTCTGCGCAGTGAGCGTGATTGAGAACGAAATCCTGCATATCGATACTTCCGGACAATACATCTGCAATGTGAACGACGAATACACCTTTGTGGTTACCTGCAATCTGCCCGATATTGAGCACAGCATCACAACCAGCAGAGATGGTGCGGTTGAGATCAGTCCTCTGGGAAAGACCGGCAATCAGACCACCTACAAGGTAAAAGCACTGGAGCCCGGGACTACCCTGATTACCGTCAGCTTCAGCGGAGAAACGGCGTCCTTCTATGTGACTGCCAATGAGGACGACGATTTCCCGGTTGTTTCAACGGAAGATGAAGAGAACATCACGCTGGAGCAGGGACAGTCCTACACCTACGATCTGTCCGTCATGGGGGGCGGCGTACCGGTGGTCGCCGCGGATACGGACGGAATCGTTTCCGTACAGTTTGAGAAAAAGGACGGCATCCATTATTACTACAAGGTGACAGCCGTCAGCGCGACCGGCGGAGAGACCAACCTGTCCGTTACATTCCCTGACAGCGAATACGCCAGCGACTATACATACCAGTTCGGCACCGTTACGGCCAAGCCGGGCGATCATGAGCCGAAATCGGATACCAATTCTGATTTTTCCTTGAAGGCGGGACAGAGCTATACCTTCAGAATCAGCAACGCGGAAAGTTTTTATCCGGGTTCCAACGGCATCTTTAAGACTGAGAAGGTAGGAACCGGAAGCAACTACACCGACTATAAAATCACCGCAATCGGCAACCCCGGTCAGTCCGCAGGTTTCTATATGGCGGCAAAAGACCAGCCGGCGAAGAAGGTCTGCATTGTCACTATCGCGTCGGCTACGGAGCCGACGTCGGATACCAACTATGACTTCACCGTGAAGCAGGGCGCAAGCTACACCTTTAAGATCAGCAACGCGGTCAGCTTCTACCCGGGCTCCAACAACGTGTTCAAGACCGAGAAGGTGAAAACCGAAGGCAGCAATGTTTTCTATAAGATCACCGCGATCGGCCAGCCGGGCCAGTCCGCTGGTTTCTACATGGCGGGCGCTGGCCAGCCGGCAAAAAAAGTTTGCGTTGTCACGGTTGGTGCGGCTCCGGAGCCGAAGTCCGATACCAACAATGACTTTACGATAAAACAGGGTGCAAGCTATACCTTCAAAATCGGCGACGCGGTCAGCTTTAACCCGGGTTCCGGCAGCGTGTTCAAGACCGAGAAGGTGAAAACCGAAGGCAGCAATGTTTTCTATAAGATCACCGCGATCGGCCAGCCGGGCCAGTCCTCAGGCTTCTATATGACGGGAGCCGACGGAGTAGGAAGAAAGGTCTGTGTCGTAACGGTCGGCGCGGCGGCAACAACTGCCCTGAAATCCGACACCAACTACAATTTCAGTATTGCGAAGAACGCGTCCTATCAGTTCAAAATCACAGCCCCCGGCGCTTCTTCCATCAACTTCAACACGGGTACAAGCGGCGTGTTCCAGGTGACGCTTCTGCGCCACACGGGCGATGATTTCTTCTACAAGATTACCGCAATCGGCAAGTCCGGCCAGCAGTCGGGAATTTATGCTTCCCTTCCCGGCCAGACGGGCCAAAAGCTTTGCGTCGTCAGCATCTCATAAAGATTTTTTCAGCATGGAAAGGGCTGCCGCTTTGCGGCGGCCTTTTTGTTCTTTCAAAACACCTTGAATAAAATATTTTTTCGGTTTATAATACAGATAAAGGATAAAATATTTTTTCTAGCCGCCAGGGCCGGAAAATAAATACAGCAGAGGTGTAATACGATGATTCTGAAAAATGCTAAAATTGTGGACGACAGTTTTCATTTGTGCAATGCCGATCTTGCGTTGGAAGGGGATAAAATTTCCTCCATCGGGCCGGGCCTTTCCGGAAAAGAGGAATATGATTTTTCCGGATGCGTGATTGTGCCGGGCTTTGTCGATATCCATATCCACGGCTGCGTGGGTGCGGACACCTGTGACGCGGACGCTGACGGCCTTGCGAAAATGTGTGCGAAGCTGGTGCGGGAGGGCGTTACTTCCTTCTGCCCGACTACGATGACCGTTTCCCACGAGGGGATTGCCCAAGCGCTGGAAAGCGTCCGGGAATGCATGGTCCATCCGCCCAAGGGCGCGGCGATTGCCGGCGTGAATATGGAAGGACCCTATATTTCCATCCACCGCAAGGGTGCGCAGGCGGGCGAGCATGTAAAGAACCCTGACTTTACAGAGTTCAAAAACCTTTACGATACATACGGCGGGATCATCAAGCTGGTGGATATAGCCCCCGAGTGTCCCGGAGCGGACGAATTCATCCGCGGGGCTTCCAGGCTCTGCACCGTGTCCATCGCCCATACGACCGCGGACTACGCGGCGGCGAGGCACGCATTTGAGCTGGGCGTTTCGCACGTTACCCACCTTTATAACGCCATGCCGGGGCTTACCCACCGGGAGCCGGGTGTGGTCGGCGCCGTGTTCGACGACGGCCGCGTCACCGCGGAGATCATCTGCGACGGTCTGCATATTGACCCTGCGGTGCTTCGCATCACGTTCGGAATTCTCGGGAAAGACCGCGTTGTCGTCATCAGCGATTCCATGCGCGCCGCGGGTCAGCCGGACGGGGTGTCCGATCTCGGCGGGCAGACGGTTTATGTGAAAAACGGCGCGGCCAGACTGGAGGACGGTACGCTGGCGGGTTCTACCACAAACCTGCATCAGGAGGTCAAAAATCTGGTCGGTTTCGGCATTCCCTTCCTGCAGGCCGTTCAGGCGGCTACCCTGAACCCCGCGAGGGAAATCCATGAAGAAGATAAAATCGGAAGCATCAAAGTGGGCAAGTACGCCGACCTGGTCGTGCTGGATTCCGAATTGAATATTAAAATGGTGGTCGCCCGCGGCAAAATCGCGGTGGATAACCGGTAAGAACAAAATAGAAAAGGGGCTGCTGCAAAACGCAAGTTTTGCAGCAGCCCCTTTTTGAGTGAAACTCCCTCGGTCAGGCTTCCCGAAGAATCCTTACCCGGATGATCTCGGGGAAATTCTCGATGTGCTCGGCGGTCGTCTCTTTCACGTCCCCGGTTACGTCGAGGATGGTATAAGCATAATCCTTCTTGGATTTGCTCTGCATATTTTCAATGTTGATCCCGCTTTCCGCCAGCGCGCCGGAAAGGCGGCTGATGGTGTTCGGAATGTTGCGGTGCAGGATGCAGATACGGATAGAGCAGGAGGAGCAGTCGCGCGGCATGGAGACCGCGGGCATATTCACGGAATTTTTGATGTTGCCGTTCTGCAGATATTCCATCAGCTCTCCGGCGGCCATGCGCGCGCAGTTGTCCTCCGATTCCGGAGTGGATGCGCCCAGATGGGGAACGGCGATCACGCCGTCGGCGCCGAGCATGTCGTCGCTCGGGAAGTCGGTCACATAGGCCGAAACTTTACCGGATTCCAGCGCGGAAAGGACATCCGAAGACAGTACCAAATCCCCGCGCGCAAAGTTCAGAAGCCGTACGCCGTCCTTCATCTTCGCAATGGATTCCGCGTTGATCATGTTCTTTGTGTCCGGCGTCAGCGGAACATGCACCGTGATATAGTCGCAGGAGCTGTAAATTTCGTCGAGAGTGCGGGCGTGCCGGATGGAGCGGGAAAGGCCCCAGGCCGCGTCCACGGAAAGGTAGGGGTCGTAGCCGTAAACCTCCATGCCGAGGCCTCTGGCCGCGTTGGCGACCAGAATGCCGATTGCGCCGAGGCCGACGACGCCGAGTGTTTTTCCGCCGATTTCAGGGCCGACAAACGCGCCCTTTCCTTTTTCGACCAGCTTTCCTACTTCGTCGCCCTTGCCCTTGAGCGTTTTGGCCCACTCGATGGCGGGAACGATCCTGCGGGAAGAGAGGAGCAGTCCGGCCAGAACAAGCTCTTTGACCGCGTTTGCGTTTGCGCCGGGCGTGTTGAACACAACAATGCCACGCTCGCTGCACTTGTCCAGCGGGATATTATTGACGCCCGCGCCCGCCCTCGCAATGGCAAGCAGGCCCTTCGGAAGCTCCATGTCGTGCATGGAAGCGGAGCGCACCAAAATGGCGTCCGGGTTTTCCACGGCTTCGCCGCAGCAATAGTTTTCATCAAAGCGGCCGGTGCCGACCTCCGAAATCTTATTCAGGCATTTTATCTGATACATATCTGTTCACCTACATTTCGTATTTTGAGAGCCTGAAGCGCTTCACAGGCTGTTCTTTTCAAACTCGCCCATGAACTGAACCAGCTTCTCGACGCCCTCAACAGGCATTGCGTTGTAAATCGAGGCGCGCATTCCGCCGACGGAGCGGTGCCCCTTAATATTGACAAAGTCGTACGCGGCGGCTTCCTTGACGAATTTTGCGTCCAGCTCGTCGCTGCCGGTGATAAACGGAATATTCATCAGGGAGCGGTCCTTCGCGACAACAGTCCCCCGGAACAGCTTTGAGCTGTCCAGAAAATCGTAAAGCATTCCCGCTTTTTTCTCATTGATCTTCTTCATTTCTTCCAGCCCGCCGACGGTGTTTTTGATCCAGTCGAGCACCAGCATGCACATATAGATGCAGTAGCACGGCGGCGTATTGAACATGGAGTCGTTGTCCGCGTGGGTTTTGTAGTTGAACATGGTCGGGGTAATGTCCATGGCGCGGCCGATCAGGTCCTCGCGGATAATCACCACGGTCAGGCCCGCCGGGGCCATGTTTTTCTGCGCGCCGGCGTAAAGCAGCGCGAATTTGCTCACATCGATCGGCTCGCTCAGGATGCAGGAGGAAATGTCCGCAATGAGGGGAACGTTTCCGGTTTCCGGCAGCTGGTGGAATTTGGTTCCGTAAATCGTATTGTTTAAGCAGATATGAAAATAATCGGCATCCTTTGTAAAGGTTTCCGGATTCAGTTCGGGGATATAGCTGAAGGTTTTATCCTTGGAAGAAGCGATCACGTTGGCCGTGCCGTAGCGGGCCGCCTCCTGATACGCTTTTGTCGCCCACTGGCCGGTCAGGACAAAGTCGGCCTTGTTGCTTTTTGTCATCAGGTTCATCGGGACCATTGCGAATTGGGAGGAAGCACCGCCCTGTAAAAAGAGAACTTTGTAATTGCCGGGAATGTTCATGACTTCACGAAGCAAACTTTCCGCAGAACCGATAATTCCCTCGTAGATTTTAGATCGATGGGACATTTCCATTACGGATTGCCCACTGCCCTCATAATCCAGCATTTCTGCAGCCGCACGGCGCAGTACAGGTTCAGGCAGCATTGAGGGACCTGCGGAAAAGTTGTAGACACGTTTCATTTTAAGCGCAACCTCCATTTAAAATTTTATGGCGTCCTGCCATTTGAAAAGGGATATTGAGATATAATTAATAATTATATCGCTTTAGTTAGTTGAAGTCAATGATGTGCGGAAATTAAATAAACCCGCACTGTGACTGGGTTTGCGGGCGGCGGATTCTTTTGTTGCCAAACGGATGATTTATGCTATAATATACCTATAAATCAGATCGAGAGACGGAAATTATTGTACATAATATAAATTTTCAGGAGTGATTTGAATGACGGTAAACGATGTGGTTTCCATTCTGGACGCGGAAATCATTACGGCGGGAGATCTGAACGCGGAAGTAAAAACAGCCTGCGGTAGCGATATGATGAGCGACGTGCTGGCCTTTGTCAAGGACCAGTCGGTGCTTTTGACCGGGCTGAACAATCCTCAGGCCATCCGCACCGCCGAGATGATGGATATGCGCTGTGTCGTTTTTGTCCGCGGAAAACAGCCGACGCCGGACGTCGTCGAGCTCGCCCGGCAAAAAGATATCACCCTGCTCAAAACACAGCACAGAATGTTTACTGCCTGCGGCCTGCTGTATGCAAACGGTTTGAGTGGGGGCTGTAAAAGTTGAACAACACCCTTTCTTTCGATTACATTGTGCCGGGGGATGATTTCACCCGCGCGGGCGAAGCGTCGAGCGACGTGAAACATAAGCTGAAACAGATCGGGTACGACCCGGACGCCATCCGCCGCGTCGCCATTGCCATGTATGAAGGGGAAATCAACATGGTGATCCACGCGGGGGGCGGGAAGGCGCATGTGGAAATCAGCCCGGAGAAAATAGAGATGATCCTTGCCGATCACGGCCCCGGCATCAGGGACATTGACCTTGCCATGCGCGAGGGCTACTCCACCGCGCCCGACAAGGTCCGCGCGCTGGGCTTCGGCGCCGGCATGGGCATGAGCAATATGAAAAAATGCAGCGATACCATGGAAATTGATACAAAGGTGGGCAAGGGAACCACCCTGCGCATGACGGTGCTTGCGAAGAAGAAACAGTGAGGTGGGAATCATGAACCAGTTTTTCCATTCGGTTACGCTGGATAGGGATAAATGCATGGGATGTACCAACTGCATCAAACGCTGCCCGACGGAGGCCATCCGTGTGCGCGGCGGCAAGGCCAGGATCATTTCGGAACGCTGCATCGACTGCGGCGAGTGCATCCGGGTCTGCCCGCACCACGCGAAAAAAGCGAAATCGGACAGCCTCGACATGATTCAGAATTTCCAATACAAAATTGCCCTGCCCGCGCCGACCCTTTACGGCCAGTTCAATAATCTGGACGACATCGACATCGTTCTGACCGGGTTGAAGGACATCGGGTTCGACGAGGTGTTTGAGGTTTCGCGCAGCGCCGAGCTGGTTTCCGAGGTCACCAGAAAGCTGATGCAGGAGGGGAAGCTGGAAAAACCGGTCATCAGCTCCGCCTGTCCCGCCGTGGTCAGGCTCATCCGCGTGCGGTTTCCCGATCTTTGCTCCCACGTGCTCCAGCTCAACTCGCCCATGGAGACGGCCGCGCGCATCGCGAAACGCGAGGCGATGAAAAAGACCGGGCTGCCCCGCAGCCAGATCGGCACTTTTTTCATCACGCCCTGTCCGGCCAAGGTCACGGCCATCCGGATGCCGATCAGCTGTAAAAAGTCCGAGGTGGACGGCGCGATCGCCATCAGTGAAATCTTCGCGAAGCTGGCCGCCGCGATGGAAAACCTGAAAACCGTGGAGCCCCTCGCCCGCTCGGGGATCATCGGCGTCGGCTGGGCTTCCAGCGGGGGAGAGTCCTCCGCGCTGCTCAACGACAAATATCTGGCCGCGGACGGAATCGAAAACGTCATCCGCGTGCTGGAGGAGCTGGAGGACGAAAAAATCCGCGAGCTGAACTTTATCGAGCTGAACGCCTGCTCGGGCGGATGCGTCGGCGGCGTGCTGTGCGTGGAAAACGCCTATGTCGCGAAGGCAAGGCTCCAGCGCCTGCGCCGGTATCTGCCCGTTTCCCAGAACCATATCGACGGGCGGATCCCGGGCGGCATGAAGTGGCGGAAAAACCTGCTGTTCACCCCCGTGCTGAAGCTTTCGGACGATATGAACGAGGCGCTCAGGATGATGGCGGAAATCGATGAAATCTGCGAGGAGCTGCCCGGCCTGGACTGCGGCTCCTGCGGCGCGCCGACCTGCCGCGCGCTGGCGGAGGACATTGTCCGCGGCTTTGCGAAGAAGAACCAGTGCATTTTCATTATGAGGAAAGAAATCAAAAACGTCGCCGACGCCCTGTCGTCCATGGGAACTTTCCCGCTGCTGAGCGATGAGGAGGATAAAAAATCATGACGGTACAAGAGCTTGCGGAAAAGCTTTCACTGAAGATTTTAGCGGGGCGGGAAAGCCTGGACCGGGAGGTAACGGGGGGGTATACCGGCGACCTGCTCAGCTGGGTCATGTCCCGGCTGCCCGAAAATGCCGCGTGGCTCACGGTCATGGGCAACATCAACGCGGTGGCGGTGGCTTCCCTGAAGGACGCCGCCTGTATCGTCCTGACCGATTCCGCGCCGTTTGACGAGGAGGCGCTGGAAAAAGCGCGCCAGCTCGATTTCCCAGTGCTTTTGTCCGAACAGAACAGCTATGAGCTCGGCCTGAAAGTCGCAGAGCTTCTCAGATGATACGGATATTTTATGATCTGCATCTCCATTCGTGCCTGTCGCCCTGTGGCAGCGGCGATATGACGCCGAACAACCTTGTGAACATGGCGCTTCTGCTGGGTTACGACATCATCGCGCTGACGGACCACAATTCCTGCCGCAATGTGCCCGCGGCGGTCAGGGCCGGCGCGGCGCGCGGGCTGCCCGTGGTGCCGGGGATGGAGCTCTGCACACAGGAGGAGGCGCATGTGATCTGCCTGTTCCCGACGGTGGAAGCGGCGCTTGATTTTGACCGGTATGTGGCACAGAGAATCCCCAAAATCCGGAACAGGCCGAAAATTTTTGGCTGTCAGACCGTGATGGACGAACAGGATACGGTCATCGGAGAGGAAGAAACCCTTCTGCTCAACGCGGCTTCCATCAGCGTGAACCATGTGCACAGTCTGGCGTGCGGCTTCGGGGGGACGGCCTTTCCCGCCCATGTTGACAGGAGCGCGTACAGCGTCCTTTCCAGCCTTGGTTCCCTTCCGCCGGAAGCGGATTTTACCGCTGCGGAAATCAGCGCCAAAGGCGACGTGCAGACCCTTCTTCACAGAAACCCCGAGCTGAGAGATTTGATCCTTTTGAAAAATTCGGATGCCCATTATCTGGAAAATATGCCCGACCCGTCCGCGTCGGTGCTGCTCCCCGAAAAGTCGCCGGAATGTCTCATTGCGGCACTGAACAGAGAAATACAAACAGAATGGAACAGAGGATAACAGCCGGAAGCACCCAAAAGTGCCCGGCTTTTTTTAGCTGAATTTTAACTTAAAATTATCACGGTTACCAATAATTTTTTGTGACTTATTTAACAAAAATGATAGATTTTATCATAGGTGTATGCTATACTAAAAAACAATGGATTGCAGGAAACTTTTGTTGCCGCCACGACATTTTTCCTGCGTTGATTAACCGCAAGGAGGAACAAGAATGCAAAAACGTATCAGCAGTTTGCCTTTCCAGGGAACCGCCGGGCAGCGGGAAAAGCTCGACGAAATCATTGAGAGGCACAAGCAGCAAAGAGGCGCCATACTGCCTGTTCTGCAGGAAGCACAGGAGGTTTACGGCTACCTTCCGGCAGAGGTGCAGAGCATCATTGCCGAGGGACTGGGCGTACCGCTGGAAGAAGTATACGGCGTTTCCACCTTTTATTCCCAGTTTTCGCTTACCCCTAAAGGAAAATACAACGTGTCGATCTGCCTGGGAACGGCCTGCTATGTCAAGGGGGCGGCGGCGGTGCTGGACAAATTGACTTCCGTTTTGGGTATCCAGCCGGAGGAGTGCACTCCGGACGGTAAATTTTCGCTGACTGCCTGCCGCTGCGTGGGTGCCTGCGGCTTGGCTCCGGTACTGACGGTGAACGGGGATGTTTACGGACGCATGACCCCGGAGGAAGTGGAACAGGTACTGGCAAAATACGAATAAGATGCGCGAACTGTCTTTAAATGTGATGGACATTGCACAGAATTCAATTTCCGCAGGTGCGAAGCTGATTGAGATCGACGTGTGTGAAGAACCGAGGGCCGACAGATTGACCATCCGGATTTCGGATGACGGTGCCGGTATGACCGCCGAACAGGCGGCGCGTGTGACGGACCCGTTTTTCACCACCCGCACTACCCGCAAAATCGGGATGGGAGTGCCGCTCTTTAAGATGGAAGCCGAGATGACGGGCGGAAGCTTCGGCGTCGCTTCCCAAAAGGGTGTAGGGACCACAATCACCGCAGCCTTTGTACCATCCCATGTGGATATGATTCCGCTCGGGGACATCAATTCCACGGTACTGCTGTTGATCACCTGCAACGAAGACAGGGATTTTGTCTTTCATCACAGAATGGATTCCCGCGAATTTACCCTTGATACGCGCGAACTGCGCGCGGTGTTAGGAAATGAGGTCAGGCTGAATTCACCGGAAGTGATACAGTGGATCAAAAACTGCCTCAGTGAAGAAACCCAATTCATTAAGGAGGAATCAACAGATGAAGTCTTTAGCGGAACTTCAGGCGATCAGGGATAGAGCCCGCAGTCAGGTTATTCTCCGCGAAAACAACGACAACGCGATCCGCGTTCTGGTGGGTATGGCCACCTGCGGAATCGCCGCCGGGGCGCGCCCGGTTTTGAGCGCTATGGTGGAAGAAGTCTCTAAGCGCGGCCTTGCCAACGTCACGGTCACCCAGACGGGCTGTATCGGAATCTGCCAGTTTGAGCCGGTTGTGGAAATTGTGACGCCCGGGCAGGAAAAAGTGACTTATGTAAAAATGACGCCTGAAAAGGCGGTACGCGTGGTGAACGACCACCTGGTAAACGGCAATGTGGTAACGGAGTATACCATAGGCGCCAATTCGTAAAAAGGAGGCAGCATTCATGTATCGTTCCAATGTACTGGTTTGCGGCGGTACCGGTTGTACCTCCTCAAACAGCGAGCTGATTATCTCAAAGCTCAAAGAAGAAATTGCGGTCCGGGGACTGGACAAAGAGGTCAATGTGATCCGCACCGGCTGTTTCGGCCTCTGCGCCCTCGGCCCGATTATGATTGTATATCCCGAAGGTTCTTTTTACAGCAGGGTGACTCCGGAGGATGTCCCGGAAATTGTGGAGGAACATCTTTTAAAAGGAAGAATCGTCAGGCGCCTGCTTTATCAGGAAACCATCGTAGACGACAATACCATCAAGTCTCTGAACCATACGCCGTTCTATGAAAAACAGAACCGCGTCGCGCTTCGGAACTGCGGCGTCATCAATCCCGAGTGCATCGACGAGTACATAGCGGTGGACGGCTACACCGCACTGGGCAAGGTCCTTACGGAAATGACCCCGGAAGAGGTCATCGACGTGGTGAAGGCTTCCGGTCTGCGCGGCCGCGGCGGCGCGGGCTTCCCGACCGGGCTGAAATGGAGCTTTGCCGCGAAAAATCAGGCGGATCAGAAATATGTCTGCTGCAACGCGGACGAGGGTGACCCGGGCGCGTTTATGGACCGCTCCGTGCTGGAAGGCGACCCGCACAGCGTACTGGAAGCCATGGCGATCGCCGGTTACGCAATCGGCTCGTCCCAGGGCTATATTTATGTCCGCGCCGAGTACCCCATCGCGGTCAAGCGCCTGCAGATCGCCATCGATCAGGCGAGGGAATACGGCCTTTTGGGCAAGAACATTTTCAATACCGGCTTTGACTTCGACATCGGGCTCCGCCTGGGCGCCGGCGCGTTTGTGTGCGGCGAGGAAACCGCCCTGATGACCTCCATCGAGGGCAAGCGCGGCGAGCCGCGCCCGCGTCCTCCGTTCCCGGCGGTCAAGGGCCTGTTCCAGAAGCCGACCATTCTGAATAACGTGGAAACCTACGCCAACATCACCCAGATCATTCTGAAGGGCGCGGACTGGTTCGCCTCCATGGGCACCGAAAAATCAAAGGGCACCAAGGTGTTCGCTCTGGGCGGAAAAATCAAGCACACCGGCCTTGTGGAAGTGCCGATGGGTACCACCCTGCGAGAGATCGTAGAGGAGATCGGCGGCGGTGTTCCGGACGGACACACCTTCAAAGCCGCTCAGACCGGCGGCCCCTCCGGCGGCTGTATCCCGGCCTCTTATCTGGACATTCCGATCGATTACGACAACCTGCTGTCCATCGGCGCCATGATGGGCTCCGGCGGGCTGATCGTGATGGACGACACGACCTGCATGGTCGATATCGCGAAATTCTTCTTGGAGTTCACCGTGGACGAATCCTGCGGCAAGTGCACGCCGTGCCGGATTGGCACCAGGCGCCTGCTCGAGGTGCTGGAGAAGATCACCAGCGGCAACGGTACCATGGAGGACCTCGACCGGCTGGAAGAGCTGTGCTACTACCTGAAGGAAAATTCTCTGTGCGCGCTGGGCCAGACCGCGCCGAACCCGGTGCTTTCCACCCTGCGCTACTTCCGCGACGAGTACGTCGCCCATGTAACGGAACACCGCTGCCCGGCCGGCGTCTGCAAGGCGCTGACCAACTATTTCATCCTTGAGGACAAATGCCGCGGCTGCACGCTGTGCGCACGCAACTGCCCCGTCGGTGCGATTACCGGCAGCGTAAAGGTTCCTCATGTCATCGATACCAGGAAATGCATCAAGTGCGGCGCCTGCATGGAAAAATGCAAGTTCAGCGCCATTATCAAGAAATAAAGGAGTGTGCCATCATGGAAAATACGGTCAATATAAAAATAAACGGCATGCCCCTCTCAGTGCCGGCTGATTCCACGGTTTTGGAGGCGGCAAGGCTTGCCGGGATTGATATTCCGACCTTATGCTACCTGAAAGGGATCAATGAGATCGGTGCCTGCCGTATGTGCGTAGTAGAGGTAAAGGGCGCGCGCTCTTTGGTTGCTTCCTGCGTTTATCCGGTGAATGAGGGGATGGAGGTTCAGACCAATACGGCCAAGGTCCAGCAGTCCAGAAAAATGACGCTGGAAATGCTGCTTTCGGTCCATAACAGGGACTGTCTGGCCTGCAGACGCAGCGGTGCCTGTGAATTCCAGACCCTGTGCAATGAGCTGGGCGTGGAGCAGACCGACCGTTTCGACGGGGTCAGGCCCGACGCGACCAGGGACGAGTCGACCCTGCACCTGATCCGCGACAACTCGAAATGCATCCTCTGCCGCCGCTGCGTGGCGGCCTGCGCGGACCAGCACGTCGCCGTCATCGGCCCGAACTGCCGCGGCTTTGATACGCATATCGCCTGTTCCTTTGAAAAACCGCTCAACGACGTTCCCTGCGTTTCCTGCGGCCAGTGCATCGTGAGCTGCCCGACCGGCGCTTTGACCGAACGCGACCAGTGCGACGAGGTAATGGCCGTGCTGAACGATCCGGAAAAGTACGTGGTCGTACAGACCGCGCCCGCCATCCGCGCAACGCTCGGCGAGTGCTTCGGCCTTCCGGTCGGCACCAACGTCAAGGGGAAAATGGTTGCCGCTCTGCGCCGCCTGGGCTTTGACAAGGTGTTTGACACGGACTTCGGCGCAGACCTCACCATCATGGAAGAGGCCAACGAGCTGCTTGAGCGCGTACAGAACGGCGGCCCGCTGCCGCTGATCACCTCCTGCTCCCCGGGCTGGATCAAATTCTGCGAATACTATTATCCGGAGCTGCTTCCCAACGTTTCCTCCTGCAAATCCCCGCAGCAGATGACCGGCGCGGTCATCAAGACGTATTACGCGCAGAAGAACAACATCGACCCGGAAAAGATCGTGGTCGTCAGCGTAATGCCCTGCGTCGCGAAGAAATTTGAAGTCCAACGCGAAGATCAGGACGGAGCCGGTGAAGGCATCCCCGACACCGACATCGCGATTTCGACCCGTGAGCTCGCGCGTCTGATCAATATGGCCCATATTAACTTCAACCGTCTGCCGGACGAGGATTTCGATCCCGCGCTGGGCGTTTCCACCGGGGCCGCGGCGATTTTCGGCGCGACCGGCGGCGTGATGGAAGCCGCGCTCAGAACGGCGGCCGACACGCTGGAGGGCAGAAGCCTTGATTCCGTGGACTATACCGAGGTGCGCGGAATGGAGGGCATGAAAGAGGCTGTTTATCATGTCGGCGGCATGGATGTAAAGGTCGCCGCGGTCAGCGGCCTGAACAATGCCAACAAAGTCCTTGAAAAGGTCAAAAACGGCGAAGGCGGCTATCACTTCATTGAGATCATGTGCTGCCCCGGCGGCTGCATCAACGGCGGCGGCCAGCCGATCCAGCCCGCGGCCGTCCGCAGCTTTACCGACCTGAAGGCGGAAAGGGCAAAGGCGCTTTACGAGGAAGACAGAAACCTGCCCCTGCGCAAGAGCCATGACAGCCCGCTCATCAAAATGGTCTATGAGGAATTCTTTGAGAAGCCGGGCAGCCATAAGGCCCATGAAATTCTGCACACAAGCTACGTGCCCCGTAAAAAGTACTAAATCACCAATGCCTCCGGACGAAAAGTTCGGAGGCATTTTTATGGGAATTATGGTATAATAGCCACAAAGTGGCTTAGACTGTCGATAAAATTGCGCAGCTTCTTTTTGGCTCCCTCCTTGAGGGAGCTGGCAGGCGAAGCCTGACTGAGGGAGTTCCCTGGAAATCTGACGGGGATACTCCATCCGGCGTGTCACCTTCCTGAGGAAGGTATATGCGTTACTGTTGCGAAATTCGTTTCTGCGATGGCATTGAACGGACGAAAGGAGGCGGAAATGCTGAAAAAACGGATTGTAAAAATTTTAGCGATGGCGGTTTCCCTTGGAGGGCTTGTTTGGTTTCTGATTCCGATTCATTGGGGTGTGCTGAATATCGGCAATGCGTTCGGAATCGCCGTATCCGTCCTCCTTTTCCTGACCGCCGTGTTTTCCGGCGCGATCGGCCGGAAATGCAAAAGCTCCAAAGGGTTCCGCGTTTTTTGCCGTGCCGTGCTGGTCCTGTTCTGTGCCGGAGTGCTGTGGGCCGCGGTGCTGACCGGGCTGATGATTTACGGCGTGGGAGCGGGACAGGCCGCCCCGCCGGCGGACGCGACGGTGGTCGTGCTTGGCAGCAAGGTAAGCGGCACCGCGCCGAGTGCGGATTTGCGGGTGAGAATAGAAACGGCGGCCGCGTATCTGAAAGACCATCCCAACGCGAAATGCATCGCCAGCGGTGGGCAGGGAAAAGGCGAACTGGTGACGGAAGCTTCCGTGATCCGGGAACACCTTGTGAAAGACGGGATCGACGCTTCCCGGATTCTGGCGGAGGATACGTCCGTTTCCACGCAGGAAAATCTGAGCAATTCACAGACGCTGATTGAGAAAAACGGGTTGAATCCCGTAATGGCGATCGTCACGGACGACTACCACCAGTACCGCGCGGGCAAAATCGCCGCCGGACTGAAAATTACGTCCTATCCCGTCAGCGCGCCGACGCCGTGGTACATTTTTTCCTCCTGCTACGCGCGGGAGCTGCTGGCATTGACAAAGTTTTTTGTTTTCCCTTAAACTCTCCTTGAAAAGTTAAGGAACTTGTCTGTTCCGGCTGAATGGCTCCGTCCGGCGTCAGAAAAGCCCGAAATACGGGAAAATAATTTACTATTTGTATAAAATACGACATAATTGTCAAAAAGTTAATACTAAAGAACGGAGGGAAGGAATGAACAGACTGCTCATTCGCGGCGCAAGGCTTCTTGACCCGTCGAACGCGACGGACGAAACAGGGGACATCCTGATTACGGACGGCGTTTTTGCCGCCGTCGGCGGGGAAATCCCCTGCGCGGACGCCGAAGTGATAGACGCGCGGGGACTGGTCGCCGCGCCCGGTCTGGTGGACATGCACGTCCATCTGCGCGACCCAGGGTTTACCGAAAAGGAAGATATTCTGACCGGCTGCCGTGCCGCCGCCGCGGGAGGGGTCACCAGCCTTCTGTGCATGCCCAACACCGAGCCAACAGTCGATACCCCTGAAACGGTGCGGTATATCCGGGAAAAAGCACAAAGTGCCGACGCGAGGGTGTATGTCGCGGCGGCGATTACAAAAGGCCTGAAAAGCGAAGAGCTGAACGATCTGGCGGCACTCAAAAGCGCCGGGGCCGTCGCGCTGAGCGACGACGGACGGCCCGTGGTCAACACTCTGCTGATGGCGCGGGCTCTGCGCCTTGCCGCCGAACTGGAAATGAGGGTGGTGTCCCACTGCGAGGACTTGTTCCTGTCGCAGGGAGGGAAGCTCAACGAAGGAGCCGTTTCGGAAAGGCTGGGGGTAAAAGGTGTTCCCGCCGCCGCGGAGGACTGCGGCACCGCGCGGGAAATCGCGCTTGCGGCGGCTTACGGCGTTCCGGTGCATATCTGTCACGTCAGCACGAAAACCTCCGTCGCGCTTGTCCGCGACGCGAAGCGGCGCGGTGTCAGGGTGACGGCGGAGACCGCGCCCCACTATTTCGCGCTGACGGAAAACGCGCTGCTGAGCCGCGACGCGGATTACCGCATGAGTCCCCCGCTCCGTACGGAAGAGGACCGGCTGGCGGTGATCGAAGGGCTGCGCGACGGCACGATCGACGCGATCGCGACCGACCACGCGCCGCATACCCCGGCAGAGAAATCCGACTTTCTTTCCGCGCCGAACGGGAGCATCGGGATGGAAACAAGCCTTGCCGCGGGAATCACTTATCTGGTAAACGGCGGGCTTCTCACGCTGACGGAGCTTCTTCACCTGATGAGCGCCGCGCCCGCGGCCCTGCTGGGAATTCCGGCGGGCTCGCTGGCGGCGGGAGCGCCCGCCGACCTTGTGCTGTTCGACCCCGGCGAGCGCTGGACGGTCGACCCCGACCGGCTGCACGGCAAAAGCAGGAACGCCGTCTTTAAGGGCAGGGAACTGACCGGGAAAGTGAAAAAAACGATTTGCCGGGGTAAAATCGTCTTTGAAGATACAGGATTGCAAGGCTTATGACGGCCTGCCCGACCGAGGGCAAGCCGCCATTTAATAAAAGAATAAACGGAGGAACCACCATGGCACTGGACAGATTACTAGAAGGCATCGTAAAGCTGCAAAACCCCACGGTAGCGGGACTGGACCCCCTGCTTGACTATGTTCCGAACTTTATAAAGGAGGAGGCCTTTACCCGGTACGGCGAAACGCTGGAAGGGGCGGCCAACGCGATTCTGGAGTTCAACAAAGGGCTGATTGACGCTCTGCGCGGCGTCGTGCCCGCCGTAAAGCCCCAATGCGCCTATTATGAAATGTACGGATGGCACGGTGTAAAGGCCCTGTACGATACGATTGACTACGCAAAGGACAAGGGGCTGTTTGTCATTACCGACGGCAAGCGCAACGATATCGGCTCCACCATGCAGGCGTACGCCGCGGCGCACCTCGGCACGGTCACGGTCGGGGAGCGGACCCACGTACCGTTCGGCGGCGACGCGCTGACCGTCAACCCTTATCTCGGCTCCGACGGCATTACCCCTCTGCTGGACATTTGCGGGGCGCAGGACAAGGGGATTTTCGTGCTGGTAAAGACCTCCAACCCTTCCTCCGGCGAGCTGCAGAACCAGATCTTTGAAGGCGGGGAAACGCTTTACGGCACCGTCGGGCATCTTTGCGAGCAGTGGGGCGAAGGCTTGCCGGGTAAGTACGGATATTCCGGCGTCGGCGCGGTGGTGGGCGCGACCTATCCTGCACAGCTGGCGGAGCTGCGCCGCGATTTGACCCGGACCTTTTTCCTGGTGCCCGGCTACGGCGCGCAGGGCGGCGGCGCAAAGGACGTTGCCCCGGCGTTTGACAAAAACGGCCTGGGCGCGGTGGTCAACGCTTCCCGTTCCATTATGACCGCGTGGAAAAAGAGCGGCGCGCCGGAAACGGACTACGCCCGGGCGGCCGCGCAGGAGGCAAAGCGGATGCGCGACGAAATCGTAAAGGAGATCGGCACGATTTCCCTCCCGCAGAAGGAGAGCCGTTAAGCATGAAATACGATATAATGCTCTGCAAAATTACAGAAAAAAAGCAGCTGACCGCCGATGTTTTCGACCTGACCGTGGAGGCGGGCAAGCTGGCCGAAGCCGCGTCGGCAGGGCAGTTTGCCCAGCTTTATGTGCCGGGGAAAACCCTGCGCCGCCCCATTTCCATCTGTGAGATCGACCGCGCGGCAGGAACCCTGCGCTTTGTTTTCCAGATTCGCGGGGAAGGCACCGCCTGGCTTGCGGACACATGCCCCGGCGATACGCTGGACATCCTTGCGCCGCTGGGAAACGGATATTCCCTCGGAAATACCCGACAAAAGGCAGTATTTGTCGGAGGAGGCATCGGCGTGCCGCCGCTTCTGGAGGCGGCGAAGGCCTTTGGCGAAAACGCGGCGGTTCTCACGGGCTTCCGCAATGAGGAAAGCATCATCCTGAAAGAGGATTTCGAGAAAAACGGAAACCGGGTGCTGATCGCGACCGACGACGGCTCCTTCGGCTACCACGGGCTTGTGACCGACCTGCTCAAAGGATTGGATTTTACCGCCGTTTTTGCCTGCGGCCCCGTTCCCATGCTGAAAGCAGTGTGTAAGATCGCCGCCGCGCGCGGGGTGCCGTGCCAGATTTCCCTGGAGGAGCGCATGGCCTGCGGAATCGGCGCGTGCCTTGGCTGCGCGTGTAGGCTGAAGAAAGACGGAACGGAATTTTACGGCCATGTCTGTAAGGACGGCCCGGTCTTTGATTTTGAAACGGTCGTGTGGGAGGGATGAGCATGGCGGATTTACGGGTAAACATTGCGGGCGTTGCGTTTCAAAATCCGATTGTCGCGGCGTCCGGCACCTTCGGCTTCGGCCGTGAATACAGCGAATTTTATCCGCTCGGCACTCTGGGGGGGATTTCCTGCAAGGGGATCACGCTCACCGCGCGCCCCGGCAACCCGCCGCCGCGCATCGCGGAAACGCCGGGCGGGATGCTGAACGCCGTCGGGCTGCAGAATCCGGGGGTGGACCATTATATCGAACACGATCTGCCATGGCTGAAACAGCAGGGAACGGTGATTATCGCGAACATCGCGGGCAATACGCCGGAGGATTACTGCCGGATGGCGGAAAAGCTTTCCGAGACCGACACGGATATCATAGAGCTGAATATTTCCTGTCCCAACGTCAAACAGGGCGGCGTGCAGTTCGGCACCAGCTGCGCCGGGGTGGAGGGCATCACGGCGGCGGTGCGGAAGTACTGTAATAAACCGCTGATGGTCAAGCTGTCCCCGAACGTCGGCGATATCGGCGAAATTGCCGCGGCGGCAGAAAGCGCGGGCGCCGACGCGATTTCCATGATCAACACCCTGACCGGCATGCGCATCGACATTCATACCCGCAGGCCGGTTATCCGCAACAATACGGGCGGGCTTTCCGGCCCGGCGCTGCTTCCGGTGGCTGTCCGGATGGTCAGTCAGGTATATCAAAGGGTAAAAATTCCCATAATCGGAATGGGCGGTATTTCCAAATGGCAGGACGCTGTGGAGATGCTTCTGGCCGGTGCTTCCGCTCTGCAGATCGGGACCGTGCTTTTTACCGACCCGTACGCCCCGGTGAAAATACTGGACGGGCTCAACGAATATCTGGACAGGAACCATATTGCCAAAGCAGCCGGGCTGACGGGAAAGATGATCCCATGGGAATCATAAAAAACAGGAGAATGACACAATGACACGAATCATACTTGTTCGTCACTGCGAAGCGCTGGGAAACACGAATGGCGTTTTCCAGGGAAGCATCGACTGCGATATTGCCGGAAGCGCCGAAACACAGCTTGACCTTTTGAGCATCCGGTGCCGCAATATGCCGATCGACGCGATTTACTCCAGTCCGTTACGGCGGGCGTATAAAACGGCGCAGGCAATCAACCGTTTCCACGATCTTCCCATTCAGGTGGAACCGCTCCTGCGTGAAATCAGCGGCGGGGTTCTGGAGGGCCGGCTCTGGGAGGAGATGGCTGAACGCTTTCCAAACGAATTGGATACCTGGCTGAACCGCCCGTGGGATTTTGCCCCGCCGGAAGGGGAGCCCATGCGGCAGGTCTATCAAAGAGTGTGGGAGGGCATTATCGGTATTGTCCGGAAGAATCAGGGCAAAACCGTTTGCGCCGTTTCGCACGGCTGCGCCATCCGCAATATCCTATGCAATGCGCTGCATCAGCCGCTTGAGCAGATCAATCAGGTGGCGGGTTCCGCCAATACCGCCATCAGCGTGATTGACTTCGACGATAACCTGTACAGCACGGTGGTTTCTATGAACGACGCTTCCCACCTGACGCCGGAGGTTTCCTCCACCGCGAAATTCGTGTGGTGGAAGCAGAACGGCCGGGAGGCATCCGGGAAAAGAGGACGATCATGAAAATACTGGCTGTCGATTTGGGCAGGGCGCGCACAGGACTCGCGGTATGCGACGAAAGCGAGCTTCTGGCCTCTCCCGCGGGCGTAATCAGCGAGCATAATATGGAACGGCTTGCGCAAACAATCGCCGCACAGGCCGCGGAAAGGGCAGTGGGGACGATTGTGGTCGGCCTGCCCCGCAACATGGACGGCAGCGAAGGGGAAAGCGCGCAAAACGCCCGCGCCTTTGCCGAAGCACTGCGGGCGCTGGTAAACGTTCCGGTGGAAATGCGCGACGAACGGGGGACCACCATTACGGCCCACGGGTATCTGAACGATACCGACACGCGCGGAAAAAAGCGCAAGGCAGTGGTGGACGCGGTTGCCGCAACCATTATCCTGCAGGATTATCTGGACTACCGAAGAAATCAAAGGGGACAGAAAAAAGAGGGGGACGGCTGAATCCGTTTCCCTCTTTTTTAATGTTGATAGGCTGTATTCAGTTCCGGTCTTTGCCGAGGTAAAACAGGGCTACGGTTCCGGGCCCGGAATGTGTCCCGATTACCGGGCCAATAGGGTTGATTTCCGCCGCTTGGACGTGGAACCTTTTCCGCACCTGGTCCGCTATGTATTTGGCATCCTCCGGGGCGTCGCCGTGGCTGACGAAAATCATCTGCCCTTCCGGGTCTTCCACCGCGTTCTGCATATGATGAAGGAGGGCGTCCAGGGACTGACGGCGTCCGCGTACTTTCTCGACCGGAATCAGCCGCCCTTCGCTGTCGACGTGAAGAACGGGCTTGATCCCCAGCATCGTACCGACCAGTGCCGCCGCGCCGGACACGCGCCCGCCGCGTTTCAGGTGATTCAGGTCGTCGACGGTGAACCAGTGCGCAAGGCGCGCACGGTTGGAAAGCAGCCATTTGTACACCTCGTCAACGGAACTGCCGTTCTGGCGCATCTGCGCCGCGTAATAAACGAGAAGGCCTTCTCCCATGGAGGCGGCAAGCGAATCCACAGCGCAGACCTTTCTCAGGGGATATTTCAGCGCAAGCTTCTCGGCAACCAGGCGTGCATTGTTGTAGGTACCGCTCAGGGCGGAGGAAAACCCGATATATATCACATCCTGTCCCGCCTTTAAAGCCGTTTCAAAGGCTTCCGCGAAGGTGACGGGGCCGATCTGGTTGGTGGTGGCCATTTCCCCGCCGCGAAGACGGTCGTAGAAATTGTGGGAGGAAATATCGCGCTCGTCCGGATAATTGGTATAGGAATCTTCTCCGACCGTAAAAGTCATCGGAATCACTTCAATATCCATCGCTTTGATCAGCTTTACGGGAAGGTCAGAAGTGGAATCCGTTATGATTCTGTAATCGTACATCTAACCCTTCACTCCTTTCATAACTGGGTCCGGATGCTTCTGAAATGCATTATATAATATTCCCCGGAAACTGTACACCGACAAAATGAGCAAACTGTCATATGACATCAAAAGGGCCCCTGATCTTCATCAGGGGCCCTAAACTTATTTATTGATCCCGCCTGGCCGTAATGTGCTGAAATAACCTGCTACTAAAAAGCAGGTGGGTGCCAGCCCAATGGGTTCGTACTCCCTTCGTCCGGCAAAAGCCGGGAGGTCTGAGGTCCGCCACCGGAGCATATGCTCCCGATTTAAATTTGTAGGGTTATTTTTGCAACGGTCCACGCACCAGGCAGGGTGCAAACGAAATGTTTATTCGTCGTTTTCCGTATCTTCCTCGGAATCGTACAGCTCTTCAAAACGGCTTTCAAAAAGCTCGGCAAGCTTGTCGAGCAGTTCTTCATCCTCTACTTCGGCCAGCTGCTGTTCGCCGTTTTCTTCAATCGCTTCAAAGATATAATAAGTGCCCTCCGCGTCAACTTTATCCTGTGGATCCTCAAATGTCGGCAACAGCGCGTAGAAGCAGCCGTCGTCGTTATCGATAACATCCAGAACCTCAAATTCGTGTTCTTCGCCGTCGTCGTCAATCAGGGTAATTAAATCCGCACCGTATTCGTCGTTCACAGGGGTCATCTCCTCACCGTTTATTTGTCTATGTATTATTCTACATTTCCTGTTTCATGAAGTCAACAGGAAAATAAAGTTACACAATAATATATGAAATTTTCATGTACAAGCCTAAAAATATATTGACCTTTTACAAGTTATCGCTTATAATATAGATGGAAACAGAGATAAGAATGATTTTTAAACGGTGATGGGCGGGTGCCGAAAAAACGGCGGCGCTGCAGAAACGGCGCCGGCAAAGGGTACCGCCGGAAGAAGCACCGGGAAAATCAATGATGCAGAAAGAGGTGAGTCCAATGGGCATTGAACCGTTTTGTAAAGCACACAGCTGCAAGTTCGTTGGGCGCAGCTGCCGAATCCCTTGTTCAGCGTGAAAATAAATGATCCGGAAAATCCTGATGATTCATGCAGCAAGATTGTAGGCGGAATATCGACCACGATGTCCGAACCAACGAAACGACGATTCTTTATAGTTTGCAACCCGTTTTTTGCTTTTCTGAAAAAGCAGTTCGATTGAACAGGGAAAAGGGGTGAGTCCAAAATATAGCTTGAAACGCGTTTTCGTGTTTTCGTTTTATTAAAAAAGAAATTGGTGGACCCAATGTACAGTTGAGAAACAATTTAACCAAATAAATTTGAGGCTCCGGCAATGAACTTGCCGGAGCTTTTGCTTTCTATCGTAAATCGGCATACAAATATGAGGTGATTACATGATTCGGACATGATGACGGCTGCCGCGTGTCACAAAGAGTAACCGCCTTGTTTCAATATAAAATATGCCGCAAAGTTTTCTTTCGTGCATCCGTTAAACGCATTTTTAAGAAGCTTTTTTTCTTTGGGCATGAATTCAGCCTGTTCATCGAGGGATATCTATGATAGAATGGTAAAAAATTGTAATTTAAAGATGTGATTTTGTGACAGCCTCAGGCTTTAAAATAAAGGCGGACCTTTTGTTGACCCGCTATTTTTCCGGCGACTCCATCAGCTATCGCCAAATTGTTTCCATTATTATTCCGATTCTGGTGGATCAGGCATTTGTCGTCTGCCTGAATTTGCTCAATACCGCTATGATCAGCTCGTCCGGCGTGGCGGCGGTCAGTGCCGTCAACATGGTGGATTCGCTGAACCTTTTTCTGGTGAATGTATTTATCGCAGTGGCGACGGGCGGTACGGTCGTTGTGGCCCAGTATAAGGGCAGCAGAAATGACGCCATGGCTTCCAAAGCGGCGGCCGGTTCGGTTTGTGCGGTCTTTCTGCTGGCGCTTGCGGTCAGCTTGACGGTGGTCGTGCTGCATACGCCGACACTAAACCTCCTGTTCGGGAAAGCGGATACCTCCGTTCTGAGCAATGCAAAGGTTTATTTGATCGGGTGCGGCGCTTCCTACTGCGGAATCGCTACGGTAGAAGCCGTCTGCGGGGCGCTGCGCGGCGTTGGCGAAACGCGTTCCTCGCTTTTTCTTGCCCTTACCATGAACCTTTCCTATGTGGCGCTGAATTTTCTGTTTATTAATTTGCTGAATATGGGCGTTTTGGGGATGGTCATTGCGCTCAATATCGCAAGATATATCGGAGCGGCGTGTTCCATCCTATATCTGATCAAAGGGAATAGTTCCCTGCATTTTCAGATCAGGGATGTTTTCCGGGCCGACTTTGTCATGCTGAAAAGAATTCTTTTTATCGGTCTTCCGTTTGCCGCGGAACAGATGTTTTTTAACGGCGGGAAAATTTTAACGCAGACGTTTATTGTACAGCTTGGAGTGCTGTCCATGGATATTAATGCCATTTCTAATTCCATTACGACTCTGTTTCAGATTCCCGCCAATGCACTGCTGCTTTCCACCGTTACCGTGGTCGGCCAGTGCATGGGGCGGCGGGATGTAAACGACGCGCGGAAATTCATTAAATCCTTTATCGGACTTTCGTCCCTGTCGTTTGTGCTGATGTTTCTGATTGTAATTCCGCTGTTCAGCCCGCTGGTCTCCCTTTTTCACCCGCCTGCTTCCGTGGTACCGACCGTTTTTCAGATTGTCTGTATCACCGGGCTGTCCCAGATTCCCGTGTGGTCCTTCAGCTTTGTCACGCCCGCTGCGCTCAGGGCCGCTGGGGATTCCAGGTATACCTCGATTGTTTCCATGCTTTCCATGTGGCTGTTCCGTGTGGTGTTGGGTTATCTTCTGGGAATCGTCTTGCCGTTTGGAGTCGTGGGCGTCTGGGTGGCGATGATCTGCGAATGGGGCGTACGCGGCTTTATTTTCGTTATGCGCTTCCGGGGGAAAAAGTGGTATCAGCATCATCTGATTGATAACTGACCCCCAAAGAAATCAGGACTCCGTGCCAACGGCAGCTCGGTATATTGAATTACAAAAAACAGCGGAAGGAAATTTCCTTCCGCTGTTTTTCTTATTTCCGTAATGATCAGCAGGTCCCGGTGATTCCTTTAATGCAGCGGAGAAGATCTTCC
The DNA here is from genome assembly GCF_006714885.1 of Clostridium sp. KNHs216. NCBI lineage: Bacteria > Bacillati > Bacillota > Clostridia > Eubacteriales > Clostridiaceae > Clostridium > Clostridium sp. KNHs216. The sequence continues at coordinate 1,846,020 of NZ_VFMF01000001.1, read as the reverse complement.
AGTGTGCTGATCTCTTCACCGCAGCCGGATACTGCATTCTGCACATTTGCAGGCAGTGATGAAAAATATTGATTTACTTCAGCATTGGATGCTAAAAGATCATTTAAATTGTTTGCCATTTCTGTCACCTCGCGAATAGTTTGCGAGGATGGCATGAAATTATGAAAGTAAATTGTTGTTAAAAATATTGCCTTGGCCGCCCGCTATTTTACACAGCAGGCGGTTTTTAACGATTTTTTTGCAAAGAAAAACCGTTCGGGACGGTACGGAAAAGTGTAAAACTATGACCTCTTACGGCTGCAGACAAGCCGCTCAATGACATCATCCAGGATACGCAGATCGCTATTATTTAAATCGTCCAGCAGGGAAAGAATCCGTTTCAATGCTCTTGCGCTTTCGCTGTCACAGCTGTTGCTGCAGTCATTGGAACCGAAATCATTCGCGTCTGATACGGACTCAACATTATTGGCATAGCGGTTTAAACTCATTGTTCTACTCCTTTCACTCGAGAATACTCCATAGTATGCATTGCCTGAACAGCCTGTCAATATGGGTAGCGGGAATTCCACGGACATATAAAAATCCGCCGGTCGGGAACCGGCGGATTGCGGAACGGTCTGCGCGGTTCCGTTTTTATTTTCCTAATATATTTACCCATGAAAGCACGTTTGACTGCGGCATTGTTTTGTTCTGTGTAGTCCCCTGTACCGCTGTATTTCCGGCGGCATTCTGCGTATTCGTCTGCGGCATGGCGCTGTTCTGCTGCATGGAGGCACCCTGCGTCGCCGTATTTCCGGCGGCATTCTGCGCATTCATCTGCGGCATTGCGCTGTTCTGCTGCATGGAGGCACCCTGCGTCGCCGTATTTCCGGCGGCGTTCTGCGTGTTCGTCTGCGGCATGGCGCTGTTCTGCTGCATGGAGGCACCCTGCGTCGCTGTGTTTCCGGCAGCGTTCTGCGTATTCATCTGCGGCATGGCACTGTTCTGCTGCGCGGAGGAACCCTGTACCGCTGTGTTTCCGGCGGCGTTCTGCGTATTCATCTGCGGCATGGCACTGTTCTGCTGCGCGGAGGAACCCTGTACTGCCGTGTTTCCGGCGGCATTCATATTCATCCGCGGCATCGCACTGCCCTGCTGCATGGAGGAGCTTTGCACCGCCGGCATGTTCATCCATGGCATGGGGCTGTTTTGCTGCATGTTGGCGCCCTGTACCGCCGTATTTGCGGTTGGAGCGTTTTGCGTCATTGGCAGATTCATCCGCGGCATGGCGCTGTTCTGCTGCATAGAGGTCCCCTGTACCGCTGCGTTTCCGGCGGCGTTCTGCATCATCGGCATATTCATCTGGGGCATAGCACTGTTCTGCTGCATGGAGGTCCCCTGTACCGCCATGTTTCCGGCGGCGTTCTGCATCATCGGCATATTCATCTGCGGCATGGCGCTGTTCTGCTGCATGGAGGTCCCCTGTACCGCCATGTTCCCCGCGGCGTTCTGCATCATTGGCATATTCATCTGGGGCATAGCACTGTTCTGCTGCATGGAGGTCCCCTGTACCGCCGCGTTTCCGGCAGAATTCATGTTTTGCCAAGGCATTGAGTTATTCGCCCAGGGCATTGTGTTATCCTTCTGTTTTGATATTCCCTGTACATTCATGTTGTTTCCGGCTGCTGTACCGTCCCACGGCCAGGGGTCGGCGATCCACGCCCAGCGGCTGGTGTTCTGGGAGTTCACATTGACCGGCCCGTAGGCCGCTTCATACTTCGCGGTCATTTCATTTGTTGCTTTTCTGTATTCTTCCAGCTTCTGCGCCGCTTTGCAGTCGCCGGGATGGGTATCTAAAAAAATATGAAGCTCCCACATTGCAAACTGGTAGGAGCGGATTCTCGTCATTAAAGCTTCCTGTTCGGTCATTTCATTACACCTCGTTTACCTAAAAAGGGTTTGTCAAGATCTGGGAATATGGTGCCGCTGCGCAGACCCATTTCCGGCTCGTATACCGCGCCGAACTGCTGGAAAGGAACGTATGCCATTGCCACGACGGTCGTTGCGGGCAACGGCGGGGGACTCAGCAGGCACGATTCCCCTTCCACGATTTTCATGTCGTTCATTGTATATCTCCTTTCTGATACGTCTCGACACATCGGGCTTATCCGATAATATAGTATGCAGAATTCCCCAAGCACGTGCAATCCGGCCACCTGCCCAAGGCGCCTGCAAACGCCGGGCCGCACGGAAAATTCCCTTCTGGGAATCCTTAGTTCGGGAAACAGTCTTGTATAATTTTGCTGTTTGAGATAAAATATACTAATATTCCAGGCGTAAGGCCAATTTACAATATATGGAGAAAAAAATGGCAGGCAGTCAAAAAAAAGGAATCCGCAAAAATCTTTTTGTTATTGTTACGCTGCTTCTTTCCGCCGGAACTTTGCTGTACTTTCTGTTTACCACGGACGGGATCGTCGCGCTGGGAGAAATTATCCTGAAGCTGAAGCCCGGGTGGCTGCTTTTATCCGTTGCGGGCGCGGCGCTCTGCTGGATTTCAGAGGGCTTCGTCCTGAACCTGCTCTGCGTCCATCTGTATCCCGAATGGAGCTACGGACGTTCTTTTTGCGTGGGCATGGTCGGCCTTTTATATAATGCGATCACCCCGTTTTCCAGTGCCGGTCAGCCAATGCAGATTTACTTTATGAGGAAAATGGGAATGGACACAGGGAAGGCCGGCTCCATCATTGCGGTCAAGACCCTTACCTATCAGATCGTGATGGTGCTGTATTCCCTCGCACTGGTTGTCATGAAGCTGCATTTTTTTCAGACGAGCGTCAGTAACTTTTCCTTTGTAACAATTATCGGGCTGATCAGCAACAGCACCTTTATCACCCTGGTCGCCCTGTTCATGATCAGCGAGACCGCCACGGATAAAATTGTGACGGGCGTGATCCGCTTTCTTCATAAAGTGAAGCTTTGCAGACATCCCCAAGAGCGTTATGAGAAAATCCACAGCCAGCTCGAAATTTTCCACGGCGCTTCCAAGCTGATGGGAAGATCGGTCAGGCTGTATGCCGTCGTGATGGCGTTCACCGTTGTTCAGATTACGCTGAACAGCCTGATTCCCTATTTCATTTACCGCAGCTTCAACATAGGCTCCGCGTCGGTCACAACCATGGTGGCGGCCCAGGTGTTCGTAGCCATGGTCAGCGCGTTTGTGCCGCTGCCGGGAGCCTCCGGCGGCGCGGAAGGCAGCTTCTACCTGTTTTTCGGCATGTTCTTTAAGACCGCCATCATCCCCGCGATCCTTCTGTGGAGAATCATTACCTATTATTTCAATATCCTGTTCGGCGGCGTTTTCGCTTATGTCGCGCAAAAACGCTACCATGTGCAGGCGCCGGACGAATTGGAAAAACAATGATCTTAAATAAGATTTCTATAACAAAAAAGCCCAACGGTCCGTTGGGCTTTTACGGAGGAAGCACTGCTTCCTCCGTTATTTTATGATGTGAATAACCTTTATATCCGACTGCATGACGAATCTTAACGGCTATTTTAAACGCTTGATCGCTTCCTTGGTCCTGACCAGATATTCCTTTATCAGCCCTATGTCGTTTTTTGCAAGACCCAAATACAGCAGGTCCGTGACGATGAGAGAGGCGTTGCGCGAAGCAATTGCGCCCAGCCTCAACTCTCTCTCCGAGGAGGGAATATAGAGCAGGATGTCTGAAAGCTTTACCAAAGGACTTTTTTGAACTGAGTAATGCTGATAACGGGCGTCCCCAGCTCTTTCGCAAGCTGTACGGCAGTGTTGACCTCGCGTGTTGTCCCGCTGTAGCTAACGGCGATCGCCGCATCCCTGTCCGTCATGTGAGCGGCGGCGGGCAGCTGATAATGAAAATCGCTTTGAAACACGACCCTGCGATTTATCCGCGTCAGCTTCTGCATAAAGTCCATACACACGATCCCCGATCCGCCGACCCCGAAAAGATAGACCGTGTCACAGTGAAGCAGCAGGTCGACCGCTTTTTCAAGGCTTGCGGTGTTGATAAGCCGGTATGCCTGATTCTGCAGCATGGTATTCAGGTTTTCCGCCTTTTTCAGGACGGTATCCATCGAATCCTGTTCCTGAATCATGTCGTCGTAATTTGTGATTTCAGCAGCTCTGTCCTTGGCCAGATCGACTTTCAAAGCGGTAAAGCCGTTGTAACCCAGTTTTTTAGAAAAGCGTATCACTGCGGCGGCAGAAACACCGACGCGTTCCCCTAAAGTCTGTGATGAGTTTAAGGGGACTTCGTCAATATGGTTAAGGATGTAATCCGCCAGCTTCTTTTCCGTATCCGTGTAGCTGGAGGCTCCTTCCCGTATTTTGTAAATGCAGCTCATGTGTAAACGCTTCCTTTTCTGAATTCAGTTTTTGGGGAGTACGGCGTCTCTGCTTTTAAGCGAGCGGATTGCCATCGATATATTGCCCAGGCTATCGTTCAGCATGGTTTCACAATTGCTTCTGGAAAGACCGGTCAGCGCCATGCAGATCGCCACCTTTACGTCGGAGCCGCTGGATTTCAGATATTTTTCGGCTTCTTCGTAGCTGCACCCGGTGCTTGACAGGATAATCCGTTTTGCCCTCTCGATCAGCTTTTCGTTTGTCGGCTGTACGTCTACCATCAGATTTTTGTACACTTTTCCATATTGTACCATAAGTGCGGTGGAAATCATATTCAAAATCATTTTTTGTGCGGTCCCGGATTTCATGCGTGTGGAGCCGGTAATGACTTCCGGCCCGACAAGCACTTCGATTTTGGTTTGAGCATGCATTGAGATTTCAGCGTTGCTCACGCAGCTGATCGCCCCGGTGTAAGCGCCGATCTCTTTTGCGTAATCCAGCCCGCCGATCACGTACGGCGTTCTCCCGCTTGCCGCCAGACCGATAACGGTATCGCTGCTGTTCAGAGAAATGCGCATTAAATCCTGCTTTGCGAGGGAGAAATCATCCTCTGCCCCTTCCTTCGCCCTGATCAGCGCCTCAAATCCGCCGGCGATGACGCCCTGGATCAGCGTGGGCTCCACACCGAAGGTCGGAGGACATTCGCTGGCGTCCAAGACACCCAGCCTGCCCGAAGTGCCCGCGCCGATGTAGACGACTCTGCCGCCGCGCATCATGCGCTTGTGCGCTTCATCTACCAGCTCCTGAATAGCGGGCAGCACTTTTTCTACGGCAAAAGCAACCTTTTTATCTTCGGAATTGATTACTTCAAGCATTTCTATTGTGCTCATTACATCGATCTCACGGCTTTCTTCGTTCTTTTGCTCTGTTTCAAGTATATCAAGATTTGTGATCATTTTGCATATCTCCCTTAAAATGTTGTAGTGTGTGGGAAATTTGGTTTCTGTGCGTTGTTCAATGCTTTTTTCAATGAATAACCGGCAAGCGAAGGTTCGTTTGGGACTGTTGCTGCCTTCCAAGGTTATTCTTAGTAATTTAATTATAAACATTTAAAATAAAAATTCAATACATATTATTAAATAATAAAATTAAATTTTATAAATTCTATTTAAAATACAGGAAAAATGCGGGATAATATTTTAAAACTGGTTTTTCAATATTCTTAATTTAAAAGCTGTTTTGTAAATGTTTTGAAATAAAATTTTAAAATTTCTACAATAATTATTAAAATTTTATTGACTTTTTAAGAAGGCAATACAAAAAAAGTGGAGAGAACCCATTTGACCGGGCTGATCGTGTTCTTCGTCATTTTCTTTATCGCTACATTTTTTGCATTGCGGTTCGGAAGCGAATGGGTATCAAACTTGGTCGCGTCTCTGCCGGCATGGCTGAATACGGGGCTGAAAGCGACTTCCACCATCCTTCCTGCGGTAGGTATGGCAATGCTGATCAAGATGATGGACGCAAAAAAATATTGGGCATTTCTGCTTCTGGGCTTCGTGTTAGCGGAGTATCTGAAGCTTGACGTACTTGCGATCTCGCTGATGGGTTTGGCGATTGCCGCCGGAGTCTTTTCTCTGAGCAAGCGGGAGGACGGAGAAAACATCTTTGCGGATAATGAAAACAGCGAAAACAGGGAAATCCTCCTGGACAGGAAAGACCTGAAAAAAGTATTCTTCCGATCTTTCTTCTCCATGACGTCGATCAACTATGAACGGTACTGCAACCTTGGTTTCTGCTATGCCATGATCCCGGCTTTGAAGAAGTTCTATAAAAACGAAGAGGAATATAAGGAAGCGCTTGCGAGAAACAACGAGTTTTTCAATTGCCATCCCTACACCGGAAATGCAGTCATTGGGGTGACCCTGGCACTGGAGGAAGAAAAATCGAGGAATCAGCAAATGGCTCCGGAAATCATCTCTTCCACAAAAGCCGCGTTGATGGGACCGCTGTCCGGAATTGGGGATTCTCTTTTCAAAGCGACCTTTATGACCATTTTTGCGGCGATCGGCGCCGGAATGAGTTTGAACGGGAATTTCCTGGGGCCCATTGTGTTCATCGTTCCGAATGTTTTGCTGAATGTTTTTTCGCGGTGGTACTTTATCAAGTATGGCTATCGGTTCGGAATCAAGCTTGTCAGTAAAATCAATGAATCGAATCTGATCGATAAGTTTGTTCAGGCGGCCACTATTGTGGGTTTGATGGTCACCGCCGCAATGGTTGTCAGCTTTGTCAAGCTGCCCATTGCCCTGCAGTTTATTTCCGCCGGCAAAAAAGTCGTGGTGCAAGAGCTTTTGGATCAGATTCTGCCCGGCTTGCTTCCCGTTGCGGTCACTCTCATTTATTATAAAATCTTAAACAAATCACAAAAAGGCAATTATATTTGTATTGTTTTAAGTTTTGTGATCGGTATTTTCGGAAAACTGTTTGGGATACTTTAAAGTTCTCTGTTGAAAGGAATGGTTGGATGACGTCGAAACAGGAAACTGTTTTAAACCAGATCAAAAACGGGCTCATTGTCTCCTGTCAGGCCCGGGAAGGCTGGGCGATGCGGGGCAGCGATATTATGGCGGCCTTCGCAAAAGCCGCTGAAGAGGGAGGCGCAGTAGGAATCAGAGCAAACGGCGAAGAGGATATTCGCGCCATTTCCCGGAAAGTAAAGCTTCCGATTATCGGGATTTGTAAAATATGGGATCAGGATAAACGTGTTTTTATCACGCCGGATTTTGAAAGCGCCAAAAAAGTGATTGAGGCCGGTGCCTCGATTGTTGCACTGGACGGGACAAAAAGAGAAAGGCCGAACGGCGAAACGCTCACTTCCATTATTCAGGGTATCCATAAAAATTACCCGGATATATTGGTTATGGCGGATATTTCAACCTTTGAAGAGGGTGTTTACGCAAGTGACTGTGGCGCGGATATCGTGTCAACCACGCTTTGCGGATACACTCCCCAGACGAGCCATATAAACGGATTCAGCTATGAGCTGGTGGAACAGCTTGTCCGTCATCTCGCAAAACCGATCATCGCAGAAGGCAGGATCCACACCAAAGAAGAGGCGCTTAAAATTCTGGAGCTGGGCTGCCACAGCATTGTTGTGGGAACGGCGATCACCCGACCGGAGATCATTACCTCGTGGTATGTCGAAGAATTGAAAAAGGGGAAAGCTTCTCCCACGGCCTGACGGACAAGAGATTAAAAAAGGATGTACTATGATAAAATTTGATTACACGATTCAGGATAAACTTGGATTACATGCGAGACCGGCGGGGATGCTGGTGAAAATCGCGCAGGGCTCCGGCTGTAAAATCAGTGTGCTGGCCAATGGCACGACAGCCGATGCCAAACGCCTGTTTTCCATCATGAGCTTGTGCGCCAAAGAAAACGACAGACTTACCTTTACCATCGAAGGGGAAGACGAACAGACGGAAACGGACCGTTTGAAAGCGTTTTGCAAACAAAATTTATAACAAATAGTCTATTTCAAATTAGCTGTCGGTAATGGAAGCGGACCCGGAACAGATTGTTCCGGGTCCGCTTCTCTGCTCTCCTCTTAACCCGGTATCCTCACCGGTTAAGAAATGCCTTTCCCCTGAAACGATTTCTTTGGTACTCCGCCGGACTTTTTATGTCCGCTTTGTATGAGCTTGTGCCGGGATTTGTGTCCTGTGACCGCCTTTTCAAGCTCTACCACCGCAAGGGGAATCAGGGACAGCAGCGCCACGATCAGCCATTGGCGGCCGTTCAGCACCGCGGTTTTGAAAATTACGGCCAGCGGTTCAAAGACGATCACCATTGTCTGGAGCGCCGTGCAGATTATCCCCGCCAGCACAAGCTTGGGGTTGGCGAAAATGCCGGCTTTAAACACGGAGTGCGGAGACCGCATGTTAAAGGTATGTACGATCTGAGAGAGGCTGAGGACCGCGAACGCCATGGTGCGGCCGACATACGGGGACGACGGGTCGACGTCGAAATAAATGCGGCCGATGCTGTAGGCCAGGAGCGAAATAGCGCCGATCAGGCACCCTTCCACAATAATATTGTATCCCATGCCGCCGGAAAAAACGCTTTCGTTCGGTTTTACCGGCTTGCGGTCCATAATGTCCCTGTCTATCGGTTCAACGCCCAGTGCAAGCGCGGGAAGGGAATCCGTCACAAGGTTTACCCACAGCAGCTGGATGGCCAGCAGGGGGGTGGGCAGGCGCAGCAGAAAGCTGACAAACACGGTCAGAATTTCCCCGATGTTGCAGCTGAGCAGGAAATGCACGGTTTTTCGGATGTTCTCATAGATGCCCCTGCCTTCGCGTACAGCGGTCACAATCGTTGCGAAGTTATCATCCGTCAGAACCATATCCGACGCCGCCTTGGCCACGTCAGTGCCCGAAATGCCCATTGCGCAGCCGATGTCCGCGGCGCGCAGCGCGGGGGCGTCGTTTACGCCGTCCCCCGTCATGGCGACGACCTCGCCGTGGGACTGGAACGCGCGTACGATGCGCACCTTGTGTTCCGGGGAAACGCGGGCAAACACGGCGTAGTCGTAGATGCTTCTTTCAAGCTCCCGCTGGCTGAGTCTGTCCAGCTCCGCGCCGGTGATGACGCGGCTTTTTCCGTCCATAATGCCGAGCTGCTTCGCAATCGCCGCCGCGGTGGCGGCGTGATCCCCTGTGATCATAATGGGCCGGATGCCGGCCTTGCGGCATAAATCCACAGCGGGTTTTACCTGCGGGCGGGGCGGGTCGATCATTCCGATCAGGCCGCAGAAGGTCAGGCCGTGTTCAATATCCTCATCCGGGTCCGGCAGAAAGTCGATGTCCCGGTAGGCGACGCCGATCACGCGCAGCGCGCGCGAGGCCATCTCCTCGTTCTGCCGCGGCGCTCCGCCCGTACAGTGCGCGAACAGAATGTCGGGCGCGCCCTTGGTGATAATCCGGTAACGCCCGCCGCCCAGGCGGTGTACGGTCGTCATCATCTTGCGCTCGGAGCTGAACGGGATTTCCATTACGCGGGGATACTGTTCGTCGAGCCGTTTTTTTTCGGTGGGAGCGGCGGAGACGATCGCCGTTTCGGTCGGGTCGCCGTGGATCGTGCTCCCGCTGACCGTACAGTTGCAGCAGAGCGACGCAAGGCTCAGAAGGAAATCTCCCTGCGTCGAGTGGATCGGGACGGTTCCGCCGGAGCCTCTCAGCTCCACCACGGTCATCCGGTTCTGCGTCAGGGTGCCGGTTTTATCGGAGCAGATCACACTGGCGCTGCCAAGCGTTTCCACAGCGGGCATACGCCGTACAATGCTCCTTTTCGCCGCCATGCGGCGTACGCCGATCGCCAGCACAATGGTGACGACCGCGGGAAGGCCCTCCGGAATCGCCGCCACGGCCAGACTGATGGCAATTAAAAACATTTCCAGCGGTTGAACGCGCTGAAACAGGCCCATAATAAAGATGACAAAGCAAATGACCAGGGCGCCGATTCCAAGCCAGCGCCCCGTCTGTGCCAGCTTGCGCTGCAGCGGGGTCTGGGGAGCCGACTGGGTGCTGATCATATGCGCGATTTTCCCCACCTGTGTTTCCATCCCGGTCGCCGTAACGATGCCGGCGCCGTGCCCCGACGCAATGGAGCTTGAGGAAAACAGCAGATTGTGGCGGTCGCCGAGCGGGGTGTTGGCGGAGCAGGTCATGTCCGCGCGCTTTCTGCCCGGCAGGCTTTCCCCGGTCAGGGCGCTTTCCTCCGCCTTCAGGTTGACGGCTTCGGTCAGCCGCAAGTCGGCCGGAACAAGATCGCCCGCGTTCAGAAGGACAAGATCGCCGGGAACCAGGTCCTTTGCCTCAATCAGCGCTTCCGCGCCCGCGCGCACCACATGGGCGTGAGGACTGGACATCTTTTTGAGCGCTTCGATCGATTTTTCCGCCCTGCTTTCCTGTATCATGCCCATCATCGCGTTCACCGTGACGATTGCCAGAATGATGATGGAATCAATATAATCGTTGTCCTTCTGCAAAAAGGAAGTCACAAACGAAATTCCGGCCGCCACCAGCAGGATGATGACCATAAAGTCTGAAAACTGCGCGAAAAACCGCAGCAGAACGCTCTTCTTTTTCGGCTGCTCCAGTTCGTTCGGGCCGTACCTGCTCCGGCGCTCTTCCGCCTGGGCCGGCGACAGGCCCGTCTTTATATTGGTACCGAGTTTTTTTGCACATTCTTCTTTTGTAAGACTCTGCCAATCCAATCGTATCAACCCCCTGTTATGGTTAAGTATATTCGCGGATTTCTCAAAATATGGTAGTATCGTCCAACGTTAATACTTTCCCGTTTCCACGACGGGCAGGCGGAAAGGAGGAGAAGAGAGGATGAATCTGGATTTTCTGATCCTGAATTTTATACAGAGCCATTTTCACAACGGCTTTACGGATTTCTTTTTTCCCGCCGTCACCGTGCTGGGAAACGCGGGATTTATATGGGTTGTGGCCGGTATGTGCCTGATCTGCTCCAAAAAATACCGTCCGTACGGGGTGATGCTTCTGGCCGCTCTGATGCTGACGCATACGGTCGGGGAAGGAATCCTGAAGCCGATTTTCGCCCGTCCGCGCCCGTTCAGCGTTACCTTCGGATACAGGCTGCTGATTGCTGCGCCGCACGGGTATTCCTTTCCGTCGGGTCACGCCGGTTCTTCTTTTGCGGCGGCGTTCATCCTGCGCAGGGCAAACCGTAAATTCACAGCCCCTTCTTTTTCCCTTGCACTGCTGATTGCCGTTTCACGCGTTTTTTTATTTGTACATTACCCGTCGGATGTTTTTGCGGGCGCAATACTGGGCGTATTATGTGCCTGCCTTATTTGCTGGCTGTATAAAAGGATTTAAATAATTCTAAAATCCAATATACAAGATATGCCTGAAAAGGTGAAAAGAGCCAAAGATATTGCGGAAAAATCATTTTGGTCAAGAAAGGGAACGTTTTCGTCTTGCATATCTGACAAAATTGAATTATCATTAAACTAGTTTGTGGTCATATTTCACACAAAAAGGAGGGGAAAAATGAGAAGATGCGTAGGAGATATTGAGCTGTGCGGCAATAATCTGAAATATTACGTTTATGGTAGCCGCAGCACGGGCTTCGGGGTGGAAATTACCGTGACCCGTGTAGAAAAAGCTGACCAGATAGTGTCACATGATTTGGGGACGGCAATGAGTGTGGCGCAGCAGCTGCAGAGGGGTTCGGTTTTTCCGACCAATTTAAGCGAAATAATCGAAGACTTTCAATTTGAGGCGGATTCCGATTGACAAAAAAGCTGTGCTATTCTATACTAATGACAAATTCAAAACAAAGGAGAAAAGCTTATGAAATATGTTTGTAATGCATGCGGCTATGTATACGACCCCGCGGTAGGTGACCCGGACAACGGCATCGCACCCGGAACAAAATTCGAGGATCTGCCCGACGACTGGACCTGCCCTATGTGCGGGGTCGGCAAGGATATGTTTTCTCCGGAATAACTGAAAAGGAAGAATGTCATTAGAATGGGTGCAATCAAACTCAAAAGCAATGTTTATTCAGTCGGTGTCCTGAATCCGTCACTGCGTGTTTTTGACATTATTATGGAGTCGCGTTATGGCACCAGCTATAACGCGTACCTCATTACGGGTGAAAAGAACGTTCTGATTGATACGGTACACGCTCCGTTTTTCGACGAGTACCTGAATAACATTCAAAGTGTCATCGATATTTCCAAAATTGATTATCTGATTATGGACCACACGGAACCGGACCATTCCGGCAGCGTTGGAAAGCTGCTCGAAATGAATCCCAATATTACGGTTTACTGTACGGTGGCGGCAAAGATGTATCTTTCCGCCATTACCAACAGAGACTTCCAATGCGTCACTGTAAAACAGGGGGACAGGCTTTCGATCGGAGGGGAAGAGCTCGAATTCATCATAGCGCCTCTTCTTCACTGGCCGGATTCCATGTTTGTCTACATGGGTTCGGAAAAGACGCTGTTTACCTGCGACTTTCTGGGGACGCATTACTGCGAGCCCACTATGCTTGATACGACCGTCCATTATCCGGACAAGTACAGCGAGCAATTCGAGTATTATTACAATTGTATTTTCGGGCCGTTCAAGCCCTATGTTCTGGCCGGGCTTGACAAAATAAAGGACCTTCCGATTACATTGGTCTGTCCCAGTCACGGCCCCTGTCTTACCGAAAGCATTCAGAAATGCGAGGAGCTTTACCGGGAGTGGAGCACTCCCGTCCCGCATGAGAAAAAAAAGGTCGGTATCCTTTACGCTTCCGCTTACGGATGTACTGCGAAGCTGGCCGAAGCAGCCTATGACGAACTGAAAAAAGACGAGAAGCTGGATGCGGAGCTGATCAATGTCGTCTTTACGCCGTTTGAAGAGGCAGCGAAGCTGGTCAATGAAGCGGACGCTCTGCTGATCGGTTCCTGCACCATTAACCGCGACGCGCCGAAAGTCATCTGGGACATCCTTGCCAGCGTGGACGCGATCAACACCAAACAAAAACCGGTCGGGGCGTTCGGTGCTTACGGCTGGAGCGGCGAAGCCGTTCCGATGATGAAATCCCGGATGGAACACCTGAAGCTCCGGTTTATCGGAGAAGGCTTCCGTGTTCTTTTCAGTCCTACGGAAGAAGACCTGACGGCCATCAGGGCGTACGCGAAAGAAATAGTATCCAACATGAAGTAAAAAAATAAATCCGGAAGCGGCTGAGTTGTCAGTCACTTCTGGATTTTTCTTTTTTGCCCTGCCGGTACCGTTTGGAAATTCTGCGGTAAGCAATCGCGCCGATCAGGCTGGCGGCCGCCGTGATGGAATAAATAATGGCCGCGATCCTGTAATCCTGCATCCCCAACGCATTGCCTGTAATCGTAGAAGTGATCACAGAGGGAATCCGCGCAATACTGGTCAGGATTAAAAAGGTTTTCAGCTTCATGGATGTAAGCCCGATAAAATAGGTCATAAGGTCCTTCGGGGTTCCCGGAATCAGGAACGCGAAAAATACGATGAAGTTCAGATTTCTGCTGTATTTCATAAAGCGCAGGGAATGGATTTTTTCCCGGCTGATAAACGCTTCCACCAATCTGTTTCCCCAAAGCTTTGTAAACAGGAAAATAACGGACGAGCCGACCGCCGCTCCGGCCAGGCACAGCAGGGTGCCCTCCAGAGTACCGAAGGCGTAGCCCGCGCCGACCTCCATCGGTTCGCCGGGGATGACGGCAAAGATGATCTGCAGGACCATCATACCGACGAAGGCGAATCTTCCCGCCACCCCGTGCAGGTTGACCCATACGCGGAACTGCTCCGGGTTGGAGATGGTGTCGATCAGCGGCCTCCAAAGCAGCGCGGTGGCTGCCGCGAACAAAAGGAGCAGCACGGAAACGGAAACGATGCCGGTGATTTTTCTTTTCTCTTCGTATTCCTTTTGATTTTCAGTGTTTATAATTTCAGGTTCCTCCCAAAACATTTTTCAGGATCGATTTTTAACCGGCACACGCGGCCAAGAGGAGCGCATGACGGTATTTCCGGATAGAAAAGGCGGCCGGTCCGAGAGCCGGCCGCCTTCCTGTATTGATATGCTGTATTTGCGTGATTATGCAGCTTGTTATTTATTCCAGCCGAGTTTTTCCACCAGCTGTCCGGTTTTTCCGGACTTATTTGAAAAGTTGTAGCTGTTTGAGTACAGGTAAAGATTACCTTCATATCCGTTCAGCAGGGTTTTCAGCTTGCCGTCCTTCACCTGAAGAGGCGACTTGTATTCGATCACCAGGTAAGAGGAATCTACGTCAAGGTTTTTGCCGTCGTTCAGCTTGCCGTCCAGATAATCCTGCCTCATGGCGTCCAGCAGTTCCTTTTTGGTGTTCAGGTCCGGCGCAAAGGTGGTGCTGTCTTCCCCGCCCCGTGTGTCCAGATCGACGCTTTTGATGTACTCCGGCTCAACATAAAACAGGAGGTCCTGAGTTTCTTTGTATTCTCTGGTATCGGCGATTTCGCCCAGCGGAGAGATCGGATTTCCCTGTCCGTCATTCTTATATTCCAGATAATAGGTTCTGTTTACGATGCCGCCGTTTTTCAGATGATAGGTTAACGTAAAGGAAGTGCCGTTCATGCTGTTCAGGCAATAAGGATAGGAATGTTCTCTTTTGTCCTGCGTGATTTTCTTATGGAATTCAGTTACCTTTTCAATATTGGCCTTTTCCGTCAGTGTCGGCGTAACGGAGGTAAGGACGCGGTGATTCGCGTCAAGAATCTGCCCGCCGTTGTTTGTGTAAGGGTCCTCTATGGTGACGCTTGTCACATCCTCCGCCAGGGGAACGCGGATGTCGTAGCCCAAAGCGCCCGTGGCAAGAAAAGCATAAGTGACCACAAACACGGCCATGAAAACGCCGTATCCGACGAAGCTCCTTTTCAGCTGCTTAAACCCGCGGGAATAAATGGTCTCCGTCACAATATGCGCGGCAAGGGACCCGGCAATCAGGCCGATAAAGAAGTTCCCGGAGCTTTCCGTTCCGCTCTGGAGCAGCAGCCCCAGACCGAGGCCCGTCACAGCGGTGATCATGAAACGGATCACATTTTTAGGAAGGGAGAAAGCAAAGCTGCTTTCGGCACATTCGCTGCGGCGTTTCTGGTAGAGAAGAACGGTGCCCGCCAGAAGCACTAGGGTAAATAGGATCCACCACACATAGAAGCCCGTATCGACAACCAGAGCTCCGCTACGAGCCTGGCTTCCGCTCACAATATACGGCATGAAAGCGGCCATGTAAGGAGAAACCGCGGTCAGAATAAGAGAGTTTGCGGTTAATCCGGTATTCAGGCCGGGCAAAAGCGAGGAGGCAAACCGGTCGCCCAGAAAAATCAGAAGCGGATATGCCGCGTTAATGCCCAGCAGGGACAGAATCATGTCGGTGGTCGTTCCGGTACAGACCGCCATGAAGGAGGACAGGCACAGCGCCGCCGCACAGATCAGCATCAGCCACAGCAGATAGGAAAATACGGTGACCCAGCAAAGCTGAAGCTGTACGGGGTAGGCTGCGCCCACAATGAATACGATCGCAAAATTCAGTAAAATAGGCGCGTAAAGCGCGGTCAGGCTGGCAAGCAGCCGTCCCAGAATCATGGGCGTCCTGCCGACCGGCAGCGCGTGGAACAAATCCACGCTGCGCTTTTGATGCATATAGCCGAACAGGGAAACGGAAATTACCAGAACGAAAATCAGGGACATCGGGGTGACAATCAGAGCGGTCAGCCCCGTGACGCTGCTCAGATAGGTCTGCGTCCACATTTCGGGCGTGTAAACCTCGGTGGTGATCCGATTCTGCGTGTTCGCCATCAGGATCATCAGAATCATGGGCAGCGCGATAAACATCAGAAGCGCAAGAAGCGCCATCATACCGCGGTTTTTCTTCAGCGACCATAAGTATGTTTCCCAGAATTCTTTCCTGCGCCTAGTTGAGGATGTTTTCGAGGTCATAACCGGCCACCTCCATTTCACTGATAAATACTTCTTCAAGAGTGAGCGGAAGCACTTCCGCGAAAACAGGGTTCAACCCGTTTATCTTTTCCAGAATCTCGTCTTTTGAACCGCGGATCACCAGATTAATCAGGGAACCGTGCATTTCGGTCTTAATGATTTCCAGCGGCGCGAAGGCGCTGATTTCGGGCATGGGCTTGAACACCGCCTGCACCTTGTTAATGCCGAGCTTCAGCTCGTCAAGGTCGCGCTCGAATACGACGCCGCCTTTGTGGAACAGCCCCACATGGTCGCAGAAATCTTCCAGCTCCCGCAGATTGTGCGAGGCGATGATCACCGTCATGCCGCGCTGGGCGACTTCCCCGGAAACAATGCGCTTTAAAAGCTGGCGCATCACCGGGTCAAGGCCGTCGAACACCTCGTCCAGAAGAAGGCAGCTCGGCTGGGTCGCGATCGCGCAGATAATCGCCGCCTGCCGCTGCATCCCCTTGGACATATTGACGATTTTGCTCTTGCTGTCGATCGGGAACAGCCCGCACAGCTCTTCAAACCGCTTCTGGCTCCAGCCGGGGTAAATGCGGGAGAAAAATCCCGCCATTTCTCTCAGAGTGGCCTGCGGCAGAAAATACGGGAAATCCGATATGAAAAAAATCTGAGACTTGACCTCCGAGTTTTCGAACGGCGCCGCTCCGTCCAGAAGCACCTCGCCGCCGTCCGGCTTATAGATTCCCGCGAGCGTGCGCAGAAATGTGGATTTTCCGGCGCCGTTGGAACCGACCAGCCCGAACACCGAACCCGACCCGATGGAAAAAGATATCTCATCCAGCGCGGTGGTCGCGCCGAATTTCTTCGTTAGTTTTTTTGCTTCTATCATCGCTCACTCACCTCTCCCGCTTACAATGCTTTCCACCCTTACAATGATTTGACTTTTAGTTATTCCAAAATCCGCGGCGGACCGGATTGCGTCGTCCAGCTTTTCCAGCGCAATTTCCCGCTGCTGGGAAATTGCGGAGAGGTCCTCGGAAAGAAAGGACCCTTTCCCCGGGATGGAACAGATAATACCGTCGTGTTCAAGCATCCGGTAGGCCTTTTGCACCGTGTTTGGGTTGACCCCCAGCTCCTGCGCCAGCGCCCTTACGCTTGGAAGCGGCTCCCGCTGGTCCACAGCGCCCACGGCGGCCATGCGCCGTATGCTTCTGTACAGCTGCTCGTAAATCGGCAGCCGGCTCTTATAATCGAGTGTGAACACCATCCTCACCTCTTCTGTATTTTCTGTATTATTAAGATTAGTACAGCTAGACTATAACATGCTTACTTCCTCAAGTCAATAATCATTACAAAAATGTCAACAATAGAAAAACAGCGGGGAAAAACGTTTACGGTCGGGTTTTCTGTTTGTGGTTAATCTCTGAATTCAAAAAATTTATATACGGGAACTTTCAGCAGGTCGGAGATCGCGAAAAGGATGTCCAGCGAGACCCCCGAAACGGCAAGCTCAATTTTACTTACGGTTGTTCTGTCAATGTCCAGCTTTTCCGCAAGAGCTTCCTGTGTGTATCCTTTGTCCTTCCGATAATATGCGATATTCAGGCCCAGCTTTCTGTATTGATCATAATGCTTTAAATCCATGCCAATCACCTCAAACGAAAGGGCCGTTAACGGCCCGGGTTTTTCTGCCTGCTAGATTTCCGGTGGGGGCGGATCGCTTTGCGGGCCGGTTTTTGCAGTCTCCTTACCGGCGGCTGGCTTCGCTTCAAACAGGGTGGGGAGCACGCCGATCTGGGTCAGAATTTTATAAAGGATCAAAAGCGCGGAGCAGTAGATCAGAATCAGAAAATTCTGGGCCACCAACGCGAAATAGATCGCCGCGAGCATGGTCAGCGGATGAATGTCGATCGACGAGGAGATCAGTTTCGGCTCAATGATCTGGCGGATGGAGGTAATCAGCAGCCAGCAGACCAGAAGCGCGCCCGCTTTGAAAAAGTTGCCGCTTACAAGGTAAAGAAGCGTCAGGGGGATATAAATGGTTCCGGGGCCGAGCACGGGAAGAATATCGGCGATGCCGGTCACAATGCTCAGAACAAGCGGATACGGTACACCCAGCGCGAAAAAAACGATCAGCGTTTCCACAAAGGTGATGAAATAAATCAGCAGATAGGAACCGACGTATTTTCCGCTCATATTCATTCCGTGGCGCGACGCGGAGCGGATATTGAACGCGGTGGTCTGGGAAAACAGCGACATGACGTGCGATTTGATCGAGGTCATGTCCTTTGAAAAGAAGTAGGTGGAAAGAATCATGACGATGAACATGGTGAAAATGGCCGGCAGGGAGGTCAGGAAGGTGAGCACGCTCGCCAGGATCGTTTTTACGATTCCGGCGCCGGATTGGGCGATATTCAGAATCTGCTGCTGATTCTGTTCAATATATTTGGAATTGATGCGATTCAAATACTCTCCCGCCATACTGATCAGGCTGTTGATCGGCGCGGTCAGGGCGCCTACGTCCGTGGTCAGATTGTTCAGCAGGTTGCTGATTTCATAAATCAGCCAGTAGCCCAGCAGAAACAGAAGGCCGAACACCACCACAAAAACCAGAAGCGTGGAAAGCGCCGCGGCCGCCGAGGGGTTGAAATGCATCCGCTTTTTCAGCTGTCGGATGACGGGCTGTACGATCAGGGCCAGCAGAAATCCCGCCAGAAAAGGAAACGTGAATTTCAGCGTAAGCGCGAAAAAGTAGAAAAGCAAAGTAAACCCTACGAAAAAGGCCAGTAGCGGCTTTAACCGGGTAAGCTGTCGCCTGTCAAACAAAATCATATCCTCCTTGCCTTTTGCTGTCCGAAATAGTAATATAATATCATTATATTCGATCTTTTGCAAAAAAGAAAGCAAAAAAAGAGCGCCCCGCTCAACGCGAAGCGCCTCAACCTGCCCCGTTATTCAAATACGATTATTTTTCGCGGCCTAAAAGCCAGTCGACTGAAACATTTAAAATATTAGCTAAAGCAGAAAGTTCAAAATCCGTTACATAGCGGATCTGGCCTTCCAATTTAGACAAGCCGGAGGCGTTCATATCGACACCGTTAACCTGAAGCTGAGCCAGAAGCTCTTTCTGCTTCATCCCTTGGTTTTTGCGTGCCATCTCCACACGCGCACCGACTAAATTACGAGTTCCAAGTGCCTGTTTGCGTAATCTCACTGAATTCATCTCCCCACGAAATATTTTTTACGCACATACATATTCCATCTGCACAGCGCCTGTAACAAAATTTCCTGAAAATTTACAAATCATTGGAAATTTACCAGCGTAAATTCTGTTAATGTCATATAGTATAATATTTTATTGTTTATAATGCAATAAAATATAAAAAAATTTCACATAATGAACCAATATTTTTCAAATTAGTAATGATTTCATCATATTTGCATTTCTTATTTGTTATTTTGCCTTAACCTTGTTATAATATTCTTCATATAGCTTATAATTTATTGTAATTTTCAAAAAGAGATTTTTATAGACCGGGATGCCGTTACGGTATCCATGAGACACTTTACTGCTGTTCTATAATATGATGACCGGCACGGGTGGAGTTACAGCAAAATTTAATAATTTATTGGAGCTGAACAGGATGAATGAACAGAACGGATTCAAAACCAACCTGACCATGCTGACCGATTTTTATGAAATCACCATGGCCAACGGCTATTTTACAAACGGCTATCAAGACACGATCGTCTATTTTGACATGTTTTTCCGGCGTGTGCCAAACGACGGCGGCTACGCGATCATGGCCGGTGTCCAGCAGGCCGTGGAGTATCTGGAGAACCTGAAGTTTACCGAGAAGGACATTCAGTATCTGCGGGACTGCAAAATTTTCAACGAGGATTTTATCGGTTATCTGGAGAATTTCCGGTTCGCCTGCGACGTGTGGGCGGTCCCGGAAGGGACCCCTATCTTTCCGACCGAGCCCATCGTTACGGTGCGCGGGCCGGTAATCCAGGCGCAGTTCATTGAAACCATGATTCTGCTCTGTATCAATCATCAGAGCCTGATTGCCACCAAGGCCAACAGGATTGTCCGCGCGGCGCAGGGAAGAGCGGTCATGGAATTCGGTTCCCGCCGCGCGCAGGGACCGGACGGAGCCGTTCTCGGGGCCAGGGCGGCCTATATCGGCGGGTGCTGCGGTACCGCCTGCACCCTTTGTGACCGGGATTACGGCGTGAAGGCGCTGGGCACCATGGCGCACAGCTGGGTCCAGCTGTTTGACAGCGAGCTGGAAGCCTTCCGGGCCTATGCCCGGGAATATCCGAACCAGTGTACCCTGCTGGTCGATACCTACAATGTTCTGAAATCGGGCATTCCCAACGCGATCCGCGTGTTCAACGAGGAGCTTCTCCCTCTCGGGTTCCGCCCCGCGGGAATCCGCATCGACAGCGGCGACATTACTTATCTTTCCCGAAAAGCGAGAAAAATGCTGGACGCCGCCGGATTTGAGGACTGCAAGATCTGCGCGTCGAATTCTCTCGATGAGTATATAATACGCGACATGCTGATGCAAGGTGCCTGTGTGGACAGCTTCGGCGTGGGCGAGCGCCTGATTACCGCGGCCAGCGAGCCTGTTTTCGGCGGCGTTTACAAGCTGAGCGGAGTCGAGGACGCAAAGGGGAATGTCATTCCGAAGATTAAAATCAGCGAAAACGTGGCAAAAATTACCACGCCCTGCTTTAAAAATCTCTGGAGGCTGTTTGACAGGGAAAGCGGCAAGGCGATTGCCGACCTGATCACTTTGCACGGCGAGGTGATCGACGACACCAAGCCGTACGAGCTGTTTGACCCGGAACATATCTGGAAGAGGAAAATCGTCAAAAATTTCCGCGCGGTGGAACTGCGCCAGAAACTGTTTGAAAACGGAAAAAGCCTGACAAAGCCGCGCGACCTGAACGAAATCAAGGAATACTGCCTGCAGCAGGTGGATACGCTCTGGGACGAGGTCACGCGTTTTGAAAATCCGCATCAGTATTATGTGGATTTATCACAGAAGCTTTGGGACGAGAAAAACCGCCTGATCTCCGAGCACAGCTTTTAACGGAAGCCGGCATCGGATTCGTTTTTCAGTCGGCGGAAGGCCGCTTCCATAATCTGCAGTTGACAGACGGCCTTTCATCGATTAAAATAGTCTAGCGAGCAGGCTGAGCAGCTGCGGACACAGTCCGAAAGGACGTGCCCGAGGAAAGTCCGAGCTCCACAGGGCAGAATAACGGCTAACGGCCGCCGGGGGCGACCCCAGGGAAAGTGCAACAGAGATATACCGCCGGTAAACGGTAAGGGTGGAAAGGCGAGGTAAGAGCTCACCAGCGCGCGGGAGACCGCGCGGCTCTGCAAACCCTATTCGGAGCAACACCGCAGAGGGACTTCATGCGCCGGCCCGGCGCGTCCCGAGAAGGTGGCACTGAGCCGCGATGGCAACATCCGGCCAAGATAGATGGCTGTTCACGACAGAACTCGGCTTACAGGCCTGGTCGCATCAAAAAGACGAAAACCCGCTGTTTCAGCAGGCTTTCGTCTTTTTGTCTTTCATTGCGCATTTAAAATTATACAGATTGTATAATTTAAAACAAAAATACTGTTATTGCGGCGGAAACTCCGGGATTCTGCCGAATTCAGGCTATAAAGCGGGCAGCCCTGCCACTCCGTTGACAGGCAGGGAAAACGCAATGGCCTTGGCGTCCGTATGAAGGCCCTTTTCGCGCGCAATCGCCTGCATAATTTCTTCACGGTGTTCGCTTTTTGTTAAAATCAGAATCAATTCCTTTTCCGGCTGGATCGTAATGCCGAAGAATTTTTCGGCGTCCTTCACACTGGCACCCCGCGCGTGGATCACGGTACCCCCGGTCGCTTTCGCGGCTTTTGCGGCATCCATCACTTCATCTGAAAAACCCTGATTGGCAATCGCGACGATGAGTGCGTGTTCAAAGGATTGGTCCATAAAGCTCCCTCCTGTTTTCTGTAATACGGTATGGCAGAGAGTCTCTTCCCTGCATCCCGCAGCACCGTTGATCGGTATGGTCATGGCAATACCGCTTCCGGGCCTGCCTATTTTTTCATTCAGTTCTTCCACAAAGCTTTCGGCTGTTTCCCCGGGCATCACACTGAACAGAACGTCTTTTTCCGTTTCGCCAAGGCCCCAGTAGGACAGGATTTTTGAATCCGCGGTTCCTTTTCCCAAAGCCAGGAAATTCAGGCGCACACCTCTGCCGGAAAACAGATCTGCAATTTTTTTGCCGTTTCCCCGGTTGAGAATCGTGATCATCAGTACGGTCGATTCCGATCCGGTATTTGTCTGCGTCATTTCATTCCTCCCTTTCCAACGAATTGTCGCCATCTGTTCTATTTTCGCTGGTTTCCTCGGAATTTGCAATAGGGTTTTCGACTTTTCCCTTATTTTCCTCCGATTCTTCCGGAAATTCCGGATTTTCCCCCGAGAATTCAGGCGATGCAACACCTTCCTCCGGCAGAACGTTGTCCGCTTCTTCCGCCTTTTCCGCGCGGTCGAGCTTGATCCGGTAAATAATACCGATTGCCTGTACGGTGATGATCGGCATCATGGCCACCATGGCGATAATCCCGAAGGCGTCCGTCATAATATTACCGCCTAACGCGTCACACGCGCCGGAAGCAAATGGAAGCAGAAACGCCGCGGCCATGGTCCCGGCCGCCACGCCGCCGGAGTCGAAAGCAATAGCGGTGAAAATTTTCGGGCTGAAAAAGGTCATTGCCAGCGCAATGGCATAGCCCGGAAGCAGGAAGAACCAGATGGAGGTGTGCGTCATGATGCGAATCATGGCCAGAGCCAGCGCAAGCCCCACGCCGATGGAAAGGCCGACCATCATCATCCTTCCGGAGATCGCGCCGCTGGTGATATCCTCCACCTGATTGTTCAGAACATGAACCGCGGGCTCCGCAAAGACGACGCAGCACCCGATCACCGCGCTCAGGGGAATGAGAATCCAGCGGTAGGGAAGGGAGGCGATGGAACGTCCCAGGTAGGTGCCGGCAGGCATAAAGCCGATGTTGACGCCGGTCAGAAAGACCGAAAGCCCGACGAGCGTGTACACAATTCCGACCATAATGCGAATCATCTTGATTTTCGGGAGCTTTAGATGAATCAACTGGAGGAATATGAAAATCACGACGATCGGAAGCAGAACAATACAGACTTCCTTAAAAAACTGGAGAAAGCCGTTTGCAAACAGCGCAATCAGCTCGCTGACGCTGTCTACGGTCGCAGCGGACTCAAACGCGAACCCCGTTCCGGAGGGGTCGAAAAACATTCCCGTGATCAGCACCGCCAGAATAGGGCCGATGGAGCACAGCGCGCACAGCCCGAAGCTGTCCTCCTCCGCGGTACTGCCGCCGCGCACGGCAGAAATGCCCAGGCCAAGCGCCAGAATAAAGGGCACGGTAATCGGTCCGGTGGTTACGCCGCCGGAATCAAAGCTGACGGCCAGATAGTCCGGGGCCGTCAGTGCGGCGATAATGAAGACAAAAACATACGAGACGATCAAAACGTGGGATAGATTCATCTGGAACAGGATGCGCAGAAGCGCAATCACCAGAAAAATGCCCACCCCGCACGCGACAGACGCGATCAAAGCGGCGTCCGGCACGGCGGGCACCTGCTTGGTCAGCACCTGCAGGTCCGGCTCCGCCACCGTCACCACGACGCCCAGGATAAAGCTGCTTACCACCATCAGCCAGAGCTTCCGCGACTTGGTCAGCACCGAGCCGATGGTTTCTCCCATGGGAATCATCGATAGTTCCGCGCCCAGAGTGAAGATGCTCATCCCCACGATCAGCAGGACCATTCCGGTGAGGAACATCATCAGAGTGCCTGTGGGCATGGGCGCGATTGTAAAGTTCAGCAGAAGAACGATGATGCCAACAGGCAGGACGGATTGCACGGATTCTTTCAGTTTTTCGGTCATTACTCCATTCATTCTCAACTTCCTTTCGTTCATAGTATCTATTTCAGCTTTCAAACCAGCTATTCAGCCATTCATGGTGACAACCGCATATTTTACTAAAATTATAACATATTTTGTATAAAATAGACCGAATAATACAAAGAGTTCAAAAATTGTTCATAAAATCAAAGGATATAGATAAAGCGGGCGGTCTGCCGGAATGACAGACCGCCCACTTTATATAGGAAGATATGTAAAGATCTTGTACTCTGAATGAATATATACCCGGCAGGCGTCGTATCTTTTACCGGTGGTTTGCCGGGACGCGGCGGCCGCCGGGCGGCTGGTAAATAAAAAAGCGTGTATTCTGTAAGCTATAACAGAATACACGCCCTTGTGCATTATATTACAATATACCCTCGCAAGCCAATGCTGTTCCCGCTTTTAGATCACACTGAAAAGCAGGTCGCCGTAAGTCGGGTACGGCCAGTATTTTGCGCCGACCAGGCTTTCGATTTCATCCGCGATGACACGGGTTGCTTCCATTTCCGCGAAAACCGTATTGCGGTAGTATTTTGCCTGTTCTAGAACATCCTTGAATTCTTTCTCCGGTACGACGGTCTCTTCCAGAACAAGCATTTTCTTGTACAGGTCGGAAGTGAGGCTGGACAGCTTTTTCAGCAGGGTCTCTTCCAGTTCGCAGCAGATGTCCGCACACAGCTGTTTCTTGTTGATGGCCTCCTTGCTGATGTCCTTCATATAGGAGCAGGCCGCCGGCAGAATGTCTTTTTTGATCATATCCACCATGGTCAGCGCTTCGATGTGGAGCTGTTTACAGTAGTTTTCCAGCTGGATTTCATAGCGGGAATGAACTTCCGTTTTCGTCAGCACGTTGTATTTTTCAAATAAAGAGATATTGGCGTCGCTGACATAGTACGGCAGCGCGTCCGCGGTGGAGCGCAGGTTCAGCAGACCGCGTTTTTTCGCTTCCTCGACCCACTCTTCGGCATAGTTGTTGCCGTTGAAAATGATACGGCTGTGATCGTTGATCGTGTCTTTGATGATCTCAGCCAGCTTGGAGTTGAAATCATCCGCCTTTTCCAGCTCATCCGCAAAGGTGCACAGGGCGTCGGCAATGATCGTGTTGAGCATGATGTTCGGACACGCGATGGAAACGGTGGAGCCGAGCATACGGAACTCAAACTTGTTGCCGGTGAAGGCAAACGGGGAAGTGCGGTTGCGGTCCGTGGAATCCTTCGGGAAAGCGGGCAGAACATCGACGCCGATTTTCATGGAAACTTTGTCCTGCTGATGATAGGAGGAGCCGTCCTCAATGGACTTCAGCACGCTGGACAGCTCGTCGCCCACGAACATGGAGACGATCGCCGGGGGAGCTTCGTTCGCGCCCAGACGGTGGTCGTTGCCCGCGCTCGCGACAGAGATGCGGAGCAGGTCCTGATGCTCGTCGACCGCCCGGATGATCGCGGCAAGGAAAAGGAGGAACTGAGCGTTCTCGCGGGGAGAATCGCCCGGCTCAAGGAGGTTTACGCCGGTGTCGGTCGAAATGCTCCAGTTGTTGTGCTTGCCGCTTCCGTTGATGCCCGCGAACGGCTTTTCATGGAGCAGACAGGTCAGGCCGTGCTTTGTGGCGACCTTCTTCATGATCTCCATGGTGAGCTGGTTCTGGTCGGAGGCTACGTTGCTTGTGGTGAAAATGGGAGCGAGTTCATGCTGGGAAGGAGCGACTTCATTATGTTTTGTCTTGGCGAAAATGCCAAGCTTCCAGAGTTCTTCGTCCAGTTCTTTCATGTATGCGGACACTCTCGGCTTGATTACGCCGAAATAGTGGTCCTCAAGCTCCTGTCCTTTCGGGGGCTTCGCGCCGAACAGCGTTCTGCCGGTGTAGATCAGGTCTTTTCTTTTTTCGTACATCGCCTTGTCAATGAGGAAATATTCCTGTTCCGGTCCTACCGTGGTGATGACCCGGTGGGCTTCGGTGTTGCCGAACAGCTTTAAGATCCTCATTGCCTGCCTGTCGATCGCGTCCATGGAACGCAGCAGGGGGGTCTTTTTATCAAGCGCCTCGCCGCCGTAGGAGCAAAACGCGGTGGGAATGCAGAGGGAGCCGTCTTTGATGAACGCATTGCTGGTAGGGTCCCAGGCCGTGTAGCCTCTTGCCTCAAAGGTCGCTCTCAGTCCGCCGGACGGAAAGCTGGAAGCGTCGGGTTCGCCCTTGATCAGTTCCTTCCCTGAAAATTCCATAATGATCTTGCCGTTTTCCACCGGATAGATAAAGCTGTCGTGCTTTTCCGCGGTGATCCCGGTCATCGGCTGGAACCAGTGGGTGAAGTGGGTCGCGCCCTTTTCCACCGCCCAGTCCTTCATCGCGTTTGCAACGACGTTCGCGACCTGCAGATCCAGCGGCTTGCCCTGCTCCCTGGTCTTTCTCAGAGCCTTATAGGTGTCCTTTGGCAGTCTTTCCTTCATAACCGTATCGTTGAAGACCATGCTGCCGAACATTTCAGGAATATTGCTCATGAAAATCACTCCCTACATAAATTACAAAAAAGAATAAAAAAAGAAGGCACTATAGGGCAAATCCCTACAGCGCCTTTGCTGCTATGCGCTTATTATATGACAGCCGGGGCGGAATGTCAATAAAAAAATAAAAATTTGCAGGATTTGATAATATTACATGCATAACCATCCTGTTATTGATAAAGTTTTATGGAAAATTGCACTAGTCTGCAATTTTAATGCCATAATTATGCAAAATCTATTGACATTAGAGCCTAAACATTATATTATAAAAAAACGCAAATTTAGTAAACAGCCGAAAGCTGTGAATTTCGCAATTTTTGCTGACGGGGCATAAAATGCGTCGGAATACGAAATTGCAGGGAGGTCAGTTTTTTATGCAATTAGAGGGAGATGTAAGGATACCTTCGGGCTGCGCCATATCGGGAATTTTTTCGCGCAGCGGAAAGAAAATGAACGGCGAAGCCATTATTCGCTCCATTACCACCATGCACGACCGCAGCAATGGATTGGGCGGCGGCTTTGCGGCCTACGGAATTTATCCGCATAACAGGGACCTGTACGCGTTCCATGTTTTTTACGGAAGCGCCCGCGCCAAAGAGGAATGCGAAAAAGAGATCATGGCGAACTTCGACGTGACGGTCGCGGAAAAGATTCCGACCCGAAAAATGCCGGAAATTACGGATGAACCTGCAATATGGCGCTATTTCGGCCTGCCGTTTGAAAAGCTGCTCAAGGATACGCAATTGGACGAAAGAGAATTCGTCGCGCGCTGCGTGATAAAGATCAACACGCAGATCAAGGACGCCTATGTGTTTTCCAGCGGAAAGAACATGGGCGTGTTCAAGGCGGTCGGCTTCCCGGAGGATGTGGGAAGATATTACTGCCTGGAAAACTACGAGGGCTACTGCTG
Source organism: Clostridium sp. KNHs216 (assembly GCF_006714885.1). Lineage (NCBI taxonomy): Bacteria > Bacillati > Bacillota > Clostridia > Eubacteriales > Clostridiaceae > Clostridium > Clostridium sp. KNHs216. The sequence continues at coordinate 1,818,691 of NZ_VFMF01000001.1, read as the reverse complement.
GACGGCGCACGGGCGTTACCCGACCAACACGCCGGGCTGGTGGGGCGGAGCGCACCCGTTCGCCATGCTGGACTATTCCATTGTACATAACGGTGAAATTTCCTCCTACGACGCGAACCGCCGCTTCATTGAGATGTTCGGCTATAAATGTACACTTCTGACCGATACCGAAGTGATTACCTATATTATTGATTACCTGAACCGGAAACAGGGGCTCAGCCTGAAAGAGGCCGCGGACGTCATCGCCGCCCCGTTCTGGAGCGAAATCGACCGGATGCCGGCGGCGGAACGCAAAAAGTTCACCTACCTGAGAAACGTGTTTTCCAGCCTGCTGATTACCGGCCCGTTCTCCATCCTGCTGGGCTTCAGCGGCGGCATGATGGCGCTGAACGACCGTCTGAAGCTGCGTTCCATGGTCGTCGCCGAAAAGGGCGACATGGCCTATGTGGCGAGCGAGGAATGCGCGATCCGCGCGATTGAGCCGGACCCGGACAGAACCTTCGCCCCCAGAGGCGGAGAACCGGTCATTATCACGTTGAATGAGGGGGTGGATGCATAATGCCTGTCGATTTTTTATATCCTGAATATGAAGTAATCCGTAATCCGCAGCGCTGCATTGCCTGCCGCGTGTGCGAACGACAGTGCGCCAACGAGGTGCATTCCTACGATGCGGAACTGAATCTGATGAAGAGCGACGAGTCCAAGTGCGTCGACTGCCACCGCTGTGTGGCGCTTTGCCCGACAAGGGCGCTGAAAATCGTAAAGTCCGATCACACCTTCAAAACGAACGCCAACTGGACGAACGAGGTCATCGGCGAGGTATACCGTCAGGCCGGATCGGGCGGCATGCTGCTTTCCTCCATGGGCAACCCGAAGCCGTATCCGGTTTACTGGGATAAGATCCTGATCAACGCTTCGCAGGTGACCAACCCGTCCATCGACCCGCTGCGCGAGCCGATGGAAACCAGAACCTTTCTGGGCAAGCGGCCGGAAAATCTGGAGCGCAACGCGGACGGCAGCCTCAACACGGAGAACCTTCCCCCGAATCTGGAGCTTTCCGTGCCGGTCATGTTCTCCGCCATGAGCTACGGCTCCCTCAGCTACAACGCGCATGAAAGCCTTGCGAGGGCCGCCGAGGAGTTGGGCATTTACTACAACACCGGCGAGGGCGGCCTGCATGAGGACTTTTACCGGTACGGCGCGAACACCATCGTGCAGGTTGCGTCCGGACGTTTCGGGGTACATAAGGATTATCTGGAAGCCGGCGCGGCAATCGAAATCAAAATCGGTCAGGGCGCGAAGCCGGGAATCGGCGGGCACCTGCCCGGAACGAAGATCGTCGGCGACGTTTCCCGCACCAGAATGATCCCGGAGGGCTCGGACGCGATTTCTCCCGCGCCCCACCACGATATCTATTCGATCGAGGACCTCCGCCAGCTGGTTTACTCCCTGAAAGAGGCCACCAACTATAAAAAGCCGGTCATTGTAAAAATCGCGGCGGTGCACAATGTCGCCGCCATCGCCAGCGGCATTGCCCGCAGCGGAGCGGACATCATCGCCATCGACGGCTACCGCGGCGGCACCGGCGCCGCCCCGACCAGAATCCGCGACAACGTCGGTATCCCGATCGAGCTTGCGCTCGCGGCTGTGGACGAGCGGCTCCGCCAGGAGAAAATCCGCAACAACGTTTCCCTCGTCGTCGGCGGCAGCATCCGCAACTCCGCGGATATCGTCAAGGCCATCGCTCTGGGCGCGGACGCGGTGTACATCGCGACGGCGGCGCTTCTGGCGCTCGGCTGTCACCTCTGCCGCAGCTGCCAGACGGGCAAATGCAACTGGGGCATCGCGACCCAGCGGCCTGACCTTGTCAAACGCCTGAACCCCGATATCGGCTATAAGCGCCTTGTCAACCTTGTCTCCGCGTGGCAGCACGAGATCAAGGAAATGATGGGCGGCATGGGAATCAATTCGATTGAAGCGCTCAAGGGCAACCGCCTGATGCTTCGCGGAATCGGATTAAACGAGAAAGAGCTTGAGATTCTTGGTATCAAGCATGCGGGGGAATAAGCGATGAAGAGGATCTATGTAAATGAGAAATGGTGTCTCGGGTGCCATCTTTGCGAATATAACTGCGCTTTTGCCAATTCCGGCAGCGACGATATGGTCAAGGCGCTCAAGGATATTCATATCAACCCGAGGATACGGATCGAGGAAAACCAGGGGATCAGCTTTGCCGTTTCCTGCCGCCACTGTACGGAGCCGCTCTGTGTGAAAAGCTGTATTACCGGCGCGCTCAGCGTGGATAACGGCGTTATTGAGGTCGACAAGGACAAATGCGTGGGCTGCTACACCTGCGTTATGATATGCCCCTACGGCGCGATCATGCCGGGGAACGACGGCAGCGTCATCCAGAAATGCGAACTCTGCACGAACAACAGCTTCGGAGAGCCCGCGTGTGTGCGGGGCTGCCCGAACAAGGCGATCGTTTTTGAGGAGAGGTGAACAGAATGAATTATGTAATTATCGGAAATTCGACTGCGGCGGTCGGCTGCATCGAAGGAATCCGCTCCGTGGATCAAACCGGAAAAATCACGGTGATTTCCAAAGAGCCGCATCATGTTTATTCGCGTCCGCTGATTTCCTACCTCCTTTACGGAAAAACCACCCGGCAGCGCATGAAGTACCGTCCGGACACCTTTTATGAAGACAACCGGGTGACCCCGCTCCTGGGCGTTACGGTTACCGGGGTGGATTACGAAAATAAAAAAGTCCTTTTGGACAACGGGGACGGGGTCGCGTTTGACAGGCTGCTCTTTGCGACCGGTTCCTCTCCTTTTGTTCCGCCCATGGCGGGGCTGGAGGAAGTGGAGAATCAGTTCAGCTTTATGAAGCTGGACGACGCGGCGGCCCTGCAGAAGGTCATTGATCAGGAAAGCCGCGTGCTGATCGTCGGCGCGGGCCTGATCGGCCTGAAATGTGCGGAGGGAATCTGCAGCAAGGTAAAGCAGATCACCGTTGTGGACCTCGCGCCCCGCATCCTGCCGAGCATCCTTGACGAAGCGGGCTCCGAAATCGTGCAGAAGCACATTGAGGAGCAGGGGGTAAAGTTTATCCTCAGCGACAGCGTCGCGCAGTTTACAAAAAATTCCGCTCTGCTGAAAAGCGGCGAAAAGCTGGAGTTCGACGCTCTGGTTGTCGCAGTCGGCGTCCGCCCGGAAACGAAGCTTGCCGCGGACATCGGCTGCAAGGTCAATAAGGGGATCGTTTCCGACATCCACTGCGCCACGAATCTGGACGGCGTTTACGCGGCGGGCGACTGCAGCGAAAGCTACGACATCACCTCCGGCCAGTACCGTGTGCTCGCCCTTTTGCCCAACGCGTATATGCAGGGCGAGGCCGCGGGCATCAATATGGCGGGCGGGGAAAAGGTCTACGACAAGGCCATCCCGATGAACGCGATCGGATTTTTCGGGCTGCACATCATCACCGCCGGGAGCTACGACGGAGAAGCCTATGTGGTGCGGACCGAACAGACCTATAAAAATCTGGTCTCGAAAGACAATCTGTTAAAGGGCTTCATCCTGATCGGTGACGTCGCCAGGGCGGGAATCTACACTTCGCTGATTCGCGAAAGGACACCGCTCGACACCGTCGATTACGAACTGATTAAGGAAAAACCGCAGCTCATGGCGTTTACCGCGTCGGAAAGAGCCGTTAAGCTCGGAGGTGCCAAAGAATGAAAATCAATGCGGACAATCAACATTTTAAAGACCTGAACAATGAAATCCGTATCTCCACGGAAGCGGATATCACGGTGGACAACTGTCTTGGGCAGCGCTACATCGCCTCCGGCATGAGCGGGAAAAACATCACGATCAACGGGGTGCCGGGCAACGACCTGGGCTGCTATCTGAACGGCGCCACCATCCGGGTAAACGGCAACGCGCAGGACGCCACCGGCGACACCATGAACGAGGGGACCATTATCATCGACGGCTCCAGCGGCGACGCCACCGGCTACGCGATGCGCGGAGGAAAAATCCTCGTGCGGGGCAACGCGGGGTACCGCGCGGGCATCCATATGAAAGCGTATCAGACGCACCAGCCCCTGATCATGATCGGCGGCGAGACCGGCAGCTTTCTGGGCGAGTATCAGGCCGGCGGCACCATCGTCGTGCTGGGCCTAGGTTCCGAAAAGAAGGTGCCCGTGGGCAGCCTTTGCGGAACGGGAATGCACGGCGGCAAGATTTACCTGCGCTGCGAGGCGCTTCCGGAGGATCTGCCGAAGCAGGTGCAGGCGGCTCCCGCCTCCCCGGAGGACATGGCGGCAATCGACGGCCATCTTGATGAGTTCTGCGGTATTTTCAATATCGATAAGCAGGAAGTGCTTTCCAAAAACTTCTATGTCCTGACGCCCAATACGAAAAACCCGTATAAATCGCTCTATACATTTAACTGAAGCGCAGGCTGCCGGACCTACCGGCCGGGAAGTGCCTGCGGCGGCGCTCTTAATCGGTTTGCGTTGAATCGTGAGTGGAATGCTCCCAAACTCCTTCTGTCGCGCCGGGCGCGCCACCTCCCTCACGGAGGGAGGCAGGGGTTCTTTAAAGGTTCCCTCTGTGAGGGAGCTGGCAGGCGAAGCCTGACTGAGGAAGTCTCTTGTTCAGCAAATTTGGTTAAATATAGAAAGGCGGAGCAGCTGCTCCGCCTTTTCGTATGTTATGATTTACAGGTTATTTAACGACTGGTCGATATCCTCAAGAATATCCGCGATGTTTTCGATGCCTACCGACATCCGGATCATGTCGGGACCGATGCCCGCCTCCCTGAGCTGATCGTCGTTCAGCTGGCGGTGGGTCGTGCTGGCCGGGTGAAGCACACAGGTGCGCAGGTCCGCCACATGGATAACGATAGACGCGAGCTTTAAGCCCTCCATAAATCCGGCGGCGGCTTCGCGCCCGCCCTTTATCCCGAAGGAAATCACGCCGCAGGTGCCGTTCGGCATGTACTTTTTCGCGAGTTCGTAATATCTGCTGCTTTTCAGACCGGGATAATTCACCCACGCAATTTTGTCGTTCTGCTCCAGATACGCCGCCACGGCGAGCGCGTTGGAACAGTGACGTTCCATTCTGAGCGCGAGCGTTTCCAGCCCCAGATTGAGCAGGAACGCGTTGTTCGGGCTCGACTGAGCGCCAAGGTCCCGCATCAGATGCGTGCGGGCTTTTACAATGTAGGCCGCTTTGCCGAACTGCTTTGTGTAGACGATTCCGTGGTAGGATTCGTCCGGCTCGGTCAGCCCGGGGAACTTTCCGTTTTCCCAGTTGAAATTTCCGCTGTCCACAATCGCTCCGCCGACCTGAACGGCGTGGCCGTCCATGTATTTCGTGGTGGAATGGGTGACGATGTCGACACCGAAAGCAAACGGGCGGCAGTTGATGGGAGTGGGGAAGGTGTTGTCTACAATGAGGGGGACGCCGTGCGCGTGCGCCGTTTTTGCAAACAGCTCCAGATCGGTTACTACGAGCGAAGGATTGGTCAGCGTCTCCGCAAATACGCAGCGCGTATTCGCCCGGAAAGCGGCGTTCAGCTCTTCCTTTGTGCAGTCCGGGGCAATGAATGTAAATTCCAGTCCCATTTCGCGCATGGTTTTGTAAAACAGGTTAAAGGTGCCGCCGTAAATTGCGCTGGAGCAGACCACATGGCCGCCCGCGGGGCAGATGTTCAGCACCGATATCAGGGAAGCCGCCTGACCGGAGGAGGTCAGCAACGCGCCGACGCCGCCTTCCAGAGCGGCGATCTTTTTTTCCACCGCGTCAATGGTCGGGTTGCCCAGACGGGTGTAGAAGAATCCGTCGGCCTTCAGGTCGAACAGTTCGCCGAGCGTTTCCGCACTGTCATATTTAAAGGTTGTGCTCTGTACGACGGGCAGTACGCGCGGCTCGCCGTTTCCCGGTTCATAACCCGCGTGGATGCAGTCCGTATCAAGATGATAATGGCTCAATGAAATTTTCCTTTCCCTTTAAAATCCGCCTTTTGTGAAAAACGCTTTCAGCGCGTTGGCCAGAAAGTCGGCCGCCGCCACAACGCCCCACACAACCAGAATAAACATCATTGCCGAAACGATCCGCCAGAAAAAGCGCTTGCGGGAACTCATCGGCTCCGGCTCCTCTTCGGGTTCGGAACCCTCTTCCGGCTCGGACGGCTCTTCGGGTTCGGGCCCTTCCTCCGGGCCGGGGGTGCTGCTCTCAAGCTTCGCGTCCTGTGCGTCCGCAATTCCGATCCCGTTCAGCAGCTCTTTGGCGGTATTCCTATCCCGGAAAGCCACGAAAATATTGCGGGCCTCGTAAAAAGGCCTGCTGCCGAGCAATATGGAAGGCGGCGAGCCGAAGCCGCTGTCCTGCTCGACAAATACGATTCCGTTTTCCTGAAAGACGGACCGGATCATGACGGCATTCGTTTCGTCCGTCGTCAGCAAGAGCACCGGGTCGTCCGGTCCGGGTTCCCGCAGCTTTTTGGAACCGCATGCGGCGCAGCGGTCGGTGTCGCTGTCAATGAGCAGCTGGCACTTAGGACAGTACAGCATTCCTCTCACTTCCATTTCATTGCTTTATCATATCACATTTATTGACTAACTTACAAGAAATCCGCATAAATATTTATGAATAATCACACTCACAGCAGGATGGGCTGAAGCTGCCTTCCCTCCAGCGCGGCAAGCGCCGCGGGCTGAATCAGGCTGAAATCCGCGACCACGGAGGTCGGCTTTTTACCCGGGTCATCCTGTTTCATAGGAACGAAATAGATATTTTTGGTATTGAGCAATTTTGCGATATTCTGCGCCGACGCAGCGAGCGCGTCGTTCGTGGCAGGGGCCAGCAGTACCGGCCTGCCGATGCGCAGGTTGGATTTCACCGCCATGGTCACGGTGGTGTCGGTGATCCCGTTCGCGATTTTGGCCAGCGTGTTGCCGGTGCAGGGAGCGACGATCATCAGGTCAACCATCTTTTTCGGTCCGATAGGTTCCGCCTCTACGATGCTTTTGATGATCTTTTTGCCGCAGAGGTCCTCAATCTCCCAGATAAAATCGTCCGCTTTTCCAAAGCGGGTGTCCGTCGTCGCAGCGTTCTGCGACATGATCGGCAGAATGTCGTACCCCGCTTCCACAAGGGCGCGGATTTGCTCGATCGCCTTGTCGAAGGTGCAGAAGGAACCGCAGAGGGCATAACCGAAAGTAAGGCTTTTCATCTTTCACTCCTCCATCATATTATAAATGGTATTTTTGATGATTTCACCGGCGGTTTTCGGAGCGACCTTTCCGGGCAGGGAAAGAGCGTGGATCGCCTTGATGCCGAATTTCTGCGCGGCTTCGTAATCCACGCCGCCGGGCGGGGACGAAAGGTCGATGATCAGCGGTTTGGAGCGCATCTTCGAAAGCATGCGCCGGTTGAATATCAAAGCGGGCGCCGTGTTGAAAATAACGTCGTACTGATCTTTGTCGCAGATTTTGTCCGTCATGGCGGAGGAATACCCGAAGGATTCGATCCAGGCGATATCGGAATATCTGCGGGCGCTCACCGTCACCGAGGCGCCCAGTCCGCGCAGCATCATCGCCAGAATTTTTCCGATTCTTCCGTAGCCCACAACAAGGCATCTGCTCTGGCTGACGGTGCCGGGGTATTCGCGCATCGCGATCTCGATCGCGCCCTCCGCGGCGGGAACGGCATTGTGTACGGCGAACTCCTCCCGGGTATAATAATCGTAGGTGTCGATGGAATCCCAAACGTCGCTGGTCTGGTAAAGCTTTCCCATCATTCCTCCGTAAACCTGTTTATTTCTCATCAGTTCGGCAAAGCTGTCGTTCAGCTCGATGCCGTTTTCGCTGTAAACCATATTCAGATGGCTGCCGTCCGCCGTAACTGGCAGCGGAAGGATAATATTTTCACACCGGATCATAATTTCCTCAAGATCCGCCTTTTTTACGTCCTTGGAAAATTCTATGTTGTCAAATCCATAGACATAGACGGTGTACCCGTCCGACGCAATGGATTCGGCCAGCGCGATCTGGCGCTTGTCGCCGCCCAGTACGCCGAAACTGTTGATATCTACCATTGTACAAACCTCCACAAACTTCTTTCCCCATATTATGGAGATGGAACGCTCGGTGTGATTGCGCGGGTTTTCCGTTTTGATTTTATTTTTTATTGCAAATATCCGAAAAAATGTTTATTATAAACAGGTATGGCAATATAATAGAGAGGGTCAATATTTTGCAGCGGTTTCCTTTGCGCCGGGTCACGGGATCGAACGGATTTTTCCCACAGAAGGTGGGGAGCAATCCGAACAAAAACGCTGCGATTGAATAAAAGCGCTATTCATCATCTCATTTTAAGGAGCTCAAATCATGGATTATCAAGATACTCTATCCGAGGTTAAAAAAATACATTTTGTGGGAATCGGCGGTTCCGGCATGTGCCCGATCGCTGAAATCCTGTACCACCGCGGCTATGAACTGACCGGGTCGGACACCAGCGAATCCGATACGCTCGCGAGGATCCGTTCCTACGGAATTCCCGTCTCAATGGGTCACAGGCCGGAAAACATAGGCGACGCCGAAATGCTCGTGTACACGGCGGCCGTCAAGGCCGACAACCCGGAGCTTGTCGCCGCCCGCGAAAAGGGAATCCCGGCTGTGGAGCGCTCCGTCATGCTCGGCATGGTGACGCGCCGCTACCCGCATCCGGTGGCGGTTTCCGGTACGCACGGCAAGACGACCACGACCGCGATGATTACCCAGATCCTGCTTCACGCGGGAAAAGACCCCTCGGCCGTGATCGGCGGAAAGCTCCCGCTGATCGGCGGGAACGGGCGCGTGGGCAAATCGGGCACCATCGTTTGCGAGGCGTGCGAATATGTGGACACCTTTTTGCAGCTAAACCCCGAAACGTCGATCATCCTCAACATAGACGCCGACCATCTGGATTACTTCGGAACGGTCGAGAATATCATTAAATCCTTCCATCAGTTTGCGCTTCAGACGTCAAAGACGCTCATTGTCAACGGCGACGACGCCAACACCATGAAAGCGGTGGAGGGCATAAAAAATGCGTCCGTCGTTACGTTCGGCCTGAACCCGTCCAATGAGTACTACGCCGATCATATCGCGGACACAAAAGGGGCGAGGGAATGCTTTTCGGTGATGAAAAACGGGGAAAAGCTCGCGGATGTAACGCTGAGTATCCCCGGAAAGCACAATATCTATAACGCGCTGGCTGCGTTTGCCGCGGCGGACAGCATGGGCGTGGAGGCGGACACCATCGCGGAAAGTCTGCACCAGTTTACCGGCGTCCACAGGCGTTTTGAAATCCTCGGCACGTTCGGCGGGATTACGGTCGCCGATGACTTTGCGCACCATCCCACGGAGCTGACGGCGACCCTTTCCGCCGCCATGAAAATGAATTTCCGGCGCGTGTGGGCGGTTTTTCAGCCCCACACCTATTCCAGGACCTACCTGCTTCTGGACGAATTCGCCAAGGCCCTCTCCATCCCGGACAGGGTTGTCCTTTCCGAAATCCTCGCGGTGCGCGAGGAGAACACCTACCATATTTACGCAAAGGACCTGGCCGACAAAATCCCGGGCAGCGTATGGTTCAAGACCTTTGAGGAAATCACGGAGTACGTGACCGCAAACGCGGAGGACGGCGATCTGATCCTTACCCTGGGCGGCGGCGATGTTTACAAATGTGCGAACATGATTGTAAAAAAATACAGGGAACGCTGATCGGCTTTCATCTTGCACATGTCTGTAAATTGTATTATAATATGTATACGTTAATATTATCACATGCATATTATGATTGATCGGACTTTCATTTTTGCAGGGAAGGGATTACAAATGCTGAAAAATCTATCATTTCTCAACATGTTTCTATGGAATCTTTTTATTATCGGCGTCTGGCATTTGACGGTCTTTCTGGCCGGTGTCAAGCTTCCCCATTCCATTTCCCGGAAGGAGCGTTATGCGCCGAAGGAATGGGAACACGGCGGGCGTTGGTACAGGGATAAATTGAAGATCCAGCTTTGGAAGGACAGGGTGCCGCAGCATATCGGCAAAGACGGCTTTTCCAAAGAACATCTTACGGATATTTCCATTGATTATGTCGACGAGTTTATTTTTGAAACCTGCAGGGGCGAGTGGGTGCATCTGAAAAACTGCATCTGTATTGTCGTTACCATGATGATTAACCCCCTTTTGGTGGGAATCGTGTTTTCTTTTTTGATTATGCTCGGAAACCTGCCCTTTGCCATCATCCAGCGGTATAACCGTTTCCGGCTGCAGGTCCTGCGTAAAAAACTCTTACGCGATCTGCGCGCGAACGGAGTGGGGCAGACCGTTACCGCTTGACAAACCAAATGTTTTTTAAAAATCAGCTTTGCCGAGAACCGGCTCAGCTGGTTTTTATCTATCTGCCGTTGGGGGGAGCCGTCTGTGAAAAAACGGGATCTTCGCGTCTTTTTGCTTTTGCTGCTGTTTCCGGTCATTTTACGGATTCCTGCGCATGCTGCTACCGTACCCTATTTTACATACAGCGTGGATAAGCCCTCCGCCGCGCGCGGGGAACTGGTCAAGCTGCAGATCAACGCGGGACAGGTCCCCGACACCGCGGCCGGATTCCGGATGCGGGTGGGGTACCGCGCCGCCGCGCTCAGCTTTGTCCGTACCGAGACGTCCTCGCAGATCAAAAGCGGGACGATGGTCACAAACAGCGTGTCGAACCCGATCTGCAGCGTTTATGTGTGCAACGTGGATCAGGGTACCGCGCCGCAGCTTTCCGGGAATATCATTTCCTTTGTGTTTCAGGTCAGGGACGGCGCTCCTTCGGGCGATACGGTTATCAACGCGCATATCGACGAAGTCTGCAACTATGCGGCGAAGCAGCTGGATGTGGATATTGAGGAAAATCTGACCGTTTCCATCGAGCCGCCGGAGGAAGAGCCCTCCGACGAGGCGGCGCTTTCCCGTTTGGCCCCGTATAACGGCGAGCTGGTGCCGGAATTTTCCCCCGATGTCTATCAATACCGGCTGTCCGTCGATTACACGGTGGAGTCGGTGGAATTTTACGCCCGCGCGGAAGAAGGCGGGACGGTCAAAATCAACCGGAAATCCCTTTTCAAGCCCGGTACGGATACGCCCATTGTCGCGACGGTCACTTCCGCCGATAAGGCAAATCAGGTACAGTATGTCGTCCTTGTCAGCAGGGCCGAAAGGCCCGTTGCGGCTGCCGGACTCAGCTCGGGTCCGCCGCGTTCCGGCGAAAAGGCATCCGGGCCGGAGAAAACGAATTCCAATCAGGCCAAACTGTCCGAAAAGGGAACGGCGGAGATGCCGGCGCGGGAAGATGACTTTTCGGCGGCTGCGGAAGCAGAAAATCAGGCTCAGCCGCAGACGGTACAGACGGCTGCCCAGCCATATACAAATACCGGCTACGGCGGCAGGAATATTTATATGATCGGAAATCAGATGCCCGTCTATGTAAATGGAATGCTTACAGCCGCTTTATGCCTGATGCTTGGAATCGCGCTCAGCCTTTATCTGAAAATCAAGCCCAGGCAATAGCACCTATAAAAAGGAAACGGCCTGACGGCCGTCGGTATATGACAATGCAATGAGAAAGGCCGTTTTACGGCCTTTTTTCTATGGCTTCGTAAGTTTTTTCTGCTTTGGGCTGTAATCAAAATTTAAAGATGCTCTTTCTGTTGAGGTCAAGGGTGGGGGAAGTGAGATGGATCAGGCTTTCCTCTGCCGCGGACAAGGCCGCAACGACACATACGGGCCAGAGAATCTGTGTATTCTGGTAAAGAAGGAAAAGCGGAGTTATAAAAAGAAGAAATCCCGCCAGTTTATTTCCCCAGGTGTGCAGCATGGCGAAAGTATGGTATTTCAGGGCAGCCATTACAATATTTGCAAGACGGATGAAGGCAACAGCGATAACAAAGGGAAAAAATACCCGGCCCTTTTCCCCGATCCACAGGATAACGGATACGGTTATGACCGTGAACAGGAGAAAGTCCGCAATGGAATCCAGTCGCGCGCCCAGGTCGCTTTGCGTTTTCGTTTTCCGCGCGATATAGCCGTCCAGAATATCGCTGAGTCCACAGAAAAGATAGATCACGGAAAACAGCAGAGGATTGTGAAGTGTAAAAAACAGGAAGAGCAGAAGCACGATCCTGCTGATGGAGAGAATATTCGGAACGTGTTTCAAGCGGCCACCGCCCTTCCTACCAATTGACGCTGCACAAGGTCCTGTTATCTAAGGATACCGGATGATTGTGCAATTAAAATTCTAAATTAGATTTTTGTGCAGAACGTCAGTGCGCAGTTAGTTTTTGCACGGAAGCGACCTTTGATGCCAACGTATGGCAAATTTTTGAGCAATTTCAATCCACGCTCCCGTGCGGGGAGCGACGCCGAACAAAACCCTTACGCAAAAGGCGATACCGTTTCAATCCACGCTCCCGTGTGGGGAGCGACGGCATTCTAATAATCCTCTTCAATCATGTCATAGTTTCAATCCACGCTCCCGTGCGGGGAGCGACGATGCCGGTAGAAGCTGTTTGCTTTTCCTTCGATGTTTCAATCCACGCTCCCGTGCGGGGAGCGACAAGGCCGCTTGATGATCTCACCTGGCGAGAGGTTGTTTCAATCCACGCTCCCGTGCGGGGAGCGACGCATGGACGAATATCAGTAACCTTGTCAATTTCATGTTTCAATCCACGCTCCCGTGTGGGGAGCGACGGGCTTTTTGTTGCTCAGCGGTTCCAATTATCACGTTTCCCTGTTCCGTTCCCGATACGCGCGCCAGAAAACGCCCGTGCATCGTGAGAAAGGTCAGCGCAACGCCGCATTCGGCGCAGGCTCCCATCAGGGCGGGGCTGGCGCCCGTATAGCCGAAGGTGACGATTCCGTCCAGATTATGCAGGGGAATTCTTCGATTTTCGCTTTCCTCCCTTTGTATGACCACGTTTTCACCGTCCAGCGCCAGATAGGCGTCCTGTGAAGTAACATACAGCGTATTTCCCAATATCCTCACGAAAATTCCTCCAGACGCTTTTTGAGATAATCCGCCGCAGAACCGCCGCGGCACAGCTTCGGCAAGCAAAGCCCTTTCAGCGAGCAGGCGTTGCAGCTTTTTGTCGGTTTTACGCGCGGCGTATGGTTTCGGCGGGAAAGCTCGTGCATTTCCGAAAGCATGGCGGCGACTTTTCCGCGCAGGGCTTCGTCCAGAGGGACGGCGGTCCTGTGGGCGGTTTCTCCGTAATACAGATATGCCTTTGGAATTTCTCCGCACAGGAGCATTTCTTCCAAACACATGGCCTGACAGCACAGCTGAAGACGGTCGGCGTCGTTTTCTTTCGGCGAGCCGCGCTTATATTCCACCGGCACGGGAAGCCACTTGCCCTCGCGACCGAAAATGGGTACGCCGCGGGGAGAAGCGTGAAATTCCACGATGTCACAGACGCCGTTTACGCCGAGTTTGCGGGAAAACACGGACATCCCGCGGGAGATGATCCGGTCCCCACGCTTTTGCGCGGAGAAGGAATCGTGCGCGTTCTCGTGCAGGATATGGCCCTCGGCGGTGCGCAGATTTTCGTTCCACTGCATCTCAAGATAGGAAAGCGCCCACTGGCGGCGGCAAAAAGCGAAATGCTGGAGGCCGGCGATGCTCAGAAATTCCTCCTCGCTATATTCCATCGTAAATTTCAGAGGAGAGCCCGTCCAGCGTATCGACCGTGACGGTATAGTAATCCTCCATCCGGAAAGGCAGATTGCCGCCCGGGGCCTTTTTGCCCTCGATCGGGACGATGTGTAAGGAACGGTGCACCTTGGCGGAAGAGTACTGTCCGGTTTTACAGTTGTGCTTCCACCAGAATACCTTACAGATTTCCATGCTTCCGTCCGGCCGCGCCGAAGAGCTGTCGTTTTCAAACAGGGAAATCAGCGCATCGCGGATGAGTTCCGCATCCTCTTCCGTAAATCCCGTCTTCTCCGCCAGCTGACAGTTGATGCTGCCGTAAAACACATAAACTCCGAAAGGAACGCAGTGCTTCATCCCCATGGTGTCTGAGGATTTCTTATCTCCCGTCACGCTGTTGACGCTTTTGGTAATCTGGATGCTGGCAATGTCGATGGGGTCGACGCTGAAAGCCGGGTGTACGGAAACGGGACCGCGTACGCCGACGGAAACGTCGTTGCCCTTGAAAGCGAACACCTGACCGAAGGAACGCACGTCCATCCATTTTTCACAGGCGACTTTCGCGTAGAGTTCACTGTCTTTTGTCTTTTTTAGTTCGTCTACGGAATCCGCGCGCTCCTTCAGGCTTTTGAAGCCGTCCGCGCGTTTGTCATCGGACTGGACGAAAACAGGCTGTCCCATGTCCATCAGGCGGTTGCGGATTTTACGCTTGATGCATACGTCCGAAATTTCGCCGATGCCGTCATAGGTCTCGCGGGGGCGGTTGCCGTTCAGCGGGTCGCCGTTCGGATTTGCGTTCTTAACCGAAAGAATTACTGCGAAATCGATCTTATTGGCCAGTGTGCCCATTTGTTTTCCTCTCCTTTTATACCGCTTTCAGCGGCTTCCATTTTTTTACGGATGTTTTCCTGTTTTTCCTCATGAAATTTCTGCATCTGGCACGCGTAGCCCAGCAGGTAAATTTCGGAAAGCGAATCGTTTGAAAACTCATTGATGGGAATGCGGGAAATCACTTCGTTCAGTTCCTCCCGATACCGTTTTCCTCTGTCGCCGAGCTTCTGCAGATAGGGCAGCAGCTGATGGTATAATGTTTTCCATGTTTTCGCGGGGTGCTGGCTGAACGCCGCCTGCATCCGTTCCGCGTTGGTGCTGCGGGATGCTTCCGACAGCCCGAGCGAATAGCCTTCTATCTGCTGTGCGTAGGCGAGCGCCCTGCCGAACAGGTAGCTCCTGTCGTTTTCCTCCGGATTCAATGCCATGGTCCAAACCTCCCTGTATGTTTCATCCTTGATTTGTCTACGGTTGATGCGGTCATTATGATACTTGCGAATCAATGCGCAGGCGATCCCAAGCGTTTTTCGGTATTCCTCTTTTTCCATTGCCGCGGGGTTGCAGGCGCGCCGGGCCGCACAGTGCATCAGGTCTTCCGGCAGGGACGCGCCGTCCACGATACACGGCAGCAGGCGCTGTACGGCGCTTTTCATAAGCTTATCGTCGACACGGCTTCCGTAGGCCGCTTTCACAATGGATTTTGGGGAGGGCGCGCCCCGGAAGGGCATCGGCCTTGTTTTTTCGCCCGTTTTCCAAGCGGTCTCAGGAAAGTCGTACAGCTCCCAGAAACAGGTGTCATGCCAGCTTTTCACGCGCGTAAAAAGGTCCTTTGCCTGCATTTCACGGTAGTAAAAAACGGAAAGCCGGCCCGGTGTGGCGGAATCCAGCCCGATGACGCACATGTCCTTCCAGCCTTTCAGATTACCGCCGTATCCTGCCGTCGCTTTTGTAAAACGCGCCGCGAATTCCTCCCCGGTCGTGACCGGCGGCGGGTCGGGCTCGAGCTCAAATAGCAAATCCAGCGCTCCTTCGCACGGGTCGAGCCCTTTGCTGCCGTCCGTCCCCCACGCAAGGATGACCTGGTCCCCGTTGGTAAAAGCCTGTCGGGGAATCAGCCACTTTAAGGCATTGTGGGCCTTTTCCGTCGTTTCCCGCCCGACGCGGAACGCCTGGGAAGGCGTCTCAAATCTGCCGCGGTAGGTGAACCCGTCGCCGTCGTTGGCAGAAATCAGCTTCGCTCCGTCGCCCGGCCTGCGGATATATTTCGGGCTGAGGGACGATACGGGCATCTCCTTCCCTAAGACATAGCAATAGTCCCGGTCTGTCTGCAGACTGTTCTGGTAGTCGATAAAGCTTTTCCAGACGGTTTCATCCGCCCATGGACGGCTCTGCAAATCCTCCGCACCGTCTGCGGAGATCACCTGAAAGCGGACAAAGGCGTCGGCCTGATCCTTGGCGCAGACTTTGAAAATGGGAGGAGTATCTTCTTTTTTGCCGTCCCAGCTTTCCGGCAGCTGCCCGGATTCCTCCTGATATAAAATATTATCGCGTATCAAATCGGCCATCAGCGTTCCTTTTTTGAGGTATTCCAGAACGGCGCGGACCTTCGGATGGGCGTACGGAGAACCGCACCATGCGGAAAGCTGCTCAATATATTCGGCGTAATGGCTGTCCTTCGGGTCGCGGTATTTTCCGTAGTCCCCCGCAATGTATTTCAGACCGTCAAACAGCGGATGGGGCACGGGGCCGCTGGTTCTGGCGGACGACTGTTCCGTACAGGGAATCAGCGTGATGCGGTCCTTTTTGTCGGTCAGGACCTGCGCGCGGCCTGTACGCCAGCAGCCGTCGGTGTCGATCACCGCTTCCACATGCGCCTGCTG
Organism: Clostridium sp. KNHs216; assembly: GCF_006714885.1. Lineage (NCBI taxonomy): Bacteria > Bacillati > Bacillota > Clostridia > Eubacteriales > Clostridiaceae > Clostridium > Clostridium sp. KNHs216. The sequence continues at coordinate 1,802,229 of NZ_VFMF01000001.1, read as the reverse complement.
CGTGGTGTGGTAAATGGGCATGAGGGGAGGGAGCTCGCCTTCCTTTACGCCCACAAGGCCCCGGCAGTTTTCATAGGTTTCATAGAGCTTCTGCATCCAGCCCATTGGATACCGCCTCCTTTACCGGATCGTCGCACCCGGACATGTTCCGCCCGATTACAAACGCCTTTGGCTTTTGCTTTTTAATGACCCTTACCACGGGGCAGTCGCCGGGGGCACAGAATTCGATGACGCCGTTTCTCATTTTCGGATACCAGAAGCGGCTTTCCAGCTGATTCCGTCCGGTTTCGCCGGGATAATTGAATCCGTGGAACATCAGGCCGAAGGAAAGCTCGGGCGTATCGCGGTAATATCCCTTCGCCGTATCGGAAAAACCGGATTCGCAGGGCTCGACGTATGCCTGGCATTCTCTTGTCCCTAAAAATACGTCGCGCCGTCCGCCGCGCTCGATCATGCGCTTCGCAATCAGGTAATGCTTGTTTTCATTGCGGTCTCCCGAAAGGTCCGGCCTGTTTTCGTTCCACTCAAAATGGGCTTTTACCTCATAGGCGACGTCGGTCAGGTACGTGTAAATGGAAAGCGTGTTTCCACCGGTATACCCGATGGGGCGGATTCCCTCCGACCGGCTGCGGATGGGGTTCATGACCCGCACCGCGTCTATGTGCCAGATAAAAGTCGGTTTCCAGTAGACCGATTCCAGAATTCCCTTGAGCGCCTGATAGGTCGGCACCTGATAGCTGCACTTTTCCCCGCCGGCCCTTGTGACCGGGTCGCTGAAAAGAGCCATTTTGCCGGAGACCAGAAAACTTACGCTGTTTTCATATTCCAATGATAATTCTCCTTTCTGTAAACGGGATTATTCGATCAGTGCGTCCATTTCCGCGCGGTGTATCTGTACGCCGAGGTCCGGGTGATAGAATCCTTCGAGCAGAATGGCCGCGCCGCTGTCGGGCAGGATACGGATTGCTCCCAGATCGCTGAGCTTTCGCCGCTCGCCGTCGAACAGGTGGACGGTAAAGCGCTGCGCCCGCCGGATCAGTCCCGGCAGCTCGCGCAGGTCCGGCTGCGCGCACAGCTCCGCGATCAGATTTTTTCCTTCCCCATATGGAACGATCACGTCAAGGCCGCCTTTCTCAATGGCCTCAAAAAGCTTTCCCGCCGTATCAAACGCCTGATGCATCGGGTGCGGCGGACGGGAACCATGATTTTCCGCACAGCTTTTTCGGGACAGGGAATTTTCCGATAAAAGATCGAATAAATCAGTCGGCGCGAATAGCTTAGGGTCGTCTTTTTCGCCGACGGGATAAGAAAGCTGCTGTTCCTGTAGATGATAGTAATTATGGTAATATCGCCTGATCGCCCGAGGGGAGAGCGGGTCGTCCCCGAATTGCGCGGGATCGATCTGAAAGGCGTCCAGCACTTCGGCGGCGGCCTCCTGCGCCTTTTGGATATCCGGAAGAGAGGAGAGGTTTTCATCCGCGCATTTTACAAGGAAGATGTCCCGGCAGGTGCCTTCCCCGTGGCGGTTGCAGCGCCCGGCGGCCTGCGCAATGCTGTCCAGCCCCGCGAGAAAGCGGATTACGCACTGGAAAGACAGGTTTACCCCGGCTTCGATCAGCTGAGTGCTGACGCAGACCATCCGGTTGGCGCCCGGCGCTTGGAGTCTGTCGCGGATTTCCCGGATCCGGTCGATACGGTGCTGCGGGCACAGGCTGGTACTCAGAAAATAGAGCGGTATGCGCTCTTCCGGCGGAAGTTCCTCCATGCGGGTCTGCAGAGCGCGGTACAGGGAAGCCGCGGCGGATTTTGTATTCAGAATTGCCAGCAGGTTTTCGCAGCCGGCCAGCCGGCCGGCGCAGAAATCCGCCAGCCGGTCCGCAGAAAAAGCGCCTTCGGTGGTTTTATCCACGACCCGGGTACGCCGAAAGGCTGCGAACGTTTCTTCCAGATTTTCCGTCATCTGCGCGGGCTCGCCCGGAATGACCGGAATCTCCAGCTCCTCCGAACTCGGCTGGGTTGCGGTACAGAGAACGACCGCGCAGTTGCAGATGTATGCGAGAAAATCCAGCGCCGCATTGAGCAGAAGCGTGCATTTTACGGGAATGGCCTGAACCTCGTCCAGAATGATCACGGAATTTGCCAGACTGTGAATACGGCGTAGGCATCCGGTCCTCCCGTCGAAAAGCGTGTTAAGAAACTGTACCGTGGTGGTGAGAATCACCGGTGGCGACCATCGCTGTGTCAGAAGCTCGCGGCGTCCGGCTTCCTCCTTTTCCTCGTCGTCGACGACCACGTCGCTGTGGTGTTCCAGCAGGATTTTGTCCGCAGGTGCATCCTCGCCATTGAGGCCGAGGGCATCCCGGATATCCGAAGCGTTCTGTTCCAGAATGCTTTTGTAAGGGGCTATGTAAAAGACGTGCTCCTTGCCGCTTTCCTTTGCGCAGTTCAGGGCATAGCGCAGGGAGCTGAGCGTTTTTCCGGAGCCGGTCGGTACGGACAGCCGGTAGATTCCGTTGCTGTTTTTACGAAACCGAAGGCATTGCCCGGAAATTTCCCGGCGCTTTTGGTCAATGGGGGACTGCCCCGAAAATCCCCGAAGATGGTTTTCCAGCTTTTCAGCAAGCTCCCGCCATAAAGAAGGTAAATCCGGCGGCCGCGGTTCCTGTTCGTTTGCTTCAAATAAGAAGGTGTCATACCGGTCGGCGTCGATCAGGCAGCTCAGCAGATACCGCTGAACCATTCCCAAAAGGAAACAGAACGCTTTCTTTCTGCCGTCGGCAGGAATTTTTTCGCAGAGTCCCCGGATGGAATTTCCGAGCTTTCCGACCTCCTGCTGCGCTTTCAAAAATAGATCGTCCAGCTCCCAGGGGCAGGAGCTTTCCTGGAAATAGCTCTGTAAAGCCTCTTCGTAGTCGATCTCCTTGTCGGGCCATGCGCGCCGCCGCAGGCAGTCGTCCCCGGTAACGCCTGTTGCATCCGGCAGCCCGCCGTGGTGCCCGCAGACAGCGGCGGCAAGAAGTTCCGCCGTAAGCCCCTTAATAGAGCCTTCCAATCCCCAGTTTTCATAGCAGTACCGGGCTCCGCAGAAAGAGTGGGGGATTTTTCCCCGCTGCGACGCGTCTCCACCGCGCAGATAACGCTGGAATTGCATCGTTCCCTTACCGCTGTCGTGCAGGAGGCCGGCCAGCAGCCCAAGGGAGGAAAGCCCGATTTTTTCACAGGACTTCCCGCAGGATAGGGATACGTTCCGGCTGTGCTCCGCAAGCGGCTGTTCGCGGCCCGTTTTTTGATCGATATGTGCTAAAATGCTCAAATGGCGATCTTCCATTTGTCTACCTCTGAATTTTGGTGTTTAAAAGGTGTGCTTTTTTCAGTATACTTCTCAAATATAAATATATCAATGATGAACCGACAAAATAATGGTATTATAGCTATAAATTTACATATTACAAGTCGATTTTTATCACAATATCAAAATTCATGATGCAATCATGGCACCTGTAATTTCAGGAGGCCTTCCTTTCATATTTAAACAAAAATGGCATATACTTGATAGGAATATTTTGTTGAGCTATAAAAAGCTTAATTCTGTAATTCGAGCACATGGGAGAAAACAAAGAACAGTATTTATGTGACCATGTGCCAATTGAGTGACGTTATTCAACAATAAAGAGTAACCGTTATCAAGGATTATCATATGAATAGCAACCTTTTATAAAAAGGTCTTGACATTCGCTATTTGGAATGGTATTATAGTTAAGCGCTCTAAACAAGGCATCATCGCTGAGTTTAGAGAAGATGCACAAATAAATATCGCGGAGTGGAGCAGTCCGGTAGCTCGTCGGGCTCATAACCCGAAGGTCGTAGGTTCAAATCCTGCCTCCGCAACCAAACAAAACCCAGTAGCCATGCGGCTGCTGGGCTTTTTCTTTTTTCTTAAGCTGTCAAAATGTTGATTTTGACAGCTTTTTTAAAGGAACACAATGATGGCTGCCGGAAAAAATTTTTCTCGGCAGCCTGTTTTTTGACGGCCATTTGACAGTCAAACATTTGACACCTGAAATCTTTGGATTTCGTATTTTTAACCACTTTAATGCCAAAATCGAGCAGATTTAGTGATTCAAATTTTATAATTTTTTTTGACGACAACCAAAGCGTCATCGATAGCTTATGATAAAAGCAGCTCATTCTTCTGTTTTGAATAATTATAAGCTGAGAATGAGCCCTTTATCCTGCTCCTGCTGCTTTACGGTTGAGATTGGGATGGAGTATAGGCTGCTGATTTTCTGCATGCTGTCCTTCTTGTGCTCGGTGAGCACATAGCCATACATATTCAGCGTCGTGGATGGTTTGGCATGGCCGAGAACCTTGGACAGTACTAGAATATCCTTGCATAATGATTATGAACAGAATTACGCACCGAACGTCTTCTGGAGCATACAGCGAAGAAACAACTGTTGTGTAGTGATGGAGCATAAACAGAATACGGAACAATTTAGTCTGTGATAATTATCGCAGACTTTTTGTTTATGTGCACCCGGAGGGGCGATAACATGGCGGTGAAAGCAATAAAATGAAATTTTAGTTAACTATTGACAAAAGATTGTCAAAGCATATAATAAGCTTATACACTAATGCATAAGCGAGGTCTACAATGAAGCCGATATTCGACGATCCCCTGAAAATGAAGAAATATATTATTGAATCAGCAATCTCTGTTTTTGCGGAAAAAGGGTATGCTTCAACTAACATGCAGGATATTGCGGACTTGGCGGGAATTTCAAGAGGACCATTGTATTATTATTTTAATAATAAGGCCGAACTCTATCTCGCGGCTCTGAAAGAAACGATACGCTTGCAAATTGAAAGATATCATGAGATATTTGGGCGAGAAGCCTTTATTATCGATAAAATCCGGGAGGATTTGCAATATTGCATGACCGCTTTGAAAAGCGGAAAGAAGGACATCATTATTGTTTGGCAGAAGGAAATGCCGGTAGAAGCAAAAGCGTTGATTGATAACTACATTCAAACGCTCTATGAAATCAAGATAGACAGCGTTAGAAAGGCTATCGCCGGAGGAGAAATGAATCAAAATACTAATCCGAAGATTATTGTGGATTTAATGTTTATGTTATATGAAGGAATCAGAGTCGTGATTTTTGATCTTGGAATAAAGGTTGAGGCGGATGAAATCGACGAGCTGATAGAATCCAGCATATCCCAGATAAAAAATAAATACTGTACGGAATAACTTGCCAATTTTGGGTTCTGCTGAGTGAGAGTGATTTTTTTTATTTCTGATTATACACGTGTGTATAATAAATGCCCAAACCGATTGGGATAACTGTGGCTGTGATTATACACTGGTGCATAATCGCAAACTACACACCTTTCATCACCGCTAATCCTGCGATTTTTTGCAGGTTTGATACGGATAAAATAATATTGGAGGTGTCTTTATTATGTCAAAGCAGTTCGAAAATTTATGCAAACCATTCAAAATTGGAAAGGTAACCGTTAAGAACAGATTCTGTATGGCGCCAATGGGGGGGAACTTTATGTTCGGCCCCAAGGGAGAATACAACCAAGAGGGAATTCAGTATTATGTGGAAAGGGCTAAGGGTGGATTCGGCTTGATCTTTACTGGAATTCTATCTCCCGATATGGATGTGGATCCTTTTTCATCCGTTGAAAGCAACAGCCCGCTCTATGCACCGATGACTTTCCGTCGCTCAGCAATCGAGCTGACTGACCGCGTTCGCTCGTACGGGAGCAATATTTTCGCGCAAATCACGATGGGCTTGGGTAGAAATTACGAGGGCCTGTATGCGCCGTCTGAGTTGCCTGTATACGGGGCTTCCGATAATAAGATGTCCCGTGCACTGACGAAAGAACAGATCAAGAAAAAAATAGAGGCGGTTGTAAATACAGCCGGCTTGGCGAAATCATCCGGATTCAACGGCGTGGAAGTCCATTCCATCCACTGGGGCTATCTTCTTGATCAGTTTGCAATGAGCCTTACCAATAAACGAACCGATGAGTATGGCGGAAGTCTTGAAAACAGATTACGTGCGGCAAGAGAAATCCTGGATGGTATCAAGCAGGTATGTGGAGCGGATTTTCCCGTTACGATGCGGCTTGGGCTTAAAACCTACGTAAAAGCATTCGGCAAAGCGACCTTAACCGGAGACGAAGAAGCAGGCAGGACTTTGGAAGAGGGTGTGCGCATTGCCCAGCTGCTTGAATCCTATGGGTATGATGCGTTGAGCGTTGATACAGGTATCTATGATTCTTTCTATTATGCGCTGCCTCCCATGTACATGCCCAAAGGATATATGACGGACATCGCGGGTGAGGCAAAAAAAGCAGTGAAGATTCCAATTCTTGCAGGCAGCCGGATGAACGACCCCCGAATAGCCGAGCAGGCAATAAAAGATGGGAAAATCGACGCAGTCGTTCTTGCACGTGCGTCTTTGGCCGATCCGTGTTTTCCAAAAAAGGTTGAGATGGGGAAACCAGAAAAAATCCGTCCGTGCATCGCATGCAACCAAGCCTGCGGTTACCGTGCGCTCAGTCTGGGCGCAAATCAGAGCTGCGCCGTCAACCCTGCGGCTGCACGTGAGGTCTGGTATCGGCTAGAAAGAGCCAGCCGACCCAAAAAAATTGTGATTGTAGGCGGGGGCGTTGCCGGTATGGAGGCTGCCCGTACCGCGACACTTAGAGGTCATCAGGTATCGGTCTATGAAAAATCCGATTCTCTTGGCGGGCATTTGATTTCCGGTGGAGCACACAGCTTCAAGACAGAGGTAAAGGAACTGAACGAATGGTATGAACAGGAGTTAATGGACCTGAATGTGGATATACACACCGGCATGGAGTTAACAGCAGAAAAAATAAAAGCGATGAAAGCAGATGCGGTCATACTTGCCGTTGGCTCTGTGCCTGTCATGCCAAAGTTGCCGGGTATTGACAGCCCGAAGGTTGCTTCAAGCGTTGATGCACTCAGGGGAAAAAAGAAAATCGGAGAGCATGTCGTTGTCATAGGCGGGGGCCTTGTTGGCTGTGAAATGGCACTTGAATATGCCAAAGAAGGGAAAAAAGTAACCGTTGTCGAGGCTTTGGACACCATTCTTTCCGCCGGCGATCCCGTTCCGGTGCCAAACAAGCAGATGCTGGAAGATCTGTTTGAATACCATAAAATCGAACTTGTGACAGGACATAAGCTGGTTGAGGTAAACAATAAAGGCGCTGTGGTAGCACCCGCAAGTGGCAGTGACAGCAGCAAAGAGATTGAAGCTGATTCAGTTGTTATTGCGATCGGATTTAAGCCCCAGCCGTCAATGGCCAGAGAATTATTCGAAACCGGTGCCGAGATTTATGAAATCGGTGATGGAAAACATGTCGGAAATATTCAGTGGGCGATTTGGGAAGCAAATGAAATCGCAAGAGAAATTTAATGCAAGTCGCGGCGTGTCTTCCCCGACCGATAAGCCCGATATCCGCTTCTGTTCTGCAGGAATAAAAACAGGAGGATCAGTAAAATGACACATTCGCACGAAGGAAAAAAGACATTGGATATTATCGGGGGATTTCTTGGAGCCGGTAAAACAACACTGCTCAATTATCTGTTAGCAAACCTAAAGGACAGCGGGACGGATGTTCTTGTCAGAGAATACGGCGCTGTTTCCATTAATGATCAGATTCTCAATATCGGGGCCGAAAACATCCATTTCTTTCATGGTGTTTCTCTCCATGAAGACCCGCAAATTGTGCTGTATGAATATCTTCAAAAGCTTTACGTTGAGGAACGAAGGATGCCCTTTAACCGTCTTGTGATGGAGGCGAGCAGCCTGGATTCTCCAGAAAGGCTTATGCAGCTGTTCTTTTTAGGACATATGCGGCACCAGTATCTTTTGGGCAGTTATATTACCGTAGTGGATGCGGAATCTGGCATGCGGAATCTGAACGAATATCGCGCCGCTGCGGAACAGATAGCCTATGCGGATGTTATCGTTCTCAATAAGATCGATTTAGTGGATGAGGAAACCATTGGGAGACTGGAAAAACGCATACAGATTTTGAATCCTATGGCCAAAACATTCAGGGCCCAATATGGGCGGGTGGAGTTGTCTGGGGTACTGAACCTCGGACTTTATGATCAACTCAAAGAATTAAAGCAAACGGGGACGGTGTCAAGTATGGATAGAATCCAAGCCACTGTGTTAACAGAAATTCGTCCCATGAATAAACAAAAAACAAACAAATGGATAACGGATTTATTTAAGAACAACGGGACGAAAATCCTGCGCAGCAAAGGATTTTTTTGCTTTGAGGATGATGATTACAGGTATGAATTCCAGGCGGTAAGAAAGACGTTCCACTCAAAAGCGGACAGAATCTGGAAAGACGGGGACGAAAGAAAAAACATAGTAGCCCTAATCGGTGAGAAATTGCCGGATCGTTTGGAACTGCAAAATTCTTTCAGCGCCTGTGTCTGATAAGAACCATGCATTTTCGGCAATCTCTGATTGATAGATATTTTGACACAAATAATTATGTTTGACACAAACTATTTATTTTCTAAGGGAGGAATTGAAAATGTCATCGAAGGTTTATCATCTGAATGACCGGGCAGGTTCGCTTGCGGAAAGCACTCCATTTAAAGGAGTAAAGGTTTTACGCGATGCAGGCCTTGCGGGTATGGTCAAAAAGGGTGACCATGTAGCAATCAAAGTGCATATGGGCGAATGGGGGAACTCGCTAAACTTGCGTCCCCACTGGATCAGCGCCATTGTGGACGAGGTCAAAAGGCTCGGCGGAGAGCCTTTCATCGTGGAGAGCACCATCGCGATCTACAGTGAAAATGTTTCGCGTGCGACTAGGACCGATCATCTCCGCGTCGCGGCTATCCATGGTTTTACGGAAGAAACAATGGGCTGCCCCATTGTGATTTGCGACGGCGAATATGGGACGGATGACTTGAAAGTTGAAGTGCCCAACGGTGTATATCTGAAATATGCCTATATCGCCAAAAAGCTGCTGGATTTTGATGCTGTCATCGTGGTAAGCCACTTTAAGGGGCATGTAATGGGTGTATTTGGTGGAGCCATGAAAAACATCGGTATCGGCATGGCATCTGCACGGGGAAAATATGCTATTCATAATGTCACACATCCTCAGATTGGGATCAAAGGCTGGAGTATGAACCAAGACGCCGTAAAAAAGTTGTCCGAGTCTCCGCATCCCAACATCATTGATCGTATGGTGGAAAATTGCCCTTATGAAGCGTTCTCCTATGAAAATAATTTTTTTGATAGGGATAATGAAAAATGCAGGTTGTGTGGTTATTGCTTTGCCTATCTGTATTCAGGGGTATTCGATATTCCACCGGCATTGATTCCGAGCTGGCCTGCAGGAATCGCGGATGCTGCAAGCGGGTTTGTGAACGCGATCGGCAAAGAAAAAATGATATTTTTAAACTATGCGATGGATATCACGCCCGCCTGTGACTGCATGCCCTTCCACGATAAGGCGATGGTTCCCAACCTCGGCGTCTACGCATCCAGGGATCCTGTGGCGGTAGACATGGCCTGTATAGAAGCGGCAGAGTCCACTGTGGCGGTTCCCGATTCCGTAGCGGATGAATACGGGTTCGATGAGCCTAATACAGAACGTTTTACCAACTGTTCCAGTATGGCCAAAATCAGTCAGTGGGCGCAATTAAACACAGCCGTTTTTAATGGAATGGGAACCACCGAGTATGTGCTTGTTAATTCTAAAGTTCAGGACAGCGAAGAATTTAATTTCCCGCCCTATACAACGGCAAAGCCATTCACGAATGTTCATAAGAAAGAGTACAGCAAAATAAGCATGGATCCGGGAGATTATTGTTACGACTATACAAATCCGAGACTCTCAATGGAAAAACAAAGCGTTAAGCCGAAAGGAAAAGTTTTGGAAATCAGCATTAGCGAAGACCGATAATAATACTTAAAAAGGGTTTCCCCCCTGGCAATGTACCGGACTAGAAAAAAAGGACATTGCAAAAAAGCCCCCTATCGTAGGATGATAGCTACGATAGGGGGAAATTCACGTGAAGAGGAAATGGACAAACATACCGCCGTAGACGCATTGAATTTTTGAAGATTTCGACTTTTTATTTGTACTCCCGTCCGTTCTGTCAGCATCCCTAAACACATCCTACAACTTTTTCTTTGCCCGCATTATACCATTTTTGCCCATCCTTTTGGTACTTTGTCAACACCTCGAACTTGGCCCGAAGTGTAAAAGCTTGTCCCGTGTAACCGAAATAGAAAAAAAGGATAAAAAGCACCTTTACACAAAACTACGTGAAAGGTGTCGAATGGAAAATGGGCGCAGTAGTCGCCCACAAAGGGCTGAAATAGCAGAAGAAGCTACATTTCATCGCTTTGCTACGACTTTACGTGATATATCCAGATTTTATAAACAAGAAGGCTTACAAAACATAGAGGAAAGTCAGCTTATATAAAATTTAAGGATTTGTAAAGAGTCGTACAACCTTGCCTTAAGTACATTAATAACCTAAAAGTCTCTCTGAACTTCGCATTATGTTTATAACGTATTGAGGCACGATACATGACCGTGATATAATAAATAATATGAAGCCGGCCGTTTTGGCAGGAGCTATGATGGAAGGGAGAATATCTTATGCATTTATTCGAAGCACTTACAGTAAAAAGCATGACTCTGCGCAACCGGGTCGTTATGCCTCCCATGTGTATGTACAGTTCGGAAACAGATGGTATGCCAAATGATTTTCACTTTACCCACTATACTTCCCGCGCCGTTGGCGGAGTGGGGCTGATCATTATGGAGGCCACCGGCGTCCTTCCATGGGGCCGCATTTCCGACCATTGCCTGGGCCTTTGGAATGATGAACAGGCAAAAGCGCTTGCACCAATCGTCACTGCCTGTCAGAAGCAGGGGGCCAAAATGGCGATTCAGCTCAATCACGCGGGCCGTAAATGCACAGCGCGGGAAAAAACGATTTTCGCACCCAGCGCCATTCCCTTCGAAGAGGGCTCTCCCATGCCTCATGAGATGACGGAAGAGGATATCCGTGATACCATCCTTGCATTTCGGAGCTCGGCTGCAAGGGCGGCTGCAATCGGATTTGACGCCATTGAACTCCATGGAGCCCATGGTTATCTGATCAGCGAGTTTCTCTCACCGCTCACCAATCACCGCACAGACGGTTATGGCGGCTCAACTGAAAACCGCTGCCGTATACTGATTGAAACGCTGCAGGCGGTACATGAGGTTTGGCCTGACGATAAACCTGTTTTACTGCGTGTATCCGCCGAGGATTACGAACCAGAAGGCTTGCATCCAGTGGAAATGGCCAGAATTATTGAACTGGTGAAGCCATATATTGATGTGCTGGACGTAAGCACGGGCGGAGTTGTGCCAACACCACCGCCGGCCCTTTATCCGGGCTATCAGGTAAAAGTCGCTGAAGAGCTAAAACAGGCGTCGGGCCTTCCTACAATTACAGTCGGTCTGATCACCGACCCGCACCAGGTGGAAGGAATCCTGGGTGAAGGGCGCGCGGATCTGGTTGCGCTGGGCCGGGAACTTCTGCGCGATCCCTATTGGGTGCTGCACACAGCCCGTAATTTGGACGTCAAATATCAGTGGCCGGAGCAATATCTGCGCGGATTTAATGCAAGAAAATAGCAGAATATGAGACAGCTACATGTCAAGCCAAAGAGCATTCGCTTCAAGCTTGCAGGCACCGGTTCTAAAATATGATAGTTTTAAAAAGCAGTTTGATAAATCAGAAAGCGTACCATGAAATATCGTGCGAATCTGAGAAGAATTCGGGATATATCATAAAGAGGATTTTTGGTGAAAGAATTTATGTTAAAAAATGCCGGCAGGATCTGACCGCACAATATTCTACACCATTTATCGGCAAAGTAATACTCGGTCAAAATGATTTGACGATTAAAGGGAGGTTTATCCCTGCGTTTCAAATGACAATATTTCGGATCAATGTCCCCTGCAAGCTGTTTTAAGCTGGCAGGGGGCATATATATTTGATGTTCTTTTGCGCCTGCGCGGCTGCAATATACAAAAACGCCTTGAAACCCGCATTACAGCTAAGTTTCAAGGCGTTGTTTAGTAAGCTGAAGCTTGATACAATTGAACGATTTCTTTTAAAAGTTTCATTTGGTTTCAAGAGTTTCACTTTTGGCGGAGAGCTGAGATTAAATTCTAATTGTCTCTAATTTTAGAAAGCCAAAGCGAGGTTATATGCTGCGGAAACAACTGCCATAAGGTTGGCCACATGCTCAGCATCTCCGATTACATGAACGCTTGCGCAGTCTTTAAGCTGTTCCGCCAGCGGGGCGCCGCTGATGTAGCCGACCGCCAGAATAACGGTATCCGCGGCAATCACGGATTCGTCCCCGGCATGTTCAAATCTCACGCCGGAAGGAGTAACTTCACACAATTTCGAAGAAGTATGTATATCTACCTGATAATACTTCAGATAATCCCGCAGCAGAGTCGCATTCGGGGCGGCGAGGTCCTTCACCTTCAGAATGTCGTCGAGCATTTCAACAATTGAAACTTTTTTACCGCTTTTTGAAAGCTCATAAGCGATCTCACAGCCGGTTAGCCCGCCGCCGACCACCACAGCGCTTGTGCCGGCATTCTCGGGATGGAGCAGGAAGTCGATGGCGCTGAGAACATTTTTGCCGTTTATGCCCGGAACCGGCAGAGTTCTTTCCTTCGCGCCCGTGGCAATCACGATTTCGTCTGCGGCCAATGATTTCAGCAGTTCCGGAGTAGCTTCGGTGTTTAGCCGGATATCTACCCCCAGCTTTTCGATCTGGCGGATATACCACTGAATCAGCTTTTTATCTGATTCTTTAAAACTTGGGGAAGCTGCGGCGATAAAAACACCGCCCAGTTCGCCTGTTTTCTCAAATAGCGTGACGGAATGACCGCGTATGGCGGAAAGCCGAGCTACCTCCATGCCACCGATGCCACCGCCCACAACGGCTATTTTTTTCTTTTTTTCGGCAGGCAGAATGCGGAGGGTACGCTCGTTCATTGCCACAGGGTTCAGCGCACAGGTCGTTCCGCGCCCGAAAAGCAGGCCGAAACAGCCGGTATGGCAGGCGATGCAGGGGCGGATGTCTTCTATCTCATCTTTCTGAACCTTGTTGGGCCATTCGGGATCGGCCAAAAGCTGGCGGGCAATGCCGATGGCATCGATGGACCCTTTGGCGACGGCCGGTGCGGAAATCGACAGATCCTCCATACGGCCTGCGCAGGCGACAGGAATATGTACGAATTGTTTAATAAAAACAGCATCCGGCAGGTTGCATGCGTGAGGCATGTAAACCGGAGGATGAGGCCAGTACCAGGAATCGTAGGAGCCGTTATCTGCATTAAGAAGGTCGCAGCCAGCTGCCTCCAAAATACGGGCAACTGCCGGGCTTTCCTCTAAGCTCCGACCAAACTCTTGATAGGGTTCGCCGGGAATCGCACCGGAATTAAATCCCTTCATTTTACTGGCGACGCTGTAGCGGACGGAAACCGGAAAATCTTCCCCACAGGTCTCCTTGATTTTACGGATGATTTCAACGGCGAAACGCATCCGATTCTCCAGAGAACCACCGTACTCATCGGTCCGGTGATTGGTTGCGGCAATGGCAAACTGGTCCAGCAGGTACCCCTCATGGACGGCATGCACCTCCACGCCGTCCACGCCGGCATCTTTCACCATCTTTGCGGATTTGCCAAATGCTTCGATGATCTCGTGAATCTCGTCTAGGCTCAGTGCGCGATGCTTTTTATTTGGCAGCCAGACATTCTGCAGCCCCTCCGTCGGCCCGTTCAGGGCCTTGCAAAGGTCTGTGCCAGGAGGTAGCATGGGAGAGTTGATGGCAAGTGCGCGTCCCATTCCCGCACCAATCTGAAGAAATAGCTTGGCTCCGTAAGAATGAATGCTCTTCATCGTTTCCGTGAGAGGCTCCATAACGTTATCCCGGGCTTCGTAAAGCCAGCCGCCGCGCCCCCACATATCCGTGATGGTGGAAATGCCGGGAATAATCAGCCCTACGCCGCCTTTGGCACGCTCGATGAACATATCAGCAGATTTTTGTTCGAATTTACCGTGCTCGATCAGAGAGGTTCCTCCCATTGCGCACATGATGATTCGATTTTTGATTTCAACACTTCCGATTTTCAATGGGGTGAAGATTGGATCATAAGTTCCCATAACAACCAGCCTTTCATAAAATATAATTCAATGAATGTAATTTAATTATATCCAGATTCAATTGTTTGTCAATAAACAAATTATTGAATTTGTTGCTTATAAACGGATATGCGGGTCCGGTTTCACACTTGCGGAACCGTTGCTAATCCGGTATACTCAATTGCAGGGGGAATTCAAATGAAAAAAGAACTGACCAACCGCCAACGGCAGGCGATAGAAACAAAAGAACACATTCGGGAAAGCGCGTGGGAGCTTTTCCAAAGTGCGGATATTGAGCAGGTGACTATCGCGCAGATTTGTGCGGCGGCCCATGTCTCGGCCGGTAATTTCTATCACTATTATCATTCCAAAGAAGAGCTTTTCTTTGAAAATTATCCCCTCCTTGACGAGTATGTCTCAAATGAATTTCAGGCGAAGAATTTCAAGTCGAATGTCGATGCAATCAAAGATTTGATTTGTCATGAAGTCGCCGGTGCGGGAAGGATCGGGCCCCACATTCTGGCACAAATGCTTCGCATTCAGTTGAAGCAGGACGAGCGGTACCCTTATATGATCGATGATAGCCGACCCTTCCACATCTGCCTGAAGGGATTGGCACAGGCAGGAATCGACGAAGGGGAATTTCATCCGTCTTATACTGCGGAAGAAATTACAGGGACTATTCTGCGTCTCTCCCGAGGGATCGGATTTGATTGGGCAATTAGGAACGGCACATACCCGATCAATCAGCAGGTGGAAAACGACCTTGATTTGCTGTTAAGGTCATTTGCTTTTCCTAAATCCATCTTTGAAAATTCATGAGGTTCCTTGCCGGAAGCCTTGTTAATCGGCTGTTCCATGCCTCTCTTTTTCTCTTCTCTGGGCTTACTTAGCTGCAGAGCAAGGCCGGACAATGATCAAGTCATTATCATAAAGGCACAGCCGTCCGCCGGAAAGGGTTGATAATCCCTTTCCGGCGGACGGCTGCATTCGAAAGAATAAATATCAGAGGGAAAAGAACTGCACTGTTAAAAACGGAGTGAAATCCGGGAGATCACACAGAATTACAGTTCATTGCACTTGATCAGCAGTTCTTTCCAGTTGCGGTCTACTTCCTGTTGGGCCTGTTCCAGCATCCACTCGTTTCCGGGCTTGAACATGTGACGGAAACGGCCCTGCATTTTCAGATACTCGATTACCGGCAGTTTGTTCTTCGGCTTGTAATTCAAAATATATTTACCGTCCGCGACCTCGTACAGCGGCCACACGCAGCTCTCCACGGCGGCCTTGGTGACCTGAATCAACTGCTCGGAGGGATAGCGCCAGCCCCGGGGGCAGGGAGCAAGGATGTTCAGAAAGGCCGGACCTTCGGTGTAGATGGCCTTGTGAGCCTTGGTACCGATGTCGGAGAAATTGCCGAGAAAGGTGGTTTGGGCCACATACGGAATGTCGTGGGCCGCCATGATCTTCGTCAGATCCTTCTTTCGCTGGGTCTTGCCGGGAACCACAGCGCCGACCGGCGTAGTGGTGGTGTCGGCAAAATGGGGCGTAGAGGAGGAGCGCTGGATACCGGTGTTCATGTACGCCTCGTTGTCGTAACAGACATAAACCATGTCGTGGCCTCGCTCCATGGCGCCGGACAGGGACTGAAAGCCGATGTCGTAGGTGCCGCCGTCCCCGCCGAAGGCGATGAACTTATAGGTATCGTCCAGCCCGCCCCTCTTTTTCAGAGCACGGTACGCCGTCTCCACACCGGAGATCGTAGCTCCCGCATTCTCGAATGCGTTGTGGATGAAGCTGTCTTTCCAGGAGGTGTAGGGGTACATGAAGGTGGATACCTCCAGACAGGATGTGGCGGAGCACACCACCGCCCTGTCCTCCGGATTCAGTGCCCGGAGGACGGCGCGGATTGCAATGGGGGAGCCGCAGCCGGCGCACATCCGGTGCCCGCCGGCAATACGGTCCTCCCGCATAAGATTTTCTTTCAGACTATAGCTCATAATGACTGTTCCTCCTTATTCCCGCACGTCCAGATAGCGGTAGGTCTCGCCCGTTTCGCCCGTGGCGGCGATCTGCTCCAGCTCTGCGAACACGCGGCGGATGCTCTCCAGACGCACGTCGCGGCCGCCCAGACCGTAGATATAGTTGATCGCCTTGGGAGCGGTCTCGCCCGCCGCATACAGCGCCGCCGCAATCTCCGCAAACATCGGGCCGCAGTGGGCGTTGAAGCTGTCGTCCTTATCCATGGCCGCAAAGGCCTTTACGTTTTTAAGTGCTTCCACCAGTTCCTCTGCCGGGAAGGGGCGGAAGGAGCGTATCTTCACCAGGCCCGCCTTTTTACCCTCGGCCCTCAGCTCATCCACGGCGGCCTTAGCCGTACCGGCGGAGGAACCCATAATGACGACGGCTTCCTCGGCATCGTCCATCCGGTACCGCTCGATCAGGCCGTAGGACCGGCCGGTCATCGCGCCGAATTCCTCGCCGACCCTGCGAATGACCTCCTTGGCGTCAATCATGGCCTGAGCCTGCTGGCGCTTGCACTCCATGTAGTAGCAGGGCATGCCGAACGCGCCCACGGACATGGGATTCTCCCGGCCCAGAAGGGCATTGTCCGGATGGTATTCGCCGACAAACTTCCTGACCTTGTCGTCCTCCGCCAGTTCAATGTTCTCAATGGCATGGGAGGTAATAAAGCCGTCCTGACAGATCATGACGGGCAGGCTGACGGCCTCGCCGATCCTCATGGCCTGAAGATAGTTGTCGTAGGCTTCCTGATTGGTTTCCGCGAAGAGCTGGATCCAGCCCGCGTCGCGCACGCCCATGGCGTCGGAATGGTCGTTGTTGATGTTGATGGGGCCGGACAGCGCCCGGGTCGACACCGCTAACGTAATGGGCAGGCGGTCCGAGGCCGCCACGTACAGCATTTCGGTCATATAGACCAGACCGCAGGAGGACGTGGCGCTGATGGCACGAACACCCGCCGCCTGTGCGCCGATGCAGGTGGACATGGCGCTGTGTTCGCTTTCCACGGGGATGAACTCCGTATCCACCTCGCCGTTATCCACATAAGTAGAAAAATATTGGGGGATCTCGGTGGACGGGGTGATCGGGAACGCCCCCATCACATCGGGATTGATCTGTTTCATAGCATAGGCAATTGCTTCGTTGCCTGAAAGTCTTTCTCTGATTCCCATTGTGCGCTCTCCTTTCTTATTTCTCCTCCGGGATCATTTCAATTGCTCCAAACGGACATACCGCCGCGCAGATGCCGCAGCCCTTGCAGAAGAAGTAATTGAAACCGCCCCGCTTGCCGTCCTTATCCATCGGAATGGACAAGTCGGGGCATACCGGTACACACAGCAGGCATTGTTTACACTTGTCTTCGTGCAGCACCGGGCGCATGGTCCGCCATTCGCCCGTGGCCACCGTGTCGGATGTGCCGCCCTCGTAGATGTTGCAGCCCGGAGTAATATCCCTCCAGCTGATGGTTTCGCTGATCTCTGCCGCCTTTTTGTAGTTCATCCTATCTGCACCTCCTCCATGGAGCGTATCAGGGCTTTGATATTGCCCTCGATTACTTGGGGCCTGCTGGCGAACTTGTGCCGGAAGGAGCCCTCCATGTCCTGAATGAATTCCTTCTCCGGCACCACGCCGCTGATCTTTACGATAGCACCCAGCATCGGTGTGTTGGGGAAATTTTTCCCCAGTGTCTCCACGCTGATTTTGCCTGCGTCGATGGTACAGACCTTCCCTTGGTAGCCTTTTAGCCTGGAGCGCAGTTCCTCTGGCTTTTTCGTACTGTTGATGACGATGGCCCCGTCGGCCTTCAGTCCCGCCGTCACGTCCACGGAGGAAAGCAGTGTCTCATCCACCACCACCACGTAGTCCGGCTCATAGATGTTGGAGTGCACGGTGCAGCGTTCCGTGCTGATCCGATCGTACGCGGTGATGGGCGCGCCCATACGCTCCGGGCCGTATTCCGGAAAGCCCTGCACATACTTGCCCGTATTGAAGGCAGCGTCCGCCAGCAGCAGCGACGCCGTTTTCGCGCCCTGTCCGCCGCGCCCATGCCAGCGGATTTCCACCATATCTTTCATTTGTCTCATTCTCCTTTTGAATTAACATGGGGGAACGCACAGTACTGTGCGTTCCCCCAAAATCGTTCGAATCACAGTTTCGCTTACTGATAGGCCGCTTCTATTGCCTGCAGAAAATCGCCAACCAGGTCGTCGGTGTTTTCAATGCCGCAGGAGATACGCAGCAGGCCGTCGGTGATCCCCATTTTGAGCCGTTCCTCCCGGGGCACATCGTAGTGGGAGCTCATAGGAGGGTAGGACAGGGAAGTGCGGTAGCCGCCCAGCGTCATGGCGTAGTGGGCAAAGTGCAGGCCGCGCATGAAGGTATTCATCTTTTCCCGGCTTTCGGGGAACTCCACGCTCAGCATTCCGCCGCAGTATTTGCCGAATTGCTTTACGGCGATGTCGTGCTGAGGATGATTCATCAGGCTGGGATGGTGGACCTTCAGAACGTACGGGCTTTTGTCCAGCGCCGCTGCAAGGGCCGCTGCGTTTTCGGACTGCCGCTTAATCCGCAGATCCAGAGTGCGGATGCCCCGCTGGACCAGCCAGGAGGTGAACGGGTCGGACTGGGTGCCCAGCAGGACCTGAAGCTCATAGCACTTGGCAATCAGCTCCCTGCCGCCGGTCACTGCGCCGCAGACGGCGTCGCTGTGTCCGTTGGCGAACTTGGTCAGGCTGTTGACTACCAGGTCGGCTCCCAGGTCGAGGGGCCTTGCCAGCGCGCCGGTCATGAAGGTGTTGTCCACCACAAACCGGGCGTTGTGGGCATGGGCAATATCCGCCACGGCCCGCAGGTCGGGAACGGCGATCATGGGATTGGAGACCGTCTCCGTATACAGAAGGGCGGTGTTGGGACGGAGATTTGCTTTGATTTCGTCCAGATTTGTAAAGTCGATGAATGTGGTCTCCACGCCATAATTACCGAGAATCTTGGTGAAGATCTCCAGAGACTCGCCGTAGAGCGTCCGGTCGGAGAGAATATGGTCTCCCTTCTTCGTCAGCGCGATCGCCGCCGTAGAGATGGCGCCCATGCCGGAGCTGCAGCAAATGGAGTCCTCACCGTGCTCAATGAAGGTTATCAGCTCCGCAAGGGCGGAACGGTTCGGATTACGGTTGCGGTTATAGCAGAAGCCCTTTTCGTCGTACCGATTCTGCAGGTCGTCCAGATCCTCCACGTTAAACGCGGTGGTCATGAAAATCGGAAGCGCCTCGGGATTTGTCACCGGATACCGGGTATAGGCTCCCTTGGCGAGTATATCGGTGGAAAAAGTGAACTCTTTTTCGGTTTCCTTAAACATGATAGATTGTTGTCTCCTTTTTATAAAGCCGGCGAGGTCCGCCGTTTTCGCCGGGAATTACGAGGCCGATTTACCGGACTTGGCATAAGCCTCGCTGGTGATGCGGCGGGCCTCCTCGCGGATGGCTTCCTCCTCTGCCGCCACCTTGGGATCATCCTCGTAGAACAGGTTGAAGTCAGGATCAACCTTACCTGAACCCAGATAGCGGGCCTTGTAATCCTTCAGCAGTGTCCAGAACTTTTTGCGCAGGCAGATCAGCCCCAGCAGGTTCCCAAACACAGGAATGACCAGAGTGAGGTCCACAATGGTCCAGAACAAATCGGGGCCATTGCCTGTGAGTACTATGGAGGTCACGATAACGATGTTGGGCAGCGGGAAGAGAAACTTGAAAATCTTAATGACCCGGTCGCGGAGGACGGGATGATACCGCAGACCGTGGTTGATGATCGATATGTAATAAGTAAACCATCCGCTGGTGGTGGTAATGCCGAACATAACGCACATTAGGCCGATGAAAATAGGTCCGACGATGCCGAAGTTGTGCTCGAACGCGGCGATAGTCAGCGTGGCGCCGGTTTTTCCGGTGCCCAAAACGCCGGTGACCAGAATAGACAGGGCCGTGATGGAGCAGACAATAAAGGTGTCTACAAACACTTCAAAGCAGCCCCACAGGCCCTGACGAACGGGATGGACGGTGTTGGAGGTGCTGTGAATCTGGGGGGAAGAGCCCTGCCCGGCCTCGTTGGAGTTCAGCCCGCGGGCGACGCCGTTGCGCATGGCTACCACAATGGTGGCGCCGCCGAAGCCGCCCAGCGCGGCGGAGCCGTGGAACGCGTCGTGGAAGATGGAATAGAACACGCCGGGC
This sequence comes from Clostridium sp. KNHs216, assembly GCF_006714885.1. Taxonomy (NCBI): domain Bacteria; kingdom Bacillati; phylum Bacillota; class Clostridia; order Eubacteriales; family Clostridiaceae; genus Clostridium; species Clostridium sp. KNHs216. The sequence goes on along the minus strand of NZ_VFMF01000001.1, from coordinate 1,781,730 downwards.
AGGTTCCGGTAGTTGAGCGCCATCAGAAGGACGCCGCCTAGAAGGAAGGCCGTGCATTTGAACGGAACCAGTTTTTTGGCCACCGCTCCCACGCGGGGAACGCCTTTGTAAATAATGTAAAACACAAATATGGAATAAATCACTGTGACGGCAATCATATTGAAACCGAAAGTGGTATTCAGAACTTCGGAAATAGTGTATGCCTGAGAACCGCCCAGGAACTGTGCCACAAATCCGATGCCGAACAGCCAGGCCAGAGCGAAGCCGTATTTATGCCCCTGCTCTCTTCCGATGCCCTTTTCCATGTAGTAGGTAGCACCGCCAAAGTATTCCCCTTTTTCGTTCTTGTTCCGGTAGTGGCAGCCCAGGGTGATCTCCACCATCTTGACCATCATGGCCACCAGACCGAACACCCACATCCAGAACACGGCGCCGGGGCCGCCCACCGCCACCGCGGTGGCGATACCGCCGATGCAGCCGCAGCCCACGCTGCCGCCGATCGCAATGCAGATCGCCTCGAACGGAGTGGTCTGTCCGGCCTTTTTGTTATGAGTTTCCTTGCTGGTAAGACTGCCCAGAGTGTGGTGCAGCATATGGCGGAAATGCGCAATCGGAAAGAAACCGGAACGCACCAGAAAATACAGACCTACGCCGATGACAAACAGAGTAAACGGCGCGCCCCACAAGAAGCTGTCCAAGTTTGTAAGGACACTGTTCAACATATTGTAATTCCCCCTCAGTTTTTCTCTACGGATTTAGAAAATGCCTAACTCACCAAACGAGTGCGGGAATGGGCTGCAACCAAAACGCTGATAGGGAGCGCATACAACCCGCTTCCTTTTTTATCCCCAATCGAGCTGCCTTTCTCCATGCTCCTCACGGGAGAATACGCTGGATGAGGGAATAGATACTTTCTCTGTTCCGGCCGGGAACAAATCGGAAAATTGAATTTCCATTGCTAATTGTAAAGTCTATAGCGGCCTTAGAGTCAAGGCTGATACGAATTTTCTACATTTCATGGGGATTCAGAGGATTGAAATTGTGTAAAATGCTGATTTTTTGCAAAGAATAGTTCACTGAAGGCATATAAATGCAGTTGAAAACGTGCTGTCTGTCAATAAATTTGTCCGTTCAGAATAAAGACGGTGGAAAAACTGTTTACGGCTGCAGAGTCGAAAGTGTGATTTCCCAAGGATTATGATATAATGATCGCAATCGGTCATGGCGCGGGGTTTGACAAGTGTGTCTGGTATGACAGTTGGGGAGTATGACCGCCCTTCTCCCATTGTCTGTGCCGGACCCGAAAAAGCGGAGGAGACAAGCAAATATGGATAAGGAAAATCTGTACTCCATTGGCGAAGTCGCGGGGATTCTCGGAATTTCCGTGCAGTCGCTGCGGTACTACAGCAATATCGGGCTGCTGGAGCCGGCTTATACCAACCCGGAAACGGGATATCGTTACTACTCCTATATCCAGCTCTCCCTCATCGACCGCATCCGCTATCTGGAGACAATCGGGCTGTCGCTGAAGGAGATCAAGGATGCCTTTTCCGCAGGAAACGGCAAGGCGCTGCTGCCTTATCTGGAAAAGCAGCTCAGGGAAAAGCTGGCTGAGCAACAGAAAATGCAGGAGACTGTAGATATTCTGAAATGGTACATTAACTTTTTCCGCTATTCGGACAGACAGCAGTTTCAGGCCGTTCCCTATAAGCAGATGATCGGGGAGCGCTACATGCTGGCGGTTTCCAGCCTGCCGGAAGAGCGAAATATTCAAAACTCCAACCAGCCTTCAAAGGCATCCTTGCTACTGCGAAGCCTGAAAGCCGACAAGAAATTCAAGGATGTTGCTTTCTTGCGGCAGAACGGCAATATCATTTCCTTTCAGAGCATGTTGGAGAAGAAGTGGGAATCGCAGAAGTATTTTGTGTATCTCAAGGGCGACCCGGGATTTGAGGACCCCAATATCCTTCGGATCCCCGCCGGCGAATACCTGTGCTTTCAGGGCCGCCCTCTGGTCAACGACTGGGATACTACCTATATCCAAAAGCTTTTTGAGACGGTTCCGGAAAGCGAGCTCCCCACTCTTGTAATCGCCAACGAGTACGAGGAGGACTTCACCAGCTTTATGGAATCCCTTTATGAAATTCAAATCCTGATCTGGCAATCGGACTACCAGTCTAAGGAGGAGCTCTTCTTCCATAAATTCCCGATCTGACCGGACTCAAGCCGCTTCCCCGGTAATTTGCGGCAGTGAACCTGCGAAAACTGCCATCGTATTTCACTGGAAAGAAAAATTGTCTTTATCATAGAAAAAGGCAAGCGGACTTCTGGATGTTTTTGCTTTCTTATGCACCTAATGTTTTATTTAGATAAGTTATGAGAACGAGCTTTATCTATAAAGCAGAAAACCAGCATATCATTCAATCTGAATGATATGCTGGTTTTTAGACATTTTACTTGGCAGTACCCATAAAAAACTTATGCTTTCCGCTTCTTGATTTCGGCCGTCAGAATGGGGAGGACCTCATTCAGATTGCCCACGACACCGTAATCGGCCACAGAGAAAATAGGCGCATCCGGGTCCTTGTTAATGGCGATAATGACATCGGAACCGCTCATGCCTGCCAGATGCTGGATCGCGCCGGAAATTCCGCAGGCGACATACACCTTTGGAGCAACGGTCTTTCCCGTTTGTCCTACCTGATGGGAGTGGGGAATCCATCCCGCGTCAACTGCGGCACGGGAGGCTCCGACCGTAGCTCCCAATGCGTCAGCCAGTTCACGGACAGGAGCAAAGCCTTCCGGCCCGCCCAGCCCGCGACCGCCGGAGACGATGATCTCGGCGCCCTCCAGATCTACCAGCGCGCCGCCGGCTTCTTTGATATCTTCCAACAGTTCCGTACGGATTCGCTCGGCGGAAACATGAATGTCTTCCCGGATCACTTCGACGGAACGTCCGGTTTCCGCCTCCGGTTTTTTAAACACGCCGGGGCGTACGGTACCGATCTGCGGACGATGGTCGGAACAGAGGATGGTGGCCATCAGATTTCCGCCGAAAGCGGGGCGGGTCCAGGCGACATTTCCGCTCGCCTCGTCAATGTCCAGTGCGGTACAGTCGGCTATCAGGCCGGTCTTCAGCCGACAGGACAGACGGGGGCCCATATCGCGTCCAACACAGGTCGCTCCAATCAAAACAGCCGTAGGGCCATATTTTTCCACCAGTATGTAAAAAGCGTCGGTATAGGCATCGGTCGTATATCGGCGGAACTCGGGACCGTCCACCGCTATAATCCTGTCGGCGCCGTGAGCCGCCGCGGACTTAACCGCTTCATCGACCCGACTGCCGATCACCACTCCCACCAGCTCACCGTCCTGTGCGGCAGCAAGCTTACGGCCCGGGGCTAAAAGCTCCAGCCCAACGTTCCGGGCCTTCCCTTCCTCGTCTGTCTCAATAAATACCCATAAATCCTTATTCTTGACTTCCAATGATGCGTTCCTCCCTATTCTTAGATAATGTGGGCACCGCTGAGCATCCGGCACAGCTGCAGTGCCGACGCTTCATCCGATTCTTCCTGAATCTTCACACCACACGACTTGCACGGAGGCGTAAAGCTTTTTACAACTTTGGTGGGTGAGCCTTTCAGACCGACTCTCGCCAGGTCAATTGTAAAATCCGCGGAAGTCAGAGTAGGGATATCCGCGCGATTTGCCGCCATCTTGGTCTTTACAGAAGGGTATCGGGGTTCAAAAGAAGGCTTGGTCACGGTAATTACACAAGGCATTTTCACCCAGATCATATGAAATCCTTCTTCCGCCTCCTGTTTTACCCTGACCCTGCTTTCTTCTACAACGGCTTCCACTGCACACGTAACCTGAGGATAATCCAGATGTTCCGCGATTTCGGGACCAACCTGAGCGGTGTCTCCATCTATTGCCTGCTTCCCGCAGAAGATAATATCAAATTTTCCTTCCAGTTCCTCTACCCTGGCAATTGCCCTGGACAGAATATAACTGGTAGCAAGCGTATCGGAACCGCCGAACACACGGTCGCTTACCAGATAAGCCTTGTTCCCGCCAACCGCAAGACACTCTTTCAGAGCGGCTTTGGCCTGTTCAGGGCCCATAGACAGCACGACGATCTTGCTGTCCGGATTCACATCCTTAATCCGGGCAGCGATTTCCAGAGCATATGCGTCAAAGGGATTCACAATGCTGGGAACGCCGCTGCGAATCAGCGTATTCGTAACAGGATCGATTTTGATCTCCGTTGTATCCGGAACCTGTTTTACACAGACTAAAATATTCATATGAGTAGTCACCCTTTCATGTTCATGCGAAATATGGAAAAAACAGCGGCACTGTTAATATGATGAGTATGCCTATCAAAACAGACAGCAGTATATTTGCCTTGAAATAATCAGCAAACGAATATCCCGCCACCATCGAAATCCCTATTTGCGCGCTTGCAATGGGAGTACACATGGCAAGGCTGCACGCATAGCAGACCGCCAAACCGAACGGCAGCGGACTGAAGCCAAAATGCGAGCATAAGGATAAAACCGGTGTCAGCACAATAATGACTGCCGTGGAACTGCTGATAAAATTACTTACCAGCATAGACAATATTACCGCCGCGATCATCAGTGTTTGCGGTGCGAAGGATTCTCCCAAAACAGAAACCAGGCCACTGGCGATCAGCTTGTCGCAGCCGCTCTGGCTGATCCCGGTCGCTAACCCCAGACAGCCGGACAAGCGAATCAGAACGACCCAATCCATATTTTTAATCACCGATTTTTCTGTTGTACAGCGTGTTATAATACACAGCAGTGCGCCGATCACAGAAGCTACTCCGATCGACACGGCTTCCGTAACGAACAGCACGCATACGAAAAGCAGAATGACGAGCATCACGTATTGCTTGCCCGGATGGGTTCCCGCAGGCAGCTGCTCCTGGCGGGCAGAGAAATCATCCAGTTCTTCGTGATCCGCCTTGTCTTCGTCCGGCCACTTTTTGATACTTGCCGGATACCAGATCAGTTCCACATACAATAGGAAAGCGGCAGTCAGGATCAATCCTACAGGCAAATAATCGAACACACGGTATTCTATATTGTAAGTGCCTTTTACCAATGCCTGTACGGCAAGCTGAGGCGTAGACCCCATCAATGTCCAGACACCGCCAAATGTTGAGCTCATCACAATAGGCATGCACAAACGCTTCATGTGCATATTGGGGGATGTTTTGACCATCGTATTGATGATCGCCATAAACATGGCAATCACCATGATATTGGACAGGAAGGAAGCCAACGCGGCTGAAATGACAATGCTTACTGCCAGGAATTTTCGTTCGCTGTTTATTCCGGATTTAATGATCCATTTACTGACTGTGTTGGCGGCGCCGGTATCAAATAAGGCGTCGCCAACGACCAGCATTCCGGCAACCATCAGCGTTATATCGCTGGAAAATCCGGAAAAAGCCTGGGCAGGCGTACAAACTCCTGTCACAACCAACAGTGCACATCCCAAAACCGCTGTTGCAGCACTGGGGATCCAATCGGTCAAAAACAAAAGAATGCAACCTGCAAGAATGACCAATGCAATTGTCGCTGGACTCATAGCATAATTGCCTCTTTATCGTTTAATTCATTATTTCAAGATGCTTTGCATACGGCTGAGAATCTTTTCACTGCCGTTTACGATCTCGTCGAATACTTCCTGTACGGTTTTTACGTCATGAATAATTCCGCTGCACTCGCCGATGGGGAACAGACAGCCTTCTACATTGCCGTCTTCATAGCAGGCGCGTTGAATTTTCCCGCTGATAACCGTCAGCAATTCATCGATTCCTGCCCCTCGATTTTCCATTTCCAGGGTCCTGGCGGAGGCCTCGTTCTTACTGACGCGGTTCGCGTTGCGCAAAGATTTCTGAACCAGCATGGTTCCGTTTTCCTCTGTTTCAATCAGGCGCTGTTTGAAATTTTCATGGATCGGGCATTCTTTGGTGGCGACAAAACGCGTGCCCATTACCACTCCTTCCGCACCCAGCGCCAGTGCGGCCATGAAGCCCCTGCTGTCGGCGATGCCGCCGCCGGAAATCACCGGAAGCTTTAATTCCTCGACCGCCTTGGGAATAAGAGCCATAGTGGAAACATCATCCATACCCGGGTGACCGGCGCACTCAAAGCCCACGATCGTAACCGCGTCCACGCCCGCGCGTTCAACGGTCTTCGCGTAGCGCACCGCCGGGACCTTGTGCATGATTTTGATTCCGTGATCATGACAGGCCTGTACATACTCCGCCGGATTGCGGCCGGACGTCTCGATAATCGGTACCCCGGCCTCAAAAGCAGCGGCGAAATAATTGTCGGTATTGTCTTTATAGTCTTTGTGCGGCAGCATGGAAATGTTCACCGCAAACGGCTTGTCCGTTAATGTTTTTGTCTTGCGGATCTCTTCTGCAAGGCCTTCTTTATCCTGAAAACGTGTGGCGTTTATAATACCAAGGCCTCCCGCGTTGGAAACCGCCGCCGCAAATTCCGCGGTGGCAAGCCACTGCATCCCTCCCTGAATAATGGGATATTGAATGCCGAACAATTCAGTAATACGAGTATTCATAAAGAAATCAATCCTTTCCATTTAGAAAACCAAACAACCGACGCTGTAGCCGACTGTAACAAGCGCAATAAATGCCGCAATCATGGGAACCCAGCCGTACCTGACCATAAACGAACCTTCCACGTCTCCGCTTCCACAGACAAAGGAGGTCGTAGTCGTGCAGCCCGGAGTCCACATTGCATAGTGAATCGCGCAGATCATGACAACGCCAAGAGCCGGTCCGTTGACCCCGGGGATCAGAAGAGTAAGAGGCGCGGCCACTTTGAAAAGAACCATTGCGATACTGTTTGAAACAAAGTTTGTCGCGAGCAGCGCGATGCCGATGCAGACAACAACAAACAGGGCCGCAGGCATCCCCTGAACGACAGGGCCGAACACACTCTGCATCCATGCGGTGATGCCAAGCTTTTCATCCGCAAAAACAGTACCGAGCAGACGGACGGTACCAATCATCATACAGCTCTGCCACGCTATCTTTTTAGTCATTGTGTTAAAGTTCATGAGAGGTTTGCCATCGACGGGAACAACACACAGCACACAAACGCACAGCAGAATCGGTATTGCCGAACCCAGACCGCTGCAGAAAGCGCCTATTGTATTGTAAAGCAGGGGAATCGGCTGGGTAATATCGCCTGCGACCCAGCAGAGCACGACCGCCGCAAAGCATCCGCCGGCAAACTTTTCGGCTTTGGACATTTTCGTCATGCTGCCTTTCAGCTCATCCATGTCCAAATTGACTAATCTGGAGGCATCCATTTTATAAATCATCTTCATAATGAGTATAAGCAGGGCAATCCATACGATACCAATCGAACAGCCGATAATCGCGGACTGTGCAATGCTGATTTTAATACCGAAGGCTTCGGAAACCCACCCCATGCCGGTAATGAAGTTGCCGTGACCGATCGCGGTCATACCGTTGCCCGCAATCGTGATCCATGCAATACAGCAGAACAGGAACTGGGAAAACCGTTCCTTGCGGTCATAGCCGCAGGTATCCAGAATTTCTTTTGCCAAGGCCAGAAACATAACACAGGTCGCGGAAGAGGTCATAAACAGCCCCAACGCGAACATTGCCGTAAAAAACATGGAAATAATCAGGTAAGGCCTGCCCCTGGTAAATTTACGCGTAATGAACCAGACTGCGATACGCCGCGACAATCCGGTCTCGGAAAGGACGGCATTTACCATCATACAGCCCATTAGGAACGAGAACATCCAGTCGCCGAACGAGCCTTTGATGGCCTGTGCAGGCGTCATGTATTTGGTCATACCAAGTAAACAGACTGTAAGTATCGACGTCCAGCCGGTGCCAACGAAAATCCAGAGATAAAGCGCCATAATAAAAATACCGATGATTTCAATGCCATCTGCGGTAATAGGCGCCGGCGCCGGAACCAGAAACTTGAAAATCAGCCAAATGGCTAAAGCGAAAAGAACATGGAACACATTTTTCTGAGAAGATTTTGCGTTAACTGCGTTTGCCATATAATTTACGAACCCTCTCTCACTATATTGTTTTGGGGGGATTTATCAGACATTGCCGCTTAGTCCTTGCAGATGTCGCTGTTGATAATAACGCGCTGGATCTGGTTGGTGCCCTCGAAAATCTGGTAAATTTTTGCATCACGGAAGCGCTTTTCAACCGGATACTCTCTGCTGTAGCCATAACCGCCGAGTACCTGGACCGCGTTCGTGCAGACGTTCATCCCTACGTCGGCCGCAAAACACTTTGCTGCCGAAAACAGTTTACGGTCAACGACACCGGCATCTGCACAGCGGCAGGCATGCCAGACCATTTGTCTTGCCGCTTCCAGCTGCGTGTACATATCGGCCAGCATAAAACCGACACCCTGAAATTTGCAGATTGGTTTTCCGCCAAACGAAGTGCGTACTTTTGCGTAGTCTACCGCGCATTCATAAGCATACTGCGCATTGCCGATCGCGCCCGCACCCGCCGTGGGCCGCGTCCTGTTCAGGCTGCGGTTCATGATCGCCATCCCTTCGCACTCCGCACCGATCAAATTGGCTTTCGGCACGCGGCAGTCTTCAAAAATGATGTCCGTCGTGGCGGAAGTACGATAGCCCAGTTTATCCTCATGCTTTCCGACAGAAACACCGGCCGATTTCGTTTCTACCAGGAAGCAGGAGATCCCCTTGTTCCCCAGGCTGCGGTCTTTGGTCGCAAATACCAGCAGCAAATCGGCGACGCCGCCGTTCGAGATAAAGCATTTACGGCCGTTCATTACAAAGCTGTCCCCATCGTCTACATAAGTAGTACGCATGGATGCCGAATCCGAACCGGAGTCCGGCTCGGTAAGGCAGAACGCCATGACGCCGCCGTTGTTCAGACATTCCGCAACCAGATTTTTATGGTAATCGGTACCCGACAGCAATGCCGGCAGGCTGCCCATAAAGCACCCGGCGATCGCACCGGCAAAACCGGCGTCTCCGCGCGCGATTTCTTCTTTTAGCAGCGAATATGTAAAAATATCCAGTCCCATACCGCCATACTGTTCCGGCAAGGTCATCGTGGTAAGGCCCATATCAAACGCCTTGCGATAAAGCTCGTGCGGAAATTCACCGGCGATATCCAGGTCTTTGACACCCGGAATGATTTCTTTATCGGCAAATTCCCGGACCATCAGCCGCAGCTCCTGCTGTTCATCGGTCAGAAGATTGTAACTCGTTTTCATTTCAGCACCTCTTGTTTATTTTTGTTTTGCCCAACGGCTTTCCATTTCGTCTATTTTTTCTTTTGATAAGCCGATCCCGCTGAGGACTTCATGGTTGTATTCGCCCAGCTCACTTGCGCGCCTCATCACCGCGGGCGTTTTGGAATATTTGATCCAAGGACCGCGTGCTTTATAACTGTCCGTGTTTTTCATGCTGGGCATTGCTTCAATGTCGACAATTCCGCCGTGTGCAAGCAGCTGCGGGTCTTGTGCGACTTCACGGGTCGAGTTGATTTTACTTGCAACCAGCCCGAATTTCTCGACGGTCTTTACCGCATCGTCGATATTGTCGAAGGTTTTAAGCCAATCTTCAATAGCGGCAGCGATCTGGAGTTTATTTTCAATGCGGCTGTTTCCCGTTTTATATTGCGGATCATCAACCATTTCAGGCTTTTTAAGTACCTCGTTGCATAAAATCTCCCAATGCTTATCAGTGAATGCCGCCAAAACGATGCACTGGCCGTTTTTTCCTTCGAATATGCCATAAGGCGCCAGACTGATATGATGGCGGCCCTGCCTTTGGGGGTCACGCCCCATCAACGCGTGGTCGACATACAGGTTCATGCTTGAAACGCACTCCAGCATGGAAACATCCAGATACTGGCCCTCGCCGGTTTTCAGCTTGTGATACAGCGCCGCGGCTATGGCGGCGAAAGCATCCTTGGAAGACACCATGTCCGCCAGCACAATGCCGATCTTGGTGGGCATTCCGCCCGGTTCCCCGGTCAGGTCCATTATGCCGCTCCTCGCCTGCACAACGATATCAAATCCGGGCCGATACGCGTCCGGTCCATACTGACCAAATGCGGAAATAGAGCAATAAACTATGCCCGGGGCAAATTCTTTTACCTTGTCATAGCTGATGCCGAACTTTTCCATTACGCCGGGGCGGAAGTTTTCGACAAGAACGTCGGCTGTTTTAATCAGCTCTTTGATGGCCGCAACGCCTTCAGGATCTTTCATATTAATAGTGACCGACTTTTTACCGCGATTGTTCCAGAGATAAGTAAGCGCCTGCCCATCCAAACGCGGATACAAATTTCTTGTTGCTTCGCCGGTTACCGGCGGTTCGATTTTAATTACCTCAGCCCCCAGATCGGCAAGTGTGCTCGTACAAGCCGGACCGGATACGTGCGCAGTAAAATCGATAACACGGACGCCGTCAAAAATTCCTGCCATACTATCTTCTCCTTTTTCTTTCAGCTGTATTTCCTAAATATTGCGGACAATATCAGTCTCCCTTAAACTTTGGCCTGCGCTTTTCAAAGAATGCATAAACAGATTCTTTGTGGTCGTTTGTACGCTCACAGATGGTTTGGAACTCAACTTCCATTTCCGTGCCTTCCTCAAAAGCGTGATATACTGAGCGATTAACCATCTCTTTGATATATCCGTACGCTTTGGTCGGCCCGTTGGCATATTTTTCAATATACTGTGACAATCGCTCCCCGATCTGCTCCTGGGGAACCGCTTCGGTAACAAGTCCCCACGCGGCGGCATCCCGGCCCGAAAATCGCCTGCCCGACATCAAAATATCCTTTGCACGCACCGTTCCCACCGCACGCGTAACCAAATAGGTTGCGCCGGAATCCGGGACGTAGCCGATGTTTACAAATGCGAACACCATCTTGGCATCCTCCGTAACGATTTGAAAATCGCAGGACAGCGCCATGCAGAGACCGGAACCCGCTGCAGCTCCTTCCACAACGGCCACCGTAGGTTTCTTCAGATTCAGCAATTTGAGATTCAGTTCCCCTCCCAGACGGCAGCTTTCCCAGGTACCGTATTCGCCGCGGTCCAGTCGTTCCTTCATTGCGTTCATATCGCCGCCGGCACTGAAGACGCCTCCCGCGCCGCGGAGCACCACCATGCGGATCTCATCGTTCTTTTCACAGTAAGCAAGAGCATCCATTAGCTCTAATTTTACCGGATTGCCAATCGGATTTCTGATTTGCGGCTGGTTGAGCGTGATAAACCCTACTGCATTTTTTACATCCAACAGGATGTATTTGTATTCCATACTAGAATTCATTGCTGCCTTTTTTCCTTCCTGCTCTTTTGTAGTTTAAATCATTGAAATATCTCTTGGAAGACGGAAAAATTCAAGAATGTTTGTTTAATTTGATCATAACACACTGCTAAATTTGATATTCATTAATCATTTTATAACACATTGTCCATTTTTTATCAATTCAGATTGTGCTATAATCTATTCCATAAATGAATACAAATTCTGTTTTGTACGATTAGGAGAGATGTTTTATGACTTTTGAACAACTGCAATATTTTATTTCTGTAGCAACCTACGAAAGTTTTTCTGAAGCCGCTGCGCATAACAATATTTCCCAGTCTTCCATTTCAAAACATATTGCCTCCATCGAAAAAGAAATAGGCTCCGCTTTATTTGACCGCAGCCGGCGGCGCATTACTTTAACTCCGGTTGGCGTTATCTTTCTGGAATACGCACAGAAATTGGTTTCTATTTACGAAAAATTACAGAATAACATAAAGGTCTGCGCCTATGAGAACGGACAGGTTCTGACCGTCGGCATGCATTGTCTGGCCATGCACTACGACGCATTGCCCGCGATTGTTGAATTCAAGAACCAATATCCGAATCTCAACTTGCGTACAAAACATCTTCCAAACTGGAACATCTGGGATACTCTGGAAAGCCATGAGTGCAATTTTGGCATTTTATATGATGACGGGATCGATTTAAGCAAATATCAGATGCTTACATTAGCGGAAGATCATCTCGTTTTTGTGGTACCGAATTCACACCCGCTGGCTTCCAGAGAAAAAGTATCGATTCTGGAACTTAAAAGCTACCCAATGGCTTTTTCCCGTTCCCGTACACAAATGTTCCGTATCGCGGACAATGCCTGTTACCGATTCGGCTTTGAACCACAAATTTCCGTTCAGGAATCTTTTCCGGAGCCCCTTCTCTCTCTGCTCAGTATTCAGGGGCTCGGCATGCTTTTTCTCGATCATGCGCTGCGGTACTATAATCTGGAGAATCTGAAAGTGATTCCTCTCGAAGAAGAAATTAAAGTCCCCCTGGTGCTGACCCGGCAGGCGAAAATGCCAATGAATGCGACTGAAAAAATGTTCTATCATTTTATGGAGACCTATTCGGCAATCCATACCGACGACCAACACTTTTAACATAGTCTGTTGCCTAGTAAAGTGAACTGCCGCCGTATCCTTAGGTATGGATATCAGCCCCCTGCATTGAATTTTTCAGCAATTAGCTTTTTAGATAAAAATACGAAGGTGTGCCGCAATAAACGGCACACCTTCGTGTTTTTAAATGGACATCTTCTTTTTATGAGGAATCGTTATTTCTGCGGCGTCACTCCAGGATCGGATGATCGATATCCACAGTGATCTTTTTAAGCTTGAATTTTCCGACTTCTTTCCTGAGCCTGTCGGCCTGTGCGGACAATTCTTCGCTTGCCGCCGCACTTTCCTCAGCCGTGGCAGAGTTGGTCTGAACTACGGAAGACACCTGATCCACCCCCAGTATGATCTGCCGGACCGCGGCAGCCTGGTCGTCGGAAGCCTGATTGATTTTTTCGATGGTTTGACCCACAAGTTCCACTTCGGCAGCAATTTCATTTAATTCTTTCGCGGTGAGATCGGCAATTTGCGAGCCCCGTCTCACACTTTGTATGGAGCTTTCAATCAACTCCGTCGTCTGCTTTGCCGCATCCGCCGATTTGCTGGCTAGATTCCGTACCTCATCCGCTACCACGGCAAACCCTTTACCTGCGCTCCCTGCCCTTGCGGCTTCCACGGCCGCGTTTAAAGCGAGAATGTTGGTTTGAAAGGCGATATCATCTATTACTTTAATGATTTTTCCAATTTCATTGGACGAGGTGTTGATTTCCTGCATCGAAGAAAGCATTTGTTTCATCTGAATGGTACCTTGTTCAACTTTTCGGGAGGTTTCTTTTACATAGCTTGATACAAGCCCGACGTGTTCCGCATTTTGCCGAACTTTTTCGGACACTCCATTGCCGGATGAGGCAAGCTCTTCGACGGAACTCGCCTGCTCTGCGGCGCCCTGGGCCAGTACCTGGGCTCCATTGGAAACCTGCTCCGCTCCACTGCCAACCTGCTGCGAGGACTGTTCGATTGAGGAAAGGGTCTCATTTAAACTGTCGGCTATTTTGAGCAGGGCCTGCCTGATCGGAATAAAGTCCCCGTTATACTGCTGCGTAATCCCGCCCGTCATATCGCCTTGCGCCATTGCTCCTAAATTGACGGAAATATCGTGAACGTACATTTTCAGTATTGCCGCGGCAGATTGAAGCGAGGCTGCAAGGGAACCGATCTCATCTTCGGAAACATAGGTGATATCGATATCCAGATTTCCGTCAGCAAGTTTTTTGGCCGCTTCGGCCATTTGATTAATCGGTTTGCTCAATGTGTCTGCCATCCGGATTCCCCAGCAGATCGAAGCAGTGATTCCTAAAACAATCATGATGGTCAGGATAATCAGCATGGCGTTGGCCAAATGGTTGTTGGAATCATTGATGGCTTTCGCCTCGGTTACCTGATTTTGCATACACAGGGTATAATTATCGATTACTTTTGAGTTAATCGTGTTAAACGTATCCAGATTTTTCATTGCGTTGGAGGTGTTGCCCTTCCTGGCCTCTTTTATCGTGTCATTCAGTGCCGGCAGAAACTGTTCGTCATACATTTGCATTGTTTCAGTAAACAATGCCCTGGTTTTGGCTGCGGATATGGTGCTTTCATATTGCTTTACATCCAGAGCATAGGCCTCTTCGTATTTCTTCGTTTCTTCTTCAATTGTCTTCATCTTTTCCAAGTCATTGCAATAAATGATGTAATCCCTGGCTTGTCCTTTTAAGCGGTCCAGATGAAGCACAATGTCGGAGATGACCAACAGAGGCACCGTTTGTTTTTCATATAATTTCGTATTGGATTCTTTCATGCGCATCATACTGTAGATCCCAGCCGCCCCGATTATCGCTGTAATCAAAGAAATAGCTAAAAAAGAGAAAATAAGCTTCTGGGCAATTTTTAAATTTTTCATATCCTTGCCTCTTCCCTGAAATGATTCCTCACCTGAATGAAGTCAAATGTAGTATCGGCAGATATGTCAATTTATTTAGATACTTTTGCGAAAAGTTATTGACAAATATTATTTTGTATGATTAAATAATGAATAAATTAGACAGATAAATATTGTTTCATCCATGAAATTACAGATTATCTGTCTATTTATTAACAAATTTGGGAGGTAAAGGTAATGAAAAGAATTTTAGCGATTTTTGTGGCACTGACTTTGGTTTTTGCCATGGCAGCGTGTTCCGGTCAGTCGTCGACGTCCAGTAAGTCGGATGCGGCATCGGAAGGAGCGCCGTCGGCCGGTACATCGGATTCATCCGTTTCCCCTAAAGGTGATGATGGGAAGATCACCATTGGGTATTCGCTGAAAACCGTGCAGGAAGAGCGGTGGCAGCGCGAGCTGAATGGCTGTAAAGAGGCAGCGTCGAAGCTCGGAGTTAATTTTGTCTATCAGGTGGCCAACGGGGATGCTCAGACACAGATTTCTCAGATTGAAAATCTGATGACACAGGGCATCGACGTGCTGATGGTTACTGCTGTCGACGCGGGAGCGCTGTCCAACGTACTTGAGACAGCGAAAAACCAGGGGATTAAGGTTCTTATTTATGACCAGCAGCTTACCAACTCCTACGGGGATGCGTTTGTAGGATATGATGATTTCAGCAACGGCTCCCTCATTGCCCAGGTGCTGGATACGCTGAAGGTGAGCGGAAATGTGGTCCTTCTCAACGGGGACAAGACCTCCGGTATCGAAAGCGTTATTGAAGGAGAAAAATCCGTTTTGAGCAAGCTGGACGTGAAGATCGTAATGGAGCAGTACTGCCAGAACTGGGCGGCGGAGAACAGTCTGGGCTACGCGCAGAATGCACTTTCTCAGTATAAGAACAATATCGCGGCCTTCGTCTGCATGAACGACGGTATCGCTTCCGGAGCGATCCAGGCCCTGACGGATGCAGGCATAGCCGGTAAAGTAGTGGTGACCGGAATGGACTGCGAACTGACTGCCGTACAGAGAATTGCAAAGGGGACTCAGACTTCCACTCTGTATAAAGACAGTGCGGCGCTTTCCCAGGCCGCCATTGAAACCGCAGTTAAGCTGGCAAAAGGCGAGAAAATCTCCGATTCTAAAACAATTAATTTCGGAGTTGACGATATGCCGCATGTCGTTGTAAATTCCGTCGTTATTACGAAAGACAACATAGACAGCGCTTTGGTCGATAAGGGTGTTTACACGAAAGAAGAAGTTTATGGGAAGTAATTCTTTGCGTTTCCGTTAGGCACCGGGCAACTTTTAGGTGAATTGGGGCAAGCCCTTTCTTGCCCCAATTTCGGGAAAGGAGCAGACAATGAAAGACTATATTCTGCAGATGAAAAACATAACAAAACTGTTTCCCGGAGTGAAAGCCCTGAGTGATGTGACATTTAATGTTATGCGCGGCGAAATCCATGCACTGGTGGGCGAGAACGGCGCCGGAAAGTCTACACTGATGAAAATCCTGAGCGGTGTTTATCCCAAGGGCGAGTACGTCGGGGAAATGATTGTAGACGGACAGAAACAGGAATACGGCTCTATTAAGGACAGCGAAAAAGCAGGAATAGCGATTATTTATCAGGAACTTGGTCTGGTGAACACCATGACCGTGTGCGAAAACATCTTTCTGGGAAACGAAATCGTTAAAAATGGAAAAATCGATTGGGACACACAGAATAAAAAAAGCATTGAACTGCTGAAGATGCTCCATCTGAACGAGAGCCCTAATACGGTTGTCGAACAGCTTGGAACCGGAAAACAGCAGCTGATTGAAATTGCGAAAGCACTGAATAAAAATGTAAAGATTCTGATATTGGATGAGCCGACCTCTTCCCTCACAGAGGCGGACAGTGAGAATCTGCTGGAATTACTGAGACAGCTGAAAGCTTCTGGAATTACCTGTATTT
Source organism: Clostridium sp. KNHs216 (assembly GCF_006714885.1). Lineage (NCBI taxonomy): Bacteria > Bacillati > Bacillota > Clostridia > Eubacteriales > Clostridiaceae > Clostridium > Clostridium sp. KNHs216. Next base: position 1,765,336 of record NZ_VFMF01000001.1, on the reverse strand, counting down.
ATATCTCTCATAAGCTGAATGAGGTGCTGGAAATTTCAGATACGATAACCGTCCTGAGAGACGGGCAAACCATTGTAACCAAACCGACAAGTGATATGAATGAAACATCGCTGATTACCTATATGGTCGGGAGAAACATGGATGAGTGTTATCCCAAGGCCAAGCATGAAGCGGGTGAAGTCATATTTGAAGTAAAGGACTGGACCGTCCCGAAGAAAAAGAATCCCGGTCAGTATATGCTTAATCATGTTAATTTCAAAGTGCGCAGGGGAGAGATCGTAGGAGTCGCAGGGCTTGTGGGAGCAGGGCGGACCGAATTTGCCATGAGCCTTTTTGGAGCACTCGGTGAAAAAGCCACCGAAGGTGAAATCTACCTGAACGGCCAGAAAAGAAAGCCATTCAAGAATCCGAGAGAGGCAATCAATTCCGGCGTTATGTATTTGTCGGAAGACAGAAAAAGATACGGTCTGGTGTTATCTTCCGATCTCCGGACCAATATCACAATGGCGAGTCTGGACAAGATTTCCCGGATGGGTGTCATTGATTTAGATCAGGAGACAGAGAAAGTCGGGAAAGGCATTAAGGAGTTGAATGTAAAAACTCCGTCCATGCTTCAGCTGGCGAAAAACCTAAGCGGCGGAAATCAGCAGAAGGTAGTTATCATCAAGGCGCTTTTGACCGAACCGGCTATTTTATTCCTGGACGAGCCGACGAGGGGAATTGACGTAGGAGCAAAATACGAAATCTATCAACTGATGAACATGTTGGTGGATCAGGGAATCAGTATTGTGATGATTTCCTCAGAACTGCCTGAAGTCATTAGCATGAGCGATCGGGTTTACGTAATGTCTGAAGGAAAAATGCAGGCGGAGCTGGACAGTGAGGCGGACAACATCTGTCAGGAAAAAATCCTTTACTATGCAGCGGGAGGAAAATAAATTATGGGCACAAAAAAATTAGAAGGAGCAAAAAATCTGACCACTACGTTATACAAATCCAGCTTGTTTATTGAGCTGATCGTAGTTTTCGTACTGTTTCAGATTTTGACGGATGGAATATTCATTACCACGCGAAACCTGTCGAACCTGATGATGCAGGGCGTTACCTGTTCGCTGATCGCAGTAACGATGATGCTGGTCATCGTTTCCTGCAACGCCGATCTTTCTGCAGGCAGCGCGCTGGGGTGCATGGGTACTATTGCCGCCATTTTACAGGTGACCTTCGCGTGGGGAACCAATATGACCATCCTGGCGGTTTTCGCAAGTGCGATCGCCATCGGGCTTTGGCACGGATATTGGATCGCATACAAGAAACTGCCGGCGTTCATTGTGACACTGGCGACTCAATTGGTGTTGAAAGGGCTGATACTCCTGATTGGAAACGGCGCTTCTATCGGCCCGGTAAGCGAGTCGTTTTCATTGATGGGAAAAGCCTATTTACCGAATGTCTTTTTCAAAAACGCCGCGTTCAACGATCTGAGTCTTCTGATCACCATTGTACTGATTGCTCTTTACATCGTTTTTTCCGTTATCAATGAAAAAAAGAGAATCAGCCAGGGGCTGATCCAACCAAACTGGAAGAAAAAAATCGCCACTCTCAGCGCAATTTCAGTTGTCGCGTTTGGAATCGCGAGCATCTTTATTTTCTACAAGGGTTTTCCTTACGCAATCCTTATCCTGATAGCCCTTACAGCTTTGTTCCACTTTATTGTAAAAAACACCAAGTTCGGAAGATATGTTTTTGCAATCGGCGGGAATGCAGATGCAGCGAGGCTTTCCGGTATTAATATCGAACGTGTCACGATGGAGATTTTTATTCTGCACAGCATCGTGGTCGCACTTGCCAGTATTGTCTATCTGGGCCGCGTCGGTCAGGGAACCGCGTCAGCCGGCACGGGCTTTGAATTTACGGCGATTACAGGCTGTGTGGTTGGCGGAACCAGTATCATGGGCGGCCGCGGGAATGTAATAGGGGCGGTTATCGGAACCATGCTGATGGCAAGTCTCGACAACGGCATGAGCTTGCTGAATATGGGCCAGAGCAGCCAGTATATCATCAAAGGATTGGTACTTATGTTAGCCATTGCAATGGACGTTATTTCAAGAAATAAGAATGGATGAAGAAAATGGGTTACTATTTAGACAAAATTTCAAAGGTAGAGGTACATTTGGTGTCCGCACCGGTACAGGGGGGCTTCGCCGACGCAACAAGAAAAGTAGAAACAGTCGGATATACGGTTGTCGAACTGACCACGCAGAGCGGGATTACCGGCTTTGGGATCACCTACAATGAAGTGGGCGGGGAAGCGACAAAGCTTCTGATCGAAAAAAATATTGCACCGAAGCTCATTGGACGCGACCCTTTTGAGACCGAGGCTGTCTGGAACGAGATGGTCGCTTATCTCAGGGGTGTGGGACGGAAAGGCCTGATGTTCTGTGCCCTCAGCGCGGTAGACATTGCACTGTGGGACATCAAGGGGAAAATGCTTGATATTCCGCTCTACAGGCTGTTCGGCGGGAATGATCCCAAAGTTCCGGTATACGGAAGCGGAGGATGGACGTCGTATACGGACGAACAGCTGGTAGAAGAAATGGTCAGCCTGGTGAAAGATGACCGTTACAACATGATCAAGTTTAAAGTGGGCGTCGAGGGCGGACGCAATATCAATCGGGATGTTCAGCGGGTCGCAAAGGTGAGAGAGGCGGTTGGGCCGGACATCGGAATCCTGCTCGACGCCAACAACTGCTGGGATGCGGCGACCGGCGTCAGGTTTGCCAATATGGCAAGGGAATACGATATTATGCTGCTTGAGGAACCGGTTTTCGCTGACGATATCCCCGGCCTAAAACGGTTCAAAGAGGGAACGGATGTGCCTCTTGCGTCCGGTGAACATGAATACACGAAATACGGGTGCAGGGATCTTGTGCTGAACAATGCGGCCGATTTTGTCCAGATTGACGGAACAAGGACCGGAGGCTTTACCGAAATGCTGAAGATCGCGGCGATCACGCAGGCGTGGAACCTGAAGTTTGCGCCGCATGCCATGGAAAATATCCATATCCATCTGGTCAGCGCCTATGCAAACGCGCCGTTCCTTGAAAGGCTGAAGCTGTTCGAAAAAATCACGGCGGATGTTTATGTGGACGCGCCGGTTCCCGTAGACGGGTATATGACAATTCCCGACCTGCCGGGACTGGGGCTGAAGCTGAACAGGGACTTTATCAAAGAGCACGAATGTAAAATCTTTTAAATAATCAATTTGAGGTGAAATTTATGAAAATGCTAATGGACGGAAAATGGGTGGACTCGTCGGACGGTGCCGTGCAGAATGTGATCAACCCGGCAAACGGGGAGATTGTCGACACGGTGCCCAGCGCCACAAGGGAAGATGTGACCAGAGCGATCGACCTTGCCGAGAAGGCGCAGCCCGCCTGGGCTAAGATGCCTGTCAGGGAAAGATGCAAAATCCTGAGAAAGTTCTCCGCGGCCTGTATTGAGAAAAGGATGGAGCTGGGGAAAATCCTTTCCAAGGAAACCGGGAAACCGTATCTGGCGGAATCCGTGTGGGAATTTGACTCGGTTGCCTATGTGTTCGACGGAGCGTGTGAAATCGCAATGCACCACTACGGAAAAACGTTGCCGATCGCGACCGAACCTGGCTACGATACGGATGTCCAATTTACGGTAAATGAGCCGCTGGGTGTGATCGCCTGCATTATCCCCTATAATTTCCCGGCGGCTCTTTGGGCATTTAAGGTCGCCGCGTCCCTTGCGGCCGGAAACGCGGTGGTCATCAAAGCTCCGTCCTATGATCCCATGGCGGTACTCACAATGAGCAAAATGCTGGTAGATGCGGGCGTTCCGGGCGGTGTGGTAAACTGTCTGACCGGAAAAGGCAGCCTGGTGGGCGACTGGCTCGTGGACGATTTTCGGATTGCGTCGGTCAACTTTACCGGCAGTACGGAAACCGGCATCAGCATTGCCAAAACAGCCGCGAAGCATCTGACCGGTTACCAGTTTGAGCTGGGTGGAAACGATCCGTTCATCGTGTGTGAGGACGGCGATTTGGAGCTTGCGCTGAGAGAGGCGGGGGACAAGGCGAGGAACGCCGGCCAGTGCTGCAGTGCAGCCAAACGCTTTATTATACACAATTCGCTGAAAGAGGAGTTTTGCCGGCGCCTGGTCGACGAATATCTCAAACCGCTGGTTCTGGGCGACCCGTTTGACCCCAAAACGACGATGGGCCCTGTAATCAGTGAAGCGATGGCGAAAAAAGTTGTCTCCCAGATCGAGAAGACAGTCGAACAGGGCGCAAAGGTCTACTATGGCGGCAAACGAAGCGGCGCTTTTGTGGACCCGACCGTGCTGGTGGATGTAACCGATCAGATGGATATCACCAAAAACATGGAGGTGTTCGGCCCTGTGTGGCCGGTGATCGGGTTTGATACGGTGGAAGAGGCCATCCGTCTTGCCAACCTTACCGATTACGGCCTGTCGTCCGGCGTGTTTACCAAAGATATGAAGACGGCGGCAAAGTTCTGCCGCCAGATTAAAGCCGGATATGTGGCGGTCAACGGCTCGGGTGGATTCCGTGCGGCGGAACTGCCGTTTGGCGGCGGAAAGAAGTTGACCGGAAACAGCCGTGAAAGCCTGATGACGCTCATGGATGAGGTCACACAGAAGAAATCCATTATCTTACGCTATATTCTGGAGGACTAAATCTTTGTCAGAAAAACCTCTGCTGTTCTTTTCAGCGGCAGAGGTCGGTCTGACTGTCAGACGGGTGGAAGCTATGAAATTTGGAATACATTATATTTATTGGCGCAATGACCTGAAATGCAGAAGCTATACGCCCTATGTCGAACGGGCAAAAAAAAGCGGGTTCGATGTTTTGGAGATCGGCGATTACCTTTTCTTTGACCTGACTGGTGCTCAAATCGAGGAACTGGCGGCAGCGGCCAGAGAATACGATGTAGAGCTTGCCCTTGGACTTGATCCGCCGCAGGATGCCGCCCTCAGCGACGATGATCCGGCGGTCAGAGAAAAGGGAATCCGTTTTTATTCCGATATTTTTCCAAAGCTCAACAAGCTGGGAATCAAAGGAATCGGCGGGAATATGCTGAATGCGCCCTTCCGGCCTCCTTTTTCCGATCATCACCAGCGCGAATGGGCCAATGCAGTGCTGGCTTTACGGGAAATCTGCCGGCGTGCTGCCGATTACGGCCTACAGGTCAACTGCGAAATCGTTAACCGATATGAAGGCCATATCGCCAATACGGCTATGGATGCCAGAAAGCTGCTGGACGAAGTGGGCCTGTCCAATGCGAAGATGACACTGGACTCATTCCATATGAACGTAGAGGAATCCAGTTTTGCCAATGCCATCTTCGACGCGGGAGACCGTCTGGGACATTTCCATCTGGAAGAGAACCACCGGGGACTGCTCGGCACGGGACATCTTCCGCTGTATGAAATCCGGGACGCGCTGAGAAAGATCAACTACCAGGGGATCCTTACCATGGAAAGCCTGGTTCGTGCCGGGGGAGAACTGGGCGACTGCGCGCGGATCTGGCGCGATTTGACAGGATGGGCGGATGAGGAAACACTGGACCGAAATGCAAAAGCGTCCGTTGAGAGCATGAGATACCTGTTTTCACAGGGAACCTTGTAATTAAGGAGAAGAATCAATGGAAAAAGGAATTTATCCCGCACTGATCACACCTTTTAACCGGGACGGCAAGATTGATTTTTCGGCCCTGAACGAAGTGGTCGATCAATTGATCGGACGCGGGGTTGCAGGCTTCTATGTGTGCGGAAGCACCGCCGAAACGATGCTTCTTAGCCTGGACGAGCGCAAAAAAATTCTTGAATCGGTTGTGAACCGGGTTTCCGGACGCGTAGATATCGTAACGCACATCGGCGCACAGTATACCCCGGATTCCATTGAGCTGGCAAGGCACGCCGGTTCGGTGAGAGGGGTCAGCGCGGTTTCCTCCCTGCCGCCGATCTATTTCAAGTATACGGCGGAGGAACTGGCCGCCTATTTCCGGGAAATAGCGGATTCTTCCGAACTGCCTCTCATTGTGTACAACGCGCCGGCGCTGGCGGGAGTGGAATTCAAGAAGGAAAACCTCGGGAATATTTTCAGCCATCCTAAAATTGCAGGAATGAAGTACACCTCCTACGACCTTTTCGGTATGCAGCGGGTTATTTCCGCCTATCCGGATAAGCTCATCATCAACGGCCATGATGAACTGTTCCTCAACACCCTTCCGTTCGGCCTGAAATACGCGATTGGAAGCACTTTTAACTTCATGCCGGAAAAATTCACGGCAATCCGCGACTGCTACGAAAAAGGAGACCATGCGGCCGCGTATGCCATTCAGGATGAAGTGAACGAGATCATTGAAGGCCTGATTAAGGTCGGGGTGTTCCGGGGAGTCAAAGGAATGATGAAGGTCCTGGGGCTGCCCGTGGGCGATTGCCGCAGGCCGTTCAGCCCCCTGAGCGGGGATGAATTGGACTTTTTGAGCAGACTGGCCGAAAAATGCAAGAGATTTAATTAGGAGAATACATATGAATGCAAAATGGATCCATCCTGCAGACTTAATCTGCATGGTGATGCAGCGAATTTACGACCGTGGCCTGACGACCCTGACGGGAGGGAATCTTTCGGTCATGGATGATGAAGGGGTAATGTGGGTTTCGCCGACCAATGTGGACAAAGGATCGCTTACGAGGGACGACATCGTGAGAGTCTATCCGGACGGTCATTTTGAGGGAAAGCACAGGCCGTCCTCTGAATACCGGATCCACCATAGAATTTTGAAAGAACATCCGAATTTTCGCGCCGTCCTTCACGCGCATCCTCCCGCTCTGGTTACCATGAGCGTTCTGCACGAGGTTCCCGACACAAAGCTTACCGTTGCGGCTTATGAAGCTGCGGGCGAAGTCGGTCTTGCGGAATACGGCATGCCGGGCACGCTGAAGCTGGTAGAATGCGTAGGGAATGTATTCAGCTGCGGCTACAGCGCTGCGGTCCTGAAGAACCATGCTACTTTTCTGGCGAGCCAGGTGGACCTGTTCGACGCGTTCCGGCGCTTTGAGCAATTCAACAGTACCGCAGAGCTGCAATTAAACGCCGGTACCCTTGGCTGTCTGAAGAGTTTGACCAAACCGCAGATCGATGCGTATGAAGCCTCCGTCAAAAAGTACGCGGAGGCGGAATTCAGCGTTCGTTCGGAGGCGGAGCTTGCGCTGCGCCGGGACCTAACCGTAATAGCACGCCGCGCTTATGCTAAAGGACTCTTTACGGGAATGTTCGGTTCCGTTTCCGCCCGGACGGATGGAAACAATTTTATCATCAATCCCCGCTGCAGAGACAATGCCTGTCTTTCGGAAAGCGATTTTGTCAGGGTGGAAGAGGGGAAATGCGAAAGGGGCAAGACCCCCGACGACACCGCGGAAGTTCATCAGGCAATATACCGGAACAATCCGGACGTCAATTCGGTGATTGTTGCGGCTCCGGTCTGCGCCGCGTCGTTTGCCGTGTGCGATAGGGCTTTTGACGTAACCATCATTCCGGAATCCTATGGGGTGCTGAGAAATTCTGTCAGAATCCCGTTTGAAGCGCTGGTCAAGGACAAGGAGTCCATTGGCAGAACGATGAGCCTGGAGCATCCGCTTGGCATTATCGATCATTTGGGGATTGTGCTGGCGGGGCCGTCCCCTCTGTATGCCTTTGATAAATTGGAGGTGGCAGAGTTCACCGCGGTTTCCATCCATCAGGCCATTCGGAGCGGGAAAGAAATCAAAAGTATGACGAAAGAACAGCTGGAAGAGGCTGACAGCCAATAAAAAGGAGGAGACTCAATTGAGACTTGGAATCAAAGTGATCATGGGCTGTGACATTGCAGCACACGACATGAAGGAAGAGGTTATCGCTATTCTGCGGAAGAAGGGATACGATGTCACCGATGTCGGAACCTCCGGACCCGACCGTGGAGATTTTTCCGACGCTGCCGAACTGGTGGCAAACGGGATTCAGAGCGGGGAGTATCAAAGAGGGGTGCTGATTTGCGGTACCGGGATCGGTATGTGCATAGCCGCGAATAAATTTCATGGCGTGCGCGCGGCGCTGGCTTACGACGTGTTCCCCGCGGCCCTTGCCAGTGCGGACAACAACACGAATGTGCTGTGCACCGGCGCGTGGGTGATGGAATCGGCCGAAAAGTGCGCCAAAATGATCGAGACCTGGCTGCTGGTCCAGTATACGGGCCGCGATGTCGAGGGGATGGAAAGAGCCTCGGTAATTGAAAATCAGTATTGATGGGAGGAATGGAAATGAGTGATAAATTAAAGGTGATCATCGGATGCGACGGGAGCGGATATCCTCTGAAAGCGGCCATTGTCGAGGCCCTTATTCAGGATGGCTATGAGGTCAAAGACGTTGGCAGCCGTGCCGACAACACCGGCTATTATCTGGACGCCGCCGAGCCCGTGTGCAAGGGAGTTCAGGCGGGAGAGTACGACCGGGGCATCCTGGTCTGCGGTACCGGTCAGGGAATGAATATCTCTGCAAATAAATTCACCGGGATCCGTTCCGCCATCTGTTATGATATATTTACTGCCAAGATGTCCCGTGCGGACAATAACGCCAACGTGCTTTGCACCGGCGCGTGGCTGATGAAGCCGGAAGACGGGATAAAGATGGTACGGGTCTGGCTGAATTCCGACTATTACGACACCAATATCTACGGACTTGACAGAATTAAAAAGTTTGAGGCGGAGCGCAAAAGCAAATAAAGAATCATCATGATGCGGGGCGCGTTCCGAAAGGGGCGCGGCCGCAGCGGAGGCAATATGAAGACTTTGAATTTTTTGGCGATGGATTATGGGGCGAGTACCGGGCGGGGCATTGTAGGCGAGTTCGACGGCGACCGGGTCTGTCTCAGGGAAGTGCACCGCTTTGCCAATTACTTTGTAGACAACAACGGCACCTATTACTGGGACGTGTTTCGGCTGTTTCATGAAATGCAGCAGGCTATTTCAAAGGCCGGTTCAGATCTGGGCCCGGCAGCGGTCAGCAGTGTCGGGATCGACACCTGGGGGACCGATTATGGACTGATCGACAAAAACGGCCAGCTGCTTGGAAACTGCCGCTGCATGAGAAATGCGGGCGGTGAAGTGGTGGCGCAGTGTGAAAAAAAGATCAGTGTCCGGGAGCTTTTTGACAGAACCGGAATCCAGATGATCTATGGCAACACCGTATTTCAGCTCTATGAAAGGCTCCTAAACGGCGATCCGGCGCTGGCCCATGCGGATAAAATGCTGATGATGCCGGACTTGCTCGCGTATTTTCTCACAGGCAACAAGTTCAACGAATACACCATGGCGACGACATCCATGCTCTATAGCCCCGGAAAACGGGCGTGGGACTGCGAAATTGCCGACATTATCGGAATCCCGAATAAAATCTTCTGCGAAATCCTTATGCCTGGAAAGGACCGTTTCCCAGTACGCGGGGAGCTTTGTGAACAGGCCGGAGTACAGACACTGTCATATGTCCCCGTGGGAACGCACGACACGGCGTCTGCGGTGGCCGCGATTCCGCTGGAGGAGGATGTGGCGTTCTGCTCCAGCGGCACCTGGTCGATCTTCGGGATAGAATCCGACCGTCCCGTACTGTCTGAGGAAGCGTTTCAGGCGAATTTTTCCAACGAAGGAACGGCGGACGGGAAAATCAGACTGGTAAAGAATATCATGGGCATGTGGATTTTACAGCAATGTGTATCGGAATGGGCGAGGCAGGGGATTTCCCTTACCTGGGACGAGATCGTCCAGAAAGCATCCGAGGCGGCTCCTTTTCAATGCTTTATCAATTCGGAAGAACTTGAGTTTTACAATTCCGGCAATATGATAAAACGAATTCAGGCATTTTGTAAAAGGACGAATCAATATATTCCGCAGACGGTGGGCGAAATTGCCCGCTGCGTATACGAAAGCCTGGTCATGCGCTACCGGTATACGCTGGATCAGATGGAGGCTGTCACCAAGCGGAGGATCAAAGCGCTGCATATTGTCGGCGGGGGAAGCCGGAACAACATGCTGAATCAGTTCGCCGCCAATGTCATCAACCGGCCGGTGTACGCGGGACCTGTGGAAAGTGCATGTATTGGGAACGTTCTGGTACAGGCCAGTGCCTTTGGAGAAATTTCAGGACTGAACCAGCTGCGTGAAACCGTAAAACGCTCTTTTTCGATTGCAGAATTCCAGCCGCAGGATTACGATCAATGGCAAGAGGCATATCGAAAATATGAATCTATTCTTGGATATTGACCAAAGTGATTGACAAATTACCTAAAACGCTATAAAATTAATAATTAATTGATTATTAAGAATAAAAAAACCATGGTAGTGAGGAATTATGAACAGGTTACATCCCGATGAAAATACTCTGAATGCTCAAATCTCATCCCTTGTTGTAGATTGTATCGAAACGGGCGAGAGACTTCCCACAGAAGAAGAAATGATGGAGAAGTTTAACGTGAGCAGAACGCAATTGCGCAAGGAACTCAATATTTTTGAGGCAAATGGAATTATTGTCTCTCAGCAGGGGAGCGGACGCCATGTACAGGCGCCGGATATCGGTGCGCAGATTGTCGGCACGTGGTCGCTCTTAATACAGGCGAAGCCGGCACTGCTGCTCGACCTGATGGAAATCCGTTCCATGCTTGAAATTAGTACGATCCCAATGGTGCTTGAAAAGATTACGATCGATCAACTGCACAGTCTTGCCTATCAAATCTCTGAGATGAAGCGAAAGGCAGAGCAGAAGAAGACCTTTGCTAAAAACGACAGGGAATTTCACCGGGTACTTTACCTATGTATGGACAATGTCCTGCTTTCACAGCTCATGGGGGCTTTCTGGGATTTGTATGATAAATCAAAGATCGAGTCCTATCACGAGGGACTTGTGGAGCTGGCGGCCCAGCACGAGGAAATGCTGGACGCGATTATCCACAAAGATGCCGAGAGGCTGAAGACCCTGATGAGAGAGCAGCATGAGGACGCCCGGTATCAGATTATTATGTCCCTTGTAAATTCCGACGGGGACAGCCGGGACGAACACAAACATTTGATATCAGGCGTCTGATTGCTTTTCTGCGGCGCATTTCGGCCAACGCCGTCGCTGAAAGGGTCGGCATCGGTCGGTTTACTTTTTGTGCGCTCGGCGTGGAAAACAGGCATACTGATCGATTGGAGATAAACATGAAGATACAGAAAAGGCCCAAAATACTGGTGGTAGGCAGCCTGGTGATGGACCTGATCGTCAGCACGAACAAATTTCCCAATGCGGGGGAAACGGTGCTCGGAAACTCTTTCCGTACCGCTCCCGGAGGAAAAGGCGCAAATCAGGCGGTGCAGGCGGCACGGCTGGGTGCCGATGTAACGATGGTGGGCAAGATCGGACAGGATGCTTTCGGGAAAAGCCTGATTGATTCCTGCAATAAGTCCGGCATTCATACCGAATTCATAGCAGTTGACACGGATATTTCGTCTGCAGTCGGAAATGTTCAGCTGGAAGTCGGTGAAAACGAAACGAGAAACAGAATTATTGTCGTTTCCGGCGCCAATATGGCCATAACCCCGGACGATGTCGCTTTCTTAAAGGATACGGTCAGCCGGTATGATCTTGTGATTTTGCAGTTGGAAATCCCGATGGAAATCAATGAAATCGTCGCGAAATATGCTTTTGACAAAGGGGTCCCGGTTATGCTCAATTCCGCTCCGTCTGCGCCTCTTTCCGATCATTTGCTTTCCTGCCTGACTTATATTTCACCCAATGAGCACGAGGCTGCCGATCTTACGGGAGTTCACATCCGCAAAGACGGCAAAACGGTGAATCAGGGCGACGTCAGCGAAGCGGTCGGAAAACTGCTTGCAAAAGGCGTTAAGAATGTGATTATTACCTTGGGCAGCGCGGGCGCTGTTGTGGCGAACCCGGAAGGATCGGTCTATGCTCCGTGTGTGGATGTGGTGGAGGTAAAGGACCCGACCGCCGCGGGCGATTCCTTTGTCGGCGCCTTTTCAACCGCCGTGTGTGTTGGATTGAATCATAAACAGGCGCTGGACTTTGCCAATTATACGGCTGCTCTTACGGTTTCTCAAATGGGTGCGCAGCCCTCCCTTCCTGAATTGGAAGCGGTTATCGGGCTTATGAGAAGCCAGCATTATAACGGATTTGAATTTTCATTATTGGATGTTTTAAAAACAGCGGGAAGGAGTGAATGAATATGATAGAACAGGAAAGCCGTCAGGCTTTACAGACTTTTGTTGATATTTCAAAAGAGGAATTCGATGCATTCAGCAAAATTGTAACAGAGGAAAGCTATGAACAGGCAGTCGAATTGATTTTGAGTGCGGAAAAGAACGGCAATCGGGTCCATATTACCGGAATCGGCAAGCCGGCCCATGTGGCGGTATACATAGCTTCTCTTTTGTCCTCTACAGGAACGCCGACCTATTTCCTTCACGGCACCGAAGCCGTTCACGGTTCCTGTGGCCAGCTTGTTCCAGGCGATGTCGTGATTTGCATTTCAAACAGCGGCGAGACCGCTGAGCTGAAAGCTACGGTTACCGCGGTTAAGAATAACGGATGCAAGGTGATTTCCGTAACAGGTAATCCGGATTCATGGCTTGCCAGAGAGGGCGACGTCCATTTGTTTGCGGGAGTCGGTCAGGAGGGCGATCCTCTGAACCGTGCACCGCGGGCTTCTATCCTTGCGGAGATCTTTGTTCTTCAGGGACTGAGCGTTGTGCTTCAAACTACCAGAGGGCTTACGCCAAATGAATATATCAAATGGCATCCGGGCGGCACTCTGGGAAATCTGAGAGAAAATGAAAAATAATCAGGAGGGAAGCGTTTTGCTGAAAACAGCTTGTATCAATCCGGATATCATGCGTAGTCTTTCTTTATGCGGACATGGAGATAAGATTTTGATTGCAGACGGCAATTATCCGCTTGACTCCAAAAGCGGAAACGCGGCGAAAGTTTATCTTGGCCTGACAAACGGTGTTCCGGAAGTGACTCAGGTGCTCGAAGTGCTCAGTCAGGTAGTCAATTTTGAAAAAGCCGAAGTCATGGAACCTGATGGAGGGCAAGTTCCCATTTTTAATGAGTTTCAAGATATTCTCAGCGGGATGGAACTGAGCCGTTTAAAACGGTTTGAGTTTTATGATGCCTGTTGTCAGTCAAATGTCCGTCTTGTCATTTCTACCGGTGAGAAGCGCACGTTTGCCAATATCCTTCTCACTGTCGCAGTGGCGTAGCAAATTTATAATGATATAAAAAACTGCCATATATGATTTAAATCTGCTGGCATTCAGGCTAATACAATGTTGCCCGGTTCCATCATGACCGGCATTTATAAGAGCGGGAACTTTCTGCATGGCCTTGGAGGATGTCCTCGATTAGCAAGCGGCTATTGATTTTCGTTCCCTCAGGACAAGCGGGAGTGGAGATCTCCTGGGCGGTGATATTAAGATCGTCAATGAGTTTATTTTTCTTTAATCTTTCGAATGCTTCGCCCTCCGGATTTTTTATAAACAGGCTCCTTCCTCCGTAACCAATGAATGCCCGAAATCTTTAGATTTCGGGCATTTTTACGGTCAGCATTTCCCACGGTGAAATCAGCAGCATTCCATGAGGCGCAGGATGTTGTCAAAGGTGTCCCTCAGGTCCTTGCGACTGCGGGTTTTGGCAATGGAAAAAGGAACCGCTACGCGGTTGATGCTGAAAACGGCGGAAACGCCCTGCTCATAGACGCTTTCTATGTCGTCCGCGATATCTCCCACCACTGCAACAAGGGGAACTCCCGCCTTTTTAGCGCGTCTTGCCACGCCAATCACGACTTTTCCGCGCAAGCTCTGAGCGTCTATTTTTCCTTCACCGCTGAACACCATGTCCGCACCCTGCAGCAGCTCCTCGAACCTCACGGTGTCGAGCACCGTTTCTATGCCCATCTGAAGACGGGAGCGGAAAAAGGCTGCCATGCCGCCGCCCATGCCGCCTGCCGCGCCCGCGCCGGGAAGATTCGAAACATCGGAATTCAGCTCGCGGCGGATCGTTTCGGCTGCGGCGCGGAGCTGCTTATCCAGAAATACCGTCATCCGGTCATCCGCTCCTTTTTGGGGGGCGAAGACGAAAGCGGCTCCGGTTTCCCCGTACAGCGGATTGTCAATGTCGCACATTGTGATGATTTCCGCCTCCCGAAGTTCGGGCAAAAGGCCGGAGCAGTCAATGTGTTCGATTTTGGAAAGGGTTCCCCCGGTGGGGACAAAGGCCGTGCCGGAGCTGTCCAGGAAACGGATTCCCGCCGCGGCGGCGGCTCCGGTGCCGAGGTCGTTCGTGGCGCTCCCTCCAAGACCTATAATGATTCTTTTACATCCGCGTTTCGCGGCGTCAGCCATCAGAAGGCCTACGCCGTAGGTCGTGGCTTTATCCGGCTCCAGCCGCCCGCCCGCGAGGGGAAGCCCGGCGCAGGCCGCCATTTCGATTACCGCGGTCCGACCGTTGTCTACAAGGCCGTAAAAACTGGTGATATCCTCCATATAAGGCCCTTTTGAGGGAACCGAAATCTTTTCGCCGCCCATGGCGGCCAGAAAGGCGTCAACGCTTCCTTCGCCGCCGTCGGCGACCGGGATCGCGACGACCTGTGCCGAGGGGTCGTGCTCGTGGATGCATTGTTCCATAACAGAGCAAATTTCCAGGGAGCTGAGCGTTCCCTTAAAGGAATCCGGGACCAGAATCAATTTTTTCATAAGTATTTTCCTTTCACCTGATTACAGGATGCTCCATTGACAAAGGGTTCCAATCTGCTCGCCGTTTGTGCCCTTTCCAGGAAAGGACGGATTATTAATGGCAATATACAAGAAGAAAAGCACGCGAATACTTGGTTGTATTTCGGACGCTGTCCGGACAAAGATGATAGGAATAAAAGCAGTGCCGGGTTTCCGGCACTGCTTTTATTATAAACGGGAAAGCGAACGGGTTTCACCCTGTCACGGGGCAGCCAGAGTCAACACCCCGCATTTAAAGAAATCGCTTACCTTACCAAAGCAGGCTTCTTGGGATCGAATTTCCAGTTAGGGATCAAATACTGCATCGCTGCGGCATCGTTTCGGTCATGGAACTCAATCTTATTGTAAAGCTCGTTTGCCGCCATAATTTTTTCCATATCGGGATGAATCCCAAGGCCGGGCGCTTTTGGAACTTCCAGATATCCGTCCCTGATTTCAGGAGTATTTTCACAGAGGTTCTGTCCGTCCTGCCAGATCCAGTGCGTGTCCAGAGGAGTGGGAGTTCCGGGCGCCGCAGCGGCGACATGGGCATAGACGGTCAGGGTGATGTCGAAATGGTTGTTGGAATGTGACCCCCAAGTCAGCCCCCAGTCGTTGAGAATCTGTGCCATTCTCACTGTGCCGTTCATTCCCCAGAAATGCGGGTCCGCCAGCACGATGTCAACGGATTTGAGTGCCGTCGCATGATAAAATTGCCTCCAGTCGGTCGCAATCATATTGGTTGCGACCGGAAGATGAGTCGCATTTTTAAACTCGCACATAATCTCACGGCTGCTGTAGCCGTTTTCGGGGCCGCATGGATCTTCGATATAGGTAAGGACATTCTTCATGTCACTGCACAGTCCGATCGCTTCCCGAAGGCCCCATGCACCGTTGGGATCGATATTGATTCTTGCCTCGGGGAAGTGCTTCTTCAGCGCTCGGATCGTCTCCATTTCCTTTTCCCCGTCCAGAACGCCGCCTTTCAGCTTAAAGTTGCGGAATCCGTATTTTTCCTGCAAAGCCTGAGCCTGTTCCACGATTTTGTCCGAAGTAAGCATCTCTGTCCGCCGCATCCGGTACCAGGGGTCTGTATGGCTGCTCTCATCCAGATAAGGCAGGCCTTTCGCTTTTTCTTTATTGGACACATAGAACAGGTAGCCTAATGTTTCAACCCGGTCCCTTTGCTTTCCTTCTCCCAAAAGCGCGCACATCGGCAATCCCAGATATTGTCCCAGCAAATCCAGGAGCGCACATTCGATCGCCCACTCTGATTTCACAACAAATTTCAGCTTGCTGATATCCAGCATCTGGATGCCTTCACCGTCGTCCCCCTCCCCCTTTTTGGTGCCGGAGGCCGCTTTGTGGATGCTGTCCAGAACGGAGCGATAGGTACAGATATCTTTTCCGACAACCAGTGGAATACAGCTTTCCAGAGCGGTACGGGTATACTCTCCTCCATGGATTTCTCCAATTCCGGTGTGCCCCGCATTATCGGTCAGAATAACCAGATTTCGTGTAAAATAGGGACCATGGGCACCGCTTAAGGTCATCAGCATACTGTCATATCCCGCTACCGGTATCACTTTCATAGAAGTAACGACTGGATTTCCGGTTTTCATTCACAATCTTCCTTTCATCTAACGAATTCACAGCAATTGTCTCTTGAACACGCAGTCCCGGAAACAGCTGGATTTTTTACCCCGATCACCAAAAAAGAATGGTATTGGCTGCGGACCGAGTTGGGATAAAGCGCCCCAAATCGTCGGGGACCCACCTTGGCCTTAACAGGTTTCACGGATAACAGCGTCCTGGCGCTGCTTGACTTCCGGAAGCAGGCTCGCCCCGATGCCTGGTGTTTCGGGCAGCTGAATCTTGCCGTCCTTTATGACGGGAAGGTCGGTTACGAGGTCTTTGTACCAGGTGGCGAGATTGGCCCGGACAACCTCTTGGAAAAGGCCCGCGGGAGAGTGCATCGAAAGCTGGATGCCGGCCCAGAGGACAATCGGTCCGGAGCAGTCATGAGGGGCAATCGGAATGGCATAGCTTTCCGCTAAAGCCGCGATTTTTCTGCCCTCGGTCAGCCCTCCGCACCATCCCAGGTCGAGCATCGCGTAATCAAACGTCCCCTGCGCGAACATTTGCCTGAACGTAACGGCTCCGGCCAGTGTTTCGCTTCCGCAAATCGGAACGTCTATTTTGCTCCGCAGGTAGTTGATCGATTGGATATCATCCATTTTGCAAATCGGGTCTTCGGCCCAGAAAATATTGTACTCTTCCAGGGCCTTGCAGATACGGATCGCGGCCGGAACGCTCCAAAGGCTATGCAGCTCGCACATGACCTCCATTCGGTCACCCACGGCCTCCCGTATCTTTCTAAACGGTTCCAAACCGGCCTTAAGGTCTTCCAGGGAAATCGTGTTTCCCTGCACCTTGGACGCAAAGGGGTCAAAAGGCCAGATCTTCATGACCTTATATCCTTCGGACAGCAGGTCCTCTGCTAATTTTCCCGCATCCCGGTTGAATGCGATTTGATCGTCATATGGCCCTCTCATTTCGTCCTGCGCACCGATTTTTCTTCGGGATGCCCCGGCGTTGTAGGCGCTGCTGCTTGTGTTGAAGGAATACCCCGCGCATGTATTATAGACAGGAATGGATTGTCTTGCCGCTCCTCCAAGCGCTTCATAGACGGGAATCCCCAGACGTTTTCCGAACAGATCCCAGAGGGCGATATCGATCGCGCTGGCCGCGCGTACTTCCGCGCCGGAGCTGTGGTATCCAACGTATGGGGTCGTCAGGGTACGCGAGATGAACTCGATTTGGCGGGAATCCTTCCCGATCAGCCAAGGCCCAAGTTCGCCGTGAATGACCCCTTCGACTGCAGCCGTTCCCCTGAAAGCTTCTCCCAATCCAACCAGACCCTCGTCGGTTTCTATTTCTATCCAAATGATGTTAGGCATGCCTTGTAAGCGGATGGTTCTGATTTTCTTTATTGTTGATGATGACATACAGATGTACCTCCCAAACTGGTCAAACAATTTCCCCTGCGGCTCCGATTATTTGCTCAATTATAGATAGTATGAATAGCTGATCCACAGAATTTTTATGCCATTTGTCCAGATCACAAAACGAGTATACATTTCACCGAAGACCATGTCAAGGTTTGTTAGGAACCTAAAACCCTTGCTAATACAATAATAATTACTGATATTTATTCTAAAATACATAATAATAATGTATAAAATTTATACAAAATGCTATACGGGATAAAAGTGAAAGCAAATGAAAACAGATTGCTTTCACGAATGAAAAATGTATTTCACAAATTGAAATTTTAAGTATTTTCTATAAAGTTAAAATTTTATTGTTGGATTCCCTGTCAATGGATTTTAAAAGAGGAATGCTATAAGATACTACTTGTTGAATAATTAACAATTTCAATCGAAAAACGTGAAAATGTTCACGGAAACAACGCTGATAGGAGGTACTTAGAAATGTTTAAAGTTGGATTTATTGGCTTGGGAATCATGGGGAAACCCATGGCCCGGAATGTCCGGAAGGCGGGCTATGAACTGATTGTATTTGACCGCAATCCGGATACGTTGGAAATCTTTCGGGCAGAGGGGGCACAGATTGCCGCAACCGGCAAAGAGGTGGCTGAAAAATCGGATGTAATCATTACCATGCTGCCGAATTCGCCGCATGTCGCTTCCGCTCTTTTTGATAAGGACGGGATTGCGGAAGGACTCAGGGCCGGTCAGACGGTAATCGATATGAGTTCTATCAGCCCGGTGGCCAGTAAGGAATTTTATTCAAAGTTAAAGGATTTGAATGTGGATTTTCTGGACGCTCCTGTTTCCGGCGGGGAGCCGGGCGCTATTGAAGGGACCATCGCCGTCATGGTTGGCGGGGAAAAACCGGTATTCGACAAATACCGCGAGCTGCTGATGACCATGGCTTCCAGTGTGACATATGTTGGAATCGCGGGGTGTGGAAATATTACAAAGCTTGCAAACCAGATGATTGTCGCGGTCAATATTTCCATTATGAGCGAGGCTTATGTTTTTGCCAAAAAGGCCGGGGCGGATCCTCAGCTTGTTTTTGAGGCAATCCGTAAAGGCCTTGCGGGAAGCAAGGTGATGGAGCAGAAGTCGCCGAAGATTTTCAGCGACAATTACGATCCCGGTTTCCGGATCGAACTGCACATCAAGGATCTGCAAAATGTGCTGGATACGGCGCACACGGAGAACATCTCCGTTCCTTTCAGCGCAGAAGCGATGGAAATCCTTCAGTCGCTGAAGGCGGATGGCCTTGAGAAGAAAGATCATTCTGCAATCGCCAAATATTTTGAGAAGATCAATAACCTGAAAATCATGGGCTGATTTTCTATTCCGCTGTCCTCAGAGGGACAGCGGACACTCACTTCAACGCAGGAAGAAAGGATTACGCTTATGGATTTGGAAGACATAAAAGGAATAATCGTCCCTCTTATCACTCCGGTTGACGACAAAGAGGAAATTGACGAATCCAAACTCAGATTTATGGTAAACCGCGTCATTAACGGAGGGGTAAGAGGGATCCTTGTGTTCGGAAGCAATGGGGAATTCTACATGTTTCATGAAAAGGAGCATGAGAGAGGCCTGAAAATTGTTGTGGACGAAAACAGGGGCAGAGTTCCGGTTTATTACGGGATCGGCTCCATCGGTACGGCGCAGGGAGCTCGCGAGGCCAAAATGGCCGTTGCCGCCGGCGCGGATGGGATATCGATTCTGCAAACCATGTTTATTCAGCCGACGGAAGCGGGACTATACAAGCATTTTCGCACGATCGCGGAAGCGGTGCCGGATACGTATGTACTTCTCTACAACAACCCGGGAAGGTGCGGATTCGGCCTGACGGCGGACCTGGTCGAAAAGCTGGCCAGAAATGTAAAGAACATTGTCGGGATCAAAGATTCCAGCGGAAATTTCACCTTGCTCAGCGAGCTGATCCGCCGTACCCGCGACATAAACTTCAAGGTGTTTTCGGGGAAAGACACAATGCTTTTCGGCGGGCTTTGCATGGGCTGCGCGGGGGGCGCCTGTTCGATCGCAAACCTTTTTCCGGAACTTGTGTGCGGTATTTATGACAAATTCATGGCGGGCGATTACATAGGCGCCAGAGAGGATCAGTTCAGGCTGAATCCGGTAAGAATCTGTCAGGATGCCGTAAGCTTTCCTACCGCGACAAAAGATATGGCAAATATGCTGGGGCTCGACGTAGGAAAGCCCATTCTTCCGAGCGAGCCTTCGGAAGGTCCGGCGTGGGAAGAAATGAAACGCAGAATAGAGGAAGCGGGTCTTTTTGAATACTATTCAAAAAAATAGCGCCCTTGTCCGGGACCGTTGCCAAGCAGCTGTTTTATTTTCCAAATCAGCATGTTTTGTCCCGACTTTTACTATCATTAAGTTTACAGAGAAATTTATTTGAAATATGGAAATTGGGGTGAGAAAGAACATAACGGCTTCTTATGCGAAATTTGAAATAATGTATTGATAAGGAGAAATTTTATGGATATGGGTGTTTTGAGCCTGCTGGGGATTTTGCTGGCTATGGCGCTTTTTATCGTCGGTGTCTACAAGGGTTTCCCGATCATGATCATCGGCCCGGTCAGTGCGGTCGTCGTACTCCTGTTTTCCGGGCTGCCGATCATCGAGAACATGGGGGAAGCCTATGCGAAAGACTTCGGCGGTTTTGCAACGGACAATTTTTTGCTGTTCTTACCCGCGTGCGTTTTGGGCGCCATGCTGGGTGACTGCGGTGCTGCGGAGGACATCGCGGTGAAAATCTCAAGTCTGACCGAAAAGATGAGTGGAAAAACAGGAAAGTACTGGGTGCTGATGGGATTGTCCCTGATCACCGCGATTCTTTCCTTCGGCGGCGTCAGCGGATTTGTCGTAATCTTTACCATCGCGCCGATCTGCTACTCGATATTTAAAAAGCTGGATATCCCCTGGCATTTTGTCATCGCAGTGGCTGTGTACGGAGGCTCCATGTGGACGGCAATTCTTCCGGGCTCTCCGGCAATACAGAACCTGATTCCTATAAAATACCTGGGTACCGACCCGAAGGCAGCCCCGGTGATCGGCATCCTCTCAGCGGTGACCTGCATCGCTTTCGGCGCTTGGTATATCTGGTTCCAGCTTGGCAGAAACGAGAAGAGAGGCGAAGGTTTTGAGGTCACCGGGGAGCTGATGGATAAAGAGGCGGGGTCCTTAAACAACGCCATTCTTGAAAAAAACTGCTCGAATCTCCAGTTCCTCAAGGCATTGGCGCCTTCCCTTGTTCTGCTGATTGCAATGAATGTGTTTAATATTACGCCCTTTGTATCTTTGACATTGGGCTGCGTCGTATGCTTCGCGCTGTATTACAACAAATTTAAGCACATTGGCAAAACGCTGACAAACGGCTGTACCTCCACAATGAAATCGATTATGAATGTGTCTGCGGTCGTCGGCTTCGGAGCGATTGTCGAGCTTACTCCGGGATTTAAATACGTAGTTGAAAATCTGGATAAAATGCCCGGATCTCCGCTGTTCCAGTTGTGCCTGGCTACCAACATTGTGGCAGGGGTAACGGCCTCCGCTTCCGGGGGCGAGGGCATCGCGCTGAATGCGTTTGCAAATAAGTTCCTCCAGATGGGGGTCCCTGCGGATCAGCTACATAGAATTGTGAATATTTCCTGCTACGGACTCGATTCCATGCCGTATAACGGCTCGGTCATCAATCGCCTGAACTACACAAGACTGACGGTTAAAAACGGCTATTACCATGAGTTCATTCTGGGCGCCGTGTTCCCGTTCCTGAATTCGTTCTTCGCCGTGGCTTTGGCTTCCATGGGTCTTCACTAATCAAAAAAATTTAAAAAATCCCGGAAAATGAGACGAAAGGCTGCATTTGACGGGATTTTTTTAGAAAGATTTTGCGGTAAGTATAATTGCCTTACATCATAAAGCACAAGGAAAAAATATCTAATCCGGATATTCCGCGCTTATGGAAAGATGGACACGATAGGGCAAAGCGATGGTACGCGATAAAATACGAAAGAAGGTTGTGGAAATGAAAAATTACTTTCAATTTGATCAGAAGCTGACTTTTTCCAAGGCTGTATACTACAATCTGAACCCTGTGCCGGTGAAAAAACCGTGGCGCGACGCCACGGGCGGGTTCGGCAGCTTTGTTCCTCTTCAGGGGTGGATCGAGGTGTACGATACGGAAGGCAATTGCGGGCGTACTTTCTGCTCGTCCGGCTTGCTTTCCAACGTCCTTCCCCTGGTACTGACCGGAGAGACCCGCACCTATAACGAGTGGTACGATTATCTTTATTGGAAATTCCGGAATTTCGGTTTCCAAAGCGGCCAGATTTGCGATTTGGGCCAGTTTGACCGCATCATGCTTGAGATATTGGCTGAGCGGGAAGGAAAACCGCTGCACCGGTTTTTGGGTGCCGCAAAGGATTGGGCCGCGATTTATAAGGGCGGCGGCTCTCTGCTGTCGGATGACGATGATCTTGTGGCGGATATGGTCCGTTATGTTGAGGAAGGCAATAAAACAATCAAATTCAAAGTCGGAAGCGACTGGGGAAAAAATATGGACCGCGATGTGCGGCGCGTGGAATTGGTGCGAAAGGCAGTCGGTCCGGACATCCGAATCGCTGTGGATGGCAACCAGGTTTGGAATGTCGACGATGCTTTGCGTTTTGCCGACAGGATCCGTCCTTATCGTCCCGCATGGTTCGAAGAACCGGTGCATTCCCACGACATGAATGCTATCAGGGAATTTCGGGATCGGGCGGATATGAAAATCGGGTTCGGAGAATCCATGCGGAATTATTTCGCCTTTGAGACCTATGCCGAAAAGGGCGTGGACCATTTGATGCCGCTGCTGGGGCGCATGAGCGCAATGGGCGATCTGCTGAAAATCCGCGACCTGGCCCGGGAAAAAGGGCTGATGTTTTCTTCCGGAGGCACCGTCTGGCAGAACGCCTCGTTTGGCGCGCTGTATAACGAGAATGAGCCCCTGGAAAATCACGAACCGATGACACTCCCGATGGGAGAATGCTTAGAGGTGAAACCGACGGAAAAAGACGGCAGACTCTATCTGCTGCCCGATCTTCCCGGATCACCGGTGAGGATCGGCCTGAAGAAGCTGGAAGCAGACGGTACGCTGGAGAGTATGCAGATCTACCGCGCCAATAAAAATAATGTATCGTTTGCAGTCCGCGCCGCCTATTAAAGGGAGAGAAATGCATTGGCGAAATTGAATGAAATGCTGGAAGGCTACGAAATCCCCAAAATGGCGAAGGTCCGGCAGCTGTTTGACCGGACGCTGTTGGAAAATCTGGAAGAAAAACTGCTCGGGTTATTGCGCGGGAAGAATCTGCCGATTCAAAAAGGCGACCGTATTGCCATAACAGGGAGCAGCCGCGGCATCGCCGAATATCAGCGCATTATGCGCACAGCCGTGGCTTATGTCAAAGAGAAGGGGGGAATCCCCTTTATCGTGCCCGCTATGGGAAGCCATGGCGGCGGCACGGCGGAAGGGCAGGAAGCGATGCTTCGGGAACTGGGAATCACAGAGGCGGCGGTGGGCGCTCCGATCATTTCCTGCATGGACGTTGTCGAGGTGACAAGAACCGAGCTGGGGCTCCCGGTATATATCGATAAAAATGCCGTGGAAGCCGATGGGATTCTGCTGCTCAACCGTGTTAAAACCCATACCTCTATTCGCGAAAAATACCAAAGCGGCCTTATCAAAATGATGGCGATCGGCCTTGCCAAGCACAAGGGCTGCGCCATGACGCACAGCCTTGGGACGCCCTTTCTTGGTGAGAATATGGTGCGTGTCGGACTGACTGCGCTGAAGCATTTGAAAATCGTCGGCGGAATATCCGTTATTGAGAACGGATATGAACAGCTGGCGGATGTCTATGTTTCCCGGAAAGAAGAGATACCGGAAACGGAACCGGAAATTCTGAAACGCGCCATAGGGATGATTCCCCGCATTTATCTGGATAAAATCGATGCCCTGGTAGTCTTTGAACAGGGAAAAGAGATTTCCGGGACGGGTATGGACCCGGCGATTGTGGGGAGGCCCATCAACCGCCTGCCAAATACCGGCCCTCATGTGGAGGCGCTCGGAGTGCTGCGCATGACCGGCTTTTCCAGAGGAAACGCCAGCGGATGCGGCATGGCGGATTTTATCAGCCGCAGACTGCGCGACGCAATCGACGAGGAATATACGATCATCAATTCCCTGACGGGGATGAAGCCATTTCTTGCGAACATCCCCCCGACGCTCGCAACGGATAAACTGGTTTTTCAGGCCTGCGTCAAGGCGGCGGGACAAATCCGGCCCCAGGACCTGAAACTGGCCGTTATCCGCAGCACCCGGTCGCTGGAAGAAATTTGGCTCTCCAGGGCGGCGTGGGCGGCTGTATCGGAACCGGAGCGCATGGAAAGGCTGTCCGATTTCGAGGATTTGCCCTTTGACAGCGCCGGCATGCTGCAATTATTTGAAGCTGCGATTCCATGATTCCTGTATCCTTTGGGTTTTGCTCATAGCCGGTAATGAATGGAAGAGAGGAGCGAGAGAATGCAGATAGTAAAAGGGGGGACGGTTTCCGCTCTGCTGAAGACCGTCCCGATACCGAAAATGTTTCATGCAAAGCAGGAGTTCCCAAAAGACCGGATTGACCCCCGGGATATTCCGCCGCTGATCAGCCGCGAATTGTCTAAGCCGGAGTTCGGTTCCAAAATCAGGCCCGGCATGCAGATCGCCATTACGGCGGGCAGCCGGGGAATACGCAATGTGAATATCATTACAAAGGCAATCGCCGATTTTGTCAAATTGAAAGGAGCGGTTCCTTTTATCGTTCCCGCCATGGGGAGCCATGGCGGAGCGAATGCGCAGGGTCAGAAGGATATGCTGGCCGGGTTCGGAATCACGGAGGAATCTATGGGCTGCGAGATCCGTTCCTCCATGGAAGTCGTAAAGCTGGGAGTCTCCGATACCGGAAGGACCGTCTACATGGACAAAAATGCATATGGTGCCGACGGTGTTATCATTTCCTGCAGGCTCAAGCCGCATAATGCCTTTCGCGGAACGGTGGAGAGCGGGCCGTGCAAGATGATGACTGTGGGGCTGGGCAAGCAGAAGGGAGCGGAAGAGGTCCACAGCGATGGAATGGACCGGATTGCGCAAAACATTCCCTCCATGGCGAAGGTAGTACTGGAAAAGGCCCCGATTTTGTTTGCGGTTCCCTGTGTGGAAAACGCCTATGACGAAACCTGCCTGATTGAAGCGATTGCCCCGGAAAATATCCTGACAAGAGAAGCAGAGCTTTTACAATTTGCTTTTTCCAATATGCCGTCCATTCTGGTCGGAAGTGCCGATGTCCTTGTGGTAGACGAAATCGGTAAGAATTACAGTGGGACAGGGACCGACCCCAATATTACAGGGACATTTTCCACTCCTTATGCGACGGGAGGGCTAAAGGTTCAGAGGACCTGTTTTTTAAGGCTGAGCGAGGTATCTCATGGCAACGCCCTGGGCGTCGGTCTGGCCAGCTGCATCACCAAAGAAATTTTTGAGCAGATTGATCCGGAGGCAATGTATCCGAACTGTATTACCAGCACGGTGCTCCGGTCCGCTATGATTCCAGTGGTGGTGGCGACAGAGAAAGAAGCAGTTTCGCTCTGCATCCGCACGTTGAATAAGGTGGACAAAAATCGTGTCCGGATGGTGAGAATTCCCAACAGCCTTCATATTTCAGAGATCATGCTTTCGGAAGAATATTATGAAAGGGTAAAGAATTACGAGTTTAAGGGCGTGGAGGCTTTGGATAAACCGGAGGTACTGGCGTTCGACGAACAGGAGAGGTTAACGACCCCTTATTTGACGGTATAGAACCCGTGCTGTATCGCCCGTCCGGGGCTTCTTTTCTCCATTTTTGGGGGAAGGCGCGGCGGGAATTGCTTTTGGAGGAAGGAATGAAGATATATGACGCAGCAATTTGATGTGCTGATTATTGGCGCCGGCGCCGTGGGGAGCGCAGTCGCCAGAGAAATGGCGAGATATCAGTTGAAAATCGGTGTTCTGGAAAAGGAAATGGATGTTGCCTGTGGAAATTCGGGGAGAAACTCCGGGGTGCTGCATGGCGGATTTACTTATAAAACAGGTTCTCTGAAAGCGCAGTGCTGTGTGGAAGGAAACCGGGAATTCGACCGGGTGGCCAGGGAACTGGACGTTCCGTTTCGCCGTTGTGGAAAAGTGGTGGTCGGATTCAATGAAAAGGATATGGCCAGCCTGAAACGGTTTCAGGCGCGGGGAGAGGCGAACGGGGCCGTCGGGCTTGAGATCATCGACAAAAAAAGGCTGCAGGAGCTGGACCCCAGCGCCGGAGGAGAATTTGCGATGTATTCTCCGAATTCCGGAATTTTGGACCCGATCGCCTATAACATCGCATTGGCCGAGAATGCAAAAGCAAACGGTGTCAGTTTCTTTTTTGACCAGTGTGTGACAGGGATCGGACGCACGGACGGAATCTATGCGGTCAAAACGGAGAGGGACGTTTTCAAAACGAGATGGGTCGTGAACTGCGCCGGATTATACAGCGGGGTCATTTCAAACATGCTCGGAATCGGCGGCTATGTCATCCGCGGGTTCAAGGGAGAATACATCGTCCTGGATAAAAAAGCCGGGGCCTTTATCAATATGCCCGTTTATCCGGCTCCGAATGAGAACGGAGGATTCGCCACCCATGCGGTTCCCACTGTGGACGGCAATGTACTGATCGGACCGGATTCCTATATAACGGAGGATTTCGAGGATTTCGGCGTTACCAGTAAACATATTGAAGGGCTTTTAGAAGACGGAAGCAAAATGTTCCGGTACGTTAATCGCGAATACTTTATCAGAAATTTTGCGGGGATCCGGGCAAAACGGGTCGATCCGGAAACCGGGGAGGTCCTTGACTTTGTATGCGAAGCCAGGGATGAGGCACCGAATACCGTTAATCTGGTTGGGATCGAGTCCCCGGGGCTTACGAGCGCGCTTCCGCTGGCCAGAAGAGCCGTCGCCCTGATGGCGGCCAGAGAGGAACTGAAGCCGAACCCGAATTTTAACCCGATCCGCAAAGCGGTCCGCAAATTCAGCAGAATGAGCCTGGCGGAGAAAGAAGAGCTGATTAAAAAAGACCCGAATTACGGGGAAATCGTCTGCCGCTGTGAAAATGTCACCAGGTCGGAGATTTTGGCAGCGATTCACAATCCCTTGGGCGCCTGTACTGTGGAGAGTATAAAAAACAGGACGCGGGCGACCATGGGAAGATGCCAGGGCGGCTACTGTGAGATGCGGATTACAAAAATGATTGAAGAAGAGCAGCAGAAAAAAGAAACGGAAATCCTTTATTCTCGCAAAAATTCTTATATGTTTACTGGGAAGGTGAGAAAATAATGGCTGTTCAGCAGAGAGACGTCATTATTATCGGAGGTGGCCCCGCCGGGCTTGCCGCAGCGGTCGAATTATATAAAAAAGGGATCAAGGACCTCCTGATTATAGAGCGTGAAAGGAGCTTGGGGGGAATCCTGCGCCAGTGCATCCATGACGGATTCGGACTGACCCGGTTTCAACAGACCTTAAGCGGACCGGAATATGCCCAGCGCTTTATTGATGAAGTGGAAGAGCTTGGGATTCCTTACATAACCAATGCAACCGTGATTGACATTACCTGTAATAAAACGGTGCGCGCGGTATCTCCAAAGGGAATCCTTGAGTACCGGGCCAAAGCGGTTGTTCTGACCATGGGATGCAGAGAGAGGACACGGGGAGCCATCAGCATTCCGGGAACAAGACCGTCCGGCATCTACACGGCGGGCGTCGCCCAGTCCTATATCAATTTGAATAATAAAATGGTCGGCAAAGAAGTGGTCATTCTGGGGTCGGGGGACATCGGGATGATCATGGCCCGAAGACTGACGCTGGAGGGAGCAAAGGTAAAGGCGGTATTCGAAATTCAGCCTTATCCCAGCGGTTTGCCGAGAAATATCGAACAGTGCCTGAATGATTATGGAATTCCGCTCTGTTTAAGCCATACCATTACGCAGATCAAAGGAACCTCCCGTCTGGAGGGCGTTACGGTCGCGAGGGTCGACGAACAAAGGAAGGTAATTCCGGGAACGGAAAAGGACTATTCCTGCGATACCTTGATTTTGTCGGTCGGGCTGATCCCTGAAAATGAATTGTCTCTGGCGGCGGGGATCGATCTTGACGGCCGTACCAAGGGTGCGGTGGTCGATGAAAATGGTCAGACGAATGTGAAAGGGATTTTTGCCGCAGGGAACGTGCTGCAGGTACACGATCTGGTTGACTTTGTTTCAACGGAAGCGGAAAGAATGGCGGATGCGGCGGCACGGTACGTTTCGTGCAATTCGCTGGAGGCATGCGGGCTGAATGTCAGGACGGACGGCAACATCGTCTATACGGTCCCGCAGAAAATCAGCGGAAAAAAAGATTTTGTCCTCTCCCTGCGGGTGAAAAAGCCTATGAGAAACTGCGAGATCAGAATTTCCCAGAACGGAGAGGTAAAAAAGACAGTGAAAATGAAAAAGGCATTGCCTGCAAGCATGATTCAGGTGCCGCTGCGAAAAGAAGCCTTAAGTGATCGGGCGGATTTGGAGGTGGCCGTGACATGTTAAGAGAATATACGTGCATCCTTTGTCCAAACGGCTGTGAGATCAAGGTGCAGACCGAAGATGAAAAGGTGATTTCGATAGACGGGGCTTCCTGCCCGAAAGGCGAGGAGTATGTACGGCAGGAGGTGACGGATCCGCAGCGTAACATTGCTTCTTCCGTGCTTGTGGAAAACGGGGAACTGCCGCTTGCCAGCGTCCGTCTGGACAGAATGGTTCCGAAGGATAAAATATTCGACGTCATGGAGGAAATCAAAAGGGTCAAGCTCAAGGCGCCGGCGAGGGCGGGGCAGGTGGCGATTCGGAACGTGCTGGATTCAGGCAGCAGCGTGATCGTTACAAAAAATGTAAAAGCGATATAGTATGGGCTCATGATGGTTTTATTTAACAGAATATATGGGAGGAAAAGAGAATGAAAATAACGATTGAAAACATGGAAGTATTTCCGGTCGCGGGAAGAGATTCCATGGAACTGAATCTGAGCGGAGCGCACGCGCCTTATTTTACAAGGAACGTCGTTATTCTTACGGACAGCAGCGGTGCGACGGGTGCGGGGGAAGTCCCCGGCGGAAAGAAAATCACCGATGCGCTGGAAGAGGTAAAAGAGCTGGTCATCGGTACGAATCTGGGAGAGTATAAGAATACGCTACTGAAGGTAAAGGCTAAGCTGGAAAGCAGAAACGAGGCGGACGTAAGGGGAAACCAGACTTTTGACCAGAGGACGGGCATCCATGTCCTCACGGCGATCGAGGCGCCTCTGCTCGACCTTTTGGGAAAATCTCTCGGGGTACCCGTGGCCGCGCTTTTGGGGGATGGCATGGTAAGAAATAAGGTCCCTTTCCTGGGATATCTGTTTTATATAGGTGACAGGAAAAAAACGGATCTGGCATACGCTTCCGAACCGGATTCGAATTGCGGCTGGTACAGGCTCCGCCATGAAGAAGCGCTTACTCCCGAATCCATAGTCGAACTTGCAAAGGCGACTCAGAAAAAGTATGGTTTCCGGGATTTTAAACTGAAAGGCGGCGTGCTGGAAGGGAAAGAGGAAATCAAAGCCATCCGTGCGCTGAAACAGGCTTTTCCGGAAGCCAGGATCACTCTTGACCCCAACGGGGCCTGGAGTTTAAAAGAAGCAATCGAACTTTGCAAAGACATGCACGGTATCCTGACCTATTGCGAGGACCCGTGCGGAGCGGAAGGTGTATATTCCGGACGTGAGATACTGGCTGAGTTCCGGCGCGCTACGGGTCTTCCGACGGCGACCAATATGATTGCTACGGACTGGAGGCAGGTGAGCCATTCCGTTGTGCTTCAGTCCGTTGATATCCCGCTGGCGGACCCCCATTTCTGGACGATGCGGGGCTCTGTCCGGGTGGCCCAGCTTTGCAACGATTTCGGCCTGACCTGGGGAGCGCATTCCAACAATCATTTCGATATTTCCCTTGCGATGGTCGCCCATTGCGGCGCCGCGGCCCCCGGAAAGATCAATGCGATCGATACCCATTGGATCTGGCAGGAGGGGATCGAAAGGCTTACCAAGGAGCCGTTCCAGATCGTTGACGGATGCATAGAAATTCCGGCTAAGCCCGGACTTGGCATAGAAGTCGACAGGGAACAGGTGGAAAAAGCACATCGTGTTTACCTTGAAAATTGCCTTGGCGCGCGCGACGATGCGCTGGGAATGCAATATCTGATCCCGGGCTGGAAATACGATGCGAAAAAGCCCTGCCTGGTAAGGTGAATGCATTTGACGGCCCGGGCCGGGCCGGTTTTGCGGCAGCCTTTTTTGAGCCGTGGGGATTCTCTGTTTATCGGTTTCCGGTCCCTCCCATCTGACCGGAATCCCCGGCGGCTTTGTTGTGCCGCAAGAGCAATTGCTGACTTTTCTACGGTATATCCGGCATAGAAATGGAAGGAGGAGCTATGTCTCAGAAAAGGGTAATCAAAATCAACGACAGAGATAATGTCGCCATTGCTATCCATGAAATTCCGGCGGGAACGGAGGCGGCGGATGGCGTTTTTGCCAATCAAAATATTCCTCAGGGACACAAAATAGCGCTGTGCGATATCCCGGAAGGAGGAGAAATCCACCGGTACGGCGTAGTGCTGGGATATGCTTTGAGCGGCATAAAAAAAGGGGATTGGATCAATGAGCATATGCTTCAGCTTCCCGTTCTACCGGAGCTGGACGATATGGCGTTTGGAACCAATCTGGTCAGCGACCTGCCTCAAGCGCCGGTGATAACCTTTGAGGGCTATCGGAATCCCGACGGCGGATACGCGGGTACGCGCAATATCCTTGGCATAAGCACAACGGTTCAGTGTGTGACCGGCGTCCTTAACGTTGCCGTTAAAAGGATGAGGGAGGAACTTCTTCCAAAGTACCCGAACGTGGACGGCATTGTGCCGATCAACCATGCCTATGGCTGCGGGGTGGCAATCAATGCTCCGGAAGCCAGGGTGCCGATACGGGCGCTGCGCAATCTGGTCAGGCATCCGAACTTCGGGGGAGAAGTGATGGTGGTCGCGCTGGGCTGTGAGAAACTGACTGTGGAAATGCTTTTGGACAGCGGCGACATCAAACCGGAAAATGTTATCGCGCTGCAGGATAAATCCGGATTTCAGGCCATGATGGACTCCATTATGGAAATGGCCGAGCAAAAGCTTAAGCGACTCAACGCGCGAAAGAGAGAAACGCTGCCTTTATCCGATCTGTGCATCGGCATGCAGTGCGGGGGCAGCGATGCGTTTTCCGGCGTGACGGCAAATCCAAGCGCGGGATATGCAGCAGACCTTCTGGTCCAGGCGGGGGCGACGGTCCTGTTTTCCGAGGTGACGGAGGTAAGGGACGGCGTGCACCTGATTGCGGAGCGCTGCATTGACGACAGTGTCGGGAAAAAGCTGGCCGACGAGATGAAATGGTACGACCGGTATTTGGAAAACGGAGGAGTCGACCGTTCCGCGAACCCCACTCCCGGCAATAAAAAGGGCGGGTTATCCAATATTGTGGAAAAGGCAATGGGGTCCATTGCAAAGTCGGGGAAATCTCCGATCGTGGAGGTCCTGTCCCCTGCGGAGCGCCCGACAAAACACGGCATGATTTACGCCGCTACTCCGGCCAGCGATATTGTCTGCGGTCCCTGTCAGCTTGCGTCCGGCATCACGCTTCAGGTGTTCATGACGGGACGGGGAACTCCGTATGGCCTCGCCGCGGCGCCGGTTGTCAAGGTCTGTTCCCGGAACGACCTTAAGGATATGTGGAAAGACCTGATCGATCTTTCGGCGGGGGACATTGCGGTCGGGAATGCCACGATTCCCGAAGTCGGGACGCGGCTGTTCCAGATGATTGTTGATACGGCCAGCGGAACCTATAAGCCATGGGCCGAGGTTTATGGGCTGCACAATGATCTGTGCATTTTTAACCCGGCGCCAATCACCTGATGAAAGAATGAATTTGAATGCAGAAAACTCAGAAATTTTGACCATGCTTATGTTATAATAGCCTCGCGGCCGGGAGTCCTTGCGGACTTCCCAGGCGGGGCTTCGGGCGTTTCAATGGAATGTGGGAATCGGCCGGTTGAATGAAAAGGGATGGAGGATATTTTTCCATGGCTAAGATAATGATGCTGTTGTCCAAAAAGTATATGCAGGATCAGGCTGAAAAGGTGATCCGTGAAAACCGGTTTGATGTTGACACTATCAGAATTATTGAAACAGTGGACGCGGTTGACGAAGCCAGAAGGTGTATCGAAGAGGGAGCCAATATCATAGTGGCCAGAGGCGTGCAGGCACAGCTGATTAAAACTCATACCAATATTCCGGTCGTGGAAATTTTAATGACCGCTCAGGAGATAGGCCTTCTGGTTTTGGAAAGCAAAAGAATCATTAAAAAGGAAATTCCCTGCATCGCGATCGTCTCGCTGAAAAATATGATGAGTGATATTTCCTGCTTCGACAGGCTGTTCGGCGTCAAGCTGAACTGCTATATCATCGATAGCTTTGACGAAATGGAGCAAGCCGTGGAGAATGCCGTGAAAGACGGCGCGGATATCATACTGGGCGGCGATCACGTCATCCGGAGCGTGGAAAAATACCATATTCCGACTCTTTTTCTGAAATCCACGGAAGATTCCATGCGCGGCGCCCTGCAGATAGCTTCCAAAATGGCTTATGCGATCGACATTGAAAAAAGCAGCCAGGCTCAGTTTGAAACCGTGCTTGACATTGCGTTTAACGGAATACTCAAAATTGACAGCTATCGTACCATCCTGATTGTCAACCGTGTCATGGAGGAACTGCTGGGGAAATCGGAATCGGAAATCGTCGGCAAGCAGTTGGACGATGAGCTTGCTGATATCGACATCAATGCCATAGAAAGCATATTGAAGGGGGAAAGGGATAATTATTCCACTTCGATCAGGATCCGAAGAAATCCTTTACTTCTTTGTGTTGCGCCGATCCGGTGCGACCAGGTAATTACCGGCGCGATCCTTTCCTGCAGCAAAATCAAAAATGTTTCGCAATTCACGGATAAAAATATACATAATATGTATCTGTCCGGACGGATCGCACAGCTTGATTTTGGCGCTTTAAGGACACTGGAGCCCCAATTGAGGCAAAGCATCGAGCTGGGAAAAAAATATGCGCTGTCAAAGAACCCTGTCCTCCTTCATGGGGAAGAAGGAACGGAAAAGGAGCTTTTTGCCCAGTGCATCCACAATCACAGCGCAAGAAAGAATTTTCCGTTTTTGATGGTGAATTGCAGTTCCATGGGCAACAGAGAGCAATACGGTTATCTTTTCGGAAGTACTGCCGGTTCTGACGGCGGGGAGGGGGGCGCAAGCGGCATCCTTCAAAAATGCAATTTTGGCACGGTCTATATCGGCGAGATTGAACGGCTGGATTTTGCCAGTCAGTACGGGCTTTACAGGACAATATGTTATCAGGGGCTCATGCCGGGCAATCTGAACGGTGAAAAGAGTTATGATGTCCGCATCATTGCGGGGACACATCGGGATCTTAGCCTGCTTGTAAAAAACGGGACGTTTAGAAAGGACCTGTATTACAGTCTCAATGCGCTTACGCTGAATATTCCACCGATCCGCGAAAGAAAAGAGGATATTGAAAAAATGGTAAAACAGTATCTGAAGCAATTCACGGAGAAATATTCCACACATCTCACACTGACGGACGAAGCGATGGCCGTCATTCTGGAATACGGATGGGAAGGAAACCTGATTCAGCTGGAAAATTTTTGTGAAAGACTTTTTATTACGACTTACAAAAAAAATATCGATCAGGCTATGGTGACAGGTTTACTGGAGGAATTATATCCTGAAATAAAAGTTTCCAACGGAGAAAAGCACGTTATCGTGTATAAATATCCGGAAGTGTCCGACATCGTAGAGCTTTTGAAAAAATGCGGCGGAAACCACAAAGCGGTCGCCAGGGAGATGGGCATCAGTACCACGACACTGTGGAGAAAGATGAAAAAATACGGAATCGCCAACAATTACGAATACGAGCCACCAAATACGGAGAGAAGACCTTGAAACCAAATAAGCAAAAGCTGAGGCAAGATTTCTTGCCTCAGCTTTTTTTCTATGATTTTACTTTTATTAAATGATCGGAATAATTACGGACAAAAAATATTTCGCCAACTCCTCCGGGGATTGTCTCATGTTATTCTTAAGCCACCACTGCACCATGTCGACAAAGCTGCCGGCAATGTGGTTCACAAGAAAGTCCTCCGGTATGTTTTTATTTTTTTGTTCGACGCCTATTAATAGATGCTGAATAATCAGCTCGTTGAGATACTGCTTGAAAAAGTGCAGGAAAAGCTCGCCGCTTTCAGAAGTGAGGATACCTGTAATATTCTTTTTATTATCCTTCAGATGATACAGGATGTGAGTAATCATAGAGCCGGGATTGCCGCCGGCCAGCGAAAAGTCATGAGTTTTTTCCGTATTTAGTTTCTCGGAAAAAACATGGCTGAACAGATCGGTACACATTTCCTTGAGCAAATCATCCTTTGTCTCAAAATGGGAGTAAAACGTGCTGCGTCCGACATTCGCTTCGTCAATGATTTCCTGTATGGTAATCTTGGTATAACTTTTTGAGGACAACAGTGTGCTGAATGCCTCAAAAATCGCGTCTCTTGTTTTTTGTTGTCGTCTGTCCATAACGTCCTCCCAATGAACAAATACCTGAAATCGTTCAATACCGCACAATTCATCGAAACTGTTTCTTGTTGCGTGTCATGTAGAATCGTATAATAATAATGAACAAATAGTTCGGTATTGTATAGATAGTACCGCTTTTTTCCTAAAAAATCAAGCATGTTTTAAGGAGATATCGTTATGTGGAAAAAAATCAAAGAATGGTTCGTCAGCGAAGAAAAGCGAAACATTCTTTTTGTGATTATTTCGGCGGTCACACTGATATTGAGCCTGACCGGAGCTCTGAAAAGTGTATTGCCGTTCAATATTGCATGGGTTGCCATCCTGCTTTGCGGCATCCCGATCGTGGTCGGCTCCGTCACCGCCTTAATTACGGAACATGACATCAAAGCGGATGTACTGGTTTCCATTGCACTGCTTGCATCTATTGGCATTGGTGAATACTTCGCTGCGGGCGAGGTCGCCATGATTATGGCGGTTGGGACGCTGCTTGAAGATGTGACCGCCCGAAAAGCACGAAAGGGCATTGAAAAACTCATAGACCTGACACCGAAAACGGCAAGGGTCAAGAGGGACGGCAAAGAGGAAATCATCCCCGCAGACGATGTGGAAGTCGATGACGTTTTGGTCGTTTTTGCGGGCGAGACGATTGCCGTAGACGGGATCGTTACTTCCGGCGAAACATCTATCGACCAGTCCGTCATGACCGGCGAATCCATTCCTGTTGACAAAACCGTCGGCGATGAGGTCACAAGCGGGACCATCAACCAATTCGGCACTTTTGAAATGCGTGCCACAAAGGTCGGCGGCGACAGCTCGCTCCAGCGGATGATTCAGCTTGCCGAAGATGCGGATGTAAACAAAGCGCCCATCGTGAAGCTGGCGGACCGTTGGGCAACATGGCTTGTCGTTGTCGCTCTCGGTGCGGCGGGGCTGACATGGCTGTTTACAGGTGAGCTGATCCGGGCTGTCACGGTTCTGGTTGTATTCTGCCCCTGCGCGTTTATCCTTGCAACGCCGACCGCAGTGATGGCGGGCATCGGAAACGCAACGAAATTCGGTATTCTTGTCCGATCCGGCGATGCGCTGCAGCGTTTCGCCAAAATCGACCGCGTGGCTTTTGACAAAACCGGAACACTCACACACGGCAGACCCGAAGTGGTCGGCGTAGAAAGCTGCGACTCCACCCTCAGTTCCGATGAAATGCTAAGGCTGGCCGCCCTGGCGGAACAGCATTCCGAACATCCTCTGGGGAAAGCGATTCTCAGCTATTATCTCAATCAGGGCGGCTCTCTGCAGGAGATACAGGAATTTGTTTTGGCAGCCGGCATGGGGGTCGGCGCAAAAGCAGACGGACGTAATATTCTGGCCGGGAAAGCGGAGTACCTAAAGCAGGAAGGGATTGATATTCCCGATTCGGCATTGCGGATGGCGGGCGGGTATCTGCAAAAGGGAGCAACCGTTATTTATGTCTGCGTGGACGGCCATTTTGCGGGCATTATCGCGCTGGCAGACGTTTTACGGGAAACCGCAAAGGCTATGATCGCGGAATTGAAATCCCTTGGGGTACGCCCCGTCCTGCTGACAGGAGATAACGAGGCAACCGCAAAATTCATTGCTTCACAAGTCGGAATTGAGGACGTAAAACCCAACATGCTGCCGGAAGAAAAAATGAACGCGATCAAGGAATACAGCAACAGCGGGGAAAATATCTGCATGATCGGCGACGGCATTAACGATGCCCTCGCATTGAAA
Organism: Clostridium sp. KNHs216; assembly: GCF_006714885.1. Taxonomy (NCBI): domain Bacteria; kingdom Bacillati; phylum Bacillota; class Clostridia; order Eubacteriales; family Clostridiaceae; genus Clostridium; species Clostridium sp. KNHs216. Next base: position 1,728,831 of record NZ_VFMF01000001.1, on the reverse strand, counting down.
ACGGCCTATGCCGGGATCGCAATGGGCGGGGTCGGCAGCGATATTGCCGTGGAGGCCGCGGACGCGGTACTTGTCAGTGATAATATTGAACGGGTTCCTTACCTTTTCTGGATGGCCCAAAAGGCAATGAAGCGCATCAATTTCAATATTACCGTTGCGATGATCTGGAACGTAATTGCCGTAATTTTATCGACAGTCGGAATGCTGAATCCCGTAACGGCGGCGCTGGTGCATAATGTTGGCTCCGTGTTTGTAGTGATTAGTTCGGCATTGCTGATAACAAATAAGGAAAAATAGCTCTTCCAAATAGAACAGGGTGTCTGCAACCCAATAAGCAGGCACCCTGTTTTATTTACGCATATCGATTTTTATATGGGCTTGGAAGGCAGTTGCTCATCCAACCAATCAAAAACGACCTGATGCAGCAGCGCGTGATTTCCTTCCTGACAGTGTTCCTCCGCGCCCTCTCTTTTCGTGAATATACGCACCGTGGAAGGGCAGTGCAGCCGTTTTACAAGCTCGTCAACTTGTTCCGCGGAAACAAAATGATCAGCCTCTCCAACGAGGATAAGCATAGGGCATTTGATCTGGCCGGCCACCTCCCGCAGGGTATATTGGGGAACGGCTTTCAGAAGTTCATACCGATGCTCCAGTCCGTAAACCCACAGAGCGTTTTGAACCATCCAGCGCAGAGAGGCGTTGGTTTTCATAGCCATACCCATGACAAACTCAGCGGCTGCGGGTGAAAGCCGTTCGACGATCCGCAGCTTGGGATTTTTATTCAGCATCGACGTCCATACGTCGTAAAGGACGTCATAGGCGATGCAAGCGGAGATCCTTTTATCAAATGCCGCCGCCCGAGGCGCGTAATATCCACCCATACTCATTCCCATCAGCGCGATGCGGCGTTGATCGACTTCGGGCCGTGTTTCCAGATAATCCAGTGCCGCGCCCACGGGCACTTCAAAATCAAAGCGCGTGGGCTTTTCCTGAATGCGCAAGGTCTCGCCCTGGCCGGGTCCGTCGAAAATCAGGCAATGGTATCCTCTCTTGATCGCAGCGGCCGCACCGGCAAAATAAAGCTCCTCGCAAGTGGAATCGAAGCCTCCAAGCATTACCAGAGTTGCCCTCGGGACGGAGGCGTCGTCACCGGAAGCGCGGTAAAAATAGCCGGACAGATAACTCCCTTCATAGGGGAATTTCACGGCTTCGCAGTGGAAATCCATATGGCGCATGGCTTCTCGGAAGGTGTCGGTGCTTCCCCGATACGACACCTTCCGCCGAGGATCGTCGGGGGAGAGAAAAAACTCCGCCGTTCTGTAGTAATTGGACGCACGCAGCAGAGCCTCCCGGCCACTGACCTCCCGGCCGTTCTCCAGACAGGACTTGCCAAGTTTGTGCAGGCGCTCGGCGGCCTTGTTCCACTCGACGAACCAACTGTTAAAGTCTCCCTCGCGGATATTTGCCGCAATCGCCAGACATTCTCCCAACTCCGCACCCTGATAGCCGCTGTAGGAAACTGCCCGCAGCAGCTCAAAAGAAAACGCCTGATCCTTAAAAAACAACTTCATTTTAACTCGCCTCCTTATTCTTGCTCGACGCACCCCAAACCTCTGAGAATAAACGTTAAGGTTTCTCTGGCGACGTCCTGCGGATTTTCTCTTTCCCGCAGATAACCCCGATAAAAAGAGTGCTGTCTCGGAAAAGACGCTGCCGCCATGACAAAGGATAATGCTGTGTCCACGTGCGCTACCCGGAAAAGGCCTTGCGCCTTGCCCAACTCAATAAGCGCACGGATACGGTTCCAAGTGGGGGCCAAAAGCTCCACCAGCTTTTCCGATCTCGCACTCTGCCGATAAAGTTCCTGCTGTAAAATAGTGACCAAATCCGGTTCATCAAATCGCAACATTACAATTCCGGCAATGATACCGGACAGTTCCTCCAGGAGTTGGTCACAATTCTCTGGCATTCTGTCATATGCGGGGGCCGGGAATCCTTCAAACAGTGCAAAAAACAGATTTCCCTTGCTTCCAAAATAATACGAAATCAGCGAGATGTTTACGCCTGCAGCAAAGACAATGTCCCTTGTTGACGTACCGTCAAATCCGTTTTGTGCAAACAGTTTTTTGGCTGCCTGTATGATTTTTAGTTTTGTATCCGGTTCAGACATAAGCACCTCAGTACATATTCAATCAATCGTTTGATTTATATTATCTCATATAAGCACAGGATGTCAAGAGGTGCACCATAAATAGCTACCCTGCCGGGTACTCCCGAAGCGCCCAGACGCCGCGATATGTGGGTAACAATCCGTAATTTAGGATTGTTCATTTTTTGATAGTTGCTTAACCGTTGCATAATAAAACATATTAAGTGCGGAGCCTAATAGTAAACCGCCTATAATATCGGTGAACCAATGCACCCCTGAAACAAAACGCCCGATCACTGTTACAGCAATTATAGCAGCGGATATGACCTCGACTGCAATTTTTAAGGGTTTATTCTTAATCCGTGTATGGAACTGCATCATTGCGGTAGACATGATACATAGAACAATCATCGTATGGGAAGACGGATAGGACGCTTCTAATGTGCTGCCTAACAGAATCGGCCTGTAATTAACAACGAAAATTTCAAAAAATAGATATGAAGCCATTACCACAATATAAAATACCCCAAGCACCAGTATGCTGCTGTCTACGCGCTTGATACTTTTTCTTTTAATTAGTTGCACCAACCCTAATATTGCAAATCCCAAAGCAACAAGGATAGCCACAACACCGAGCCAGTTTGTGATATGATACCACATTAAGTTTTCTCCAAGTAATTTGAACATGGAACTATTTAAGGCAGCAAATGCAACAACGGATTTCTCTGGCCCTATGGGGCTAACATCAAATGTTAAAACGCTTACTGTGAATAGAAGGAATAGCAGGAGCAGTGTTCCAGCAAAAATAAAGTGCTTTTTATTTTTCATCGTATCTTTCTTCCTTTTCTGTTTTATTGTTGTGTAACTGTGCGCAAGCCACAGCCTCATTGTGTGGCCGAGCATGAAAATATTCAAGAAACCAATCGTCACAACGCAAAAAACCTCCGACACTTTTCGTGTCAGAGGTTTTATCTCAAGGAATTAAGCCATTTTACTTACTACGGCTGCTCCTTATCAAAAGTACAACCTTAATCATAAATAAGACGAACATAAGAGCTATAGCGTAGGGATGGCGCGTTGCAATCAGTGCGAGTATTATAAACGCTTGTAAAAATATGGAACAAATTTTGCTGATATTCAGCCATTTATCATTATCATAATGCTGTATAACTAATTCAATAATACCAAATGCAGCCATCAGGATAGGAAAGATAAAAAATATAGCACGGGTAATAGCGGAAATGTCCTGAAGCGCAAACAGGTTTACCTTGCGAACAAACTCGCCTTCCTGGTATCCGTACAGGGGAAGGAATAGAAAGGTCAATGCCATCAAATCTAAAATCCCAAAAATCAAGCTGTAAATCTTATTTATATTCGCGAGGTTTTCGCTTTCGGCAAGAGAAATCAATTCTTCACCCGACAACAAATTATCGATAGAGACAGAGAAAAGTTTCGATATGCTTTTAAGCGAATCAATATTCGGATATCCTTTGCCGCTTTCCCATTTTGATATTGCAGTTCTGGACACAAATAATTTTTCTGCGAGTTGTTCTTGCGTCATTGACTTTTCTTTTCTAAGCTGTTGCAGTTTTTCATTAAATTCCATAGATAGACCTCTATTCTTAAGAATCCCTTGCGTTGCATGGAAACGCTCATATTATTATACATTTCCGACTGCTGGCTGTCTATCCTGTTATTAGTGCATCCGGTAGTTGCTTCCTTACAGACACTGTCACGCCTGGATTATCAGCCATAATCTTTCCAGAAGGTTGATAACACCCCACACGGCAAGTCCCTCGTCCAGCGCGACCACAAGAATTTGCAATGTGCTAACCGCCGAAGTGAAGAACTACATATTCTTTACCTCCTATCAATTATTTGGGCATGAAAAAAGCTGCCTGCGGTGGCAAGACTTATATAAAATTTATTCGTCATCAGAGGGGGAACGAGCCATATTACTCCTTCCTTGTTGTTTTATGGGAAATTCCGATATATAATAAAAACAGCCACTTGATAATACCAAGCAGTTGCCTTTATCGGGGCACTAATTGAAGTGCCGTAGTTTAGCAATAATGAAAAGTTTGGGTTGGCTATAACAAGCGGCTGACGTAAGCATGGGAATTTTCTATAAGTGTTAGATGGGGGTTGTTACTTGAAACAAATTGACCAATTGCGTACATGGACGAGCCCTGGAGTGTTAGGATTTTATCATTCGTGTGAGGTCACTGTCTGCTGCATTTTAAACCATAGTCAAACTGCTTTTAATCTGTTTACTATTTTTACTTTTGAATCTCGGGAAAATATTGCTGTCGAACCTGTCTTTTTAACAAGTAAAAACGAGCATTGTGGAAATAACCATAATCTTGCCCTTGTTCAGTACCATATCTCTATAGAAACCGCCTTAACTATCTGCCAACAAATCGAAGACGGTGCAGAACATATAGAAACGCCTCTCGGTCCGCTCCAGCTTGATCATTTGAAACCAGTTCCGTCTATCTTTGTGCCTTCTGATAGTACTCTCACTCTTCCACTCAACCGTATTTTAAAAAACAATTTCCGCGGTGGAAGTATGACTCTAGAGTATTTTTGTGAGAAGAAGAACATTTATGAACGAATCCCACAGAAAGACATAAAAAGGTCCGCCCTCCGAATCAGGGAACTGTTGCCTGTGGATCTTTTTACTATTTCTGATCGGATTGGTAATGTAATATTTCAACTGCCAGAACAGATTGCACATGTTCAATTAAGCGGAAATGAAAATAGTGTCACATGTAAAGTTATCTTTGATAATCGGGTTCCGGATAGATCCAGATATTGTCTGACAATGTTCGCAGAGCACGATCATGCTATAATGGGGTTTGCTTCAGCTCAAGGAGTGCTTAAAAATGAGCTTTCTTTGTCTGTTGAAGACACTGGTGGACCTTACACGATCACGCTGACTGATACATCATATCATATTCCAGTCCTGCAGCAAACCACCTCCATGATGCGCCAACTTAGCAATATCTTTACAATTGCCGGAAGTCCAGATACAGTACGGACGATTCAACTTCCAAACGGTTATGAGAAACATATAACAATTAATTCCGGTGAACTTATCTCGGTTGGTGCTCCGATGCTTCCGTGGGAAAATGCTGTGAATCAGCGGCATTATCAACGGAGAATGGAGGAGTTGGAGCATGGGAAGGAGTTTATCCAATATGCGAAAGGGACTAGCGATCGGGTTCGTGCCCTGGCGGATTTGCGTGTATTAATGAACGCGGGGCCTAAAGAAGAGGTTTATCTTTGGGATCCTTATCTCACCGCTGATGACTTGCTGGAGACTTGGTATTTCACTGACTTATTTGGCCTGAAGCTGAAAGCCATTACCTCCAATAAGGTATATAAAAAGGATTCGAGCAGTTCGGGGCTGGAGGATTGGAAAAAAACACAAAGAGATACACTGAGGACAAGGAGCAACCAAATAGGGATCAATATCCAGTGGCGAGTTCAACACGATCATTTCGGATATTCTTTTCATGATCGGTTTCTGGTTGTTATTCATCCCAAAGAGGAACCAAAAGCGTGGTCACTGGGTACTTCTCTCAATCATATGGGTGATACTCATCATATTCTTCAGGTGGTTTCCAATCCGGGTTATATAGCAGATGCCTTTATAGAGCTTTGGAATATGCTTGAAGATGAATCCTGCCTGATTTGGAACAGCGAAGAGGAGAGAAAACGCCGTGAATAATGTGTGGGACTCACTGGCAGCTTTAAAAATAGAGGTAGATATTCTAAGATGCCGTAGTGATACAGACAAGAAATATTCCAGGGATCTGATCGAAGGGATAACCTGCAATGCTCCCATAGACTTTTACAACGCAATAGATGCCGTGGAAAGGGGGTGCGGATTTCAATCTTCCGTAGAACTGTCAGAGCTTTGCCAAAAGGCTGCAAACCAGGACAGTGAAAGGCTCTTGAACGTAATAGAGGAAAAAACTAAGATGCTGGAGATCGTTTTTTTACTTTACAGCACAGAGCGGTCCGTCAAATTGTCTTGGGTTAAGAATGGGCTTTTTCATAAACCCATAGTACTTTATGAATGCCTACGTCAATTGCTTCGCGATTATCAATGTCAGGAAACAGAGGAAAACGATACGATTGCCAAAGGGTTATGCCGGCTTTTAACCCAAATTCCCGAACGGTTTATAAATTTGCTAAACCGATATATCCTATTTCATGAGCAGTTCATCCCCTTGTTCTCCAGAGTGATGGAGCTGCTGCCGCCAAAAGGCTGGGCGGTGTTTGGGTCAAGTTTGTCCTTTGAGGATGTTGACAAAAAACGTATGGCGTTTATAGATAAATGTGCCGGCCCACTGGATTGGGAAGAAATGAATATGCAAGCGTACCCTCTGGCTGAGGCGTGGTTAACTTTTCTGAAGAAGTGCGTTAAAAACATGAAATTTGGGTCGTCACTTTATAACGATGCGTCTAACCTCCTGATTACAATACTTGTTTATCATACAAAAACTTATGAAGGTTTCGTGCGCATTCTCAACGAGACAGTTAACTCTTGTGAGAGTTTGATGTACCAGTGGTATGAGAGCGTAACTCAATTGCGTTCCGTATATTTTGCACACCTGACATTCATGGAACATATGCATTTTGTATGGGAAAATAATTGCGGCAAATATGCCGCTGCTTTCCCGGATGATATCCGGACTAGAATGTTGTTTTTATTAGACGAATGGCAGTTTTTGTGGGACGACGACCTGTTCCGGGACAAATCACAATCAGAGATTCAACAACTGCGAAATTGGCTGAATGGATTGACGACAGGATAATATTTTTCACTTTGAGATTCCTATGAAAGCAATTACAGTTTACAAGGATAACGAGTGGTTTGCACTTTATTGCTTCGCGTTATCGTACCTACCTAACTTTCTTTATGGTACCCACGTCTTAGAATGCTCGCGTCTAATTACAATGATCGCGTGCAGGGAATAATGCTATAAAACCTCCTTATGAACTTCTTGCAGCAGCAATGTGCAGGAAGCCCGTAAGGAGGTTTTATTTAGATAGAAAATATCTGAATAGGATAAAGGAATAAGACAAAAAAGAACGAAGGGGAGGGCTTGAAAAATCAAATACTAAGACACTTTTTTTGTTAAAAAGGGTTTGGTTTTCCCGATTACGGCATCCATAACAATACCGGTGCACAGAATGGAGATCACGGTGCCAACGCCGATTTTTCCGCCGAACAAAACGCCGAGAACCCCTAAAAGCGCATCAAAAATGATTTTCGCCGTTTTGTATTTTAATTTGGTGTGCCGATAAATAATATCCACGATCGCTTCAAGAGGCCCCAGACCGAACTCTACAGAGACATAAATGCCCAGCCCGATCCCCATCAGAACGGTGCCTATGGCGGATACCGCGATTTTCCCCGGTAAGGGCAAAGCTCCCAGATTCAGCGGGCTGATGATGGCGGAGGCCAGATTTACATAAAGGCCGAGTGTGAAGGTACAAAGAACGGTACCCACGCTGATGTATTTTCTTGCCAGGATCAGGAGCACGATCAGGAAAGCGGCGTTGGCAAGGATGTTCGCGTTTCCCTGCGAGATATGCAGTATATTGTGCAGCCCATCCGCGAAGGTTCCCATCGGGGAAGAGCCGAGCTCAACGGAATACAGAAAAGCGAGTCCGATCCCGTTAATGAAAAGGCCGAAGCTGATCGTCAGGATGCAGAGAATGAGATGTCTGATAGGTTTCTTTGATTTCAAAAGGTTTTCCTCACTGTCTTTATTGGGATTTGTAATCACAGCATCGATATGTTTTGATTTTTAGTTTACCGTTTTATCAATTTGTAAAAACCTTCTTTCCGGAATTTTAACATTTGTATTTTCTATTTGAAATTGTATCAAGAATATTAGTATAAGTCAATAATATAATTTTTAATTACTATTTTTTTTGCATGTATTGACTAAATTAAAATTTGTGTTATACTGAATAGCAAGTTGATAAAACGTTTTAACAAATCGGTTAAAATTCTCGTTTCTGAAGATTCAGGCAGCTTTGTGCAAGAATGTTCGGTCCGGGATACAGTTCGATATACGGAGGCGAAAATCATGAGCGCGACCATTAAGGATGTTGCAAAAAAAGCAGGTGTTTCCACCACCACTGTTTCACTGGTTTTCAACAATCGGGAATCAAGGGTTTCCAAGGTCACACGGGAAAAAGTAATGGCTGTTGCCAAAGAGATGAATTATTATCCGAATCACTTTGCGGCAAGCCTTGTTACAAAGAAATCCCATATTATCGGTGTTGTCTCCGATTCCGTGAATATTTTCTCCGCTCAGGTCATCAGCGGGATTGTGAAGCAGGCGAAGGTGAAAGGATATCAGGTCGTTCAGGTAAGCTCCTCACAGGAAAATGAAAACGACATGGAGTACCTGAATATTTTCTTGAACCAGGGAATCGACGGTGTCATCTTTCCTCATTCCTCGATTTCCAGTCTGAAAAATCTGGAAAGCGGATTCCAGACCGTAATCCGTTCGGGTATTCCCGCAATCGCAATGGACGTCATCATTAACGGGGCCACTTCCTGCGCGGATATATGTGACCATGTTTACGGCGGATATCTTGCTACCCGTCATCTGATCGACTATGGGCATCGCAAAATCGGCGTTATTTCCGGCCCAAAGGATTACATCAGTTCCATCAAACGTCTGGAAGGCTATCGCAAAGCGCTGGAGGAAGCGGGAATCCCCTTCGATCCATCGCTGGTATACATGGGAAACTACAAGCTGGAAAGCGGACAGGAGGGCCTGCCGTATCTTCTTGGGAAAGGCGTTACCTCAATTTTCGCATTCAACGATATGATCGCCCTTGGAATTTACAAGGCGATCCGCAATTATGGGCTGTCCATTCCGAAAGATCTTTCCGTGGTCGGATATGATGACATCTTTATTTCCGACGTTTTGGAGGTTCCGCTTACCACGGTGCATATTCCGATTGAGGATATCGGAAAACGCGCGGCAGAGGAGCTCATCGAACTGATCGAAAAGAAGCATCCGGCCGCGGACCTGGAGAAATGCGAACCTGTCCTGATGGTGCGGGCGAGCACCCAGAGGCTGTAACGATCGCGCAAATTTTTCTTTATATAAAGCAAAAATTGGTTTCAGAAGGAAGATAGGAGGAGATTCACCGGGCCTTTTTCGAGGCTGGAAGGGTAAGCAAGAAAATTCTGAGGAGGTGCTGTTGATTTCGTTCAGTAGGAAGCTTTGAGAACCGAACGATTGCGACTTTTGGTAGAACTACATAGTGCATTTATTGTAAACAAATATGAGGAGGAACCCCAAATGATTGAAAAGAAAAAACATTCCATAAAAGAAGATTTTTCCACGCTGGCTCTGCTGACAATGCCGATTGCCGTGGCCGTAAACTTCGTCGGCTCACAGATCCACCACGCTCTGTCCCTGCCGCTCTTCCTTGATACGATCGGCACATTCTTTGTTTCCATGCTCTGCGGACCCTGGGTAGGCGCTTTGACAGGGCTGATCGGCAGCCTTGTGAACGGCATTACCAATCCGAGCGGCATTCCGTTCGCACTTACAAGCATTTCGGTGGGCCTTGTCGCAGGCTTCCTGGCCCGTGCAAAAATGTTTGATACCTGGTGGAAGATCGTGATCTCCATTGTGCTGACCTCCCTGGTATCCACCATTGTTTCGGCACCGATTGCCGTTCTGGTATACGGCGGCGTAACCAGCTCCACCGATTCCCTGTTTGCCGCTACCCTGATGGCTTCCGGCGTCAATATCTGGAAGGCGGTCATCGGTACGAGCCTGTTGTTTACGTGCATAGATCGAATCATCGCGATTGTTGTTACCCGGTTAATTATTAAAGTCATTCCCGCAAGGAACCTGATCAAATACAGTCTGGGCAACAACTACGTCAAAAACTCCACCTCAAAAACCGCATAAACCGGATACTAAAAGGCAGATACTATCTTTCCCCCCTGAACGATGAAAAAGGTGGTATCTGCTTTTATAAGGAGTCAACATATGTTCAGAGAAAAACTTAGCGCTGTTAAGGAAAACCCGATAGCCGCCTTGTATCCCACAACAAAAGGCTGGATCGTCATTTTGTACTGCATATGCGTAACTGCTCTTTCGACTGTTAAGGTAAACGGTTATGCGTTGTATCTTATTCCGCTTTTTCTGATGATCCCTGTCCTTTTCGCTGTCAGCGGCATATGGGAAAAGTTTTTTGGCTTTTTCAAAAGTATATTTATCTTTGTCGCCTTTATCTTTATCGTGCAGACGCTGCTGATCCGCAGCGACGCGGTCCTGTTCCGCTTCGGATTCCTCAGTATTTATGAGGATGGGCTTCAGCATGCGATTTTTCTGTGCTTCATCATTTTAAACATCGCGGGCATCCTTCTGTGGCTGTTCCAGACGACTGAGACCAAGGAAATGACTTATGCCCTTGAAAAAATGGGAATGAGCTATAAGGCTTCCTTCGTTTTTCTTTCGACCTTTCAGATGATCGAAGTTCTGGGAAAAAGCTCTAAAACCATTATGAATGCGCAGAGGGCGCGCGGGATTGAGACGGAAGGAAATATCATAGTCCGCTGCAAAGCGTTTTTTCCAATGATTGTTCCTTTGGTTGTCAGTTCCATCATGAATACGGAAGAACGCGTATTGACCCTTGAATGCAGGGGCTTTGATACGAAATGTCCAAAGACGCGCCTGCTGGAACTGAAAAAGTCGGGGAATGAGGCCAAAGCGATTGTGATTTCCGTAATCGTAACGGCGGCTGTATTGATAGGGAGGATATTGCTGTGGGTACTGTAGTTGAATTCAAGAATGTAACGTATACATATCCTCTGTCCGAGAAACCTGCCATTAAAAACATGAGCTTCAAAATTGAAGAGGGAAAGTTTTACGGCGTAATCGGAGAAAACGGGTCGGGAAAGACGACGCTCTGTTCGCTGGTGCGCGGTTTTGCACCGGATTTTTACAAGGGCACGCTGGAAGGCGAGGTCCTGGTTGACGGAAAGCCGACCACAGAGTATGGCCCGGGTGAGCTTGCCCTGAAATTCGGATATGTGTTCCAGAATCCTTTTAATCAGATCAGCGGGGTAAAAGACACCGTTTTTGAAGAAGTGGCTTTTGGACTTGAAAATTTTGGCTTCGATCCCGATGAGATCGAACAGCGCGTGACAGATGTCATGGAATTGACGGATATTACGGCTATTGCGCTGAAAAATCCCTTTGAGCTTTCGGGCGGCCAGCAGCAGCGGGTGGCGCTGGCTTCCACAATCGTGCTGAAGCCGGATATTCTGGTTATCGACGAACCTACTTCCCAGCTGGACCCGGAGGGAACGGAAAGCGTATTTAAAATCATCAGCGAAATGAAAAATGAACATAAGACCATTCTATTGGTCGAGCATAAGGTGGACCTTCTTGCGGAATACGCCGACGAAATTCTTGTTCTCAAAGACAGTGAATTGATAAAAGCGGGACCGAAGCAGGAGATTCTGTCGGACATCTCTCTTCTGAAGAAAAATGTTCAGCTTCCCCAAATGTCCATTCTGGGCAATGAATTGAGAAAACTCGGCCTGCCGATTAAGAATATACCGATTACGGAACATCAGGCTGTAGACATCGTCAAAAGCCACCTTGCAAAGGGAGGGAAAAGCTAATGGCCTATATAACGCTGGATCATGTCAGTTTTGAATACCCCGGTGGATTTCTGGCGGTGGACGATATCAGCATGGAGATCGAAAAAGGCGAATGCATTGCCATTATAGGCCAGAACGGAGCCGGAAAAACCACAACCGTAAAAATGCTCAACGGCCTTTTGCGTCCCACCAAGGGGGATGTCATCATTGGCGATATGAACAGTAAAGATCATACCATTGCCCAGATGAGCCGCAATGTCGGCTATGTGTTTCAGAACCCGGACGATCAGATTTTCCATTCGACCATTTACGATGAAGTCGCCTTTGGAACGAAGGTGCTGAACAAAACGGAGCAGGAAACCAAAGAACTGGTCGATTACGCGCTGGAAATCACCAATCTGGCTCAATACAGAGATGTCAATCCGTTTAACCTTCCGTTTTCCATCAGAAAATTCATCTCCATTGCCGCGATTATCGCAATGGACACGCAGGTCATGATTTTTGACGAACCGACCGCCGGGCAGGATCTGACGGGAAATCTCCGCCTTTCTTCCATTCTGGAGCATTTGCACAAAGAAGGAAAAACACTGATCACAATCTCCCACGACATGGAATTTGTGGTGAATAACTTTGATCGTGTCATTGTTATGGCCAATAAAAAGGTGGTCACCAGCGGTGCGCCGTCTGAAATATTCTGGAATTTTGAGGCGCTGGAAAAATCGATGCTGAAACAGCCCTATGTCAGCCGGCTTTGCAAAACACTTAACTTAGGCGGGAATATTGTCACGATGGAGGAAACATCACAGGCGATTTTAAAAGCGGTCAATGCAAAGACGGTTTCCTGAAAACAGTCTGACCGGTTACATTTCCGACCTACAGCAATTCCATTTCAGTTTGCGAGACAAAACACGTTTCTCCCCCGCCGAAGGCGGGGGAGAAACACAAACTTGTTGCATAATCAACTGGAAATGCTGTAAATCAAATTTAAAAATAAAGCAATTGAATTGGGCGTTCCGGATTTTGCTTAGGAAACGTTCCGATTGATTCTATAGAAATCACTGAAATAAGGAGAAACGCTTAAATGGAACAACAGCTAACTCATCACTTGAAATGTGCGGTGGGTGACGTCGGAAAATATGTGATCCTTCCGGGGGACCCCGGCCGCGTACCCAAAATCGCAGCTTATCTGGACAACGCCGTACATATCAAAACATATCGGGAATACGTCACCTATACCGGGACGCTGGAAGGCGAAAAGGTCAGTGTCACTTCGACCGGAATCGGCGGGCCTTCCGCTTCGATCGCCATGGAAGAGTTGGTTCAGCTTGGCGCCGATACGTTTATCCGCGTCGGCACCTGCGGCGGGATCGACAGCAGCCTGGTGCCCGGGGACCTGATTATTCCGACCGGCGCAATCCGAAAAGACGGTACCGGCCGCGAATATGTTCCCATTGAATATCCGGCCATAGCCGATCACGGTCTGGTTTGCGAACTCGACGAGGCGGCGGCAAGGCTCGGAAAGCGCCATCATCTTGGCGTGGTGGAATGCAAGGACTCCTATTACGGTCAGCACGACCCCGACCGTATGCCTGTCAGCTACGAGCTTCACCAGAAATGGGAGGCCTGGAAAAAAGCAGGTGCGCTCGGCTCGGAAATGGAATCATCTACCCTGTTTATCGTAGCGTCCACGCTGCGTGTCCGGTGTGCCACCGTGCTTTTGCTGTGCCGCAATCTTGAGCGTGAGGCTCTTCAAAACAGCGGGGAAGTCGGTGTCTGGGAGACGGCTCCGGCGATTGAAACTGCGGTTGAGGCGCTGCGCAGCCTCATCAAAAAAGAGAAGTCCAAGGCATAATCCCCGTTACAAAGCAGAAAATAAAGAGCCTCCCTTTGACAATGTCCAAGGGAGGCTCTTTTGGGTTCCTGCTCTACCGGGCGTTCCGAAGAAGGTCCTGAAGGCGGGAGTTGCCGTACACAGAAGGTTCCAGACCAAAAAAGTCAAGAACAGTCGCGGCGATATCCCCGAAAGTGGGCGAGGTGCCCAGATTGGCGCCGGGTTTTACGCCGGGGCCCGCAATGACCCACGGTGTACATTCCCGCGAGTGGTCCGTTGACGGCGTCGAAGGGTCGCATCCGTGGTCGGCGGTGATCATTACCAAATCGTCCTCTTTCAGGCCGGCAAGAATTTCGGGAAGCTTTTGATCGAATTCCGTCAGCGCCTTCGCGTAGCCGTCCACGTCGTTCCTGTGGCCGTACAGCATATCGAAATCAACCAGATTTGTAAAGCAAAGCCCGTCAAAATCGCGGTGTGTCAGCCGGATGGTTTCTTCGATTCCCTGCCGGTTTCCCGATGTCCGCATAAATTCGGTGATACCCCGTCCCGCGAAAATATCGTTGATTTTTCCAACGGCAATCACGTCCTTTTTTGCTGCGGAGAGCCGGTCGAGCATGGTGTCGGCCGGCGGCTCGAGTGAAAAATCATGACGGTTCGATGTACGCACGAAATTCGGGGATTCCCCGGTGAAGGGACGGGCAATCACTCTTCCGACCGCATGCTCCCCTCTGAGAATCCCGCGTGCTTCACGGCAGCAGCGGTAAAGCTCCTCCGGCGGAACGATCTGCTCATGCGCGGCAATCTGGAAGACGCTGTCGGCGGAGGTATACACAATCAGAGCGCCCGTTTCCACATGCTCCTGTCCGTAATCACGGATGACATCGGTTCCCGAGTACGGCTTGTTGCACAATACTTTGCGGCCGGTGCGGCGTGAAAATTCGTCCAGAATCTCCTGTGGGAATCCGTTCGGATAAGTCGGCAGCGGAGCGGGGGAATCGATTCCCGCAATCTCCCAGTGGCCAATGGTGGTATCCTTGCCTTTTGAGTGCTCAGCCATCCGGGCAAAAGCTCCCTGCGGTGCCTTTTCCGCGGGGCGGCAGGAGACTCCGTTTATATTAAACAGGCCCAGTTTTCCCATGTTGGGCATATTGAAATAGGGGCTCCGGGCGGCCGCCGCGAGCGTGTCGCTTCCGGTATCCCCGTATTCGGCGGCGTCGGGCGCGCCTCCAATGCCGCAGCTGTCAAGCACAATTAAAAAGATCCTTTTCGTAATCTATCATCCTTTCCGTATTTTGTATTGTTTTATGAATTCATTATAGTTCAGACAGCAATTATCGGAAAGGACAAGTGTACCAAAGCGTTCGGTTTTTTAAAATTTATATAGAAATTTTGGAAAATGGACAAATGACCTTGCTCAATTTTGCCAAAAGAGTTAATTTTTGAACAGGAGGATTTCCCATGGCCGATATTCTGCAATATCTTCATTCTCTGGATGAACCGGTAAAGGAAAAACTGCTTAAGCTGTTTGCCTCCATGCCGGGTCCTCTCAGGGAGCGCTGTGCGGTCCAGAACCTGAAAAAGGGCGATATTCTTGCCAGCCCGCTCGACCGGGCCGATTTTGTATATGTTCTTGTGCACGGAAGTATACAGACGGCAAATCAGGATTCTTCGGGCAATATTTACGTAGTCGCCGAATTTACGGCCCCCTCGCTGTTCGGGGAATTCGAACTGATTGCCGGGTATCCTTTTTACCGGGGAACGCTGACCGCTACAAGCGATTGCCGGATAATCACCATCGGACAGGAAACCTATCTTGCATGGGTCCAGGGCAACGGGGAGGTGCTGTTTCAAAGGGCCCGCGCAGTCACGCGGCGCCTTCTGGAGCAGTCCAGCAATGAAAGGAATTTTCTGTCTTTGCGCGCAACGGAAAGACTGATGTTTCTGCTCTGCCGGTACTACGAGAGGGACGCAAAGGAAGGGACCGTGCGCATTTGTGCCACAAGGCAGAAAATGGCCGACGAAATCAATACCAGCTTGAAAACGGTTATCCGTGGGATTCAGCAGTTGAAAAAATGGGGTCTGGTTTGTATGGAGGGCCGTGGGATTTCTGTTCGCAGGGAAGGTTATCAGAGGATGAAAACGCTTCTGGAAAAAGAGTATCTTTCCTGCCCCCCTGGAAACAATCATTTGGATTTTAATGAAATTGAGATGGAGAGAAGGAGTACGTAATGGATCAGGTAATGGATATTATCACAGCGCAAAACCTCACTTACGATCAAAAGCTGCTGCAGCTTGCCCAGGCCGCGGAAAATTCCGTGGACCCTTTGCATGTTTCGGATAAATTCCGGTACTATTTTGAAAAAGGCGCTCTGTGTGATATGAACGAGGGGAAAGCCCCCTACCGGCCGCGCTACATTCTGGCCGATTTTCAGAAATTTGTTCAAAACGGCAGTGAATTTCTTCGACTGAAGCCGCCGGAGGATCTTGACGATCTGCTGACCTCCCTCTGCATCCTGTACGGTCATATCCCCTCCGTGACAGGCCGTCCGGTGTATGTAGGCAATCTGGATAAGCTGATCGATCCGTTTCTGGAGGGCGTTTCCGATCAGGAGGCATCCAAAAAGATCAAACGCTTCCTCAATTTTATCGACCGTACGGTCGCGAATGGTTACTGTCATGCGAACCTCGGCCCGGAAGCGACTCGCGCAGGCCGGCTCATTCTGGACGCAGAGAAAGAATTACAAAACGCCGTACCGAATTTTACCTTGAAATACGATCCGGATATTACGCCCGACGATTTCGGAGAACAGGCTGTTCTGACCGCGCTTTCCTGTGCCAGCCCGGCGTTTTGCAACCACCGTATCCACAGGCAGACCTACAGCGGCGATTATGGAATTGTCAGCTGCTTCAACATCCTGCCGGTGCGGGGAGGCGGATACTGCCTGTCCCGCGTTGTGCTGCCCAGGTTGGCGGACCTTGCTTCCGGAGTGGAACAGTTTATGGAAGAACTTTTGCCCGAAGCTTTGCAGGCGCTGGGAGAGTATATGAATGAGCGCGTTCGCTTTATGGTGGAAGAGTCCCATTTCTTTGACACTTCCTTCCTGGTGAAAGAGGGCCTTGTGGACCCGGACCGCTTTGTCGGTATGTTCGGTGTGGCCGGATTGTGTGAATGCGTCAATACGCTGCTGAAAGATCACGGCGGCTTCCGCTATGGCCGCGATGAGGAGGCAAATGATCTCGGCGATCGCATCATGTGCAAAATACACGGGTTTGTAGAAGAGTTTCCCGCCGTATACTCAAAGCTGACCGGAGACCGCTATCTTCTGCACGCGCAGGCCGGACTGGCGCCGCAAAAAGGTGTGACTCCGGGCGTGCGCATCGTAGTCGGCGACGAACCGGACAACATTATGGACCATATCCGCCACAGCGCCCGGTTCCACCGCTTTTTCCCCACCGGAGTCTCCGACATCTTTCCGGTGGAAACCACGGCCCGCAACAATCCGGCGGCCATTCTGGATCTGGTGAAGGGAGCATTCAGCATTGACGACAAATATTTAAGCTTCTATATCGAAGACGGGGACTTGATCCGGATCACAGGCTATCTGGCCAAACGCAGTGAAATGGAGAAATTCAGCAAAGGAGTGCCTGTTTTGCAGGATACCTCCCATGGTGCGGTAAACAATTACAGAAATAACCATGTTGCTGATAGAAAGGTGCGGTTTTAATGGCCTCGGCCCCGGTCAACAAAATCATTCCCTTTAGTTTGGTGGATGGTCCGGGAAGCAGGACTTCCGTGTTTTTACAGGGCTGCAATATCCGCTGTGCCTACTGTCATAATCCGGAAACCCAGCAGATATGCTGTAATTGCGGAATCTGTGTCGGCGGCTGCCCTGCGAAAGCTCTTTTCGTACAGGACGGCCGGGTAGTCTGGGATGATCGGAAATGCGTATCGTGCGACCGCTGCATCAAGGTTTGTCCGCACTGTGCTTCTCCGCGTGTTCATATGCTCGACGCCCAGGAGGTTTTTCTGCGCATACAAAAGAATATTCCGTTTATCCGGGGCATTACGGTTTCCGGAGGGGAGTGCATGCTTTACCCGGAATTTTTGCTGGAGCTTTTCACGAAGGTAAAAAAAGTTGGGCTGACTGCGCTGATCGACAGCAACGGCACTGTGGATTTCAGCCTTTATCCCGAGCTGACCTCTCTGTGCGACGGCGTCATGCTGGACGTCAAAAGCTGGGAGCCACAGGTTTTCAGCGCTCTGACCGGCGGCAGCAATGAAATCGTCAAAAGCAATCTCCGCTATCTCGCGGATAAGGACCGCCTGGAAGAAATTCGTATTGTCTGCCTGAATGGCAGGGTGGACGCTGAAGCCGTCATTCGCGGAGCGGCGGAAATACTGGCGGAAAAAACAGCTCTGCAAAAACTAAAGCTGATCCGTTTTCGTCGTTTTGGTGTGCGCGGAAGTCTGGAAAACGCTCCTTCCCCGACGGAAGAAACGATGCTGGATTTATATGAACTGGCACAGAAACACGGATTCCGTAAAATAAGTATTACATGAGTAAGAAATGATATAGAGTATCCGGTTCGGATGTCCAAGCCGGCTGTGATCTGCAACGCCAACGCCCGGGTCCCCGATGCTTCACAAAAAATAAACCCGCATGGATGCTGAGAAAATCAGATTTCCATGCGGGTTTTTTTGTCTTTATCCACATTCCAATGCTGGAATACAATCTAATAATGGACATTGAATGGACAGTGGACAGAATGAACATGAATTCAGGCCGTTGTCTCATTACCGGATTCCAAATGATTGACTGTACGGTGGTCGGCGGTAAATGAATCGACGCAGATTCCGTTGCAGCGAATGAAAGAATTAGAAGGGAGGCCGTCGCTTGCGAATATTTCCATTGCTCGAAGCTTTCACGAACGGAACGGCAAAAAGGAATCACTGACCGGCATGTTATGCGGCAGCTTCGAATTGGTCAAAAAAACAGTCAATTGCATTGTCAATCGTGCAATCTTGACAAATAATCATCATGTATTGACTGTAATTTATACATTTGCAATAATAAAGGTGGCGCAAAGCAGAGGGGAATCTAATTCAAACTACCTTAAAACTGCAGATTTACGGCAAGAGGGATTTCCATGTATGCCGAAGGTTGTTTTTGCCACATCAAAATATTTTTTAATACGCGGAGGTGAATTCATCCATGTGAGATGTATCTTGCACATCGCGGCCTGATTTACCCGAACGCCGGATGTAAGGTCTTTTAGATGAAATCATTGAGAAGGAGAGATACGAAGATGGTAAAACTGCATCCATTGCTGGACCCGAGAGGTATTCAGAAACGCACTGTGATCAAGCTGGCGCACCGTCCCACAATCGAGGAACTGGGAAAAGGGAAAATCCTATTCTACAACAACACCAAGCTGGGCTTCTGCAATTATTATACGGTCTTTGACCGAATAAAAGAGCATTTTACGGAGCTCGGCATTACGAATTGGGTAGAGTATACGGAAACGGTCCGCGGAAAAGATGCCGCGATGCTCGAGGATTACGCCGTGATGCTTTCGAAGGAAAAACCGGCTGCGGCGATCGTTGCCTTCGGGGATATGGGAACGTCATCCTCGACGACCGTCATCGCCATAGAACTGGAAAAGCAGGGGATCCCCACCGTCTACATGACGGCGCCTCCCGGAACGGGAATCACGGAAGGGGTGGGGCTTTACCGGGCCGGAAACTTGTGCATGTGCTCCGTAGACGTCATGCAGGCCAGCACGGTGGAGGAGATCGCGGAACAGGTCGACCGGAAATGGGACTATATCCTCGGTTCTCTGACGGAAAACGGGGAAAAGCTCGAAGAACTGGCGAAAATTCCCGCAAAAATGGATTTGATTCCTCCGGCGGAGGACGGGCTGCTGCCGATCATCAATAAGATTGAGGTGGAAGAAGACCAGCTGCTGGAACCCGGATGCTACATGGAAGAGATCAACGAATTTTTCAACCGGGAGCATATCAGCGACGGCTTGCCCATCATTCCGCCCACAAAGGCGCGTTATGAGAAGATGCTGGAGTACTGCCCGTTCGACGAAGCCTTTAAGCTCTGTGACCCTAGCGGCCCAAGCGGCAAAATCGTTACCGTGAAGGATGTTGCAATCGCGGCGGTGATGGCAGGCTGCGTCCCGCAGGCGATGCCGATTTTGATTGCGGCATTTAAGGCGCTGAACAATAAGAATTATAATCTGAACCAGTCTGTCACGACGTCCCATCCGGGCGGCAATATGCTGATCGTATCCGGGCCGATTGCGCAGGAGATCGGAATTTCCGGGAAGCAGGGCTGTCAGGGACCGGGCTGGCCGATGAACGCGACGATCGGCCGTGCGGTCAACCTGGTGGTTATGAATATCTTCCGTTCGGTTCCCGGCATCTGTGATCTGGACTGCATCGCCTCCCAGGCGGAATTTACATACTGTTTCGCGGAAGAACCGGAACTCGCATGCTGGAACATGATTAACGAAGACCGCTGTGATGCAAAGACGACCACCGTGTATGTGCTGAAGGCCGAACCGATCCATGATATTATCGACTTCCTCAGTCTGGACGGCTATGATCTTCTGGACACCATCACGGCGTGCTGCACGACGCTGGGCTCAAATAATGCGTATATGCCGGGACCGATGATCGTCTGCCTGACTCCGGACCACGGTCAGATGCTGAAAAAGGCGGGCTTCACAAAGGAAATGATTCAGGAGCACATCCATACCTATGCTTACCACGAGGTGCCGATGGTACGCAACCGGGGGCTGGTACCCGTGCGTCCGGCCAGTTTTGCGAACCGCCACCCGATGCCGGTTACACGTTCCCCGAAAGATGTCGAAGTGGTCGTGATTGGCGGAAGAGGCGGGCACTCCGGCGTTATTCTTCCATGGGCGCTGCACAGTGAAGGCTGCGTGGAGCCGGTTGCGCTGCCGGACGGAAAAGCCGCACTGAGCATCAGCGAGTTCAAAACGCATTAATTAAAGAGAAAAGAGGGAGTATTGAAATGCCGAACTATCATGAGGAATATGACGTTATCATTTGCGGAGGCGGCACGTCGGGGGTCGCGGCGGCAATCGCAGCGGCAAGGACAGGCGCAAATACGCTGCTCGTCGAACGGATGGGCGCGTTGGGCGGCCAGCTGAGCGTTTCCGGACCTCCCGGCTTTGCGTTCGCGCACTTGTTTAATCCGTGCGGCGAGCAGGATGCCGCGGGCATTATTGAGGAGATTCACCACCGCCTGCTCGAAGAAGGGCACGCCCTGCCCCATTTGAAACCGGAGATCCGGCTGAGGGCGGGTTATACGTTCTCTTATATCGACCCGGACTGGTTCAATCTGGTTATTTTCGACATGATGGAAGAAAACAAAGTAAACCTCCTGCTCCACACGCTGGTTGTGGATGTGATGAGGGAGGAAAACAGAGTTACGGGCATCGTTGTCGAAAATGCGGACGGACGCAGGGAGATCAAAGGAAAAATCGTGGTCGACTGCACGGGAGAAGGCGATATTGCGTCCCGCGCGGGTGCGCCCTATGAGATCGTTTCTCAGGAGGAGATCCAGCCGCAGAGCCTCGCGTTTACGGCGGACGGCGTTGACTGGAAAGAGCTTCTTGCGTATATTCACACAAATCCGGACCAGTTCACCTATTTTGAGCTGACTCTTCCCGAGATGACCAAGGAGGAGGTCGAAGAAGTCCGCAAGGAAGCCGAGAAATACTATGGCAGCGTTACGGACGTGACGCAGCTCGGGGAAATCATGGGCTTCTATAAACTGCGCGACCACGGGCTGGAGACGGGAGAATGGCATCAATACGCGGGGGTTGGATTCTTCCTCACGCCGCGTGAGGGAGGACATATTCAGGCGCATTTCCAGCATTCGGCACAGGTGCCGGGCATCATGCCGACGGACGCATGGAGTCTTTCCAAGGGTGAAGCGGAATGCAGAAAGCAGATTCAGATTGCATGGAAATTCTTTAAAAAGTACGTTCCCGGCTTTAAAAACGCATACATCACCAGAATCTGCCCCGAGATGAGAATCCGCGAAGGCCGCCGCATTATGGGAGATTACAAGCTTACCCGCGACGATGTTGCGGAAGGAAGAAAATTCCGTGACGTAATCGGCAAAAGTCATTTCAAGGCGGGCGCCCATCATGCCGCAAACGGCAATACCATTGTTTTGACAAACAAATGCGCACCGAAGGACGGGGGTTCACATGATATTCCCTACCGCTGCCTCGTTCCCCTCGGCGTTGAGAATCTGCTGGTCGCAGGCAAAATGATTTCGACCGACAGAGACGCTTATCAGCGCTATGTCCAGCAGACGATGATCACCGGCCAGGCGGCCGGCGCGGCTGCGGCGCTGTGCGCCAAGCACGGCGTATCCCCACGGATGCTCGAACAGGATGTTTCCGAGCTGCAGCAGACCTTAAAAAATCAGGGAGCGGTTCTGGACGGAACCCATTGACACAAACGGATGAGGCTGTAAAAAGGCGGGCGAAGATTTTTTGTCCGCCTTTTGTATCAAGAGTCCGGCAAAGGGCGGGGAGGAGAGCTTGTATGGCTGAGATCGGGATAGTTGCTAATCAGGTGGCGGAATTTTTTCTTCTTATGTCGGTGGGGTTCGCCGCGGCAAAAGGCGGAATATTGACCCGAGAGATACTGGAAGGACTCATGAAGCTGATCGTCAAAATCCTGCTGCCGTGCCTGATCCTGAAAGTGGTTGCGGGGAGCGGGACGACAGTGGCGGATTATACCGAAAACGCGGGCTTTGCCATGGCGATTCTGGCGTGCTACGCGTTGCTGTTCGTCGTGGGAACGGGTGCGGGAAAACTGCTTTGCAGAAAAGGGCCCACTTACAATGTCTTCGTTGCGGAGTTTACCTTCGGGGATATGGGATTTATCGGGATTCCCCTCCTGACGGCTGTGTTCGGAGGGACTGGGACATCCGTCGCGGTCTCCGTATATACCGTTATTGACATGGCGCTTTTATGGACGCTTGGCGTTTATCTGTGCAGCAGGCACAACAAGGGGGCGGCCGACAAACCGAACGTCTGGAAAAACATGATAAGTCCAACAAGCGCGGCGCTTTTGGCGGGCGTCGCGCTTGTGTGCTGTGCCGTCCGCTTGCCGGACGTTTTGATGGGTCCTATCGCATCGATCGGCAGCATGAGCTCGCCGCTCGCTCTGATCTATATTGGAGGGATGCTGTCTTTCATGCCTGTACAGAGTCTGCTCCGGAAAAAGAGCATATTAGGGATCGTGGGGATCAAAATGGTCGTTTTGCCGCTTATTGTGTTCGCGGCTTCCGGCTCGTTTTTCGACATGCGGGAGCGCATGATGCTCATGTACATGGTTGGACTGCCCGCCATGACGACGATCTCCATGCTCGCACAGCTTTATTCCTCGGATCAGGAATACGCGACAACCACCGTCTTTCTCACAACGCTTGCCAGTGTCGGGACGCTTCCGCTAATCACTTGGCTGTCCGGCCTCATGCTCGCATGACGGGGCACTGTCGTCGGGAAATATGGTTTCCGTCAGGATGCGCAGCTGGCGTGAAACATAGTTTCTGTCCCGTCTTTGCGTAAGCGTATTGTACCAGAGTTTGTCGCAGAAGCGAAAAAGCGACAGAATGACGGACGATTCACAGGTGGTAAGGAGAAACGAGTCGTGGAACAGCAGGGAGTCGCAGTGATCGGGGGAATTGAATACGGAAATACAGGTATCCTTTTTCACGAACATATTCAAGGTGGCAGGCGGCCCCACATAACCGTCCTCCAGAAGTGCCATTTCGTACGTTGACTCTGATGGGAGCAGATCGGACAGTTTTCTCAGCAGCCGCCGGAAGGCGTCGTTTGAAATGTAAAGCGGTTTGCCCGAAAAAAAAGAAGGAGTATCCAGCATGATCTTTCTTTTGGTGAGAAGGCTCTCGATTTGCTTTTGCGGGATAAGATACCGAAAAAAATTGCCCGAGTTCTTCTTTGCGTCCCTTTTCAGGGAACGGTAGGCGCCGAGCGCGACTTCCTTGGTGTCGCTCGTTATTCCGTTGCTGTCCAGGATGTCCTCAATTTCCTCCATGGACAGGACATTCACAAAAGGAAAGCGCATCAGTACGTATTGCTGTTCATCCAGATTGACCATTTTGGATAAGAATTTTGCATATTTGTAATAATCCTTTAAAAAATATTTTTCAAAAATAGGCGAGGCATAGCGAAAGGTTCTCTGCAGGATTCGGTAGGCCTCGTTCAGAATCGACGGGGAGGTGAAAGCCAGCACGGTGGCGTCTGGGGAAGCCTCATCGACGGAAAGGCCGTAAAGGAGAAGTTTGTCTTTCAGGAGGAGCGCGACGTGTTTAACGTCATAACCGTCGACGTTTGGTGCGTAGTAGGGCGTAACCCGTCCGGTCAGATAGAGGGGGATCCAGCGCAGAAGGGATTCCGCAAGGGACTTGTACTGCCGGTCGTTCGCATGGATGATCCTGATGGTATTGCCCCGCTGCAGATACTCCAGATTGGCCTGTTCCCATATTTGCTGATAGTCATCATTTTCGGTGAACCAGTTCTGGGTGTCCCACATCAGGCCCCAGATTTCCTGGCCGGGCTGCAGCAAAGCGGCCGTTTTCAACAGCCTTAGAACGGCATCGCGTTTTCCTTCGTTTCCTCTAAACTGAAGGCAGGGGCATTCTCTCCCATGCTTGCTGTTGTGCATGAAATTATAAAGCGCGGCGTCGTCCGCAGACGTATCCGTGCTTTCGAGCAGCCAGCGCTTCAGGGCTAAAGACAGTTCCACAGGGGAGTTGAGATCCAAATTCTCGAAGTCCTGGCCCAACAGGGATTTAATGGTGCTATAGCCCGACAGGGAATCAAGCGAGACGAAATGCTGCACGATGTTGTTCAGATGCATGGAATTTTCTTTAAGACTGCGTTTGCTGTTCTTCCATTTGCTCACGAGGGAAGAGTCGATATGTAGGAGATCAGCGAGTTCTTTCCCCGATATGCCAAAGGCGCTCATCAGCAGATTAAAGTGTGATTGATAGGATTGAACAGTCGACATAAGCGGCTCCTTAGGAATAGAAATGAGTGGCATTTTCCGCGGCAGACGAGGCAGCTCCGTCATCCTGACAGCGTAAAGATGCGGCTATCCTGAGGCAAAACAAAACTGATTGCACAAAAAATCATGACCGTATATAGAATTTTTTATACAAACGATCCTGTTTCCTACTTTATCAAACTCCCTCCGGCCTGTCAATAGGAGAAAAGGAGGACGCGTAAAGATTTCCTTTAAACTGTCAACAATAATGTCAACATGTCTGCTTTGACAAGTTGTCGATTGATATTGACAATGGAAATGTCAAAACAGATAATATGAATATAATAAAAAAACAATTAAATTTATGATTTTTTTGTGTTATTTTTACAATGATTCTGACGGAAATATGTATTTTGGGAGCGATCGCGTTTCCGCAAGGCTAAGTTTCATCCATCCCACGAAAACCCAATAATAAGGAAAAGGAGAGAATGATCATGGCAAGAGTAAAAAACCACCTCCAGTTTGGCATTATGCAGAAATTGTATCAGGGCTCGGGCTGCATATCCGTACTTCCTCAGATACTGAAAAAGGAGGGATGGAAAAGAGTCATGCTGATTGCCGATCCCGGCCTGTATCAGGCGGGGGTGATCAAGCCCGTCGAGGATCTTCTGGAAAGCGCCGAGAATGTTGAATATATTTTATTTAAGAATATACGTCCGAATCCGGAAGCGGTTACAATCGAAACGGAAGCGCTTCCCGCCGCTCATGAATTCAAAGCGGATGTGCTGCTCGCCGTGGGCGGAGGAAGCACGATAGACACGGCCAAGGGCGTTGCGATCGTCGGCGACACGGATGCGCATGTCATGGACTTCAGCGGATGGCCGCCGAGCAAGCCGATCCCCCATAAGACGTATCCGATTATCGCCGTGCCCACCACGGCCGGGACGGGCAGCGAAGTGTGCCGCAATGCCGTTATCTGCGATCGGGACGGATTTAAGCTAGTACTGATGCACGATTCAATTCTGCCTGCCTACGCGCTGATGGATCCGGACTTTTTGGCGGGCCTTCCCTTTCCCATAGCGGCGGCGACGGCCATGGACGCATTTACCCACGCGCTGGAATCCTATACAAATATGAATGCAAACGATTTTACGGAAATGTTTTCCCTGCGTGCGTTGGAACTGATCGGCGAAGCAATTCGTCCGTTTGTGGCCAACCCCGCCGTTGACAAATGGGCGGACATGATGAGCCGGGGTTGCACGTATGCGGGATTTTCGCTCGGTATCGCCAGCATTGGACAGGATCACGTGATCACCCACCCGATGTCCGAAGAGCCGTTCCATATGCCGCATGGGGACGCGTGCGGGATGGTACTGCCTGCGGTCGTCGAGTGGAACGGGCTTGGCTGCAGGGAAAAATACAGAAGGGCTTACAACGCGATTACGAAAAAAAATATCTCCGAAGAAGATTTCGATGTGCAGATGCTGGTCGACTGGGTGGCCGAACTGAATCGCGATTTACATATTGCCGGGGATAAGAGCTTTGAGGATTGGGGTTACAACGATGGCGAAGTATTACAGCTGATGCTGAAGCATCCGATTTTCAACAATAAGGATGCGACGCCCAATGCGGCATGCAGCTACCCCAGAGTGACCAGAATGAAGGACTTTGAATATCTGATCCGGCTTACGAACGAGTATTCGAAAAGAGAGCGTTGAAACCACGCAGGGAAATCCATCTCAATGAAAGGAGAATGCGATTATGAAGATGCTGATTGGCGGGAAAAAGGTAGATTCCCGGGACAAAAGGACAATCGATGTCATCAATCCGGCGACAGGTGCATTTTTGGATACAATTCCTATGGCGACCAGGGAGGATGTCGACGAAGCGGTAGAAAATTCAAAAAAAGGTCAGAAAGAGTGGGCGGCAATCCCTCTTTTGCAGAGAGAAAAAATCATCCATCAGTTTCTGAGGCTTTTGGAAGAGCACAAACGCGAGATCATCTCTGTCTGCACACGGGAATGCGGCAAGCATGTCGGCACGACAATTTTTGAGTTCAATCAGACGCCCACACTGTTTTCAGGTTATATGGAATCCGCGAAACGCATGGACGGCAAGCTGCTGGTACCGGGCACGGAGCTCGGCCACGACGGAAAAACGGCGCAGGATCTGATCATGGTCCTGCATGAGCCGCTCGGCACGGTCGCGGCGATCGTACCTTTCAACGCGCCGATGCTGCTGTATTCCTTTAAAGTGGCTCCGGCGCTTGCAGCGGGCAATTCCGTTATCGTCAAACCGCCGACGGATAATCCGCTTACGGATATTATGATTACGGAGCTCCTGCTGGAAGCGGGCGTCCCGGGAAATACGGTGCAGATCGTCACGGGGAGCGGTTCGAAGGTGGGCAACTGGCTCGTTCAGAATCCGGGTGTTGACGCGGTGAGCATGACCGGCAGCACGGAGGTGGGCGTTGGCATTGCCGGGATTATGGCAAAACGGCTGGCGCCGTATACGCTGGAGCTCGGTGGGAACGATCCGTTTATCGTGCTTGACGATGTGGATGTCGGCAAGGTCGCAAAACAGGCATGCGGCTCCCGGAAAGGGAACACCGGACAGATCTGCATCGCTTCGAAGCGCTTTCTCGTACAGAACAGCATCCGCGAGGAATTTACGGAAAAGCTGCTTGAAAATGTACGTCGGATCGAATGCGGATTTGACGATGATTTTGAGCAGACGATGGAGCAGTATTTCAGCAATGTCGACCGAACGAACACCGCAAATGAAAAAATCGGAAGCTTGATCAGTGTGGAAGCTGCCAAACAGGTCGAGGAGCAGGTCAGGCACACGATCGA
The DNA here is from genome assembly GCF_006714885.1 of Clostridium sp. KNHs216. NCBI lineage: Bacteria > Bacillati > Bacillota > Clostridia > Eubacteriales > Clostridiaceae > Clostridium > Clostridium sp. KNHs216. Next base: position 1,701,264 of record NZ_VFMF01000001.1, on the reverse strand, counting down.
GCAGGGAGCGAATCTCGAATGCGGAGGCGTGCGTAGCGGCGCATTCTTTGAACCGACCGTGCTGACGAATGTGACCAAAGACATGGATGTGGCCAGGGACATGGAGATTTTCGGACCCGTGTGGCCAATCATCGGATTTGACACGGTGGATGAGGCTGTAGAGATCGCAAACGCAAGTTCCTTCGGACTTTCGGGCTGCGTCATGACAAACGACTGGAAGCTGGGAATGTACGTGGCGCAGAGAGTGCAGTCCGGAGGCGTGGTGGTGAACGGGTCCTCGGTATACAGGAACCAGATGCAGCCGTTCGGCGGGCAGAAGATGAGCGGGATCGGAAATGAAGGTTTTACGACGCTGGAAGAACTGACAAAGGTCAAAAATATCGTACTGAAAGGATTTCTTGTGTAGACCGGCATATGAGCGGGACCGGGATCACTGGAAAACGCAGGAAATCGGTACTGACCGGACGATGCCATTTACAGATCAGGCAGTACATCATGGAATCGAATGCACAGACTTTCATCAAGGTCCGGAAGCAGGAAAACTCTATTTTCCTGAAAGGTGGGAAATTCCATGGAAAATTCGATTGCTTTTGAACATATCAGCAAAAGATTTTCGGGTGTTCAGGCACTGAAAGACATCAGTTTCCAAGCCAGCGGCGGAGAGGTCTGCGCACTGTTGGGCGAAAACGGAGCGGGAAAAAGCACGCTGCTGAAGATACTGAGCGGTACCCTTCGCGCGGATTCGGGAAAGTACTTTATTAATGGCAAGGAGGCCGCGTTTGCCTCGCCGACCGAGGCGATCCGCTCCGGCGTAAGCATCATCTACCAGGAAAGGCAGCTGGTGGGCGAGCTTTCCGTAACGGAAAATGTATTTATGGAGGACCTTTACAAAAGCGGTCTGGGAATCGTGGATTTTCAGAAATCCCACGCCGAAATGAAGAAGATCATAGACTTGTTCCGGCTGCCTTTTTTACCCCAGACAAAAGTGAACCGGCTTTCCGTGGCACATCAGCAGATGGTGGAGATCATGAAAGCCTACCGGCGCAACAGCAAGATCATTGCGTTTGACGAACCGACGGCGAGCCTTTCGGACGAGGAAATCAATGTGTTGTTCGGCCTGATCGAACGGCTGCGTGAAGAAGGAAAAGTCATTCTGTATGTATCGCACAGGCTGAAAGAGCTTTTCCAGATTTCGGATAAGATTGTGATTCTGAAGGACGGCTGCTTTGTGGCGGAAGTGGCGACAAAGGAGGCGACGGAACAACGGCTTGTTTCCATGATGGTCGGCCGCGATATCGGGGATATTTACAACGGACTCAGCCGCAATGACCAAATCGGAGACATCGTGCTGGAGGCAAAGGAGCTTACGAACGATCATATCCATGATGTGAGCTTTCGTCTGCACAAAGGGCAGGTGCTGGGCTTTGCGGGCCTTGTGGGGGCCGGGCGCTCGGAAACGATGCGCGCGATCTTCGGGGCGGACCGGCTTTTTTCCGGCGAAGTGTATGTGAAGGGGCAAAAGCGCAGGATCCGGTGTCCGCGCGACGCAATCAGAGCGGGAATCGGCCTGTGCCCTGAAGACCGGAAGGAGCAGGGGCTGGTTCTGACAAGATCGGTCAAAGACAATCTGACGATCCCGATCCTGCGCACGCTTACAAATAAGGGTGTGATCGATGCCGATAAGGAAAGAACCGTTTCCGAACAGGCGGTTCAAACCTACGGAATCAAGACGCATTCCATCGAAAAAGCGGTTGTTGAGCTTTCCGGCGGGAATCAGCAGAAAGTGATCCTTGGGCGCTGGCTGCTCGCGAATCTGAAAATTTTGATCCTGGATGAGCCTACCAAGGGCATTGACGTCGGCGCAAAGGCAGAAATTTATCAAATGATATGCGATCTTGCCAAATGCGGAATGGGCGTCATCTTCATCTCCTCGGAGCTGCCCGAGATCCTGAACATATGCGATGATGTCATCGTCATGAACAGCGGAAGGGTGAGAGGAGAATTGACGAAAAGGGAGTTTTCGGAAGAGCGGGTCCTTCAATTGGCGATGCAGGAATAGAATCAAGACAGTTTCCGTAAGGTACAAATGTTGCAGCGTTGGAGGGATAAAAGTGAGAAACGGAGAACAAACAAGATCGAATAGAGCAGCCGGTGCGATGGTTTTTCAATCGAATGCCGTCATGCTGTTGCTTGTACTGGCGGTCGTCATCGCATTTTTTTCGATCACGAATAAAAACTATTTTTCCTATACGAATATAACCAATATTCTGTTGGGCGCATCGACGGTCGGACTGCTTGCCATCGGGGAGACATATCTGATTATCGCGGGACATATCGACCTCTCGAGTGCGCATACGGCGGCGCTGTTCGGCGTGTGGACGGCCATTTTGATCAATAGCGGAATGCCATGGGGATTTGCAATTCTGGTCGTCATTGCGGTCAGTCCTCTCGTGGGCTTCGCAAACGCGGGGCTTGTCAATATCTTTGGACTGCAGCCTTTCATTGCCACGCTGGCAATTGCGCAGGTATGCCAGGGGGTCGGATTCCTGATCTGTAATGGCAAATCCATCCCGATAAACGAGAAGACGTTTGTGATGATAGGCTCGATGAAGCTGTTGGGTATTTCCTTTCCGGCACTGCTGATGATCGTACTGTTTTTCGTATATGGGTTCATTCTCTCGAAAACGGTGTTCGGCCGCAGCGTGTACATGATTGGAGGAAATCAGACCGCGGCACACCTTGCCGGCTTAAATCCCAAAAGAATCAGCACGATCCTGTACGTGATGAGCGCCATGATTGCCGCCGTGGCGGGCGTATTGATGACGGCGAAAATGCATTCGGGGCAGCCGGCCAGCGCAACGGGGTCGGAATTTGACGCAATCACGGCCGCAATCCTGGGCGGTGTGGCGTTCAGCGGTGGCAAAGGGAATCTATTGGGGTGCTTTATCGGCCTTCTGATTATTGAATGCTTTGGCAACGGATTAACTGTGCTCAATGTTTCGTCTTTCTGGCAGATGGTCGCGAAGGGACTGCTGCTGATTGCGGCGCTGATTTTTGATTATGTTCGCAGAAAAAAACTGGCTGTTTGACAGAAAATGGAAAGTTATTCCGGTTTCCAAGCCCTATGGCCCATCAATCTACCGTGAAATAAAAGGAGGAGCGAAAGTATGAAGAAACCGGTGAGAGTCCTGTTGGCAATTGCAATGGTGCTGTGCATAACGCTTGGCGGCTGTACGGATGCTGGAACGGTCTCCGGGAGCCAGGCTCCCCCAGAAATATCGGGCGGATCCGTCGGGGAAAAGAAGCTGACCCTTGAGTATTTTGCCACTTCCATGACGGTGGAATGGATACAGCAGGTGGAAGCCGCGCTTAAAAAGCTTGGGGAAGAAGAGAATTTCGAGCTGCTGTCCGCGGATGCAAATCGTGATATCAATGCGCAGCTTTCGCAGATCGACACGGCAATCGAACAGAAAATCGACGGTGCAATCCTGTTTGTGGTTGATGAGAACAGTGCGCCTGCGGCGGTTGAGAAACTGAACGCAGCAAAGATCCCCGTGATCGGCGAGAGTATGAAGCTTCAGGATGGCGGCGGAAGCAACATTGCGCCTTACGTCGAGCTTGATTCCTATAACGTGGGAGTCAGGTGCGCGGACTGGGTAAGCCAGAATTACAAGAGCTGCGGCGCTGATTTCTCTGATTTGTCGAAGGTGGGCCTTATTTCAAACACGAACAGCAAATACCGGCCCGACGTGCTGCGGACGGACGGTTTCCGCGAAGCGTTTGTCAAAGCGTTTCCGGGGCTCCCTAAAAGCAATATCTTTATGGCGGATTGTGCGGCGGAAGCAACGAGCAATGATAATACGGAAGCTTCCTATAAGCAGGTATCCACCGTCATTTCTTCTCATCCGGATATCGAATACTGGGTCATCATGGGTGCGGTTGACAACTACGCCATGGGCGCATGCCGTGCGGTAGAAGCGGCGGGCGTCGAGGATCGTACGATCCTCGTATCCGCGGGCGGCGAGCTGGCGGTCAAGGAGTGGGCAAACGGCACAGGGAAAGCCTGGCGGGCGGTGTGCTATTATGATGCGATGAATTTTGCAAAAGTAATTGTTGACGGGATGGTGGGAATCCTGCGCGACGGGAAATCCCCTGAAGAAATTTACCCTGACTATAAGCAGGCCGGCCAGAAGTACGCGGCGGTCAAAATAACAGGCAATATGTGTACATCGGAAGACTATAAGCAGTATGTTCACTGAGGAAAACGGAAGGGTTTCTCCGCGAAAATTTTAAAGATGCGGAAAAGATCTCCCGCCGAAGTGTGCACGGCCCCAAGGTAGCTGGACAGAGCAAAAGGTCGCCGGACGTAGAATATCTTCAAATCACACGGACTGACGTCGTTTTTCGAGCGACGTCAGTTTTTTGTCATATGAAAACCCCCGGCTATGCCGGGGCGTTCAGAAAAAGCTTTAGCGATGAGTATAACAAAAACCTTCTTAATGAGCAAAAGAATCCCTGGTTTAGTTTTGACGTGGCGAAGGTTGTACGGTATGCCGTCCAAATAAATCATGACCGGCTGATACAGAACAACAAAAGGAAATTGACGAACTAGAAAGGCTATTTAAAAAAGCTGTAAGTCATAGGCTAAACCAGTTTTTATCTACCGGCAAAAATACCATCGGGTGATTATAATTACAGGACAATGTTTTTTTAAGAGCATGAACGCCGCCCTGATCTATTTTTCGTATTTTTCTTTGTCACTCTCAGTGATCTCCCGGATAACTTTGCAAGGATTTCCTGCGGCCAGCACATTGGATGGAATGCTTTTAACTACCACGCTTCCTGCGCCAAGGACTGTGTTGTTTCCAATGGTCGCCCCGGGTAGGATCGAGGTACCAGCGCCAACCCATACATTGCTTCCGATGTTAACAGGAAATGCATATTCAAGCCCAATATTGCGCTGCGGCACGTCTAAAGGGTGACCGGCGGTGTAAATGCCCACATTGGGCGCGAGAAATACGTTATCTCCAATGGAGACTTTTGCACCGTCCAAAATGACACAATTCACGTTGGAGAAAAAGTTTTCGCCAATATGAATATTGTATCCGTAGTCACAATAAAAAGGCTGCTCAATACAAAATCTTTCTCCGATTGTTCCCAAAAGCCTTTTTATAAGTTCTTTTCTCATAGCGTAGTCTGAGGGATTTAAACGGTTGTATTCTAAGAGAATCTGTCTTGCTTTATTTCGTTCAGAAATTAATTCTTTATCGTAATTTGCATCATACAACAGTCCTGCGGCTGCTTTTTCTTTTTCAGTCATATTATTTCACCTATCCTGTTATTTGATTTGGAATGTCACGCCAAATTTTGCATGATCGGTTATAAAATCTGCAGATTTTTATAAATTATCAATTAAACATTTAAAATATAAAGAAATTATGAATAATCAAGTAAAAAATATTGCAAATTTTATTTTTTTATTATATTGACATTGGACTCTGGGTGCTCTATAATAACACCAACAACAAAGGCGCTGTAGGGATTGCCCTATGGTGCCTTCTTTCTTATTCAAAATTAATATAGGGGGTGATTCAAATGAACGATAATCTGAAAGTGGATTCATCAAAGAAGGCTTTGCCTATTTTCCCATATAGACCATTGACGGCGGGACTTCTGCATTTTGTTTTAAGGCTTGAACCAATTGCTTTTTTATTTATTCCTATATGACAACGTTATCATTATACACCTAAAATAATGATTAGCAATCACTTTTCCAAAAAACATATAATCTATAAAATTGTTATATATTATGCTTGACAACTCGTATAATAATAGTTATTATGTAGTAAAGAACACCGCGAACACATTTTGTATAGAATCAATTCGCCATTAAAAGTCTGCAAACGATTGCAAAAAAATTATTTAATTGCACAATCTTCATGGTGGTTGGATTTGGTTCCGGAATCTGCCGATCTGGAAACGGCGAAGGGATCATAGCGGTATAGGAAATGGCCTTGAAGCAGACGCAGGGGACCAAGCCCGCGGGAAGAATGCCAGATTAGGAACGTCTTCGCCGGGATAATGAAGCAGGAAAAGTCGTATCCGGAGAAAGCTGAAGTGCTGGACGTTAGTAAAAGGCTGTCCGGGCAGACAAAGAAAGAGCCAACAGGAAAAACGGAACGGCTGGAATCACCTAAAAACAGCACGGCGGCGTGACGGAAAGAGCTTTCTGCTGGATAAATATGAGGATAGTTGGTGATAAAGACGACAGACAGTAAAACCGCGAATACTTGGAGGAATGAAAATGGAAAGAATTTTAAAGAAGCGGAAAATTATTATAAAGGTGGAAAAAAGTGAACATCAATTTTAATTGATAATAAGAGAACAGAAATAAAACGGGGAGGCGTTTTATGAATACCGCATAAAAATAATTTCATGTGTTAAGCAGCATGCCCCGAAATGTGGGACGAGGAAACAGGAGTAAGCAAAAGATGCTTAAAAGAGAACAGCAAATCTGAGCATGGTCACTTAAAAAGGGGGAGAAAAAATTGTTTTTTCAGGTGTTGATAAATGCAATAAGCGTTGGCAGCGTGTATGCGCTGATTGCACTGGGCTATAATTTCGTCTACGGTATTTTGGAGCAGCTGAATTTTGCGCATGGCGATGTTTATGCAGTGGGCTGCTTTGTTACATATACGGTTTATCTGGCTGCGGGAAATGTGTTTGTGGCAATGATTGCCGGTATTGCGTCTGCCGTTCTAATCAATCTGATCGTGGAACGCTTTGCTTACAGGCCGTTGCGAATAAAAGGTGCGAATCGCATTGCACCGACTATTTCGGCGGTAGGCATTGCATATATCATGCGGAATGGGATTCAACTGATTTGGGGTCCGCAGACATATCGCTTTGATCTTAATATGGGCGGTGACCGCAGCTTCCAGGTCGGCGGTTTATACATCGGCATATTACAGATTTGGATTCTGGCCATTGCTATTGCAGTTATGGTCTGTGTAAGCATTTTACTCAAAAAAACCAAGTGGGGGCAGGCGATCATCGGCGTATCCCAAAGCCTCCCAACCTCAGAGCTGATGGGTATTGATGTGAATAGAAATATTGCCTTGGTATATGCACTCGGCGGGGCAGTCGGTGCCATCGGCGGCATCCTGTTCTGCAGCTACTACGGCTTTATCTATATGGGCATAGGCTTTGCCTATGGCACAATGAAGGCTTGGATGGCGACCGTTCTGGGAGGGATCGGCAGCACAAAGGGCGCAATTATAGGCGCTATGTCCTTAGGTATTTTAGAAACGTTTGTCTCGGCTTTTATTTCCACAGCTAATAAGGATATTATTGTTTGGGGAGTTTTTATCCTTTTCATTCTGGTTAGGCCTAAAGGGCTGTTCCCTGCTGAAATCGCAGAAAAGGTGTGAGGAGTAAAAATGAAAACAATAAAAAGAATGAATATAAAGCTGAAAACCCCCCTTTTAATCGTATTTTTACTTGTATACGCCTGCACACCGCTTATCATTACGAATAATTATGTGCTTAGAATCATCAACAACATCATGCTCTACAGCATAATGGCGCTTTCGGTCAATTTGATCATGGGCTTTTGCGGTATGCTGGATTTTGGCAGATCTGCGTTTGTGGGCATCGGTACTTACTTTTATGCTCTTGTGATGACCAGAACCCATGTCCCGTTTCTCGTAGGCTTTCTGGGCGCCGCTCTGTTTTCAGCCATTATTGGCTATATATTGGGCGCGTTTCTGCAGAGAACTTCATTCGACTATTTTACGCTCATCACGTGTGGATTTGTTATCATTTTTCAAACATTTTTGATCAATGCACCAAGTGTTACCGGCGGCCCGATCGGTATTATGGGAGTGCCGGCACCGGAAATCTTTGGTTTTCAATTCTCCACACCCCAACGCTTTTTCTACTTTGTATTTGCCTTGCTGGTGATTGTATACATAATAATCAGAAATATCACAAGATCACATTCCGGACGGGCGCTGGAAGCAATCCGTGATGATGAGATTGCGGCATCGTATTCAGCAATCAATATCCCGAAATATAAGGCTCTTTGTTTTGGCATAGGATCTTTTATTACAGGTCTTGCCGGTGCCGCCATGGTAAGCTATACCGGCTATGCGTCTCCGGATAATTTCACTCTCGACGAAGGCCTGATCCTGTGCCAGATGGCGATTCTCGGTGGTTTAGGCAGCCTGCCCGGCTCAATATTAGGTGCGGCAATTCTTATTGTTGTTCCCGAATTATCTAGAACTGCGTATGAATACAGACTGCTGATTATGGGATTAATGATGGTCATCCTGATGCTGTTTTGTCCGAATGGCTTGCTCGGAAAAAACGGCCTGATGGATATCATTGTTCACTCGATTAACAAGTTAAGACATAAAAGCCATCATGAAGCTATGGAAGGGTGTGATGAGAATGACTGAATTGCTGAAAGCCGAACATCTTTCTAAGAACTTTGGAGGCCTGAAAGCGTTAAGCGACATTAATATTACAGTCTTTGACAACGAGATATTCGGGATTATCGGTCCCAACGGCGCAGGTAAAACGACCTTGTTTAACAATATAACAGGCTTCGATATCCCGTCGGAAGGCAAGGTATATCTCGAGGGGAAAGACATGACCGGAAAAAATGTCACGCTGTTCTGTAAAGAAGGGATTGCGCGAACCTTCCAGAATATTCGGGTGTTCTCACAGATGACGGTATTGGGGAACGTGCTGGTCGGCATGCACAAGAATATGACTAGCAGCATGCTCCAAACTATCCTGAGAACGCCAAGTCAGCGCAGGGAAGAACGGGAGGCTTACGATAAGGCCCATGAAGTCTTAAAAATCCTTGGGATCGATAATGTTGCCGACAAATTGGCAAATTGCCTGCCTTATGGTACGCAGCGGAAAGTTGAAATCGCGCGTGCATTGATTAGCCGCCCTAAGGTGTTGCTGCTGGATGAACCGACGGCCGGTATGAATCCTCAGGAAACGGATGATTTGATGCATTTGATCGCCAAAATCCGTGATTTGAACATTACGGTTATCGTCATTGAACACAACATTAAGTTTATGTTGAACCTCTGTAACAGAATTGCCGTTTTGAATTTCGGTCAGCTTTTAGCTTTGGATGTACCGGAAAAAGTCAAGGTGAATCCTGAGGTTATCAAGGCATATATCGGCGAGGGGGAGGAATAAACCATGCTTCTTGATGTGAAGGATCTTGTTGTCAAATACAATCAGATTCCTGCCCTGAAGGGGATATCCCTTTCTGTAGAGGAAGGCAAGGTGACGACCCTCCTCGGTTCCAATGGTGCAGGAAAATCCACGCTCTTAAAAACTATTTCTGGCGTACTAAAGCCAAGTGAAGGCGAAATTATTTATCTCGGGCGCAGGATCAATAACGAGTCGGGCCATGACATTGTAAAAATGGGCATTGCGCAGTGTCCGGAAGGCCGTAAAGTGTTCCCCAGGCAGACGGTTTATGAAAATTTGAAAATGGGCGCTTATATCAGAAAGGATAAAGAGGTTGAGTCGGATATCGAAAAGTATTTCAAGCAGTTCCCGATACTGCAAGAGCGCAGGAATCAGAAGGCGGGCTTTCTTTCCGGAGGGGAACAGCAGATGCTGGTGATCTGCAGAGCACTGATGTCCAGACCTAAACTGCTGATGCTGGACGAACCGTCCATGGGTCTGGCGCCGATCATTGTAAAAGAAGTGTTTAACGCGATTCGTATGGTAAAGGAATCCGGAACAACCATTCTCCTGATTGAACAGAACGCAAAGCAGGCATTGCAAGTGGCTGATTATGGCTACATTTTAGAGGTTGGCCGTATTACGATCGCCGATGATGCGGATGCTCTGCTGCATAGCGACACGGTTCAGAAAGCATATCTGGGCGGGGCATAACAAAATGCAGAATTTCCGTAAGGAAAAATAAATATGAAAAGAGGAAAATGAAATGAAAAAGAGACCCGCAGTAATTTTGGTGCTCCTTGGTATGGTGTTCTCCATGGCAGCCTGCTCGTCAACCGGAACGTCCCAGACAACTCAGTCGGCGGCAAGCACACAGGCGTCTGCCGCGCAGGCATCCGCAGCAGGAAATGAGATCAAGTTCGCAGTAGCCGTTCCGCTGACTGGTGACCAGTCTGAACAGGGCTTACAGTACCAGAAAGCCTGCCAGCTGGCAGTGGAAGAAATCAATGCCGCAGGCGGTATCAACGGAAAGAAGCTGGTAGAAGAGTCCTTTGACGACCAAGGTTCCCCGAATCAGGCAGTCGTTGTCGCAGCAAAAATTGCCGCGGACCCCAGCATAGAATTCGTCATCGGACATTTGAACTCCGGCTGTACAATGGCGGCCATGCCTACCTACATTAACGCAGGATTGGCTATAGTTTCTCCCACCAACAGTATGGACGAATTGTCCACCCAGCCCTGGAAAAACTACTTCCGTGCTTCCCTGTCAGACGGTATCTCCGCAAAACGTTTAGTTGACGCTATATATGCCGCCGGCGCTACCAAACTAGGTATATTCTATGGAAATATTACAAACGACCTGTCGGCTAAAGAAGTCTTTGCCAACTACATACAAAAAGAGTTAGGTAAAAAAGTTTACGCTGAAGCAACGTACAATCCCAGCACTGACCGTGACTTTTCCTCTCAGGTTGAGGCTTTTAAAGCTGCAGGATGTGACGGCATCGTTTTCACCGGCGAATATACACCCGCTGCGCTGTTTGCGACCCAGGCACATTCAAAAGGCTATACTCCCATAATGGGTGGCCTGTCTGCCAACAACCCTGCAATCCTTCCGCTTGGCGGCAAAAATGTAGAGGGACTGTTGACTGTGTGCGGCTTTGATGTGACTAATACGGATCCAAAGGTTCAGAAGTTTGTTAAAGATTACAAAGCAGCTTATGGTTCCAATCCGAACGATACTGGTTCCAGATCCTATGACTGCATTTATATGATTGCAGACGCATACAAAAATGGTGCTACAAAGGATACGCTGGCCGACTACATTTCCAATAAGACCAATTACCAAGGTGCTACCATGAACTTTAAGTTCGACGGTCAAATCGACAATAAGGAAGCGGATGTCTATATCCTGAAGATTCAAGATGGTGCGTTTGTAAAAGTCGCCCGTTATACTTATAGTGGCCAATAAAAATTCGCTTTTATAAATGGTTCTGCAATTTTGTGGTATGGGCTGTACGGAGGCCCATACCGCAAAACCGAAAAACTGATCCGAACGATGGCCCGGCTCGCATATAGCTGCTAATGTACGAAAAAAATTCAGAACTTTCAACTTCATTATTTGATGGAACAAATGTCCTTTCAGAGACGCATCTTAAAGACAAGGAGCTTCTAAAATGGAAATAGGAAAAAAGTATTGGGTATTTGCAGATGGGGATCTTCCTCCGCATGGCGACAGCGAGCCTCTGGGCCATGAAGCACTCATGATTACCAATGCGGGTGATCAGGACGCAGTGATTGACATGGAGGTTTTATTCTCTGATAAAGAGCCGAAAAGCAGCGTTATTTTAAAGGTTCCCGCAAAGCGCGTGATTGGCTTTCGCTTGGACTATCCGATCGGCGAGGAAAATTATCAGATCCCGTTTGGCCAGTATGCACTGGTGCTTAAAAGCAGTGTGCCGGTTGTGATGGTGTTCGGCCGGCTCGACCGCCGCAAGGACTGCGCTTACTACGAAATGGATGGTTACAGCATGTAACTGTTTTTATATGAAAACGTTGTCAGTATCTTTATTCTAATGGGCCTTTGCTTCCGCTTTTAGCAATAGCTGTTGGCAATCCGGAAAGGAGGAAATTCATTTCAATGAAGTATTTTTTAGGAATCGACAATGGCGGAACCTTTACAAAATCCGTTGTTTTTGATCAGAATGGTAAAGAGGTCGGAAGTGCTTCAGGTCAGATCCCGATGATTACACCGAAGGCACAGTATACGGAACGCGACATGGATTATCTGTGGCAGGAAAATGTACGCAGCATAAAAAATGCTGTTTTGAACGCGGGGATCGATTCCGCCGATATCAAAGGTATTTCTTTCTCCGGCCATGGCAAGGGCATTTATTTGTGGGGGAAAGACGGAAAACCTGCCTACAACGGCATTATGTCGACCGACGGGCGTGCTTATGAATACCCCGTCCGCTGGGAGAAGGACGGGACCGCTGACAAGCTTTTTAAAAAAACGTATCAAAAAATCCTGACATGCCAGCCTATTTCCCTCCTCAAATGGTTTCAGGAGAACGATCCGTCTGTGTTGGAAAACACCCGGTGGATTTTCGGCAGTAAGGATTATATCCGATTCCGTCTTACAGGTGAAGCAAATGCCGAGATGACAGATTTTTCAGGTTCAAACCTGGTGAATTTGAAGACGGCTTCGTACGACTACGAAATCTTAAAATTCCTCGGTTTGGAAGAGGTGTGGGACAAACTCCCGCCGCTAAAATATTCTACGGAATTGTGCGGCCGTGTAACAGAAAAAGCAAGCCGTGAGACCGGGCTAGCCGCGGGTACTCCGTGCGCTGCCGGTATGTTCGATATCGACGCGTGCGCTATTGCAATGGGTATTACGAACAGCGATAATCTTGCGGTAATCGCCGGAACCTGGAGTATCAATGAATATATTTCAAAGACTCCCATTCTGGACAAATCAGTTATGATGAACTCGCTGTACTGTATGCCGGGTTATTACCTCATCGAAGAGAGCAGTCCAACTTCCGCGTCCAACCATGAGTGGTATATCAATATGTTTATGAAGCATGAGAAGGCCGAATGTAAAGAGAAGGGCGAAAGTGTTTACAAGCTGGCAGATAAAATGGTGGCGGCGATCGCTCCGGAAGAACAGGATATTATTTTTCTTCCATACATCTATGGTTCCAATTATAATTCCCGCGGGAAAGCAGCCCTTGTGGGAATGGACAGCCACCATACCGACGCACATATTTTAAGAAGTGTATATGAAGGAATCGTGTTCTGTCACAAGGTACTTGAAAAGCTCCTGAAAAATTGCGACCAGGCGAGGGCTGTTCGTCTGGCGGGCGGTGTGTGTAACGCTCCGGTATGGATTCAGATATTTGCCGATGTATTCAATTTGCCTGTTGAATTAATCGATACCAGGGAGCTGGGCGCGTTTGGAGCGGCCATGGCGGCGAGGGTCGTCAGCGGGGAATATGAAAATTTGGAAAAGGCCGCGAAGGACATGGTGAAACTGAAAGATACGGTTTATCCGATTGCAGAAAATGTTCCGGTTTATCAAAAAAAATATGAGCGTTATTTAAAAGTGTCCAATGCGTTGGAAGACTATTGGAATGATTAAGGAGGATCTACATGCTTGAAGAGCTGAAGCAGAAAGTGTTTGAAGCGAATCAGTTACTTCCAAGATATCATTTGGTCACATTTACTTGGGGAAATGTTTCCGGAATCGACCGGGAAAAGGGACTGATTGTAATAAAACCTTCCGGGGTTGAATATGACACCATGGCGGCTGATGACATGGTGGTTATGGATTTAAACGGAAAAAGTGTGGAGGGGAGGCTCAGCCCTTCTTCCGACGCGCCGACACATATTGAGCTGTATAAAGCGTTCCCAAACATTGGCGGTGTGGTACATACTCATTCCCGCTGGGCTACTATTTTCGCGCAAAGGGGCATAGGCATCCCGGCGCTGGGGACCACCCACGGCGACTACTTTTATGGGGAGATTCCCTGCACTCGGCGCATGACGCCTGATGAGATCGCCGATGGGTACGAAAAGGAGACAGGTACGGTTATCGTTGAGCGCTTTACCGGAATGAATCCCGACGATATTCCGGCGGTACTGGTGCACAGCCATGGGCCCTTTACCTGGGGGACCGACCCTTTTAACGCGGTGCATAATGCGGTGGTGCTGGAGGAAGTGGCCATGATGGCGTGGCATGATCTTTTGCTGAGCGGCGCCGTGGCTGAACCAATGCAGCAAGAACTGCTTAATAAGCATTACTTACGCAAACACGGTGCGAACGCCTATTATGGACAGGCGGGAAGATGAACGCGCACAGCTACAGCCTTGGGCTGTATGAAAAATCAATGCCCAACACGCTTTCATTGGCAGAAAAACTGCGAACTGCCAAAGAAACCGGCTTCGATTTTGTAGAGATCAGTATTGACGAGACGGACGAAAAGCTTGTTCGTCTGGATATGTCCCCACAGGAACGCTGTGACATAGTGGACCTGATGTATCAAGAAGGGATTCGCTTCGAAACGATGTGCCTGTCCGGCCATAGAAAATATCCGCTCGGAAGTCCGGATCCGGCCATCCGCGCGCTCGGACTGCAGATCATGGAGAAAGCGATCCTGTTCGCACGCGACCTTGGAATCCGTGTTATCCAGATTGCAGGATACGACGTCTATTATGAAGAGTCCACGGATGAAACACGGCGCTTATTTGCGGAAGCCCTGGCTGTCAGTGTGAAGTCCGCGGCAAAGTACGGTGTCCTGCTGGCCTTTGAAACTATGGAAACAGAATTTCTTAACACCGTGGAGAAAGCAATGGGGTGGGTGGACAGAATCAGTTCGCCATATCTTGCCGTTTACCCGGATGCGGGCAACCTCACAAACGCCGCCAAACAATATGACAGGGATGTATTAAATGATATTGAGTTAGGGCATGGTCATATTGCTGCGCTGCATCTGAAAGAGACAGTTCCAGGAAAATATCGTGAAATTCCGTTTGGCAGCGGTCACGTAAATTTTACCTCCATTATCCGCAAAACATACGGAATGGGAAATCGTCGCTATACGGCAGAATTCTGGTATAACGGACAGGAAGACTGGAAAAAAGATATTTTTTATGCGAATGATTTTCTCAGAAAGAAATTTCTGGACGTTGGTGTTCATTAGCGATTTGCAGCGATCGATGGCTTCTTCTTTCACAGAAGAAGTAAGGTTGACAAAATTTTATATCAAAGATATAATGAATAATGTTTTAAAACAAACAAAAAATTGTTTAAAAACAATAGTAAATTTATGCTTGGAGTGAAGGTATGGCGGATAATCTTAAAGACATTGCGAATGAAGTAGGCTTGTCTGTATCTACAATTTCACGTGTTGTAAATGGAAAAAGCTATGTTGCTCCGGCAACTAAAAGACGTGTCATGAAAGCTTTGGAAAAACATAAATATGCACCAAATCAGATTGCCCGTTCTTTAAAAATGCAGTCTACAAATACAGTAGGAATCATAGTGCCTGATATCAGAGACTATTTTGCAAACGTTATTAAAGGGGCGGACACCATTTTCTCAGAGGCAGGATATTCTATTATTCTTGCTGATTCCAACGAGAGCGATGAAAAAGAAGAAAAATATTTGAAGCTGCTTTACGAAAAACGGATTGACGGCCTTGTTCTGGCCACTGTTTCACAGAACAGCAAAGCGCTCCAGATGTATTTTGAAAATGATATTCCAGTGGTTTTTATTGACAATCTGCCTAATCTTAATACCAGCTATGATGCCGTTCTTCTTGATAACGTTAAGGCCAGTATGATGGCGGTAAACCATATAGTGGACTGTGGCTACAATAAAATTGCAATTATTTCCGGAAAGCCGGCAGAGACAACTGCAGTGGAACGCGTCGATGGATATAAGCATGCACTCATGAACCATAATCTTTCCGTGGATCCGGCACTGATTATGTCCGGTGATTATACTGCCGAAGACGGATACCGCTGTATGATGAAATTGTTGGAAAACAAAGCTGAACACGAATTTGAAGCGGTTTTTGCCACATCTTATAAAATGACGTGTGGTGCAATGAAAGCGATAAAGGAGAAAGGGCTCAAGTACCCGGACGATATTGCACTGGTTGGATTTGATTTCGCCGATGAGTCCGATCTTTTTACTCCGAAGATCACTTCTATTCTGCAACCGATTGACAGTATTGGAAAACTGGTTGCAGAGCGTCTGATTTCTCAAATGAAAGACACTAACAGAGACAGTAAACATAATTTTGTTAATACAATCCCAAGGCGCATCCTGCTGGATCCTATCTTAAAAATGGGGGAAAGCTGTGGCTGCAGAAACAGGAATCAGTAAGCCTGCTTCTGAATTTTCATAGCATGGATAAGGGCAAATTTTTTGTAATTTTTTTTGAAAACGTTTGCAGAAATACCATTGGTAAGATTACACGGGAAATTGTAATCTTGACCTGCTTATGGAGCAGCAGGCAAATTATGATGCAGCGTGTATGGAATACAAAGTAATATGAGAAGAAACAAAATTTGGAAGGAGAATAAAATATGTCATATTACAACATGGAAGAAACCAAAAACAGGATCGAAAAGATCCGCAGAATCCTTCAAGAGAAGAAACTTGATGCGGCTTTAATTTATTATGATGAGATCAACATTGCAGACGGCTGGTATCTCACTGGCTGGTGCCCCCAGTTTGAAAAAGGTGCTGTGCTCCTCCCCGTAAACGGCGACCCGCTTCTTCTGGGCGGTCCTGAAAGCGAACCCTTTGCAAAGATGAGCAGTGCTATCACTGATACACGCTGCTTTTCTACCTTTATGGTCCCGGACGAGGAGTATCCGAATGCGACGATCAGCACATTTGAGACGCTTGCCGCAGAAATGGCGCAACGGGGATTGCATTTCAGGAGAGTCGGCATCGTTGGAACAAGCTATTTTCCCCATGCTCTGTATACCCAGTTCGAACAGGGCTTCAAGGGTGCCGAGCTGATCGACATCACGAATGAGTATGAAGCGCTCCGCTACGTCAAATCGCCGTGGGAAATTGAGAATATCCGGAAGGCGTTTTCCTTTACATATGCATCCTTCGAGGCAATGGCAGCCAAGGTCCGCCCCGGTGCAACCGAAATAGAAATTGCGGCGGAAGGCGAATATATTTCCCGTAAAATGAATGCAAACGGTTTCGCATTTGCGTGCATGGTGGGCAGCGGAAGCCAGTCAAACGCTGTCGTTCCGACCGCCACTAACCGCGTTATGCAGGACGGCGAACTCGTAATGCTGGGCTTGGCTCCCCGCTACAACGGTTATGCCGGGGTGTTCGGCGAAACGCTCCCGGTCAACGGTGTTTATACCCAGTCACAGAAAGATATTCTGAATATCATCAGGGAGGCCTACCGCCTTACAAAGGACATGATTAAACCGGGTAACAGCGGAAAGGAAATTGATGTTCCGGCCCGTAAATTGTATGAGAAACACGGCCTGTTCGATTACATCGTATGCCCGTTCATGCACACCATTGGACTGATGGAAGCGGAGCGTCCGTTCTTTGGTCCTAACAGTGAAGATATTCTTGTTCCGGGTATGACAATTTCCATCGATATCAGCCTCTTCGGACATCCGGAGCATCATGGCCTCAGAATCGAGAGCGGATTTGTTGTTACGGAAAATGGCTACGAATCTCTCTCCCCTGAAATGGATGCCCGTCTCAGTGCGGAACTTTAATTCAATTCATTCGGCTTTCTCAACGTCTTTTGCCCATAAAGCTTGTTTGGCGCAGCCGGTGTACGATGCCGGTTAAATAGATCGGGGTTACAGTGTTTTACGTGTCCGGCCGTGGGTGGCGAACGCGAAGAAAATAGGGAAAATAAATAAAGAAGGTGCTAAGTTGAATACAAGTTGCATGCTTAAGGTCATTGAAACTCACACGGCGGGCAATCCCACCAGACATATTGTTTCCGGCGTTCCGCGCATTTCCGGGGAAACGATGGGTGAGAAAATGCAGTACGTGATGGATCATCTGGACTGGGTGCGCAGAGTTACGATGATGGAGCCCCGGGGCCGCAACGGAATGTCCGGCTGTATTTACACAGAGCCCTGCAATCCGGAGGCAGATATGGGCATCGTCTATTTTGATGCCGCGGGCTATCTGACTATGTGCGGCCATAGTACGATTGCGATTTCCACCGTCCTGGTGGAAACAGGCATCGTCAGGATGACGGAACCTGTTACGACCGTTAAACTCGATACGCCCGCGGGCTTGATCGTTGCAAAGGTTTTCGTGAAGGACGGCCAGGTGGAAAAGGTGACTTTCCGTAATATTCCGGCGTTTCTATATGACGCCAGGGAGATTGATATCGGAGCTCTCGGCAAGGTAAGAGTGGAAGTCGACTACGGCGGCGTCGCATATGCGGTCGTCAATGCAAAGGATATCGGTATTGAGGAGATTTCTCCGAAGAATCTGAGGGAGATCGTAGAGAAGGCCCATCTCGTATATGCGGCGGCAAGCAGGGAGATCGGCTTTCAGCATCCGGAGAAGGCGTTCATTAACCGGATCACCAGCGTCATGATCGTCGGTGATCCGGATATTCAAGGCGCCGATAATAAGGAAGTCGTTGTGATCATGCCCCTTACGGAGGGGGATACCACGGCGGTCGACCGTTCCCCCTGCGGTACGGGTACATCGGCCCGGGTGGGCAGCCTGTTTGTCCAGGGCAAACTTAAAGAAAACACCCCGTTTGTACATGAGAGCATTATTGGGACCTGTTTCACTGCGGAGATTGTAGGAAAAGCCAAGGTGGGAGATTTCCCCGCAGGGATCCCGGAGATTACCGGATCGGCTTATTTTACTGCAAGCACGGATTTCTTTATAGATCCCAGAGATCCCCTGAAGAATGGGTTCAGTATGGATTGAGAAACAGGATGCTGGGATAAGGAGGAAATATGATGAGTAATATTTTGGAACACCCTATTTTAGGGACAGATACCAATGAAAAGTATGTCAGCATTACGGTTGATGGGAAACCGCTGAGCGTGAAAAAAGATTCTATGATCGCCGCAGCGCTTCTGGCACAGGGGATCCGCATCAACCGTTACACAGGCAAAAACCATGAACCCCGCGGCGTATTTTGCGGGATCGGTCAATGTACCGACTGCGTTATGGTTGTCAATGGTTTGCCGAATGTGCGTACCTGCATCACACCGGTTGAAGAGGGAATGGTTATTGAGACCCAAAACAAGGACAAGGAAGGGAAATCGTGATGGAGAAACGCGAAATAGCGATTATCGGCGGCGGCCCGGCCGGCCTGGCGGCTTCGATCGAAGCTGCCAGAGCCGGTGCCCACGTGTTGTTGATCGATGAAAACGCAAGTCCCGGGGGGCAGTTGTTTAAACAGATTCATAAATTCTTCGGCTCTAAAGCACACAGTGCAGGGATCAGAGGGATTGATATAGGCAAAAAGCTGCTGAAGGAAACCGAAGAAGCGGGCGTTGAGGTTTGGCTGAACAGCAGTGTCATCGGCTTATATGAAGGAAACAATCTGTCGGTTGTTCGATCCACTGCCGAAGGGAAGAAAATAGTCACTGTTCAGGCTGATAAAATCCTGATTTGCACAGGCGGTCAGGAAAATGCCATTAACTTTGAAGGCTGGACTATCCCGGGTGTGATGGGTGCGGGCTGTGCCCAGACTATGGTAAATGTCAACCGCGTGCTTCCCGGAAAACGTGTTCTGATGATCGGTTCCGGAAATGTCGGCTTGATCGTCAGCTACCAGCTGATGCAGGCGGGCGCAGATGTGGTCGCTATTGTCGAGGCTGCCGATCACATCGGCGGTTACGGTGTACATGCTGCCAAAGTCCGCCGGGCGGGAGTCCCGTTTTACCTCAGGCATACCATTGTACGCGCAGTCGCGGGGGAGAATCAGGAAGTTTGCGCGGCGGTCATCGGGCAATTGGATGACCAATGGAACATTATTCCCGGTACTGAGAAGACCATCGACGTAGATACCGTCTGCATCGCCGCGGGTCTGCGGCCGCTTGCCAAAATCGCCCAGATGTACGGCGTGAAGCATGACTTTATTCCTGAAATGGGCGGTTGGATGCCGATGCATGACGAAAACATGGAAACCTCCGTTCACGGGGTATATGTTGCCGGCGATACAGCAGGCGTTGAAGAGGCTAATACGGCAATGGACGAGGGCCGTCTGGCGGGTATTGCCATGGCCGAGGCCCTCGGATATATCTCCGGGGAGAAAGCGGAGCAACGCAAAAACGATATTCGTAAAAGCCTTGAGTCCTTGAGGCTTGGGCCATTCGGCGAAAGACGTCTGAAAGCAAAAGAAAGAATCATCGCAAGGGGGGTAGCGGAATGAACGACAATATTTTGCAGAACGGCTATCCCTCTTGGGAAGAGCTGAAAAAGTTCAACCGGATCCCTTCAGATGAAAGATTTGCGAAGGGACCCGTCGCGGTTATTGAGTGCATACAGGCCATCCCCTGCAATCCCTGCGAAGGCGCGTGCAAATTCGGCGCGATCTGTGTTGGCGAGCCGATTATCAACCTCCCGCAGCTGGAGGAAGAAAAATGCACTGGCTGCGGCATGTGTGTAGCGCAGTGCTCCGGCTTGGCCATCTTTGTGGTTGATAAGACTTATAGTGAAACGCAGGCAACAGTAAGCTTCCCGCACGAATACCTTCCTCTCCCTGAAAAAGGGCAAACGGTCACAGCGGTAAACCGCGCCGGCAAGCCCGTATGCGAGGCGGTCGTCGTGCGTGTGGTGAATCCTGAAAGAAACGACCATACTCCGGTTGTAACAGTTGCCATTCCCAAAGAATTCGCCGATGTTGTCAGAGGTATGGTTCGCCTTGGAATGGAGAAGCCGGCAGATCACAGCTGCTGTAAGGATTATGTATATAAGGAAAACGATCCGGACGATCTGATCGTATGCCGCTGCGAGGAAGTCACGGTCGGCGACATTCGCAAGGCGATCGCGGAGGGCGCCGCATCCATTACCGGCGTAAAGCGGAGGACCCGGGCCGGTATGGGCTTGTGTCAGGGCAGGACCTGTTCCAAGATTGTAACGAAGATGCTTTCCGACGCGACTGGCAAAAGAGGTATTGATATCCCCCTCGATACTGCGCGGCCGCCAATGAAGCCTGTAACCATGAAAATTCTCGGAGGTGACGATGATGTCTAAAACTGCTGACGTAGTAGTGATCGGAGGCGGTATGCAGGGCACCTGCGCCGCCTACTATCTGGCGAAAGCCGGACAGAAGGTTATCCTCGTTGAGCGCGGAGACCTTGCAAGCGGAACGACTTCTCGCTCTGACGGTGACTCCTTTATCAACGACGTACCTCCCGGATACATGACGGAGTTTGCTGAGGCTACCATCAAAGAGTTTATCAAGATGGACAAGGAAATCGACTGTGATTTTGAATGGGTACACCGGGGCTGCGTGCTTCTGATGGAGACCGAAGAAGAAGTCGAATTTGCAAAGGAACTTGCAAAAGCGAAGCAGGCTACCGGTTCCCAGGTCCGCTTCATGGATCAGAAGGAAGTTCATGACGACGAGCCGAATACCGCCCCCGATATCCCGGGCGGGCTGGAATTTACCGCCGGTGGTGCGCTCAATCCCATGCAGCTCGCTTATGGCCTTGGGCGTGAGATCGAAAAATGCGGCGGCGAACTGATGCGCTTTACCGAGGTGACCGGCTTTGAGAAGAATGCTGACGGCAGAGTCTGCAAGGTTATCACAAATGAGGGTGAAATCATTACGGACAATGTTGTCATTGCCTGCGGTATTTGGTCGCAGAGCATAGCCGAAAAGGCCGGAGTATATCTTCCGATCCATATCATGAAAGGCGACCTGCTTGTTATTGAGAGGGATGCTTACATTACGCGACGCAAGACCATGGAGTTCGGATACAACCTCGTCCGCAATGAAAACCACAGCTATAAACGAAAGGTCAGTCCGTTCATGGAAAAGTATGGCATTGGTTTTCTGTTTGAGCCGACAAACAGCACCAACGGTTTGGTCGGTTTCAGCAAGTATGCCGCAACCGACACGGTAAGCAACAACCTTGTGACAAGGGCGATTGCTAAACGTGCTATCCGATTTTTCCCCAAATTCGCCGATGTAAGTGTCATTCACTGTTATGCGGGCCTGCGTCCGCAGTCTCCGGACGGCGAGCCGATTGTGTCCAGGACAAACGTACCCGGCGTATTCGTGTCTGCCGGGCATGGCGGTAACGGCATCATGTTTGCGCCGATCAGCGGCAAACTGATCAGTCAGATGGTGTGCGGACAGAAGACGGATATGGAGATGGGGCCGCTGAGTCTCGACCGCTTTCAACGGGTGGAGCCGTCCGTAACAAGATAAAAATTTTTTAATCACTTTATATGGAAACGTGAACGGCGCTGAGTACATAAATTGATACTTTTTTGATAATTAAAGGAGGAAATGAAATGAAAAACTATGTCGAGGCCTTAAAGACGATTACTCCTGCTCTTATTACTCCATTAAAGAAAGACGGAACTTTTGACGAAGCCGGTATGAAGAGGCTTGTGACCCGTCTGGTAAGCAAGGGAGCCACTACCCTTCTTCCGCTTGGCTATTCCGGGGAGGCTCGTGCCTTTAATAAGGCCGAACGCAGAAGAATCATCGAAGTAGTCCGCGAGGCTGCGGGTGATGATGTGGTCGTGATTGCAGGCGCGCTGGGGGACAGCACTCAGCTTATTAAAGAGTACAGCGACGATGCGGCGGCGGCCGGCGCGGATATGACCCTGATTACTCCGACCGATTTCTTCTTCCTCACAGACGAAGAGCTGAAGGACCTGTTTGTTCGTCTGAACGAAATCGTAAAGATCCCATTCATGATTTACAACTGTCCCGAGAATCATCATTACTGCAGCCCCGAGCTGATGGCAGAGCTCGCAAAGCTTCCAAACATCAAGGCGCTGAAGCAGAGCACGACAACCGACAAAATTCAAAGCATCCTGCAGGCGGTCAATCCAAAGAATGACTTTATCATGGTTTCCGGCGATGAATTTGAATTCTTCCCGGCAATGTGTCTCGGCGTTGACGGCTTTGTCATGGGAGGCCCCGGAAATATTTGCCCCGAAATGTGCTCCGACATTTGGAACAGCTACAAGGCCGGGAAACTGGACGCTGCACGCGAGGAGTTTCTGAGATTGGTTTCTTTCTTTGATGAGCTCTACCACTCTCTGCCTTATCCGATGGTTATTTCTCAGATTAAGGGCGTTATGGAAATTGCGGGCGTTTGCGACCGCTGGATGAGGCATCCTGTCAAGGAAGTCTCCAATTCCGATATGCATGTGATTGAGGACATGCTCAAACGCCACAATATTAATCTTTAATACTTGTGATATCGCCCGCAGGAATGCTGCTTTCTCTCAGACGCAGTAGAAATCATTCTATTCTGGACGGGTAAATGACCGTATTATCAGAAGCTTGAACATCCATCCCGGAAAAGATGAATCCTGCGCCGGCCGGCGTGAAAATAACGAATCAAGGAATCTGTCATCAGAAAGACAGGTTCCTTGATTTTTTCGTTCTTACCCCCACGTGCAGCGGACAGAAAACGAAGGTGTGCCAGCAATCAGGACCTCTTGTATATTTCCATCAAAAGAAATACAATAGAGTTATAGAGTGGTATGCGTGGATTGTATCACAACAAAAAAGCAGCGAAAAATTGGAAACACGGTTTGCTCCGGCTGACGGTGAAAAACCGGCCGGCGGACGACATAGGAACAGGAAAGTAAAGAATGGGGAAAATCAATGAAACGGATATTTTTGGTTGAGGATGATAAGGAAATCGCCAAGAACCTTGTGCTTTTGCTCCGCTCGGAGGGGTTTACAGTCACCCATGCCTCTACGCGGGAGGAAGCCCTTTCCGCACTGGCCGGGAACAAATTTGACCTGGCGCTGATCGATATTTCTTTGCCTGACGGAAATGGCTTTACGGTTTGCACGGAGATCAAAGAAGCGCAGGATGTTCCTGTGATCTTTCTGACGGCTTCCGGCGATGAGGCGAGTGTTGTTACCGGGCTGAACATGGGTGCGGACGACTATATCACCAAGCCTTTTCGTCCGCGTGAACTGATCGCACGAATTGGAACCGCCCTGCGAAAAAGCGGACGTTCTCCATCGGCTTTTGAACTTTCCGGGCTTCATGTCGATACGGCAAGCGGCGTCGTGAAAAAGGACGGCGGCGAGGTTTTTCTTTCGGCTTTAGAATACCGGTTGCTGCTGGTGTTTATTAACAATCCCAAAAGGATTATCACAAGGAACAGGCTGCTTGACGAATTGTGGGATGCTGCGGGCGAGTTTGTCAATGACAATACGCTGACGGTGTACATCAAACGCCTGCGGGAGAAGATCGAGCAAGACCCGGCAAACCCGCAAATCATTCTGACCGTCCGCGGGACAGGATATCGATTGGGGGACGGGTATGCTTCGGAATAAAGAGTTTCGGCAGTTTGCCATTTTGTTCTCCTTAATAGCTGTCGCCGCTGTGCTGCTGGGATTTGCAGTCAATACGGCGGCTGGAATCCTTGCCATTGCATCTGCCGCCGCTTTTGGCGCGGTGTTTTTCGCGTTTACCAAAGCCCGATATCAGAGCATTGCGCAGATCGCAGAGCAAATCGATCTTGTGCTTCATAACGCGGACCATTTGTATATTGGTGAATCGGATGAGGGGGAACTTTCCATTCTGCAAAGCGAGATCACTAAAATGACGCTGCGTATTCGGGAACAAAACGATGCGTTGAAAAAAGAAAAAGAACATCTTGCCGATTCGCTGGCCGACATCGCTCATCAGCTCCGCACCCCGCTCACATCCGTAAACCTCATCCTGTCGTTGTTAGAGAATAACCCTGACGAAGAGGAACGGAAAGCATTGATACGGGAAACGAAGGGATTATTTGTACAGATGGATTGGCTGCTTACCTCCCTGCTGAAATTATCGCGCCTGGACGCGGGCATTGTGGTGTTCCAAAGCGGGCAAATCGATGTGAACGCTTTGATAAGCGCTGCACTTCACCCGCTTTTGATCCCGATGGAACTGCACGGGATTGCCTTGCAAACGGACGTGCCGAAGGGGATCGTCGTTCAGGGAGATTTCGGCTGGCTTTCGGAAGCAATTCAAAACATCCTCAAAAATTGCATGGAAAGTGCAGGCGATAACGGGAAGATCGAGATTGTTTGTGAAGACAATTTACTGTTTACCGGGATCGCTGTCCGCGACAGCGGCGCTGGCTTTGAAAAAGAAGATTTACCCAACCTGTTTCACCGGTTTTATCGCGGGAAAAATGCAGGAGCGACGGGATACGGGATTGGACTCGCTCTCTGCAAGATGATTATCACCCGGCAGGGCGGGACGATTACCGCCAAAAATCATCCGCAGGGCGGCGCAATATTTGCGATTCGTTTCCCAAAGTGACGGATCTCTCACCGAAAAGTCACCGAGATGTAAGCTGAAAGTTCTATTATATGGGTAAAACATGAGAAAGGAACCTCACATAATGGAGTTTTTGAAAATTGAAAACCTATGCAAGGTCTACGGCAAGGACGAAAATCGGGTTACCGCGCTTGACCATGTTTCTCTTACCATCGAAAAAGGGGAATTTACCGCAATCATCGGTTCCTCCGGCTCCGGTAAATCCACATTGCTTCACATCATCGCCGGTGTGGACGTGCCGACAAGCGGAAAGGTATATCTGGACGGGCAGGATGTGTATGCCCAAAGCAATGAAAAACTCGCCATCTTCCGCAGGCGGCAGGTCGGGCTGATTTACCAGTTCCACAACCTCATTCCCACTCTGAATGTGGTGGAAAACATCACCCTGCCGATCCTGATGGACAAGCGGAAGGTCAACGGGGAACGGCTGAACGATCTGCTGGAACTGCTTGGGCTGCAGGACCGCAAAACGCATCTACCCAATCAGCTTTCGGGCGGTCAGCAGCAGCGTGTCGCCATCGGCCGCGCGTTGATGAACGCCCCGGCCGTCATGCTGGCCGATGAGCCTACCGGCAGTCTGGACAGCCGCAACGGTCAGGAAATCATCAAGCTGCTGAAAGAAAGCAATCAAAAATATGGGCAGACCCTGCTGCTCGTCACCCACGATGAAAACATTGCTTTGCAGGCCGACCGTATTATTACGATCGCAGACGGAAAAGTCGTGCGGGATGAGAGGCAGGCGGCACGGTTATGAATATTTTTAACAAAATCGCACTGCAAAGCCTGAGGAAAAACCGCACACGGACGCTTGTAACCATTATCGGTGTTGTTCTGTCCGCTGCCATGATTACGGCGGTCGCTACCTTTGGCGTTTCCCTGCTGGACTATATGGCGGAGGGCGCAGCCGCAAAATACGGCGATTGGCACGTCGCGTTTCTGGATGTTGATTCCTCCTTTGTGAAGGAACGGGCCGGCGACAAGGAAGCTGCAAAAACAGTAACCTTTGAAAACATCGGCTATGCAGCGCTTGACAGCGGGAAAAATCCCAGTAAACCGTATCTCTTTATCGCCGGATTTAGCAAGAAAACCTTTGATGCCTTGCCCGTGACTTTACTTTCCGGCAGGCTGCCGGAAAACAGCGGCGAAATTCTTGTTTCGGGGAAAACTGCGACAGACGGCGGTGTTTCCTATGCGGTGGGCGATACGGTTTCCCTGTCTGTGGGAAGCCGCATGAATGGAAACAAGAAACTCGGTCAGAATGCCCCGTATACATCAGGGGCTGAAACGCTTGTGCCACAGGGCGAGAAAACCTATACGGTTGTCGGAATTTGTGGGACACCCGTTTTTGAGGAGGACTCCGCGCCGGGCTATACCTTGATCACAATGTCGGATACCGCAGAAACGGCGGACGATCTCAGCTTGTTTGTCACTCTGAAGAATCCCCGCCGGGTTCATTCCTACGCGAGCACGGAGGCGGCCGGCCATGCTTACATCCTGAATCATGATGTGCTGCGTTTCATGGGCCTTGATTCATCCGATAAGATTTTTAACACGCTTCTGTACGCAGTAGGCGGTATTGTGGTTGCCATTATCATGATTGGCTCGGTCTTTTTGATTCACAATTCCTTCAGTATCTCATTGAACGAGCGTACACGGCAGATCGGGATTCTTGCCTCTGTGGGGGCCACGGCAAAGCAGCTGCGTCATTCGGTGCTGTTTGAGGGGCTCTGCATCGGTGCGGTCGGCATCCCAATCGGCATTCTTGCAGGTTTGGGCGGTATTCAGCTTGTGATTTCCGTTGTGGCGGGGAACTTTGGGAACATTCTCTACTCCGGCGTTCCTTTGGCCCTGCATGTGTCGGCTCTCGCACTCGCCGGTGCAGCGGCGGTCAGCCTGGTTACGATTTTGATTTCAGCCTATATCCCGGCAAAAAAAGCCGCCAATACGCCGGTGATGGAGTGTATCCGCCAGACAAACGAAGTGAAGGTGGAAGCGGGAGCCGTAGAGACATCAAAGCTGGTGCAGCACGTATGCGGTCTGGAGGGGACTCTTGCGCTGAAGAATTTCAAGAGGAACAAAAAACGTTACCGCAGCATTGTGCTGTCACTTGTTTTAAGCGTCGTGCTGTTTATATCGACCAGTGCTTTTG
This sequence comes from Clostridium sp. KNHs216, assembly GCF_006714885.1. Lineage (NCBI taxonomy): Bacteria > Bacillati > Bacillota > Clostridia > Eubacteriales > Clostridiaceae > Clostridium > Clostridium sp. KNHs216. Next base: position 1,673,879 of record NZ_VFMF01000001.1, on the reverse strand, counting down.
TGACAGATTTGAAACAGACAATGGCACAGGCATTGTCGTTTACCACTTATGACATCGGTTTTGGAACGACGGATATGGATGATGGCGAAATGCTTAGGCTTTATGATCGGCTGAAAACCGCCGGAGGTGTTACCCAAAGCTCTTATCAGGCTGTTATGAAGTATTCCTGTGTTGTTCAGGCGGACGAACTCTCAGACGATTACTGGGAATCCGCAGGGGAATCTTCGCCGGACGAAACGGCAGAGCTGCCGATAGAAATCCAATTCCTTGATGACAGCACCTATCTGAACCTCATCAGGAGCGCAGGCCTGTCCGCAGAGGACTATACCGGGGAAAATGCAAAAATGATTGCTGTTGCCAAAATACAGACCGGCAGCAATGAGAAGAAGGGTGAAAAAGAAGCCGGTGAGTTTCGTAATATGTTCAAGGGTTCTTCTGTGGAGGCTGCCCTGATTCCCGAAACAGATGGCGAGCCGAATCTGGGACATGGGCAAAGCGCGAGTATTACTTGTGTGGAAGTCGTATCTCCGGACACACCTCCGACGACAGCGGTCTCCGACCAGCAGACATACTTCTTTCAGGTGATGGCGCCTTGGTCGCTGAAGGAGAAAATTGCCCCCTCCGATGCCTCTGCGGATGTCAGAGTCAAAGGCTTGACTTTTCAGTCTGAGAACCCGTCACAGTCTGTTGCTGAAATGAAAACGATGATACAGGGTGCGGGGATTACCTCCGCGTATATGCTGCTGAATACGTCTGAAGTGATGGATGAAAACAGGAACTATATCTTCATTTCCAACGTGTTTGCCTATACGTTTATCGTCATGATTTCGCTGATCGCGGTTGCCAATGTGTTCAACACGATTTCCACGAACATCCGGCTGCGCCGTCGGGAGCTCGCCATGCTCCAGTCCGTGGGGATGTCCGAACGTTCTTTCAATAAAATGATGCGTTATGAGTGTGCCTTTTATGGCGTGAGGGCGCTGCTTGTCGGGCTTCCCCTGGCAATCATTTTCTCCTGGCTGATCTACAAGGGAATGTTCATCGGCGGCGCGGAGGGTATCAAGTTTGTGCTGCCGTGGGCCAGTATCGGAATCAGTGTGCTCAGCGTGCTTCTTGTCATCTTTGTCACCATGACGTATGCCGTCGGCAAGATCAGAAAAGAAAACATCATCGATGCGCTGCGGGATGACACCGATTGAGTTTGGCGGCTTCAACCAGCGATATCTGAAAATTTGGAAAGCAACAGCCAATTATAAATAGCTGCCAAAACATATCACAAACACCTGAATTTTCTTTAAGGCATGGGAGCTAAACTTGTTTTATTAACATTGACCAACAAATACCGAAGCAAGCTATAAAGACAGAGAGACCAGAACACGTAGGTTCTGGTCTCTTTGTCGTAACCCGTCTATCATAGCTTAAAATCAGATACGCGGCTTTGTTAAAATCATTCATTCAAACGGCCCCCAAAGTCAATAGCAGAGCCAGCGGCTGATGAATAAAAAAATCTTGCCGACTCACCTTGGGACTTATCAAAGACTTAGGGCAGTGTGCGCACTGCGGACGGGGGCTTCTTTGCCGGATCAGGAAATGCCCAGATAGGTTTTCCTGATCCTGTCGTTATTGCTTAATTCCTCGGCGGACCCTTCCAAAACCAGCTTCCCGATTTCCATGACATAGGCTCTGTTGGCAATCTTAAGAGCGGAATTCGCATTCTGCTCAACCAAAAGAATGGTAACTCCGTCCTTGTTGATTTTTTGAATAATCGAGAATATTTCCCGGATGACCAATGGGGCCAGTCCCATGGACGGTTCGTCAAGCATCAACAATTTAGGGTCACCCATCAAGGCCCGGGCAACCGCCAGCATTTGCTGCTCACCGCCGGAAAGCGTTCCGGCATTCTGCAGTTCTCTTTCCTTCAGCCTGGGGAAAAGATCGTAGCAATACTCCATCTTCTCATGGGTGAATTTCTTATCTGTCTGCAAAAACGCACCCATCATCAGATTTTCCTTTACCGTAAGCTGAGGAAAAACCAAACGGCCTTCCAGAACCTGCCCGAGCTTCAAGCCGGCGATTTTGTTGGGAGGCAGCCTGTCAATCTTTTTCCCCTCAAAGGTGACCGAGCCCCCCGCTATTTTCCCCAGAAGCCCGGATATGGAGCGAAGCAGCGTCGTTTTGCCTGCGCCGTTGCTGCCGATCATGGTTACGATTTCTCCGGGGTATACATCGAAGGAAACGTTTTCCAAAGCGTGGATTTTATCGTAATAAAACTCCAAATTTTTTACTGAAAGAATCGGCTCCATATTAATCGTCCCCTCCAAGATATGCCGCAATGACGTCTTCGTTCTTTTGTACTTCTTCGGGCTTGCCGAGCGCAATCCGTTTGCCGTAGTTCAGGACGCAGATTTCGTCTGTAATGCCCATGACGAATTTCATATCATGTTCTACCAGAAGTACGGTGATCCCCGTCTCGCGAATCTTCAGAATCAATTCCGCCAGTTGGTTTTTTTCAGTCGGATTCATCCCCGCGGCGGGTTCGTCCAGCAAAAGCAGACAGGGATCGCTTGCCAAAGCCCGCGCAATCTCCAAAAGGCGCTGGTCGCCATATGGCATGGCGTTAGAAAGTACGGTTTCTTTTCCCTTCAATCCCACAAACTCTAAAATTTCAGCTGCCTTTCGCTTTGCCTGCGTTTCTTCCCGACGTTCCTTCGGCATTTTCAAAACACTTGACGGCAAGCCGCAGCTCAGCCTTGCGTGCTGGCCGACTAATATATTTTCAAGCGCCGTCATTGTTTTGAAGAGATTGATATTCTGGTACGTGCGGGCAACGCCCAGCTTGTTGATTTGATACATCTGTTTCCCGTCAATCCGCTTTCCGTTTAACTCGATTGAGCCTGAAGTTGGCTTGAAGGTACCGCTGATCATGTTGAAGCAGGTCGTTTTCCCCGCTCCGTTCGGACCGATCAGGCCAAAGATTTCGCCCTTCTGAATTTCAAAATTCAGCCCGTCGACCGCAACCAGACCGCCGAACCGGATCGTCAGGTCCTGTACTTTAAGCATTGCTTTCACCGCCCCGCCGAATGAATATGTTTGGAACTTTCTTGCCGATGCCCGCAATTCCTTCCGGCTGGAAAAGAATAATGACGAGGATGATGATTCCATAAATCAACATTCTGTAATCTGCAAGCGGCTGAAGCCCTTCCTGAATCGACGTGATAAACGCAGAGCCGAGAATAGGGCCCACCAGATTTCCGCTTCCGCCGAAAAGCAGCATAGTCATAAAAATGACGGAAGTATTCTGCACGAAGGTATCCGGGCTGATAAAGCCGATCATGTGCACATACAGCGCTCCGGCGAAACCCACAAAAAATGCGGAAATCGCAAAAGACATCGTCTTATAATAATGGACGTTTACGCCGCACCCATTGGCTGCCGTAAGGTTGTCGCGAATTGCGATAAAGCCGCGCCCGACCCTGGAATGAATGATATTTCTCTTTATGATTAAAAATACAATCGTGAAAAACAGAATCAGGTAATAATATCGATACTTACTGGAAACCGCGGAAAAGGAAAACCCGAATATGCTTACCTGCGGGACTCCGGTGATTCCGATATATCCGTTGGTAAGCGTGGGGAAATTGGAAACGACAAGCAATATGAGATAGTTGAATGCGATAGTCAGCAGCGCCAGAAAATGGAATACCAGTTTTGAAGCCGGTATTGACAATAAAATTCCGAATAAAGCCGATATGAATGCAGCGATAAAAATGCTGATTATCGGCGGCAAAGTGATCCCAAACCATTTTCCCAGTCCCCATGAGGGGTGAGTCATAAGCACCGACGCATAAGCGCCGATACAGAAAAAGCCCGCGTGGCCAAAGGAAACTTGCCCGGTATATCCAAACAGAATATCCAAACCGCTTGTTACGATTGTGTAGATGCCGATCATGCAGAGCAATACGTAAACGTACTTGCTTTGCACAAAGACAATATTGTGCTCCATCATCAATGGGATGACGATCAGCAGCATGATAGCAACGATTGCGGCTATGTGCTTTCGGTTGGATGGTTTTTGTAATTTTTCCATTCCATTGCCCTTCTTTCCGTATATTTGTCTACTACATTTATTGATCATATACTTTCGCGTTAAAGATACCGGACGGTTTCAGGATCATAACGAGTATTAAAACGCCATAGACAACAAACTCTTTGTAAGTAGAAGAAATATATGCAGAAACAAACGTTTCCATCAGGCCGATAATCAATGCGCCGACGACCGCTCCATAGATGTTGCCGTAGCCGCCGATAACGGCGCCGCAAAAGGCCTTATTGCCCAGCTGATCCCCCAGACCGTAGGAAACGGATAACGTAGGCGAAACCAGCACGCCGCCCAGGCAGGCCAGCGCGGCAGCGATCCCGTAGGTTATGCCGATTGTCCTGTTGACGTTGATACCCATGCAGCTGGCCGCTGTTTTATTCTGCGCGGCGGCGCGCATAGACGTACCAAATTTTGTCTTGTTTAAAAAGAAATGTAAAGCAAGCATCGCGCATATTGCAACGCCAATACATAACACGCTTTCTTTTGCAATGGAAATTTTTCCGATTCTGATAGGAGAGCTATTCTGAAAAATTTTAGGAAAGTAATGAACGCGGGCGTCCCAAATTAACATGGCGGCATTTTGCGTAATAATCGACAGCGCAATCGTTGACAGCACCACATAAATGTTTTTTGCATGCTTGGCGACCAGAACCCTGAAAATACAGCGTTCCATGAGCCAGCCGATGCCAAACATAATCATGACGGACAGAATCAGCGCAACGGCAAAGGGAAACTTCCATTGGGAGTAAAATTGGAAAGCCAAAAACGCACCGAACATCAGCAAATTCGCCTGAGTAAAATTCATATAACCTGAAGCCTGATAGATTAAACTAAATCCAAGAGAGAGCATCGCGTATGTGCATCCTAGTACCAACCCCCCGATCAGCACAGAAACAAACATCGTCATCGAATCTCAAACCCTTCTGTCTTATTTCATTTTGAATGATAAAGCTGGCCGTAAACCGCAACAAATTTCATTGATTCAATTGCTGTTTTACGGCCAGCCTGCAAGCGCTACAGCATTTCCAGTTGATTCTGCAACAAGGTTGCGTTTCTCCCCGCCGAAGGCGGGGAGAAACGTGTTTTATTTCGCAAACTGAAATGGAATTGCTGTATATTACGGAGCTATGATTTTGATACCTCAATTTCTGATGAAGGATTATTGGTAAGTATCAGCTGGATTCTCTTTAATGAAGTTGTCAAACGGAATATTTTTCCCCTGGTGAATAATATAAACCTTTTGCCCGCTTAAGCATTCCCCATTGTCAAAGGCGGAGTAATCCGCGGCACCTGCCAGCAGGTCGATCTTCATCTTTGCGATGGTATCCCTGACTTTCGTGCCGTCTGCCGTACCCGCTTCCTTTACAGCTGTCAGAAGGACGGTGGTTGCGTCGTAAGCTCTGTAAGCGACATCGTGCGCAGGCAGGGAGCCGTATTCTTTTTCATACGCCTTGAGAAACTCTTTCTCTTTGTCGGTGGCCCCTTCATCCGCACTGTCCGGAATACAGTGGGGAGTAAAGAATACGATTCCATTTGCAGAGTCTCCTGCAACTTTTCTAATATCAGGCATGGACATCGTTTCACAGCCGAATATGTATCCTGTATAACCTAAGTTGCGGATCTGTTTTACCATAAGGCTGCCCTGCTCGCCCTGAGCAAAAATGATCACGCCGTTCGGGTTTGAATTAATGATGGCGGACATCGCGCCCGTCCAGTCGGTTTCGCCGACCATAGCTTTCTGTTCTGATACAACTTGAATTTTGCCGCGTTTATTAACTTCTTCCAATACCTGTTTGTTGGAAGCGGTATTTCCGTCATCCTGATAAATTAATGTTGCAAGCTTCGTGACACCTAATTTATCCATAGCGTCAACTAACGGGGCGGCACCTCCGTTGGAGTTGGCAATTGAGCGAAAAAGATATTTCCATCCTTTTTGCAGCCAAGCGGGATTCGTCCCCGTACCGACCTCAGGAATTTTAGCGGACTCGACCAGGTTGCCGGTTGCCTGAATATTTCCGCTTAGCTGCGACGCGATGATTCCGTTTACCTTTTTATTATCGATTAGATAAGAAACGCCCTTTACAGCACCTTCCGTTGTAGCGCCGTCATCGTAAAATTCAAATCCGATCTGTCCGCCCAGGACCCCGCCGTTTTCATTCCATTGCTTGATGCAAAGCTTGATCGCATTTAAGCCGGCTGTTCCAGCCGTCGCCACTGAGCCGGTGACACCGCCGTAATGGCCGATGACATAAGAGTACGAGCCGGTACCGGAGTTACCGTTTTCAGAGTTGGCGGCCGATACGCCGGTCTCTCCTGTAGCAGCGTTGTTTGAAGGCCCGCAGGCCGCCAAAGAGGTTGCCATTGCCAATGCCATTAATAAGCTGATGATCCTTTTCATAATAAACGCCTCCATTTTCTAAATGATTTCAATACCTGCTCCGATTCTTAACCTTTCCTCTTTCCCAGGGTAAATTTTCGAGTGATTTCACAGTACCTCCTTTATGAAAACTTGGAGCTCAATCTCCCATTGGAAATGGATTTATGCGATTGCTCTTACTGCTTGACATACTGATTGATGGTTGATGTATATCTGTATTACAACTAAACTAAAAATATTATATTCTTTTGTATATTCGCTGTCAATAGAGAAGAAAAAATTTTATAAAATGTCTTAATGTTTCTAATTATAATATAGCGAATTCCACCAATTGGTTTTTCGTCTGTTTCGAGATCAGCTCTGATTTTTGGTGCAATTCGCAACAAAATGACGAAGTTTCGGACCTGGGTTAAAGATATGGCAGCGTTAAAGTGCAAAATATTTCAATTCTATGGGTTGACAACAATCATTGGGAACGGTATAATCACACTGTAATCTGTATAACAACATACAAACTAACAGCATATACGATTTCCATACTGCTTGATATGGCCCCGGATCAGGAGCGTATCGTTTTTTGTGATGAAGCGCAGGTCCGGGAAGCATGAAGGCCTAAGGCGATCCAATGGCGGACTTTGAACAAAATATGCCGGATAGAAATTCGGTGGAAACTGTAGCTGCCTCTGCTTTACGGAAATACAGAAAAATATGGACATTTTGTGATACAACTCGTATAATTAATTATAATAAAGAAGTTAGATGCTCTAACAGACTTTAGAAACAGGGGTGGCATTGTGGCATTACATGCAATAAAAAGGACGAATATCAGCGAACAGGTTTTTAATCAGATGAAGCAGCAGCTGTTGGATGGCGCTTGGGTTGCGGGGCAGAAGCTTCCTTCTGAAAACGAACTTGCGGAAGCGTTTGGCGTAAGCCGGATTACGGTGCGTCAGGCACTTCAGAAGCTGACGGTATTGGGACTGATCGAAACAAAGCTCGGAGAGGGCTCTTTTGTTAAGGAATTCACTCCGGGAACCTATATGAATGCCATGATTCCGGCGATGTATTTGAACTCCAATTCGGTGGAAGAGGTGCTCGAATTCAGAATGATCATGGAAGTGGAAACCGCGGGAATTGCCGCAAAAAAAGCATCCGAGCAGGATGTTCAAAGACTGTCCAGCAGCTTTTCAAAAATGGAAAAGTATCGTAACAATATTGCGCTGTATACGCAGGAGGATTTTCGTTTTCATATGATCCTTGCTGAAATAACCGGCAATTCTCTGGTGGTGCGCTTGATGGAACTGCTTACGGATATTCTGGAGGCAACGATACAGAACGCAACGAAAACAATCGGGGATGAAGTCGGTTTGAAGTATCACAGCCTGATCCTGGAGGCTGTAAAGAATCATGACTATGAAAAGGCGAAAAGTGCGATGCACGATCATATTGAGATGACGTTGAAACATTTCTGCGAAAAGAACACAAAGAAAAAGTGAGTGTTCTTTTACTTCTATTTGTATGACAGCTATCATCTAACAACTAAATGGAAAGAAGGAATTTCTATGAGGGCACTGAGATATTTAGGTCCGGGTAAAATGGCGGTGGAGGAGCAGCCGAAGCCGAAACCGCAGAAAGGCGAGGTGCTGCTGAAAGTACGCGCATGCGGAATATGCGGAAGTGATGTACACGGTTCTCTCGGCCTTACGGGGAGAAGAATACCGCCTATGACAATGGGACATGAGTTTTCGGCCGAGGTCGAGGAGCTGGGCGAAAATGTCGGTACGGTAAAAGTCGGGGAAAGCGTGATTGTGCAGCCGATCAACTTTTGCGGGGAATGCCTAAACTGCAGACGGGGTTTGACAAATATGTGTCTGAACAAAAAGTTTTTCGGCGTGCTGACCGTGGACGGCGCGATGGCCGAATATGTTTCCGTTCCGGCCAAACTCCTTTATCAGCTTCCACAGGGAAAGTCCTACGCCGTGGGCGCGCTGACCGAACCCTACGCGGTGGCGTATGGGAGCGTAAAGAAAGCCGGCGAGCTGGAAAACAAGGATATCCTGATCGTGGGGGCCGGTACGATCGGCCTTTGCATTTTGCAGCTTGTAAAACTGCACCATCCCAAACAGATCATTGTCTGCGATTTGAGCGACGCACGTTTAAAAACCGCGAAAGAACTCGGCGCGGATCAAACAATCAACCCCAAAAATGAAAACTTTATGGAAGCTGTTTCAAAATACACGGACGCATTGATGATCGACACCTCTTTTGAGGCGGTGGGGGTGGAGCCAACCGCGAATCAGTCCGTAAAGGCGCTGAAGATCGGCGGTACGGCTGTCTGGGTCGGAATGTCCCAGAAGGAAATGCAGATCAATATGCAGGACGTTGTGTGTTCCGCGCGCCGGATTATCGGCTCGTTCAATTACACGCACGAGGAATTCGGTGAAGTTGTCGATTTGATCGCTTCCGGAAAAATGGAGTCGGAGAAGCTGATTACGGAGACAGTTTCTCTGGAGCAGGCCCCGGCCGCGTTTACCGCGCTGCATGAACATCCCGACGAATATATCAAAGTAATCATTGACCCGACCTTATAAGGGGATAGAAAGGGAGCTACTGCAATGAGATTTGGATGCTGTGTCAATATGATTGCGAAGGGCGAGGATGGAACCGGCGTTGAACATGTGGAAAGGCTCGCGGAGTACGGATACGATTATGTAGAGATGCCGCTTGCCGAAATGATGGCTTTGTCTGAGAATAAATTTGCACAATTGGCGGAAAGAATTCAAAAGGCGGGGATTCCCTGCGAGACCTGCAACAATTTCTTTCCAAAGACGATCAGGCTGACAGGTCCCGAAGCGGATGAGGAAAAGAATCTTCTGTATGTGGAAAAAGCGCTTGGGAAAGCGTCGTCCCTCGGGGTGCAATCTGTGGTTTTCGGCAGCGGCGGAGCAAAAAATGTTCCGTCGGGATTTCCCATGGAGGAAGGGTACGGCCAGGTGGTCTCTCTGCTTCGGAAAATAGAACCAATTGCCAAAAAGAACCATATCACGATTGTGATCGAGCCGCTTCGCCGGGCGGAATGCAATCTGATCAATACTTTTGCGGAAGGATGTAAACTGGCGCAGGATGTGGGGCCGGATTATGAAAACGTGAAGGTATTGGTGGATTTTTACCATCTTTCCGAAGAAAAGGAACCGGTTGAAAATCTTCTGCTGCAGGGGAAGGAATACCTCAGGCATGTGCATTTTGCCCGCAGCGAAGGCCGCGTTTATCCGAAGGATATGAACGAGGACAATTACCGTCCGTTTATCGATGCCCTGAAAAAAATCGGGTATGACGCACGCGTGAGCGTGGAGGCTTATGCCGATGATTTCGATCGGCAGGCGCGCGGAGCTCTGCAATTTTTAAGAGAGAATTTCTGAACACCGAAACAAAACGGGAGGATCATACGATGATTAGTCAAACAACGATAAAAAAAATAGAAAAAATGGCCGCCGAGATCAGAAAAGACGTTGTTCTCATGATCGGCGGGGAAGGGCATGTGGGTCATTTGGGCGGTTCCTGCTCTAGCGCCGATATTGTGGCCGCACTCTATGCCTATAAGATGAAGCTGGACCCCAAAAATCCCAAATGGGAGGGCAGGGATAAATTTCTGTACAGCAAGGGCCATGCGTGTATTGCCCAGTATGCCGCAATGGCCGAGCTGGGATATTTCCCGAAGGAAAAGCTTACGACTTTAAAAAGCTTCGGTTCCATGCTCCAGGGACATCCCGACGTAAATAAGACTCCGGGTGTCGAGGCAAATACCGGTTCCCTTGGACAGGGACTGTCCATTGCAAACGGCATGGCTTTGGCAATGCGCCTTGATGGGAAAGACAATAAGGTATACTGTGTGATGGGCGACGGAGAAATGGCGGAAGGGCAAATTTGGGAAGCCGCAATGGCCGCGTCGAATTTTAAGATTGACAATATTGTGGGAATCGTTGACCAGAACGGGCTGCAGGCCACGGGCTCCATCGAAGAGCGCTTTAATACAAACCCGCTTCCTGAGAAATGGGAAAGCTTCGGGTGGCATGTCATACAGATCGACGGGCATGACGTGGAAGAAATTGTCAATGCACTGGATGAGGCGGATACCATAAAGGGCAGGCCTACGGTAATCATCGCCAGAACCGTAAAGGGCAAGGGGGTTTCCTTTGCGGAAAACGTAGTCGGTTTCCATAACGGCGCTTTGACAAAGGAACAATATCAAACCGCTTTAAAAGAACTGGACGAAACCATTTCGACTTTAAACTGAAGCATAAAAATGATGAGGTGAATGATATGAGTAAAACACAAAGCCAGCGCCTGGCGTATGCTGAAGAATTGATCGCTTTAGGAAAAGAGAATCCGAATATTGTGGTGCTTGAGGCGGATTTAGGCAAATCCACCATGTCCAATATGTTCCAGCAGGTTTTTCCGGAGCGGTATTTTGAAATGGGAATTGCGGAACAGGATATGCTTTCTACAGCGGCGGGCCTTGCGGTAAGCGGAAAAATCGCTTTTGCAAGCACGTTTGCGGTATTCGCTTCAGGAAGAGCATATGACCAGATCCGGCAAACCATTTGTATCGGAAAATTAAACGTGAAGATCTGCGGTTCGTCTTCGGGAATGTCCGACTTTGGCGACGGCTCTACCCATCAGGCCATTGAGGATGTCGCGATCATGAGCGCGATTCCGAATATGACGGTTCTGACACCCTGCGACGCCACCGAGACAAAACAGGCCGTGCGGGCGGCTGCGGCGATCAACGGGCCGGTTTATATCCGCGTATTCCGGAACGATTTGCCCGATTATATCAGCGAGGACGATGCATTTGAAATTGGGAAACTCAGAGTGATCAAGGAAGGGGAAGACGCCGTCATTTTCGCACATGGAACCATGCTGGATGCCGCCGTCAAGGCAAGCGAAGACTTGAGCCGACAGGGCATCAGTGCAAAGGTGGTTAATGTCAGCACAATGAAACCTTTCCCCTACGCCGCCGCCGCGGAGATGGTAAAGGGCGCGAAAGCGGTTGTCACTGCTGAGGAGCACAACTTTATCGGCGGGCTTGCAAGTCATGTCGCACTGGCTTTGAGAAAATCCGACATACCGATGGACTATGTGGCGGTGGACGATAAATTCGGGCAGTCCGCGCATCATGTGGACGATTTACTGAACTGTTACGGTTTGACAAAAGAACATATCGCCGAAAAAGTAAAGGCCCTGCTGTAGTCGATACAAATCAATGTGAAAATTTATACATAATGGAGGTATATGGTTATGAAAATCGGATTTATCGGACTTGGAATCATGGGGAAGCCTATGGTCAGAAATTTGTTAAAAGCGGGACATGAACTGCTTGTCTTTGATGTCATTCAGTCCAATGTGGACAATGTGGTCGCAGCGGGGGCATCGGCGGCGAAATCCGCAAAGGACGTGGCGGAGCAATGCGGCCTCATCATTACCATGCTGCCCAATTCTCCGCATGTCAAAGCGGTTGTGATGGGCGAAAACGGTGTGCTTGAAGGAGCGAAACCCGGCACGATCCTGATCGATATGAGTTCAATCGCACCGCTTGCCTCTCAGGAGATCGGAAAGGCCTGTGCCGACAAGGGCGTAAAAATGATTGATGCGCCGGTGTCCGGCGGCGAACCGAAGGCAGTTGACGGCACCTTGTCCATTATGGTTGGCGGAGATCAGGAAGTGTTCGAAAGCGTGAAGGAAATTCTGCTGCTCATGGGCGCTAGCGCTGTGTATTGCGGAAAAATCGGCGCGGGCAACACGACAAAGCTTGCCAATCAGGTGATTGTGGCCGTAAACATCGCGGCGCTTTCCGAGGCACTCATGTTGGCGAAGAAGGCCGGCGTCGACCCGAATTTAGTGTTTGACGCGATCAAGGGCGGCCTTGCGGGTTCAACGGTGATGAATGCGAAAGCCCCAATGATCCTTTCCGGCGATTACAAGCCGGGTTTCAAAATCGATCTGCATATCAAAGATTTAAACAATGCGATTGATACCGGCCATGGTGTGGGGGCACCGCTGCCGCTGACGGCCTCGGTCATGGAAATCCTTCAGACAATGCGCGCCGACGGGTACGGCCAGGAGGACCACAGCGCCATTTCAAAATATTACGAAAAAATTACCGGAGTGGCTATTCGCAACGATTAAGGCCGGAAGACGGGAATGGAATTTTTTGGAGCCTATTATAAAAAGAGGGATCATATGAAAAAGGTTATACTTATCCCGGACTCCTTTAAAGGGACAATGTCATCCAGTGAAATCTGCGGCATTATGGAACAAAAAATCCACGTCTATTATCCAAAGGCGCAGGTAATCAGCATTCCTGTGGCGGACGGAGGGGAAGGCAGCGTGGATGCCTTTTTGGCCGCTGTGGGCGGCAAAAAGGTTCCAGTCTCTGTGAAAGGCCCTTATTTTGAAGAAATACCCGGCTTCTACGGTCTTCTGCCGAACCGTGTTGCCGTGGTTGAAATGGCAGCAGCGGCAGGCTTGCCGCTGGTGGGCGAAAACAAACATGCCGAAAAAACGACCACCTACGGCGTGGGCCAGCTGGTTGAGCACGCGGCGAAAGCAGGCTGTAAGAAAATCATTGTGGGTCTCGGCGGCAGCTCTACCAATGACGGAGGAACCGGCGCGGCGGCAGCTTTGGGGGTCCGTTTTAAAAATGCCGAGGGAAGGGATTTTATTCCGGTCGGTGAAACCCTGTGCAAAATCGATTCTATTGATGTCAGCGGCCTTCATCCGGTACTCGAAGGGGTTGAGCTGACAACAATGTGCGATATTGACAATCCTTTGTGCGGGCCGCAAGGCGCGTCGGCCGTATTCGGTCCGCAAAAAGGGGCGGATGAAGCCATGGTAAAAGAATTGGACATCAATCTCGCGCATCTGGCGGCGATAATCAAAAAAGATCTGGGGAGGGATATTCTCAACCTTCCGGGCGCGGGTGCAGCGGGGGGCATGGGTGCGGGCATGGTTGCTTTTTTCAATTCAAAGCTGCAGATGGGAATTGAAACCGTACTTGATACGGTCAATTTTGACGAGATTGCAAAGGACGCGGATTTTATATTCAGCGGAGAAGGAAAAATTGACAGCCAAAGTCTGCGCGGCAAGGCAGTCATCGGGATAGCGAAACGTGCAAAAAAACTGGGGGTCCCCCTGATTGCGATGGTAGGCGATATCGGAGATCCTATTGAGGGCGTCTATGATATGGGCGTAGCGGCCGTGTTCAGTATCAATAGGGTCGCAGTTGACTTCAACACAGCAAAGACCCGCAGCAAGAGCGATCTTTCTCTGACAATGGATAATCTGATTCGTTTTATGTATCGCATGAACCAACAAGCCGGCAAAGAATAAGTCCAAACTCTGGGACCTCTCTTTTCAAAAACCGCTTCCTGCTGATTTTTCAGTGGGAAGCCTTTTTTGTGTATCGTTCTGCTGCGGTTCCGGCACTGATACCTAAGAGCAGCGAAGGTCTGTGATTAAAATTTGAAAGTTGATATCTACTTTAACAATTCTTAAACAATTATCTGGTATAATACACAAAAAGGGGGGATTTCATGGTTAATATCCTCGTAGTTGAAGACGATATCAAACTTAATCAGATTGTGTGCACATCCCTGAATGACAGTGGATATGCCTCTAAGGGCTGTCTGAATCCCAGGGAAGCTTACGACCTGATGTATAACAATCCTTATGATCTCATTATTTCTGACATCATGATGCCTGAAATCGACGGCTTTGAATTTGCTAAAACGGTACGCGAAATCAATAAAACGATTCCCATCCTGTTTATGACCGCCCGCGACGATATGTCCTCCAAGCGAAAGGGCTTCGGGGCCGGAGTAGACGATTATATGGTAAAACCCATCAACATGGACGAACTTGTTCTTCGGGTTGGTGCTTTGCTTCGCCGTGCAAATATCTTCAATGAGAAGAAGCTGACGGTGGGGAACCTTATCATGGATGCGGACGAAATGACGGTGAAGGTTAGCGGTGAGGAAATTTCAGTGACTTTGCGGGAGTTCAATATCCTGTATAAAATGCTTTCCTATCCGAAGCACACCTTTTCCCGTGCACAGCTGATGGACGAGTTCTGGGGCGTAGACAGTGACACCAGTCTGCGCGCGGTAGACGTGTATGTCACAAAGCTGCGGGACAAATTTTCTTCCTGTGAGGATTTCAAAATCGTTACGGTGCATGGATTGGGCTATAAGGCGGTGTTGTCTTGAAAAAGAAACAGGTTGAAGATGACAGCCGGGTCAAGGCAAAGCACTTTACGTGGAAGGAATATGCGCTGACCTATTTTGTACTGCTGACTCTTTCTGCAGGACAGTGGATGATCTACGATCAATATGTGAATTATGGCAGCATGCCGCCGGAATTCATCTGGGGGATGCTTGGATACTGGGCGATTGTGACCGCCATTTTTTGTCTTGTTACCGCCCGCCAAAAGGTCCGCGCCTTTGACAGGCCAATGCGAAGGATCAGTGAGGCGGCAAAAGATGTGGCAGGGGGGGACTTCTCGGTTTACCTGGAGCCGGTCCACAGAGCCGACAAACATGACTATGTGGACGTAATGTTCGAGGACTTTAATAAGATGGTAGAAGAGCTGGGAAGTATCGAGACGCTGAAAGACGATTTTATCGGCAATGTGTCCCACGAGATCAAAACGCCGCTTTCGGTGATTCAGAGCTATGCCATGGCGCTCCAAAAAGAAAACCTGTCGGCTGAGCAGCGCAAGGAATACACCGCTACGATCATTACGGCGTCCCAGAAGCTTACGGCGCTGGTCACCAATATTCTGAAGCTCAACAAGCTGGAAAATCAGGAGATCAAGCCTTCCGTCGAGCCTTACGATCTGTGCCGGCAGCTCAGCGAATGCGCTCTCGCTTTCGAAGATTTGTGGGAACAAAAGGATATTGAATTTATTGCGGATATCGAAGATCGCGCCGTGATCCGCGCGGATGAAAGCATGATGGAGATCGTATGGAACAACCTGCTTTCCAACGCGCTGAAATTCACAGATTCAGGCGGGACGGTGACACTGACCCAGACTTCGGATGAGGATACTGTAACGGTCACAATATCCGATACCGGCTGTGGCATGAGCAAGGAAACCATGGAGCACATTTTTGACAAATTCTATCAGGCCGATACTTCCCATTCGCAGGAAGGCAACGGCCTTGGGCTTGCCATGACGCTTAAAGCAATCGAACTGTCGGGCGGCGCAATAACGGCTAAAAGCGAGCCGGGAAAAGGGACTGCCTTTATCGTGAGATTAAAAACACATTGATTCAAGAGGAATACAAAACAGCTTTCCACTTCGGAAGGCTGTTTTTTTTGTTTTAATATTTCTCAAACATTTCCTAAGCAATTCATAAACATTTCTCCAGTAAGATAAACCTGTCAAATAAACCACGGCGAACGGAATTAAGAGGTTTTCATACGTGTCTTTTGCTGACTCCATCGCGGATACCATCGAATGGCTGAAGCATGAAAATAAAAATTCAAATCGGAAGGAAAGCGTCATGAAAAAAGTGTGTGTTATTACGGGAGGCGGAAGCGGCATGGGTTTTGCCACCGCCAAAGTCATAGGCAGTCAGGGCTACTACATGATTCTGGCAGGCCGCACTGCAAAGAAACTCGAAAATGCCGTTGCTGAACTGCAAGCCTCTGGGATCGAAGCCGAAGCCTTTAGCTGTGATATCTCCGACCGCAGGAGCACACAGTCCTTAGCAGAGACGGCGCTTGCGCGGGGCGAAGTGAAAATCGTGATCCATGCGGCGGGAATGTCCCCTCATATGGGCGATGCACAGAAGATCATGGAAGCGAATGCACTCGGCACCATCAATGTCAACGATGCCTTTTATGAGGTGATGCACGACGGCGGGTGTGTCATCGACACGTCTTCCATGTCCGCTTATCTTACGCCAAAATTTATTATGCCAAGGCGAAGCTACAAACTCAGCCGGATTGATCGCGGCAAATTTATGAGGAAAATGATGCGCCGTGTCAATCTGTTTCCCGGAAAGGTCCGCGCCGGGGTGGCATACGGAATCAGCAAGAATTTCGTGATCTGGTTCGCCAAAACCGATGCCGCGCGGTTCGGGCAAAAGGGCGTGCGCGTTCTTTCCATTACGCCCGGTAATTTTGAAACGCCGATGGGCGAGCTGGAAAAGGATGAGGCGATGACATATATGAAATACAACGCTATCAAACGCCTGGGGCACCCAGAGGAAATCGCTCAGCTCTATGCCGCCGCTGCCGACGAGCGTATCGGTTATTTGACCGGTACGGATATCCTTTGTGACGGCGGCTGCGTCGCCAGCGGCTGCAATCCGTTGAGACGCTCGCAGTAATTGGCGCTGTACTCCCCACATACTAAAAAATATAAGCGGAGATAAAAATGAAATGGTTTTATAATCTATCAATATTCGGAAAGCTGATCATAGGTTTTATCTGTATTGCATTTACGGCTTTGATTGTCCGAGGGAATCCCCGGAAACGATCATCTAATTTTTTCGATAGATCTCAGGGTGCTGTGACAACGCCCGCAGATTATATAAAATTCAGAAACAGGAAACAGAAAGGAACTCAAAATGAAAGACACAATCTATTTATTAACAGGCGCAGCAGGATTTTTAGGCAACAATATTTCCCACAAACTGGTCTCGCAAGGGAAAAAAGTACGGGTGCTGGTGCTGAACGGTGATCCTGCCGTCAAATATGTACCGAAAGAGGCGGAGGTGTGTTTTGGAGACCTGACAGACCTGAATTCACTGAAACCCTTCTTTGCGGTACCTGAAGGCCATGATGCAGTCGTGATCCATTGCGCAAGCATCGTGACGACGTCTCCAAAGCCCAACCCAAAAGTTTATAATGTCAATGTCACGGGAACAGAAAATGTGGTTGACTTATGTGTTGCCCATCACGTAAAAAAGCTGGTGCATGTAAGTTCCACCGGGGCGATCCTTGAAGCGCCGAAAGGCCGCATCATCCGGGAGCCGGAAGAATTTTTTCCCGATCAGGTAGTCGGCTATTATGCAAAAACAAAAGCGATCGCTACCCAATATGTTCTGGAAGCGGTGTGCAGCAAGGACTTGGATGCCTCCATTGTCTATCCTTCCGGAATATGTGGTCCGGACGACAGCGCTTTCGGACTGTTTGCCAGTTTTTTAATCCGCTATTGCCAGGGGAAAATGCCCGTGGGTGTGGACGGTACCTTCAATTCCGTGGATGTTCGCGATCTTGCGGACGGCGTGATTGCCTGCGTGGAAAAAGGCCGGAAGGGCGAGGGATACATTATGAGCAATGAGATGGTCTCGATGCGAAAGATGTTCGATCTGATCAGCGAGGCAAGCGGGGCGAAGCGTGTGGAGACGATTCTGACTCCTGAGCAGATGCAGGCATCTCAGAGCAGTATCGTTGGGTCTGAAGACAAAGAAAATATGGAAGCACTAAAATTTGAACTCTACAACTTAATCCGCAACAATGACTTTTCTTCCGAGAAGGCGGAGAAAGAGCTCGGATTCCACACACGGCCGTTTTCCCAAACGATTGCCGATACCGTGAAATGGCTGCGCAGCGAGGGGAAAATCTAAGCAATTCACAAATATTCCATAGGTAAAATAAGCATGTCAAATGGCTGGAGTCAGTTTAAAGACAAATCAGAAAAGGAGCTGTTGATGATGTCTGAGATTACAAGGAACGAAAATAATTTTATCGGCTATGAGTACAAAGAGGTCACGGTTAACCGCGGCATGGAATCCGTATATACCGACGGTTATGCTAATTTTGGCTGGGAGCTCGATGGGACTGCGCCTTCCCAGCAGGGGATTTCCGCCATTACGCTGAAATTAAAGCGCGATCGCAAAATTCGCAATAAGGCGGAATTGACAAGGCTTCAGCGTCAGTTTGAATCCTGCGCCGCCGAGATCGATGTTCTGGAGCGCTCCAAGACCACCGGAGCAATGATTGCCGCATTCAGCATCGGCCTTTTCGGAACCGCATTCATGGCAGGCTCCGTGTTTGCTTACCTTGCCGGTATGCTGCCGCTCTGCATTATTCTGGCGATTCCTGCTTTCATCGGCTGGATTCTGCCGTATTTTAGCTATCATAACATTCAGCGGAAAAAGACCGCTAAGGTAACTCCGATGATTGAAAATCAGTATGATGCAATTTATGAGGTATGCGAAAAAGCGAACGCTTTACTTTCAAAGTGAGCAGCTGCCGGGAATAAACATTACGCAAATATTCAACTAAAACTCAAGGGGGAATAAAACTATGAATTTAAAAGAAAAAGCGGAGTCCTTTGCATTGGACCAGGCTATGAACTACCTTTCGGGCGATCCGGAAAAAAACCTGCCGAAACTTCTGGAATGGGTCGACCGCATTGGTTGGGGAAAGGATTTTTCCGGCCCGGACGGGCCGAAAGAAACGATCCATAAAATTGTGGATGACCAGGAGAACATCTGGTACCAGTTTATCATGAAGCTCTGGAAGGACATCGACAACGACATCCTGAAAACCACGTTCCACAATTTTGTGCTGAATGCCGCACTGCTTGGTTTCCCAAAGCAGGAGGCCCTTTCAGAGGATTACGGATGCAACATCCCATGGGCGATCCTGATGGACCCGACCTCTGCCTGCAACCTGCACTGCACCGGCTGTTGGGCGGCTGAATACGGCAACAAGCTGAATATGTCCTACGAAACGCTCGACAGCATTATCCGGCAGGGAACGAAGCTCGGCACTTATTTCTATCTGTACTCGGGAGGGGAGCCTCTGGTGCGGAAAGCGGACATCATCCGTCTTTGTGAAGCGCATCCCGACTGCCAGTTTACCGCCTTCACCAACGGCACTCTCATCGATGAGGCTTTTGCCGACGATATGCTGCGGGTTAAAAACTTCATCCCCGCCATCAGCGTCGAAGGCTTCGAAGCTGATACCGACTTCCGCCGCGGAGAAGGGACTTTCAGAAAGGTGGAAAAGGCTATGGCGCTCCTGAAAGCGAAACGCCTGCCTTTCGGCATCTCCTGCTGTTACACGAGCAAAAATTGTCAGATGATCGGCTCCGAGGAATACTTCGACCAGATGATCGACTGGGGAGCCAAATTCTGCTGGTTCTTTACATATATGCCCGTCGGGGAAGCTGCCGTGCCCGAATTGATGGTCAGCGCCGAACAGCGGAAATTCATGTACGAACAGGTGCGGAAATTCAGGGAGACCAAGCCGATCTTTACTCTGGATTTCTGGAACGACGGCGAATATGCCGGCGGATGCATCGCGGGAGGCAGGCGGTACTTCCACATCAACGCGGGCGGCGATATGGAACCCTGTGCGTTTATCCATTATTCCGATTCAAATATCCATCAAAAAACGCTGCTCGAAGCCCTGCGGTCGCCCCTGTTTATGGCCTATCGAAAAGGGCAGCCTTTCAATGAAAACCACTTGCGTCCCTGTCCTCTGCTGGATAACCCCGGTGCACTGGCGTCTATGGTGGAAACGTCCGCCGCCCGTTCCACCGATCTGGAAAGCCCCGAAAATGTGCTTGACCTTTCCAAAAAGTGTAAAACACCCGCTGAACATTGGGCACCCGTAGCGGATGACCTGTGGGAATGCTCCGGGCACTGCACCGGATGCAAAGCGAGCGCCAAAAGGTTTTCATAATTTCTGTCGCGCGGCAAGGTTTTATCATAACGATTTGAGGTGCTGCTGCGCGTGAAGTGTAAAATCATGGTGGACAGCTGCTGCGATATGACGCCGCAGCTCAAAGAACGTGCACTTTGTGTCAAGATAAATCCGGGAATGGGAGTGAGAAAACCGTGAAGAAGCTGAAAAAATGGATCTCCGGTTTTCACCCCAGGGCCGTGCCGTCTAGCGTCGCCGCCGTTGTTTTCTCGGCGGCGGCCCTTCTGATCGTTGCCAGGGAGAATGACCATGGCCTTCCTGAAGCCGCGGTATCTATCGTCTACGTTTGCGCCGCCGTATCGCTCACATTTGCGGCTTGGTCAATTACCCTTGCGGTCAGGAGCGCGTCGCTGAAAGAGCGCTTGCACAGCGCGGCGCAGAAGACGGGCTTTACCTCTAAGCTCATGGCGGATTATTCCTTTCGCACGATCACCATGACTTACGGAACACTTGTCACGGATATTCTGCTGGCGCTCATGAAAGCCGTGGCAGGCTGGTATTTCGTTTCCACATGGCTGATGGTGCTCGCCGGCTATTACGCTGTTCTGTGTGTCGCACGATTCCTGCTTTTGCGCAATAACCGCAGGCTCGCGGCTTTGAGCGACGAAAGAGACCGCCGCCGTCATGAGTTCAGGGCTTACCGCCTCAGCGGTGTGCTGCTTATTGTTATGACTGCGGCATTACAAGGAGTAGTCGTCCTCATCGTCCGCGAGGGAAAGGGCTTTTTCTATCATGGAACGCTTGTTTTCGCCGTGGCCCTGTACGACTTTTACTGTTTGACCCGCGCCGTTGTCTACATGGCCGGAACGCGGAAAATACACAGCCCTGTTCTTGTCTCCATCAAAACCTTTAGTTTTGCCTCTGCGCTCGTTGCCATGCTGTCCCTGCAGACCGCTATGTTCGCCTCTTTCGGAAGCGATACTGAACTGAGTATCCGGCGGCTCATGAACGCTCTCACCGGTTCGGCGGTCTGTCTGATATTGCTTGCGACCGGTGTTTGTATGGTAATCAGGGCGAGCAGGCAGCTTCGCCGTATGTAGGATGAGAATATCGATGCCCCGTCCGCATTTTTGTACGGACGGGGAATTTTAATATTTCTCAAACATTTTATAAGCAAATCATAAACATTCGGGAAGTAAGATTAGGCCATCAAATGGATGAGAATCATCCGATAATATGGAGGAATATTTTATGAAGAGAAGCAATTTCGTTACTCTGGTTATGTCAACCGTCGGAGGAATTCTGCTGGCAATCGGCATGTGCATGTGCCTGCTTCCCGAATGGAACGCATTTGAACCCGGAATAGTAATGGGTGCGGTCGGCCTTGTGGTTCTTCTTGTAATGGTCGCAGTCCGCCGCAAAATGGAAAATAAAGCGCCCATCAGGTGGAATGCCAAAACCGTTCTGACCGTATTTATAGGAGTAGTCGGCGCTTTGGCACTGGGCATTGGTATGTGCATGACGATGGTCTGGGGAGTGATGGTCGAAGGTATTATCGTCGGTGTTGTGGGTATCGTTATCTTATTGGCACTCATCCCCATTTGCAAAGGGATCAAATAAATGAAGCGACTCTTTTTTAGGAGGTCATCGGTCGAATATGCAATTTCTATGTATCATCATCGGATATCTCTGCGGCCGCTTTCTGACGGCCGATGTCGTTGCCCGCCGTAAAACGGGCAAAAGCGTCTTTTCAATCGGCACAGGAAATCCGGGCATGGCGAATATTTTGGAGCAGTTTGGGTTTAAGTGTGCCGCTGTCACGCTGCTCGGAGATGTTGCTAAGACAGTATTGCCATGCGTTCTCTGCCGCTTTTTGTTCAGGTCACTGGGGCCGTCCGCTACCCTTTATGCGGGATTGGCCGCCGCCGCCGGTCACGCGTTTCCTTTCTGGCACAGATTTCGGGGTGGCAGGAGCGTTGCCGTAACCTGCACTTATCTTGTGCTGTTTTCTCCTCTGTGGGGACTGCTCGTAAATCTGGCCGGACTGTGTGCCGTCCTTGCGACGGGATATCTGGCAGTCGGCGCTCTGGTGATCCCAATCCTGTTTCTGATTCCAGCTTTCCTGAATTTTGGGCTGGAGGCGGGTCTCGTCAGTTTAGCCGGCACCGCGCTCATCTTTTTTCTTCATCGGGATTCTATGCTAAGAATCATAGCCGGAACGGAAAGAAAAGTCGATCTTCCGGCCAAATTCAAGGGCCGTCGATCATGAGCTTTGCTTTTGTTCATACCACATGCTCCGAATTTCGGGGAGGAGGGTGTCTGCTTAGAGGTTGACGGTTTATAAAATGCTTGGCCATGACTAAAATAACGAATAGAATTGACAACTGAAAATTTTGTGTTATAATAAAAAACAGTTGGGATGTTACTGATTAATCAGGCTAAACCAAAATCGTAAGATTTTGGTTTTTTTTATATCCAAAAATTACACGTTAGACGTCTGATTCGGTAAGAATGGAAGACAGGATTGAAGATTTAGGTTCTTGGGGGACCGTGCAGGCCGTTGACAAGAACGGAAATTATGAACCTGACGCACTGCAATTCAGCATTTAAAATAATCAGAATTCATTATAGGAAGGGATGAGCATAGTTGTGAAACAATTCCATTATATTGTGCGTGATAAAGTCGGCATCCATGCAAGACCGGCCGGTCTGTTGGTAAAAGAGGCCGCCAAATATAAATCTACGATTGAAATAGGAAAAGGCGAGGAAAAAGGAAACGCCAAAAGGATTTTTTCTATTATGGGGATGAATATTTGCTGCGGAGACGAAGTGACCGTTTACATTACAGGTGAGGATGAGAACGAAGCTTTTGAGGGATTGCAGTCATTTTTCCAGAAGAATCTGTGACCTTAGCAAGGAGCGCCGGGTGTTAACGTAAAAAATATTTATTTTATTTTTCCGCTTTAATATTATTCAGGCGGGTTTAAATGTTAGCATTATTAAAATTACATAAAAATGAATAATATTACGGATAAATGCAATGGAGCATCGTTTTGATTGAGATTCCATTGCATTTTTTGTTGCTTATCTTAATATATTTTTATATTAATGTTGAAAGTTTATTGACATAATTACAATGATCGTGTATCATGAAACCAATACGTAACCGAAAATTTTATATTAAATAGTTATTTTAAATGGATTGTAACTGAACTGTAACAGGCAAGACCATAAAAATTCGTAATGGATTTTTATGGTCTTAATTTATTATTAGGGAGGTCCCAAATGCTTACCATTAAAAAAGTATATAATAATAACATTGCTCTGGTAACGGATCACAGTTACAACGAATTTATCGTTATGGGGAAGGGAATTGTTTTTCAAAAGAGAAACGGAGACACGGTCAATGAATCTCAGATTGAAAAGAAGTTTATTTTGGATTCCGAAAAGTTAGCAATGAAACTCACTCAATTATTAAACGAAGTTCCGTTGCATTATATTGAAGTAACCGATCGGATTGTCAAAATGGCCGAAAAAGAATTGAAAACAGAATTTAATGAATGTATTTATATCACGTTGAGTGACCATTTGAATTATGCGATATCGAGAGCGAATAGAAAAATCGATCTGCCGAATGCCATGCTCTGTGAAATCCGTAAATTCTATAAAAACGAATTCCAGGCAGCGAAAAAGGCAGTGGATATGATTTACAATTCCGAAAGGATACAGCTTAGCGATAATGAAGCAGGGTATATCACGCTTCACTTTGTAAATGCACAAATGAATTCGGACAGTATGACGGAAACAATCAGTATGGTGGAAACCATAAACGATATCGTAAAGCTTGTACAGGAGGAATTCGGGATCGCGCTGGACGAGGAGAGTGTCAGTTATATCCGTTTTATAACGCATATCAGATTCTTTTTAAAAAGAATTTTTTCAAAAGAATTATATGAGAGTGACGATGAAGATGCGATTTATCATTCATTGAAAATACAATATCCGAAAGAAGATCTGTGCTCGGAAAAGATCGCACAGTATGTTCGCAAAAAATATAATGTGGGAATTTCACTGGAGGAAAAAACATATTTTATTATTCAAATCCATAGAGTCGCTCAGCGCTGCAACAATTAATTTTATTCGGTAAATGAATTAATGGATTGTAACTCGTTAAGAGGCAAAACTTATTAATTCTTTAATAATTATTTTATTGGAGGGTTATTAATGGATTATGATCAGGTTGCCAAAAAAATTGTGGAAGCGGTAGGAGGGAAGAAAAATATTTCCTACTGTACGCATTGCGCGACAAGGATACGACTTACCCTTGCAGACAACAAGCTGGCGGATTTGGACAAGGCTAAACGTATCAAAGGAGTCATTGATGTCATTTGCAGTTCCGGCCAGGTCCAGTTCGTAATCGGGATCGAAGTGGGGCATGTCTATGAAGCCATTGAAAAATTGGGCTTGCCGTCTAAAACAGGAGGAGGGCCTGAAGAGGAGCAGAAGACAGGGAACCTGTTTTCCAGAGCTTTCAGCTTAGTCGCGAATTCTTTTTCACCGATTATTCCGGTCATCATCTCTGCCGGTATGCTGAAAGCCGTTCTGGCCATTTTGAAATTGTGCGGGTTGCCGGCGGAAGCCCAAACATATCAGATTATATCTTTAGTGGCAGATACAGGGTTTTATTTCTTCCCGGTTTTCGTTGCGGCTTCCGCGGCGAAAATACTGAAAACAAACGTATTTCTGGCAGCGGCCGTCGGCGCGGTCTTAATACATCCGAATTTCATAGCTTTAGTGAAGGCTGGAAACCCGCTGTCCATCTTCGGCTTCCTTCCGGTACCGCTGGTGTCCTATAGCTCAGCGATTATACCGTCTATTTTGGCCGCGTGGTTTTTAAGCAAGGTGGAACCTTTTATTCAAAAGATTATCCCCAAAATATTCCGGTATTTTCTGTGCCCGCTGCTCACTTTCTTTATCGTGACGCTGGCTACTCTGACGGTATTCGGGCCGATTGGTTATTGGTGCGGTTACGGTCTCGGCGCCGCCTGCGAATTCCTGCGTGTAAACGTTCCGTGGGTGCTGCCTGTCCTGATTGGCGGATTAAATCCTTTGCTTGTCATAACGGGAATGCACTGGGCTCTTTCTCCGCTGTCCATGCAGTCCTATGCGACGTACGGCTATGAAGCGATTGCCGGTCCGGGCAACTTTGTTTCCAATATTTCTGAAGGCGCCGCAGCCCTTGCCGTTTCTATAAAAACAAAAAACAAAGCCCTGAAGCAGGAAAGCTTTACGGCGGGAATCACCGCTGTTCTATGTGGAATTACCGAACCCGCCCTTTATGCCGTTAACTTAAAATTGAAAAAGCCCTTGTATGCGTGCCTGATCGGCGGCGCAGTCGGCGGATTATTTATGGGACTGACGGGCGTTGTTAAATATGTGGCGGGTACGCCGGGCTTGATTTCGAGCGCGTTGTATATCGGCGCAAACCCGATGAATATTGTATACGCTTTAATTGCCGTGGTCATCAGCTTTGTTGTCACGTTTGGGCTGACCTTTCTTTTTGGATTTGAAGATATTCCCGAAGAAGAGAGTGAAATGGAAGACAGCCGGCAAATGGAGCAGAAGCCTTTGGCGATTTCCGTACCGGTAAAGGGAGAAATCATCAGACTGCAAAATGTAAAGGATAAGGCAATTGCCTCGGGGTCTTTGGGCAGCGGTATTGCCGTTATTCCTTCAGAAGGGGAGATCTTTGCGCCTTTTGACGGTGAGGTATCCATGATGTTTCATACCGGTCACGCTGTTACTGTAAAGAATACGGAGGGTCTTGAATTGTTTATCCACGTCGGCATTGATACTGTTGAACTGGATGGAAAATATTTTGAAATGTTGGTCGCAAAGGGCGATAAAATCCGGGAAGGGCAGCCGCTGATCAAATTTGACATTGATGCTATTAAAAAAGCAGGCTATGACACGACGGTTTCCGTTATCCTAGCAAATGACGAGAATGTCAGCAAAATGAAAGTAGATGTCGTCCAGTCCGGAAGCGGGAATAAGATGCTTGTAACTCCCTCTGAATTAGCCGCAGTATAAATCCTTTAACAATTCCGTTCAGATTTCCCGCGCTGATTCCATTGTGGACATCGGCGCGGGGAAAAGCGGAAAAAAGATTTGAATTTTTCTATGCTGCGTACAGCATTTGATGCCTTGAGACGCAGAGAAAGGATGGATTATCATAATGAAAGTACTAATTGGGTTTTACTCTGAAGAAGCAAATGCCTACTCAAACAAAATCTGCAGAATCCAGGATTTTAATTTGAAGTATGGGGAAGACGTCAAGACGGAGATGTATGTAAAGGACCTTTTCGAAAAGGAAGGGATCGAGCTGATTCCGACGATCCATGCGGATGGATATGCACAGGGCTTGGTACGCAAGGATGCGTTTGATTTTATAGAGAATTGTATTTTGTCCACGCTGAAGGAAAATTTGAATGAGGTCGACGGTATTTTTCTGTTCCTGCACGGCGCGAGCAATGTCGTCGGGCTGGAAGGAGAGTCGGGTGAACATCATATTGCCAGAGAAATACGGGAAATCACCGGCCCCTTTCTTCCAATTGCAGTAGTAATGGATCCCCATGGGAACGTTACCCAGGAAATGTGCGATCTTGTGAACATTGTGACTTGCTACAGACAATCGCCGCATACCGACAGACAGGAGACGTTCATAAAAACGGCTCAACTGTTGATTCAACTGCTCAAAAACCGGAAAGACATCAAGCCGGTCTATCAAAGAGTGCCGATTGTATTGGGCGGAGAGCGCTGTGTTTCTACGGATGAACCGCTTGTTTCCATCAATAAAATGCTGGATGAGGAGGAAAAGTCCGATAAGATATTATCTGCCTGTTACCATATCGGATACACACGTCAGGATAGCTTCCTTTGCTGTGCCGCCGTGACGGTTGTTCCGTCTTCACCGGAAAACACAGAATATGCGGAGCGTGTAAGTACTAAAATAGCGGATTATGTATTTTCCAGAAGGAAGGACTTCCATTTTTCCGGGAACACCATGGAACCGGAGGAAGCGTTGGACAGCGTTTTGCAGTTTCAGGGAAGCCCGGTGTTTCTGACGGATTCCGGAGATAATCTAACGGCGGGCGGTACGGGCTATAATACGCTGGTACTGAAACAGCTGTTGGGTAAAAAAAGTTTAAACAATAAAAAGTGTTTGATCGCGGCGATTACCGACCCCGGTTGCGTGGAGTTCCTGCTTGACTATGAGATTGGGGCACACGTTGAATTTGACTTGGGTACCGAGGCCGATCCATACAGTGGAAAAGTAAAAATCAAGGGCACGATCATTCAAAAGGGCAACGTAAATTCCTACCGTAAGACCATGGTGAATATTGGAGAAACAGTTACCGTTTCCATGGATGATTTCGACATTGATATTATTGTTTCCAACAAAGGCATTTCCTACAATGAAGCGCATCAGTTCGAGGCGGCGAAAGTAAATCCGGAAGGCTACGACGTCGTTATTGTAAAACAGGGATATATTTTTCCGGATCTGATTAAAATTTCCAAATACAGCGTGATGTCGCTGACAGAGGGAACCACCTATCAATATACGGAAAGACTGCCGCGCAGAAGATCCTACAGACCTATTTTCCCGGTTGATAATATCTAAAATGGAAGAGAAATACCACGGAATCTATAGGACCGTTTTCAGAAAGTAGGATGAAGGATGGACACACAATCACAATATAACTCTAAAAATGCAGTGCTGAAGGCGGTGGCGAAACCCTCTGATTCGGCATGTGCATACCCGGTAGCTTTAACGGACGAAACAATGAAAGAGAGGCGGGAAAAGGTCTATTCTTTGATGGAGCAAAAAGGCTTAGACTGTTTGGTGATTTACGCCGACTTGGAACATGGCGCCAATTTCGAATATCTGACCGGATTTCTTCCTAGATTTGAAGAGGCGTTGCTTGTATTGCACAAAAATAGGAAAGCGTACCTTTTGCTGGGCAATGAAAATCTGAAATTTGCGAATTATTCTCGAATAGATGCCAGCGCCATTCATGTTCCCTGTTTTTCCCTTCCGAATCAGCCGACGAATAGTCCTTTTAATATGAGGGAATTGCTTGAGCAGGCGGAAATCAGGAAAGGGATAAAGATCGGACTTGTTGGATGGAAATATTTCACCGGTAACTTGGAATCCAACCGCTCCTTGTTTGATATCCCCTATTATATCGTTCAGAATATCATTGATATTATTGAAAACCCGTCCGATGTCATGAACGCTGCCGACTTATTTTTATGCTCCCCCTATGGGGTGAGAGTAACCAACAACGCCAATGAAATTGCTCATTATGAGTTCGGTTCGTCGCTTGCTTCCAATTGTGTTTTACAGGCGATGGACGAACTTCAGACAGGAAAAACCGAGATGGAGATTGCGAATTACCTGTCCAGATACGGGCAGCATCATAATGTGATTACCATTTGTGCTACAGGGGAACGGTTTCAAAACGCGAACATTTATCCCACGGACAAAAAAGTGTTGCTCGGAGACAGAATATCGCTGACGTCCGGATATAAAGGCGGGCTTTGCAGCCGGGCCGGCTATGCCGTTTACAGTGCCGATGAGCTTCCTGCCGGCGTACAGGATTATTTGAGTGTTCTCGCCGCCCCATATTTTACATCCATTGTGGCGTGGCTTGAAAATATTCATATTGGGATGCGCGGAGGAGAATTATATGATCTTATTGAGGCGGTGCTTCCGAAAAGCAAATACGGCTGGAAGCTGAATCCCGGACATCTGACTTCTGATGAAGAGTGGCTTTCCTCGCCGATTTATAAAAATTCGGTTGAAACTTTAACAAGCGGCATGCTTTTGCAGACCGATATTATTCCGTCGGTAACGGGATATGGAGGAGTCGGTTCGGAAGACGGCATCGCTTTGGCCGATGAAGAATTGAAGTTCCGGATTCAGGATCAGTATCCTGTTTTATGGAATAAATTCGAACGCAGAAGAAAACACCTTGAGAATGTTTTACACATTCGAATTCACCCGGATGTTCTTTTGCTGTCCGATACGGTAGGATATTACAGGCCGTTCTTTTTGAACAAAGATACTGCTTTTGTTTATGAAGGTCCGAAGACACAGGGGTGACATCGTCTGTATAGCCAATTCGCTCCTTCGTTCCTTTGCCCCTAGCTGCAAAACAATCAAGCCAGTCAACTATAGCTGTTGACTGGCTTAATTCATATCTTTACGTTAAATTGTTACCCGAATTATCAGGAGCCGAAAGGTTTTCCCCGCCGGGGAAGGTTTTTACGACCAAATTTTAGGTGTGAAATCTGCATTCTTGTTCAACGCGGTTCCTTCGCTTAAATTTAATGCTTGCAAAAGGCCACGGTTTCAGTAATAATATTATTGTTATAAAAGCAGGTGTGGATAATTAAAAAATGGCCTTCTCTGTGCGCAGCGGCAGTATGCCCATTTTATCATGAGCTGTGTGGAGCAGAAAAGAAGCACCATTTTGAGCAGCCATGCGTGGAACCGAATACATAAATTACATAAAAAAGAAGACAATCATGCCTATGTGACATGGGATGTTTTACCCGGAGGGAAATAAGTGGATAAGGAAACCTTGATTGGATTTAGAAACGATGGAAACGACTTTATGAGGCATAACGGTATATCTGTAAAGTCATATCAAAGAGATTGTGTGGAGGTGGAATTGAGGATTGGGGCGTGCTCTCTCAATCCATTCGGCATCCTTCACGGCGGTGCTTATTATACCATGGCAGACTGTGCGGCGGGTGCTGCGGCAAGAAGCAACGGCGGCCGCTATGTAACACTGAGCGGAGGGCTGAATTACATCAAGTCTGTTTCTCAGGGAACGGTTACTGCGAAAGGATCGGTGATTCACCGCGGGTCCACCACCTGTATTCTCCATGTGGATATTACGGATGAAGAAAGCGCTGTGTTAGCCGAGGGAGACTTCACCATGTTTTGCATTGAGCCCCCGCCGGCGGATAGCTAACAAATTCAAATTGTCTACTCGCCCGTTTTCAGCTTTTGCTTTGCAAAATCGGCGAATTTCCGGGCGGCCGGCGGCAATTCCGCATAGGAACGCATGGCTATGCCGAGTTCGCGGCAGAAAAAGGGCTTCAGCGGCAGCGCCGTGATCCGCTCCGTATAATCCGTCAGGATCAGTTCGGACAGGATGCTGATGCCGAGATGATGAATGACCATAGAGATGATCGCGCGGTCGTCCATAGAGGAATATTTCATGTCCGGATGAACCTTGCAGGTTTCCAGGGCATGGTGTATATCGTAGTCCGTCCCCACAGCCGAAATGATAAACGATTTCCCCTCAAATTCCCCCATGGGAAACGCGTCGCGCGATGCGAGCGGATAATCCTTTGGCAAAACCGCCATAAGCGGGTCGCTGGCGAGCGGAATCCAGTCCAGCCCGCAGGGGCGCGGCAGGCTCAAAAACCCGAGATCGACAATATTTTCCTGAATCCACTGCAGAATGTCATCGGCTCCGCCTTCCTTTAATATAATGTCAATATGCGGATACCGCTCTTTGAACTGATGCAAAAGAGGGGGAAGCCAGTGGACGGATATGCTGGAATACGTCGCGATGGTCAGCTCTCCTGCTTCCAGACCCTGAATCGCATGGATGGTCTGCTCCAGCTTTTCGGTTTCGGAAAGAACATTGCGGATCAGCGGGAGCAAAAGCTCCGCGTTGGGCGTGGGGGTCACTCCCCGCTTGGAACGCACAAACAGGGGGAAGCCGAGCTCCGCCTCCAGCCCTTTCAGGATATGGCTGACGCCGGACTGAGAATAGCCGAGGCGCTCCGCGCTTTTCGTAAAGCTCCTCGTCTCCGCGACATCCTCAAACAGCTTGTATTTACTGATAACCATCCTGCACGGCGATCTCATAAAAACAGGAATTCTGCCCGGAGGCTCTCCAAAATGTCCGGAATGACTTTGCCGCGCAGACTGGTTTTATGGCGGATTGCCGAATCCACCCCCCTTTTTTCCAGTATAAGGAGAAATGACACCTGTGTCAATGTAATACATGAAAATAACTAATGGATAACATTCAAAATGCGAACTTTACTAATCGATAAAGTGCATGTATAATACAAAGCATAATCTATTCAGGGTTCTTTTATCATACGTGTCAAGGGCGACAGAACGCGAAAGCATCTGCCGCCCTTTTTGATTTTTTTAACAGGGAATGAGTGCGGTGACTGCGGAATATCGTTTTTATCTGAAACAGAATATCGGTGCCCAGTCGGAACCGGTCGTCCGGCAGGGCGACCGGGTGGAGCGCGGCGAACGGATCGCCGCAAAGCCGGAGGGCCTCGGCGCTGCCCTCCACAGCAGCGTAACCGGGACCGTCGTGCTGGTGACGGAGGATGAGATCGTCGTCCGGGATACGGGCACCGACTTTTCTTCCTACAGAAGGCTTACGGGAAAAACCCCGTGGGAAAGGGTGGAGGAAGCCGGGCTCGTCGGGCTGGGCGGGGCCGGGTTCCCGACCGCCGAAAAGCTGCGGAGCCGGCTCGGTTTGAACGCGACGGTTATCGTAAACGCGGTGGAATGTGAGCCGATCCTGTGCCACAATATTGCGCGGATCGAAGAAGAGGCGGGCAACCTGTTGGATGCACTGCAGATTGTCATGGACCTGATGAAGGCCCCTAACGGGATCGTAGCAATCAAGCGCAGGCATACGAAGGCGGTCGCCGCGCTGTGCACCGCGGACCGCGGCGGCAGATACCGTATCGCGACGCTGGAGGACCTGTATCCGATGGGAGAAGAAAGAGCCGTTGTCCGTGAAACCATGGGAGTCCTGCTTCCCCCCGATTCACTTCCTTCTGAAGCGAACGCCGTGGTAATCAACGCGGAAACGGCGCTGCGTATCCGCGAGGCGGTCGTTCTGCAAAAACCGATGATCGACAAGGATATCACCGTGGCCGGAAAACTCAGGGAAAACGCCGGAGTGAAGGTCTTGAGGGACGTTCCCGTCGGCAGGAGGGTTTCCGATGTGTTTGAGATGGCCGGCGGCCTTGGAAACGAATACGGCGAGCTGATCATGGGCGGGCCGTTTACCGGAAGCCGCACGACTCCGGCGGAGGCGGTCCGCAAGACGACCGGCGGCCTGCTCGCTGCGGAATGTTTTCCCAAAGGGCCGGAAAAAATTGGGCTTCTCGTATGCGCTTGCGGCGCAAACGAAAACAGGATGCGTGAAATCGCGCGCGGTCTGGAAAGCAGCGTCTGTGGTGTGGCCTGCTGCAAGCAGGCGGTCAAGGTCAAAAGCGCGTATAAATGTGAGAACCCGGGACATTGTCCCGGTCAGATACAAAAGGTGATGGAGCTGAAAAAGCAGGGGGCACAGGCACTGCTGATCGGCAACTGCACGGATTGTTCCAATACCGTGATGGCCTGCGCTCCAAAGCTGAACCTGAAAGTATACCATACCACCGATCAGGCGCTGCGTGCGGTCAATCATCCGCTGGTACGCAGAATGCATCCGGATGAAAAAAATGGAAAGAACAGGAGCGAAGCCAATGTCTATGACGACTGAAACGCTGAAAGCCAATTTGAAGGAACCGGCCATTTTCTGCTGCAGACGCCGCAGGGGGACCGTAATCAGTGCTGCGGATCTGGAAGACCCCAGCCTGTTTGACGACATGGCAGAGGCGGGGCTGCTGACACTGAGCGGCGATGCGCTAACCGTAGAGGAGGCTTTGGGCGCCACGTTGCTTGCGGACTGCGAAGCCCTGGCCCCGATCCTGCCGTCCATGGTGGAGGGGGCGCGCAAAACCGAAAAGGAAAAAGCGGAGCGGCCAGCCCCCATGGAAACCGGAGAGCCCGCAGGCACACTATTTGCGAAAGGAGCGTCGGGTATGATGCATATCGAAATCAAAAGTCTGGAAGGGTTGTCCCTTGATCTGCCGTGGCCCGGCCTTTTCCCCTCGGAGGCTGTGGCAGCCGCTGCACCGGCTGCTTTATCTGCCGCTGTGCCGTCCGCCGCGCAGGGGGAAGGCAAAACGCTGCGGACGCTGACAAAAAAATATTTTCAGGTGGCCGACGTGGTCATCGGGGAAAAGACCTCGTTTGAAAACGGCGTCCTGACGTTGGACCGGGGGCTGCTGGAGAAGGCGCTTCAGGCCGACCCGCTTGTAAAAGAGATCAAAATGGACGTCATCAAGCCCGCCGACCGCCATATTTACACCGACACGATCATGGACGTATGCCCGATCGCCGCCAAGGTAAGCGGTACGCTCGGCGAAGGAGTCACCCATGTGATGGAAGGCGCCGTTTTCATGCTGACCGGCGTGGACGAGGACGGCACTCAGGTGCACGAATTCGGTTCTTCGGAAGGGTATCTGGATGAAAAGATGGCGTTCGGCAACCCCGGCTGCGCGGACGAGAACGATATCATCATCCGCGTGGAAACGGTCATTCAGCGCCATACCGGGATGGAACGCCGCGGGCCGCTGGCGGCGCACAAATGTGAGGACGTCATCATTCAGGCGGCGCGCGACGTGTTAAAGACGGCAAATCAGGCCCCGCTGCGCGAAGAAATCTGCCGCGACGTAAAAAAATACGGCAGGCCGCGTGTGGTTCTGGTAAAGGAAATCATGGGCCAGGGCGCAATGCACGATAATATCCTTTGCCCGAACGAGCCGTGCGGCGTGACGGGCGGGCAGAAAAACGTGGATCTCGGGAACGTCCCGGTCATGCTTTCCCCCAACGAGGTGCTGGACGGCGGCATTCACGCGCTGACGTGTATCGGCCCGTCCACCAAGGAAATGACGCGCCACTATTTCCGCGAGCCGCTGGTCAGGGCGCTGGCGGCGGATGAGGAACTGAATCTTCTCGGCGTCGTCTTTGTGGGCAGCCCCCAGGTGAATGATGAAAAAACCTTTGTATCCGAACGGCTGGGCGCGTGGATGGAAGCGCTCGGGGCCGAAGGCGCCATCGTTACAACCGAAGGCTTCGGCAACAACCACATCGATTTCATTTCCCATATCGAGCAGATCGGCAAACGAGGCATCCCCGTCGTCGGCGTTTCCTTCTGTGCCTATCAGGGCCAGCTGGTGGTCGGCAACCGGTATGCGGACGCAATGATCGAGCTCAACAAAGATCAAAAGGGCTTTGAGAACGAGGTCGCCGGCTGCTCGGAAATCTGCCCGAAGGACGCGCTGCGCGCCGTCCAGATGCTGAAAAACAAGATGATGGGCGTCGAAATCAAGCCGGCTCCCAAAAAATGGTCGCAGCAGGTAGTCGACGGCAACAATCTTCTTCTGGGCCTGTAAAAACAGTCTGCGAAGAAATAGGAGGGCCGCCCGATGCAATACGAACTGAACCCGATCCTGATGGAGGGAAAAGTGGTGGAGGTCAACGATACGGCTATCAAGGTCGATATTCAGGGAAGGCTGGGGGTCATCACAGTCCCGAAGCGCTGGGTCCTGACGGATTTTCCGCTGCGGCCCGGCCTGAAGGTGGAATTTTATTTCAGCTATCTGCAGGTGACCGAACCAAAGCAGGCGCCGCACGGCGCCTGAAACGAAATTTTGAACGGAGGCAAGCCATGAAACTGACGGTAGTAGAAGGGATGCAGTCTGAAATCTTTGTGCCGATCACGCCGAACCCGGTCTGGTCGGAACTGAAAAAGCCGCTGAACGAATGCAGGGTGGCGTTTATCACGGCGGGCGGCATCCACCAGAAAACCCAGACACCCTACGACACTTCCGGGGATTACACCTATCGCGTGATTCCGTCCGATATCCCCACTTCCGAGCTGATGGTCACCCACGGGGGATTCGACAACTCGGATATCAACAAGGATGTGAACGCCATGTTTCCGCTGGACCGCCTGCGGGAGCTGGTCGCGGAAGGCTTTATCGGAAGCCTTGCCGATGAGATGTACGGCTTTATGGGCGGCGGCGGAAACGTCGATAAATTCCGCACGGAAACCGGCCCGGAAATCGCGGCCAAACTGAAAGCGCAGGGAGTCGATATCGTGCTTTGCACCGGCGGATGCGGCACATGTCACCGTTCGGCGACGATCGTAACCAGATGCTGCGAGGCGGCGGGCATGTCCTGCTGCGTGATCGCGGCGCTGCCGCCCATTGCCAAGCAGCAGGGGGCTCCGCGGATCACCGCGCCGCACGTGCCGATCGGTTCCAACGCGGGCGAGCCGAACAATCCGGGGATGCAGACGGCGATCCTGAAGGATACGCTGAATTTCATCGCCCACGAGGCGGACCGCTACGGCATGTGCAAGGTGCTGCCGTACGAATACAGGCATAATGTCTGACGGTCCCGGGAACGGAGCATGAAAAAGCTGATTGTGGTTTTGGGCGTGGCCGGGTCGTCCCTGTCCGCTGTTTTCGTCAGGGTCGCGGACGCGCCGCCGATGGTGCTGGTTCTGTACCGGGTGGGGTTTGCGGCGGCGTTTCTTCTGCCGGTTCTGGTCCTCCGCTGCAGGGCTGAAATCAGGGGCGTACCCCCGAAATATTTCATATGCGCCGCCATCAGCGGCATGTTTTTAAGCTTTCATTTCACCGCTTACTTCCAGTCGCTGAGCTATACGAGCATTGCCTCTTCGGTCGCGCTGGTCGACACGGAAGTGTTCTTTATCGCTCTGGCAACGTTTCTGCTGTTCCGGGAAAAACTGGGAACCAAGCACTGGGCCGCGATCCTAGTCACCTTTTCAGGCACCGTCGTCATCGCCCTGGCGGATGCGGGCAGCGGAAACAACGTTTTGCTGGGGGATTTCCTCGCACTGACCGGCGCGTGTTTTCTGTCCGTTTATACGATGCTCGGCGTGTTCTGCAGAAAGAAAATGTCCACCACGGTCTACACCTTCACGGTGTATTTCTCTGCGGCGCTGACTTTGCTCTTGATTTTATGCGTGCAGCATGTTAAAATAACTCAATATCCCAGAGTCAACGTCCTGTCCGGCATCGGCCTCGCGGTGTTCTGTACGCTTCTGGGTCACAGCCTGTTCAGCTGGGTCCTGAAGTATGAAAAGCCGGCGTATGTGTCGGCCTCAAAGATGCTGGAGCCGGTTTTTGCCACGGGACTGGGGATCGCTTTTTTCCGGGAATTTCCTTCCGCCTATGTGGCGGCGGGCGGCGCCCTCGTTGTTTTGGGCATTGTCTGCTATACTCTTCTCAACTCCGAGGCCCGGCCGGCGGATTCCCCGGACGGTTAACAGGCAGTTTTACATTTTAATATAGGATCAGAGCAAAATGAATGGACAATGGTGTTTATTTTATAACATCCTTGTCTTTTTTTTATTCATTTTTTCTGTTCATATAAATTCAAAGTATTATCAAAGGAGGATTCAACATGAAGAAAAAACTTTTGTCCTTGATTTCCGTAGCGCTGACGTTTGCAATGACGGCGGTTATGCTGACTGGCTGCGCAGGCGGCACCGAAGCTGCTTCCCAGCCGGAGAGCAGCACGGCCCCGGCAGCGTCCTCGCAGGCGGCCGGTGAAAGCGCACCGTCCTTTCAGGGCGCGCTGAAAGGGGTCACGCTGGCTGTTGGCACCTCCGGCACCTACGCGCCGTTCTCCTATTTTAAAGAGGATGGAACAACCCTGCAGGGCTTCGATGTGGAATTTCTGAATGAACTGCAGAAGCTCCTTGGATTCTCCATCAAATCCGATAAACTGCAGGATATGGACTACGGCCCGCTGACCACCTCCGTGTCCCAGGGCCAGCTGGATGTTGTGGCGGCTGCTCTCTGCGCCACGGATGAGCGCAAAAAGACCATGAACTTCACCGATACCTATTATGACGCGGGCATCGTGGTCGTCGTGGGCGAGAACAACAACGACATCAAAAGCGTGGACGATCTGAAGGACGGCAAATATACCGTGGCCGTTCAGGCCGGCACCATCGCCTATGAATACGCCGCCGCCAACCTGCCGGAAAAATGCCTGAAAACCTTCGACTCCCAGTCTCTCGCCTATAAAGCCGTGGAGGGCGGGCAGGCGGACGCCACGATCTACGACGCGCCCGGCACGGCCTATTCCATCAAAACCGGCGAGATCAAGCTGAAGATCGTCGGGGATGAATTCTACAACGG
This sequence comes from Clostridium sp. KNHs216, assembly GCF_006714885.1. NCBI lineage: Bacteria > Bacillati > Bacillota > Clostridia > Eubacteriales > Clostridiaceae > Clostridium > Clostridium sp. KNHs216. The sequence continues at coordinate 1,636,614 of NZ_VFMF01000001.1, read as the reverse complement.
GCAGGCGCCTTACGCTATCGCTCTTTCTTTCAACATCTGCAAGGCGAATCCCGATATCGTCCAGAATTTCAACGACGCCATCGCTTACCTCCAGTCAAACGGAACCATCGATCAGCTGAAGGAAAAATGGTGTGAATAAGCAATGAACCGCCGGCGCGGCCGGCCGCAGATCCGCTTTTTTAACGTCTTTTTCCGGCGGATTTCCTCCCGCTTTGCGTACAAACGGGCTTTTCGCCCCCTTGTACGCGGGCTGCGGCGGAGAAGCCCACATTGAAAGGAGGTGTTCCAATGGATTTGGAATCCGTCAAGAATATTGCTCCCATGCTGCTCCGCGGGCTGAAGCTGACAATGGAAATTTCCGTAGTCGGCATCCTGATAGGCTTTCTGATCGGATCGGTTTCCGGGTATGCCCTGCACGGACATTTCAAGGCGGGCAGACGTATAGCCGGCGTTTATATCTGGCTGATCCGCGGCACACCGCTGGTGGTGCAGGCGCTGTATGTCTATTTTGTGGTCCCCCTGCTGATTTCCGCGGCCACGGGAACGAATTTTACGTTGGAAAGCACGGCGGCGGGCATCATCGTTATCTCCCTGAATTCCGGCGCGTTTATCTCCACCATCGTAAAGGGTGCCCTGGACGGTGTGGAGATCGGCCAGACCGAGGCGGGAAAATCCCTTGGGCTGACAAACAGGCAGATCATGTGGCATCTGATCGTCCCACCGGCGTTTCAATCCATGCTGCCTGCGCTGTTCAACCAGTTTATCATTTCCGTGAAGGATACGGCCCTGTTGTCCATCATATCGGTCAATGAAATGACCAGGCAGACCCAGAATTATATTGCGCGGACCTTTCAGACTGTTCCGGCCTACACGGTCTGCGCTCTGTTTTACTTAGTATTGCTGTCCATACTCATGGTACTGCAAAAATTTATCGAAAAGAAATTCAGTTTGAAATAGGCGGGTGACGAAAATGAGCAGCCCACTTTTACAGATCAGTCATCTATCCAAAATTTTTGGCGATCTGGTGGTTTTGAAAGATATCAACATCGAAGTTTCCGAGGGAGAGGTGGTATGCATCATCGGTCCCTCCGGTTCGGGGAAAAGCACGCTGTTAAGATGCATCAATCAACTGGAGATTCCTACCTCCGGCGATGTTTTTTATAAAGACCAGAACATGTGTGATAAAAAGGCCGATATCCGGAAATTCCGGGAGGAAGTCGGCATGGTGTTCCAGCGCTTCAATCTCTTCCCGATGAGAACCGTCCTGGGAAACGTCGCGCTGGCGCCGGTGCTGACAAAGCGCAGGAACAAGCAGGAGGCCCGCGGTAAGGCCGCAGAGCTGCTGGAGCGGGTGGGCCTGGAAAGCAAAAGGGACGCTCTGCCGTCCACCCTCTCGGGCGGGCAGCAGCAGCGGGTAGCCATTGCACGGGCACTGGCCATGGACCCTGTCGCGCTGCTTTTTGACGAACCGACGTCGGCTCTGGACCCGGAGCTTGTGGGCGAGGTCCTGAGCGTGATGCGTCAGCTTGCAGCGGACGGCATGACAATGGTCGTGGTCACCCACGAGATGGCGTTCGCAAAAGACGTCGCGGACCGCGTCATTTTTATGGATAACGGCTATATTGTGGAGGAAGGGACTCCGCAGGAGGTACTGGAAAGCCCGCGGGAAGAACGGACGAAGGCTTTTCTGTCCAGATTCCTGGCGTCTTAGCGGTCCGCGGCAGCGGACCGCCTGCGGCAAAGAAAGACAGGGGGGAAAGGTTTGGAAAAATATGTGGTCACCATAACAAGAGATTTTGGAAGCCTTGGGCGTCCGATCGCCAGACGATTATCCGAACTGCTGAACATCGAATATTACGACCGCGACATTGTGGAAGCGACCTCGGAAAAAATGGGAATGCCGGTTTCGGTGATCAGCGACGAGGAGGAGAGAGGTTCCAACTTTTTTCGGATGCTGTTTCCGCTTGGAACGGAGTCGATGGAGCGGCAGGCGCGTATCTTCCAGACGCAGAAGGACATCATCGCCGGCCTGGCGGAAAAAGGCTCCTGCATTATCGTCGGCCGCTGCGCCGACTATATTCTCGCTGAGGAAAAGAACGCGATGCACGTTTATATCTATGCGCCGTATAGGATCCGGTACGACAACTGCCTGAACACGCTGGAAATGAAGCCGTACGAGGCAAAACGGATGATCGAGGCGGTGGACAAAGCGCGCGGCAATTATCATAAGCAGTATGCCAAATATGCCCCGGATGATCCTAATCATAAGGACCTGATGGTAAACAGCGGGCTGCTGGGTGTTGAGGGAACCGCGAGGCTGCTGGCGGAGGCCGTCAGGCTGAATTTCGGCGGATAAGGAACAGGATAAATCCATATTTGCGGGAGGAACGGCATGGATATCAGGCCCAAAACGGGCAGTTACGCGCACTGCTTCAAAACCATCGATTCCCACACCGTGGGAGAAGCGACGCGGATCATTTACGAGGGGTTTCCGGAGCTGCCCGGAAGCACGATGATGGAAAAGAAAAAATATCTGGAAAAAAATTACGACCATTACCGCACGGCGCTGATGCTGGAGCCGAGAGGGCACCGCGACATGTTCGGGGCGCTGATTACCGAGCCGGTGAACCCGGAAGCGGATTTGGGCGTGGTTTTCATGGACAGCGGCGGCTACCTGAATATGTGCGGCCACGGCAGCATCGGGACCGCCTCCATGGCGGTTGAAACCGGACTGGTGGCGGTGAACGAACCGTATACCGAGGTCGTGCTGGATACGCCTTCCGGCATTATCCGCGCGAAGGTGCGCGTGGAGGGCGGCAAGGCGGTGGAGGTCAGCATTCTGAACGTGCCTTCTTTTCTGTACCGGGAAAACCTGAAAACCGAGATTCCCGGGTACGGGATGATCCCCTACGATATCTCCTTTGGAGGCTCCTTTTTTGCGCTGGTCGATGCCGAAGCCATCGGCCTGGACCTGAAGGCCAAGTATATCGAGGAAATCACCGAGCTGGGAATGAAGCTCCGGAACCGAATCAATAAGGAAGTAAATATCCGGCATCCTTATCTGGATATCACCACCGTCGATCTGGTGGAATTCTATGCGCGTGCCGATCATCCGCAGGCCGATCTGAAAAACTGCGTCATCTTCGGGCAGGCGCAGGCCGACCGTTCTCCGTGCGGGACCGGAACGAGCGCCAAAATAGCGGCCTTATACGCAAAAGGGAAACTGGGGCTGAACCAGAAATTCGTTTACGAGAGCATGATCGGTTCGATATTCAAAGGCGAGGCCGTTCAGGAGCTGGAAATCAGCGGCATGAAGGCGATTGTTCCGCAGATCACCGGCAGCGCGTATATCACCGGCATGAACCAATGGATTCTGGACGATGACGATCCGCTGGAAGACGGTTTTTTGCTGGGAAACGTAAAAAAGGCGGAGCCGGAAAGCATCCGGACCAGGATCGTCCGGGCGGCGTGGAAGCTGTTCCGGGAAAAGGGCTTCCCCGAGACCCGCACAGCCGACGTGATCGGGCTGGCCGGCGTATCCACCGACGAATTCCACAGCGCTTTTGAAAAAAAAGAGGATCTGCTGGATACGCTCGGAGATTTTTTCGATCAGAAATACGCTGAGCTGATGCTGGAAATGAACCCCCGGTTAAACCATTACGAGCAGCTGCTTTATCTGAACAGGGAGCTGTTCCGGCTGATTGAAACACAGGTGCCCTTTAACCTGGTTGTGTTTCTTTACACGCAGGATGTTGAAAAAAAGAAAAAGAGCCTTTTCAATGAGGAACGGCTCTACTTTAAGCTGATTATGCGCATCCTGCAGGAAGGGCGGAAGACCGGGGAATTTAAAAATTCGGATTCTGTGCAAAACATGGCGGAAATCTATGCCTCTCTGGAAAGGGGAATGATCTACAACTGGTGTGTGGCGGGCGGCGCTTACAGCCTGACAGAGAACAGCCAGAGCCTTTTACCCATCTATCTGAAGGAATTTTTAAGATAAAGCTTTGTAAAAACTGCAGAAATTTACAGCAATTCCATTTCAGCTTGCGAGACACGCAAACTTGTCGCAGAATCAACTGGAAATGCTGTAGTACAGGAAAGAAACGGCATTTTCTTACTTTTGAATAGAAGCTCCGTATCAGGGCATCCCTTTGTTTAGGGATGCCCTTTTTAAAGTGCCGCCGGGGTCCTGTTCATGATTGATGAATTTTTTTCGAATCCGAAATATGCAATGAGTTGCTATTTTTTATGGAAAAACAGACAAACTATCCGTAAAGAGATCCTGTCTTATCCGAAGGGTCTCTTAAATAAGGAGGAGCTTCCATTGCAGATCGTGTTGAAAAAAATTGACTTTTATATAGATTCCCCCTTTCTGCCGGTTGTTTTGCTGATCCTGATTTCCTTGTTCTGTTTTGTTTTGTTTATGCTGTACCGCAGACTGAACCATTTCGGCAGGAAAGTAAATTTTTCGATTTGTTCCCCGGCAGAAGGAGAGAAACCGGGCCCAAGCGAGTGGGAAAAGCAGATGCTTGATCTGGCGGAAAGCCACAGTCAGGTCAGACTGACCGGATATAGCTTTGTTCTGAATGATTATAATCAGGCCGCCTATAAAGAACTGAATAAAATCAGAGACAGCATCTCCGCCGTATCCGCCGATATGATTTCCCTGATTCCGGCGGCGCGCTGGCTTTTTGACAATTTCCAGATGCTGTACCGGGAAATTAAAAAAGTGCGTACCTCGGGAACGGACTATGCTGTATTGCCGGTTCTGAAAGGGAAGGAATACCGTAATTTTCCCCGCGTTTATGTTGTGGCAAAAAAGATGGTGGCTCTTTCCGGCGGACACCTGAGTGAAGAAAATATTTCCGTGATGCTGAAGGCATATCAGCAAAAGATACCGCTTACGGACAAGGAAATCTGGGTTTTACCGGAAGTGCTGGGTTTTTGCCTTCTGGAAGAGATCATTGCAGCCGCGGATGAAATCCTTCAGATGATCGATGTGAAGTCGAAGGCGGAAAAATTTCTGCAGGACAGGCTGACGGATCAGCAGGGGCCGGCCGATCTGTCAGCACTGCTGTGCAAAATAGAAGAGGATTCCTTAAAGCGGAACTGCTCGTTCCATGCCCACGTCGTCTATCTGCTGAAAAACATGTCCTTTGACGAGGCTTCCATACAAAGCTATCTGGAATATCATTTGGCTTCCCCGGAAAAACAGGTGAAGACCTCCGGCATCTTTCTGGAGGAAGGAAAGATCGAATCGTTTCTTGAGACAAATATCCGGACTCTGATTGTCAGCCTGAGGGATATCAATGAAGTGGACGAGGAAAAATTCTTTGAGGAATATTCCTGCCTGGAGCAGATTCTATCGCAGGACCCGGACGGTATCTATCAGAAGATGGATTTGGAGTCCAGGGGCATGTACCGCGGAGTCATCGTGAAATTATCGCTCCGTTATCATCTGATGGAAGAAAAGATAGCCAGGGACTGCCTGGAGTTGGCGGTCCGGGGAAGGGAGGACCTTCATTGTTCCCATCATGTGGGGGCCTATCTTTTGGGGAAAGGCTATCCGGTTCTGAAAGCGAAGGTGTTGGGAGAACCGATTCCCCAAAAAATCAGGAAAACGAGGAATGGAATGGGTTTCCTTTATTTCCTTACCCTGTTCCTGATCACTCTGGGACTGGGTGCCTGCCTGTTCCAGGCTTTCGGGGTCCTTGGCGGGCTGCAGGATACCGGACGGCAAGTGATCGTCCTTCTGGCTGCCATGCCGCTTCTGATCGGTATTTCCATAGAGATTACCAATTTTATATTCACCAGAAAAATCAAGGTCAAGAAGATTCCTTCTCTGAACTATCTGGAGGAAATACCGGAGGAAGCAAGGACCTTTGTGGTCATGCCGGTCATCGTCTCCTCGAAGGAACAGGGTCTGGAGTACATGGACCGTCTTCAAAAGCATTATCTGGCAAACCGGCAGCCGAACCTTTTCTTTGCGTTGCTGCTTGATTTTGAGGATTCTCAGGACCAGTTTCTACCGAAGGACAAGGTGATTGAAAACGCTCTTGCCGCGCGCAGGAAAGAGCTGAACGAACTCTATCCGTCGGAGTACCCGCGGTTTTCCCTGTTCTTCCGCTGCCGCAAATGGAATCAGGCGGAAAACTGTTATATGTGCTGGGAGCGTAAGCGGGGAAAGCTGGAAGAATTCAATAACCTTTTAAATGGAGAGGAAAAGGAGAACACCACCTTCTCTTCTGTTTACTGCGACCAGAAGCTTCTTACCACCATCCGGTATGTGATTACACTGGATGCGGACACCAACCTGATCCGCGACAACGCCGCGAAACTGGTCGGACTGATCGATCATCCTTTGAATCAACCGATTCTCGATCTTGCCAATCAAAAGGTGGAGGAAGGCTATGTCATCATACAGCCCTCGGTAAGAAATCATATCGCGGATAAGAACGGCAGCAGGTTTACGAAAATCTTCGGGGGAGAATCGGGCCTTGCCCATTACGGAACCGTGATCTCGGATATCTACCAGGATATTTTCAATGAAGGAATCTATACCGGAAAAGGTATTTATGATATCAAAGCCTTCCGTAAGGTGCTTCAAAATAAGGTGCCGGAAAACCGGATTCTCAGTCATGACCTTTTTGAGAGCTGCTATGCACGGACGGCTTTTTCCAGCACGGCCAAGATCATGGACAGTTTCCCGAACAGCGTTTTGTCCTTTACCAAAAGGGAACACCGGTGGCTGCGCGGGGACTGGCAGCTGCTGCCCTGGCTGTTTGTGAAGAAGACCGCGGATGGGAGAAGCTTGTGCGCCCTGTCAAAATGGAAAATCTTTGACAACCTGAGAAGAAGTCTGGTTCCTCTGAGCAAGATTCTGCTTCTGCTGTTGAATCTGGCATGGATGCCGCTGGCATATTATCTTTGGCTGCCCCTGATTTTCTTTAACGACCTTTTTTCCACGGTGATTCTGCTGCTTGCGGTGATTAACCAGAAGCTGATCCGGCCGAAGCTGGCCGTTATTTATAAAAGCTTTCTAAAGGAACTTGCCGTGATGCTGGAAAGAGCGTTTCTGGAGTTTACGATCACGCCCTACCGGGCGTATGTCGCATGCGACGCCATTGTCAGAACGCTGTACCGGCTCTTCGTCAGCAAAAAAAATCTGCTTCGCTGGAATACGGCGGAAGCGGTGGATGCCTCTATTGTCAATACGAGAAAAGGGTATTTTCTTACCATGTGGAGCTCTTTTCTTCCGGTGTGTGCGCTTGCGTTCCTTCTATTTATGGGATCTTTGAACCCCGCGGGAATGATTCTGACGGCAGTCATCCTCGCTGACTGGAGCTTTGCCTTTGAAATCGCGTACCGGATCAGTCAGCCGGAAAACAAGCTTCATCCGGGGGACAAAGCGCAGGACAGCGGGCTGCTTCTGGATACCGCGCGCAGAACCTGGCTGTTTTTCAAGGAGTTTTCCACGAAGGAAAACAACTGGCTCTGCCCGGATAATTATCAGATTTCCATAGCTGAAAAAGTCAGCGATAAAACATCGCCGACCAATATCGGACTTCAGTTTCTGGCGATTCTGTCGGCCAGGGACCTGGGATTTGAAACTTTGAGCGCTACGGTCGAAGCCGCGGAAAACCTGATGGATACGGTTCAGAAAATGCCGAAATGGAAGGGACATCTCTATAACTGGTATCATATTCAATCTCTCGAGGTGCTCAACCCCGCCTATATCTCCACCGTGGACAGCGGCAATTTCCTGGGTCATCTGGTCGTGCTGAAAAACGGCCTTTTAGAGCAGATCGACAAGCCGGTTTATCCGGACAATTTTCTGTCCGAGCTCAGGATTGCGGTTCAGAACAGCAATGAGGAAATTCTGCTGAGAACAGGCAATTCTGCAGGAAATAAGCTCAGGGCCGGGTACCAAAGCATCGGGGAGCTGATCGAGGATATCGCGGATATCTGGGAAAACTTAAACGGGAGGGAGCTCAGACCGGCTGCGGATTACCGCTGGACCAGACATCTGATGGACCTGATTGACAGTACCGTCAATGAAGCAGGGGCCTTAAAACTGAAAAAAGAGAGCTTTTCTTCTTATCCTGTGCTTCGCCGTATTGTAACGGAGGATCATCCGTTTGCAAACAGCATGATTCATCGGATCAAAGAACTCTGCAATCAAATAGACCGCCTTTTGGCAAATGTTGATTTTCGCTTTTTGTTTAACGAAAAAAGGATGCTGTTCCATATCGGGTATCATGTATCCTCACACACGCTGGACGACGGCTGCTACGACCTGATGGCGTCGGAATCGGCGCTCACAAGCCTTCTTGCGATCTCCATGGGCCAGGTGCCGTTAAAGCACTGGTATAAACTGGGGAGACCCCTGACCATGGTCAGCGGCATTCCGTGTTTCGTATCCTGGAGCGGTACGATGTTTGAATATCTGATGCCGAATCTGGTATTCAAGGAATATGAGGGCTCCGTCTACGAACAGACTTCCAGGGCGGCGGTACTTCAGCAAATCCAGTATGCACAGGAGGCGGGAATCCCCTGGGGGATATCCGAATCCCAGTATTACCGTTTTGACCTGAACTCAAATTACCAGTACAAAGCCTTCGGGGTCCCAAAGATAAGACTCCAGCCGGTCCGCAGAAATTCCCTTGTGGTCGCTCCCTATGCAACGATGCTGGCACTGGATATCGCGGAAGAGGAATGCATGAAAAATTTGAAGCGGCTGAAGAAATTAGGCGCCTTCGGCGATTACGGCTTCTATGAGTCGGTTGATTTTAACCTGCCGAATTCTGTGGAACTGACGCCTTATTGCATTGTAAAATCCTATATGGCACATCATCAGGGGATGAATCTGGCCGCCATTAATAATTATCTGAATGAGGGCGTCCTTCGGGAGCGGTTTCATGCGGAAATGATGATCAAGGCCTCGGAAGTCCTGCTCGAAGAAAAACGCCAGTCTTATTTGATTTCGATTGCCCGGCAGGGATATACGATCAGAATCGGGAAGTCCCTTTTTAGAGAAGACAGCTACAGTAACCGGTATGTCAACAGTACGGGCGTGAATTCGCCGGTCGTGGATTATCTGTCAAACGGCAAGTATTCCCTGATGATCACTTCGGACGGCGACGGCTTCAGTAAATATGAGGACCGGATGCTTTACCGCTGGCGATCGGATATTTACGAAAATACAGGCAATTATATCTATATTAAGGACATGGAACGGGGAAAGCTCTGGAGTGCCGCTTATCATCCTACAAGAACGGAGCCGGAGGATTACCAGGTGGTCTTCTGCCCGCACCAGGCGGAATTCAAACGCAGGGACGGGGATATTTCGTCGGACATGATCGTCAGCCTGGACGCGGACCACAACTTCGAGATACGCAAGGTTACCTTTACCAATCACGGGAATCGGGAAAAGCGGCTGGAGGTAACCAGCTATCTGGAGGTGGTGGACGACACCTATCCGGCAGAGCTGAGCCATCCTGCGTTCAATAAGCTCTTTCTGGAAAGCGAGTATCTGGAAGAGCAGGAAATCTTCCTCGCGAAAAGGCGAAGGAAGACGGAGGAAGATCATCCTTATGTGATGCACATGCTGAGAACGGGAACGAAACTATGCAAGAAACTGGAATATGAAAATGACAGAAAACGCTTTATCGGAAGAAACAATACTCTCGAAAATCCGGATTCTGTGGTGAACAGCAGTGCCTTTTTCAATCATTCGGGCTTTTGCAATGATCCGATTATGAGCCTGCGGGCACAATTCTGCATAGGCGCGGGGGAAACCGCCTGCGTTTCTTTTATTACCGGAGTGTGCGGCAGTAGGGAGGAAGCAATCAAAATAGCGGGAGAATTGAATGTCAGCTACCGGATCGACGATATTCTGGAGAAATTCAGGCTTCAAAAGAACCTGGAGTTAAAGTATCTGGAAATTACCAGAGCCCAGATGAACGCCTTCCAGGACCTGGTCAGCCCGGTCTATTATCCTGCGGGTATTTACCGGGGGCCGCATGAAAATATAAGACGGAACTTTATGAACCAAAGCTTCTTATGGAAATTCGGCGTATCCGGCGATCATCCCATTCTGCTTTTGACGGTTCGGTCCATTGCGGAGGAAAGAACCGTGAAGGACGTGTTAAAGGCTTACGAATATCTGAAGATCAACCGTGTTGCAGTGGACCTGATTATCCTGATCGATTCCAAGCACGGCTACCTTCAGGAGGTGGATGAATTAATCAACGACATGACAAGCTCTCTTCGGATTTATGATTCCGGAAACGAGAAGCCAAGCTTTTTCACCCTGCATACGTATGAGATGAAACCGGCGGAGATTGATCTGCTGTATACGGCAGCGCGGGTTGTATTTTCAGAGAAAGCGGGGATTTATTTTAACAATGTAAAAGAAAATCCGTATGAGTTACTTGAGAAATATTAGGCCTTCGAGGCCCAGCCTTTAAGGAGGAAGAGGCTTTGGACACAGCATATGCGCCAACAGCACAGGAGAAAGAAACAGAGAATCATGAATTTTTTAACGGCTTCGGGGCATTTGCCTGTGGGGGCAGAGAATATGAAATCCTGCTGGAAGGTGATAACAGGCCGCCGGCACCCTGGATTAACGTTGTCTCAAACAAGAACTTCGGATTCCAGATATCGGAATCGGGCGCGGGCTTTACCTGGAGTGTCAACAGCAGGGAAAATAAGCTTACGCCCTGGTCCAACGACCCCGTAAGCGACAGAGCCTCCGAGGCGATCTATATTTTGGATGAAATCACCGGAGAGGTCATGACTCCCATGTCCCTCGGAAGGTCCGACCGGGGCGTTTACCGGGTAAGGCATGGCTTTGGATACAGCAGGTTCCTGCATGAGGAAGCGTTCGTTGATCAGGAACTGACGGTTTTTACCCCTTTGGAGGAATCATTGAAGCTATGGAACCTGAAGCTGACGAACCGCTCGGATAAAGTGAAGTATCTGAGCCTGACCTATTATGTGGAATGGGTGTTGGGCACGCACTGGGAGCAGACCAATCCCTATCTTCTGACCTCTTATGACAATGAGCACGAATGTCTCTGTGCGAAGAACATCTATACCATGAACTTTCCAAACGTCTATTCCTATCTGTTCTCCAGCGAGACGATCGTCGGCTATACCGGAGACAGGCAGGAGTTTCTGGGGAAAAGGGGCGGCATCCGGGAACCGCGGGGAGCGGAAGTCAAGCTGTCCTGCCATACGGGGGTATGCTACGATCCCTGCGGAGCAATTCAGGTATCCGTCGCGATCCAGCCGCAGGAGAGCAGGATGGTGCTGTTCGGGCTCGGGCAGAGCGGCAGCCTGAACGGGATATACGAAATCAGAAACAAGTACAGGGACACCGCCGCCGCCATCAAGGAGCTTGACCGGGTGAAAGCCTATTGGGACGGGTTGCTGGGGACCGTGCAGGTGAAGACGAAGGACAGGGCGGTCGATATCCTGGTGAACGGCTGGCTGCTCTATCAGACGCTGTCCTGCCGCATTCAAGCGAGAGCGGGCTTTTATCAGTGCGGGGGAGCCTATGGATTCCGGGACCAGCTTCAGGATTCCCTTTCGCTTCTTTTTGCCGATTCCGGTATTCTGCGCAGGCAGATTCTGATTGCCTGCAGCAGGCAGTTTGAAGAAGGGGATGTCCAGCACTGGTGGCATCCTCCGATGGGGATCGGGGTAAGAACGAGAATCACCGACGATCTGCTGTGGCTGCCCTATTGCACCGCCGCCTATGTCCGAAGTACCGGAGACGCCTCGATTTTAAACGAGCAGGTACCTTACATCAGGGGCCCGGCGCTTCAGGAGGGCCAGCAGGATGCCATGTTCACCCCGGAAATATCCGAACGTTCCGGAAGCGTTTATGAGCATTGCAAAAGGGCCGTTGAGCGGACGCGATTCGGGGAACACGGGCTTCCTCTCATGGGGGGAGGCGACTGGAACGACGGCATGAACGAGGTCGGAGCGCAGGGGAAAGGGGAAAGCGTCTGGCTGGCGTGGTTTTTGTATACCGTGCTGGGGGACTTCCTTCCTTTGTGCGGCCAGACAGGCGACGGGGCCTACGGCCGGGAATTGGAGCAGAAACGGGAAAGCCTGCTGCAAAGCATTGAAGAGCACGCCTGGGATGGGGAGTGGTATCTTCGGGCCTTTTACGACGACGGCACGAAGCTTGGCTCTAAGGAAAACGACGAGTGCAGGATCGACTCCATCAGCCAGTCCTGGAGCGTGATATCCAAGGGCGCGAAAAAAGAACGCGCGAAAACAGCGATGCAGTCGGCATGGCGTTATCTGGTAAGGGAGGAGGAAGCCCTTTCCCTGCTTCTGGCGCCTCCCTTTAATAAGACGGCCAAAAACCCGGGCTATATCAAAAATTATATCCCCGGCATACGGGAAAACGGGGGCCAGTACACCCATGCGGCGGTCTGGCTGGCGATCGCCGCGTCGATGCTGCCCGACTGTAACATGGCGAAAACCCTGTTCACCATGCTCAACCCGATTTACGTTACCCAAAACAGGAAGGACGCGCTCAGGTACGAGAAGGAACCGTATGTCATGACGGCGGATATCTCCCTCAGCCCGCCCTATACCGGAAGAGGCGGGTGGAGCTGGTATACCGGTTCCGCTGGCTGGATGTATCAGGGGTTGTTAAACTGGTTTCTGGGCATCCGGAAAGAAGGAAATGAGCTGGTGATTGATCCGGCGACACCCGCAGGTTTCGGGGACTTTTCCGTTGAATACAAATATGGGAAGTCCCTCTATGAAATCAGGGTGGAAAGCAGAAGCAAGGGAACGCTGACAACGGAAGCCGTCACCGTGGACGGCAGGCTGATTCAGGGAAACAGAGTCCTGTTAGTGGACGATGGAGAAAAGCACTGCGTTGTTGTATAGCTGTCCGGACTGTTCCGGGACAGCAGAAACGAAGCATCTTCATCAATGTCAATGTTTCACAGCCGGAGAATACGGACTCTCCCTTCGCTGGGGGAATCAGTAATAGAATGAGCCTGTGGATTCATAAAAGACCGCAAGCTCATTTTTTATCCATCTGTTTATTGTTTATATTCGGTATCTGCAGTATAATAGAGTCAAATTATGTCAGATAAAATCCTTGTTTATCTGCAACAGGAAAGATTCAGATATGGTGATCAAAATGAAACAGGAATTAGAAGTCTTTTTTGATTATGCCTGCCCTTATTGTCTTCAAGCGCACGGGTATTTGACCGAACTCATGCCGGATTATCCGGATGTCGACATAGTTTGGCGTCCCTGTGAATCTCACCCCAGACCGGACCGGTACGGCCCGCATAGCGATCTGTGCATACAAGGCTATTTCTTTGCCGTGGAAAACGGCGTTGACGTTTGGGCCTATCATGACCGTATGTACCGGGCCGCTCTGAAGGAGCATGTCGATGTCGAAAGCATTGACGCGCTTTCTGACTTTGTGCGTGATTTAGTGGATGCCGATGCTTTTCAGCTGGCGCTGCGCCAGGGGATTTATCGCAGGGCGCTGGCGGAGGCAAATGAACTTGCCTTCGAATGTTCCGGCGTATGGGTTGTTCCGGCGTACCGGATGGAAAGCCGGAAAATTGACGCTGTTGAGAATGTCGGCGTTTCCAAAGAACAGCTTCGGCATTTTCTGGATCATGCTCGTTAAAGAGGTCCGTATGAAAATAAGAGTGCGATACGCTTTTACCGGATGCGTACAGGGGGTCGGCTTCCGTTTCAGAGCCTGTCAGGCGGCACAGCTGCTCGGGCTTACCGGATGGGTGCGCAATGAATTCGACGGCAGCGTGACTGCAGAGGTTCAGGGGGAACGGCATGACGTCAATGCCATGCTGAAAATGCTGCAAAAGGGCTATTATATTACCATTGATCATATCGATTCTAGGGATATTCCGACTGAGCCGGAGGAGAAGTCTTTCAGAATCCTCCGCTGAGGGCGGATTCCATTGAATAGAAACACCGCCCTTCCCCGTTGTGATGGGATAAGGCGGCGTTTTTATCATTCTGAATTCGAGGACGGAATTTAAGCTTTTGGGGGCAGCCCTTTCGCCTGGCATTCAGGGCAATAGCCGTATATATTCAGCTTGTGATCCGTAATGATAAAATGGGTTTGCTCCTGCAGCTTTTCCTCATAGGTCTTCAGGGGACACATATCCAGAGAAATCATTTTTTTACAGCCCAGGCACACTAAATAATGCTTGTGTATCATCCTGTTATATTCATAAAGCGCCTTGTTGCTTTCGTTTATCTTTATTTTGAGGGCTAAATTGTTGTTCACTAAACTGTCCAGCTCCCTGTAAACCGTCGACATGCTGATCGAAAGGTCGTAACGGTTCAGTTCCATAAATATTTGTTCCGCTGCCACAGGCTGAGTCTGTTTTTCTAATATTTCCAGAATAGCCATCCTGCGCTTCGTGTTCTTTAATCCCTTTTGCCTGAGATCCGCGCGGTGATCAGTTTTATTTTTCATAATATCACTCCTGATTCATGCAAATGATCCATTCGCATAGGTTATATGACAGCAGATTGCTCCGGCCAACACCAAACTATCAATCATGCTAAGGGACCGCTGATGGAGTTGGAAAAGGAGAGGGGGTCCTGGCAACTTTATTATAGCACAATTTGTAAAGAAGGAAAGCGTTCGTTTTGCGTGGAATAAGACCTGCCCCCTGCCGTAGCTCAATATCCTACGATAGGGGGCAGGTTCGATGTTATCCTTTTATTTCGTTTCCCTGTGCAGTGTATGCTTGCGCAGCCGGGGACAATACTTCATCATTTCCATTCGTTCCGGGTGGGTCTTCTTGTTTTTTGTTGTCGTGTAGTTCCGATCCCCTGTTTCCGTACAGGCTAATGTGATTTTTACCCGCATGTTTTTTCTTCACCGTCTTTCCCAGCCTCTACCAGCTTGCTTTCCTGACGCCGGGAATTTGCCCGCGATGCGCCAGTTCACGAAATACAATACGGGACACTCCGAATTTCCGCAGATAGCCGTGCGGACGGCCTGTCAGAGAACAGCGGTTATGAACCCGTGTCGGAGATGCGTCACGCGGCAGTTCGCCTAATGCGGCGCGGTCTCCTTTTTCAATCAGTTCCCTGCGCAGCGCAGCGTATTTCTGCACCATTTGCTGCTGCCGCCGATGTTTGATTACAATCGCTTTTTTAGCCAATTCAAACCTCCCTGATATTGAAATCCAAAAAGCTTCACGCCTGTTCTCTCATTTTTGCAAAGCATTCGCTGCAATATACGGGACGCCCCTCGGTTGGCTTAAAGGGGACTTTGCAAGGCTTTCCGCAAGCCGCACATACGGCGTCATACATTGCCCTTTCCGGTTTCTGCCCCTCCTTGCGTTTTTTCCTGCATTCGGGGCAGCGCCTCGGCTCGTTTACAAAACCTTTGGCGGCATAAAATTCCTGTTCCCCGGCTGTCCAGGTAAACTCTTTCCCACAATCCTGACAAACCAGCACCTTGTCTTCGTACATACTGTTTTCCTCACTTTACATGTTTTTGCCCTGGGACGGAGTTCAACCGACACCTTTGGAAATACCAAAAACTCTTGCGTTAAGCTACGAGGGCATATAACCTTCCCAAAATCAGGCTTTGCTTTCCAGACTGGAATAGATTTTACTCAGATTGCTTTCGATCCGCTCCAGATACGTTTTGTTGTCTTCGCCGCCCTCAATGGTATAAATGGTTTCGACATTCGCCCCAACTTCCTTGGCCAACGTTTTTGAAACGTCCGGACTTGCCATTTCTTCCGCAAAAATGGTCGTCACCTTGTTATCTTTGCAGTATTTGACAAGCTCCGTCAACTGCTGTGCGCTGGGTTCTCCCTCAGCGAAGACGTCTTCCACGCTGTTTTGCTCCAGCCCGAAATCACGGCAGAGGTAACCGAAAGCGGCATGACCCGTAACAAAGCTCTTTTTTTCCACGGATTGGAATTTTTTATTGTATTCTGTATAAAGACTTTCCAATTGGGAAATAAAATCATCATAATTTTTCTCATAATATTGTTGGTTGGCTCCGTCGGCCTTGACCAGCGCGTCTTTGATGTTTTTCACTTCCACTTCGGCGCCTTTCAGGCCCAGCCAAATATGAGGATCGTACTGTCCGTGTTCCTCAATTTCTTCCGGATCCGTGTTTTTGATCGCATCCGCGCCCTTTGAAGCTTCCACGGTGATCAGATTCGGATTGTTTGCGGATTTGACCGCATCCTCCGCCCAGGCCTCCATGCCCAGTCCGCTGTATACAAAAACCTGTGCTGTGCTTTCGGCTCGAAATCATGCGGCTCTGTTCCGTCCGGGATAATCGTGGCGACGTCCACCTTGTCTTTGCCGACCGCTTCCGTAAACTCTTTCATGGCGTTAAAAGTTACGGAAACCTTGATCTTGCCGTCTGTGCCCTTGCTTTCTTCCGCGGCCGTACTGGAAGCCGGGACCGCGCCGGACGCCCCCGCGCTCGCCGGATTGTTGCTGGCGCACGCCGAAAGGCCTACGCTCATAACGGCTGCTGCACTGAGCAGGAGCGCCGTATACCGTTTAAACATTTTTGTTACCTCCAAAAAATAATACTTGCAAATGCGACTCATTTGTATTTATAATATAATCCGGAAGAAAATACTTGTCAAGCAATTCCTTGAAAATATTTCTACAGCATTTCCATTTGATTCTGCAACAAGTTTGCGTTCCTCCCCCGCCGAAGGCGGGGGAGGAAAACGCGTTTTGTTTCGTAAACGGAAATGAAATTGCTGTGATAGAAATTTTAATTGATACGCTGAATAGGAAGTAAGGGGATTATTATGATCAAAGCAGAGAACTTGTCTTTTTCGTATACGGGGGCCGCGCCTTTTGTGCTCAAGGGGATCGACCTGAATATACGGCAGGGGGAATATGTTTCCGTAGTGGGGGAAAACGGCTGCGGGAAGAGCACGCTGATGCGGCTGATTTTGAAATTCATAAAACCGACGGAAGGAACCATTACCTCGGAAGCCAGGAGAATTGGATATGTGCCGCAGAAAAATGATTTTTCAAACTCCAATTTTCCGATTACCGTTTATGAGATGTTGAATTCCTACCGTAAGCTTTTGAAAATAAAAAACAAAGATATCCTTACGGAGAATCTGGAGAAAGTTGGGATGTCCGGTTTTTCCGGCGCTTTAATGGGGACGCTGTCCGGCGGACAAACTCAGAAGATCCTGATTGCCAGAGCTTTGATAGGTGATCCCGATTTACTGATTCTGGACGAGCCTTCCACCGGAGTGGATATTGGCAGCCAAAAAGAAATTTATGGCTTTTTGAGGGAAATGAACCGGGAGAATCAAATAACGATTGTTTCGGTAGAACACAATCTGGATGCCGCCGTTTCCAATTCCACGCTGATTTACCATCTGGTCAACGGTCAGGGGCATCTTTGTTCCCCGAAACAGTATGCCGATGAATATTTAAAGAGAAATGATAAGGATGATGCAGATGTTAAATTATAGTTTTATGCAAAACGCATTGTTTGTTTCGGTATTTATTTCCGTTTTATGCCCCTGTATCGGAATTTTTCTGGTCCTCCGGCGCTACTCCATGATCGGGGACACCTTGTCCCATGCTTCCCTGGCCGGGATTACGATCGGGCTGATGTTTAACCAGAATCCCGTTCTGGGAGCGTTTGTTTTTACTTCCATCTGCGGCGCGCTGATCGAATTTCTCAGAACCTATTTTAAAAAATATACGGACTTGATCCTGAGCATTGTGCTTGCGTTAAGCGTAGGCACCGCGATCACCATCATCAGTTCCGGAAAGCTTCATGCCAACGCGGATTCCTTTATGTTCGGCAGTATTCTTACCGTTACCCGGTTCGATATGATCATGGTGGTCGTGCTCAGTGTCATTTCTGTTCTGGCCCTTATTTTTCTGTATCATCAGATGCTTTACATCGCATACGACGAGGAAGCCGCAAAAGTTGCGGGGGTCAGGGTGAAGCTGATCAATTATGTGTTTTCGATCCTTGTGGCCTCCGCAATTTCCGTTTCTATCCGGATCGTGGGCGTTCTGGTGCTCAGCTCCATGATCGCGCTTCCGGTCGCCACCGCTCTGCAGCTGGGGAAAGGATTTAAAGCGACCCTGCTGTTTTCCATTCTTTTCAGCGTGATCGATATTATGCTGGGGCTGTTTGTTTCTTTTTACCTGAATGTGGCTCCGGGCGGCTTTACCGCCCTCGTTTCCGTTGCCGTCCTTGTTTTGGTCCTTCTGGCAAAAAGAATTCAGGCCGGGATTCGGGAAATTCATTGACCATGCCCGGGTATCTTCTTTCTTTGCTCTTTCCCTTATGATCGGGTTATGATAAAATATAGAAAAAGATACTTGAGAGATTGAAATGGATGGGAGAGGGTATTGTCATGGAAAAAGGGGATCAAAAAACGCTGCCCGGATGCTTGAACTGTAAAAACGGTCTTTTATGTACGGCGACGATCCCACTGTTCAGTACGCTCCCGAAAGACATACAGAAAAACCTTACGGAGCACTCCGTGCAGACGACCAAAGCAAAGGGAAGCTTCCTGTTTCGGGCGGGGGAGAAAGTCGACTCTGTTTTGATCATCCGGAAAGGAAGGATTAAGCTCTGTAAATATGATGCGGATGGAAACGAATACATCCTTGATATCATTCACGACGGGGACGCCGTATGGGAAAATCTTTTTCTCGAAAATGCCGTTTTTCCATATTCGGCGGTGTGCCTGTCAAAGGTGGAGCTGTGTGAGATCAGAAAGAGTGAATTTATACAGCTTCTCGCCGATCGCCCGGGGATTGCGATGAACCTGATTTCCCTTCTCTCCCTCCGGTTAAAGGACGCCAATGAAAAGGCGTTGCTGCTTTCCATCCGTGACCCGAAGGTGCGGCTGGCGGGATTTTTGCTGGACAGGGACATTCGATGCGTCGGACCGGAGATCAAGCTGAAGCTGGAGGATATCGCCGCCAGCATTGGACTGCGTCCGGAGACCGTCAGCAGGAACCTGAGCCGGTTTGAAAAGGAAGGTCTTATTCAAAGGCTCGGTCAGGGGAAGATTCTGGTCACGGACCGCAGCGGACTGAAGAAGATTTACGAAGCCAGCCAGTCGGTGAAGTGACCCCCAAAACTCAGTCGGATATTCCACGAAAAATTGCGGATATTTTATGATGCTCCCTCCCCGCCGCAGGCGGGGAGGGAGCATCATAATTTTTTATTCTATAAGAAGGCGGAAAATCGGGTCCCTGATTGAGGAATCCACTCGTTGGAAACTTGATTCTGGTCAAAGAAAAAGAACATCAGCGGGAGTATACTGAAAGCACCAGAAAGGAAGAGGCATATGATCAGAGGAGCAATCCATTCCACAGAATCCTTCGGTTCCGTCGACGGCCCGGGAGTCCGTTTTCTTATCTTTTTAAAGGGATGTATGATGCGCTGCCGCTATTGCCATAACGTCGATACGTGGGACCCTTGTTCCAACGACCTGCGCACGGCGGACGAGCTGCTGGATCAGGCGGAGCGGTACCGCAGCTATTGGGGCAAGGAAGGCGGGATTACCGTCAGCGGCGGGGAACCCCTTTTGCAGATCGATTTTCTTCTCGAGCTGTTTCAGAAGGCCAAAGCGCGCGGAATCCATACCGCAATCGATACGGCGGGCCAGCCTTTTACGAGAGAGGAACCGTTTTTTTCAAAATTCCGGGAGCTGATGCGGTATACGGACCTTCTTTTAATGGATATCAAGCATATCGACCCCGTGGAGCATCGAAAGCTGACGGGACAGCCGAACGGGAATATCCTTGATCTGTTCCGGTATCTGTCCGATATCGGCAAGCCTGTCTGGATCCGGTATGTGCTTGTTCCGGGAATTACGGACGATGACGGTTATCTGCGCAGAACACGGGAATTCATCGCTTCGCTTAAAAATGTGGAGAAGATCGAGGTGCTTCCTTACCATGCCATGGGCCAATACAAATGGAAAGAGCTTGGCATTCCGTATTCTCTGGAAGGGGTCGAATCGCCCGGCGCGGAGCGCGTGAAAAATGCCGAACGGATTCTTCGCGGGGAAAGCGGTGCTTCGGACGCGCAGGGAAACGCTGCGCCGCAAGCAGATGAACCCGACAGCATGAAATACTGAATTGTTGATTACAATCAAGGAATTGGCAGAGCAAATCAGCTAAACTATAGTCAGAACATCGGAGCAGCAGAAGAAAAGACTGCGCGTTATCTCAGAAAGGAGTCATACGATGAGACAGGAATGGAGAAGCTTTAAAGGCTCGCATTGGACGGACGACGTCAATGTGAGAGATTTCATTCAGGACAATTACACACAATATGACGGAGACCAGAGTTTTCTGGCAGAACCGACGGATGCGACGAACAAGCTCTGGGGCAAGGTACAGGAGCTGCAGAAGCAGGAGAGGGCGAACAACGGCGTACTGGATATGGAGACAAAGGTCGTCTCCGGTATCACCTCTTACGGCGCGGCCTACATCGACAGCGGGGACAAGAGCCTTGAAAAGGTCGTGGGACTGCAGACGGACAAACCCCTGAAGAGGGCGTTCATGCCCTACGGCGGAATCAAGATGGCGGAGGAAGCCTGCACCACCTACGGCTATACACCCGCTCCCGAGCTGCATAAGATTTTCACGGATTACCATAAGACGCACAATCAGGCGGTTTTCGACGCGTACACGCCTGAAATGAAAAAGGCCCGCCACAATAAAATCATCACGGGGCTTCCGGATACCTACGGACGCGGGCGCATCGTCGGCGACTACCGCCGCGTTGCCCTTTACGGCATCGATCACCTGATTGAAAAGAAGAAAGAGGATCTTTCTTACTGCGGGTCCGGTATCATGACGGACGAAATCATCCGCCAGAGAGAGGAACTCTCCGACCAGATCAGGGCCTTAAAGGACATGAAGGAAATGGCGGCGGCCTACGGCTTCGATATTTCAAAGCCGGCCGGTAACGCGAAAGAAGCCGTCCAGTGGCTGTACTTCGGGTATCTGGCGGCGATCAGGAGCCAGAACGGCGCGGCGATGAGCGTTGGCCGCGTGTCCACGTTCCTTGACATCTATATCCATCGCGATATGGAGGAAGGAACGCTGACCGAGGCGGAGGCGCAGGAGCTGATCGACCATCTGGTGTTAAAGCTCAGAATGGTGAAGTTCGCCCGTATTCCCTCTTACAACCAGCTGTTTTCCGGGGACCCCGTCTGGGCTACGCTGGAAACGGCGGGGCTTGGAATGGACGGCCGCCACATGGTGACCAAAAACGATTATCGGTTCCTTCACACGCTGGAGAATATGGGACCCGCGCCGGAACCGAACCTGACCGTCCTTTATTCTTCCAAGCTGCCGGAAAGCTATAAGAAATACGCGGCTTATATCTCTGTAAAGACAAGTTCCATCCAATACGAAAACGACGATGTGATGCGCCCGATCTGGGGAGACGACTACAGCATCTGCTGCTGCGTATCCGCGACACAGACCGGTAAGGAAATGCAGTTCTTCGGCGCGCGCGCAAACCTCGCCAAGTGTCTGCTGTACGCCATTAACGGCGGCGTGGATGAAAAGAGCGGCATGCAGGTGGGACCCGCTTACAAGCCCGTCACCTCCGCGGTCCTCGAGTACGAGGACGTGATGGCGAAGTACGACGTCATGATGGATTGGCTTGCGGGGCTTTACGTCAATGTCCTGAACCTGATTCAGTATATGCATGACAAATATTACTACGAAGCGGCGGAAATGGCGCTGATCGATACCGACGTGAGAAGAACCTTCGCAACCGGTATCGCGGGATTCTCCCACGTGGTCGATTCTCTGTCCGCCGTGAAATACGCAAAGGTAACCCCTGTGCGCAACGAGCACGGCGTGGCCGTGGACTTTCAGATCGAAGGCGATTTCCCGCGTTACGGAAACGACGACGACCGCGCGGACGACATTGCCGTATGGCTTTTAAAGACCTTCATGAAGAAGCTGACAAAATATCACACCTATCGTGATTCGGAGCCTACGACATCGATTCTTACGATTACATCCAATGTTGTTTACGGCAAGAATACCGGCACGCTTCCGGACGGAAGACAGGCGTGGACGCCGCTGGCGCCGGGCGCGAATCCGTCCTACGGCGCGGAAAAGAACGGACTTCTCGCTTCCCTGAACTCTGTTGCAAAGCTGCCTTACGAGTATGCGCTCGACGGCATTTCCAATACGCAGACCATTAGTCCGGGTGCGCTTGGTCATACCGAGGGAGAGCAGAGCGAAACCCTCGCGCATGTTCTTGACGGATATTTCGACCGCGGCGCCCATCATCTGAACGTCAACGTCTTCGGCACCGAAAAGCTGAAAGACGCGATGGAACATCCTGAGAAACCGGAGTACGCAAACTTTACGATCCGTGTATCGGGATACGCGGTAAAGTTCATCGACCTGACGAGAGAGCAGCAGCTCGACGTCATCGCGAGAACCTGCCACGACAAAATGTAATCTTTAATAAGAGCGCAAACAGCCGCCGCCACCTGTGTACACAGGTGGCGGCGGCTGTCGTTTCACGGGCTTTGCTTTCTGCAGGAGCAACGACAGCAATTCCATTTCAGTTTGCGAGACAAAACACGTTTCTCCCCCGCCGAAGGCGGGGGAGAAACACAACCTTGTTGCAGAATTAACTGGAAATGCTGTAGGCAAAGGGAAATCAAACATTTTTCTGAATTTCTATAATACCCGAACAAAATGAAAACTTTTGGAAAGTCAGGCTGCAGACCGTGCTAAGCTGATCTTTTAACTCCGAGAATACGAAATAGATTTCTTCATTGTCCCAATCGTCGCCATAAGACTCTTTGCACAGAAGCAGGTCGTTTCTTGTGTAAAAGCAAACGTCGCCGATGAGAATGGAGCCCTGCGCTTCCAGTAAATCAAGGAGTTCGGCAATGAAATTGACCTTGGCTTCATCCGTTAGGTGATGCAGGGCATACGTAGCAACGATAAAATCAAACTTCTGATGATTGAGAGCAGGCGGAACCCCATGTGTAAAGTCCCACTGAAATAAATTAGCGTCCGGCATCCGGGACTGAGCGATTTTCAGCATCTCGGCTGAAAAATCGATTCCTGTTATGATGTTGCCGTGATCGTACAGTTTAGAAGTCAGCGCAGCGGTTCCGAAGCCGATGTCCAACACCCTGGCAGGGGCTTGATTCATGATCGTTCCATAAATCGCGTTCATTAAGGCCGTATATCCGGCAAAAGGATACCGGTTGCTTTCCTCTGCGCTCTTTACAGAATCATCGTAACGATTCGACCAAAGGTCAAATCCGTGATTGCTGAGCATGTGTAATCCTCCAGTTTGACGGTTGTATCAGCGATATTGGTATGGCTTGACCGGTGCGCTCTGCCGGCCAGGCCGGACGGCTGGGTTTATTCCAGTTCAAACGCGCCGGTGTAGAGCTGATAGTATTTCCCCTTTTCGCTGATCAGCTGTTCGTGGCTGCCGCGCTCAATGATGCGGCCGTGTTCCAGAACCATAATGACGTCGGAATTCTGAACGGTGGAAAGGCGGTGCGCAATGACAAACACCGTTCTGCCTTTCATCAGCGCATCCATGCCTTTTTGTACGATGGCTTCGGTTCTGGTGTCGATGGAGGAGGTCGCCTCGTCAAGAATCATGACGGGAGGGTCGGCCACTGCCGCGCGGGCAATGGAAATCAGCTGACGCTGCCCCTGCGAAAGGCCGCTGCCGTCGCCTTCCAGCACGGTATGATACCCCTGCGGAAGCATGCGGATAAATCCGTCGGCGTTTGAAAGCTTTGCGGCCGCGATGCATTCCTCGTCCGTCGCGTCCAGCTTGCCGTAGCGGATGTTATCCATTACCGTTCCCGTAAAGAGGTTCACGTCCTGCAAAACGATGCCGAGCGACCGGCGGAGATCGGCTTTTCTGATTTTGTTGATATTGATTCCGTCATAACGGATTTTCCCGTCGGCAATGTCGTAGAACCGGTTGATCAGGTTGGTGATCGTCGTTTTTCCGGCGCCGGTCGCTCCTACAAAGGCGACCTTTTGGCCCGGCTCCGCGTAAAGCGTGATGTTGTGCAGGACGACGTTGTTTTCGTCGTAGCCGAAGTCCACGTCATTGAAGCGGATGTCTCCCTGCAGCGGCGTATAGGTCACCGCTCCGTCGCTGTGCGGATGCTTCCAGGCCCATGTGTCCGTCCGTTCCCTGCATTCTTTTATTTCGCCGTTTTCTATTTTCGCATTAACCAGGGTAACATATCCGTCGTCCTGCTCGCTTTCCTCGTCCATCAGGTCAAAGATTCTTGACGCGCCGGCGAGCGCCATGATCACCATGTTGAACTGCATGGAAATCTGGCCGATCGGGTTGATAAAGCTGCGGGAAAGGGTAAGGAAGGATACGATCGTACCGATCGTCAGGGCCTGGACCCCGGTGAGGCTTAGGTTGGGAATCCCCGCGATGCCCGCCGCGCCCCCGATGATGGCAAGAAGCACATATAGAATATATCCCATATTGCCGACTACCGGCATGGTAATGTTTCCGTACTTGTTCGCCTCGGTCGCACAGTAGCAGAGGTCCTCGTTCTTTTTATCGAAATCTTCCTCGGTTTTTTCTTCGTGACAGAAGACCTTTACGACTTTCTGGCCGTTGATCATTTCTTCAATATAGCCGTTGACGTCGCCCAGGGACTGCTGCTGCTTCATGAAAAAGGCTCCGCTTCTTCCCACCAGGGCTTTGATTACCTTCAGCAGAATCACGGCGAACACGGCGACAAAAGCGGTAAGGCCGACGCTGAGATAAAGCATGGAGAAAAACGCCGCCGCCACGGAGACGAGGGACGCAAACATCTGCGGCAAGCTTTGGGAGATCGCCTGGCGCAGCGTGTCGGTATCGTTGGTATAACGGCTCATGATATCGCCGTGCGTATGCGTGTCAAAATATCGGATCGGCAGGCTCTGCATATGCGTGAACATTTCATCGCGGATTCTTTTCAGCGTGCCCTGCTCAATGATGACCATCATCCGGTTGTAGAATAATGTGGACAGCACGCCGATGATATAAATCGATCCCATTAAGAGAATTGCTCTGAAAAGGCCCGTGAAGGAAGGGGACGCCTGGCCCAGCAGAGGGATAATGTACTTGTCGATCAGCGTCTGAAGAAACAAAGAGGATGCCGCGCCCGCGGCCGCGCTGATCAGGATACAGACAAAAACGAGAATCAGCTGAATCCGGTAGCCGGCCATATAGGTAAACAGTCTTTTGATCGTACCCGGCTTAAAACGCTGCATCGGGGGCCTTCCGCCCGCCGCCGCTTTGCCGTGTACCTGCGGATTTTCTTTCGACGGCATTTTACTCATGGAGAGCACCTCCTCTGTTCTGAGACTCGTAGACTTCCCTGTAAATGGCACAGGTCCCGAGCAGTTCCTCGTGCGTCCCGACCGCATTGATTTTGCCGTCGTCGAGCACAATGATTTTGTCGGCGTCCTGAACGGAGGAAACACGCTGTGCGATGATGATTTTCGTCGTGTTCGGGATATCCTGCCGAAATGCCTGGCGGATCAATTCGTCGGTCTTGGTGTCGACCGCGCTGGTGGAATCGTCCAGAATCAGAATTTTGGGCTTTTTCAGCAGTGCCCGCGCAATGCACAGCCGCTGCTTCTGTCCGCCGGACACATTGGTGCCGCCCTGCTCGATATAGGTGTCGTACTGATCCGGAAATTCCCGGATGAAGCCGTCGGCCTGGGCAAGGCTGCAGGCATGGATCATTTCTTCCTCTGTGGCGTCCGCATTGCCCCAGCGAAGGTTCTCTTTGATCGTGCCGGAGAAAAGTACGTTTTTCTGCAGCACCATCGCCACCTGATTGCGGAGCGATTCAATATCGTAATCCCGCACGTCGACGCCGCCGACGGTTACTTTCCCGTTCGTGACATCATAAAGACGCGGAATCAGCTGAACGAGGCTCGATTTTGAAGAACCGGTTCCGCCGAGAATACCGACCGTTTCTCCCGACGCGATGGACAGGTTGATATCGTCAAGGACCGGCTTGTCGGCCTTTCTGGAATAAGTAAAAGTGACGTTTTCAAAGACGATGGAACCGTCCTGTACGGTATACAGCGGATTTTCCCCGTTTTTCAGATCGCTTTCCTCATTCAGCACTTCCACAATACGTTCCGCCGAAGCGCGGGCAATGATAATCATGACAAACACCATGGAAAGCATCATCAGGCTCATCAGTATCTGCAGGGCGTAGGTGATCAGGCTGGCCAGTTCTCCCGTCGAAAGCCCGATTACGGGATTGTTGCCGCTGGCGATGATTTCTTTGGCGCCAAACCAGGAAAGCAAGAGCATACTGGCATAAAGGCAAAGCTGCATCAGCGGCATATTGAACGCAATTCTTTTTTCCGCCTTTGTGAAATCCTGAAAAATCGACTGGGAAATGTCCGCGAATTTCTCCTCTTCATGATCCTCCCGGATATAGGATTTGACGACCCGGATGCCAAGCAGATTTTCCTGAACAATGCGGTTCAGCTTGTCGTAGGTATTGAATACCCGCACGAAAACAGGGTGGACATGCGAGATGATCAGCCAGAGTCCTACGCCGAGCACGGGGATCGTCGCAAGAAAGATCAGGGAAAGGCGAACGTCGATCCGGAAAGAAAAAATCAACGCGAACACGATCATCATGGGCGCGCGGACCCCGAGACGGACCAGCATCTGATAAGCGTTCTGTACATTGGTAACGTCGGTGGTGAGCCGTGTGATGATACTGGCGGTTGAAAATTTATCAATATTGGAAAAAGAAAATTTCTGCACGTTATAGAACATGTCGCGGCGTAAATTTTTTGCAAAGCCCGCAGAAGCGACCGCCGCGCTGCGGCCCGCGAGAACGCCGGTCAGCAGCGAGATCATCGCGCAGACAATCAGCGCAAGCCCTATCCACAGGACATTGGGCATGTTTTTCTGATTGATTCCGTAGTCGATCAGATACGCCATCAGCGTAGGGATGACGATTTCAAGGATCGACTCGAAGGTCACATATACCGGGGCAAGCAGGGTGTTCTTCTTATATTCTCTCACGCTGGAGAGAAGCTTTTTCATCATATAAAATCTCCTTAACGTTTACTAAAATGTCAGGAAAGAGCAGGATTCATATTGGATATATTTGTCCTCATCCTCTGCAGGTAAGAGTACAGCGTTTCCACTTCTTCCTCCGTAAATCCGTTTGTCAGGGTCCGTTCCATCCTCTCTGCATCCTCCCGCATGAGCCCTTTGATTTTCCATGCTTTTTCCGTGAGGACAAGCTTTTTCAGGCGCGCGTCCTGCGCGACCGCCTGCCTTTGAATCAGCCCCTTTTGTTCCATCAGGCTGAGTACCTTCGACGCTGTGGAACGGGTGATGGTAAAGTGATCCTCCAAATCCTTCTGATAGATATCTTTGTCTGCATTATCGGCAAGATAGCCGATAATCCACCCGTTGTTTCCGGTGATGGTTTCGATTTCATTTTTATGGGAAGAAAATTCAAAATAGCGCCGGATCATATTGTTCAGCGAGCGAAGTTCCAGCCCAATCCTCATCTTTTCCATACAGCACTTCCTTTCTATAACTTAATATGATTTGAATCATATGTTTTATATCATACAGTTCTATGTAAAACATTATAACGATCGACTCGCGATCCGTCAATATTAGCTTTGGTTAATTTCAGCAAAAAAATGGAAGCTAAAACTGGTAAAATTGCTGATCTTGCAAGGGATTCTTGCTTCGTCTATTACGGAAACATTTCGGCCGACAGAATGTGAAAAGGCTGGAAAACTGGAGGCTTTTTGAATCGGATCAACTGATGAGAATCAGTGTTTTAATGGCTTCGGCCCCGGTCAACAAAATCATTCCCTTTAGTTTGGTGAATAGTCCGGGAAGCAGGACTTCCGTGTTTTTACAGGGCTGCAATCTCCGCTGTCTCGCGGATAGGAATGACCTGGATGCTGGATTTATACGAACTGGCACAGAAACACAGATTTCGTAAAATAAGCATTGTGTAATGAAAATAAATAGTAGGACAAAGGGACAAGGGGGAAACGATGTTTCCCCCTTGTCCCTTTTGAAATCAAATAATTTGTATACGGCAATGTGTATACTTCCCCCGTGATCTACTGATAATGGGCAAGTCCGTGTCGTCTGAAAATTTGATTGTTGAAATATTTATTCCTCCTTTATCCATCATGATCTCTAATGTTCGGATCAATTGCCTTACCGGACATTGATTCTCCAGCAATTTCAGAGATATAACCTGTGACGGTAAAATCAGATGTATCAAATTGACTAGATGCATATTCAGCCCATGCAGTTGCTTGAATTTCGATACCAACAATATCCATGTCCGATGGAACGATTACACCCCAATTGTCTCTATTTACTGTTTTACTGGTTTTTCCAGAAACCTGTAATTCTGGATCATCAAGAGAAGACCACACCTGTTGACGTTCACCATCAGACTTTATAACAATAAAAAGGCAGTAAGCTGTATAAGAAGAACCAATACCAAAAGAAACATGTGACATTTTAAAAAGATATTCACCGGTTTTATATGAAATTGGTTCATTAAAATTAAGACGGGCATAACAGTTTCCACCACTAACTGTGCCGGAATGTGCGCCATCAAGTAAAATAACATATGCATCTAGATACATTTGAATAGTGTTTGGCCATGAACCAGTGACACTCGCTGGAGGTGTAATACTAGTGGTGTAGTATCTATGTGCTTTGTCGCTGACATATGGATTGTATACACCAGTGCATTGTCCGCTGATCTGATTTGGGAATGCACTATACGATTGCTTCCACACGCCGCCTGCATTGGCAAACGCCTTTTTTACCGGGTGCCATATCCCATTTATATTGACAAACGGCTTTGCATTATGGGATACACCACCGATATTACAAGATATTGGCATACTCACACCTCTTTACGAATATTGTAGCCATATGTCGCCGTCCTGGCCACCGGATGGCCCCCCTGTAGACATGGTGATATTGCGTAGGCTCGCGCCACCGGATCCGACTGCGTGACTGCTGTAATGGGCGTAATCTGCCGTGCCTCCGTTGGCGGGAAGGCTGCCGGGAATCGCCGGATACGCCGGAAACTGCAATTCCGTTCCGCTCTTAGTCACCGCCGCGCCGCCGAGGGTGGCGGACTGAACAGCCCCGCTGATCTTATCATGATCTTCCTGGGTGACGTGCGCTACCGTGTCGGCCTCGTGCGTCTGAATCATATTGAGCAGATTGCCTGCCGCACTTTCGTCAAGGACGTCACGGATACTTTGAAACCAGGCCGTAAACTCTGCTTGATTTTTTGCTTTGAACTGTGCCAGATCGGACTGAATCTGATTGTAGAAAGTGGATGTGTCCACCTGTGTCACAATGCTTGTCACGATCCCGCAAACCGCGCTGTCCAATCGCGTGTCCGTTATGACCGCCTGGGTGATTGCCGTCGCACCGGGTGCAATGTAAATTTCGGCCAGCTTCAGGTCGTACTGCTCTGCGGTACGTGAAATGGCGGGGGCAACCGGATTGCTGGAAAATTCGCCGGTCAGCACCTGTGCCGTAATGGAACGCTCATTCACGTCCCAGCGCAGAACAACGGTGTCCTTTCTAGCCAGTACGCCATCGGCGTTGGCAATGGGAAGCGCTTTATCGCTGTCGTTTTCGTACTTGTACCGTTCGCCGTTCGGTCCCAACCACGCCCGGCCGGCCGGGACGACGACCTGCATGTTTTCACCGGCAGTAACGGCCAGCTCACCGTTATAAACGCCGTTTGAAACAAAGCATCCGGCCCATTTTGCCAAAAAGCTTACGGAATATTTCCGGTCGCCGTTTACACTTCGAAAAAATCCACTGTTTTCAGCCATTATGTATCACTCCCTAAATTTAATGTTTCCGGCAGCGGAGTCCCGCAAACCGGGGTAATCGTTTCGACTCCGTTTTCATAGACTTCTTCAACCTCGGTAATTCTCTGGTCAAGGCGCAGTTCCCATTTTTCAAAGCTCACGATATCGCCAAGGTCCCAGTCGGTCAGGTATTGAAAGTTTTCCGTGTTGACGGCCGCGGCCTCAAAGCTTTCCGCTTTTGCAGTTTCAGCCAGCTGAACCAGTCCCCGCTGCATGAGCTGTGTCCTGTATTCATCGTCCGTCAGATCGCCTTTTTGAATGTCGCCGGCATCTACCCAAAGTTCCCGCCGGGTTTCTCCGCCCGTCTGGTCCACCTCAACAACCGTGCGGACGGCGTCGTCGCTTTCTGTGACTACATAGGCGAAGTTTCTGTATCCGGTCGTGTCCAATGTGTAGCCTGGCTCCCGGATGTTTCCGAATCCGTCGCTGAAAAGAACATAAGGGTTATCCAGTTGTCCTACGGTATGATCTTTTCCGTCATAGGCTTCAAACACCCACTTTTGATCCGGAATATCCAGCCTGACCCGGAAGCCGAGCGGAGCGGACTTTGACAGAGCCTTCAGCGCGGAAAGAACATTTTTACCGCTGACCTGAAAACTGCACGAGGAAGGAAAGCTCTGCTGCGCTCCAAGTGTAAGAAATGGAATCGGGCGCGCGGCAATCGCATTTTCCGAAACGAGCTTCCTCATGGCGTCCTCCACTGTGCCGGAAAAGCTGATTGCCGGAAGGATGATTCGTTGATCCAGCAGAGAGGAACCCATTCGCCCGGAGGCCTCTATCTCGCTGCCTCCATCCCTGCTTTCCGAAATTTTTACACTCTCAATGATTCCCGCTTCCTGTCGGTCAAGACGGTGCAAAACGTTGCCCGCACGCAGGAGAAAAAGGTTCTCCTGCGTGGCCGGGACATGCAGCTCGAATTCTCCCGGTTCAAAAAAGCGGCGGCGCCAGCGCAGGGAGGAGAAGCTGTCAATTACACCCTGCTGCTCCAGCGTTTCGCTGTAAATATACAATTCCAATTCCTACGCCCCCCAATACGCCTGAGTGCTTAAAATGGACACGCTTAGGCTGTCTATGCCGGAATCGGCATCATACCGGAACAGGTTATCCCCTTCGTATGCCATCAGCCATTTGGGCGGGTATGCCATGAGATTATTGATATTGAAGGTTCTGCCACCTGAAATCAGCTGGACATTTTTGTTTCCGGTGCCGGTGGTAATGAGAATCTTATCGCCGATGTGCATCGTCGTATTTATTTTCATCAGTTCATGCCGGTTAATGTCGTACAGCGAGGGGTTGACTACCTCACCGGAAGCCGTAAACGCCACAGTCAAACCCATTGGAACGGAACTGTCGTTATGGACGTTTCCGATGAGGGTGTTCACCTTTTCCGTCAAAGCAAACGGTTCTTCCCTGATTTCCACGTCCCATTCAATCAAACCGTCCCACGCGGCAAGCTGAGTCAGGCTGTCCTGAGCGGAATAAAATCTGGGATCGGGGCAAATGAGCGAAATTGTGACGCTCCGCGTTTCATACGGCGAGCTGCCCGCGGGGGAGAAGCTTTCCGCCTCAGGGTCGACTTTTTCCACATAATAACCGATTCTTTTAGGTGTGCCGCCTTCAAGGGTAAGCGTTCCGGGTGAGTTTTCCTGAAAAAAACGATAGAGACGTCCAACCTGTTTTTCAAAATCCCCGCGGCTGATCTCCAGATTGAAAACAATGTTGCGCTTCTGTGCGTCGGAGCCGTTGTAGTTTTCTCCATCCTGTCCGCTGGTTTTCGCAGTATAAACGTTAAAGGAAGAGCCGAGACCGTCTACGGAAACCAGCCAGCAGGGAGCGAAAGCTCCAAACGACATCGTTGCTCCGCGGGTGTTATTGCATATCAGTTTCATTCAGCGCCTCCGAAGAAATAGTGATAGTCTTTGTGCGTTCTGCCTCTCCTGCCGCGCGATTTCCACAGGACTGAGCGCCTTGGGACTCTGGAACGTCGGGTGATAGTCAATCACCGGGCGGGAAATGCCGGCTGCAAACAAAGAGCCTTGCTGCTGTGCTGCAAAAGCAGAGCCGCCGCCTGACACGGCGAGAGCCGGGGTCACACTCAGCCCCACGGACATTGCTCCGGCGAGGTCCATCAGTGCGGCAGTGACCAGTGATTTATTTTCAAGGATACCCGAAGCAAGCCCTTTCATCATATCCGGCATCCAGGTCGGAAAATCTACAAGAGGACCTTCGTCGGGTACGCTGAAATGCAGAAATTTCCGGATATCCTGCGCAATTCCCGCGACGGCGTCTCCAACCGCAGCCGCGGCAGATTTAATCCCGTCCACAATGCCGCCAATGATGTCTTTTCCCCATTGTAGCGCCTGGTGGGGCAGATCCTTAATCCAGTCGATTGCCTGCCCGATTCCCGTCTGAACAGCACTTACAACCGTATGGATCGTGCTGTCTATCCCGCTTTTCATCGATTCAAACATTTTTGCACCGATCTGCATCAGGGTCGCGGGCAGGGAGCGGAACCAGCTGATAATCGAGTCCCACAGCGTTGTGATTCCGGTTTTAATCTTTGTACCGGTTGTTGTGACAATGGAAACAAAACCGTTCCATGTGCTGGTAAAGATGGTTCCGATAACGGTGAACACACCGCGGAAATACTGCTGAATGCCGGTCCAGATTTGCTTGAGCGCATTCTGAATATTTGTGAAAATCTTTATCAGGTCCGGAAGAATTTTTCCAAAGTTCCCGGATATCAGATCACAGATCAGCAGTATCGGACCCAGAATGATGTTCTTCAGAAGAGTAAAGGTGCCGGTGAAGA
The DNA here is from genome assembly GCF_006714885.1 of Clostridium sp. KNHs216. Lineage (NCBI taxonomy): Bacteria > Bacillati > Bacillota > Clostridia > Eubacteriales > Clostridiaceae > Clostridium > Clostridium sp. KNHs216. The sequence goes on along the minus strand of NZ_VFMF01000001.1, from coordinate 1,603,835 downwards.
TATTCTGTACTCCGGTCAGGATTTGCTTAAAGGTCGTCTGAAGGCCGGTGAATGGTGTCAAAATGGACTGAACGAGAGGCTGAACCATCTTTTTAACAACTGCAGATATGGTGTTCCAAAGATTCGTCATCCCTCCGGTCAGCACACTCCATAGATTGGTAAAGTAAGCCGGTATCCCGACGACAAAGGCCTTAATGTTGTTCCAGGTATCCTGAAAATAATGCAGAAAGGTACCGGTGAACCAGGTCCCCAGCACTTTTGCCTGTGCTTGCAGTGTGTTCCATAAATTTTGAAAGAATGCGCTGATCGGTCCCCAATTTTGTACGATAAGAGCAACGACGGTGGAAATCGCTACCAAGGCCCCGATAAAAAGCAATGCCTGAACGGTGGAAACACTTAGTAATGATGGAATAGTAGTTAATCCCGTTTCCGCACCCTTAGAAGATTTTAAGACATCACTGAAGGTTTTGAATGTATTTGCGACCGTGTTGACTTTACTTGTCACTGAGATAAACTGTTCCACAAAGCCAATGGCGGAACCGAATGCAATTGGGATTTGATTGGACATGCTTAGCACAACTTGGTCAATTTTTGGACCTAAGTTTTGAACAAGTACAGCGCCCAGTGTTTGAACGGACAGGCCCATTTGATTACATATAGAAGATAATTTTTGAGAGGCAGTTTCAAATTGAGGCACAAAATTATTGATTGCTGTTTGCATATTGGTTGAAAAGATTCCGCTTAGATTTAAAAGTTCAGTGGATAAAGCCTGTTTTAAACTTTGCCCTGCCTGAATGCCTGCTGTACCAGCCAGAGCGATTAATTCTTTCACATCCAGCTCATAGGACAGTGATATTTCTTCCTTGCTATCAGCCATCCTGATCCCTCCTTTCATAAAACATGGATTTTAAGCTTTCACGCAGATGTTCGCTGTCTTCAAGCTTCTTCTCAGGCGTCGTCCGGCTGTTCAGCCAAACGTACCAATCGTTCCGCAGCTTTTTCTGCGCAGGGGATAATGAATTCAATTCGTCCCCCTCTGCCATGCGGATCGAGATGATGCGGGCAAGCTGACTTTCTCCCGGAAGGTTGGCCAGAAAAGCGCTGAATTCCCGCCAGCTCATGCGGGTTTCCGCAATCCGCAGGCGGATGCCGTAGGACGCTGCGAACGACGCGCAGATAAGATCATAATCGTATTCGGGATCGAACCCGTTATTTTGTACGGTGTTCCGGCTCCCGAAAGGAAGATGGGGATGCTTTTCCCATCTGTTCTTCCAGTTCGCCCATCTCTTTGCCGGTCATCGCGGCCATAACAGCTATTTCCAGCTTCTGAAGAAGGGAAAAAGGGATACTGTGGGAAAGAATTTCGTCTGCAGCAGCCTCGCCGCCGGTCAGCGAAAAAGAAAGGAAACTGCGAATGGAATCTGCGTCGCCTTTCAGGTCCGAAGCAAAACGCTGCATGCTCAGCACTTTTTTAAAGTCGCTGTCCACCTCGTAGGACTTTCCGAAAATCGTTACGGCGGGCCGGGTCTGATCGGTATAACGGTCAAGATCAATGTTCAAATTTTTCATCCTTTCAAAAAGCAGGTCGGGCATAAAGCCCGACTTGTTTTTTCATTTTTTACGCATGTGTCGCTTCCAGATATTCCGGCTTTCCGTCGACGGTATAGGTCCATTCCATGGAATCCATATCCGTTGAGGCGCCGCCGAACGACGAGGTAATGTCGACAAGCCCGTCGCAGGAAAGGGCGTCGCCGTTCGGGAAAGTGATTTTCAATACGGCCGCACAGCCGCTTCCGATTGACAGCAGCTTATTTGCAACGAAATCGTTGCCGGCGTCGCCGTAGCACCGCTTTCCTTTAAAAGTCAGGGACAAGGTTTTCCCGGTTACCATGTTTCGGGCCCAGCCCTTTAACTCCATCGGGTTCCAGGCTTTTGTGGTTCCTTTCAACTTCATCTCCATACTTTCCACGTTGGAGACCGTGCTGAGCTGCGGTTCCCCTGTTTCTACGGGTGTACCAATTTCAATTTTGTAGTCGCTTACTGAATAAACCATTCTTTTCCGTCCTTTCAAAATTTAGTTGCGGTCTGAAAACCTCCTTCGATCGTTTATCACATGTTTTGCCAATGCTGAGGGAGGTATTTCTCTCAACTACCCCTGCTAAACCATGAGAAATTGCCTTGAACAGGCTAATTAAAAAAGAAATGATAAAAAATATTTAGATGGATATCATGCGATCCCCTTAAAAACTGTTGGAATTAAGATATGTTTCTGACAGACAGTGCCCCCGGCAAAGCCGGGGGCACTGTCTGTTTATACGAAAAATGAATCAATTGACGTTTTTTCTTCATTATGGTAAAATGATCTTAAATACAACAAAAGAAAACAATTTTTCCTGTTTGATAATGAATGGTTCGGATACCCAAAATGTCTTTATAAAAAGGGGAGGTTTGGACAATGGAAATGAGTGCCGCACGACGCAGAATGGAAATTTATCAGCTTCTGCAAAAGGAGAGCTCCGTGGCGGTCAATGATCTGGCGGAGCGGTTCCACGTTTCCGCTATGACGATTCGCAGGGACCTTCTTTTCTTTGAAAAACAGGGCTTTGTGACAACCAGCTACGGGGGAGCGTACTTAAATACCCGCACGGCGATCGAACCGAGCTTTTCCGTGAAATCCGGCCAGATGACCGATCGAAAGAGGGATATCGGGTACGAAGCGTCCCAACTGATCGAGGACGGCGATACCGTGATTATCGACTGCGGAACCACAACCCTGCAAATTGCCAGATACATCCAGGAAAAAAAGCTGACCGTTATTACCAACTCTTGGCCGGTGGTCCAGTATTTGGGGAGCCGTCCGAAAATCCGGCTGATTCTTGCCCCGGGGGAATACAACGAGGTTTCCGCGGGAACCATCAGCGGAATGACCGCCGAGTTTTTTCAGAATTTCCGGGCAGACAAGGTGTTTTCCGGTACGCACGGGTGCAGTCTGGAGTACGGCACAACAGTGCCGGAGCCGGAGGATGCTCTGGTAAAGAAGGCTCTGCTCCACGCTGGAAACCGCAAATACCTTCTGGCGGACCATACCAAATTCGGACAGACGTATCTGACCCGGTACGCCGACCTTTCCGAATTTGACTGCGTCATCACCGACGGCGGCATTCCGCAGACGTATTACTCCAAGCTGGAGAAGGTGTGTAAAAAAATCATGACCGCAAGGCAGGACGCGGAAAGACGGGAACAGAAGGATTAAGAACTGCTGCGGCATAGGACAAAAAAGCTGGGGTGGGCTGGATTATTTCGGCCCGATGTGGTAAAGTACATGATAAGCGGAAACGGCAGCAGATTCTGCGGATTTTTTTCGCAGGAGGACGGCGAGTCGCCGCCCCCGAAAGGGTAAAAGGACCTGCGCTGCGCGCGCAGAAAGCAATCCTCACCGTGTAACCATACACTTCATGTATTTTAAAACACGGCTGCGGTTGCATTCCGAAGGAAGATTTTGTGCCTTTTCCGCTTATTAAAAAATCAGCCGGGTCTGCGGCAGGAGGCAATGGCCATGCTTCATACGCTTGAAGACTTTTGCAGATATCTTTACCATAACCGGGACGAGCGGAAGTTTTACCGGTGCTATTACCAGCTTTTGCGCCTCTCCCGTGAAAAATACCGGTGCAGCTGTTACACCCTTCGTGAGCTGCCGAAAGGAGAAGCCGGTACGCGGCTGCTCTGTGTTCCGAACCGCGCGCTCAGAAGGGTCCAGAAAGGCATTTTAGGGTTGCTGCCCGCCGCCGGGCCGTGCTGTGTGACCGCTTATTTGCCGGGGAAATCCGTACTGGACAACGCGCGCCCCCATCTGGGACAGCCTTTGGTGGTCAAGCTGGACATCCGTGCTTTTTTCGACAGCATTTCTTTCGCGCAGGTATTCCGCGCCGTTGACCGTGCGCTGGAGGCTTCTCCTTACGTGGGGTGCCATTATCTGAATGCGGATGACCGCTCTTCTTTGGAAAATCGGAATTACAACAGCGTTCTCAGCTTCTATTTTGCGCGTTTTTGCACCCGGGGCGGCTCGCTTCCCCAGGGTGCGCCGACCAGTCCCCTTCTTTCCAATCTGGTTTTTGGGCCGATCGACGGCCAAATCAGTGCGTATTGCGGCAGGCGCGGGATCGCCTATACCCGTTACAGCGATGATATGACTTTTTCCGGTACCTTCAATCCGCTGGCACTCATCGATTTTGTGCGGCGCGTTCTGGCGGAAAACGGGTTCACCCTAAACGACCGGAAAACGCGGATTTTAAATCGCGGACAGCGGAGAAAGATTACCGGGGTAGTGGCAAATCAAAAGCTTCAGGCCCCCAGGGAATACCGCCGCGATATCCGCAAGGAGCTGTACTATATCCGGAAATACGGATGGGAGTCCCATCTTTCCCATGAGAACATAGCACAGGGGCCGGAGGAGTACCGGCGCGGCCTGCTTGGGCGCGTCGGCTTTGTGCTGCAGCTCTGTCCTGCGGACGGCGAATTTCAGCAGTACAGGCAGTGGCTTTTGGAAAATTGAAAGGCGCGCGACCGCGGCCGGTTATGGTATAATCTTTTTTATGATCCTTCGGGCATCTCTTCGGAGATGCTTTTTTTATTTCCAGTTTTTTCTTTAGACAAATTCGCTAAATATGGGAGCGTATTATCTACCGGAACTGTTATTTTTTGATTGACGTGGAGAAGAAGATTGTGATATAATAAATACACAATAACAATAATAATACAATATTGCGCAGCAGGGGGCAAAGAAATGATTGATAAAACAAAACCAATACCGTTATATTATCAGATTAAGGAGCAAATCAAGGAACAGATCAAATCCGGGGAACTGGTCCCCGGGGACAAGCTGCCTACCGAACAGTGGTACAGCCAGTATTACGGCGTAAGCCGGGTCACCGTTCGCAAAACGTTGGGCGAGCTGATTTCGGAAGGAATTATTGAGCGGATGAGAGGACAAGGGCCCGTGGTGTCCGCTCCCAAATTCAACCGCCAGTTGGGAAGGCTGACCGGCCTGCATGAAGACCTGACCAGCAGCGGGATCAGTGCGACTTCCCGAATATTGAGCGTGAAAATGATTCAGGCCAACGATGTCTTGGCTGAGCGGATGGGAATCAAAGAAAATGAGGATATCATTTCGATTTACAGGGTGCGGTACGCGAATAAACAGCCTTTCGCAGAGCAGAAAATTTATCTGCGCGACCGGTTCTGTCACGGGCTTGATGCCTATCAGCTCGAAACCAATTCCCTGCTAAAAACTCTGGAAGGTACATTTCAATTAAAGATAGCGCATGCTGAACAGGTGATTGACGCGGTGCTGCCAACGAAAAAGCAGTGTGAAAATCTGGATATTTCTGACAAAACGCCGCTGGTTAGAATGAAACGAACCACTTTTCTGCAGAATGGGGACGCGGTGGAATATACAGAAATCTATTACGTTTCCGACCGTTATAATTTCTCGATGAAGCTGTACAGGTAGCGTATAATTACTTAAATAAATAATAAGGGTGGCTTTTCTGTGAAACCGCTCTTTTTATTTTACTATTTTTTAGACGGAGGATATTGAAAATGGGAAAAAAAGCGTATCTGACGATCGATGTAGGGTCAAGTTCCATACGGGTGTCTCTGTTTGACAATAGTCTGGAATTTTTGCTGGCGAAATCTAAAAAAATTCTGGCTTCGCCTTCCATAGACGTCAATCTGTATTTTAACGAAATCAAGGGATTAATCAGGCAGGTCATGGAAAAAACGGATTATGAAATATGCGCTGTCTGCGCCAGCTCTCTGGTTGGCTGGGTTGCCCTGTCACAGGACGGGACCCCGCTGGCTCCGGCACTGACATGGATGGATCAGAAAAAGGAAGAGCAGGAGGAATTTTCCCGCTCCTTTGACCCGAATGAATTTTATGAGCGCAACGGCAGAAAGCTCAGCCCGGAGCTGGGGGGCCTGAAGCTGAGGCACTTTAAAAATGCCGACCCGGCTCTTTACTCCAAAATCAGTATCTTTTTTACGATCAAGGATTTTATCAACTACCGGCTGACCGGAAACGCCTGCATCGACTACACCTCGGCGTGCTATACGATGCTGTTGAACGTCAGAGAGATGGACTGGGACGAGAGGCTGATCGACGCTTTGGGGGTCGACGGCAGTAAACTGCCCCGACTGAAAGCAAGCTGGGAGGCGGCGGGGTCCCTGACAAAGGAGATGGCGGAGGAACTCGGTTTGCCGGCGGGAATCCCTGTAGCGGTCAGCGGGCCGGACGGGTCGGTGGGCGTGCTTGGCGCCGGAGGAGTGAAAAGCGGCGTGGCGGTAAGCGTCATGGGCACGACGGACGTAACCTTCGCGGTTAGCGACCGGTGGGCCGTGGACCCGGAAAATCGGGTGATGACGAATCCCCACGTCCTTCCGGGACTGTGGCTGGTAGGCGGTTCGCTCGGACTCTCCGGGGGAACGCTTGACTGGATGAGCAATGTTCTGCTTGAGGGGCGGCACAGCCTGAAAGAGCTGGACGATATGAGTTCTGAGGTGGCCCCCGGGGCGGAAGGCGTTCTTTTTATTCCCAGCCTGACCGGTGAGCGCACCCCCTTCTGGAACGCCAATGTCAGGGGAACCGTTACGGGTCTGACACCCTCGCACGGGCCGCGGCACCTGTTCCGGGCATTGCTGGAAGCCAATGGGTATACTATTCGAAATGTGATGGAGATCATTGAAAACGCAGGAATCCCGGTCTGCCGTATTATTTCCATCGGGGGCGGCGCCAGAAGCGATCTATGGATGCAGATCAAATCCAGCATCACCGGAAAAACGGTTGTCGTGCCGCGTATTCTGGAAGCAACCACCAGAGGCTGTGTGATTCTCGCAGCGCTTGCGGCGGGGGAGCAGTTTTCAAAGGAGCAGCTGGAAAATCCCGTCGACCGGATTTTTGAACCCCGCCTGCCGGATAAGGAGCAGTACGATGCACTGTATCCGGAATATTTGTCCCTGATGAAGCTGGCCTGTCAATTTTATGATTTGGTACAGGAGAACAAAGTCGACTCTTAAATTTAGCAATTTGCATAAATAGTGTTTTGGTTATTTAGAGATTTAATTGATTGACACCATATGAAAATATATGATAACATATATACACTAAGACAATATAAATACAATATTAGAAAAAAGGTGCTAACATTGAAAACGGCAAAAGACTATACCCTTTATGAATTATTGGCCGTGAACATTTCCAAGATGTTCAGAGATGACGACGTTGGGTTTACCGGGCTTGTCACCGGCGACCAGACCGCCGTGATGGCCTCCATGGTTCCGTTGGCGGCTATGTCGCTTGCCCAGCATACTCACGCACCGAACATGACGGTGCTTCTGGCGGGAATGCTCCACAATCCGGACCTCTCCAAGCTGACCACGGTGCCGAATTCCGAGTTTGAGCCGACGTCCGTGGATGTGGACAGCGAAGCGATGATGCTGGGGTTCCCCGCTCCATGGTGCGTAAACAGAGGGGACATTACGGTAGGGTTTTCTTCCGGCGCGCAGATCGATGCTTACGGCAATATGAACAGCGTCTGCATCGGCGATCACGACCATCCGAAGGTACGTCTGGTAGGCGCAATTTTCCAGACGGAGCATCTGGCGCTTTTCGGGCGCGAAATCATTACCATGAAGCTTGAAAAAAGAAAATTTGTCGAAAAGGTGGACTTCGTTTCCGCCGTGGGTTACCCGGGCGGCCGCGAAGGCAGGGCAAAGCTGGGCTTGAGCGGTGCGGGACCGGAATATGTGGTAACGGATAAATGTATTTTCAATTTCCATGAGGTCACGGGGCGCATGCAGCTCTACTCCATCCACCCCGGATATACTCCGGAGGATATCCGGAACGAGACGGGTTTCGCCATTGAAAATCTATACGATGCAAAAGAAACACCCGCTCCCACAGAGGAAGAGCTTTATCTGCTGAGAAACATCATTGATCCCAAAGGCCTGCTCCTTCCGAGATCAATATAATTTAGAGGTGTAGAAATTGGAACTGAAAGAAAAATTAATATCCATGAAAGAGGCTGCTTCGCTGGTATCCGACGGGGACCGGCTTGCAATCGGCGGATGTGCTATTCACGCCCATCCGATGGCTTTTCTGAGAGAGCTGGTCAGGCAGAAGAAAAAGGATCTGACCGTTGTCGGTTCTTTGAACGGACTTGACGTTGACCTTCTGGCCGGAGCCGGAATGCTGAAAAAAGTGGAGACCTCCTATGTGGGGCTTGAGCGCTACGGGCTTGCGAAAAATTTCCGAAGGGGAGTCGAGCAGGGCGAGTTTCAGATGGTGGACTATTCCGATTATCTGGCCTTCAACCGTTTTCACGCCAGCCTCGAGAAGCTCAGCTTCTGGCCGTGTTCCTATCTGGGGGGAAGCGATATCCTTGCCAAGAACCCCGATATCAAAGAATTCAACTGCCCGCTGACCGGGAAGAAATACTACGCGGTGCCCCCGGCGGACCCGGATGTGGCGATTATCCATGCGGCTGCCGCCGATGTTTACGGAAATGTTCTGATGCCGCAGAAGCGCTTGGTTCCGCAGGGAGTGGACGTGCTGATGGCACGTTCCTGCGACAAGGTGATCGTCACCGTCGAGCGTATTGTGAGCAACGATCTGATCCGCCGCCACAACGATCTTTGCTTTATTCCGAAATACAGGGTTACGGCGGTTGTACACGCCCCGTACGGTGCGCATCCCTGCTCCATGCCGCAGTTCTACAATGTGGACGAAGGGCATTTTCAGGAGTATGTGGACGCAAGCTCCGACAAGGAGAATTTCTCCAAATACCTCGACACCTATGTCACCGGGGTGGAAGATCAGGAAGAATATCTGGAAAAAGTAGGGGTAAAGAAACTGCTTTCTCTTGATTTGCCGACATTTATCTAAGCAATATTGGAAAACCGGGGAGAGAATGTATGAAAGCATTAGAAGGTATCAAGGTAATCGACTTATCGCGATATATATCAGGCCCCTATTGCGCTCAGCTTCTGGGCGATATGGGGGCGGAAGTCATCAAGGTGGAATCACCCGGCGGCGAAATCGTCCGCCAGTATGAGCCGGCGATAGACGGTAACGGTTTCTATTTCATGGTCTTCAACAGGAATAAGAAGGGGATCACGGTCAATTCCCGCACGGAAAAGGGAAAGGAAATCCTTAGAAAGCTGTTTCAGGAAGCGGACGTCGTTATTCAGAACTTCAAGCCGGGTACCATGGAAGCTATGGGCTTCGGGTGGGAAACGTTACACAAATTAAATCCAAGGCTGATTCTGGCTTCCATTTCCGGCTTTGGCAGTACGGGACCCATGGCGGAGTATCCTGGCTTTGATTCCGTCCTGCAGGCCATGGGCGGTCTGATGAGCATGACGGGCTCGCCGGATTCGGAACCGTATCTGGCCGGCACCTATGTCATAGACTACAATACGGCGAGCAACACCGCCTTCGGAATCCTGTCCGCCTTATACAGCCGCGAAAGGACCGGAGAAGGTCAGCACGTGCAGACTTCCCTGCTCAACACGGCCGCGTCCCTGCTGATCGAAGCGATCCCACAGGATTTGCTGCTGCACCAGCAGAGGAACAGAATCGGCAACAAGGATAAAAATACAGCTCCTGTGGGATGCTTTAAGGCGAAGGACGACTATGTCTATATCATTGCGGCGCCTCAGGCGCACTGGGAAAAGCTGGCGGCCGTAATTGGAAGGCCCGAACTGATCACAGACCCGAAATTCCTGACGGTGGCCTCCCGGTACCAGAACGCCGACGAACTGAACGAATATGTCGCACAGTGGGCGGCCGCCCTCAACCGTGACGAAATCGTCGAAATACTGAATCAACAGGGAATTCCGGCGGCTCCGGTGCTTTCCATTTCCGAATTTATCCGCCTGCCGCAGGTGAAGCATAATCAGCAGATTATTGAAGTGCCCTATCAGGGCGTAGGAAATATTCCCATGCAGGGATTCCCCGTGCAGTTGTCCAAGACACCGCCTCAAATTACAATGGGCCCTCCGAATTTGGGGGAACATTCGGTTGAAATACTGAAAAGTTTGGGCTACACCGAAGAACAAATCAGTGAAATGTCCGAAAAGGGAGATATTTAAACGCGGAAAAGCAATGACTTTTGGCGGGATTTCAACAGGGAGGTGAGGGAATCAAGAGAGCTGTTTTTACCATCATTGCAAAGGGTAAACGAGATTTTGAGACGTATTGAAAAAGAAGAATTTTTGGGAGGTTTATTCATGAAAAAAAGAATCTTAGCGATCCTTACTTGTATGGCAATTTTATTTTCCCTGTCCACCGGCTGCAGCTCCAATCAGGCCGCTTCAGAGGATGCCGCCGCATCCCAGCCGGCCGCTTCCGACACTCAGAGCAAAGCCGAGGCCCCGAAATTTGATTTCAGCTCCGTTCCCGTTCAAAAGCAGGACCCCAACTTCAAAAACGGGGCGGTACTCTATTCGGATCTCAGCAAAGTGCTGGGCGCCGTTTCCGTTCCCAATAAAGAAGTAAAAATCGGATTTATTATGAAATCCCTTGAAAATGAATATTGGTCCATGATGGCCAACGGCATCAGAGAGGAAATCGACCGCATGAAGGCCGCGGGCTGCAATGTCACCGTCGACATCCGTTCCGGCCAGACTGACCAGGATCAGGAAGGCCAGCTTTCCATCATGAGAGACATGATCAACAAAAAATACGACTGCATTATCGCGTTCCCCATCTCCGACGCGAACCTGGTTCCCGGAATCGAGGACGCTCAGAAGGCGGGTATCCCGATCGTGACCGGTTCCGTCGCTTATGACGACGAACCCCACGTCCCCTACTACATAGGCCTGAGCTCTTACGAGTCCGGCAGACAGGTAGCGGAAGCGTTCTCCAAGAAGATCGGCGCCGAGGGCGGCGAGGTCTCCATCATCATGGGTATCCCGAACAACCCGTCCGCCCGTGACCGCACCGCCGGCTTCAAGGCATGGATCGACGAAAATCCGGAATGCAAGCTGAAGATCGTTGATACACAGAACGCCGACTGGGACAGAATGAAAGCAAAGGACATCGCGGATATTCAGATCAAAAAATACCCCAACCTGAAAGCAATCTTCTGCAATAACGACGTAATGGCTCTCGGCGCGGTGGAGTCCGTAAAAGCCGCCGACAAGCTGGGCAAAATCTATGTAGCAGGCACGGACGGAACCAACGAGGCGATCAAATCGATCAAGGAAGGCGAGCTCACCCTGACCGCCGGCCAGTTCTCCTACTATCTGGGCAAAATGGCGCTGGATATCGCTTTCAGGGCCATGGACGGTATTGCTCTTCCGGAACGCGTCTGGGGCTCCATCGGAATCATCGACAGCAGCAACGCGAATCAGAATATGGGAGAGGTTATCAACTGGAAAGATCTGGATTACCAAGTGCAGAAATAAGCAATTGATTCTGTGAATAGCAGGGGACAGAGACACGGCACCCTGTCCCCCGATTTCACAAAGGAGGAAAAAGCATACTATGGCAAATGACAATTACATTGAATTCAAGCATGTTTCCAAGTCCTTTCCAGGCTGCAAAGCACTTGATGACGTCAGCTTTACCATAAGAAAAGGGGAAATCCATGCTTTGCTCGGAGAGAACGGCGCCGGAAAAAGTACGCTGCTCAACATCCTGCACGGCGTTTTCCAGCCCACTGAGGGCGAAGTGTTTATCGACGGAGAAAAGGTGAACTTCAATCTGGCCTATGATGCGATCAAATACGGAATCGTTAAGGTGCATCAGGAAGTCAACATGGTTGCGGACATGACCGTCGCCCAGAATATCATGCTCGGCAGCGAGCCGAAAAAGCACGGCCTGCTCGACTGGAAAAAGATGAACCGGCAGGCACAGGAGCTTCTCGATAAGGTTCAGGCCGATATGAAGCCGACGGACAAAATCAGAAGCCTGAGCGTAGGACAGATGCAGGTTCTGCAAATTGCAAAAGCACTTTTTCTGGATGCGAAAATCGTATCCTTCGACGAACCCACGGCCTCTCTCAGCAGCAGAGAAACAGAAATCCTTTTCAATATTATGCATGAAATGCAGGACAAGGGCATTACCATTCTCTATGTTTCGCACAGACTGGATGAGGTTTTCAAAATGACGCAGCGTGCGACCGTGCTGCGCGACGGAAAATACATCAACACCTTTAACACACAGGATATGACAAAAGAAGAACTGATCCGCAGCATGGTCGGGCGCGACGTGTCCATGTTTGCAAGACGGATGAAGCCCCGCTGTGTCCAAAGCGGCGACACGGTCCTTGAGGTAAAAAATCTTTCGGTAAACAATATATTTGAAAATATCAATTTCAAGCTGAACAAAGGTGAAATACTGGGCTTTTACGGACTGGTCGGCGCCAAGAGGACCGACGTCATGCGTGCGATTTTCGGCGCTGATAAAATCAGCGGCGGGGAAATCTCCATCAACGGTAAAAAGGTAAATAATTCATCTCCCGCCGTGGCGATCAGCAACGGGGTGGGACTGATTCCGGAAAATAGAAAAACAGAGGGTTTTATCAGGGAATTCAGCAATTCCGACAACATCGCGCTTCCGGCGCTGGACCATTTCAAGACGCGCGGCCTGCAGGACTTTGGAAAGAAGAAGAAGAACGGCATAAAATACGCGGATATGGTCAACTTAAAGCCCCGCGATCCAGACTTTAAGACCTTCGATCTTTCCGGCGGCAACCAGCAGAAGGTCGTTCTTGCCAAATGGCTTTCCACTCAGGTCGACATCATGATTTTCGACGAGCCGACCAAGGGGATCGACGTCGGCGCGAAGGCGGAAATTTACGCCCTGATGGAACAGCTGGTCAACGAAGGAAAATCGATCATCATGGTCTCGTCGGAACTGCCGGAGGTCATCGGACTCAGCGATCGCATGCTCGTTATGAACGCGGGAAAAATCGTCGCTGAAATCGACAGTTCGGATTTCGATGAAAACAGAATCGTCACATATGCTTTGGGAGGAGAAGTTCATGAATAACAAGCTCAAGTCGTTAAAGAATTTTGAAAGAGAACTCAGTATCGCAGCCGGTATTGTTTTGATGACAATCATCTTTTCATTGATTAATCCGATCTTTATTTCCTGGTCCAACATCAAGGACATTATCGATCAGGCTACGATCTACGGCCTGATGGGGCTGGGAATGAGCTTCGCCATTATTTCCGGCGGCATCGATCTTTCCGCCGGCTCCATTCTTGCTCTGGTGGCGGTCATTCTGGCAAAAATGCTGGCGGCAGGGGTTTCTCCGATCATTGCCATATTGGTCGCCATTGCTTTCAGCGCGGTGCTGGGGCTTATCAACGGCGTTATCGTCACCAAAATGCGGATTCAGCCGTTTATCGCCACTATGGCGACCATGTCGCTTTTCCGCGGTATAGCGTATCTTATTACCGGCGGCTTCCCGATTACAAGCATGCCTTCCGCCTACAGAAAACTGGTATACGGCAGCATTGCCCTTGATATGCGGTCTTCCGTCCTGATCCTTTTTGCTTTCGCAGTCATTACCCATATCATCTTGAAGTATACGAAAACCGGTAATTACATTTATGCGGTCGGCGGCAACGAGGACGCGGCAAATCTTTCCGGTGTGAAATGTGTGCTGAACAGAAATATTGCCTATATTATCTGCGCAATCGGCAGCGCCCTCGCGGGTATCGTGCTGCTTGCGAAGCTGGGCACGGCGGAGCCCACCGCGGGCAACGGCTACGAGCTTCAGGCAATTGCTGCTGTTGCGATCGGCGGCGCAAGCATGGCGGGAGGACGCGGAACCATCATCGGCACGTTCCTTGGCGCGATCATGCTGACAGGCTTAAAGGTTGGCCTGATTGTTATTGGTGTCGATCCTTTCTGGCAGTATATTGCCACCGGACTGGTGATCGTGATTGCGGTCTATGTGGAAATTGTACAGTCCAACATTAAGAACTCCCAGAGCGGCAAAAAAGGACTGTTCAGAACCGGCAAGTCTTAAGCAAATCAGATGTGGCCCATGCAGAAATAGAAAGCAAAAAGGTTGACATCTCGAAATTTGTGTGCTAACATAAATACATAGATACAATATACATACAATCATAATGGAGGTAATCAAATGAGGATACCAGTAGCTCAGGCAGCCGCGGAAGTCATGAAAGAACAGAATACCAAGGTGGTTTTCGGAATTCCGGGCGGTCAGACGCTCTTTTTAAACAACGCCCTGCTCGACGCGGATATTCAGTTTGTTGCAACGCGTCACGAGGGTGCGGCCGGACACGCTGCGGACGGCTGGGGAAGGCTTACCGGAACCCCCGGATTCTGCCTTGCCACCACAGGCCCCGGCGCAACCAACCTGCTCACGCCGATCGGCGGCGCATTAAGGGATTCCAGCCCGATGATCGCGCTGATTTTCCAGAACAGGCTGGCGGACGTAGGCCGCGGCGACGCTCAGGAAGCCAATCATGAGGCAATCTTCACAAGCCTTGTCAAGGAATACATACCGGTCCGCCACCCCGACGCCGCCGTGTGGGCCATGAGAGAAGCCTACAGAGTGGCCATGAGCGGCCGTCCGGGTCCCGTAGTCGTCGATTTCTACAGGGATGTTCTGGAAGAAGGCGTCTGCGAGTACGAATACAAGGATCCCAAATCCTACTGTTTCCAGCCCATTGTTCCCCCAAATCAGGAGAACCTGACCAAGGCGGCAGACTTCCTCGCAAAAACCGCGAAGGTCTGTATCCTGTGCGGCAACGGCGTAAAGCTTTCCCACGCTTCCGATAAGGTGCTGAAGCTGGCGGAAAAGCTGAACGCTCCCATGGTCACCACTTTTAACGGTATCGGCAGCGTTCCGACCACCCATCCGCTGGTTTACGGCGCAAGGACAAGACACGGCAGCGCCTTTACAAAATCCATTCTGGAAAGCGCCGATTCCGTTCTGGTTCTCGGTTCCAGCATGAGCGCGGTCGGCACGAATAGATGGGGCTTAAAGCTGAACAATATTATCCAGGTGGATTTTGATTCCAAGAACATCGGCCGCCATTATCCGGTAGAGTGCGGCATCGTCGGCGATATCGGACTGACGATCGACGCGCTGCTCAATACCCTTCCTTCCGCCTCAGAGGAAAATAAGAAGATCAACAGCGAGTGGATCACAGGGATCGACAAAGACTTCGATGCATGGAAGAAGAAGGTCTATTCCGGTTCAATCAATGATTCCAAAGCAGTTCCCGCCCCTCCGGTCGCTGTGATGAGGGAGCTGTCGGAGCTTTTAAAGGAGGACGAAATCGTCTGTATCGACGCCGGTAATCCGGGCGCCTGGTCACATCTGCTTACCCTGAAGGAAAAAGTCAGCTATATGAAGCCCGTCAACTACGGCAACATGGCTTTTGCGGTACCGGCCGGTATGGCGAGCAGCCTGGCCGAGCCCGGCAGAGAAGTCATCTCCATTCTGGGCGACGGCTCTATGGGCATGTGTCTCGGCGAACTGGAAAGTGTTGCGCGATCCGGATCCAAACAGATCGTCATCGTTCTGAACGACGGTGCGTACGGGAATATCCGTCAGGAAGAAAACTTCAAGTTCGGCCCCCGTTACACCGGCGTGGATCTGACACAGCTCGATTTCGCGGAGATCGCGAGAAATGCGGGCATGGGTGGAGAAACCATTCAGAAAGCAGAAGACCTGAAGGCGGCGATCGAGCGTGCCAGAGAGCATGAGGGCAACTATCTGATCAATATCCTTTTTGACGGCAGCTATTCCGTCTGGCCGGAAGCATTTTAAGAAAAGAGGCAGTAAAATGCAGGAAAGAAGAACAAAGCTGGTTCCTATTGCAGAAGCCATAGCCAAAATTCCGGATGGAGCAAAAGTGGCGATAGGAGGCTCGCTGATCCGAAAAGCCCCCATGGCGCTTATTCGTGAAATTGTTCGCCAGAAAAAGAAGGACCTTACCCTTTATTCCTGGAGCGCGGGAATGGACTTCGATATGCTGATCGGCGCAGGCTGCGTTAAGGAAGCATGGTCGTCCTATGTAGGAATGTTCAACGTCGGCATGGCGAAAAACTTTCGCCGCGCCGTCGAAGAGCACAGGATTCGCTTTGTGGATATGAGCGAAACCTGCGGAATGGATAAATTCCGTGCGGCGGCCTTCGGCCTGCCGTTTGCCATCAGCAAAACGCCGCTGAATTCCGGCCTGCTCAAGAATCCCGAGTTCAAAGAGATCATCTGTCCGTTTACCGGTGAAAAACTGATTGCGATGGAGGCATTCCATCCCGACTTTGCCATTGTGCATGCCCACAGGGCGGATAAATACGGCAACGTTCAGTTTGACACCGTCCGCATGATGGACAACGAGATGGATCTGTATATTGCAAGGTGCGCCGGGAAGTCGATTCTGTCGGTGGAGGAAATTGTTCCGGAGGAAGAGATTATTCGCACCCCCACCATGACCATGCTGCCGAAGCTGTATGTTGACAGCGTCTGCTGCGCGCCCTGCGGCGCACACCCCAATTCCTGCGATACCCGTTATGATTTCGATCTGGAGCATTCCCATCTTTATCAGGAATGTTCTGAAACGGAAGAAGGGTTCCAAAAATATCTGGACGAATATGTTTACGGAACGAAGGATGAAGAAGAGTACCTCAAAAAGGTCGGCGGGCTGGAATCGCTTCGTAACAGATTGGGGCATGGAGGGGAAGCAGAGTGAAGAATTATACGCTGGAAGAATTACTGACGGTAGAGGTCTCCAAAAGGATCATCGACGACGAGATGAATTTTACAGGCATTGGAACCGGCGGCAAGGCTTATATCCGGGCGTGCGGAATTCCGCTGGTCGCCGTCCGGCTGGCCCAGATGAAGCACGCGCCGAACGCGGTGTGCATGATGGGCCCGGTGCTTGACCCGCTTCTCGACAGGGACTCCGTTCCCGATTCCAACTGGGAATACGACCTGATTCAATGGCCGTGCAGAAGCCAGATTCCGCTGGAAGACGCGCTGGGACTTTTCCGTCTGGGAAAGGTCGGGCTGGCGTTTGCCTCCGGCGCTCAGGTGGACCAGTACGGCAATCTCAACATTGCCTGCATCGGCGACTATGCAAACCCGAAGGTACGCCTTCCCGGCGTGCTGGCGCAGACCGACCTTGCGGCCTTTGCCAAACGCGTGTGCATCATCGTCAACCACGAAAAACGCATTCTGGTGGAAAATGTCGACTTTGTATCGGGCGCCTCCGGACACAATAACCGCGAAGGCCTGCCCGGCGGCGGAGCCACTTATGTAATGACCAATCTCTGTATTATGGACTTCAACCCGGAAACGGGCAAAATGAGGGTCCACAGCATCCACCCCGGCGTTACAAAGGAAATGATCCGCGAAAATACCGGCTTCAATATAGAAATTCCGGACGACGTACCGTTTACTCCGGAGCCGTGCGCACAGGACCTTCGCCTGATCCGTGAGGAAATCGATCCGAAGAAAAAATTCCTCAACGCAGCGATCACCAACGAACCTGCAACGCTGGAAAACTGAGGGGGCAAAACAGATGAGCGGACCTTTACAGGGCGTGCGGGTGCTGGATTTATCAAGATATATCTCCGGCCCGTACTGCTCCATGCTTTTAGGGGACCTGGGCGCGGAAGTCATTAAGATCGAAAAGCCCGTTGTGGGGGAGGAATCCCGCACAATGGGCCCTTACGCAGGCGATGTCAGCCTGTATTTCACCCAGTACAACAAAAATAAGCGAAGCGTTACCCTGAACCTGCGCAGCGGGCAGGGACAGGAAATCCTGCGCGGACTGATTCAGCAGTCGGACGTGCTGGTCGAAAATTTCCGTCCCGGTACGCTGGACGCGATGGGCCTGACGCAGAAAGTGCTGGACGAACTGAATCCCGAGCTGGTGGTTACGTCCATTTCCGGTTTCGGCCAGGACGGTCCTTACCGCGACCGCGTGGCCTTTGACTGCATTGCGCAGGCGATGTCCGGCCTGATGAGCCTGACGGGGGAAGAGGACGGAACCCCTCTTTTGACCGGAACATGGGTCGTCGATTTTGTTTCCGCAATCTACGCCGCGCTGGGAACCGTTTCCGCCCTTTATTCCAGAAGAAACACCGGGGAAGGGCAGCGGATCGACGTATCCCTGCTGGACTGCATTTCTTCGCTGCTGGCGACGACCGTTCCGCTTTACACGACCAGCGGCGTAGTGGAAAAACGCTGGAAGAACAGGGACAAAGTGACGGCTCCGGCCAACGCATTCAAGACCAGGGATGGATATATCTATATTCACGCGGGTACACAGCCGCTCTTTTCGCGTATTGTCAAAATCATCGGGCAGCCCGAACTGATCGACGACCCGCGGTTTGATACGGTGTCGCACAGAATGGAAAATATCGAAGCGGTGGAAGAAGCGGTGCAGAAATGGGCGCAGGAACTGACGACGGCAGAGATCGATTATCTTCTTTCAAAGTCCGGAATTCCCGTCGCGCCGATTTCGGACATTCCGGGTGTCGTAAACAACCCGCAGATTCAGCACAGAAAAGTGTTTGAATATATGGATTACCCTGGGGCAGGAAAAATCTCAATCAACGGCATCACGCTGAAAATGTCTAAGACGCCGGGTGAAATCGAGCTGCGTCCGCCGCTGCTGGGCGAACACAACGACGAAGTCTACAATGGCCTGCTGGGACTGAAAGCGGATGAGATTCAGCGGCTGCAGGAGCAGGGTGTTATTTAGTCCTAAATATTCGCGTGGATTTTTTGGGGGGAATCATCATGAAACAATTCGCATTGAAAACGCAGATATACCGCTTTGACCGCTTTGCAGAGTTTGCGAAGGATTTCGCAATCAAGGAAGACGACCTGCTGATTACGCAACAGTTTATTTACGATCCCTTTATCAAGGCTCTCGGGTTGCCCTGCCATGTGCTCTTTCAGGAAAAATACGGCGGCGGGGAGCCGACTGACGAAATGACGGACGCCATTGTGGCAGATTTAAGCAACACCTCCTACAGCCGTGTCATCGCGGTGGGCGGAGGTACGGTCATCGACATCGGCAAGGTACTGTCGCTGAAAAAATTCGATCGCCTGACGCAGCTGTACGACGAGCCGGAGCGGCTGGTGCGGGACAAAGAGCTGATCATCGTGCCGACTACCTGCGGAACGGGGAGCGAGGTCACCAACATTTCGATTTTCGCGCTGCTTCAGCGCGGGACCAAGATGGGAATTGCCAACGACGCCCTTTATGCCGATTACGCCGTCATGATTCCGGAACTGATTTCCACACTGCCCTACCGCTTTTTCCTGTACAGCTCCATCGACGCGCTGGTGCATTCGCTGGAATCCTTTCTCTCACCGAAGTCCACCGGATATACGGAGCTTTTCGCGGTGGAAGCCTTTACTACCATTCTCAATTCCTACCGGAAACTGGCCGAAAGAGGCGAGGCGGCCCGCGGCGAAATTGAAAAGGATGTGCTCATCGCCAGTAACTTCGCCGGTATTGCGTTCGGAAACAGCGGCGTGGGCGCGGTACACGCTATGTCCTATCCGCTCGGCGGCAACTATCATGTGGCGCACGGCGAGAGCAATTATCAGTTCCTCTGCGCGGTGCTCGAGGCATACTACTCTAAAAAAAGAGACGGAAAGATACAGGACCTGTGCCGGTATCTGTCCCGGCTCCTGGACTGTCCTGCCGACTCCGCAGTGTTCGCGCGGCTGGATGAGCTGCTGGGCGGCCTGATCGCGAAAAAGCGGCTGCGGGAATACGGGATGAAGGAAGCGGAAATTGCCGCTTTTGCTCAGGCTGTGATCGACGGGCAGCAGCGCCTTCTCGCCAATAACTATGTTCCTCTTTCCCAAAAGGAAATAGAAGAAATCTATCGGAAACTATATTAAAAGAATGGGTGGGATTCAAACGTGTTAATGACAAAAGAACAGTATGAAGAAAGCCTCCGCAAGCTGAATCTGGAAGTTTATATGTTTGGCAAGAAAGTGGAATGTCCGGTGGACGACCCGATCATCCGCCCTTCTTTTCAGTCGGTCTGTATGACCTATGAGCTGGCGCAGGACCCCCGGTACCAGGATTTAATGCTTGCGAAATCCAATCTGACGGGGGAAACCATCAACCGATTTACACACCTTCATCAAAGCAGTGAAGATCTGGTAAAAAAGGTTAAGATGCAGCGCCTTTGCGGCCAGAAGACCGCATCCTGTTTTCAGAGATGCGTCGGCATGGACGCCGCAAACGCCATTTACAGCACGACTTTTGAAATCGACGCCGCCCACGGTACCCATTATCATGAGAATTTTATAAAATACTGGAGCAAAGTCCAGACCAGAGACCTGGTCGTGGACGGCGCCATGACCGACACCAAAGGCGACCGCAGCCGTTCCCCAAGCCAGCAGGCAGACCCCGACCAGTACCTGCACGTTGTGGAGCGCCGCCCGGACGGTATTGTGGTGCGCGGCTGCAAGGCGCATCAGACCGGTATCGTAAATTCTCATGAAATTATCGTGATGCCTACGGTTTCCATGAAGCCGGAGGATAAGGATTACGCGGTTTCCTTCGCGATTCCCTCCGACGAGAAAGGCATTTTGATCATTTACGGCCGCCAGTCCTGCGACACCCGCAAGCTGGAAGGCGGACAGTTCGATATGGGCAACAAGAAATTCGGCGGCCACGAGGCGCTGATTATTTTCGAGGATGTCTTTATCCCGAACGACCGGGTTTTCATGGACGGAGAAACAGAATTTTCCGGCATGCTGGTGGAGCGCTTCGCGGGCTACCACCGTCAGAGCTATGGTGGGTGCAAGGTCGGCGTGGGCGATGTCCTGATTGGCGCCACAGCGCTGGCCGCGGACTATAACGGTGTGCAGAAGGCCTCCCATGTCAAGGATAAGATCATCGAGATGACGCACCTGAACGAGTCTCTTTACAGCTGCGGCATCGCCTGTTCCTGCGAAGGCTGCAAAACGGCGGCCGGCAACTATCAGATCGATATGCTGCTCGCGAATGTGTGCAAACAGAACGTGACGCGTTTCCCTTATGAAATCTGCCGTCTGGCCGAGGATATCGCGGGCGGGATCATGGTCACGATGCCCTCCGAACAGGATTTCAACGACGAAAAGCTGCATCCCTACATAGATAAATACCTGCGCGGTGTGGACAGTGTGCCGACGGAAAACAGGATGAGGATTTTACGGCTGATCGAAAACATGACTCTTGGCAGCGCGGCCGTAGGTTACCGCACCGAGTCCCTGCACGGAGCCGGTTCTCCCCAGGCGCAGAGAATCATGATCGCCCGCCAGAGCAATCTCGGTGAAAAGAAAGAGCTTGCAAAAGAAATTGCGGGCATTCAGGAATAACGGACCGGAATGAAGAACAGGCGTGGAGAAAAAACCGCGCCTGTACATTTACCGGGGGAAATACGGGGAAGCGTATGAGAAATATTACGGATAAGAAGGGATGCAGATGAATTGGAAGGAGCTTTACCGCGATAAGCTGACTACCGCCGACGAAGCGGTCAGGCATATCGGGTCAAACAGCCGCGTGGTCATCGGCCATGCGGTCAGCGAGCCTACCGCAGTCATCAACGCGATGGTAAAAAATGCGGAGCAGTATGAAAATGTGGAAATCGTACATATGGTGTCCATGGGGCAGTCCCCGTACTGCCTGCCGGGGATGGAGAAGCATTTCCGCCACAACAGCCTGTTCCTTGGCGCCAGCACAAGACAGGCGGCGGCGGAAGGCCGGGCCGACGTAACGCCGGTGTTTTTTTCAGAAATCCCCCAGCTTTTCCGAACGACCCTGCCGGTGGATGTGGCGCTGATCCATGTTTCCGAGCCGGATCAGCACGGCTACTGCAGCTTCGGTGTGGCGGTGGATTACACCAAGCCGGCGGCGGAGTGCGCCAAAACGGTCATTGCGCAGGTCAACCGCAATATGCCGCGCACGCTGGGCGATTCCTTTATCCATGTAAGCAACATCGACTATCTTGTGGAATCGGACGACCCCATCATTGAGCTTTCTCCGCCGAAAATCGGGGAGGTCGAGTGCGCCATCGGCAAAAACTGCGCTTCCCTGATTCAGGACGGCGATACGCTTCAGCTGGGGATCGGGGCTATTCCGGACGCGGTGCTGCTGTTTTTGAAAGACAAGCACGACCTCGGCATCCATTCGGAAATGTTCTCCGACGGTGTGGTGGAGCTGGTGGAAGCCGGGGTCATTACCAATAAGAAAAAGAATTTTCATCCGGGCAAAAGCGTGGTGACCTTTCTGATGGGAACCCGCCGACTGTATGATTACGTGGACAATAACCCCGAGGTGGAAATGTATCCCGTGGATTATGTCAACGACCCCTGCGTCATTGCCCGGAACGATAACCTGATCTCCATCAATTCCTGCGTACAGGTGGATTTGATGGGGCAGGTGGTTTCTACCTCCGTAGGCCTGAAGCAGATCAGCGGCGTGGGGGGACAGGTGGACTTTGTCAGGGGCGCGAACATGAGCCGGGGCGGAAAAACCATCATGGCAATGCCCGCCACCGCGGCAAAGGGGAAGGTTTCCAAAATCGTTCCGCTGATTGATGAGGGCGCCTCGGTCACCACTTCCCGCTACGACGTGAATTACGTTGTGACGGAGTACGGAATTGCGCAGCTGAAGGGAAAGACCCTGCGCGAAAGGGCCCAAGCGCTGATCACCGTTGCGCACCCGGATTTCCGCCCGGAACTGATTCAGGCGTTTGAAGAGCGTTTTCACTCCAAATTTTCATAAGACACGGGAAAGGTGTTGTGTACGCAGCATCTTTTTTGTGTTTCTCTGGACGGCGGGCATAGTCACGGTAAATAACGGAATAATGATTGACGAAAAGCTCATTTTTAGTCTTAGCAATAGGAGGAGAAACAAATGAAAAAAATCGTATTGGCAGGCGCTGTCCGTACGGCAATCGGAAAAATGGGGGGCGCGCTGACCGGAGTTCCGGCGTCGAAGCTCGGCTCCATCGTCATTGATGAGGCGTTAAAGCTGGCAAACATTTCCCCGGACAGGGTGGATGAGGTCCTGATGGGGTGCGTGCTTCAGGCCGGACTCGGCCAGAGCGTGGCGCGCCAGGCGTCTGTGAACGCCGGTATCCCGCATGACGTCCCGGCAATTACCCTGAACAACGTCTGCGGCTCCGGACTGAAAGCCGTCAACATGGCGGCCGCGCTGATCGAGGCCGGCGAGGCGGAGATTATTGTGGCCGGCGGGATGGAGAATATGTCCTCCGCCCCGTATGTGTTGAACCAGGCGCGCTTCGGCTACCGTATGAACGACGGAAAGCTGATCGACTCCATGGTAAAGGATGCCTTATGGGACGCTTTCAACGATTATCACATGGGAATCACCGCTGAAAATGTTGCCGAAAAATACGGTATTACCCGGGAAATGCAGGATGAATTTGCCGCGTTCAGCCAGCAGAAGTGCGAAAAAGCACAATCCGAAGGGAAATTTAAGGAAGAAATCGTTCCGGTCCCGGTGAAGGTGAAAAAGGAAACCGTTCTGTTCGATACGGACGAGGGACCCCGGGCCGGCGTTACCGCACAGAGCATTGCAAAGCTGAAACCCGCGTTTAAGCCGGATGGAACCGTCACCGCCGCAAATGCTTCCGGTATTAATGACGGCGCGGCCGCGGTGGTCGTCATGAGTGAGGAAAAAGCGAAGGAACTGGGCGTAACGCCAATGGCCGTCTGGGTCGCCGGCCAGTCCGCCGGGGTTGATCCGGCCATTATGGGCGTAGGCCCTGCGTTCAGCACCAAAAAGATCATGGAGAAAACGGGCCTGACCGTGGACGACATGGATCTGATCGAAGCGAACGAGGCTTTTGCCGCGCAGTCGCTGGCGGTCGTCCGGCTGCTTGGCCTTGACCCCGCAAAAGTCAACGTCAATGGCGGCGCAATTGCGTTGGGGCATCCGGTCGGCGCTTCCGGCTGCCGAATTCTGGTTTCCCTGCTTTACGAAATGAAGCGCAGAAACTCCATATACGGCCTTGCAACGCTCTGTGTCGGCGGCGGGATGGGGGTTTCCTCCATTGTCAGAAAATATGAGCCGTGAACCGTTAAGATAAATAGTAAGCCACTGAAGAAAAGCACAGAAAGTCAAAAGTACAAAGAATAATCAAAATCAGAAGGCGGGGAAGCGTACGGCGCGGCTGCCGCTCGCTTTCCCGGCGAATGATAGGAAAAACGATCCTGCAGATGGGTAGATCTCAGAAATCAATTAGGAAATGGGGATCTATATGTTAAAAAATATGAAGATCGGCAAAAAGCTAATTTTAACGTTTGCTCTGGTAACCATTATTTCCAGCATCGGGGGCATTGTCGGACTCACCGTCATGACGAATATGAACGCTACATACGGCAAAGCGTTACAGGATTACGGCTTTGCTCAGGGGGATATCGGGCTTTTCAACACGGAATTCAATAACACAAATTCCATTATCCGCGACATTGTGTTTACGACCGACCCAAAGGTGACCAAAGAGTGTCTGGCGGAATTGGAAGAGTCCACCGCGAAGGTGAACACATATTTTGTGAACATGAAAAAAGGTATGGTTACGAAGGAAGACCTGAACTACTATAATAACATCAAAGCCAATCTGGACAGGTTCGCAACCATCAGGGGACAGGTGGTCGACTATGCCTCGCAGGGCCTAAACTCCGTCGGACAGTCCCTTCTGTCCGGGCAGGGCGAGCCGCTTTCCCAAAAAATCAGGGAATCCACCAATGCCTTAATCAGCGAGAAAACAACCATGGGCAATCAGGTTGCCGCAAAGCTTTCCGCGCAGGGCAGAACGGCGAGTGTCAGCATTTTTCTGGTAATCTTTCTTTCTCTGGTTATTTCAATCCTTATCTCCATCAGCATTTCCAGGAGTATCAGCAAACCCGTCGGCGAGATGGCTGCCGCGGCTCAAAAGATGGCGGAGGGCGACCTGAGCGTGCAGATCGCCGCGGATTCCGGCAATGAAATCGGACAGCTGGGAGCCGCCTTTGCAAAATCGACCGATACCATTCAATCGTACATAGACGATATCAGAAACAGCCTTGCCGGGGTGGAGCAGGGGGATTTGACCGTCGTTTCCCAGCTGGAGTACAAGGGGGATTTTATTGAGCTAAAGAAATCCATTAACAGTATTGTACTCTCCCTGAACGATATCCTAGCGCAGATCAGCCGCACGGCGGAGCAGGTTTCGAGCGGCGCGGAGCAGGTGTCAAACGGAGCGCAGGCGCTGGCGCAGGGAGCAACCGAACAGGCGAGCTCGGTCGAAGAGCTTTCCGCAACCATCACGGAAATTTCCGCTCATGTCAGGAATAATGCCGATTACGCCGGACTTGCGAGCGAAAATGTGGATCATGTCCGTGAGGAAATAGAAATCTGCAATCGCCATATGGCGGAAATGGTAACAGCCATGTCCAAAATCAACGATTCCTCCGGGAAAATCGGTAAAATCATCAAAACGATCGAGGATATTGCGTTCCAGACAAACATTCTCGCCCTGAACGCGGCTGTGGAAGCGGCCAGAGCGGGCGCGGCGGGCAAAGGCTTTGCCGTTGTGGCGGACGAAGTCCGGAATCTGGCCAGCAAAAGCGCGGCGGCGGCAAAAAACACCACCGCCCTGATTGAGGATTCCATGACCCAGGTGGAAAGCGGAACGAAAATTGCCGATCAAACCGCGCAGTCCCTTCTGCAGGTAGTGGAGGGAGCACGGGTCGTTTCCGAAACGGTCGAAAAAATTTCGCAGGCATCCAATCTCCAGTCCGGCGCCATCGTTCAGGCAACGCGGGGAGTTGACCAGATTTCCGGCGTCGTTCAGACCAATTCCGCTACAGCGGAAGAAAGCGCCGCGGCGAGCGAGGAGCTTTCCGGACAGGCGCAGGCATTGAACACTCTCGTGAAAAGATTTAAACTGAAGAAAGAGACGGAGCAGGGTCCCGAACCGGAAGTCCGGGACGAGCCTGAGCGGGAGTCCGAAGCGGAAGAGGAGACAGAAAATAAATATCAATGGCCGCAGACAGCGAACTGACGGGTACGGAAGGCCATATTGAAACCAATTTGCACATAAAAAGCGCAGGGAAATAATTCCCTGCGCTTTTTTGACCGCTTTTCAGCCGTGTGTGGATTCCAGAATCCGTTTCTTTCCGGAAAAACCGGCTTATAAATTGGCCTTGAAGAAAGCCTGCAGCGTTTCAAAGGCTTTTGCCTCGTCGCTGCCTTCCGCAGTAACGGTTACCGTCTCGCCCTTTTTGGCGGCCAGGCCCATGACTGCGAAAATCTTTTTGGCGTTTGCCGCGTTTCCGTCCTTGACGACCTTAATGTCCGAAGCAAACGCCGCCGCTGTTTTTACAAGCAGCCCGGCCGGACGGGCATGGATTCCCTCGGCATCCGTAATGGTATAAGTAAACTGCTTCATAGAAATACTCCCTTTGATGATTTACGCCGTGGCGCTGATTTTTTACTGATTACTATGATATCATACTCGCAATAAAATGCAATATCCGCTGTTTCCGGCGAAGCCGCGTTTCGTGCGCGGACAGGTTGAAATATTATTATATGGAATGATATCCTCCGTATTCCTGATTGTACGGTTCTGTTTTTTCTTGCTTCCGGTTGGATGGCACACAGGCAAAAAAGCCTTGAAACCGCCGGAAATTCAAGAATCGGACACATAAGTTATACAAGATAGACAGTAATTTATTTTCAGTGGCACCATCCCATGTCAAAGATTATAAGGAAATTCCCGAATAAAAAGTTATAATAGAATTGACCGGTGAGATCAAAATAAAAGCGAGGTGATTGGATGCTGACGAAAATTCAAATCAAACTGATACAACATCTCAGCGAGACGCAGACTCCCCTGACGGCGGAGGACATTGCCAAGCTGATCGATATCTCTTCCCGTACCGCCAAACGGTATGTTGAAATCATCAATGAGGAAATCAAGGAAGACGGGCTGGAAATCGTTTCAAAGCGCGGCGTGGGCTACGAGCTGAAAGGCGACCTCAGGGCGGTGAAAAAGCTGCTGAGCGGCGAATCCTACGAAGACAGTGTCGAACGTGTCAGAAGCATTCTTCTGACGATCATCCAGTCACAGCCCGTCACAATAGAAACGCTTTCCGGCTGTGTGCATTTAAGCCCTTCCACCGTAAACAAGATGATGCCGTCCATTAAGGACTATCTTCACAAATACAGTCTGGAGCTGTCTTCAAAGCCCTATTACGGACTGCTGATAGACGGCGGGGAAATCAGCATCCGCGCACTGCTGACGGATATCGGATTCAACAATGAGCAGAGCAGCTTTCAGGTCAATCTGCCGAATCTGAGCGAAGACGAGTATAAGCAGATCGACGGTACCGTGCTGGAGCACTTGAAAAAGATTCACGTCGTCGCCGCGGACAGGGATATTCAGAACTTGTCCATGCGTATCGCCGTTTCCTTTTCCCGCGCAAGACAGGGATGCCGTCTGACCGATCTTTCGCTGCCGAAAAACGTGCGTCGGTACCACCTACAGGTGATCCGTCAGATGATGGACCCGCTCGCCAAGTCCTTTGGCATTGCGCTGAACGACGAGGAAGTTCAGTATATTGCCGCGCTTTCCGGCCCCGTGATCCAGAGCTTTGAAGCGGATAAGGTGAATGTGGAAGACCATATACACAACTTTGTGAAGGACCGGATCAGGGAAATCTCCCTGATTTCCGGCTCCGATTATTCCGCCGACGCAAAAGTGATCGAATCCCTGTCCGTGCACATCAAAATTCTTCTGGAGCGGATGGAGAGCCAGATTCCGGTGAAAAATCCCCTGCTCAGCCAGATCAAAAAGAAGTATCCGATTGAAATGAACTATGCGATCTTTCTGGCGCAGAAGATTGAAAAGGAATACGGCGTAACCATAGGCGAAGACGAACTTGGGTATCTTGCCATGCATTTCGGCGCGTTCCATGAAAGAATGAACAGCCGGAAAAAGGCAGTCGTTCTGTGCAGCTACGGAATCGGCACAAGCCAGCTGGTTACCGAGCGGATCAGCAGGGAAATCCCGGAGCTTGAAATTGCCGGCGTGTACCCGATCCACTATCTGGAAAGCGCGCTCGCACACGATCCCGATATTGTTATTTCCACCGTCGATATCGGCGGCTACCACAGTGATATTCCGCTGGTGGTCATCGAGGATTTTCTGGGCAGCGACTGTATTGTCCGGATCAAGGACGCCCTTTATCACAGCGGGGAAGAAAAGCCCAGCCTCGCCGCCATGTTCCGCCCGGAAGCGTTTTTCCGGTTTCAGGCGCAGACGCGGGAAGAGGCGATTGAAGAAATTGGAAAAAGAATGCTGGCGATGGGCCTCATTCAAAAAAGTACGCTGGATTCCGTTAAGATGAGGGAGAAGAAATCCTCCACGGACATCGGCAATCTGGTGGCCGTTCCGCACACCATCTTTCAGGGGGATTTGCCTTCCGTGGTGGGGATCGGTATTTTACAGCAGCCGATTAAGTGGGGGGAAGAGAACGTTCAGCTGCTGTTCTTTATCAGCTTCAACAGTGCCGACAGCGCCAACGCGTCCATGTTCCGGCAGCTGTACGGATGCGTAAAGGACATCAGATGGGTGAACCAGCTGATTGCTTCCTCTTCTTACGACCAATTTATTAAAAATTTTTCTTTTTGAAGGAGAACACATATGCAGGAAGATAGCGTTTTTAAGAAGGAGTATGTGCTGCTGGATGCGGACGTTTCCACGAAAGAGGAATGCCTGGCCTTCATCGCCGAAAAGGCGGTGAAGTTCGGTATCAGCTCCGGCGTACAGGCGACCGTCGACGGCTTTATGGAGCGTGAGAACGTGGACAGCACCGGCTTCAGCGACGGGTTTGCCATTCCGCACACGCGCTGCGACGCGATCCTGAAGCCCTCAGTGCTTGTGGTCAAGACAAAGCACGGGATTGACTGGCCGTCCATGGACGGCGAAGCGACCGTGGTGGTCCTTGCTCTGCTGGTTCCAAAGGAAGTGGGGGGCACAGTGCACCTGAAGCTTCTTTCCGCGCTTTCGCGCAAGCTGGTCAACGCGGAGTTTCAGAAATCACTGCTCAATTCAGATGATCCCGATGAAATATTCGGTATTATAAATCAAGCGATTCAAAGTTAAGAAGGAGGAACAGAATATGGCAAAGAAACTGGTGGCTCTGTGCGCCTGCACAATGGGTCTGGCCCATACCTTCATGGCTGCGCAGTCCCTGGAGGAAGCGGCGAAGGAGCTTGGGTATGAGGTAAAGATCGAAACGCAGGGGGCGGACGGGATCCAGAACGCGCTTACCCCCAAGGATCTTGCAGAAGCCGACATTATTATTCAGGCCGTGGCGATCACGCCGGAAAACAACGACCGTTTCGACGACTACGACGTGTATGAAATCAGCCTGCAGGATGCTATCAAAAACGCAAAAGGCATCATTAAGGAAATCGAGGAAATGATTTCCGCAGAAGCACAATAATTACATAATCTATTTGAGGAGGAGTTAAAATGGCAATTACCAAAAAGAGCGCAGTCAACGGCGGAGCCGACCGCCCGAAATTGAACATCGGTTCCACTGCCCCCGCACCGGAAAAAAAGAGTATCTGGGCAGAGCTTTCCAAACATGTTATGACCGGTATTTCCAACATGATCCCGTTCCTGATCATGGGCGGACTGATCCTGGCACTTTCCCAGCTGATTCCTTACGTCATCCTCGGTGTCGATCCCTCCATGGGCATTGTTGACGCGATGAACTCCGGAAAATACACGGGGTCGTCCATCGGCCTGCTGAAATTTGCCAACCTGACCGCAGAATTCGGCGGAACCCTGTTCGGCTTTGCCATTCCGATGTTCGCGGCCTTCATGGCGAACTCCATCGGCGGCAAGCTCGCTTTCCCGGCTGGCTTTATCGGCGGCCTGATGGCTACGAAGCCGACTTCCATCCTGAGCCTTGTGGACGGCAAATGGGAAGCCAATTCCCCGGTCGCTTCCACCTTCCTGGGCGCTATTCTGATTGCAATCGCAGCCGGTTATTTTGTGAAATGGCTGAATAAATCCATTAAAGTAAGCCACAACATGCTTGCTTTCAAAACCACCTTTCTGATTCCGATTATCGCGGCCGCCGGAGTAATGCTGGGTATGCACTATGTCGTTACCCCGTTCGGCGGACTGATTAACTCCTGGATCAAAGGGGCTCTGGGCGCGGCAGGCGCGGCAGGCGGCTACGGCTACGCCATTGCGCTTTCCGCGGCGACCGCCATCGACCTTGGCGGCCCGATCAACAAGGCCGCGGGATTTGTGGCGCTGAGCTTTACGACCGACAAGCTGCTGCCGATTACGGCCCGCTGCATCGCCATTGTCGTTCCGTCCATCGGCCTCGGCCTTGCGACGATCATCGACAAACTGGTTGTCGGCAGACATGTCTTTGACAAGCAGTTCTATCCCCAGGGCAAAACCGCCATGTTCCTTGCCTTCATGGGCATCAGCGAAGGCTCCATCCCGTTTGCCCTTGAGAAACCCTCCATCACGATTCCGGCCTATATGATCGGCGCGATCGTCGGCGGTACCTCCGCCGTCGCCATGGGCGCTGTCCAGTGGTTCCCGGAATCCGCTGTCTGGGCATGGCCGCTGATCTCCAATATCGCCGCTTATATTGCGGGCATCGTCATTGGAGCGGTCATCACCGCGCTGATCGTTATTTTCGCACGGAACAATCTGATTAAAAAGGGCAAGCTGGAAGTAGACTCCAACGACTGATTACATAGTAGCTGAGAGAAAGGGGTACGTTTCGTACTCCTTTCTTACATCATATAGGAGAAAACATGAACAGACTTGAAAACTGCCGCGCGCTTCTGGCGGGCTGCGACGCACAGGCAATGCTGTGCACCTCTTACCACAACAAATTTTATCTTTCCGGGCTGTACAGCTCCTCGGGCTATGTGCTGATTACGCAGAAGCAGAAATATGTGATTGTGGATTCACGCTATTACGAGGAAGTACGGCAGAACAACCGGGACGCACAGGTTCTTCTGATGACCGGGAAAAAGACCTATGACCTGCTCATCAACAGAATTATTGAAGAAGAAAATATCCGTACCGTCGGTTTTGAAGGCGACGATCTGTCCTACGACCGGTACCGGTCGCTGGAAAAGAAGCTCCGCGCTTCGCTGGTTCCCGTCAATATCAATCCGATCCGGGCGGTCAAAGACGCTCAGGAAATTGAGACGATACAGAAAGCCTGCGCCATTGCGGACCGCGCCTACGCGCACATTCTCGGCTTTGTCAGGGCCGGAATGCGCGAGGACGAGGTCGCAAACGAACTGGTTTACTTTATGAAGCAAAACGGCGCGATGAAGGAGTCCTTCGACACCATTGTCGCCAGCGGCGTAAGGGGTTCCATGCCGCACGCCAAGGCCGGGGCCAAACAGTTGGAAGCCGGCGACCTTGTCACCCTTGACTTTGGGGCAAAGGTCGGCCAGTACTGCTCCGATATCACCCGCACGTTCGCGGTCGGAAAAATGCCGGTACCCGAATTGCAAAAAATCTATGAAACCGTCCGGGAAGCCCAGCAGAAGGGAATAGAGGCCGTTTGCGCCGGAACCCGCTTCTGTGACGCGGACCGTGCGGCCAGGTCGGTGATTGAAAAAGCCGGGTACGGCGAGTATTTCGGCCACAATCTGGGCCATTCGCTGGGCATCAACGACCACGAGGACCCGCGCCTTTCCCCCACGGAGGAAGCGCGCATGGAGGCCGGGATGGTCGTGACCGTAGAGCCTGGCATCTATGTGCCGGGACTGGGCGGCGTGCGGATCGAAGACGATGTGCTGGTAACGGAAAAGGGCTCCCGGGTACTGACCCGCTCGCCCAAGCAGCTGATTGTTGCAGATAAGGAGTAACCAATGAATATTGAACTGGTAAAAAAACTGAGTAACGCGGACGCGGTCGCCTCGCACGAGGACGAGGTCAGAAGCATCCTGCTGGAAGAGCTGGAGGGTGTTTCGGACGAAGTCGATTTCGACAGGCTGGGTTCCGTCATCTTCCATAAAAAGGGGGATGCGCAGGGCCCGCGCGTCATGGTGTGCGCCCATATGGACGAGGTCGGATTTCTCGTCAGAAGCGTCAGCAAAATCGGTATGCTCCATGTCATTCCGGTCGGGAGCGTCCGCACCTTCTCCAAATTCATGCAGGGAGTCCGGGTCACAACGGAATCCGGGCGTAAAATCCCCGGCGTTTTGAATTCCGTGTACGCGGACGGCGACGTGAAGGATTTGGTCGTCGACATCGGCGCCGTTTCCGATGAAGAAGCCCTTTCTCTTGGTATCCGCACAGGGGACATGGTGACCTTCAGCAGCGAATGTCAGGAATACGGAATCGACGGCACCTTTGCGGGAAAGGCCTTTGACGACCGGCTCGGCTGCTACGTGATGGCGGAAACGCTCAAGCGTCTGGCGGGCACTCCGCTTCCGAATCAGCTGTATATGGCGGCGACTTCCAGCGAAGAGGTGGGGTTGAGGGGCGGAAAGACCTCCGCGTACAGGATTCAGCCCGACATCGTGATCGTGCTGGACGTCGCCTGCTGGGGAAACGAGCTGGTCAGGGACCATACCAATAACCGGCAGATTGGGCACGGTCCCATGCTGCTGCATTACGATAAGACCATGGTGCCTTCCTCCCGCCTTCTGAGCCATATTCAGAAGATCGCCGATCAAAACGGCGTTGCGCTGCAGCAGGATATGTTCAGCAACGGCGGTACGGACGGCGGCCAGGCGCACCTGACCCGCGACGGCGCTGTCTGTGCCGTGCTCGGCATCCCGCTTCGCTACGGCCACAGCCCGTGGTCCATCGGCAGCTGTGCCGATGTGGACAACGCGGTGTTTCTGCTGACGGAGCTGATGAAAAGCCTGGACCGGACCGCTTACCTTTCTACCGTGGATTTTGCACACAGGAGGCAGCCATG
The DNA here is from genome assembly GCF_006714885.1 of Clostridium sp. KNHs216. Lineage (NCBI taxonomy): Bacteria > Bacillati > Bacillota > Clostridia > Eubacteriales > Clostridiaceae > Clostridium > Clostridium sp. KNHs216. Next base: position 1,570,833 of record NZ_VFMF01000001.1, on the reverse strand, counting down.
ACGGATTTTGACCTTTTCCCCGACCGCTATGCGGAAAAATGCCGCAAATGGGACAGAGCGAAAATCGAAGAGCACTTCGGCCCGGTCGGCGACGATTATATTCCCATGTGGATTGCCGACATGGATTTCCGCGCGCCGGAGCCGCTGCTGAACAGGCTGCATCAGGCCGTGGATATCGGCGTTTTCGGCTATACCTACGTTTATGAGGAATTCTACGACGCGGTGCTCCGTTACTTTGAACGGCATCATCACGCTTCCCCGAAAAAGGAATGGCTGACCCTGTGCTACGGCACGGTTTCCACTCTGCACTATACGGTGCAGGCCTTCTGCCAGAAGGGCGATTCCGTTATGCTCAGCACGCCGGTCTACGATCCCTTTGCGCGGGCGGCGACCGCGTTTGGCGCGCGGGTAATCGAAAATGAATTGGTCGTGGAAAACAACCGTTACCGGATGGATTTTGAAAAAATGGAAAAGCAGCTCAAACAATACCGTCCGAAGCTTTATCTGCTCTGCAATCCTCACAACCCCTCCGGCAGGATCTGGAGCCGGGAAGAGCTGGTCATGCTGATTTCCCTGTGCCGGAAATACGGAACCATTGTCGTCGCCGACGAGGTACACAGCGGTCTGATTTTTGACGGAGTTTATACCTCCACCGTTGAAACCGGGGAACTTTTTCAAAATGTTATCCTTTTATCTTCACCGAATAAGCAGTATAATTTAGGTGGCCTGAAAACCTCTTACGCCATTATTGAGAATGACGAGCTGCGCAAAACCTTCCGCAGCCGGCTGACGAAAAATTCCATCACTTCGCCGACGGTGTTCGGTATCATCGCGCTCATTGCCTGTTACAACGAGGGCGAGGAATACACCCGCGCGCTGATGGGCTACCTTGGGGAAAATTATCGTTACGCCCGCGAGTCCATCGGGAACCGGATTCCCCGTCTGTCCTGCATGGAGATGGAATCCTCCTATCTGCTGTGGGTGAATATTCAGAAAACGGGGATGGACAGCGATACCTTTACGCACCGCCTTGCAAAGGAAACAGGCGTGCTGGTGGAAAGCGGGAACAATTTCGTCGGCAACGGCGAAGGGTATATCCGTATCAATCTGGGAACGCAGTTCCGAAACGTAAAGGAAGCGTTTGCGCGGATGGAAAAATTTGTTGACAGGGTTTCTCTTTAGTGCGTAAAAGGCCGGGACAACAACGGAAAGGGGTTCATTGATTTGGGACCGCTGAAACTCATTGCTCCCTGCAAGGATTATCTTTGGGGAGGAACAAAGCTCAGGACGGAGTACCGCCAGCGGAGCGCCGCACAGAAGCTGGCGGAAAGCTGGATGCTCTCCTGCCATCCGGACGGGCTGTCTGTGATTTCCGGGGGAATCTTCGACGGAATGACGCTGAAAGACCTGATTGCACAGGAGGGACGGGGGGTTCTGGGGACAAACTGCGACCGTTTTGAGCAGTTCCCGGTGCTGGTTAAGCTGATCGACGCACAGGACCGTCTGTCCATACAGGTCCATCCCGACAACGAATACGCTCTGGAGCACGAGGGCGAATACGGCAAGACAGAGATGTGGTATATTCTGGAAAACGAACCGGGCGCCTATCTTTACTACGGTTTCCAGAAGGAAATCAGCAAAGAGGAATTCGCCGAGCGAATTCGCAATCAGACATTGACGGAAGTATTAAACAAAGTGGAAGTCCATCCGGGCGACGTGTTCTTTATCGACGCGGGAACGCTTCACGCGATCGGCGCGGGGATCGTCCTTGCCGAAATCCAGCAGAATTCCAACACGACCTACCGCATTTACGATTATGGAAGGGTCGGCGCGGACGGAAAACTGCGCGCTCTGCACGTGGACAAAGCGCTGGATGTCACGCAGCTGAAACGGCCCGTCCGCTCGGCAAAGCCGCAGGGCGAACCGGTGAGGGACGGGGACTGTGTCAGAACGCTGCTCGCATCCTGCCCGTATTTTACCGTATCCCGGATTGTGCTTTCCGGCGAAACGGCAATGACGGCCGACGCTTCCAGTTTTCAGTCGCTGCTGTGCGTTTCCGGCGAAGGAACGCTTTGCCGCGGGAAAGAAGCGCCGGTTCCGCTTCAAAAGGGAGACAGCCTCTTTATCCCCGCGGGAATGGGCGGTTATACGCTGAAGGGCAGTCTGGAATTTTTGCTTACTGCGCTCTGAGATATTTCTGAACTGCATGGAAAAGCCGCCGTCGGGACCTGCTCCCGACGGCGGCTTTTTGTATGCTCCGAAAATTTCTGACGGTCAATCCGGGTCGCTTTTTTCTTTCGGGGCTGTCTGCAAAACTGTCTTGATTTGCGGAATACTGAGCCCATCCTCTTTTAGTTTTTTAATCCAATGAATTCTTTTTACGGTCTCTTCCCGCCGATACCTTCTGGTCAGGTTTTGCTCAGCCTGTTCAAACGGCAGCATGTTTTCTTCCGTATAAAACTTGAGCGTACTGTAGCGGCACCCGGTAATACGTACCAGCTCACCGATGGAGACATATTCGGAGGCCAGGATAGCATCCATAGTACGTTGTCTCGACATGATTTTTTACTCCTTCAAAAAGGGAGGCGGGGCATCAGGCGGACTCCGTGAATCGGAACCCTCCCGTAAATCGCCTGCGGAACTGCCTTATAAACCAGATTGTCTATTTTAATGATCGGGACTGCCCCGGTCTGCAGTACCGTGAATGTATGACCGTATAAGTTCAGGCGGTTTTTAACGTCCTCCAGCCTTTTGTCCGAATTGGAAAACCAGGCCTCCGTATCAATAAAAACTGATTGAGAGCGTTCAAGGATAGGGTAAACAAAATTGATGCCCGCAGCAAAAGGTCTTTTAAAAATCCTTTTTTTCCAATGCAGGAACTGCTTGACCGCCAGCTCTGCGCCGCGGCGAATGCGGATAGGGTATAGGGCTTTCGCAAGAGGATTTTGATGATAAAGCCCGTTCATTCTGACGGCGACCGTTTCCAGGTCATTGAGAGAAAAGAAGTCGCTGAAACAGCCGCTTTCGCGCAAAAGCCAGAGCATACAGACGGTTTCATCCGTTACAGGGCCGTTTTCCAGAATTTCCGCCTTTACGTTTTCTGTAATTGCCGTGTATTCCGGAATACTGCTGCGATATTCCATATACGGGACCCCGGCAGAATCAAAATACAGGTCGCAGCCCAGCAGATTCGGAATTTCTTCGATCAGGTCCTGACTTCTCAGGGAATCGGCGACGCTCTTCTCCAGCTTTTTTAACCTCTTGCCGGACAGCGCGGAAGCCGATTTCAGGCACTGTTTCAGGCTGAGAGGCCGTGAGGCATTGGTTTTTTTATGCTGGATCGGTTCCAAGACAGCTTGACGGTATTCTTCCGAATCGGGGAAAACGATATTCCGTAAATCCACCGTATTCCAGCCCTTGCCCGTGTGATTGTCCAGAAGCACCTCCAGAATTACGGAAGCAGTCATACATCGGAGTGCCACCTTTTTTACAGTAGTCAGGGAAAGGCTGTTCTGTGCATTCAGCGCGATCATCGAAAAGCTCTGCGTTAACTTCAAATCCTTCACAAGAAATCCCCCTATTTGTAAAATAGCTGAGTTTACTTATTACTTACTACTTACGATTTACAATGCTATCTTATTCCGGTTTTTCAAATTTGTCAACCTTATCTTTACATGTTTTACCTGATCGGCAGACTTTTCGGTATGACCGGTGATTTTTGCCCATGAAATTTTAAAAATGATGTCCCCGCAACAGCCGAAATGGGAACAAGATTCCATCGGGAAAAAGCGACACTCCATTTGCTCCGCGCAAATGGAGTGTCATACGTGACGGGCAATTTAATTTTTTAATCCATTAAAGGATATATTCGGAGGCCAGAATCGCATCCATGGTACGTTGTCTCAGTATGGCCAGATAAACAAGAAAATGCAGTTAAAACTGAAACTGCTCAATAAGTGTTTTAAGCAATTGGGCCTGCTGATTCAATTCTTCACTGGCGGCGGCGCTTTCTTCCGAAGTCGCCGAATTGGTTTGTACAACCGATGAAATTTGGTCGACTCCCATAGTTACCTGGTTGATCGATACCATCTGTTCATTAGTCGCTTTGGATATTTCCCCGATTAATTCAGAAGTTGTGTTGACTCCGTTGATAATTATGTTCAGGGACTGTGCCGTTTCATTGGCGATCGAAGTTCCCTTTTTAACGCATGCGATGGAATTTTCAATCAGAGCAGTTGTGTTTTTTGCCGCCTCTGCGCTTTTTTCGGCCAAATTTCTTACTTCGTCGGCCACTACGGCAAACCCTTTGCCCGCCGAACCCGCGCGTGCGGCCTCGACCGCCGCATTCAGCGCAAGAATGTTGGTCTGGAATGCAATATCCTCGATTGTTTTGATAATATTACCGATTTGATGGGAAGATTCGCTGATTTCCTCCATCGCGGAAATCAGTTTCCGCATCGATTCGTTGCCGCGTCCTACTTCGCGGGAAGCATTATCCGCCGATTGGTTCGCGTCGGCAGCGTTAGCTGCATTTTGCGTAACCTGATTGGCAATTTCGATAATGGACGCAGACAGCTGTTCAATGGAACTTGCCTGTTCTGCGGCACCTTGGGCAAGAGCCTGTGAAGTATCTGCAACCTGATCGGAACCGCTTGCGACCTGGTCGGCGGTGGCCGTAATATCGGAAAATGTTTTTACCAGGGTGGATTTAATGTTTTCCAATGATGTTTTGATCTTTGAAAATTCGCCCACATAGTCGCAATGAAGGTCAAAAACCAAATTTCCCAAAGCAATCTGATCGAGTACAGCGGAAATTTCATGGATATAATCAATGTACTGCTTCAGCCTTTCCACTGTCTTTGAAAGAGCCAAGGCTACCTGTCCTGTTTCGTCCTTTGATTTTGTATCGACCTGAACGTCAAGGTCGCCGTCTGCGATTTTCTGTGCAGCGAGAGTTAATTTCTTCAAAGGGTTAATAATGCCCTTTGATATCAGAGAAATCAGCGTGATTAGAAGCAGCAGTGCAATCATAAAAACCGTGAAAACCGCATACCGTACGGTGTTATAGGTCCCGTTGAATTCTTTTTCCGGCATACCGGTTGTTATGGTCCAGCCGGTGCTTCCGACAGGGGATAAGAATCCCACATTTGTTGTATTTTTGGCTGTGTATGTAATGGTCCCTGCCGTTTTTCTGGTGATGGCATCAATAATATTTTTGGACATTTTGGATTCTGATACATTTTTGCCTTTTAAATCTGCATCCGGATAATAAACAAGCTGTCCGCCACCGGTAGTAAGAATATAGAAACCTGTTTGTCCAAGACGGTAATTCTTCACCATGCTGTACAGATGATTGATGGAAATGTCAATTCCCACAAAGCCGATCAAGTCCGTTGCCCCGGCCTTATATACGGGGGCGACCATACTTACAACCGAAGAACCGGTCGTCTGATCCTTATATGGTTCGGTTGTTACAATATCTTTTTTCTCCACGACGGACTTGTACCACGATTTTTCCGTAAGATTCATCTCATACGGTTCGTCGCTGCTCGATATGACAATCGTGTTTGTGGCGCAGTCTGCAATCCAAACCGATGAGTAATTGTCGGGATCGGTCTGAAGAATATTGTCAACCGTTCTTTTTGCGCTTGCGGAGTATGATTCGCTGTTGGATTTTTTCTCATCCGAAGTCTGCTCAAAGTATTGCTGAAACGAATCGTTCGCCATCATCTGCCTGACAGTATTCGTATATTTTGAAAAATACTCATTGATTTGATAAGACGCTGCCTGAGACTTCGCAGTAAGCTCACTTGTTGTCAGCGCAGATACCGACTGCTTCACAGTCATTAATACAATTAACGCCGTAATACAAAAAATAGCCGCAACAGGGACACCAATCAATAATAGCAGTTTTGATAACAGGCCCCTTTTGCAGGAAATTTTCCGCAGCTTTTTGCGGAAGATTTTTTGAGGCATCCTAATTCACTCCGTTTTATTATTAAGAAATACATGGCTGGTCAAGTATTCCTCCTTATTATTATCGGCCGTGATTTGTTGTAACATTTGCATGAAACCGCAACTAAAAAACATTTGGATCATTCCATATTTACACGCTAGAATTCATGAAATCCTTTGGCTAATTGGAAGAATACCAGTGAACAATTGTAGTTATGCTGAAGATAATTCTATCCATATTGCAATAATAACAATTGCAAAACTGGTATGGATTATCGTTTCGTTTGCAGGAATTGGATGTGACGTGACAGGGGCTGGCTATAAATAAAGAGAGAGGTCGGAATGAATAAAACAGAGAGATTTATGGCAGTTTTAGTCAACTTTTGTTAAATTAAATACTTTTAGAATACATATTGACATCTGCATAAAATAGTTTTATTATTTAGATGTTATTTGGTAAGTTTCACTTTGTGACGACTGGTATGGTATCTTGGGAGATTCTTTTATAGGTTTCTGCAAGTTATTTTTTTGGTCCAACTGGTATTAATATTAATACCAGTTGGACCAAAAAAATAACTTATATACTGTAATGATGATAAAGATATCTTATGCATATTGATAAAATGATAACAGAATTACAAAATTATTTAAAAAAAGATGCCAAAATCTGTGGCCCTGAAACTTCCAAAATGACAAGGATGCAAAAGGAGGAATTCTCATGACAAGTTGGATTGAACCCGATAAGCCCATTGAGAAAATAGGCTTAATCGGTGTCGGGACAATGGGGAAATGTATGCTGGACAGCTTATTAAAGGCCGGATGGACTGTGGTTGCCTATGACAAGTTCCCTGCAGCAGCGGAGTATGCAAGATCTGCGGGATGTGAAGTTGCCGACACACCGAAAACATTGACTAAAAGCTGCAAAGTGGTATTGATGTCTTTACCTGGACCGGTACAGATTGAAGAAGTGGTTTTTGGTACGGATGGTGTGTCCGAAGCGCTGAGCGGAGACCATGTTGTTATTGATACCAGCACCGTCGACCCCAATACCACAAAATCGGTTGCAAAGCGGATAGCGCAGCGCGGAGCCGCCTATCTGGACTGCTCGATTCTCGGCAGGCCATCGGCGGTCGGAAAGTGGATGCTGCCGACCGGTGGAAGCGCTGAGGCGCTGGAATATGTGCGTCCGGTACTGTCGGCTTTCGCGGGGAATGCGATTCATGTTGGCGAATCAGGCGCCGGCAATGCACTCAAATTACTTAATCAGATGATGTTTTCCACGATCAATGCCATTTCTTCGGAAGTGATGGCAATCGCGGATAAGGTCGGGATAGATAAGAAAGTTTTCTTTGACACAGTGGCCTGCAGCGGTGCCGCGACCGTTAGCGGGCTGTTTAAGGAAGTAGGACAAAACATTGTCGCGGACGACTATAATCACCCCACCTTTACCGTTGACTTGCTGATCAAGGACACGAAGCTCGCCCTTCAGATGGCCAAGGACGCGAAGGCGCCTTCCGTCATTGCGGGAACCGTACAGATCTATAATGAAATCGCAAGTGCAAATGGATTGGGTGGAAAAGATACCAGCGCGTTGTACAAGGTGTATGACCGCCATTACAAGAAGGAGAAATAAATTATGAAGCAGCTGTCCTTTGAATATGGTCAGGGCCTTATGAACGCAAATCTGCCGGATAACACGGACGTATTTATCCCGGGTACGACCGTACCTGATCCGGCATGTCTTCCGCAGGACTGGGATACTCTGTACAAGGCGACTCTCGATTCCATCCGTAACCCGATTGGAATGCAGACTTTGACAGAGCTGGCACATAAAGGAAGTACGGTCGTCATTGTTATTCCGGATATCGTTAAGGGGGGCAACCAGCCAACGAGTCACCGCAAGGTCTCTGTCCGTGCCTGCCTTGACGAGCTGTATTCCGCGGGTGTGGAGAAAAAAGACATCCTGCTGCTGTTCTCCAACGGCCTTCATCCCCGTACGACCGTATAGGAAATGAAAACGATTCTTGGTGACGACCTGTTCCACGAGTTTTATTTTTCCGGTCAGATTACAAGCCATGACAGTGAAGATTATGACCATCTGGTCGATTTGGGATTCACGGAGCACGGCGACCATGTCATTATGAACAAATATGTATATGACGCGGATGTCGCGATCTTGATCGGTCATACTCAGGGGAATCCGTACGGGGCCTACTCCGGCGGCTATAAACACTGCGCGACGGGCATCAGCCATTGGAGAAGCATCTCAGCGCATCACGTACCGGAAGTAATGCACCGGCCCGACTTCGTTCCCGTTTCGACACACAGTGAAATGCGCCATAAGTTCGACCAGCAGGGGATGCTCATGGAAGAAAAAATGGGCAAAAAGTTTTTCTGCTGTGACGCGGTGCTGGATACGTACTCCCGCCAGATTGAGATCAACAGCGGCTGGGCAAAAGAAATGCAGCCCGTGAGCTGGAAAACAGCGGACAAGCGCACGTTTGTTAAATGGGCGGATAAGAAATATGATGTAGTTGTGTTCGGTATGCCTACGGACTTCCACTATGGAAACGGTATGGGCACCAACCCGATTCAGATGATGCAGGCGCTGTCCGCTCAGGTCATCCGTCATAAACGGATTATGTCGGACCATTGTGTATTTATTGTTTCCAGCATCTGCGACGGCTATTTTCATGAAGAAAGATGTCCTTATCTGCGTGAGCTGCATGAGATGTTCCAGCATGATTACAATCAGGTACTGCCGGATATGAATCATTATGGAGAGTATTTCGCCACAAAGGAAGAGTACATTCGCCAGTATCGTTTTGCGAATGCGTTCCATCCGTTCCACGGGTTCAGCATGATGAGCTGCGGTCATATTGCGGAGATGGATACGAGTGCCATCTATATTGTGGGAGCCAGAGAGCCGGGAATCGCAAGAAGTATGGGCCTGAAAACCCGTGCGACATTTGAGGAAGCGCTGGCCGATGCGGAGAAGAAGTTTGTCGGACCGAACCCGAACATTCTTGCCCTGCCGCAGACCTATAAGCTCGGCGCTGTTCATCTCTGTATGAAGGATGACTGATCTGTTCCCCAGCTCTTTGAAAATCCCTAGAGCATTTCGATAAAGGTTCAGGGCCAAAATATGGGCGTACAAGAAGCTGGAATATTGAATTCCCATATTGACAATAAAATATCTGGGAGGTTTAAGTATGAAAAGGAAATTACTGAGCGCACTACTGATTTTGACATTGTGTACATCCCTTTTAAGCGGCTGCGGACAGGCACAGAACAGTTCGGAAGCCACATCCGGAGAAAAAAGCTCAACGGGAGGCAAGACAACTTTTGGCATTGAACCTTTTAAAGACACTCAAACACTGCGCGTGGGATATTTTGCCGGTTCCGCTCTTTCCATTCCGTTCTATATTGCGGATAAGGAAGGATTTTTCAAAGAACTCAATATTGAAGTCGATTACCAGACCTTTACCAATGGTCCGGCTATGATGGAAGCAAACGCCGACTGGGACATCGCCGGTGCGGGTTCTGCGGGTGTTTTGGTCGGACAGATCGGACACGACACACCGATGATCGGCATTGCCGACTATGAAGATAATCAGGGACTGTTTGTAAGAAAAGACAGTAAGATCGCACAGGATCCCACAAATCCCGACAACTGGAAGGGTACCACGTGGCTGTATCCCGTCGGAACGACTGCTCACTTTACGCTTGCGACACAGCTTGAAAAGCTTGGATTGAGTATGTCGGACATCAAATCGGTCAATATGGACGTATCAAGTGCGTTGAATGCATTTAACGGGGGACAGGGAGACGGTCTTGCAGTATGGAATGCATTTGCCTGCAACGCTGAAGATCAGGGTTATGTAAGAATCAGCGATGCCGGAAAACTGGGTATCACCAATACCAGCGGCCTTGTGTCCACACGAGAGGCTTTGAAAGACAAAAGGGAGCTTCTGACAAAGACCTGGGCCGTTTTTTACAAAACAGTGGACTGGATCAATGCGAGCGAAGAAAATAAAAGCAAGGCGATTGCATACTATAAAGATTCCTGCGACGAAGAGGGCATCAAAGTCGACGAAAGCCTTGCGAAACGTATTATGGATTACTTTAAATGCCCTTCCTTTGACAAGTCGATTGAGCTTATGACAAAAACGGTGGAAGACCCGAAAGGCCTGTATACGAAGAGACCTTTGCTGCAGGCGGAAAATGACCTTCTGGTGACAATGGATTTCTTTGTCAAGCAGGGAAAATACAAGGCTGAGGACAGGGTGAAATTATTGGATGACGGATTAATTGACCCCTCCATTGCCAAAGAAGCGAAAGCATTGATGGAATCGGCTGCAAAATAATTTCCGGTAAATCCATCTATAAAGTTTTGATGTGCTTTTCCCCCGCGATCGCGGGGGAAAAGACAAAAGATATTTCTGAAAACGGGGAAGGGATGGAATAAAATGGACCAACCCAAGAAAAAATTCAGCAACGAGGAACGAATCGCATTTGTACAAAATCAAAAGAGAAAAAGTCAGTATTTTTTAGCAATGCTATCTGTAATAGGAGTGATCGGTTTCTTTCTTATATGGCAGATAAGTGTTTCCACCGGATTGCTCTCTGAAAAATTTTTGGCGTCACCGTTAGCTATATTCAATCTGTTTAAGGAAACAGATTTATAAGGTCCTTCCCGTGGTCTCCATTGTTCTGTTAATCGCCCTCTGGCTTTTCGCATCCAGCTTTGGAAATGCTCAGTTTCCATCCCCGATAGCAACGTGGGACCGGCTTCTTGAACTGCTGAGAAAACCAATCAAAAACCTGAGCCTGTGGGGACATATTCTGATCAGCTTACAGAGAGTGTTTACAGCGCTGCTGTTATCGTGGGTCATTGGAGTTTCTTTCGGTATCGTGCTGGGTTGGAGCAAAAAGTGCAACGCGCTGTTCGGCCCTATTTTTACCGCCTTCAGGGCAGTGCCTCCGTTAGCGTGGATTCCCCTGATCACAATCTGGTTTGGTACCGGTGAAGGGTCCAAAGTCCTGATCGTTTTTATCGGCGCATTGATGCCGGTTGTTGTCAATACACAGGCAGGTATGAGCAATGTCAATAAACTGTATCTGGACGTTGGAACAATCTTTAATGCAAACAGCAGGCAAATGCTGTTCCAGATTGCGATTCCCTCCGCATTGGATGCTATTTTCGCGGGCATACGTACTTCGGCAAGCGCGGGCTGGATGGTCGTTTTGGCGGCTGAAATGCTTGGCGCGAAAGCCGGAGTAGGTTTTTTGATTACAAGAGGTATGGATTCGGGAGATCAAGCCTTAGTTCTCCTGTCTATGATTTGCATTGGCATTGTTGGGGCAATCCTTGCGATTGTTACACAGATTGCAGAAGGAGTGATATGTCCATGGACAAGAAAAAGGTCAAATTAAGGCTGGAGAACATATCTCAAAGCTATGTGGTAAATAACAAGGTGTTTGACGCGGTTTCCGATATCTCTCTGGATGTATACGATAATGAATTCTTAGTTATCCTCGGGCCGGGCCACTGCGGTAAAAGTGTGCTGCTCAATATTATCGGCGGCCTGGAAAAATCCGTGGAGGGAAATACCTATCTCGACGGAGAAAAGCTGGTTGGGAGCGATAAGCGCATTGGCATGGTGTTTCAGAAATTGGCGCTTATGCCTTGGAAAACAGTTATGGGTAATGTGGAGTTCGGGCTGCAGATGGCCGGAGTGAATAAGGACATACGCCGGGAAACCGCCCAGAAATACATTGATCTGGTTGGCCTGAAGGGATTTGAAAAGTCGTATCCCAATCAGCTGTCCGGCGGAATGAAACAGAGAGTAGGCATCGCCAGAGCGTATACCAATAATCCGGAAATACTTGTGATGGATGAGCCCTTTGGACAGTTGGATGCCCAGACAAGATATTCCATGGAAGAGGAAGTTCAGAGAATTTGGCAGCAGGAAAAAAGAACCGTTATCTTCGTAACCAACAATATTGAGGAAGCGGTTTATTTGGGCGACAGAATTGTCTTGTTGAGTGAATGTCCGGCAACAGTAAAGGAAATCTATGATATTGATTTGCCGAGACCTCGTGATACGATTGATCCAAAGTTTTTATCCATCCGTAAGGAAATATCTGAAAATACGGATCTTGCATTATAAATGCCGGGAGGAAAATGTCATGAGTGAGAGCAATCAGGACTATAAAATTGAAGTAAAGAACCTGACAAAATATTTTGGAAACCTCCATGTGTTGAATGATATTTCGTTCAATATTAAAAAGGGAGAATTCGTTTGCGTAGTAGGTCCGACCGGCTGCGGAAAAACCACGTTTTTAAACCTGCTGACCAGGATATACATGCCGTCCAAAGGCGATCTGTTCATTGACGGAGAGTCTGCAGACCCCAGAAAACATAATTTAGCCTTTGTGTTTCAGGAACCATCCGCCATACCGTGGCTTACGGTGGAAAAAAATCTTCGGTTTGGACTGGAACTGAAGAAACTGGATAAAAAGGTAATCGACGAGCGGGTCGAAAATATCATTTCCCTGCTGGGACTCGAAAAATTCAGAAATTCCTATCCCCATCAATTGTCCGTAAGTTCCGAGCAGAGGATCATTATCGGGAGAGCGTTTGCAATGAATCCCGACCTGCTGCTGATGGACGAGCCCTATGGGCAAATGGACGTAAAATTGAGATTTTATCTCGAAGATGAAGTAATTCGTTTGTGGAAAGAGCTGGGAAGTACCGTCGTATTTATCACCCATAATATAGAAGAAGCGGTTTACCTTGCAGAGCGGATCCTGATTATGTCGAATAAGCCTACAACGATTAAAGAAGAAGTGGTCGTTGATCTGCCGAGACCAAGAGATGTTACGGATCCTGAATTTATCAAAATAAGGAAATATGTAACGGATCAGATCAAATGGTGGTAAGGAGAGCATGCGGAGCCGGATTGCTTGTATAATGCTCGAAACCGTATTATAATAAAGTTCACAAATTTATTCGGAAATTGGGTGTTTACATGTTATATCCAGGAAACGGAAAACCTTTGTTTATACAGCTTAAAGACACGATCCTTCAAAAAATTTCTGAAGGCGAGTATAAGGGTGGGGATAAACTCCCCAGCGAGCGGGAGCTTTCAGAGATGTATGGAATCAGCCGTGTTACTGTACGGCAAACACTCAACGAGTTGGTAAAAGACGGCGTACTTGTCAAAAAACAGGGTAAGGGAAACTACGTTGCGATTAAAGTAATCGATCATAAGCTGGACAGTCTCATGGGCTTTGTAGAGGAATTTGCCATCAAGCAAATGAAATGCGAAGTCGTTGTTCGAAAACAGGAGTATGTTGTTGCCCCGCCGGAAGTGTGCGCCGCTATGCACATTGAGCAGGACTTTAAAATGCTGATGATTATACGTCAGATTTATGTTGACGGGAAGACTCTCGGCATTGATTATACATATCTGCCGATGAATGTGGCATATCTGCTTGAAGGCTTGGATTTCCACAATGATATTGTCTACCCGGTTTTGGAGAAAAACGGGTATAAAATCACTACCGCCGATCAGGCCATCACGGCGGAAACCCCCACTCTGGAGGAAGCCGCCCTGCTGAATCAAAAGGTGACCACTCCGGTACTGGCGATACAGCGCGTCACCTATGTTGAGGGCGACCGTGCGATCATGTTCAATCGTACGGTTTATCTGGCGGATCGATATCGTTATACTCTGACGCTCAAACGGTATCACACAACCTTTTAATGTATGGCGGCCGTGAAGCCGCCTGGGAGGTACTATGTTTGAATTTCAGATGACCAATCTGTTATGGATTGTCGTCATCAACTTTCTTGCTGCCTTTTTGCAGGCGTCTGTTGGTTTCGGATATGGTATTCTTGCGATGGCCCTGATGCCGCTGGTGCTGCCGATGCGTTTATGTTCGGCAATTTCCGCAATTACTGTAGTCGCTATCGGCCTGCAGATGGTTGCGATACTGCATAAAAATCTATCTTTGCGTACCGTCCTTGTCCCGGTGCTTTGCTGCCTGCTCACGATTCCTTTTGGAATGTATATTTTAATGCACAACTCTGAAAGGATGTTACGCATTATTCTGGCGGTTTTTATCCTGCTGCTGACAGTATATTTCATTATCTCTCAGAAACATAGGCTGGTGATCAAAAAGTCGTTAAAAAATGCGGTCCTGTTTGGGTTGGTGACGGGAATCTCCACCGGAATGTTTAATATTGTAGGCCCGTTTTTTATGATTTATTATTTCAGCATCTGTGACGACCATCTGAACTTTAAAGCAAACATAGAATTTAGCTTCATTATTGCAGGCCTGTATTCTACATTACTGCATTACCTTTATGGGAATATTACGCTGGATGCAGCACCCTACATCGTGTCTGCGTCGGCAGCGGCGATAGCCGCGGGCTTCCTTGGGCTTTATTTTTTTCGCCGGCTCGACAGGGAGAAGATCTGTAAGATCATCTATGTCGCTTTGCCTGTAATGGCATTTTTATTGATAAAATAAAACTGTAAATAAATTACGGACCTGTCGGTCAGCCCGCTTCCATAGCGGAAGAAACGCTTACCGTACCGGCTGCTTCATTTTTATTGGTTGCTGAGACCCTCAGAAAGTGAATGCATGAAAGGAATACATTATGTCAAAAAAAGAAATCTTGATATCTGTTGTAGACGGGCAAGGCGGAGGTATCGGTAAATCTCTTATGATAAAGCTGAGAGAAAACTTTCTCAAGGGGAACGGTGTGACTCTGTGTGCACTGGGTACAAACTCCATAGCCACAAACTGCATGATGAAAGGTGGGGCTGATATCGGCGCCACCGGGCAAAATGCGATTGTTCAAACGGCTAAACAATCAGATATTATTTTGGGCCCTTTGGCGATTATTTCGGCAAATTCGATGCTGGGGGAGTTAACTCCGGCTATGGCTTTTGCGATCAGCTCTTCTTCCGCTCAAAAAATACTGGTTCCTCTTAACCGATGCAGGATTATGATTGCATCGGAAGTCAGTTCTACAACAGATTCTTATATTAACCACTGCGTTATGCTGGTAAAACAGTACATAAAAGAATTATCCATAGAAAAATAATATTGATTTGGTAATGGAGGCTCATGAAATAAGGCAGCCTAAGCAATTGCCGTGACCTGGCTGCGGTTTCAACAGATTCCTTCATATTTGATAAAACAATGGGGGCAGCTTATGCTTTGGCTGTTTTTTTTAGTCAGTCTGTCGGCTTCGGTTATCGGCGGAATCTGCGGCGTAGGCGGCGGCGTAATCATCAAGCCTGTGCTCGACGCCGCCGGCGTTATGAGTGTCAGCAGCATCAGCTTTCTTTCAGGCTGCACGGTGCTTTCCATGTCCGTTATCTCCGTGCTGAGAAATTCCAGAAATCGCGGGATGATCGATGTCAGGACAAGCACGCCTCTTGCTGTTGGTTCCGTTTTCGGCGGGATTATTGGGAAATCGTTGTTCGATATTCTGAAATCCCTGCTCCAAAATGAAAACCATCTGGGCGCGGTACAGGCGGGCCTGCTGTTAATTGTTACACTGGGTGCACTTCTGTACAGCGTTTATTCCGGCAGAATTCGTACCTGCCATGTGAGCAGTCTGGCGGGATGTGTCCTGATCGGTTTAGCACTGGGGGCTATTTCTTCCTTCCTTGGTATTGGAGGGGGACCTATCAATCTGACGGTTCTGTTTTTCTTTTTTTCCATGGACATCAAGAAGGCTGCCGCCAATTCTCTGTATATCATCATGTTTTCGCAGCTCGCAAGCCTTTTGCAGACTTTGATCAACGGTTCCGTCCCGCCGATCAGTGTGCTGATCCTTGTTTTTATGGTTGTGGCGGGGGTGACCGGCGGTATAATCGGCGGCCATTTAAACCAGAAAATTTCAGAGGAAACAGTGGACCGTTTGTTTATCGCCTTTATGGCTGTGATTATTGTCATCAATCTTTATAATATCGTTAAATTTACCGTGAGCTAATCTGATCCGCCTGTTTGAACCGGCGGCGAAAAACGAACAGAGCGTACGACCTTGTGTCATACGCTCTGTTTGTTTTTGGAGGATATGCTTATTACAAAGAGGGGCGTTCCTGTTTCGGAATGCTTCCGGTTTTTTCTGATGCTCCGAATTGCTTTTGGACCGTTCCGAACTCCCGCAGGGAAGCAAGCTCGTTTTCCGGCACTTCCGAGTATCTTCTGATCCACCTGCGGAAGGCGCAATCGGAGATATCGCATCCGCACACGGGCCCTTCGGGGCGGTGGTTGATATACTGCAGGGAAATGGGGGCCCCCTCTATGGGGGCGTCCTGCGTTTTCAGAATGAGATAGCCCTTTTGAACCGCGTAATTGACGCCCGGCTGAATAACGCCGTTGACAAACAGATTCAGATAGGCGCTTTGTTTCGGGTCCGGAATGCCTTTGTCGCCGTACATCAGCAGCTGATCCTGATCGGTATAGATTTTTTCCTCGTTGGAACGGGCGTTGAACTGATACGTTTCCGTCTTGAAAAGATGGCCGTCCGGGTCCCTGATGACCAGCGCCTCCAGAATGACCAGCTGATTTTTTTCGGGAACGTCCGTCGTGGTCAGCTCCAGAAGCCCTTTGCGGACGATATAGTTTCTGGTTGGCTGCAGCACACCGTTGACATAGAGATTGAAGTACGAGACCTCTTTCGGATCTGGGATGCCCCGGCCGCCGTATTTTTTCAGTTCGTCTTCATTCGTAAAGACCCTTTTCGTGCCGTCGGAAACGGCGTTGTACTGATCGTTGATCACCCGCATCTTCTGATTGGAGTCATTCCGGAGGGTGACGAACAAAATCATCACCGCCTGCCCCGCGGCAGGCGCGTTTTTCGTTGTCAGCTGCAGAAGGCCTTTTGTGATTACATAGTTTTTCTTCGGCTGCAGAACCCCGTTCACAAACACATTGCAGTAGGAGACCTCCCGTGGGGACAGAATCCCCCTGTCACCGTATTGGGTGAGTTCGTCCTGATTGGTGTATGCTTTTTTGACTCCGTCCGATAAAGCGTTGTACTGGTAAATCTCCGCTTTTAAGGTCATGCTCTGATAGTACAGGGAGGTTCCGCTTTTGAAAAGGACGGAATCGTAGATTCTGTCGGCATGGATGCAAACCGCGTTTTTTACCGTAAGGGAAGAATCCACCTCCGGAATCCGGAGGTTTACTTTTAATCTGGAATCGACGGCGGTGTCGACATTGATAAAAATTTTGACCCGGTCGGTACCGGCATCGCTTTTGGGATAAACCGGCACGGCACAGCAATGAAAGCTGCTTACCGCAAAATGGAGCAGAGTCCCCCGGGGCGCGTAAAGGGAAATACACCGGATGATGCTGAACGGAAGAGGGGCCGACATCGTGCTCCCGTCCAGAGACACAGTGACGAAGCCCTCCAGCAGAACGGTCACGATGCTCTGGACGGCTGTTTCCCCGTCCGGGAGCCTGATCTGCTCCTGAGGACGGTCCTTTTGGGACGATAGCTCCATATAGCGAACCGCGCCCGGTTCGCATGGGTTTAAGGCGTTGCCGTTTTGATCTGTTAAACGGCAGGTAATCAGGGGGAATTTACTTTTTAACATAAGATTCACTCCATTTTGCAAACGCCGACATTCTCCAGGGGAATTACTTCTATTTTTTACATGGCGGAATATATTATAGAATAGCGGAAACTTTGTCAGGAGGAATAAGATGAACTTCGATGGGAAAAGGATTCTGGTTACCGGCGCGGATGGTTTTATCGGTTCGCACTTGACGGAAGGTTTGGTCAGAAAAGGAACCAGTGTCCGCGCCTTTGTCTGTTACAATTCGTTTAACTCCTGGGGCTGGCTCGACCAGTCCCCGGCTGAGATTAAAAGCAGTCTGGAAGTGCTGGAAGGGGACATCAGGGATCCTTACCGGGTAAAAAAAGCAATGGAAGGCTGCGATGTTGTTTTTCACCTGGCCGCTTTGGTGGCAATCCCTTATTCATATTATTCTCCCGGTGCATATATTGACACGAATATGAAGGGAACCTTTCACGTTTTGCAGGCGGCGCGGGAGCTTGGGACGGAAAAGATCATCCACACGTCGACCAGCGAGGTCTACGGGACGGCCCGGGCGGTTCCCATACCGGAAACCCATCCTTTGCACGCGCAGTCCCCCTACGCCGCGTCAAAGACCGGAGCCGACCAGCTGGCTCTTTCTTTTTATGATTCCTTTCACACGCCGGTTGCCGTCGTCCGTCCGTTCAACACCTACGGACCCAGACAGTCGGCCCGGGCGGTCATCCCGACCGTCATCACCCAGATCGCCGCGGGCAAACGGAAAATCCGTCTCGGCTCCCTGACCCCCACCCGGGATTTCAATTATGTCCGGGACACGGTGCGGGGATTGATAGAAGCCGCCGGGTGTGACGCAACAGTCGGCGAGGTCGTCAATATCGGCAGCAATTATGAGGTTTCCATAGGAGAAACAGCGCAGCTCATCGCGGAGGTGATGGGGGCCGAAATCGAGATAGAAACCGACCCCGAGCGGGTGCGCCCCCCAAAAAGCGAGGTGGAGCGCCTTTGCGCGGATACCGCCAAAGCAGCCGGCCTGTTCGGCTGGAAGCCGGAGTACGCGGGCAGGGAGGGGCTGAAACGGGGACTGAAAGAGACCGCGGAATGGTTCAGTGATCCCGAACATTTGAAGCTGTATAAGACCGACAGGTATAATCTATGAGTACGGCAAAAAACGAGGATATTTCAAATATTCTTTCCGCGCTGAAAGAAGTGCTGAACGGGGCAGAGAAGCCCATTCCGCTTCACGAACCCTGCTTTCGCGGCAGGGAATGGGAGTATGTGCGGGACTGCCTCGACTCGGGCTTTGTGTCGTCCGTGGGAAGCTATGTGGACCGGTTTGAGGAGCAGCTCGCTCAGTTTACGGGAGTGAAGCGCGCTGTGGCGGTAGTCAACGGGACGGCCGCTTTGTATCTGTGCCTCAGGCTGGCAGGGAGCGGGAGGGACGACGAGGTGCTTGTCCCCGCGCTGACCTTTGTCGCCACGGCGAACGCGGTGTGCTACTGCGGAGCCGTTCCCCATTTTATAGACAGCGATCCGGATACGCTGGGGGCCGACCCCGCGAAGCTGGACGCCTATCTTGCAAAAACAACCGACCAGAAGGACGGCTGCTGCCGCAATCGGATCACCGGGCGGCCGATCCGGGCTGTGATCGCCGTGCACACGTTCGGTCATCCCGCCGACCTTGACCCGCTTCTGGAAGTGTGCAAAAAATATCGGCTGGAGCTGATCGAAGACGCCGCGGAGTCTCTGGGCAGCTATTATAAGGGTATCCACACCGGGAATTTCGGAAAGCTTTCCTCCCTCAGCTTCAACGGCAATAAAATCGTCACCACCGGCGGGGGCGGGGCCGTCCTGACGAACGACGAAGAGCTTGCCGGGCTGGCCAAACATATCAGCACCACCGCAAAGCTGCCTCACCGCTGGGCTTTTCTCCATGACTGCGTCGGGTATAATTTTCGGATGCCGAACATCAACGCCGCGCTCGGATGCGCCCAGTTGGAGCAGCTGGACGGGTTTATCCGAAAGAAACGGGCTCTTGCCGAAAAATACCGGCAGGCTTTCGCGGATGTCCCCGGGATTGCCTTTTTCCGCGAACCGTCCTGCGCGAAGAGCAATTACTGGCTGAACGCCCTGCTTCTTGACCGGAAGGATATGGCCCTGCGCGACCGTATCCTTTCCGAAACCAACCGGCAGGGAATTCTGACGCGCCCGGCCTGGACTTTAATGAATGAATTGCCGATGTTCCGGGACTGTCCCCATATGGATTTGTCCGCGGCGGAAAGCCTGGAACAGCGGATCATCAATGTTCCCAGCAGCGCCCGTCTGGGGGAAAGCCCATGAGCGCCGCAGTACGGAAAATCTGTGTTGTTACGGGGACGCGGGCGGAATACGGGCTGCTGAATCCACTTTTAAAGGAACTGGAACAAGCGCCGGAATTTCAGATGCAGCTGATCGCGACAGGAATGCACCTGTCGCCGGAATTCGGGCTGACGTACCGGGAAATCGAAGAGGACGGCTTTTCCATCGATAAAAAAGTGGAGACGCTTCTGTCGAGCGATACCCCGGCGGGGATCGCCAAGTCCGTGGGACTCGGCGTGATCGGCTTCGCGGATGCTTTCTCGGAGCTGAAGCCAGACCTGCTGGTGGCGACGGGCGACCGGTACGAAATGCTGGCGGCTGTCCAGGCCGCGCTCTTTGCGAAAATCCCCATCGCCCATATCGGCGGAGGGGATACGACGGAGGGTGCCTTTGACGAGGCCATCCGGCACAGTATTACAAAGATGTCCCAGCTTCATTTTGTGACCAACGCGGAAGCTGACCGGAGGGTCAGGCAGCTGGGCGAGGACCCGTTCCATATTTACAACGTCGGCAGCCTTGGAATCGACCGGATTCTTTCCCTGCCCGGAATGAGCCGCACTGAGCTGGAAAAATCGCTTCCCTTCCGGTTTCTGGAAAGGAATCTGCTGATTACGTTCCACCCCGTCACGCTGGACGCCGAGGGCTCTGGGGAGCAGTTCCGGGAGCTGGCGGCGGCCCTGCACAGTCTCGGCCCCGATGTGGGGCTGATCTTCACAAAGCCGAACGCCGACCCGCAGGGGCGGGAAATCATCCGTCTGCTGGACGGTTTTGCGGCCTGCCATCCGAATGCCGCCGTGTTTCCGTCCCTGGGGCAGCCGCGCTATTTCAGCCTGATTGCTCAGGCGGACGCGGTGGTGGGAAACTCCTCCAGCGGGATTTACGAGGTCCCTTCCTTCCATAAGCCGACGGTCGATATCGGCGACCGCCAAAAGGGCAGGCTTTTTGCTTCTTCCGTTATTCACTGCGCTGCGAAAAGGCAGGAAATAGAGAAAGCGGTTCGGGCCGCGTTTACAAAAGACTGCTCGGACGCGGTCAATCCGTACGGAATGGGCGGAAGCGCGCAAAAAATCGTCAGGGCGCTCCGGTCCGTTCCGGACTATCGGCGTTTGCTGAAAAAGCATTTCTATCAGGCGGGGTGTGCGGAAATCCGGCACGGGGAATCCGGGCTTTCCAGAGTGGGGGAGAACAATGGGAACTCTTGAGATCATTCCTTTTGAAAAGCGGGAAAACTGGGACGCAATCGTCCGTTCTTTCCCCCGGTACGACGTGTACTATCTCAGCGGATATGTTTCCGCTTTCCGCTGTACGGGGGACGGCGACCCGCTTTTGCTTTCTTATCGCGGGGAAAAGCTGCGGCTTTGCTACGTTGTGCAGCAGAGGGATATCGCCGGGTCTCCCCCCTACGGCAGTATTCTGGAGAGGGGACGGTACTTTGACTGGTCAACACCCTACGGCTACGGCGGGCCGCTGACAGACGGCTTTGACGGGCGGGAGGTCGGGGATTTTTTCAGACAGCTCAACGACTACTGCCGTTCGGCCCGGATCGTGTCGCAGTTCATCCGTTTCCATCCTCTGCTTCAGAATCACAAGGTTTTTGAGGGAAGCTGCGAGCTGTGGAAAAACAGGCAGACCGTTTTTATCGATACCGCCGATCAGGCCGTGATCAATGCCAATCTGGAATCGAGGTGCCGGGGCGCTGTCCGTAAAGCGCTGAAAAATCATATCCGGATTGAAAACGGCCAAAGTGAGGAAGCGCGGCGGACCTTTGTCCGACTGTATTATGATACCATGCACAGAAGAAACGCCGCCGGCTATTATTATTTCAGCGAGGAATTCTTCAACGATTTTTTTGCCAATACGGCTGACTGCTGCCGCCTGTTTTACGCGGTGCGGAATGAGGAAACCATCTGTTCCGCAATCATCCTGTACTGCAACGGACGGATGCACTATCATCTTTCCGCGGCGCAGAGGGACTCCCTTTCTCTGTCGCCCAACAACCTGCTGCTTTACACGGCGGCGTGCTGGGGGGCCGAAAACGGATACCGGCAGTTTCACCTCGGCGGCGGTGTGGAGCCGCAGGACAGTCTGTTTCTATTCAAGAGATCCTTTCATAAAAAAGGCCTGGCGGATTTTTATATCGGGCGGAATATCTTTTGGGAAGAAGCCTATCGGGAGCTGCTGGATATCCGCGCGGCTTCGGACAAAGACTTCCGCCCGGACAACGGCCGACTGATCCAGTACCGGGCGTAACGGGGGCAAGGGCAAATGAAAAAAACACTGATCGTGGCGGAAGCGGGAGTAAACCATAACGGCAGAATCGATCTGGCCTACCGGCTGATTGACGCTGCCGCGGAGGCCGGAGCGGACTATGTAAAATTCCAGACCTGGAAAAGCGAAGCGATCATATCAAAATATGCAAAGAAAGCGGCGTATCAGAAAGAGACCACCGGCCCGGAAGAGTCCATGCTGGACATGGTCAGAAAGCTGGAGCTGTCCTTTGAGGATTTCCGGCGGCTGAAGGACCACTGCGACGCGGCGGGAATCGGGTTCCTGTCCACTCCGTTTGACACGGAAAGCGCCCGGTTTTTATCCTCTCTGGGCATAAAAATCCTCAAGGTCCCTTCGGGCGAAATCACGAATCTGCCGCTGCTGGAAACCGTCGCCGGGCTGCCCGGCTCTGTTTTTCTGTCGACCGGCATGAGCGAGCTCTGGGAAATCCGGGACGCCGTCTCCGTCCTGCAAAAGAACGCGAAAAAAGACGTTACGGTGCTGCACTGCAACACGCAGTATCCGACGCCCATGCGGGACGTCAACCTGCGCGCCATGCAGACCCTGAAAGAACAGCTGGGGCTGCCGGTAGGCCTGTCGGACCATTCGCAGGGAATCGAGGTTCCGATTGCCGCCGCGGCGCTCGGGGCCCGGGTCATCGAAAAGCATTTTACGCTGAGCCGCGGAATGGAGGGCCCCGACCACCGGGCGAGCATAGAGCCGGATGAACTCTGCAGGATGGTCAGGGACATCCGCAATGTCGAGCAGGCACTCGGCAGCGGGGAAAAGCATGTAACGGATTCCGAAAGGGAAAACCGCAGCGTCGTCAGAAAAAGCATCGTCGCGTCCCGAAAGATTTTCAAGGGCGAGGTGTTTACGACGGACAATATTACGTCGAAAAGGCCGGGGACGGGGATTTCCCCGATGCGCTGGTACGATGTTCTGGGAGCACGGGCCGTTCGGGATTTTGAGGAAGACGAAGGGATCGAGTTTTAGGCGGGAGCGGATTTTACGGCCGGTGTTCAGAAAGGAAATTTGCGATGAAGCTTCTGGTGATTGGTCTGGGATCCATGGGCAGAAGACGGATTGGACTGCTCTTAAACCACTTTGACGGCATTGCGGTATGCGGGGCCGACCTCCGGGAAGAGAGAAGGGCACAGGCACAGGCGCTTTTCTGCATCCCCGTTTACGCGGATGCAGACACGGCGGTCGAACGGGAAAAACCGTTTGCCGCTTTGGTCTGTACTCCCCCAGCCGGCCACGGCGCCGTCATTCTGGACTGCGTGGAAAAGGGGCTGCACATTTTCAGTGAAATCAACCTGCTTTCAGACCGGTATGAGGAGATTTTACAGGCTGCCGAAGAGCACCGGGTCAAACTGTTTTTGTCCTCCACCCTGCTTTACCGCGGAGAGATCGAAAAGATCAGGGACTGTGTTCTCAAGCAGAGGGAAAGAGTGAATTACCGGTACCACGTCGGCCAGTACCTGCCGGATTGGCATCCGTGGGAAAACTACCGCGATTTTTTTGTGAGCGACCCGCGCACCAACGCTTGCCGGGAGATTTTTGCGATTGAACTGCCGTGGATTCTTCATACCTTTGGGAAGATAAGGCGGCTTACGGTTTTCAAGGATCATCTCTCCTCGCTGGAGCTCGGGTACCCCGATAATTATTTCGTTGTGCTGGAACATAAAAACGGGAACAAGGGAATCTGGATCGTGGATGTCGTCTCCAGAAAAGCCGAACGGAACCTTCTTGTCTATTCGGAAAAGCTGCACCTTGCTTGGGATGGAACGCCGGATAGCCTGTACCGATACAATATAGAGGAAAAAAGGACGGAAAGAATAGAAACGGATTCCAACGTGCTCAGGGATGAAAAGTATGCGGAGACGATCACGGAAAACGCTTATCTGAAAGAACTCAGGATATTTGTCGACAAAATAACCGGCGGAAAAAACAGGGAACGGTATACCTTTGAGGAGGACCGGAAAACCCTGCGGCTGATCGACAAAATCGAGGGGAGGGAGCCTTGAAGGTCTGTTTCTGCGGGCTGGGCTCCATAGGGAAACGCCACCTCCGGAATTTGACCGCCGTTGCCTGCGGGCGGAACCTGCCATTGGAAATCTACGCGCTGAGAAAAACCGGCGCGGCGCTGGATACGGAAACGGAAGCGCTTCTTGCCGGGCAGCTTTTTGGCGAAGAGGAGCTCGGCAGCAATTATGACATCGCCTTTATTACCAACCCCACCAGCCTGCATTATGCCGCGATCCGGACAATGGCGGGCAGGGCAAAGCATCTGTTCATTGAAAAGCCGCTGTTTGACGGCGGGGATTACCGGCTGGAAGCCCTGCACCTGAACCCCCAAGGCGTGTATTATGTCGCGGGGCCGCTGCGGTTTTCGCCCGTGATTCAAAAGCTCGGGAAAATTTTACCCGGGGAACCGGTTTACAGTGTACGGGTCATCTGTTCCAGCTATCTGCCGGACTGGCGGCCGGGCGCCGACTACCGGCTGGTGTACAGCGCCAGAAAGGAACTGGGCGGCGGCGTCGCGCTGGACCTGATTCATGAGTGGGATTATCTGGTCGCCCTGTTTGGCTTTCCGCAAACGGTTTCCAGTGTCTTGGGGAGATATTCGCGCCTTGAAATCTCCAGCGAGGACCTGGCGGTCTACCTTGCCCGGTACCCGGATAAAGCGGTCGAGGTGCATCTGGACTATTTCGGCAGGGTGCCGAGGCGGGAAATAGAAATTTTTACTGAAAACGGCACCATTACCGGCAACCTTCTGTCAAATACCCTTTCGTTTACGGACGGCAGGGAACAGCTTCGCTTTGAGGAAGAGGAAAATGAAAGCTATCTCAGGGAAATGCGCTTTTTTATCGATCATATTTGCGACAGAATTCCGTACAGCAATCTTCGCCGCTGTCAGGCAATTTTAAATATTGCTTTGGGAAAGGAGGTCCCATGAACATTCTGATTACGATCTGCGGCAGAGCCGGTTCCAAAGGAATTCCAAATAAAAACATGCGGCTCTTTTTCGGGAAACCGCTGATCGATTATTCCATAGCGGCGGCCTGTCTTTTTAAAAGGAAGCACCGTTTTGATACGGTGGACGTCTGTGTCAACAGCGACAGCGACCAGCTTTTGAAAATGGCCGAACCTTACGGCCCGATCTGCATCAAAAGACCGGAGGAGCTTGCCCTGGATGCGTCCCCAAAACTTCCGGCCATCCGGCACTCGCTTCACGAGATGGAGCAGGAATTCGGCAGGCAGTACGATTATGTCGTGGATCTGGATATCACGTCGCCCTTGCGCAAGACCGCGGACATCGAATCGGCACTGGAGAAAGCCGTGAAAAATCCGGATACGGATGTCGTCTTTTCCGTAGTCCCCTCCAGAAGAAACCCCTATTTTAATATGGTTGAACAAAGGGATGGGGAAATGAGGAAGGTGCTGGACGGCGGCTTTACGGCGCGGCAGCAGGCGCCGAAGGTCTACGATATGAATGCGTCGATCTACTGCTACCGCAGAAACAGCCTGTACAGCAAGCTGAAACAGTCCCCCCTTGACGGCAAATTCGATATTTTCCTGATGCGGGACACCGCGGTGCTGGACCTTGACTGCGAGGACGATTTCAATCTTCTGGAAATACTGGCATGCTATTTCTTTCAGGAGGAATTCAAAGAGCTGTACGACTATGTCAGCAGAATGTAAGGCGGCGCAGGAGCTGACGGCGGGCCCGGACGGAGCCGGAACAGAGATTCCGGCATATAATGAACAACCGTTTATTAAAAATACTGCATGGAACAGGGGCACGCCATGAACGACTGGGAAAAAATCCTGATATCACCGGATACAAAAATTCAGAAAGCCATTGAAATCATTGATGCGAGCTCCCAGCAGATCGCCGTGGTAACGGACCGGGACGGAAAATTGCTGGGTACGGTTACGGACGGGGACGTCCGCCGGGGAATCCTGAAGGGCATTCCGCTGAGCTGTCCGGTGGAAGACATCATGAACCCCCATCCGGTTACGATTCCCGAAATGAAGGATCAAACGAGCATCCTAAATATTCTGAAAGTCAATAAGCTCCGGCATCTTCCCGTGGTGGACGGCGCGGGCCGCGTAACGGGAGTCGAGTGGATCGACGACCTGATCCAGCTGTCCAGAAACGACAACTGGGTCGTGATCATGGCGGGGGGAGAGGGGAAACGGCTCAGCCCGCTGACGGACGGCTGCCCGAAACCGATGCTGAAAATCGGCGGCAAACCCGTATTGGAAACGATTTTAAACCAGTTTATCAAGCAGGGATTTTATCAATTCTGCTTTTCGGTCAACTACCTGTCGGAACAGATCCGGGATTATTTCGGCGACGGCTCCAAATGGGGCGCGGAGATCCGGTATATTATGGAGAAGGACGTGATGGGAACGGCAGGTTCTTTGAGCCTGTTTCCGGTAAAAACAGACCGACCGGTCATTGTCATTAACGGGGATATCCTGACAAAGCTGAGCTTTGAGCAGCTGCTCAATTTTCACCTGAGCCGTCAGGCGCGGGCAACCGTTGCTGTGACTACTTATGATTTTCAGGTCCCGTACGGGGTGGTAAAAGTCAATAAAGACACGCTGATCGGGTTTGACGAAAAGCCCGTTTACGCCAGCTTTATCAACGCGGGGATTTATGTGCTGAATCCGGATGTTTTGAGCGATATTCCGAACTCCTATTTTGACATGAACCGTCTGCTGGAAAATATGCTGAAAAACAAGGAACCGGTCTGCATCTTCCCGATTCGGGAATATTGGATCGATATTGGAAAGCCGGAGGATTTTCATCAGGCAAGTCTGGATTTTCCCGGGGTGTTCCGGTGAAGCGCGGCCGGGCCGCGAAGGGACGCCCCCGGTTACGGAAACAACGGGGAGGGAGCATATGAGAATCAGGGAAAATTTTCACGATGGCTGTGAGCTTTATACGGAGGAACTGCGCAAACGGGCTGCGGACATATTTCGGCAAGCGTTTCAGATTACGGAAATGAAGCGGCTGCTGGCTGAAATACGGAAGCAGTCCGTTTTGCTGCGGGAGGTCTTTCTGACAGAGGAGGAAATGGAGGAGGAACAGAAAATGGCTGATGATTTCGACGCCAAAATGCGGGGGACGGTCTCTTTTACCCTGAACAATCTGGAAACATACCAGCAATCCGCATGGAAAGAATTGATTTACAAAGGAGATGCCGGCCATGAATGAATCGACCCGGCTCCGTGAGCGAAACGACCGCTTCCGGGAATCCCTGCGTTCCTCCGTCGGGCATTTCAGAAGAGGAGAGGACCACTCCGGGCTTGACGAATTCCTGAACAGCCTGGATGACCTGGAGAGCATCCTCGATTATTTACAATGTGTGGGAGAACCCGAAATAGAACTTGAGGAAATGCTGGAGGCACTGAAAGAGCTGCCCGCGTATCTGCGCGGACAGGATGTGACCGCCCTGACCGACGTGCTGGAATTCGCGGTTTATCCGCTGGCTGAGAAATGGATTGGGGGTGTGACGGAAAATGACGATAGCCCCAAAGGATAAAACAAGGGAGATGTATGAGAAAAACCTGCGGCTCCTGGCTCCGTGGATACAGGACTCCCTGGCGAAAATAGAGGAAGAAGAGCTGTGGCGGAAAATAGAGGTTCGCTATAACGGGGAGGGACTCCCCGTCTGCCGGTATCATCAGGGGGAGAAAAGCTTCCGGATCACGGGCGCGCGGCCCGCTGAGGAAGCGCGGCAGTGGTACGCACCCATCCGGGAGCGCGAAACGGGATGCATTTTCCTTTACGGCAGCGGCTTCGGCTATCCGCTGTTTGAGGTGTTCGCGCAAAAAAAGCCCGATACGCTGGTGATCCTGTTCGAGGAAGACTTGTGCCTTTTTAAAGCGATGCTGTATTATTTTGACCTGACGCCGATCATCGAGACGCGCAAAATCATGATGTTCATCGGTGACAGCGGGCATTTCGCCAAGGCCTTCGACCAGCTGTTCCTCAGCATTGCTTTTTACAGCTGTACTTATCCCACCCTTGCCTTTACCCTTGCCGCAAGGCGGAATTTCAGGGAGCAGTATCTGAAAATCCACAGGTATGTCTATGCGAGGCTGTCCCTGTTTACATTCTATACGGGAAACGACCATATGGACAATCTGATCGGGTTCTGCAATCTGCTGGGAAATGTCGGGGAAGTGCTGCGCAGCCCGTATTTAAGCTGTCTGAAGGATCGGTACAAAAATGTTCCCGCGTTCATTGTCGCCAACGGTCCGTCGCTGGATAAAAATATGAGGCAGCTGAAAAAGATTCAGGGAAAAGGGCTGGTCATCTCGGTGGAGTCCGCCATTGTCCCTCTGATCAAAAATCACATTGAACCGGATATCCTGACCATCATTGAGCGCACTCCGGAAACCTATACCTATCACTTTGAAAACAGGGATTACCCAAAGGACATGGCCCTGATCTGCCTCGCGCTGGTCGATCAAAGGGTTTTTCCCTCCTTCCCCGGCCCCCGGATTCCCGTGTTCCGTAAAAGAGAGGCTTTAAACGACTGGTTCAACCGGCACCTTGGGGACGAAAGCGGGCTGGAAGCGGGCGCCAATGTGTCCCACCTTGCTTTGGAGCTCGCCGCGTATCTGGGCGCGAACCCCATTGTGTTCGTGGGGCAGGATTTTGCCTACGGCCCCAGGGGCGCTACCCACAGCAAGGGTGCGGCCTACAATGAGGAGAAGGGGAAGAAAGCGAAGGAAATCTTACAGGCGCTGCCCGTCGTCTATGTGGAGGGAAACAACGGCAGGAAGCTTCCCTCCAACTGGCTGTGGTCGGATTTCAAACTGGGGCTGGAAATAAAAATCGCCGCCCATCCGGAAATCCGCTTTCTCAACGCCACGGAGGGCGGGGCCAAAATAGAGGGAACTACCTGCGAAAAGCTGAGCCAGGTGATTCAGGAATACTGCACGCAGCCCATTCCCTGCCGTGTGAATGAATCAATTTTGGAGAATAAGGAAAAACTGTCTCTCCCCGAAAGGCGGGAGCGTCTTGCGCAGTTTATCACGGCAGTGGAAACCTATGCGGGCCTGTACGGAAATCTGGTCCAAGAGGCGGTCGGGGCCCGGCTGGACTGCAAAAGGATGGTTCGGCTGAACGAAGGGGAGGACAGCGAAAAATACCGCGTACTGCTTGACCGGACATACCGGAAAAATTGGGAGCGGTATCAGCTCTTTCTTTCGGACGCTATGTACCGCTGCTTCCTGCAGCAGGTTTTCTTTGTCTATTATTATCTGATGAACCGGCTGGGACCGCCGGATACGCCGGAAAAGATCACAGAGGTTTTCAAGCTGCAGTATAATTTTTTCAGCCATCTGCAGGTTGTCTGCCAGAGTATCTCGGTCCATCTGGAAAATGCTGTGGAGGAACTGAACAGGGTGCTGGATGAACTGAAAAACGAAACGGAGGGGGCGGAAAATGAACAGCCTGAATGACCTGCGGCGGAAACTCGGCCTTTTCCTGAAGGACCCGGAAAATCCCCGGCTCCTCAACGGGATCGGGGTGCTGCTCTATCAGATGGAGGATTGGGAAAATGCCGGAAGGTATTTGAAAAAGGCATATGAGCTGGATCCGTCCGATCAGGATATCCTTTATAATTACGCAGTCCTGCTGGGTACCCGGTTCCGGTGGAAGGAAGCCGCCGCCGTCTATGGGGTGTATCTTGCGCTTTGCCCTCATGATGAAGAGGCGATCGAAAAGATGGGGGATTCCTTCTATCAGCTTGGCGAGTACGATTCGGCGGCCCGGACATATGAGCTGCTCCGGGAAGCGCAGAAAGGAGCGTCTTGATCATGGAGGAAGGAAAACGGCTGAGCCTTTGCATGGTTACAAAAGACGATGAGGAATTCCTTTCCGCGTGCTTTGGAGAGCTGCAGGGGATCGCCGATGAAACCATTGTCGTCGATCTCGGTTCCCGCGACGGGACGGCCGCGCTTGCCCAAAAGCTCGGCGCGAGGGTTTATCAGATGAAATGGGGGGACAGCTGCAGCGAAGCGAAAAATCTCTGCCTCGATCACGCAAACGGAAGATGGGTCCTGTTCCTGCAGCCGGGCGAAAAGATCCGAGAAGAGCATGTGGAAAGAATCCTTCCGCTTCTGGACAATCCGAACGTGGAAGGGTATCTGTTTCATGTAAACAATCCCTCGGAGGAGCATTCCGTTTCTTCCCCCGTACAGTCGCTCCGCTTGTTTCGGAACCGCGGGAAATACCGCTTCCGGTACCGGTCGTTCGAGCGCATTCCGGATGAGCTGCTCGGCGCGCTGGAACTGGCTCCCGTTACGGTTGTACACAGGGATGATTCCGTGCTTTCCCGGGAACTCGATATGCGGGTCCCTCTCCTTCCGAAGGATTTGGAGGAGCATCCGCAGGACGGCTATGTACAGTATCTGGTCGGCATCGAGCTTCTGAACCGCCGGCAGTACGGGGAAAGTCTTCCGTATTTACAGGCGGCGTACGCCGGTGCGAGCTTTGGAGAGCTCTTCGCCCCCCATTTGTTGAAATGCCTGGGCTGGGCTTATCTTTGCCTGCAGCGGTATGAGGAAGCGCTGGAAATATTGAATGAGGGTGTTGAAAGCTTCCCCTTTTACTCGGATTTTTTGATCCTGCGCGCGGAACTGCACAAACAGCGGGAACGGTATGGGGAAGCGTTTCAGGATTTGAATGACTGCATCAAAATCAGGGAGAAGCCCGATACCTGCGCGCCGGGGCCGGAGATCGGCAGCGCCGTTCTGTTCGAAACGCTGGGGGAGCTCCATGAGCGGCTGTGCAACGACCGTCGGGCGCTGCGCTGTTACTGCAGGGCCTGTGAGCAGGACGGTGCGGATGACAGCCTTCTGTATTCCATCGGGCGGCTGGCCCAAAAGACCGGATTGCCGGAAATAATGGAAAACCTGTGGGCACAGTCCGTACGGCAAAAAAATCCGCAGCGGCTGATGATACTGACGGATATCCTTTTCCAGCAGCGGGAGTATCCGAAAATTCTGGAAAATCTGGGATGCCTGGAATCGTTCCTGGGAAAAGGGGAGCAGACGGAAAGCATCCGCCTTTCCTGCAGCCTGATGCTGGGGGACGCTGTGGAGAATTTTTCGGCCATCGACCGGGGCAGCTCTTTTTACAGCCAGCTTTTGCTGCAGCGAATAGAAAACTGCTGGTTTCGCGACGATTGGCCGCAGGCACAGCGGCTGCTTCTGGAAATGGACGGCGTACAGGAGATCGACGCGCCGTTAAAGTCCCTGTTCCGGCTGATTCAGGACCTGTTTACCGGAAGGCAGACGGGGACCCGAACGCTCGGGCAGCCGGAGGCTGAAACGGCGGTCCAGCTTCACAACCATCTTCTCTGGCTGGGCCGGCAGGAAAAAGCGTCGGCTCTTCTGCCGCTTTTGCTTGCGTCGGAGGACGGGGAAGGCGTGGTGAGCCTTGCGCAGGAATGGGCGCGGCATGACCGGTTCCCAATGCTCCGGACGATTTTTGGGCATATCTCCGGTGAAGAACAGCAGGTCGCGTTCAAGCGACGGATCATAGAGCAGCTGCTGTCCGACGGCCTTCTGGAGACGGCGAAAAGGGTGATGCAGCTGGGCAAACCGCAGTCCATAGGGGATTTGGAATATGTGCTGTGGGCCAGATTCTTTACGGAGAAGCTGGGAAAATGGATACGCGGTTTGCGGGGAGGGGCGCAGGAGAACAAAGAGGAAGAAGCTTTCCCCGCATCGGGTCGGCCGGACGATGCGCTGTTACGGCTTTATCACAGCCTGAATCCGGGGGCGGAAGCGGGCGAAGGCGCTGCCGGTGAGGATGATGCAAACCTTGCAAACGGGGAGATACAGAATCGTATTGGGGATTTTTATGAAAGACAAAGGAAAAAGGAAATGGCCCTGTGCGCTTATCTGCGGGCGCTGCAATGGGATTTCCTGAACGAATACGCACAGAAAAAGGTGAAGGCGCTGTTTAAAGAAGCGCCGGATGGCTTCCGTGACTTTCTGGAACAGACGGAATGGGTGCCGGAAGGAGAATGGTTCTGCCACCGGGAGGAGTTTGTCTACTTCGTTTACGGGTTGATCCATTTCCAGAGCTGCCTGTTTGAGCAGTCCTATGCCTTCTTTTCCCAGACGGCTGTGGGGGAAAAGAGTTACCCCGCCGCGTTCGCCTACAGGGTCGGGATTCTGTGGCTGGAAGGAAAGGAAACGGAAGCCGCAGCCCTGCTGGATCAGCAGGGGAAAACGGCGGAGCTGATTCTGCTGCTCGACCGGATATGCAGAAGCTATGTTTTGTGCAGGCTGGAGGAAGGACGCCAGAAATACCCGTACAGCGAACGGATATCCAGAGAGAGGAAAGAGATACGCAATGGAGCGGATAACGAAAAGGATGCGCGGTAAAGCGCATCCTTTTCGTGCCTGCGAAAGCGGCTTTCTACTCCGTTTATCCGGTGATGGAAGTGACCGGTGCGAAGTTGGTTACACCCAAAGTAATGGGGGAACTGGCCAGAATAGTGACCGGTGCGGTGAGCGCGGCGTTGCCGATGGTAATGCCGGCCGCAGAATCGACGGTGTACATACCGGACTGCGTCAGTGTGCCGTTGATGAACAACATATAGAAACCGTTGTTATCGGTCGCGGTCGTTATCTCTGCTACCGTGGCGCCGTCGTCATCTACCAGACTGTCAGGCGCTATGGTGTAGGAAACAGTGGAGGTAATGGTGATATCCGCGGAGGTTGTTCCAAAATACCTTGACTGTGTCGGCACCGTTTCGGTTGCACCGGCCATAACCAGTTTGAATAACTGTAATGCCATTGATATCCTTCTTTCTTTTTTCAGTGTCAATTTCCCATTTTCGGGCAGTATCCCGTGTCAACGACTGCGGGACAGGGCAGGGGCTTGGGCTTTCCAAGCGGTTGGGCAGAAAATATCCCGCTTAATTCCTGCCGCCCGTGTTTCAGGGTACATGACACTAAGCTAATAGTATAGTATGCGGCGGGCTTTTTGTAGGGAACCGCAAGATGATTTCGACGATAGGGGGAACGGAAATGGACAGCTTTGACCCGGCATGGGAAGAGATTTTTCAAAATCAGGAATGGGGCAGGTACCCCGGCGAAGAAGTCATCCGCTTTGTCGCGAGGAATTTTTACAAAGGCGACCGGGCTCGGATAAAACTGCTGGATGTCGGCTGCGGAACGGGGGCCGTCACCTGGTACATGGCCAGAGAGGGCTTTGACGTTTACGCTTTTGACGGTTCGGAAACGGCTGTCCGCAAAGCCAGGGAAAGAATGCGGGAGGAGGGACTGCGCGCCCGTATCTGCGTCAGCGATGCCGCCGGTATGCCCTATTCCGATCACTTTTTCGACGGTTTGGTGGACTCGGCAATGATCAACGGCAATACGGTCCAAAACATAAAAAGGATTTTACAGGAATGCTTCCGTGTGCTGAAGCCGGGCGGCAAATTCTTCTCCACCGGCCTGTTCAAGACGGGAATGACCGGCTACGGCACAGGGGAGAGACTGGAAGAAAATACTTACCGCGAAATTACCGTGGGGAATCTGGCCCACAGGGGCACGGTCCATTTTTTCGGGGAGCAGGAGATTCAGACTCTCTGGTCGGAAGCCGGATTCCGGAACATTGTCATTGATTCCATCGAAAGAACCGAGCAGGGCGGGCAAAACAGGATATCGTATTATCTGGCGGAGGCTGAAAAATAACCGCTCCGGCGGCAAAGAAATGACCCCCTCTGCGGACAGTGGCTGTCTGTCCGCTTTGGGGGTCATTCCTTATTTGCCTGGAAGAGTTTATGACTTCAATTTATGTCATGAATGATTGGAGCTTTCAGATTTCGAGAATCCCCTCCAGCGGCTCCGCGGGGCTGAGGCGGGGGGCGTCCATTACGGGGCTGGCCACAATGATCGTAACCGGCGTGTCGTCCTGCGCCACGGCGACAAAATGGGCCTTGCCGGGTTGGATGACGATTTGCGTGCCGGCGGGAACTCTGACGAGCTGGACGCTGTCCATATCGATCTTTCCGTCCTTTATGTCCGCAAACGGCATAATGGCGGTCCCCTGCACAAAATAGAACATTTCGCAGTCCTCATGGTACTCCAGCTCTGCAAAAACCGGCGTATGCTTCCAGATGTTCAGCACGCCGCCCGCCAGTGTGCTCTGCTTCATGCCGGCGCGCAGGGTCGTTGCTCTCCACTCAAACCAGTTTTCCCGGTAAACCTGTGCGGCCCCGGGCATCTGGACGTCTACGCCCCCGATCAGGCCGGGGGCAATATCCTGTATTTCCTTTTTCATTGCGAAACTCTCCTTTTTATTTCATCCGGCCTTCTGCCGAAAGCCGGATGAGTTCAATCTGTATAAGGCTTTTCTGTCACAGCGTTTTTTTCATACTTTCGGGCTGCAGATTCTTCAGCATTTTCAGATAATTGATGCGTGAATTGGCAACGTGGACTCTCATCTCTTCCACAGCGGCTTCCATCTGATTGGTTACCATTGCGTCGTACATTTTGCGGTGTCCTTCCTGCGCGTTCAGGCCTTCCCTGTGGCTTTTGAAGGACTCGCAGCGCAGCTCCCGCTGCAGCCAGTTGATATTGTCCATGATGTTCAGGATAAACTGGTTCCGGCTCGTCTCCAGAATTGCCTTGTGAAATTCATAATCGGTTGTTTCCATGACGCTTGGGTCGCCCGATTCCACCGCCTGCTCGAACGCCAACAGCTTCTCGTGTATCTTTTCCATGTCCGCGGGAGTCGCCCGTTCCATCGCCAGCTTGATCGCCAGCGGCTCCATTGCGCCTCTCACGTTGACAAAGTCGGTGATTCTCGTTTTATTCTGCTCATACCAATCCTCGGCGTTCTGCTTTTCATTGCCGACGGGATTGATGATGAACACGCCTTTGCCGCACAGTACCTCTACGACCCCTTCCGCTTCCAGCACGCGGATCGCCTCCCGGACCGCAGAGCGGCCGATGTTCAGAATCAGGCCGATTTCCGCCTGTGTCGGCAGCCGGTCGCCGATCTGATAGCCTTCGGTCTGGATCAGCTCTTTCAGTTTTTCTACTGTCTGGTCAGTCACAGACACCTTATGAATTGGTTTCATATCCTCACTCCCTTTACTGCAAAGCTTCCCTCGATCGTATTTGGGCGGCTCTCACTGTGTTGGTCAGCCGTCCGATCTGTTCGATTTCCACATCCACCGCGTCGCCGGGATGAATGGGCCCTACGCCGGAAGGGGTTCCGGTCAGAATGACGTCCCCCGGTTCCAGAGTCATGACCTGCGAAAGGTAGCTGACGAGCTCGTAAGGCTGGAACAGCAGCTGGGACGTGTTGGAGTGCTGGACCAGCCGGCCGTTCAGATAGGTTCGTATTTCCAGATTTACGGGGTCGGCCTGCGTCTGGATGCAGGGGCCCAGCGGCAGAAAGGTATCAAACCCTTTTGCGATGGTCCACTGCCCGTCCGCCGGCTGATAGTCGCGCGCGCTGACGTCATTTGCGCAGGTGTATCCCAATATGTATTCCGCCGCGTTTTCCCTTTCGACCTGTTTGGCCCTTTTCCCGATCACGATTGCCAGCTCGCCTTCGTAATCCACGTGGGAGGAAATGGCGGGATACTCGATTTCCTGCTGCGGAGCGATCACCGCTGTGCTCGGTTTCAGGAATACGACCGGCGATTCCGGCGTTTTTGCCCCGGATTCCGCAATGTGGTCCTTGTAGTTCAGCCCGATGCAGACCGCCTTTCCGGGCATGACCGGGCTTAAAAGCCGGACCCGGCAAAGCGGGACCGTTTCCCCGGTTTCGGAAAAGCCGCTCCCGATATCGCCCTTCAGGCGGCGGACGGTCTGTTCTTCCAGACTTCCGAATTCCATTTTTTCTTCAAACTGGTAACGGATCAGTTTCATAATGCACCATCTTTCCTTTATCCGCCAAGATACGCTTTTTTGATTGTCGGGCTGTTCAGCAGTTCCTGGCTGTTTCCGCACTGCACCATGTGGCCCACTTCCATGACATAGGTCCTGTCGGAAATGGACATGGCCATAAATGCGTTTTGTTCTACGATGATGACGGGGATTTTGCGGACCTCGTGGATTTTTACGATCGCGTCGAACATTTCGCTGACGGTAACCGGTGCAAGACCCAGAGAAGGCTCGTCGAACATAATGAGCTTCGGGTCGGACATCATTCCTCTGCAAATGGCAAGCATCTGCTGCTCGCCGCCGCTGAGGGTGCCCGCCAGCTGCTTGGAGCGTTCCTTCAGCCGGGGGAAGAGGGCGTAGGATTCCTCGATGTTTTTGTTCAGCTCCGCTTTGGAGAACTTCCTGTTAAATGCACCCATTTCCAGATTTTCAAGCACGGACATTTCGGGAAATACCTCGCGGCCTTCCGGCACATAGACGATTCCCCTGTGAACGATCTTGTGGGCGCGGACATTGCCGATCTCTTCGCCCATGAATTCGATGGTGCCGCTGCTTGCTTTATTCAGCCCGGCAATCGCTTTCATCAGCGTGGACTTTCCCGCGCCGTTGGCGCCGATAATGGACACGATCTCTTTGTCGTTGATCTCCATGGAAACGTCGAAGAGGGCTTGCACTTTTCCGTAGAATACGTCAATCTTATTAATCTTTAGCACGGTTCAACCTCCTCCTTTAGGCTTTCTCGGCCTGGTATCTGTTGCCCAGATATGCCTTGATGACTTCCTCGTTGTTCTTAATTTCATCCGGCGTACCCTCTGCGATTTTTGCACCGAAGTTCAGAACGGTGATCCGGCTGCAAATGTTCATGACGACATCCATGTTGTGTTCAATCAGGAACAGGTCGATCCCAAGGTCGAAGGTCTTCAGCATGATATTGACGAACTCCACACGCTCGGAAGGGTTCAGTCCGGCCGCGGGCTCGTCAAGGAAAAGCAGCTTGGGGTCCATCATCAGCGCGCGGCCCAGCTCGGTCATCTTCTGGCGTCCGTACGGCAGCGACGAGACTTTTTCGTCCTTCAGGTCGTACATACCGATAAAATCCAGAACCTGCTTTGCCTTTTCCTCCACCTGCTTTTCTTCCTGCCTGCTTTTGGCGGGGTCCACCA
The DNA here is from genome assembly GCF_006714885.1 of Clostridium sp. KNHs216. Taxonomy (NCBI): domain Bacteria; kingdom Bacillati; phylum Bacillota; class Clostridia; order Eubacteriales; family Clostridiaceae; genus Clostridium; species Clostridium sp. KNHs216. The sequence goes on along the minus strand of NZ_VFMF01000001.1, from coordinate 1,533,548 downwards.
GAAAGCGGAAAATGCCGGCGGGCATCATCTGGTGGCCGCCTACCATCAGGTTTTCCATCACCGTCATGGAATGGAACAGCTTCAGGTTCTGGAACGTCCTTCCGATCCCCAGCCGGGCGATCTGATAAGTGGGCATTCCGCTGATTTCGGTATCCCCGTAGAAAATCCGGCCGCTCGTTACCGGAAAAGCGCCGGTAATCATGTTGATGGTCGTGGTTTTCCCGGACCCGTTCGGCCCAATCAGCGCGTGGATGTTCCGTTCAGCCATTTCGAAGGACAAATCGCGTACCGCGACCAGCCCGGAAAAGTTTTTTACAACATTTTCAGTTCTTAATATTGTCTTCATTTGGCGATCCTTCCTCCCCATATTTCCCGGGCTTTCTTAATGGAATGGAATATATCGAAATGCCTTTCCTGCCTTTCCGATTTCTTGAAAAGGGACACAATGCCGTACGGCAGGAACACTGCGAAAATCAGCGTGATAATACTGAAAATCAGCCAGTAGTAATTCTGCATAAAGCGCAGGATTTCCGGTAAAAGGGTTACCATGACGGCGCCCAGTACGTTTCCCGCTACGGAGCCGATACCGCCGATCATCATCATAACAAGGTAGTTTACCGACAGGTCCTGATTGAACGCCGTCGGGTTGATGTAGCCCATCATGTGGGTATACAGGAAACCGCCGATGCAGCCGTAAACGGCCGCCATTGTAAAGGCCAGGATTTTCAGGTTCGCGACGTCGATTCCGCACGCCTCCACCGCGTCGCTGTTGTCGCGGATGGCTTTGAAGACCCTTCCCCATTTGGAGGAGACGATTCTCGCCGCCGCGATGGCCATGATGATTGTGAGCGCGAAATAGAGATAGTAGATTTTGAACGGCGTGTTGAATTCAAACCCGAACAGATTCAGGAAAGGAATGTTCTGGACGCCCTGGGAGCCTCCCGTAAAATCGATGGCGTTGGTGAGAATCAGCCTGACGACCTCGCTGAAGCCGATCGTGGTCAGCGACAGATAGACGCCCTTCACACGCAGGCTGGGGTAGCCGAGCCCTCTTCCGATCAGGAAGCCGATCACAATGGCAATCGGGAAGCCGAGCCAGACCGGGGTGCCCAGCTTGGTGCACATCAGCGCGGAGCCGTAGGCGCCCAGCGCGAAAATGCCCGCCGTGCCCAGATTCATCTGGCCGGTCAGGCCGGTAATAAAGTTCAGGCCCATGACCACTATGATATTGACAAACACCTGGTTCATCAGCTGCTGGTGATAAAGATTGCTGTCAAACAGAGGGAATGCAATCAGCAAAACGAGAACCAGAGCCATCAGTGCAATTTTAACTTTTTTCATATCCGGCATTCTCCTTTCTAACGCAGGTTTTTCCGGTGTCCCAAGATGCCGGACGGACGGACCAGCAGGAAGATGATCATGAGCACGAATCCGACACAGTCCTTATAAACGGCAGGAAGCACAAGGGTGCTGAAATTTTCCAGCACGCCGAGGAAAACGCCGCCCGCGATGACGCCGGGCAGGTAGCCGAAGCCGCCGATGACGCCGGAGGAAAAGCCCTTGAGCCCGATCATATTCGCCATGGCGGTATCCACTGTGAATAGTGGGATGACCAGCATGCCGATGACCGTACAAACCAGGGAACTGAGCACGATGGTGAACACGATGTTTCTGCTGACGTCAATTCCCATCAGCGTGGCGGCTTTTTTGTTCTGCTGCACGCACCGCATGGCCTTTCCCGTTTTGGTCGTCTTGAAAAAGATCTGCAGTGCGGCGACCAGCAGAGAGGATATGACGATAATCCAGATATTGACGCGGCCGATCACGATATTTCCGACCTGATAGGTCCCCGTCAGATAATTCGGAAGGGTGAAGGGAATGGGCCCCCAGATCAGGCGCACCATTTCCGAGAGAATCCGTCCAAGCACCACGGTGCCCATAACGGCGAAAATAGGGGAGGCCATGCTGCGCAGGGGATTGAAGATCCCGACCGCCACCAGCACGCCGAAAAGAAACATCACCAGAAGGGATGCGATGACTCCGATCGCGGGGGGAAGGCCCATTCTGATTACGAAGGTACCCGCAAAGATATAGGCGCTCAGCATAATGAATTTGTCATGGCTGAAATTCAAAAGACCGGTTGAATTCCACACCAGAGTGTATTCAATGCCGACCAGGGCGTAGATAAAGCCCATGGCAATGCCGCTGACGATTAATTGCAAGACGCTTTCCAGCATTGTTTTTTCATCTTCTTTCCATATTGTCATAAAAAAGCCGCCTGTTGCTGCGGCGCAAGATGCAACAACAGGCGGGAAGTGCACTTACTTTACGTCAACAGAAATCGTCTTGATAACCTGAGGAACCTTGCTCTTGATCTGAACCAGCTTGCACTCATGGATCAGCTCGTTGTTGCTGTCGTTTGTATATGTACCGGATAATCCCGAAACGCCTTTGGTGCTGGCCAGAGCTTCGCGGATGGCTTCCCTGTCGGCTTTTCCGGCGCGGGTGATCGCGTCCGCAAGCAGGTAAGTGACGCTGTAGTTGTTGCCCGCGTACTGGTCCGGGGCAATCCCGTATTTCTCTTTAAAGCGTTTTGCAAAGTCCTGTACTTCTGCGGACGGGTCGGTAATTACGAAATCGCATACGCTGTAGAAACCTTCGACGGCCTTTTCATCGATCAGGTCAAGAACCTGCTGTGTGGAGGTGGCGGTGGAGGTGATGACAGGCTTGTTCAGGTTAAGCTCATAGAACTGACGCGCTGTCAGTGCGGATTCCGCGTCGTCCGTCCAGGAAATCACGGCGTCGACATTTTCGTTTTTCAGCTTCATGATCTGACCGGTCAGGTCCTTGTCGCCGGAGTTGTGTCCTTCGGAAACAAAGGGGACGCCGACCTTGGTAAGGTATTCTTCGATAACACCCTTGCCGCCAACGCCGAAGTCGTTATTGTTGTAGGAGATGCCGACCTTCTTGGCGCCCAGATCCTCCACCGCGTATTTGGCGGCGACTTCCGCGGAAATCGCGTCGCAGGGTCTGATTTTAAACAGATACTCGTTGCCGATCTTCCTCAGCTTCGGGCTGGTTCCCTGTGACAGGAACGGAACCTTTGCTTTTTTCAAAGTGTCGCTGGCCGCCATGACGCTGCCGCTCAGGTGGGGCCCGATAATGGCGACTACGTCGGGGTTGCTGGCCAATTTGTTGACTGCGTTGATAACGACGCTCTGATTGGACTGGTCGTCCGCGACTTCAATCACCAGTTCCTTGCCCAGCACGCCGCCCTTGGCGTTGATTTCCTCAACTGCCATTTTTACACCCTGCAGTGTTCTTTCGCCGGCCATCGGGATGCTTCCGGTAATACCTGCGGAAACGCCGATGGTGATTTTGCCGTCAAACTTCTGCTCTGCAGCGGAATTTGCCGTGCTCGGACTGCCGGAAGCGTCCGACGACTGTGAATTGCCCGCGCACCCATAGGAAAATGTCAAACATAATGCCATTACCAAAGCCGTGATCTTCCTGAACCAACTTTTGCTGATAGTGGTTGCGCCGTGTGCACTCATAGTTTCGACCTTTTTCATTGTTTTTTTCTCCTCCTAAAATAATACTGAATGGGATACGCGAAGACCTTCACGCCGATTTGTAAGATCATAAAATCATATGATTGTCTGATAACATACGTAAATTATACGAGAGTAAATTCCATCTGTCAATAGTGTTTTTAAGTTAATTATATATTTATTTTTAATCTTTTAATTTTTTTATGTGCAATATTTAAAAATGATCTGTAAGGAGATCTGACAAAAACTGCGGATTTGGGTTTAAATTATGAAGTTCTTAGTTGCTTTTTTCTTTCAAACATTTTATAATTATTTTTAACGATACGTTTCCTGTATATTGAGAGGGGTGTTCTGCTGTATGCAGCCAATCACAAAGGTTTCCATCACGGACAAAGTGGTCGAGGCCATTAAAGAATATATTATTACCGGGAACTATTCTTCCGGGGATAAGCTTCCTTCCGAAAATGGACTGAGCCAGCAGCTTCAGGTGGGCCGTTCCACCATTCGCGAAGCCCTTCGCATTCTGCAGGCGATGGGGTATGTGGATATTCAGCACGGAAGAGGCGCGTTTGTCGCCCAGCCGCGCGACATTACGGCCAGCATTGCGAAGAACTGGTTTTCCGTGAACAATTATAAAATTGCGGACATCATGGAAGTACGCCTCGCGGTGGAGCAGATGATGGCGAAGCTCTGCGCCACAAACATGACGGACAACGAGCTGGCCAGCCTGATGGAAATCCACGAGAATTTTGTGCAGGCCATTCATACCGGGCAGATCAACCAGATCATTATGTACGACGAATATTTTCACGCCGGTATCGCGAAGGGGTCGCACAACCCGCTGTTTATGACCATTAACGCGCAGATTTCCGATGCGCTCAGGTCCTATCGCGCCCACTCGTACTCCATTCCGGAAAACCGCACGCATGCCGTGAAGCCTCACCAGGATATCATCCAGGCGCTGGTCAGGCACGATCCCGCCGAAGCCTCCGAAGCAATGGAAGCGCACATCCTGATCGCGCTGGAAGACATGTCTCTGCTGGTGCAGGGGCAGGACGATACACAGATCGCACCCGAGGCTTTCAACAAATAAATCCGAATTTTATCCATCCTGTTTTTACAAAAGGGTTGTAATTTCCCGATATTGATGGTATTATTTTTACAATCATAGATTGTCTGATATCAGTCAGTATGCTCAACGAACAATGTTACAATACAGAAGGAGTACGGATTTATGAATAATCGGGAAGCGATCCAACTTGGTGCGGGGCGGTACATACAGTATTACGGCGCTTTGGACGAAATCGGCTCCGAAGCTTCGTCCATCGGTCGGAAAGCCTACATATTAGGCGATGAAACCACACTGGCCAAAGTAATGAAGAAAATGGGAATGAAGCTGCAGCAGGCCGGGGTGGACTATGCAGTAAGGGCATTTGACGAGCCGGCAGTGGATGCAAGCTTTGAACAGATCGCTCAGGAGGTCCGCGAGAGCGGCGCTGACGTGATCATCGGTGTGGGCGGCGGCAAAACCATAGACATTGCAAAAGCCGCCAGCGACCTGACGGACGTGAAGATCATTACGGTCCCCACTTCCTCCGCCACCTGCGCCTCCTACGCCGTCCTTTATGTCGCTTACAATGAAAACGGGTCGGTCAACGGAAGCCGGTTTATGCATCACGAGGTCAGTGCGGTCATTGTCGATCTGGAGATCGTCCAGGACGACTGCCCGCCGCGCTATTTCGCCTCCGGCATCGCGGATGCGATGGCGAAGAATCCGGAAATCATGTTTACCATGATCCGGCTGGGAACCGCCAACAACCGCGCCAATACCGACGCCGCGACGGTCGTTGCGAAATACACCTACGACAACTATCTGGAAAAGGCGCAGAAGGCCTATGAAGCCTTTGTAAACGGAGAACACTGCGATCTGGTGGAGGACATCGTTTGCTGCAACATCATGCTTACCGGACTGGTTTCCAACCTTTCCACCGGCGGCAAGCAGCTGGCCCTTGCCCATAACTTTTACGACGCGGTCTGCTGTATGTACAAGGAGGTCCGCCGTCAGTATCTGCACGGAGAGCTGGTCGGCCTGGGAATCCCCCTTCAGCTGGGAGTCAACGGGGTTCCGCAGGAAGAGATCGAAGCAATCAAAAAATTCCTCGCAAGTATCCATCTTCCGGTCACTTTGGAAGAAATCGGAATTTCCACGGACGACGCGACTTTGGAAAAGCTGACGGACTATATCCTGAACGCTACCGACAAAGACGATCTGAAGCTCCGCAAGGCGATCCGCGCCAACCTGAAATACATGCTGTAACCCGGTTCCCTTTGTGAGGGAAAAAGTTTTTCGAAGTTTTCAGCATCCCTTCCGTTTCGGAAGGGATGCTTTGCTTTTGGCATGGGAAGAGCAGGGGGCCGATGGATACTGCCTGCTGCACGGCGGGGAAAATAAAAAGTTCACCTCCCGCATAGAATGACGGGTGGCCGAAGCGGTCGTCACAGTATGCGAAAGGTGAGCTTTATGAATAAAATCAGGAACATATCGGTTCGGGGATAAAATATAGAAAGGGGAATTATGTAAGGATTGTGCTTAAGAAGAATTAATGAATGAAACCGGCGTCTCTGAGAGCGGTTTCAATTCTTTTCTGATCCTGCTCCGCAATATGGGTGATCGGGGAACGGGGATAGCCGGGGTTCCTGCCCAGCAGATGGAGGGCGTGTTTAATCCGGATGGGGAACTGGTTTCCGGCGATCGCCTGCCAGGTGGCGTACATCCTGTTCTGCAGCTCCAGAGCATGGGCGCTGTTTTTATTCTGCACGTCGTTCCACATTTCTACACAGATCTCGGGGAATACGGTCAGAATAGCGGAAATAGCTCCGTCCGCGCCGAGCTCATAGGTGGAATACAGCATGTCGTCCGTCGCGCTGAATATTTTGCCGCGGCTGCCGTTTACCATCTTCATTTCGTAAAACGCCATAATGCCGCCGCAGCTCTGCTTAATGCCGATCACATTCTCAATGTTGAGCAGACGGCTGAACAGAGGGGCGGAAATGGTATTCTGGGGAACAACGTTGTAAATGACGATCGGTAAATCCGTCGCCTTGGAAATAGCCTCGTAAAAGCTGTAGTTGCCTTCGTCGTCCGGGACAAGCACGTTATAGGAAACCGGAGTAACCATCAGCGCGTCCGCGCCTGCGGCCTTTGCGGCCAGTGCGCCTGCAACGGCCGCCCTGGTGCTGTTGCGGATAATTCCGGCTACAATCGGAATGTCCCTGTCGATCGAGCGGATCAGTTTGATCATGCGGACCAGTTCCTCGTCGGTCACAGCGGCTCCTTCGCCGGTGCTGCCTCCGGGGCTGATTCCGTGAACGCCCGATTTCAGTAAAAATTTGATTTCCTTTTCAACAAGTGCCTCATCCAGCTCCCCGTCTTTTGTAAAGGGAGTGATGAGAGGAGCGATAATGCCATAGAGCTTCTTCTCTGCCACTGGAACTTCCTCCTAATATCATAATCACATGACATCGGACGAATCTGGCCCGCTTTATGCCGAAAGCGGCGGCCAACAAGCATAACAATATGATTGTAATATTGTCTGACAATTAATCTTGTGGTTATTATACTTTACTCTGCGGAATCTGTCAATAGAGAAAATCGCGCGGCGCAAAATAATTTCCAGCGGGCCGTGACCTATTCCGACATCATCGTTCCCAAAAGGGAGTGCATGTCGGACTCGATGGTCTGCAGATGCCTGATCAGGGTATTGACGCTTCCCTCGACATTCCTTTCCTTCATCTGCCTGAGGATTTCGGTGTGGTAGGGAAGGGCGTTGCTGTAGACTCCGCTGTCGGAGAAGGTGTAAGCGCGGAACTGGCGAAACAGGTTGACCAGGCCCTTGCTGATATTGATGAGCAGTTTATTGCCCGACAGCTTCATGATCTCTTCGTGAAAAGCCTCGTCCAGCAGCAATAGCTGAGCCGCGTCCTTTTTGGTGACGGCCTTGACGAACGCGGAGTGAATCGCTTCCAATTCCGCGTATTTCTCATCCGTCAGCTTTTCCACCGCAAGGCGCATGGCAATGGGTTCAATGCCCTGGCGGACCTGGATATATTCCTGAAAGGTGGCGCGGTTGGCGACAAACAGCGGCTTGCTGTTTTCGATCTTCTTTTTCCAGTCGGCGACAAAGGAACCCTTGCCGGATTTCAGCTCCACGTAGCCCATGGCTTCCAGCACCTTAAACGCTTCGCGCAGGGTCGGGCGGCTGACGTCCAGTTCCTTGCACAGCACTGCTTCGGGCGCAAATTTTTCTCCCGCTTTGAAAGTTCCCATGATAATCTGTTCTTTGATGGTGTCCACAACGGTGTCCGTCAGTGAAATTCTTTTGATTTGTTCCATTTGCTGCATCTCCGTATAATTAGCTTCGAATATGCAACAAGTATACAAATTGCTCAAAAATCTGTCAAGCTAATTATTTTTTTGAAATAATGATTGACATTTTTATTTTCTTGTATATACTGAAATTATGACGTCAGACAATCTTACAAGCTGATGATTTATCGAAACGGTCTCCATGCCGGAAGACTGTTCAATAAAACAAAAAAGGAGTTATTCAAAATGACAAGAAAAGAGTTTACAGCGAAATATGGCCAGATTCTTCTTCCCCTGGTAACCCCTTATGATGAGAACGAAGAAATCAACTATGGCAGATATGCCGAGCTGATTGAATACCTTATCGCCAACGACCTCTGCGATTCCTTTATCGTAACCGGCACCACCGGAGAAGCTTCCCTTCTGACCTTTGACGAGCGCGTCAAGCTGATGGAGACGGCGGTGAAGACCGTCGCCGGCAGAAAGCCCGTCATCGCCGGTACCGGCTGCGCTTCCACCAAGGAAACGATTGCTCTGACAAAGAAAGCGGTTGAATGCGGCATCGACCTGTGCATGGTAGTCGCTCCTTTCTACAATAAGCCCACACAGGAAGGCATCTACAACCATTACAAAGCGGTTGCGGAAAGCACAACGGCGAATATCCTGCTCTACAATATCCCGATTTTCGTAGGGGTCAACATCGAAGCGGAAACCGTCTCAAGACTGGCGAAATTCGATAACATCATCGGCATCAAGGACGAGGCTGGCATCAATCCCACCCAGATCACGGACTACTTTATCGCTACCGAGAAGATCGATCCCAATTTCGTTATCTTCAACGGCGACGACATCATGCTGCTCCCCACCATCGTACAGGGCGCAATGGGCGTTGTCAGCGGCGGCGCGCATATTTTCGGCCACGAAATCAGAACCATTATCAAAGCGTTTGAAGCGGGCGATCATGAAAAGGCCAAAGACCTGTTCGTGCCCCTTTATAAATTCTGCAAATCCTGCGGCCAGAACGGAAGAATCCTCCCCAATTCCATTATGCGTCCCGCCATTGAGCTGGTTACCGGCATCAAGGTAGGCCCGGCCAGAAAACCCCTCGCTCCCATCACGGAAGAGGAGAAGAAGGTTCTCATCGACACCCTCACTTCCATCGGTGTAAAAGTGAAAGCGTAATGTTTTACAGCCGGTTCGCGATGACCGTTCAGCTGTAGGGAGGAGAAATATGAAAAGGAAACCCAAAATTTTGGTGGTTGGCAGTTTCGTCATGGACCTGATTGTCAGCACGGAAAAATTCCCGAATTCCGGAGAGACGGTTCTGGGAAAAAGCTTTCGCACCGCTCCCGGCGGAAAGGGCGCGAACCAGGCGGTGCAGGCGGCCCGGCTGGGCGCCGAGGTCACTATGGTGGGCAAGGTGGGGAACGACGATTTCGGGAAACGGCTGATCGGCTCCTGCAAGGAGTCCGGCATCCATACCGGATTTGTGGCGACCGACCCGGAAGTATCCTCTGCGGTTGGGAATGTACTGCTGGAAGTCGGTGACGGCCGGGCGGCAAAAAACAGGATCATCGTCGTTCCGGGCGCCAATATGACCATTGCTCCTGAGGAAATCGACTTTCTCAGGGAAGCCGTTGGCCAGTACGACATGGTCGTCCTGCAGCTGGAAATTCCGATGAGCATCAATGAGCTGGTGGCGAAATATGCCTTTGAAAAGGGCGTGCCCGTGATGCTGAATTCGGCTCCGTCCGCTCCGCTGTCTGAAAAACTGCTTTCCCGTCTGGCGTATATCTCTCCGAATGAACACGAGGCGGCCGACCTTACGGGCATTCAGATCCGCAGGGAAGGCTGCCGGGTGAATCAGGACGACCTGAAAGCGGCGGTCGGTTCCCTGCTTTCCAGGGGCGTGAAAAATGTGGTGATCACGCTCGGCAGCGCGGGCGCCGTGGTTGCCAATCAGAACGAATTTATCTATGAACCGTGTGCCGACGTGGTGGAAGTAAAGGATCCGACCGCCGCGGGGGACTCCTTTGTAAGCGCCTTTATCACCGGCGTCTGCGCGGGATTGAAGCATTGGCAGGCGCTTCATTTCGCGAACTATACTGCGGCGCTGACCGTTTCCAGAATGGGTGCTCAGCCTTCCCTGCCTCACCTTTCGGAGGTTGCTGAACTGATGAAGCGGGAAGATCGGACGGATTTTGATTTTTCCCTGCTGGAAGTCCTTAAATAAACCCAAAGGAGCGAGATACCTATGATTAAAAAAGAAAGCCGGGAGGCTTTGCAGGCTTTTGTCAGTGTGGCGAAAGAGGAATTTAACGGGTTTGCCGGGACGATTACAAGCGATGGATATGAAAAAGCGGTGGAATTGATTCTGGATGCGGAAAAGAGCGGGAACCGCGTACATATCACGGGGATCGGCAAGCCGTCCCATGTCGCGGCATATATGGCTTCCCTGCTGTCGTCCACCGGTACACCCACCTATTTCCTGCACGGTACCGAAGCCGTGCACGGATCCTGCGGCCAGCTGGTTGCCGGGGATGTGGTAATCTGCATTTCCAACAGCGGCGAAACCGGGGAACTGAAATCCACGGTCACAGCCATCAAAAATAACGGCTGCAAGGTGATTTCCGTAACGGGGAATCCGGAATCCTGGCTCGCTAAAATGGGCGACGCCTGCCTGTTTGCCGGAATAGGCCAGGAGGGCGGGCCGCTGAACCGCGCGCCTCGCCTTTCGATCCTTGCGGAAATGGTAACCCTTCAGGGTCTGAGCGTGGTGCTCCAGGTCAACCGCGGAATCACGCCCAAGGATTATGTGAAGTGGCACCCGGGCGGAACTCTGGGCAGCCTGAGAGAAAACGAGAAGTAGGAGGGGACAGCTATGTTAAAAACAGCCTGTATTCATCCGGAAATTATGCGCCTTCTTTCTCTGTGCGGTCACGGCGACAAGATTTTGATTGCCGACGGCAACTATCCGCTCGATTCGAAAAGCGGAAGTGCGGCCAAGGTTTATCTGGGTCTTACCAGCGGGATGCCGGAGGTAACTCAGGTGCTGAAGGTGCTGGGGGAAGTCGTCAATTTTGAAAAAGCGGAAGTCATGACCCCCGAGGGGGAACAGCCGCCGATTTTCGGGGAATTCAAAGAGCTTCTCGGCGGAATGGAACTAAGCGGCCTGGAGCGGCACGCGTTTTATAGCGCCTGCTGCCAGCCCGATGTCCGCCTTGCCATATTCACGGGAGAAAAAAGGACATTTGCCAATATTCTTCTTACAATCAATGTTGCTTAAATCCCATAAAAAGAAGATGCCTGTCGCGGGTTGCTCCCCGCGGCGGGCATTTTGCTTTATATTCCTGAACTGCGTTGCAATCCAAAAGTTCATGCGGTAGAATATACAAATACCTTTTGGTACGACAAAATTATCCATTTTAAATGATAAGAATGGAGGGGACATCCTTGCAAGAGATGGACAGAAAAGCAGTGCAGGCTGCCAATGATGAATGCCTGATGGATGATTTTGTCCGGCAGAACGAATCGTTTATCCTGAGATGTGCCTCCTTTACCGTTCACCGCTATATTTCCAAGAGTGATGATGAATGGTCCGTAGCTCTTTTGGCTTTTTCCCAGGCGGTTCAGGATTATTCGCTGGATAAAGGCGGCTTTGTCGGGTTTGCCAGGATGGTGATCCGCCGAAGGCTGATCGACTACCTGCGTACGCAGTCCAGACACAGCGCCGAAACCGCGGTCAGCCTCTCTGTTCTCGATTCCGACCCGGATGATGAGAATGAGGAATCTGCGGTCGGAAAAGCTGTTTTTCAGCGGGCCGGACAGCTGCCGGATGATTCTCTGAAACTGGAAATTGAAGCCGCTAATCAGGTCTTTTCTTCCTACGGCTTTTCCTTTTATGATTTGATTTCGTGTTCTCCCAAGGCGGAGAAGACAAAAAAATCCTGCGCGAAAGCGATCGCGTATCTGATACGCAGCCCCCTGCTGACGAACGATCTGAGAAATTCAAAATACCTGCCTTTGAAATCAATTGAAAAGGATACAAAGGTGCCCCGAAAAATATTGGAACGCCACCGAAAGTATATAATAGCGGCGGTAGAGATCATGACCGGTGATTATCCCTTTCTCGCAGAATATATGCGGTTCGTTCGAGAGGAGCTGGACAGATGAAAGCGGTTGTTGTGGAAATCAGGGAACCTTATGCCGCTGCTCTGACGGACGACGGCTGTATCATCAAAGTAAAAAATCGTGAATACGCGATTGGGCAAGAGATCGAGATGAAAAGGCGGGGATTGAGGAAACCGGGAAAAATCGCCGCGCTGGCATCGGCGGCAGCGGCTGTTGTCATTGTGTCCGGAGCGGGCGCATGGGCTTATTGTACGCCGTATTCTTATGTCAGCCTGGATGTAAATCCGTCCATAGAATATTCTGTCAACAGATTTAACAGGGTACTGAGCGTAGGGGCGGTCAACGGCGACGGTGAGGAGATTATCAAGAAACTGGACTTAAAGAATAAAACGATTGATGAAGCAATCCGGGATACGGTCGGGGAAATTGGCAGGACCGGTTATTTCAGCGCCGAGGATCCGGATGAAATCCTGATTGCGGCCTCCTGCGAAAACGAACAGAATTCCAAAAAGCTGGCGGACGGCCTGCAGAGTTCGGCTAAACAGGCGGTAGGAAATACGAGCGCTCAGGTCGAGGTGGAAACCGTCAGCGTTGGGTATGGGCAGGTACAGGAGGCCCGGTCCCTGGGGACAACTCCCGGAAAATTGAATTTGGTACAAAAGCTGCAGACAAGCGTGAACAGCCCCGAAAGCGTGGATATACAGGAATGGCTGAAAAAACCGGTAAAGGATATCAGAAAGGCGATCGAAACGGCGGAACAGGAGTCCAAAACCGGGGACGGTCAGAACAAGGGCCCGACGGGCACTGCTTCCCGCCGCGGCGCCGGTACCTCTTCCTCACAGTCGAAGATCGCCGCAGGGGAAACTTCTTCCCGGGCGGACGGCAGGTCCGGTATCCATAAAGGCCGGTTCGGGACAACAAAGGATGCGAGGTTAAAATCCAATGAAAAGTCCTTCGCGACGAAAAAAGGAAACAGCAGGGCAAAGGCAGAGGCGGATGCTAAAGTAAAAGCAGCGGAAAAGTTTGCCGCGGAGGGGAATAGAAGCGGCAGAGCGAAGACGGGCTTGGACGCCGGACCCAAGGGCAATAGGCGGTACGATTCGGCGGGCAGGGGAAACAGTGGACAAAAGAAAACCGAAAAATCCGGCAGTGCGTGGGACGGGCGCGAAAGCTTCGGCAAATCCGGCAAAAGCAGAAGATAAAGCCGGTCAGCCATTTGAAAAACAGTTTTTGGGTGTTCCGGTACAGACGACCCCAAAAAATTCTTGCTGCGGTCCGAATTACTATAATAGCGGGAAATTTATGGGGGAAATCTGATGAAATATCGTGTTTATTTATGTGTGAAAATGCAAAGCGATAAATGGGTCACCATAGGCGGAAATCACAGCATCTTATGGGACCTTCGCAGTCTGATTGAGGCTTCAAGCGGCTGGACGGTTCTGAATCAGGAAGATATAGGGCCTGCGGATTCTTTTATTCCGCGGCTGGAAAAGGGAATTCTGGAACTGACACAGCACACGGAGGCCTATCGCAATTATGAGGTTTTCTATGGAATTGGTACCATTGATAACGCGGTGGCTTTTTACACAGGTCTGTTAAAGGACTGCAAAACGCATCCGTTTACGGAGCTTTACGGCTGTATTGTCGCTTAATCCGTATGGGCCTTGGTTCCTATCGTTCTGCCTTTAAGGCCCTGTTTGATAAAATAGCCCTCTCGGCATTCTGACTGCCGGGAGGGCTGTTTCATGTTTGGGTAGGGGGTTCTCTTTCCCCTGCGGGCCTCGGATTTCAGATTGGCGAAGGCTTTACGTAAATACGCACAATTTGCCTGTCGATTTCTTCCGGATAGATTTATTCCCACACCGGGAAAGGTGCAGGGAAGAAAAGAATCTATTTCTTTAATTTTTAAGGGCATCCGGATAAGTCACACTTTCTATCACTTTACCGGTTTCGTCCACAAAATCGACTTTAACCGTTGAATGATTTGCATCTTTTCCATCGAATATCTGATAGAACATGCCTTGCAAGCCGGCATTCAGGGAGGCAAATGAATCCAAACTGGACTCATATTTAGCTTTATTTACCACGATTGAAATTTGGCTGAAATCGTCATTATACTTTACATCGGTGATAGATTCATAATCGCCGCTGGTTTTTAATTGACTCAGTGAATCCGATGTGCTTTTCTTCATCCCGTCCATTAGTTTCTTATGGGTCGCCTTGCTCATTTTATACGTCAGGGATCCATCGGAATTTTTGGTGACCTGGACTCCTTCAGCTTCGGCATTTTCTATTGCCTGGCTTGTATCGGTACCTTCAAACATTGACGCGGGGAAGGTGATCGTTACGTCAAGAAGATTTTTATCAACTTCAAGCTTTTGGGCAGAGCTCGTGGGTTCGGATGCAGCGGAAACGGCAGAAGCAACTGAAGCAGCAGCCGAAGCACTATTGGAAGCGGTAGAAGCGCTGTTGCCAGATGAACAGGCTGATACGGCAAAGGCAAATGCCAAGCCTAACAGCAAACTGATACCTTTCTTCATTTTTATCCTCTCCTTTTTCACTGTTGATACCATTTGGTAATGATTTATATGGTCTATTGAGAAGTACCGGTTTATTCCTTAGCCCGTTTACTTTTCGCAGAGGCGGCGCCTGGTTTTGATCAGTGTTCTTCTTTTGGAAAATATCCGTTGTTTTGTTCGTACCTTGCTTACAATGATACCTTCTTTCATTCTATCAGTCAACAACCTTTTGTTCAACATTCGGTCTGCTTAGACAGACTTCCTCTATTCGATTTTTTGTGTTATAATCAATAATATATATGGTGTAATCTGAAACTGTTGTTGACGATAAAAAGTGAATAAGAAAGGAAAGTGCGCTACTGTGGATTTAGAGTTAAAAGACAAAGTGGTTATGATTACCGGCTCAACCGGAGGAGTAGGAGAAGCTTTGACCAAAGCATTTGCTGCGGAGGGCTGTAAACTGGCCATTTCTTCGACTAAACAGGAAAAATTGGATAAGCTTGTTCCTTCGCTGAACCTTCCGGCAGATCATCTGCTCACGTTTGTGGTAGATGTTACAAAGGAAGAACAGGTTCAGGCAATGGTCGAGAAAACAATTAAGACCTTCGGCGGTTTGGATGTTCAGGTTAACAACGCTGGATTTGAAGGACGCAATGCCCCGATTACCGAGCAAACCTATGATGATTTCATGAAGGTTTATAACATTAATGTGTTCGGCCCAATGTATGGTATGAAATATGCGGTGCGGCAAATGATTAAGCAGAAAAGCGGTTCTATCGTAAATATTGCTTCTAACGGAAGTTTTGTAGGGGCTTCCGGTATGTCTCCTTATGTTTCATCCAAACACGCTGTAGCAGGACTTTCCAAATGTGTGGCACTGGAGACTGCCGCAAGCAATATTCGTGTGAACTGTATTTGTCCGGGAGCGATCGATACCCCGATGATGCGTTCCATTGAGAAGAAATTTTTAGGAGAGAACGTTTCTGTAGAAGAGGCGAAAAAGGCCTTCAGCGGAGCTTATCCGGACGGACGGTATGCTAACCCCGAAGAGGTTGCCGACCTTGCTGTGTACCTTGCTTCAGCACGTGCGGGACACATTACAGGCGCTTGTATCAGGCAGGACGGGGGACTGGAAGCAACATCGAGATAACACAAAATAGCCCTCCCGGCATTCAGACTGCTGGGAGGGCTATTATCATACCTGAATTTATTTTCTTGTATCAAATGCCGGATTGAAAGCATAAAAATTCTTTGAATCAAGCTGATCGGTAATGATACGCAGGCCTTCACCGAAGCGTTGGTAATGAACCACTTCCCGCTGACGCAGGAACTTAATCGGGTCACGGACGTCCGGGTCGTCGGCAAAGCGCAGGATATTGTCATATGTGGTGCGCGCTTTCTGCTCTGCTGCAATCCTATAAAAACAACTTTGCGCTAAAAGTTCCAATGGATTTCAACAGGGACATTCCTTGTACCGAGAATTCGTTTGCCGATTGATAGGTAATCGATCAATGTATCAACAATCTCCCTGCTGAGGTGGTCAAGGCTAGTATATCGCTCGATCAACTGCCGGCGGTTATCGCCCGTTTCCATTTTTTGATCAATTTCAGATAGCTGCCTTTGGCCGTCAGACACAACATGCTCCAGCCTCTCTTTCTCGGCGGTGAAGCTCTTTGAATATTCCACGAAATCGCTTTCTGTAATAATGCCCCTCACTCTGTCCATATACAGATCAAGAATTCCTTTTGTATACTCTGCAATCTTTTTCTCATAGACTGCAATATCGGCAAGGATACGGGATTTTTGCTCCTGCAAATGATCGCAAAACTTTATCCGCTGCGATAATTCGTCTTTATCAAGATATTCTGCTGCCAAACGATTCAACTCAGCAACGACAGTTTGCTCCAATTTGTCAACGGAAATAAAAGAGCCGGTACAAGCATCCTTTGCTATATGGCGGTTTGAGCACTGCAAGTAGTGTTTCCCGCGGTTTTTAGAGGAACGCATAATATAACCGCAGTTCGCGCAACGGGCCTTTCGTGCAAACAGTCCGATTGTACCTGCATCAAATGGCTTCGCTCTTTGTGCAATCAGGGCTTGCGCTTTATCCCAAAGTTCCATTTCTATAATTGGCTCATGCGTTCCTTCAACCCTATACCAATCTCTCTTCGACCGCGGCTTGTTTTGCTTGGTTTTGTAGGACACGCTGCCATATTTCCCCTGTACCATATTACCGATATAGATTTCGTTTGTCAGCATATCCGAAATAGCAAAATATTTCCAAAGAGTACTGTTTTTCATTTTGGGCTGATGATAACGCAACCCATGTAAACGCTTGTATTCCGTCGGATTGGGTATGCCCCTGTCATTGAGCATACGAGCGATGGCTGTTTTACCGTACCCCTGCGAGAAAAGAACGAAAACTTCCCTGACCACGGCAGCAGCTTCCTCATCAATGATGAGGTGTCCCTTCTGCTCCGGGTCTTTTTGATACCCATAGAGAGCAAAAGCACCAATATGAAAACCATTTTTTCGTCTGTTAGTCAAAACACTGCGGATATTGTCAGACATATCCTCCAGATACCACTCATTTACAAGCCCGTTGATTTGCCGGGATTTCTTATTCCCTTTATTAGCGGTATCCGCATTATCGACTATGCTTACAAAACGAATACCCCAAACAGGGAATAACCCATGGATGTATTTTTCGACTAATTCCAATTCGCGGGTAAATCGTGATTGCGTTTTACAAAGGATAATATCAAATTTATGTTGCTGAGCGTCCTCTAATAAGTGATTAAACTCCGGTCGCTTTCTATCCGCACCCGTGTAATCGTCATCGCTGTAAATACGATAGATTTCCCATCCCTTTTCCATAGCGTATTGTATCAACATGGACTTCTGATTCTGGATGCTTTCGCTGTCGTCCGTTTCAGCATGCTTGTTTCTATCTTCTTCCGATAAGCGGCAATATACAGCTGTTTTCATCTCTTCATATCTCCATAGAGACAGAACAAGCCATTTCTTATATTTATTTACCGGTATAAGCAAATGGCCTGCATATTACCGCTTCTCGGTTGTTATCCTTTTATTTTTTTCAATTTGATTGATAATCTCAATCCACCTTTGGGTGAATTGCTGCTTTAATGTCGTGTTCTCGCCGCTTTTGAAAACACTTTTGCAAGCTACCTGCGTTTCCTTTTTTCCCATTTTATCACCATACCTTTCGATAAAGCTTATGTAAATTTGCTTGTACGATATGCTACAGTATGGTTACTGGTTTCTAAGACATTTTTTAAGAGTGTTTCAGTCATTAGCCTGTGCCCCCGCAGCTGATCCTTATAGAAGATGCGAAGCAAACGTCGGTCACGCAGAGATGTCAGGAGCTTTTCGATGTAGCTTGCACTCCCAATCAGCCTGTGAACCTGACTGGCGGGCAGTTCTCCCAATACAGCGACGAGACTGCGGAGCAGGCGTTTGGAAAGACCAATCAGGTTTTTCTTTCTAGGATCAAGAAAATTGTCCTGCCTGTATGTCTGTCTCCCCTGCATACCCGACCTCTTCTATACCTGCAGGATTTCAGGATATAAGTCATTTCACTGAATAGAATATTTTCTGTTTTTTTCTAGATTTACTTAACATGTTATAATATTCGGAAGATCACGCAATATAGTGTTCATAAGTGCGCGGTACACTTATGGGACACCGAATCGATTTTATTCCTTTCAGACAACCGGTCGGCACCTTTCCGGGAAACGCGGCGGTTGTGTCCTTTCTGGACCTTGTTTGATAAATAAAAAACGATGGATTTTCGAGACAAAATCGTGCCAACCTTATTCCGGGCATTTTTGGCGCTGGGCGGTGCAATTTTGGCCGGAACAGACAAGTTCCTTGATTCTTCAAACGAGGTCTAATAACGGGGGGTGCTGAATTGGCAATCAACAGGGCAATGCGCGCGGCCTTGAAAGCGATGACCGCTTTGAATCCTGATGTGGAAAAAAGCTATAAGGCCGAACGTCGGGTCGAGCTTCTCATGGCGAGACTGCGGGGAATGCCCACAGATTACGAGATGTGGGACCGGAAAATCACATGTGGGAATCATCATGTCCCCGTACGTATCTTTCAGCCCCGCGGCGTCGGGCCGTTCCCTTTGCTTTTGTTTTTCCATGGAGGCGGATGGGTGACCGGCGGAATCGAAAACTACACCGGCGTCTGCGCCGATCTTGCAAAAGCGACGGGGCATGTGGTGGCCTCCGTGGATTACCGGCTGGCGCCGGAATTTCGTTTTCCCTCCGCGCCGGAGGATTGCTATGCTGCCGCGAAAGAATTTTTTTCGGGGCACATTCTTCCTGTCGATCCGGAGAAGATTACGCTGATCGGCGACAGTGCCGGAGGGAATCTTGCCGCCGTCGTTTCCCTGATGGCACGCGACCGAGGGGAATTCCTTCCCCGGCGTCAGATTTTGCTGTATCCCTCCGTCTTCAACGATCACGGCGACGGTTCCCCGTTTCCTTCGGTCAGGGAAAACGGAACGGAATATCTGCTGACCTCCAAACGCATCCAGAGCTTTATGAAGCTGTACAGCAGTTCGAAAAAGGATTTCAGCAATCCGTATTTTGCCCCCCTCCTGGCCAATGATCTGTCAAATCAGCCCCGTACGCTGATTATCACGGCTGAATTCTGCCCGCTGCGGGACGAGGGGGAATTCTACGGAAAAAAGCTTCGGGATGCCGGCAATGACGTCGAAATCTATCGGATGAAAGACGCGCTGCACGCATTTCTGATGCTGCCTCCCCGTTTTATTCATGTCAAGCGGGCGTATCAAGTAATCAATCGATTTTTGTCTGGAGGGACATCTTGACATGAGAGTAATCAGAAAATGGACCAGACTGGACAATGCCGCTAAGATTTTCCCGCCGACCAGCTCAAGCCGGGATCCTAAAGTCTTCCGTTTTGCCTGTGAGTTATATGAAACGGTGGACGCAAAAATTCTCCAACGTGCTCTTGACCAGACGGCGGCGCAGTTTCCGTTCTATCGATCCATCCTGAAAAAGGGCCTGTTCTGGTATTATTTTGAGGAAAGCACCCTGCATCCGACCGTAAAAGAGGAAGATCAGCATCCCTGCGCTCCGATCTACAGCGCGGACCGGCCGGACCTGATGTTCCGGGTGTGCTATTATAAAAAGCGGATCAATCTGGAGGTTTTTCACGCATTGGCAGACGGCATGGGCGCCTTGCTTTTTCTGCGAACCCTGGTTTTGTTTTATCTGGCCGAAAAGCACCCGGGTTCGGCGGGGGAAGGCGTTTCTCTCGCCGACGGTGTTTCCTCCCAGGAACAGATTCGGCAGGACGCGTTTGAGAAGTATTACGATAAGGATCAAAATATCCGGAGTCGGAAGGCGGAACGGGCTTACCGCATTGGAGGGTCATACCTGCCGGAAAACCGTCTCGGAATCATGGAAGGCGTTTTGTCGGTGAAATCCGTATTGGCGATTGCCCATGAATACCATGCTTCTTTGACAGAGTTTCTGACGGCGCAACTGATTTGTTCCGTTCACGACGGAATGACTGTCAGAGACTGTGTGCGCCCTGTGGTAATCACGGTTCCGGTCGATCTGAGAAACTATTTCAAAACGCAGACGGCGCGCAATTTTTTCGGGATCATCCATGTTGCCCATCATTTTAAGAAGGACGGGGATTCTTTTCTTGAGGTGCTGGAAAATGTAAAACGCGCTTTCAAAGAACAGCTGAGCTCCGAAACCATGAGGGGGATCATAAACCACTATTGCGCTCTTGAGAATAATGTTCTGATCAAGGCAATTCCTTTGGAAATAAAATTCCTTGCCTGAAGCTGGCGGGACAGCATGCGGAGGGGGAGGACACGGCCGCAATTTCCAATCTCGGCAAAATCGCAATGCCCCCGGGGATGGATGCCCATATACGG
The DNA here is from genome assembly GCF_006714885.1 of Clostridium sp. KNHs216. NCBI lineage: Bacteria > Bacillati > Bacillota > Clostridia > Eubacteriales > Clostridiaceae > Clostridium > Clostridium sp. KNHs216. The sequence goes on along the minus strand of NZ_VFMF01000001.1, from coordinate 1,513,037 downwards.
CTTTTCAGCGTTATGGTCAGCACCCGGCGTCCGCAGATCTGCCTTTGTTCATTTGGGGACACGCTGACCGTCAGCTATTCCGCGCGGCTGGAAAGCACCGGCATCCCTCGGCGTTTTTTCCGGAGACTGGCGGATTTTGGGATCGGGATTGAAATCAACTCCAATTTAGAGCAATTGAGGGAAGAAAGCGATGATGTATTGTAAAAACTGCGGAATCCATTTGCCGGGGGAATATGGCTGCTGCCCCCTGTGCAAGGGCAAGCTGACGGGAACTCCGGAAGAAGCCGGGAATGTGTTCCCTATAATTCCACCTCGCAGAGAAACAGAACAGATTCTGCTGGTATGGCTTGCATTCGGTTCGGTCGCTGCGGCGGCAATCAGTACTGCGGTCAATCTGATTCTGCCGTCCGGGGGCTGGTGGTTTCTGTTTGTTCTCGGAGGAATTGGAAGCGTCTGGATTTCCCTTGCGCTGGTTCTGAAAAAGAGAAAGAATATCCCCAAAACCATTTTATGGCAGGTAGGTCTTCTTTCCGTGATGGCCTTCGTCTGGGATCTGTCAACAGGATTTCACGGCTGGTCGTTAGACTATGTGCTTCCCATCCTTTGCACCGGGGCCATGAATGCAATGGCTGTGATTGCGAAAGTCAGGAAGCTTAACATACAGAATTACATTCTGTATTTAATCATCGATTGTGTGTTTGGGCTTTTGTCTTTTACTTTGCTGGTAATGGGCAAAATTCATATTATCATTCCAACGCTTATCTGTTTTGTTTCCACTATTATTTTTCTTGCCGCTTTATTGTTTTTTGAGGGAAAAGCGCTTTTAGCTGAAATTCAGCGCAGATTCCACTTATAAACCGCAAGGAAAAAGAGAGTATCGAAAACCAAGATGATGGATAGAAACATTATGCTTACAATCAATACCTGGTTATAACCAAATAAATTCGTCTGTCCAGCACCTCTTCAGAGGTGCTTTTCTTTTTGCAAAGAAAACATATCAGTACAATCGTAATTGTGATTTTTGGCAGCCATTGCCTTTTTAGACTTCGGAAGCCGAGAATGGAAATCGGAACCGGCAGATGTGGGCAAATGGGTAAATATCGTCTATGGTAGATCAAAATTTATTCTATTGTTAAAACAGGAAATCAAGCATATTATAATAAACATATATATTTAGTATATAACTTAAAAACCGGAAGCCTTGAGTATTGAACAAACAGCACAGGAGGTGTGGTTTTCCTATGAAGCTGGAGCAAATCCGAATTTTGTGGATGTGGCAGCGGAGCTGTCGCAGCAAAAATGTCGTTTCTCAATCAACTACGAGAATAAAGGAGAATCATAACATGAAAAAAAGAATCCCTGCGGCTGCGGTTGCTGTCGCTTTGGTTACAGCACTTTTCACGGGCTGTGCCGCGGGCCAGCCGCCTGCTGTCTCCAGCACGGCAATTTCGGAAGCCTCCTCGACGGCTCCGGCCTCCTCCGATAAAACCGCGGCCGGCGCGCTCGAAAAACTTCCGACCCTAAAAATAGCTGCCAGCGATTGGGCGTATGTGGCAGACAAAAAGGGCTGGTTTAAAGAAACTTTTGAAAACAATGGTGTCAAGGTGGAAATTGTACAGGGCACGCTGGGAAATGAAGCGCAGCTGATCGCCCGCGATGATCTGCACTTTGCGAACCGGATGCTGTACCCCTACCTGCTTTACCGGTCGCAAGGTGCGGACCTGACGGCGGTTCAGGTCTCCCAACATCCGGAGCCGAAAATTGCCAGCATCATTGTTCCCAAGGATTCCCCGATCAAAACCTTTGACGATTTAAAGGGAAAGAAAATTGCCAGCTGGCGCGCCGGCTGCCCATACATGGTGCTGTATGAGCTGGCAGAAAACAAGGGCTGGGAAGAGGGGAAGGACTGGACCTATGTCAATATTCCCTCCAGCGAAAGTAAAACGGCCCTGCTGTCCAAGCAGGTGGACGCAATCTCTGCCCATCCGCTCACCGACATTGCTGCAATGCTGATCGACGGCTCCGCGCGTGAAATCGCCAATCCCTCACAGCAGTCCGTGTATATCAATGGCGGCGGCGTGACAATGACCTTCACATCTTCTGAGTTTGCAGAAAAATATCCAAATATCACGAAGGCGTACATTGCCTTACAGGATAGTACAGAACAGTGGATGCTTCAAAACGCGGATGATGCTTCGTCCATTGTACAGGGTGTCAGCCGTGTGCCCGCAAACATTTCCAAATTCACATGGGACCGCATGGGCACCGCATGGAACTCCAACAGGAATCTGAAAGAGATCGAAGCGGAAACAAAGACCATGCAGGACTGGCTCGTAGAACATAAAGACATCGAGGCCGGCAAACAGGTTGAAGTAACAAAACTGTTTGCCTCCCAATATTTCGACCAGTAAAGGAGAAATGATTTATGGCACACGCTGCAATTAAAGAAATTCATTATACGATCTGCCCCGTGGGGAATTCCAGCTACCTTGCGGCCAACCGCAACAAACTGGTGGAAGGACTGAAAAAGCTGGATGTGACGCCGGTGCTGCTGCAAAGCCTGCCCCAGCCGTTCTGGAAGGCACATTTCGATTATCAGGACCCCGTTCTGTTCCGGGAGGGAGGGAATATTCCGCCCATCTGGGCGAAATCAAACGATGCGGATGTCGTGCTGATCGGCCTTGCGTTGTTGCGGCAGAAGCAGTACATCCTTGTACGGGCGGATTCCCCGATCGATTCTGTGGAACAACTCCGCGATTTCAAGATCGGGATTCCAGTCCACCCTGCGGCTCTGATCGATTTTCACAGGGCGTCGGCGGAACATGGTTTTGCCCTTGCGCTGGCCGCACGCGGCGTTTCACTCAAGGAAGCGAACTTCGTCGAGGTGCATGCGGAGGGGGACTTCGTGTCCGTTCCCCCTTGGGCGAGGGACCGCTCCGTGTCTGAGGAGGAAGCGGCGCTCGACCGCGGCGAGGTGGACGCTATCTACGTCAAGAGCTCGCGGGCGCAGAAGCTGCTCGACACCGGAAAATACAGGGTGATTTTCGACATTGCCGCGAATCCGTCTCAGCTTTCCCCGATCAACAACGAATACCCCAACGCGCTGACCGTCAGCCGCTATTTGGCGGAGGAATTTCCGGAGGTGGTGACCGCTTACGTCAAGGAGCTGCTCCTCGCGGCGGAGTGGGCAAAAACGAACCGAGAAGAGGCGCTGGCACTGCTTGCAAAGCAGACGCTCGGCACGGTCGGTCAGACCGTTTCCTCCCACTCCAACGGCTTTTACCGGGAGCTCGCACCCAACCTTTCGCAGGAAAGCCTGCAGGCGCTCGAGGGGCAGAAACGGTTCCTGTACGATCATGGGTATCTAAAGAAGGATTTCGACCTTGACAAATGGGCGGACGATCGCTTTCTGAAAGCGGCGTTGGCTGAAATTCATTCCGAACAAAAGAAGGAGGCGTAACGCCATGTCTATTCAGGAATTTCGTTATACGATCTGCCCGGTGGGAAATGCCAGTTTCCTTTCGGCCAACCGTGAAGAGTTTTTGCAGACGGCATTTAAGAAACGCGGTGTAAAACCTACGCTGCTGCAAAGCCTGCCACGTGACCAGTGGCATGTTCATTTCGATTATCAGGACCCGGCCCTGTTCCGGGAAGGTGGAAATATTCCACCCATCTGGGCCAAATCCAACGGCGCGGATGTTGTTCTGATCGGCTTAGCCTTTTTACCGCACCGTGAATTTATCCTGGTTCGGAACGATTCCGGGGTGGATTTTGTCGAGCAGCTCCGTGGCCTGCGCCTCGGCGTGCCGGTGAACGCGGATGCGATCATTGATTTTTACCGGGCGACTGTAGAGCATGGCTTTGAAACGGCTCTTTCGGCGCGTGGGGTCGCCGCTGCGGAGGCGGAGTTTGTGCATCTCTCCGCCAACGTGTCCTTTTCCTCCGGCAGGCCGGACCATAAGAACAGTCTGGGACAGGTGGAGGCCGACGCTCTGGAAGCCGGTACAGTGGACGCGATTTACGCGGGCGGTGTCTTTGCTCAACGCTTGCTGGCAACCGGAAAATTCAAGCCGGTCTATGAGCTTAGCGCAGACCCGGCGCTGGTACTGCCAATTAACAATTCTTACCCGAATGCGTTGACAGTCAGCCGTCAGTTGGCTGAGGAGGCGCCGGAAATTGTGGTGGAGTATGTGAAGCAGGCCCTTCTTGCGGCAAAATGGGCACAGAGCAACTACCCCGCGGTGCTGGAGCTCTTTACCCGCCAGCTGCATGGCACCCCCGGCGAGGTGACGACATCCCTGCCCCTCAACTTCCATAAGGATCTTGCACCAAACCTGTCCGAGCAGGCCCTTCTTGCTCTGGAAGGACAGAAGCGGTTCCTGTACGATCATGGGTATCTGACGAAGGACTTCGACCTTGCCAAATGGGCTGATGACAGGTTTCTGAAAGCTGCTCTCGCGGAAATAGAACAGAATGCCTGACGACGAAAGTGTATCTGCAAAAGAGGAAGGTGGGACGCTTATGACGAACATTATTTCAACCATTTTCGGATTGAGCAGGCAGGCAACAGATAAACCACACAAACGGGGAACCGTCGTCTCTCCGTTTGTCAGCCGTATAAAAATTTATGCGAATCTGATGATCGTACCGCTGCTGCTCCTGGCCGTATGGCAGATTCTCTCCGGTACGGGCCTTCTGCTTGAGGTAGTCCTGCCTTCCCCATGGAAGGTGCTGATGGGGCTGAGATCCATTATTCTGGATGGGACGCTTGGAATCGATCTCCGCGACAGTGGCATCCGTGTGCTGGTGGGTTACTTCTGGGGAGTGCTGATCGGCCTGTCGCTGGGGCTTGCCAGCGGACTGTCCAAGTTTGTAGAGCGTCTGGTCGGCCCCGTAGTGGATGTACTGCGGCAAATCCCGCTTTATGCATGGATCCCGCTGATCATTCTATGGTTCGGTATAGGGGAAATGTCCAAATATGTGATCATCGCCAAGTCGGTCTTCATCCCTGTCTTTGTCAACACACTGCAGGGAATCCGAGGCGTTTCAAAGGATTATATTGAAGTATCTCAGGTGTTGGAACTGCGTTATTTCAAGCTTCTCTCAAAGGTAGTGCTGCCGTCCGCGCTGCCTTCCATTTTTACCGGGCTGCGCCTTGGAGCAGGCTTCGCGTGGATGGCCGTTGTCGCAGCTGAAATGTTAGGCGGGCTGACGGGGATCGGCTACGGTCTGTTGCAGGCGAAGGATTTCCTGCAGTCCGACAAGCTGATCGCGCTGATGCTGGTGATCGGTCTGGTCGGCTTTTTGGTGGATCGTGTGCTAAAGGTGGCTGAATCGTCCGTGCTGCACTGGAGAAAGGGTTTTAGCGGTGAAAAATAATAAAGGTCCGGATGGGGGAAAAGCATGTCGGCCGATGACAGTCGACAATTCCGCGGAACTGACGGTCAGCAGGGTCTCAAAAACTTTTTCTTCCAAATCCGGCGATGTAAAGGCAATCAATAACGTATCCCTGAACATTTACAAAGGGGAATTCGTATCTCTGATCGGGCCAAGCGGTTGCGGAAAGACGACGCTGCTGCGTCTGATCTCCGGTCTGGAACAGGACTACGAAGGGGAAATTGTGCTGGAAGGCCGCAGAATTGAAAAGCCCGGTCTGGACCGCGGGATGATCTTTCAGGAGCATCGGCTTCTTCCTTGGCTTACAGTGGGCGCCAATGTCGCATTGGGACTGCCGGGATCGAAATCCCACAACAAAGAACGCGTGCAGTTTTATCTGGAAAGGGTGGGCCTGGCGGACTTTATTGACGCCTATCCCGCACAGCTCTCCGGAGGCATGTCTCAGCGGGCAGCTATTGCCCGGGCACTGATCTGCCAGCCCAAAGTCATGCTGCTGGACGAACCGTTCGGCGCGTTGGACGCTCTGACGCGGGTGCATATGCAAGAGGAGATTGAGAAAATCTGGCTGGCGGAAAAAACGACGATGATTCTGGTGACGCACGACATCGAGGAAGCAATCTTTCTCGGCGACCGCGTCGTAGTCATGAGCACAAGGCCAGCGGAGATCGATACGATCGTTCCGGTGAGTTTGCCGCGGACCAGAGATCGCAGCAGTCCGGAATTTGTCGAGCTTCGTAAGAACGTTGTGAACATTTTCCATGAGATGATTGGGACCTATTCGATCTGAGGCGTCCGCAGGTACTGGACAGGGAACATACAGAAATTATTGAAAACCTGCAAGCAACTCATAACCCGAAGGTCGTAGATTCGGATCCTGCCTTCAAAAAACACCTGAAATCTTTGTGTTTTGTTCCCGGTCTTTACAAACGGAACGATGTTTGATCAGAACTATCTGGAACTGCTGGATCGGAAACGGAATTTAATCCCGATTGTAAGCATTGAGGGAAATCGCGAGACAACGGATGCCCGACGCGGGGCCGGGATTTATCAACGACTGCATTCCGCGCTGCAGGAACTACATAACAGGCAGCTGTTATTCGGAGCTTCCGTCACCGTGACAAAACAGAACCTGATGGAGGTTTTATCGGATTCTTTTATCGACGAATTGAGCGTCAGAGGCTGCAAAGCAATTATTTATGTGGAATATGTTCCTGTAGATCATCGGACCGCTGATTTGGCTGTGTGGATCCGTCATGAAGATTTCATTAAATAGGTTTGCAGTGATATGAAAAGTAATCGCCACCAAAATATTGCGTCCCGTTTTGTAATACAGCCAATTCATTAGGATCACAAAGGGGATAATGCTGACCGCATAGTTTACGGTAAACAGCCAACCCGACGCAACCAAATTGCTTTGATAATAATCTTTGATAAAGCTAAGCGGAATGTGCTATGTGATCCAGATGATTCCGAATATCAAAGCACAGACAAAACAAGGGCACGGGAATCTCCCATGCCCTTTGCGTCGATAGGACCTAATTTAAAGTGGTTGCTGCAGTCCGCGTGCAATTCATTGGACAGTCGGTACTACTGCTCTTTTCTGGGTTATCTTATTCGGCGCAGATCCATTCTATTCCCATCTGCGCAAGCACCGGCGCCCACTCCGCGGGAGCGGGCACGTCGCAGATGATCTTGTCCACAGCGGAAAGATCACCGATTTTATAATGGTTCCGGCATCCTATTTTAGAATGGTCGGCGAGTACGATGTTCTGCCCCGCATGATGCAGGATCTTCCTTGTGAGCGTACATTCATACAGGTCATAGGAAGTCAGGCCGCCCTCCAGAGAAAATCCGGCGACGGAAATAAAAGCCTTGTCCGCATACAGATTTTCTATAAAATCTTCGGCAAGCGTCCCGGAAACTGTCATCTGACGTGAATTGATATCACCGCCGATAAAGATAATCCGGCCGGAAAAAGTGTCGCTGTTTTTATATTGAATCAGTTCCTTCAACGCGGCGAAAGAGGATGTGACCACAACAAGGTTTTTCCGGTGCAGAATATGCTGCGCCATTTGCAGCGTGGTGGTTCCAACGTCTATCACGATCAGCTCATCGTTGCAAACAAGACTTGCAGCGGATTCCCCGATCCTCTTTTTCGCGTCGATATTATGGATCGTCCGGTCGGCATAGGGCATCTCATCTCCGCCTGAGATCTTGATAGCACCTCCATACACACGCTTGATCCGCTTCTCCTTTTCCAGCTCCTCCAGATATCGTCTTATGGTCTCCGGCGTTACCTGCAATTCCTCCGAAAGCAGAGTAACCTTTACTTTTCCCATGCTGTCCAACATGCTGAGAATATAGGCTTTGCGGTCTTCACCCTCCAATGACACTGCTCTTTCCTCCCGTTATGATCGTTTATGCATGTATGAAAGAATCTTATCATAGAAATACCGGATTTGTCCATGCTTTACGGCCCTCTATGTCCACGATTTCTGCGCGTACATATTGCTCGTTTCCCAAAAGTTTATGGGTGCAATGCGTCAGAAAGGATCCTTTTTCTGCACGGTATGTCCGGCCGAACCGATTGTCTGTCAGAAAGCGGATCTCTTTCACCTTCGAGCAGCAAATCCCCACGTTCCCTCCGTCAAAATAGAAATTTTCTATCACAGGGCCGCAGGAAGAATAATAGTCGCCGCTCTCAAGTGCCCCGATGATGGCATCATATGTCAGAGAGGCAGCCCTGACCATAAGATACCCTCCACAGGCGTCACCTGGCTCGTGCGTATCGTCACAGGCCATACCGAATGCGCGGACACCGTGGTCCAGCACCGAATCCCAGTGAATGGAGGATTCTTCCCAGGGACTGCTGGCGTGGTTGTAGACTTCCATGGCGGTATGGCCATGGAGGGAAAGCAGAGTTTGTGTATCCAGCTTCGACCATGTCGGATGGGCCACGACGGAAAGACAATCTTTTTCTGCAGCATAATCGATCATATTCTGGATTCCCGTCAGCCGGCAGCTTTCTGCCTCCCAAAACACACTGCTTTCCCGCCGGGAGACGGCAATCACGTGCGGGCTGCACAGCGCATCAATCTTTTGGCAAAGGGAAGGTCTTGCTTTTTTGAATTCAAATTCACCCTTCTGGTATGCCTCCATGGTTTCCATCAATTCACGATCGCTTCTGTCAAACCCCGGCGTAAGCTCGATGCCCGCAAGCATTAAAAACCGCTCGTCGGAGAACTGCGGATAGGCTTGAAACACATTATGATCGGTGATTGCAAGAAAATGATAGCCGGCTTTCCGATACAGTGCGGCAATCTGTTGTGCAGTGGCCTTTCCGTCCGAAAGGACCGTATGTGTGTGCAGGTTTCCTTTGTACCAATTGCCGCGTTTGGAGAACGCGGGAATCTCAATGTTCATCTTTTGATTAACCTTCCATGATGTAAATTTGTTTTCGCCCGGGTTATCCCTTCACAGCCCCGGCGGTAAGGCCCTCGACGATTTTTTTGTTGCACAGCAGAAACAGAACGATGGGCGGGACAAGTGACGCTACGATCCCCGCTGCGCAAAGTCCATAAGACTGTGAGTCTGAAAAGTTCAGCATGCTTATGCCAACCTGGATGGTCCGGTTTTCGGTGCTGTTCGTTACCAGAAGCGGCCACAGATACATATTCCATGAGCCGACGAATTCTATCATCGCAAGAGAAGCAGCCGAGGACTGTGCCACCGGCAGCGCGATGTGCCAAAAAAAGCGCATAGAGCCGCAGCCGTCGATCACAGCAACCTCCCGAAGCTCTTTCGGGATGGAAATAAAACGCTGACGCATGACGAAAACGCCGATCGCCGAGGCCAGGTTGGGCAGCAGTATCGCGGCCATGGTATCCAGCAGCCCCATTTTTGTAATTGTGGAAAAATTCCCAACGATGATTGATTCCGTGGGCACCATATAGGCGAACAGAATCACAAAAAACAGTACCTTTTTTCCCTTAAACTCAAAAAAGGCAAAAGCATAGGCGGCAAGGCTGTCCAGAAGGACTTTGCTTGCGGTGGATATGGTCGCCAGAAACACGGAGTTCGCTAGAAAGCGGAACAGGGGAATCGTTTGAAGAAGCTCCCGGTAGTTGTCTGTATTCAAGCTACCTGGAAACAGCCTGGGCGGGTAACTGAATATCTCGCCCGGCGTCATCAGCGACAGCGAAACACAATAAACCAGCGGAATAACCATTAGAAACCCGAAAATCAGTTTCAACAGGAAGGGGATGGCCCCTGTCCTCTGTATAGACATACGCTTCATATCAAGAATCGTACACCACCCTTTTTTCCAGCCGGAATTGCAGTAGGGTCACCACCAGCAAGATCAGGAACAGGAAGATGGACTGGACGCAGGCGACGGCATATCGGTCATTCACAAAGGCGTTATTGTAGATGGAATAGACCAAAACATTGGTGGACTGCTCCGGTCCGCCGCGGGTAAGGATCATGATCTGCGTGAAGGTCTGTGCAAAGGACGCTATATTCATGATAAATGTCAGAAAGAGGGTAGGCGAGATCATCGGAAGCGTAATTCTGAAGAATTTCTGAAACGGTCCTGCGCCGTCCATGTCTGCGGCCTGAGAAATGCTTCCGGGAACATTTCTTAGGCCGGTCAGGAAAAATATATAATTGATTCCCACACTCAGCCACACGGTCAGCGCCGCAACGGCGAACAGCGCGAACTGCTTGTCCGTAAACCAGTTCTGCTTCTGGCCGAAAATGAAGTTGACAAAGCCGGTGGAGGGACTGAGCATCAGCTTCCAGATCATGGCGCCGGAGGCGGACGCGATTACCACCGGCATGGAAAAGAGCATCTCGAAAACGCTGCTGCCCCGTTTCTTTTTTTCCGTCAGCAGTGCCAGCGCAAGTCCGAGCGCAATGGATGGGATTGCCGTGAGCAGTACAAACTTGCCCGTCACGACACAGGAATTGAGAAACTCCTTGGAAAAGAGGACGGTCCGGTAATTCTCAATTCCCACGAACCGCACCGCATCCCCCATTGCGTTTGTTTTGGAAAGGCTGAGGAAAAGCGTATGGAACAGCGGCCAGTAAACAAAAAGTCCGACCAACATCAAACACGGAACCAGATAAAAATAGGGTTCTATTCTTTTAAAAACGGCCGAGGCGGTATCCGGGCGTTTCATGGTATCCTCTCCTTCCAAATCCCCTGCACCATGGGGTTTTGCCCGTGGCTTGGTCCTTAATCGAGGGGATTATTTTCATTATATTCCGCGATGGTTTTGTTTGCTTGGCCGGCCACATTCTTGATTCCTTCCTCGGGTGTCCACTCCCCGGAGAGCACCTTGTTGATCACATCTTCATACTGTTGGGTAAGCTCGGGGAAAGTGCCGATCAGGACGCCTTGATTCTGGGGGCTCGATTTGTGAAGCTGGTCGATTGCGGCTTTGAACTGGGGCTTCTCCGAAAGGAGCTGTTTCATCTCCGGCAGATCATAGGATTTCGTGGTGACGGGGAAATAGCCCGTCTGACCGCACCAGTAGGCTTGTTGCTCCGGGGAAGCCATAAACTTTATGAATTCAAACGCGGCTTTCTGCCTGTCGAAATCCTTGGTGTCCATCATCCATAGCGCCGCTCCGCCAACGGATATGCCGCCCTTGTCGCCTGCGCTGATGGACGGCATGGGTCCTGTGCCGAGCTCAAATGTGCTACCGATCGTAGTGAGCACCGTGTAAAGACCTGCGGAAGAAGACAGCATCATCGCCGACTGACCGGAAGCAAAACGTCCGAAAATATCATTGATGGTCTTTGCCGAACTCGCTGTGCCGGATTTCTGTACCTCGAGCAGCTTCTGAAGTATTTTCAGACCGCCGCCATTCTGGTCGTAGGCCACGGCGGTCGACCTCTGACTTCTGCCATTGTCGTTGTTGGCAAAGGGCAGACCCTGCAGGCACATCCACTCCGAGAACAGCCATTCATTGATATCGCTATTGTTGATTTCGCAGCCGGAAACCTGCAGATTCCCCTTAGAGCCTTTTTTGGCGATTTTCTTTCCGTATGCTATCAATTCATCCATGGTCTTGGGAGGATTCTCGGGGTCGAGGCCCGCGGCTCGGAAGAGGTCTTTATTGTAGTATAAAATGGGGGTGGAATTGTTGAAGGGCATAGAGTACAGCTTGCCGCCGAGGCTGTAAAAAGCCAGAATGTTCGGTTCCAGGGTGGAAAGATCGTATTTTTCCGCGTCGATGAGATTCTGAAGAGGTAAGACACTTTTGTTTTCCATCATGAACCGCGTGCTCTCGTCTCCCAACTGGACAACATCAGGGAGCTGGCCGCCCTTGATAGAGTTTTTGAGCTTGTTCATTGCATCTGTATAACTGCCTTCATACTTGGCGTCCACATGGATATCGGATTGAGAGCTGTTGAAATCGTTGATCATTTTCTGGAGGGCTTTTTCGCCCAGCCCGCCCATGGAATACCAAAAGGTGACATTGGTCACAGCCTGTTTGCCGGCCGCCGACGTCGCGTTGTTGGGGGAAGACGATGCCTGGCCGCCTGAAGAAGACGGCGTGCAGCCGGAGAACGTTCCGGACAGCATGGTGATGCACAGCAGCAGAATTCCCAACGAAAATATTTTTTCTTTCATGTTGGATTTCCTCCTTACAGTCCTCTGCACAAGCAGAGATTTTTCGTTAATCAATCGTATGCGACATGATATACAGTATAAGGAGTGTTTGTTTTGTTTGTATTATAGCTAAGTAAAATATTTGTTTTAGTTTATTGTGTTTGTTTTTAACTTGTTTTATCTGGTTGCATGTATTGATGGGCCCATCAATACTGGACTCGTCCTCTGCATTCCGTACCTTTACAAACGCAATTTTAAATCTGCTTTGATCTTCATAAACCAGACCGGCCCATAATAAACTTGACTCGGAATTATCTGCAACCAAACAAAAGACACTGTCCTTTTACTAAGACAGCGTCTTTCTTTTTTAGGGCATAGAAAATGGTGGTATCTTTTGATAAATAATTGATAAACCATAAGGCTTTAGTCCTGTGGTTTCCTGTTTTTGGAAGAGCATGGCGGGTCCGGACCGCTGACCTCTATATTGCCAGTGTAGAGAACTCCCAGCTGGGCTAATACCTTTTTGTTTGGAACCCATCGTTCATGTGGGCTCACGGATTTTTCAGTGAGCTTTGTTTGTTAATGAGTACAGATGCTTGTTCATGCTCCAGCCGATATAATAACTCTATGAAACTCTACTGTCCATACGGTTTTGGAATTTTGCTTAATTGGATTATTCTTATGGTTAATGGGGGAGGCATAATGAATGCATTTGTTGATTGATTATACATAAATATAGTAAAATATGATAATACATTGAAAATTATGCTAATAAAAGCTATAATTAGTTTGTAAAATTAGAAATATACTTTATCTTGCAAATTTCTTGAGTGAAGTTTGATGATTATAATGAGAAGATGGAACCACTACACAGTTTAGCAATAATAGGAAGTTGAAAATTTGAATTTTGAAAACTATGAATCATTTGTTTTCGGAATGGCGCTTAATCTCCCAAAATGGATTAGTCTGGAGTAAGTGAGATCTCATCCGAATGGTGATAGTGCAATACTCTGCTAGCGTAGAAGTATTAGAACTTGCCGGAAGACCATTCGGCAATCCGAATGATGTCGAAACAGTAGAAAATAGCCTATAAACATAATCACAAGAGTTGTTGTCTAACTCGATTTTTATAAAAAGTGAGGTAATAGAAAATGAAAAATCCAATTGAAAACCTTGGTGATTATAATAAAGTAAGAGAAGCCTTACAAGCGGCAGGAGGTAATCTGGAGACTCTTTATAAGAGTGTTGGCGATACTGCGGTTTCCAAGGCTGCCCCAAAACTACTATTCAAAGGTGGTATGATTGGTGCAGGCTTATTATATTTTGCTTACGTTGGACATAAAGCGATTTGCTTTATGAAAGATAGAAGACAGAAAATAGAAAATGAACCAGAATTAAAGAAGAAATTTGTTGAGACATTCGAAGCGGAGGCATCGGAAAGCGATAATGAAGAACTCAATGATGGTGACGGTTTATTCTAATTTATTATCGTGATGGTGAGTTGATATGTATACCTAGTAAGCACAATTAAGCACAATGTGTTGTTTTTTCCTTATTTTGAGCTTTTCAGTTTGTTGCTTTTCAGAGAGAAGTAAATTATAAGACTTTAAAAAATATTTATCCCAAAACAAATAAATCGAATCTTTAAAGAATGACTATAAGCAAATAAGTTTTATGATTATAACACAGCTATCAGATCTGCCATTTGGTGATTAACGTATATGTTAATTTGTATGGATATAGTAAACTTTTCAGTAATAATTGTAATTTTTTTTAAAAACTAAGATAGATTGGCAGTGAACTACTTATGCAGAAAATAACAATTGATCACACTAAAAGCATCCGCCATCTCGAGTTTACTCTTCCCGAGCATCATGGTGTGTATTTATTAGTTGGTGCTAATGGAGCAGGAAAGACCACTCTTTTGGTGTGTTTAGATAGGATTTGTAACCCAAATGGTTTTGCAAGAGGTTTTAGTGCTTCTAGAAGTTTTGGAGCAGTTGATCAATATAGCGAAGCAAGTATCAAGTATGAATCCGACAATCCAGCAATGTGCCTCTTGTTTCGAAAAAAAAGCAAACGTTGGGCTGTATCACCAAAGGGAGAAAGTGGTCTGCTGTCAACTTTCGGTTTTTCTACTAGTGTCTTCATTAGAGCAGATTCAAACCGGATAAGCATCTCAGATGATGAAATTAGAGTAGGAACATTTGAACCAGCAGACACAGGAATTAAACAAGAATTAAATACACTTTTTGAAACGGCAAAGTATAATAAGCTAATACGACTGAGAAACTCTAATGGTCGTGGGCACCCTGCTACATATTTTTATGTAATTCAAGAAGGACAAGGAAAATACTATTCTGAAAAACGTTTTAGCACAGGCGAGTTAGCATTGCTGAGACTGGTTGAAAGGCTGTCCGCTGTTGAAGACAATGCTATGGTTCTTTTAGATGAGGCAGAGATGTCTCTTCATCCAAGAATTCAAAAAAGGTTGCTTGATTATCTTAAACATATATCGGAAGAAAAGAACCTTACTGTTTTTATTTCGACACATTCTGTAACCATGATTAAGGCTACTAATAAAAATAATATATTATTGCTTGAAAGAAGGCAAAGTGGTCAAGGACAATTTGTTGTTACAAATCCTTGCTATCCCGCCAAAGCAATTGGTAACGTTGACTTTATGGATAACATTATATATGATGCAGTTTTCTTTGTTGAAGATGATATGGCTCGGTTGCTTTTGAAAAAAATGCTAAAAGTTTGTTGTGAAGCAGATAGGCGATTTATAACCATTACAAACTGTATTGTTCCTGTTGGAGGATACGAGCAAACCGCACAGCTCGCGATAAATACAAAGGCACAACTTTTAGGGAGTTCTTACGTATGTGCTGTCTGGGATGCAGACGTTTTTTTAGAAACAATTCCAAGAAGTGAAAGAATACGCAGTTTGTATGAAGCTAATCGAGCTATGATTTTTGATTTAGGCTGCACTCCCGAAGTTTGGATGATCGAAAAATTAGAAAGTATGAATGAAGAAATCATCAATGCATTGCGTGAGAGATTCCATTATGAAGTTGACACAGTAATTCATTCGGATGAATATGTATCTTGCAACTCATCCAAACCTCGAAAACTTGCAAAGCAAAAAATGGACGTTGTAATTACACAGTTTTCGGCTTCCAGTGGTGATTCAACTGAAATAGTACTTGATGCTTTTGCGCAAACTATTATTGACAAAGCATATACCACTCAAAGAATACGCAGTATTGTAGCTCCCATGCTAGCTAATCTGAGATGAATGCGCTTCATAAATCCGCTATTTAAAAATGCTTACACGAGCAAACTGCCCATTCTGTTTATAATGGACAAACCCATAACAGCAATTAGACAAAGTTCGAATGATGACATATATCCTTAGTTATATAAATCATCTATAAGGAGTGCACTTATGCGTTGCCTTTTTTGTAAGCAGGATAGTTCCAATTCAAAGAGCGTTGAGCATATTATTCCAGAATCTCTAGGAAACACGACTTCCATTTTGCCTAAAGGTGTTATCTGTGATAAATGTAACAACTACTTTGCACGAAAGGTTGAGCAGCCTTTTATGGAATCTATTGATATTTTAACATTAAGATTCCGGGAAGCTATCCCGGACAAAAGGGGCCTTGTCCCACCGATAAATGGCTTTTCCTACGGAGGTATCCCCGTGAAAGTTTATAATCCATTCCCAGGAATACCTTTCTTTGCGCGCAAAGAGAAAATCATTGCTATCGACGCTGAACCTACTGATATCACAAAAATACTGAAACAGGGTAGAATTATCACACCTGCTTTTGTAGATGATATGATACCACTGAATATTGATACTTATTCTTTATATAGCCTGCCATATCAGTCTATTGCTATTTATCAATCATCGATCAACACTATAAAATCATTATTGTTTCATTTGAACTTCTCACCGTGTTTTCTTAATTCCGATGTGTGTATAAGCGGAAATAAAGAGAAACCAACACAAATTTCAGATTGTTTATTTAACTGGAGGAATAGAAATTATGGGGTTTTCACCTTTTGGTGGGTTTGGTGACATAATGTTTACCATAGTGCCTGTGTTCGTAATTATTGGGTTTATATTCGTATTTGGCACAATTATTGCGCATTTGATTAAGAGTGCAAAACAATGGAAAAGAAATAATGAATCCCCCATTCTTACAGTTGATGCGACTATGGTAACAAAACGGACAGACGTGCATCACTATCATCATAATACAGGCACAGACATGCAGCATGTATCATCATCGACTACATATTACGCTACATTTCAAGTAACCAGTGGTGACCGTTTGGAATTTAAAATTCATGACATTGAATATGGAATGCTTGTGGAAAATGATATGGGAAGGTTGACATTTCAAGGTACACGCTATTTGGGATTTGAGCGCAACAGAAGCTAAACAGTCGAAGCACGGCGTTGTATGAGCACAATGTTTATCAACTACTATGGAGGAAAGAATGATTGACAATAATATCTGTCCCTATTGTGGGAACGTTATGAAGTTGGGCTATTTGGGCGGTGTTCGTTATCAACTCGAATGGATTCCAGAAGGTAAAAAACAAAGGCCAACAATATTGTCGAAAAATACTGGAATACCCCTTAACAAAACAAGTATCTTAAAACTCAATAAGGTATATGCATATTATTGCAATCAATGCGATTTATTTATTATTAGGAAATAAATGCGACATCTTCTCATGTAGATAAGCGGATACTGTAGCGCTTATCCCTTATCCTGAATTGTGCATAATGTTTAATAGCCATGATGCTCAATTGAACATCATGGCTAAGGGGTTAGCGTTGACTGCAGCATGAAGCTGATTGTCATCGACATGAGTATAGATTTCTGTGGTTGCAATGCTTTCGTGTCCGAGAATCTGTTGCAGAGATCGGATATCAACATGCCCATACATGAGGGTTGCGGATGTATGGCGGAGTTTATGAGTGGACAAGCCGTCAGGGTTGATGCCTGAGGCCACGATATGCTTTTTAACTACGTTTTGAACGGAGCGGGTCGTGAGACGCTGATGGTTCCGGGAAATAAATAGCGCATTAGTATCTACATTCATGGACTGACGATTTAGAAGCCACTTTGATAAAGCTTTCTTGACTGCCGGCGTCATATAGATTTTTCGTTCTTTATTGCCTTTTCCAATGACAGTCAGTACATCACTATCGACCTGTTCGACGTTGAGCGCTGCCAGCTCTGAAAGTCGCAAAGCACAATTCAGAAAAATTGTGATGATACAGTTATCTCGTGTTGAACTGGAACTGGACTCAATCAGAAGACGCACCGATTCCTCTAAGGTCATACAGCGAACGATGCGCTTGGGTAACTTTGGTGTTTCCAATTCTTCGGCAATGTTATTATTAATAATATGCGCCTTGAATTTGAGATACTTCCAAAATTGTCGGATCGAAACAATCTTTCTGCATCGCGTGCCTGGCGAATTATGAAGCGTTTACTGATGATAAGCAATGAAGCCGTACATATCGGTCAGTTGAATGGAACGGATAAAATCCAAATCAGCAAACTTAAAACTGGCTTTCGTGATACCTCGTTGGTCTGCAAGGTAACGGAAAAATTGGAGCAAATCCATTCTGTACTCAAGTATCGTATTTAGGCTACGTCCCTTGATTGTAATGAGATAAGACAAATACTGTTCCGGAATGGGACATGTTTTAGCAGACTGCATATTATCACCTCTATGCTAAGTATCACCAGGGGTGAGCAAGCGCATACAGATGATAGCAATAATGCTTGCTCGAAAAGATTGACGTCGAATCCAGTAGAATCAAATATGATTCTCGCGCCATATTTAAGCTCGCAAAATTGAGGAGATTTAGATAATGATAGTTTTTAAGAGCAAACTAATAAATGAAAAATCATATAGTGAAATATTAAGCGCGAATTCAGAACAAAATCCAGGATATATAATTAAGAGGCTTTCAAATGAAAAAATAATTTACGTTAAAAAACGTCAGCAAGATATGACGGCACAATATTCAACTCCATTTGTCGGAAAAATAATATTCGACCAAGAGTATTCCACGATAAAA
Organism: Clostridium sp. KNHs216; assembly: GCF_006714885.1. NCBI lineage: Bacteria > Bacillati > Bacillota > Clostridia > Eubacteriales > Clostridiaceae > Clostridium > Clostridium sp. KNHs216. The sequence goes on along the minus strand of NZ_VFMF01000001.1, from coordinate 1,494,903 downwards.
GGTTTTTTTATCCCTGCATTTCAAATGACAATATTCCGGATTTTTATATTGGGAGTGCTTTTTTATTGTCTGACTCCCGATTTTTTTACATATGGACATTGGAACATCGGTGAATCCCTTTTGCTTGCAATCCTATTTATTGCCGAAGCAGCCGGAATTCGAAAGAAGCGGCAAATAAAATGTGAGGTGATTCAATCCATTAAATCAACTTTTCAAGCCGAGTTAGTATCTCCGAAAGGGAAATATCAACAGAAAAAATTAAAAAGACAGGACCAATACGAAATTTGGCATTGTGGATTATTTCTTGTGGCCTATATAGTTTTTATGTTGATCTGCTTACCACCTTTTGCTTTTGGTATTGTTATCAGTATTCTAGCAAAAGTATGGTATGGAGTTGTCTTTTTTATGGGTTTCACTCTTGCAACAGTGGCAACTGGCATCATCCATACCGAATGGCTGTGGCGAATACGATTTAACAATGAAGGTGTTGCATTAAAACTTTTGTGGCGTGAAAAAATTTCTTTTAAGTGGGATGAGATTCAAGAAATAGGTCTTGCCCCTGTCTCTACATATGCGAGAGGTATTCCAACAGGTATTCAAGTTTGGGTTTTTATTTCAAGAGATCATCTGGTTTATAATGATTTCCGTGAGGTGATGAAAAAGAACGAACGTGATCCGGAAATTATTTGGCTAATATATAATAAAAAAAACTATGAGATATTAAGGCAGTTTTATAAAGGAGATATTTTAAACTTTGACTATTTAAAGAGTTTCACACAATAACTCAGTAAATCATAGATAAGAGAAATTACTTTCCATCTCTAGTAATTACGAACTGCCCATTTTGTTTATTACTATGTGAGGGAGGCCATACTGATTATTTATATTAAGAATACTGTGATGTTATCTAAGAAATTATGTTATGGATTAAGAGATGAAAGCAATGAAACTTCATAAAGTAATATGCTTCTTGTTAAGTTGTTCGATCATAATATTATCAGGATGCAGTCTGCTACCTGGCATCCAATCCCGTGCAGAGATGTTGACTTCTGAAGTTGCGGATGAAGATAAGGCCAATTTGAAAACAACACAAGACGTCTTAAACTGCTTTAGTAAGAAAGATATCAAAGCACTAAAGGCTTTACTATGTCCTAAGACTCAGCGCTTGACAGATACCGACCATCAAATTCTTGCAGCCTTTAAATTTTTTGATGGTGAAGTTACTTTTTTTAATAAAGATGTAACAGGAAATCAAGAGGATGATACTGAATACGGAAAAAAAGTACTTCTCACTAGGGGCTGGAATATCGAAGATGTTTTAACGACTGTAGGCAAAAAATATTCAATTTACATTCATACTTATAACATCTGCGATGCTGATAAAAGCCGGGAGGGAATTACAGATATTACTGTCACAAGCGGTGTCAAGAATTTGAAAATCGGTTATAGCTGGCCTTTATATGATAGTGATGGTAATGATTTGTCATACAAGCTTGTTGATGCATTTAGCGATCATAGCATGAATGGGATAAAATCCATGTTATGTCCTAAATCCTCTAAAATGGCAGACATTGAGACTCAAATTGAAGATGGGCTTAACTTTTTTAAAGGTAACGCGACTGAGGGTGTCGTGAAAGGCAATAGCTTACTTTATGATGGCGATCATGATTACCATACTACCGTCAGCGATGATGAAACCGTGAAAAATGGCAAACCAACCCGCACATCCATAACCGTAATAAACGAAAATATTGAAACCGATGCAAATAAAACATATAAAATTGAATTTCATGCAAATATTCTCTATACTGGTGATGAAACCCGTAAGGGAATAACACAAATAATTATTATAGATGGTGAAGGAAAAAGGATAGTAATTGGAGAGAGATTAGACTAATTATTTGCCGGACATTATAGGCACAATAATTGGCTCGAGAGCATTCTCCGAACTTCGTATAATGTTTATGACATCTATTGAACATGGCCAAGCTATCAGCCCTGTTGGGAAATGAGGTAATCCGACTATATGATTAAGCGATTTGCGGCAAGTCAGGCTTGGGCAAGATTATGCCCTTTTATGGGTATGATTGCAACAATAGTCTTATTTTCCTTCAGTAGATGGGATCAGCCGATTTTCTGGGCACTTTGCAATATCCCGTTGTACTTATTCCATCAGACAGAAGAGCATTATTGGCCCGGTGGATTTAAGAAATTTATGAATGAAAAGATTTTCAATTTGTCGGTCGGTGAAGAAAGACTAACTGATATCAAGATATTTTGGATCAATATATTGCTAGTATGGATTGCTTTTTTGATCTTTGGTATAGCGGCCTGCTTCAATATTGGATTCGGGCTTTGTATTATTATTTTTAGTATCATGAATTGTTTAACGCATATCTTACAAGGCATCAAAACGATGGAATGGAATCCAGGATTGGTTATGTCGCTTATACAGTTTTCGTTGTCACTTTATGCCGCCTATTTCATTACATCTCATGGCCTTTCGTATGCCACCGCATGGTGGATTGGCAGCTGTGCATTTTCTGTTGTTATTCATCTGATTGTATTCAAGTTCGTAATGTCGAAAAAATAGGCCGATATTATGATAATGCTGATTATTTAAAGGCAGCACCCTAGACCTCGCATAATGTTTAAACTGGATTGAGAATGCACGGTTCCGGCCGAAGCGATATGCTGGACGGAAAGGATAATATTATCCATTTATCACGTAATGCGTTGAAATATTTGTAATTATGTTAATACGCAGTTCGAAGAGTTTACTGAACTGTGTATAAGCCAGTACTAGAACATTGTAAATAAACGGAGGCTTATTATGCTGTTGGGTACAAATTTAAAGATAAGGCCAATTGAAAAAGAAGATTTCGATCTGATCTACGAATGGTGCAAACACAAGACTGCCTTGGAAATTTTATGGGCATGCAAATGGTATATAAAGAAAGGTTTTTAGAGGCTTTTGAAAATAGTCTAAAAAAGCCTGAGCGATTCTATTCAATTATCGAAAATAAAGACGGAAAGCCAATCGGAGAAATAAATTGTATTCAAATTCTCGGAAGCGATACTACTGTTGAAATTGGAATGTTAATTGCCGAAACAATTTCAAGAGGAAGAGGGATAGGAACAGAAAGCCTTAAACTTTTTGTAAATTATCTTTTTGAGACGAACCATTTGATGAGGATACAGTATAAAACCAGAATTGATAATGTAGGCATGAAAACTATTGGAGAAAAGATTGGATTTCAGATCGAAGAAATATTAAAAAAGTATAAGTTTGACGCTGGCGAGTATAGAGACTACTATTTGTTGGCGATTACACGTGATGAATGGAAACAAAAATATATACATAGTGCTACATAAGATCCTGCGAACTTGTATAAGGCTAGAATTATTCACTTAATAATGGGAAATGTACTTCCCATAATGTTTATTATAGAGATCAGTAATGTGAACATTTCCATGGGAGCAAATATTTGTACCCTTTTCCCTTGAATCTTTATGACCTAACTTTCCAAGGGATCAGCACTACTGGTTCCTTTTTGTTTGGCTGCGAGAGACTCAAATCCAAAAGGGGTTGAACGTTAGAGAACATGCCAGCGATATGTTTTCAGCGAAGAGCCATACTGCTAGTGATGAATTCCTCTATCTCCGCCAGGGGTTGCACCGTGACATATTCATCCACAGTCTTACGGACGCATTTTGCTGTATGAAAAAGCTCAGCCTTTCGGCTGAGCTTTTTCAACTAAATTCGCTTTTGGCAAATGATGCGGGTTTTCACGCTTTCTCTATTGTTTCCTCCGTGGCCGCTTCCGGCTCCGATTTTTTAAGCATCGTCAAAAACAACGTAGGAATTACTGCAGCCACGGTGAAGCCGATCGACCACCAGAACGAGACGTTGAAGGAATAGGCAACAGCAGGAAGATCAGACTGTATGTGGCCCGCCATCTGCTGCTGAGCGGCGGTTGCAAGAATGGCGGACCCGAAAGCTCCGCCGATGGTCTGAAAAATCCGTGTGGCAATGCTCGCATGAGGAACCTGCTCTTTTGGAAGTCCAATATAGGCGGACATCATGATTGCAATAAATAAGCCGCCAAGCCCTGCCCCTCTAACCAACAAGGCGATAGACAAAAGGATATAATTCGTATCCGTACCCGCAAAAGCAAACGGCAGCGTACCGATTGCAATAGCGGCGAGGCTCATCAGCACAATGTTGCGCGAGCCGTTACGGTCAGCTGTTTTCCCGGCCCAGCTTCTGGTCAGCAGCATACCTATGCCCTGAGGAAGCAGCCATAAGCCGGCTGACAGTGCACTTGCACCGCGTACCTCCTGATAATAGAGCGGCAGCATCAGCATGGCCCCGTTCGTAATGATGCCGCTGAAAATCAGCAGAATATTTGAAGCGGAAAAATTGACGGATTTGAACAGCCGCACATTCAGAGCCGGTTCCCGTTTCGTATTCAAAGCATAGACGACATAGGATGCCATTAAAACGACGCCGATGATAAGCGGAATATAGACCGTGCTGCTGCCAAGTCCCCCGTGCGAAGCAATCTGGGCAATGCCATAGATCAGGAGGGCAAACGCGGGAGAGAGCAAAATCATGCCGATCACATCAAGGGATTCTTTCTTTTCCGGCAGTTTGTCGGCCGGTATTCCCCACAAGGCTAACGGGATTGCCACGATGCAGATCGGGATATTTACCCAGAAAATAGCGTGCCAGCCCCAGACATTAATGAGAACCCCTCCCAATACCGGACCAAGGATCGGCCCGAGCAGACCGGGTATGCTGACAATCGACATGATCCGCCCAAGATTGCGTCCGCCGGAAACCTGTACAAGCTCCGTTTGCAGCGTCGGCATCATCAATCCGGCGCCGATCCCCTGAATGACCCGGAAAATAATCATGCTTTCGATGTTCCATGACAGCATAGAGCATATGGAGCCAATTAAAAAAATCGCCAGTGAAAAGACGTATAATCGCTTGCCTCCGAATCGTTTGGTGGCCCATCCTGAAACCGGAACGGCCAGCCCCATCGCCAGAACGTACCCCGTCGTGATCCACTGCACGATAGAAATATTTGCTTTCATATCAGCCGCAATGGCGTGGAGCGCCACGTTGACCATCGTCGAATCGAACAGCGGTGCAAGCGCCCCAACGACCAGAACCATGGCAGTCTTGAACACGACCCGGTCAAGCTTTTCTTTTACCGGTTTTATATTCTCTGTACTCATGAGAAATCTCCCTTCGCTTAATTAAGGAAACGGTTGCGTTTCTTATATGGATATGATATGATAAATACAGATTTTATTCAATTGACACACTCCACATAGAAATAAGAAACTTTTTCGTTCCTTATGTGGATTTTTACAACAGGCTCGTGAAGTGTTGAGGCTTGGAGGGAAACTGAAAAATGGACGAGCAAAAGAAGGGCACGCGCCGCCGGGGAGAAATTCTGGAGGAAGCGATCCTGGACGCTACGATGGATGAACTCGTCGAAAATGGCTATTCGCATTTGACGATGGAAAGCGCCGCGGTGCGGGCGGGGACCAATAAGGCTGTCCTTTACCGCCGCTGGGCCAACAAGTCGGAGCTTGTGATAGCCGCCCTGCGTAAATGGATACCGACAATCAACATAGACGACATACCGGATACCGGGAGCCTGCGCGACGATGTGGTTGCCTATCTGCGCGCACGTGTGGAACCAGTGAAAACAATCGGCCCGCAGACGATCCGGGGACTGATGATGGAACCGCAGGTTTGGCGTACTTTAGTTGCTTCCATGCCTCAAATCGTCCAGCGGAGATCGGAGAATAAAGAGGATAAGATGACGGCGGCTATGATGACAATCATGAAAAACGCGGAACTCCGCGGGGAAATTCGTTTGGAAAAACTGTCGCCCCGGATCATCTTGCTGCCTTTTAATCTGCTGCATTATGAGCTGATCACAAAGCAAGAAATTTCCGACACAACAATAGCGGAGATCGTGGACGATATTTTTATGCCGCTGATCCGATCTAATAACCGATCAGCGGATGAATAATTGCAATAAGGTGTTGCTCACGTCTTTATGTGGATCTTTATATGGCCTGACTTCCCAAAAGACATGGCTTTCCGTCAAGGAATGTCCATGTCTTTTTTTGTATAGGAAAATATGTTATTATAAGCTCAAAAGTTTTTGTAAAGAACCTGAAACAAATGGAGATTTAGACTACATACCTATGTGCATTGATGAAATGATTGCCTCTGATTTCGAAGTTAGAGCCATCGACGCCATCGTGGATAAAATAGACATTCCCTTAATCGGATTTACATATTCAGAAACAAAAGAAGCCCGAAGAAAACCATATAACCCGTCGATATGTTTAAGTTGTATGCATACAGCTACTTTAATGGAATTCAATCCCCGCGAAAAATTGAACAGGAATGCAATAGAAATATAGAAGTAATGGGGGCTAGGCTTATTACTGCAAACAAACAGCAGTGCAAGGATTATGTGAAAGTATCGCTGACTTGGATGTAACAATAGCAACTCTCTCTTTTCGGAAAAGCCTTTAGTTTTATAGCAAGCCCCATTTTATACAGGATATGCAATTGAATGTTCGAAGGGTAGCCAAGTTTTTATTAATTTTAAAAAAGTTCTTGCAAATGATTTTTAATGGATATATCCTTAATTTCAAGGATATCCTTTATTCACTTAAAGGAGATATTAATTTATGAATCAAGAAAAAATTAAAGAGCTTCAAAAGATAATAAACAGCGATTACAGCAATATTGCGGGCATTGTTGTACAGAAAAGCGGCAAAGTGTTATATGAAAACTACTGGAATGGGTACACCTCCCATAATGCTGTTCACGTGGCGTCGGTAACAAAGAGCGCGGTTTCTGTGTTGATTGGTATCGCCATTCATAAAGGATACATCAAAAGCGTCGACCAGAAAGTATTGGACTTTTTTCCGGATTACACTGTTGAAATCGGTGAAAAAACAATACAGGAAGTTACGGTTAAAAATTTACTTACCATGACGGCTCCATATAAATACAAGATGGAACCATATGAAAAGTTCTTTGCCAGCCGAAACCCAATTCAGGATGCACTGGATTTGTTAGGCGGTGATGGGCCCGTTGGGGAATTTAATTATTCTGCTATCGGAGGAACCCACATTTTGTCAGGCATTCTTGTGAAAGCCACAGGGCAGTCAATTCTTGATTTTGCTGGGGAAAATTTATTCTCTCCATTGGAAATCGATGTTGCGCACAATGTGGTATTGCATAGTAAAGAGGAGCAAATGGCTGTAATGAGTGATAAAAACACCAGTGGTTGGGCTGTTGATCCCCAAGGGATAAGCACGGCGAGCTGGGGCCTTTTTTTAACACCTGTGGATATGGCAAAAATAGGTCAACTGTATTTAAACGGCGGTGTGTGGAACGGCAAACAGATTGTACCGACCGGGTGGATAACTGACAGCACGAGGGAACATAGCCGCTGCGTCCAATGGGGCAATCTATCCTATGGCTACCTTTGGTGGATCATTGACGGAGATAGCTATGCAGCTTTGGGTGATGGCGGAAATGTGATTTATGTTAATAGGAAGAAACAGATGGTTGTTTCTATCGCTTCTCTTTTAATGCCGGACGCCAAGGATAGAATAGAATTGATAAAAGAGTATATAGAGCCAATATTTGAAAATGGTATATAATGACTTTCGGCTTATTAGGGAGATTATGAGCCAGACTGCGTTGAAATCTATAGAATGATTTGGAGACACCTGTGAATTCACGGGTGTCTTTTTTTGCAAAATTTAATTTGAATTTCATATTGACGTTTTTCGATTTGATGCATATAATAGTCATATCGAAGTTTATAGATTTGAGGTGCCGGCATGGAAAACTATTCGGAATACAAAAAAGTGTTCAAGGCGCTGGGGGATCCCAAAAGAGCTATGATTGTAGATATGCTCTCCTGCGGGGAGCTTTGCGCCTGCATGATTTTAGAAAAATTTGAGATGTCCCAATCCACTCTGTCCCACCACATGAAGCTCCTGTGTGAGTGCGGGCTTGTCAAGGGCAGAGAAGAAGGCAAATGGACGTACTATTCGTTGGATGCGGATACCATCAGCAAAACAAAGCAATTTTTCTGCGCCATTACCTCCGATAAGGAAAACTGTATCTGTAAGGAAGCTGGGAACTGCTGCAAAGGATGCGATGAGAATCAGTAATTGCTGTAGCAGCCACAATCCCTGGTTAATAACAAATAATTATATTCAAAGGAGCTGTCGGTCATGAAAAAAATGAAAATATTTGAACCGGCCATGTGCTGTTCCACCGGCCTTTGCGGAGTAGGCGTCGATCCTGAACTGCTGCGTATCTCCACTGTACTGAATACGTTGAAAAATCATGGAATTCCCGTCGGACGCTACAATCTGAACAGTGCGCCGATGGAGTTTGTCAACAACAAAACGATCAATACTTATATCAATGCCTATGGTCCGAAGGGTCTTCCGGTTATCATGGTGGACGATAAAATTATCATAGAAGGCAGATACCCGACCAACGAAGAATTTACGAAGCTGCTTGATCTTCCTGAAGAGCTGCTGGCAAAACAGAGTAAGCTTGTGAAAGTGAAAATCACCCGGAAAAAATCAGGAGACTGTTGCTGCAAGGGGGGCTGCTGCTGATGGAGTTTTTTCATCCCTTGACGATTTCCCTGACGAAATACCTGTTTTTCACCGGGAAGGGCGGCGTCGGTAAAACCAGCATCGCCTGTGCCACCGCAGTATCGCTGGCAGACAACGGAAAACGGGTACTGCTGATTAGTACCGATCCGGCCTCAAACCTGCAGGATGTATTTTCAATGGAACTGACAAACAAGGGGACGCCCATCCCCGGCGTACCGAATCTGGTTGTGGCAAACCTCGACCCCATACAGGCCGCCGCCGAGTATCGGGACAGCGTGATCACGCCTTATCGCGGCAGGCTGCCCGCGTCGGTGATCGCCAATATGGAAGAACAGCTTTCCGGCTCCTGTACCGTCGAAATTGCGGCGTTCAATGAGTTTTCCGGATTCATTACAGACGGTAAGGTGCAGAAGGAATACGACCATATTATTTTCGACACGGCCCCTACGGGCCACACCCTGCGGATGCTCCAGCTTCCGTCCGCATGGAGCAACTTTATCAATGAAAGCACGCACGGTGCGTCCTGCCTGGGCCAGCTTTCCGGGTTGGAGAGCAGGAAAGCGGTTTACAAACAGGCCGTGGAAACGCTGGAGGACGAAAACCTCACTACGCTGATTCTCGTTACCCGTCCCGAAACTGCACCGTTCAAGGAGGCGGAACGGGCCTCCGGCGAGCTTTCCGCGTTAGGAGTATATCATCAAATACTGGTTGTCAACGGAGTGCTGACGGGACACAGCGACGCTTTGTCTTCCAGACTGTATGAAAAGCAGCAGGCGGCCCTTGACAAGATGCCGGAAGGCTTACGGGCGCTTCCGCTTTATAGGGTGCCCCTGAGGGCCTATAATGTCACGGGACTTGCCAATGTGCGCGCCTTGCTGAATACCGACCATGTGGCCGCATACGCGGAAACGCTGAAAGCCGCCCGTGTTCCCGTACTGAACGACGTCATAGACGAACTGGCGGCAGCCGGCAAGCGCGTCATTTTTACAATGGGAAAAGGGGGCGTAGGCAAAACCACCGTCGCCGCCGCTGTCGCGTTGGGCCTTGCGAAGCGCGGAAAAAAAGTCCACCTGACCACCACCGACCCCGCCGCACATCTCAAACTTGTGCTGGACGAAACCAGCAGTGTTTCCATGAGTCATATCGACGAGGCCGAAGAACTGAAGAAGTATCAATCCGAGGTGATTGCCAAGGCCCGCGCGTCGGGCATGAGCGATGAGGATATTGCCTATGTGGAGGAGGATTTACGTTCTCCCTGTACACAGGAAATCGCCGTGTTCCGCGCCTTTGCGGAGGTAGTGGAAAAGGCCGACGATCAGGTGGTGGTAATAGACACTGCGCCTACGGGTCACACTCTGCTTTTACTGGAATCCACACAGAGCTATAACCACGAAATCGAACGAACCAAGGGCGAAATCCCCGAGCCGGTAAAGCGGCTGCTGCCCCGGCTGAAATCCGACGAAACCGAGGTTGTCATTGTTACCCTGCCCGAAGCGACCCCCTTTTACGAGGCGCTGCGTCTGGAGGAGGACTTGAAGCGGGCAGGGATTGCCGCCAGATGGTGGGTAGTCAATCAATCCCTATATGGTACGGACACCACCAGCCCCATGCTGGCGGCGAAAGCGGCGAGCGAGGTGGAATGGCTTAACCGTATTGACGAGCATGCGGACGGTAAATTTGCGCTGATTGCGTGGAGTGCCGAAGAAGTCAAGGGCGACCGTCTGTTGACGCTGTGAGGAGGAAAAGATGGTAAAAGTTGCATTTATCTGTGTCCACAATTCCTGCCGCAGCCAGATCGCCGAGGCGCTGGGCCGCCGCCTTGCCGGCGATGTTTTTGAAAGCTATTCGGCGGGAACGGAAACAAAGCCGCGGATCAACCAGGATGCCGTTCGCCTGATGAAGCAGCTTTATGGGATCGACATGGAAAAGACACAGCGTTCAAAGCTGCTTTCCGAAATTCCTCCGGCCGATATTGTCGTTACGATGGGATGTAATGTCGCCTGCCCATACCTTCCCTGTCAACGCAGGGAAAACTGGGGGCTGGACGATCCGACGGGAAAAAGTGACGAAGAGTTTGTTAAGGTCATCAGGCAGATTGAAAGGAATATTCTGTCTCTCAAAGAAAGCCTGACTGGTTTGTAAACGGCCCCCGGTAAACCGGGGGCCGTCATTTATGCGGAGAACGCCCAGAGATTCCGGATCTGGGGCTTTAATGTCCCGTAGCTCCACGCCTGCTCGCTGCGGCTTTTGCTGTTAGGATCGTTCACCAGAAAATTCCCGTTTTCATATCCGTATAAAACAATAAAATGCCCTACTGTTGTGAAGTCGCCCGGGCGCAGGCTGCAGATGATCGGGTGCCCCTTTGCAAGCTCCTGGGCCAAAAGGCTTTCATCCAGAGGGATTTCCCGGGAGGAAAAGCCCAAATCCTTCGCTCCCTTGGACATCAGCGTCCAAAGTGTGCTGCCGGTTGCATCCAGATATCCGTTTTTCTCGCTGAATTCAGCAACCGCTTTGGGGTTTAGGGCGGAATCTCCCGTCAGTCCGACGGCAACCATGGAAAGACAGGTAGGGCCGCAGCCATCCAGCGCAATGATACCGTCCCCATAGGAAGCGTACCCCCAATCCTCGTCCCATTGCATCAGAAGCGGAATCCGGCCCTGCCGGTCCTTTCCAGAAAGGTCGATGTTCTTGGCCGAAGTGCCCTTTTTCTCCGGATAATCCAGCGTGAAATCGAGAAGCTCCGGGTTTCGGGTCAGCGATTCAAGAAGCCTTTCGGGGTAACGCCCCGGATTTTGCAGGATCGGTCCGGCTTTTGGGTTCTGTGCCGCCATGGCCTGCAGCGTCTCTGCCGTCTCTTCAGGGATGGTTCCCGTTTCCAGCCCGGCAGAAGGGGACTTCTGTGACAATAATTTTCCGGGAAGAACATCCTGTTCCAGCGGGATCACTCTGAAATGTATCAGGAGGGCCGCCGCCGCTGCCAGAAGAATCAGCAGCAGCAGGAAAGAATGCTTTTTTCGCGGCCTCTTATATTGATATTCTTTTCTGTTCCGGTTGTCCAAATTGCAACTTCCCTTCTTGAACATATTTCTGTAAAAACACAATTCACTGCATTCCGGAGATGCTTCTGCGGGACTTAAACGAGGATAAGTGCCCGACTGATTAATTATATCAGATGAAAATAGTTTTTGTTTTAAGAGATTTTGACAAATTTCTTACGAAAATCTTATATTTTTATTGGGAGAACATTGATGAATCCCGTGCAGACGATAAAAGGGCCTCCATCTAATCAGAAAACGGAAGCCCTTCCTTTCGGTTCTATTACAAAGTGTATTTGCATTATTTTACGGGAATCTCCACATCACCCACTGTGATTTTTTCGACCTTGTCAAAATCCAGCGGCGCACTAAATTGATAAGTCATAGTAGAGTTTTCTTTGGTTCCGGTTCCGGGGCCTGGGAGAATGTTCTTTTGCGTACCGTCCTTGAACAGGATCATCAAATCGGGGCTCTCGGGAATCGGACCGGTATATGGTTTTGTATTGGTATAAACGATATTTACAGAAGGAGACGAAAAATTTGTTTAGCTTAGGAAAAAACAATGTAACAGACAAAAGCTAACCTTTGTTTTATGCCTTGACAAGCTAGCACTCACTAGCTATACTTAAAGCTAGTATTTACTAGCTTTATTGCAAGGGGGCAAAACATAATGGAAGCAGCCTTTCATCTTGAATCGTATTTGACCGACGGAGTTGAGAATATCGTATCGGGTATTCTGAAAGCAACTCTGTACAACCCAAAAGAGAGTTGTTTTATGGCGAAGTATGCCGCGCAGAGCAAGCGGTCCATCAAACTACGGCAGGCAGCGCAAAAAAACGGACAGCATATTCCGCCGTTTCTGATTGCAAGTATCACTACACAATGTAATTTGCATTGCAAAGGCTGCTATGCGAGAGCCAACCATAGCTGCTATGACCAAGATTCAGCCGAAAATGCCCAACAGCTTCTGCGAGCGGAACAGTGGGGAAGCATTTTTCAGGAGGCAGCCGATTTAGGGATAGGGTTTATTCTTCTGGCCGGCGGTGAACCCTTTGTCCGACGCGATGTGCTGGAAACAGCCGGAGAGTATCCAAGTATTTTGTTCCCGGTCTTTACAAACGGAACGATGTTTAATCAGAACTATCTGGAACTGCTGGATCGGAAACGGAATTTAATCCCGATTGTAAGCATTGAGGGAAATCGCGAGACAACGGATGCCCGACGCGGGGCCGGGATTTATCAACGATTGCATTCCGCGCTGCAGGAACTACATAACAGGCAGCTGTTATTCGGAGCTTCCGTCACGGTGACAAAACAAAACCTGATGGAGGTTTTATCGCATTCTTTTATCGACGAATTGAGCGTCAGCGGCTGCAAAGCAATTATTTATGTGGAATATGTTCCTGTAGATCATCGGACCGCTGATTTGGCGCTGGATGACGAAGCCAGAAAACGGATGGCCCAGAGGCTTGATGCTGTCAGAGCCAGCCGTTCGGATATGTTAATGGTTTCTTTTCCGGGAGACGAAAAAAGTTCAGGAGGCTGCCTGGCAGCAGGGCGGGGATTTTTTCATATCAATGCATTTGGAGGGGCGGAGCCCTGTCCGTTTTCTCCGTACTCGGATGTCAATGTTTCTGATACCTCTTTGCAGGAATCCTTGCAATCTCCCTTTTTTCAAAAGCTGCGCCAGGGCTACCTAATGCGGGAGCATACCGGCGGATGTGCCCTCTTTGACCAAGAGACACAGGTCAAGATGCTACTGAAGGAGTCAACATGACAACAAAAGAAAAGATCATCGAAGAGGCCCTGACGCTCTTTTCCACAAGAGGCTACAAGGGAACCAGCGTAAAGAATGTTGCGGATGCGGTAGGAATCAAGGACAGTTCACTGTATAAGCATTTCAAAAGCAAAAAAGAGATTTTTGACACGATAGTGAAAGAAATGCAAAACCGTATGTCCGGACTCTCTCCTGTGGCCGGGCTGGCATCGGGGGACTGCAAGGCGGAAGCAAATGCATATGGAAAATTGAACATTGACGGTCTCCGGATTCTTAGCAGACAAATTTTCTTATTTTATCTGAAAGATGATTTCGTTTCGCGCTTTTGGAGAATGGCAATGATGGAGCAGTACCACTCTCCAGAGATCTATAAAATTTATCACAGAATATTTATGGAAGAAAGCATTACTTATCAGGCAAACCTATTTCGTGAAATGACACGACAGGGGTATTTTATTTCGATTGATCCTGAAATAATGGCAGTAAGCTTTTATTCTCCTATTTTCTTTCTGCTTACTAAATATATGGGAGAGCCGGAGGAAGAAGAAACTGCACTGATATCGCTTGATAAGCAGGTTGAAGAATTTTGCAGAATATATTGGAATCCAAACAGGTAACGTGGCTTTGCATTCTATGAAACTATTAAGAAGATGCCGACTGGCAGATGTTGATCCGTTTTCTCATTAAATAAAAGCGCCTTTTGACTTCTCATGAAATCAAAAGGCGCTTATCATTGATACGGATTCCCTGTTTTCAAATCTGGCATACGGGCGTCGGGTTTTATGTGATATAATATAAAATCAAGTAATAGGACAGCCGTTCGACACCTATAAAAATTGAATGTCCAATGAAAAGGAGATACGTTATGCATATCAGGCAACTAACTATCATGGTTAAAAATCTTGAGGAATCTATTGAGTTTTATGAGACAATTGCAGAATTGAAGGTATCCCGCCGCTTCAAAGAGGGGCCGGGGGAACTCGCATTTCTAACAAACGGCGGCGGAGAAACGGAAATCGAATTGGTTTACATGCCACAGGCGCAGAAGTTTGAAGGCAAGGGCTTTTCTATTTGCTTCGTAACACAAAAACTGGACGAAATGCATGAGCTTGTGCAAAATAAAGGACTAGCCCCCTCGGATATCCGAAATCCCGACGCACAGAGCCGTTATTTTTATGTCTATGACCCTAACGGAGTGTCTATCCAGATAAGACAAAAATTTTAAGACATCATTCGTTGAACGCATCCATATTCTGATACTTTTATCATACTTTCAAGCTTGCATTTTATAACGGTTTTCAGATTCCGGTTCAGCATGTAAGCATAGTGCCTTCACGGGGTGTAAGCTGTCCGGTGAAGGCCACTTTTTTTGTTCAACCGAGTATGAAATTGAAAATATTCCGAAACAGATCGCGGCGTTTTGTAACAGTTCACTTCAAATGCGTTGTTTCATCAAAAAAATAAGTATATAATGTCGACAATGCATTCCAAAATATAGATAAAGAGAGGAAGACATATGAAAATTCGAGTATACGATTCCTATGAGAAGGTAAGCAGAGCTGCTGCCGACCTGATTGCAGCACAATTGCTCCTGAAGCCGGATAGCCACTTAGGCCTTACCGCCGGGAGTACCCCTGTGGGCATGTTTAAAGAACTGATTACGCTCTATAAAGAAGGCAGTGTTTCTTTTGCCGATGCGTGGTTTTACAATTTGGAAGAAATGGTAGGATTTGGTCCGGAAGACGAAGGAAGCTGCTATAAATACCTGCGTGATCATTTATTGGATCACGTTGACGCGAAACTGGAACATCTTCGCCTGCCTGATGGTTTGGCAGAAGATATTGACAACGAGTGCGAGAAATATGAGGCGTTGTTTAATGGTTTGCCGGAGGGCCGGCTGGATATGCAGATTTTGGGATTGGGCACCGATGCACACATTGGCATGAACAAGCCCGACACGGAGCTTCTTACAGAGTGCTATCATGTTAATCCGGGCACCAGCCACAGTGCCGTTGCAATGGGAATGCGCAGCATGCTCCTTGCAAAAAGAATTGTGCTGATTGCCACAGGAGAAAACAAGGCCCAGGCGGTTGCAGAAATGTGCAGCAAAAAAATCACCACACAAGCACCGGCGACCTTTCTGCAATTGCATCCGGATGTTACGATTATTGTAGATAAAGCTGCCGCTTCAAAGATTTAAGCTCAATCGGAGGGCAAACCAGCTGGATTGGGCCCGCAGTTTAAGAACGTCGTCGCAAAGCCGGAAATAAATAAAAATAATAGGAAAAGTTACTTTAGCCATTCGCAAAGAAGGGAAAAGGCAGGCCTGTTGGGGGCCTGCCTTTTGCTATATAAGCAGTGGAAGCCTGCCCGCTAGTAATTCTCAAATTTGGAGATGATGGAGAAGGTGATGCTGGTAATTTCCTCCACACTTTCCGTCATTCCCTTTTGGCTCCAGTCGATCAGGATATTGTAAAAAATTCCAACCAGAGCCGACACTTCATAGTTGCTTTGAAATCCATAGGAATACAGTAAAAGATAAAAAGTGGTGGTCAGATGGTTCTTAATTGCATTCAGGATGAAATGGGTCAGGTCGGCCCGGATTAGGTTTTCAATCAGGAGCTTGTTCTTATAAAAAAACTGAAAAACTGAACGCAGCGTATCTGGCAAATACATCAGCTTGTTCTTGTTGTTCGCATTGATTCCCAAGGTGGTTTCCTCAAGATAACATGTAATAATATCCACGATATTTGTATAATTTCTGTAAAAAGCCATCCGGGACACCCCGGCCTTTTTGGTCAATTCGGTCACTGTGATCTCGCTGAGCTGCTTCTTTTGCATCAGGTCCATCAGTGCGAGAAACAGGCATTCCTTGACAAAATGCCGCTGCATATTTTCCGCTGAGTTTTTATTAACATTCATGTTACAATCCCCCTAGATATGTCACAGTTGAACAAATTATATTGAATATGTTTAAAATAAGTTGTACAATACGAATACGCTGTTTTATAATCCTTTTGCAGTTTTCTTGAGTTTCAAGAAAGCAAAAATGAATTTTTTGCTGAAGCTAATTTCATGCTTCCTATTTTATCTTTGTTCATTCAGCGTATTTTTCCATAATTTCATTATTTCAAATGTTTTCTATTGGAGCAAGAATAAAAATGAATCATTATATACGGCAGAAAAGGAAGAAAGGGATGTTATCTTTGGTTGGTATTTTGTTAGTGACACACGGTTCCTTCAGCAAGGGGATTACCGAAAGCGTTCATCTGATTGCGGGAGAACAGGAGCGTCTGGAAACATTGTCGCTGATGCCAGACGACAATGTGGTCCTGTTTAAAGAGCAGGCTCTGAAATTGATTCAGAAACTGGACGAGGGGGACGGCGTTCTGGTCCTTGTGGATATGATGGGCGGAAGTCCGTTTAACGTGATCGCATCTACGCTTGTAAATCCCAATGTGGAATGTATAACCGGTCTGAATTTACCAATGTTATTGGCAGCACTGGAAATCCGCAGCGGTACGCCGATCAAGGAGATGGCGAAAACCTGCGTTGAAGTGGGAGCCGATGGAATTGTTGATATCCGAAAAAAACTGCAAATTTAGTGAAAATCGAAAGGGGTATTTTTATGGCAGATATTGTTTTGACAAGAGTGGATTTCAGATTGATTCACGGTCAGGTAATCGTGAAATGGAGACAGGTGTATCAGGTCACAAAGATTGTAGTCGTCGATGATATCCTCGCCGTCGATGATTTTATGACAAGGATTTACACCTCTGCCGCACCCGCGGATATTACAGTGAAAATTTATTCCGAAGAAAAAGCGCTGCGCCTGTGGCAGAAAAATGAGTTCGGAACCGGCAGGGTGATGCTGCTGTTCAAGGATATTGAAACGTGTCACCGGATGATTAAAGCCGGCCTGCCTATTAAGCAGATTCAGCTGGGAGGCGTTCCGCACGCAGAGGACAAGAAGGTGATCCTGAAAGCGGTGTCGCTGAACCGGAAGGAAGTCGGTTTGCTCAAGGAACTCCATGACGATCAGGTGGATATTGTTGTGCAGGTGGTTCCGGAGAATCCAAAGCTGAGCTATGAAGATATTTTAAAAAATTTCGCCAAATAAAATGCTGACTCAGCTTATTTTAGAAAGCTGTTTTTGAAAAGGAAGATATGATTTTCTTGGTTTAACCCTTTGCGTGTAATTTAAAAACGAAATCGCACCGGTAAAACTGGTCATCTGCAGACAAAGCCCCCGCTTTTTTGCAGACAAGTGGAACAGGAGGGGAGAAAGAAAAACGGCTGCGGTTTAGTTCTTGAATGATAAAATTTCAGAGACCAAAAAATTATATTTGGGAGGTAGAAGCTTTTGTTACTTATAGCGATTGTAGCAGGACTTTGGGCGACGATTCAAGCATGGAGGCCCGGATACGGCACCCATGAAGTTTTATTTCAGCCACTGATCACTGCCTTTATCTTCGGTATTGCTTTCGGCGATATGCATACCGCCATGATTCTGGGTTCCGCCATCGGCATGATGTACATAGGCCTGATCGCGCCCGGTTCCGAATTGCCCCAGGATATGGGCCTCGCCGGCAGCATCGGTATTCCGATTGCCATGCAGAGCGGAATGGACGCCCAAACCGCAATGGTGCTTGCCGTACCTTTCGGCGTATTGGGCGTCTTTATCAACCAGCTCAGAAGAATTATCAACGCAAATTCCGCGCACAGAGCCGACAAATTCGCGCTTACCTGCAATGAAAAGGGTATTCAGCATGCCGCTTTGTGGTATCCTCTTGCCGTTAACTTCGTTCTTCGCTTTCCGCCGGTTTTTATTGCCGTATATTTCGGCAGTACGGTTGTTCAGTCGTTTATCGCCATGCTGCCGGCCTGGGTCCTTCACGGAATCTCCGTTGCGGGCGGCGTGCTTCCGGCCATGGGTCTGGCGCTGATTATCACGCTGATCGGCCGTCCCAGCGTAATGCCCTTCTTCTTCATGGGCTTTTTCCTGATTGAGTTTTCCGGTTTGAGCACGCTTGCCGCAGCCTGCTTCGGCATCCCGCTGGCAATCGTGGTCGTGCTGATGAGCAAGGAAAATCAGGACAATGTGATGAAAGAAGTCAAGGTTCTGGTGGCGGGCAGCCGCGACGACGATGACGATGATGATGAATAAGCCGACGACAGGTTCTGTCAGGAGCTTTAACGGCAATGAAAGGAATGAGAGATTACTATGAGTGAAACAGCGGTAAAAAAAGAGTCCAAGCTTACGACGAAAGATTTATGGATCGTTTTCTGGAGATGGTGGTGGGCGTGCGAAATGTCCAACTCCTACGAAAGAATGCAGTCAGTCTCCTACTGCTTTGCAATGATTCCCGTTCTGAAAAAGCTGTATACGAATAAGGAAGACCTTGTGGAAGCCCTGCAGAGACATCTGGTTTTCTTTAATACGGAAGGAAATATCGGAATGTCCATTCTGGGTATTTCGGTTGGTATGGAAGAAGAAAAGAGTGTGTCTTCTCTTCCGGGTGACGCCATCATCAGTGTCAAGACCGGCCTGATGGGCCCGGTTGCCGGTATCGGCGACAGCCTGATCGGCGGCGCTGTCCGCCCGTTGATCTTTTCTCTGGCGCTGACCGCCAGCGCTAACGGCTCCGTTATCGGCGTACCCATTATGTTCCTCTATGTTGTGGTTACCGTGATTCTCGGCTGGTTCCTGATGTGTGCCGGGTACAGGCTTGGTAAGGACGCTGTCGCTTCCATGCTGGAATCCGGCTGGATTAACAGAATCATCACCGGTGCCAGCGTTTTGGGCCTGTTCATGATGGGCGCACTGTCCGCCACCACGATTTCTTTGAAATTGGCGGGTTCTTATGTGAGCGCGGGCCAGACGGTCACGATTCAGAGTGTGCTGGATGGTTTGATTCCCGGCTTGCTGCCGTTGATTGTTGTTATGGCAATCTATCTTTTCTTTAAAAAGAAGGGACAGAAATTCCTACCGGTTATTATCACGATTATTGCCGGCGCCCTGCTTCTTTCCTTACTGGGGATTGTCTGAGCAGGACTCCCTGCGCAGTTTTCCACCGGGGCGGACGGGTATAAAACGCGCCCTTGTTTCCTGATAACGGTGGGATTGCAGGAAGCCATCCTGCCGTTATTCTGATTTATCTGTATGTTCTTAACAATTTTTTGGGGCCGGACGGCCCGGGGAGGAATAAGAATGCGTGAATCCATGCTGCATTTCGGCGGTACGTTCGGTAAACGGTTTACCCGAAAGCAAAAGGACCGTTTTATCGGCTTTATCACCAAAATCATGAAGGAGCTCGGCTACAAGGTCCGGACCGTAACGGAAAAAAGAAAATTCGGCGGGAACTCCGTCCATGTGCTGATCGGTAATGTTGAGAAGGCGGGCGTTGTTTTCGTTTCCTCCTACGATACGGCGTCACGGATTCTTTTTCCGAACTACCGGTATTATCCGCTGGACAGGCAAAAAAATTTTAAAAACGAAAAGCGGAACAGCCTCCTGCAGTACGGGATCGCCGGAACGATTCTTCTGATTTGTTTCCTGATTGCTTTCTTTTCAGGGGGCGTACTGAACGGACAGACCCATCTTTGGCGTTTCTTAGCACTGGCCGTTGCCGTATTCGGGGCGTTCCGGGTCGCCTCCGGAATCCCCAACAAATTCAATTTTAACCGAAATACCTCTTCGCTTTTGCTGATCGGCAAGCTTGCCTCGACGGTGAAAAACAGGAAGAAGGCCGCCTTTGTCCTTGCCGATTTCAGCTGTAATTATTACGAAGGCTACAGGGAATTGCAGGAATTTTTCGGAAAAGAACTGCAAAGTAAAAAAGTCGTTGTGCTGGATTGCGTCGGTACGGGTGCACCGATCTATTTCGCTGAGAGAAAGGGCAGGCCATCGAACGATATCGAACGGTTAAAACAGATTCCTACGGGTCTGGACGTACGGTTCACGGAACTTACGGAAGAGCAGGCGGATGATTCTGTTTTATATTTTTTTCCCGACGGGGTTTATGTTTTCAGCGCACAGCAGGCTGATAACCGGCTTTTTGTCCCGGACACCAGAACCGGGAAGGACAGCCGGGTTGATTTCGAGCAGCTGGAGATGCTGCAGAGGCTGTTTGAGGAATATCTGCGCTGAAAAGCCGGCAGGCTGTTTTAAGACCGGTAAGGTGCCGAAGGTACCTGCCCGGTTTGAAATAAATACAACAAAAAGGAGCCAATACTTATGCGAATCACAAATCATCCGGTCCTGGATGAATTTCCAAAGGGTAGGCAGGTTCGGTTTACTTTGGACGGAAACGAGATGCAGGGATATGAGGGAGAGCCTATCGCGGCGGCGCTGCGCGCAGCCGGTGTAATGGTTCACCGGCATACGGCAAAGCTTGACCAGCCGCGCGGTATTTTCTGCGCCATTGGCCGCTGTACGGACTGTGTCATGATTGTGGACGGTAAGCCCAATGTCCGTACCTGCGTCACACCCCTGAGGGAAGGCATGAAAATACAGACACAGTACGGGGTACGGGGAAAGGAGTAAAGGATCATGAAAAGATACGATCTGATTGTCATAGGAGCCGGCCCCGCGGGACTGTCCGCCGCCATACAGGGGGCAAACAGCGGAATGAATGTCGCTGTGTTTGACGAAAACGCAAAGCCCGGAGGACAGCTGTTCAAGCAGATACATAAGTTTTTCGGCTCTAAAGAGCATCAGGCAAAGACGCGCGGTTTCCGCATCGGGCAAAAACTGCTTGCGGACGCGGAAAAAGCGGGGGTTGAGGTGTTCCTGAACTCCGTTGTCATGGGGCTCTATGAAAATAAGGAAATTATGGTCATGCAGCAGGATAAGGTGTTCCATTACAAGGGCGACACCGTTCTGGTTGCGACCGGCGCGCGCGAAAACATGATCCCGTTTGAGGGCTGGACCCTGCCGGGCGTTATGGGCGCGGGCGCGGCACAGACGATGATGAACCTTCACGGCGTACAGCCCGGCTCGCGGGTGCTGATGGTCGGTTCCGGAAACGTGGGGCTGGTCGTTTCCTATCAGCTGCTTCAGGCCGGTGTGCAGGTTGCGGCCATTGTGGACGCGGCGCCCAGAGTAGGCGGTTACGGCGTGCATGCCTCGAAGCTGACCAGAACGGGAATCCCGTTTTATCTTTCCCACACGGTTGTCAAAGCGGAAGGAACCGATCATGTGACGGGCGCCGTAATTGCGCAGGTCGATGAAAAATTCCGGCCGATTCCCGGTACGGAGAAGCATTTTGATGTGGATACCGTGTGTATGGCTGTCGGCCTGTCGCCAATGTCACAGCTCCTGCAGATGAGCGGCTGTGAGACGACGGACAAGGGTGGTACCGTGCCGGTGGTAAACAGCTGCGGCGAAACAACACTGAGCGGAATCTTCGCGGCGGGCGATGTCGCCGGAATCGAGGAGGCCAGCTCCGCAATGATTACCGGCCGTCTGGCTGGGGCGGCGGCGGCAAACAAGCTCGGCTTTCTTTCCGACGAGGATTTTGTCGAGGTGTCCGCGCAGATGAAAAATTCTCTCAGGCAGCTGCACGAAGGGACCTTCAGCCCGCAGAACAAGGGCAGAACGGACCTTACCCTCACGGACGAGGGGATCGCTCTTTCCGACTCCCTTTTCAAATACGGATATTTAAGCGACGGAGAAATCGGACGGTATCCCGGTGTAACCGAAAAGAAGGTGGGAATCCATCCGGTGATTGAGTGCACACAGAACATCCCCTGCAACCCCTGTCAGGACGCCTGCCGGTTCGGCTGTATTACGATCGGTAAATCCATCACGAATCTTCCGATCGTCAACGGTGAAGCAAAATGTGTCGGCTGTGGCATGTGCGTGGCTTCCTGCTCCGGACAGGCTATTTTCCTGGTGGATGACGATTACGGCGACGGTCAGGCAACCGTCACGATGCCCTACGAATTTCTGCCCTATCCGGAAGCGGGTGCGAAAGGCGTCGCTTTGGGAAGGGACGGAAAAGCGGTGTGCGAGGCCGAAGTGGTTTCCTGCAGGGTAAGCCCTGCCATGGACCATACCGCCCTGCTGACCATTAAGGTCCCGAAGGAAATGTCGATGAAGGCGCGTTTCTTCAGTCAGGAGGTAACAAAATGAGTATCTATATGGATAGAAACGATGATATCGGCGCATTTGACCCGAAGCCGGACGATAATCTGATTGTCTGCCGCTGTGAGGAAATCACAAAGGGAGAAATCCGCAAGGCGATCCACGAAGGAATGCGGACTATGACGGAAATACGCCGTTTCCTGCGTCCAGGTATGGGCCTTTGTCAGGGAAACACCTGCGGAAAAATCGTGAAGGATATTCTTGCGCGGGAACTGGGCACGCGCCCGGCTGCACTGGAGGACTGCACGGCAAGAGGGCCTGCTCGTCCGGTCGAAATAGAAGTCTTCGGAAATGAGGCGGGAAAATAATGGATAAAAACGCAGATGTGATTGTAATCGGCAGCGGCATTGTAGGCTGTGCCGCGGCGTATTATATGGTTCAAAAGGGGCTGAAGGTCCTGGTGCTGGAGCGGGGCAATATCGGTGACGGCGCTTCCAGCCGCAACGGAGCCGGGGTCCGGCTGTCGGGAAGAGAAGAACGGGAATTCCGTTTTGCAAAGGACGCCATTTTCAATATCTGGCCGACTCTTTCAGAAGAGCTTGACGCCGATCTGGAGTACAGCAGAGTGGGAGGCCTTGCCCTGGCCCAGAATGAGTCTCAGATGCAATCCTTAAAAAAAGGGATTGTGCGTGCTCAAGAGCAGGGTATTGAAATACACCTGCTCAGCGGGGACGAGGCCAGAAAGCTCTGCCCATATCTGTCGGAGGAGGTCAATCTGGCAAGCTACTGCCCGATTAACGGGGTGGCAAATCCCATGACCTCTACGCTGGCCTATTACCGCAAAGCGAGAAACATGGGCGTGCATTTCATAACCGGCGAAGAGGCGGTGGAGATTCAGAAAGACAGGGGTCGCGCAAGGAAAGTGGTTACAAGGTCCGGAAATGTGTATGAAGCGCAGAAAATCATACTGGCCGCCGGCTTTGAATCCCGCGTCATTGTCAACACCGTCGGGATTGATTTTCCGATGCTGAAAAGAATCGACGAATGCATCATTACCGAAGTACAGCCGAAAATGTTCCCGTACAGGCTTTCTACCGCGGACGGCAATTTTTACGGGCATCAGACGGCGCACGGTTCGTTTATTTTCGGCGGAAATACCGGAATGGAGCGGTATGTGAACACCTACGCGGAAAACCCGCGCTGCACCACCATGGCTGCGGCGGATAAAAGCCGAGCGGTCATGAAATACATCCCCGCTTTAAAGGACGCGAAAATCGTCCGCCAGTGGGCCGGCTGGCTGGATTCCACGATCGATCGTCTGCCTGTCATTCAGGAAATCCCGGAGGTTCCCGACCTCATCTGTGCTTTCGGCTTCAGCGGTCACGGATTTGCCATAGGGCCTTCCGTCGGCAGGGTCTTGTCCGAGATGGCTGCCGGAGAAACGCCGAGCATCGATATTTCCGGTTTGAATTACGATCGTTTTAAGGCGCTGGGATGCTGATTTTCCGGAGCTTCTGTAAAAACCGAAAGGAATTTATAACAAGATGGTTCAGGCGGTAATTTTTGACATGGACGGTCTGATGATCGATTCCGAACGGATCAGGCTTGAATTTCGCCGTCAGATTCGCAAAGAGATGGGCCTTTCCGGCAGGCCGGACCCGTGGGAACTGACGATGGGAATGGGAAAAGAGGAAGTAAAGCGTGTCTGCCGCCAATATTACGCCGAAGACTATCCCGCGGAGGAAATCAGCAGGAAAAGCTGGGAAATGTGGAAAGATTATCAGTCCGAAAACGGGGTCCCGGTAAAAAAGGGGCTGTTCTCCTTACTTGATACCCTGGACCGGAATGGAATTTCCGCGGCGGTGGCTACGAGCACAGAGAAGGAAAACGCTCTCTATACACTGAAGCTGTGCGGAATCGCGGACCGCATGGAACAGATGGTTTTTGGCAACATGGTGGAGCACGCAAAGCCGGAACCGGATATTTTTTTGAAGACGGCGGAGCTTTTGAAGCTCCCGACGAAGGACTGTCTGGTGCTCGAGGATTCCCCGAACGGGGTCAAAGCGGCTTACAGCGCCGGAATGAAGGTGATTATGGTCCCCGACCTGGTACAGCCGGGACCGGAGATCCGAAGACTGCTGTTTGGCTGTGCGGAAAGCCTCTCGGAGGTGGCTCAATTACTGGACTTGGAATAGATACAGCGGATATGTTTCCCCTGTCATAATATATTTGAAAAAACTAGGAGGAACTATGGTAAGTAAAAAAGTAAAAATCATTAATCCGGTAGGGCTCCATGCCCGCCCGGCCAATAATTTTGTAAAATGTGCAGCCTCTAAAAAAAGCCGGATTCTCATCCGGTACAAAGGACAGGAATATAACGGGAAAAGCATCATTACTGTCTTGAAAGCCTGTATTTCAAGCGGTTCGGAAATTGAAATCGTGGCCGACGGAGAGGACGAAACCGATGCCCTCAACGCCTTGGTCGAGGCAGTCAATTCCGGACTTGGGGAATAAATTCACGGGAAGATGTGGTTTCTAAAGATGAGAACAATAGTGAAAAAAGGAATTGGTGTGTCCGCCGGTGTAGCGGAAGCGAATGCATATGTTCTTCGCCGGCAGAAGATCGAGCTGCCTCAGGGCCGCGCAGAGAACTCCCGGGAGGAACTGCGTCGTTTTCGCGCTTCCATGGAAGCGGTTGTTGAGGAAACGTGTCGCCTGAGCCGGAAGGCCCGGAGCGAGGGCAACACGGACAGCGCGGAAATACTGGACGCCCACCTGACCATACTGAACGATCAGGAATGTGTGTCAGGGCCGATTGAACAGATGATCGGCAGCGACTGCCTCTATGCGGAGCAGGCCGTGGTAAGGCATATGGACGCCCTGGCGGACATGTTCTCGCAGATGGACGACGCTTACATGCGCGCGCGCAGCAGTGATATTCTGGAGCTGAAAAACCGTTTGCTCTTCTCGCTGGCCGGAGTGTGCGATATCGATCTCTCCTGCCTTCCGGGGCCCGTCATCCTTGTCGCCGAGGAGCTTACCCCCTCGGATACCGCTATATGGGACAGGCAGAATGTCCGCGGGATCATCACCTGTTTCGGCGGCAGGACCTCCCATATGGCCATTATCGCCCGCAATACGGGGATTCCCGCCATTGTGGGGGCGGCTGACGCGGTCAGCGAAACGAAGACAGGGGAGCCTTTGGTGATGGACGGGGAAAGCGGAGAGTATGCGTGCCGCCCTGCCCAGCCGCTTCGGGAGGAGTTTCATCAGCGGGAAACGCAGCGTCACCAGTTTGTTTTACAGGCGGAAACCTTCCGTGGAAAAGCGACGGTTTCCGCAGACAATTTCACCGTTGATCTTGCCGCGAACATCGGTTCCGCGTCGGAAGCCGTGTCCGCCGTTCAGGCGGACGCGGAAGGCGTCGGCCTGTTCCGCAGCGAATTCCTGTTCATCGGGCAGTCCCAGCCCCCGGGTGAAGAGGAGCAGTACCGGCAGTACCGCGAGGTGCTGGAAACCATGCGGGGGAAATTTGTGATTGTCCGTACGCTGGACATCGGCGGAGACAAGGAAGCCCCCTGCCTGAAAATGGAACCGGAGAGCAATCCCTTTCTTGGCTATCGCGCCATCCGTTTCAGCCTGGACCATCCAGAGCTTTTCAAAGCGCAGCTAAGGGCGCTGCTGCGGGCGGGTGTTCACGGCGATCTGAAAATCATGATTCCGATGATCAGCGCCGTGGAGGAAATGCGGGCTGTCCGCACTCTTCTGAAGGAATGCGAACAGGAGCTGGAGCGGGAGGGGATTCCGTTCCGCCCGGACATTCCTCTGGGTATGATGGTGGAAACACCGGCCGCGGCCATCCTTGCCGGTCAGTTTGCCAAGGTTTCCGACTTCTTTTCCATCGGCACCAACGACCTTCTTCAGTACACGGTGGCGGTGGACCGCGGAAACGAAAAAATATCGCATCTCTATTCCTTTTACCACCCGGCGGTGCTCAGCCTGATACAGAACACCATCTGTGCGGCGTTGGAGGCCGGTATCCCGTGCGGAATGTGTGGGGAAGCAGCCGGGGACCCTCTTCTGGTCCCCGTACTGTTCGGAATGGGCCTTCAGGAATTTTCCATGAGCGCTTCCGGTATCCTCGCCACACGGATGCTTATTTCCCGGCTGAACCGGCCCGCCTGTGCGCGGCTGGCGGAAACGGTGCTGCGGTTACCTTCGGCTTGCGCAGTAGAAAAAAGCCTTCGTCTTTTCCAAAAAGAGATAGAGTAACAGCAAGAACCAAACCAGTCCGATCCGGGATGACGGCCCCCCGCCGGAAGTCATTCACAGTGCTTATGATGCTCAGGACGCTATGCGCCAGTGCCGGTGTACGTGATTCTTATATGAAAATGGCATTTAGAAAAACCTCTGGTTGTAGAATGGCTACAGCCAGAGGCTTTGTATTTTTATTATTGGATTCTGCTGGTTTTAATGAAAGAGAGTTTGGTTTCCGATATAAGCACGGACGCGAAAATCAGAGCAAATCCGATCATAAGGCGGGCGTTTAAGGTTTCATGAAACAGAATGACCGAAAACAGAATTCCGAAAACCGATTCCAGACTGAGCAGAATAGATGCGCTGGAAGGGTCGGTGTATTTCTGACCGACATTTTGCAGCAGCAGGGAGACTCCGGTACACAAGACCGACAGGTACAGAATCCCCGCCAGCGCTTCCGAGGTCCACTGCACGGCGGAGGAATGCTCCAGCGCCAGGCTGAACAGCCAGGACAGCGCGGCACAGTATCCAAACTGCAAAATGGTAATCAGTACGGGGTCCTTTCCCTTTCCGAATTTCTGCACAGACACAATGTGGGCCGCAAAAAAGAAACCGCTTGCGAGCGCGAAAGCGTCGCCCTTGCTGACGGAAAAATCGGAAGTGATGGAAGCAGAGGCAATTCCCCCGATACAGAGAACAGCGGCAGCAAGATTATAAAGGTCCGGCTTTTTCTTTTCCACCGCCCAAAAGAGAAAGGGGACAATCACGCAGTAAATCGACGATAGAAAGGCGCTTTTGCCCGGCATAGCGAAAATTACGCCGACAGTCTGAATGCAGTAGGCCAAAAACAGGCACAGTCCGATAACGGCGCCGCATTTCAAATAATCCCGGGTAATAAGCTTCAGCTTACGGTAGAAAACAATGCACAGAATAACACAGGCGATTGTAAATCTCATTGCGAGCAAAAACAAAGGGGGCAGACTGTTGACCGTGCTTTTCACCACTACAAGGGAACTTCCCCAGATCACGGCGACACTCAGCAAGGCAAGCTTTGCCCACAGGGCTGTTTTCATATTCTGATTCAATAATATCCTCCTTACAGAAACCTTGGCGGCAAAAGAGAGCACAAAACAAAAAATCATTTTGTGCTTTCAGATAATAATTGATTGATTTATCAGGAGATAATTGCTGTGCCGGATAGACCCTTCAAGGCGTTACCGGCTTTGTCAAGCGATGTGATAACGGCAGTGTGACCGGGAAGAGACTGAACAAAATCCACACAGGCTTCCACCTTGGGGAGCATGCTGCCCGGAGCAAACTGTCCGTCTTTTATGTATTCCAGAGCCTGTTGTACGGTTAAAACGCGAAGCGGCTTTTCGGACGGGGTATGAAAGTGGATGCACACCTGATCCACCGCGGTTAAAATCAGCAGGGCGTCGGCGCGCAGCTCCTGTGCCAGTATGGAACAGGATTTGTCCTTATCCACAACCGCGTCCACCCCGCGGTAATTTTCTCCGTCCTGTACCACTGGAATTCCACCCCCGCCGACGGTAATGACGATCATGTTTTTTTGCACCATTTCCCGGATTGCGTTCAGCTCCACAATGCGTAGAGGCTTCGGGGAAGGAACCACCCTGCGGTATCCGCGGCCGGAATCTTCCGTAAAACGGAAGTCTTTTTCCTCAGAAAGGGCCTTTGCCTGCTCTTGGGTGTAAAATACGCCCACCGGCTTGGTCGGAGTCTGAAAGGAGGGGTCGTCCCTGTCCACTGCCACCTGGGTGATCACACTGACTACGTCCCTGTTTATGTTTCGGGCGCGGATACTCTGCTGCAGCGCCTGCTGAAGGTGGTACCCGATATAGCCCTGTGACATGGCGCCGCATTCCGCCAAAGGGATGCTTGGGGTATGCGGTTCGCCGCAGGAGGAATAATCCATTGCCAAATTGATCATTCCCACCTGCGGACCGTTGCCGTGGCCAATAATTATGTCATAGCCCTCGGCGGCCAGACCGGCAATTATTTCCGCGGCCTTTTTAACCGATTCGACCTGCTCCGCGGGGGTGTTGCCCAAAGCGTTGCCACCCAGTGCAACCACTATTTTTTTCTTCGGCATTACTTTTCCTCCATCAGCACAGAGTGGCATACATGACCGCTTTGATGGTGTGCATCCTGTTTTCCGCTTCGTCGAATACGACGGATTGTTTTGAAGAAAACACCTCGTCGCTGACCTCCATTTCCGTGATGCCGAATTTTTCCGCGATATCCATGCCGATCGCGGTGTCGGTATTGTGGTAGGACGGCAGACAGTGCATGAAAAGGGCGTCAGGCTTCGCGTGGTTCATGACGTCCCGGTTGACCTGATAGGGCTTTAACAGGTCGATTCTGGTCAACCAGACATCGTCCGGTTCTCCCATGGAAACCCAGATATCGGTATAGATCACGTCGGCGTCCGCCGTTCCTTCCGCAACATCCTCCGTAAGAGTGATCGTGCAGCCGTTTTCGGCGGCAATTTTCCGGCAGACGGAAACCAGCTCCTTAGCCGGAAATAATTCTTTGGGTGAACAGGCAGTAAAATTCAGCCCCATTTTCGCACAGGCGGCCATCAGGGAATTAGCGACATTGTTTCTCGCATCCCCCATAAAGGTAAGATTGATCTTTTTGAGTGTGCCGAATTTTTCCTCAATCGTCAGAAGGTCGGCAAGCATCTGCGTGGGGTGAAATTCGTCGGTCAGTCCGTTCCATACCGGGACTCCGGCATTTTCGGCTAAGGACTCGACAATTTTCTGGCTGTAGCCCCGGTACTCAATTCCGTCGTACATTCTGCCCAGCACCTTGGCCGTATCTGCGATACTTTCCTTTTTGCCCATCTGGGAGCTTCCGGGATCGAGGTAAGTTACGCCCATCCCCAAATCTCTTCCGGCCACTTCAAAGGAGCAGCGGGTTCTGGTGGAAGTCTTTTCAAACAGCAGAACGATATTTTTTCCTTCCAGATATCGATGAGGCACGCCGCTTCTTTTCATATTCTTGAAATTTTTGGATAAATCCAGCAGATACCTGATTTCAGCCGGAGAAAAATCCAGCAGCTTTAAAAAATTTTGTCCGCGTAAGTTCATTCCCATTATGCAGAGATCTCCTTATTTCAATTTCGGTTGCTGATAACAGTTTACCCGGTTTGCTGAGACCATGACGGACAATTCGGTATTGCGTTTTGGTATCGGGACATCTGGTGAAGAGGGCTGCGTTTTGCCGGATCGCGAAGAAACAGCTCCTCCCGGTCGGGATCGGGATCGATTCCGCCTCTTGAAAAGGATGTTTAAATACAACAAAAATCAAACGAAATGTCCGAATGCCGCCTTTCCAAACTTTTATTATTAGAAGGAGATTCTTGACAGAAAAATGAGAATTCTATAGATTATAAAAGGGTTTGTTTTATCAGAAAGTGATCATTAGCCGTTTGAAATTCTGCGCCGTTTGCAGGAAGGAAGCTTTATATGCAGGAAATTGTTGAGATGCAGTCGCCCAACTGCTCCAATCTGGATACACGAAAACTGTGCAGCTTTGATATGGAAGTGATAGAAGGCCCGACCAAGCCTTTAATTCATCAGGCGTCCCGGTTTCTCTTTATGAACAGGGGAAAGGGGAAAATCCGGATTCAGAATACGGAATATTCACTGAAGCCGGGCGCCTTCGTCGCCATCCTCCCGTGGGAAATCAGCGAGGTGACGGAGGTCGTAGAGCCGCTTCAATATGACATTATTGTGTATCGTTTCGATACACTCAACGAGATCATAAAGTCTTTTTACAACACGGACAATGAGCCGCTGAACATCATACGCATGATTTTAAACAATCCCGTGGTATACTGCGACCGCGAGCAAAAGGCAAAGATAAAAGAAATCATTTTAACGGTTCGCGATGAGGTGGGCATTGAGTCGACCGCGGTACCCGTTACTCCAAAGGTGCTGAGCAATATTTATATTACCAATCAGCTGGTTGAACTGATCGTTATGTTTGAGAGAATCGGAGAAAACAGCCATCCGCCTGTCGGGGCCGTGTCCGGAGTCGACCGCAGCGAGATTTTTCGCTATATTTACACACATCTCAGTGAAAAGCTGACTCTCAAGACGCTGTCACGCGTTTTTTA
Organism: Clostridium sp. KNHs216; assembly: GCF_006714885.1. NCBI lineage: Bacteria > Bacillati > Bacillota > Clostridia > Eubacteriales > Clostridiaceae > Clostridium > Clostridium sp. KNHs216. The sequence goes on along the minus strand of NZ_VFMF01000001.1, from coordinate 1,463,911 downwards.
TTTGAGCGAGTCTTCCATCAGCCTTTATATCAATCAGATGACGGGGCTTTCTTTCTTTGACCTTATCAATGAAATGCGTGTAGGGAAAACGATCAATTTTCTGCTTTATACGGATTTCACGCTCGAAGAGCTGGCGGAAATCCTCGGATATGTCGACGCCTCCCATGTTTCAAAGGTGTTTGCCGCGAGGATAGGCATGAAAGCGAACGAATACCGCAAAACATATCAGAAGGTAAACGATATCTGTAAGGTCAGGGAAAGCAAAAAAGCGTATGCTGTTGTTTCCTACATTTACCGTAATTACCGGGAGGACTTAAGCGCGAAGCTTGTGGCCAGGGACTTTCAGATCAGTGCGGTGGAGCTGAACCGTATTCTGATCTATCAGATGGAAAGAAATTTTGAGGATTTTTTGAACTTCGTCCGGATCAACCGCGCCTGTGAGCTTTTGCTGAAAACCGACAACAGCATTATTGATATCGCAATCGAGGTAGGATACAATACCGTCAAATCGTTTACCAGAAATTTTTTAAAGCTTAAAGTAATGACGCCGGGCGCCTTTCGCCGGACCATCACCCTGCAGCATACCGGCTTGTGATGAAACCGGCACAAGCTGGTCAGCAACCCAAAAAGGACAGGAAATTCCGAAATTTTTCGGAATTTTCTGTCCTTTATAAGTTAGACGCAAAGCTCATTGAAACCATTCAATAAATTCCATAGGATTTTTGCATTTTACCAGCTGGTTAACTTTTTCCTTGTCACAGAGAATCTGAATAATACCGTTATAGATTTTCATAAAGGATTTCCGGTCGGCCTTGTTAATCGCTATCATAAATACACATTTAATGACATGATTGTCCCAGGGAATGCCGTTTTTATTTATCAGTACGCAGAACATGGTCTTTTTTGCTTCCAGTTCGAGTGCGTGCGGAATGGCAAAGGTGTCAAAGAAGCAGGTGGAAGACATGGCCTCACGCTTTAATACGGATTCGGTAAAGCCCGGCCGCGTCAACCCGAATGCTTCTGTTTTCTTTCCGAGAAAGCGTATGACTTCCTCTTTGTCGGAAAATTCCAGATCACGGAAAAACAGCTCCTTGCGGAAGTAGCTGAGCAGTAGATTCTGTCCCTTCTTTTGGGCAATCGCACGCGCGCATTCCTGAATTGCTTCATCAATTTTATATCGGTCCTGCGTGGTGTAAAAGGGGGAAATGGTGACGGCTCTTTTTCCGATCCCAGGCAGTGGTACCGTGGACAGGATCAGGTCCGCGTCGCCTTCCAGACTGCGCTGGGAGGGGGAAGTGATCACATTGGTGATTTCAATCACGTCGGAATAATTTTCCTTTAGCTTTTCAAGAAGGGCCGCGGCAATACGGTGATATTGGTTGCAGAGAAGCAGAACGCGCACCTTATCGGTGGAAGCCGTGGAATTCTCAATTGCGAAGCCGATATGGATGCTGATGAATCCGATTTCCTCGTCGATGACGCGGATTTGAAACCGCTCTTCGATTTCTTTGGCAATATAGACGGCCACGTCGTATATAAAAGGACAGTTGGATTTCACATTTTCCGTAATGTAGCTGCTCACGTACTGATGGTTTTTCGCTCTCCGGATCAGCGCGTCCACATGCAAGACAAAATTATACAGAAAATGGTCATAATTGATGTTGAGCATATAGTAACGAAAGGTCTTCTGGAGAATCCGGTTGATTTCCTCCTCAAAATCCCTGCTGATAGTTTCGTCAAACTGCCCGATATGCTTTACCAGCTGATCCGGCTTGATCTGTCCCATAATCAGCACCCCAATGTACTGGATGTCCGCTTCCTGAAAGTCGATGGAACAATGGGAGGCAAACTGACTGCAGATATCCTTGGCAATCCGGTATTCCTTGCTGTCCTCGGACAGTCTGGCGCTGAAAGCGTCCAGCGAATAAGCCTTCTGCATGCGGGAAAGAGCGATCAGAATATTGATGATCAGGTTGGTGGAGTAGCATTCCTCCACATAACAATTGTACCGCTCGATTGTTTTCAGAATAATGTCGCGGATGGATATGACATTCAGCCCTTCAAAGTATGAGGAGCAGCTCTCTATGTTCAAAAAGATGGGATTGGTTTCTTCATAAATTAAGTCCCGGATCAGTTTGCGCTTGTCCATTTCCGAACCGGCTATGCTGACCCGACCGTTCTTCTTTTCCAGATGCAGATTGTTGCGTTCCAGCCTTTTTTGCACAAGGTTTAATCTTCGGTTCAACGTGGACAAACTCATATAAAGGGAATCTGCCAGTTCGTCGATCTGATAGGAAGTGTCCTCCAGAATCAATTTCTTCAGCAATGCTTCCTGGTCGTTGCTCTCCTGCTGGAAGTCCTGTTCGTCCATTGCCGAAAAACTGTCTCGGTCAAGCTGATACCCGCGGTTTGTCGATAATATGATCTTTCCGTCCATGATCTCATTGATCGCTTTGACCTCCGCCTGTAAAGTCCGCAGAGAAATGTTCAGTTGGCTGCATAAGCTCTTTCCGGTCAGAATTTCAGGCTGGTTGGACAGGATCAGCAGTATATTTTTCTGTCTCGGTGATAACGAATACATTGCATTTTCCCTCCCCGTTGCGTATGGCTTGTCTTGTCAGTAAGTGGCAGTTCCTATGTTTTACCTAAAAACGATTTCGGCACACCTACTCATTATATTAATATTTCCGGATGTGGAGTTCAATTTACTTTTTGCGGGGCACTGCGAAATTAATAATTTGAGAAGCTTCCCCCGTGCCGATATAATGAAGCTGTACTCAGGAAATGGGACGCGAGGTCAAGGAAGGAAGGTTATTTGGTGAAAAAGGAAGAAATACAGTCTATGGCGTTTATGATAATTTCTTATGCCGGAAGCTCATTCGACCACTTTTACAAATCAATTGAATGCGCTCGGACAGGCGATTTTGACAGTGCCGAAAGGGAAATGACGTTGGGAAAGGAGGATCTGAAAAAGGCTCATGAATCACAGACGGACATGCTCAGTGCCGAGACGAAAAATGAGGATATTCCGTTCAGCATCATTATGACCCATGCGCAGGACCATCTGACAATGGCGATCCTGACGGAACGGATGGCAAAGGAATTTGTATGTCTGTACAGAGAGAGGGGAGAGGACAGAAAAAATGGATAAGGACCGATTTTTATGGGGAAGCGCTACCGCCGCCTATCAATGTGAGGGAGCATGGAATGAAGACGGCAAGGGTGTCGGAGAATGGGATGCTTTCTGCCACAGTGAAAAAAACAATGTAAATCCGGTTACCGGCGACGTTTCCTGTGACCATTATCACCGCTATGAAGAGGATATTCGCATGATGGCGGAGGGAAATCAAAATACATACCGATTTTCTATCGCCTGGTCACGGATTATTCCAGAGGGAACCGGGGCAGTCAACCAAAAGGGGATTGACCATTACAATAAGGTCATTGATACCTGTCTCAAGTATCATATTGTCCCCAATGTCACATTGTTTCATTACGATCTTCCGGACGCGCTCGCAAAAAAAGGCGGATGGGAAAATCGCGGGACAGTAGACGCTTTTGCGGTTTACGCGAAGGTATGCTTTGAAGCCTTCGGTGACCGGGTGCCAATGTGGGCGACGCTGAACGAGCCCAAATATTACAATTACTGCAGCTATGCAGCTGGCGTTTATCCTCCAAACGTTCAGGATTTCAAGCGCTACTGCCGTGTGGGGTACCACTTGTTGCTGGCAAGCGCAAAAGCAGTCAACGAGTTCCGCAAAGGAAGCTATATTGGGAAAATCGGTTTGGTCGAGGCTACCGGAAACGTGGAGACGGAAGGAAACGATGAAGCCAACAGAATCGCCTACCGTAATGCGGATCTGTTTTATAACAAATGGATTACGGATACCTGTGTCAAAGGATATTTCCCGGATGACCTGTTCCCCAAGCTGAGAGAGAGCGGAGTCGATTTGAGCTTTGTAAAGGAAGAGGATAAAGCCGACTTTATGTCCGGCACGGTGGACTTTCTGGGTGCAAATGTCTACAGTCGTTCTTATGTGAAGCCGTATACCGCCGGTGAAACACATGTCAACATTAATAACGTCGGTTCAGGATCGAAAGTAAAGGAAGGCGTTGTAATCAAGGGATGGTTTGAAACCGCTTATGACGAAAATGTGCGGCGCAACAAGTGGGGACGCGAAATTTATCCGCACTGCATGTACGATGCTTTGGTAGATCTGAAAAACAACTACGGGAATTTACCGATTTATGTGACGGAAAACGGACATGGCTGTTATGAAGATATCATGGACGGACAGATTCAGGATGATGAACGAATTGAAATTCTCCAGGAATTTATTGACTGGATGCTGAAAGCAAAAAGCGAAGGTGTTAATGTAAGAGGGTACTATGCCTGGTCCACCATGGATTTATACAGCTGGGTAAACGGTTATAAGAAGAGATACGGCTTGGTATATGTGGACTTTGATCATGACAATCGGCGAATTCCCAAAAAGAGCTATTACTGGTATAAAAATCTGATTGCGGCACACAAAGATATTTAAATCGTGTATTTAGGGAGGATTTAGAGTATGGAGACAAAATTTATGTCCTGGATTGAAAAGGCGATTTTACCCATTGCCAACAAAATTCAGAGAAACAAGTATTTACAGGCAATTCAGTCAGCGTTTATGACCTGTATGCCGATTATGCTGGTCGGAAGTATTGTGATTATTTTAACCCGCCCATGGGTGGATTATAAAACCATGGCGGTCACAGACGCGGGTTTTCAGTTTTTTCAGGGGTGGCAATGGCTGATCGATCAGTTTGGAGCACCCTTGCTGGTCCTCCGTTCCATGACGCTTTATAGTTTGAGCCTGTGGATTGTTCTTGCAATTTCCTACCATTTAGCGGTACGCTATAAAATGGATACGATCATCACGCCGATTGTAGCGCTTCTGCAGTTCTTTGTATTATGTACGACGAAAACAAAAGATGGCGGACTGAGCAATGATTTCTGGGGCGGAGAGGGTCTTTTTGCCGCAATTCTGGTCGGCATTCTGACAACGGAATTGTATAGATTTTTTGTTGAAAGAAAGATAGGAACCATTCAGATGCCGGAAATGGTACCGCCTGCTTTGAAGAAATCTTTTTCCGCTATTTTCCCTGTCATCTTTACGACGGCTATTTGTTCGGTCATCAGCATTATCTTTACCTGCGGATTCAAAATTACATTTCCGGCGGCGGTTCTGGCGCTCTTTCATCCGCTGGTACTGGCCATTGACAATGTATTCGGTCTTACTATCAGCTCCATTTTGTCACAGACAGTGTGGTGGTTCGGTATTCACAATACGGCGATCACCTCCATGCTGGAGCCTCTGATGTATGCAAATCTGGCGAGCAATTCGGCGGCTTATGCGGCCGGCACCGCTGCGACGCAGCTCCCGCACATCTGGACGGAGTCCTTGTGGTGGAACTGCATGGTTACCGGCGGCTCGGGCGCAACGCTTGCGGTGGCGTTTATGCTGATAAGAAGCAAATCCAGCCAGATGAAAACGGTTGGAAAGGTTGCTTTAGTACCGGCAATATTCAACATCAATGAACCGATTATTTTTGGTCTGCCCATCGTACTGAATCCGCTTTTTTTCATCCCCTGGATTTCTGCGCAGACACTGAACGGAATTATTACGTACCTGTGCATGCAGTTCGGGCTGGTTAACAGGACCTATGTGTACCCGGGTTGGAATATCCCGACTCCGATCGCCCAGTTCTTGGCGACGATGGATTGGCGTGCGGTTGTGTTGGCTCTGGCGCTTATTGTGCTGGATGGACTGATTTATCTGCCGTTCCTCAGAGTTTATGAAAAGCAGAAAATCCAGGAAGAGAGCCAGGAATCTGCGGAAAGCGGCTCAAAAGAATCTGTTTGACAAAGGATGAGTTTCTATGAGAATTATACTGGTTTGTAACGCCGGAATGAGTACGGGAATCATGCAGCTCAAGCTGCAGGAACAAAGTAAGCTCTATGGCGTTGATTCGGAAATTGAAGCAGTCCCCATGGCGGAAATCAATGAGTATCTGGACGGGACCGACGCGATTTTGCTGGGGCCTCAGGTGCGCTTTGCACTGAATGATATCGCAAAAATGGTGAACAACAGCATCCCGGTAATTGCGATCGACATTCAGGACTTCGGCCTGATGCGGGCGGACCATGTCTGGAAAGTGACCATGGAGGCCATAGAAAAATCCAGGAACGGCAAATAACAACACAAGGAGCACAATCATGAAGCAGTTTGGATATAAGATTCAGGATGCACTGGGAATCCATGCCCGTCCCGCGGGTCAGCTGGTCCAGGAGGCCCAGAAATACAATTCAGAAATTATCATTGAAAAAGACGGAAAAACAGCTAATCTGAAAAAGATTCTGATGTTGATGGGGCTGAACGTCAAGTGTGGAGATGACATCTCTGTGACCGTGTCCGGCGCCGACGAAAATACGGCGGCGCCGATGCTTGAGGCATTTTTCAGAGCCCATTTTTAAAGTCTGTGGCAAGGTGGGCAGGATGCCGATAATCAATCAGAACAAGAACCGGATGGATTTCAACCAGCAGGCGATCTTCTTCTTGTATATTGATGGTACGATAAAACCGTTTGGAAAGCTGCCCTCTTTAAAAATGATAAATTAGCAATGAGCTGCGTTGCGCTAAAAGACGACCCTCATGCCAGGTTCAGTTGCTTTGTTTGAAAACGAGTGGTATTGCAAACCTTTAAACTAATAAGACACATGGCCCCGTAACAAAAGACTTTGGGGCTATGTGTCTTATTGCCCTTTTCTTCAAAGGAACGCCATCCATTGACATTCAGCAATCTCAAAAAGCCGGTTTGCTTCTCAAGAGCAGAATAATCTGACTGTCCTCCAAAACTTTCACTTCCTCCCTGCTGTTTAAAGGCCTTCACTTTATAAGACAATCAAAACGAAAAAAAGGTTCACGAATAACAAAAAGGCCGGAGAAACGCAAAATAAGCGGAAATGGCTTGTCCCATCATAAATTTTTGTAAGTTGTTGTTTCGCAATCGCAGCATCTGCTGCCAGGTCCTCATGAATATCTGAAATAGGATCTCCCTTTACCTGCAAAGCAGCCGCGGTAAATGGGCTTCCGTTTGCGTCGGACGGATATACTCCGGTGGTATGGTTGACAAAGTAAGCGGCAAATCCGCCTTCTCTGATCTGCTCTTCCGTCAGATTCCTGGTAAGCTGGTGGACAATCGTTCCAACCATCTCCAGATGAGCGAGCTCTTAGGTTCCAAGAGGTTATCGGTGTTTAGCATTATTTTCCGTGATTTTGGGGTACATAAGCAACTCAAAATCGTCCGGTTTTCCGTGCCAGCGGCCATTAATGGTCTTGGTGTATACGACTTTTTCAATTACCGATTTCAGCAGTTCGTTCTTTTCCGCTGGCGTTTTGGCTTTCGGATATCGGGACAATACTCGCTCTGCCCGTGGGATGATGATCTTTTGATTTTGCACGGTTCTGATTTCACGCTCTATGTCAGCGTTTATTTGTTGGATTCGGTTCTGCGTGTCTGTTATTTTCTCACTGATGCCCTGGGAACGGGCAAGAAATATTTCAGTAGTGTATACCCCTTTTTCCAGCAGATCGTAAATATTATCAAGCTGCTTTTCGAGGTCCTTCAGCTCGCTTTGTAATTTCTTCAGAGCCCTTTTCTTCAGGTCTGCTTGTGATACTGAGACCGGCTGTTTCCCGTAAGCCAGCTTATATTGGTCAAGCCATTCCTGCAGCGCCTGGAGGATATGATCTTCCACAAGTTCCAAAGCGGAGCTGATGTTGTCACAGGAAGAAACGGGGCACATCAGCGTATCCGGATAATCACGGTTAGTGTAAGGACGTCTTACCATCCTGCGGCCGCACATTCCACAGACAACCAGGCCGGCGAGAGGGTTGGCGATGGCGCTGTTCTTGGGGCATGGATGGGTGGGATTCTCACGAAGTTTTTGCTGAACAGCTTCCCAGGTCTTCAGGTCAATTAACGGCTCATGGAGTCCGTCCACCAGAACCACTTCACTCTCTTTGGCTCTGGGACGCTCTTTTACAAGTTGGCCGTCTACCATTTTTTTCTTCTGCGGCCGGGCGCTCCACCTGATTTTTCCGATGTATACCGGGTTTCGTAACATATCCTGCAATGTGCCATTTACCCAGGTGTTCCCCTTGACTGTAGGAACTTTCAGCTCGTTCAGCTTGCGCGCGATCTTTGAGGTTCCCATATCCCCGACTGTACCATCTTCCTGCCGTTCGCCGTTTGCGTAAAGATCAAATATCATTTTTACGATGGGCGCCTGCTCCGGATCTGGCTCCAGCGTGTATCCCTTGTCGTGCTCCAGTTTTTTGCGGACATACCCGTAAGGCGGTATATTGCCAACATATTTTCCCTCTTTGACTGAGGTGACACGGCCGCGCTGCAGACGCCGGTTAATGGTTTTGTATTCGCGCCGGCTCATGAACAGCCCGAATTCAAAATATTCCTCGTCATATTCGTTATTCGGGTCATAGGTCTTCATTGGGGTTATTATCTTGGTGCCGCTGAATTTGAAAGTCTGCGCGACGATACCCTGGTCGATCGTATCACCGCGAGCCAGACGTTCCACTTCCATGACGAGCACGCCTTCCCACATCCCTTGTTCCACTTCGGAAAGAAGCTGCTGCATGACCGGACGGGCCGCAATGGTTTCTCCGGAGACAATCTCACGGTATATCTGTGTAATATTCAGTTTCAGCCGCTTACCGAGCTCCAGCAATGCCTTTTCATGCCGGGCAAGGGTTTCCCCTTCGCCGCGGGCCTCGGCTTCCAGATCGGCACGGGATTTACGTAAATATTCACAATAGGCCATTCTAATTTCCTCCGGATAGATTTATCCCCACGCCGGGAAGGACGTGGGGAATAGTTGATTAGTTTAACTTGAAATCAATTTCTGATTCAGATGCGAAAATATTTCCGGTGTACTGCAAAAGTAATCCAGTATCGTCTTTGGGCTGTTCAAAAGCAATCGTTCCCTCAATTTCTCCACCGGGAGCTAATTCTCCGCTGGACAAGGCCGTATCGGAATTAACAATTGTAAATGCTTCGTCCGTAATTTGTCCTTTACTATTTTTCATTTTAAAATCGTAAGGATTATAGGATACGGTATCTTTTTCCCCTGCGTTTTTATACTTTACAGTTACAATAACATATTCCATTCCGTTTTTGGGCTTGTCAACATCGGTTCCATTTGATTTTTCAACTTTTGTTATAGTCAGTTCAACATTGTCTTTCTTCACAGGCTGATTAATTCCGAAAACAGTCTGTTCTGTTGTGGAACTGGCTGGAGTAGATTTAGCCTCAGAAGCGGCTCCGGATGTCGGTGTGCTGGCCGGAACAGCCTCCGCAGGTTTATCCTTTCCTCCCATTGCCGAACCGATGATTCCAATAACTACGAGAACGCCCACAACAATTAAGATTCCTTTAAGCCCGCTTCTTTTTTTCTTCTTCGGGGGCTGGTCAGCTGAAATTGGCTGAACCGATGGTGTCGGCTGTCCTTCCTGTGCATTGGCCGGAGTTCCGCATTCCGGGCAAAACTTAGCGTCAAATTCTGTGCCGCACTTTGAGCATTTCATATTAACCTCTCCTTTTTTCACTATTGACATAATTCGACAATGGTTTATAATGTCTATAGAGAAGTACATATTTATATCCCTTGGCCGTTCACTGTTTGCACCGGTGGGCGGTCTATTTTTTTACCCTATTTTCGTTTTCAGTTTATTGATTTCCTTTATGTTTGCTTTGGTTACGATATCGACCGCAGTCATAGCGGCATCAATATCATCCACGGTTTCACTGATATGTTCAATTTTCTCGCTATCCAGCTGGTGACCATCGAACAGGGCGGAAATCTTCTTGCCGATGTCGTTCTCCAGCGTGATTTGAATCTTTAATTGCCCTGCCTGTAAAGATGAAACGTCTTTCTGCAGAGCTTCCTGCCCTTTTTCCAAGCCGTCCAGCTTATTAAGAATCGCTTGTAATAATTCATTATCGTTCATGGCTCGTACTCCTTATGTAAAATCCAGAAAGATTACGTTACCTGTTCGTCGGCAAAGTCGGCGTCTTGCTTATTAGCCATATTCAGGCGGGCCATTTCGCCTTTTATGTAATCTTTCTGTTCGTCTATACATCACCGCTTTAAAACATCTTTTCAATTTTCCTCGTTCTTTGTTTACATGATACCTTTTTTAATTCTATCAGTCAATAACATTGGTCATTAAATTAGAAAGAAGGTGAGACCTTGGAGTTAAAAGATAACATAAAGATTTTCCGCGAGCGGAAAGAGCTTTCACAGCAGCAGCTCGCCGATCTAATAGGTGTTACCAGGCAATGATTCACTATATTGAATCGGGTATAAAGGTCCCCAGCTTAGGGTTACAATCAACCTCGCAAACATTTTTGGCCGTACACTCGACGAGCTGGTGGGGAGGTGAATTGTTTTAACCGCATACCCTGACAGAAAGCATTCATAGGACAAACCGCAGCAAGAATACACATATGAAACGAGGTGATGAAGATGCTCGCGAAGATTCCGATCGAGGGAAACATAGTCAAAGACTATTACATAGGTAATACGCACATCCTGTTTTCCGATGCCGCCTATATCAACAATACGCCTGAAGATAACCAGCGTGTCCTTGATCAGGCCGCGCGGGCGTCACTGAATATTATCTTAAATAATCAGTCTGATCATCTGTAAGTAATCATATCACATGGAGGTGATTCTCCAATATGCAGAAAGCGACGAAAGCGGCCGGGAATGCGTATTATACCGCACGAATGAGAGCCGCGACATATAATGACCTGTTGAACAGCCGCGAAGGTGCCGCAGAGGTCGTTTGTATCGATCGGACACGCCTGGCAATATTGAATCCGATAACATAACTCCTCATTCTGAAGAAGTCAACTTGATGGAAAACGCTTATAATGCACCCGAGCTGCCGAATTATTTTTGTTCCGAGCAATGTCCATTAGGCTGCGGCAGGGTGGACAGGATCCGGCCTCGTAACCTGGAGAGCGCTGCCATGAAAATTGAGCGTGCTACCCGGGACATCGACGAAATTACTCAGGGCATTTTGGACATTGCCGAGGATGGATTCTTCCAATAGGACAGAAAAAACGCTTGCACTTTTAACTGGAGCATCAATAGTCAAAAGCGTAGCTGAAGGTAGATTGGTTTCGCCTCCGGTACGTTGCAAGGATTGTAAAAACAGATACACTATGAGCTGCTGTATCATATACCCATCAGATGATTTTTACTGCAAATACGGAGAACCAAAGTGGGGCGGCCCCGACATGTAATCTACATATCGATGGAGCTGTTCTGCAGTATGAATTAAATTATTTTGTTGATGGGCAGCTATTTGAACCGGAACCGGAAGATTTACAAAATATTGAAGCGTGCTGGAGCTACCTGTTAGCAGATCGTGAAGATCTTGATACATATATATCACCTCACGGATAGTATCCGCAAGGTGTAGTGAATTACAGGAGGAAAAATTTTGAAACGACATGAAGTGTTAAAGTATCTTGATGATATTTTCGAGATGAGCGACCACGAAATAGCCATAAATCCGGATCTGATCCGCGAGACTTCTCTGGCGGCATACAGCCTGATTAAGTAGCCGGTGAAAAAAGCTCCATGGACAACCTGCAAATATTCTTACTGAAGAAATGCAGAGGCAATACGATGAAATCAACCAGTACAATATATCCTGCACAAAGCAAATTGATAAGTTGCTGGTTGAAAAGACCACGTTTAAAAAGGCGCTGGAAATAGCCAGTGATGAATGTAGCTTCCGAGAACACCCATACGAGGATTACATGCAGATGGCACGGGAACAAGCTGATAAATAAAAAATGCGCCTCTTTCGAAGCGCATTCAAAACCTAGTTTATGTTATCTTCTGTTTGCAAAGCAATCGCTGCAATATACCGGACGATCATCACGAGGTTTAAAAGGGACTTTGCAAGTTTTTCCACAAGATGCACAAGTGGCTTCGAACATCTCTCGGTCGCCACCATTTGAATTCCCTCTGGAATTCTTACGTGCATCGCGGCAGGATTTGCATCTTTGGGGCTCATTTGTAAAACCTTTGGATGCATAAAATTCTTGTTCACTTGCAGTAAATTCGAATTCGGCCCCGCAGTCTCTGCAAATTAAAGTTTTGTCTTCGTACATGTGAGTTAAATACCTCAATTTCTAAATATATGCTTAACAAGGTAAGCATTAATATAAAGTATAAATCAATTTAGGAAAAATGTCAAATAAAAATAAAAAGCGAATACAGAAAGGGGGTATTTTTGACGGCCGACGAAGTGAAGAATTTGCTTAAAATCCACTATGATATTCCGCAGATGATTGCCAAGAAATTCGCCACCATTCGCCATTATGAGAAAGAAAAAAATAAAATAACATTGCCGTTCGTCAACCAGTCTGGGCTGCTGGGCGACAAAGGTGTGCCTGGGGATCCACGGCCAACATGGCGTTGGCGGACCCTTCACGTTATTACAACGAAGAGATTAAGCGATGCTCCAGACGGATTGAGGAACTGCGCAACGCTAAAAACTGGCTGGACGCTCTTTTCATCTCCTTAGATCGTGCGGGCCCGACAGAAAGGAGCCGCATGGACTATATCAACAAAATGTTCATATGGACTGCATTGCCGGCATGAGTATGTATCCGGATCACAGCATTGACATGATCCTGTGTGATTTGCCTTATGGTATGACCGGCTGCCGATGGGACAGCTTGATTCCATTCCCGGAGCTCTGGCGACAGTATGACCGCGTTATTAAAGACGATGGTGCAATCGTTCTGACGTCCTGTCAACCATTCACTAGGAAGCTAATCAGTAGCAATCCGAAGATGTTCAAATACTGCTGGTACTGGTACAAGAACAGGGCGACCGGATTCGCCAACGCCAAAAAGCAGCGGCTGCGCTGTGTGGAAGAAATTTGTGTATTTTATAAGCATCAGCCGACATATAACCCGCAGGGTATTATTGCCCTGGACAAACCGATTAAACACCACGGAAAATCAATCCCGCAGCATGGTGATTCTGTTTACCGGATGGACGGTAGCCTTTCCCATGATACGGAAACCTGTATCATACATTATCCGCGTCAGCTGTTTAAAGTAAAGTGCGAGCGAGGCTTGCACCCGACACAAAAGCCGGTGGCGTTGTTTGAATACATAATTAGGACCTACGCTAATTCGGGAGAGCTGGTCCTCGACAACTGTATGGGCAGTGGCACGACGGCCGCTGCCTGCACTCGGTCCGGGCGAAACTTCACCGGGTTTGAAATGGATGAACACCATTATAAAGCTACGATTCATAGAATTCGGAATTTATAATTCTCTTGTTGACTTTTGCAGTATTCGGAATTATTATGAGGGAAAACAAATTTTAATGAAATTAACGGTGAAAATCATGAAAAATAAATGTTTTTGGCCCTATTACACTGCCACGGTCATTTTGCTAGGATGGATAGTTATTTCATGCATATCAGGTATGATTGTCACACATTTAGTGGGCGAAAAGGGGAATTACCCCCCTCCATATTTCTTTCCGTTGCTCATTTTTGCACCTGTTGGTATTTTAATGATTGCTACCATTTTGACTTTTGTTAAAGTAACAGAGGATGAAATTATCTGCTTCAAATATGGCTTTATACGCTGCAAAATTAAGTTTTCTGATGTTACAGAATGGGGCGTATATATAAAAAGTGCTGGAAAAACTGTAGGTGATGTTCTTTATATCACGTCGATTCCAATATCTGAGTTAAAGTCTGGAAAGATTATTAATAAGAAAGCCTTGAGGCATAAGAACAAGCGAAAATTTATTATGCTCGGATATGATGATAAGAGGCTGATAGATTTTTTGAAAGAGAATTTCTCCTTAGTTTTAAACAAAGAATTTTTATATGAAAAACCCGATTACTTGGGTAGAGCTGATGAAAGTAATAGGCCATTGTTTTAATATTCGTTTTCGCAAATAGACAAGGCGTTCAGCATTAGCTGAACGCTATTTTGGTTATTGATTTTTAGAACTTTTGTTATATAATTTATTCGCTAAGCAATACGCGCCCCTAGCAAAATATGAATATTGTTTTTTTATGAACGTGTAGAAATTGGTATTATCCCATTATGATAGAGGTTCAGGTGTGCGCTTAAAACTTAAGAGTTGCCCTTTTAGAAAAATTAAATATACTGATGCCAAAGAGTCGGAAAGGATTGTGGACAAGGTGCGCGATCAGGTGGAAAGCAAGGCGGCACAGGCGCTGCCAGAAGGTAAAAAAACCGAATAGACATAACGAAAGGGCGTCGAATTTCCGATGCCCTTATTTTTTACAATATCATGTATTTAGAATTGACAATCACCACAATATGGTGTATTTTAGTAACACGATCATTATATTTAGGAGATGTTAATATTGGCTGATATTACTGTAACTGGTGGAGAAATCGCTCAGGACGAGATCAATAATTATGTAAAATATCTGTCCGACAAAAACGACGGACGCAGCTTAAAATCTTTGCAGATCGCGGTAGACGGAGAATTTGTAGATCTGACATATGAGTTAGAGCCTATTCCGTTTGAACGGATCCGCAGGATTACCGGTTATCTGGTCGGCACCACTGACCGTTGGAACAACGCGAAACGTGCGGAAGAAAGAGACAGGGTAAAGCACGGATTGGATTGTAGCTGCTGTCACTAATAGTTTATCCCGCTGTTGGCCGGTTGGCTGGCAGCGGGATTTTTTAATCCGTTTATAAATTCTTTTTCAGTGTTAATCTTAACAGCATTACTTGATGGAGAGGATAGTACTGGGAGTCTTGGAGCCATTGATGTAAACGCCCGCGGAAGCACCACTTTTTCCAGTGGCTGTCACCTTAAAGAAATAGTCGGCCCCTTTGTTTCCGCTTAATTTAACTTTAAAGGAATTGCCCGGAACAATGAATGCGGGTTTCTTACCATTTAAAGATGTTATTTTAAATTGATAAGTTGCTCCTGCGCTAAGGGCGAGTTTTGCACCGGTATCACTCTTAAAATTCGAGGAAATCCCGGTCGGAGTTGTGGTTGGAGCCGTAGTTGGGGCCGCTGAAGTAGGTGTCGCTGTGGTTGGAGCATCCGCAGACACAAAGAAATATGCGTCCAATGTGCGTGAATTTTCATCAGAGGTTTCAGCAAACAAATGCACTAATTTTCCCGCGAGATCCGGTGTGGCATCCCAAAAACCGTCTGTTCGATAGTCAGCAGTCCACGTGCTGACATATGTACCATCACTCTGCTTTGTAAATACACGGCGGCAGATTTGAGACAGGTTTGACCGGTCACCTGTCAAAGAAAATTTAGCTCCAACAGGAACTGTATAATAAATGGCAGTTGTTGATTCCCCATTAAGGGTCAATGTTGTGTTTTGCTGGGAAATAGAATCCGAAGTGATAATGCTGTTAATGTCATCATGATATGCAGTTGTCTCCGCCGCAAATGCTGTCACGGATATGCTGACTGTCATGAGGATAGCCAACAGGCTGGAAATTAGTTTTTTCATTTTTTAATACCCCTTTTCTCATATATCGCATTGGATCGGTTCTTCTACCATATAGAAGATAAGCCACAAATAGACCCGCCTGTGAAAATTTCCACCGTTTTTTAAGTACGGTTTCGAACGCTTGATACGACAATTCTAAGGAAAGCAGTATTCTATTTTTAATAATCCGCTCCTAGCTTTCGCCTGCACCTGTCTGCCTTTCCCCCTTTCATTTGGGCTTCTGCCGCGTGAAAGCATTCTGGTCTTATCAAAGGCAGACTTGCGTGAAATCAATCCTTTAAGGATGATTTTCCGCTATTGTGCCAGTGATAAGGCAACAAAAAGAGCGCCGTTACGGAATTATATCCCATAGCACAGCGCTCGGCAGACAAGTGCAATAGAAACACTATACTTCTGTACGGAAAACGGCTTAAGAAGCATATTATAACTGCAATTGTGCGAATATTACGTTGCGTATGGAGCCGATTCTCCGTATGCAGGGATTGGTGCAGCTAACACTTTAAACCTGCTTTGCACCTATTAAGTGCCTTACCTCCAGATTATACTGTTTTTATTTTTCTTTTTCAATAGTTATAGAAAGATTTTTTTATGATTTTTCAGAGACTATTTTTATTTATTTTAAAATGTGATTGACTCTGTTTCCATCATCACCCTGCTTGCCGCTGGCAGCACCCAATACGGAAGAAACCGTTACTCATAATATAATGGTACTGATTCTTCAGTTCCGATATCTGTCAAAATTGCTTTTAATTCCGGATACGGCATACTGTAACGCTGACTTAAATAGCGCAGGGAAGCTCCCAATTCGCCGTCCGGACCACCATATATCAATTTGTTATGATTATATGTAATAAAAAATCTGCACCTGGCAGTTAATGCGGTCAAATACAATTTTATCGATGAAAGTTCTGAGCAGTGTGTTCTTTTCTTCTACGCTGATTTTGGGGTCCCGCAGCCGCTTAATCGTGTCCTTATGGCCAGCTCTGAATTTCTTCATTAGCTCATCCTTCGGCGGCACTTTTTTATTTGGCATCTCTGTCTGCAGCTGCTCAATTCGTTCGAGGATCTTCTGTTTATTAACCCGGTATTCATCCATGGAATCAATACCATTTTCATAAGCTTCTTTGACCCGGATGAGCTTCTGCCTTTCGCGAAGGATCTGTTTTTCAATCGCATCGCTTTGATATTCTTCGTTTGGGGCGGCTTTTTGAATGAGGGGGATGCTTCCCGCCTTCAGGTTCATTTCGATGGCGGCCAGGACCATCTGCTCCAGCTTATCGATTGAGATGCTGTGTGATACATTGCACCGCCCGTGTGCGTAACCCAGGCATTGCATGGAATTGCTGGCGGAGCTGGTGAGAGTGCTTCCGCAGTTGCTGCACTTTACCAGCCCCTGCAGCATAAGCGCGGAAGGCTGCTTCTTGCCGGAGGATCTTCCGTACATCATTTTATTTTTAATTACGCGATCCTGTGTCTTTTGCCACGTTTCATCGTCGATCAGATGCTCGTGGTCGCCGTCAATTAACACAATATCAGGGTCGTCAAAATCCCTGCGGGTTTTGCGCAAAGGATTCCATCTGATTTTCCCGATATAGACCGGATTTCGGATGACATATTCTACGGTTCGGTTTTCCCACCTGCCGCCGCGTCTGGTCCGGATGCCCATGGTGTTCAGCTTTGTAGCGATTGTTCGGCAGCCCATGCCGTTAATATAATCGCGGAAGATCATACGCACCAGGGGGGCTGCGTCCTGGTCAATGTAATATTTTTTATCTTTGATGAGGTACCCGAAGGCCGGAGCCGTCACCGGTTCCCCACGGGATACTTTTTCGTTCATTCCGCGCCGGACTTCCTCGGCCAGGTTGATACTGTAGTATTCGTCCATGGCCTCGATCATGGCCTCGACGATAATGGACATCTTATCGTCGCCCAGCTGCTCCGTAACGGATATGACGTCAATATCGCATTGCTTCCGGAGCATGGACTTATACACGATACTGTCCTGTCGGTTACGGGCGAAGCGGCTGAACTTCCAGACGATAATGGCATCGAACGGTTTAGGCTTCTTTTTTGCAGTTCCGATCATCCGCATAAATTCCGGTCGCTTTTCAGCCTTCTTGCCGCTGATCCCTTCATCCTCACGAAAGACGAATTCTTCCGGAAGGATCATGTCATTACTTTTTGCATATTCGCGGATTTTTTCAAGCTGGCTGTCCGGGCTGTATTCCAGCTGGTCGTCAGTCGAAACGCGAATGTAGGCGGCGGCAATTTTCACAATATTACCTCCTTTGAAAGTAATCCCCACGTCTAGTTAGGACGTGGGGATGTTTTGAGCCTTAATTTTTTCTTTTTCCTTATGCATCAAAAAAACATTTAACATGGGTAGGATCATCTGGCCGGTTTGAAAAGTTTGAGAAGAAACATTGATAATTATTGATCTTGCGATTGAGTATAATGCTGTAGAACCATTAATTTCTAGCAATGGAATAAATTCGTCTTCGCTATTTACACTACTAGAGAAACATCCTTCTATAGTTAAATCAATTACACAATGCTTTTTACCTTTTTTAGCCTCTGTTTTAATAAAGAGTTGAATTAATCCGTAATGTTCTTCCTCTTTTTTTGTTATGTCTTTAACTTCATAGTCAACATCCAGATTATATTTAATGTCTTTATCGTTTCCATCAAGAGAAACAAAATCATTTTTTATTGATAATTTTGTAATTCTGTTTCCAATAAAATGAAAAGGAGATTCAAATTTATTTGCGTTCATCACTTTACCCCGCATAAGCTAATTGACTGTTAGCAAAAGCATATCCGGTAGTGTATTTTTGATAAGCGGATTCAGTATTCATAGCATCGCAATTATAATAGTTCTCAGTAGCCTTGTCAGTTAATAATAAGTCTAATTCTACATCAAATCTATCAAAAATATCTACCAGAGTATCTATGGTGAAGTTACATTTACCGCTTTCCCATTTTGCAACTAAGCTTTGAGACACTTCCATAAACTGTGCTAATTCACTCTGTCCAAATCCTCTCTCGGTTCTTAGCTTTAAAATCTTTGAAGCAATTTTGTGCTTTAAGTCGTGCTTTTTAATATCGACTTCTGATAATTCTGAAAAAAGAGAATTAAAAGCTTCTTGACTTTCATTTTTAATAATCATTTAGCGCACTCCCTTAACAGTATCTTTAAATACTTTACTAATTAGTTTTTCTCTTATTAGCAAGTGCAATGTAACGCTTATAGTGAGCTTTAGTATTTTTTTCATCAAAGCAACACAATAGGATACATGCATAGCCATTATCAGACCGTGAAAAAATAATACGAACATTTTTTTCACCATGCCGATAAGTAATCGCGTATAGATCTTTACTAAGATGTTCAAATTTCTTCGGAAAAATAGAAATATAGTCATTTTGAGGATCGTCAAGTTCTGATAAGGAATCATATAGCCATTCTTGAAAATCTTTTTTATAACTATATCCATTCGTGACAACTTCAATTTCCTTCAAACATCTATTATTAATAAAAATTCGATGAAATTTACCTAGAGGTATTATTGCCATGTTGTACCTCGCTATACATATAATATTACTTATAAGTAATAAATACAACTAATTTTTATAAAAATTTATAAAAAGTTAATGATTTTATACGATTTAATCATTTTGATGTTATAGTACAAGCTTTAAATGTACCTGTTCACTACTTCAACCAGTTTATCCTTGTATTGATCAATATCGTAGATGCTGTTCAGAGTGTACCGCACTTCTTTTTTGTTTTCGTCAGGGATGGCCAGTATTTTGTGCCCGGAGGTCAAGCTGAATCTGCAGATCCATTTGGTAACCTTTCCCTGATACAATATCGATATGTAATTGATAGTATCTTTATACGATAAGTCTTCTAAGGACACAGTGCCTTTTAAAAGCATTTTAACGATAAAGAACGCTTCCAATTCTTCCGGAGTGGTTACAACTCTGTTTTCCGGTTCAGGCTCTGGTACGGGTTCGGCAGTAGCGGCTGTGTTTGTTTCGGCTTCGGCCTGCGCGTCGCTGTTGACGTCAAGAGCGGATTTGATTTTATCGCTCATCAGCTCATTGATATATCCGTTCAGAGATTTTTTTAGAATTGGCCTGAATTTTTCCATAACAGACTGAGTCTTAACACCGGTATAGACCGAAGTCAGGAAAAATTTCAAAAAATCGTCCGACGGATTCTGAAGCTCGTTTGCAAAAACAATCCTGAATTGGTGAGAATATTTTAATTCAGATGCCGTATTAAAAATGTCATTCACATTAAAGGTGGATTTATGGAATTTTTTCAGTTCGGCAACCTGTCCGTCTTTTATGTCCAAAATGTTGATTTCAAGGAACGGGGATTCATCCATTTTGTTTGGCTCTTCAAGATCTGTGTAGAATCTGTAAATCTGACCGTTTGTTAAAATAGCAAACTTAGCCTTTGTCGTTCCGAAATACCTGAAAAGCTGCGAATCGTGTTTTTCGAGGTTTTCCCCGATCCATTTGCATTCAATCAGGATTGCCGGCGCACCGTCTGACATAATTGCGTAGTCAACCTTTTCGCCCTTCTTAATCCCTACATCCGCAGTGAATTCGGGAATAAACTCATCCGGATTGAAGACGTCGTAGCCGAGCAGCGCAAAGAAAGGCATAATGATTGATGTCTTTGTGGCCTCTTCGGTTTGAATGGAATCCTTAAGTCCTTCGACACGTTTCGAAAATTGCTTGACCTGATCAATAAAATCCATGATAGCACCCCTCATAAATTATTTATTGACATAATTCGCCAATATTATATAATGTTCTTGAGGGGCATTTTATAGGGGCTCTTCTTCTTAGGCCGTTCACTATTCGCAGTAGTGGGCGGCCTTTTTTATTTAGTATTTTGCTCTCAATTCGACTACTTTGCCAATCACACAAATCGGCTTACTCTCCACTTCGGCAAAAGTATAGAACATAGGGTCATATTTGGGATTTGATGCAACAAGGGAAACGCCGTTTTCATGCTTTACAAACTTTTTAACGGTCGCGTCGTTGCCGTTGACCAAAACGACCGCGATATCGCCGCTCTCAACATCTGACTGTTTTCGGACGATAACAACATCCCCTTCCTGCATCCTGGGTTCCATGCTGTCGCCCTTGATCTGCAGGCCAAAATATTCCCCTTGGTCGGCCATTGATTTAGGGATCTCTTCATAATCTAATATTTCCTCAATGGCGTCAATTGGAATCCCGGCTCGGACATATCCGAGTACGGGAATTTTTACGCCGATTTTTCTTGTGTCCGCTGTCGGTATATCGCTTTTTCCGAGTAAATAATCAACGGATACTCCAAAATAATCTGCGATTTCATTAAGAATATCTATTGTAGGTAACATATCCCCTGTTTCCCATCTCGAAACTGTTGCTTGGGTGACATGTAGGTCTTCAGCCAATTTTTTTTGGCTGATTTTTTTTTGTTTTCTTAGTGTTTTTAACTGTTCCATAGGATCACATCCTTGAGCACATTATATAACTAGCGCGTATAATTGTAAATTCAAAACTCTAAAATATACGTAATTTGCATAGAATATATTGACAATAGAATTCGTGCGGCGTATTATATACGTATAACGTATCTTTGTGGGAGGGAGTTGATGATTTGAACGGTATAAAGCATCGGCGCGAGAAAATCGGCCTTACTCAAATTGAACTGGCTATTGCATTGCATGTTAAACAGGCATCGGTTTCTAGGTGGGAAAATGGCGAAAGTATGCCGAGCGCAGACAAGCTTCCTGAGATTGCAAAAGTGCTGAACTGTAGGATTGAAGACCTTTATGCTAACAAAAACGCATAGGACAATCCGCATTTACAATACACATTTAAAGCGAGGTGATTAGCTTGGCAGCAAAAAAGCCGTTTACCTTTACCGCGATCAGCTATGTAGTAAATAAGTCCGGTGACGGCTCCGTGCGCTGCCGGGAAGAAATTGTATTTGAACAGGTTCCATCCTCAAAGGGTACATATCAGTTTAAACCCATAAAAAGAACAGTTTTTATGCCGGAAGAAGAACAGGTCGAGTGTGACAAAAAGATGATGAAGCACGCGGGGGAGGTCCTGTCGGATTATCTCTCGTGTCATCGAGGGTAGGCGTAATGGGAAATAATTCCTTTATCAGGATACCATACGGAGGTGAAAATGCAATTATGCAAAAAGCTACGAAAGCCGGCGACAACGTGTATTATTTGGCACGAATGAAAGCGGCGGAATATAACGATCAGCTGAACAGCAGGGAAGGGGCAGCCCAGATTGTGTGTATTGAGCGTACGCGCCTTGCGAATATCGAACTGGGGAACATCAACCCTTATCCGGAAGAAGTAAATCTGATGGCCAATATCTACAATGCTCCGGAGCTCGTGAATTATTATTGCTCCAGTCAATGTCCGTTGGGCTGCGGCAGGGTGGACAGGCTGTCCCCCCGCAATCTGGAAAGCGCGGCATTGAAAATCGGGCGGCTAACTCGGCATATCGATGAAATAGCGCAGGTCGTTTCGGACATTGCCGAGGATGGCCAAATTACACAGGAAGAACGCCCCGCGTTTGAGGAAAGCATGAAGCAGCTGCTTGCGCTGAAAACTTCCATTGAAGAACTGCTTCTCGTCGCGGAGCACACTTGATTATCATTACTAAAGGAGGGTTAAGGACTATGAGTGTGAAAGTATTACAGGGATATATGTCACTCTGCAGGTATTACGGATGGGTTCCGACATGGGATGGCCTGAGGGCCTTCGCACGGGGTGATCGGGGCCGTGTCCTCGGGGGTGTCGGCAAATGATATTTTCAGAACCACCTTGCAATGACTGCACAGGGAGATACATAGGATGTCATAACGATAACGCTTGCCCGGCCTGGCGGGATTGGAAGGCGGAAGAGCTTCGCAAAAATCAGGAACTCATAGAATCTCTGAAGGCTGAAAAGGTTTTTCAGGAAATCCGGGCGGAAAAGAGCGCAAAGTTTGCGCGTAATTCAAAAGGGAGGTAGCGAAATTATGTATTCGATAACAATCATGATGGGCCGCATGGTCGAAGATCCTGAGCTCCGGCATACGCCAAACGACGTCGCCGTCAGTTCGTTCCGGATCGCGGTGGACAGGCCCTATAAAGTGGACGGAAAGAATACAGCGGATTTCTTCACAGTAATTGCTTGGAGGAAATGGGCCGAGTTTGTCTGCAAATATTTTAAAAAGGGTAAACCCATTGTTGTTCAGGGGCACTTTGAAAACCGTTCTTATGATGCTCAGGACGGAAGCAAGCGATATACTACAGAATTAATCGCAGAGCGTATTTCTTTTGCCGGAGACAGCTCCGGGCAAAACAAACCGCCTCTTCCGGAACCGCCTCCGGAGCATGGAAGCACAGCGCCCGCATACTCCAGTGGGAATACCGGTGATTTCGAGGAAATGCCGGTTGATGATGATCTGCCGTTTTGATCGGAGGGCTGAATAATGGATTTAATGGCGCTCGAGCGAGAGGGAAAGGCCAGAGAACGGCACCCTAAGTATTATGAAAATATTGATGTGTTGATTGTTCTGAACGGTTTTGGACAGGCTACGGGCTTTTATGACGCAAAGCAGCTCGCGCGGCGCTGGCTGAAGCTTGGAAACGATAATTTCGTTCGGGAGTATGGATTCAAGTGGGTGCCGCCGCTGGCTCTGCAAGGTAAAGTACGGCTGCACTTATAAGTATGTGAGGTTGAATTATGAAGCAGAAATACATATGCAAATGTGGGAAAACGTTCGAGAAAGACACCACCGCCGATACCACCGGGTACCGGCTCGGAGCAGATTTTGGGCCGGATCATGAGTGTTACGGCTGTCATTTCGTGGTGCCTATTGAGGAAGGTTATCCGAAAGTTAAAATAGTCGATTATGAGTGCCGGGCCAGTAGGAAAATCAATTATAGAACGACCTCCGATATTCCCCGGACCCGGGATTCCTTTCATGTGGCGCATGTGAATACACTCGACATAACTTTCGCACGAGAAATTTGGGAGTTTTCCCGAGCGTTGGACGGGCTTGACGACAGTCATAAGGAAATGGATTTGCGAGGGGTGCTTTATCGCAGTGATGGTCGGTACGATTTGGGGCTGTATTTTACAAAAACAAAAGCCGGTATTGCGTCCTGTGTTGCGATTTCAGACAAGTTTTTCGCCGGCGGATCCGATCGCCCGGGTATGACGGTTGAGCAGGAAAGGACTATCGTCCTGCAACAGATTGAGACTTCAAAGAAAAAAGCGAAGGACCCTGTTCGGATTTCGGCTTCCGGAAGCGGACCTGTGTCCAATGGTGCTCAAAACCAGCGTTCCATTGACCAGATCACGCTGGAGATCAATTTCTATAAGGCCCAAACGGCACAGAATATCATCGAAATCGGAAAGCGGCTGATTGAGGCTAAGCAGCAGCTCCAGCATGGAGAATGGCTTCCTTGGCTGCGGGATAAGGTCGAATTCTCGGTTAATTCTGCTGACAATTTCATGAAAATCGCGCGGGAATATTCAAATTCACAACCGGTTGTGAATTTGTCTTATACAAAATTGCTTGCTTTGCTACAGGTCCCAGAGGATGAGCGCGAGGAATTTTTGCAGGAAACGCACCTGGTTGACGGTCAGGAAAAGACCGTGTCAGAAATGTCCAAACGGGAGCTGCAGGAGGCAATCAAGCAGCGTGACGAAGCCCAGCAGAGGGAAAGACAAGCCCAGGAAAAATGTTGGAAGGCGGAAAAAGAGGCGGCCCAGGCCCGAAAGGAAAAGAAGACAGAATACAACAACTATATGGATGCGTTGGTTAAGGCGGAAAAGGCTAATGAGACGATTAAGGCCCTACGGGGCAGCCGTCAGTTCGACCTGCAGCGCATTACAGACCTTGAAACGCAAATCAAGGAATTGGAGTCCCGCCCGATCGATGTCGCCGTGCAGGAACTGTCAGAGGACGATAAGAAGAAGCTGCGCGGCGAGGGATATGAAGACGCTGCACGCTCATATAAAATCCTTCTCGACCGGGCGCGTGAAGAATTGGAGCAGGCGAAAAATCAGGCCCGGCAGGACGCCGGCATTGAACAGGACGAGCTTGTGGCAGCTGCAGAATCCTTCCGCGATTCGCTCGATTCCAATTTCGATAACTTTCAGCTGATCCTGCGGCTGTCTCCCTCACAGGCAATTGGCGCAGTCATGCCGCCCTGCATCCGGCATTTGAAAGAGCTCGTTTCTGACCTGGAGGATACGGCGAACATGGCCCAGAACATTTCCCTTGCCGATGAAGAGTTTGAGCTTCCACCGGAGGACGGATTTGAGGAATAGTTATTCTTCAATCGGCTCACCTATAAAGAGATATTCATCCAGCTTATGTTGAGGTATGGCGGTCTGAACTCTATAGGTTATTGATTGGATTACGTTTCCATTTAGTTCGTAATCGGCAACCTCTCCGTCAACCTCCTGACGGAATTGTTCAAAATTCCATAAATGTGCGTAATTACCCCTTGATCTAATTTTATACAACAAAATTATCCTCTCCTTTTCTTTTTATATTAACATTTATAAGTCAAATTTAGAAGTATTTTTATGAAAGGTTGATAATATGAAAACAATTATTAATGAAAAACTTTATGATACCGATACCGCTGACCTTGTGGCTGTCGGGAACTATGTAGAGGTCTATCAGACCCAGAAGGGGAACTGGTTTAAAAAATCAGATTCCATGCTTGGCTGGGGTTGCATGCTGATCCCTATTGAGGTGAATGAAGCAAAGAAGCTTATCGGACTTCATGCACCGGAGAAATACGAGAGATATTTTGGTCAGGCTGAGGAGGCCTGACCCGAAAGGGGGCCTTGACTATGGAAAAAAGAGATCGTATCCGCCGGATGGCGATCATTACTGAATCCGGATGCTGGAAAGGTGTAGGCCGGGATGAAGGCAAATCAACTTTGTTTTTTGAAATGGTCTATATTTCGGGATCGGAGAAAGGAAAGGCCATAGAGAAGCGGTATGTATTTGAAGAAGGCCTTCCCGATTCCCTATGCAAAGATATGCTGCGTATGGGGTTTATGGTGAAGTCTTTTGAGGATATCGAATCCATCGCGGGGCTGTTAGTGGGTATTGTTGTTAGGGTGTCGCTGGTTCAGGACGGCGACACTTTACGCATTTATGTCGATGATTATTTCGGTAGGGACGATCCAAAAAAATATGCAGTAAATAGGTGATTGTATGGGTTTAGAAAATATCCCGGTTGAACTGATCCAACGCCCACAATGGGTTTGTCACCGGTTTCCAAATAAAATGCCGCTATCTCCCCGGCTGGATCAGGACGGCAAGCTATGCCCCGCAAAGGCGGACAACAGCCGCACATGGGGGAGCTTTGATGAGGCCGTGCGTGCGGTTCGAGAATATGGTGCTTCGGGGATCGGCTTCGAGTTTGGCGATGGTATCTGTGGTGTGGACGTTGACCATTGCATTAACGATGATGGGGAATTAAGCAATCTGGCTAAAGAGGTTGTTAGCCGGCTGCAAAGCTATACGGAGATTTCCCCGAGTGGAACGGGAATTCACGTTTTATGCAAAGGACATCTTCCCGATCGGGAAGGCCGAAAGGATCAAATGCTTGGCCTGGAAATGTACGACAGGGCCCGCTATTTTACCGTAACGGGAAACGTCTATTGTGACGAAGAGGGTATCCCTTACCCGCTCAGGGAATGCACTCCGGAGCTTGACGAGCTGCACCGAAAGTATCTGACAAAAGAAAAATTGCAGCAGGTCAGGTTAGCCGATGCCGCGGGTGATTCAGATATGCCTGAAGGTGGAGGCGCACAGCAGATAAAGGAATCCAACCCTATCCATACGCAGCCGGAATCGGTGAGGGACTTGTCAGATCAGGATATCCTTGATATCGCTTTTCGATCCCGAAACGGCGAGGAAATAAAGCAATTGTTTGAAGGAGATTGGAGCGGTGCCAAATATCCGTCCCAAAGTGAAGCCGACTTCGCTTTCGCCAGCTATCTTGCGTTTTGGTTTAATCGCGATCTGGAGCGTATGGACAGAGTGTTTCGGTCCTCGGGACTGTTTCGACAGAAGTGGGACCGTTCCGTCGGCGGAAAGAAAACTTATGGCCAATATACGCTTTCTCGTGCAATGAAGGGGAAAGAAAAGACGTTTATTCCCTATGATCGGACGCTTACACGGGACCCGGTTCCTCTCCCGGAGCCACCCCCGGAATATCCGAAAGAGGAATCCGCCGCGCCCCCGGTTTCGCCGCCTGCCGCTCCAGAGGATCCGGAAATTCTGAAAGACCCGAAAATGTATACGCTTGACGATACCGGCAATGCGTATCGTTTCCGGGACGCTTATTGCAAGGGGATCAAGTTCGACCACATAAATAAGATATGGATGATATGGACAGGCCAGCGTTGGACGGAAGACCAGACCGGGGAGGTTAAACGCCTGGCTGATGATCTGCTTGAACGGATGTGGAAAGAAGCTTCACCGGGTGAAAATAAGGAGGCGAATGATACCATGCTTAAACATATCCGCAGGACACGCTCCAGTAAATCAAAAAAAGCTATGATCGAGGAGACGCAGCATCTTCCCGGCATTCCTATCCTGCCGAATGAACTGGACCGTTATAAGGACGCGCTGAATGTTGCCAACGGCATTGTAGACTTAAAGACCGGGCAGCTGCGTCCGCATGATCGGCGGCTGAAAATGTCACTGTTGGCAGACGTTGAGTACATAGAGGGGGCAAAATGCCCGTTATGGATGAAATTTCTGAACGAAATCACCCAAGGTGATAAAGAGCTTCAGCTGTACATCCAACGCATGGTTGGGTATTTTCTGACCGGATCTACGGCGGAGCAGTGCCTGTTTTTCTTGTATGGGACAGGTGCTAACGGAAAAAGCACTTTTGTCAATATGATAAGCTCACTGTTCGGTGACTACACCAAAAATGCACAATCAGATACGATTATGCGAGCTGACAGGGGCAACTCCTCCTCGGCCAGGTCCGATATTGCCCGCCTGAAGAGTGTCCGCCTGGTCACGACGTCGGAGCCGTCCGGCGGCTGTGTCCTTGATGAAGCTTTGGTTAAGACGATGACCGGCGAGGATGTCATTACGGCCCGCAAACTGTACAAGGAAGAATTCCAGTTTCGACCGGAGTTCAAAATTGTGATGGCGACCAATGTAAAGCCAATTATTAAGCATAGCGATCACGGTATCTGGCGGCGCGTTCGCATGCTGCCCTTTGTCGCGCAGATTCCCGATGAGAAAAAGGATATCCATCTTGCTGAGAAGCTGCAGACGGAGAAAGCAGGAATCTTCCAGTGGGCGCTCAAGGGCGCTGTTGAATGGTACAAGAAAGGAATGCCTTCCTGCGCTAAGGTGAACGCAGCCAATGAGGAATACCGAAAGGAAATGGATAAGATGCAGCAGTTTGTTGACGACTGCGTGATCAGCGCCGCAGGATGCTCCATCCCCTCTGGCAAGCTCTATTCCGTATACCGGGCATGGTGTACTGACAGAGGAGAACGGTATCCCGCTTCGCAAAGCAAGTTTTCACTTGATCTGCAGGATAATTATCACTTTTATAAGCGGAAGACGGCGCGCTTCAATGAATTTGTGGACATTTCTTTGTCCGAGGCGGGAAATCAGTTTGCGGCAATGGCCCCCTCATCCCCCCAGTAAATGGAAGGGTATGGAGACTTGGAAGGTCTTTCCGAAACTTTCTCTTATAAATTTTACATGCAAAATTTATCGACTGGCCTTCCATGCTTCCACAAGTATCCACAAAGACAAGGCTGTTCTATATAATTTGAGCTATATATCTTCCATTATCTGTCCATGAGTATCCATAAAGGAGGATTTCTAAATGAATGATGAAGAAAAGAAAGAAAAATTAAGGCGGTACCTGATAGCAGTTGACCGGTTAAAGATGAAATGCGACGATGCGGCCCGATGGGAAAGCCTGAGCTTGGGCCCGTCTGGTGGGACCCGGATGCGCACGGGAGCTGCCGGTCCTGATGAAATAAAGGAAACGGCGATCCAGACCCGGCAGGAATGCGAAGGTCTTGCGGTGAAAGTGCGGGGCTTGCGGCAACAACTGGACGATGCTCTATCTCTGATGAAAGACGACCGTCTCCGAGGCTTCCTCGAAAGCAAGTACATTCAAGGAATGAGCGATCGGCAGATGTGCGAGGTTTATTGCTATTCAAAGCGTCATATGAGCCGCCTGATGGCTCAGGCGATACATGAGCTGGAAAGATCAAGCAGCTTCTTTTCCTAAAGGTTGTCCTTAAATGTCCGTGTTTGTCCGCAGATGTCACCTTGAAAAGCATACCGTTATTGACATATAATAATGCTCAGAGAGGTATGCTCGCAAGGGCATATCTCTCTTTTTACCCCCAAATTCAAATTGGCTCCAAATTCAAAGGGGTTAGGTGAATTCAAGGGGTAGCGGAAAGTTTTCAACAGTTTGCTGTCAAAAGTGCCTGCAGACGGGGGTTTTCCACAATGATGCAAAGGTTTTGAACAGAAAAAGCCAGGTGTGGTGCGGGTTGTGGGTCCTTCCGGCCCGGTGCCCCCGTTGCGGGTCTTGCGAGGCCCGAGGAATACCCGGATTAAAAACAAAAAAAGTGCTTTGAATATTTGAAAAGCCGGATTCCCGCCCCGTCATGGCAAAATTTATGCAAAGTGCCAAAGTCGACGGCCACTGGCGGTCAGACCGGGGCGAGGTGGTGGATTCGGCAGAATGCCGAAAAATGCAGAGCGGATTTTTCTGTGTTTCTTGGCTGGATGGTTTTGGAAGCAGAGGTCCGATTTGCACTAATCGGGGGGAAGGGGGAAATCTCTATGGTGGATGAAGAGAAGGCGGAACAAAGGGGGGATCTGTATTTCGAGGCAGGAACGATCATTGCCTGTACCCGATATGCGGCAGCGTATTTTGGGGTAACAGCAGCGACTCTCAGTAACTGGATGAAAGCTGGTTGTCCCCGTGTAAGGCATGGATATTACGACATCAAGGCTGTTACGGAATGGAATGCACAGCGGGAGGGTGAGAAGCTGGCGGAGGCCGCGAGAAGCGATCCGGACAAAATGACGCCGTCTCAACTGAAAACCCACTATGAAGCGGAATTAAAAAAAGAGCAATTGGAATCTTCGCGGCTGAAAAATCAGATCGCGGGTGGCGAGTATCTCTCAAAGACGGATATTGTAGAAAACCTGTCACGCTTTTTTTCTGTATTCAAAAGCTCCGTTTTTGGTTTGGGGCATGAGCTTGGGTTGACGGTTGCCTCCTATGTCGATGCGGATGAGGCTCGCCGGGTTGACCAGATGATTAACGACCGAATCGCTGATTCTCTGACCCAGATGTCGATTGATGGAGTTTACCAGCCGGAGGTTGATGAATCTTGAATTCGTATAAAGTTCCGGACTGGTTGCGATCAGCTCTGGTTTCGCTCAGACCCCCGGGGAAGAAGACGGTTAGCGAGTGGGCCGACGAAAATCGCATATTATCTCTTTCAGAATCAAGCAAACCCGGTCCATGGCGAACGGATTATGTTCCCTATCTCCGTGAAGTAATGGATGCATTTTCTGACCCGGAAGTAGTAGAGGAAGAATTTATCAAGGCTACTCAGGTAGGAGGAACAGAAGCAATCCTGAACATGATGGGGGCGGCGATATGTCAGGATCCGGGGCCAATGTTGGTGGTTTATCCGCAAAAAGAATTGGCCGAACGCATCAGTGATCACCGAATACAGCCTATGATGAAGAATTGCCGGGAACTGAAAAAAAGGTTTGATGAGAACAGTAAGCGGCTTGACCTGAATTTTACCGGAGGAATCAACATCGGAATTGTGGGGGCGAATTCCCCTAGCGATCTGGCGAGCTTCCCGATCCGATATGTTTTCCTTGATGAAGAGGATAAATATCCGATACAGGCCGGGAAGGAAGCGAGTCCGGCAAAGCTGGCCATGGAACGACAGAAGTCTTATCCGGCAAATAAAAAGACGGTTCGTGTTTCAACTCCGGTTTTTGAGTCGGGCCCGACCTGGCAGAATTGGCTGAAAGCCGATACTCAGATGGAATGCTTTGTTTCCTGCCCGCACTGCGGTGCAAGTTGGACTTTTAAATTCCGGCAATTGAAGTGGCCGGACGGCAGCACTCCGGATCAGGCAAGGAAGGAAGCATTTTACGTTTGCGAGGAATGCGGGTGTTTGATTTCGGATGCGGATCGAAATGAGATGGTTCGGCACTGTGAATGGAAAGCGGTGAGGACGAACGGTAGCCGTCGGAAAATTGCTTTTCGGTTGAACGCTTTTTATTCTCCGCTTTTGCGCTTCGGCGATATCGCGTCGGAGTTTTTGGACAGCAAAGGTCAACCGGAGCTGCTGCAGAACTTTATTAACTCTTGGCTGGGGGAGCCTTTTAAGGAAATTGAGCAGGAGTTGGATGCCGAGCGCTTGCTTAAAGAAAAGCAAAGCGTGTATCCCTCAAAGGTAGTCCCTCCGAATACTGTGATGCTGACCGGCGGGGTGGATGTCCAGAGGAAAAGCTTTTATTATACGATCCGTGCCTGGCGTGCAAACATGACAAGCTATAACGTGCTGCACGGACAGGTATTTACTTGGGCAGAGATAGAAGAAATTATGAACCGCTGGTACAAGGATAAGGCCGGAGTTAGATATCAGGTAAATCTGTGCTGTGTGGATTCCGGAGATCAGACGGACGATGTTTATGATTTTTGTGCAGTTAATCGGGAATGGACGGTGCCGATCAAAGGATCAAGTAGCCGTATGATTACGAAATATCGTCCGTCGGTTATTGACAGAGATGGGATTTCAAAAGGAATGACCCTGCTGATCGTCGATACGGATTATTACAAGGACATGATCTTTTCCCGTATTTTCAGGGATGAGGACAATGGTGGCTGGTATCTGCATGAGCGCTGTGACCCGGAGTATGCGGAGATGATTACAGCGGAACAGAAAGTTGTGGAGCGGGTGCGCGGTCATCTGATTCGCCACTGGGTGCAAAAGGCAACTGGAGGAGACAACCATTATCTTGACTGTGAAGTCTATGCCGCCTGTGCCGCGGACGTGTTTGGCATTCGTACTTTACATGCGAATCATACGCGTCAGGAGCGTGGAGATTCACAGCCTATGAGAACTCCTCAAATAAATCCGGAAATATTGCCGGCGAAAGAAAACCATTCAAATCAGATACATAGCGGAAAATCATTTCGGAAAAGGCGGTGGAGGTATTGACGATAACCGAACTGAAAGTCCGACGGGACAGTATTCTACAGGCAATCACGAAGATAGAAAATGGTGCCCAGGAATACCGGCTCGGTCAACGGACGGTGCAACGGGCCGATCTGGGGACGTTGTACGGGGAATACAATTCCCTGAATAATCAGATCGATCAGCTGGAGCGACCCGCGGCGACGGTGGCATTTCTGAGGAGGAGGCGGTGACCGAATGAAACAGAAGAAAATGTCGTTGATCAACCGGTTGCTGTTGCCGATCGCGCCGAAAATGGCTTTCCAGCGGGAAGTGTGGGTTCAACGTTCCCGTAATTTTTATTCCGCCGCGGATACCGGGCCTCGCAGTGGAGGGTGGACAACCCAAAATCCCAACGGGGAACAGGCAAATCAGGGAAGCCGGGATATGATCCGAGGACGCGCCCGCGATTTAGAGAGAAACAGCGATATTTTAGGGGCCGAGGTTCTCGCGCTGGAACGAAATGTGATTGGATCCGGGTTTGTCCTTCAGGCCAAAACTCTGAATAGCGACGGAACGGAAAATGAAAGCCTAAATACCAGCATTGAACAATGTTGGAAAAAATGGTGCCGACCGGAAAACTGCGAAATGACAGGACGGTTCAGCTTTTCAGAATTGGTTAGCATCTGCCTCCGCCGACGTTTTGTGGATGGCGGGATTCTGGTTCTGAAAGTGATGGATCAGGGACAGTTTCGGATTCAGTTGCTGGAAGTCGACGATCTGGATACATCGGTCCAGATGAACGGCGAGAATAGGGTTGTCGGCGGGGTGGAAATTGACAAGTACCGTCGGCCGGTTGCCTACTGGATCAAAATCTATGATGTATGGGGTTTTTCAGTAAAGTCGCAGCGGGTCCCGGCGAAACAAATTCTTTACCTTCCGTATCTGACGCGGCCCAGTCAGGTTCGAGAAATGTCGCAGACGGCCCCGTCACTGGGACGGATTGATGACACGAATGAGCTGATTGACGCGGCTCTGGAAAAGGAAAGGGTTCTTGCCCACCTGTCTGCGGTTGTCGAAAAAGATAGCGGGACTCTTACCGGGGTCTCCGGGTTGGGACGAGGGTACGATCAGGATTATGGGTCTTCGCCCGATCGGCAAGAGGAACCGCCGCAGGAAATCTTGGAACAGGGAACCGTAACTTATCTGAAGCCCGGAGAAAAAATCTCGACCGTCACGCCGGCCGGAACCAGCTCCACGGTTGACCCGATGGTGAAAACCACACAGCGGTTAGCCGGAGGGGCCGTAGGCCTGAGCTATGAAGCGGTTAGCCGGGATATGTCGCAGGTCAATTATTCCTCCGCACGGCAAGGGCTATTGGAAGATCAAAAGACCTATCGCCCCTTGCAGATATACATGATCGAACACCTGCTGGACGCGATTTATCCGGAATGGCTGGACTGGGCGGTGCTTTCAGGTCAGCTGAACATTCCTGGATATTTTAGAGATTCCGAAGAATATCGGCGTCATGTGTGGATTGCATCCGGCTGGGACTGGGTTGATCCCGTAAAAGAAGCAAATGCCAATAAGACCGCGTTGGCAACGAGTCAGAAAACGCTGCAGAAAATTTGTGCTGAAAAAGGCGAGGACTGGCGCGAAGTTCTGCGCCAGCGTGCGAAGGAAATGCAGATGATGCGGGATTTGAATCTGGAAGCGGGTCTTGATTCCCCCAATAAGGTCCCACCCATTGGAAACGGAAAGGATGATGAGAAGGATGGATCTTCCGATGATTCATAACAACAATTTGTTAACCCGGGCTGCCAGCGGCAACGGCGGCGGAGAACTGCGGCTGCAGTCCCGCGCATTGGAATGTAGGGCTGTCGAGGATCAGGAGAATCAGTATGAAATATCGTTTTCCAGCGAAACGCCGTATGTGCGCTGGGGCATCCCGGAAATTCTGTCGCATGATGCGGACGCTGTGGATTTAAGCTGTTTTACCGAAGGCGGAACCGGCGTATTGTTGTTTAATCACGGCAGCGATCTGGCTTACGGTAAGGTACCGATCGGGAAAGTAGTGAAAGCCTGGCTTGACGAAGCGCAGCATAAATGCCGGGCGATCATTGAAATGGATGCCGACGATCCGCAGGCCGCCCGCCTGCAGGGCAAGCTGGACAAAGGAATGCTGACCGGCGTTTCCGTCGGCTACACTGTGGGCGCATGGATGGAGCTCCAGACCGGCCAGAAAAGTCCGGACGGCCGTTTTATCGGGCCGGCAAACGTCGCGGTGAAATGGACACCGATGGAAATCAGTTTAGCCCCCGTCCCCGCCGATACCACGGTAGGGTTGGGAAGAAATATCAATTCTGAGGAGGAACATAGAATGGGAGAAGACAATAATACGAACCCTGTCTCCGCGGGCGGAGCAGCAGTCCCGTCGGTGGAGCCGACAGCAACCAGGTCACTTACCGGCACACAGCCGGGCGGAGCGCCTGCACCTACCGCGCCGGTCGCGGCACCGGTGACGTCCCCGAATCTGATCGAAGCGGAACGCCAGCGCTCTGCGGAAATCACTGTCCTGTGCCGCAGTTTCCAGATGGAGGATCGCGCCGCCGGGTATATCAGTTCCGGTACTGAACTGGACGCCGTTCGCGCAGAAATTCTGACGGCGCTGCAACAACGCAATGCGCCTCTTCCGGTTGGCGCGGAGCCGACCAATGTCGGTGTGACTCGCGACGAAATGGACAAGGTTCGCGCCGCAGCTGCCGACGGGATGCTGATGCGCAGCGGTATAAGCATTGAAAAGCCGGCGGAAGGTGCCAACGAATTCCGCGGCATGAGTATTAAGGATGTCGCGGTGGAATGCCTGATGCGCTTTGGAGACAGTAAGGCACATCGGTTGAGCAATGAGGAGCTATTCCGCCGGTCCATGACGCCAGATAGCGCGTTTGTGTCTATTGCAGACGACGTGGCAAACCGCACGGTACTCTC
This sequence comes from Clostridium sp. KNHs216, assembly GCF_006714885.1. Taxonomy (NCBI): domain Bacteria; kingdom Bacillati; phylum Bacillota; class Clostridia; order Eubacteriales; family Clostridiaceae; genus Clostridium; species Clostridium sp. KNHs216. The sequence continues at coordinate 1,429,034 of NZ_VFMF01000001.1, read as the reverse complement.
GGCGCAGCAGACGGCACCCACCACTTTCCAGGGGTGGACAAGTAAGGCCAGCCAGCCGGATTTTCGTCCTACGCATGTCTACGAAGTCAGTGACGGCGGTGAGCTGGAAGAAATTCCGCAGAACGGAGAATTCAAGGAAGCGAAACTTGGCGATGAGCCCGTTGCCACCCGTCGGCTGATTACTGTCGGAAAAATGCTGACGTTTACCCGCCAGATGTTTATTAACGATGATTTCAATCAAATCACCCGGTTTCTGACAGCCTACACCCTGGCGTTTGCACGCGGAATCAACAAATCCGTGTATGAAATTCTTCTGCAAAATCCGGCGATGCAGGACGGGCAACAACTGTTCAGCAACGCGCACAAAAATCTTGGAACCGGGGCTGTCCCGGGTACCGCATCGTTCAGCGAAGCGCGAAAGCTGATGCGCCAGCAGACAGACATGGACGGCAAAACCAAACTGAACGTAGCGCCCGCATATGTGCTGACCGGATCCACGACGGAAACCAGCATTGAGGCACTTCTTGCTTCTTTGGCAGACCCGTCCTCTGCAAATTCCGGCGTCGCGAACGTGTTCCGTAATAAGATGCAGATGATCACCGACGCGGAGCTGGATGTAGACAGCGGCGCACAACCGTATTTCTTCTCTGCAAATCCGGCGCTGACTCCGACGATCGAAGTCAGCTACCTGAACGGCGCCGAAGCACCGACCGTGGAATCGGAGGTCAGTTTTGACCATTTGGGCATTCGGTACCGTGTGTACGGTGATCGCGGAATCACCCTGTTGGGTTACCGCGGACTGGTTAAGAACCCCGGCATGGCTTAATCGCCGCCGGGAGTAGAGGAGGAAAATATAATGGCCAGATATATCCAGGAAGGCAAAATTATCAATTACCAGAATAGCACCGGAAGCGCAATCGCATACGGCGATGTTCTGGTTCTGACCGGGCGCATCGGCGTAGCCGTCGCGGATATCCCGAACGGCGCGTTAGGAAGCGTGGAACTGGAAGGCGTGTTCGAGATACCGGCGGAATCCACCCCCACATTGACGGTTGGTCAGACCGTGTACTGGGACGCAACTAATTCCCGTGTGACCGGAACAAAACCCGAAAGCGGCGAAATTGTCGCAGGAATTGTGGTGGAACCGAAGACCGCAGCAGAATCCACCGCGCTGGTGAAGCTGTAAGCGGAAAGGCGGAGAACAATGATTCAATTGAAATCGTCTTTTTTGTGGGATGGGCATCTGATCCCGGCTGGAAACTTAATCAGCTTGCCGGCGGAACTGGAACAGCGATTGGTTGCTGCGAGTAATGCTGCCGAACTTACATCTATTCCTAAAAATGAAGTTGAAATCGAACCTCCTGTGAATCCGGACGTTTCGGAGGAATCGTTAGACGCTGAGCTCACGGAGGACCCGGTTACCCCGGATCCCGAATTGAAACTCGGCCGCGGAGCTCCGAAGGTATGACGCTGCGGGAAGATATCGAAGAGGATCTTTCGATTTTTTTCGATATGGACGAAATGGCTACCGAGCACACAATTACTATTGGGCAGACGACCAAAACAGTTTCCTGTATTGTAGACAATGATGAAGGACAGCGAAATAGCCTGCGTTCCCCAGGGAGCAACTACGATGGCGATATGTTGTTTTTCATACGGTCATCGGATGCCGCAGGCATTGTTCCGGAGATGATGATCCAGTTCGACGGCAGGCCATATATGATTGCGGGGGTGGTCGAGGAAGACGGAATGACGCAGATCACGCTGACCGCCGGACAAGGAGGCTTTTGATATGGCCGGAAATGTTATTTATGCGAACACCAGGCAGTTAGACCAGATTGCCAAATTGCTGGAAGGGTACCCGAAAGACGCGGTGCGAATTATGAACAATGTTCTGTCCCGCACGGCGGATACCGTCCGGGTGGAAGCTGGACGGCAGATTCCGAAAGTGTTCGGCGCGCCGCAAAAGGAAATCAAAAGCGCGCTGAACAGCAAGCAGCGGAAAGTAAAAACCGTGATGGGAGCTTCTGGTACGGGCAGCGTTTCGGTTGTGGTTCTTGGCCGTCCGTTGACAATCACACGTTTTCAACACGTTCCAACATCCCCTGTGAAGAAAAACAAAGGCGGAAAGAAGCGTAATGTTCAGCCGATGGTGAAAATCTACAGCGAGAAAGGAAGGCTCCCCCTTGGTCCAGTTCGTGGAACGGACGGTAAAAATAACAAAGTATTTCTGGCTCCGGTTAAAAACGGTACAGAAGAGCGGTATCTATTTGCCGTACGGAACGGACCTAAAAAATACAGAGTTCTTCGGAGCCTTTCTGTTCCACAGATGGTGACAAACGAGGGTGTAGGCACCGTAATTGTGGATAAGGTCAATGAAGCCATAATGAAAAGGCTGACCCATGAGCTTGACCGGACGTTTGGAAACCTTGGGACCAATCTTGCGAAAGGGGCGGGATAATGCAGGCGGTATCTTCCCTGCAGAAAATTCAGGACTGGTTGCAACAGTTGATCGTAAAGGAGCATATCCAGTTAAAGCAGCCACAGGAAGATGATCAGACGGATCGTTATACATTGGTAGCTCCAGCCGTACATGTCGGGTACATTCCGCCGAAAGGGGAACTGTATCCGCAGGGAGGAATACGGATTCCCTGCTTGGTAGTTGGAACTTCTGAGGTTTCCGGCGACGAAGACAACGACACTATGAATCTGCAGATTACCGCCGTCGTGTGGGACCCGGGAATTCAGTCGACAATTGGGGCGGATGCTCCGATGCAGCTTTCCGCGAATTTCAGCGGTTATATCACGCTGCTGAATCTGCTTGACAGGGTTAAGCTGTGGATCCGGCGGGAAGACGGAATTGCCGGGAGGTTCCATCTGGAATCCCCTGTGAAGTTGAAAACATATGAAGAACAGCCGTGGCCGTATTGGTACGGATACCTGACCTGCACTGTTTCCGGGATTCCTGATCCTGAAACCCGGTATGCGGACGCGCTGAACTGACAAGCTGAACTTACAAAAGGAGTGAGTGATACATGAGCGAATACCGACACGGCGCATTTGCCGACCAGGTGGACAGTCAGGACTATACATCCCCCTCTGGCGTCGGCACGATCCCGGTCTATGTCGGACGTGCCCCGGTCCATCAACTGGCGGAGTACGCCGGAAAAACCAATGTCCCAATTCTGATTTCATCCTGGCAGGACGGGGTGCGAAAGATCGGATACAGCGAAGCCTGGGCGGATTATGACCTGTCCGAAGTGCTGTATGCGCATTTCCGGAACGACGTTAACAGCGTTGGGCCGATTGTGGTAATCAATGCGTTGAATCCCAACGACAAGAAAAATGAAGCCCCGCAGACGGCGACGGTCAATTTTGTGAAAAAGACGGCAGTACTGTCCAATCCAAAGGTGATCCTGTCGACGATTGAAATCACCGGCAAGGAGCTTGACGTCGATTTCAGCGCGGCATACTCTGACGATGGCCTGACCGTTGTAATCAAAGACCTGAAGGGAGGGCTGGTCAGCGCGGAAGTCAAATTCTACGAAGTGGATCCGAACGGCGTCAGCGACACTGACATAATTACCGCGATCAATACCGGGGTTTCAAAGGTCTACTATGACCTTTCCAAAGTGCCGACGATTCTGGCGGCTCCGGGGTGGAGCGATCATCAGATCGTTTTCGCGGCTCTAGTCGCTATGCTGGACAAGATCAACGGGCACTGGTACGCCTGGCTGAACGCTGATCTTGATTGCAGTACGATAAAAACCATTGATGCGGCGATCGAGGCAAAAGAAGCATATGAAACGACGACCGGCGCGGCCGGGCTCCTGTGGCCAATGGCCAAAAAGGGGAATCGGAAGTTTCATGCCAGCACACTCAACACAGTAACCATGCAATGGGTGGATTTCCAAAATAACAATCTTCCTTATGAGACTCCGTCAAACAAACAGATCGATATTGATTCTCTGTGCCTGGCGGATGGAACCGCGATTCAGTACGATCAGACGGAAGCGAACCGCCTGAACGCAAAGGGAATCAACACCATGACCTATTGGGAAGGGACCTGGCGGATGTGGGGCCCGCACACTATGAAGTACAGCGTGGATGCCAATATCAACGCCAGGGATGTTTTTGACTGCAATGTGCGCATGCTGCGTTATATCAACAATGCGTTTCAGCGGACTTACGGGTTGGAAGTTGACAAGCCTATGCCCCGGGGGCGCAAGGATTCCATCCTGAACGATTTTCAGGCATGGCTTGACGGGCTGGTCCAGGATGATGCACTGTTGCTCGGAACGGTGGAATTTGTGGCAAACGATAATCCCGTCAGTGATCTGGTTCAGGGGAACTTCGTCTTTTCAGGCGAATTCACAAACCCGGTACCCGGGAAGAGCCTTACCAGTAAGATGCGTTGGACTTCACGTGGCCTGAATGCAATGTTTGGAGGTGAATCCTGATGGCGCGTAAAACGATTGTGGGCGCTACCGGCGGAATTAAAGTGCTAGCAAATGGATACGAGATATCCAATGTAACCAGCGTATCCTTTGCTGAAATTGAAATGAAAGGCGAAGAAGTATCCGGCGCGGGACTCCTCGGCAGCTTCGCAATGCCGACGCCGGGTCAGTTTGGCGCAATGACCACGACGGTTTCCCTTCGCGCTGCCGGGGCTGATAAAAAATACCTGCTTGCCGCGACGGTCAATCTGGAAATTCGGATTGCCGCGAATCTGAGGGCCAGCGATGGCAGCATGGTTGTTTCCGGAACCAGATTCTATGTGACCGGGTATCCGTCAAAAATCAGTAACGGCAGCGGGGAAGTCAGCAAAACCCGGGACGAAAGTATTGATTATTCTACGGTGCGATACCGCGAAGTTGTGGACGGCGAGGAAATGCTGTTAATTGATCAGATCGCCGGAACCTACAAGGTTGGAGGAGTCGATCAGTTAACCGGGTTTCGCTCTGCACTGGGATAAGGAGGTAAATTTCTATGACAAAAGAACAGAACATGAGCCCTGATATCGGGGATAATCTGGCCGATGAACGTACGCTGATCCCGATGGGGAATCTGGGCGAGCAAAGCGACAATCAGGAGGAGATGCAGGATTCCGAATACTGTATGGTACTAAAGCATCCTCTTAAAATCGTCGGTGAGGAAATCCGGTATCTGGAGTATGATTTTGATGCTTTGACGGCCAATGATCTGCATCAGGCGTCCAAATACCTGAAGAATCTGGGAATTCCGGTCAGCGTGCCGGCACTGGACTATGAGTATCAGCTGGTTGTGTTTCACAAGGCCGTTAAAAAGAAAATGCCGGATGTGATGCTGGCCGACCTGATGCGGCTTTCCGGAGCCGATGCGATGAAAGCGACGGGGCTGGCTCGAGATTTTTTGCTCGACAAGGATCCCGGGCTGAAGGACTTGGGGTCAGAAGAATCATCACTCAGCTGACCATGACCACAGCAAACGATGTTGTGGTTCTTGGAAATCTTCCTCTTGACGATCTGTACCAATTGTATGAAGACGTCAATGAGGAGATGGACAGAATGCAGGCACCGGAGAAAGGCGGTGATGACGAATAAAAGGAAAAGAATTAAAGGCGCTGATCACACTTGCCGGAAAGGTAGATCCATCCTTGCAGGCCGCTCTGTTAAAGGCCAGCAACCAAAGCAGAAAAACATCTAATGTTTTTAACAAGGCAATGAGCGCTATGAATAAAGGCGTTCTGAGCGTTGCCGGGAAAATCAGCCCGGCGTTTCAGGCTGGACTAACCGGCGTTGAGACTAAGGCGTCGAAAGTGTTTGGCGCCGTACAAAAGGGTGCCGGCTATGTGGGAAAAGGTTTCCAGATAGCCGGCAAAGCTGCAAAAGGGCTGGCTCTGGGTGTCGGTGCCGTTGCAACAATTGGTGTTGCGGCGATGGCTCCTCTTGCCAGCCAGGGACTGGAATATGCAAGCAATCTGACAGAGGTGCAGAACGTTGTAGATACGACATTCGGAAAGAGCTCTGCCGTCATTGATGATTTTGCAAAAACTTCCATGCAGTCTTACGGGCTGACGACGCTACAGGCAAAGCAGTATTCTTCTGTGCTGGGTTCCATGTATAAAAGCATGGGCCTTGGTTCCCAGGAGACGCTGGCAATGTCGCAAAATATGACAGCGCTGGCCGGGGATATGGCGTCTTTTTACAATCTGGATCCGGAGGAAGCTTTCGAGAAAATCAAATCCGGTGTCTCTGGGGAAACGGAGCCGCTGAAAGCGCTCGGTATCAATATGAGTCAGGCCAATCTTCAGGCCTATGCGATGACTCAGGGGATCAAGAAGAACTACAGTAGCATGTCGCAGGCCGAACAGGCTCAACTGCGGTACAACTACCTTCTTTCCGCGACGGCTGATGCACAAGGGGACTTTTCGAAAACCAGCGGGACTTACGCCAACCAGCAAAAAATTATGAAGGCGAACCTTCAGCAGACGGCTGGAGAAATCATGCAGAAAATGATTCCGGCGCTGTCGACCGGAATGGGACAGATCAACCAATTTATCAGCAGCATGGACACCAATGCGATCGGAAGTTTTGTTGGTCAGCTTGGAAATATGGCGGTATCGTTCCTTCCACTGGTGCTGCAGCTAATGCCTCTGTTCGGGAGTCTTCTTCAGATGATCCTGCCGCCGCTGATTAGTATCGGACAACAGATCATGCCTGTCATTATCCTGGTCGTCCAGACTTTTCTAGCCGCACTGCAGCCGCTGATCCCTCCGATTATGCAATTCGTACAAGCCCTGCTTCCCCCACTCATGCAGATCCTGACAGCGGTATCCCCGCTGCTGATCCAGATAGCGGGAATTGTCGGTAACGTGCTGGGACCTGTGTTGAGCTTTGTAGTTGGGGTTATTCAGAACATTGCGGACCTGATTTCATCGGTGGCTAAGCCGGTAGGGGATTTCTTCGCAAGCGTTGGCTCGTTTCTCGGTATCAGCGGAAGCGCGCAGCAGCAGATATCTAATGTCGGCTCCTCTGCTTCCAGTACGAAAATCCCTGCATACGCAAACGGGGGATTTGCCAATAGTCCGGCCATTTTTGGCGAGGCTGGGCTGGAAGCCGCGATTCCGATCAGGCCCGGAAATGCCCGCAGCCTGGGCTTATTTGCGAAAACGGCGCAGCTGCTTGGTGTCGGTCGGCAGGATCCGGATGGCGAAAATGGAAAGAAAATGTTTGGATCCTTCTCTCAAGATAAGCATCTGCAATATCCAGGACGTCCTGTACGGCCGATTTCCTTTGTCTACGCTCCAGTTTTTCATGGAGAACGGCCTACGGAGAACGTGCTGAAGCGTGATGCGCAGAATGTTAAGCGGATTCTGGACGATTATTTTGGCAATAAGGGACGGTTAGCATGGGAATGATTGATGGTTTTGATTATACGACCATGGCCGGTGATACTTTCGATATGATCGCCCTGGATGCATACAACAACGAATTCCAGGCGGTCAAAATCATCAGGGCGAATCCTCAGTACGCTGGGATTGTGTCTTTTGACGCCGGTGTGGTGCTGCGGATTCCGTATCTGGAAGAGACTGCTCCGGAAACGCTTCCGCCCTGGAAAAGGTGATCAAATGGCACAAATATACTACGAAGGCAAGGACATTACCTCAGACGTCGAAATATCCGACCTGGTCGTCACAGACAGCTGCGGCGACCAGGCGGACGCAATCGACGCAAAGATGGCAAACAGCGAAAACCAATGGTCCAATTGGAATCCGAGAAAAGAAGACAGCATTAACATCATCCATCAAGGATACCGATCGGGAAGTATGTGGATTGACCGGGTTCGGCAGGAAATAGGATCAATCGATCTGGGCGCGGTCAGCATTCCACCCGGGGGGAAAACGAAACGCTCCCGGGCATGGGAAAACACCACACTGATTACGATTGCCTCCGACATCGCCGCCGCCCACGGACTGACGGCGCGGTTTCTGAATGTTCCTGCGTACACCTACGCGCGAGTCGACCAGATCGGCCGCGGGGACTTCGGATTTTTACAGGAACGCGCTATGCTGGAAGGTTGCAGCATCAAGGTCCAGGACGAAAAACTGTTTTTGTTTTCGGATACCCACATGGAAGATCAGCCGGCGGTCAAAACCATTTATGCCGACGACTTCCTCGAGGAGCCGCGGTTCAACAATTCGGCTGAAGATACATACCAGAGCTGCACCGTCGCCTGGAGGTCGGTCGGCGGGACGTTCTCTGACCAGGAAGCATCCGGACCGGCGCTGAATATTGGCACATACCCGGTTTCCAGTTCCGGGGAATCGCAGCGCTTTGCAAAAAACATACTGCGAAACCATAACAAAAAAGAAATGGTTGGAGAAATTTCCATTGCACTGGACACGACTATCACGGCAGGGAATGCGGTGATAGTCGCCGGGATGGGGCTAAGTGACGGAAAGTATTACATCGATACGGCGCAGCACAGTTTCGCGGGGGATATCAGCCGCCTGACGCTGCATAAGTGTTTTGGGAGGTATTAGTATGACATCAATTGGAACAGTGACGACAGTGCAGGCCAACCAGTACCGGGTTAATATCGGCGGAAGCCTGTCCGCACCAATCACGTGCCTGACAGGTGCCTTTCGGTTTCAGGTGGATGCTGAGGGCGTCATACAGCAGCTGCCGCCCTCGGTCGGTGACAGAGTTCTGTGCTGGTTCCCGGGGGAAGCCTACTGCGACGGCTACATTGTCGGGATAACGGAGGAATCGTTGTGATTGTTGGTACATTTGGAAACAAGATATTCGAGGTTTCTTCAAGCAAAATTTTGACTCCGAGGGATATATCCGTTTCGGGAGAGTTAAACGTATCAACCGAGGACACTTCGGGGAAGAAACCGACGACGACCATTAAAGGTCCGGGACTTGAGAAAGTCGGCCTTGAGCTCCGCGTCCTTGCAACGGCAGGAAATTCAGCGCAAACGGAAATAGACTCATGGAAGGCCCTGCGGGACGCAGCTGTCGCATATCCTCTTGTCCTGTTTGGGAAAGCTGTCAGTTTAAACAAATTTCTGCTTACAAATTGTTCGGCTTCGGACTACGTGGTGATCAAGATCGCCGGAGCGGCGTCGATCGCGGCGGCTACGCTAAAGCTGGAATTCTCCGAATATGTTCCGCCTGGGGCGCAGAAAAGTACTGCGGCGAGTAAAGCAGCCAGTGCGGCGGGACTTTCAGCTGCAGCTGTAAAAAATCCATACAAGGTTCCGACAACGGCGCAAAAAGCTTCCCAAAAGCGGGAAAATGAAAGGATGAGTGGTCCGTAATGGTGGTGCGGTCTGGAGAAGGTGGGATTAACTGGAATGCGACAGGCGACGATCGTATAGCACAGAACGTCCGCAATCTGATCAATACATACCGGTATGAAATTCCATATCACCGTACTATGGGAATCCCTGGTAGTCTGATCGATCGGCCGGGGCCTGCTCTGATGGAAAACGCCCGGGTGGAAATCGCCCAGATGCTGGCTGTCTATGAGCCTCGGGCCAATGTGAAGGATGTGCAATGTGAAATGGATGCGGATGGAAATGTGACAGTGGTGGTGATTTTGGAATGATAGAATTTGTTTCGACCGATCCGCAGCAGCTGCTGAATAATGCTGTTGCGCGCTACGAAGCTGTATCCGGAGAAACGCTGTATCCGGGGGATGAACATTATCAATTTTTATCTCAAATTGTGGAGCTGATTGTCGCCTGCAAGGAAGACATTAATTCATCTGCGAATCAGAATCTGCTTCGGTACTGCTCCGGAAGTATTCTGGATGAATACGGCAGCCAGTACGACGTGGACAGGGCTGCAGCAAAGACAGCAAGTGCAACCATGAAATTTTCGCTGCCTGCAGCGCTGGGATTTGACGTAACGGTTCCGGCCGGAACGAGGGCAACGCCAGACGGACAGTTGGAGTTTCCGCTTCAGACGGATGTAATCATTCCGGCCGGGCAGACTTCCGCTCAGGGAACCGTCGTTGCGAAATCAGCCGGAGCCGGCTATAACGGATTTCTTCCCGGACAAATTCAGAGCTTAATGGATCCCGTGGACTATATCGGATCGGTTACCAATGTGACGGCCACATCCGGTGGAGCTGATGAGGAAAACGACGATAGTTACCGGGAAAGGATCCGGCAGCGCTGGGAAGCGATATCGACTGCCGGGTCAAGAGAGAGCTATGAATATTGGGCTAAGGCGGCATCATCGGATATTGCGGATACCAGGGCGGTTAAAACTTCCCCCGGGGTCGTAACGGTATATGTTCTGATGAACGGGGCATCTGAGCCTTCTCAGAGCATCCTGAATGATGTCAGCACCTCCTGCAGTGAAGAAAAGCGCCGTCCCTTGACGGACAATGTCATTGTCTCTGCCGCCCAGGTAAAGGCCTATGATATTAATCTCACCTATTATATAAGCAACAGCCGATCGACAGAAGTTACAAGTATTCAGGCAGCGGTTAATAAGGCGGTTAATGATTCTATCGCTGCCCAAAAAACACATTTAGGTGGAAACCTGAATCCTGACAGCTTGCGCGGCGCGTTGTTGACGGCGGGGGCCTACCGCATTGATATTGCTGACCCGACCTATACGGAACTGCTTCCACAGGAAGTCGCGGTTGCAGGAACGGTTAGCGTTACTTATGGAGGAATCCTGTGATGGTTGATCTGAAAAATGTGGACCTGTTGTCTATGCAAAGTCAGCGCATGCAGCAGGATAGAACGACGCAGGCCCTATCCGCAGCCTTAACGCCTATACTGCAGGAGCTTGGCGAGGAGGTCATTGCGGTTATCCTGTATCCGTATCTTGACAGCCTTTCCGGTGCCGTTCTGGATGAGCTTGCTTGGGGGCTCCATGTGGACGTCTATGATGCGCTTGCTTCCGACGAGGAAAAGCGGCAGATGATCCGGAACTCGTATCTGATCCATAAGTATAAGGGGACTGTATTCGCGGTCCGGAAGATCGTGGAAAGCGTATTCGGAGAAGCGGGAAAAATCGAAGAATGGTTCCAGTACTCCGGAGATCCGTATCATTTCAGAATGGATGTGTATTGCCAGTCCAAGGGCGTAACGGCAGCCGAACAGATTAGGGCATTGCAACTGGTAGAAGCCGGAAAAAATCTACGGTCAGAGCTTGACGGGATTCGCTTAATCCTTTCACAGACGGTCAATGCGCGGGTTGCTGCGGTGACGTCTGTAGGATCTGTGATTGATGTGTACCCGATCGGTGAAATGGATACCCATAAAGTAAAAATTGCTACCGCTGCAATCCAGACAACGGTGGTTGACGTATACGCATTGGAGGGGTAAGCATGGAATATTACACGATAACAACAAATGCCTGTGATGCAGCAATTGCACAGGCTCTCCAGACCGGAATCTCGAAGACGTTTAAAAAGTTGGCTGTCGGGGATGGAAACGGATCCTATTATGAGCCTGCCAAAACGCAGACAGCACTTCGTCGGGAGGTCTGGAGAGGCGACGCCGTTACTCTGGTTGATCCTGATAACCCCAGGCGCGTGATTGTGGAGGCGGATATCCCCGCCAACGTGGGAGGTTTCACAGTCCGCGAAGCAGGAATATTTGACGAGGCGGGAACGATGATGGTTGTGTCGAAGCAACCGTTGTCGGAAAAAGTGGCCCCTGAGTCGGGAGCCAGCAATGATATGGTTATTCGGCTGCGTGCGGAAGTTTCTGACGCGAGCGCGGTAACCATCACGGTAGATCAGTCAGCAATCAGAGCGACAAAGGCGGATGTAAAGGCCGCAGGAGACAAGGCTGCCGCGGACCTTACAGCTCACGCTTCTGATGCTGTCGTGCACGTCACCCAGGCAGATCACGACAAGATTAACGGTGCCGTCCAGACCGCCACCATCGGCGGCGCTGCGGTCCCTAAGAGCGGGACGACGCTGCAACTTCCGGCGTATCCGGTCATTCCCAGCAGCCTTCCCGCCAACGGAGGTACGGCGGATTACGCCCATTACAGCAGTCATGCAGTCGGCTCCGGCGGCGCGGCCCTGCGCAACAACGCTGCTACGGTAGGCGGCAGTCCGTCAGGCGGCTCGGACGGTGACGGGTGGGACATATGCACATAAGGAGGCTGGGCGATGGGCGCACGATATGACAACATAGCCGGGGTGCAGCACAAGGTCAGTAAGCGGTACGATAACATCAACGGTGTGTGGCGGCCCGTAAGCAAGCGATACAACAATATCGCCGGGGTGTGGAGGCAGGGGTATTCTGGAACGATTGCTCAGGCGCACGTTAATCTCGACATATTACACGAGTCATATTTAAGAGAAGATGGTAGCGGACGATTGGGGTTACGTAGCACTTTTTATGATGATGACCCATCTAACTATAGTATGTCAATTGATTTTTACTTTGACGAAGCTATATCAATTGCACGCAACGGGACAGCTTTTCAGTTATTAGACATGACAGCAACCAGTTCCAGGGCAACTGACGGTGCATCAATTTATGTCCACGCATATAATGATGCTGGTACCGACTATTATCTTGGATACATTTACAGTAGCCAAACTCCTTATGGATTAAAGAACCCAGTAAAATCAAATTACGATGTTGTAGCAAAACGCGTCAATGTTTTATTTCAATCTAAATTATATGCTACTTCAAATTTCAATGCTTACTATTATGTGGATTTTCCTTCAGGAGCATTAACAATCGGTGGAAAAGTAATCAACTCGATTGAACTTATTTGACAGGAGGTAAAACATATGTCAACAATAAAATTCGCGAACGACACGGAGTTGCCAATTATCACGGCAATAGCCATCAATACCTATGCGCAGGGAGCGCAGCGGAGAGGCATAGAAATCCAGATGGCCAAGGATGCAATCACGTTCGACGTGCTGGATGCCCTGACTGCCGACAGCGCCAACACGGCCCAACTGACGCTGATCGACGGCGACAAGCAGTATGTCCATGACAATTACAGCATCCGCGCGGAGCTGGCCGTCAAGGCCGTGGAGATTACTCCCGCTACCGACACGGCCCCGGCGGAAACAGAGGACAGGCTGTGTGTCACGCTGGCGCAGCTCACGTACTTAGAGGTTACACAGGCGACGCAGGCCATGAAACAGACACAGACGGACGCGGCCATTGCGGAGCTGTCCGTACTAATTGCGGGAGGTAATGAGTAATGTTTACCGAAAATTCCGGCCTTGTGGCCGTGTGGGTGCGGCTGATTCAGGCAGGTACATACACCGAGGACAAGGTGCCGGCGCTGTCCAATTTACGAGATGCCGTGCATCAGGTTCTTAATGAGGGGGCGAGTACGTAAATGAACGGGATCGACGTCAGCAAACACAACAACAAGGGGAACCCGATTGACTGGGCCAAAGTCGACGCTTCCGGAATAGACTTCGCGCTGATCCGCGCCGGTTATGGGAACAGCATCAGCCAGAAGGACCCGAAATTTGAGGAGAACATGCAGGGTGCGCTGGCCCATAAGCTACATACCGGGGCATATTGGTTCAGTTATGCGATTTCCCCCGAGGATGCCCGGAAGGAATCCGAGGTTTTCAAAAAAGTTCTTGCTCCATACAGGGGAAGAATTGATTTTCCAGTTGCTTTCGATTATGAGTACGACAGTATTACATACTCACAAAAGCAAGGCGTAAACCCTACGAATACTTTGATCGACAATATCGCCAGGGCCTTTATAGATTCTATGTGCGCTGATAAATGGTTTGTCAACCTTTATACGAATCTCGATTTTATCCGGTCCGGCAGGTTTTCGGCAGCAACACTTGCAAAGTCCGACGTGTGGCTTGCCGATTATTCAGGAGGGCCGGATTACCCTTGTGGGATCCAGCAGACCGGCAGCGCCGGAGTGGTGCCCGGCATATCGGGGCCTGTTGATCTGGATAAAGCCTTTAAGGATTACCCGACTATCATCAAGGCAGGCGGCTATAATGGATATCCGCGGCCGCAGATCATAGACTTTAAGAGCGACACAACGACAGATATCCGCCTTAAGCTGGGACAAGCATATCAACTCAAGGTAACCGCAAAAAACGCTCCTGTGGTCACTGTGGGCACGACAGGGGTTGCCGCTCTCCTTCCTCGGTACAGACAAGGTGAGGACAGTTATTTTTATTTGGTGGGAATCGGGAAGTCTGGCACTGCCGCGGGGGTGTATGTCGATGGAGTGAAGCAGTTTGTAGTCTACGCCGCATAGGGAGGACTGCAGCTTATGGATATAGCAGAGGTTGCAAAGATCGCTGGTGATGCCCTCAGCCGCGCGGAAGCCGCGCATGATCGTCTCGATGAGCTGACCGGAGAAGTCAAAGATATCCGTAGCCTAACTGCTGTAATGGCTACGGCAAATCAAAAGATCGATAATCTCTCGTCGGATGTGAGCGAAATGAAACGCGACATTAAGGCGATTACGGAACGCCCGGGAAAGAGATGGGACAGCTTTACCACCGCGATTATTACCACTCTAGGTGCGTCACTCATTGCGGCGATATTGGCACTAATATTTAAATAGCCGGTCAACCCGGCAGGAAAGAAGGATACATATGAAAATCGATTGGAAACGGAAACTTACATCCCGGAAGCTGTGGGCGGCAATCGTGTCGTTCGCCGCGCTCCTTGTCGTCGCCTTGGGTGGCACCGAAGCGCAGGCGACGCAGATCACTGCGCTGATTATGGCTGGGGCAACCGTCGTAGCGTACATCGTCGGTGAGGGGCTTGTGGATGCGGCAAGTGCGAGGGCGGCATCGATCACGCAGCTCAGTGCACCGGTTATCGGTACCGTTGACCCCGCACCAGCCGAAGCTGCACGGACCGGAGCAGATCAGGCCGCGGCGATCAAACAGGAGACGGTGCTACCTGGGAACGAAAAAACGGAATAGGCATTAAAGCCCTCTGCTGACTTGAATTAGCCAACAGAGGGCTTTTAGTTCCAGATGAGATTGATTACCCCACAAATTTGTCTTAGTCCATCGAATTATATAATAGAACACATAAAAATATAATTTGAAACGAAGGCGATAAATAAGTGAAATCTACTGGGGCGATCCGTTATGCTGATACGTTTGGACGCGTTGCATTGCCAAAAAAGTTAAGAATAAAACTCAAAATAAAAGAGCAGGATCCCCTTGAAATTTATGTTGAGAATGGAAGAGTTGTCTTGAAGAAATACAAGCCTGCATGTGTCTTTTGTAACAGCATGCATAAACTCACGACATTCAAAGGCTACAGTATTTGTCGTGAATGTAGGGAGAAAATCAATGCAGTTGAAAATAAGCCGGGATAAAATTATCCCCCGCTGGCCTATCGGCTGACGGAGTTATCTCTATAAACAAAAACAGGCTCATCGGATTAACCGGTGGGCTTTTTTCACGTCACTGTGTCGAATTATGTAGTATAATATCTATAAAGAATATTGGCAAGGTGGTAATAACGTGAATACAGAAGATTTGAAACGCTATGATAAACGAGTTCAGCAAATTGTTGATCCGTTTGGAAATGGGTTTCCGAAACTGCGCAAACTTATGATAGAATGGGCACAAGAAAATAGCCTGTCCACTCACGATCTTATGGAGCAATACATGGCCTGGAAATGGAAAAAATAGATAAGTTTTCAGAAAACATATTAAAATGTTATCCCCTGAATTGATGCATAAACGCCTCCGGATGCCCCTTTCTTACCCATACATTACCATTGAAAAGAACGCATGTTCTATGTTACGCTAGCATACAATAGAACAAGGGTTCGGGGTGATAGCGGTGGAAAGGGTCATTGCGCATAGCGATCTAAATTGTTATTACGCTTCTGTAGAAATGCTGCGGAATCCACGCCTGCGTGATGTCCCGATGGCCGTGTGTGGAAGTACCAAGGAACGCCGCGGAATTGTTCTGACCGCAAACTACCCTGCAAAAAGACTCGGAGTGAAAACGGGCATGGCTAACTGGCAGGCTCATCAAGCTTGCCCTGGAATCTATACGGTTCCGCCGAGATACAACGATTACATGCAATTTTCCGGCTTTGTGAAGAATATGTATTCCAATTATACCGACCGTGTGGAGCCATTTGGGATTGATGAATCGTGGCTTGATCTGACCGGCTGCGTATCCTCTTTTGCACAGGGTGAGCTGTTGATACACGAAATGAGGGAACGAATCAAACGAGAAATTGGCCTGACTGTCAGCATTGGTCTCGCGGACAACAAAGTGTTCGCAAAGTTGGCGAGTGATATGAAGAAGCCTGACGCCTGCACGATTATTCCGGGGGACAAATTTAAAGAGATTGTGTGGCCGCTACCTGTTGGCGACCTTCTATACATCGGCACGGCAACGAAGCGCAAGCTTGAAAGCTATGCTATTCACACAATCGGTGATTTAGCTGCAACTGATACCAAGCGCCTGGAACGCTGGTTCGGAAAAATTGGCCCTGTGCTTCACGCCTTTGCTAATGGTGAGGATCGCTCGATGGTTGCGCCTGCCGGCTATGAATCACCCATTAAATCGGTTGGAAACAGCCAGACTTGCCTGCGCGATTTGGTTTCCGATACCGATGTAAAGGTTATGCTTTATGCGCTGTCCGAAAGTGTGGGCGGGCGGTTGATGGAAATGGGAATGTACGCCTCTACCGTTGAATTTTCGTTTTTAGACAGTGATTTGCAAAATTATGGTTCACGGCAATGCAAACTGACGGTCCCCACAAACATATCGGGCGAGATTGCCAATGCTGCGTTTAGACTTTTCAAGCGATGTTATGGCCACTGGCCGAAACCATTGCGAAAGGTAGGAGTTAGAGGCTGTGACCTGATAGGGATGGATGTTCCCCGGCAATTAACGATTTTTGAGGATGCAAACAAAGCAGTAGATAAAGAGGAATTGGAACGGGTGATCAACGCCTTGCGCGGCCGGTATGGTAACAAAATTATCCAGCGAGCGATTATGTATACGGATAAGGAACTATCGGGCGTGGATGCGAAGAAAGACCATACGATCCATCCTGTTGGTGTGTTTAACGGAGGTGTCAGTGTCACATGGGGCGGATACAAGACGAAAATTATGAAATAAGAATACCCGTTGATATGATCCAGCTGACGGAACGCAATGGGAAAGCATGGCCACTAGCATTTGACTGGGTGGAAGAGAGTACCGGTCAAACAATCCATGTAGAGATTGCGGACGTTAAGCCGGATATTATTCCTGATGCAGAACAGAAGAGCGGAACTGTGGGCGACCGTTACGAGTGCATCATTAACGGGCAGGTGGAATATCTGTATTACTCCATTCTACAACCTCGTAAGTGGTTTAAGTTAAAACGCGTCAGCGAAGCGGAGTACAAAGCATATTACAAGCTTCCTGGAGAAACCGCTGCAAAGGAGTGAGAGGGCTTTTTTTATTTCCAATTCTAACAAATAGTTTCTTCCGGACGATAATTATAATGAACAATTGTTACAGTGTGACCGGTTACATAATAAAACGAAATAGGAGATTTATTATGAAAAACAGGTTTAAGCTAAAAGGTTGTTTTATTTTTGTGCTTATTTTGACTTTGATCGTATCGACGATGCCGGTTATGGCCTTTGCCGAAGCGACGGATCAGTGGGTTGAAAAGGTATCAATGCAATCTCCCAGATTGGATTTTCAAACTGAAGTAATTAACGGTAAAATATATGCTTTTGGAGGTCACAATAGCGGTACAAGTTCTTTGTCAACAGTAGAAGCATATGATCCGGTTTCAGACACATGGGCGCAAAAAAAGTCAATGTCTATTGGAAGAACAAATTTTCGAGCAGAAGTCATTGATGGAAAGGTTTATATTATTGGTGGCTATGAAGTCAAGAATCAGACTTACTTATCTTCAGTAGAAGAATATGACCCTGTTTCTGATACTTGGACAACTAAAAAATCAATGAATGTAGCAAGGTATAATTTGGAGACAGAAACAATCAATGGGAAAATATATGCAATGGGCGGAAAGAACAAAAATGGCGTATTGTCAACTGTAGAAGAATATGATCCAGCTAGTGATACATGGATCGAAAAAGCATCAATGCCTACTCCAAGATACGATTTCCAAACGGAAGTTATTGATGGAAAAATTTATGCTATTGGTGGTGTAAGCGATAGCGGGGATATATCTTCGGTTGAAGAATACGACCTTTCCTCTGACATATGGACGACAAAAGAATCAATGTTGATTCCAAGAGCACTATGTCAAACAAAAGTTATTGGTGGTAAAATATATGCTTTTGCTGGTAGGAATAACAATAACAATGGTCCTCAATCTTCAGTTGAAGTATTTGATCCTGCATTAAACACATGGGATACAAAGGCACCAATGTTAACTGCAAGAGTTTCTTTTAAAGTTGAAGAAATCAATGGAAACATATATGCAATTGGTGGTTCTAATGCAAAAAGTCTGTCATCGACCGAAGAATATAACCCTATATCGGACACGTGGAATACAATAGCCCCACTGTCTGTTCCCAGATATGATCATCAGGCAGAAGTTATTAATGGAAAAATTTATGCTATTGGGGGATATGATGGTAGCAATCCGCTATCTTCAGTCGAAGAATACACGCCCACTTTAACTCAACCCGACACGCCCACAACCTTAACCGCGACAGCCGGAGACAAGCAAGTAACTCTGTCCTGGTCTTCCGTAACTGGAGCTACCGGCTATAATATTTACAGATCAACAACTTCTGGTAGCAACTATAGTAAGATCGCATCCAATGTCACCTCAACCACCTATGCCGACACTGGGTTAACTAACGGGGTTACGTATTACTATTACGTGACATCAGTTGACTCATCCGGTGCGGAGAGCCAACCCTCTAATGAAGCCTCGGCTACACCGACAGCCTCTTCAAGCGGTGGATATAATGCGACGCTTAGAATAACAATGGTAACTGGGGAAATCAAAGAATATAATGTAAATTCAACAGTCGTTGAAAGTTTTATTGCTTGGTTTAATAGTAAGGGCTCAGAATCCCCTGTGTTTACATTTGAAAAGACGTCAGACCTCGGCCCCTATACAAGCCATACGGATTATTTAGCATACGATAAGATATCCAGTTTTATAGTGTTGAAATATTAGTCTGAAACTGCCACTGAGAAAACCAATTGTGCCAAAAGAAACCCTCTCAGCCGTTGTCCACGGTTGGGAGGGCTATTAGCCTATAAGCCTTTATGCTTCAAATAATTTAGTTTAAAAAGCTCGAATATGGATTTAGATCATCATCTAACATTCTTAATTTTAGAATTTGTGACGTGCCCCATTCATTATCAAATTTTAATGTTAACTCTTCTACTCTGTATAAAGAAGAGTCTTGTTGTCCTCTAATTTTTGGGGCAAAAAGCAATATATTTCCATGTTCCAAAAATATTTCATCTCTGTTTGGCTGTATTGTAACAGTCATCCCTTTGCCGCACAGTCCTCCAGTACATTTATCGATGCTAGTAATATTATCATTGTTTAATACAATTAGTTTATTTGATAAGAATGCTTGATAGGTCAATTCAAGTATGGCCTTCATAACTTCTCTTATACAAATCGTGGCTAATAAATATTTTATTGTACTATAAATGGGTTCTTGCCTATTCATTAGTAATTTATCAATTTCGGAAGGGACAGAATGAACTCCGGAACTAAGTATCTGATGATTAATAGATTCAGCTAATGAAAGAAATTTACTTTTGCTTATCTGGGTCATGTCTGCATGCTTAAACTCTGATAGCAAACTAAAAATTTTACTATTTTGTAGTTCAGCTATTAAGCCATCACATATTGTTACATCAAAGAGATCATCAACATTCTTATAATATCCGTCGACAATATAATTTGAATACGGATTTAACAGATAAGCAAGTTGATGATTAATAATATGAAACGGTTCTGAACATTTTGTGTTTATATTATTTAATATACTATATCCAATAGTTAAATTCTTTTTTTCATCTTCTGTTAACGGAGGCAATGAGATATTAAGTTGCTCATGAATTGAATCTCTGCTTTTTTCACAGAGGAGGAACCCCAAGAATTGTGCATCTTTACTTCTTGCAAATTGATGATAAAAGTCTTTTGAGGGTAAGGAGTCATCAGGATTGCAGGTGGACAGTCCTTTCACTGTTGCCGCAATTGATGCTCTACAATCAATTGAAAATATATATTTACATATTTTGAAAACTTCGTTTTTAATACTCATCAATTACTTTCTCCTGTCCATGTTATTAACTATTTCGATAACTTCTTGCTCAGTTAATTGAGTAGATGTATCCGTTATTCCTTGAGGAGAATTTGTGAATCTTATATTTTCTTTCTCTAAATAATTCAACATATAATTGGGGAATAGTCTCCGACAGGAATCCAAAAATCGCTCTATAATAAGCTTTTCTCCAGTTGCATCTTTACTAACAAAGGGGTTCCATATTTCTGAATGATAACGACTTACATAACTAAGTGAGAATAGTATCATAAACATATATATTTCAATAGGTAAGGCTATTTTTTTGGAGTTTTTTAAATGCAATACCTGAAGATGTTTTTTCCCAGAAATATGAAATATCCCGATTTCATTATAGTCGAGTTTTCTTCTCAGAATTACATATTCGCCTATGTACTGGGGGGAAAGATAATTCGCTTTAAAGCCCCGAATATCATTACTAAAGGAGAAGGGTTCTGAAAAATTATTTAGATAATTATTTTGAATGCGTTCAACAACATTTTGCTTATTTTTCTTGATTTCTAAAGGAATACAATATGGTTGATGGCCTTGGTAACATAATAAAAAGTCATCTAAAATTTCGGGAATACTGCCCAGTAGCTCACTAATTGTCCAATCTCCAGAATGACAGATGTTTAATGAATCATCAAACATCTTAAGAAAAATGGATAGGGCACCAGATACTTCATTACACGGCCTGATCTGTATTTCGGCGATTTTACTATATTCTGGCGGAATAATAATTTTCATTCCATGATCAGTTATATGCTCTGTTTTTCCATTATGTAATCCTAATATCCCTAATAGAAGATTTGATACTCCATAATATAATAGAAGAGATCTTGTATAAAGTGAAGCTTGAATACTGGTGTTAAAATATTCTTGAGCTTGCAATATAGACCCTGAAATAATTTCTATTGTTTTATTATCATATGATAAGCCTTTATTGTTAAAATATCTTTCAATATTGCTTGAATATGTATATGTTTGCAAAATGCGCCATTGTTCAGTTTCGGGAGATTCAGCAAATATAGTTTTCATATCAAGCCTTCCTTTAGTTGTTACTTTATAATAATTATATCCTGAATATATTTTAATTACAATATAGCTTTCGTTTTTATATATTTAATAACAAATAGATATTAGGACCACCGTACTGGGCAATGATAATCTGTGCCAGCTTCGGATTGGTATTTTTAATATTGATCGGATACTGCAGGTTCTTCTGGTAATTCCACATTATTTGTTTCCCCCCTTGTTAACATCCCACGGCCATGGGGCGTTGATCCCATGCCAGCGGCTGGTGTCTGAACTGTTCTGATTCATCGGCCCGTAGGCCGCCTTGTACTGTATGATTAAATCATCCGCCATCCTGCGGTGTTTCTTTTGCTGCTTTGCTGCCTTACAATCGCCGGGATGGGTGAAAACAGGAAGCTCCCAGGTCGCAAAACGGCAGGCGTTCGTCCTGCGCATCAGCTGTTCCTGTTCGCTCATTTCCTCCTGCCTCCCAAAAACGGTTTGTCAAGCTCAGGGAAGATGGTTCCCATCTCCAACCCTTTTTCGGGAGTATAGGTGGAATTAAATTGTTGGAATGGAATATAGGCCATCGCTACAACCGGCATCGCCGGAAGGGGAGTCCGAGTCATTTCACAGCCCTGTCCGTCCATATCCATCATATTATCTGTCATTGTTTTTCTCCTCTCGTGAGCATTGGTATTATCTCACAATATATTATGTATTAGGATTTCAAATGGTGTAATTGCTTATTTCGTAACTTGACATTTCCCAAATGCGGGATTAATATTAGTTTACTAACAGTTAGCTTCCTAATTGACAGGAGGGATTTTTATGCCGGTTACGCTGCATATGGCGATCAATCGGGTATTTCACGCGCAAAAAAATGTGACGAGGCCCGGAATGGCGAAAATCGGCCTTTCACCCGGACAGCCGAAAATTCTGAACCACCTTTCACGGCAGAACCACTGCATGCAGAAGGACATTGCTTCGGCGCTGGACATCGAACCGGCCACCGTGTCGCAGATCCTGAACAATATGGTGCAGGCCGGCCTGATCCAGCGGTCGGCCCCCGCGGAAAGAAGAAGGGCGGAATCGGTGTCCATAACGGAAAAGGGCCGTGAATATCTGGAAAAATGGCAGCAGCTCTGTAAGGAAATCGAGGATGTGTCCCTGCAGGGGTTCACGCAGGAGGAGCAGGAGCAGTTCCTGGATTACCTCTATCGCATGTACTGGAATCTGACTGGGAAAGAGATTGAATAAAGCCTGTTCGGCACTTGGAGGGGAATGAGTGTTAAACCGTTTTTTTATTTATTTTGACAAGTATCGCAGGCATCTGGCCGGCGGGGTCGTCTGCGTCGCTCTGGAAGCGATGTTCGAGCTTGTCATTCCACTGATTATGGCCGATATCATCGACGTGGGCGTCGCCAACCGCGATACGAACTATATCCTGCGGAAAAGCCTTGCCATGGTTGCCTGTGCGCTGATTTCTCTGCTTCTGGGCGCGATTTACGCGCGTCTGGCGGCCAGAGCGGGTCAGGGCTTCGGCGCGGAACTGAGAAAAGCGGAATACCGCAAAATACAGGGCTTTTCCTTTTCCAATATGGATCATTTCAGCACCCCGTCGCTGATTACCCGTCTCACCAGCGATATCACCATTTTGCAGAACGCGATCTGCAACGGAATCCGGCCGATGGTCCGCGGTCCGGTCATGATGGTGATGGCGCTGGCGATGTCGATCAAAATGAGCGCGAAGCTGGCGGTGGTTTTCCTGACAGCGATTCCCGTGCTGGCCGTCTGCCTGGTTCTGATTCTTCGCAGGCTTCGCCCGATGTACGGAAAGATGCAGAAGGCGCTGGACCGGGTGAACTCTATTGTGCAGGAGAATCTGACGGCGATCCGTACGGTGAAATCCTATGTGAAGGGTGACAGCGAATGCCTGAAATTCAGCGCGGTCAACGAAACGTTCCGGTCTTCCTCGGAAACGGCTTTCCGCTACGCGGCGCTGAATATGCCCTGCTTTCAGTTTGTCATGTATTCCACCATTCTGTGCATCCTCTGGTTCGGGGGGAACTTTATCCACACGGGTACCATGCGGGTGGGACAGCTGACCGGATTTTTAAGCTATGTACTGCAAATCCTGAACTCGCTGATGATGATTTCCAACGTGTTCCTGATGCTCAGCCGTTCAATGACCTCCGCTTACCGTATTGCGGAGGTGCTGGACGAACCGGTGGGAATCACCGACGGCACGGGCAGCGGGACGGTGGAGCACGGAAGCATCGATTTTGAGCATGTCTGCTTCAAATATCAGGAGACGGCCAAAGAATATGTGCTGTCCGACATCAGCCTGCATATCGGCGCCGGTCAGACGGTGGGCATCATCGGCGGAACGGGCTCCGCGAAATCCTCGCTGGTACAGCTGATTCCCCGGCTTTACGACGTTACTTCCGGCAGCCTGAAAATAGACGGCCGCGACGTAAAGGAGTATCCGCTTGCGCATCTGCGCGACGCCGTGGGCATGGTGCTGCAGAAAAACACCCTTTTCAGCGGAACCATCCGCGAAAACCTGAAGTGGGGAAACGAAAACGCCACCGACGAGGAGCTGGACTGGGCGTGCCGGATCGCCTGTGCGGATGAATTCCTGTCCCGGATGCCGGAGGGCTACGACACCGACCTCGGGCAGGGCGGTGTGAATGTTTCCGGCGGGCAGAAGCAGCGGCTCTGCATTGCCCGCGCGCTGCTGAAACGTCCTAAGGTGCTGATCTTTGACGATTCCACCAGCGCGGTGGACACCGCCACCGAGGCGAAAATTCGCAGAAGGCTGGCGGAGGACTTAAAGGATACAACAAAGATCATGATTACCCAGCGCATCAGCTCGATTGAAAACGCGGATCTGATCGTGGTGCTGGAGGACGGGAAAATCAACGAGGCGGGCACGCATGAAAGCCTGCTGGCACACAATCCGATTTACCGCGATATTTATGAATTTCAGCAGAAGGGGGCTACGGCGTAATGGCGAGAACAACGCTGCATGAAAAGCCCAAGGATATCCGGAAAACGCTGAAATTCCTCTGGCGCTATCTGGAAAAGCACGGAACCGCTCTGCTGCTGATTACCGTCATGGTGGCCGTCAGCGCCGGGGCGAACGTCTTTGGCACCTATTTGCTGAAACCGGCCGTCAACGACTACATTATCCCCGGGGACATCCGGGGGCTTATGAAAATCCTGATCTTTATGGCCGCCGTCTATTTTGCCGGCGTAGCCGCGTCCTACGGATATTCCCAGCTGATGGTGAGAATTGCGCAGAAGATCGTACAGGAAATCCGCGACGACCTTTTCCGTAAGGTGCAGACGCTGCCCCTGAGCTTTTTCGATGCAAAAACGCACGGCGAACTGATGAGCCGGTTTACAAACGATATCGACACCATCGCCGAGGCCCTGAACAACAGCTTTACCGTGCTGATCCAAAGCTTCATTATCATCGTCGGCACGTTTACGGTGCTGATTATCCTGAATGCCGAGCTGTCGGCGATCGTGCTTTTGTCCTTCCTTGGCATGTTCCTGTTTCTGCGGTACAGCGGAAAGAAAAGCCACGCGTATTTTTCCTACCAGCAGAAGTTTATGGGCAGGCTGAACGGCTTTATGGAGGAGATGGTGGAGGGGCAGAAGGTCGTCAAGGTTTTCAATCACGAGGACAGGGACTTTGAAGAATTCTCCGACCGCAACAACAAGCTGCTGGATGCAGCCACGGGCGCGCTGACTTATTCGGGGCTTCTGATTCCGGTGGTGGTCAGCATTTCCTATTTCAACTATGCGCTTTCCGCCTGCATCGGCGCGTTCTTTGCCATTGCGGGCAGAATCGATCTGGGAAGCCTTGCCTCCTACCTTGTTTATGTCCGCCAGACGGCGATGCCCGTCAACCAGTTCTCCCAGCAGCTTAACTTTATTCTGGCCGCCCTGTCCGGTGCGGAGCGGATTTTTGAAGTCATGCAGGAAACGCCGGAAACGGACGACGGCACCGTGACCCTTGTGCATGCCGCGGTGGGGGAAAACGGCGAGCTGAAGGAATGCGGGGAGCGTACGGGCCAGTGGGCCTGGCGCGTACCGGATGCGGACGGGACCGACCGGCTGGTGCCTCTTTTGGGCGACGTCCGTTTTCACGACGTGGTGTTCTGCTACGTTCCCTGCCGCCCCGTTTTGAAGGGAATCAACCTTTACGCGAAACCGGGCCAGAAAATTGCCTTCGTGGGCTCAACCGGCGCGGGCAAGACGACCATTGCCAACATGATCAACCGTTTTTACGACGTTACCTCCGGAAGCATTACCTACGACGGGATCGACGTCCGGAATATCAAAAAGGACGACCTGCGTCATTCGCTCGCCGTCGTTTTGCAGGACACCCATCTGTTTACGGGCACGATCGCCGACAATATCCGTTACGGAAATCCGGATGCGGACAGGGAGCAGGTGATTAAGGCCGCCAAGCTGGCGAACGCGGATTCCTTTATCCAAAGGCTTCCGGACGGCTACGACACCATGCTTTCCGGCGACGGCGGAAACCTGAGCCAGGGCCAGCGCCAGCTGCTTGCCATCGCGCGCGCAGCGGTCTCCGACCCGCCGGTGCTGATTCTGGATGAGGCGACCAGCTCCGTGGACGCCCATACGGAAAAGCTGATTGAAACCGGCATGGATCACCTCATGGAAAACCGGACGGTCTTTGTCATTGCCCATCGGCTTTCCACCGTGCGGAACGCCAAGGCTATCATCGTGCTGGAAAACGGCGAAATCCTTGAGCGCGGAAGCCACGAGGAGCTGATTGCCCAGAAGGGGCGGTATTATCAATTGTACACCGGTCAGTTTGAATTGTCCTGAAGGGTTCCAATTCCCATCAGGCTTTCGGCTGTTTTCATAGACCGGCATATCCTCCAAATCGTTGCGTAAATGCGAAAGAGCCCTGCTTGCGTGAGTGTACGGAAGCAGGGCTCTTTTGGATGTTTCGGGGCTCTTGAAAAATTCTTGCGGAAAGAATAGAATTTAAGAAAAGAAACGGCTGAGGCCGCGGAAAGGAGACGTTATGGATTTTTTGATTGTTCAGGGAGATATTACAAAGCAAACGGCAGATGCTATTGTAAACGCGGCAAACACTTCCCTGCTGGGCGGCGGGGGAGTGGACGGTGCCATCCACCGCGCGGCGGGTCCGGAGCTTCTCAAGGAATGCCGGACCCTGCACGGCTGTGAGACCGGAAAGGCGAAAATCACAAAGGGGTACCGCCTTCCCGCAAAGTACGTCATCCATACGCCCGGACCGGTGTGGCGGGGCGGAGAAAGCGGCGAACCGGAGCTGCTGGAAAGCTGTTACCGCTCCTGTCTTGCGCTGGCGGAGGAATACCGATGCCGCACGGTTGCGTTTCCTTCCATCAGCACGGGCGTTTATCGTTTTCCGCCGGAGCTTGCGGCCAAAATCGCCGTGAGGACGATCCTGGAGTTTCTGAGCCGGAGCACCGCTGTGGAAACGGTCACCATGGTCTGCTTTGACCCGGAGACAAAGGCGGCGTACGACCGCGCGCTGGCGGCCGCGATGTGAATTTGGAAAGGGGGATTTTTTATGTCGATCGCAGGTGCGTTTATTATGCCGCATCCTCCCATTATCCTGCCGGAGGTGGGAAAAGGGGAAGAGCGGAAAATTCAGAGGACCGCCGACGCGTGCCGGGAGGTCGCGGGCAGGATTGCGGCGCTGAAACCGGACACGGTGGTGGTGACTTCGCCGCATTCCGCCCTGTACGCGGATTACTTCCATATTTCTCCCGGCGAATGCGCCCACGGGGATTTTGCCCGTTTCGGCGCGCCGCAGGCCGCCGTCGACGTCCGGTACGACAGTGAATTCGTACGGTCGCTGACCGACGCGGCCGGGAAAGCGGGCCTGCCCGCCGGAACCTTTGGCGAGAAGGAAAAATCCCTTGACCACGGCACTATGATTCCGCTCCGCTTTTTAAACGAATGCTGCACCGACTATCGGCTGGTGCGCATCGGGCTGTCCGGACTTTCCGGGCCGGACCATTACCGGCTGGGAAAATGCATCGCCCAAACGGCGGAGTCTCTGGGGAGAAAGGTCGTTTTTATCGCGAGCGGAGACCTTTCCCACCGTCTCAAAGAGGACGGGCCTTACGGTTTTGCGAAGGAAGGTCCGGAATTTGACAGCCGGGTGACCGACGCGATGGCAAAGGGGGACTTCCTGCGCTTTCTGACTTTCGGCCCCGACTTCTGCGACGCGGCGGCGGAGTGCGGGCTGCGCTCGTTTATCATCATGGCGGGCGCGCTGGACGGAAAGGCCGTCGAGCCCGAGCTGCTTTCGTATGAGGGGCCGTTCGGGGTCGGGTACGGCGTCTGCGCTTTCCGGATCACCGGGGACGACGAAAGCCGCCGGTTTGACGCAGTCTTTGAAGCCGAAGAGAAAAAAAGACTGGAACGGATCCAGTCGCAGGAGGATGAATATGTCAGGCTGGCCCGGCTGTCGCTGGAAACCTATGTCCGGACAGGGAAAAGGGCGGAGCTTTCCGCCGGACTGCCGGAGGAAATGCTGGGTCACCGGGCGGGAGCTTTCGTGTCGCTGAAAAAGAACGGGGAGCTTCGGGGGTGCATCGGCACCATCGGGCCGGTGACGTCCTGCGTAGCGGAGGAAATCGTAAGGAACGCGGTCAGCGCCGGTACGGAGGACCCGCGCTTTACGCCCGTTACGGAGCAGGAGCTGCCGACCCTTGTCTACAGTGTGGACGTGCTGGCGAGTCCGGAACCGATCGATACCGTGGAGGAACTGGATGCCGGGCGCTACGGTGTCATTGTCACCAGCGGGTACAAGCGCGGGCTGCTGCTGCCGAATCTGGAAGGGGTCGATACCCCGGAGCGGCAGATTTCCATCGCCATGCAAAAAGCAGGGATCCGCAAAGGGGAGCCCTGCTCTCTGGAACGGTTTGAGGTGGTGCGCCACAAATGAAAATCATCTGTGAAATCTGTCCCCATCACTGCGCGCTGGAGGAGGGGCAGACCGGTTTTTGCCGCGCGCGCAGAAACAACGGCGGCAAAGTGATTTGTGACAACTACGGAAAAGTGACCGGCCTTGCGCTTGACCCCATCGAAAAGAAGCCGCTGCGCCGCTTCTGCCCCGGCGGGAAAATCCTGTCCGTCGGCAGCTACGGCTGCAACCTGCGCTGTCCGTTTTGCCAGAACAGCTCCATTTCCATGACGGACGGGGAACACACGGAAAGCGCCGCGGTTCCGCCCGAGGCGCTGGCCGAAAAGGCGGCAGAGCTTGTGCCGCGCGGGAATATCGGCGTCGCGTATACCTACAACGAGCCGCTTGTGGGCTATGAGTTTGTCCGGGACTGCGCCGCCCTCGTCCGGGAGCGCGGGCTGAAAAATGTCGCGGTGACCAACGGCTGTATCTGCGAAGGGCCGCTGAAAGAACTGCTCCCGCTGATCGACGCGGTGAACATCGACCTGAAAGGCTTTACCGAACGCTTTTACCGGATGGTCGGCGGCGACCTGAAGACGGTGATGCGCGCGATTGAGCTGTCGGCGCAAAGCTGCCACACGGAAGTGACCACTCTGGTGATTCCCGGGGAAAATGACAGCGACGGGGAAATGGACGCGCTCTCAGGATGGCTTGCTTCGGTGGACGCGGAAATCCCTCTGCACGTTACCCGGTTCTTCCCGTGCTTTCAGATGACCGACCGCGGCCCGACTCCGGTGGAAACCGTTTACCGGCTGGCGGAAATCGCCCGCGGGCATCTGCGGTACGTCTATGTGGGAAACTGCTGACGCGGCACCGCTAAGGAGTCTGCTCCTTCCACGCTGGCAGCTTTGCCAGGGTTCTGACCGCCAGCTCGCAGGCGGCTTTTTCGTCGATCCCCTGTGTGCGGATCAGGAAACGGACGGTACCCTCCAGCTTTTCTGGGTAGGACTGCATGGAACCGTCCGGTCTGGTACAGTAAATGCAGTAATCCTTGCTTTCGTCCTGCAGGGGATAATCGGACGGCTTTGTCATGGGCATTCCACAGGCAATGCATGTTTTCATATTTTTCACACCTTTCGATCGCTTTCATAGGCTTCCAGCGCGGGAATCAGGCAATGGGTGATTCCCTGTACGCCGGATACGGTTATTGTCATCAGAATCGTATCCCTGATTTCGTCCCGCGATGCGCCGGCCATTTTGGCCATGGGGACATGCGCGGCAACGGCTTTGTCGTCTCCCTGGGACGCCTTGATTCCAATATAAACCAACTGACGGGTCTTGGCGTCGAGCGCGCCGGAAGAGACCGCCCGGATAAGTCCGTCAAACGCTTCGGAAACCTGGGGCGCCTCCTCTTTCAGTAATGCAAACGGGTTTTGATTGATCATGCCGGTTACCTCCTTTTATAAATATCGACATTCAGCCTGCAGAGCTCCTGTTTTCCGAGCTCCGTCAGGGAAAAGACGGTCGCTTTGTCGGCGTCGCGTTCAAACCACCCCAGCTCCAGCAGCCGTGAAAAAAGCCGGTTGCCCAGTGTGCCGCCAAGGTGCCCGTAACAGGATTTTGCTTTCAGTATTTCCGGGGGATGTTCGTTCATTGTCTTCAGCTCCTTTTTGATTCCGCCATTTTCAGATAAGTGTCGATCAGCGTTTCGCCGTACCTGTCAATGACCTTTCCGCCGGGGGCGAACAGGTCCGCGTTGGCAAGATAGTGGTGGATCAGCCCCAGCCATAAATTGAAAAGCAGGGAAACGGGCATCCGAAGGATTTTTCCGGTTTCCATTTCCCGCTCCGCTGCCCGGCTGAAATGCAGGGAGATTACGGACTGCAGCGAAATCCAGGCGTCTCGGGCCTGTGTGGGAAGCAGACGGTTTTCCGTGACAAGCGCGGTGTAAAACGGCTCGTATTCCCGGATGCCGTCCAGATGGGCGCGGAGCACTTCCCGCAGGGTTTGGCCGGAATCCGCAAGCTCGTGTGTACGCTGTGCTGTTTTCCCGACATACACTTCGATCACTTCCGCCATGAGTGCGTCCAGCGACGGGAAATGAACGAATACCGTGCCGTGGGAAACTCCCGCCGCCCCGGCGATATCGGAAATTCTGGTACTGAGAAAGCCGCGTTCAGAGAATATTTCAAAGGCTGTTTTGATTAAAAGCTCCCTTGTCTGCTCTTTTTGCAGCTGGCGGGCTGTTTTTTTCATTTCAATAACTCCTAAATCAGTGAATTTACAGTCATTATATAACCGCAAATGGATTCTGTCAAGTAGGCAGAACACTTTTAAGCCCCTTTTCTTGACTAATCTGCAAAATTGCCGTAAAATTTATGACAGTACGCCGCTGATCGGCAAAACCGGAGGATGATAACCTTGTGTTCGATACGAATTGACCCCGTCCTGTATACGTCAAAGCCCGCGGATGAGCGGCTTCCGAGAGAGACGGCGGTCTATGACCTGCTGGACAGGCTGGAAATCCCTTATACCCGCATTGACCACGACGCCGCCGGTCATGTAGACTTCTGCGACGAGGTGGGGGAAATCCTCGGGGTGGATATCTGCAAAAACCTGTTCCTGTGCAACCGGCAGAAAACGGACTTTTATCTTCTGATGATGCCGGGCAAGAAGGAGTTTCGTACGAAAGATCTTTCCGCGCAGATCGGCAGCTCCCGCCTGTCTTTTGCAGACGCCGAACGCATGGAAGAATATCTGAAGGTCACGCCGGGCTCCGTCAGCGTGATGGGCCTGATGAACGACGCTGGAAAGCGTGTCCGGCTGCTGATTGACCGGGAGGTGGCGCAGTCTGAATATTTCGGGTGCCATCCGTGCATCAATACCTCCAGCCTGAAAATCAGGACAGCCGACCTGCTTGAAAAATTCCTTCCCTTTGTAGAGCATGAACCGGTTTTTGTCACACTGTAATTTGAAAATCCGCCTGCACATCGCATAAGTGAAAAAAATTCACATTATAGAATTTCATAAAATCCCAACGCATCCGGAACGGCTTGAAAGCCCGTCTGGGTGCGTTTTTTATGCGATGTTTTCCCTCTGAAAATTACGGCACGCCATTCTTTGCAAGCGATAAAAAACATTTCAAAAATTAGCCTGAACAGTGCCATTTTATCCTGAATATTACTGTGATATAGAGTGATTTGAATGGAGGGCAACAATGAAGGGTATCGATGTCAGTAAGCACAACGGCACCATTGACTGGGGCAGGGTGGCGGCTTCCGGAATCGAATTTGTAATGGTCCGCGCCGGATACGGAAATCTGATCAGCCAGAAGGACCCCAAATTTGAAGAAAATGTCCGGGGTGCGCTTTCCCACGATCTGCATGTCGGCGCATACTGGTTCAGCTACGCGGTGTCCGCGGTGGACGCCCAGACCGAGGCGGAGGTCTGTAAGAAGGTCCTTGATCCCTATAAAGGGAAGCTGGACTTTCCGATCGCGTTTGATTACGAGTACGATTCGATCCGCTACGCAAACGAACAGGGCGTCAATCCGGACAATGCCCAGATCGACGGCATGGGCCGCGCGTTTCTGGAGCGGATGAAGGCGGACGGATGGTATGTCGCGCTTTATACGAACAATGATTTCATCCGGTCAGGCAGATTCAGCGCGGCTACTTTAAAGGCCTATGACGTGTGGCTCGCCGATTACAGCGGGGAGCCGGATTATCCCTGCGCCATCCGGCAGACCAGCTCCACGGGGACGGTTCCGGGCATCGGCGGAAAAGTGGACATGGATGAGTCCTTTCAGAATTATCCGGCCATCATCCCCGCCGGAGGCTATAACGGTTACCCGGTGCAGGTGAGTACCATTGTGGAGATCGATACCACAATGGATATTTCCTACGCGCATGGGACGTACTATGTTGTAAAAACCACGTCCCCCCAGCCGGTGACTCTTACCGCCGGGACGGGCGGGGTCGCGACCATCGTGCCGTTCCCCCGCACCGGGAACATTCAGTTGTTTGCGGTGGTGGCCGTGGGACAGTCCGGACAGGAGACGGGGATCTATACCTCCGTATCCGGCGAAAAGCCCCTGCGGCGCTTCAAGTTCAAAATTCAGTAGAGAGGGGATAAGAAATGGAGAAATGGAAAGCGGCCGTTATCGCGATATTCGCTGCGCTGTCCGCGTGGCTGGGGGTGCTGGCCGTTCCGGTGCTGCTGCTCGCGGCGGTAAACGTCATTGACTACGCTACCGGTCTGGCCGCGGCGAAATTCCGCGACCAGAAGATCAGCAGCTACAAAAGCTTTCGCGGGATTGCGAAAAAAATAAGCATGTGGCTTCTGGTGGCGGTGGGCGCAATTCTGGACTGCCTGCTTGCGTATGCGGCGCAGCGGGCCGGAACGGAGCTGCATTTCGGCTTTGCTGTCGCGTCGCTTGCCGCGGTGTGGCTGATCTGCAACGAGGTCATCAGCATTCTGGAAAACATATCCGATATCGGTGTGGCGCTGCCGCCGTTTTTGATGAAAATAGCGAGCGCCTTAAAATCACAGGTGGAAAGCAAAATCGATTAGAACCGTTTATAACAGATCAGGCGCAGGCCCCGGAGTCCGAAAGGACCGCCCGAAGCCTGCGCCTGTTTTTTTGTCCCGAAAGCCTTTATAGCGGCACAGTCCTTACTTACGACTGCTGAAAGCAGTAGAGGGAGTAAGACGACTGTGTGCCGGACGCGGAGGACCCGGTGTCTCCGCCGTATTCGGAGGGGTCAACGAGCACCGCGTTTTCCTTTACATAGGAGTCGATTTCGGAGTTGGAGCCTCTCGCCGTTCCGCTCTGCTCCGACACAAGGAAGTAGGTGACTTTCCCTTCGCTGACCAGCTGTTTCAGCTTGTTGAGGGTCAGCGCCTCATCCGATCCCAGAAAACCGCCGTAGGCGACCGCGGGCAGGCCCGTGTCCACGATAAAGGCCGCGACGTCGTTCGCTTTCTGGCCAACGACCAGATAGCTGCCTTCCTTGTAATGCGCCACCAGATAGTTTTCAAGGGCAAGGGTATTGCTGTCGCTTACGGTGAAGGTCTCCTGATTCGGCGTCATGCCCTGGGTCTCCTCCGTCGAGGCAAGCTCCGGCCCGGCATAGGGCATGGTCACGTTCTGGGGAACATAGAGCACCGTGGTCAGCGACCAGTAAAGCGGTCCCGCCAGCATGGCGGCAAGCATACATCCCGCCGCGGCAAAAAGCGTAAGCCGTTTCGGGCGGAAGAAATGAAGGAGCATCAGAAACAGCGCGGCGGAGCCGGCGACAACCATAACGGGAATCAGCCATGTCCTTAGATCGGAGTAGCTCCACACATACCACCCTTCTATGGCGAAGGTCGCAAGAAAAGAGACGGGGAGCAGCCATTGCCTCCAGCCGGATTTCGAGCGGTAAGCTTTCAGCATTTCAACAAAGCCGATTCCGACCGGCGCGGCGATTCCGGGCGCCAGCATGCACAGATAATACCGATGGTAGAAGCTCGCAAAGCTGAAAAAAGCCAGCATGGTAACAAGCCAGAGGACCCAGAAAAGCAGCGCGCCCTGCCGGATGTCCGGCTTTTTCAGGCTCCATTTCCGCAGGGAGGCCGCAATGCAGAACAGAGCCAGCACGATCAGCCAGGAAGCCTGGCCGTACATGCTGTCGGTCCACAGCCGCAGCACGCCCGCGGTGCCGATGTCATTGCCAACCGCGCCCCGTGTCTGGCCGCCCCGCGCCATCCCGTCGGTCCGGCCCGTGCCGTCCTGCCCGTTCATGGAAGGCGGCGCGCCGTTGCCCGTGCTGCCGTCCCGGGAGCGGTTCGGCGCCCCCTGCCCGTTTCCGTCGGGCTGTCCGTTTCCGTCCTGGCCTCCGCTGCCGTCAAAACGGCCGCCGCCCTGGAAACCGCCGCCGGTCCCGGTTCCGCCAAAGTTTCCGCCCCCGCCGCCGTAAATCCGCTCAAGGCCGTTATGGCCGACGATCAGCTCCATGACCGTGTTGTCCGTAGAGCTGCCGATGTAAGGACGGCTTTCGGACGGATACAGGTCCACCGCGATCACCCAGGCAAACGATACGACGGCGACGATGACGAGGCTGATCACGCTCGCCAGAATCCGCCGCCAGATCTTTTCTCTGGAGAACAGGAGATAAACGATGCCCATTGCCGGAAGAATCATATAGGCCTGCAGCATTTTGATGTTGAAGCCCAGCCCTACAAACAGGGCGGCCGCAAACAGGCTGCGCCATTTTCCGGTCTCGATTCCTTTAAAAAGGTACCGGACCGCAATAAGCAGGACAAAGACGAGCTGCATATCCATGGTGTTGTTGCGCGAAGCCACGACGACGGCGGGGGTCAGCGCAAGGACCAGAGCGGAAATCAGACCTGCCGGACGGCCGGAATATCTCGAAACCAGAACGTACATCATCAGGCACGCCCCGGTTCCGGCCAGCGCCTGCGGCAAAAGCATCGCCCAGCCGTGGTAGCCGAATACCAGCACGAAAAGCGCCTGTATCCACAGGGCAAGCGGCGGCTTGTCGACCGACACCACCCCGGCAGGGTCAAAAGAGACAAAGAAAAAATTATGAAAGCTCTGCGTCATGCTTTTGATTGCGGCCGCGTAGTAGGCGTTCCCGTATCCCAGCCGGGAGATTGCGTAAAAATTCAGTCCGAAGGACAGTGCGGCAATCGCCGCCAGCGCGTAAACGTACCGATATTTTTTCTGAAAGGGGCTTCTGATAAAGTCCCTGAAAACGTGTAGATTTTTCATGCTTTCACTTCACAATCCAATCCATGTTGATACTGTTTAGGATATCCTGCCGCTGTGACCGGAAGGTGAAGTCGGGTTGAATTTTCCGTGAGAGTGCTGATTCAGGGGAAACTCAGCCCTCGCTGTCGTAATCGTCCAGAAAGCTGTGCTGCTCGCCGCCCCTGCGGTAGCCGATGACCGTTTCCAGATTGACGTTGTGAATGCTGTGGAAGATATTCTGATCGATGTTCGGGCTGGTCTTCCGGAATTTTTTAATCAGCTCTTTCATCTCCTGCCGCTTGGAAGCGCCGCCGTTGTCGCCCAGCACGCAGTTTTCCGTAAAGCGGCAGGCGCACTGGATGAACTGAAGGTCGTTGTAGCGCCGCCAGGCAAGAATGTCGGCCTCCTTGACCATGTACAGCGGGCGGATCAGCTCCATCCCGGCGAAATTGGTGCTGTGCAGTTTGGGCATCATGGTTTTGATTTCCGCGCCGTACAGCATGCTCATCAAAATCGTTTCGATGACGTCGTCAAAATGGTGCCCCAGCGCGATTTTGTTGCAGCCCAGCTCCTGCGCCTGCTTATACAGGTGGCCTCTGCGCATTTTGGCGCACAGGTAGCAGGGCGACTGCTCCGTTTTTGCCACAATATCGAAGATCTTTGTCTCAAAAATCCGAATCGGAATATGGAGCGCCTCGGCGTTGTCGACGATCCGCTGCCGGTTTACCTGATTGTAGCCCGGGTCCATCACCAGATATTCCGCCTCGAACGGAAAATCGCTGTACTTCTGTAAATGCTGGACGCATTTCGCCATCAGCATGGAGTCTTTTCCTCCGGATATGCACACCGCGATCCGGTCGCCCGGCTGAATCAGACGGTAGTCCTTAATGGCCGCGATAAACGGAATCCAGATTGCCCTGCGGTATTTTTTGATGATACTGGTTTCCACCTGTTGATATTTTTCCATATTGTCCCTCTATTTTACAAATTGCCGGTAACATTCGTCAAAGGCCTTCAAAAAAGCCCCGTTTTCTTCCTGCGTGGTCAGGTGGCTCAGGCTGATGCGCAGGGTCGAGAGCGCCGCGCGCCGGTCCTTTGTCAGCGCGTAGACCGGTCGGGAAGGGGTGTTTGCCGCGCAGCAGGCCGATTTGGTGGAAAGGCAGATACCCCGCCCGGCCAGCGCCGACTGAAACTGCTCCGCCTTCGCTCCCGCAATACTGATATTGAGGATGAACGGGACGGACTCCTTTGTGCTGTTGACGCGGACCTTGGGATATTTTTTGAAAGCGTCCCGCAGCTGCCGGTTCATCCCCGACACCGTTTCGTAGCGTTCCTCTCTGCTTTTCACCGCCGTCTGGAGCGCCTGCGCCGTGGAGGCGATCAGGCTCAGCGCGGGAGTGCCGCTGCGGAACGGGGTGGTGCTTGTCCCGCCGTGAATCTGCGGCTCCAGCAGCACGTTTTCCTTTTTCACCAGTACGCCGCAGCCGTTCAGCCCATAAAATTTGTGGGGCGCAAAGGTCACCAGATCCACGTTTTCTATTTCCAGGGGAATTTTCCCCGCCGCCTGTGTGGCGTCCACATGGAACAGGCAGCGGGGATAGCCGGACAGGATTTCGGCGATTTGGCCGACCTGCTGGCGGATTCCGATTTCGCTGTCCACATAGCAGACGGAGAGCAGAATGGTGTCGTCCCGCAGAAGCTCTTTCAAATGCTCCAGGTCCACAAGGCCGTTTTCATCGATGTCCACATATTCGATCTCAAAGCCGCGGTTCTGCAGGGCCGCCATCGCTCCGTTTACCGAAGAGTGTTCCAGCCATGTGGTAATCACGTGTTTGCCATATGCCTGATACTGTCCGGCGGCGCCTTTAATGGCAAGGTTGTTGGATTCGCTTGCGCCGGAGGTATAGATGATTTCCTCCGCTTTTACGTGCAGGATGGCGGCGATTTCCTCCGTCGCCCTGTCCAGCCGTTCCTTTGCCGCCAGCCCGAGCGGGTGGGGCGAGTTCGGGTTCGCAATATACTCCCGCGTGACGTCGCAGAACGTCCGCAGGGCTTCTTCACAGGCCGGTGTGTTGGCCGCGTAGTCAAGATAAATCATAAAAGTCCTCTCTTCCGATTTCGCCGGACGGGAGTCCGGCAAAAGGTACGTTATTATAGTAACACGGATTTCATTTTTTTCAACCGGATATTTCCCCCGCTCCTTCGGCAGAAAGCGCTTCCTTTCGACGTCGTTTTTTCCGGGAGCATAAAAAACGGAAGAGAAATTCTTCGTTTTATGAGGACGCGCGGGCAGATGTATTTTCACAAATCTCTCTATTTTACATATTTTATACCAAAGGCGAACTATTTTTATGCGCACATGTCCCTTGAAAAAATGAACACAAAGATGAGGTGATACCGTTGGACGTACTCCGAGTTCAAAATATAGAAGCGACTTATCAGGCGGAAAATGGAGAAATAACCGCTCTGG
Organism: Clostridium sp. KNHs216; assembly: GCF_006714885.1. Taxonomy (NCBI): domain Bacteria; kingdom Bacillati; phylum Bacillota; class Clostridia; order Eubacteriales; family Clostridiaceae; genus Clostridium; species Clostridium sp. KNHs216. The sequence goes on along the minus strand of NZ_VFMF01000001.1, from coordinate 1,391,600 downwards.
ACAATATCAGCTTTGTTGTGGAAAAAGGAGAATTTGTCAGCATTGTCGGGCCAAGCGGCTGCGGAAAGTCCACCTTGCTTTCAATTATTGCCGGCCTGTTGAAACCGACTGCCGGCGAAGTGTTTGTAAACGGAGAAAAAATCGTGGGGACTTCTCCCCACATCGGGTATATGCTTCAGCGCGACAATCTGCTGGACTGGCGGACCATTTACAGAAACGTACTGTTCGGCCTGGAAGTAAGGAAGATGCTCTCCCCCGAAAACAGGGAAAGGGCGGTCCAGCTTTTAAAAACCTACGGACTCTATGAGTTCCGGGATAAATATCCGGCGCAGCTGTCGGGAGGAATGCGGCAAAGAGTGGCGCTGATCCGCACTTTGGCGATCAATCCCGATATTTTATTGCTGGATGAAGCTTTTTCCGCGCTGGATTACCAGACGCGGCTGACTGTAACCGACGACGTCTACCGGATTTTAAAAAAGGAAAAGGTTACGACCGTCATGGTGACGCACGATATTCCCGAAAGCATCAGCATGGGCGATAAGATCATGGTCCTGAGCGCCCGGCCCGGCCGGGTAAGGGAAATCCTTGAAGTCGATTTTGAGGACGAAAACAGAACGCCTCTGAGCTGCAGAAACAATCCGAAATTCAGAGTGTATTTCGATCATATATGGAAAGAGCTGTCAGCCGATGAATAAACCCATCCTTTCTCAAGAGCGTACAAAATACCTGAAGAAAAAGAAACGCAGACAGCAGATGATCCGCTTCTGTCAGATCGCCGTTCTGGTCATTTTTATTGCCCAGTGGGAAATCACCGCAAGGCTGGGCTGGATCGACAGCTTTATTTTGAGCCAGCCGTCCCGCATCTGGCAGACCTTTTTGAACATGGCGCAGAACGATCTGTTCATGCACATGGGCGTAACGGTTTATGAAACGCTGGTCGGTTTTCTGCTGGGGGCCGTTTTCGGCACCCTTTTGGCGATTGCCCTGTGGTGGAGCAGTTTCGCGTCCAAGGTGAGCGAACCGTATCTGGTGGTTTTGAACAGCCTGCCGAAAATCGCGCTCGGCCCGGTGATCATTGTGATTGTCGGCGCGGGGACGCGAGCCATTATTTTTATGGCTCTGGCCATTTCGCTGATTGTCACCGTGCTGGAAATGCTCAACGGATTCCGCCATACCGATAACGAATATATCCGGATGGCAGCGACCTTCGGTGCGAACAAAGGGCAGATTTTTACAAAGGTCGTATTTCCCTACAATATTTCCACTTTATTCAATTCTTTGAAAATCAATATCGGCCTTTCCCTGGTGGGTGTTATTGCCGGCGAATTCCTTGTGTCAAAGGCCGGGCTGGGCTATCTGATCGTCTACGGCGGCCAGGTTTTCAAGCTGGACCTTGTGATGGCCAGCGTGATCATTCTCTCCGTTGTTGCGGCCGTGATGTATGAGGCGGTGGCGCTTCTGGAAAAGCTGGTCCTGAACTGGTACGGCCATTAAAAGAATACCGTAATCTGGTATAAAGCAGATTATTCGATAGGAAAGGGGAATTTCCCCGAATACAGTTTACGAAAGGGGTAAAGAGTATGAAGAAGGTGCTGAAATGGTCCGCCGTTGCACTCTGCCTTGCGGTCATGCTGGCAGCGGTCGCGGGATGCGGGAAAGCCGCGACGGAAAATAAGGAGAAGGTAAAAGTAAGGGTATGCGAAGTGACTCACTCCGTTTTCTACGCGCCGCAGTACGCGGCAATCAACCTCGGCTTTTTCGCGGATGAAGGAATCGACCTTGAACTGGCCACTGCGGAGGGAACCGATAAGGTGATGTCGACGGTCCTGTCCAACAACGCCGACATCGGTCTGGCCGGGCCGGAGGCCGCCATCTATGTTTACAATGAAGGAAAGGCGGACAGCGCGGAAATTTTTGCGCTGGTAACGCAGCGCGACGGTTCTTTCCTGCTCGGACGCGAGCCGGACCCGAATTTTACCTGGGATAAAATCCGGGGCAAGGTAGTGCTTCCCGGCAGAAAGGGCGGCGTGCCATACATGACTCTGCAGTATGTCATCCGTAAAAACGGGCTGGACCCGCAGAAGGACACCAAGCTGGACGACAGCATCCAGTATGCGCTGATGGGGCCGGCGTTCACCAACGGCACAGGGGATTATGTGACGATGTTTGAACCGGCGGCTTCCCAGATCGTAGCGCAGGGAAAGGGATACATCGTCGCTTCCATCGGCAAGGAAAGCGGAGAGATTCCCTACACGGGGTACTGTGCCAAGAAGAGCTATATCGAAAAGAATTCGGACCTGATCGCCCGCTTTACAAGGGCGGTCTACAGGGGACAGAAATGGGTCTACTCTCACACCCCGGAGGAAATCGCAAAGGCAATCGCGCCCTCCTTCCCGGATTCGGACGTAAAGCTCCTGACCACGGTCGCAAAGAACTATAAGGATATCGAGGCGTGGAGCCCCAATCCGATTTTAAAGCAGGAAGAGTTCTCCCTTCTGCAGGAGGTTATGACCCAGGCCGGCGAGCTGAAACAAACGGTTCCGTACGACAAGCTGATCAATACCTCCTTTGCCGAACAGGCGATCAAAGACGTAAAATAAACAAAATCTCCCGCGGGGCCGTTTCGGTGCGATACTGAAACGGCCCCGTTTTTCTGCCGAAGCGAAATGTCTTTCGGGAAAAATAAGGGACGGAGTATTTAAATTTACCTGCATCTTTCCGTCCGCGCTGCTATAATATTGGACATGGAATATTGCATAGAAGCATTTTGCAGCTTAGCCGGGAACGGAAAATTTCTGTGACCATTACGGACAGGCGGCCGAAAAGCCGTGCGCCCGTTTCGATGGAATATTAAATTGGAGGGAATGTTATGTCCTATCGTACCGTGTTGAATGAAACGTCTTACTTTGGCCCGGGGGCCATTGCGGAGCTGGCTCCGGAGGTAAAGAACCGCGGCTTAAAGAAGGTGATGCTTGTTACCGACAGGGATCTCATCAAATTCGGGGTCGCCACACGGGTGATGAAGGTGCTGGACGACGCCTCTGTTTCCTACGAGGTGTTCGATAACATCAAAGCGAACCCCACCATCCGGAACGTGCAGGACGGCGTGAAAGCCTGCAAAAAGATGCAGGCGGACTGCCTCATCGCCGTGGGCGGCGGCAGCGCCATTGATACCAGCAAGGCCATTGCCGTGATTATGACCAATCCCGGGCACGCGGATGTCCGCAGCTTGGAAGGCGCCGTGCAGACCCAAAACAAGTGCCTGCCCATTCTGGCTGTTTCCACCACCTCCGGCACCGCCGCGGAGGTGACGATCAATTATGTGATCACCGACGAGGAAAAGCACCGTAAATTCGTATGCGTCGATCCCCATGACATCCCCGTGGTCGCCGTCATCGACCCCGAGATGTCCGCCTCCATGCCGAAGGGCCTCTGCGCCGCGACAGGGATGGACGCGCTGACCCACGCGATCGAGGGATACATCACCAAGGGCGCATGGGAGCTGACCGACATGATGCACCTGAAGGCGATCGAAATCATTTCCCGCGCGCTGCGCAGCTCCGTGGCCGGAGACCCGAAGGGCCGCGAAGAAATGGCCCTGGGCCAGTATGTGGCGGGCATGGGCTTCTCCAATGTGGGCCTCGGAATCGTGCATTCCATGGCGCATCCGCTCAGCGCGCTGTACGATACGCCCCACGGGGTGGCCTGCGCGACCATCCTGCCCACCGTGCTGGAGTACAACGCGGAGTGCACCGGAGAGAAATACCGTGAAATCGCGCGCGCGATGGGCGTGCAGGGCGTGGACGATATGACGCAGGAGGAATACCGCAGGGCGGCCATTGACGCGGTCAGGCAGCTTTCCAGGGATGTCGAGATTCCGCAGAAGGTCTCCGAGGTGGGCGTCAAAGAAGAGGACATCCTGTTTCTCTCCCACTCCGCCATGGCGGACGCCTGTACGGGCGGCAACCCGAAGGACCCCACGGTGGAGGATATTATCGCTCTTTACGAGTCCATGATGTAGGCGTTTCCCGCGTTTCAGGCAGTACGCTCCGGTGAAAGCCGGATTTATCAGCGCGGCCGGAGTTTTCCGGCCGCGCTGATTTGCTGTTTTTTCAAAACGGCGGGGAAGCCTTCGGGGACAGAATTCGGCACCTTTTAAATTTACTGGGAATTGGTTTGTTTTGTGTTATGGATACATTTTGCTCCATGATAGTATATATTAATAGGATTTCCATTTTCGTTTGAAAAGAAGGATTTTTGTGAAACTGGTTGATTTGGAGCAATCCAACGGCAAGCTGATGCGGATCGTACAGGAAATTGTGCCGGGCAAGCAGATTACCATGGCGCATGTGATCGCGAGCCCCAATACGGTGATTTATCAAAAACTGGGACTGGACCCCAGAATCGACTACGCCAAGGCGGCAATCGGCATTCTGACCATGTCCCCCAGCGAAACCTCCATTATCGCCGCGGACATCGCCCTGAAAAAATCCGGCATCGATATCGGCTTTATAGACCGGTTCAGCGGCACGCTGATTATTACCGGAAAAATATCGGACGTGACCACCGCGCTGGAGGCCGTTCTGGATTACGCGGAAAACGTCATGGGCTTTACCGTGTGCAACCTGACGAAAGCGTAGGCGCAAAGGTGAAAAAAATAATGCTGGTGGGCAGGACCGGCTGCGGAAAGACAACCCTGACGCAGGCGCTCAGGGGAGAAAAAATACGGTACCATAAAACGCAGTATGTCAACCGTTACGACGTCATCATCGACACGCCCGGCGAGTACGCGGAAAACAGGGAGCTGGCGCGGGCGCTGATCATTTATTCCTATGAGGCGGACGTAGTGGGCATGCTGCTGAACGCCAGGGAGAATTACTCGCTGTACAGTCCCAACATCGTGGCGGGAGCGACCAGAGAGGTGATTGGCATCGTCACGCAGATCGACACCGAGGGCGCGAGGCCCGATCTGGCGGAAAGCTGGCTGAGGCTCGCGGGGTGCAAAACGGTCTTTCACGTCAGCTCCGTGACGGGGGAAGGCATCCCGGACATTTTAAACCATCTGAGGGAACCCGGCGACGTTCTGCCGTGGGAGGAAGGTCTTAATTTTGCAGGAAATCAGTCTTGATTTTACCTGTGGGTCGGAAGGAGAAAAATATGGACAAAATTCAGAAAAAAATACTGATTCTGGCGGGGGACTTTACAGAGGATTACGAGGTGATGGTTCCTTTTCAGACCCTTGGCGTGTTCGGGCTTCAAGCCGAGGTGGCGTGCCCGGGCAAAAAGGCCGGGGAATCCATTAAAACGGCCATCCATGACTTTGAGGGCGACCAGACCTACACCGAAAAGCCGGGGCACCGGTTTGTGCTCAACGCCACCTTTGCCGGACTCCAGATCGAGCAATACGCGGGGCTCTATCTGACGGGAGGGCGCTCCCCGGAGTATCTGCGGCTGAACGACGAGGTGCTGGACATTATACGGTATTTTATGAAGCTGAGCAGGCCGGTGGCCGCCATCTGCCACGGGGTCCAGCTGCTGACCGCGGCGGACGTGGTGCGGGGCAGAAGGCTTACGGCGTACCCGGCGGTCCGGCCGGAAGTGGAAATGGCGGGGGGGATTTATATCGAAAAGCAGGCGGATGAGTCGGTTGCGGACGCCAATCTGGTGACCTCTCCCGCGTGGCCGGGAAATACGGCTATTTTGAAGGATTTTGTCGATCTGCTTGGAATTTCGGTTTCCTTTTCAATGTCGGATTTTTGAGAAAAGAAAATTTTTCTGTAAAAACAATAAAGGTTTCACAGACGATAAAGTTCCGAAATTTTTATGGATATTTCATAAAATGTACTTGTTTTAAAAAGCATTTTGGTTTCAATTTTACATTGTTTGAGTCTGGATAGTATTGTGCGGTCAAGCAGAGGCGGGTATATAATCAAACAAGAAATCGGACTTCGGTGTTTAAAAATTCGTCGATCAAATTTTTTTAAGGAGGTATTTAAAGTGATAGAAAAAGGATTTTCCAAACCAACGGCAAGGGTTGAAAAGCTAAAGAAAATGATTTTGGATGCAACCCCTTATGTTGAGTCGGAAAGAGCGGTTCTGGTTACGGAGTCTTATAAGGAAACGGAAGGACTTCCCCCGATTATGAGACGCGCCAAGGCGGACGAGAAGATTTTTAACAATCTTCCTGTTACCATCCGTGACGACGAGCTGATCGTCGGCGCCATCACCAAGCATCCCCGCTCAACGGAAATCTGCCCCGAATTTTCCTTTGACTGGGTTGAGAAGGAATTCGACACCATGGCCACAAGGCTGGCGGACCCGTTCGTGATTCCGAAGGAAACCGCCCAGGAGCTGCATGAGGCCTTCAAGTACTGGCCCGGGAAGACGACAAGCGAGCTTGCTTCTTCCTACATGTCCCAGGAAACAAAGGACTGCCAGGCAGCCGGCGTATTTACGGTAGGCAATTACTTCTACGGCGGCGTAGGCCATGTGTGCGTGGACTACGGCAAGATTTTGGAAAAAGGCTTCCGCGGGATCATCGCAGAAGTGGTCGACGCCATGATGAAGATGGACCTGTCGGACCCCAGCTACATAAAGAAACAGCAGTTCTACAATGCTTTGATTATTACTTATAATGCGGCCATCAATTTCGCCCACAGATATGCCGATGAAGCCAGAAGGCTGGCTGCTTCGGAAACAAATTCCACAAGAAAGGCCGAGCTTCTGCAGATCGCCGCCAACTGCGACAGAGTGCCGGAAAACGGCGCCCGCAATTTCTATGAGGCCTGCCAGTCCTTCTGGTTTATCCAGAGCATGATGCAGATCGAGTCCAGCGGACACTCCATTTCCCCGGGCCGCTTCGACATGTATATGTATCCGTATCTTGCCGCAGATAAGAATATCTCGAAGGAGTTCGCGCAGGAACTGGTCGACTGTATCTGGATCAAGCTCAACGACGTCAACAAGACCCGCGACGAAATTTCCGCTCAGGCGTTCGCAGGCTACGCGGTGTTCCAGAACATCGGCGCAGGCGGCCAGACGGAGGACGGGCTGGATTCCACCAATGACGTTTCCTACATGATGATGGAGGCGTGCGCACAAACAAAGCTGCCGGCGCCTTCCTTCTCCATCCGCGTGTGGCAGGGAACTCCGGACGAATTCCTCTACAGGGCCTGCGAGCTTGCCCGTCTCGGGCTGGGCTTCCCCGCAATGTACAATGACGAAGTGATTATTCCGGCGCTTGAAAACAGGGGCGTATCCCTGGAAGACGCCCGCAACTACTGCATCATCGGCTGTGTGGAGCCGCAGTGCCCGCACAAGACCGAGGGCTGGCACGACGCCGCGTTCTTCAATGTCGCCAAGGTTCTGGATATCACCATCCACGGCGGCAAGGCCGGCGACAAACAGCTCGGCCCGGTCGTCCCGGATATGAGCCAGTGGAAATCCATCGACGAGTTCTACGATGCATTCAAGAAGGAAATGGCTTACTTCGTAAGGCATCTGGCGGAAGCCGACAACTGCGTCGACCTGGCCCATGCGGAAAGATGCCCACTCCCGTTCCAGTCGGCTATGGTTGACGACTGCATCAAGCGCGGCAGGTCCGTACAGGAAGGCGGAGCTATTTACAACTTCACCGGCCCGCAGGCGTTTGGTATCGCTGATTCCGGCGACTCCGTCTATGCGATGGATAAGCACGTGTTCCGCGACAGAGATATCACCGCCGCCCAGCTGAAAGAAGCTGTGGACGCGAACTTCGGCCGTCCGGTCGGCGAAAAAACCTTTGGAGCGGATCCCTGCAGCAGCACGGCGGATGCCCTTACGGAGCAGAAGATCTATGAGGCCGTCAGGAAGGTCCTCGGCAATTCCAGCAATATCGATATGGCCGACCTGCAGAAGATGTGCGGCGTAAAGGATACCTGCGCAGCTTCCTCCGGCAGCGGCGACTATGAGAATATTTTCCGGCTGATGGACAACACAGAATGCTTCGGAAACGATATTGACGAAGTCGATATGGTTTCCCGCAAGATCGCCAGAATCTACTGCGAAGAGGTTCAGAAGTACACCAATCCGCGCGGCGGCCAGTTCCAGGCGGGCGTATACCCGGTATCGGCCAACGTGCTGTTCGGTAAAGACGTCGGCGCGCTGCCGGATGGCAGACTCGCAAAGCAGCCTTTGGCGGACGGCGTATCGCCCAGACAGGGCAAGGACGTAAAGGGACCCACCGCGGCGCTGAATTCCGTCGCCAAGCTGGATCACTTTATCGCGTCGAACGGAACACTGCTGAACCAGAAATTCCTGCCCTCCGCACTCGCCGGGGACACGGGGCTGCAGAACTTCGCCTCCGTTGTCAGAAGCTACTTCGACCACAAAGGCATGCATGTGCAGTTCAACGTTGTCGACAGGGATACCCTGCTAGCCGCCCAGAAAAACCCCGACCAGTATAAGGACCTGGTAGTACGCGTTGCCGGATACAGCGCACAGTTTGTCGTGCTGGCAAAAGAAGTGCAGGACGATATCATCAGCCGCACGGAGCAGACCTTCTGATTGCGATGATATTGCTCCATGCGCTGATGAAATGTAACTAAGGGAGTTGTAGGTGGTGGATTCTATCAATTATAGCGCATCGGGACTTGTCTTCGACATACAGAGGTTTTCCGTACATGATGGTCCTGGTATTCGCACGATCGTATTTTTAAAAGGATGTCCTTTGTCATGCCAATGGTGCTGTAATCCTGAATCCCAAAAGCTGAAACCGGTGATTACTTATCAGAAAATGCGTTGTATTCATTGTGGAAAATGTATCAAAGCCTGCAGGCAGGGAGCGATCGATCCAAACAACAAGGGCCTGATCAACAGGGAGCTTTGTATTGGGTGCGGAGAATGCGCCAATGTCTGCCCCACGGGCGCGCTGGTGCTGAAAGGCGCCGGGATGACCGTGCAGCAGGTGGTGCAGGAGCTGAGAAAGGACGCGACGACCTACCGGCGCTCCGGCGGCGGAATCACCGTTTCAGGCGGGGAACCCCTGGTGCAGTCCGATTTTACAATGGAACTGCTCAGGGCCTGCAAGGAGCAGGGATGGCATACGGCAATCGAAACGACTGCGTATGCGGACGGCGAAGCGGTTGAAAAGGTGCTTCCCTATGTGGATTTGGCCCTGATGGATATCAAATCAATGAATCCTGAGGCACATAAAAAATACACGGGGGTAAGCAACGAGCTGATACTGAAAAACGCCGTCAGGGTGTCCGAAATCACGCAGACAGTGATCCGGGTCCCCACCATCCCCGGGGTAAACGCCACGGAAGAGGACATTCTTGCAATCAGCAGGTTTGCGAAAACATTACACAATATCAAGACAATCCATTTGCTTCCGTATCACACCTACGGGGAAAACAAATACGAGCTTTTGGGCAGGGACTATCTGATGAAGGACGTGAAGACACTGACTCCTGACAGGATACAGGCATTAAAAAGCGTGGTTGAAGAGCAGGGCTTCGAATGTATTATCGGTGGTTAAAAAAATTCAATGAAACGGAGGATAGGCAATGGACCAGCAATTAATCAATAAGGTAGTGCAGCAGGTTGCCGATGAACTGAAAATAAAACCTGAGGAAAAAGCAGCGGAAACCGGCACACCTTGCAGTTCACTGGGAGTGACAGAATTTGTGGGTACCTCTGTAGGCGATACGATCGGATTGGTCATCGCCAGCGTGGACCCGATGCTTGTCGATGTGATGAAGCTCGGTAAATACCGTTCAATCGGGATTATCGGCGGCAGAACGGGGGCAGGCCCGCAGATCATGGCGGTGGATGACGCCGTCAAAGCAACCAACACGGAAGTGATCACGATCGAACTGCCCAGAGATACGAAGGGCGGGGCCGGTCACGGCGACTTGATCTATATCGGAGCGGAGGATGTTTCGGATGCGAGAAGAGCGGTGGAAATCGCCCTGGCCAGCCTTCCGAAATACTTTGGCGATGTTTACGGGAATGATGCCGGACATCTGGAATTCCAGTATTCGGCAAGAGCCAGCCAGTGCCTTGAAAAGGCGTTCGGCTCTCCTCTGGGCAAAGCGTTCGGCATGACCTGCGCGGGCCCTGCCGCGATCGGCACGGTTCTGGCGGATGTGGCCGTGAAGGCGGCGAGTGTGGACGTGGTCTGCTACAGCTCTCCGGGCAACGGCGGGACCAGCTACTCGAACGAAGTGATCCTTATCTTTACGGGAGATTCCGGCGCCGTACGGCAGGCGGTCAGAGCGGCCAGAGATGTCGGTCTGAAGCTGCTTGGCGCGTTGGGCTCCGAGCCAAAATCAACCACTCATCCATATATTTAACACTAACGCTACAATGAAGGAGGTTTACACATGAACTCTGATGCACTGGGTATGATCGAAACACATGGACTCGTACCGGCAATTGAAGCAGCCGATGCCATGGTCAAGGCGGCAAACGTCACCCTGGTCGGCTACGAAAAGATCGGTTCCGGACTGGTAACGGTAATGGTACGCGGAGACGTCGGGGCCGTCAAGGCCGCGACGGACGCCGGAGCGGCTTCCGCCAAAATGGTCGGCGAAGTGGTCTCCATCCACGTCATTCCCCGTCCTCATTCGGACACTGAGAAAATTATCCCTCATATGGACTAATTCATCACCACTCAATTCTTCTTCCACACGTGACGGTGTAGGGCGTTAATGGTACGGAAGGGTCGGGGAATGCTCTTCCCTGATTCCTTCCTATCATGACCGCCTTTTCATTAGTCAGGATCAAAAGCTCTGGAAAGCAAAGGAGGGGTACCGTGGAAATCAATGAAAACAATCTGTATCAGATCATCCTGAAGGTGATACAGAAAATGCAGGCCGAAAATTTGTTGCCCAATTCCTCCGTACCCGAACAGAAACTGTATGTCATCCTTACCGAAGGATGGAGAGAGGAATACCGTTCCTTTTTTGAAAAGCTGAGGGACCGGCGCGAATACCGGGTCGTTACGGTGATTCCCCCTTCCATGACAAACGACTACCACATGAAAAAGCTCAGGGAATGCGAAGGCTGCGGCACCATTCTCAGGCAGGAGGAAGCCGATCTGGCAAAGCTGCCGGACGGTCCGACCGTTTTCCCGGCCGCTTCGAGAGAGCTTGTAGTCAAAACCGCGCTGTGCATCGGCGATACCTTCGAGACAAAATGGGTACAGAGCTGCATGGCGAACGGGCAGAAAATCGTGCTGCTGAAATCGGGTCTGGAATCGCTTACGAGGAAGGAACCCGCGGCGTATGCCGCCAGAATACGGGAATATTACAAAATCATCGCTCAGTACGGCATTGAAATCAAAGAGGAACTTTTTGACGGAAAACCGGTTCCCGGAAATCCCGGAATCACACGAGTCCAGCTGACGCCGCGCGCGGACAGCGGGCGGAAAGTGATTACGGAAGGCGATATCGACAGGTTTGCGCAGGAAGGACGGATTGTGCTGCGCCCGGGTGATCTTCTGACCGCTCTGGCGGAGGAGAAAGCGTCCCGGCTGGGCATTGAAATCGTCGGACAGTAATTTGAAAAGCGGAAAATCAGGTAATCAAATTTGATTTTGTTTACATTTTATATATTTTCAGAAGAAAAAAAGAAGTAAGGTGACAAAATGAAAAACGCATTGGGGTTAATAGAAATACGGGGACTGGCAACGGCCGTTCTGGTAGCGGACACCATGGTGAAAACAGCGGACGTGACGATTATCCAGATCGAAAAAGCAAGAGGGCACGGCTGGATTACCGTGAAGATCACGGGCGATGTGGCAGCCGTAAATGCCGCCGTCAGCGCGGGCAAGCAAGTCGGCGAGACCTTCCAGCACTATATTTCTTCCAAAGTGATTCCCAGACCTGCGGACAGCGTTGAAAGAGTATTTTGTCAGACTGAGAAAAAAGAGGACGGAACAACACCGCCGGATCATCCGGAACCTCCCGCGCCGAAGACGCCGGAGCCCGAACCGGAGCCGGAGCCGGAAGTTTCTGCAGCGCCGGAAATTCCGGAAGAGAAGCCAGAAGAGCCTCTCGGGGAGCCCGCCGTACCGCAGACAGAAGAACCTGTCCCGCCGGAGCCCGCACAGGAAGAGGCTGCAGTTCCCGCACAGGAAGCTGTTCTGACGGAGCCGGAAACGGTTTTGTCCGTGGAAGAAGTCCCTCTGCCCGAACCGGAAGCGGTTGTCCCGGAACAGGAAATCCCCGCGCCGGTGCCGGAAACGATTCAGACGCAGGCAAAGACGGAATGGGAAGCCCCTGCTGAATTCCCGGCAAAGGAAGAAAAGCCGCAGGATCCGCCTGCTGTTTCCGCAGCGGACGAACCGGCCGTTTCCCAGCCGGATGCCAAAGCCAAACCGTCCGGCAGAACGGGGAGGGGAAAATCCGCTGCAGCGGGAAGCACCGGCCCCAAAAACACGGTAGTGAAAGAAAAGGGGACCGCCAAACAGACTCCCAGAAAGCCGAGGGCCAAAAAAGAGAAATAATCCTTAAGAACTAAGGTCAGGAAAGGATTGTGATTACCATTTATATGGCAAAAGTGGTGGGCAATGTTGTTGCGACGCGGAAGGAAGAATCTCTGGTCGGTTTCAAGCTGATGATTATTCAGAAAATTGATTCCCAGAAGCGCAACATCGGCTCCGAAGAGGTTGCCGCCGATTATGTGGGGGCGGGCATCGGGGAGTATGTCCTGGTCTGCTCCGGGTCGGCCGTGCGTGTTCAAAAGCATAATGTCTCCGTTGACATGGCCATTGTAGGAATTATTGATACGATGGATATTTAGAAACAGGCAGTGTCATATCCTGAATTTATTTAACTGAAAGCCTGAGAAATCAGGCGAAGGAGAGGTTAAGATGAATACTGCGCAAATTGGAGAACTGGTGAAGAAATACCTGACCTGCAGCGATATGGTGAGAAGCGGGGTCTTCCGTTCGGTAAATGACGCCGTCGCGGTAGCGCAGGGAGCCTACACCCAGTATTCCAGGCTTACGCTGAATGAACGTCAGGAAGTCATCGATGCGATCAAAGAAGAGCTTTTGCCGCTGGTGAATGTAATCGCTGAAATGACGGCGGAAGAAACCGGAATGGGCAATGTGGAGGATAAGGTCAAAAAGCTCCTTCTGGCCATCCGGAAAACACCCGGCGTAGAGGATCTGATCACCGAGGTGAAAACGGGAGACAGCGGGATGACCCTGTATGAACTGTCCTCCTACGGCGTCGTCTGCGCCGTGCATCCCTGCACCAATCCGTGCGCCACACTCATTAACAATACCATCGGCCTGCTCGCCGCGGGAAATGCCGTCGTGCATGTCCCGCATCCCAGAGCCATCAAGGTTTCCCAGTTTGTCACGGAAATGATCAACGTCGCCATCCGGGATACCTGCGGCATCGACAATCTGGTCGTCACGCTGGGGGATACCTCCATGGCGGTGACTCGCGAGCTGATGACGCATCCCGATATCTCCATGGTGGTGACTACGGGCGGCAGCGGCGTTTTGAGAGAGGCGCTTGCCAGCGGCAAAAAAGTGATCGGCGCGGGGCCGGGGAATCCGACCGCCATCGTCGACGAAACGGCTGATCTAAAGCAGGCGGCAAGGGACATCGTCGAGGGTGCTTCCTTCGACAACAACGTCATGTGCATCTCGGAAAAAAGCATCGTGATTGTCGCGGCCGCCGCGGATGAATTTGTGGAAGAGCTCAAGAAAAACAACGTTTACTATATCCATAACGAGGAAGACATGCTGAAGCTGACCTCCGTGACCGTCACACAGGACATGGGCATCAACAAAGCGTTTGAAGGCAAAAGCGCCAATGAAATTTTAAAGGCGGCCAAAATCCCCTGCAGTGAAACCGTCCGGCTGATCGTGGTCGACACCATTCAGCATCATCCGTTCGTTACGCTGGAAATGCTGATGCCGGTCGTCCCCCTTGTCAGGGTGGCCGACTTCGACGAAGCGCTGGAAACCGCCTTTGAAATCGAACAGGGGTTCCGCCATACCGCGACCATCCACTCCCAGTCCATTGAACGGCTGAACCGGGCGGCAAAGAAAATGCAGACCTCCGTCTTCGTGAAAAACGGCTCTTCTCTGGCCGGGATTGGGTACAATGGGGAGGGTGACACCAGCTTTACCATTGCGACGATCACCGGGGAGGGAACCACGACCGCAAGGCATTTCGCAAGAAGGAGAAGATGCACGCTGATGGACGCCTTTACCATTCGTTAGAAAGCGGGGATGAAATTGGAACGTATCTATCTGAGAACCAAGATTTATTACGGGGAAAACTCGCTGGAACATCTCGCGGACATCACGGGAAAAAGAATCTGGATCATCTGCGACCGGTTCCTGATTGAAAACGGGAGCATCCGGAAAGTACTGGAGGTAATCGACAACAGCAACGAGGTAAAACTATTTAACGGGGTTCTGCCCGATACGCCCCTGACCGTCATCGGGAAAGGGGTCGCGATTTTGAAACAGTTCCGGCCCGAGGTCATGATCGCATTCGGCGGAGGCTCCGCTATTGACACCGCGAAGGGAATCCTCTATTTTGCGCGGGAGATGAAGCTTGCCGCCGGCGTACCGTTGATCGCGATTCCGACCACAAGCGGAACGGGCTCGGAGGTAACGGCAGCAACGGTCGTGGTGGACCACGAAACCAAGAAAAAACATATCTTTTTCGACGACAGCATCTATCCCGACGAAGCGATTCTCGACGCAAAGCTGACGCTGTCGCTTCCGCCGGAAATTACGGCGAACACCGGCATGGACGTTATGACCCACGCGATGGAGGCCTATGTGGCAAAGGGAGCCAGCGTTTACACGGACGCAATGGCCGAAAAAGCCGTGGAGTTGATTATGAGATCGCTCCTGCAGTGCTACCGTCACGGCGACGACGAGCAGGCAAGGGTGGAAATGCTTCTGGCTTCCAGCCTGGCGGGCATCGCGTTCAGCATCGCGGGACTTGGCATGAGCCACAGCATCGCGCATCAGGTGGGGGGAACCTTCCATATTACGCACGGGCTTGCAAACGCCCTTCTGCTCAATGAAGTGATTCTGTTCAACAGCCTGGACGACCGGGTCGCTGCCAAATATGCGCAGATGGCCTACCGGACGGGTATGGTGGAAAGAAGCGCAGACCCCAAGCTTGCCGTAGCGGTTCTTCTCGCCTGCATCACTTCCCTGAAAAAGCTGATGAATATGCCGCTCACCCTCAGCGAGTGCGGTGTATCGCAAGAAACTTTCGACCAATATGTCCATTATGTGGCCCAAAATGCGGTGCAGGACGGATGTACTCCAATGAACCCAAGGGGAATAACAGTGCAGGATGTCGAAACATTATTGAAAAAAATACACTAAAAATCCCCCAAGTCAAAGAATATATTATATAATATGGGCAGTGTGGTATATTAGAGTAGTATATTCTTGATTTAGGAGGTTGCTTTCATGGATGAGTTCTTAAATACCAAAATTAAAGATTTGGTGCAGGATGAAGACAGTGTGTTCAACAATTTCGATATCAACCATCTTTTTGGGAAAGAGAAGCTAGAAGATATCCAGGAAAAAATTTCCAAAGCGACGGGCCTGGCGTTTGTCACGGTGGATTTTAAGGGGGAACCGGTCACGGAAATGACCTCTTTCACCAAATTTTGCCGTGAAATCAGGAGGAATGAAGGAGAAAAACGCCTTTGCTGGTCCTCCGATGCGTTCGGCGCGATCCAGGCCGCGGTGACACAGAAAACTTCGGTGTATTTCTGTCCCTGCGGGCTGATGGAGGTCGCCATCCCGATTATCGTCCGGGGGCACTACCTCGGAGGCTTTATCGGGGGGCAGAAAAGGTGCAGCGACGCCCCTCCGAGTGTATGCAGGCTGGAAACCGTGATGCACCACGCGGAGGACTATAAAGTCAGCAAGAGCGACCTGTTCAATGAAATACAGGAAATGTCTTACCAGCAGTTTGTCAATATAGCGGACATGATTTCTCTGATTGTCAATCAGCTTGGCGAAAAGGAACTGTCAAGGCTGATGCTCAAGGAATCTTTGAACAAGGAAATGGAAAGCTTGAGCGAGAAGCGAAAGAGAATGGAGCTGGAGTACAGCCTGAAGAACGCCGAGCTGAGCGCGCTGCAGTCACAGATGAATCCCTCCTTTTTATTCCGGTGCCTGAACTCCATTTCCAATCTGGCGGTCATTGAAAGCGCCCCAAAGACCAATGAAATGGTGACGCTGTTTGCGGAGTTCTTACGGTATAACCTTATCAATACCAAAAATTCCATCTCCGTAGCGGATGAAATGGAAAATATTGAACGGTATCTGAAAATACAGAAGGTCCGGCTGGGAGAGCGGCTGAACTATTCCATTGATATTGCGGAAAATATACATATGCAGCGGATCCCGAAAGTTATTGTTCTTCCCTTTGTGGAAAAGGCGGTTTTTTACGGAATTGACCAGAAGCGGGAAGGCGGCACCGTGCGCATCTCGGTTTCCTATATGGACAGCGACGTGGTCATTTCCATAGAGGACAGCGGTCTGGGACTGAACGAGGAAAAAATTTCGCAGAGGTTCAAATCGTATAAAGAAGGCGGTTACGAAGGAGATACCATAGAAACGGGGATCTCCAGTATCAGACAGAGGCTGGTCAGTTCCTTTGGCCCGCAGTACGACGTTGTTATGCAATACAGCGAGAAAAGCGGAACAAAGTGTCTGATTAAATATCCAAAAAACTTTGATGAAAAGGTACTGTAAATGTATCGGGTAATGATTGCTGATGATGAAGAACTGATGAGAGAAGCCATGCGGATCATGGTATCCGACGTGAGTGGCTTTACTGTCGTGCGCACTGTTGCCAATGGAGAGGACGCCGTAGAGGTTTGCAAAACGGAAAAAATCGATATTGTATTTATGGATATTATGATGCCGGGAATCTCCGGGATCGAAGCGAGCAAACAGATTTATACGAACAACCACAACATCACAATTTATATTGTTTCCGCCTATAACAATTTTGAGTTTGCGCGCGAGGCTTTGAAAGCGGAGGTCCGGGAATATATTTCAAAGCCGGTTACCGGGACCCTCATTAAGAGCTTGCTGGACGGCTACTCGGAATCCCATAAAAAATACGGAAAGCAGACGGACTCCCTTTTCTCCATCCTCAAAGAAAAAGATTTCAAAAAAATGTACTACCAGATTCCGCAGATCGTGAATGAAATTTACTCCGATACGGGCAGTGACACCGAACAGCTGAAAGCCACGTTTATGAAGCTGGGACAGAGCCTGATGAGCATGCTGGACTGGCTGAATGAGGGGCAGACAAAATGCGAAGAACTGTTCCCGATGACGGAGGTTCTGCTCTCCGAAAAAAAGAGCCTGGAATTCTGGCTGTTCAATGTCATGAATTACATTTTCCAGCAGGTCAGCATTAAAAAGTACAAGGTGCTGGAATCCGTGTTCCGCTACATTGATGAAAACATCAAGAAGGATATCGGCCTGAATCAAATTGTGGACCACTGCAATATCAGTCAGGGGTACCTGAGCCGCATCTTTATGCAGCAGATGGGGGTAAGCGTCATTGAATATCTGCATATGCGGAAACTGACCATCGCAAAAGGGTATTTTTCCTTTACCGACCTAAACATTATCGACGTTGCGTTCCGCCTTGGCTATAACGAGAGCAGCTATTTCAGCAAAGTCTTTAAAAAATATGAGCATGTGACCGTGTTCCAGTATAAGAAATCACTGGCGCTGGAACAGGACAACGCTTTGAAATCAAGGTAGGGAAGAGAGAATGGATGAGTATTTGGTAACATCGGAATCTGTCACGGAAGGGCATCCGGACAAAATATGCGATCAGATTTCAGATGGGATATTGGATGCGTATCTGGCGAAGGACCCGGAGTCCCGGGTAGCTTTGGAGACCATGATTTCACCCGGCACGGTTATGATTGCGGGCGAGGTAACGTCCAAAGCAAAGGTGGACGTTCCCGGCGTCGCAAGGGAAATCGTGAAAAAGATCGGCTACACGCGTCCCTGCACCGGCTTTGACTGCCAAAACGCCGTCATCCTGACCAACATCACTTCCCAGTCGCCGGATATCGCCCGGGGAGTGGACGCTTCACGGACGGCGGATTGCGGAAAGAAAGTTTTCGGCGCGGGGGATCAGGGGATGATGTTCGGCTACGCGTGTGACGAAACGGAGCACTACATGCCGGTGACCATCGATCTGGCGCACCGGCTGGTCATGAAGCTTGCGCAGGTCCGAAAGGACGGAACCGTTCCCTGGCTGTACCCGGACGGAAAAAGCCAGGTAACCATGAAATACAGCGCAGAGGGGGAACCCCTCTGTCTTACCGGGATCGTCGTGTCCGCGCAGCACGAGGCGGACGTCGACCATGAAACCGTCTACAACACCATTTTACATAAAGTCATCCGGAGCGAGGTAGACCCCAAATGGATGAACAGCGAAACCAAAATCTACATTAATCAGACCGGCCGCTTTGTCATCGGCGGCCCGGCGGCGGACGTAGGGCTGACCGGCCGCAAGATCATGGTCGACACCTACGGCGGGGTCGGCAAGCACGGCGGCGGCGCCTTTTCCGGAAAGGACCCGACAAAGGTGGACCGTTCGGCGGCCTATATGGCCCGCTACGCGGCGAAAAATATCGTCGCGGCAAAGCTGGCCAGAAGATGCGAAGTGGCGCTGGCCTACGCGATCGGCATGGCCGATCCCGTTGCCGTCACCATCAACACGTTCGGCACGGAGCGGATCAAAAAGAAATATATTGATTCCGCAGTCAGGGAGACCTTCTCCTTTTCCGTAGCCGATATTTTGGAGCAGCTGAAGCTTCGGAAACCCCAGTTTTTAAAGACCGCGGCGTACGGGCACTTTGGCCGTGAGGATCAGGATTTTCAGTGGGAAAAGCTTGACAAAGTGCAGCTGCTGCAGGAAAAAGCAATTCAATCGGCCGCAAGGCTGATTTGTAATTGAACCGAAGAGTCGATTTCTATTTTGTGAACAATCATTCCAAAGGAGGCTTCCCCTATGATGAAATATGTTCCGCCCAACCGAATCAACCGAAGGCCGGTAGGCCGGGATTGAACAGAAACCGTCAGATCAAGCAGAAGGTGGCTGATACAGAGATGCAAACGGATGTCCTTGAAACAATTGCAAAACTGGTCGTTGAAAAGATTCAGAATCTGGAAAACTGCAAAATTCCGGTTGGCGTGTCAAACCGCCATGTGCATCTGAACCAAAGCGATCTGGAAAAATTATTCGGCCCGGGTTACCAGCTGACGCATATGAAAACGCTGAAGCAGCCCGGTCAGTTTGCGGCGAAAGAAACGGTCAATATCCGCGGACCGAAGGGTGAATTTCAGAATGTGCGTATTTTGGGACCGCTGAGAAAAGCGAGTCAGGTCGAAATTTCCCTGGCCGACGGATTCCGTCTGGGGGTCAGGGCCCCGATCAGGGAATCGGGAAGGCTGGACCATACGCCGGGACTGGAGCTGATTGGGCCGAAAGGGAGCATTACGCTGCCCTGCGGCACCATTGTGGCGCTCAGGCACGTCCATATGACCCCCGGGCAGGCGGCGAAAATGGGCGTAAAGGATAAGGAGATCGTGGAGGTGGAGACCTGCGGGGAGCGCAGATGCGTTCTTGGGAATGTCCTTGTGCGGGTTTCCGAGAAATCCTCGCTGGAAATGCATGTGGATTTGGATGAGGCAAACGCGTGCGCGTTAAAGAACGACGACTTTGTCATTCTGCGGAAGATCAAAGCGCCGAACCCCCGCGCATAAGCGGATGGAGCAGGGCAGATGTCCTATATTGTGCTATTGATGAATAAGGGGTGGAAAATCGATGGATATAGATGCGAATTTAATTGAAAAAATGGTCAAACAGGTACTGAACGAAATTGACGCGGGCAAAGCGGAAAAAACCGCCGCTGCCGAAATCAAAAAGGAAGAAAAGGGCGGAGCTTACGGGATTTTCAATACCATGGAAGAGGCGATCGACGCCTGTGATATTGCCCAAAAGCAGTACTTGTTCTGTTCGATGGCCGAAAGGCAGAAATATGTCCAGACCCTGCGGGACGTGGTCCTGAAACAGGAAAATCTGGAACTGATCTCCCGGCTGGCCGTGGAAGAAACCGGAATGGGGAATTACCCACACAAATTAATCAAAAACAGGCTTGCCGCGGAAAAATCACCCGGCATTGAGGATTTGGAAACAACGGCCCTGTCCGGAGACGACGGCCTTACCCTCGTGGAATATTGCCCGTTCGGGGTCATCGGCGCGATCACGCCCGCGACCAACCCGACGGAAACCATTATCTGCAACTCCATTGGGATGCTTGCGGCGGGGAATTCGATTGTGTTCAGCCCGCACCCGCGGGCAAAAGACGTTACCATCAGGCTGGTCACCATGATCAACAGGGCGCTGGAAGAAGCCGGCGCGCCGAAGAACTTGATCGTTACCGTCATGGAGCCGTCCATTGAAAATACCAACGTTATGATGAAGCATCCGAAAATCAGAATGCTGGTCGCCACAGGCGGCCCGGGAATCGTCAAGCTTGTCATGTCCACCGGGAAAAAGGCCATCGGGGCCGGCGCGGGAAATCCACCCGTCGTGGTCGACGAAACAGCGGACATCAAAAAAGCGGCGATCGATATTGTCAACGGCTGCAGCTTTGACAACAACCTTCCCTGCATCGCGGAGAAAGAGGTCATTGCGGTCGACCGGATCACCGATGAGCTGATCCGCAGCATGAAGGAAAACGGCGCCTATCAGGTTACCGATCCCGCCGTGATTCAGAAGCTTGCCGATCTGGTCAGGAAGGAAGGCGGCGGGCCGAAAACGTCCTTTGTCGGCAAGAGCGCCGTTTATATCCTTGATAAAATCGGGATTCAGGCCGGGCCGGAGGTCAAGGTCATCATCATGGAAACGCCGAAGGACCATCCGTTCGTGATGGAGGAACTGATGATGCCGATTCTGCCGATCGTCCGGACGAGAAACGTAGACGAGGCGATCGACCTTGCACTGATCGCGGAAAGAGGCAACCGCCACACCGCCATGATGCACTCCAAAAATGTCGATAAGCTGACCAAGATGGCAAAGCTCTTGCAGACCACCATCTTTGTCAAGAACGCCCCGTCCTACGCGGGTATCGGCGTCGGCGGCGAGGGACATACCACCTTTACCATCGCGGGGCCGACCGGCGAGGGCCTGACCAGCGCGAAATCCTTCTGCAGAAAGCGCAGATGCGTTTTGTCGGACGCGTTCCACATCAGAGATTTTTCCAAAGGATTATAAATCAGGCTGTCGATAAAGTCGCGTGGCCGCAAAACGGTAAAACAAGTTTGCTTACTGCGCTGGCTGCACGATTTCTCGACGCCTGACAGTTTTTCGACACTCTCATCAATCACAACCCAACACGGAATTTAAAATATGCTGACGCGGGATTAGTCTCAGGCAAACAAATCACAGATAGAATCCGTTGGGGGCCGCGGCGTTCGGTTATGCTGCGGCCCCCAACCGCAAAGGAAACCTGTTCCGCTGTGTGATGTTGATTGTTTTCAGGAGTCTGACCGGCAAGAGCGGTTTTAAATGAGAAGCATGAAAAAGCGGAAAGGCGGCCTGTATATGATGGATTTAGACAGAGTGGACAGCTATATGGCGCGGGTGGAGGAGTCCGAGACCAAAACCTTTCAGCCCGTCGGCGATAAATTGAAGGTCGGCGTCGACCTTGGCACCGCATACATCGTCCTCGTCGTTTTGGATGAGGATAACAATCCCGTCGCGTGTGAAAAAAAGGCGGCGCGCGTCCTGAGGGACGGCGTGGTCGTGGATTATCTCGGAGCGCAGCGCATCGTCAAGGAGCTGAAAGCGAAGCTCGAGGAACGCCTGGGCAGGGAACTAACCCACTGCGCGATCGCTATGCCCGCGGGGACTCAGTCCAGCACCAAAACCCACATTTATGTGGCGGAGGGCGCGGGGCTGGAGGTGGTCAACGTGCTGGATGAGCCGACGGCGGCAAATTCCGTTTTTCAGATCAGCGACGGCGTTGTCGTGGATATCGGCGGCGGGACGACCGGGCTTGCCATCTTCAAGGACGGCAAGGTGGCCGAAATCGAGGACGAACCGACGGGGGGAACCCATCTGACGCTGGTTCTGGCGGGAAATATGCACATTTCCTTTGAAGAAGCCGAGCAAATCAAGCTGGATTACGCGCGCCACCGTGAAATTTTCCCGGTGATCAAGGCTGTCCTTGAAAAAATGGCGGCGATTGTCAGGAAATACATCAAAAAAGACGATACACAGGCAATCTATCTCTGCGGTGGTACCTGCTGCATGACGGATATTGAAAAGGTGTTTGAGAAGGAAACGGGAATTCAGACGATCAAACCCCATTATCCGTTCCTGATCACTCCGGCGGGTATCGCGATGAATTGCGAAAGCAGGTAGAGGATAGGAGGAGCTATGGAGATGCAGGGGGGAAACCATACAAAGCCCGGCCTTCTGATATTGACGCAGAAGCACGACCACAGTACCGGGTGCCACCGGATGCTGGAGAGCGGGCGGCTGACGGCCCGCTACCGGACGGAATGTGCCCTGAAGGGCGAATACGGCTGTTCCGTGGACGAATTTTCGGCGGTCGTCCTTTTCAACCTGACGAACGATATGCTGGTCCGGATCGCTGGCGGAACGGAGGACACTCCGTACTCGAAAGCGGCGGTTCAGGCTATTTTAAAAGGGAAGACCGTCTTCGCGGTTGAGGAAGAAGTCGAGCTGTTCGATTATAAGAGGACGGCCCCGGCGGTTTACTACAACATGATGCTGGAGAAGGTCAATTTTCTGAAGGAATCTGGCGTGATTTTCTGCCCGCTGAGTCAGCTGGAGGACAGCGTGCTGGGCGAAACGACGGACGCGGCGTCCGCCGAGGCGCCTGCCGTGCAGCCGTGTCCGCGGCGGAAACGGTCGGGCGGAACGGGACGGGAAATTGTGACGGCAAGGGATCTGGCACTGCTGAACAACGACAGTATTCTTGTCATGCGGGTGGCGGCCGACAGCATCATTTCTTCCGAAGCCTGGGACTATGCCCGCGTAAACGGGATGCAGATCATCCGGGAATAACGAAAAACATGTATGGAATGTTTTATTTAGGACGGTGATACCATGAATCTGACAGAAGCGATTAAGGACGCCGGTGTCGTCGGCGCGGGCGGCGCGGGCTTTCCCACCCATGTGAAGCTTTCGGCGAAAGCGGACTGTTTTATCATCAACGCCGCCGAGTGCGAGCCGCTGATCGAGACGGACAAATATATCTCCCGTACTTATCCCGACCGGATCGTCGAGGCCGCGCAGGCCGTCTCCGCCCATCTGGGCGCAAAGCGGACGGTAATTGCCCTGAAAAGAAAATATACGGCGGAGATCGCCGCGCTCAGGAGCGCGATTGAAAAATCGGGAGCGCCGATCGAGCTGTTTGAAATGCCCGCTTTTTATCCCGCCGGAGACGAGCAGGTGATGGTGCAGCTGGTCTGCGGAAAATCCGTCCCGGAGCGGGGGATTCCCCTCGATGTGGGAGCGGTCGTGGACAATGTGGGCACGATGCTCAATATTTACGACGCGCTGCAGGGCAGGCCGGTAACGGACAAATATCTGTCCGTTGTGGGGGAGGTCAGAGAACCGGTTCTTCTCCATGTGCCGGTGGGGACTCCTGTAACCGAATGTATTGATAAAGCGCAGCCGACCGTTTCCGATTACGACATTATTTTGGGCGGGCCCATGATGGGGAAGGTGTTTACGGACCCCGTCCGGATTAAAGAGCTGAGCGTTACCAAGACGACGGGAAATATCATCGTCCTGCCGAAGGATCATTATCTGATCCGTCGGGCGACCATGCCGCTCCACCGCATCCGGCTTCAGGCCAAAAGCGCGTGCGTCCAGTGCAGAATGTGCACGAGCCTTTGTCCACGGAACCTGATCGGTCACAATATGAAGCCGCATCTTGTCATGCGCAGTCTGTTCCGGGAACCTTTTATCACCGATAACGAGGAATATAAGAAAGCCTTCGGAACGGCGATGAACTGCTCGGAATGCGGCGTCTGCGAGATGTTTTCCTGCCCTATGGGGCTGTCTCCCCGGAAGGTGAATATTTATCTGAAGGGCCAGCTCAGGGAACGCGGCATCAAGGTGGAGCAGAACAGGAATCCCGTTCCCAGCGAGGCCGCCCGGTACGGGCAGGTGCCTACCGGCAGGCTGGCGGCCCGGCTGAATATCATGGACTATTACCGGCTTCATGCAAAGGAATGCTGTGAGCTTGCCCCGGAAAGGGTGTTCATTCCTTTCCAGCAGCATATCGGCAAACCGGCTGCTCCGGTCAAACAGGTCAATGACCGCGTTGCAAAGGGCGAGCTGCTGGCCGCAGCGGCGCAGGGCGGATTGTCCGCGAACATCCACGCGAGCATTGACGGTGTGATAGAAAAAATCGACGGGACCGGCGCGGTCATCCGTCGGAGCAGGGAGGAGTGAGCAGCATGAGCAAGGCAATCGGTATGATTGAATTTTCCAGTATCGCCAGAGGAATTGAAACAAGCGATTATATGATCAAGGCCGCGAACGTGGACCTGCTGAAAGCGTCCACCGTCTGCCCCGGTAAGTATATTGTGCTGATCGGCGGGACGACCGGGGATGTCAAGGTTTCCATGTCCGTGGGGGAGAAGTACGCCGGAGAATATCTGGTGGATACCCTGCTGATCCCGAACATCCACTCCCAGCTGATTCCCGCGATCTGCCTGACGAACCAGGTGGAAAATCCCGGGGCGATCGGCGTGCTGGAGTTCTATTCCATCGCTTCGGCGGTAACGGCCGGGGATGTGGCGGCAAAAGCGGCGAACGTTACGCTGGTCGAAATCAAGATCGGCTATTCCATCGGCGGAAAGGGCGTGGTCGTCCTGACCGGAGACGTGGGGGCCGTGCGCACCGCCGTGGAGGCTGCGACAAAGCAGTGTGAGCTTCTGGTGCAGACAACGGTGATCCCGAAACCGTCTCCCAAGCTTTACGAGACGCTGCTCTAGTTTCCATGTTCCGTTCCCTTTCCATTCGCAGTATAAACAGATACATCCTTTTTTTAATCTTTCAGGCTTGAATCCATGTTTTTGCCCCACGGAAGGAAGTCCGTACTGGAAAGATCGACCACGCCGGAAGGCTTGGCTGATCTGCAGTATGGGCTTCTTTTTTTGTGAAAATTGCAGAAATTTCACATTAATATTCTTGCAATTTAACAACAGGGAAAGCATTTCATGGTATAGTATAGAAAATAATGGCAATTTGTCGATTCCATTTAAAAAGATAAATTTCGGAATCAATTGATCCGTTTACACAATTCAAAAATAATGGAAAAAATGACTGTCTCGACGGCAACGGAAAAGCATCCGGGAAAGTGCTTTTTCATTGCTGTACATCCATGAAATGACTGAAAAGGGGATTTCAAAATGATAAAAAAGCATTCGCTGCACCTGAAAGGAAAATTGGTCCTGTTTATTGGAGGCCTGCTGCTTAGTTTGATCGTTGTGCTGTCCGGCATTTCCTATCTCTGTATGGACCGGGCGTTCAATCTTTCCATTGCCGCCACCAAACAGGCGTATGATAAGGAAATCAAGGTCGCGGTTGAAAACATCGTCAGTGCTCTGGACGCGAATTATAAAAGCTATCAGGACGGGAAAATCACGGAACAGCAGGCGCTTGACAATGCGAAGGCAATTGTCCGGGATACCCGCTATAACAGCGGGGAAGGGTATTTCTGGGCGGACGAGGCCGACGGGCTGTGCGCGGTGCATATGAACAAGGAATATGAGGGTACCATGCGCTATGACGCCAAGGACCTGGCGGGCAATTATTACATACGCAACGTGATTGCTGCCGGCAATCAGGAGGGCGGCGGATATACTGAGTTTTATTTTACCAAGCCCGGGGAGCAGGGAACTTTTCAGAAACGGGCCTTTACCCAAAAATTTGAACCCTACGGCTGGTATATCAGCACGGGAAATTATTATGATGATATCAACAAGGCGGTGGCCAGCCAAAACCAGCAGAAAATGTGGTCCCTTTTCCTTCTGCTTCTGGTCAGCGCGGCCCTTGCCGTTTCCGGTATGCTGCTGATGTACCGGTGGGCGGGAAAGATCACCGGGCCGATCCAGAATGTCACCAAACGGCTGCACGGCCTTTCTTTAGGCGACGTTCAGTCCCCACCTTCGCCGGTTGTTATGACGGAGGATGAAACGGGCGTGCTGACTCAGGCGACGGAACAGCTGATCGTCATGATGCGCAGTATTGTTCAGGACATTACCGACCATTTGCTCAGAATCGCTCAGGGGGACGTCACCTCCGCCGTTGAGCAGGAATATATCGGGGATTTTATACCGATCAAAGAGTCCCTGCAGACCATCTATACCTCTTTGAACCGGACGCTGTCAACGATGAACGAATCCTCTCAGCAGGTGAAGTCCGGAGCGGATCAGGTATCCTACGCTTCACAGGCGCTGGCTTCGGGCGCGTCGGAACAGGCCGCCGCCATCGAGGAGCTGTCCCAGTCCATCGTCAATGTGTCCGAGCAGGTAAATCACAACGCAGCCAGCGTCGGCCAGGCGACGGATTACGTCGTGCAGACGGTTTCCAGTATTGAAGAAAGCAACCGACACATGGGGCAGATGCTCTCCTCAATGAACGAGATGAAGGTGTCCTCGGACCAGATCGGCCAGATCATCAAGGCCATTGAGGATATTTCTTCCCAGACGAACATTCTGGCGCTCAACGCGGCAATCGAGGCGGCGCGGGCGGGGGAAGCCGGGAAAGGCTTTGCCGTTGTCGCCGATGAGGTCCGCGTTCTGGCTGCAAAATCCGCCGAGGCGGCAAAGCGGACATCCTTGCTGATCAACGCTTCGATTGAGGCGGTGGCGGACGCCTCCCGGACCGCGGAAAATACGGCGGCGGAGCTGAGCCGGGTGACCGAAACCTCCGAACAGGTCAAAATTTCCATTGAAGAAATCGATAAGGCTTCTCAGGAGCAGGCGGCGGCAATCGCTCAGATCACCCAGGGCATCGAACAGATTTCCGCGGTGGTACAGACAAACGCCGCGACCGCGCAGGAAAGCTCCGCTTCCAGCGAGGAGCTTTCCGCTCAGGCAGCGATTCTTCACGATGAGGTCGGCCGGTTTCAGCTGGCGGCTGAGACATTCGATTCGTAAATGATATCAGAGGGAGCCGGTTCCCATGGAACCGGCTCCCTCTCTGTGTAAATAGAAAAGATGAACTCGCTACTGCTTTATTTCATATAACATAAAGTATTATTATGTATGATTATACCAATAGTTAATTATTTCGATTGATATCATAATGGTTTCTTTATCAGAACAAAATATCTGGAAATATTTTGTTGGTTTTAAACAAAACAGCAGAGTGTATTGTTTCGCTATTGACGAAATTGATTCCGTATTATAGAATTCAATTGACTTTTCCTGAATCTTATTCTAAAATATAGCCATCTGAAAATTTGCTTTTTCATATACAATATTTACGCTTTTAACGTTTTACAGAAAGGGATTTTTGCAATGACAGGCGAAACGGGTGTTTTTGTACAGTCTGTTGTCCGTGCACTGGATATTTTGGAGTGCTTTGAAGGACAATTGGTTGAGCTTGGAATTTCCGAAATTTCTGATCAGATGAAATTAAGCAAGAGTACCGTTTACGGGCTTGTGAATACATTGGTCAGCAAAGGGTATCTGGAACAGAATGTACAGACAAAACGGTATCGTTTGGGCATAAAGCTTTTCGAACTGGGCAGTCTGGTATATAAGCGCATGGATTTGCGCAACGAAGCAAAGCCGTTTTGTGAAGAGCTGGTCAGCAAGCACAACGCTACGGTTCATCTGGCCGCCCATTATGGGGACGAAATCGTTTATATTGATAAAGTGGACGCCCCCGGTGCCATGATCGTTTATTCTCAGACGGGTAAACGGGCTCCGATGCACTGCACGGGTGTGGGAAAAGCGATCCTTGCATTTTTAGGCGACGAGGCGCTCAGGCATCTGTTTGTGAAAGGGAATCTTGAGCAGTATACCGAGCATACTCTTACCTGTCTGGAGGATTTGAGCCAGGAAATGAATCATGTGCGCGCCTGCGGTTACGCGATCGACAACGAGGAAATCGAAACGGGCCTGCGCTGTGTGGCTGCTCCTATTTTCAATCATTTAAATCAGCCGGTTGCGGCGATCAGTGTGTCTGCCCCTACGGCAAGGCTGCCGATGGAAAATATCGCCTCCATTGCAAAGGATGTGCAGGGCTGCGCGCTGCAGATTTCACAAAGGCTGGGATATAAATAGCCCGGCATGAAATTTTTCTGAGAAATATAATGAACGGCGTTCGTTAACAGCGAATGCTATTCTTAAATTCATAATTATGAACGCTGTTCGTTAATGACGAACATGGAGGAAAGTATGGAAGATATCCGGGATACGATATTCAAAGGAATTGCCGACAAAGAATTTCGCGCTCTGCTGATTCCCGAGCGTGACGGATGCCTGTCCGGCACGGAGGAGGCACAGCGGCTGACCGGGGAGATCGGCGCGAAGCTCAGACTGTTTCTGCACGAGGGGGACAGCGTAAAGGCGGGAGAGCCGATCGGCGAAGTGATCGCTGCCCCGAAAATAATGGCAATGGCGGAAGAAAGGGTGATTGGAACGCTCTCTAAGTTTTCCGGTATCGCTACGGCCTCTCAGAAAGCCGTCCGGCTTGCACAGGGGAAAATACGGATTGTGTCCGGCTCGTGGAAGAAGATGCCTCCTGCCATCAAGAACGGTGTGCGTCAGGCGATTGTCGCGGGCGGAGCTTCCTTTCGCATCAGCAGTACGCCGATGGTCTATCTCGATAAAAACTATATCCGTATGCTCGGCTCCATCCCCGCCGCACTGGAAAGCGTGCGCGGCTGCGGGGATCTGGCGAAGGTGATTCAGATAAAGGGTAAAGAAAATTCTATTGAAGAAGAAACAAAGCAGGCTGTGGAAAACGGCTGCAGCATCCTGATGGTAGACACGGGCAATCTGGAGGATGTGGTCCGCTGTACCAAAAAGATTGAGCAAATGGGAATGAGCGGAAAGCTTCAGATCGCTTTTGCGGGTGGCGTCAAGCTGGAGGATATTCCGAAATTCATTGATTACGGAATAGATATGCTCTGCATTGGGAAAGAAATTGTTGACGCTCCGCTTCTGGATATCAAGATGGATGTTGAGCTGCAAAAAAATTGAGACGGAAAGGGGATTCTGAAGATGGGTCTGAACCTGCTGGAAAAGACGGAGCTCTGGGTCAACCACATCAAGCTCGATCATGTGAATTTGACCTTGCTCGCCCAGATCGTGGCGGATGTGCTTGGGCTGGAAAGCAGCAAGGTGCTGGTGGTCGACGTGCGCCCTGACCATATTACGCTGGACATTATGGAAAACGATATTCCTACTGAGAATATTGTAGGAAAGGAGCGCGCGCTGCTGGAAGCGCTTGCGAAGCTGGACGGCGTGCATCTGACCGAAGATTCCTGCATCCATTCCAACGGAATTCTGGGCCTGATCTGCCTGGAAGGGGAGAATCCCACCAGAATGAGCCGAAAGGTCGACCAAATGGTGGATGAAATGAGGGAGCGTATTGCCAAACGGGCAATTATCTTCCCGACCGGCTTTGAGCTGAAGCAGAACCTGATTGAAGATACGAACACCCCCTATCTGAAAGAACTTCTGGAGTCCGAGGGCTACCAGGTGACCGTAGGGGATGTGATTGAAGACGATCTGGACGACATGGAATATAAGCTGTCCGATGCGGTTTCGCGCGCGTTCGGGCTGATTATCACCACCGGAGGGGTCGGCGCCGAGGACAAGGATAAATCAGTCGAGAGCATGCTCAGAATCGACCCGCAGGCGGCAACGCCCTATATTGTGAAATTTCAGCAGGGAACCGGGCGCCACGTCAAGGACGGGGTGCGTATTGCTGTCGGAACGGTCGGGCCGTCCATGCTGGTGTCCTTCCCCGGGCCGAACGACGAGGTCCGGCTGGCGGCGGGCGTATTGCTGGAATGCCTGAAAAACCATGACGGAAAAGAGGAAACCGCTCAGAAAATCGCCGCGGTGCTTGCGGAAAAGCTGATGAAAAAGCCTTTCCACCATGAACACCACGGATTCGATCATCATTCATAAAAAGGAGTAAGATTTATGGACCGCAAGAAAATTGCTCAGGACTTATTGGAAGCAGAGAAAGAACGCCGTCAGATTGCGATGCCCACAGCGTCCAATCCCGATATGACCGTCGAAGATGCCTACGCCGTTCAGCTCGAAAATGTGGCAAAAAAGCTTGGCGCGGGTGAAAAAATCATCGGTATGAAAATCGGTCTTACCAGCAAGGGCATGCAGAATCTTCTGCATGTGAACGAGCCGGATTACGGCCATCTGACCGATAAAATGCTGGTGCTGGAGGGCGAAGCCTGTCCCGTTGACGAACTGATCCAGCCTAAGGTCGAGGGCGAGCTCGCTTTCTGTCTGAAAAAGACTTTACGCGGACCCGGCGTGACCGTCGCCGACGTATACAATGCCACGGAGTATGTGGTTCCCGCGATTGAAATCGTAGACAGCCGAATCAAGGACTGGAAGATTACCCTTGCGGATACCATTGCGGACAACGGCTCCAGCGCAAGATTCATCATCGGCGGCCGCATGACTCCCATTGCCGATGTGGATATGCGCCTGACCGGAATGACGCTGGAAAAGAACGGCGAGCTTGTGAACAGCGGCACCTGTGCCGAGGTCCTGGGCAACCCCGCGGCCTCCGTCGCCTGGCTGGCGAATAAACTCTCTGCTTTCGACATTGAACTGAAAGAAGGAAATATTGTAATGGCGGGTGCATTGACCGCCGCACAACCGGCTGCAAAAGGCGACAGCTTTACTGTGAGCTTTTACGGCATGGGCAGTGTGACAGCCAAATTCAAATAACATTCTTGAAAGGAAATCAAAATGGAGAAAATTAAGGTAGGCATCATTGGCCCCGGCAACATCGGGTCCGACCTGATGTATAAGGTTATGAAGAGCAAACATCTGCAGATGCATATGATGGCCGGCATCGTGGAGTCCGAGGGTATTAAAAGAGCCGCGGGGCTGGGCTTTAAAACATCGCTGAACGGCGTTGACGCGGTCGCCGCGGACCCGGATATCAAAATCGTATTTGACGCAACAAGCGCAAAAGCGCATTTACATAACGCGCCGATCCTGAAGGCCGCCGGAAAGATCGTAATGGATATGACCCCGGCCGCGGTGGGACCCTATGTGGTTCCCTGTGTCAACCTGGAACATCTTGCCCATGTCGATAACTTCAACATGGTGACCTGCGGCGGCCAGGCGACGATTCCGATCGCCTATGCCATTGATAAGGTAGCGGACTCCTCCTACACCGAGATCGTCGCGTGCCTTTCTTCCAAGAGCGCGGGCCCCGGAACCCGCGCAAACATTGACGAGTTCACACAGACGACAAGAAAAGCGCTTGAAATCGTCGGCGGCTCGGACAAAGCCAAGGCGATTATCGTTCTGAACCCCGCAGATCCGGCCCTGATGATGACGAACACCATTTACTCCATCGTAAAGAATCCCGATGAAAAAAAGATCATTGATTCCGTGTACGAATATGTGGAAAAGGTTCAGGCCTATGTGCCGGGCTATCAGCTTCGTGTTCCTCCGGTGATCGACGGGAACAAGGTTACCGTGATTGTACAGGTTGAGGGCGCCGGCGACTTTTTGCCGAAATACTCCGGCAATCTCGACATTATCAATCAGGCGGCAACCGCCGTTGCAGAAAAAGTTGCAGAAAATCTGCTGAGCAGGGAGGACTAACCGCTATGGAAAAAAGGAAAATTAAGATTGTAGATACCACACTGCGTGACGGAAGCCATGCAGTCAGCCACAGCTTTACGGTAGAACAGGCCACCGCAATCGCCGGAGGACTGGATAAGGTGGGCGTCAGCCTGATCGAACTGAGCCACGGCGACGGCATCGCGGGCTCTTCCATCAATTACGGGATGTCCAAGGTGCCGGAGATGAAGCTTCTCAGCGCCGCGAGCAAAGTGGTGAAAAACGCAAAGCTGACTGTTTTGCTGCTTCCCGGCATCGGGACCATTGAGGACCTTCAGGAAGCAAAGGACAACGGGGCACAGGCCGTGCGTGTCGCCACTCATGTAACTGAGGCGGATATCGCCATTCAGCATATCAAATACGCGAAAAGCATCGGTATGACGGCGGTGGGTTTTTTGATGATGTCCCACATGGCTTCTCCGGAAAAAATCGTCGAGCAGGCAAAGATTTTTGAGGAATGCGGAGCGGACTACATCAACCTTGCGGATTCCGCCGGACATATGGTGCCGGACGACGTCCGCGCAAGAATCAGCGCGCTGAAAAATTCCATTGGAATTCCGGTCGGCTTCCATTCCCACAACAACCTTGGCCTTTCCATCGCAAACTCCGTCGCGGCTGTCGAGGAAGGCGCTTCCTATATCGATGTCACCTGCCGCGGGCTGGGTGCGGGCGCCGGAAATACGCAGAACGAGGTCCTCTGTGCGGTTCTTGACCGCCTTGGATACGATACCGGCGTTGACCTGTACGGCATTATGGACGTCGCCGAGGAGATCGTCGAGCCGATTATGCAGCGCCCGCAGGTCGTCAATACGGCTTCCCTGATGCTCGGTTACGCCGGTGTTTACTCCAGCTTCCTGCTCCATACTTACAGGGCGGCGGAAAAATTTCATCTGAATCCCCGCGATATTCTTGTTGAGCTGGGCCGCCGCGGAATGGTCGGCGGACAGGAAGACATGATTATCGACGTTGCGTTTGAACTTTCCCAGCAGAAAACCCGGTAAAAAGATGGGGGAGAAGAATATTCTACTTTCAAAAGGAGGCAATCGGTTGGATGAATCCAGGCAGAATCGTATTGAAAAGGTCCGCAGTCAGGAAAACAGCAGCAGGAGAGGAGAGATTTAACGGATGAAACGAGTGACTCTTTTGGCCGAAGTGCAGCAGGACGTATGCCGCGGCTGTAAGGTATGTGAAAAGGTGTGTCCTGTTTATGCTATTTCGGTGACAGACAAAAAAGCAAAGGTAAAAGAGGATGAGTGCCGGGGATGTACCAACTGTGAATCCCGATGCCCGTTCCACGCGATCAAAATGGTAAAAAGGGAGAAACCGTTTACCGTCGGGGTGGATATTTCCCAATACGATTCCGGACAAATCCGCGAATTGTGTGAAAAGGCGCATCTGAATCCGGAACAGGTCATTTGCTACTGCGTAGGCGTGCGCGCCGAGGAGGTTGCCGCGGCGATTATGGCCGGGGCAAAAACCCCGGACGAAATTTCTTCCGTGACGGGGATCCGCACCGGCTGCACGATCGAGTGCATTCAGCCGCTGCTCCGTCTGATTCAGGCGGCGGGAATCGAGCTGAAACGCGATGAAAACGGCTGGCAGTGGTACGGCGTAACGCCTACCGCATGGACGCTTCCCGAAGATATTGTACACAAGTACAACAAGAGAGGCTTCTATTTTGAAGAGGATAAACAGCTGTTGGACCGCGTCGTACACACCAATCCGGAAGGGGAGGAAAAGAAATGAATTACACGGAATTGATGCATGAACCCATTAAGCCGATTCTGCCAAAGCCTTCCCAATACGGCATTGACCCTTCCCTGGTGAAAGCGCGTGTTTCCGAAATGCCGGGAATGGTGTCCCTTTATCTGCGCGAGCTCTTCCCGGACCTTCCCCCCGTGCTGCTGCCGGGTGGACCGGACGCGATCAAAAACGTCCGCCAAGCGGCGGAAGACGCCCTGATGAAGGTCGACATGAGCATGATTAAGCCGGAGCATTCCGTAAATGTGCTGGCTTCCCACCACGGCTTTACCCTGTTCGGCGGCGAACCGTACGCCGAGCTTTTAAAGGCGATCAGGGATGTTGTGGAAAAGAGGACCGGATGCAAAGATATCCGTCTGCGTGCCGGTGTCGGCATGCGTTTCCGTGAGACTGAGGAATATATCAAACGGTACGGATTGGATACTTATTATCACGGCAAGGCGATCGGCGTTGCCCCGATTGACGAAGGCATTCCGATCGAGACCGAGATCGGCACCCTTTACGGAATCAAGAAGGTCTACGACGCGGACTGGATCATCCACGCGCATCATACCGACGTGCGTGAGGTGCATTTTCACAGACAGGTAGACAAGGCGGTAAAGCCGTTCGGCATGTCCTATGCCCGTTGTGAAACCCGCAGCACCTATCATCAGAACCTCGGCCCCCGCGCGGCAAATTTTACGGCCCGTGCGATTTTTGAATCCAAATTCGTTCAGAGCAAATTCGCCTTTGCGGCTTTCCTGAACTGCGGTCCTCACGGCGTCATCGGCGCGGACTGCGACAACGATCTTTATGCGCTCAACGACCGGGCAACCTTTGTCGGCTGTCAGCTATACGGCAAAATCATGACGCTGTTCGGAGAAGTTGACAAGTGCATCGCGGTCCTCGACTTCCCCTGTCCGGTACCGTACGTCTTTTCCGCGGGCGTGATCTACGCCAACTTTACCGGCGCGAACACGGACCTTTACGATATGGAAAGCCCGCTTCCGCCTTACACCTGGTACACCGAAGCGTTCTACCGCAGGAACGGCCAGCCGCTGCTCGAAGAAACGCCGCCGATGAACCCGGCCATCAAAATGTGTGTGCACAACTACGCCTGGACCGGTTACCCGTCGGAATTCTTCTCCAAAAACATCCCCACGGTGGTTGTTGGCGAGGAACAGGGGAAACTGTTCGACACCGACTCTATGAATATCGGCTATATGGACTATGCGGTCACCGCAAGATCCACCGAGCAGGCGATGCAGTTCGCTTACAACGTTACCGGAACGGATAAGGTCATCATCTTCGACGGCGCAATGGGAGGCATGAACGTCAGCGAATCCCTTGCAAAGCTCCTGATTGACAAAGCACCGGAAGTCAGCAAAAAAGTTGACAATGTGCTGCTGCCGAAGTGGCTCAAGCAAAGGGGCGTAGACATTTCCGCACTTGACGCGCTTAAAAAAGACTGATTCCGTACGGTTCCTTTCAATCGATTGAAGGAGCCCCTAAACCGTAAAGATCCGTCTGTATATCAACAGACGGTCTGGATTATTAATGGTCAATGAGAAAGAGGAGGAATTGAAATGAAACCTATTCTGCGCGAATGGCTGTCTCAAATGGAAGAGGATGGAACCCTGAAGCGAATCAGCAAACAGGTAGATCCCATCAATGAACTGGCAGCGATCGGGAAAAAGCTGGAGCCGGACTACGGCGCTTATTTTGAAAATGTCAAGGGCAGCACTATGCCCGTTGTCACAGGACTCAGCCACACCCGCGAGGGAATGGCAAAGTCATTGGGAATGACCTACCCGGAGCTGAGGGAGCGCTTTTCTCAGGCACTGAGCAACCTGACTCCCTGCAAGGTATACGAAAAGAACGAGAAAAAGTTTGCCGTAAAGGAAAATATTATGATCGGCGACGAGGTAGACCTTGATATTCTGCCCGCCTGCCTGCACCATGAAAAGGACAGCTCCCGTTATATTACCGCTGCTATGTGCATTACAAAGGACCCCGATACCGGGATACGCAACGTAGCGATCCACCGTCATGAGGTAAAGGATAAAAACCATCTGGGCGCTCTGCTTCTGCCCCGTCACACCAATCAGCTTTTCAACAAAATGGAAGCCATGGGCAAGCCTCTGGAAATCGCTCTTGTGATCGGCGTGCATCCGTCCCTGCTGCTGAGTTCGCAGGCGACCACACGACTCGGCATTGATGAGTTTGAAATCGGGGGAACCCTTCTGGGCGAGCCGGTCGAGCTGGTAAAATGCGAGACGGTTGACCTTGAGGTTCCAGTGGAAAGCGAAATCGTCATCGAAGGAAAGATCATGCCCAATGTCCGTGAAAACGAAGGCCCGTTTGGTGAATACCCCAAGACCTACGGCCCCAAAGCGCCGCGTCATTTCATTGAGGTAACGGCAATCACTTATAGAAACAATCCGATTTACCACACGATTATCCCCGCAACCATGGAACATCTTCTGCTCGGCGGTATTTCCCGCGAGGCGATCCTGATGCAGGTGATCCGTCAGGTTACTCCCAACATTAAGAATGTTCATCTTACCCCCGCAGGCGGCTGCCGTTACCATGTGGTGATCCAGCTTGACCAGAAGCACGACGGCGAAGCGAAGAACGCAATGCTTGCCGCATTTACAAGCAGCACGGAAGTAAAGCATGTGGTTGCTGTCAACACGGATATTGACATCTTCAATATGCAGGATGTTGAGTGGGCGATTGCCAACCGCGTTCAGGCGGCAAGAGACATCTTTATCATTCCAGGCGCCATGGGCAATAAGCTGGACCCGTCTTCAAGGGAAGGCGTCTGCGACAAAATGGCTGTTGACGCAACAATTCCCATGAGTGGTAATAGGGAACGTTTTGAAAAGATACATATCTCCGGAATGGAAGATATCGATCTTAAAAACTATCTGTATTAATTCCGGGTCATAAGGACCCGGAATCTTCCGAAAAGTAAATGAAAAAGAGATTATATTTTAGAAAGGAACCATAAAAATGGAACTTAATATGGCTCTGATTTCTTTGATTGCCGTAATCGTTTTATTTGTCATAGGCGGTCTTGGTGCGATTCAAAAGAACCCGATCCACCTTGGACTGATGGGATTGCTGCTCGCATTCATCGTCGGCAAAATGGCTGGAATAAAAGAAACGGAAATCATGGGATTTTTCCCCACGGCCCTCTTTGTACGCGTATTTGGCATTATGTTTTTCTTTGCCATCACCCAGGTAAACGGCTCTATTGAACTGCTGGCAAAAAAACTGCTTGCCAAAGTCGGAAAAAATGCAAAGCTGATCCCTTTCTTCCTGTTCTACGTTGGTGTCTTCCTTAGCTCTATCGGCATCAACAGCCTTGCCGGCATGGCGATTCTGTCCGGCATCGGCATCTCTCTTGCACACGCATCCAACGGCAAGCCTCTCCTTTACGGCTTGGCCGGCGCTTACGGCATTGCCTGCGGATGTTACAGCCCCATCAATGAGTATACCATTAATATTACCACTGCCGCCGAATCATCGGGGCTGCATATTAACCTTGTATACGTTTACCTTTTCTGCCTGGTTGCTTTTTCCGTCAGCTTCTTTGTGGTGTACCTGATTTTAGGCGGACTGCAGGTGAAAGGTTCCGTTGAAACGGAATCGGTTACGAAAGAGCTGCCGAAATTTTCCCGTGCGCAGATGGTCAGCCTGTTAGGCATTATTGCGGTAGTTGCACTTGTCGTCCTGTTCAATGTGGACATTGGCTGGTCCGGAATCATTGTGGGAATCGCCTGCCTGATTCTTGGAGCCTGTAACTGTGCGGATGCCGTCAAAAAGGTTTCCCTCAGTTCCCTGATGCTGATTTGCGGCGTCGGTACGCTGATTAACCTCGTATCCAAGCTGGGCGGTTTCCAGCTGATGAGCTCTGCTCTTGCTTCCATTATGAGCACAAACACAGTTGCTCCTATCATGAGCTTTACCGCCAGTATCATGGCAATGTTCACGCTTTCACGCCTGGTGGTTTTGACTCTTATCCCAACGATTCCTGGAATTATTGCGTCTATCCCATCCGCTTCTGCAACGCTGGCAATCATTGGGACTTCAGCGGGTGCGTTTGCCGCCTGCATGAGCCCTCTGGGTGCTACCGGAGCAATCGTCATGTCCAATCTTGTACAGCAGTACGGCGAAAAAGAGGCGCAGAGCTACTTTGCCAAACAAATCCTCATGGGCATCGTCGGTGCTCTTGTGGTTGCCCTTGTCTGTTTTGTGGCTTCTGTGTTAGGAATATTCAGCGCTTGACCCGGTTGCCTGAATGATTCTCCAGCGGGGATTTTGTTTGAAAGAATCATCTATAGAAAGTGGTTGGATTATGCAGAAAAGACGAATGATAGTCGCCATAACCGGTGCGAGCGGTGCAATTTTAGGGATACGCCTGATAGAAGAGCTTCATCGGGCAGGAGTCGAGGTGCATCTCATCATCAGCGATTGGGGACAGCGCACGATATCGCTGGAAACGGACTATACGGTGGAACAGGTCTGCGCTCTTGCGGATACGGTATACCCCGCGGATGACTTGGCTGCGGCTGTTTCCAGCGGCTCTTTCCCAGTGGACGGGATGATTGTCATTCCCTGCAGCATGAAGACTTTGGCCGGGATTGCAAACGGATTTTCCAGCAATCTGATTGAAAGGGCCGCTGACGTGACCCTGAAGGAACGCCGCCCGCTTCTCCTGGTCCCGAGGGAGAGCCCGGTGTCGCGGATTCATCTGCGCAATATGCTCACTCTGTCGGAGATGGGCGTGATTATCCAGCCTCCCTGTGTGGAGTTCTATACGCGCCCGAAATCACTGACTGACATGATTGATTATCTGGTGGGAAAAACGATGGATGAATTGAAGATTGAACACGAACTGTTTGTCCCCTGGGGCGGCTCTGAATAAAACCAAACGGATAGTCGGAGTCCGGTTCTGCCGCCTTCCGGCTTAGGCAAGGCGCCGCGGATATTCCATGGTTCTGTTTATGGGAATATCCGCGGCGCTTTTATTCATAACAGGGATTATCATATAAAATGGAGATATCATATGCAAATAGTAGTGATTGACGGACAGGGCGGGGGAATGGGAAGGAGCATTGTGGAACGGCTGAAAGACGCACTGCCCGAGGCGGAAGTCGTTGCGGTGGGTACCAACGCTCTGGCAACCTCCAATATGATGAAGGGCGGAGCAAACGCCGGGGCGACCGGGGAAAACGCGGTGGTATACAACTGTGCCCGCGCGGATGTCATCGTCGGCCCGCTCGGAATCATCCTTCCGAACGCCATGTACGGGGAGGTTACCCCGAAAATGGCGATGACGGTTTCGGGCTGCGCGGCAGACAGGGTCTTTTTGATCCCTGCTGTGAAAAGACATGTCCATATTATCGGGATACAGGAGAAGACCATTTCTCAGTATATCGATGAAGCCGTTGCGGAGATAAAAAGGCATTGTGACAGCGAGCCGCCCATCCGGTAAAGGCCGAAAAGAGGGTACCGAATCTATGATTCGGTACCCTCTTTTCATGCGTATTTGGCATTCCGTTTACTTTCCGGGAGAAGGCGGGTATAATAAAAAAAAAGCGTGCGCCGCTCTATAGCAGCGCACGTACGGCAGAATGGCTTTCAAATTTCAGATTGCTCAAGAAGGGGGACAGCAGATGCTCATAGGAACGGCACAGATTACGCTTTACGCGCCGTGGGTGCATTCGCTGAAGGAAAAACGCATGGTGGTGAACAGCCTTCTGGCAAAGGTGCAGAATCAGTTCCATGTGTCCGCCGCCGAAATCGACTGTCAGGACGTCCATCAGACAATCGTCATCGGCATCGCCTGTGTGGCGGGGACCGCCGCGCTGGCGGACAGCGTGATCGATCATGCTGTGAATTTTATTGAAAGCAGCACCGAGGCGGAAATCACCGATGTGCTCAAAGAAATCAGGTGAACAAAATGCGTCTTTTTATAGCGGTCAACTTTCAGAACGAAGTGAAGGACAGCCTGTGCGGCTGTATCGAAAGGCTGAAAGAAAACTCGGTGCGGGGCAATTTCACCCGGCGTGAAAATCTGCACCTGACTCTGGCTTTCCTCGGCGAGACCCCGCGGGCCGATTCGGCAAAGCGGGCGATGGACGCCGCTGCCGGGGTGCCTTTTGAACTGAGGATTGGGGGCTTTGGACATTTTCGCCGCGGCGGGGACATTTACTGGGTCGGCGTTGAGCACAATGCCGCGCTTACGGCCCTTCAGGCAAGCCTGTGCGTGGAACTGCGCAGGGAAGGGTTCTCCCTTGAAACGCGCGAATTCAAACCGCACCTGACCCTTGGCCGGGAGGTTTCGCTTGTGCCGGGCTTTGACCGGGAAGCGTTTGCGCGGGCAATTCCTCCCATGCACATGCGGGTGGAAAAGATCAGCCTGATGAAGTCGGAACGGCTGAACGGACGGCTCACCTATACGGAGATTTACGCAAAGCAGTTGGAAAATACGTGAAGTCCCGCGGGCTTTACAGGAGCGTGTCTATCAGCAGATAGATATTCAGGCCGGTTACCGCGATTCCGACCGCCCACAGCATCGCGTTGTGGAGCGGCGTGTTCTTGTATTCACCCATTACCTTCCGGGAGGAAGTCAGATACAGCTGCAGGAAAATGGTGATGGGAAGCTGAATGCTCAGCAGCATCTGGGAAATGAGAAGGCCGTTGAACGGGTCGCTGATGAACAGAATGGCCGCCATAGCGACGATCAGGGTGCCCAATACGCCGATGCGGGTGTGCCTGTCGCTGATGCTGTAGGGCTCGCCGAACATGCCCGCCAGAATGCTGCCGCCGGTCATTCCGGCCGTAATCGACGAGGAGAAACCGGCGAAAAGCAAAGCCACGGCAAAGATGACGGCGGAAGCGTTTCCGATCAGCGGCGTCAGCAGCGTGTGCGCCTGGGAAAGCTCGTCCACCGGGATGCGCTGCTGAAAAAAGGTGGCGGCCGCAAGCAGGATCATCGCGCTGTTGATGGCCCAGCCTATGACCATGGAGAGAAGGGTATCCGTAAATTCGTATTTCAGCTGTTTTTCCAAGACAGCTTTGTCCTCCAGGTTAAATTGCCTGCTCTGAATGACTTCCGAGTGCAGAAACAGGTTGTGCGGCATTACCACCGCGCCCAGCACACTCATAATGATAAACGCGGAGTTTTCCGGGAAAACAGGCGTCACCCATCCCGCGGCAGCCGCGCCCCAGTCGATTTTCACCATGGTCAGCTCGTACAGGAAGGACAGCCCGATCACGGAAACAAATCCGATGATGATTTTTTCAATCTTCTTATAGGAGTTGCTGAAAAGCATTGCCGTGACCGCAGCAAAAACAATCAGGGAACCGGCTTTTACCGGGATATGGAACAGCATATTCAGCGCGATGGCCCCGCCGAGCAACTCCGCAAGGGCGGTGGAGGCGCAGGCCAGCAGTGCGGTAATCAGCACGGGAACGCTGATTTTTTTATGCAGATGCCGGGTGGCCGCCTCCGCAAGACAGTCGCCGGTCACAATTCCCAGATGGGCGACGTTGTGCTGAAGAAGAATCAGCATAATTGTGGAAAGCGTGATTACCCAGAGCAGGCCGTAGCCGAAATCCGATCCGGCGGCGATGTTGGTCGCCCAGTTTCCCGGGTCGATAAAGCCCACCGTCACCAGAAGACCGGGCCCTATGTATTTAAAAAGGCTGAGCGAAATGTCCGGCCGTTTATGGTCCTTCGCAAAGAGCTTAGTGATTTTTTGTTTAACTGCATTCATGAAAAGCGCACCCCAGATTCTGTCATTTTTACAATACAAATAACAGTATATCTGAAAATGGCGTTTTTATCAATCCCCGGAAAATGGGCTGGACTTCTTTTTAACTGCGGCGGTCAGTGTGACGCCGGATATTTTATCAATACTCTCTTCCGAGAGATCGCACAGGGAGAATATCGCGTCCCGGCGTGCGTTCTCCGGGGAAACCTGAAGGGTTTCGGAAAAAAAGGCATACAGCAGCAGATAGCGGGTATACAGCTCGTTCGCGATTCGGACTCCGCGCGCGGTGAAACGCACGGTTCCGTAATATTCTTTATCAATCAGTCCTTCCAAAGCAATGGCTTTCAGCATTTTGGAGGCGCTAGGACATTTAATTCCGAGAGACCGCGCGATGTCTTTGCAGTGGACTTCGCGGCCATCGAATCCCAGCTCGTAGATTGCAAACAGATATCGTTTTTTGCAGGAAGAAAACATTTTTACTCTCCTTTTTTACCTATTTACTTTTCATGGATCAACTCTGTTCAATAAATTTATAAAAAAAGCGCAGGCTTCAAACCTGCGCTTTTTCTATCAGGCCTTGTGGCTTTCGCTCGTGTCGGAGCAGTGATCGCAATGACCGCCGCACCCGGAGCAGCCGACACATTTTCCAGCCTTGTGCGCTTTATAAGTGTACCGCGCGGACGCGGCGAGAGCTGCGAAAAGAATAACCGAAATAATGAATGTTGCCATAAAAACGCCTCCTTTAGGCTGCGCGCGCTCCCTTCAGGGAATGAGCGCTTGTTGGTTTATAGCTGCGGAACAGAAGATAGAGAAGACCGAGAGAGAGGAGAGTGGCAACGGCTGTTCCGATACCAAAGCCGCCGCCCATGAACAGGGTGCCGAACTGGTAAACAATCAGGGAAAGGATATAGGCAAACACACACTGATACCCAACAGAGAACAGCGTCCATTTTGTGGAGCCCAGCTCGGTCTTGGCTGCGCCGATTGCTGCAAAGCACGGAGCGCAGAGAAGGTTGAACATCAGGAAGGTATAAGCGGAAAGCTGGGTAAAGGAGCTCTGCAGGTTGGCCCAAACTTCCGTGCCGTCTTCCGCCACTTCCGAGAAGCCGTACAGGATACCAAAAGTACCCACGACGTTTTCCTTCGCGATCAGGCCGGTAACGGTAGCAACGGCGGGTTTCCACTGTCCCCACCCGAGAGGTGCAAAGAGCGGGGCAATCACGCGTCCGACAGAAGCGAGAATGGATTCTTCAATGTCGACCATCTGAAGGTTCCAGCCAAAGGTGCTGAGGAACCATACGCCGACCGTTGCGAGCAGAATGACGGTTCCCGCTTTTTTGATGAATGCCTTGCCGCGGTCAAACATGTGAATGAGAACTGTCTTGGCGCCCGGAATGTGATACGCGGGCAGTTCCATGACAAAGGGCGCCGGATCACCGGCAAACAGCTTGGTCTTTTTCAGAATGATACCCGACATAATAATCGCCGCGATGCCGAGGAAATAAGCGGAGGGGCCGACCCAGGGCGACTCGGGGAACAACGCGCCGGCAATCAGCGCAATTACGGGCAGCTTGGCGCTGCACGGAATAAAGGTGGTTGTAATAATGGTCATCCGGCGGTCATGCTCACTTTCAATGGTGCGGGTCGCCATGATGCCCGGAACGCCGCATCCGGTACCGATCAGGATGGGAATAAAAGATTTACCGGACAAGCCGAACCGACGGAAGACCCGGTCCATAATAAAGGCGATACGCGCCATATAGCCGCAGTCCTCTACGATTGCAAGGCAGAGGAAAAGCACCAGCATCTGCGGTATGAATCCCAGTACAGCGCCTACACCGGCTACAATGCCGTCCAGAATCAGCGAACTGAGCCATTCGGCGGCGCCGACGGAAGCTAAGAAGCCGCCGATTGCGTTCGGTACGATATCACCGAACAAAACGTCGTTGACCCAATCCGTACCCATGGTACCGACAGTCGTAATGGAGATATAGTAAACCAGGAACATCACCACGGCAAAGATGGGAAGTGCCAGCCAGCGATTCGTAACGATCCGGTCGATTCTGTCCGACGTCGTCATTCCGGAGTTCTTTTTGTGTACGCATTTGGCAATCAGCTTGCCAATGTAATTGTAGCGTTCATTTGTGATGATGCTTTCGGAATCGTCGTCCGCTTCCGCTTCACAGGCGGTGATGACCGTTTCAATTTTGTCCTGTACGTCCTTTGAAAAATGGACTTCCTCCAGAACCTTGGAGTCTCTTTCAAACAGTTTGACTTCGTACCAGCGGGAGAAATCAGCGGGAATATAGCTTTTACCCAGCTCCCCGACTTCTGAGATCGCCTTTTCAATCGATTCGCTGAAAGAGTGCTGGGGGACGGTTCTGGCTTTTGCCTTTGCCAACGCGTAGGCTCTTTCCGTGACTTCTTTGGAGCCGGTCCCCTTTACCGCAGAGGTTTCCACCACTTCGCAGCCGAGCGCTTCGCTCAGCTTTTTGGTGTCGATCTTATCGCCGTTTTTCTTTACCACGTCGATCATGTTCAGCGCGATAATCACGGGGATGCCGATCTCCACGAGCTGTGTGGTCAGGTACAGGTTGCGCTCTATATTGGAACCGTCAACCAGATTGATAATCACATCCGGGTGCTCGTTAATCAGAAAGTTTCTGGTAACAACCTCTTCCAGCGTATACGGGGAAAGAGAGTAGATACCGGGCAGGTCAACGATGGTAACATCCTTGTGGCCCTTCAGTTTTCCTTCTT
This sequence comes from Clostridium sp. KNHs216, assembly GCF_006714885.1. NCBI lineage: Bacteria > Bacillati > Bacillota > Clostridia > Eubacteriales > Clostridiaceae > Clostridium > Clostridium sp. KNHs216. The sequence continues at coordinate 1,347,386 of NZ_VFMF01000001.1, read as the reverse complement.
TTTTTTCTACGGTTACGCCTGGCCAGTTGCCTACGTACTGCGAACTGCCTGTCAGGTCATTGAACATTGTCGTCTTGCCGCAGTTAGGGTTGCCGGCAAGCGCTATTTTAATAGACATTGTGCGTACCTCCTTCATAATAGTTAGCCAAAGCTAACTTACCATCATAAAAATTTGGCCTCGCCGTACGGCTACGCCACTTCGATGTTTTGAGCATCTGCTTTCCGGATGGACAACTCGTAATTTCTGACGGTAATTTCCACCGGATCGCCTAAAGGAGCTACTTTCCGCACATAAATCTGTACGCCCTTCGTGATTCCCATATCCATAATCCTGCGCTTGATTGCTCCGCCGCCGCTTAAGGCGGTAACCGTTACGGTAGTACCGCATTTCGCATCTTTCAGTGTCATTCTGTTTCCCTCCTGTCAATTTTGCATATGAAATGAAGACCGTCGGGCCTTCTATGCCACCATAATCCTGTTTGCCATGCTCTTGCTGATTGCAATGCGGGTATCCTTTACATTTACGATCATGTTGCCGCCGATTTCCGATACAACGGTAACATTGCCTCCGACAACAAAACCCAGACTTTCCAGAAAGCGCCTGGTTTCGTCTTTGCCGTGGATCTCGTGAATAATACTTTGTACACCGGACTGTGCCATTGTGAGCGGCATAATGAATCCTCCTTTTTTATCAAACAACAAGGGAATAATTTTTGGTAGTTAGCATACACTAACTATTTATAATTTACTCCGCAATCGGCGATTTGTCAATACTTAGAGCTAAGAAAGAGAATAAAAGCCTCAATTTTATGAAATTTGTTTAACAATACAAAAAATCAGGGCACGGAACTGTGCAAGATGGAAAAATACAGAATACATCGCCCCGATCACTCCGTTGCGTATATAATCAGAAAGCGGCATCGGCCTTCGGCTGTCAATGGCTTGAACGCTGAAAATTTTAGCCGAAGATAACATGAAGAAAAACAGTTGACAAAGCGAAAAGCGCATGCTATGATGTCATCAGTTAGCGGACGCTAACCAAAACAAAGAACGAGGTTCCGCCATGACAAACCGCCAACTGGATTCTATGCTTGCGTTCCACTGTTCGCCAACGCTGGCCGGAATAAAATCAGCAAGCCTGTTTACCGTAAAAAGAAAAGACAGTGACGGTCTGCTGGATTTGCTTTCGGAATACAATCGGCAGCTGGAACAGGCCGGCGTCAGGCTGGAAGTGCTGTGTGAATGTGAAACGCACTTTTTGGTGCTGGTTTACCGCAGCAGCCTCCTTTGGCCGGAGCTAAAGAATCGGCGGGTCCGCCGCTTTCTGGAAGCGTACGGATACACGGATTGGACGGATTTGGCCGCGGTTCTGAACCGACTGAAATCCCGCTGCCGGGAATGCTGTTTTCCCCATGAGATCGGCCTGTTTCTGAGCTACCCTCTGGACGATGTGATCGGTTTCATTGAGCACAGAGGAAAAAACTGCAAAATGTGCGGATACTGGAAAGTTTATTCGGACGAAGAGGCCGCGCGGAAGCGTTTCAGAAAGTATACGCTGTGCAGAGACGATTTTTACCGGCGTGTACAGAGCGGAGTATCCCTTTTGGCCTTGTTTCATGCCGCATAATTCTTTCAGAAGCGGATCGGGTTCCCGCGCGAACCTGCCGTTTGTCCCTGATTTTGCCGCGCGGAGAAAGATCGGTTGACTTATGAGTAATGTTTACATTGTTTATTGGAGCGGTACCGGAAATACGGAGACCATGGCGAATCTGATCGCCGAGGGCGTACAGCAGGCGGGCGGCCAGGCAGAAGTCACGACGGTTTCGGACGCTGACCGTGCAAAAATCGAATCCAGCTCCGTGATCGCCTTCGGATGCCCCGCGATGGGGGACGAGGTTCTGGAAGAATCCGAATTCGAACCCTTTTTCACGGAAATAGAGAGCGGGCTCAAGGGCAAAAACGTTGCCTTGTTCGGCTCCTACGGTTGGGGTGACGGCGCGTGGATGCGCGAATGGCAGGACCGCGTACAGGCGGCCGGGGCCAGGCTGGCAGACGACGGCCTGATCGTACAGTCCGCGCCGGAAGCGGACGGGGAGACACAGTGCAGAGAGCTTGGAAAAAGCCTCGCATCCCTTTAATTAACTCATTCCTTCATTTGAATCCATATAGAACATACAGCAAAACGGCGTACCTGCTTTTCAGCGGTGCGCTGTTTTGTTATCTATTGCACGGCGGGGCTTGTGCCGGGGCTCATCAAAGGGTATACTAGGAATCATGAAAAACGAATACCCGCAACAGCGGGCTTTCTGAAAAGCAGGTGAAGACATGGACGGAAAGATCAGGGCCAATATCAAAATCGGCGCGCTGGTGGACGTTGTGCTGAAGAAGGACCAGCCCACGGGGAAGCTGACCCGCGGTCACGTCAAACGGATTCTGACCAACAGCCCCACACATCCCCACGGCATCAAGGTGATGCTGGCTGAAGACGATCTGGTGGGACGAGTACAGAAAATCATAGAAGAACAGGAGTGAAAACCATGAGTTTATTTGTATGCTACCCGAAATGCACGACCTGCCAAAAGGCGAAAAGATGGCTGCAGCAAAACGGCATTGCGTATGAGGAGCGGAATATCAAGGAACAGAATCCTACTGTGGAGGAATTAAAGGAATGGCACCGGAAAAGCGGGTTGGAGCTGAAAAAGTTCTTTAACACCAGCGGTCTGCTTTATAAATCCCTGGGCCTTTCCAAAAAGCTGCCCTCCATGAGCGAGGAGGAGCAGTTTGCCCTGCTGGCCACGGACGGAATGCTGGTGAAGCGGCCGATCCTGGTAGACGGCGGCACCGTGCTGGTGGGCTTCAGGGAAACGCAGTGGGAGATATTAAAATAAAACAAAAGGTTCAAAAGGAAGCTCGTAATCCACTCCTTTTTGAACCTTTTTGCGTTTGTATGCTTTTGGATGGTCCGGTTTTCTGGTAACAGGGTTTAACGGACCCCATGTTGTTCGTCTGGAAAGATCCAGCGCCCGCTTTGCTTTTTTGCTCAGCTTTTGCGGGCTGACATATTTTTTCATAAAATCACTCCTCATATCCCAGTATAGCACAAATCACCGTGTGCTCCAATAGGAAAGGAATGTCAGGCCGGCCTCTCAGGGGGCAGAAAGCGAAACCGCCCGGAAAGGAATTTCCGGGCGGTTTCGCTTGCCGCTGGGCCATCTGTTAAGAGAAAGTCCCCGGCGGGTATATCTTAAGTTGAAAGCAGGGCATTGATTGCGCCGGTGTAGCATTCCACCGCTTTGTGCAATTGGTCGATTTCAATAGATTCGTTGATGGTATGGGCCAGCGATTCCAGCGAAGGCCCCAGACCGATGGTTTTGATTCCGCCTTCTCCGGCGTAGTGGCTGCCGTTGGTACAGAACTGATACTGCGTGATTTCCGGCTGAAAGCCCATGCGCCGAAGCTCCGCGACAACGTTCTGAACAAAGGGCTCCTCCCGTGCGAACAGCCAGCCGGGGAAAAAGCGCTCCCCGCTGATTTCCGCGCCGGTATAGCATTCTTCCTGCCCTTGGGCGTAGGAGACCCGCGCCCTCAGGGCAGGATCCCTGCCCATTTCCTTTTCCAGCAGGGCTTGCAGGGGAGCCAGCACGCTTTCCCGGGTTTCTCCCACCAGAAGCCGTCTGTCGTAAGTTGCGCAGCAGTATTCCGGAACTACCGAGGCGCCGGGGTAGGGGGTGGACTTGATATCCGTCAGCTCCAGAATCCCTTTCCCCAGTACCTCCTGCTCGGGCGGGGGAAGATTGCGGATCCGGTCGATCAGGCCGCAGATCCGGTAAACCGCGTTTACACCCTTTTCCGGGTTCGCGGAGTGAGCGGGGACGCCGAAGGTTTCCAGCCTGATTTCCGCGCGGCCCCGCTGGCCGATTTTCACGTTTAAGTCGGAGGCTTCCCCGATGACCACATAGTCCGGCCTGACCAGGGAGCTGACGGAACGCGCCGCCACCCCCTCAAAGCATTCCTCGTGCACGACTCCGGCAACGTACAGCTCGCCCGCGAAATCTCTGCGGCCGCTCCGGGCGAAATTGCTCACTGCGCACGCCATGGCGGCGACCGCGCCCTTCATATCCGACGCGCCGCGTCCGTATATTTTGCCGTCGCGGATTTCCGCGCCGAACGGGTCGCTGTCCCACGCGGAAGGGTCGGTGACCGCAACGGTGTCGATATGCCCGTCGAACAGAATTTTTCTGCCGGGCCTGTTTCCTTTGATACAGCCGATGACATTGCCGTAAGAATCCGTCTGAACGCTGTCAAAGCCCTTCGCTTTCAAAAAAGCTTTCAGCACCTGCGCGGCGGAGGCTTCTTCGCCGGAGTAGCTTTTTTCGCGGATCAGGCTTTGGCACAATGCTGTGACTTCCTGCTTCTGCTCCTGTGTCAGCATCGGTTTTCATATCCTTCCCTTATATCATTTTTTCCTGATGAAGGATCGAAAGCTACGCGCTGAGCACCTTGGCAAGGAAGTCCCTGCACCGGTCGTTCTTGGGCGCCGTAAAAATTTCCTTTGCGGTGCCCTGTTCCACAATGTAGCCGCCGTCCATAAAGATCACGCGGTCGGCCACGTCGCGGGCGAAGTTCATTTCATGGGTCACGATCACCATGGTCATGCCCTCCTGCGCGAGGTCCTTCATGACCTTGAGCACTTCATCGACCATTTCCGGGTCAAGCGCGGAGGTCGGCTCGTCAAACAGCATGATTTTCGGGTTCATCTGCAGCGCGCGGGCAATCGCCGCTCTCTGCTTCTGTCCGCCGGAAAGCGTCTGGGGATAGACGTCCTTTTTGTCCTCCAGCCCGACCTTTTTCAGAAGGGCGAGGGCTTTTTCCTCGGCTTCCTTCCGGTTCATTTTTTTTAGCTCCAGCGGGGCAAGCAGCATGTTCCCCAGCACGGTGTAGTTGGGGAAAAGGTTGAACGACTGGAAAACCATGCCGATGTTTTCTCTCAGCCTGTTGATGTTTTTGGTGTGGGTGACGTCCTCGCCCAGCACGACGACGCTTCCGTCCTGAATATCCTCCAGCCGGTTCAGGCAGCGGAGCAGCGTGCTTTTTCCGGAACCGGACGGGCCGATGATGCAGAGCACCTCGCCTTCGTCCACAGTCAGGGAAATGTCGCGTAGAACCTGCAGCTTTCCAAAGCTTTTTTTGATTTTATTCGCCTCGATGATCATAACTCAGCTTCCTTTCCATCTGTTTTGAAATCATGGTCAGAATCGTAATAAAGACAAAATACATGAGGGCTACGATCGCGTACACCTCAAACGGGCGATAGTTGTTCGCAATGATGATCTGTCCGCTCAGGGTGAGCTCTCTCACACTGACGACGGAAAGAATGGAAGTATCCTTGATGGTGGTAATAAATTGATTCATGATGGACGGAATCATGATCTTTACCGCCTGCGGCAGGATCACCCGTTTCATCGCCTTGAAATAGTTCAAACCTAGGCTCCTGGCCGCTTCCATCTGTCCGAAATCGATCGCCTGAATGCCCGCGCGAAAAATCTCCGCCATGTACGCGCCCGCGTTGATGGTCAGCGCAATAATGGCGGCGACCATGGGGTCAAAGCGAATCTGCAGCGCGGCGCCGACGCCGAAATACAGAAACAGGCCGAGAATCATCAGCGGAATCCCGCGAATGACGTAAATATATGTAGTGGAAATGGCTTTCAGCAAGCGAAATCTGCTGATGCTGAAAATGCACATGATCAGTCCGACGATTGACGCGAAAAACAGGGATAAAAGTGCCATGATAACGGTAATCCGCAGCCCGCTCAAAAGACTGGGCAGCGATTCCTGAAATATCTTCAAAAACAAATCCAAACTCCATACCTCCTATAATCTGCCCCTTGGAAAGCGCAGCGGCCCGCGCAAGCGCGGGCTGCCGCTTTATTTTTGCTCTTTTATAAGTACTGGTTGACAATTTTGTCGTATGTTCCGTTTTCCTTTACTTTTTTCAGGCCTTCGTTGAACATTTTCAGCAGGTCCTGATTCTTGCCTTTATCTACGGCAAAGGCGTCGTACGGGGCCTCGCCGATGGACTCGACCGCTACCTTCAGCTTGGAACCGGCGTTGATCTTGATGGAGTAGGAAATAACCGGGAAGTCTTCCACCAAAAAGTCCGCGTTTTTGTTTTCCACGGCCTGGAACATGGAGGGGGAGTCGTCGTAAACATTGACCTTCAGGCCGTATTTGTCCTTGTTTTCTTCGGCAAACGAAGCGCCCGTGGTGCCCTTCTTAACGGCGGCGGTTTTGCCCTTCAGATCATCTAGGGACTTGATGCTGTCGTCGTCCTTGTTCACAACGATGGAGGAACCCGCCTGAATATATCCGTCGGAGAAGTCAACGGATTCTTTTCTCTTTTCGGTGATGTTCATTCCGGCGATCGAACCGTCGATCTGACCGGCCTTGATTGCGGGGATGATGCCGCTGAAATCCATCGGCTTCAGTTCATACTGGAAACCCTCCACTTTCGCAATGGCGTCCAGCAGTTCCACGTCGATCCCTTTGTATTTGCCGTCTTCTTCAAAGGAAAAAGGAGCGTACTTTGCGTCGCACGCAATCAGATATACTTTTGAACTGGCGGCCGACGCAGCAGATGAGCCCGCGTCTGTTGATGCGGCGGGAGCGGCGGAACTGGCCGCGGTGCCGGAGCTGCAGCCCGCAAACACAGTGGCCGCCATCAGCACCCCCGTCAGCATCCCCGCGATGATTTTCTTCTTCATAGCCTTCAATCCTCTCAATCAAATACTTTTCAATCCGTGTCGTAAAACAAAAAAAGAGGCCCGCTGCCGAAGCAGTGAACCTCTTTGTTCGTATGCCCACCATTATAACTGACGAAACGCTCCGCGTCAATATGCAAGCTTACCTAAGTTTCAAAAATCAATCCGTGTTTTCTTGTCGGTTGCTATAATCTTTTTGGATAATAATTGGAGGTTTGAAAATAGAAACTTGCAAAAACATTCCTGATACAAATCGATTGTCCCGTAAAACAGGTTGACAATGCAGGAATCAGGATTTATAATTCATAATAATAGCAAGGGCGCTGTGGATTTTATTATCCGCGGCGTCCTTTTTTTACCAGGTTTGAGGGTGTGGAATATGTATCCGAAAGTGTCCGTAGACACAAAAAAACTGCTGGAAAATGTCAGGGTGGTCCGTGCGCTTTGCGGCCGGCACCATATCCGGATTACGGCGGTTACCAAAATGTTCGGCGGAGATCCGCGCCTGGCGCAGGTCTTTCTGGACGGGGGAATCCGCATGCTGGGGGACGCCCGTATCCAGAACCTGGAGCGGATGGAACAGCTGAAAGCGGAAAAATGGCTGATCCGCATCCCCATGCTGAGCGAAGCGGCAGATGTGGTACGCTACGCCGATGTGTCGCTCAACTCGGAGCTGGAAACCGTGCGGGCCCTGCAGAAGGAAGCAAAAAAGCAGAACAGGGTACATAAAATCATATTGATGGCGGATATGGGGGATATCCGCGAAGGGTATGTGGATGATCATCAGCTGATGCGCACGGCGGAGGAAATCCTGCGAATGGATTCCCTCCTGCTTTATGGAGTGGGAACCAATCTGACCTGTTTTTCCTTTGTACAGCCGGATACCGAAAAGCTGGAGCATCTGGAGCTTTTAAGCAGGGCGATGGTGGCTGCGGGGGGAAGCGGCATTGTCAGCGGAGGAAATTCCGCGACGATCGACCTGATGCTGCACAACGGCATTCCGCGGGGAATCAACAATCTGCGTCTGGGCGAAGCGCTGCTTTTCGGCAAGGAACGGACGCATTACCAATATCTGGATCATACCTGTTCGGATGTGTTCATCCTGCAGGCGGAGATCGTGGAAATCAAGGATAAGCCGTCCCAGCCCTGGGGAAAAATCGGCGTAAATTCCTATGGGAAAAGGCCCGTTTTCGTCGATCGGGGTGTGCGAACCAGGGCCATCTGTGCGATAGGACGTCAGGATGTGGATACCGGCACCATGGAACCGCTGGACCCCGGGGTGACCCTGCTCGGCGCCAGCTCGGACCATTTGATCCTGGATGTGAGCGACAGCCGCCGCTCCTATCGTATCGGTGACATTGTCGAGTTTAAGCTTGGATATTTCGCGGCTATGCGCGCCTTTAATTCCCGTTATGTACAGAAGGAGTATGATTAAATTCCAGCCGCATTTCTTTCCTCCTTCCCAGCAAAATACAGCGTTTCCAGTTGATTCTGAAACGAGGCTGCGTTCCTCCCCCGCCTTCGGCGGGGGAGGAACGCGTTTTATCGCGCAAACTGAAAGAAAATTGCTATAGTAGTTTTCCGGAAGATGAATTTTATTCTTATATGGAAAATATATCAAAGCAATATTATGTAAAATAAGGATAAATTCAGGAACGGCAGTCATAATAGGAAGGATGAGCGCAGTGAAAAATTTATTTTTTTATGATACGGATATCGGGCGGATTGCTATTGCCGAAGACGGTACGGGGATTACCGACCTTTGCTTTGAGGGAGCCGCCGTCCCTCCCGGTGCTGCCGTGAGGGAAACGGAGCTGCTGAAGCAGGCGGCAAAAGAGGTGCGGGAATATCTGGCGGGGAACAGAACGGAATTTACCGTCGCGCTGTCTCCGTCCGGGACGGAATTCCAGCGCAAGGTGTGGAACTGCCTGTGCGGCATCCCTTACGGAGAAACCCGCAGCTATAAGGAAATTGCCGAAAGTGCCGGCAGCCCGAAGGGATTCCGCGCGGTAGGAATGGCGAACAACAGAAATCCGATTCCGGTCATCATTCCCTGTCACCGTGTCATCGGCGCGGACGGGTCACTTGTTGGGTACGGCGGGGGCATGGACATCAAGGTGCGGCTCCTGAATCTGGAAAAACAGGCGCGCTGAAGAAAGCTTCATGTCAGGCCGATTTGTGCGTACGGCAGGCGGCAAACGGATGACACAAAACGCCGGAAAAGTCGGGGAAGAAAATGAGTATCAAACAGAATTTATTTGAATCGATGGAACAGCATCTGCTTGCGGATGAAAAGCCTTCGCTGTATTTTGAGGAGCTGGACAAAACCGCCGCTTTGCGGGAGGTTCCCTTTGCCATGCTGCACGATCTGAAAAACGCCGAGCAGTCGCCGCAGCATCATCCGGAGGGGAACGTCTGGAACCACACCATGCTGGTGGTGGATGAGGCCGCGAAGGTGAAGGAGAAAAGCAGCGACGCAAGGGTCTTTATGTGGGCGGCGCTGCTGCATGACGTCGGCAAGCCGGGAACGACCAGAATCCGCAGGGGAAAGATCACTTCCTACGACCATGACAAGTTGGGCGCAAGAATGACTGCTGAGTTTTTAAAGCAGTTCAGCGGGGACGAAGCATTCATTGAGAAAGTGACCGCCCTTGTGCGCTGGCACATGCAGCTGTTGTTTGTGGTAAACGGCCTTCCTTTCGCGGATGCGGAGCAAATGAAAAGTCAGACCTCCGTCCGGGATGTGGCGCTGCTGGGCCTTTGCGACCGGCTGGGCAGGCTGAACGCGGACAGGGAAAAGGAAGAGGAAAACGTCCGTATCTTTCTTGAGAAAACCAGATAATAAAGTAAAAATGTCCGGAGCTTTTAAGGCTTCGGACATTTTTTATGAGGAATATGGAGATCAATTCTGCGGTTTCAGAACCGCAAGCACATTTTCCTGAAAGAATCTTTTGGCGGTGGTGCCGGTAACGCTTTGCACTTCTCCGGAGTCTATTTTTACACAGACCCCCTGATGAGTGCAGTGACCCATGCAAAAGGCCGCTTTGATTTTCACGCTGTCGTGCAGACTGTATTTTTCGATCATCTGCTGAAACGCGGCGATCACGTTATAGCTGCCCTCCAGGTGGCATGCTGTTCCAATACAGACACTGATAACCATTCAAATCACCGATTCCTCTCTTTATATTCGACATGGAGAAGCTCGTGGACCCTTCCCTTGAGTAAATCGGAGTAAAGCGACATCACGACCGGATTTTCTTCCGAGCGCTTGATGCTGCACATTTTATCGGCCGCATAAAGGCCGCTGCCGCGCTTCGTTTTGCCCTGCGCGTCGGTAATCGGCTGTCCGGCTCCGCAGACACAGCCGCCCGGGCACGCCATGACCTCTACGAAATCATAGCTTGCCTCCCCGCTCTGAATGCTGCGGATCAGGTTCTCCGCGTTTTTCAGCCCGCTGACGATGGCGATTTTCAGTTCGCGGCCGCCGTAGGGGACAGTGGTTTCTTTCGTGCCTTCCATCCCTCTTACGCCGTTGAACGCGATTGCGCGCAGCTCGGTGGTGGATTTATTTTCGGCAAGACGGCGGATAACCGCCTCGGTCACGCCGCCGGTCACGCCGAAGATGACGCCCGCGCCGCTCCGGTTGCTGAACGGCATGTCGATGGCTTCCGATTCCAGTTCGGAAAAATAGATGCCGGATTCCTTAATCATCTGAATCAGTTCCTGCGTGGTGATGACGTAGTCCACATAGGGAACGCCGTCCTTTTTGAATTCCTCCCTTGCCGCCTCAAACTTTTTGGCGGTGCAGGGCATGACGGCCACGCTGACGATACGGCGGCTGGAATGGCTGTATTCTTCCTTTAAAACGGAAGCGAACATTTCCATGGGGGAACGGCAGGTGGAAATATTGGGCAGGAGCTCCGGGTGCTTTTTCTCGGCGTACTGTATCCACGCCGGGCAGCAGGAGGTGAACAGCGGAAGCTTTCCGCCGTTTTCCAGGCGCTCCAGCAGCTCGTTCGCCTCTTCCATCACGGTCAGATCGGCGCCCGTCGCGGTGTCGAACACCTCGTCCGCACCCATGCGCTTGAGGGCAGCGACGATTTTGCCCATCAGGTCCTCGCCGGCCTTCTGGCCCATTTTGCCGCCGATACCGACGCGCACCGCGGGGGCGATCTGTACGACGACCTTGGTATCCGGGTCGCTCAAAGCGTCCCAGACGCTTTCGGTATCCTTTTTCACCACAATGGCCCCGGTGGGGCAGACGGCGGCGCACTGGCCGCAGCCGACGCAGTTGGAGTCCGCGATCGGCACATGGAACGCGGTGCTGACCGTCATTTTTGCTCCTCTGGACATGAAGTCGATCGCGCCCACGTTCTGGACCTCGTTGCACATTCTCACGCAGTCGCCGCAGAGAATGCATTTATTGGTATCGCGGATGATGCACAGGGAAGAGGTGTCCAGCTTCGGTTCCTCCGCGGTGTTCTTGAAACGGACCTGTCTGATTCCGAAGCGTTCCGCCAGCTCCTGCAGCCTGCATTCCCCGTTTTTCTCACAGGTGGTGCAGTCGCGGCAGTGGTCGGAAAGCAGCAGCTCCAGAATCATTTTGCGGTATCTTCTCAGTTTCGGCGTATTGGTATAGATTTCCATCCCCGCTCGGGGCGGGGTGGAGCAGGCGGCTTCCATACCGCCGCGCTTGTTTTCCACCATGCACATGCGGCAGGCTCCGTAAACGGAAAGCTCGGAATGGTAGCAAAAGGTCGGCAGCTCGATTCCCGCCTTGCGGATGAGGCTGAGCAGGTTCTTTTCATCCTCTATTTCCACCGGGATGTTGTCAATCAGCATAAATTCTCCGGTCATTAACTTAGTCCTCCTTTACCGCGTGGAAGGCGCAGGCTTCCACACACGCACCGCATTTGATGCATTTCGCGCCGTCGATCACGAACGGCGATTTGATCTGGCCGGTAATCGCGCCCACGGGACAGTTCCGCGCGCACTTGGAACAGCCCTTGCACAAAGCTGCGTCTATGTAAATCTTTTTCAGCTTCTGGCAGTTCTTGGTGGGGCAGCGCTTTTCAATAATATGGTTTTCGTATTCGTCGCGGAAATATTTGATCGTGCTCAGCACCGGGGACGCGGCGGTCTTGCCCAGCCCGCAGAGCGCGGTTGCGGAAATGGTTTCCGCCAGCTCTTCCAAAAGATCAATGTCGTCCGGCTCTCCGTTTCCGGCCACGATGCGTTCCAGAATTTCCAGCATCCGCTTGGTACCTTCGCGGCAGGGCACGCATTTTCCGCAGGATTCGTTCTGCGTGAAGCTCATGAAGAAACGCGCCACTTCGACCATGCAGGTGTGGTCGTCCATGACGACCAGTCCGCCGGAGCCGATCATCGCGCCGACTTTTTTCAGGTTGTCAAAGTCCAGCGGCAGGTCGAGGTGCTCTTTTGTCAGGCATCCGCCGGACGGGCCGCCGATCTGTACGGCCTTGAACTCCGCACCGTCGCGCATTCCGCCGCCGATATCGTAAATGACCTCGCGCAGGGTGGTGCCCATGGCGACTTCGATCAGTCCGGTATTCATGATATTGCCGGTCAGCGCAAACGCTTTGGTTCCCGGGCTGTTTTCCGGGCCGATGCTGCGGAACCACTGGCCACCGTTTGTGATAATCGCCGGTACGTTTGCAAAGGTTTCCACGTTGTTCAGTACGGTCGGGCTGTCGAACAGTCCGTGCTCCACCGTTCTGGGCGGCTTTACGCGCGGCATTCCGCGTTTGCCCTCGATGGAGGCGGTCAGCGCGCTGCCCTCGCCGCAGACGAAAGCGCCCGCGCCGCGGCTGATTTTGATATCGAAGCACAGGTCGGTGCCGAGAATATGGTCGCCCAGAAGCCCGAGCTTCCTCGCCTGGTCAATGGCAATGCCGAGACGGGTGACGGCGAGCGGGTACTCCGCGCGGACATAGATGTAGCCGTATTTCGCACCGCAGGTATATGCCGCAAGGATCATGCCCTCCAGCATTTTATGCGGATCGCTTTCCATTACGCTTCTGTCCATAAACGCGCCGGGGTCGCCCTCGTCGCCGTTGCAGACGATGTACTTGTTTTCCGCCTTCTGGCGCTTTACCTGGGACCATTTTCTCGCGGTCGGGAATCCGCCGCCGCCGCGTCCGCGCAGGTTGGATATTTCCACTTCCTGCAAAACTTCTTCCGGGGTCATTTCAAACAGGGCTTTTTCCAGCGCCGAGTATCCGCCGTTCGCTATGTATTCGCCGATGGAGGTGGCGTCAATATGTCCGCAGTGTTCCAGCACGACGCGCTTCTGCCGTTTGTAAAACGGAATGGATTCCTGATGCCTGTGGAACTCGTCCCCCTTATGATAGGTGAGCCTTTCCACACAGGTGCCGCTGACCACGCTGGCCTCCAGAATTTCCTCACAGTCTTCGGGTTTTACTTTTACATATAAATAGCCCTTTGGTTCGATACGCACCAGCGGGCCCATTTCACAAAATCCGTGGCAGCCGCTTTTTTTTACGCCCAGCGGTTCCCCTTCCGGCTCATGCTCCAGATCGACCACACAGTTGATTCCTTTTTCCGCAATGAGCTTCATAAATGTATCGTATAATACGAGGGACCCGTTCGCGACACACGCGGTGCCGGCACAGATCAGAATTTTCACTTTCTGTTTTTCAAGGCGGGCCTGATATAGGCTGCGGATATTCTGCAAATCTTCTCTACATTTCAGCATCTGCTTTTTCCTCCCTGAGTGTTACAAGTAAATCGGTTACCTTCTGCGGAGTCATCATTCCCATGACCTGGTCGTTCACTGTCAGCGTGGGGGCAAGTCCGCAGGCGCCGAGGCAGGATACCGTTTCAACGGTGAATAGCAGGTCCTCCGTTGTTTTCTTCGCTGAAGAGAGGCCCAGCTCCTTGCGCAGCTGATCCAGGATAGCGGCCGATTTTCTCACATGGCAGGCCGTGCCGTCACACACCTTGATGACATATTTTCCTTTGGGCTCCAAAGAAAAATTCTCGTAAAAGGTCGCGATGCTGAAAATCTGCGCCTGGCTGATTCCAAGCCGGTCTGAATAATAGGGGAAAATATCCTTTGGAAGATAGCGGTACACCTCCTGTGTATCCTGAAGGATCGCAATGATGTTGCCGGGGTTGTACTGGTGTTTTTCCAGTATTTCGTCCAAAATCTTGTGGTCGCACTGAGTATCCATTGATTTTTCTCCTCGCAATTCGTTTCGGTTTACCTGTTAAAAAGTTCCCTAGGCTACAAAAAAGATAACATATCGTTATTTTATTGTCAATGATTTTTGGGAATATCGATGAAAAAAATAAGCTTCAGCTATCTTTTGGTAAATTTACCCTATGGACTTTCTTTATTAAATGAAAATAAACATTTAAAATTATGCAAAAAACAGATAATAAATAAGGCAATGAACAATGATATTCATCCCCGCTTTGTCAATACTATGGGCGAGGTGATGATCAATGGCAAAAGCCAGCGCTTATTTCGATTTAGAAAATATGACCAATCAAAAAGACGTCCAGACCATTAAGAAAGAGCTCGACACTCTGCAAGGAGTCATCTCCGTCAGCACCAATACGCACACGGGAAGAGTTGCCGTGGACTACGACACCACGGGGGTGGAGCAGAGCCGGATTGAGGATAAGCTCCAGCGGCTCGGCTATAAAATCAGGGCCGAAAAAAACGAAGACCATGTGATGTAGGAGGAAGAAAAATGGATGAGAAAAAACTTCCGGATAAAAACGGCCTGAACGGGGAAAACCGGATGGAAGCCGTCAACGAAGCGGGCCGGTCAAAAAAACCGGAGAACCAGAACCAGTCGCACAACACAAAGAAGGGATCGCTTGGGCCGAATACCAAACGATAATAAAATTTATGCGGCGGTGTCTTTTCCGTTATTTACTTTTAGGCGCTGTTTGTGTATAATGGGATGAAAGAAAAATATCGAAGCAGCGATCGGGCAAAAAAATGTTGAATACGGAATAAAATTCCGCGATCAGGCGACAATACCAAGGAATATCCATCCAAATAAAATCCAATAGAAAATGACGAAAATATTTTGGTCATGTTTGACCGGAAAGAAGGATGTTATTATGAAAGCGACTCTTGACAGAAGCGGATGCATTTCCTGCGGACTCTGCCCCGAAACCTGTCCCGAGGTTTTCAGAATGGGCGACGACGGAGTGGCCGAGGTTTACAGGGAGGATGTGCCGCCCGAGGTTGAGGACAAGGCGATCCAGGCGCAGGAAGGCTGTCCGGTTTCGGTTATTACGGTGGAATAAGCAGAACAGACAAAAAGAGAAGGCCCGTTTTAGCGGGCCTTCTCTTTTTTGCCGGGTTGCGGTGGTCAGTTCAGATCGATTTTGTCGAGAATTCCGGACAGATACGCGATCACCACGCCGTAGTTGGACATGGGAACGCCCTGCGCGCGTGCGCGTTCCACGCGGGACAGCACATATTTTCGGTTGAACATGCAGGCCCCGCACTGAATGACCAGATCATACGGGGAAAGGTCCTCCGGAAAATCGGAACCGCTCACCACGTCGACCGTCAGGGCTTCTCCGGCCTTTTTGCGGAGCATGCGCGGGAGCTTTTCCCGTCCGATGTCCTCTGCCAGCGGCGCGTGGGTGCAGGCTTCCGCAATCAGCACCCGGGACCGCTCCGTCAGGCGGTCGATCGCACTTGCGCTTTCCACATAATACGGGAGGTCGCCCTTGTAGTTGGCGAACAGCACCGAAAAAGAGGTCAGCCTGCTTTCCTTCGGCTTCTTTTCATATACGGTCTTAAATACCTGCGAATCGGTGATAATCAGCTTGGGCGGTTCTTTCAGACAGGCCAGCGCTTCGTCCAGCTTGTCGGTGGTCGCGCTGAGGACGACGCACTTTTTATCAAGCAGCTCGCGCAGCGTCTGTACCTGCGGCAGAATCAGGCGGCCCTTCGGTGCCTGAATATCCTGCGGCATCACCAGCAGGATCAGGTCTCCGTTGTCCGCCAGCCCGCCGGTGATACTCTTTGCCTCGTAATCCTCGGGCAGCTGGCGGATGAGCTCTTCGCGGATTTTTTCAATCCCCGTTTTTGCCTTTGCACTGACCACAATGGGGCTCAGCTTGGCGGTTTTCCGGACCTTCGCGGCGATTTCAGCCGCGTCGGCAAGAATATCGGCCTTGTTGACGACGGCGATGACCGGAATTTTATGCTCCTGCAGGGTGTCTGTCCAGCGGATTTCCTCCGCAATGTCTTCGCCGCTGAAAACGACCAGGGCAATGTCGGTTTTGTCAATGACCTTTTTCGTTTTCTTTACCCGCATTTGGCCCAGCTCGCCCACGTCGTCGAACCCGGCGGTGTCGATGAACACACAGGGGCCGATGCCGTAAATTTCCATGGACTTATACACGGGGTCCGCCGTTGTTCCGGCGACGTCCGAAACCAGCGCGGTCTCCTGCCGGGTGAGCGCGTTGATCAGGGAGGACTTTCCGCTGTTGCGCTTCCCGAAAATGCCGATGTGAAGCCGGTTGGCTCTTGGGGTATCCGTCAGGCTCATTTTTCGCACCCTTTCTTAATGGATTACTCTTTAAAACCGGAAGTCCCGTTTTCCCGCTTTCATCTCCTGCAAATGCTCCATGGCGATCGAGCGGACTTTTTCGTTCGGGATATTGAAAACTTCTTTGGCAATCAGCGCTTCGCCTTTTTGTCTGGTATCCTTGGAGGCGTAATCCTCCAGATATTCCTTGAGCGTCATCAGGGCGTTCGGATGACAGCAGTTCGCGATCTGCCCGGCCTTTACCAGGGTCATGAAGCGGTCTCCGGTCCGTCCCGCGCGGTAGCAGGCGGTGCAGAAGCTGGGGATAAAGCCGAGGTCCAGCAGCCAGCCGACGATTTCGTCCAGCGTACGCTTGTCGTTTACCTCGAACTGCGCGGAGTTGTCCTCCTCCTCCTCCGGCTCGACGTACCCGCCGACACTGGTGGAGGAAGCGCCGCTGATCTGGGAAACGCCCAGCTCCAACACGCGTTCCCTTGTTTTCTGGGACTCCCTGGTGGAGATAATCATGCCGGTATAGGGGACCGCAATGCGCAGCACGGCGACGATTTTGGCAAAAATATCGTCCGAGATAGCGTTTGTGAAGTTCTTTGGGTCAATGTCGTCGGCGGGCCGGATACGCGGTACGCTGATGGTGTGCGGACCGACGCCCATAGCGGCTTCCAGATGCTCCGCGTGCATGAGCAGCCCGACAAAGTCATAGCGGTACATATTCAGTCCGAACAGCACGCCGATTCCCACGTCGTCAATACCGCCTTCCATCGCGCGGTCCATGGCCTCGGTGTGGTAGGCATAGTCGTGCTTCGGCCCTGTGGGATGCAGCTCCTCATAGCTCTTTTTATTATAGGTCTCCTGAAACAGAATGTAGGTACCAATCCCGGCTTCCTTCAGCTTCCGGTAGTTTTCCACGGTCGTCGCCGCAATATTGACGTTGACGCGGCGGATAGCCCCGTTTTTATGTTTGATGCCGTAAATGGTCTGAATGCTTTCCAGCACGTATTCAATCGGGTTGTTCACCGGGTCCTCGCCGGTTTCCAGCGCCAGACGCTTGTGGCCCATATCCTGCAGGGCGACGACCTCACGGGCAATCTCTTCCTGCGTCAGCTTTTTGCGGCAGATTTTTTTATTCTTAAAATGATAGGGGCAGTATACGCAGCCGTTAATGCAGTAGTTGGAAAGATAGAGCGGGGCAAACATCACGATCCGGTTGCCGTAGAATGCCTGCTTGATTTTTTTTGCCAGCCTGAACATCTTTTCGTTTTCGTCCGGCAGGTCGCATTCCAGCAGGACGGCCGCTTCCCGGTGGGTCAGGCCCTTACAGTCCTTCGCCCGCTCAAGCAGCCCGTCGATCAGCTCGCGGTTCCGCTTATTCTTTTGGGCGTAGTCCAGAGTATCCAGAATTTCCTCGTCGTCGATAAATTCGGTCGCTGTTTTCGATTTGCACTGATACATGATAAATACTCCTTAATCGTTCAGATTGGCGGGGCGGAAATCTCCCCGGTCGACCACAATCCGGTATCCGATGCTTTCCATCCGGTTCTGCAGGCAGAACCGGCATTCGGCCGCTTCCTCGCCCGTACAGATTTTGTTGTCGTACAGCTCGTATTTTTTCCGTACTCTTACGGGGGAAAGATTGGGCATGACGACATTCGCCCCGGCTAAAATCCCTTTTTCCCGCCCGCTCGGGTGAATGGTGCCCAGCGCGGTCGTCGCGGGAATCAGCGCGTTCGGCAGCATCAGCCGGAGAATACCGATCAGGAACAGCGTCAGTTCCAGGCTTCCCGCGGGCTGATCGGCAAACGGCGTGCCGTGGTGGGGGATATATGGCCCGATCCCCACCATCTCCGGCTCGAGCCGCCGGATAAAAAGCAGATCTTCCGCCAGATTTTCCACCGTCTGGTAGGGCGACCCGACCATAAAGCCGGTGCCCACCTGATAGCCGGTTTTCTTCAGCGCCCGCAGGCATTCCATCCGGGTCTGCAGCGTCTGGTTTTCCGGGTGGAGCCTGCCGTAGTGGTGCGCGTTGGCAGTCTCATGCCGCAGCAGATAGCGGTCCGCCCCCGCCTGAAAATATTTCCGATAGGCCTCCTCGCTTTTTTCGCCGATGGAAAGGGTGACGGCGCAGTCGGGATAGCTTTCTTTGATGGAGCTTACCAGAGAAATGATATCCCCATCCGTATAAAACGGGTCTTCGCCCCCTTGCAAAACGAAGGTACGGAAGCCCAGCCCGTAGCCGCTTTCACAGCAGGACAGAATTTCTTCCTTCGTCAGGCGGTAGCGTTCCGCCCTGTGGTTGCCGCACCGGATTCCGCAGTAGTAGCAGTCGTTGCGGCAGTAGTTGGTAAACTCGATCAGCCCGCGGACGTAAATCCGGTTCCCGAAATGTTTTTTGGACACGCTCCGGGCCAGCTGAAAAAGGTATTCGCTGTTTTCCGGTGTGCAGTGGCTTAAAAGGAGGCAGAAATCTTCTTTGCTGAGCGTTCTTTCCGTGTAAAGCCTGTCGATCAGAGCCCTCATTCATAATCTCCGTTCTGATTACTCTTCCGTTGGGGGAACTTTTGAGTAGACTGTTTTGATGTTGACGTGAGGAATCATTCCCAGCTTCCCGGAAAGGGCGCTGATGACGTCCCCCGGCGCGTCCATCACGATGCTGATGACCGAAATGTGCCGTTTGTGATAGGGAATGCCCATCCTTCCCACAATGTACTCCCCGTATTCGTGGAGGATGGCGTTGATTTTTTCCACCGAGTCGGTATTTTCCACTACAATTCCGACCAGAGCGATTCTGGATTCCATTGGATAGCCTCCTTTCCGTTCAAAAAAAATCCCTGCGCCGAAAAGGCACAGGGATAGCATATCAAAACAAAGGCGCGCAGACGTGCCCCTTTGAATTTCCACTATTCTCTCGCCTTCTCATTCGGGACGAACCCTCCTGCATTCAGTACGATCACTTTTTGAAAAGTTTCCCCATGGTTTGCCGTAAGATGAAAAACTCCGTCTCAGCCGGCGCACCGGAAGCTTATTTGTTAATATTATATCATGGTTCTACGAAAAAGCAAGAAGGATTTCATAAAGGAAACTGTTATATTCACTATAAATCGGATATTTGGATTTTGTTTCCTATTTAATTCTTCTAATTACATCCTGCTCTTGGACGGCGCCGACCGACAGGCGGCGTTGAGTTCGCCGAAGAGCTTTTCAGCTGCTTTGACAAAGAAGCTTGGCTCCTTTTACAGAATCAAACCAGTTCTGCGGTGTTTTTATGCAAACGATTTTCATTTTTCCCGTTCTGTGTTATACTGTTTTAAACGTTAATGTTTGCTCTAAGTCGAGCGAAAAAAAGATTTACAATTTGTATAATGAGTGGGGGAATTTCCAATGGGTTATACTATTAAACAGGCGGCGGAAAAAATGAGTCTGACGGCGCACACGCTGCGTTATTATGAAAAAGAGGGCCTTCTGCCGTTTGTTGAACGGACGGAGAACGGAATCAGAGTCTTTACGGATTCCGATTTGGAACGGTTGTCCGTAATTTGCTGCCTGAAAGGTACGGGGATGCCGATTAAGAAAATCAAGGAGTATATCGATCTTTCGCTTGAAGGGGACGCGACGCTGGAAGAAAGACGGCAGATCTTCATCCGGCAGCGGGAAAGCGTGCTGGAGCAGATTCAGGAGCTGCAAAAGCACCTGGCCAAAGTAAATTATAAAATTCAGTTTTACGATCAGGCATGTTCTGTTCATCTGTCAAAATCAAATTGCATGAACAAACCGATCAAACAGTCCGTCTGACGATGATCCCAGGAGGAAACATGCTTATCAGAGGAACATTTTGTAAGTGCTTCATAAGATGAATCGGATTCCTACAGCATTTCCAGTCTCGCAAACTGAAATGGAATTGCTGTAGTTTTGATGTATTGAGTAGATTTATAAAATTATTGATACATAAAGTATAATTTGATTATTTTAATACAATCAGTCTTGGAAATTGCCCCAATAATTGTAATAAATATATAAAAATATACTATTTGTATTTATTCTAATCAAAAGCGCATGGCTGTTCATTCAGTCGTGCGCTTTTTGATTTGTCAGTCCAAAGGTTTTGGAGCGAGGAAAAATCCTCGTTTTTTCAGAATCAGGCTCCGCGCCGGTTACAGTAATAAACAATGGCGCCGTCCAGCCCGACTGCGGTCAGGCCGGCGAGGGAGTAAAAAGCGTTGCGCAATCCAAATACACTGGTCAAAGCGCCGGTCACAATCGGCAGCAAGGTCATGCCGACCGCATAGACCGACTGATAAAATCCCATTGCAGTCGATTTCGTTTCTTTGGGGATGTTTTTCATCGCTTCGGAGGTACAGAAGGAAAACAGTATCCCAGTGGAAAGTCCCGATAAAATCTGTGCGGGGTAAAACCACTCTATGTTCGGAAGATTTGGAATCAACAGGCAATAAATCGTCAGACAGGCCAGAATCACAGGAATCCAGAAGGAAGGGCCGAGCTTATGAGCCGCTTTTGAGGCGGCAAAATAAGAGCTGAGCACCGCTGTGATTATGTAAATGACGGAGCATAAGCCGATCTGTGTGTTGTCCGCCCCGCGCGCCTGCGCCGCCTGCGTTGTAAAAGACATGGAGGTGGAAATCTGTATCCCCTGCTGAATCAGCGCAAGCAGGGAAAAAAGAATGAGACGCCTGTCCGTGCATATCTTCAGTAAATCCCTTACGGGCGGCGCCTGCCCTTCATGAGATGGCTCGATGATAAACAGCGACAGGAAAAGCGCCGGAAGCGCGGCGGCGGCGCTCAGTATGCACAGCAGATGCATTCCAAAATGCCGGTAAAGCAGGGTACCTGCGGAAAAGCCGAGAAAAATCCCCAAATTATTCGCGCCGACAATTAAGCCGGAAGCCTTTTGCAGGTGATTTTCCTGAAAGTGGCTGAAAAACAGGATCATAAAAGAAATCCAGGTGGCCGAAGCGAAGCCGGAAAACAGGTTGCCAAGGAAAAAACCGTATTCGTTCGGAAGAAAGATTCGAAACAAGGAAGCGGTTCCGGCACTGAAAATTCCGAGTATAATAAAGAATCTTTGCCTGCCATAGCGGTCAGACGTTACGCCCAGCGGCAGGCGCATGACCATCTGCGTGAATCCATAAGCGCCTGTTACAATGCCGATCAGGGTGGGCGCGCAGCCGATTCCCGACAGGTAGATCGTTTGGTAGGGAATATAAACATACTGGCAAAACCAAAAAAGAGACACGATAACGGACAGGAGAAGGATCTGCGGCGTGTCCCTCGTTTTCTTTTCTGCTACGGTTATCATAATGGGAAATCCCCTCTGATCTGATGATTTGGCGGTTAGATTGGCAGAAAGACGGAATGCTTTTCTCCGCCTTGTTGTTTGATTCTGGGTGCGGCCCCTCGCTGACCGGAGCAGATTCCGCCAACTTTCAATTTAAGAGATCGCTGCTATTAAATGGAGAAGCAAAAGGCTTTACATGAACGGTAAGCCTTTTGCTTCTGTGGAGAGAGGAATTGTCACCGGAAGGAACGGGGCAGCGTCCTTCCGGCTTCTGTGCCGGTTCTGTTGCCGGCTATGTACAAACGGGTTTCGGCTTAGATGGTGCCGTCCCAGGTGCTTACAGTCGTGGATTTGGATTCTTCTTCGTCAAACCAGCGGGTGGTGACGACCTTGCTGTCCGTATAGAACCGGTAGCCGTCTTTGCCAAGGCAGTGCAGGTCGCCGAAGAAGGACTTTTTATGCCCGGAGAAGGTGAAATATCCCACGGGTACCGGAATGCCGACATTCACGCCGACCATGCCGCCGTCGGTGTGGCGGACAAATTCCCTGGCGTAATGCCCGTTCTGGGTAAAGATCACGGAGCCGTTCGCAAACGGATTCTCGTTCATAACGGCAAGGCCCTCTTCAAAGGTTTTTACTCTCTTAATGCAGAGCACGGGCCCGAAGATTTCTCTTTCACCGACCGTCATGCCGGGCTTTACATGGTCAAAGATGGTTGGCCCAAGGTAAAATCCCTTTTCAAAGCCTTCTACTTTGACATTCCTGCCGTCAAGCACAAGGGCGGCTCCTTCGTCGATCCCTTTCTGAATCCAGTCGGATACGGACTGGCGGTGCGCCTCGTTGATCACGGGACCTAACTTTGTGCTTTTGTCATAGGCAGGCCCTATTTTCATCTTATTGGACTGTTTCACAATCTCAGCGACCAGCCGGTCGGCGATTCCTTCCTGGACGACGACGACGGGAAGTGCCATGCAGCGCTCGCCGGCGCAGCCGAAAGAGGAGTTAATGATACCGGCCGCGGTTCTTTCAACCGGTGAGTCGTTCAAAACCAAAGCGTGGTTTTTTGCTTCGCAAAGCGCCTGCACCCGTTTTCCGTGTGCAGCCGCAGTGGAATAAATATGCTGACCGACATCGGTGGAGCCTACAAAAGTAATGGCTTTTACATCGGGGTGGGTCAGAAGGATTTCGGCCTCATGCCGGGAACAGGTGACAATGTTGATGACGCCGTCCGGAAGGCCGGCCTCTTTGTACAGTTCCGCAAACCGGAGAGCGGACTGCGGGGTAAACGTCGCCGCTTTTAAAACGATGGTGTTGCCGCACGCAATGCAGATCGGCGTCATCCAGCCCATTGGGATCATGGACGGGAAGTTGAAGGGGATAATTCCCGCACAAACGCCCAGAGGGACGCGGTACAGAACGGTATCGTAGCCCTTGGAGGCATCCATCAGGCTTTCGCCCATCATCAGCGAGGGTGCCGAGATTGCCTGTTCGGTACCTTCTTTCGCCTTCAGCACGTCGCCCTGTGCCTCCGACCAGTTCTTGCCGTTTTCCTGCGCGACCAGATAAGTCAGTTCGTCGAGGTGCTCCTCGATCAGCTGCCGCATCTTATAAAGAATCTGCACGCGCTTTACGACCGGTGTGGACGACCAGCCCGGGTAAGCCGCTTTGGCGCTTGCGACCGCTTGCTCCACCTCATCCGGTGTACAGCAGGGCACCTTGGCGATCACTTCGCCGGTACTCGGATCGTAGGCGTCGCTGTATTTTTCCGTCTTTGACTCGATGAATTCTCCGTTGATATAAGGCCTCAGTTTCTTGACTTCACTCATTCTTTTTCCTCCTTAAAATGATAAACTTATGAGTAAGTTATGAATCTTTTAACCATTATATCCTTGGATAATAAAAAAATCAAGTCAATTACCAAATAAATATCGAAAATTGTTATTTATATATGCAAAATGATTTCATTCATTTGTAAAAAGCAAATCGATTATGAATCAATTTTATCAATTCTTTGAATGCCGCGTCATTTGGCAAGAAGAATTCTGCCGCCGGAGCCCGTTATAAAGCTGCGGATCTCTTTGGGCGGTTCCGCTTCGGTAATCAGGACGTTTACCTGGCTCAGATCGCAGTAAGTAATCAGGGAAACCGCACCGAATTTACTGCTGTCTGCTAAAAGATAAACCTGCTGGCTGCGCTTTACGGCCATGCGTTTGATATCGGACTCCGAAGGAGAGGAATTGGTCACGCCGTTGGCGATGGAAAACCCGGTCGTGGCCATAAATGCCTTGCTGATATTGTAATTCTGCAGCACCTGTGCGGAGCTGGTGCCGGTAAAGGACAGGGTTTTGCGGTTGAGCGTACCGGAAAGGGAAATGATGTTGATGTTGTCGTACGGGATTGCGCGCAAAATGATTTCCACGTTGTTGGTAAGGATGGTGATTTTCTTTTTATCCCGTATATAGTCGACGATGTGCAGCGTTGTCGTCCCCGAATCAATGAAGGCGATATCGCCGTCCTCCACCAGCTCGGCCGCGGCCGCAGCGATTTGTTCCTTTGCCGCTGAATTCGAGATATTCCGCTCCTCAAAGGAAGTCAGCTCCCTTTTGGGAATCGCCGTCACACCGCCGTAAATTTTTTTAATGTCGCTCTCCATCAAAATCTCGTCCAGGTCCCTTCGGAGCGTGCTCTTCGAAACCTTGAACTTTTCACAGATCTGGTCGAGCGTCACCGTTTTGTTGTCGTAAATGTAGGCTTTGATTTCTTCAATTCTTTTAGACCGCATCATTTTAACTCCTAATCATATGTTATTCGCGGGAAATCATAGAGCAATATATAAAAATGGTTACATTGTTCCTTTATTATATAGAACTTAGTCAAAATTTGCAATTCATAAATTTGTCGAATTCGGAAAGCTTTTGGCTGATTTTTTATTAAAATAGTATTTGATTATAATATAGAAATATAATCACAAAACACGGTGTAAATTTATTCTTTCTGGGACTGATCGGTTGTGAATTATTGATAAAGGAATTATTTGAATATTGTAAGTTATTATAAATAAATAAAAATTGCCTAAGTTTTCGCGAAAATCTATTGAATAATTTGCAGCATAGTGATAACATATCGTCATAACATATCCAAAACATTACAGAGAGAAGGATGAAACATGTCTATCCGTCCTATGAAGGAACTCATTATGGACGCTTCCAAAGAGGATAGGGCAGTCGGAGCCTTCAACGTAGGAAATATGGAAATGCTGATTGGCGCGGTCAAGGCGGCGGAAGAACTGAACACCCCTATTATCCTGCAGATTGCGCAAATCCGGCTGAAACATTCCCCGTTGGATTTGATGGGGCCCATGATGATTCATGCGG
Organism: Clostridium sp. KNHs216; assembly: GCF_006714885.1. Taxonomy (NCBI): domain Bacteria; kingdom Bacillati; phylum Bacillota; class Clostridia; order Eubacteriales; family Clostridiaceae; genus Clostridium; species Clostridium sp. KNHs216. Next base: position 1,322,398 of record NZ_VFMF01000001.1, on the reverse strand, counting down.
CCAGGAATGCGAAAGTGGATGTCGCGGTCCATCTGGACCACGGCCTGACAGTGGATACCGTACAGCAGGCGCTCGATCTGGGCTTTACGTCCGTCATGTTTGACGGCTCCAAATACGAGCTGCCTGAAAACATAAAGGTCACCGGACAGGTGATACGGATGGCCGAAGAGCGCGGAGCATCCACAGAGGCTGAGCTCGGCGTCGTAGGCGGGAGCGAGGACAACAGCGTCAATCATAAAATGGTCTGCACCGATCCGGACGTCGCCCGTGATTTTGTAAAGGAAACAGGGGTGGACGCCCTGGCCGTTGCAATAGGGAATGCACACGGTCACTATACCACAGAGCCGAAAATCCGTTTTGATATTCTGGAAGAAATCCATCAAAAGGTCGCGGTTCCCCTGGTGCTTCACGGCGGTACGGGAATCAGCCCTCAGGATTTCAGGACCTGTATTCAGCACGGTATCCGCAAAATCAACATTGCCACAGCCAATTTCGACGCTCTGACATGGGGAGCGGAAAAGTATTTCCGAACGGAGGCCCCCTACAATTACTTTGCGCTCAATGAAGCGATGGTGAGGGAAGTATACGGGAACGTAAAAAAACATATCGAAATCTTTAACAACAGAATACCTTTGGAGCAAATTTTATAAAAACGCGCACAGGGAAAGGGACGGCATGATGAAATACATAGAGTTTGACGCAAACAGAAAATTCGACCTTACGCCTTTGGGCAGAATTACGATTGACCTCAATCCGGTTGACTATTATAAAACGCTGGCAGAGAGCACGACCTATAAGAAATATCTGGGCGGTTCTCCCGCAAACATCGCGGTGGGTCTTTCGCGGCTGGGGAAGAAATGCGGTTTTTTCGCGCGGGTATCCGACGACCGGTTCGGTGATTATGTGACGGATTATTTCAAAAAAGAGGGAATCGACACTTCCCGGATCCGCCGCTGCGAAAATGGGGAAAAGCTGGGGCTTACCTTTACGGAAATTCTAAGTGAAAAAGAAAGCAGCATTTTAATGTACCGCAACAAAATTGCGGATTTACAGTTAAATGTAAACGATATTGACGAGGAATACATGAAACAGAGCAAGGCGCTTTTGATCTCCGGAACGGCGCTGGCCGAGAGCCCGTCGCGGGAAGCGGCTTTTAAGGCGCTGTTCCTTGCGAAAAAAACCGATACGCCGGTTATTTTTGACATCGATTACCGCGCGTATAACTGGCAGTCACAGGATGAGCTCGGCGTTTACTACGGGATTGCCGCCGGCCAGGCCGATGTGATTCTGGGTTCCAGAGAGGAATACGATCTGACCCAGAGCCTGATCCGGCCCGGTCTTTCGGACGGGGAAACCGCGGCCCTTTGGCACAGCCGCTGCGCCAAAATCGTTGTCATCAAGCACGGGAAGGAAGGCTCCACCGCTTACACCTGCGACGGCCAGAGCTATACCGTGAAGCCGTTTCCGATTAAAAAGCTGAAGGGCTTCGGCGGCGGCGACGGCTACGCTTCCGCGTTCCTGTACGGGCTGCTGGAAGGCTGGGAAATCATCGACTGTCTGGAATTCGGCAGCGCGTCTGCGTCCCTGCTTGTCGCCAGCCATTCCTGCGCGGACAGCATGCCGGACGCGAAGACCGTTCGGGATTACATTGCCGACTGCAAGCAAAAATACGGCGAAATGATCGCCAGAGCATAGAGATTACGAAAGGAGTTCGGTTATGGGTACGACCAGAATGACAATGGCACAGGCGCTTGTGCGTTTTTTGGATCAGCAGTACGTCAGCATGGACGGGGCGGAAAATAAATTCGTGGAAGGAGTCATCACGATTTTCGGGCACGGGAACGTGTGCGGACTCGGGCAGGCGCTGGATGAAAACCGGGGAGAATTAAAGTATTTTCAGGGTAAAAATGAACAGGGCATGGCCCACCTGGCCACCGCCTTCGCAAGGCAGAACAACCGCAAAAGGATTATCGCCTGCTCTTCCTCCATCGGCCCGGGCGCGGCAAATATGGTCACCGCCGCGGCCTGCGCTTCCGTCAACAATATTCCGCTGCTGCTTTTGCCCGGTGATACCTTTGCCAGCAGGCAGCCTGACCCGGTCCTGCAGCAGGTGGAACAGTCAGGCAGCCTGAAAACCACCACGAACGACGCGTTTAAAGCGGTCTGCAAATACTGGGACCGTGTGGAGCGCCCGGAGCAGCTGATGACCGCCATGATTAACGCCATGCGGGTCCTGACCGACCCGGCGGAGGCCGGCGCGGTGTGTGTTGCGATTCCGCAGGACGTGCAGGGTGAAAGCTACAATTATCCGAACTATTTTTTTCAGAAACGCGTACATAAAATCACGAGGTGCCTTCCTGCGAACGAAGAGATCGAAGATGTCCTGAACGCGTTGGCGGCCAGCAAAAAACCGCTGGTGATCTGCGGCGGCGGCGTGAAGTATTCCGGAGCCGGAGACATTCTTCAGAATTTCTGCGAACAGTTCCATATTCCGTTCGGCGAAACACAGGCCGGAAAAAGCGCCTGCTCCGCCAGCTCTCCCTATAATCTGGGCGGGATCGGCGTGACCGGAAATCTGGCCGCGAATACCATCGCGCGGGAAGCCGATCTGATTCTTGCAGTCGGTTCCAGACTGTCCGACTTTACCACTTCCTCCAAATGGCTGTTTCAAAATCCGGGTGTAAAGGTGGTTTCCATCAATGTGTCCCGGTTCCATGCTTATAAAATGGACAGCATCAAAGCGGTCGGCGACGCAAAGGCGTCACTGGAGGTGCTCACCGTCCTGCTGAAAAACAGAGGCTACCGCAGTGCGTACACCAATGAGATTTCAGAAGCCAAAACAGCCTGGAACGAAGAGATGAAACAGCTGGCGGCCTATTCTTACGGGGAAGGCTTTGAGCCGATGGTTACTGCGAGAAATCCCGGCAGCATGGAAGACTTTGTAAAAATGACGGGCAGCAGCCTGACCCAGACGGCGGCGATCTGCGCCATTCGCGGCGGTATTGCGGACGATGCGATCATCATCGGCGCCGCGGGCAGCCTTCCGGGCGATCTGCAGCGCATGTGGACGACCGAGGCACGCGACTCCTATCACATGGAGTACGGTTTTTCCTGCATGGGCTATGAGATTGCCGGCGCGCTCGGCGTCAGGCTTGCAGAGCCAAAGCGGGAAGTTTACGCCATGGTCGGTGACGGCAGCTTCCTGATGCTGCATTCGGAAATTGTCACCGCGGTTCAGGAGCATCAGAAAATCAATATCCTGCTGTTTGACAATGCCTCGAACGGCTGCATCAATAACCTGGAAATGTCCAACGGCATCGGAAATCTGGGGACGGAATTCCGTTTCCGGGATCCCGAAACGGGAAATCAGACGGGGGATTTTGTTCCGGTCAGCTACGCTGCGGTCGCCGCCGGTTACGGGGCGAAAACCTATACCGCGCGCAGCATGGAGGAACTGAAGGCCGCCCTTGCCGACAGCAAGAAACAGACGGTTCCCACTTTGATCGATATCAAAGTCCTGCCCAAAACCATGACGCATGATTACGAATCCTGGTGGCATGTCGGCGTCGCCAGCACAACGCGGAGCGAGGACGGCAGGGAAGCGTTTGAACGCAAGGAACAGCATAAAAAAACTGCGAGAAGCTATTGATGAGGAGTTGTTTTTGATGTTTGACAAAAAGAATGTTTTTCTTGGCATCGCCCCCATTGCATGGACCAATGACGATATGCCCGACCTCGGCAAGGAGAACTCGTTTGAGCAGTGTATCAGCGAAGCCGCGCTCGCGGGTTTTTCCGGCACCGAGGTCGGCAATAAATATCCGCATGATGCCGGTGTGCTGAAAGGCTATATGGAGGAAAGAAATCTGCGCATTGCCAGTGCGTGGTTCAGCTCTTTCCTGACGACGCAGCCTTATGAGGAAACCGAAAAAGCGTTTATCCAACACCGCGATTTTCTATACGACCTTGGCGCGAAGGTGATTGTCGTTTCCGAACAGGGGCACAGCATACAGGGGCAGATGGACACCCCGATTTTCGACGGGAAATATGTTATGAACGACGCGGAATGGAAAATGCTCACAACGGGGCTGGAAAAGCTGGGAAGGCTTGCCGCCGAAAAGGACATGAAGCTTGTTTACCATCATCATATGGGCACGGTCGTGCAGACCACGCACGAGATTGACCGGCTGATGGAGAATACGGATCCCTCCGCGGTTTCTCTGCTGTACGATACCGGACATCTGGTGTTTTCCGGCGAAGACGCGCTGGCGGTGCTGAAAAAATATGCGGGACGTATCCGGCATGTGCATCTGAAGGACATCCGTCCGGCAGTTGTTGCCCGTGTAAAAGCGGAAAAGCTCAGCTTCCTTCAGGCGGTGCGTCTGGGTGCGTTTACCGTTCCCGGTGACGGCGCAATCGATTTCCAGCCGATTTTTGACGTCCTGTCCCAGAATCATTATGAGGGCTGGCTGCTTGTTGAGGCGGAGCAGGACCCCGCCATTGCGAATCCGTTTGTTTACGCAAAGAAAGCGCGAGAATACATCCGTAGGACAGCCGGTATTTAATCCAAACAGTTTTAGCCTCCGGTCATTCTATCTATTTATATTTTCAGGAAAGAGCGGTTGAAAGTGATGAATAAAGTAAGGATTGGCTCCATTGGGCTTGGGCGGCTGGGAGACCGCCATGCAGAGAATATCGCTGAAAAAATTCCGAATGCCGAACTGATTGCTCTCTGTGATGTGGATGCGGATAAGCTGAAAAGGAAAGCGGAATCTCTGCGTGTTCCGCATCTATTTACCGATTTTGATGAAATGCTCGAATGTGACGACGTGGACGCGGTGGTCATCGCCTCCCCTTCCGGACTGCATACGGAGCAGATTGAGAAAGCGCTTGAAAAGGGAAAGCATGTTTTTTCAGAAAAACCGCTGGGAATTACGGTGGAACAGTGCAAAAAAGCGGAAGAGGCGGTTGTGCATCATCCTGACAGAGTGTTTATGCTGGGCTTCATGCGCCGTTTTGACCCCTCTTATCAGTACGCCAAACAAAAAGTGGACGCCGGGGAGATCGGCAAGCCGATTTTGTTTCGTGCTTACAGCCAGGACCCTGAAAAACAGATCGCCGGTTCTATCGCGTTTGCCGCGCACAGCGGAGGAGCGTTTCTGGACATGGCGGTTCATGATATCGATCTGGCGCGCTGGTTTTTAAAGAGCGAGCCGGAAAATGTCTATGCCGTCGGCGGGTGCTATGCTCACGAGGAATTTGCGCGTTACGGAGACGGGGACAACGTTTCCTGCCTGATGAAGTTTCAGAACGGCGCAATGGGGTTCCTTTTTGCAGGGAGAACCGCGCCGCACGGCTATCATATAGAAACCGAAATCGTAGGGACAAAGGGTGTTTTGAGAATCGGCTCCGTACCACAGAAAAATATTGTTGAAATTCTGGACTCCCACGGTGTGCGCAGGGAATGCTGCGAGGATTTTCTGGAGCGGTTCCAGAATGCTTATATCAGCGAAATCAATGAGTTTGCCGATTGCATTTTACACAACCGCAAACCGGAGGTCACAGTTTACGACGGCAGACGCGTTGTGGAAATCGCGGGATCGTGCAAACAGTCGTTTGAGACAGGAAAACTGGTGGAAATGCAGCAGGAATAAAGGGCAAGGTCTCGCAAAAGCTTTTTGCCCGGGTATACAAAAATAATCATTGGAATAAAGGGGCTTATAAAATGAAAAGATCCGCGAATCTGGAAGTCCTTTATACGGAGCTGCCGTGGCGGGAGCGTTTCAGTCAGGCGAAACGGGATGGCTTTGATTCCATAGAGTTCTGGGATTGGGATAACAAGGACCTGGATGAAGTAAAGCGGCTGCTGTCTGAAAATCAGTTGAAAATATCAGCGATGTCCGGCGACAAATACGCTTCTATGTGCGATCCGGAGCATCAGAAAGAGTATGTGGAGTTTGTAAAAAAGTCGATTGGCGCCGCCCAAAAAATCAATTGCCCGGTGCTTGTCGTACACTCCAACGAGCTTCTGTCCGGCCCGAAAGCATATGCGAAGGATCCCTTTCCGCAGTATTCGGATACGGTGAAAATCTGCACCATGTTTGATACGCTGAAAAAATTATCGCCTTACGCGGAAGAAGCGGGTATTACGCTGGCGCTGGAGGCACTGAATATTGTGGTGGACCATATCGGAAATTTCTTGACATCCACGCAGATGTCGGCTGAAATCACTTCGCTGGTCGGTTCACCGAACGTTAAAATCCTTTACGACGCCTATCATATGTACCTGAACGAAGGGAAAATCTGCGAAACACTGTCAAAACACATTGACAGTATTGGGTATATCCACATTGCGGATGCACCGGGCCGCGGGGAACCCGGTACCGGAACCATTCATTACAGGCAGGTGTTTCAGCATCTGAAAAAAATAGGTTATGATCGCACAGTTGGATTTGAGCTGATTCCGCAGAACGGGACGGAGACGGCAGTTCGGGCAATCATGGAATCCAGCAGGGGGTTGTAAAATGGGCGAAGTACCCATTTACATAAAAGTTGAAAGTATTGAAAGGAGAACACTATGAAATTGAGAAGAATTTTAGCAGCAATTTTGGGAGGAATCATGGTTTTGTCCATGGCCGCCTGCAACGGTTCCAGCCAGAATAGCGCTGCGCCGGAGAGCACGGGAGGGACGGAAAGCACCCCGGCATCCACGGAATCATCTGCCGAAAAAAGCAATGCCGATATCCGGATCGGCGTCATTCTGAAAACTTTATCCAGTGAGTATTGGGGATATGTAGCCGCCGGCGTAAAGCAGGCGCAAAAAGACCTGGGTGTTCAGGTGGACCTGGAAGGCCCTCCGTCGGAGACTTCGTTTAACGAACAAAGCAATATGATCGAGACCATGCTTTCAGCCGGAAAGATCGACGCGCTGTGCATTGCGCCGCTTCAGCCGGACATGGTGGTCACAAAACTGCAGGATGCCACGATCCCGGTCCTTTTCGTTGATACGGATGCAAACTACGACAAAAAAGTGACGTTTATTGGAACCGGAAATGAAGAAGCGGCTAAAAAGGGCGGCGAATATATCGCAAAGCTGATCGGCTCCGGTAAAAAAGCAGTGCTGATCGGCGGCGTGCAGGGCGATCCGACCAACGAAGCCCGCATGAGAGGATATACGGAAGCCCTGAAAGCGGGAGGCATAGAGGTTCTGGATACACAGTACGCAAACGCAACTGCCGACAAAGCGGTACAGGTCATGGAAAACTTTATGCAGAATTTCCCGCAGATCGACGCGGTCCTTTGCAACAACGACGATATGGCTATCGGCGCACAGAGAGCGGCTGCTCAGGCGGGGAAAGCAGACAAAATCAAGTTTATGGGCTTTGACGGAATCGCCACCGCGTGCCAGAGCATTATCGACGGCAAAGAGACAGCTTCCGTTGCGCAGTCCCCGTACGACATGGGTTATAAGGCTGTGGAAAATGCGGTGAAAGCGGTAAAGGGCGAGAATGTTGAAAAATTGATCGACAGCGGTTCCACAATCGTCGATGCTTCAAATGCAAAGGATTACCTTGATAAGCTGAATAAGATGACCGGTAAATAAATTTCTCTGTCGGGCAATCCGGAAAGCCATTCCCGCCTTACGGCGGGATGGCGGTTGTCCGCTTACCATGGGGGTGAAATAACGGTGGAATGGAAGATCGGTGTGATAGGCACCGGAGCAATCGGAAGGGATCATATCCGCAGGCTGACAAACGTCGTTCACGGAGCCAAAGTCGTGGCGCTGTCCGATATCCGTCCGGAAAACGCGGCAGGTATTGCGAAGGAATACGGCGCCGTTTTTTATGAAACGGGGGAAGAAGTGATTCGGGACCCGAATGTTGACGCAATTCTGGTTGCCTCCTGGGATCCGACACACGCCGGGTATGTTCTTCAGTGTATCCGCGAACGGAAATATATTTTCTGCGAAAAACCGTTGGGCGTATCGGCGGAGGAATGCCGGAACATTATCGACGCAGAGCTGCAGTGTGGGAAAAGACTGGTTCAGGTGGGGTTCATGAGGCGGTATGACCGCGGCTACCGCGCGCTGAAAGAAATCATCGACAGCGGGAAAATCGGTGCCCCGCTGATGGTGCACTGCTGTCATAGAAACCGTATTCCCGGGCCTCAGCACACTACGGATATGACCATAAAGAATTCCGGGATTCATGAAATCGACGTGCTGCGCTGGCTTTTAGGCGAGGAGTATGAGGCCGGACAGGTCCTGACGGTAAAGCAAAACCGCAGCGCGCAGGACGGTCTGGAGGATCCGCAGATCATGCTTCTTAAAACCGGTAGCGGTGTTCGGATTGATGCGGAGATTAACATGAATTCCCATTATGGGTATGACATTCAATGCGAAGTGGTAGGAGAAAGGGGAACGGCAAGGCTTCCGGACCCGAACACGATTTTATTAAAAACGGACGGCACGCGTTCCTGTCAGATTTATTCCGACTGGTCGGAACGTTTTATAGAAGCATACGACATAGAACTTCAACAATGGATCGATTCTTTGAATCAAGGCGCCCTGCGGGGGCCAAGCGCCTGGGACGGTTACGCTGCCTGCGTAACGGCAGATACGCTGATTCAGGCGCGGCTGAAAGGAACGATAGAACCTGTTTTGATTCAGGAGAAGCCGGCGTTCTATGAGTAACGAAACAGAAGAATACGGGAGATAGAGAATATCTATTCAAATATGATGAGGGAACCCTCAAAAGACAGGTGAAGCGATGAGTGAGTATGTAGTTGAACTCAAAAACATAACGAAACGTTTTCCCGGTGTTGTCGCGCTTCGTGATATGTCCCTTCAAATTAAGCCGGGAGAAATTCACGGGCTGATCGGTGAGAATGGGGCGGGAAAATCAACGCTGATTAAAGTCCTGACCGGCGTGCACCCGGCCGATGAAGGCGAAATCCATGTGAACGGGGAGAATCAAAAATTCAGGAATCCGAACGACGCGAAAATGGCCGGGATTGCCTGTGTTTATCAGGAGCTGAGCATTGTCAAGCTGCTTTCCATCACCGACAATATCTTTATGGGAAACACGGTGAATAAAAAAGGGAGCATTTTTCTTGATTACAATCAGATGCATCAGAAGGCGCATGAGCTTATGCAATCCCTTGGACAGGATGTCGATCCGAAAAAACTGTGCGGGGCCCTTGGAATGGGCGTCCAGCAGATGGTCGAAATCGCAAGGGCGGTTTCCATCGATACGAAACTGATCATTATGGACGAACCGACTTCCAGCCTTGGAGAAAAGGAAGTCCAGCAGCTGATGAAAACGGTTCGTACGCTTAAGGACAGGGGCGTGGCGGTGCTTTTTGTGTCTCATAAGCTGGAGGAACTGTTTGAGCTGTGCGACCGGGTGACGGTTATGCGTGACGGTGAGCATGTACTGACCGACGATATTGCCAATATAGACGCCGACAGACTGATTACCGCGATGGTGGGGCGCTCTATGGACAATCAGTTTCCCAAGGTGCCCGGAAAACGTGAAGAGGAAGCCCTCCGGGTGGAAAAATTGTGTTCGGCGGGCGTTCTGCACGATGTCAGCTTTCAGGCTTATCACGGCGAAATCCTGGGCTTTGCCGGATTGGTCGGCGCGGGCCGGACAGAAACCTTCCGAGCTATTTTCGGAGCAGACCCGGTTGACAGCGGAGAGATCTACATAGAAGGCGAAAAGGTCAGAATCAAATCCCCAAAGAATGCCATTGCACACAAAATTGCTTTTTTGACGGAAGACAGAAGCAGCCAGGGATTGGTGCAGGCAATGGATATCCGTACCAATCTTGTCCTTTCCAATATGAAGGGCTTTCAAAAGGGACCGTGGCTTGACAAAAAGAAAATGAATCAGGTAGGGGAAGAAAATGTCCGGTCACTGCAGATCAAAACGCCCGGGCTTGACGAGCTGGTCGGGCAGCTTTCGGGCGGAAACAAGCAAAAGGTCGTTATTGGCAAATGGATTAATACCGACGCAGATATCTTTATCTTTGACGAGCCTACAAGAGGAATCGACGTCGGTGCAAAAGTCGAGGTCTATAACATTATGAACAGTCTGGTGGAGGCCGGTAAATGCGTGATCATGATTTCCTCCGAGCTGCCGGAAATTCTGGGCATGAGCGACAGAGTCATCGTCATGCGCTCCGGCCGCGTCATGGCGGAAATGGATTGCAGCAGCAGCCACTTTAATCAAGAGGATATTATGAAAGCCGCATGGGGAGGAACATTGGAATGACACAGAAGAAAACAAGCGTGAGTGCAAAGGATATTATGATGAAGCTGGGTTCGCTTCTTGCCCTGTTTATATTGGGCGTGATTTTATCGATTGCGTCACCGAATTTTTTAACCATCAGCAATATTATGAATATTTTCAGGCAGACGGCCGTAAACAGCCTCATTGCTTCGGGGATGCTTGTCACCCTGATTACGGCCGGTATCGATTTGTCGGTTGGCGCCAACTGCGTGCTGTGTACCTGTGTCATGGGTGCGCTTGCGAACAATTTTGGGGTTACAAACCCGGCGGTCCTGATCCTGGCGGCCCTTGCAACCGGCCTGACGGTCGGTCTGCTCAACGGGCTGCTGCTGACTAAGCTGCATCTTCCTCATCCGTTTGTTTCTACCCTGGGTATGAAAAACGTCCTGTGCGGCCTGGCCCTTCTGGTCGTTTCCAGCAAGACGGTCGCAGGTTTCCCCGCGGGCGTAACCGCCCTTGGTTCGACAAATATTTTAAAAGTGGAAGGAAAGTTTTCCGGCTTCCCTCTCTCCTTTATTGTCGTGATTTTGATTTTCATCTGCTTCCACTTTTTTCTCAATAACACGGCTCTGGGCAGGCAGATCTTCTGTGTCGGCGGCAATCCGGAGGCGACGCGCCTTTCCGGTATCAATTCCGACAATGTGCTGATTTTTGTTTATGCGCTTTGCGGGTTTATGGCCGCGATTGCGGGGATTGTTCTGGTTGGCCGGACCGGTGTCGCAAACCCGGCTTCCGCGATCGAACCGTATGACACCGACGCCATCGCCGCCTGCATCATCGGAGGGGCTTCCTTCATGGGCGGCAAGGGTACGATCTGGGGTACGCTGATCGGTGCAATCCTGATTTCAACGATCCGCAACGGGCTGACCCTGCTGAAGGCGTCCAGCGATATCCAGTATGTGGTTATCGGCCTGGTCATTATCGCGGCTGTATTCATCGATGTGACCCGTGTGGCCATGGAGGCAAAAGCAAGAAGACTGGCCGCAAAATAACGGACAGGGTTCCGACACGGAAAAGGATGTATTTATGAAGCTGAGTTATCTTTCCGACAGCCTTGGCAATCTGTCCTTTGACGAAATGCTGAAAACCGTCAGCGGGCTGGGTGTACACGCGCTGGAGCTGACGACCGGGAACTGGGGCGCCTCGCCCCATCTCGACTTGGACGCTCTGCTTTGCAGCGATGTGCAAAGACAGAAATTCTGCGATGCCCTGAAGCGGTACGGCATGGAAGTCATTGCTCTGAACTGCTCGGGGAATCCGCTCGCTTTTTCAAAGGATATGGAAATAACGGAAAAAACCTTCCGCCTTGCGGCAAAGCTGGGAATCCGTAAAATCGTCATGATGAGCGGACTGCCTCCCGGAAATTCCGGGGATACGACGCCGGTGTGGGTATCAACCAGCTGGCCGCCGCTTACACAGGATATCCTGAAATATCAGTGGGAGGAGGTCGCCGTTCCCGTCTGGAGAAAGCTCGCCACCCGGGCGGAAGAATGCGGGATTCAGAAAATCGCCCTTGAAAATCATGGATGGCAGCTGGTCTATAATCCGGAAACTCTGCTGCGGCTGCGCGGCGAAGTGGGGAACATCATCGGCATGAACCTGGACCCGAGCCATCTTTTCTGGATGGGAGGCGACCCCATCTGCGCCGCGCGTGCGCTGGGAGAGGCAATTTATCACGTCCATGGAAAAGATTCCCGCATCGAGCGGTCGCTTTGTGACAGGAACGGGGTTCTCGATACAAAACCTATCAGCCGTTTTTCCGAACGCTCGTGGAACTATGTAGCCGTCGGATGCGGGCATGATCTGCAGTGGTGGAAGGAGTTCTTTTCCGTTGTCCGCATGTGCGGCTACGACGGGGAAGTATCGCTGGAAATGGAGGACCTCACCATGGACGCCATGACGGGCATTAAGATGTCCGTTGCCTGTCTGAAGCAGGCAATGGGTGAGGACTGACGGTAAAGGAACGATCAATTTTATCATTAACAGCTTTTCAATACGGTATCCGATGAATCGGCTCTGCTGTTTTATCTTACAAATTTTACAGGAGGAGAAATCAATATGTTAAACACCGGTATTATTGGCGCGGGACGAATTGGAAAAGTCCACGGGGAGAGCATTACCTATCATGTGAAAAATGCAAGGGTCGCTGCTATGGCGGACCCGTACTGGACCGACGATTCCAGAAAATGGGCAAGGGAAATGGGAATCCCGACATATGATGATTATCACGATATTTTAAAAGATCCTGCCATTGATGCGGTCATGATCTGCTCTTCCACACAGACGCACGCGCCGATTTCCATTGAAGCGATCCGGGCGGGCAAGCACGTCTTCTGTGAAAAACCGATTTCGCGGGAGCTGTCGGAAATCAAGTCGGTCATGAAGGAGCTGGAACATTCCCATTTAAAATACCAGGTGGGCTTCAACCGCAGGTTTGACCACAATTTTCATGCTGTCAGGGAAATCGTGGAGAGCGGGAAAATCGGAGATGTCCACATCGTGAAAATCACCTCCCGCGATCCGGACTCACCCCCGATCGAATACGTGAAGGTGTCCGGCGGTATCTTCCTGGATATGACCATCCATGATTTTGATATGGTACGCTATCTGACCGGAAGCGACGTGGAAGAAATTTACGCAAACTCCGCGGTTCTGGTTGATCCCGGAATCGGGGAAGCGGGCGATGTGGATACGGCGATTATTACCATGAAGCTGGCAAACGGCGCGCTGGCGGTGATCGACAATTCCCGCAAAGCGGTGTACGGCTACGATCAGCGTGCGGAGGTGTTCGGCTCCAAAGGGCAGGCGGCAGTTTCCAACGATCTTCCCTCCAGCGCGGTCGTCAGCACCTCCGACGGCATAACGGGTGAAAAACCGCTCTATTTCTTCCTTGAGCGGTACATGGAATCCTTTGCGACGGAAGTGACACAATTTACGGAATCTGTTTTAAACGATACGCCGGTGGCGGTCACAGTGAACGACGGCCTGCAGGCTGTTCTGATCGCAAAGGCCGCAGCGAAGTCCGTAAAGGAGCATCGTCCGGTCAAGCTGTCCGAAATTCAATTTTAATTTGCAGTCGTTATTTTAATGGAGGCTCGATATGAATCAAATTTTTGGCTGCCCCGGGTTTGATGCGGGGGGCGAAAAAGTTCTCACAGGAATCCACGGCCCTTTTGAAAATATGATGATGAATATTACGGTATACCGTATGGAAAAGGGGAAGTCCGTGACCTTCTCACCCCGGGAAGAGGAAATGGCCCTGCTGCTGATCCAGGGGGATGTCAAGTACAGCTGGGAGGGGCGTTCCGCGACTGCGCGGCGGGGGGATTTCTTTACGGAAGGGGCCACCTGCCTGCACGTGTGCAGGGATGTGCCCGTAACCGTGACCGCCGGCGCGGAAAGTGAGATTCTGGTACAGTCCACACCCAATGACAAAGTCTTTGAAAGTATTCTGTATACGCCGGACAACTGTGGGGAAGAAACCTTCGGACAGGACCAGTTTGAAGGAAAAGCGCAGCGGACGGTCCGCACTTTTTTCGATTACCACACAGCGCCCTATTCCAATATGGTCATGGGCGAAATTCTTGTGCCGCAAGGGGGCTGGTCCAGCTATCCTCCGCACCATCATCCTCAGCCGGAGGTGTACTACTACCGCTTTCAAAAACCGCAGGGCTTCGGCGCATGCTTTATTGGCGACGAGGTCTGCAGAATCAAGGACGGCAGCTTCTGCGCCATCCCCGGAGGGTTGACCCATCCGCAAGTGAACGCGCCCGGCTATCCCATGTATTATGTATGGATGATCCGCCATTTTGACGGGGACCCGTGGACGGACCGCATCTTTGATCCGGCGCACACATGGCTGCTGGAGGAAGCGTAGCTTTCGGAACGGAGGCTATTGGAAAATCGTCTTTCTGTCTGCATTTCAGTTTTTTCATTCATAATGCCTTTTTCTTTAGTCATATACATATCTCCTACCCATCTCCTCCGGTCATTGCGGGTATTCTCCAATCGTCTTGCGGTTCATCAGGAATAACAAGGCCGTCCCCGGAGAATCCCGCAATGGCCCTTTCTGTTTTGAGCGAAAGGATAAATCTTTGAAGTGGCTTTCTATATCGGTCTGCTCCTATTCTATCCCGCAGCGATGATGGCGAACATCGACCCTTGCTTCGCAGTATCAAAATTATCTGAAAAGAGATGCAATCATGTTCAAAAATATGAAAATAGGCAATCAATTAATATTGACCTTTGTATTGGTGACAGTGATTTCCAGCACTGCGGGAGTAGCAGGGCTTGTCAGAATGACGGATATGAATACCCGCTACAGCGGCGCTTTGATCGACTACGGGTTTGCCCAGGGGGATATCGGCCTTTTCAATACGGAATTCAACGACAGCCGAACCATTATCAATTCCGTGATTTCTTCGACCGACACCGGTACCCGGAATATTTATCTGAATCAGCTTTCCGACTCCATTCAGAAGATTGATACCTATTTCTCAAACATGGAAAAAAGGATGACAAACGAAAAAGAGAAAGGGTACTATAATAACATTAAAGATAATTTAGAACAGTATAAAACGGTGAGCAGCCAGGTGGTGGCATTTGCCGAGCAAGACAAAACAATGGAGGCCCAGACTCTTTTAAAGTCCCAGGGGGAGACGCTGTCTGAAAATATTAAGACCGCGACCAGCGCGCTGATCAATGAAAAAACAGTGTCCGGCAACCGGATTGCCGCGGACCTCTCGTCAAAGGGTACGGCGGCCACATGGGGAATCCTTGCCGTCGTTCTTGTTTCTCTGGCCATTTCCACAGTCATTGCGCTGCGTATCTCACGCAGCATCGGCAGACCGGTAAAAAAGATGGCGGAGGCTGCGCAAAGACTGGCGCAGGGGGATCTGAGCGTGCAGGTCAGCGTCGATTCCGGCAATGAAATAGGACAGCTTGCTGCTTCCTTTTCCGAAACGATCGAATCCATTCGAATGTATATTACGGACATATCGGCCAACCTTGCCAAAATGGCGGAAGGGGACCTGAACATCTTCTGCTCTGTGGAATATAAAGGGGACTTTATTGCGCTTCAGAATTCGATCTTTCACATCGACCAGTCTTTTCACCATACTCTGTCCGAAATCAATCAGGCTTCGGAACAGGTGTTGAGCGGTTCCAACCAGGTCTCCGACGGCGCGCAGTCCATGGCGCAGGGAGCCGCCGAACAGGCGGAAGAGGTGGAACGGCTGGCGTCGTCCGTTGCTGCAATTTCCGAACAGGTGAAAAGCAATGCCGAACACACCGCGAATGCCGGTCAGAACGTTTCCCAAGTCCGTTGCGAAATTGATTCCAGCAGCCGCCATATGAGCGAAATGATGGAAGCAATCTCGCAGATCAGCGATTCGTCGGGTCAAATCGGAAAAATTATCCGGGTCATTGACGATATCGCTTTCCAGACCAATATTCTTGCATTGAACGCTGCGGTCGAGGCCGCAAGGGCAGGCGCCGCAGGAAAGGGCTTTGCCGTAGTTGCCGACGAGGTGAGAAATCTGGCGGGCAAGAGCGCAGAGGCGGCAAAAAACATTACTTCCCTGATAGAAAAGTCGGTTCAGCAGATTGAAAACGGAACCGTGATTGCAAATCAGACGGCGGAATCGCTGTTTCAGGTGGTCAACGCAACAAATGTTGTTTTTGACGCGGTTGAGAAAATATCGCAGGCATCCAGTTATCAGTCGGATGCAGTCGGCCAGATCAAAAGGGGAATTGACAACATTTCCAACGTCGTGCAGACGAATTCCGCGACAGCGGAAGAAAGCGCGGCGGCCAGCGAGGAGCTTTCCGGACAGGCAAGGGAGCTTAAAAAACTTGTGGACCGTTTCCGTTTGATTGAAGCCGGGTCCGTTACCGCGGATCGACCGGCGGAGCGTGCGGATGAATTTCAGCCGGATTAAAGGATGATATTGCCTGAGGACTTTGCAAACACGCATCAAAGAAGCCGCTTCCGTATCATACGGGAGCGGCTGTTTTCATAATATTTTCGTTCTGTCAAGGGACCGGTTTTAAGGGAAAAAGCCGACAATCCCCCGGTTTTCCTTATAAGCCCGGCGTAGGGCTGGCCAATAGAAAGCAAATTTTCCCGGCTTTGGTAGTGGCCGTAAAAGGGGCTGTAGCAGGCGGTATTCATTGAATCTTTTTTTCATAGAACATTCCGGTGTATCCGTTATCCGTGGTTTTTCATCTGATTATTTTGAAGATGATTCCAGGCCGCTTTCTACTTCGGAACCGATCTCCTTATATCCTTCGGATTCCACCGAATATCCCGCTGTCTTCAGATTGGGGCGGGTGTAAGCGAAAAGATGAATTTCCGGCTCGTTGTAGGGATTGTAAAACCAATGTGTCGCCCCGCGCGGAATGAAAAGAATATCTCCCGGCATATCGATGCTCTCGTGGTCGCCGATCCCGCCGACGCATTTGCCCGAAATGCAATACATAATTTCCTCACATTCGCTGTGCGCGTGCTTTTCATGATACGATCCGGGCTGATAAATGCATAACCCGACGGTAAGGTCCTCCGCTCCCATGGTATCTTTATCTACCAGGATTTCTCTGATGGCACCCTCCAGGTGGGGAAGGGGGTAGTTCTTTCCATCGGTAAGGAATACTTTTTGATAACGGAAATTCTCTCTATTTTCCATCAGTTGCTCTTCTTGTTCAGGAGTAAGCGGTTTAATTTCTTTCATTATGTAGCCATCCCTTTCTTTTAGCATCAATAAAATACTATTAGAATTCCTTTGGTATACCAATGTGGCTATTATATTCTATTTTTTGCCCAAATGCAACCGCATACTTCTAAATATTATAAAAATCATGCATAAAATAATATTTCCCGATTTAGTGAGAACAGCTAAATCAGTGACCTTTGGCAAAGGAAAAGGCGCGGCCTTTCAGACCACGCCGTTTGTCCGGAGGGAGCATGGCCTAAAATTTTCTATCGACATGAGAAGATCAAATAGTGGAATCCACAATGTTCGGCGCAAACAATTTCAGCTGATTGATTTTGCTGTTCCGGATATGCTCACGCATAAAAGACTCCGCGGCGTTACAATCGTGTCCTTCGATGGATTCAAATATCTGAGTGTGCAGCTTATGGGAATTCATAATGCCGGCGGCGTTTTTATCAATCAGTCTGGTGATTCGGAGCACCTGGCTCTGAAGGTTTTTCCAGGTCGCTAAAAGGATATCGTTATTGGCGCTTTTTATAATGCATTCGTGAAAATTGTAATCCGCAGCGAAAAGATCGTTATGATTATTCACTTCCAGATTCCGTTCCATTACCAGAAGATAGTCGTGGAGCTCTTTTATCCCGGTTTCGGAAATCCGCTGTGCGCTCAGCCGTGCGGCCAGCCCCTCCAGATATTCGCGAACCTCATAGACGCACGCAATATTTTCGTAAGTGATCGTGGAAATCACGCTTCCCTTATTGGTAAGGTTTGTGGCCAGGCCTTCGGAAACCAGCTGCTGAATGGCCTCTCTTACCGGGGTCCGGCTGACGTTCAGCGCATTGCAGATCTGTCTTTCAACCAGCACGGTACCCGGCTCCAGGCGATTGAAAATGATCTCCTGTTTTAAATATTCATAAATTTGCTTCTTCTTTGATTGTTCTGCTGAATTGATTTGCATGATATTCATTGTGATCCCCTGTTTTTCTAATTTTTTATTTCAAAAGTAAATCCCATCTCTTACAGCATTTCCAGTTGATTCTGCAACAAGTTTGCGTTTCTCCCCCGCCGAAGACGGGGGAGAAACGTGTTTTGTCACGCAAACTGAAATGGAATCGCTGTAGGAATTACATTCTGACATGTTTAGTCTGAAAAATTGTGCTCTGTTTTGCTGCTGTCAAAGTCATAACATAAAACATATACCAAGTGAATATCTGTGGTATTCCTTTTGATTTATCATATCATAATTATAAAAAAAGGTCAAAGAGTTATTTTGAAAAAATTGTCAGATCTGTGTAATTTAGCCGATGGAAACAGTAGAATTGCACAAATTTTTTAAAAAGTATTGAAATAAACAGGCCTACATGCTATGATAGCGTTGTTGGTATACCAAATGAATATTACTGGAATTCCTTAGGCGCTATGTTAGTATTCAATAATTAAGGGGGCTCCTTCTCGAAGCAAACTGTTTTACCTGACGGAAATGGCCCTGGCTGAAGGCCGGGGAAAGGGTAAAACCCATTCGATGTTGAAGCGACTGATAAAGGAGGAAGCAGTTTGGATTTATTTGATCTGCACGGTAAAAAAGCGATTGTTACGGGTGCGGCTGCGGGACTGGGCCAGAAAATTGCACAGGGTCTTGCCGAAGCCGGAGCGGCGGTTGCCATTATGGACAGAATCG
The DNA here is from genome assembly GCF_006714885.1 of Clostridium sp. KNHs216. Classification (NCBI taxonomy): domain Bacteria; kingdom Bacillati; phylum Bacillota; class Clostridia; order Eubacteriales; family Clostridiaceae; genus Clostridium; species Clostridium sp. KNHs216. Next base: position 1,303,721 of record NZ_VFMF01000001.1, on the reverse strand, counting down.
ACGAAACGGAAAAGATCGCCGCTGCCATGTCGGCGGGCGGGCTTACATTTTACGGAGTGCAGGCGGATCTGATGGATCGGGAGGACCTGAAACGCGGATTCGGCAGCGCTGTCCAGAAGCTCGGCGGCCTTGACATCCTGGTGAATAATGCGGGGGTGCAGGTCCGCGGCCCTGCGGAAGAAATCCCGCTGGACAAATGGGACCGCCTGATCGAATTGAACATTACGGCGGTGTTTGAAATGAGCCAGCTGGCAGCGAAAGCAATGATCCCAAACGGAACGGGGAAAATCATCAACGTCGCTTCCATGCTCAGCTTTTTCGGCGGTTACACCTGCTCGCCCTACGCCGCTTCAAAGGGGGCGGTGGCACAGCTCACCAAAGCGTTTTCCAACGAATGGGCGTCAAAGGGAATCAATGTGAACGCCATTGCTCCCGGCTACATGGACACCGCGCTGAATACCGCCATTATCAACGATCCGGTCCGCAATCATGAAATTACGCTGCGTATTCCCGCCGGGCGCTGGGGCACCCCGGACGACTTAAAAGGAACCGTTGTTTTTCTGGCTTCCCGGGCCTCCGATTACGTGACCGGCGCAGTAATCCCCATTGACGGCGGGTACCTTTCCAGATAAACGCCGATCCCCGCGAAAAGGAGAACCGATATGGACACCGCTCAAATCTTACAGGAAATCAAGAAACGAAAGCTCATCGCCATTGTCCGTGGCGTAAAGTCCGGGCAGATCGTGGAAACGGCGGGGGCACTGGGAGCCGGAGGCATCCCCTGCCTGGAAATCGCCATCGACCAGACCAGCGGTGAAACCGTGCAGGAAACCTTCCGTTCCATAAAGCTTGTAAAAGAAACCTTCGGGGACCGGATTTTTCTGGGAGCCGGAACCGTGCTGACGGAAGAACAGGTGAACGCGGCGGCGGAGGCCGGCGCCGAATATATGATTTCTCCCAACACGGATGAAAAGGTTATCCGCCGGACCAAAGCGATCGGAAAAATTTCCATTCCGGGCGCCTTCACCCCTTCGGAAGCGGTAGCCGCTTACCGCGCGGGTGCGGACATTGTAAAGCTCTTCCCCGCCGGGCTGCTCGGCCCGGATTACATAAAAGCGATCAGAGGCCCGCTGGGGCACATTCCGTTTACAGCCGTAGGCGGGGTGGACCTCACAAATGCCGCGCTGTTTCTGCGCGCGGGTGTGTGCGGGGTCAGCGTGGGCGGAAATCTGGTCTCTCTCAAGCACATCGCCGCCGGAGATTTCGCCTATCTTACGAAAACGGCGCAGGATTTTATAAAGGCGATTCAGGACTTCTGTTAATCCGCATATCGCTGTAAACCAACAGTGACCATACAATATTTTATAAAGGAGACGGAAAAAATGAGTAAGAAGTGGGAGATCCCATACCCCCAGACCGTAAAGGTCGCCGGATATATGGATTCCGAGGAACCGATTTATTTTCAGAACATGACCATGAAGCAGAGTGAGGAACGTTTAAAGAAGAATGACCTCATTATCATCCCGATCGGCTCTACGGAGTGTCACGGAGCCTGCGCGCCGTACGGGGAAGACACCTTCCTGGTAACGCGTATGGCGGAGCAGGTGGCGAAGAAAACAGGCTGCACGGTTTCCCAGCCGGTCTGGTTCGGTTCGCATCCTTACCACCATATGGGCATGCCCGGCACGGTCCCGATCAATGAAAACACCTTCTGCGATTACCTTGCGCAGATCATCGCCGGTTTCTGGAACGCCGGTTACCGCAAGCAGATCCTTCTGAACGGTCACGGACAGGAATACGTCATTCCCACGGCCATCCATCAGTATGCGAGAAAGTATCAGGTGCCGGGCGTAATCATGAATGTCAACTGGTACTACGCCATTCCGGAGTATCTCAAGGTCGGCGATCCCAAGTGCCGTTTTGAAACACCGTTCAACCATGCCGACGAGCAGGAAACCTCCTTCTCCCTCGCACTGTTCCCCGAAATGTTCCACATGGAGGATGCCCAGAACACCACCCTGCACACCTTCCTTCCTCCGGGGCATATCGACAACGCGGGCAATATTTACGGCAGAGCGGTCAAATGGTACGCGCACGCGGGCGCCGGTACGATTGAAGTCATCGGAAATCCGGAGGGCGTCGTAGGCAACGCACAGCTGGCAAGCGCGGAAAAGGCGATGCCGGGAACGGAAGCGCTGCTGGATTATCTGGAGAAGCTGGTCAACGACATTATTGAGAAATGGCCGGCCGGCAAGCTGCCCGATACCAACAAGGTCACCCAGCGCTTTACCGACGAGGAGCTTCAGGCTTACATAGACGGTCCGCTGAAGGGCGGCAAGCATATCTACACCATCGCAGCCTATTGATCTTTTTTTTGAAATTACCACAGCTGTATTTCGGCCGGCGGTTTTTCCGCCGGCACCGGAATACACCGCAGAAGGAGTTTTTGCAATGAAAGCCTATGTGCTGGTCAATCCCATGGATATGCAGGTACAGGAACGGGCGGTCCCGGACATTTCGGACGACGATGTTTTGGTCAGGGTCACGAATGTCGGTCTCTGCGGTTCCGATATCCATCTTTATAAAGGAACCTATAACGGCCCCCACAATTATCCGATGCTTTTCGGTCACGAATGGTCCGGAATCGTTGAAAAAACCGGCAAAGGTGTCACCGGCCTGAAGCCGGGGGACAAGGTCACCGGCGACTGTTCCCGCTACTGCGGGGAGTGCGAAGCCTGCCGAAGGGATAAAAATCTGTGCACCCACATCGAAAAGTTCGGAATCACCGTCGACGGCGCTTCCGCCGAATACATCGTACGCAATCAGAAGTACTTATACAAAGCGGACGCGAAGGCCGATCTGGCCCTTCTGGCGCTGACGGAACCGATTTCCGTGGCAAAGCACCTGCTGGAAAAAGTTCTGGGAGCCGCGGGCAGCCTGCGCGGCAAAAAAATTCTGGTATACGGCGGCGGAGCCATCGGACAGGCCGCGCTGCTGCTCCTGAAACGCCTGTACGGCTGTGAAGAGGTGGACCTTTCCGACCTGATTGCCTTCCGTACCGATCTGGCCAAATCCTTCGGGGCGAATATCCCCTCCCGGGAGGAGCTGAAAGTACAGGGCGGCAGCGATTACGCTTCCCTATACAGTCAGGCAAGGTACGACGTGATCATCGAAACCACGGGTGTCGCCCCGGTCTTTGCCAATGCGCTGAACCTGCTGAAGCCGGGCGGGGTGCTGGGCTGTGTGGGCATGATCGCCAGCGTGGAGATCGCGCAGAAGCTGATTGTCACCAAGGCTCTGACCGTACTGGGCAGCATTGGGGGAACCGGCGAATTTGAGCAGGTGATCCGGTTTATCCATGAGAATGAAACCGAAGCGGCCCGGCTGATCAGCCATCACTTCAAAATGGAAAACGCATCACAGGCTTTTGAAACGGCGGTAGATGCGAATCAGGCAATGAAAATCACATTGGAATTATAGACAGAAAAAACCAACAATTTTATATGGATATATGAAGAAGAAACAACCGGAAAAGGATTCTGGTTATAATGGAGGAGTGATCTTTTGTCTTTACCAAAGAGAATGAGGGCTGCCGTCCTTTATGATTATAACGACCTCCGGGTAGTCGACCGGGACGTCCCCGCTCCCGGAGAACAGGAGGTATTGATTCAGGTAAAAGCGTGCGCGATCTGTGGGTCCGATCCGAAGATCGTTGCGCATGGCTGGCCCAACTGTCCCCCCATGGGAGAGTATATTCCCGGACATGAGTTTTCCGGCGTGATCGCGGCGGTCGGCAGCGGCGTAACCGGCTACCGGGCGGGCGACCGGGTGGCAGTGGAGCCGCACAAGGGCTGCGGACACTGCGTCAACTGCATCCGCGGCTTATACACGACCTGCCTGAATTACGGAAAGCTGGAGGAAGGGCATCGCCATTACGGCTTTACCGTAAATGGCGGATACGCAGAATATGCCGTATGTCATATCAACTGCATTCACAAATTTTCAGAGACGCTGTCCTATGAAGACGCCACGCTGCTTACAACCGCGGGCACCGCGCTCTATGGCATCCAGCGCGCCGGGGGTATCTGGCCGGGCGAGACGGTTGTCGTCATCGGGCCGGGGCCAATCGGGCTGATGGCGGTTCAGCTGGCCAAAGTGCTGGGCGCCGGCAGGGTCATTCTGGTGGGCACGCGCGAATCGCGCCTTGCGACAGGGAAGGAGGTCGGAGCGGATATTACCGTGAACAGCCGGGAAACGGATGCCGTACAGGCGATTTCCGAGCTGACGGGCGGCGTGATGGCCGACATGGTTGTGGAAACATCCGGCAGCACCGGCGGCGGAGCACAGGCCGTGGAGCTTGTCAAAAAGAGCGGCCGCGTTGCGTTTGTCGGCATTTATTCCGAACCGGTGACTTTGAACCTGAACAAGGTCGTACAGTGGAACGTACAGCTGGCGGGCGGCAAGGCGGAGGGCGAGGATGTGCTCGACCGCATTGTACCCCTGATGGAAAGCGGCCGTATTAAAACCAAGCCGCTGCTGACCCATGAGTTCTCGCTGGAGCAGATCAATGAGGGCATGAATACCTATATCAACCGCGTTGGGAATGCCCTGAAAGTCGTCATTAAACCTTAGGCCCACATTTGAAATGAGGTGAGAACCTTGAGCAATTCCGATATTGCCCTGCAAATGAAGGATATTTGCAAATATTTCCCCGGTGTGAAGGCTTTGGACCATGTTGGATTCGAAGTGAAAAAAGGGGAAGTCCATGTGCTTCTGGGGGAAAACGGCGCGGGAAAATCCACTCTGATGAAAATTCTGTCGGGCGTGTATCCAAAGGACGGCGGAGAGATTTTCCTGGAGGGGGAACCGGTCGAAATCCACGGGGTCAAAGAGGCGCAGGCCCTCGGCATCAGCATCATCCATCAGGAGCTGAACATGCTGACCGAGCGCGACATTGCCCAGAATATTTTTCTTGGGCGGGAGCCGGTCAAAAACAAGCTGAACGCTGTTGATACGAAAAAAATGTACGCGGACAGCAGCGCCCTGCTGCAGAAGCTGGACATCGATCTGAATCCCAAAACCATGATCAAGGACCTGAGCATCGCGCAGCAGCAAATGGTGGAGGTCGTCAAAGCGCTGTCCATCCAGACGAAAATTCTGATTATGGACGAGCCCACCTCCAGCCTGACGCAGAAAGAGATTGACCGTCTGTTTTCCATTGTGCGCAGCCTGCGTGACAGCGGGATCAGCATCGTCTATATCTCCCACCGCATGGAAGAAATTTTTGAAATCGGGGACCGCGTCACCGTCATGCGCGACGGAAAATACATAGATACCGTCAATGTCAGGGAAACCGACATGAGCCGCCTGATTTCCATGATGGTCGGCAGAACCATCGACCACCTTTACAGCCGGACTTATCATACCCCCGGAGAGGAGGCGCTTCGGACGGAAAATCTGACCGGGCTGCGCTTCCGCAACGTGAACATCAGCCTGCACCGCGGCGAAATCGTCGGTCTTGCGGGACTGGTCGGCGCGGGACGCACGGAGCTGGTCAAAGCTATTTTCGGCTACGACCCGATTGACAGCGGAACCATCCTGCTGAACGGGAAAAAGGTAAAAAGGCATTCCCCGAAGGAACTGGTGGAAAACGGTCTGGTGCTGATTCCGGAGGACAGAAAAAACGAAGGGCTGGTCGTCCAGGAGCCGATCAAGAACAATATTGTGCAGGCCAGCCTCAGGAAGCTTTTTAAAAATCATATCGTCAATAAAGAGGTTGAACGAAAGACAGCGGAGAAATATCACGCCGACCTGCATATCGCGTCCTCCGGCATCGTACAGAAGGTCGAGTCGCTTTCCGGCGGAAACCAGCAAAAGGTTGTTCTGGGAAAATGGCTCTGTACCGGATGCAATGTCCTGATTTTCGATGAACCGACCCGCGGAATCGACGTCGGAGCAAAAGCGGAGATCTACGAGCTGATGAATCAGCTCGTAGGGGAAGGCTACGCCATCCTGATGATCTCATCGGATCAGATGGAACTGCTGGGCATGTCCGACCGCATCTATGTGATGTGCGAGGGAGAAATTACCGGTGAGCTTTCAAAAGAAGATGCAACTCCTGCGCTTTTACTGTCGTATTCCATTGGAAAGGGAGGAATAGAGAGTGAATAAAGTCAAGACTGCCTTTTCAAAGCTGCCCGGCATCCTGTACGGCCTGCTTGCGATCGGCCTTATCTTCAGCGTGGTTGCACAGGGATTTTTCACTGTTTCCAATTTGCTGGATCTTGCAAAGAGCAGCGGGCTTCTGATCCTTGTCTCCATGGGGATGAGCCTGTGTATTTTGTCCGGATATATCGACATGTCCGTGGGTGCGCTGATGTCCCTGAGCGGGGTGGTCACGGCGCTCTGCCTGAAAGCTGGAACGGGCCTTCTTGTGGCTGTGCTGGCCGGAATCGTAACGGGACTGGCCGTGGGTTCGATTAACGGGGCCCTGATTGCTTATGAGAAATTTGATTTCTGGGTCGTAACCTATGCGATGATGGGAATCTGTCAGGGAGTGGCGCTCAAGCTGTCGAACGGAAATACCATCGCCGGTTTCAAAACCGATTTCCGGTTTATCGGCGACGGAAAAATCCTTGGAATTTATTTTATCATCTGGGCTACCGCTTTGCTTTGTCTTGTTATGACCCTGCTTTGCAATAAGACAAAATTCGGCTATAATATCTACTCCATCGGCGGTTCCTATCAATGCGCCTCGCTGGCCGGCGTCAACGTCAGGAAAAATCTTTTCTTTGTATTTGTACTTTCCGGACTGCTCGCTTCCCTGAGCGGAATTATGCTTGCCGCCAAATCGAATTCGGCAAGCCCCATCGGCGGTCAGGGATATGAATTCGACGCTATCGCGGCCGTTCTGATCGGCGGTACCAGCTTTGAAGGGGGAAAAGGAAAAATCACGGGAACCATTATCGGCGCCATTATGATGAGAATGATTCGTAACGGCCTGAATTTGGTGGGCTTTTCTCCGTATTATCAGACGTTCCTGATGGGCCTTATCATCGTAGCCATCATTTTGATTGACGTGGTCAATCAGCATCGTAAAAAGATACAGGCGACGAGGAGGGTCTATAAATGAAACGAAAAGTATTGTCGGCTGTTTTCAAATACTCCCAGCTTGTGATTTTAATCGTCATTCTGATTATTCTTTCCCTTACATCGAAAGAGTTTCTTACCTGGGATAACATTTCCAATGTGGTCATGCAGCAGATGCCGTTTATGCTCATCATCAGCATGGGCATGACGCTTGCCATCCTGACCAAAGGAATCGACCTTTCCATCGCCTCAAACCTTGCCCTGTCCTCCTGCGTCGCCGCCTATTTTATCAAAGACGGCAAAGTGTTTTTGGGGATTCTGGCTGCCGTTGTCATCGGCGCTCTGGTCGGGGCCGTCAACGGAATGTTGATTACCAAAGCAAGGCTGGAACCTTTTATCGCAACTTATACCATGGACATGGTGGTCCGGGGGCTGGCGTACCTTTTCATGAGCGGGACCCTGTTTTACGGATTCAGCGCCGGTTTCTGCTCGATCGCGACGGGTAGTGTCGGACCTGTCTCCAATCTCCTGATTGTTTCCCTTCTGCTGTTTGCCGTGCTTTTCTTCGCACTGCGGAAGACTACATACGGACGCAGCGTTTATGCCATTGGCTGCAACATCAATGCGACAAGGCTCTCCGGCATCAACACCGGAGGGGTCGTCTTCTCCATCTATGTCATTAACGGCTTGCTGGCGGCTGTTACGGGGCTTTTGTACATTGCAAGGCTCAACGCGGCAGAGTCTACGATCGGCAGCGATTTCACCATGCAGATGATGGCCGCCACCCTGATCGGAGGAACCTCCTTCTCCGGGGGCAAGGGCGGCATTGAGCGCACGCTTCTCGGCGTTCTGATTATGGTGTTCATCGCAAACGGCATGAATTTGAACGGAGTTTCTTCCCTTTTACAGGATGCGGTGTTCGGAGTATTCATCGTTATTTCGCTTGTTATTGATAAATTTGGCTCGAAATATTCGGCCAATTTATAATTCAGTAAATATGGAAAAGAGGATTTGTATGAAAAGAGCACTTTCGTTGGCACTGATCGCTTCTATGGTTCTTGGCGCAATGTTCACAGGCTGCTCACAGGACGGGGTGGCCGCTTCCACTCCTGCTGAAACTTCTTCCCAAGCTTCGGCGAAGGAAAATACCGGGAAAAAGAATGTGGTTCTGATCCTGAAAAACCTGACCAACCCGATGTGGGTGGAGGTAAAAGAGGGAGCTGAAGAAGCGGCTCAGAAAGCGGGTGTAAACCTGACGACGCTTGCGCCCGTACAGTCGGAAAACAATGATGAGCAAATCAGCGAAATCGAGCAGTCGATCAGCAAGGGCGTGGACGCCATCGTGATTGCGCCGGCGGATTCCTCCGGAATTGTTCCGGGCGTGGAAAAAGCGAACGCCGCCAACATTCCCGTGGTTGCGATCAATACGAAAATCGACACCAGTTCCGGCGCCAAAATGGCGGCCTTCGTCGGTGTTGATGCCTATACCTGCGCCGTTGAAATCTCAGAAAAGCTCAGCGCAATGATGGACCAGACCGGCGAGGTCATGATTCTGGAAGGCAAAGCCGGTGCCCAGACCTCCGTCGACATGGTCAAAGCCGCAAACGATACCTTTAAAAAGTACAGCGGAATCAAGGTCGTCGCTTCCCAGACGGCGGACTGGAACCGCGCGAAAGCCATGACGGTGACCCAGAATCTGCTGCAGGCGCATCCGAATGTAAGAGCGATTTTTGCTGCTAACGACGAAATGGCCATGGGCGCTGTACAGGCGGTTGCTCAGGCGGGCAAAGAAGGAAAAATCCTGATTTCCGGAAACAACGCGATTGAAGACGCCAAAAAAGCGGTCGATAACGGTCAGCTGGCTTTGACCATGGATTCCAACAACCATGGCTTGGGCTATACGGGTGTGGAAACCGCCTTGAAGCTGATCAACGGGGAAAGCGTTGACGAAATGATCCCAATCCCCACCACTCTGTACCTGAAAAAATAACGGCACTTTAGAAACCCTGCCCCAAAAGGGTTCGCCCGAAAGCCGCTTTCTGTTGTGTCAATACGGAAAGCGGCTTCTTTAACAGAAAGAACGGAGGAAAATCATATGGGAAAATACATCATCACCGTCGACACCGGTACGACCAACACGCGCTGCATTCTATGGAATGAAAAACGCGAAAAGATGGATGAGAAAAAAAGCCCCGTAGGGGTCCGCAACACCGCCATCGACGGCAACAACGGCAAATTGAAGGCGGCCGTAAAGGAGTGCCTGGACAAATTAATCGCAGAAAATCACATCCGCTATGACGACGTAAGACGCGTCATCGCAAGCGGCATGATTACTTCCAATGTGGGGCTGGTCGAAATTCCGCATGTCGTGGTCCCCGCCGGCAAGGAAGACCTTGCGAAAGCAACAAAATCCGTTTTGCTGGAAGACGTCTGCCCGGTGCCGATCTGGTTCATTCCGGGTGTGAAAAATTCCGGCGGGAGAATCACCTTTGAAAATTTTGAAACTATGGACATTATGCGCGGGGAAGAGGTGGAGGGCGTCGCCATTATCGACCATTACCCGAGAGGACGGAATTATCTGCTGATTCTTCCGGGCTCACATACAAAGTTCGTTTCCGTTGACGGCGAAGGGAAAATGACGGGCTGTCTTACGACGATTACCGGCGAACTGCTGGCGTCCATCACAAACGACACCATCATAGCGGACGCCGTCGGAAGAAAGTTTGTGGAGAAAAGCACCTATGACAAAGAGATGATGCTTCTGGGCTACGATACGGCGCTGAAATGCGGAATCGGCCGCGCCTGTTTTTCCGGCAGAATCCTGAACCAGTTCGTGACCGGGGATAAGGAAAAGGTTGCGAATTTCATCTTCGGCGTTGCGCTTCAAAACGATATCACGGCGATTAAAAATTCCGGCGCGCTTCAGGTCACCCGGGACACGACGGTCGTCGTGGGCGGAAAGGAGCCCTTCAGCACCGCCTTTGCCGATATTTTGGAGCATGACGGATATTTTGAAAAGGTGGAGCACTTTGTCAGCGAAGAGGGAATGCCGCTTTCGGCTCTCGGCGCTTATGCCATAGCCGAGCTCAGCGGAATCCTTTGATTTTAAGAATAGAGGGATAAATATGAAGGTTGTTATCACGGATTTTGAATACCCAAATGTTGACCAGGAAACAAAAATTATCACGGAATCCGGCGCGCAGCTGCAGGCGTGCCATTTAAAGACGGAAGAAGAAATCATCGCCGCGGTGCGGGACGCGGAGGCGGTCATTGTCCAGTACGCGGTTATCACCAGGAAAATCATCGATCATATGCAGAACTGCAAAATGATTATTAAATACGGTATCGGCGTCAATAACATTGATTCCGCGGCGGCGACCGAAAAGGGGATTTACGTCTGCAATGTTCCTGATTACGGCGTTGACGAGGTGTCCAACCACGCGATCGCGCTGCTTCTGGCGCTGGCGAAAAAGCTGCCCGTGATTACAAAGGCGCTGCGCGGCGGCGACTGGGGCTACACCAGCGCGGTTCCGCTTTTCCGTCTGGCCGGTTCCACGCTGGGGCTGGTCGGTCTGGGCCGGATTCCTTCGCTGGTGGCGAAAAAAATGTCCGGGTTCGGCATGCGCATCCTGGCCTTTGACCCGTATATGACGCCGGAAGCCGCCCGCGAACGCGGCGCGGAGCTTGTGGATTTTGAGACCCTGTGCAGGGAAAGCGATTTTATTTCCATCCATTGCCCGCTGACGGACTCCACCACACACCTGTTTGATGAAAAGGCTTTCGCGCTCATGAAAAAGACCGCCTTCCTGATCAATACGGCCCGCGGGCCGGTCATCGACGAACAGGCGCTGGTTCAGGCGCTGAAATCAGGGAAAATCGCCGGAGCCGGTCTGGACGTCTTTGAAAGCGAACCGATCTCTCAGAAAAGCGAGCTGCTGAGGATGGAGAACGTCATCGCCACGCCCCACTGCGCGTGGTACAGCGAAGAAGCGATTTCCACCTTGCAGCGCAAAGTGGCCGAGGAAGTGGTCAATGTCCTCGGCGGCAATCCTCCTTTTAACCGTACGAATAAAATTTCCTGATTTTTTATAAAAAGAGACGCCATGCGCGAAATCCATCGGATTGCAGATTGCGCGCATGGCGTAAATTTTTAAATAAGAGGTAGAACGATGTTTACGATTGTGGGAAAGCGGATATTGAATGATTCAATGACATTGATGGCGGTAGAAGCGCCATATATTGCGAAAAAGGCGAAGGCCGGCCAGTTCATTATTCTGCGTGTCAATGAATTCGGGGAAAGGATTCCTCTGACGGTAGCGGATTACGACCGCGAGAAGGGAACCATTACCATTATTTATCAGAAGGTCGGAAAAACGACCCTGATGCTGGATCAGCTGAATGTCGGCGACGCGATTCTGGATTTCATCGGGCCTTTGGGAAAAGCGACCGAGCTGGAGGGCTATAAAAACGTGGCGGTGATCGGCGGCGGCGCCGGCTGCGCGATCGCGTACCCGCAGGCGAAGGCCCTGCACGGCATGGGCGCGAAGGTGGACATGATCGCGGGGTTCCGGAATAAAGACATTATCATCCTGGAAGACGAGATGAAGGCGGTCAGCGACCATCTGATTTTAACCACGGACGACGGTTCCAACGGCAACAAGGGCTTTGTGACCGACGCCCTGCGTAAAAATATTGAGGACGGCGCCGGGTATGACCTGGTCATCGCCATCGGGCCGCTCGTCATGATGCGCGCCGTCTGCAACCTGACAAAGGAATACAACATCAAAACGCTGATCAGCATGAACCCCATTATGATCGACGGGACCGGCATGTGCGGCGGATGCAGGCTGACGGTCGGCGGAAAGACCAAATTCGCCTGTGTGGACGGTCCGGATTTCGACGGCCACGAGGTGGACTTTGACGAGGCCATCAAAAGATCAAGAACCTATTCTGAGTCGGAAAAAGAAGCGACGCGCGAATACAACTGCCGCTTGATGGAGGGTGCGAAAAATGCCTAATATGTCCAAAGTAAAAACGCCGATGCCGGAGCAGGACCCCAATGTGCGCAACAAGAACTTTGAAGAGGTCTCGCTCGGCTATACGGAAGAAATGGCCGTGGAAGAGGCCAAACGGTGCCTGAACTGCAAAAACAAGCCGTGTGTCGGCGGATGCCCGGTCGGCGTGCGCATTTCCGAGTTTATCGGCTGCGTCGCCTCCGGCGATATGGAAAACGCGTACAGGATCATCAAGACGACGAACTCCCTTCCCGCCGTCTGCGGAAGGGTCTGCCCGCAGGAATCCCAGTGCGAGCAAAAATGTGTGCGCGGCATCAAAGGGGAGCCGGTGGGAATCGGCCGGCTGGAGCGCTACGTGGCCGACTGGCACATGAAGCACGGCGGAGCCGAGACATTTGAGGAAAAGCCGAACGGACACAAGGTCGCCGTGATCGGGGCGGGCCCCGCGGGTCTGACCTGCGCCGGAGATCTGGCGGCCCTGGGGTACTCCGTTACCGTGTTTGAGGCGCTGCATACCGCGGGCGGCGTACTGATGTACGGCATCCCGCAGTTCCGGCTGCCGAAGGAGATCGTGCAGAAGGAAATCGACGGCCTGAAGGACAAGGGCGTCGACATCCGGACCGATATGGTCATGGGCAAGGTGCTGTCGGTAGACGAGCTGTTTGAAATGGGCTATGAAGCCGTATTCATCGGCACCGGCGCCGGACTGCCCAGTTTTATGAATATTCCGGGCGAGGAGCTGGTGGGGACTTACTCGGCCAATGAATTCCTGACGAGGGTAAACCTGATGAAGGCCTATCTGGACGAATACGACACCCCGATCATCCGGCCGAAGAACGTCGCCGTCGTGGGCGGCGGCAACGTGGCGATGGACGCCGCGAGGACCGCCAAGCGTCTGGGCGCGGAGAATGTGTATATTGTGTACCGCCGCGCCGAAGAGCAGATGCCCGCGCGGAAAGAGGAAATCTACCACGCGAAGGAAGAGGGCATCCTTTTCAACCTTCTGCGCAATCCCGTTGCCATCCATGGCGACGAAAACGGCAGGGTCAGGTCGATCGAGTGCATCGAGATGGAGCTTGGCGAGCCGGACGCCTCCGGCAGACGCAAGCCGGTGCCCAAAGAGGGTTCGAACTTTGAGATTCCGGTGGACTGTGTGGTCATGGCGATCGGCAACTCGCCGAACCCGCTTATCCGCTCTACGACCGAGGGTCTGGAAGCGAACAGGAAGGGCTGTATCGTTGTGGATGAAGCGACCATGGCGACGACCCGGGAGGGCGTTTACGCCGCGGGCGACGCCGTCAGCGGCGCCGCAACCGTGATTCTGGCCATGGGCGGCGGCAAGGAAGCCGCACGCTCCATCGATCAGTACATTCAGGCCAGGGGGAAGCCCTGAAGACGTCCGCCAAAGGGTGCCTGCCCTGCGGTGGCAGCTTCTTTCTGAATTCTATATGGAGGAAAGGGTGGGGAAGATCATGTTAAAAAATATGAAAATCGGGAAAAAACTGATAATATCCTTTGTTTTGATTACATTCCTTTCGAGCTTCAGCGGTGTAGTAGGATTTATCATTATGAGAACCATGAATCAGCAATATGCGGGCGCGCTGGTTCAGTATGGATTCGCGCAGGGCGACATCGGCCTGTTCAATACCGAGTTTAATAATAACAACGTCATTATGAGGGATATAATTATTCAGCCGGGCGTCAACGAGAGGCTGAAAAGCAAAGAGGAGCTGGACCAGTCCAGTGCAAAGCTGGTACAATACCTTACCAAAATGAAATCCGGGATTATCGGCAGTAAAGAACAGGGCTACTATGATACGATTATGGGCGATCTGCAGGAATACACGGTTGCGCGGGATCAGACGGTTCAGCTGGCCATTTCCGGAAAAGACACGGATGCTTATATCATGATGTTCCAGAAATGTTCCCCGCTTTCTCTGGAACTGCGCACGGCCATCGATTCCTTGGTTACGGAAAAGACGAATTCGGGAAATCAGTTGTCCAAAAGCCTGACCGCGCAGGGGGAACGTGCTTACGTGATTATGAGCGCGATTCTTCTGATTTCCATTCTGCTGTCCGTCCTGATCGCAGTCTTCATTTCGCGCGGAATCAGCAGGCCGGTTTCTGAACTGCTGAGCGCGGCACGGAAAATGGCCGAAGGCGACTTGAAAGTTCGAGTGAAGGTAAAATCGAGGGACGAAATCGGCCAGCTGGGAAACGCGTTTGCGGAAACAATCGAAACTCTGAATCAGTACATAACGGATATTCAGTCCACACTGCTCCAGGTGGAACAGGGAGATTTAAACGTGGCGCGCCGTTTTGAGTATAAGGGCGATTTTATCCAGCTGCAAAAATCGATCGAAGCGATCATCCTGTTTATCAACGATACGATTACTCAGATGCAGCAGGCCTCTCAGCAGGTCGCAGGGGGTTCCGAGCAGCTGTCCTCCGGCGCTCAGGAGCTGGCACAGGGCGCGACGGAACAGGTGAATTCCGTGGAAAGACTGTCCGCCGCGGTTGCCGAAATTTCAGCGCAGGTCAAAGAGAACGCGGAGCATGCGGAAAAGGCCAGCGCCAATGTGGAGGACGTGAACTCTGAAATAGAAATATGCAATCAGCATATGCAGAAAATGGTTCAAGCCATTTCCGGCATTCACGATTCCTCTCAGCAAATCGAAAAAATCATCAAAACCATTGAGGACATCGCCTTTCAGACAAATATTCTCGCACTCAACGCCGCGGTAGAGGCCGCGCGGGCCGGAAGCGCCGGAAAGGGCTTCGCCGTGGTGGCGGATGAGGTACGGAACCTTGCGGGCAAGAGTGCCGAGGCGGCGAAGGACACAACGTCATTGATTCATAACTCCATCGGCGAGGTGAAGAATGGGACCGTCATCGCGGATGAAACCGCGAAATATCTGCTTCATGTGGTGGAAAGTACAAAAGCTGTTTCTGAAATTGTAGGACACATTTCAAAAGCCAGCGTGAGACAGTCGGACGCGGTTGAGCAGGTGAACCGTGACGTGGAGCGGATTTCCAGCGTTATTCAGACGAATTCCGCGACAGCGGAAGAAAGCGCGGCGGCAAGCGAGGAGCTTTCCGGACAGGCCCAGATCATGAAAGCCCTTGCGGAACAGTTTAAGCTCAGGGTGGAAGCGGCCGGCCAGAATCAGGCTGAGGATGAAGAACCGGAAAATACCGTATCGGAAATTGCAATGCGGCAGGCGGCGTCCGTCTGATCTATGAAAATTCGTTCTGATACAGTCCGGAAGTCCCTTTTGGCATGAAAATACCCCCAAAGTTGTTTTCAGTATGCGCTACTGTCTGACTTTTGGGGGATTTCATCTGCACCGGGTTTGGTGGTATGTTATGAACTTATTCGGCAATCGCCGGAGGGCGGTCAATCGGTTGTATTCCCTGCCGCAGGCGTTTTGGGGGGACGCAGTGCGACCAGGCCGATCAGCAGCGCGCATGCCAGGATACACGTTGTGACCAAAAACGTATTGTGGATGCTGGAGGCAATCTTTTGGGGGCTTGCACCGCCGATCGACGTCGTGCTGGCGAACGCATAGAAGACGGCGCCGATCACCGCTGCGCCGGTAGTCAGCCCGATGGTACGCGATAGATTGAGAAGGCCCGATGCCAGTCCGCGCTGTTCGGGCTTCGCGTGCGAAATAATAGAGGCGTTGTTCGGCGTCTGAAAAAAAGCAAGGCATCCGTTAAAGAGAAACCATATCATGGAAAACGTAACGTTGCCCGTCGAAAGGCTGACCGTCGACATCAGCAGAGAGCCTACCCCCATGGCCGCTATCCCGAAAATCATGACGGGAAAGTCGCCGAAACGTTTTGCGGCGGCAGCCGCTAACGGTGTCAGCAGTGCGCAGCCGACCGCGCCCGACATCATCATGACCCCCGACACGGAAGTGGAAAGCCCCTTTGCCTGTTGAAGGTAAAAGGGGAAAATCACAACCGCCCCGGTCGTGGTCGTGTAAATCAGCACGCTGATTGCAAGGCTCGCGCTGAATACAAAGTTCCGAAACATATTCAGGTCGACGAGCGGGAAGTCCGTCCTTTTTTCAAGGAACAGGAAGACGGCGATCCCCGCGGCGGCTCCGGCGCCGAGCAGGAGAACGCTTTTGCTGAGCCCCTGATTTTCGGCGAGGGTAACGCCCAGCACATAGCAGACCAGCGTGGCGGTCAGGACAAGCAGGCCCCGTATATCGAGCTTTCTGACCTTCTCCGTAACGGGGAGGGTGGGGAAGCGCAGGGCGCACAGGAACGCGGCTACGCCGATCGGCACATTCAGAAAAAAGACCGATCTCCAGCTGAAAACACCGATCAGAAGCCCTCCGACAGAGGGGCCCAGGGCGAAACCGGTCGGGAGCATGACGGTAAGAATGGACATGCCCTGGGTGATTTTTTCTTTCGGAATCATGTCGCCCGCGATGGCGAAGGACAGCGCCATCAGAATCGAGCCGCCGATTCCCTGAAGGGCACGGAACACGATCAGCTCGTAAATGGAACCGGACGTGCCGCACAGCAGAGATGCCAGCGTGAACAGTCCGATACCGAAGAGAAAGATTCTTTTTTTACCGAAAATATCGCCGATGCGCCCGATACCGACGATCAGCGCAGTAACGGCCAACAGGTAGCTGAGCACGACCCATTGAAGGCTTGTAAAGTTTGCGTTCAGGGCTTTCCCGATGGTTGGCAGCCCGATATTGACGATATTGGTGTCGATTGCGGACATCAGCGTGGTAAGGGAAAGGACAAAAATGACTAAACCGTATCCGGTCGTTTTACCGGGTTCACTGGTCTGAGACATGCTGGTTACTCCTTTATTGATGCCGCCTTCCTTTTTTCGCCGTGTTACCCATTCAGACGAAGGGAACGGATCATGATCTGTTTTTCATTATATATTAGGATAAACCATGTTTTTGGGTTTGCCTAATTGCCATTGCGCATATGGGGTATAGCTGAAACGCATACCTCGTGAAAGGAATACGATGGTCAGTTTAGAACAAATACGATATTTCCTCGAAATCGTCCGCTGCGGCAGCCTGAATAAGGCCTCCGAACGCCTTTATATCTCACAGCCGTCGCTTTCAAAACAGCTCCGGCAGCTTGAAAAGGGGCTTGGCTGCGGGCTGCTTAACCGAAGCTACGACGGCGTGAAGCCGACTCCGCAGGGAAAGCTCCTCTATGAGAGAATGAGCGGCGTAATGAATCAGTTTGATCAGGCAGTCGACCTGGTGAGGCGTTTTGAAGAGGTTCCTCAGCTGCGTATCGGCGGGCTCGAAAACCTTGTGACTTATTTTCTCCCCCGGTATATGGAAAAGCTGAAAGCGGGCGGGCGAAATCAGGTGACCGTCGACACCTGCTTTTCCAACGGGGAACTCGTGAATGGCGTCGAAAACGGAAAGTTCGACATGGCGCTGCTTTCCGATGCGCAGCCGCAGCGGAACATTGCCGTGATCCCGCTCATGACGGAGACGCTTTATGCGGTATTTCCCGTGGCGCATCCCCTGTATTATCGGGAGGAGATCAGCTTCAGGGATATCGTCCTGCATGAAAAGCTTGTGCTCTATAAGGACCCGTGCACGATCCGTGCTTCCATACGCAGGGAGTGCGGCCGAATGGGAGTCGTACCCGATCTTGCGCTGGAGCTTGATCTCACCGAGTCGCTTCTCAGCTATGTAAGCAGCGGGGAGGGGATTACTTTTCTGCCTTCGATTGTGGCGAACGGGATTCAGTCCCCGTCCATCGCCGTGCGGGAAATCAGCCGGCCCCCGATTTACCGGGAAATTTCCGTCGCTATGAAAAAAGAAAAGGTACCCTCTTATCTGCCGATGTTTACCAAAGACGCAGCTGAGGTCTGAATCTGACCACAGTTGGGCTGTTTAAACGGAAAGTCCAAAAAGACCGTTTTGCGGAGTACTTGCTGAAAGCCTGACAAAAAAGCCCAGAAAGAATTACGAGCGGTCGATCGACGCGTCTACAACTTCAAAGTGCTCCTGAATCGCGCGGACCGCGTCGTCCTCGTCGTTGCGGCTCAGGGCGTCCACCAGCTTTTCGTGCGACAAATGGAGCTGTTCTCCCTGTTCGTCCTCCTGCACGATGCGCCCGTACATGATGCTGATAAAATCATTGATGGTCGAAAGCATGGCCATGAAAATCGCGTAGATCAGCTTGTTGCCGGCGGCTTCACAGAGAAGCGTATGAAATTTCTGGTCGAGCAGGGAGGCTTTTTCGGCGTCCGGCTCCTCGCGCATCCGGCGTACCAGATCCGCCAGCTTGGCCGTCTGACGGGGAAGGATGCGGCTGGCCGCCAGGCGCGCCGTCTCGGATTCCAGCCCCCTGCGCAGCTGGCTCACCTGCCTAAAGTTGGTTTCTCCCATCATCATCATGATCCGGAGCGTCTCGCTCAGATTCTGCTCCAGATCGCACGATATGAAATTTCCTCCGCCGTGTACGCTGGAGATGAAACCCATCATGCTCAGCGTGCGCATCGCCTCTCTTACGGAGTTGCGGCTTACGCCAAGCAGCTCCGCCAAATCTCGCTCCGAAGGCAGCCGCTCTCCCCGTTTGAGGTTTCCGCGCCAGATTTCGTCCTTTACATAGTCAATCACCCGTTCATAGGCTTTTTCACTTTTTTCCGCTTTTGCGTCCATAGAAACATCTCCCTGCAGCCAGGCTGCCGTCTCGCGGTTTTCTGCCGAAAATTCCTTTGATAATCTATGCAGAGAACCGTAGAATTTATTTATTTTCAAGTTTGATTTTTGAGTTCCATATAACTACGTATTATAGCATTTCTGTGTGTCTTAAACAAGAGTCATTCAACTGCAGCCGCAGAGACAGCAAGCCGCCGGCTTGCTGCTAGTATGGATAAACGAGTATGGATAAAAAGGAGTAAGTGAATTTATTTGACGCCCATCCAGCCCGAGATGACCATGCGCTGTACTTCGCTGGTTCCTTCGTAAATCTCAGTGATTTTTGCGTCGCGCATCATGCGCTCAAACGGATATTCACGTGTGAAGCCGTAGCCTCCGACCAGCTGCACACAGCGGCGGGTCACGTCGCTGGCGGTGTCGGCGGCAAAAAGCTTCGCCATTGCGGCAAGGTGGCTGTATGGGTCGCCGTCCTGCTTGGCCTGCGCCGCGCGGTACGTCAGCAGACGGGCCGCATCGACATGCGTCTGCATATTGGCCATTTCAAACTGCGTATTCTGGAACTGGCTGATGCGTTTGCCAAACTGGATGCGCTGGGTAATATAGGGAATGGTCTGATCGATACAGCCCTGAGCGATGCCGACAGCCTGCGCGGCAATGCCGATCCGGCCGCCGTCCAGCGTCATCATGGCAACCTTGAAGCCCTTGCCGATTTCGCCCAGAAGATTCCCCTTGGGAATGCTGCAGTCTTCAAAGACCAGCTCACAGGTGGAGGAGCCGCGGATTCCCATTTTCTTTTCATGGGAACCGATGCGGAAGCCGGGAGTGTCCTTCTCGACAATAAAAGCGGAGATTCCCTTGGTTCCCAGACTCTTATCCGTCATTGCGAAAACAACAAAGACGGACGCAAACCCTGCGTTGGTGATGAATATTTTTGAGCCGTTAAGAAGCCAGGAGTCGCCCTTGTCCTCGGCAACCGTGCGCTGCATGGCGGCGTCGGTTCCGGCGCCGGGCTCAGTCAGGGCAAAGGCGCCCAGTTTTTCGCCGGAGCACAGGTCCGGCAGGTATTTTTGTTTCTGCTCCTCCGTGCCGAAAGCGAAGATCGGCCAGGCGCACAGGGAGGAGTGCGCGGAAAACATAGTGCTGGTGGCCGCGCAGTGCTTTGAGATTTCCTCAACCGCGGCAATATAGGAAAGGTAGCTCAGGCCGGCTCCGCCCGCTTCTTCCGGGTAGGCCATGCCCATCATGCCCATTTCGGCCAGCTGATGCCAGGTCTGCTCGGGAAATTTCTCCTGCTCGTCAATTTCCGCAGCAATCGGAGCGACCGACTTTACGCAGAAATCATGCAGCATATCCAGGATATCCTGTTCTTCGGCGGTAAATTTAAAATCCATATTGAAAGACCCCTTTTCTTGTTAATCAATCTCAGGCTCTTGCTTTTTTGATCTCGGCAGTTAATGCGGGGACGATCTCAAAAAGATTGCCCACAAAACCGTAGTCCGCGACACCGAAAATCGGGGCGTCAAAATCCTTGTTGATCGCCACGATGACGTCGGAGGAGCTCATACCGGCCAGATGCTGGATGGCGCCGGAAATGCCGCAGGCAATATACAGTTTCGGGCCGACGGTTTTGCCGGTCTGGCCGACCTGATGGGAATGGGTGATCCAGCCCTCGTCCACCGCCGCGCGGGACGCGCCGACGGTAGCGCCCAGCACGTCCGCCAGTTCATGGAGAATTTGAAAGCCTTCCGGCCCGCCGACACCGCGGCCGCCCGAGACGATGATGTCCGCGCCTTCAAGGTCGACGATTTCGCCCGCGGCCTCACGGATGGTTTCCAGCAGTTTGGTCCGGATCTGATCCGCCGACACATGGAAGTCCTCGCGGATGATCTCCGCCTTGTCTTCACAGACGTCGGGCTTCTTAAACACTCCCGGCCGCACCGTACCGAGCTGCGGGCGATGATCCGGACAAAGGATTACCGCCATCAGGTTTCCGCCGAATGCCGGTCGGGTCCAGGCGATATTGCCGCTGGCTTCGTCGATGTCCAGCGCGGTGCAGTCGGCGGTCAGGCCGGTGCCGAGGCGGCAGGACAGGCGCGGCCCGAGGTCGCGGCCGTTCGGGGTAGCGCCGATCAGCATACTCGTAGGTGCGTATTTTTCAAGCAGGTGCGCCAGCGCGGCGGTGTAAGCGTCCGTGGTGTAGCGCTGAAATTCCTCGCTGTCCACTACGATCACCTGATCCGCTCCGTGAGCGCCCGCTTCTTTTACGGCTGCATCCGTGTGGCAGCCGATGACAACGGATACCAGCTTGCCGCCCTGCTTGTCGGCCAGGTGGCGTCCGGGGTTCAGTAATTCTATTCCGACATTCTTGGCAGTGCCGTCTTCATTTGTTTCCAAAAATACCCAAAGGTCCTTGGTTTTGGCTTCCATTTCCGATCCCTCTCTTTCAAATCACGTGCGCTTTGCTCAGCAGCTCATATAGCTTGTGAGCGGACGCTTCGGTGGTTTCTTCCTTGACCACAACGCCGGCTTCTTTGCGCGGCGGCACATAGGTGCGCTTCACTTTTGTGGGCGAACCTTTCAGGCCGGCGTGCTCCGGGTCGATGTTTGTCAGCTCCGCTGCGGTAAGCTGGGTGATCTGCGCTTTGCGCGCCGCCATCTTGCGTTTGATGGTCGGGAAACGGGGATCGAAAGAAGGTTTGGTAAAGGTAATCAGGCAGGGCGTCTGTACGCCGATGACTTCCTTGCCGTCTTCCGCCTCGCGGTAGACATGAAGGCCGTCTTCCGCCGATTTTACCTCCAGTGCGTAGGTTACCTGCGGGTAGCCCAGGTGTTCCGCGATTTCCGGGCCAACCTGTGCGGTATCGCCGTCGATCGCCTGCTTGCCGCAGAAGATCGCGTCAAATTTCGCGCCTTCCAGCTCTTCGACCTTTGCGATTGCCCTGCTAAGGATATAGCTGGTGGCCAGCGTATCGGAACCGCCGAAGATGCGGTCCGTCACCAGGTAAGCGTTGTCGGCCGCAATGGCCAGGCACTCCCGCAGCGCGTTTTCCGCCTGCTTCGGGCCCATGGAAAGCACCACGATTCTGGTGTCCGGCGCGTCGTCCCTCAGGCGTGCCGCCGCTTCCAGCGCGTAGCCGTCGAATGGGTTGACGATACTTGGCACACCGTCGCGCACCAGGGTGTTGGTGACCGGATCGATCTTGATTTCATTGGTATCCGGTACCTGTTTGACACATACAAGAATGTTCATATCGTTACTCCTTTTAAATGATTCTCCTAAAACTATTCTCCCTTTCTCGTCAGGTCCATACAAACCTTGCCGGGGTTCAAAATCAGCTTCGGATCAAATACTTTTTTAATACCGCGCATCAGCTCCATGTTTACCGGGCCCATTGCGCTTTCAAGGAAATGTACCTTCCCGTAGCCGATGCCGTGCTCACCGGAAATCTGGCCGCCGAGCTCCACTGTCTTCTTGTAGAGAGCGCTCAGGAACTGCTCGACCTGCTTCTTGAATTCTTCCTCTTCCATTTCCGTGGAGCAGGTGTAGATATGCAGGTTGCCGTCTCCGGCGTGGCCGAAATATTTTACCTCAAAATCATAGTTTTGCTTGATCTCATTGACATATGCGACATAGGACGCAATTTTGTTTACAGGAACGACCACGTCGCATTCATCCAGCAGCTTGGTCTGCTCCTCGATGCCCTCCAGGAAAGAGGAACGGGTCGCCCAGATGTCTTTCAGCTTCGGCGCCGTATCCGCCACCAGAACGTCCAGCGCGCCTTCTTCCACCAGCATTTCGGATGCGCTCTCGACGATCGGGTCCAGTTCATCCATGGAATCGCCGTCAAAAGTAACCAGCAGATAAGCGCCGACGTCCGTGCCGTCGATCTTGCGGGGGAAGACCTGCTTGCCCAGATACTCTTCGGAAGAAATCAGGATTTCCTTCTCAAAGAACTCCAGTGCCTGCGGACGGAAATGCTTCATAAAGAATTTCGGTACGGCAGAAATGCAGACCTCCAGGTCCTCGAACGGAGCCATCAGGCTTACGGTGGCCTGCGGGGCGGGGATGAGCTTCAGGGTCAGTTCGGTGATGATGCCCAGCGTGCCTTCCGAGCCGATCATCAGGTTCGTAAGGCTGTAGCCGGAACTCGTCTTGGAAACCGTGCCGCCGAAACGGGTGATGTCGCCGTTCGGAAGGACTACGGTCATGGCGCGGACATAGTCGCGGGTAGCGCCGTATTTTACGGCGCGCATGCCGCCCGCATTGGTGGCAACGTTGCCGCCCAGGGTAGCCATCTTCTCGCCCGGGTCCGGGGGATACATGCAGCCGTGTTTCAGCGCGTCGTCGGCCAGCTGCTGCAGCAGGACGCCGGGCTGTACCGTGACCGCGAAGTTTTCAAGGTCGTAGGCCAGAATCTTGTTCATGCGCATGGTGCAGAGTACGACTCCGCCGCAGACCGGGGTGCAGCCGCCCACCAAACCGGTGCCGGCGCCGCGGGTCGTGACCGGAATGTTGTGCTCATAGCAGATTTTCATGATGGCGGAGACTTCCTCCGTGCTCTGCACGTCGATGGTGACGTCGGGCATGCGGGTACCGTAAATGGGCATTTCGTCGCGGGAGTAGTCCGGGTTGACATCTGCGCCGGTGACCACGTGACCGGGCGCCGCTTTTTCCAGTTCAGCAAGAATCTCCTGTGTGACCGGATTATAATTTGCCATGATAAATCCTCCTGATAAAATATTTTTATAAAAGCTGTTAAGCCGATTCTCTCACCATAACGGAGATGCCGTTGGGGATCACGACCAGATGGGCGTCCGCGCCTTTGATGTCCCTTGCTTCCTTCAAAGCGGTATCCACATCCGGGGCCCACGCGATCTTCATGTCTTCAATCGTCTTCCGCTGTTCGGGTTCGGTGACATAGATGACATGGTGCTTGCACAGCACGCGGCAAAGGATCTGGAATTCCCACTGGTCGGGCTGGGTCCGGTCCTGCGGGGTGGCGAGAATCTGTTCCGTCAGCTTTTCCGGGGAAACGCAGTCGCGCAGCGCACGGTAAAAGCTTTCTCCGCCGTGTCCGTCGCTGCAGGAGCTGACCATGATCAGCACGGCGCCCGGCGCCGCTGCGGCTTCCGCCGCGGTAAGGCCTTTTACGCTCTGGTAAATATTCTGGTCCAGCGGGTGACCTCCGTTGCTGGAAATCACGATATCGCCGCGCTGCTCCGGCTGCACCTGACAGTATTTCAGCAGCAGGTCGCAGCCCCGGCGGTGGGCGGTGATGGCGTCCCCGGCAAAGGCGGCGACCACATGCTTATCTTCGTCAATAATGACGTTCACTATGTATGCCAGATGCGCCATTTTTGCCGCGGCGAGCATATCCTTGTGCAGCGGGTTGCCGTCCAGAACGCCGGTGCGCGCATAAGGCGAAGCGATAAATTCGGAGCAATGGTTGCCAAGCACCGTCACCTGATCGCAGACACCCGGTAGCACGCTCTTGCGCCCGCCGGAAAAACCGGCGAAGAAATGCGGTTCGATAAAGCCCTCGGCAACAAGCAACTCTGTTTGTGCCGCTATTTTGTCGATCACGCACGCTGCTCCGGAAGGAAGCACGCCAATCTGCACATTGCCGGATGCGTCCCGGCTGTCATGGATTACGATTTTTTCATGCTCTACGATATCCCGGCCGAGCTTCGCCACCAGCTCTTCCTTGCCGGTCGGACGGTGGAAGCCGGTGGCCACCAGCAGCGTCACATCGATATCCGGGCTGCCTTCGCGCAGCTCGGCCAGCATGGCGGGGAGAATGTGCTTGCTCGGGACCGGACGCGTGTGGTCGCTGATAATGATCGTGCAAGTCTTTTTGCCGGCGGCCAGTTCCCGCAGGCGGGGGGAGTCGATCGGATTGGCCATAGCGGCCAGCACCAGGCCGTCCTCCGTGTCGGCGGCTTTGAGTTCTTCCACATGGGATTCCAGAATTTCCGCATCGCTGAGATCCGCGTGCAGCGGCATCCCGGATTTGCCAAAGGGAATCATGACAGACATGAAAGCGCCTCCATTCTGAATTTTACACCAACCGTTTACAGATGCAAGCGGTAAAAACCACCTTAAAATTGGTAGCTCCACTTATGTATGCTATCATCTTACCACATTTTATTTTTAATACAATGCCAAAACGAGTGATTCTATTTTTCTGACAAAATTAAACTTGGATATTCGTCAAATATACTAAAATATAATTTTGGATATAACTTCATATGGACTTTATGCTAATTTGAGGATATAATGTGTCCAGTATAGAAATATTCTTTTTTGAGAGAATTCGTTTTTGCTGCTGTTCATTCTATATATCGCCGGAATGTTTGTCGAAACTGGTAGAACCAAAAGCGGGTAAACTGTGACTATTGCAGCCACTGAAATAAATAGGGGAGGTCTCTTATTATGCTTCAGTCCTATCTTGCTCTGGTGCCAATCGTCTGGCTGATTATCGCGCTTACATATCTAAAGATGCCCGGTCACAAGGCGTGCCTCAGCGCGCTGGCCGTTGCCGTCGTTCTGGCGCTGACGCTTTGGCGTATGCCGGCGGCGGAATGCGCCACCTCCGCCCTGGAAGGCTTTGCCACCGCGCTGTGGCCGATCATTCTGGTTATCATCGCCGCCATTTTTACCTATAACCTTTCTTTAAAAACCGGTGCCATGGACATTATTAAGCGGATGCTCACAGGCGTTTCCGCCGACAAGCGTCTCCTGATCCTGCTGGTTGGCTGGTGCTTCGGCGGATTTCTGGAGGGCATGGCCGGCTTCGGCACGGCAATCGCCATTCCGGCAAGCATGCTGGCCGGAATGGGCATGAATCCGATTGAGGCCTGTGTGGTCTGCATGATCGCCAACGCCTTTCCCACCGCGTTCGGTTCCGTCGGCATCCCTACCGTTACCCTGCAGGCGGTGACCGGGCTGGATGTGCTGCCGCTGGCCTTTACGACGGTATTTCAGATGGTGCCGTTTATGATTCTGGTTCCGTTCCTGATGGTCATCGCGGGCGGGGGCGGCGTCAAGGCGCTGAAGGGCGTTGTGGGCATCACGCTGGTGTCCGGCCTGTCCTTCGTCCTGCCTGAGCTGGTTGTTTCCAGATTCCTCGGGCCGGAGCTGACCGTTATCGTGGGCTGCGTCGTCTCGCTGGCCTGTACCTTCCTGATGGCCAGGGCACGGAAAAATAAGCCGGTTCCCCCGGAGTACGATATGAGCGCGGGGATTGCCGGCACAGCGCAAAAGCAGGATGAACCGGCAATGCCGCTCGCGGTGGCCGGCCTGCCGTTTATTCTTATTTTCGTGCTTCTTCTGCTGACCTCCAAGCTGGTTCCGCCGGTCAACAGCTTCCTTTCTATTTTCAAATCTACCGTAAAGATCAGCACGGCCCCGAGTGCCGGTCCTGTTTCTTTCAGCTGGATCAATACACCCGGCATCATCATTTTTGTCGCCACAGTAATTGGCAGCCTTGTGCAGAAAGCCAGCGGAAAGATGATGTGGCAGGCGCTGACCGGCACGGTGAAGCAGATGTCTAAAACGATCATTACCATCATGTCCGTGCTTGCCGTTGCCAAAATTATGACATATTCCGGGATGATCGCCGATATGGCGCATCTTTTTGTCGTTCTCACCGGCCGCTACTATCCGTTTGTGGCGCCGATCATTGCCGCGATCGGTGCGTTCGTCACCGGCAGCGGCACCAATACCGAGGTGCTGCTGGGGACCCTGCAGACGGCTGCCGCGCAGCAGATCGGCGTTTCCAAGTACTGGCTCGCCGCGGCGAACTCTCTGGGCGCCGGCGTCGGTAAAATTATGTCTCCCCAGTGCGTTGCCACTGCGGTGGCGGCTGTCGGCCTCGTCGGTCAGGACAGCAAAGCGCTGCGCGCGGTCCTCAAGTGGGCGCTCATTATGCTTGCGATTACCTGTGTGGTAGTCGGCTTCGGCGTTCCTCTTTCTCCTGCCTGAGCACTGCTGACGGCTTCCGGGTGTTTTGGATACGGCCGGACGTCCTTTCAGCACATCAGGATTTCTGATTTACAAACAAGCTTGGCATGCGTAGCCATACATTTCCTTCCAGCGACCTAAGGAGCCTTTCTTCCGCCGATGTTTCAGCGGAAGAAAGGCTCCTGCTGTTCTATGGGACACACGAAACGATTTGCCTTTTCGGTTGGGGGTTATAGAATTGTTTATTGTTTATATTCGGTATTTGCAGTATAATATAGCCAAATTATGTCGGCTACAGCAATTCCATTTCAGTTTGCGTGACAAAACAGGTTTCTCCCCCGCCGAAGGCGGGGGAGAAACGCAAATTTGTTGCAGAATCAACTGGAAATGCTGTAGAATCTTTACGGTAAGACGATAATCCTTTTCGCTGGCCAGCGGTGGAGCCGTGGCCTGTATTGGGAATGGGCTGCTGCCTGGTTCAGGCCTTGTTTGTAAAATCAAGAGTCAGTCAGAGAGGAAAATGAAAATATGTGTAATGATTTTATAAACTTAACAACGGAGAACCTTGTCAATGAGCATCTATGCTGTATTATACGCAGTAAAAAACCACATCATGGCGTTGAGGCAAAGCGACAATGGCTTTCTGAACGACTGAAGGAAGGGCATGTTTTTAGGAAGTTAAATGCAAAAGCCACGGTTTTTATTGAATATGCTCCTCTTGAAACTGCGTGGGTTCCCATTATTGGCGACAACTATTATTATCTGTATTGCTTATGGGTTTCTGGCAGTTATAAAGGAAAAGGGTATGGAAAATCGTTGATGGAGTATTGTTTGGCAGATGCTAAGGAAAACGGAAAATCCGGCATTTGCATGCTCGGAGCGAAGAAACAAAAATCTTGGCTTTCAGACCAATCGTTCGCGAAGAAATTCGGCTTTGAGGTTATTGATCATACCGATAATGGCTATGAGTTGCTTGCACTTTCTTTGGATGGAACAATGCCAAAGTTCGCACAAAATGTTAAAAATGAAAAGATTGAAAGCAAAGAGTTAACAATTTATTATGATCTGCAATGCCCCTTTATCTATCAAAACATTGAGACGATAAAACAATATTGTGAAATGAATGACGTTCCTGTGTCTTTCATTCAAGTGGATACGCTGCAAAAAGCAAAGGAATTGCCCTGCGTTTTCAACAACTGGGGTGTGTTTTATAAAGGAAATTTTGAGACAGTGAATTTGTTAGATATTGCCTACTTAAAAAGAATACTTGAAAAATGAAAATACAATTTGGCTTTTCACTTAGGAGTATCCTATTCAAAAAGCGAAATGCTCCAAACCTGTGGCTGCGGCTATTTGATCTCAGTTTATCAACGGGAGAATGGAATGATGGAGAGAAAGCGCAAACTTTTCTGTGAGATATCACCATTTACATACAAATTATCTTTACTGAAGTGTCGGGTTATACGCCATGTTTTGAATTTTACCTGTCTTAAAAAATTCGCCATAACAAAAAGCAATGAGAGTTTACCCGTTTTGGTATATAGACATAAATCGTTAATTCGCCGGAAGCTGGGAAATGTAGATGTACAGTTACAAAACAATAAAGCGGTGAATTTAAATATTGCCGCGCCGAAAGTATCAAATGTTATGATACGCCCCGGAGAGTGCTTTTCGTTTTGGAAATTAGTAGGTTCCTGCACTGTGAAAAAGGGGTACAAAGAAGGGCTGACCATCAGTAACGGACAACTGGGAAAAGATGTTGGCGGCGGTATGTGTCAATTCACAAATCTGATCCATTGGATGATTCTACATACCCCCATGCAGATTGTGGAACATCATCATCATGACGGAATGGATTTGTTCCCCGATTATGGCAGGCAGATTCCGTTTGGGGTTGGGACTTCCATTATGTACAACTATCTGGATTACCGCTTTATCAATCCAACTGAGTACGTCTTTCAGCTGATCGTTTATACGACGTCGGAATATTTGTGTGGGGAACTAAGGGCTGATAAGGAACTTCCATATAAATATCATATTAAATTGACAGATGAATTTTTTTCTAAAGAAGCGGATGGAATATTTCGCAACAACTGTATTTATAGAGAATGTTATGATAAGAAAACAGGCAACCTTATTACAAAAGAGTTAATGAAAAGAAATCATGCAAAAGTGATGTATGATACGAGTAAACTCCTAATAACAGAGCGTACTGCGTAAGTCTTCTGAACCCGGGAATTTCCTTCCAACATTTTAGTTTGCGGGACAAAACACGTTCACGGTTTGTTTGGGACAGGCAATTGAAAAACTGGTTAAATGAGGTGTGAAATATGAGCCAAAAAGAGTTTGAACGGGAAAGCAAAGGACAGAAACCTGTACTGGCAATTTGCTACGATTTTGACAAAACCTTATCGCCGAATGATATGCAGGCACAGGGTTATATTCAATCGGTAAAATATGACGTGGGGGATTTTTGGACGGAATCCAACGAACTGGCCGAGAACAACGAGATGGATCAGAACCTGGCGTATATGTACAAAATGGTTCAGACAGCGGAAGGCAACATCGTCTTTACCAAAGAGAGATTGACTGACTACGGCGCACATGTTACTTTGTTTCCCGGTGTGGAGGACTGGTTCAAAAGAATCTGTGAATATGGGACTGAAAAAGGGGTTATTGTTGAACACTACATCATTTCCTCCGGGCTGAAAGAGATGATTGAGGGGACATCTGTTGCCAAACAGGGTGTTTTCAAAAAAATATATGCCAGTTCGTTTTACTATGATCCCCAAACCGGCGTTGCAAAATG
Source organism: Clostridium sp. KNHs216 (assembly GCF_006714885.1). Taxonomy (NCBI): domain Bacteria; kingdom Bacillati; phylum Bacillota; class Clostridia; order Eubacteriales; family Clostridiaceae; genus Clostridium; species Clostridium sp. KNHs216. The sequence continues at coordinate 1,274,177 of NZ_VFMF01000001.1, read as the reverse complement.
GCCGGCGCAGGTCGTGAACTATACCAATAAAACACAGTTTTTGTTCCGAATTGAAAAAGGAGTTCTGGATATCAACGACCAGGGTGTCAATGATTCTTTTGCCCCTGAAGAAATGCGTGTACCGTTTCGCAATATTGTCTATATTGGCGACAGCGACACCGATATTCCTTGCATGAAGCTTGTGAATTCCTATGGCGGGCATTCCATTGGTGTTTATAATGCTGCGACGAATGATAAATCTAAAGTTTATAAAATGATGCACGACGGCAGGATAAAGTACTATGTACCGGCTGATTATTCGGAAGGAAAGGAATTGGACAACCTGGTGAAGTCAATTATTGACCGTACGGTTGCCAATGAGGTTTTGGAGGATATTTACTATCAATGTAAAAAGGAAAACCTTGAAGCCGATAAACAAAACAATGAAGAAGGCCGCAAAAAAACGGATTTACTCATTGCGCTGGAGAGCAGTGGAAGTTTTGCAACGACACATTCCACAATAAAAGCACTGAATGGCTTTGACAACTGGACGTCAGACGAAAAGGAACTGTTATTTAACATTGCGGTTGAGAATAGCCAGGTGTTTTATGTCCTGGGCGATTTGGATGTAAAAATTTTCTATCAAAATCTGCTTAGGAATATTCCAAGGCTTACGGAAAACGCAAGAAAAGTAAAGGAGAAAATTGAAAAATAAAACGGAGGGGTAAGGAGCGAACGTTATGGATCAACCATTATCATTTACTTCCGTCATCGACAGCGCGGCAAAACTCCCGTTTGTCCATGTGGGCCGGGAAGAGTTCCTGGCCAAGAACCTCGGCAAGCTGTGTACAGAAAAGCAGTTGCAAAAGGCTATCGAAGAGGGAACGCTTCATGCTGACATTCCGAATGCAACATTGGACAGTTTGGCAAACGCGGTGATTCATGCAGAAACCATCAAGGTAACCGCCATATCAACAGCAGCGGGCTTGCCGGGTGGATTCGCTATGGCGGCAACTATCCCGGCTGACTTGGCGCAGTTCTACGGATTTGTAATCCGTACTGCGCAGGAATTGGCATACATATACGGTTGGGACGAGATATTTACCGAATCGTCTGAGCTTGACGCGAACACGGAGTCGCAACTTATTTTGTTTATCGGCGTGATGTCCGGTGTGGGAGCCGCCAACACGGCGGTGGCCAAATTATTCGGTGAAACGGCAATGAATGCTGTTGCAAAAAGGGTTGCCGCCAAAGCGCTTACCAAAACGTGGTATTATCCGATTGTCAAGAAAATTGCGGCAATGTTGGGGCAAAAAATGGTGAAGGCAACATTTGCCAAGGGCGTATCAAAAGCTGTGCCTATCCTTGGCGGAGCTATCTCCGGCGGCCTCACGCTGGCAACGTTTAAACCGATGGCACACAGGCTCCGGAAGCATCTCTCAACAATGGCTCATATGTCGCCGGAAGAGTTTGCCGAATACGAAGCCGCTATTGTCATTAATGCGGAAGACTCAGACACAGATGACGGGATTGTTGAGGCAGAATTTGAGAAGACTTCGACAGACTGTTGGGTGTGTACTTGCGGTGCAAAGAGTAAAGGCAAATTCTGCCCAGACTATGGCAAAGCAAAGCCCGCCGGGATACCGCAATACCAATGTGACAAGTGCGGTTGGGAACCGGATGATAAGACTCACCCGCCGAAGTTCTGTCCGGAGTGTGGCGACCCGTTTGATGAAGGCGATATAGTATTGGTATAACATCAACCATATTCGGCTGCCGTGAACTTCGCGCAAGGTGAGCGGGGCACTCTTCCAGCTTTCTATAAGACCACTTCTAAAAAAGGAAATAGATTATGACAAATGCCGAATTCAGGAGAAATACAATGGGATATAAAATAGAAAAAGTCCCTATGGAGGAAAAGGAGAATGTGCTTGAAATTTATGAAGCTTTAAAAGGCAGTTATGGCTGCACATGGGACTCTGATTATCCGGTTATCGAAGATGTTGTCAGGGATATTCATAGCGGTTCCCTGTACGGTGTTTTTAAAGATCAGGAACTGATTGCCGTAGCTGCCGCGGGGAAAGATGATGAATTAGCACATTTGTCCTGTTGGGATCGGTCGCTGAAGAACGCGTGCGATCTGGCACGTGTTGCGGTAAGGGCTGATTATCAAGGTCGGGGAATGGCAAAAATACTGATTACAGGGATAGAAAAAGATGGAACGGAAAGAGGATTCGACGGCATTCGTTTGATCGTCGGCAAAAAGAACCCTTATGCGATAAAGCTCTATGATTCGTTAGGCTACCTATGCTGTGGGGAAGCTTCCATGTACGGCAATGAATGGTTCTGCTACCAAAAGAAATTATGACAGAGCCAGGCCGGATGAAATAAACTCCAATACCTTGCCGGACCACCGGGACATAAAACAGCTCCATGGCCTTTCGACCATGGAGCTGTTTTATGTCTGACGGTCATTCTTCCCTGAATTTTACCGATCAGCAGGACGGACGGGCGTTTTTGCGGTACTCCTTCGGGGAAACGAAGAGATGCTGCTTAAACACAGTGCAATAGTAGCTTTGATTGCAGAAGTGATAAAAGCTTGCGATATCCGCGATTTCGTAATCTGTGTAAGCAATGAAATAGGTCGATTCCTCAATCCTCCGCCGTGCGATAAAGTCGGTAAGCGAGCATCCGACCTCTTTTTTGAAGATACTGCTCAGATAATTCGGATGCACATACGCGTGCTTCGCAATATCGGCCAAACTCAGTTTTTGCGTCAGGTTGTTGTTGATATATTGCAGCGCGGAAAAGATAGGACGCGAATATTTTGCCGAGGTTTTATCCTTCGCCAGCTTGATGAACTCTTTTAACATTTCCTGCTCAAAGTTGCGCACCTCGGAAATGCCGTTCATCTTTTCGATCTGCTGAATAAAGGTGTCGCTGTAGGTAAAAGCGATATCCGGGAACACCCCGGCTTCGATCACCGCGCGCGTAAAAAAGGAGCAGGAACAGATGATTGAATTCTTGAGGGAGCGCAGCGGGTCCTTTGCCAGAACCGCACGACTGAGCAGGTTGATTTCCATCAGTGTGTTCAGCGCGCCGTCTATATCGTAAATTTTGATTTGGTTAACGATCTTTTTTTCCAGAAAGAACGGCGGGTGCGAAAACATCTTTTCCTGATTTTTATGGGTATTCTGAAAGTATTCCTGAATAAATCCGACTTCCTTGCCGATCGGGTGGGAATCCGGCGTTTTGTTCATGTTTCTGGCATTGAAAAGCGATGCGATCAGTTTTCCGCAATAATAATATGTTTGGGGAGTGATTTCGTTGATGCCCTGATAATAGGACTCCAGCTTCTGCTTCAATTTGATCGGGATTTTTTCACTTTGGATCATGTTTACGATCATACCGTCCCGTACCGGCTCTGTCAAAAAAGGTCCCGCGGCTACAACGTAAGTATCGTCGAATACATATACAACGAAAAGCTCGCCGAACTCACTGGAAAGATATTGTACGGTGTTGTATTCGTGAGGGCTGTATTGAATAGGTAAGGCGGATTCCCCTGTAATGATTTGCCCGGCTGTCACCAGAGCTTCGGGAAAGGATTGCTCGATTCGATCGTTCTTTAAGATACTGACGGGAAGCTGGGTCGCATAATAAAAGACCTTCACTTGCTCAGATAAATCAAATTCGAGCATAATTTACACCTGCTCAAATTTATTTTAGATATATTTTTATATCTTATTAAGATTATAACACTAATCTTAATATTTTGAAATACTGATTCCTTTTTTTACGTTATGATAAGATCATTCTCATTGGGTATATAAAAACAAATCTAGGAGGATTGTAATGATGAAAAAGATACTAGCGGCATTTTTGGCAATTGCCATGGCAGCCGGCATGACCGCCTGCGGGGGCCAGCCGGCAAGCTCCTCAAAATCGGCCGATACAGAGAGCCAGGCCGCCGAATCCAAAGCAGAGGCGGCAAACGGACCCGTCACATTGAAATTCGGCGCACAGGCGGATTCCACCCCCGCCACACAGGCTGTTGTAGATGCATTTAACTCGTCCCAGACAAAGTATAAAGTGGAATGGGAACAGTTCACAAACGATTCCGCGCAAATGCACGACCAGCTTTTAACGTCCCTTTCCTCCGGTTCCTCTGACTACGACGTCATTTCACTGGATGTCGTGTGGGCCGGCGAATTTGCCGCGGCAGGGTACCTTTCGCCGCTGGATGTCAAAATGAGCGAGGCAGGCTACAAAAAGACAGATTTTAACAAAGGCTCCATGGACTCCGGCAATTATCAGGGCAAGCAGTACACTCTGCCGTTTTTCCCCGACGTTGCCATGCTGTACTACCGCTCCGACATCGTCTCGAAAGAAGACGGGGAGAAACTTGTCAGCGGCAGCTATACATATGACGATCTTTATCAAATGGCTGCAAAATACAAGGGACAGAAAGGCACTGCCGACGGTTACGTGTTTCAGGCAAAACAATACGAGGGCCTGACCTGCAACGCCAATGAATTTACCGCGAACTTCCAGGACATTAAGGGTGGGCTCCAGGTGATGAATAAATTCATTACTTCCAAGGTTGTGCCCAGCGACGTTCTGAATTATAACGAAGGCTCGACCGACGCCAGCTTTAAAGACGGCAAGAGCGTATTTTCCCGCAACTGGCCGTATCAGTACGGTTTGATCAAAGCCGGAGACGTGGCGGTCAAAACGGAACAGGTCGGGATCGCGCCGCTGCCGAAGGGCGGCTGCGTAGGCGGCTGGCTGTTAGGCATGAATGCAAAATCCAAGAATGCGGACGGCGCATGGGAATTTATCAAGTATCTCGCAGGGCCCGACGGGCAGAAAATCATGTCGACAAAAGGCTCCTATCTTCCGGGCTACAACGCGGTGATGAAGGATGAGGAAGTCATCAAGGCAAATCCGCTGCTTACCATGGAAGGTTTCCAGAAGGCGCTGAATACGACCATCGCACGGCCGGTTTCCGCCCAGTACTCCAAGACAAGCGACACAATTCAGATCAATATTCATAAATATCTTTCCGGAAGTCAGGATGTCGACACCACCGAAAAGGCTGTGCAGGACGCATTGAAATAAATTTGGTAGGCGTGCACCAAAACTGATGCACGCCTTTTTTGTATTAAGAGACTTCCGGCGCGGTCAGGCATGATTCCGAATTTCTGAGATTGTGAGGCTTATCTATGAAAAAGAAGATGACATTCAAAGAATTCTTATTTATCGTACCGCTGTTGGTTATCATCGCCGTATTTTCAATCTGGCCGATTTTAACCTCCTTTTCATACACTTTTTTTGATTATCAGCTCAATAACGCACAAAAGTCGAAGCTTAGCTTCAGCGGCAGCTTTTCAGCCGATAATTTTAAGGAAAACAGCGAGTATATCAAGATTTTTTTGAATGACGACGCAGCCGTGGCGGCAAAGGACGCGGCCGCCGCAAAAGATTTTGCAGCGGCGCTTTCTTACACGGAGGCTTATACAAAACAATTTTCCGCCCTGCAAAGCGGAAAAATCTCCGCCCTGCAAAGCAGTGATTTCACTGCTGCAACCGCCGGGCTGCAGGCGGAAGTAGAGGCGCTGTATAAGAACCATCCCAATGCAGAGTACGCCAACGCGGAATCTCTTCCGAAGATTTTTGAAGAAATAAACAAGGCGATTGCTCCCTCGAATTTCATCGGACTGCAGGGGTATCAGAAAATTTTCAGCGACAGCAGGCTGTTTGCCGCGCTTGGACATACGGTGTATTTTACGCTGATCTCCGTTTTCATTGAATTTATTCTGGGGCTGGGCCTTGCGCTCGTTATGAACCGGGCGATCCGGGGAATCGGAATCATTCGGGCAAATGCGCTGATTCCATGGGCGATTCCGACCGCGGTTTCCGCGCTGATCTGGAGCTATTTGTACGACGGGTCCAACGGCATTATTTCTCATATTTTTGCCGAAATGGGGCTTGTATCCGAACCGGGAGCGATGCTGTTGACAGGCCCCGGGGCCATGTCGGCCACCATCCTTACGGATGTCTGGAAAACGACGCCCTATATGGCGCTGCTGCTGCTGGCAGGCCTGCAGGTGATCGATAAAGGATTGTATGAAAGCAGCGCCATTGACGGTGCCAACCGGATACAGACTTTCTTTAAAATTACGCTTCCGCTGCTAAAGCCTTCCATTCTCGTGGCGGTTTTGTTCCGGATGCTGGATGCTTTCCGTGTGTATGACCTGATCGCCGTTCTGACCGGCGGCGGTCCCGGCGGTTCCACGGAAACGCTTTCCGTTTACGCTTATAAGACGATGTTTTCCCAGACAAACTTCGGGTATGGTGCCGTCGTGGTGATGTTTATGTTCGTCTGTGTGCTGGTGATTGCGGCTTTGTTCGTTAAGGTGCTGGGCGCCAATATTTTGTCTTCGGATTAGGAGGGACGCATGATGAAAAAAGCAGAAAATAGTATTTTCTATTTGGTGACAGCCGCTTTCCTGGTGATTATCCTGTTTCCATTTTTCTGGATATTGATCACCTCTTTCAAGCCCTCCAGTGAAATCTTCGGTGCCGGTGCATTCCGCGTGTTCAGCGATCATTCCACCCTGCGGAATTACGGCGCGGTGCTGACGGGAAAGAACATCCTGAGCTCCATCAAAAACAGCCTGGTCGTTTCAGCTACCACTACGCTCTATGTGATCGTTGTGGCAACCATGGCTGCCTATGCGATTTCCCGCTTCCATTTCCGTTTTAAAAACATCCTGCTGGGGCTGATTCTGGTAATCTCGATGTTCCCGCAGATGATCATTGTCGGCCCGGTTTTTAACCTGTTCACCTCTTTGCACTGGACAAATTCTTATTTTATCGTCCTTCCCTACTCAACCATCACCATTCCCATGGCGGTCTGGATCATGGTCGCCCATTTTGGGAAAATCCCGCTGTCCATCGAGGAATCGGCGAGAATTGACGGCGCGTCCGCATTTCGCACGCTGTGGAGCGTGGTGTTCCCGCTGGCGGCTCCGGGTGTGTTTACAACTGCCATTATTACCTTTATCGCCGCGTGGAACGAATATTTGCTGACGGCGACTTTGAATACGGAAATCTCCATGCAGACGGTGCCTGTCGCCATTTCTTTTTTGCGGACACAGTTCCAGATCCTCTGGGGCGAGGTCGCGGCGGCGACGGTGATTGTGACGATCCCCACAATGATTATTGTACTGATTTTTCAAAAGAGAATTGTTTCCGGTCTCGTTTCCGGGGCAGTGAAGGAGTAACTATGGATGAAAGTAACTATGTCTATGAAGTCAGTGATTTTAGCCTTGAAAATGATGAGCTGATGCTGTACGAAACGCTTTTTCATAATGCAAACGGTTACCTTGGCGTCCGTTCCAATTTTGAAGAAGGGTATCCCATCGACTTCCAGTCGATTCGGGGGGAGTACATCAACGGCTTTTATGATTTTGCTGAAATGAAGCAGGCGGAAAGTCTTTGCGGCCTCACCGAAGAAAAACAGACAATGCTCAATGTAGCCGATACGCAGGGAATCAAACTGTATCTGGGGGACGAGGAGTTCAGCATGTTTACGGGGAAGGTCCTGAAAAGTTCCCGGGTGCTGGATATGGAAAAGGGCGTGACCCGGCGCAGTGTGGTATGGCGTTCCCCCGGCGGGAAGGAGGCTGAAATCACGATCCTGAGAATGGCCTCCTTCGTTATGCTTCCGCTTTTCACGATAGAATACGGTGTAAAGGCACTGAATTTCAGCGGGACACTACGCTTTCAATCCACCCATATCGGCAGCGTTCTGAACTATTGCGATCCCGGTGACCCCCGTGTGGCAAACGAGACCTTCCAGCATCTTCTTTCCTCGAAAGCGGAGTTTGTGGAGAATGCCTCCGTGATCTCCTCCCGTACCTCAAAATCCTCGCTGCAGGCAGCCAGCGCGGTGAAAAATCTGCTGTCGAAGCCGGCCAAGGAAGAACGCTTGAAAAGAGACAGCACCGCTGCGCAAAAATTTACGGCGGAGGCGGAAGACGGCGAAACCGTCACGCTGACCAAATATACGGTTTTGTGCGATTCCATCCGATACCCGGACTGCCGCGCGGCCGCGCTGGAACATTTGGAACGGGCCTGTTCGGTCCCGCTTGCGCATTGGTACCGGATGCAGGAACAATATCTGAAGAAGTATTGGGAAAGCTGTGCCGTCCATGTAAAAGGCAATGACGAGCTGAGCAACGCGATTACCTATAACCTGTATCAGCTCATTCAGTCCGTCGGAAAAGACCCCCACAGCAATATCGCGGCGAAGGGGCTTTCCGGCGAGGGCTACGAGGGCCATTATTTCTGGGATACCGAAATGTACATTCAGCCTTGTTTTTTGCTTACCCAGCCCCAAATCGCGAAAAATCTGATCGAATACCGTTACACCACCCTGGATGCGGCAAGGGAAAACGCGCGTATTCTGGGGCACAAAAACGGCGCGCTGTTTCCGTGGCGCACCATTATGGGAAAGGAATGTTCCGGGTATTTTCCCTCCGGCAGCGCCCAGTACCATATCAACGGCGATATCGCCTATTCCGTCATCAACTATTATCTTCTGACAAAGGATATCGAGTTTATCGCCCGATGCGGGGCGGAGATCGTTTTTGAGACCGCGCGGCTCTGGCTGGATGTGGGAAACGACTGCGGCGGAAAATTCCTCATCAACAGTGTGACCGGACCGGACGAATATACCTGCCTTGTCAACAACAACTATTACACCAATGTTTTGGCACAGCACAATTTAAACTGGGCGGTCAAATTTTATGAATTGCTGAAAACAAAGGGACTTCTGACGCCCGTCAGGGAGAAGATCGGCCTGAGGGAAACGGAGATTTCCAATTTTAAGCATGCGGCGGAGAGCATGTATCTGCCCTATGACAAAGGAATGGATATCAATCCGCAGGATGACTCGTTTCTATCAAAAGCAGTATGGGATTTAAAAAAGACACCGCAGCAGGATTTTCCGCTGCTGCTTCACTATCATCCGCTCTACCTTTACCGCCATCAGGTATGCAAGCAGGCGGACACGGTGCTGGCGCATTTCGTTCTGGAAGACGCACAGACGCTGGCCACGATGAGGCATTCCTTCAATTACTATGAGCGGGTCACGACACATGATTCCTCGCTTTCCACCTGTATTTTCAGTATCATGGCATCCCGGTTGGGAATGCCTGAAAAAGCCTACGATTATTTCGGGAAATCCTCTGAACTGGATTTGTTCAATACCCATAAAAATACAAAAGACGGAATTCATACCGCAAATATGGGAGGCACTTACATGGCGATCGTATATGGATTTGGGGGACTGCGCATTAAGGAGGACGGGCTGCACCTTGCTCCGGCTCTGCCCAGACAATGGGAGGAATACGATTTTAAGATACACGACGAAGACAGCCTGATTCAGGTTTTGGTAAATCGTCAGGGATGTGAAGTTTCGCTGCTGAGCGGTACGGAAAAAATGATTTTTATCTACGGCAGAAATTATCTGCTGCGGGACAGGCTGCAGCTTTCGCTGGAAGAATGGGGGAAGGTGTAAGTGAGCTTTCGCTGCGCGATTTTCGACCTGGACGGCGTATTGGTCGACACTGCGAAATATCACTATCTCGCGTGGAAAGAACTGGCCAATCAGCTTGGATTTGAATTTTCACCGGAACAGAATGAACAGCTGAAAGGCGTGTCACGCATGACGTCGTGTAATCTTCTGTTGAAAATCGGCGGGATGCAGGACCGCTTTTCCGACGCGGAGAAAGAGCGGATGGCGGCAAGGAAAAACGCCAGATATGTGGAGTACATTTCCGGCATGGATCGGTCCGAGCTTTTGGACGGCGCGCCGGAGCTTTTACAAAAACTGAAAAAGAAAGGCGTGAAAATCGCACTTGGGTCCGCCAGCAGGAATGCCCTTCTTATTCTGAAAAATGTCGAGATCGCTTCCCTGTTTGATGCGGTCATCGACGGCAACCGCATTTCCAGCGCAAAACCGGATCCGGAGGTGTTTACACTGGGCGCGGACAGTCTTCATATTCCCTATCCGGCTTGCCTGGTGTTCGAGGATTCCGAGGCTGGCCTTCAAGCGGCAAAACGCGCCGGTATGTATGCGGTCGGCATCGGCAACAGGAAGCACCTTCCATCTGCGGATGTCATATACCCCGGTATAAAAGAATTTCCAACAGACAAATACTTTTAAAAGAACGCATCAGGGGCTGCGTATCATCCGGTGGCCGTGAAATAAATACAGGTAAATAAAGCAGTCAATTCAGCCGTAAATCCCATGAACCGAGGATTTGCGGCTCTTATTCTGCCTACAGCAATTCCAGTTGTGTTTGCGAGACAAAACATGTTTCTCCCCCGCCTTCGGCGGGGGAGAAACGCAACCTTGTTGCAGAATCAACTGGATGCTGTAAACTCACTTTGAGTTTTGTCTGGCAAACTGAGATGAAATTGATGCAGAATTCAAGTGTTAAAGAATCAATATGGCATTCTTTTTCCTTTTGGGATACACTTAACGAAATAACAAAAAGAAGGAAGGTGATAATATGCCTACAGATAATGATAGAGTACCCAATAGATTGATTCATGAAAAATCGCCTTATCTGCTGCAGCACGCCTATAATCCGGTCAACTGGTACCCGTGGGGAAAGGACGCTTTTGAAAAGGCGAAAGGGTTTGAGAATAATTGTTAGATATATGGTTCTGTCAAAAGAAATAATTTGGTGAGGAAAAATCCAGCTTTGAAATGATTGTTTGTTGTTAAAAGTATCTTTCAAATGTTGTAAATTTAAATAGCAGAATGAGCTTGTGGATTCATGTAACCCATAGGCTCATTTTTATTATCTACAAAATAATATTTGGTATCTTAATAAGGTTTTTTATTCACTGTTTATTGTTTATATTCGATATCTGCAGTATAATGAAGTCAAATTATGTCAGAAGTAAATTCCTAAAGTTGGATGTGGATGCTCCATGTCACGTTCTGCTGGGCTAAGTTTATTGTATTTGGCACATATTGGACAATTTCACGATTTGGATTTTTTGATTGCTGAAACTAGATACAGAAAAATATATCCACCAGATCAACCAGCTGCTGGAATTCGAGAATATTGCATGAATAATTGGAATAGTTATCACTTAGTTTATAGTGCACGGCTCAAAGGCCTCTCTGAACTTCGCAGTAGACCAGATAACCTATAATCAATCATAGGCAAATAAAATAAGGGAGGAGATATTCATTATGGCTATGACTAGGACGCAGCGCATCAAAGCTTATATTTTAGAAAATGTACCGGAGATTTGCACGGAACGCGCGCGGATTTACACGGAAGAATGCCTTCGGTTTCCCGCACAGCCAACGGTGATTGGCAGGGCACGTGCATTTTATCATTTTTTGAGCGAAATGACTCTCTATATCGGGCCGGACGACCTGCTCCTGGGGAATACGGCGAGCAAGCCGCTTGCCGCCTCCCTTTTCCCGGAGTATGCAGTAAACTGGATTCAGGAGGAACTGGATACCTTTGGAGCCCGTCCGCGGCAGCGTTTTTTTGTGTCAGAAGGGAAGAAAAAAGAAATTTCAAACATCTGTAGACAGTGGGACGGAAAGACCCACTTTGACCGAGTCGATTATATGCTTAAGGATACGCTCGGAGATATTTTGATGAGCTCCGACGGCACTCATCGGAACATTAATCAGGCAATGTCCATTGAGCACAACCAAAACGGCGACGGACATATTATTCCAGACTATGAAAGTCTGCTTCTTACCGGTTTTAATTCTGTGTTAGTTCATGCAAAGACGAAGCTGATGGCCCTCGATGAAAACGACGCGGAATATCTGGATCAGCGCGCTTTCTTAAAAGCGGTTATCCTCTGCCTGGAAGGTGCGGAGAAATATGCGGAACGCCTGTCATGCCTGGCAAAAGAGACGGCCGGGAAAGAGACTGACGCAAACCGCAGGGCGGAATTGCTGGAGCTTTCCCGTATTTGTCATAAGATTTCAACCCAAAAGCCCGATACTTTCTACGAGGCACTGCAGCTTGTCCTGATGGTGCATCTGCTGATCCAAATCGAATCCAATGGGCACAGCATATCATTGGGCCGTATGGATTCTTATCTTTATCCCTTCTATCAACATGACCTTCAGAACGGAGTATTGGATGATGCCCGGGCGCAGCAGCTCTATGAATGCTTTTTGCTGAAATGCTTTGAGGCGAATAAGCTTCGCGACTGGGGTACAACAGAGATATTGGGTGGAAATCAGCTCTTTCAGACCATTACTTTGGGTGGACAAACAGAGGATGGAGAAACTGCTGTTAACCCACTTTCCTATCTGTTTTTAAAGGCGTTGGGCAATACCAATATGAATATCCCTACAGTGGTTGTCAGTATCGGCAAAAAGACCCCCCTTGAATTCATTGAGGCCAGCCTTAAAGCATTGGTTGCCCACGGCGGCGGTATGCCGGCCTTCTTTAACGACGATGTTGCCGTCGATATGCTGACTCGTATAGGCATAGAGCTGAAGGATTCACGCAACTGGGGTTCGATGGGTTGCTCTGAGGTGCGCGTACCCGGTAAGCATGGTACGGGCGTCACACCGGTGTATATCAATTTGCTCAAGCTGTTGGAGCTAACGCTATACAACGGATGGAACCCTTCTACGGGCAAAACTTTTTGTCCTGCCACCCGCAGAGTGGAAGAATGCACCTCCGTCGACCAAATCATAGCTCTGTTTCAGGAGCAGATTGATTATTACCTGCCGTTTATCCCTAAAATTGAACGGGCCATTGCGGAAAGTTATTTTACTCTCACTCCAACACCTTTCCTGTCTGCCCTGACAGATTACCGCATCGATATGGCAAAGGATGTTTCGTGGGGACGCGGACCCAATTACAACGATACCATCATTCATGTACACGGTATTCCCAATGTAGCCAACACTCTGTCTGCGCTTAACGAGGTGGTTTTCCGCAAAAAGCAGTATACGCTGAAGCAGATTGTGCAGGCGATAAAGGTGGATTTCGAAGGGCAGGAAAACAACGCTATCCGAAAAGCGTTGCTGAATTGCCCGAAATTCGGCAATGACATCGATGATGTAGATAATCTGTGCAGAAGTGTTTATGAGATCATCCCAAGAAAGATGAAAGCATTTCTTCCCCTGCGCGGCGGCCAATTCGGCTGCACCTCACAGACGGTTGTAATGAACGTCATTGACGGTGAGGTAATCGGCGCCACCCCAGACGGACGGAAGAGCGGCGAGGCTATTGCCGATAATCTGTCTCCCGTGCCGGGAACAGATAGGAACGGGATCACGGCGGTATTTAATTCAGTTTCTAAAGTGGACCACGCACTGATGGATAACGGCTCGATCCTCAACATCAAGTTCCATCCGTCCGCCTTTTCCAGCGATGAGAAAATTGTAAAAATCGCACATGCAGTTCGTATTTATTTTCAGAAGGGTGGATTTCAGGCCCAGTTTAACGTGATTGGAAGAGAAACCCTGTTGAGCGCACAGCAGCACCCGGAACAATATCGCCACCTGGTTGTAAAGGTAGCCGGGTTCAGCGCATTTTACACGGAACTGGAAAGGCGCTGGCAGGATCAGCTGATTGCCCGTACAGAGTACTAATCCGGTTTCGCCGGGATTACGGGGGGGGGGGGGGGGGACAAATACGATTAAAGCAGAGGATACACAAAAAACAGGATGTGTTTTTGATATTCAAAGATTTTCTTTGGATGACGGGCCGGGTATCCGCACGACTGTTTTTCTGAAAGGCTGCAATCAGGTTTGCCCCTGGTGCCATAACCCGGAGTCGATCAGTCCCCTTCCACAGTTGTTCTATGCACAGAACCTGTGTGTAAAGTGCGGGAAATGTATTGCCAGCTGCCCGGAAAAAGCAATCTCTCTAGAAAATGGAAGATGCGTCACCGATTTCTTCCGGTGCAATTTCTGCCGGACCTGTATTGAGGTATGTCCCGTCAGCTGCCGGAGGGTGATTGGCGCTGAAATGTCGGTACGGCAGGTCATGGAAACCGTAATGAAAGATGAATCCTACTACCGTGAATCCCGGGGCGGAGTAACATTCAGCGGTGGGGAACCCACATTACAGGCGGATTTTCTGTTTGATTTGCTGCGCTGCTCGAAAGAAGAAGGGCTGCATACTGCGATTGAAACCAATGGAAACTGTGACTGGAGTGTTTACGATAAGCTTCTTCCTTATTTGGACCTGGTTCTGATTGACCTCAAGCACGCGGACGATGCTATCCACAGGGATGTAATCGGCGTCAGTAACCACACTGTTCTGAAAACGCTGAAGGAATTGAGAGGCAGAGTGGAAACGGAGGTACGTGTTCCTGTTATCCCACAGTTTAATGACACGGAAAAACAACTACAGGATATCGTGGATATCGTCGGAGGTCTCTGCTTTTCAACGATCCGGTTCCTTCCGTATCATACCTTCGGTATCAGCAAATATAACGGGTTGGGAATGCAATATGAATATCCTGTTCAACAATCGCTTCCAGTGGAATCTCTGGTCAAGTTGGTGGGAGCGTTAGATACAGATCGTCTGACCGTATCAATTGGCAATTAAGCGAAGTGCAATAGAAGGATTGGACGTGGAAATGTCTTTATCGTCTGGAAAAATATAATTAACATTGAGAATGCGACATCCAGTTACCTACATAAAAGGTAGCGCTTAGAGCTTCCTGAACTTCGCATTATGTTTATGATGTGTTGCGGGTAAGACCTAATAATATATAACATAGATAAACAATAATGTATTGAGCGGATATCCATAATGGAAAGCACAAAATAATTGATTTTAGGTAAATTATCGGAGGTCTATAAATGAACAAAATGATAAGGATTAGGAAAGAAAAAGAAACAGATTATGAGAAAGTTGAAGAAATCACAAGGAAAGCTTTTTGGAATTTATATATTCCAGGATGCATTGAACATTATTTAGTTCATGTTATGAGACCCCATAAAGATTTTCTGCCGGAGTTGGATTTGGTGATTGAAGTTGATAATCAAATCATCGGGAATATCATGTATACGAAAACAAAACTAATCGGTGAGTCCGGGGAAGAAAAAGACATCCTTACTTTCGGTCCGGTTTGCATTTTGCCGAAATATCAGAGAAAGGGGTATGGAAAAAAACTAATGGAGTATTCCTTTGAACAGGCGATAGCACTTGGTTATGATGTGATTGTAATATTTGGAAGCCCGAATAATTATGTAAGTTGTGGCTTTAAAAGTTGTAAAAGATACAATGTCTGTCTTGAGAACGAGACATATCCAGCGGCAATGATGGTAAAAGAACTCAAACCAGATGCCTTGGACGGAAGAAGATGGGTTTACTATCAAAGTCCTGTATTTGAGATAGACGAACAAGAAGCACAACACTTTGACGAGGGTTTGGAAAGTCTGGAGAAAAAATACCAGCCAAGTCAGGAAGAATTTTATATTCACAGTCATTCTATTATACAGTGAGTTTCCTTTATGTATAAGGATAAACTTCAACTTTCAATTTAACAGGCCTGAATTGCCGTTATGAACAATTGCCTCCCCTTTTCTGTTTGAAGCTTCGCAGTTTGTTTATATGGTACTCATAGATAAGCAGATTCGTAATACAAAAAGGAGTTAAAATTTTGCGGCAATACTTTATGGAAACAGAACGAATTGGTTTCTCAAAATGGAAAAGTAGCGATAGAAAGCTGGCTGATTTGCTTTGGGGAGATACGGATGTCACGCACTTTATTTGCGCAAGCGGTGTTTTTACACAACAGGACATTAAAAATCGATTGGATACAGAAATCCAAAATGATACAAAGTATCGAATTCAGTACTGGCCTATATTTGAACTGAGTAATTCGGAGCTGATTGGATGCTGTGGACTTCGTCCCTGCAAGGATGAACAGTACATATTTGAAATTGGCTTTCACTTGCAAAAAAAATATTGGGGAAATGGTTTTGCTTCAGAGGCAGCCCGTGCGGTAATCCGGTATGCCTTTTCTTCGCTCAGCGCAAAAGAGCTACGAGCAGGTCATCATCCTGAGAACGTTGCTTCTAGAAAACTGTTGACAAAACTGGGATTCCAATATGTGACCGACTGTTATTATGCACCGACTGGATTGTACCATCCATCCTATCTTCTGCTGAACCGTAATGTGGAGAATTAGTCAAGTCCATTTTGCAATGAGCCTGGCTTACATTATGTTTATGATATTCTTTGAGAACACGATCCGTTTATTTGTATTTTGAGAAAGGCTATACTATGGAGCACTACAAATCTTGGGCAGGTCTTAATAAGCAACTGAGCGAAACCCTATGCGATGAATTAGTTGATAGGGTTACATACTTTCTAACACGATATCATGATGTTCACAATTCTTATGGGAGAGCGGCCATCCGATTAGATGGTAAAGAACTTGTCTGCTTTTCATGGATAGAAATGTATCATCAAGAATTTGATATTTCTGCTTTACATAAAGAAGAACAGGAAAGTTCTTATGAAGAAATGATTGCAAGGATGAAGCCAAAATGGGAGACTGACTGCACTTATTGTGAAATGGACTTCTTAGACGCAGTGCTTCAATTTCGTAACATGCCTGTTCGAACTGCATTGGAGTCTGAAAACTACATTATCAAAATATTGGCAATCATGGACAGACGCATTGGCAAAAGAACGCTGTTGCGAATTGCCGATGCAAAAGAATATGAAAAATATCCGGCTTGGGTAAGACAATTTTACGAATTGCGACTGCTGAATCAATAGTAAAATTGTGAGCACCCGTTCCTTTGAGCTTCGCAGTTTGTTTATGAAATGCAATAACTATGAAAATGGAAAAGGGGAAAAAGCGTGATACTATTCATCGTCACTTTTGTATTCACTTTTCCAAAAAGAAAGATGTTTCGTAATTAATTATTTGACAAGAAAGGTTAATAAATGGAATTATACGTTGTGGATGCATTTACCGAACATATTTATGGGGGAAATCAGGCCGGTGTTGTCTTGTTGGACAGGACGGCAGAATTCCCAGACGCTGCCCTGATGCAACAAATTGCCGCGGAGCTGAAGCATTCTGAAACGGCGTTTGTGAAAAGAATCGATTCGCATCTCTTCAGTATCCGGTATTTTACCCCCGAAGGTGAAGTGGATTTATGTGGACATGCCACAATTTCTGCGTTTACGGCTCTGCGGGAGGAAAAAGCATTGCCAAGTGGCAAGTATACAGCTAAAACGGCGGCAGGGGAAATTCCGGTTACAATAGAACCGGACTGTATCTGGATGGGAATGGCGCCGGGCAAGTTAATAAAAGTATTATCTGATGAGGAAGCCTCCGCTTTCTACCGGGCCTATGGGCTTTGCATAGATGATAAGCCTTCGACATTGCAGCCGTGCATTGTCAGTACAGGCTTACCAGATATTCTTCTGCCAGTCGACAGCATAGATAAGCTCACACGCTCTGTTCAAAGCAAGGAAGAGGTCATCCGGCTTTCTCAAAAACATCAAGTGGTTGGTGTTCATATGTATTATCCTGCATTGTCCGCCCAAGTCACGGCTCGATGCCGAAACTTTGCTCCGCTTTATGGAATTGACGAAGAGGCGGCAACCGGCACGTCGAATGGTGCGCTGACCTATTATCTTCACAGCCAAGGTCGGATTTCAGAACAGGATGAGAATACTTTTATTCAGGGAGAAAGTATGGGGAAACCGTCAATCATAAAAAGCCGAATTGGCCGGGATAAAATAATTTGTGTTGGAGGCAGTGCGGTCATTTCAATACGTGGCTGGCTTAAAGATTAATTTGTATATGAAAAAACAATAGAATTGGTAACGATTCGAGAACTGCGACTTATTCATACTTATAACATCTGCGATGCTGATAAATGCCGGGAAGGAATTACAATATTACTGTCACAAGCGGTTCCATATTATCCTTTTTACTTTTGGGATACACTAAACGAAATAACAAAAAGAAGGAAGATGATAATATGCCTACAGATAAAGATAGAGTACCCAATAGATTGATCCATGAAAAATCGCCTTATCTGCTGCAGCACGCCTATAATCCGGTCAACTGGTACCCGTGGGGAAAGGACGCTTTTGAAAAGGCGAAAGCACAGGACAAGCCGGTCTTCCTCTCCATCGGCTATTCGACCTGCCATTGGTGCCATGTGATGGAACGCGAAAGCTTCGAGGATGACGAGGTCGCACAGGAGCTGAACCGGAATTTTATCGCAATCAAAGTGGACAAGGAGGAGCGGCCGGACGTGGACGCGGTTTATATGACGGTCTGTCAGGCGCTCACCGGCAGCGGCGGGTGGCCACTGACGATCCTGATGACCCCGGACCAGCATCCGTTTTATGCGGGAACGTATTTCCCGAAGCATTCCCGGTATTCCGTGCCCGGGCTGATGGATCTGCTTGCTTCCGCCGCGCAGCAGTGGCGGGAAAACCGGAAAGAGCTTCTCGGCTCCGGCGAACGCATTGCCATGGCGCTCCGGGGACAGGCGGTGAAAAAAGAGGGCAGGCTCACAAAGGACCTTTTGCTTTCCGCCCGGTCATGGTTCCGGCAGACCTTTGACCGTCAGTACGGCGGGTTCGGAGCCAGCCCGAAATTTCCGTCTCCGCACAACTTGCTGTTTCTGCTTCGGTATGCTATGCTGGAAAAAGAAGGGGACACTCTTCAGATGGCGGAAAAAACCCTGCGGCAGATGTACCGCGGCGGAATTTTCGACCACGTGGGCTTCGGTTTTTCCCGTTATTCCACAGATGACAAATGGCTGGTCCCCCATTTTGAAAAAATGCTCTATGACAATGCCCTGCTGACCATCGCGTATCTGGAAGCGTTCCGGATCACCCAAAATGATTTCTATAAAACCGTCGCCGTAAAGACAATGGAGTATATTCTGCGGGAAATGACGGACGAAAACGGCGGCTTTTACTGTGCGCAGGATGCCGACAGCGACGGTCAGGAGGGCAAATACTACGTTTTTATCCCGGATGAGATCGTTTCCCTTTTGGGGGAAAGCGACGGCCGAACTTTTATCGAATATTTCGGCATGACGCCCGGGGGCAATTTTGAAGGAAAAAATATTCTGAATCTGATCGGAAACCCCGATGCCGAGCGTCCGGACGAGGCGATCGAACGGCTGATTCCGAAGGTGTATGAATACCGCCTGACGCGTACGAAGCTGCATAAGGATGATAAAATCCTGACCTCCTGGAACGCGCTGATGATCACGGCGTTTGCCGATGCCTACCGGATTCTGGAGGATAACCGTTATCTTGACGCGGCGGGAAAGGCGATGCGTTTTCTCCAAAGCAGCCTGACGGACGAACAGGGCGGCCTGCGGGTACGTTACCGTGACGGAGAAGCCGTGGGTACGGGCGGGCTGGACGACTACGCGTTTACCGTATGGGCTTTGCTGAGCCTTTACGACGCGACCTACGATGCCGATTATCTTCAGCAGGCGGCGGAACTGAACCGGACCATGCTGGACCGGTTTTTTGACGGGGAAAACGGCGGCTTTTATCTTTCCGCAAGCGACGCGGAACCGCTTATTTACCGTCCGAAGGAAACCTATGACGGCGCGATTCCGTCCGGCAACTCCGCAGCGTCCCTCTGTCTGGTAAAGCTGGCGGCGCTTACCGGAAATCCGGCTCTGCAGGAGGCCGCGGATCAGCAGCTCCGCTTTATGGCGGGTGCCGCGCAGGAATTTCCGGCGGGGCACAGCTTTGCGCTGACGGCAATGACGGCCGCGCTGTACCCTTCCAGGGAAATCGTGTGCGTGGTAAAGGACGGCGCCGATTTTGAACGGGTCAAATCCCTGCTGCATAAAAAAAGTATGCCCAACACCACCGTACTCGTAAAAAGTGCGGAAAACGCGGAGCAGCTGGCAAAGCTTGCGGAATTTACGGCGGAATATCCGTTCGGGGAAGGCCGGAGCGCTTATTATATCTGTCAGAACAACGCCTGCTCGCCCCCGATTTACGATCTGAAAGAGCTGGACCAAAAACTGTCGCAATAAAATACTCCGTGCGGAACCTGCTGGTTCCGCACGGAGCGATTTTTGAAAAGAGGAAAAGAACTTATGGTAAAAGTAGGATTTCATGATTTGGACTATGTGAAGAACGAAAGCCTCAAATATGCCATCATTGCGGCGCGCATGGGAGAAAAATGGATTCTCTGCCGCCACAAAGAACGGACAACCTGGGAAATTCCCGGCGGCCACCGCGAGAAGGGCGAAGATATCCGTGACACCGCAAAACGGGAGCTGTATGAAGAAACAGGCGCGGTGAAATTTCAGATCAAGCCCGTCTGCATTTATTCGGTGGAAGGGGAGGACGACCTGATACATAATGCGAAACCCACTTACGGTATGCTGTTTTACGCACAGGTGGAATCCCTTTCCGATTTGCCCGCCGATATGGAAATGGCCGAAATCCAATTTTGCGCGGCGCTGCCGCAAAACCTTACCTATCCGCAGATTCAGCCCGTGCTGTGGCGGTGGGTCGTCAAAAACGAGAAGCTTTAAACGCTTTGCACCGCGTCCTCGCAGGAACGCATGGCCAGAATGGTCTGTTCGATCAGGTAATCCAGCTCCCAGCCAAGCATCTCCGCGCCGCGCCCGATCACTTCCCGGGAGCAGCCCGCCGCAAAATTCAGAGTCTTGTACTTCTTTTTGACCGATTTCAGCTCCAGGTCCTGTACACTCTTCGAAGGGCGCATCAGCGCCACGGCGCCGATCAGCCCGGTGAGCTCGTCGACGGCGTAAAGCACCTTTTCCATCGTGTGCTCCGGCTTGATATCCACGGTCAGCTGGTACCCGTGGCTTGCGGTCGCGTGGATGATATCCTCGCTGACTCCTTTTTCGCGCAGAATGGCCTGCCCGCGAATGCAGTGCTCGTCCGGGAAAAGCTCAAAATCCAGGTCGTGCAGAAGTCCGACGATGCTCCAGAAGTCCTGTTCCTCCTCAAAGCCGAGCAGTTTGGCGAAATATCTCATGGTCCCCTCCACAGTGAGGGCGTGTTTCAGATGAAACGGGTCCTTGTTGTACTCCGTAAGGAGGGCCCAGGCCTGCTCCCGCGTAATATTCAAATCCATTTGCTACATCCTTTCCGCAATCAGCCCGCTTGCTACCGGCGGCTCTTCTGCCGGACGGGGTTTTGCCGACATTTTATTATTTTGTCTTTTATCATACTGTCGCCCGGATAAAATGTCAATATATTACCTCTTTGATAGGAAAAGACTTTTTATTTCAATAACCGATTGATAAAGGCCGGATGTTACGGTATAATTTGTTCCGTGAAATCAATGATAAAATTGATGATGACTGAATATACAGGTGGGAAAGAAATGTTAAATGAATTTTCGAGGACGGAGCTTTTACTGGGGGCTCCCGCAATGAAAAAGCTGCAGGAAGCGGCGGTGGCGGTGTTCGGGATCGGCGGGGTCGGTTCCTACACGGCTGAGGCGCTCGCAAGAAGCGGAATCGGCGGCATTGCGCTGTTTGACGACGACAAGGTCTGCCTGACCAATATCAACCGTCAGCTGATCGCCACGCGCAAAACGGTCGGCAAGGCAAAGGTAGAGGTGATGCGCGACCGGATACTGGAAATCAATCCTTCCGCAAAGGTGGAGATTTTCCCTATGTTTTACACGGCGGAGAACGCCGATACCGTCGACCTGTCCCAATATTCCTATGTGGTGGACGCGATCGACACCATTTCCGCCAAGCTGATCCTGATTGAAAGGGCAAAGGCCGCCGGTGTGCCCATCATCAGCTGTATGGGGGCGGGGAATAAGCTCGACCCTACAAAATTCGAGGTCGCCGATATCTATCAGACCTCCGTCTGTCCCCTTGCGAGGGTGATGCGCAATGAGCTGCGCAAACGGAACATCCCTTCGCTGAAGGTGGTGTACTCCAAGGAGCCGCCGATGACGCCGATCGACGACGACGCCACCAGCTGTAAATATCACTGTATCTGCCCGCCGGGCACAAAGCGCAAATGCTCCATCCGCCGTCAGGTGCCGGGCAGCATTTCCTTTGTCCCTTCCGTCGCGGGGCTGATTCTGGCTGGGGAAGTCATCAAGGATATCGTCCGGGAATAAAACAGAAAACAGCAGGAGCGGGATCAAAACCCCGCTCCTGCTGTTTTTTCGCCGGTAATCAGCTGGTAGCCGACGTTTTTGATGCAGTGAATCCGGATGCCGGAATGAATCCGTTTCAGCTTGTGGCGCAGATAGGTGATATGTACCTCAAGGCTGTTTTCCGCCGTGGAATTTTCAAAGCCCCAGAATTTTGTCAGTAAATTTTCCTTGCTGCTGACATTGTGTCCCTGCAAAAGAAAGAATTTCATCAGCTCGAATTCCTTGTTGGAAAGGGGGACGCTTTCTCCGGTGTCGGACAGCTCGTAGGTGCTCAGGTTCAGTTTCAATTCACCGAAGGCCAAGGTGTCCGTAATCAGCTCTCCCTTCCTGCGGGAAACCGCGCAGAGCCTTGCGAGCAGCTCGGCTTCCGCAAACGGCCTTTCCATAAAGTCGTCGGCGCCGCCGTTCAGCCCGCGGACCTTGTCGCTGACGCCGCATTTCGGCGACAGCATCAGGATGGGGATGGAATGGCCGGATTTCCGTATCTGCTTGAGTACCTCCAGTCCGCTGCAGTCCGGCAGCGAGACGTCCAGGATCACCGCGTCGTAGATGCCGCTCATCGCTTCATCGGCTCCGTTTTCTCCGCTGGAAACGGAGAAATATTCAAAACGGTTCCGGATCAGCAGCCTGCCGATTTTTTCCGCAATTTTTTTATCATTCTCTATAAGCAATATTTTCATCCGAATCCCTCCACCCGTCTTTCCTGTATTATAGCAGAAGCGCATTTTTCGCATGTGATGGTCTTGTGAAGATGCGCTTAAATTTATGTGAAGCGCCGAAAATTTAGGTTTCGGTTAAGATTAAATTCCTATAATTGGATGTAGAAAGCGGAAATTGGAGGTCAGTTATGAAAGATAAAGCACTCAAAATAAAGAATAAAGTATTCAGTTTGGTTCAGAATCACAGGAAATTGTGTATCATCATCGCCTCGGGCACCGTCCTGGGTGTTGCTGTTCTGACAACGGTTCTGCTGTATCTCCATCAGATCAAGGCTTCGCAGAATACGGTCAATTACCGCGAGTATACCGTTGAAAAGGGCGACGTAACCGTGGGGACCAGCGAAAGCGGTACGGTTGCGCTGGATGAGCAAACCGTTTCGTTCCCGGTGGATGTCACCATCGACAGCGTGCTTGTGAAGGTGGGCTATTCGGTCAAGGACGGAGAGTCGCTGGTAAAGCTGGACCAGAACAGCGTGACCGACGGGACGCTGGATTCCCGCACGAAGCTGGCGGAGGCGAAGCTATCTCTTGAACAGGCTCTTGCCGATCAGGACAGCAAGCTGAAGACCGCAAAGCTTACTTATGAAAAAAGCAGGTCTGACGCCGCCAACGCGTATACGCAGGAATATCTGGACAAGGCGCAGATTCAGAACGACATCGCTTCCGCCAAGGAGGACCTCAAGGAAAAGCAGGACGACCTTACGAAATACCTTGCTTTGCAGAAAAGCTACCCCACGGATTACGCAAAGCTGAAGCAGCTGAAAAAGTGGAGGGACGACACGGAAACGACAAAGAGCAGCTACGAGGATCAGCTGGAGCAGTATGAAAAGGACCACAAAGCGGCTCTGGATGGGCTCAGCTCGCTGGAGTCGGCGAAGAATTCCGCGTATTCCGCGTGGGTCCTGGCCAAAGCACAGGACGACGGGGAAGATGAGGCAGAAACGGAATACGACGCGGCAAAGGACGCCTACAACGATTATGCCGACTACATAGCCTCTACGGTTTCCGCAAAAGAGGCGCTGGAAACGAAGGTGTCCCTTTACACAGCGGAATATGACAACTATTCCTCAGCTTATGACGATTACAATGAAACCTTCCGGAGCAAGTACGGTTCCAGCTCCAGCAGCAGCGACGACAGCGATACGGCGGCTTCATCGGATGAAATCGACTCCAAAGTGACCTCGCTCCAAAATGAAGTAAAAACGGCTCAGTTTGCACTGGAGAAAGCGCAGAAGTCCGCGTCGGGGAGCATTGACGAAGCGGAGCAGACGCTGCAGAGCAGCCTGATCGACGGCTCCGGCGCCGAAGCGACCTATGAACTGACGGCCAACCAACTCGCGCAGGCGGTTTCCACCCAGCAGGAGACGTACGACAGCCTGCAAAGGGAACTGGACGACGTCAACAGCGCGATTAACGGAGACGGCGTGCTTACCTCTCCCTGCGACGGGATCGTCGTCTCAGTCAGCTACACCGACGGAAGCGACGTAAAGGCGGGGGAAGCGATTATCACGATTGCCAAAACCTCCTCCGTCAGCATGTCCGTTTCCCTGTCGGAAGAGGACGTCACCGACCTGTCCATCGGTCAGGACGCGGAAATTACGCTGACCTCGTATGAGGGCCAGACCTTCCCCGCAGCGGTGGAAAGCATCGCCGCTTCCCCCTCGCGCAGCGGGTCCGCTTCCGTTACCTATGCGGTCACGGCAAAGATGACCGACTCCAATACGAAGAAAGTGTTTGTAGGCATGAGCGGGGAAGTCGAGTTTATCAAGAAGCAGAAAAAGGATGTGCTGTATGTTTCCGATCAGGCCGTTACCTTTGAGGACGGCGTTTCCAGCGTGCTGGTGAAAAACGCGGACGGTACGACCAAAAAGATGACGGTGACAACCGGGTTCTCCAACGGGCAGTACGTTGAAATCGTAAGCGGCCTGCAGGAAGGAGAAACCGTTCTGGTCGAAAGCGCGGTGACGAAGTCATGAGATTCAGTGAAATCCTTCATCTGGTATGGATCAATATTATGGAAAGCAAAACCAAGGTTATGCTGACCTCCCTCGGGATTATCGTCGGCGCCGCGACCATCGTACTGGTCATTGCCATTGGGCACGGCGGAGAGGTGGACGTTCAGGAGCAGTTTAAAACCCTGAACGTCGGCGCGATCAATGTGACCGTCAGCACGGAAGCCGATATGGCCGACGCGATGGCGGGCGGTATGATGCCCCCGGGTGATATAGGCGGCGGCTTCGGCGGAGGCGGAAGCTTTGGAGGAGGAACCCGCACAGGCGGGGGCAGCGGCGGAGGAAGCCGGAGCGGAGGCGGCGGAATGCCGGGCGGAGGCCAGATGGGCGGGGGAAGTACCAGACAAAAGGGCGTGACCCTTACCACGACGGACGTCGAGGATATCCTCTCTTATGTGCCCGACCTTTCATCCGCGTCGATCGTCCTCAGCGGAACGGGCGCGGTGCTGACGGATAATCTGGACGAGGAAACAGACGAGACGATCGTCGGCTGCCTGCCGGAGTACCAGAATATCAGCAATCTGGAGCTGCTGCAGGGCGATTTTATTACGCAGGACGACGAGGACAGCAAGAATAAGGTCGCGGTCATCGGCAACAGTCTGGCGAAAACACTGTTCGGCAGCGCCTACGCCGCTTACGGCGATGTGCTGACGATCGAGGGGAAAACCTATACGGTGGTCGGCGTGCTTTCGGAAATCGGAACGGTCTCGTCCGGCGTCAGCCCCGACGATTCCATTTATCTTCCTTATTCCACGGCGCAGAAATTCGTACTCGGCAGCACGGCCACCCCGTCCATCATGGCGATCGCTTCAGATGTGAAAGAGGTTTCCAGCGCCATGACCAATATTACGGCGGTACTGACGGAAAATTATCCGAACGGAAGATTTACCCTGACGGACGCGGGCAGCGAAATGGAGGCGGCGACCACTTCGGCTAATACGCTTTCCATGCTGCTGATCGCCGTCGCGATCATCGTATTTATCGTGGGCGGTATCGGCATTATGAATGTGCTGTTTGTGTCGGTCAGAGAGCGCACGCAGGAGATCGGCATTTTAAAGGCACTGGGATGCAGCAAGAGGGAAATCCTGATGGAATTTCTGGTGGAAGCAAACTTTATGAGCACCTTCGGCGGAGTGCTCGGCGTCATTGCCGGGTTTGCCCTTGTCCCGGCGGTGCGCATGGCAGGAATGACGGTGGAACCGCTTGCCGTGAGCGGCGTTCTCGCGCTTGCGTTCGCAGTGGTGACCGGCACGGTGTTCGGGTTTTATCCCGCCTATAAGGCGGCCCAGCTTACGCCGATCGAAGCTTTGCAGCAGGAATAAAAGGAGGAGTAAACATGATAAAAAGAAGAACTTTATGCGTCCTCATGGTTCTGCTGGTTGCGGTATCCGCCCTCACCGGCTGCTCGTCGGGGAAGACCTCCCAGAGCGAGGGGGAGCGGACGACGTCCGGGCTGAGCCGTGAAAACCGGCAGGAAGGGACGCGCAGGGGCACAAAAGACAGCGGCGCGCAGGGAGACTCCTCTTCGCAGTCGCAGGATCAGATCATCGGGAAGGTGACTTCCATTGTCGGGAATGAAGTGGAGCTGGAGCTCGGAACGATGTCCGGGGCAAGCGGCTCTTCCTCGGGGGAATTCGTATCCTCCGGCGAAACAAAGACGCTGCTGATACCCGTGGGGCTTTCCCTGTCGGGTTCCGGTACGGGGGGTACGGCGCAGGCCGGGGGAACGGCCGGAGCAGGCACGGGGAACGCCCAGCAGGGAGGAACGCCGGGCGGAACTGCCGCCGGGCAGACCGGAACGGGGACCTCCGCCAACCGGTCGGGTTCGTCCAAATCTGGCTCTACCACCAAGACAACGGCCGGTACCGCCACAGCGGGAACGACCACGAAACGCACGAGCGGATTTTCCAGTATTAGCGCGGGAATGGTTCTGCGGATCTCACAGAAGGAAGTCAACGGGACGCTGACGGTCGTCAAAGTGGCCGTTGTATCGAAATAAACGAAGGGGCGCCGGAAATGGAAAATATCATTACCATGAATAAAATCCACAAATGCTATAAGGTCGGCGGCGATACCCTGGATGTGCTCAAGCATATTTCACTCGATGTGGAGTCGGGCGAATACCTTGCGGTTCTGGGGCCCTCCGGCTCCGGAAAAAGCACGCTGATGAACATCATAGGCTGCATGGACAGCTTTCAGGACGGAGAATATTTTTTGACCGGACAGCCGGTCCATCAGATGAACGACGCGCAGCTGACGCATCTCAGAAATCAGCAGATCGGGTTTATCTTTCAGAAATATCACCTGATACAGAAGTACGACGTGCTGCAGAACACCATGCTTCCTCTGCTGATCCGCGGGGAAACCCGTAAAAAGGCGGAGGCTCTTTCCAGAGAAAGACTGGAGATGCTGGAAATGGATCAAAGAATCCACCATAAGCCGAACGAGCTTTCCGGCGGCCAGCAGCAGCGGGTCGCCATTGCCCGCGCGCTGGTCGGCAGGCCGAAGCTCCTTTTGGCGGATGAACCGACGGGCGCGCTCGATTCCGCAACCGGCAAGGAGGTCCTGAAGCTGTTCAGCCAGCTCAATGAAATGGGAAACACCATCGTGATGATTACCCATGACCTGCACGTGGCGTCCCACGCGAAACGGGTCATCAATATTATCGACGGCGAGCTTTTTGAAAACGAGACGGCTACGGCCTAGTGAGAATGGAGGAACTGCCATGATAAAGAAAATGAGGACCGCGGTGCTGGTTCCGGTCATCGCGCTGCTGCTCGCAAGCTTTTCCGCCGCCGCTTTTGCGGATTCGGCGCTGAACGATGAAAACTGCGCCGCGTCGGTCACACTGAATGAGATTTCGCTGGTGCAGAACACCAGCTATGTCAGCGAAGCGTATTTCGGGGTCATTTATCTGCGGGTCGACGACGACAGTATCATCAAGGCTTCGGCGGACTCACAGGGGCATGTGGTGATGACCGCCGTCGCCGCCGGTACCACCAAGGTGCGGTACTATTACAGGACCCTTGCGGAGAGCGACTGGACAAGCGCGACGGTGCCCGTCACCGTAACGGGTTCCTCCGCAGCTCCTGCCGTTTCCTCTTCGGGGCTTGTGTTTTCCCAGAGCAGTGTAAAAATCGCGAAATTCGGCGACTATACGCCGGACAATATTACGCTGAACGGAAATAAGGTGGAGGCTTCCTCGCTTTTGTGGGTGTCCTCTTCCACCGGCGTGGCTGCCGTAGACGCGTCCACCGGAAAAATTACGGCAGTGGGCGGGGGGACTGCGGTCATTTATGCCATAGACCCTACGACAAAAGCCGCGGCGGACATCAGTGTTTCCGTCTATTAGTGCAATTCCATTTCAGTTTGCGAGATAAAATGCGC
The DNA here is from genome assembly GCF_006714885.1 of Clostridium sp. KNHs216. NCBI lineage: Bacteria > Bacillati > Bacillota > Clostridia > Eubacteriales > Clostridiaceae > Clostridium > Clostridium sp. KNHs216. The sequence continues at coordinate 1,245,880 of NZ_VFMF01000001.1, read as the reverse complement.
TCCTCCCCGCCGAAGGCGGGGAGGAGCGCAACCTTGCTGCAGAATCAGCTGGAAATGCTCTAAGCTCGGTTATCAGGACGGAAAACGCGGGGAAATTTTTGGGAATATACCCTTTGTTCCGGTCGTGAAAAAATCATCGAAACAGGTCTGTCAGGAATATTCTTTGCTGCTTTGTGCAAATGTTCTATAGGAACCTGTAATTTCCATAAACTATTGGCATTATTCTGCAACTTTACTCTTGCAAACTTGCAAATAAAATGATAAAATAGGCTTGTTTAAAGCAAAGGCGCTTGACTGATGGTGTTAGGCGCCTGTCTTTTTATCCCGTTGCTTTCCCCATTTACAGTGTTTTGGCTTAAAAGCGTGACTACGAAACCCTATCAAAGCGAAATCCTGTTAAAGCAAAAAATTGGATAAAAGAATGATGAAGAGAGGTTTTACAATGAAAAAGAGCAAAAGACTGCTGGCTGCCGTTCTTGCGGCAGTGATTGCCTGCGTCGGTTTGACGGCTTGCTCGGGCGGCAGCAAAAGCAGCACCGCGGCGGAGAGTGGCGCGGCATCTGCGGCAGATACCGGCAAAAGCAGAGCACAGGACACCCTGATCTACGCACAGGGCGCCGATCCCAGAGGTCTGGACCCGGCACTTGTGGATGACGGTGAATCCGCGAAGATCATGGTAAACATTTACGAAGGTCTTTTAAAGTACGACAAAGATTCCACAAAGGTTCTCCCTTCCCTTGCGGAAAGCTGGGATGTCAGCGACGACGGTCTTACATATACCTTCCATCTGAAAAAGGGCGTCAAGTTCCAGGACGGCACCGATTTTAACGCAGAAGCCGTTAAATTCAACATTGACCGTCAGCTTGCCCCGAACGTAACGGAAGATATGGGCTACGCCGGATTCGTATTCGGCTCCGTCAAGGATGTTGAAGCCGTGGATGAAAACACGGTCAAAATCAACATGAAAGCCGCCTGCACACCGTTCTTAAACAACCTCGCCATGTGCCTGGGCGCACCGATGGTCAGCCCCAAAGCGCTGAAGGACAACAGCAATAACGTCAATGAGCATCCTGTCGGCACCGGCCCGTACAAATTCGTAAGCTGGACCAAGGGCCAGAACGTTGTTCTGACACGCAACGACGAGTACTGGGGCACCAAGGCTCTGACAAAGAACGTTATCTTCAAGTTCATCAAAGACAACTCCGCAAGAGTGGTTGCCCTGAGCAACGGCGAAGCCGATATGATCGACGGAATCGACGCAACGGTCGTCAGCCAGATTGAAAGCGCGGGCAACAAGATTTACGAAGCTCCGGGCATGAACATCAACTATCTGGCTTACAATACTACCAAAGCGCCCTTCACCGACGCGAAGGTCCGCGCGGCAGTTTCCCAGGCCATTAATGTTCCCGAACTGGTCAAGAGCCTTTATCAGGGCTATGCAGACCCCGCCACTTCCGTCCTGCCTACCTTTATGGAGGGCTACGACGCAAGCATCAAGCAGGTTTCTTTTGATCAGGCGGCCGCGAAATCCGCCCTCGCCGCAGCAGGCGTAAAAACGCTTCACATGATTACCTACACCAACCCGAGACCGTATAATACCGCAAACGGCCAGGCGCTTGCAGAAGCCATCCAGGGCTACCTGCGCAACGCGGGCGTGGAAGCCACGATCGACGCTTATGACTGGACCACCTACAAAGAGAAGGTCAAGGCAGGCGATTACGATGTCTGCTTCTACGGCTGGACGGGCGACAACGGCGACCCGGATAATTTCATGAACCTGATGGCCGACAAAGACCCGACCATGAACGTTGCCCGCTATGACAACGCCGACTATAAAGCACTGATTGCGAAAGGCCTCGCCACAAAGGCCGGCGACGACCGCAACAAGATTTATACGGATCTTGAAAAGAAAGCTGCCGAAGAAGCCGTATGGCTCCCGATTTCCCATGGCAAGACTCTTTGCGGCTACAGAAGCAACGTAAAGGATTTCTACTACCACATGACCGGTGTTGTGTTCCTTTCCGGTGTTTCCAAGAGCTAAACTGGTGTTTGTAGACAAAACGCAGATTTTTGTTTGAAATGATTCTATGAATTGCCGGAGGTTGTTCAATACGACTTCCGGCATCCTTGTTTGTTATGATGCAACGAAAGGTTGTTTTAAATGTTCAAGTATATCGTCAAGCGCATATTGATGCTGATTCCCGTGCTGCTGGGAGTTTCGGTCATTGTGTTCTTAATCATGCGGGTTTTTTCACCGGACCCGGCTCCGATCGTTCTGGGGCAGCACGCTACGGTGGAAGCCGCCAACGCGTGGCGCGCGGCAAACGGCCTGGACGCCCCGCTTTATATCCAGTTCTTTAACTTTATCAAGGGCGCCGTCACCGGCGACCTCGGAACGTCTTACTATACAAAAACTCCTGTTACACAGGAGATTTTCTCGCGTTTCCCGGCTACGATCGAGCTTGCGATTGCCGCTATTATTTTCGCGTCTCTTTTCGGCATCATCATCGGCGTTATTTCCGCGGTGAAAAAGAATTCCTTTTTTGACCACGCGGGAATGGTGCTCGCGCTGATCGGCGTTTCCATGCCGATCTTCTGGCTGGGCATTCTGCTGATCATTTTATTTGCCGGTGTGTGGCATATCCTGCCCTCCGGCGGCCGGATCGACCCGCTTCTGCAACCCATGGCGGCTTCGGGCTTTTACCTGTTCGACACGCTTGCCATCGGGGATACGGAGGCTTTTGTCGACGTGCTCCGGCATTTGATTCTGCCGGCGCTGGCGCTCGGCATGTACTCCATGGCGATTATCACCAGGATGACCCGTTCCAGCATGCTGGAAACGCTCAATCAGGATTACATACGTACGGCGCGGGCGAAGGGTGTGTCCGAAGGGAAAGTGATTACCCACCACGCGCTGCGCAACGCGATGATCCCCGTCACAACGGTCATCGGTCTCCAGCTCGGCTCTCTTCTGGGCGGAGCGGTTTTGACGGAAACCGTGTTTTCCTGGCCGGGTATCGGCAATTATACCGTGGAATGCATTCTGAAATCCGATTTCCCCGTCGTACAGGGAGTCGTGCTTCTGATCGCGTGCATTTTCGTGCTCATTAATCTTGTCGTAGACGTTGTTTACGCGTTTATTGATCCCCGCATCAAATTTTCAAAGAAAGAAGGTTAGCTTGTTATGACACAGAATAAAGCAGAGCAGCCGCAAACGGAATCTTCATCACAGGCAGCCGTCGTTCTCGAGAAACCGGAATCCCAGTTAAAAGAGATGTGGGAATCGCTTTGTGAGGACAAAGCGGCGATTACGGGCCTCATTGTCATTGGGTTCCTCGCGCTGCTGGCGATTTTCGGACCGCTGATCATGCCGTACGATCCGAATTTATCGGATATGACGAAGAGCTTTATCCAGCCGAACGCCGAGCACTGGTTCGGAACCGATCAGCTTGGCCGCGATATTTTCAGCAGAATTATTGCCGGAACGCGTATTTCTCTTACCGTTGGCCTGAGCGCGGTCGCCCTTTCCCTGACGGTCGGCGTCGTGCTGGGTTCCGTTGCCGGTTATCAGGGAGGAAAAACGGATACGATTATCATGCGCTTCATGGACATGATGCTCGCCATTCCCTCCATCCTGCTGGCCATCGCCTTTATGGCGGCTCTGGGCAAGGGCATCGATAAGGCGGTTATCGCCATCGGCCTGGTTTCCATCCCCGAATACGCGCGCATTGTGCGCGGCTGTATCCTGTCCGTCAAGGAAAACGACTATGTACAGGCGGCCAGGGTCATCGGAAACAAAAATAGCCGCATTATTTTCAAGCATATTCTTCCGAATGTGCTTTCCTCCATTGTGGTCAGGGCAACGCTGGGGATTTCCACCGCGGTTCTTGACACCGCCGCTCTGGGCTTCCTGGGCCTCGGCGTACAGCCACCGGCGGCTGAGTGGGGCGATATGTTAGGCAGAGCGAGGGGCTTTATCTTCACCGCGCCCTACACGCTCATTTTTCCGGGTGTTGCCATTACCCTGACGGTTCTGGCGTTTAATTTGCTGGGCGACGGTCTACGCGACGCGCTCGACCCGAAATCTAGAAAGAATTAGAGGCGGTGAAGTTTTATGTTGCTTGAAGTAAACCATTTAAAAACGAAATTTCAGCTGAAACATGGCACCGTCAACGCCGTGGACGATATCAGCTTCTCATTAAATAAAGGGGAAATCCTGGCGATCGTGGGAGAGTCCGGTTCCGGAAAGAGCGTAACGTCGCTTTCCGTCATGGGCCTTGTGCAGGAACCGGGCAAGGTAACGGAGGGGGAGATCCTGTTCAAGGGCGAGGACCTCCTGAAAAAGAGCAAGTCGGAGATGCAGGCGATCCGCGGGGACCAGATCTCCATGATTTTTCAGGAGCCGATGACTTCGCTCAACCCCGTATACCGCATTAAGGACCAGATCATGGAGAGCATCATGACGCATATGAAGCTCTCTAAAAAAGAGGCGTGGGAACGCGCCGTCCATATGCTCGACATCGTGGGCATTCCTTCCCCGGCGGAGCGCGCCAAGGATTACCCGCACCAGATGAGCGGCGGTATGCGCCAGAGGGTCATGACCGCCATGGCGCTCTCGTGCCGCCCGGAGCTGCTGATCGCCGACGAACCGACCACCGCGCTGGACGTGACGATCCAGGCGCAGATTCTCGACCTGCTTTATCACATGCGTGAAAAATTCAACATGGCCGTCCTGCTGATCACCCATGACCTTGGCGTGGTGTCGGAGGCCGCCGACCGCGTCATCGTAATGTACTGCGGGAAAATCGTTGAGGAAGCGGATGTGAAAACACTGTTTGAAGAGACGATGCATCCCTATACGCTCGGCCTGCTCCGCTCCATCCCCAGACTGGAGGATGAGAGCAGCGAACCTCTCTATATGATCAAGGGCATGGTGCCGAATCCGCTGAAAATGCCGTCCGGCTGTGCTTTCTCCGACCGCTGTGACCGGTGCATGGACTGCTGCCGCGAAAAGATGCCGGCACTGGTTGAAAGGGACGGCCATAAGGTGCGCTGCTTCCTTTACGGAACGGAAACAGAGGAGGCGGAAAATCATGAGTGAAGTATTGGTAGAAGTAAAAAATCTGGCCAAGTATTTTAATCTGGAAAACGACTTTTTCGGCCGCCCGACCAGCGTCCTGAAAGCGGTGGACGACGTGTCGTTTGCCATTCATAAGGGCGAGGCCTTCGGCCTTGTCGGCGAATCCGGCTGCGGGAAAACGACGATCGGCAAAATGCTGGTCAATCTTTATACCCCTACGCGCGGACAGATTATTTTTGAAGGCACCGACCTGACCAAGCTGTCCGAAGAAAAGCGCCGCGGATTCTGCAAGGACATTCAGCTGATTTTCCAGGACCCCTATGCTTCGTTAAACCCGAGAATGACGATCGGCGATATCATTGCGGAGCCGATCAAAATCAACAAGCTGCTCCCCAGCAATGAAATTGAAAAAAGGGTCACTTATCTTCTGAACTGTGTCGGGCTGGCCAACCATCAGAGGAACCGCTACCCGCATGAGTTTTCCGGCGGACAGCGTCAGCGTGTCGGCATTGCGCGCGCGCTCGCCGTACAGCCAAAACTGATCGTATGCGACGAGCCGGTTTCCGCGCTGGACGTTTCAATTCAGGCACAGGTGCTGAACCTTCTGGATGAACTGAAGGCGGAATTCGGCCTGACCTATCTGTTCATTGCACACGGCCTGAACGTCGTGAAGCATATCAGCGATCGTGTGGGCGTGATGTATCTGGGAAAGCTGGTGGAAATCGCGCCAAAAAAAGAGCTGTATTCCAACCCGCTCCATCCTTATACGCAGGCTCTGCTTTCCGCGATTCCGTTTATTGGCCCGACAAAATCCAAGCAGCGCATTATCCTGACCGGCGACGTGCCGAGCCCGATCAATCCCCCCGAGGGGTGCCGTTTCTGCTCGCGCTGCTTCAAAAAGACGGACGAGTGCGACGGATATACGCCGCAGCTCCGCGAAGTGTCCCCGGGACATTTCGTTTCCTGCCGCCTTTACGACGAGTCGGCGCCCTCCTGATTGATAAACCGGCAACCGGACTGCTTTTCAGCAGTCCGGTTTTTTTATGTAAAATAATTCGATTATGTTATTAAATTTGACAATTGTGTTCATAAGTTTTATTATGAGAATAAAGAACAGTCAATTATATACGAGGTGATATATCCAATAAACGACTGTCTAATTTTTGGATGAACAGAAAGAAGGTATAGTTCGTGAAAAGGTTGAAAAAAATATTGACTATTGTGCTTGCAGTGTCTGCTTGCGTTGCTTTTAACACGACAGTACTTGCCAAAAGCACGGAGAAAGCTTCATTGAAGCAGGCTGGTCTTGAACAATCTTCTGCGGTGATGGTCAATCAGGCTAAAGAAGAGATAGCGAAAGCGGTAAAGGAGAAGTCTCAGGAACAGGATAACTCAGTTACACCATTAAGTGCCGCACCACCGTTGACAGCGGTATATATAAATAGTATTGTATCAGATCAGTCGATTGAAGAACATGGCAGCGATGTTAATCAGGGAATCGAGTTTTTTAACTGGAATACAGTTGGAAAAGGAACCGTTTATGACCATGGTGGCGAAGCTATGATTTGTACCTATGAGATTGGCTATGCTGATACTTCGAGCCGGAAACCCATGTATAAAGGAGTTAAGGCGGAATTATACTCTAATCAAGCATATGATCCAAACGGGGATCGTATTGCAGATGGATTTATTCAACTCTGGATTTTGGAGAATGTAGACAGCGGTTCATTTACGTATGAAGCGAAATCCGATATATATCCATACTATACGCAAAATGATTGGCTGGTAATCCAGTAATCATAAAATAAATAACTTGAAGGAGTTGTATCCTATGCAGATAAATTCAGTGGCCGCTTCCCCGGTCTGGAAGTATTCTTCAAGCGAAAAGGGCAAGACTTCACAGACGGCTCAGAATCAAAACTACCTGATCTTTGATTCTACGCCGAAAGAAGTGGTTTCCAAATATAATATCAATCAAATCAGCGAAGAGGAATACGACCAAATGACACGGGAACTCTGGCTGAATAAAAATGAAGAATCAAAACAATTGGGAAGAGCTTTGATAGGGAATCAGCTGATGGATGATCCAACAACCAATTTCTCTGCTACCGATGGACAAAATATGCTTTGTTTTGCCAACGGCGGAAACGGTACAAATATGCTTGATGCGGTTTTGGAAAAGTACAAACAGCAGCTTTCTTTAAACAGCGACATTGCATCGACTTATTTGAAATTATATCAAACTTTATGGGATCTAAGCAAAAAGTAGTCGGAATTATCTGCTTATTTCTCCGTAACCAAAGATTCCATCGGTGTAAACCGGTGGAATCTTTGGTTATTAAAAAAATAATTTTTAGATACTCCCTGTCAGGAGTATTTTCCGCGGGGATAATTACAGCATTTCCGGCTGATTCTGCAATTAAGATTGCGTTCCTCCCCCGCCGAAGGCGGGGGAGGAACGCGTTTTTTTTGCAAACTGAAACGGAATTGCTGTAAAGCTGATCTACAAACAAGAGGGCGGAAAGCGACTTTTTTATTTGGAATTACATAAAAATCCAACTGGGAAATCATACTAAATAAAATGAATAAAACACCTTGAAAATTGTGGAACAAAGTGGTATGATAATAATCAAACAAAGATTGTTATACTTTTAACAATTATGAATAAAAAATGAATTTAGGAGGAACATTTATGGCACGATTCACCTTACCAAGAGACATCTACTTCGGACCGAACGCAATCAGCGAGCTGAAAAATTTGAAAGGCTATCAGAAAGCTTTTATTGTGACCGGCGGCCATTCCATGAGAAAAACCGGATTCCTGCAGAAGCTGGATGATGTTTTGAAAGATGCCGGCCTGCAGACCCTGATCTATGACGGTGTCGAGCCGGACCCGTCTATCGAAAGAGTATACGACGGCGCCAAGGCCATGCGCGAGTTTGAGCCGGACGTGATCGTTGCCATCGGCGGCGGTTCCCCCATGGACGCTGCAAAGGCAATGTGGGTGTTCTACGAATATCCGGAGAAAACCTTTGACGATATCAAAAATCCTTTCACCATGCCGAAGCTCAGAAAGAAAGCAATTTTCGTCGGCATCCCCTCCACGAGCGGAACCGCTTCGGAAGTGACGGCTTTCTCCGTAATCACGGACTATTCCACCGATATCAAGTATCCTCTTGCCGACTTTGAAATTACACCGGATATTGCGGTTCTGGATTCCGATATCCCGATGACCATGCCGAAAACCCTGACCGCACATACCGGTATGGACGCCCTGACCCATGCGATCGAAGCCTATGTTGCCTCCGCCCGTTCGGACTTTTCGGACGCACTGGCACTCAAGGCGATTTCCAGCATCTTTGACAGTATCCTTGATTCCTATCACGGCGACGCCGAGGCGCGCGGCAAAATGCATATCGCCCAGTGCCTTGCCGGTATGGCGTTTTCCAACGCGCTTCTGGGAATCTCTCACAGCCTTGCCCATAAGACGGGTGCGGTGTTCCATATTCCGCACGGCTGCTGCAACGCCATCCTGCTGCCGAACGTCATCCAGTACAACTCCAGAGTCTGCATGGAAAGATACGCTCAGATTGCCAGGGAAGTCGGCCTGCCGGGCGCTACGGACAAGCAGCTGACCAATTCCCTTGTGGAAGCGGTCCGCGAGCTGAACAAAAAGCTCAATATTGCCCAGACCTATCAGGCAAACGGCGTCAGCGAGGAAGACTTCAAGGCGCACTGCAAGGAAATTGCGGTCAACGCCGTCGGCGACCCCTGCACGGGCTCCAACCCAAGAGAGACCGACGCGGACAATATGTTGAAAGTCCTTACCTGCGCCTATTACGGCGAAGATGTCACCTTCTGATTACAAGTTCATTAACCATAACAAAGCAAAGCGGCCGGGAACGATATCGTTCCCGGCCGCTTTGCTTTGCAGACAATAGGTTTTTTCCGCGCAAATGGGCTGCGTCGGTATTTACGGAACATATTTTTCCACGGAAGAAAGCGCCGTTCCAATATTCCAGCCGCCAATCGCGAAAATCTTACCCTTCAGGTCTTTTGTACCGAACCAGGTCCTGGGGACTGTCATAGGCGCCTTTTCCGTCCATTTATTCAAATTCGGGTCGTATTCCTCTACGGAAGAGAGAACGTCCTCTCCGTTGCTTCCGCCGAACACATCGATTTTTCCTTCGACAGCCTCTGTCTGAAATTCCATCCGAGACACGGCCATGGGGGCGCGTTCTGTCCATTTGTCGGTTTTGGGATCGTATTCTTCCACGGTGGGTAAAAGGTTCCCGCCGCCGTCACATCCGCCCATCGTAAAAATTTCCTCTCCCACCGCCTGTAGCTCAAACTTATATCTTGCTGTCGGCATGGGTGCCCTGACCGTCCATGCGTCCGTCTGGGGATCGTATTCCTGTACGGTCTTACCGAATGCGAAAATTTTACCGTCTAACACGGCGGTACGGCAGTCATAGGCGGAAATCTTCACAGGAATCTGTGCTTTGCGGGACCATGTATCGGTTTCCGGGTCATACGCTTCCATTGTATTGGCCGATTCCGCTCCGCCCATTGCGTAAAGGATTCCATTGACCGTTTCCGTTAAAAAAGCGGATCTGGGAACGGACATCGGTGCTTTTTCCGTCCAGAGGTCCGCGGCCGGGTCGTACGCTTCCAAAGAAGACAAACCGCCGATTTTATCCTGATCGGTTTGTTTTGTGCTGCTCCAGCCGCCGAACGCGTAAATCTTTCCGTTTACCGTCCGGGTCTGAAATTCCGTTCTGGCGTTAAGCATAGGTTTTCTTGCTGTCCACTGGTTAGACACCGGGTCGTAGCATTCCACAGAGGACAGGCTTTTGGAATCCGACCCCAGACCGCCCAGCACATAAAGCTTATCCCCGACGGCTTCTATCTGGAACTGGTCTCTCGGAACAGCCATAGAAGGGCTTTTTGTCCATCCGGGAATCGCTTCAGCAGGTGCGCATCCTTGCGCAAAGAGCATGATTCCCGCCGTAAGCACGGAAAGTATCTTTTTTGTTGCTTTCATATCATTCCTCCGCTGCATGGTCAATCGCAATATTTCTTAAAATTCAGTATATTCCGTTGTCAAAAAAATTTCAAATAAATTAAATTTTGTAGCCGTGGATACCGAAATAACAAAAGCAGAATGATATACTGAGGCCAACAAAACAAATGGAGGAACGTTGAATGAAAAGACATATCGTTCAGATTGATTCTGATAAATGCAATGGCTGTGGCCTGTGCATCAGCGCCTGCCACGAAGGCGCTTTGCAGCTGATAGATGGAAAAGCAACCCTGATCAGCGACAGCTACTGCGACGGACTCGGAAACTGTCTCCCCGAATGCCCGACCGGCGCGATTCAGATTATTGAGCGCGAAGCCGGGGAGTACGATCAGGAAATGGTAGACGCCAAAATGAAACAGAAGGCGGTCCAGCCTCCTTTCGGGGGATGTCCGTCCATGCGCATGAAGACGTTTGACCGTGCGCCCGCCCCGGTCCAGCCGGCGGCTCCGGCAGCCGCCCGCTCGGAGCTGCGCCAGTGGCCGTGCCAGCTGAAGCTGGTCGCGCCGAACGCCCCGTATTTTGAAAACGCGCACATTGTCATCTGCGCGGACTGCACGGCTTATGCCTGCCCGAATATTCATCAGTTTATGAAAAATAAAATCACGCTGATCGGCTGTCCGAAACTGGACGACCTCGATTACAGTGAAAAGCTGACGGATATTTTGAACCTGAACGACATTCAAAGCGTCACCGTTGTGCGTATGGAAGTGCCCTGCTGCGGCGGAATGGTCAACTATGTAAAGACCGCTCTGCAGAATTCCGGGAAAATGATCCCGTGGCGTGTCATTACCGTCGCCACCGACGGTGAAATATTAGAAGATTAATTGAAGGAGGAAAAGGAAGATGTTTTGTTTTCAGTGTGAACAAACCGCCGGAGGAACCGGATGCACAAAAATGGGGGTGTGCGGAAAAAGCAGCGTGACCGCCGATTTTCAGGATGAACTGACCGGCGCGCTGGTCGGCCTGGCCAAAGCGGCTGGGAATTCCGGAAGGACCCCAAAATCGGATGAGCTGATTTTGCGCGGCCTGTTTATGTGCATTACCAACGTGAATTTCGACAATAAGGCAATTGAGGCGCTTACCGCCGAGATCAGGAAGGAAAAGGATTCGCTGACGCCCGGCTGCGCTGCCTGCAGTTCAAAATGCGGAGGTACCGACGACCTTGATCTGGAACAGCTTTGGAACAGCGACGAGGATATCCGTTCGCTGAAATCTCTGCTTCTGCTCGGCATGAGAGGAATGGCGGCGTACGCGTATCACGCCTATGTGCTGGGTTATACCGACGACGAGGTGACCGGCTGGTTCTACAAGGGGCTGACGGCGATCGACTGCGAACAGGACCCGTCCCGCCTGCTGGAGCTTGTGATGGAATTCGGCCAGGTTAACCTGAAGTGCATGGCCCTGCTGGATCAGGCCAATACGGAGTCGTTCGGCAATCCCGTACCGACCGAAGTGAGCAATACCATTGAAAAAGGCCCGTTCATTGTTGTTTCCGGCCATGACCTTTACGATTTGAAACAGCTTCTGGAGCAGACAAAGGACAAGGGGATCAACATCTATACGCACGGTGAAATGCTGCCCGCGCACGGCTATCCAGAACTGAAAAAGTATTCGCATCTGAAGGGCAATTTCGGTACCGCGTGGCAGAATCAGCAGAAGGAATTCCTAAATGTTCCGGCGCCGTTCCTGTTTACGACAAACTGCCTGATGCGCCCCATGCCGTCCTATGCCGACAGGGTTTATACGACCGCGGTGGTCGGCTATCCCGAAATGCCCCACATCGGCGAAGTGAATGGTAAAAAGGATTTCAGCATTGTGATCGAAAAAGCGCTGGAGCTCGGCGGATACGAGCAGGACGTGCATATGCCCGGCATCAACGGCGGCGAAAAGCTGATGACCGGCTTCGGCCACAACACCGTGCTGTCGGTTGCCGATCAGGTGATCGAGGCGGTGAAATCCGGCGCTCTGCGCCACATTTTCCTCATTGGCGGCTGCGACGGCGCAAAGCCCGGCAGAAACTATTTCACCAAGCTGGTGGAGCTTACCCCGCCGGACTCCGTCGTTCTGACCTGCGCGTGCGGGAAATACCGCTTTAACGACCTCGATATGGGGACGCTCGGCGGCCTGCCGCACATTATGGATATGGGCCAGTGCAACGACGCCTACTCCGCGATCAAGGTTGCGGTCGCTCTTTCCGAGGCTTTCGGCTGCGGCGTCAACGACCTGCCGCTGTCCATCGTGCTTTCCTGGTATGAGCAGAAAGCGGTCTGCATCCTGCTGACCCTGCTGTCGCTCGGGATTACCAATATCCGCCTGGGCCCGACGCTTCCCGCGTTTGTATCCCCGAACGTTTTTAAAATACTGGTAGAGAAGTTCAACATCATGCCGATCACCACACCTGAACAGGATCTGGCCGCCATGCTGAAATAGGAGGTCACCGTATGCAAAAAAATTATATCAGAAATATCGATTTTTCGACCGCGCTGACTTTGGCGGAGCTGGTAACCTATCAGCCGGGTCAGGTCGTCAGCAAGACGCTGGCGCAGAACCCGGCGGTCAGCCTGACGCTTTTCGCTTTTGACCAGGGGGAGGAGATCAGCTCCCACGAGTCGAACGGCGACGCGATGGTCATCGCGCTGGACGGAGAGGGCGAAATTACCATCGGTTCCGAAAAGCATCTTCTCAAAGCCGGACAGACCATCGTTATGCCCGCGAAAACGCCCCACGCGGTCTATGCTTCCCAGCAGTTCAAAATGTTTCTGGTCGTCGTGTTCCCCAATTGATCCTTCCTCCGTCAGAACCGGCCCTTCGGTGATTCCGTATCGCCTGAAGGCCGGTTTTCCTTTTGCCTGAAACGTGATTCTTCCCATTCTAATCGGAAATTTTGATTAATTTTAGCACTCTAAACTTAAGAGTGCTAAAATTAATAATTTGGTCATATTTTATATGATTATTTTTCATAATCATCGGATATAGTAAGAATTGTAAAAGGAAGCAATGCTTCCGAAGAAATCAAATGAATGAATATGGAGGTTTTGATGATGTTTGATTTAATGCCGTTTGGACGCAGGGAAAACAACTTGTTCAACTATTTTGATAACATGGAGAAAAACTTCTTCGGCGATCTGTCGCAAAGCTTTTCCGCTTTCCGTACGGATGTGATCGATAATGGCGACAAGTATTTGCTGAAGGCGGAGCTGCCGGGCTTTAAGAAGGAAGATATCAAGATCGATATCGAGGGCGACAGGCTTACCGTCAGCGCGGAACACAAGGACGAAACCGAGGAGACAAAGGACAATTACATTCGCAGGGAGCGCAGGTACGGCTCGTTCTCCCGCAGCTTTGATATCTCCGATGTCAAAGCCAAGGAGATCTCCGCGGAGTACAAGGACGGAGTTCTGGAGCTGAGTATGCCGAAGGTGGAAACCGTGGTGCCCGAAAGCCGCAGAATAGAAATCCGTTAACAGCAAAGGCCAAAGGCCGCCCGGGATTTTCCCGGGCGGCCTTTTTCGTCTGCTTTGGGGGCCTTCCGCTCCGTCGGCAAAGCCGCCCGGCAATTGCTTTCCCCTGCTGATTTTGATATAATAGAAACAATTAAAGGAATATTGTCCGGGGGCGTATAGGAATGAATAAAATAAAAATACTGCACTGCGCTGACCTGCACCTCGGCGCGGAGCTTACCTCGCTGGGGAGCAAAGCGGGCCAGCGCAGGGAAGAAATGCTGATGACGTTTGACAGGATCGTCTCCCTCTGCAAAGAAGAAGGCGTGGAGCTGCTTCTGATCGCCGGGGATTTTTTTGAAAGCTCCGGTACGGATGCCGCGACGGTCCGTTCCGTAAAAAAGGCGCTGTCCGAAATTCCGGAAACGGCGGTTGCCGTTGCACCGGGGAACCACGACTATGTTTCTCTGGATTCCCCGTACGCCGACCCGGACTGGCCGGCAAACGTACATATTTTTCAGTCCGGCTTCGACTGTTTTGAGCTGCCCGGAAAGGGCGTGCGCGTGTGGGGCGCGGGATTTACGGGAACCTATGTCACGGAACCTCTTTTGGGAGAAACCGGCGCGCCCCAGGGCGACCTGCTGAATATCTGCGTCCTGCACGGGGATCTGGTCGCCGAGAACCAGTCGAGCAATTACAACCCGATCACCCCTTCCCGGATTCGTTTCAGCGGCATGGATTACCTTGCGCTCGGCCATATTCATATGCGTACCGAAATCCTGCACAGCGGAAGGACCGCTTACGCCTACTGCGGCTGTCCGGAGGGCAGGGGCTTTGACGAGCTGGGGGACAAGGGCGTTTATATCGGTACCGTGAGCAGGGACAGGCTTGACCTCGCTTTCCGCCCGGTGTGCCGAAGGAAAAATTTAGAGGTCCGCGTCGATATCGGCGGGGTGTCGGCAAACAACGAAGCGGCGGCCGTCGTCCTTCACACGCTGCAGCGGCAGTTTGGGGAGACGTATGCGGACAATCTTTATAAAATCATTCTGGAGGGCGCGCTGGACGCTTCCTTTTCGCCGGACTGCGCCGCGATTGCGGCAAGGCTGGAAAACGGGCTGTATTTTGTGAAGCTCAGGGACGAAACGCGTCTGCGGGCCGACCTGAACGCGCTGTCCAAGGAAACCTCCCTAAAGGGGATTTTTGTCCGGCGCATGCTGGAAAAAATCGGCGCCGCGGCGGGCGAAGCGCAGAAGGAACAACTCCGGCGCGCGCTCGATATCGGCCTGAAAGCGTTTGACAGCGAGGTAAAGCTGAATGAAAATTAACAGGATTTACATTGGACACTTTGGCAAACTGAGGGAGTATACGCTCGATCTGACGGACGGCCTCCATATCCTCTATGGAAATAACGAGGACGGAAAAAGCACCATCATGGCGTTTATCAGAATGATGTTTTACGGTTCCGAAGGCAGAAGCGGCGACCTTTCCAAAAATATCCGCAAAAAATATCAGCCCTGGGACGGGGCTAAAATGTCGGGATTTCTTGAATTTGGGGATAACGGGACCGTCTATCGGCTGGAAAGACTGTTCGGCGCATCCAACGCGACGGATAAAATCAGCCTGTGGAATACGGCGACCGGGGAAAAAGAGAAGATCGCCAGCAACACCGATCTTGGCCAGCGCTTTTTTGGAATCGGGGCCGCGGCGTTTGAAAAAAGCGTCTTTATCGGGCAGGCCGGGAGCATGGCCGGTGCGGACAGGGACGATGAAATTACCCAGAAGCTTCTGAACCTGGTCTCCACCGGGGATGAAAGCGTGTCGCAGAAACGGGTGGAAACCCGTCTGCAGGCCGCCATGAACGAGCTGAAATCCAAAAGCGGTAGGATCGGCGTGCTGGATAAAGGCTATCAGCAGCAGGAACAGCTTGCTCAGGAGCGGGCGGCGGCTCTGGAGGACGAGGAAGAAAAAAAGCGGATGGAGCGCCGGTATGCCGAGCTGAACGAAAAGAAAGAAGCTTTGGAACAGAAATATCAGTATTATACAACTCAGTCTGATCTGCAAAAAAAGCTTATTCAGCTTCAGAATCTGGACAAAGTCGTTCAGAAGCAAAGGGAGCTCAACGCGCAGATCAAAGAATATGAGGAGAAAGCCGGGCGCCTTACTTCAGGCGGCACTGTCTTTAACGAGGAATTTGTTCAGAACGCGGAAGAAAGGATCACTCAGGTCCGGTCTCTTCAGCAGCTTCTGGAGGAGAGAAACAGGAATGTCCTTACCCTGGAGCAGGAGGACCCGTCCTCCGGCGAGCCGGTTGAGGAAATTTCACCGGAAGTGCCGGAGGAAGTAAAGAAACGGGACCAGGAGCGTGCACAGGTAAGCCGGGACATTCTTGCTCTTCGGGAAACCATTCGCCTCGCTGCCGAAACGGAGAAAAAACGGTCGGCTCTGGCGGAAGCAGAAAAGGCGCTGCAAACGCAGATACGGCAGAAGCAGGAGCAGGAAAACGCCTGCAAAGAGGCTTCTCTGGAGCTGGAAGAAGCGCGGCGGTCCTGTCAGACCTGCCGGGAGGACCTTGACCGGAAAAAGAAAGAGCTTGCGCTCGCCGGACAGCGCAGGGAAAGCGCGAACACGGCGTATCAGGCCGCCGGGCAGCATTTGAAATCCGTACAGGCTCTTTCCGCGCAAAAAATCGAAACGGCGCAGGAGCGGCTGAAACAGGCCGGTACTCCCCGGCAGGTAATGGTCAACGAAAATGCCGGGCGCGAAATCAGAAAAGGGCTGCTGATCGGGGCGATTCTGATCGCCGCCGCATCGGTTGCGCTGGGAATCGCCCTGTCGCCCGTCTGCTTTGCCGGTTTGGCCCTCGCCGGAGTGACGGCGGTTCTCTCTGTTGGGAAGACCAGAACCAGAGCCGTGGCCACGACGGTCGTGGACGAGGCCGAAGCCGCGGCGGCAAAAGCAAATCTGGAAAGCGTGCGTCTTGCCGCGGAACGGGAAGCAGAAGCCGCAAAGCGGGCGGAAGAGGAAGCCGCGGGCGAATGGCAGGCGGTGTCGGCCAGAGAGGAACAGGTACGGAAGTCGGCCGCTCAGGCGGAAGAGCTCTGCCGCATGGCGGAGGAGCAGATGTCCGCCGCGGAACGTGGGAATCGTGAACTGGAGCTGAAACTCGGGTTTATCGAGGAAAAGCTTGACGGCCTTTCAAAGGATGTGCGGGAAAAACGCGCGGAGCTCCCGGCGGACGGCCCGGAACAGCGGACCGATCTATCCGCTCTGCGGGAGGAGCTGAACGCGAAAACGGCCCGGGAAGCGGCGCTTGCGGACAGGATAAATTCTCAGCTTCAGGCGCTGGGGTGCCGGACAGTGGAGGAGCTTCAGGACAAGCTGATGCGGTTCCGGAGCGTTCAGGCGCGGGCGGCCATGAGACGGGAAAATCTGGACAGGGCGAATGAGGCCCTGGCTCAGGCGCAGGAAAGCCTGCGGGAGCAAACCGGCGCCTTCCTTTCCTTTGTCAGTACATACCGGCCGGTCTCCTCTTTTGAGGAAGCGGCGAGCGCCGTACAGGAGCTGAAAAATCGGATGGAGGAGCTCCGTTCCATGCGGCAGAAAATCGAAAGCCAGTCGGAATCCCTCAAGGAGCAGGGACAGGGGAAGCCCGCCGAACAGCTTGAGCAGGAAGCCGGGGCGGCGCGGGAAGAGATTCTCAGTGCCGGCGCAGGGCAGCTGCCGGAGCCCCTGGACGATCAGGGTGCGGAGAACCTCAGGCGGCTCGGTGCCGAATGCTTTCAGCAGCTCCAGCAAACAAGGGAAGAATTGATTCAGACGGGCTCCGAAATCAAAAACCGGTTCGCGGGGAAAAAGAATGTCAGTGAGCTGGAAGAGGAAACGGAGGAACTGCAACAGGAAATTGCGGAAAAGGAATCGGAGTATCAGTCCCTCAGCCTTGCAAAGGAAACGCTCACAGAGGCCTTCAATGAAATCCGCCAGAGCTTCGGTCCCCTTCTGAACGAAAAAACCGCCCGGATCTTCAGCAGCATCACGGGCGGAAAATATCAGAATGTGATCGTTTCCAAGAATTTCGATATCAACGTGCAGGACGCGGAAAACGCGGTTTCACACGAATGGCAGTATCTGAGCAGCGGCACGATCGATCAGGCGTATTTCGCGCTCAGGCTGGCGGTCGCGGAGCTGCTTTCGGAAGAGGGTCCGAAGCTCCCGCTGCTGCTGGACGACGTTTTTCTGCAGTACGACGACGAACGGACAGGACAGGGACTGAAATTCCTCGCCGATTATGCCGGGAACAGCGGCGGCGCCCAGATCATCCTGTTTACCTGTCACAGGAACATTCCGGAAATGGTCAGCCGGGAAGGCCTGAGCGCCGTGACGAAAAAGATCGGCTAAACCGTATGTGCCTGCTATTTTGCCAAAAGAACCGATATGCCGCGCTTTTAAATGGAAATTGGAAATAAATGGTTTCTTTTACATTCATTTTATGATATTATAAGTATAGGTATGGAATTATCTTTAGTAATCCTGCTGGGGACTGGTGGAAATTTCGTCGTCTTGGAGGAGTATTTCAGTGAAAAGAAGAATCAATACGCCCATAACAGCAATTTTGATAATCGCTATTTTTGTTGGGTTTATGATTCTGTCTTTCAGCAGATATTCTTTTTTGCTAAACCGAACTTTTGAAGAAGAAGTGCAGGAAAATCTGCTGTCTGATACCCAGCATAATGCCAAAATGGTCAACATAGAACTGAACAACACGATTTCCTCCATGGAACTGGCCGCTCAGGCAATCGGCGCGAAAAATGCCGCGCTGGACAAGGCCTCTGTGAAGGACCTGCTGGTTGATTTGAAGAAAGCGGATCAGTCGGCTGCGGTCGGGGTGGGGCTGCCGGACGGAACCTGTTGCCTTGCCGGGGGACAAACCATCCAAATCGGCGACCGTCCCTATTTTCAGCAGGCACTGAACGGCAAAACGACCGTTTCGGTGGTGTCCCAGTCCAGAACGGACGGTACCCGCAGCATCGTCGTGGCCGTGCCTGTCCGTCACGGGGGAAAAATTACCGGCGCCATCAGCTCCATTATCCCTGCAAAATCGTTCAGCAGCCTGCTGAACGCGGAAAGCTCCGGGGAAAAGGGAGAATGCTGGCTTGCACGCGGGGACGGAACGGTGATCGCCTCGCCGGATTCCCGGCAGACGGAGGAGAATATTTTTACGGACACGCAGCTGGCACTGGAGGACCCATCCGCTCTCGGCCAGATCAAGTCGGCCATGGGAAACGGACAGAAGGGGAGCTCTCACTATTACTCCAATATGGGGGAGTATTATGTTTCCTATACGCCGATCGGTATGGAGGACTGGTATGTGATCGGTACGGTTTCCATCAATGCCGTTACCTCGAAATCCAACAAAATTCTGACGTATACCGTCTCTTTGGTAATCAAGCTTACCATTGGACTGATTTTGTTTGCGGCTTATGTTATTCTGTCGGAAAGAAAGAACAGGGAGCGGCTCCGCAGGAAGAACGACGAGCTGAAAAGCACCAAGGTGGAGCTGGAAACCTTCATCGCCAACCTGCCGGGCGGCGCGTTCCGCTTCAGCGCCGACGAAAAGGCGGAGTTCCAGTTTGTGAGCAACGGGCTTCTGAAAATGCTGGGATATACCCTGGACCAGTTTCTCGGCGCCTATGACCGTTCCTTCTACAACATGATTTATGAAGAAGACCGTATGCAGACCATCAGCAGCATTCACCATCAGATTTCCAAAGAGAATTTCGCGGAGGTAAAATACCGGATCGTCACGGCGGACGGGAATATCCGCTGGCTGCTCAACCGGGCTAAAATTGTGACGCATGAGAACGGGTACCGGGAATTTTTCGCCGTCGTTGTGGATATTACCGAGTCGAAACAGGCGCATAAAAAAGCGAATGAGATCATGACGCAGCTGCAGACGCTGGCAAACAGCATCCCCGGCGGCGTGGCGCAGTACCTGTACGACGGGGGACTGAAGCTGGTCTACGCGAGCGACGGGTTCTATAAGCTGTGCGGATATACCAAAGAAGAATACGCCCGGCTCCCGGGCGAAGAAGGAATCCGCAATGTGCACGCCGAAGATGCCCAGCTTGTGTCGATTCTGCTGAAAAGGCAGATCGAGGAAAACAGGCCCGTTACCGCGGAATTCCGCATGGTAAAGAAAGACGGCGGCGTCATCTGGGTCTCCCTGAGCGGAACGCACACCGTCAATCAGAACAATCAGGTGATTTACCAGTGCGTTTACACGGATATTACCTCGCTCAAGCAGACGCAGGAAGAGCTGGAAGTGGAAAGGGAGCGTTACCAGATCGCGGAGAACCTCTCCGACGATATCATGTTTGAATACGATATCATAACCGACCGGATGGATTTTTCCCCGCTTTTCACCGCTCTGACCGGGCAGTATCCGCACATCCAGAATTTCATGAAGGATATTCTAAACAACCAGAGCATTTGCATGGAAGACCTGCAGCAGTTTCGGACTCTGTTAAAGGAGTTCCAGCTGGGCAATACGGAGTATGAAATCGAATTCCGTTTCATTACCAAAACGGGCCGGCTTGTCTGGCACCGCGTGAAAGCGAAAATCATGTACGACTCCTACGGTAAACCGAGCAAAGCGGTTGGCAAGGCGTATAATATCGACAGCCAGAAGAAGGAAATGCAAAGGCTGATGGACAAGTCGCAGCGCGACGCGCTGACGAATCTTTACAATAAGACCGCCACGCAGTCCCAGATCGAGGATCATCTGTCGGGTGCGGATACATCGGGAATCCACGCGCTGATGATGATCGATATTGACAATTTTAAATCCATCAACGACCAGTTCGGACACATGGCCGGGGACAAGGTGATCTGCGACATTTCCGCGAAGCTCCAGAAGCTGTTCCGTACTTCCGATGTGGTCGGGCGTATCGGCGGGGACGAGTTCCTCGTGTTTCTGCGCGATATCTCTACAGACGACCTGATCGCGGAAAAGGCGGAAGCGATGTGCGACATCTTCCGCAATACCCATGCGGACGGCCATATGGAATACAGCATTTCCGGCAGCATCGGCATCGCCATGTATCCGGCCGACGGGAGAACGTATCCGGAGCTTTATCCCAAAGCGGACAGCGCGCTTTACAAGGCGAAAAAGCAGGGCAAGGACTGTTTTGCTTTTTATTCCGATTCATCGGACTGCGAAAAATAAAGAATGACGGGCGCGCGGCATGGAATACTGAAAATTCCATGCCGCTTTTTCGTTTCCGGATGTCGATAAAATGCAGCCGGGCTGTCAATACTATAGCGATCGCATTTCAGTTTGCAAGACAAAACGCGTTCCTCCCCCGCCTTCGGCGGGGGAGGAACGCAACCTTGTTGCAGGAACAACCGGAAATGCTGTCAATACGCTTGCGGCGGAAAATTACGAATGATCGGAAGGCGAAGGATAATGGCGGTAAAAAGGCTGATGCGTGTTGCATTAAGAGCGCTTTCCTATACGGATATCGGAGAAAAGGAAAGCGAACGGCTTCACCGCACGGTCATTCGTATCAGAGGGCTTCATCTTGGAAAGCTCCCTTATCAGACTTGGGATCATGTCGTGTCCTATGAAAACCATGATATCCCCGTACGGATATTTGCTCCCGGCGAAAACCGGCTTGATTCCCTGCTGATTTTCTTTCACGGGAGCGGCTGGGTCGCCGGAACCATCGACGGTTACAACCGGATCTGCGCGAATATGGCCAATATGACCGGCAGCACCGTGGTGTCGGTCGATTACCGGCTTGCGCCGGAATACCATTTCCCGGCCGCACCGGAGGACTGCTACCGTGTGGTGCGGGAGATTTTTCTGCACACGGAGCTGCTAAAGGTCCCCGCCGAAAAAATCACGGTGGCCGGGGACAGCGCCGGGGGAAACCTTGCGGCGGCCGTCTCCCTGATGGCGCGCGACAGGGGCGAATTTCTGCCCGAGCGCCAAATCCTGATCTACCCCTCCACTTACTCCGACCATACGACAAAATCGCCCTATGCTTCCGTGCGCGACAACGGGAGCAAGTATCTGCTGACCTCAAAAAGTATCTGCGATTATATGAAGCTGTATCAGGCCAGCGACGAGGATCTGCAAAACCCCTACTTCGCGCCGCTGGCCTCCAAGGATTTCAGCCGTCAGCCGAAAACGCTGATTATTACGGCGGAATACGACCCGCTCCGGGACGAGGCGGAGGATTACGGGCAGCGCCTGAAGGAAGCGGGCAACGAAGTGGAGGTCCGCCGCATCCCCGGTGCGCTGCACGGCTTCTTTTCGCTTCCGCCGGTTTTTCGTCAGGTCCGCGAGTGCTATCGCCTGATCGACGATTTTTTGAACCGGGAGGGTGAAGGAAAAGCCTTATAGGATTGAAAATATTGTAAAATTATAATATGATAAGAATAATTGTTTCGTTGCAGACATTCATACGAAGGGGACATGAAAATGAGCAGGATTATTTCAATTTCCAATCAGAAGGGCGGGGTAGGCAAAACGACTACCGTCTGCAGTCTGGCGGCGGGATTAAAGAGGAAGGGTTTTCGTGTTCTGATGATCGATCTTGACCCGCAGGGAAACCTTGGCTTCAGCGTAGGCGCTGAAACCGAAACCTGCGCCACCATTTATGATGTGCTGAAAGGCGGCGTAAAAACGCAGTATGCCATTCAGAAATTGGATACGGCCGACATCATTATATCCAGCATTTTGCTCAGCGGGATCGAGCTTGAATTTACCAATACCGGACGCGAGTTTTTGCTGAAAGAGGCGCTGAAGCCGATTCTTGGCCTCTACGACTATATCCTTCTGGACACGCCGCCCGCGCTAGGCATCCTGACCATCAACGCGTTCACCGCGTCGGATACGATCGTGATTCCGATGCTTTCGGATATTTTCAGCCTGCAGGGAATCACAAAGCTGTATGAGGCCGTTGAGCGTGTCAAAAAATACTGCAATCCCTCTCTGACCGTCTCGGGAATCCTTCTGACAAAATTCAACCCCCGTACCCTCCTGAGCAGGGAAATCCGGGGTACGGCGGAACTGATCGCACAGGATTTGAACATTCCGCTGTTTGATTCCTACATACGCGGCAGCGTCGTCATCAGCGAGGCTCAGTCCATCCAGCAGAACATTCTGGACTACTCGCCGAGAAACAATATTGCGAAAGATTACCTTAAATTTACGGATGAGCTGCTGGAGAAGGAGGAATAATGACTGATGGCAAGGACGAAGAAAGATATCGATAAAGACCTGATGTATAAAATGCTGATGCCCTCCGGTTCCAGAACGGCAAAGGCTTCGCAGGACGCGGAAAGCCCGAGCGGCCTCAGCGACGAACAGAACACGCGCGCCGCGCTGGAGGAACCGCTGAACCAGCACAAAACCATTATGCGCCGCGAAGTGGGCGTCGCGTTTATGGATACCCAGCCGACCATCCTTGTCAATACGATGGAAAGCATCGTGCTGGAAAAGCTGGAATCGGCGCTTGCGCGTTTTCAGTGCTGCAAATGCGACCGGTGCAAAAAGGACATTGTCGCGATGGCGCTGAACAAGCTTCCCCCGAAATATATGGTTTTGCAGGAGGGCCAGCCCACGCCGGATATCGATCCCCAGACCAACGCACAGGTGGTCACGGCGGTCATTCAGGCGATTCTGGCGGTCCGTGCGCATCCCAGGCATTAAGGAAAGAAAGGGCTTTGCGGGACAAAATGGAAAAAGAAACGTATTTTACGGATAAACGGCGCAGACGCGTCAAGCTTATTTTCAACCCGGCCTCCGGTTCTTCAAACGCTTCCCCGATTCAGCTGATGGATGTCATCAGCATGCTGCAGCAGTGGAAGTATGTGCCGGAGGTGTATTTGACGGAACCGGACAGCGATTTTTCGCAGATGGTAAAAGACACGATGGCGCAGGGCGTCAACATGTTTGTCGTCTGCGGCGGCGACGGCACCGTTTCCGCCGTTGCCAAAGAAATGAAGGGTCTGCCCGCGACGCTGGGCATTATCCCCACGGGCACCCAGAATAATGTGGCGCTCAGCCTGAGCATCCCGCAGGATATTCCGTCCGCCATCGCCCTTCTGCGCACCGGGGAACGCACCAAGATCGATATGGGGCTTCTTGACTGCGCAGCGGGCCGCACCTCTTTTCTGGAAATCTGCTCGGCGGGCCTGCTGTCTTCGATTTTTTCGGCGGGAGACGATATCCAGCACGGGCATCTGGAACGGGTGGGCGATTTCCTCTCCACCCTTGTGTCGCTGACGCCCTCCAAGATTAAAATTCTGCTGGACGGAAAACGGGAGATCGTCAGGATGGGTCATCTGGTCCTCGTTACCAATATGCCGTACGTCGGACGGCATTACCAGGTGGGAGAAACGGCAGCTTTCCGGGACGGACTGCTGGACATCCTGATTTTTTCCAATTTATCCAAGCTGAAGCTGCTGGGCCGCGCGTTCAAGGGGGCAAAACTCGGTGAACCGGAGGATTCCGGCATTGAGCATTTCCATGCCCGTACGGTGGACATGGAAGCCACCCCTTCCATGCAGCTGATGGCGGACGGCATTACGCTGGGGGAAGGGCCGGTCCATATTGAGCTGCAGCGCCGGACACTGGCGGTGATGACGAAAGCGCCGGAGCCGAAAAGAACAAAAAGATCAATTGGGGACGGGAAATGAAGCTGATCGATCAATTAAAAAAGAATCAATGGGTACAGCGGTGTGAACGGCTGATCGGCAGGATTCGCCATCTCCGGCCGGTTTTTTGGGTACCCGTTCTCGTTGTCGCGCTGTCCCTCTATGTTGTTTTTGTCCCCCATACCTTCTGGAAAAACGTGTGGATCAGCATCAAGGGGAACACTCCGCTGATCTGCATGCTCTTTGTGTTCTGCCTGCTGCTGCTTTCTCTGGTGTGGTCAACAGGGCAGAGCATAGACGCCTATGTGTTTTCTCTTTTCAACCGGCACGGCACCCGTCCGCGCTGGCTCGACCGGACAATGCTCCTTCTTACCGAGCTGGGGAACGGCATTGTTACGCTGATCATAGCGTTTGTCCTCTATTTTGCCGTCAATGCCCACCTTGCGTATGAATTCGTTCTGGGTACGCTGACCCTGTGGCTGGTTGTGGAATTGATGAAGGCCGTCATCCGGCGGCCCAGGCCGTTTATCTATCTTGAGGATGTCCGCGTGGTGGGTATCCGGGCGCGGGGAAAGTCCTTTCCCAGCGGCCATACCAGTCAGGCGTTTTATATGGCGACGATGCTTCTGCAGTATTTTCAGGGCAACTTTGCGGCGGCGCTTGTGCTTTACGTGCTCGCCTCGCTGGTCGGCGCCACGCGCATGTATATGGGGATGCATTACCCGCGCGACGTGCTGGCGGGCGCCATCCTGGGCACCTTCTGGGGATTCATCGGCGTGCTGGTCAACGCGGTGATCTTCCGGCTCGTCATCTGAATTCCCGTCGAAAAAAGATAAAATCCTTGCCAAATCGGCTGATACTATCTATAATAGAAGAAATTTAATCCTAACAGCGAAAGGAAGGTTCTTATGCAGAAATATGGCGTGAAGTCCGGCCTTCCGGCCAACCCGAATGCCGGAACGGATTACAGCAACAGAAAATTAAAGGAAATCTGGCTTGCGGGCGGATGCTTCTGGGGGGTACAGGCCTATTTTGCCCGTATATACGGCGTGGCGAAAACAGATGTCGGCTACGCGAACGGCAGGACGGCGAATCCTTCCTACCATGACCTGAAGGTTACCGGCCACGCGGAAACGGTTCATATTTTCTATGATCCGGAGAAGACCGGTCTGCCGACGCTGCTGGATTTCTATTTTAAAATCATCGACCCTGCCAGTGTCAACCGTCAGGGAAACGATATCGGAACCCAGTACCGCACGGGAATCTATTATCGGGATGAGGCGGATTTTCCGGTGATTCGGGAATATATCGCGAAGGAACAGAAAAAATACGACGCGCCGATCGCGGTTGAAGTCGGCCGGCTGGAAAATTACTATCCGGCGGAGGAGTACCATCAGGATTATCTGGAAAAGAATCCCGGCGGCTACTGCCATGTGGACTTTTCCTCCCTCCGGGAGCAGACCCCGCCCGCCGGGAAGACGGCTTACCCAAAACCTGCCCCGGAAAAGCTGAAGGCTTCCCTTACGGAAATGCAGTATCGCGTCACGCAGCAGAACGCCACCGAACCGCCGTTCGACAACGAATACTGGGACAACCGCAGAAAGGGGATTTATGTGGACGTCGTGACCGGAGAGCCCCTTTTCGTTTCCAGCGACCAGTTTGAATCGGGCTGCGGCTGGCCCAGCTTTACGAAACCCATCCGCGCCGACTCCCTGACGGAGAATCGGGATACCAGCCATTCCATGGTGCGCACCGAGGTGCGCAGCCGTCACGGGGATTCCCACCTTGGCCATGTTTTCCCCGACGGCCCGAAGGAGCAGGGCGGCCTTCGCTACTGTATCAACAGTGCGTCCCTCCGCTTTATCCCGCTTCAGGAAATGGAAGAACAGGGATACGGGCAGTTTATAAAACTGATAGAAGAATAATGCGTTTCCAGCCGCATATAAAGCTGAAAACGGAAAAGAGGAGGGATCGGTATGGAATTTACCATTCGCCCGATTTGTTTGAAGGACGCGCCGGATATCAATGAAATCCGGCGCATGAGCGGAGTGATGGAAAACATTCTGGGTGTTCCGTCCGAAACTGTTTCTCACAGTGAACGGTTTATTTCCAATATAAACGAAAATACCCATCAGTTCGTTGCGGTGACGACGGATGAAAACGGCGTGGAAAAAGCCATCGGCTGCGCGGGCCTGAGCATTTACGCAAGCCCGCGCATGCGCCACTCGGCGGGAATCGGCATCATGGTGCATAGGGCGTATCAGGGAATGGGCGTGGGTCAAAAGCTGATGGAAGCCTTACTCGACATGGCGGACAACTGGCTGATGCTGGTCCGGGTCGAGCTTACGGTCTACACGGATAATGAGAAGGCCATCCGGCTTTATGAAAAGATGGGCTTTGTGCGGGAGGGCGTCAAACGGAAGGCGGCGATCCGCCGGGGACAGTACGCCGATGAGTACATAATGGCGAGAATCAGGGACGACTGAATTTTTGCGGTTTTTTGGCACGAACTCGGAAAGGAGGATTCATCATGAAAAGAATCGCGGCTTTTTTTGATATTGACGGGACCATCTCCCGGGAAGGTCTCATCAGCGAGATGTTCAAGAAGATGATTAAATACGAACTGATCGACAACAGCAAATGGGACAACGAAGTCGAGCCCGCTTTTACCAGATGGGACAAACGCGTGGGCGATTACGATATCTACCTGCAGAAAATGGTGGATATCTATACGGAGACCGTCAAAAACACCAGTGCTTTTCACATTGCCTATATCGCGAAAAAGGTGATCGAGCAAAAGGGAGAGCGCGTATATACTTATTCGCGGGAACGAATCCGGTGGCATAAGAAGCAGGGCCATATCGTCATCGCCATTTCCGGTTCGCCGATCGAGCTGGTCAGCGAGGTTTCCCGGATGTACGGCATGGACGATTACCGGGGAACCATTTATCAGGTCGGAAAGAACGGTAGCTACAACGGGGAAATTATCCCGATGTGGGATTCCCAGAGCAAACGCAAGGCGGTTCTGGAAATGGCGGAGAAGCACGATATCGATCTGTCCCAAAGCTATGCCTACGGCGACACCAACGGCGATTATTCCATGCTGCAGCTCGTCGGGAATCCGGTCGCGGTCAATCCCACGCGCGAACTGCTTTCCCACATCGAAAACGACGATCAGCTCAAAGAAAAATTTACGGTGATCGTGGAGCGTAAGGACGTGACCTATCGCCTGAATATCAATACGCTGGACCTTGTTTAAAAAAGTCTGAAAATACAGGAACGGAGGAACCCTTGCCCGCATATTCTGATAGCAGGGGGATTCCGTCCCGAAACAAAAAGCGGCCGTCAACGGATTTGATCCGTTGACGGCCGCAGTTCACATGGTTCCTTATTTCAGTTCCAGAACGGCGCCCCTGTTTGCAGAGGTGACCAAAGCGGCGTATCTGGAAAGGCAGCCCTCCGTAATGCGGGGGGTTCTCGGCTTCCAGTTTTCCCTGCGTTTTTTCAGTTCTTCGTCGCTGACGGCAAAATCGATGGTGTTGGCCATAATGTCGATTTTGATGATGTCGCCTTCCTCAACCAGCGCGATATTTCCGCCCACAGCGGCTTCCGGGGAAACGTGTCCGATCGCCGCACCTCTGGTCGCGCCGCTGAAACGGCCGTCCGTAATCAGGGCGACGCTTCCGCCCAGACCGCTTCCCATAATGGCGGAGGTCGGGTTCAGCATTTCCCTCATGCCCGGGCCGCCCTTGGGGCCTTCGTACCGGATGACGACGACGTCGCCCGCCACGATTTTCCCGGAGGTGATCGCCTCGATCGCGTCCTCTTCACAGTCAAACACCCTGGCGGGGCCTTCGTGTTTCAGCATTTCGGGAGCGACCGCGGAGCGCTTGACCACGCAGGCGTCGGGGGCCAGATTCCCCTTCAGCACGGCGATGCCGCCGGTTTTGCTGTACGGATTTTCCACGGAGCGAATCACGCCGTAGTCCAGAACGGGGCAGTCCGCAATGTTTTCCCCGACCGTTTTGCCCGTGCAGGTAATTAGGTCGGTTTTGAGCAGGCCGAGCTTGCTGATTTCATTCATCACGGCGTAAACGCCGCCCGCGACATTCAAATCCTCCATGTATGTATGTCCCGCCGGGGCAAGATGGCAGAGGTTCGGCGTTTTGTCGCTGATTTCGTTCGCAATGTTCAGATCGATGGAGATGCCGCATTCGTGCGCGATGGCCGGCAGGTGCAGCATGCTGTTGGTGCT
This sequence comes from Clostridium sp. KNHs216, assembly GCF_006714885.1. Classification (NCBI taxonomy): domain Bacteria; kingdom Bacillati; phylum Bacillota; class Clostridia; order Eubacteriales; family Clostridiaceae; genus Clostridium; species Clostridium sp. KNHs216. The sequence continues at coordinate 1,217,360 of NZ_VFMF01000001.1, read as the reverse complement.
GCAGCCCAGCGCCATATCGATGGTGAGCGCGTTTTTGAACGCATCCTCCGTCATGATGTCCCTGGGGCGGATGTTCTTTTTCAGCAGCTCCATAATCTGCATGCCCGCGTGCTTGGCAAGCTGAAGGCGCTGTGAGTAAACGGCGGGAACGGTCCCGTTGCCCCTTAACCCCATTCCAAGGGCCTCCGTCAGGCAGTTCATGCTGTTTGCCGTGTACATGCCGGAGCAGGAGCCGCAGGTGGGGCAGACCTTGTTTTCAAATTCCAGCAGCTTTTCTTTTGTGATCTTACCGGCGCGGTACGCTCCGGAAGCCTCCGAAACGCTGGAAAAGCTGGTCTTCTGCCCGTCCACCAGTCCGGCGAGCATCGGCCCGCCGCTGACAAAGATGGTGGGTATGTTGAGGCGCGCCGCCGCCATCAGCAGGCCGGGTACGTTTTTGTCGCAGTTCGGCACCATCACCAGCGCGTCAAAGGCGTGGGCAAGAGCCATCGCCTCGGTCGAGTCGGCAATCAGCTCCCTTGTAATCAGTGAATACTTCATGCCGCGGTGCCCCATGGCAAGACCGTCGCAAACCGCAATGGCCGGGAACACGATCGGGGTTCCCCCCGCTATCGAAACGCCCGTCTTGACGGCTTCCACGATTTTGTCCAAATTCATATGCCCCGGAACGATCTCATTCTGCGAGCTGACGATTCCGATGATCGGACGCTCCAATTCTTCATTGGTAAAACCCAGCGCGTGAAACAGCGCGCGCTGCGGTACGCTTTTGGTTACTGCATCACTGTTCATTTTACAAGCACCTCACTCTTTGATTGACAGCAGCGAGCCGAAGCAGGGTGGTTCCGGCTGCTGTAGTTGTATAATTTATTATATATTGTATGATGTCTTATGTCAATTGATAAAAAATACTATTTATTCCGCTCTTTTATTCCTCTATGATGCCAAACCCCCGCATCGCGTGGATAATATGCAGCTCCATGGCGGTCTTTGCGCCCAATGCGTCCCGCTTTGATAAAAATTCCATAATCATGCGGTGATCGTTCAGCGTATTCTGCACGATCTCCTCTTTGGTGTTGGATAAGATGACCCCCTTGCCGATGGCCTGATACAGGATGGGCATCAGGCGGTTCATAAATTCGTTGTGGGTCGCCTTTGCGATGGACTTGTGAAAGGCCTGCTCTATCTCCGTACGGTCCTGCTTCTTTAAAATCAGGTCTTCCTCCAGCCTGCCGTAGTGCAGAATGCGCTCCAACTCCTTGTCGGAGGCCCTTTTTGCGGCAAGGTAGGCAGACTGCGGCTCGAAGATCAGGCGCATTTCATACAGGTCCTTTACATCCATCGGGAAAGCGGAAAGCGGGTTCAGGTCAATTCCCCGGTCCAGGGCCTGATTGTCCTTGACATAGGTGCCCTTTCCGCGGCGGATCTCCAATATGTTGTGCGCCACCAAAATACGGATTGCTTCCCGCAGAGTGGTCCGGCTGACCTTTAAGTCGGCGGACAGCTCGTTTTCATTGGGCAGCTTGTCTCCGGCCGAATATATTTTATCAATGGTGATCCTTGCGACAATATCGTCCGCGATATTTTCCGCAAGGCTTTTTTCTTTTGCCTTCATTGCTGATTCCTCCGCATTTCTGATGTTTTCAGCATGATTATACCGCAAAAGACATCCTATTTCAATAAGGATGTCTGATGTCTATAAGAGCGGCAATAAAATACCGCACCGGCTGCTGGCCAATGCGGCGTTACTATATGATTTTTCCGCATTACCTAACACTTTCCTCTTAATTGTACCGCCTTGCCAAGAATGACGACCGGCAGCCTGGTTAGTTCTTCCGCTGAAAAGGAGAGCAGTTCATATTTGGGGTTATAGGGAATCAGGGTGATCCCGCTTTCATATTTTGCTATCTTTTTAACGGTCGCTTCGTCCCCTCTGATGGAAACAACCGCAATGTCCCCGGTTTCCACCATGGAACGGTTCTGCACAATCACGGTGTCTCCGTCCTGAATGCGCGGTTCCATACTGTCCCCATGCATCTTGATCGCGAAAAAATCCCCCTGTTTTGCCATTTCTCCGCTGATCTCCTCATATCCAACCACATCTTTCGCGGATTCGGCCGATACCTCCGCGCGCAGGCTTCGGAGTACGGGTATTTTTTTGGAGGTGCCGGGCGGGTCGGGAACGGAGTCCTTTCCCAGCAGATAATCCGTGGTCACGCCGAAAAAAGCCGCCAGATTCAGCAGGGTTTTATTGTCGGGCTCGTACTTTCCGCTTTCGTATCCGGAGAGGGACGCCTGACTGACATTGATGATTTTCGACAGCTCTTGCTGCTTTAATTTATTTTTCATTCTTAGTATTTTGATTCGATTCAATGAAGTCAACTCCTTTCATTATGAATTTTAATTGTGCCGTAAAAAAAGGTAAACTATATATAAGCAAAACAAATATATTGTGATCGATTAAAAAAATAATAAACAAAAATATAAATATAATTGATATACGGGTCGATAAATTAAAAAGAAGAAGCGGAATGGACCGAAGCGAAAAAACAGACAAAAAATGTGACCGGCACTACAGCCGGAGAAATGGCCGCCGGCCGCGTTTGGGAAAGGGGAGAAACGAAAAGCAGGTGGAGCAGAACATTGCTGCGGAGGGAAAGCGTCCGGAAAGGGAAACCGGGCGGGCAGCGGAAGTATGAGTGCACGACCCGGACAAAGCGGAATCGTGAAAAAGAGTCCAGCATGGAAAATGAGAAATGGAGAAAAATTATGAAGAATCTTAAAATTGCGAAGAAACTGATCCTGTCGTTTCTGGCGATATCCTTGATTACGGTCATTGTCGGCGCCACCGGCATTTACAGCATGCGGCAAATGGAAGCTTCCAGTACAAAGCTCTATGAGCAGCAGACCGCACCGCTGCCGGTCATGTCGGATATCCTTTTGAACCTCGACCGTTTAAGAGGGCTGTCCAGAGATTACATATTATATTATGATAACCCGGAAGAGCTCAAGACAGCTGCCGCAAATACTGAAAAATATAAAAAGCAATATGACGATGCGGTTAAACAGTACGAACCCACTATTTCGACGGCGGCGACGAAAGAGCTGTTTGCTCAGACGAAAACCATGTTTGACGAAGAATTCTGGCCAACCTTTGAAGCCATCGTTCAGGAAACCGGGCAGAAGAATGTCGGCGAAGCCATGACCAACCTGAAAAAGCTGATGGAAATCAACATCAAGGTGACCGACAATTACACCCAGTGCATGCAGAACCGGGTCAATAACGCAAAGGCAAACAACGACGCCAATCAGCAGCTTGGTAATACGATGATGCTGGCAATGGTTGCGGTTATTATTCTTGGCGCAGCCATCTCCATTGTGTGGGGCTTGTGGCTTTCCAGGGCGCTGAGCAGGCCGGTTAATGAAATGGCCGCCGCTGCCGAGAGAATCGCGCAGGGCAAGCTGGACGTAGATGTCACCTATTCGTCCAAGGATGAAATCGGTTCCCTTGCCCGGTCGCTGCAGTCGGCTGCCGGGACCCTGAAACTGTATGTCGCGGATATTTCGGACAAGCTGGGACGGATGGCAAAGGGGGATATGACCGCGGATATTACACAGGAATATGCGGGGGATTTTGCTCCGATCAAACAGGCGCTGATGCAGATATCCGACGAGCTGAATAATACTCTCGCGGCTATCGATACCTCCGCGGAACAGGTCAACAGCGGAGCGGCCCAGGTTTCCGACGGTTCCCAGGAGCTTGCGCAGGGCGCGACAGAGCAGGCAAGCTCCGTGGAAGAGCTGGCGGCCTCCGTTACCGAGGTTTCCGGAAAAGTCAGCGAGACGGCGGACAATGTCAGGGTAATGGCGGGCTACGTGAAAGATACCGTCGCACAGGTGGAACAGGGCAACGAACAGATGCGGCAGATGCTCTCCTCCATGGAGGAAATCAGCGATACCTCCAATGAGATCGGAAAAATCATCAAGGTGATCGACGACATTGCGTTCCAGACCAATATCCTTGCCCTGAACGCCGCCGTGGAGGCGGCAAGGGCCGGCAGCGCCGGAAAAGGGTTTGCCGTGGTGGCCGACGAGGTGCGGAATCTGGCAAGCAAGTCCGCCAACGCGGCCAAGCAGACCACCAGCCTGATCGAGGGTTCCATCCAGAGCGTAAAAAACGGCACCGCTATCGCCGGACGTACGGCGAAAGAGCTGAATGAGATAGCGGCCAAGGTGGGGCTTGTGGGAGAAACGATCGTCAAAATCGATATGGCGTCTTCCGATCAGGCCGCCGCGATCGAACAGATCACAACCGGTGTGGATCAGGTTTCCGCGGTTGTCCAGACGAATTCCGCCACGGCGGAGGAAAGCGCGGCGGCGAGCGAAGAACTGTCCGCACAGGCGGATATGCTCAGGAAGCTGGTCGGTGCCTTTCAGCTGAAAAAGAGAAAGCTTACGGTGATCGAAGGAGGCCCGGAAACCGGCGCGAAAGCTGAAAATAATCTTTCATACCTGACGTCGGAGGCGGCGGGCCAGAAATATTAATTGACAAATCAGGATAAATATTGTATAGTGTTCCTATAGAGAAACACTATACAGGGGGCGGCACGATGGATCTGGTGGAACTGCTGGGATATTACAATCTTACACGGCAGGAATCGGCCCTGTATCTTCTGCTCTGCTCCGAAGGAAAACTGACGGGATATGAGGCCGCGAAAGCGTCCGGCATATCCCGTTCCAATACCTATACGGCGCTGGCCGGTCTGGTTGAAAAAGGCGCGGCCCTGGTTGAGGAAGACACGGCCACCCGGTATCTTCCCGTTCCGGTCGAGGAATTCTGCAGCAACCGTATCCGGCGCATGCAGGAGTACCGGGAGCTGCTGATCAAGGCGGCGCCCAAGCGCCGGGAAGCCGGCGAGGGGTACATCACCGTCAAGGGCGAGGCCAACATCATGGATAAAATGAAGAACATGATCGACGCGGCGAAAGAGCGTATTTACCTTGCCGTGTCCGAACAGACGCTTTCGTTGCTTCTGCCGCAGCTCTGTTCGGCTTTGCGCCGGGAGCTGAAGGTCGTCGTTATTACCGACCCTCCGTTTGAACTGGAAGGCGCGCTGGTGTACCACACGGAAACCGAGCGGCATCAGATTCGCCTGATTGCCGATTCCAAAAGCGTTTTGACCGGCGATATCGCTGCGGGTTCCGAGTCCACCTGCCTGTATTCTCAAAAGCGCAATCTGGTTGAGCTTTTCAAAGAGGCGCTGAAAAATGAAATCACACTGATTACCGTAACGAAAGGGAGCTGAAACTGTTTTGAAAAATACCTTTGTAAACAAAGAACAACTTGAAAAGATCGCAGCCCGATTTCCGACTCCGTTTTATCTTTATGATGAAAAGGGAATCCGGGAGAACGTGCGCAAGCTGCAGAAGGCTTTTGCGTGGAACAGCGGCTTCCGTGAGTATTTTGCGGTGAAGGCAACGCCCAATCCGGTCATTTTGAAAATCATGAAGGAAGAGGGCTGCGGGGTCGACTGCTCCTCGCTGACCGAGCTGATGCTTTCCGACGCGGTGGGCTTTCACGGACAGAGCATCATGTTTTCGTCCAACGAAACGCCACCCGAGGAATTTGAGCTGGCAAAAAAGCTGGGTGCTTTGATCAATCTGGACGATTTTACGCATATCGATTTTCTGAAATCCACAGCGGGCATTCCGGAAACCATTTGCTGCCGCTTCAATCCGGGCGGAACCTTTCAGATCAGCAACGCCATTATGGACACGCCGGGGGAAGCTAAATACGGCTTTACCCGCGAACAGCTGGAGGAAGGGTTTGTGAAGCTGAAGGAGCTGGGGGCCAGGCGCTTCGGCATCCACGCTTTCCTCGCCAGCAATACGACGGACGACGGGTATTACCCGACGCTGGCCGGTATCCTGTTCCGTACGGCTGTCGATCTCTACCATAAAACGGGCATTGCGGTTTCCTTCATCAATCTGTCCGGCGGCGTGGGGATTCCTTACCGTCCCGAACAAAAACCGGCCAATATCGCAAAAATCGGGGAAGGCGTCCGCAAAGCCTTTGAGGAAATCCTTGTTCCGGCGGGTCTGAAGGACGTGGCTATCTACACCGAGCTTGGCCGCTTTATGCTTGGGCCGTACGGCTGTCTGGTAACGAAAGCAATCCATGAAAAACATATTTATAAGGAATATATCGGGGTGGACGCCTGCGCGGCCAACCTTCTGCGTCCCGCCATGTACGGCGCGTACCACCACATTACGGTAATGGGGAAGGAAAACGCCCCCTGCGACCACCAATACGATATTGTCGGAAGCCTGTGTGAGAACAACGACAAATTTGCCATTGACCGCATGTTCCCGAAAATAGACATGGGGGACCTTCTGGTGATCCATGACGCCGGCGCGCACGGCCATGCCATGGGCTACAACTACAACGGCAGGCTGCGCTCCGCGGAAGTGCTGCTGAAAGAGGACGGGTCGGCGCAGCTCATCCGCCGCGCGGAAACCCCGGCCGATTATTTCGCGACCCTTGATTTTATGGGGCTGTTTCCGGAAAACGGCGGCCGCGGGAAAGAAAATTGATTTTATCCTGCCAAAATGGATGATATAACAAAAATGGCTTTGCGGAAAATCCGCAAAGCCATTTTTCATCTTAATAAATTAGAATTCAGCTTTCCAAAGGCCGTGAAGGTTGCAGTACTCGTAAACCGTGCCGGATTCGGCGTCGTTGAACTCCGCTTTCGGGTCCATGCCGGGCTTCAGATACGCGATTTCCAGCCTGTCGCCGGACTCCAGCGCAATCCATTCAATATGATGCTCCGGAAGCATGGGATGAATGGTGGAACCGATCTGAACTTTGATTTTTCCGTCTTCCCTTGTGATAAACGGAACGTGCTTTTCGGTTGCGGCATCGGTGGTGTTTGCTTCCAGCTTCGTCATGCTCTGGCCGCAGCAGGTAAGTGTGCCGCCGCCGCTCCTGATCAGCGCTACCATGTTTCCGCAAATTTCACAACGATAAAAAACAACTTTTGACATTTTTACAACCTCATTTCCATCATTTGATTATTATAAATGAAACAGCAAATAAAAGAGATGCCGTGCGGTGGCAAAGCTTCGGGTCATTCAAAAACCACGATGGCCTGTCTGCGCTTGATGCGGAGCAGGACGGTTTCCAGAATACGGAAGCAGTGATTGAGGTCCTTCTGCTCCAGATAGGCGGCGGCAAGGTCTTGCCCGATCACCAGGTCGATATTTCTGGGCTCGGTGCAGACGAGCACTGCTTTGTCATTTCCCAATACCGGGCTGCTGACAACATTGCCGTTCAGCAGCTTTTTCACACGCTCAATTTCCAGTAAACCCGTTCCGGGCTGAATCCGCTGCATCTGCAGGTACAGGTCGGGGCTGACCGCGAGCGCATAAGTGCCGTAAACGTTTTTGGAAGTCAACAGCTGGATTGCCGCGGCGATATCGGTAAACGCGTTTTCTCCCTCGGACCAGTCTTTCTTTTCGATCCGGTTTGTTCCCGCCGCGGTAAGAAGCCCTTCATAGCCCAGTTCCTCGGCTCCGAAGAAAATCAGCCGGTCCTCTTTCAGGGCGCAGGCCTCAGCGGAAGCCATAACGGCGGATAAATCCACCGGATAACCCGATTTGCGGCTGCTTTCCAGATCTTTTGCCAAAAGGGTGACGTCGTCGTAAACGGTGGGGATTTCCACATGCTTTCTGCCGGCGGTAACCGTCAGTCCGTCTTTGGTGATTTCCCCGATTTTGTCCGCGTCGTCAATCGCGATGCTGTCCGCTCCGATGCCGAGAGGCCCGAAAATATGTAAGAATCTTCTGCCCGCCAGAATACGGCGCGCCGATTCCACTACGGCGGTGTCAATTTGTTTCCAAAGCTCCTGCGATACGGGGGAACCTTCTCTTGAAAGATAATCCATATGATCAGCTCCTTTACAGATTTATTTATTCGCCCAGCAGACTGCCTACCGTCTGTTCGGGGGCGCCGGCAGCGGGCTCTGCGGACGGCTCGGTAATTCCCAGCCCCTCCAGCATCTCTCTTACTTCCGCTTCACCGGAGGCGAACAGTTCTGCTTCTTTCGGGTCCAGCTGCCGAAGCAGCGTCATCAATTCACCGATATGGGCCTTTTCTTCATCGCGGATATCACTGATGACCGTTTTGGCCAGTTCATTGTCCGTGGCCTGAACATGGGCGTCATAAAGATAGATGGCCTCCAGTTCCCCCGCAATGTCCAGACGGATGGCCTGAACGAGTTCCTCATGTGTTAATTTTCTTTCAACGTTTGCCTGAAAAGGATTTGCAAAAGCCGGCATTTTTCTCAACCTCCTGTTATAATTGTTATTTTTTGACAGATTCGACGGAATCAAATTTGTTTTCTGTAAATATCCGTCAAAATGCCTTTTCTATATTATAGCAATATTTTTACAAACAGCAAAGAGATTTCCAAAATATTTTATATTCTCTTTACAGTTCTGCAATATATTTTGAAATCCGTACGGGCCGGTTGACAGCGGCCGCACGGATATATTATAATCAGGTCATAAAAACATAAAGGCTTTTATTACTGACGGATAATTGTGGGTTCACCACAGTGGAATAAAGGCCTTCTTTCAGCCGACCGTCTGGGCAGCATTTGGTTTTACCGGGTGTTGCTCTTTTTTTATTGAAAAGAGCGGCCAGATGCTTTGTTTAATCGGAAGGAGTCAACAATGGACCATCGGGCATGGAAGAATTTCAAGGGCGGAAGCTGGCAGGAAAGTATTGACGTCAGAAACTTTATCCAGACCAATTACAGGCCGTATTCGGGGGATGAGGCGTTTCTCGTCCCCGCCACGGAGCGCACCCGCGGGCTGATGAGAAAACTCGGCCGCCTGCTGGAGCTGGAACGGGAGTTCGGCGGCGTGCTGGACATCGACACGCAGACGGTCAGCTCGCTTACCACCTATCGGCCCGGCTATCTGGATAAGGAGAAGGAAATCATTGTGGGTCTGCAGACCGACCGCCCTCTCAAAAGGGGCGTGAACCCTTTTGGCGGCCTGAACATGACGCGCAAGGCGTGCGAAGCTTACGGTTACCGGCTCTCCGAAAAGGTCGAGCAGGAATTCCGGTACAGGACGACCCACAACGAGGGTGTTTTCCGGGCCTACAGCGACGAGATCAAAGCAGCCCGCCACTGCGGTATCATCACCGGGCTGCCGGACGCCTACGGCAGGGGAAGGATCATCGGCGACTATCGCCGCGTCGCGCTGTACGGCATCGACCGGCTCATTGAGGAAAAGAAAAGGGACAGGCGGAAGGTGGCCTCACAGGGCATGGAAACAGATAACGTCCGTCTACTGGAGGAGCTGTATCAGCAGATCACCTTTCTGGGGTATCTGAAGGAGATGGCGGCCCTGTACGGCTTTGATATCTCCCAACCCGCGCAGAACGCAGGGGAAGCGGTGCAGTGGCTGTACTTTGCCTATCTCGGTGCCATCAAGGAGCAAAACGGCGCCGCCATGAGCCTGGGCCGCGTCAGCACCTTCCTGGACATCTATTTTGAGCGCGACCTGCAAAGCGGTTTGCTGGCGGAGGAACAGGCACAGGAGATTATCGACGATTTTGTCATGAAGCTGCGCATGGCCCGCCATCTGCGCACCCCGGAGTACAACGAACTTTTTGCGGGCGACCCGATGTGGATCACGGAAGCGGTCGGCGGCATGGGCGAGGACGGCAGGACCCTTGTCACCAAAAGCTCCTACCGGATTCTGCACACGCTCTATAATTTGGGGCCTTCGGCGGAACCGAACCTGACCGTGCTGTGGTCAGCGGATTTGCCAGAAGCCTTTCAGCGCTACGCCGCGAAGGTCTCCTGCGACACGGACGCGATCCAGTACGAAAACGACGACGTGATGCGCCCCGTGTTCGGCGACGATTACGCCATCGCCTGCTGCGTTTCCGCCATGCGGGTAGGAAAGGACATGCAGTTCTTCGGCGCGCGTGCCAATCTGGCAAAGCTGCTGCTGATGAGCCTGAACGGCGGCAGGGACGAAAAGAGCGGTATTCAGGTCGCCCCCGCACACTCCCCCTATGAGGGCGAATACCTCGAATATGGCAGGGTGCTCAGGCTGATGGACGTCTACCGGGAATGGCTTGCAAAGACCTATGTGGGCGCAATGAACATTATCCATTATATGCATGACAAATATGCTTATGAAAAAACACAGATGGCCCTGCACGATACCGACGTTCACCGCTTTATGGCGTTTGGGATCGCGGGAATGTCCGTCCTTGCGGATTCGCTGTCCGCGATCAAATATGCAAAGGTAAAATGTATCCGTGATGAAACCGGGCTGATTACGGATTTTGAGACCGTCGGGGAATATCCCGCCTTCGGGAACGACGACGACCGGGTGGATTCCATTGCGCAGGAGCAGGTCAGGCTGTTCTATGAAGAACTGAAAAAGGTCCCCGCCTATCGCAATGCCGAACATACGCTGTCCATCCTGACGATTACGTCCAACGTCGTCTACGGCAAAAAGACCGGAGCCACCCCGGACGGCAGAAAGGCGGGGGAACCCTTCGCGCCCGGCGCGAACCCCATGCACAACCGCGAGAAAAGCGGCGCGCTCGCCGCGCTGAACTCCGTCGCGAAGCTCCCCTACGAGATCTGTAAGGACGGCATTTCCAATACGTTCTCCATTGTTCCGCAGGCACTCGGACACACGGAGGAGCAGCGTTACGGCAATCTGGTCGCTATTCTGGACGGATACTTCCGGCAGAAGGCGCACCATATCAATGTCAATGTGCTGAACAGGGAAACGCTGCTGAAAGCCTATGAGAACCCGGAATACTGTCCCAACCTGACCATCCGCGTCTCCGGCTACGCCGTGAACTTCCACAAGCTGTCCCGGCAGCAGCAGCGCGAAGTGCTTTCCAGAACCTTCCACGAGGCGATGTGATGAAAGGCGTCGTTCATTCCGTTCAAAGCCTGGGGGCTGTGGACGGCCCGGGGCTGCGCTGCGTGGTGTTCCTGCAGGGGTGTACGCTCCGCTGTGCGTACTGCCACAATCCCGACACCTGGAGCACCGCAGGGCGGGAGTACAGCGTGGAGGAGGTCTTTGAGAAGGTCGTTCGCTTCCGGCCCTATTTCGGAACAACAGGCGGCGTGACCGTTTCCGGCGGGGAACCGCTTTTGCAGTGGGAATTTGTCGCGGAGCTGTTTTCCCGGTTAAAGGAGGCGGGTGTCCACACCGCGCTGGATACCGCCGGAATCGGGGACATCGGCGGAGCCCGCGCCGTGCTGAGGTTTACGGATCTGGTTCTGTGCGATCTGAAATTTTCCCGTAAGGAGGATTATCTCCGCTACAGCGGGGCGGACGGAAACCGGGTGTTTGCTTTTCTGAAGCTGACGGAAGAAATGGGGGTTCCGCTGTGGGTCCGGCATGTCGTCGTGCCGAACCTGACGGACGGCCGCGGCCATATTTTGAAAATCGCCGCCCTCGCGCGGCAATATTCCAACCTGCAAAAGCTGGAGCTGCTGCCGTTCAGAAAAATCTGCCTGACAAAATACGAGCAGATGGGGCTTCCGTTTCCGCTGCGCGATTATGATGAATGCCCGGAAGAAAAAATACGCGCCCTTTACAAACTGACGGAGGAACCCTCTTCATCCGGTTAAGAAATATCCCGGCGTACGCCGGGATATTTCTGGACGGCCACAATTTTAATAAATTCCAAACAAAATTTTATACCATTCCTCTTTTAATTATGCTATTATCTAAATAATCTTACCGGACAGTCCCATCACTAATGAAAATTTCCGGTTAAAAAACATCAGCCCGGAACAAAATAAGAAGAATACGGAAAGGATGCTGAAAGATGAAGAATCTGGTTGTCTATTATTCCTGGAAAGGGAACACGGAGGTCGCGGCGAAAGAGCTGTCCGAGTTAATTGGCGGGGATCTAAAACGGATCGAAGAGACAAAACCGCGGAAATCCTTCGGTATGGCAGCATGCTCGGCGGTCTTTGGCCTGAAAAGCAAAATCAGGCCGATGGATTTTTCCCTGAACGGCTATGATTCCGTTTTTCTCGGCGGCCCGGTCTGGGCGGGCCGGAGTACGCCCGCCGTCAATGCCTTTCTGGAACAGGCGGATTTTTCCGGGAAAAAGGTCTATTTATTTGTCACGCAGGCGGACGAGCATGAGCCGCAGTCCGTTTTTCAGTCCCTGACGCAGAGAGTGAAGCTGCATGGCGGGGAAGCAGCCGGCTGCTTCTTTCTTCAGACCGTCATGAAAACCCCCCTTTCCCCGGATAAGGCCCGGAAGTCCCTGACGGACTGGGTGAAAAATTTAACTCTTGACAAAACAAATTAAATTGTATACAATCAAATTGTAAAAAATACAATTTGAAAGGTGATCCTTTATGACAATTTATGATTATTCCATTCAGACGATCGAGGGAAAGACCGTTCCGCTTTCAGAATTAAAGGGCAAGGTTCTGGTTCTCGTCAATACGGCAAGCAAATGCGGCTTTACTCCGCAGTACGAAGGCCTGGAAAAGCTTTATCAGGCCTATCGCGAGCAGGGCCTTACGGTGATCGGTTTCCCCTGCAATCAGTTTGCGGAGCAGGAGCCGGGAACAAACAGCGAGGTGCAGGAATTCTGTAAGCTGCGGTATGGGGTTACTTTTCCGCTTTCGGTGAAAATTGACGTTCGCGGGGAAAACGCAGACCCGATCTTCCGCTACCTGACCGGCCACACAACCTTTGAAGGGTTTGGAAAGGGCGTAAAAAACAGGACGCTGGAACTGATGCTGAAAACGAAATACGGAAAAGAGTTCAACGACAGCTCCATCAAATGGAATTTTACGAAATTCCTGATTGACAGGGAAGGAAATATTGCCGGACGTTTTGAACCGACAACGACACCCGAGGAAATGGAATCCGCAATTAAGGAGTGTTTGTAATTTGGATGTGCGGCCCGACGATCTGTTAAAGCTTGACAGCCAGCTTTGTTTTGCGCTTTATGCGTGCTCAAAGGAAGTGATCCGTCTGTACAAGCCGTACCTGGAACCGTACGGACTTACGTATACGCAGTACATCACTTTGCTGGTGCTGTGGGAAAAGGACGATCTCAGCGTATCGGAGCTGGGAAGCCGGCTGCTTCTGGATTCCGGCACCCTGACCCCGCTTCTGAAAAAGCTGGAAAAGCTGGAACTCGTCGAACGCGTGCGCAGCGCCCGCGATGAGCGGAGTGTACAGGTTTGTCTGACGGAAAAGGGCAGAAGCCTCAAAGAACATTTTCTGGACCTTCCTCAGAAAATGTTCTGCTCTACGGGCCTTGCTCCGGAAGAGGCCCTTCGTCTCAAGGAAATGCTTTCTCAGCTTCTCGGGAACATACGGGCCGTACAGAAGGATACCGTCTGAAAGCATTATAAAAACGGCGCTGATTCCTCTTGGAATCAGCGCCGTTTTGCGGGAAGAGCTTCTCCGGCCGACCGATACCGATCAAAAGCTCAGAGAATACTCCATATTATTTTTTGCCTCCTGAAAACCGTATTTTTCATACAGCGGCTTTCCCATTTCGGAAGCGTTCAGCGTAATTTTCGTGCAGTTTCTGGCACGTGTTTCCTCCAGCAGACGGCTTAAAAGAGCGGAAGCGATCCCTTTGTTCCGGTGCGTCGGTTTCGTATACATGTTCATGATGTACGCCACCGACCCCGTAATATTGGAATAGACCGGGGGAATCGAATAGAACACGATTCCGCTGGTCGCGATGATTTCTTCGTCCTGAACCGCAACCCATGCGACAAAGCTGTCGTTTGCAAGATGCTGTTCAAAATACCGATAGGTGTTCGCGTAAAATTCGGCGGTGCCGGAATTTTGAGGATTTTCCCTTTCGTTTCGCATCTCCACTCTGATTCCTGCCAGCTGGCCAACATCGTGGATCGTCGCCCTTCGATACTCCATAGCTTCACTCACTTTCTGATGTCCTGAATTTTTTTATCAATGTTTTTATAACGGTTGCCGCCATGCGCAAAATACTCAGTAAAGCTGTTCCATGGATTTGATAATACAGTATAAAACGTGATTGACGGGAGTGGAAACCTGATATTTCCGGCCCAGTTCCACGACGGTACCGGCAAAATAATCCACCTCGGTGCGCCGCTTTGCCTCCACATCCTGCAGCATGGAGGTTTTCCCCAGCGGTGAAAACGTGGACATCAGATTTTCGTATTCGAGGGCGTCCTGTTCGGTTAAATCGATCTGGAGGGCCTTTGCCAGGGCGACGACCTCCATCATGGCTTCATGAAAAAGGATTCCGTTGGTTTCTATGCCGGTCATTTTTCCGTAGGGCGCGCCGGTGATGGCGGAAACCTGGTTGCAGCCCACGTTGAGCATCCACTTTTTCCATACGGTGCGGATCATGTCCGAAGGGGCTTCGCATTCAATCCCGGCCGCGGCCAGAAAATCTTTGACTGCGGTCACCTCCGGCGAAGGAACCGTGTTGTCCGCGTCCCCGAAATCGATCACGCCGTCCACAGTGTTTTGCACGCCGTCGGCGGTTCGCACCGCGTCTATGTAAATGGAAAGCCCGTAAAAGACGCGGTTGTCCGGAAAGACCGACAGGATTCTGTCCCTGACGGTGACTCCGTTCAAAAGGGGAAGAATTACGGTGCCTTCACCGACGAAGCTGCGCATATCCTCCAGCGCTTTGCTCAGCTGGTCGTTTTTTACGCTGACAATGACGAGGTCGGCCGGGAAACTCTGCTCCCCCGGCGAAAGCACCCGCGGGTAAAACACATTGCCGTTAAACCGGATTCCGTTTGCTTTCAGCTTTTCTTTCCGCTCTCCGCCGGCGATCACGGCAAAATCGGCGCCGTAGCGGTCGTGCAGCAATTTCCCATAAACGGTGCCAATCGCACCCATTCCGATGAGGGCGGCCTTTTTGATCTTCATCTTCCATTCCTCATTCCTGTGTTTCGTTTCTGTTTCCCTGTTCCTTCTCCGCTGAAATATATTCAAATTATACTATTTCCTTAGCCGCTGTCAATTCCTTTTTTTCTGCGACCGAATGTTGTAAAATTCAGCTTAAAAGCATGTAAATTACGGGATTTGTTGATGAAATCCTGTTGACAGAGCGCCTGATAGATGATATGATAAAAAAACACAAAAACAATATCTCTTGAGGGAGTAGTTTGCATGCGGTTCGCCGCATGTGTCAAGTCAACAGCATGGCCGTTTCGGTCTGGCTTGCCTTAATGAACAAGACTCATGTATAGCTTTGTATGGGCTGTACATGAGTTTTTTTTATTATAATACATATCATAATCATCAGTTGAATGAATGAGAGGAAGAAACTACGCATGAAGTACTATTTAGCAGATTTGGATCAGGTCCTTGAGCAGGTCCAAAGCAGCCCGCAGGGCCTGTCACAGGCCGACGCGGATTCCCGTTTGCAGCGAGACGGAAAGAACAAGCTGGCCGAAGGCAAAAAGGTTTCCGTATTCAGGCGGTTTATTCAGCAGCTCGGCGACCCGATGACCATCATCCTGATTGTCGCCGCGGTCATTTCGGGTATTACCGCGTCTTACGCGCACGAATCCTTTGCGGATGTCTTCATCATTATGATCGTTGTCGTGATCAACGCGGTGCTCGGCGTCTATCAGGAAAGCAAGGCGGAAAAAGCGATCGAAGCGCTGCAGGAAATGTCCGCCGCGACCTCCAAGGTCCTGCGCGGGGGCAGCGTCGTCACGATGAAAAGCGAAGATTTGGTCACCGGCGACGTGGTTCTGCTGGAAGCGGGAGACGCCGTCCCGGCCGACTGCCGCATGATTGAAAGCGCAAGCGTAAAAATCGAGGAGGCCGCCCTGACGGGAGAGTCGGTGCCGGTCAACAAGATCATCCGGACGCTGACGCTGAAGAAAGAGAAGGAAGTGCCGCTCGGCGACCGTAAAAACATGGCGTACATGGGCAGCACCGTCGTTTACGGCCGCGGAAAAGCGGTAGTCGTTGCGACCGGTATGGATACCGAAATGGGAAAGATCGCCGACGCGCTCGCAAACGCGAAGGACAACGTTACCCCGCTCCAGATCAAATTGAATCAGCTCAGCAAAATCCTGAGCCGTCTGGTCATCGGCATCTGTATTTTCATCTTTGCGTTCAGCCTGATTAAATCGGGCGATTTCAGCGGTCAGGTCGTACTGAACACCTTCATGGTCGCGGTCAGCCTTGCCGTCGCGGCGATTCCCGAGGGACTCGCCACCGTCGTGACGATTGTGCTCTCCATCGGCGTTACCAACATGTCCAAGCGAAACGCCGTCATCCGGAAGCTGACGGCGGTGGAAACGCTCGGCTGCGCGCAGGTGATCTGTTCCGACAAAACCGGAACTCTGACACAAAACAAAATGACCGTTGTGGAGCATTACGCCGAAGACGAGCCGCTGCTTGCCACCGCAATGGCCCTGTGCAGCGACGCCGAGCTGGGCAAAGACGGCGAAGTTACCGGGGAACCGACGGAAGCGGCGCTTGTCAGCTATGCCGCCGGCCTGAAGCTCGATAAAAACGAGCTGAAAAAGACGAATCCGCGCGTCGGTGAAGCACCATTCGATTCCATGCGCAAAATGATGTCCACCGTTCATTCTCTCGCGGACGGAAGCTATATCCAGTATACGAAGGGCGCCCCGGACGAGGTCATCAAAAAATGCACCCATGTTTTGAAAAACGGCCAGGTCGTTCCGATGACGGAGGCCCTGCACGGGGAGATCCACTCGCAGAACAAGGCGATGGCGGGCAAGGCCCTGCGCGTGCTTTGCGCGGCATTCAGAAAATACGACGGCATGCCCGATTCCTTTGAGCCGTCCGATCTGGAAAACGGCCTGACCCTGATCGGTCTGACTGGAATGATCGACCCCATCCGTCCCGAGGTTGTGGACGCGATTCAGGAGTGCAGGGAGGCCGGAATCCGCCCGGTCATGATCACAGGCGATCACCGCGATACGGCGGTGGCGATTGCGACCCAGCTCGGAATCATCACGGATGAGTCTCAGGCGATTACCGGCGCCCGGCTGGACGAAATCAGCGACGACGAGCTGAAGGATACCATCGGGAATTATTCGGTTTACGCCAGAGTCCAGCCGGAACATAAGGTCCGCATTGTCAACGCGTGGAAAACCAACGGGATGATTACCGCCATGACCGGCGACGGCGTCAACGACGCTCCGTCGATCAAAAGCGCCGATATCGGCGTGGGCATGGGAATTACGGGTACCGACGTCACCAAAAATGTGGCGGACATGGTGCTTGCGGACGACAACTTCGCCACCATCGTTTCCGCGGTGGAAGAGGGCAGAAGAATCTACGACAATATCAGGAAGGCCATTCAGTTTCTGCTGGCTTCCAACCTGAGCGAAGTGCTTTCCATTTTTGTCGCCACGCTTTTGGGTTTTGTCATTCTGAAGCCAGTGCACCTGCTCTGGATCAATCTGATTACCGACTGCTTTCCGGCTCTGGCGCTCGGGATGGAGGAGGGTGAGAAAGACCTCATGCAGCGCAGTCCCCGCAATCCCCGCGACGGCATTTTTGCCGGAGGACTCGGCACGGATGTCGCCTATCAGGGGGTTCTGGTTACGATCGTCACCCTGTCCGCGTATTTCATCGGCCATTTTCTCGAGTCCGGAATCTGGGAAATCACCAACAGCGCCGACGGCATGACCATGGCTTTTCTGACCATGTCGATGGCGGAGATTTTCCACTCCTTCAACATGCGTTCCCAGCGCCATTCGATTTTCAGCATGAGGAAACAGAACGGATACCTGATCGGTGCCATGCTCGTGTCGCTGCTGCTGACCACGGCCGTGATCTATATCCCCGCTCTGGCGTTCGCTTTCCAGTTTGAAGAAATCTCCCTGCTGGAGTATTCGGTCGCTCTGCTGCTTGCTTTCTCGGTGATTCCGATTGTGGAAATCGTGAAAGCGTTTCAAAGAAAATTTGCAAAAGCTTCCACTTATGGGAATTAATTTCTCTTCGGGACAGCGGAATAAAAACGAGTCGGGCGCACATAATAAGTCCTGGGTACATTGAATGATTCCTGGTGAATCAGTACCCCTTAAAAAAACAGATTGGCAAGCAAAGATTTAATCATGAATATTGGGAGATGGTTAAGTTGAACAGATCAGTCTGGGAACCTATCATGATCCGTGCAGTAATGCCTTTATGAAGACCCAAAGATAAGTTTGGCTGAACTCATTGATTCTCAAGTTTTGAAAATTAAATACGAGCTTGGAGGGGCGGAAATTCCAAATCGGATTTCCGTCTCTTTTCTTTTCAGCGTTTGTCCGATCTACAGCAATTCCATTTCAGTTTGCGAGACAAAACACGTTTCTCCCCGCCAAAGGCGGGGGAGAAACGCAACCTCGTTGCGTAATCCACTGGCAATGCTGAATACATAAAGAAAACGCAGGATCAAAAATGGAAAATTTTAACAAATTTAAGACCTGATATAGTTATTGAAAGAAATCTGTGCTAAAATATAGATGTTTTTATGGCAATTCCATTTCAGCTTGCGAGACAAAATGTGTTCCTCCCCCGCCGAAGGCGGGGGAGGAACACAACCTTGTTGAAGATTCACTGGAAATGCTGTAGTACATATAGCAGAGTCGTATTCATTCATTTGCAGTAATATACCAACCGGATACTGTAACGCCGAAAACCATGCGGTTCGATTTTCGGCCGGGTGCCGGCCGGCGGTTTTTGTGTTTTTGGGGGGTATCCATGAAAAGGTTTATCAAATTTGCCGACGGGCTGCTGATTGTATCCTTCTGCCTGATTCTGCTTTCGGTCTTTTCGGGGACCGGCCGGCGCGGGAATGTTGTTTCGAACGGCGTTTTGGATATCGGCAGCGTCGGCCTTTCCTCACCTGTTCCGATGACCGGGGCATGGGAGTTTTATTGGGGACGGCAGGTAAGCCCGCAGGGAAAAATAACGGATGCGGACAATAAACAGCTGGTTCAGGTTCCCGCAAACTGGACGGCGTACCGTGATGCGGACAATCAAGCCTGTTCACAGGAGGGATACGCCGTCTACCGGGTGGTGCTGAAAGCACGGAAGGGCCTTTTTCTTGGGGTGAAAATTCCCCAGATCGGTTCTTCCTACCGGCTGTGGATCGACGGAAACGTACGTTTCGAAAGCGGACGGGTCGGGAAAAACGCGGCGGAATCCAGACCGGAGTGGACGACGCAGTCGGTTTTCTTTCAGACGCAGCGGGAGGACACAGAAATTCTGATAGAGGTTTCCAACTTCGATTATTTCCGTTCCGGACTGACGATTCCCGTTGTGGTGGGAACCCAGCAGCAGATCCAGCGGCTGGGCGATCAGGGCCTGTTTATGGACACCTTTCTCTTTTCATCCCTGTTTGTAATGGCGGTGTTTTTCCTTCTGCTGTATTTTGTGCGTTCCCACGATAAGGCCCATATCTGTCTGGCGCTTTTTGCAGCGGCCATCTCCCTGCGTCCGCTGCTTTACGGCGAGTGCTATTTCAATAAGATTTTCCCTGGCATCAATTTTGAATTCAACACCAAACTGTACCTGGTCAATTTCCTGGTGATCCAGCTGATGTGCCTGTTCTTTTACTATCAGTATGAAGGACTGTCGAGCAGGAGGTTTATGCGCGTCAGCGGAGCAGCGGTGTTCGCCATTGTTTTTGTGGGCGTTTTTCTCCCGGCCCGGTATATGATTTATCCCGTTGTTCTGCTGGAAGCGATGATTCCCGTCGCCGTTGCCAATTGTCTTGTGACACTGGTGCGCGCCATGAGAAAAAAATACGAAAGCGCCGAAATCAACCTTTTGAGCGTCCTGCTCCTGTTTTTCCTGTCCGTTGTGGATATCCTGAAAAATAACGGGCTTACCGAAATCAGCCTTTACTACACTCCGATTGCAATGCTCGTCGTCACATTCATTCAGGTCTTCCTGCAGGTGGGAAGATTCAGGGAAAGCGACCTTCTGAACGAAAAGCTGGTGAATGAGGTCAGAATCAAAAATCTGAAGCTGGAATATGAAATGAAGCAAAGGAGCATTACGGAAAAACTGAACAACGGGCTGAGAGCGATGGTTTCGGCTCTGGAAACCGAGGACCTTCTGGTCAGCATTCTGGAAAATCTATATCAGATTATCGAATTTGAGAGCGCCGTCATGGTTTTGCGGGTGAATGAGAACCTGGGTTACATCGTGACCAAACGGAATCATGAAAAAGTGGTCTGCCGCAGGCATTCCGGAAAAATCGTCCTCAGGGATCAAAATCGGTCCGAGAGCCAAAACGGCAGCGAAAAGGTTCGCATGCACGATCTTTACACCCGGGACAAGGAGGGGAAAAGCCTGATTGCAAAGCCTCTTTATTATAATCAAAATCTGTTCTGCGTTATAAAGATGATTGTCAGCAAAAGCAGGGAGATTTCTGTCGGCGATCTGGAACTGGTGGATATCTATACGGAGCAGTCGATTTTAGCGCTTCAAAACGCAAAATCCTATGAAAAAATCAAAGAATTTGCCCTGTATGACGAGCTGAGCGGTATTTACAACCGAAGGCAGCTGATGAAGCTCGGCATTATGGAATATATTTCGGCCAAAGAAGCCGGCTGCGATTTTTACGCAATGATGCTGGACATCGATCTTTTTAAGACCATCAACGATACGTACGGCCATCTGTTCGGGGATAAAATCATTAAAAATATTGCGAATATCTGCAAACGGTGTATCCCGGTCAGCGCGGTGGTCGGGCGTTACGGCGGCGAGGAATTCCTCATTTTCCTCAAGGATATGGAAAAGGCGTCCGTCAGCAGGCTGGCGGAAAAGCTGAACAGGGAAGTAAAAAGCTGCAGCTATTCCTATGAGGGCCACGACGATATTCGTGTGACGGTCAGTATCGGCGTCGCGAAAGGGAAAAAGGAGCTGGTGAACCTGTACGACCTGATCAATCGCGCGGACAAGGCGCTGTACCTGGCGAAAAATGAAGGGCGCGACTGTGTACGGTGGTTTGAGCAGGAATGAGAATCCTTCGAGGGGCTTCTGCCGTTTCTCTTTTTTCTATTTATTGACAGGATGTTTTTCATTGTGCTATAATAAAAACAGGGAATGAAGTTCTCCCGTAGCGAACGCTAAAATTGCTTTTTAAGCTGATGACTTCTGTGGTATGCACAGCGGGTTGTCGGCTTTTTTATTTACAAATCAGAAAATTGAATATGCAGGAGGGACTTTTTTGAATATTTGGCACGAGATTTCTCAGGACAGAATTCATGCGGACAGCTTTTTCGCGGTGATTGAAATTCCCAAGGGCTGCAAGACAAAATATGAGCTGGATAAGGAATCTGGCTTTCTCTCCATGGATCGTATCCTGTACACTTCCGCGCATTATCCGGCGAATTACGGCTTTATTCCGCGTACCTACGCGGCGGATCACGATCCGCTGGACGTGCTGGTGCTCTGTTCCGAGGACATTCAGCCGCTCTCTCTGGTGCGCTGCTACCCCATCGGGGTGATCTCCATGGAGGACGGGGGATTCGTGGACGACAAGATCATCGCGATTCCGTTCGGCGACCCGACCTTCAACGAATACCGGAACATCGACGAGCTGCCCTCACATATTTTTGACGAAATGATTCACTTTTTTGCGGTGTATAAGGAGCTGGAGGGCAAGGCCACCGCGGTGGACTACATCCGCAGCGTGCAGGACGCAAAACGGATTGTACAGGAAAGCATCGACGCTTACACTGAAAAATTCGGCGGGACCAACCCCTGATCTCTCCCTGTGAAGAACGGACGCTCCGGCGGCTTTTGACCGCTGCGGAGCGTCTTTTTTATTTTAAGGCAGTAAAAGATGCTTGACAGGCATTTTGATGACGTTTAATATAGAATGAAAAACAGATTAAGGGGTGCTGTGATGATTAACAAGTTTTGTACTTCTCCGCTGTGGGAATCCGGCAGGACGCTTGCCGCGGTCGCGCAGGGCGCCGTTCCGGCGGAAACCGTGATTATCAACGCCAGGCTGGTGAATGTCTGTACCGGGGAAATTCTGCCGGATACCGACGTGGCCATTTCCTGCGGCAGGATTGCCCTTGTCGGCGACGCGAAGCACTGCATCGGAGAAGGCACAACCGTCCTGGATGCAGCCGGTCAGTATATCGCCCCCGGATTTTTGGACGGGCATATCCATGTGGAATCCTCCATGATGAGCGTGGGGGAATACGCCCGGGCGGTCATTCCCCACGGCACGGTGGGAATCTATATGGACCCGCATGAAATCTGCAATGTCCTCGGCCTGGACGGGGTTTCCTGCATGATCGAGGACTCCAAAAGGACTGCGCTGAAAACAATGGTCACCACACCTGCCTGCGTTCCCGCCGTTCCCGGCTTTGAGGATACCGGTTCCTCCATCGGCCCGGCGGAGATCGCCGAGACCATGCGGTGGGACAGCGTGGTGGGCCTTGGGGAACTGATGAATTTTCCGGGCGTGCTGAACGCGGACCCGCAGATGCACGGCGAGGTCGCCGAAACGCTCAGGGCGGGCAAGATCGTGACCGGCCATTACTCCATGCCGGAGACGGGGCGCGGGCTGAACGCCTATATTGCTTCCGGCGTGCGCTGCTGCCACGAGTCCACCCGCGCGCAGGACGCGCTGGCGAAGATGCGGCTCGGCATGTACGCCATGCTGCGGGAAGGTTCGGCGTGGCGCGACCTTCATGAGGTGGCGAAGAGCATTACCGAAAATCAAATCGATACCCGGTTCGGGGTGCTGATTTCCGACGATACCCATCCGCACACCCTGCTGAGCCAGGGGCATCTGGACCACATCGTCCGCCGCGCGGTGGAAGAGGGAATCGATGTGATGATCGCCATTCAGATGGTCACCATCAACTGCGCCCAGTGCTTTCAGATGGACCATGAGCTGGGGTCCATTACGCCCGGGAAATGCGCGGATATTGTTTTTATCGGCAGCTTGGACAAGCTGGACGTCACACGGGTGCTGATCAACGGCGCCGTTGCGGCGGAAAACGGAAGGCTTGCCGCGGAGCTTCCGCCCTATCATTACCCGAAATGGGCGACGGAATCCATGCATATCAAAAATCCCATTACGCCGGAGTCCTTTGCCATTCCCGCGAAGGGAGACCGGGTGACCGCCCGCGTCATTGAAGTGATCCCCGCCAGGGTTGGTTCCTACAAACGGCATGTTTCACTCAGAGTGGAGAACGGGCGGGTCGGTTCCGACGTTGAACAGGACGTCCTGAAAACGGCGGTCTTTGAGCGGCACCATGAAACGGGAAAGGTCGGCTTCGGCTTTGTCAAAGGGTTTGGTATTCGCTGCGGGGCCATGGCTTCCACCGTGGCGCATGACGCGCACAACCTGCTGGTGATCGGCACCAACGACGAGGACATGGCGCTGGCCGCCAATACGCTGATCGCGTGCGGCGGGGGAATGACCGCCGTGCAGAACGGCAAGGTTCTGGGGACGGTTCCGCTCCCGATCGCCGGCCTAATGAACGACAAGCCGGTGGAGGAAATGGCTGAAATCGTCGGAAAGCTGAGCGAGGCGTGGGAAAAGATCGGGTGCAGCATGGTTTCTCCCTTTATGACCATGGCGCTGATCCCGCTTGCCTGCCTGCCCGAATTGCGCCTGACCGACAGGGGGCTGGTGGACTGTACGGAATTCCGGTTTACCCCTTTGTTTGTGGAAGAATAGATTTGAAAAAATTGAGCAGGTAATAGAAGAGTATCGGGAGGGTGAGTCAATATGAAAACAATCGGCCTGATCGGCGGAATGAGCTGGGAAAGCACCGTCGGTTACTATCAGATTATCAACCGTACGGTTCAGCAGAAGCTGGGAGGGTTCCACTCCGCTCAATGCCTGCTCTACAGTGTGGATTTTCATGAAATAGAAAAGTGCCAGGAGGAGGGTGACTGGGAAAAATGCGCGGGAATCCTGTCTTCCGCCGCGCGGAGTCTGGAAAAAGGCGGCGCCGATTTCCTTGTGATCTGTACCAATACCATGCATAAGGTAGCCGGGCAGATTCAAAGCGCCGTTTCCATCCCGGTGCTTCACATTGCCGAGGTGACCGCGGCGGAGCTCCTGCAGAATCGAATTGGAAAAGTAGCCCTGCTTGGAACGATTTACACCATGGAGCAGGATTTTTACAAGGAAAAGCTGGCGGAAAAGAATCTGGAAGTCCTCATCCCGGATGAAGAAGACAGAAAATTCATCAATCATACAATTTTTCAGGAGCTTTGCCTCGGCATCGTTTCCGCTGAATCGAAAGCGGCGTTCCTGAAAATCATCGGGAAAATGTCGGAGCGGGGCGCGCAGGGCGTGATTCTCGGCTGTACGGAGATCGGAATGCTGGTTCATCAGAAGGACACGCCCGTGCCGCTGTTCGACACGACCGAAATCCATGCGAAACGCGCGGCCCTGTACGCGCTGTCCTGACTGAAGGGGCTGTTGCTCAATAACCCTTTAACAAAATAATGCATAAAAAATTGCACCTTGAGCGGGCTTTTAAAACCCTGCTTTCAGGTGCATTTCTTTCTTATCAAAGCGGTTGTCCTGTGCAATTACGACAATTCTATTTCAGTTTGCGGGACAAAACGTCGCCCCCCGCCTTCGGCGGGGGGCGACGCAATCTTGTGGAAATGCGGCGGCTGCTGTAAATTTATTTTACATTAGATTTTCTGAACGCCCAGCTCTACTGCTTCGCCGTTCAGGTCCCATTCCTTGGCAAAGCCCGCCATCTCGTTCAGCCTGACTTCTTCGGCCAGCACATCGTTCTGAATGGAGGCAAGATTGTCGGAGATAATCTTCGCGATCCGGTCGTTTCCCTTTTCATAGACGACGATATGGTCGGTCACGTCAAAGCCCGCGTCCTTGCGCATGGTCTGGATTTTGCTGATGATTTCGCGGACAAAGCCTTCTTCGATCAGCGCTTCGGTCAGATGAGTGTCGATGACCACCGTGATTCCGTTGTCCGCCATGGAAACGTAATTTTCGGCCTGCGCGGTTTCAATCAGCAGCTCCTCGGGGGTCAGGGAGATTTCCCCGTCCGTAAGGGAGAGGGTCAGCGCACCGTTGGCGTCAAGCTCTTTCTTTGCCGTGCTTCCGTTGAGTCCGGCGAGCGCGGTGCGGATTTCGCCGATTTTCTTGCCGTATTTCTGCCCCAGAATTCGAAGCTGCGGCTTGAAGTGGTAGGAGGTGAAGTCCGAGACATCCTCGGTAAACAGGATTTCCTTGCTGTTCAGCTCGTCGCGGATGATGGTCCGGTAGAACTCGCTCAGCGGCTTTTCCGAACGGACATACATTTTCGCGATCGGCTGGCGGTTCTTGATGTTGGCGGTATTCCTCGCCGCGCGGCCCAGCACGACGATGTCGAGCACCAGCTCCATGTTTTCTTCCAGCTCCGTGTCGATCAGGCCTTCGTCGACGCTCGGAAAATCGCAGAGATGGACGCTTTCCGGCGCGGAGGGGTCGATCTTGCAGACCAGATTGCGGTAAATGTCCTCCGCCATGAACGGAATCATGGGAGAGGCGGTTTTCGCTATGGTGACAAGCGCGGTGTACAGCGTCATGTAGGCGTTGATCTTGTCCTGCGGCATCCCTTTGACCCAGAAGCGCTCGCGGCTTCTTCTGACATACCAGTTGCTCATTTCGTCGACAAAATCCTGTAAGGCGCGCGCCGCCTCCGGAATCCGGTAGTTTTCCAGATGGCCGTCGATGGCTTTCACGGAGGTGTTCAGGCGGGACAGCAGCCATTTGTCCATGACGGTCAGGCTGCCGCGGTCCAGGGTGTATTTGGTAGCGTCAAACTCGTCGATATTCGCGTACAGTACGAAGAACGCATAGGTGTTCCACAGCGTCCCCATGAATTTGCGCTGGCCTTCCGTCACGGCCTTGCCGTGGAAACGGTTCGGGAGCCAAGGGGCGGAGTTGCTGTAGAAGTACCAGCGGATCGCGTCCGCGCCGTAGGTCTCCAGCGCCTCGAACGGGTCGACCGCGTTGCCCTTGGATTTGGACATCTTCTGCCCGTTTTCGTCCTGCACATGGCCGAGGACGATGACGTTTTTATAGGGAGCCTTGTTGAAAATCAGCGTGGAAATCGCAAGAAGGGAATAGAACCATCCTCTTGTCTGGTCCACCGCCTCGGAAATGAAGTCGGCGGGGAACTGCTGATGGAAAAGCTCCTGATTCTCGAACGGATAGTGATGCTGCGCAAACGGCATGGAACCGGAGTCGAACCAGCAGTCGATCACTTCCGGCACGCGTTTCATCTGCTTGCCGCATTTCGGGCAGGTAATTGTCACCGCGTCAATGTACGGCCGGTGCAGCTCAATATCCTCCGGGCAGTTGGGGGACATGGCTTTCAGCTCTTCAATGCTGCCGATCGAGTGCTTGTGCCCGCACTCGCATTCCCAGATGTTCAGCGGGGTGCCCCAGTAGCGGTTGCGGCTGATGCCCCAGTCCTGCACGTTTTCCAGCCAGTCGCCGAAGCGGCCCTTGCCGATGCTTTCCGGAATCCAGTGGATGGTGTTGTTGTTGCGGATCAAATCGTCCTTGACCGCCGTCATTTTAATGAACCAGGAATCTCTGGCGTAATAGATCAGCGGGGTGTCGCAGCGCCAGCAGAACGGATAGCTGTGCTCAAAGGCGGGCGCGGAAAACAGAAGCCCGCGCTGGTTCAGGTTCTTCAGGATTTCCTTGTCGGCATCCTTGCAGAACATGCCCGGCCAAAGGGTCTCTTTGGTCATCTCGCCTTTCCCGTCTACCAGCTGCACGAAGGGAAGGTCGTATTTGCGGCCGACATTCGCGTCGTCCTCGCCGAAGGCGGGCGCGATATGAACCACACCGGTGCCGTCCGTCAGCGTGACGTAGCGGTCGCAGGTGACGTACCAGCACTTTTTGTCCGGTTTCACAAAGTCAAAGAGCGGCTCGTATTCCTTATATTCCAAATCTTTTCCGACATACGTTTCCAGTACGGTGTATTCTTCCCCCAGCACCTTGGGGGCAAGGGCCTCCGCCAGATAATAGACGGCGGAAGCCGTTTTTACCTTCACGTAGCTTTCGTCGGGATTCACGCACAAAGCCACGTTGGACGGCAGCGTCCAGGGGGTGGTTGTCCACGCCAGAATAAAGGCGTCCTCGTCCTTTACTTTAAATTTCGCAATCGCGGATTTCTCCTTGACGTCCTTGTACCCCTGAGCCACCTCGTGGCTGGAAAGGGGAGTCCCGCACCGCGGGCAGTAGGGGACGATCTTAAAGCCCTTGTACAAAAGGCCTTTTTCCCAGATCTGCTTTAAGGCCCACCATTCGGACTCAATATAATCGTTTTCATAGGTCACGTAAGGGTGCTCCATGTCCGCCCAGAAGCCGACGGTCCGGGAGAAATCCTCCCACATCCCCTTGTATTTCCACACGCTTTCGCGGCACTGCTTGATGAAGGGTTCCAGCCCGTACTGCTCGATCTGATCCTTGCCGTCCAGATGAAGGAGTTTTTCCACCTCCAGCTCCACGGGAAGCCCGTGCGTGTCCCAGCCGGCCTTCCGGGGAACCTGATATCCCTTCATCGTCCGGTATCGGGGAATCATATCCTTGATGACCCTTGTCAGGACATGGCCGATGTGGGGCTTGCCGTTTGCGGTCGGCGGGCCGTCGTAAAACATATAGGTTTTTCCGTCTTTGCGGCTGTCGATGCTCTTTTCAAAGATTTTGTTTTCTTCCCAGAACTTTTCAATCTTTTTTTCGCGTTCTACAAAATTTAAATTTGCAGGAACCTTGTCGTACATTGCTGAAACCTCCCAAAATAAAAAAACCTCCGCCCTGAGAACAGGACGAAAGCTTCGCTTCGTTATACCACCTATTGCTGCATACTGTCATATGTGTTCCCGGTAACGGGGGAAGACCGCCAAAGCTTAATCGAAGAACTCTTTCAGCCTGGAACTCAAGAGTGATGTTCGGAAATAAACGACTCAGGCCGGACTCTCACTGTCACCGGCTCGCTTTGCTTTTTGTCTGAATCCTACTGTCTCTTTCAACGTTTTTATCATATTTTTAGAAATTAATCATAGCACAGGAATCAAAAAAAGTCAAACATCCTCTCGCTGCAACTCCGCTGTACCGGATATGCCGGGGAATTACTGAAATCCGGTTATATTTTATTCCCGAAATTTGATTTTATACAAATTTCCTGATAAAATGAGACCAATGAAACTTTTGCAGAATTTAACAGTTTTTAACCGAATCCTAATGAAACAGCGCCGGTTCAGGCGATATTGTATAAACGGCAGGCATGATGTTCCAAAAAAACAGGCCGCCGTTTTTTCGGCGGCACAGGTACCATCATGGATCAACATTCTGTTTTGGAGGTAGCCAGAAAAGGGTATGGATGAAAAAATGAAATCGGAACTGGATAAAATTATCGACGGGAAATATATTAAGACTGTTTTTCAGCCCATTGTATCCCTGCGCGACGGTTCCGTAATCGGATATGAGGCGTTGAGCAGAGTTACGTGTGAAAGCGCCATCGCAAATCCTGAGGAGCTGTTCCGGATCGCCGGAGAAAGCAGCCGCCTCTGGGACCTGGAGCTTCTCTGCCGGTCCACGGCGCTCCAGACAGCCTATCTGAAGACGGGGATCACGCTGAAAAAGAAGCTTTTTCTCAATGTAAATCCCGATGTGATGCACGACACGAAATTCAGACAGGGCTTTACCAAGGAATATCTGAAAAATTACGGCGCGGTGCCGGAGGATATCATTTTTGAGATCACGGAGCGGAACGCGGCCTCCGACATGGAGGGCTTTCACGGGGCCGTTTCCCATTATAAGGACCAGAACTACAAAATCGCCATCGACGACGCGGGCGCCGGGTACTCCGGGCTGAACCTGATCAGCGACATCAACCCGCACTACATCAAGCTGGACATGAATCTCATCCGCAATATCGATAAGGACAGCATTAAGTTTGCCCTTGTAAAAAGCATGACGGAGCTTTCTCACGTGGCCAATATCAGCCTTGTCGCGGAGGGGGTGGAAACGCAGGAGGAGCTCGCCACCCTGATCGACCTGGGGGTGCAGTACGCACAGGGATACTATCTGCAGCGGCCGGACGAGCAGATGAAGGAGCCCGCGCCCGACGTCCTCGGCTTCATCATCGAGGCCAACCGCCGGAAAAACCATGTTCTGGGCAGTCAGGCGAGCAATATCTATATCCAGAATATCTGCACCCAAACGAAAACGATTGCTCCGCAGGCAAAGGTGGAGGATGTTTTCGAGGAGCTCAAAAAGGACCCATCGTCCTTTGGGATGTGCGTGGTGGAAGACGGCACGGTGCTGGGCGTGGTGACAAAGGCCGATCTGGTGCTCAAGCTCAGCGGGCGGTACGGGTTCAGCCTGAACCAGAAAAGGCCGGTTTCCTGCCTGATGGACCGGCAGTTCCTGGCGGTGGCCCACGATACCCCGATCAGCGACGTTTCGCACATCGCCATGTCCCGCCCTCCGGAAAAGCTGTATGACTTTATCGTCGTGACCATGGACGAAAAATATCTGGGGACCGTTACCATCAAGGACCTTCTGGAAAAAACAACGGAAATTGAAGTGGCGAACGCGAAATATCAGAATCCCCTGACCGGCCTGCCCGGGAATCTGGTGATCGAGCAGAAAATCCGAGCCTGTGTCGAAAGGGATACGCCCTACAGCGTCGTCTATTTCGATATCGATAACTTTAAGGCGTATAACGATGTTTACGGCTTTGAAAACGGAGACAGGATCATCAAGCTGCTTGCGAAAACGATCGTGTCCCATGTGCCGGAAAAGCAGTTTGCCGGCCACGTGGGCGGAGACGATTTTGTAGCGGTGCTGAGCGATTTCAGCTGCGCCGAGCTGTGTGCCGGAATCATCAGCGATTTTGACAAAAATGTGCTGCAGTACTATAACCCCAGGGATATTCAAAACGGATATATCCTCGCGGAAAACAGACGGGGGGAACCGGAAAAATTTCCGCTCATTTCCCTGTCCGTCGCGGGGGTCAGCAACCGCACCCGCCGCTTCGGCACGATGCAGGAGCTGACGGAGGAACTGGCGAAAATAAAAAAGAAAACCAAGCAGCAGTGCGGAAGCTCCTGCTGCCTGGAGTAATGCGGAGAAAACGGAAAATCAGGAATGCTTATAATAGAAAATGGCAAGCTGCGTTCTGTCGCGGAGCCCCAGTTTTTCGAGGATGACACTGATGTAATTGCGCACGGTTCCCTCGCTCAAAAACAGGGTTTCCGCGATTTCTTTATTGGACAGGCCGTTTGCGACCTGTGTGAGAATTTCCGTTTCTTTTTCACTCAGGCCGAATTCTTTGAAATCGTCCTTCGGGCTGCCGCTGAGCATGGCGGGGATTCTGGTGATGATTTCATCCCCGAACACCCGCTGACCGATCGCGACCGTCTTGATGGAAGGCACAATGCTCTCGAAATTTTGCTTTAAAAGATAGCCCTTTGCGCCGATCCGCAGCGCCTTGATGATGTAGTCATCGTCGGAGAAGGTGGTCAAAAACAGGATTTTCGCGCCGGGGTCCCGTTTCAGCAGAATTTCCGCTACCTCTATGCCAGTCATCCCGTCCATACGGATATCCATCAGCAGGATGTCCGGACTGCACTCGCCGTACAGCGCGATCGCCTGACTGCCGCTGCCGCCCGTTCCCACCACTTCGATATCGCCGTCCGCTTCCAGAATGGTTTTAAGCGAACTGGAAACAAGCCTGTCGTCGTCTACAACCAGTACTCTGATCAATTTGCCGCCTCCTTCGGGATGGTGATAAAAATTTTAAAACCGTGATCGGTCGTGATGTTGATGTTTCCGTGAAAAGCGTCCACCCGGTCGGTGATGTTTTTCAGACCAATCCCGCTTCCCGCGTCGTAATCTTTCACGGTCCCGTTGTCTTCTATAATCAGCTGATAAAGCGCGGGATGTTCGCGGCAGGTGATGCTTGCCCGGCTTGCGTCGGAGTGCCGGATAATGTTTGCCAGCGCTTCCTTTACAATGGAGAGGAACGCGTATTTCAGCCGGATGTCCGGGTTGCTGTGGATGTCGTAGTCCAAGCTCAGCTCGCAGAAAGTGAATTTACGCGCCAGCTCTTCCATCTGTCCGTACAGGTCAATGGACTCGTCGTATAGGTTGTGTACGCTGGAACGGATGCTTTCCATGGCCCGCGTCAGGGTGTCCTTTACCGCCAGCAGGCTTTCCTTTTCCTTCTCATCCTTGTTGACGGCGAGCAGCGCGCCGACCTGCAGCAGCGAACTGGACAGCAGATGCCCCACATTATCGTGGATTTCCCGCGCGATGCGGTTGCGCTCGTTCAAGGTGGCGATGCTGATTTCATAATCCTGCTTTTCCAGCAGGTCGCTGTTCTGCTGGTTCAGCCGGAGCGTCATTTCCCTTGTGGTGTCACGCAGATCGTTGTAATCCGCTCTCAGCTTTTCCAGCCGGACGGTACGGTGCTTCAGCAATACGCAGAGCAGAGAGAGAATGGTCGTTACCGCACTGACGGTAGTGTACGCGCCCTGCCAGAGAAAAACGAGCGGGACCAGCGCGGCCAGACAGAGAAACTGGAATCTTTCAAACAGCAGGTCGTAGCAGATCAGTGGCAGAAATACGGTCAGTCCGGGAAGAAACACGCTTGCCGCAATAAATCCGCCGGTCAGTACGGCGCGAAGAAGCGGTTTTTCAAAATAGCTCAGGAAGCACGTGAAAACAACGGCGGTCAGCACAGGCACCACGCTTGCGCCGAAACCGGGTTCGCACAGGTAAAGGACAAAGCAGCAGATCAGAAGGATGATTTTATCGATGAGAATCATTCGTCCAACTCCTCCTATCTTTCGGACAGCCCGCGGTTTCCTTTATAGTATCATCTTTTTTTTCGGTTCACAATCGCAATTTACGGGCGTCACGGAAGAACATGACATCTGTCACGGCAAACACTGACAGGCGGCACTGATAATCCCCGTTATTATGCGCTAAAATAAGAGCATGAAAACAAGGAGGTTCCGCTTATGATTATCAGGGTGAACAATCTGGTAAAGAGATACGGCGACCT
The DNA here is from genome assembly GCF_006714885.1 of Clostridium sp. KNHs216. NCBI lineage: Bacteria > Bacillati > Bacillota > Clostridia > Eubacteriales > Clostridiaceae > Clostridium > Clostridium sp. KNHs216. The sequence continues at coordinate 1,185,252 of NZ_VFMF01000001.1, read as the reverse complement.
GGTCGCGCTGGATCATCTTTCGCTGGAAGTGAAGGAGGGAGAAATATTCGGGCTGCTCGGGCCGAACGGTTCCGGAAAGACGACGGTCATCAACTGTATTTTATCCCTTTTAAAATACGACAAGGGCGAAATCGAAATTTTTGACCGGCCCATGGCTCCGGACGCTTACGACATCAAGCGGGACATCGGAATCATTATGCAGAATGTCGCCGTGTTCGAGGAGCTGACGGTGTACGAAAACATCGATTATTTCTGCGGGCTGTATGTCCCGGACAAAGCAAAACGAAAAAAGCTGGTGGAAGACGCCGTCGATTTTGTAGGGCTGAACGATTTCCGGAAGTTTTATCCCAAAAAGCTGAGCGGCGGCCTGCTTCGCCGGCTGAACATTGCCTGCGGAATCGCGCACCGGCCGAAGCTGATCATTCTGGACGAGCCGACGGTAGCGGTCGATCCCCAGAGCCGGAACAATATTCTGGAAGGCATTGTGCGGCTGAACCGGGAAGGCGCCACCATTGTCTATACTTCCCATTATATGGAGGAAGTGGAACAGATCTGTACCAGAATCATGATTCTGGATAAGGGCAGGATGATCGCCGACGGCACCAAGGAGGAGCTGAAGGCCATGATCACGCTCGGGGAGAAAATCACGGTCGAGACCTTCTCCCTCCGGGAGGAGCATCTGGCAGCCCTGAAAAAGCTCCCGAATATCGTTTCCGCCGAGTACCGCGACCATCTGCTGGTCGTAAAGTCCGGGAAGGGGCAGAACAATCTGGAAGCCGTACTGGACTTTTTGAAAAGGAATGAAATCACCTTCGGGAAGATTTATTCCGAGCTGCCCACCCTCAACGACGTGTTTCTGGAAATTACCGGAAAACAGCTCAGGGATTAGGGGGGAGAAGAATGTTTCAGCATCTTTTCACGGCAAGGCTGAAATGCCTGACCCGCGACAGGCAGATGATGTTCTGGACCCTGCTTTTTCCGCTGCTGCTTGCCACCTTCTTCAATATGGCTTTCTCCAATCTGAACAATACGGAAGCCTTTCATCCCATCGATATCGCCGTGGTGGACAACGACCGGTACCGCCAGAATAAGGATTTTCAGTCGGTGCTGGAGGAGGTGTCCCAAGGGGAAGACCGGATTTTCAACCTGACAAAAACCGACGGGGAAAAGGCGGAAAAGCTGCTTGACGACGGGAAAATCAAGGCGTATGTTACGGTGGGTACGGAGATCGGGATGACGGTCCGGGAATCGGGTCTCAGCCAGAACATTGTCCGGGCTTTCCTGAACAGCTACAGCCAGACATCCTCCGCGGTGGCTTCGATTGTCAGGGAGAATCCCGCTTCCGTTAAAAACGGGCTGCTCGAGGCTGTTTCCGACCGCGGGGAATACACCCGGGAGGTTTCCGGCAGCAGCGCGGAGCCGAACAATGTGCTCAATTATTTTTACTCCCTGATCGCCATGAGCTGCCTGTACGGCGGTTTCTGGGGACTGAAGGAAGTGACGGATATTCAGGCCGATCTTTCCCAGCGGGCGGCGCGCGTCAACGTGGCCCCGGTCCATAAGCTGAAAATCTTTCTTTATAACATGTGCGCGGCAATCCTGCTCCATTTCTCGGAAATGCTGGTGCTTCTCGCTTATCTGTATTTCGGGCTGAAAATCGATTTTGGGTCAAAAACCCTGTTCGTCCTTCTGACGACCTTTGCCGGCAGTGTGTTGGGGGTTTCCTTCGGCGCTTTTGTCAGTGCGCTGGTAAAGAAGGGGGAGGGAGTCAAGGTCGCGGTTCTGCTGGCGGTCAGCATGGCCGGTTCGTTTCTGGCGGGAATGATGTCCGAGGAGATGAAGTATATCGTCGCGCAGAACGTGCCGGTTCTCTCTTACCTGAATCCGGTGAACCTGCTTACGGACGCCCTTTATTCCCTGTACTATTACGACGTCATGACCCGGTACGGGTGGAATATGGCGGCGGTCTGCGCCTTTGCGCTGCTGTTCTGTCTGGGGTCGTATTTCATGATAAGGAGGCAGAAATATGCCAGTCTTTAAGCTCTGTATGAAAATTATTCAAAAAAATCTGTCCTCCATGATGATCTATGTAGCCGTTTTTCTGATCGTTGCCACGCTCCTTTCGCTGAACGGCTCAAAAGTGCAGGAAGCCGGTTTTTCTCAGGAAAAAACCAATATCGCCTTTCTCAGCGAAGAAGACAGCCCCCTGATCGACGGCTTTCAGGCGGAGCTGGCCAAAACAGCCAACTTCGTAGAGGTTCCGGACGAAACGGAAAAGCTTCAGGACGCCCTTTTCTTCCGCTCCGTCAGCTATATTCTCCGTATCCCCAAAGGCTTTACCCAGAGCTTTATGCGGGGAGAAGACGTGCGGATTGAGAAAACCACCGTGCCGAATTCCGTCAGCAACGCCTATCTCGATCTAAATATCAACCAGTATTTCAACACGGCGGCGCTCTATGTAAAAACAGTACCCGGCATTACGCAGGAGGACCTGGTCCGGCATTTGAAAGCGGATATGGAAAGCAATACCCCTGTCGCAATGAAAGCAGATGCACGGCAGGACACCGACAACGGCTTTTCCGCGAATTACTTCAATTACCTTGCCTATGCGCTTTCTTCCGTGCTCGTTCTGGGCATCTCCGCCATTATGCTGGTGTTCAACGACCGGGACCTGAGCCGCCGGAATTTCTGTTCTCCCCAGAGCGCGGGAAAGATTAATTTCCAGTTTATTCTTGCGAACCTGGTTTTTACCGTCGTTTGCTGGGCGGCCATGGTCGGCTTCTGCTTCCTGTTCGATCACCGGAACATGATGACCCGCAATACGGTTTATCTGGTCCTGAACTCGTTTGTGTTCACGCTCAGCATGTCCAGCATCAGCTTTCTTATCGGCAATCTGCTGAAAAATCGCGGAGCGATTTCGGCGGTCTGCAACGTTGTTACCCTTGGCCCCTGCTTTATCAGCGGAGTGTTTGTACCGCAGGAGTTTCTGAATTCCACCGTGCTGAAAATCGCCAGCTTTACCCCGACTTACTGGTATGTCAAAGCGAATAACCAGATTTCCTCACTGGCCAGCTTCAGCTTCTCCAGCCTTTCCGAAACCTATACCGCCATGCTGATTGAGGCAGGATTCGCAGTCGCATTTTTCGCGGTCTCCATGGTTGTGGGGAAGAAAAAAAGAATGAGTTCTTAAAAGGGAATGCTGAATGAATTTGCAATGGCAAATTACAAAAAGCAGCAAGCGCAAAAACAAAGAAGCGCGCCTTGAAACGGCTGTCAGCCGATCAAGGCGCGCTTCTTGTGCATCAGGCAGTCGATAAAACCGCGCAGACGCAAAGTCGCTTTGCAATATTTGAAAATTAGGAATGGACGCTGGCGCCGAACGGCATCAGCGCCAGCTTTGCGATCTTGAAGCACTGCAGCCCGAAAGGAATTCCGACGATTGTCAGGCAGAACAGCCCGCCGATCGCGGCGGCTTCCACCGCCAGCGCGAAACCGCCGAAGACAAGCCAAAGGATGTTCAGCAAAAACGAGCCGACACCGCCGCCGAAGGAGACCTCTTTCCCGAACGGGAAAAACGCCAGCTCCGCGAATTTAAAGCACTGGATTCCGACGGGAATCCCCACAATGGTAATACACCACAGAATGCCGACCAGAAGCCAGCTCAAACCCATAATCAGGCCGCCGAAGACGAACCAGATCAAATTTCCCAGACATCCCATAACATAACGCTCCGATTTGACCGCCGGTCGGACGGTTTATTTTTTATATGATACCATAAATATGCCGGGGAATAAAATCCTGTTCCGCACAAAATCCTTGTTTTCTTATTGATAAATCCGGGCTGCAATATTATAATCAACATAAACAGAAAAAAAGGAGGTAATTCCATGAAAAAGGACTTGAAAGCCGTTTGCCTGATTTCGGACGATTTTGAGGATCTGGAGCTGTGGTATCCGGTGCTGAGGCTCCGGGAAGAGGGAGTCACCGTCCATCTGGTCGGCGAAAAGGCAAACCAAAAGTATGTCGGCAAATACGGTGTTCCGGCGGTTTCCGATTATGCGTTCGGGGATATCCGTATTGAGGATTACGACGCGCTTCTGGTACCCGGCGGCTGGGCTCCGGACAAATTAAGGCGTTTTCCGGAGGTTCTGGAAATGGTCCGCTCTATGGACCGGCAGCAAAAGCCCATCGGGCATATCTGCCACGCGGGCTGGGTTCTGGCTTCCGCGGATATCCTGCAGGGCAAAAAGGTCACGAGTACCCCGGGTATCAAGGATGACCTGATTCATGCCGGGGCCACATGGTACGACCTTCCGGTGGTTGTGGACGGCAATATCGTTTCCAGCCGCCGCCCGCCGGATTTGCCGGAATATATGAAGGCGTTCATTGAACTGCTTGGAAAACAGTGACGGTACACATGGTGACAGACGGGGCGCTTTCCGCGCCCCGCAATTTCCGGAGGGATTCATTTGAAGACAAGAGTAAACGCGAAAAACGGCGATGAGCTTTCCATTCTGGGGTTCGGGTGTATGCGGCTTCCTACAAAGAACGGTTCGATCGATGAAACGAGATCGATTCAGATGATTCACGACGCCATTGAAAAGGGCGTGAACTATTTTGATACGGCCTATATCTATCAGAACGGGAAAGACGAACTGCTGCTGGGCCTGGCTTTGGCCGGGGGCTACCGCGACCGGGTGAAAATCGCCACAAAGCTGCCGCCTTTTCTGGTCGGAAAGCTGGAAAATGCAAAGAAAATCTTTGCAACGGAGCTTCAGCGGCTGCAGACGGACCATATCGATTATTATCTGCTGCACATGCTGACCGACAAGCCGGGGTATGACCGCCTTGCTTCGCTCGGCGTTATGGAATGGCTGGAAGAACTGAAGGCACAGGGCAAAATCAGAAATATCGGCTTTTCTTTCCACGGGAGCCGGACGGACTTTGAACTGATTTTAAAAGCGTATCCGTGGGATTTCTGCCAGATTCAGTACAACTATATGGATGAAAACAATCAGGCGACGAAAGCCGGGCTGCAAACCGCGGCGGCGATGGGAATCCCCGTGATCGTCATGGAGCCTCTGCGCGGCGGAAAGCTGGTCACGCACCTGCCGGAGCTGGTGACGAAGGCGTTTCAGAGCTACGACAAAAACCGTTCCCCGGCGGAGTGGGCTTTGCGCTGGGTATGGAACCATCCCGAAATAAACGTGGTGCTTTCCGGTATGAGCGACGAGGAGCAGATGGAGGAAAATATCCGCATCGCGGGGGAGGCGGAACCCAATTCCCTCTCCGCGGAGGAACTGGATGTGTTCCGGACGGTCAGAAAGGAAATCAGCGAAAAGACGAAAATCCCCTGTACGGGCTGCGGGTACTGTATGCCCTGCCCCGCTGGGGTGAACATTCCCGGATGCTTTTCCTGTTACAACGACAAGTACCTGATGCAGGATAAATCGGCGCGGCGCCGGTATTTTCAGTCGCTGGGCGCCCTGTCGGCCAAACCGGCCGTCGCATCCCAGTGCAGGCAGTGCGGAAAATGCGAAAGCCACTGTCCGCAGAAAATAGCCATCCGGAAGGAACTGAAAACAGTCAGCCATGAGATGGAAGGCGTTCTCTATAAACCGCTGGTTACCGTTGTCAGGAAAATAATGAGGATAAAATCAAATTAAAACCCGGCCGCGCTTCGGTATGGATTCCTTTCTGGAAGAAATACCCGGCGCGGTTTCTTTTTTTGTACGGCGGCTCAAAATTTCCCGAAGAAACGCGAAAAGAAGGGCTTTCTGTCTTGAAAACCTGATTTTATCATGATACAATGAAAACTCACAGACAGAAAGCGGGTTTAGATTGAAATTTGAATTTTTACATCAGAGTACCGAACAACGGCGGGACCTGATTCTGCACGGAAATATATTGAGAACGCTCATGATGCTGTCGCTGCCAACGCTGATGATGAGCGTCATACAGTCCCTGATGCCGCTGACGGACGGACTTTTTATCAATAATGCGGCGGGAACGCTGGTCGCGAGCGCGGTCACCTACAGCGAACCCGTCATCAACATGATGACGGCGCTGGCCCAGGGGCTGAGCGTAGCGGCGATGGCCATTATCGGCCAGGCGAACGGCCACGGCGATTTTGACCGGGTACGGATAATTTCCGCGCAGATCGTCGTGTTTGCCTTTACCATGGGCTTTTGTATCGCGCCCCTGTCCGCGCTGGTGGCGTTTCCGATTTCGGCCAATGTGGATCCGGAAATATCGCACAACGTCATGCTGTATATCAGCCTTTATGCCTTTGTTCTGCCGTTTTCCTTTTTGGAAAGCATCTACAACGCGATCAAAAACGCTACCGGAAAGCCGGAGGCCACCTTTATCCGCATGCTGCTCATGCTCTTTCTGAAAATTATTTTTAATGTCGTGTTTGTCGTCTGGCTGCGGCTGGAGGTAGTGGGCTGTGTTCTCTCTTCCTTCTGTGCCAATTTCCTGATCTGCGGCTGGATGTTCTATGAACTGTTTGTCAGGCAGGGGGAAGATAAGCTTACCCTGAAAGGATTCCGGTTTGACAAACAGCTGATTTTTCAGCTCTTTCGTGTGGGCGTTCCCGCTATGCTGACCAGCCTGATGCTGAATCTGGGGTTTTTCCTGATTAATAACGAAACCCAGAAATACGGCGCGGTGGTCTTAAACGGGCAGGGTATCGCAAACAATATTACCGCCGTGTGCTTCAATCTGCCGGCGGCTTTCGGCTCGGCCGTAACGACCATGGTCAGCCTGAATATCGGGGCGGAGCAGCCGGACAAAGCGAAGCGTTCCTGCCTGATCGGGTGCGTGGCCAGCGCGGTGACGGCCGTCGCCATCATCGGCCTGATCGTGCCGCTGTCCCCTTTCCTCACGGTCTTGTTCACGCAGAGGGCGGACGTGCTGGAGATCGCCAACCGGGCGCTGCATATCTACACCTATTCCGTGGTGGGCTTCGGCGTCTGTATGGCGGTGCAGGGCGCGTTTATCGGCCTTGGCCGGACCGGCGTGCCGCTGGTGCTGGGGGTTTTGCGAATCTGGCTTTTGCGGTATCTTTTTATTCTGGCTACGGAACAGGCACTGCAGTTTTATTCCGTTTTCTGGGGCAACCTGTTTTCCAATTATGCCGCCGCGGTCATTTCCATTGTCCTGATTCTGCGGGTAAAATGGTCCTCCGTGCTGCGTTAGAGCTTGCATGCACGCTCTAGCCCTCGATATCGTTTTTATAATTTTAATTGATAAGCGCCGCATTGGCTGTTCCAATGCGGCGCTTTGTTCGTCGTAAGGCGGTTTTTTCGGGTTTATGTATGTTGTTTGCCGGATAGAGCAATAATAAAATAATCATTACAGAATATAAGGAGGAAGCGGAATGGTTGTTGCCATACTGGGCGCGGGACTTTCCGGGCTTTCCTGCGCGATCACACTGGAAAGACAGGGAATTAAACCCGTTATTTTTGAAAAGCGGAGCTGTGTCGGCGACCGGTTCGTCAACGCGGAGGCGATGTTCAGCATTTTAAACAGGCCGGTTAAGGACTGTATTCCCTATTTGGCGGACGAATACCATATCGTCCTGAAGCCTATTGACAAAGTCAACAGGCTGGTGCTTCATTCTAAAAATCATACGGCCTGCGTTGACGGATATATCGGCTGTACCAATATCAGGGGGCGGCACGACGATTCCTTTGAATGCCAGATGGAAAGACAGGTAAAAAGTGAAATCCACTTTCACTCGACGGAAGATTACGAGGACCTTACCAAAAATTTTGACTGTGTCGTTCTGGCGACCGGGGACGGAGCCTATGCGATTCAGCAGAACAATTACCGGTGCGACCTCACCTGTGCCATCAAAGGAGCAACGGTGGAGGGGAATTTCCAAACCGATATGCCCCACGTATGGTTCAATTATGGAATCATACCGAAAGGCTACGCCTGGCTGATTCCCTTTACAGAAAAAGAAGCAAATCTTGTCATCGCTTTTCCGGACAGCCCCGCGCCGGATATTTACGATATCAAAAAAATGTGGAACCTGTTTTACGATCTGGCACGCAGGGACCTCGATCAGGATTTAAAGATCACGGATCAGTTCCAGATCCAAAAATATATGATGGGAATCTGCAGAAGGCCCAAAATCAAAAACACCTATTTTACCGGAAACTGTTTTGGAGCGCTTTCCCCGGGGCTCGGCTTCGGACAGTTTACGTCCGTTTTAACCGGCGTCTACGCCGCGTACGATATCTGCTCAATCGAGCGCTACGGCGAACTGGCAAAGCCCCTGTTCTCCAACTACAACCATTCGCTGGCGCTCAGGCGCAAGCTGGAAAAGATGGACGACGCGTCGTTTGACCGCATCGCCGGATTTTTTGAGCTGAAGACGGTCAGCGCCCTGAACACCCGGATCTTCGGTTCAGGCAGCAGCTTCGACCTGCTGAAATGGATGACGCTTTTAAAACGCGCCTGATGCCTCTGACTGCAGGGAGCTGTTAAATTGGCTGAAAAGCTGCTTTAATGGCTTCCTGCAGCCGGTTTTGGCGTAAATAAAAGCTTGTACATAAAGTTTTAATGTATTGTTTATAAATGTACGCTGTTTTTTTAAGACTTTCTGTTGTATAATATAAACTCATGCTATGATTAATGATAGAAGACAGTATTTCAAATCTGAAGGGGATGCCATGCAGAATCAAAAAAAATCGGCAACTGCCAAAAATATTTTTTCGGCGGCGACCATTTTACTTTCAATAGGAATCCTTGCTTTCTTCCTGTTTACCGAAGACGGTATGAAAAGTATGGGGCATGTTCTTTCGGAGCTTCAGCCGATCTGGCTTCTCTGGATTCTGGTGGGGGTGCTTGCCGGATGGTTTCTGGAGGGATATGTGCTTCATCTGCTCTGCAACCATCTTGACAAAGCATGGACCCTGGGAGAATCGCTTTATATCGGCATGGTCGAAATTTTTTACAGTGCCCTTGCCCCTTTCGGGACGGGGGAGCCAATGGAAGTCTACTGTATGACAAAGATGGGAATGGAAACAGGCGCCGCTACTTCCATCGTGACCGTAAAGTCCCTGATCCATCATGGGGTTACGTTTGTGTACTCCTTCATTCTGGTGGCGTTTGAGCTGAATTATTTTCAGACTAAAGTAAGTAATTTTGCCGTGATCGCCGTTTTCGGGCTGGTTACAAACAGCCTTTTTATTTTGTTTGCGCTGGTTTTTATGATGAATGAAAGGCTTACCGATTTGATCCTGCGGGCGGTTGTCCGCTTTATGGACAAAATACACCTTCATAAGCTTTCCCAGAAATTTTACGATCAGGTGCACGGCCAGCTTCTTGTTTTCCACGACAGCTCCAAAATTTTCGGGAAAAATTACGCCCTGTATGCGATCACGATTTTTCTCACGCTGATTCAGATTACGATTGCCAGCCTCTTATCCTTCTTTGTTTACCGCAGCTTCAACCTGAAGGGGGAGCCGGTGTTTACTATGGTCGCGGCGGACACTTTTGTCATGATGGCCGCGTCGTTCATTCCGCTGCCGGGTTCTTCCGGCGGTGCGGAGGGAGGCTTCTATCTCTTCTTCCGGGAATTTTTCGGCCCGTATATCATTCCGGGAATTACCCTTTGGAGATTTTCAAGCTATTATCTTAATATTCTTCTGGGAAGCGTGCTCGTTTATTTCGGAGGGAAGAAATATCTTCCCGATTGACGGCGGCGGATGCCATGTCCGAAAAATGATAGGAATTCAGGTGAGGCAAGGAGTTTGATTAAATGCAGGATTGGATCATAGGGATTATCAACCAATACGGCTATTTTGGAATTGCACTGCTGATTGCAGTTGAAAATATATTTCCTCCCATTCCGTCGGAGGTGATTTTGACCTTCAGCGGATTCATGACCACGGTAACGGACCTGAAAATATGGGGCGTGGTGCTGTCGGCGACCATTGGCTCCGTTCTGGGCGCCGTGGTTTTGTACAGCGTGGGCAGGCTGATGAGCCCGCAGCGGCTGGAGCGTCTGCTGGGCGGCAAGCTGGGGAGAGTCCTTCATTTAAAAAGGGAGGACGTCCACCACGCAGGAGCGTGGTTTGCCCGGCGGGGAAAGTTTACAGTGTTTTTCTGCCGGTTTATTCCCGTCGTGCGCAGCCTTATTTCCATCCCTGCCGGAATGGCAAAAATGAGGATGGGGATGTTTTTGCTGCTGACCGCGCTGGGAACGTTTCTGTGGAATGTCGTTCTGGTTTATCTGGGGGCTTTTTTCGGCGCTTCCTGGGAAACGGTGGTACGGTATGTGGATACTTACTCGATGGCTGCGATCGCGGTCGTCGCCGTATCCCTGGTTGTTTTCTGTGCGTGGTACTTTTTCAGAAGGTCAAAGCGCCGGTAACACCGGCTTTCCTTATCAGAAACAGCGGCGGAATTTTCCGCCGCTGTTCTGTATGGATGTTTAAGAGACAAGCTGGGCCAGATCGAATATACCGTCTTCCATCAGTATCTTTTTGCAGTCCAGAACCATTGCCGGGCTGCCGCTGACCTTTATGATGCCCTTAAAATACGGATTCGATTTTGAAAGGCATTCCTCATACCCGTCCTGGCATCCGGGGCTTACGGTCAGAACCTCCGCCAGTGTGTCTACGATCAGCCCGCTTTGTGCCCCTTCCAGATTGACCATGATGATCTGTGTCTCATCATTGTAGGGGATGCAGTTTTTGCGCAATTTTAAGCGCATGTCGATGACCGGAAGGAGCTTTCCCTCTACTTTGGCAATTCCCTTGCAGTATTCCGGGGTGCCGGGCAGGGGAGAAATCATCAGCATTTTGGAGATAGCCGTTACATACATGCTTTCAATTGCAAAAATTTCATTGTCCAGCCTGAATGGCAGGAACTGTCCGCTCGTAGAATTTTCAGATAATTGATACGGTGTTAACATAAAATGTCTCCTTTTTGCAATTCAATTCTATGTTCTGTATCGGATTTTTCGAAAAAATAATGATAGAATTTTGTTGAATTGTGTAATTTTTTTAATTTCTTAATGAAATCTTTATATATTATGAATCTCCGGTTGTTTTTTGTGCCGCGGCGGGAGCAGGGGTACGGGGGAGCTCCTTCCGGTTTCCGCGGAGAGAATGTTTCCCTTCTGAAAAAACTTATGCTATAATGAATGAAAATCGGTCCTGCTTAATCTGCCTTGCGGCAGAGGAATCAGGCCGCGTTAAGCTGAAAAGGAGAACAGAATATGGGAGCTTCAAAAGTATATTTTACGGATTTCAGCGCGACACAAAGCTGCAATTTGCTGCAAAAGCTGGAAAAGCTGGTTAAAAAAGCGGGAATGGAATCCATTGATTTCAAAGACAAATATACGGCCATCAAAATTCATTTCGGGGAGCCGGGCAATCTTTCGTACCTGCGCCCGAATTACGCGAAGGTCATTGTGGACCTCATTAAAGAGCAGGGCGGAAAGGTCTTTCTGACCGACTGCAATACCCTGTATGTGGGCAGAAGGAAGAACGCGCTCGACCACCTTGACGCGGCGTATGAAAACGGCTTTAACCCCTTCGCGACCGGCTGTCATGCGATCATTGCGGACGGCTTGAAAGGAACCGACGAGGCCCTGGTCCCGATCGACGGCGAATACGTCAAGGAAGCCAAAATCGGCCGCGCGATGATGGACGCCGATATTTTCCTCACCCTGACCCATTTTAAGGGCCATGAGTCCACCGGCTTCGGCGGCACGCTGAAAAATGTGGGAATGGGCTGCGGTTCCCGTGCGGGAAAAATGGAAATGCACAGCGCGGGCAAGCCGATTGTGGATAAAGAGCTTTGCAGAAGCTGTGGGATGTGCCGCAAAAACTGCGCGCACGACGCGATTTCCTTTGATGAAAACAAAAAGGCGCAGATTGACCACGATAAGTGCGTCGGCTGCGGCCGCTGCATCGGCGCCTGTAATTTCGACGCGGTAAATCCCATGGGCGACGAAACGAACGATATTCTGAACTGCAAAATTGCGGAATACGCGTACGCTGTTTTAAAGGACCGTCCGCAGTTCCATATCAGTCTTGTGGTGGATGTTTCCCCGTACTGTGACTGTCACCCCGAAAACGATATCCCGATCGTTCCGGATGTCGGGATGTTTGCTTCCTTTGACCCGGTGGCGCTGGATGTCGCCTGTGCCGACGCGGTCAACCGCCAGCCCGTCCTCAGCGGCAGCCTCCTGTCGAAGAAACCGCACGACCATCACGACCATTTTACCGACACGCATCCGGAAACCAACTGGAACAGCTGCATCGATCACGCAGTAAAAATCGGTCTGGGCAGCCGGGAATATGAATTGATCACTGTAAAGTAGCTGTATTTTAAAACAGTATCCTATGTGAAGCCGCATTGGTTGGTGCAATGCGGCTTTTCTGTGTTCCGGAGCACCTGTATAAATTTTTTCATTCCATGAATACTAAATAGGCGGCACAATACCATAACGGGAAGGGAAAAAAGATGGACAATAACAAAAACAGAAGGAAAGACCGGGAAAAGAGCAACCCGGAGCTGAGAAAGATGAAACCTAGGGAAAATGCGGACGCCGGGATGATAGACGGCCGCAAACTGGGCATGCATGACGGCAGGCATGAAAAGAACAACAACGAGGGGGAGAAAAAATGAATACGATGCTTTGCAGCGTATCGGGAATTCAGAATAAAGAGTGCAAAACCCAAATCAAAAACGCGCTGGATAAAATCAGGGGAGTCCAGGAAGTCGGCGTGAACCTGACGACCGGTTCGGTCAAGGTGGAGTACAATGAACCCGCGACGGAAGAGGAGATCAAGGACTGCATTGAACACACCGGCTTTAAAATCGAGTACGAATAAGGCGGAAAGGGGATTTCAATGAGCCATACACAGAAGGACAAGAAAAGCGGCAGCGATAAGAAACAGGCAAAAACGGATAAGAAGCACATCAAGCACGACCCTCAGGCCGAGAGCGCCAGAGCGAAATTCGGCAAAGAAGGGCAGAGCGGATACGGAAACTGACGTTTTCCCGATAAAAATGCTGTCCCGGTTTTTAACCGGGACAGCATTTTTGTGTCTGAAAATTACCAGTTCGATTTATTCATGGTCAGGATGACCTCGCGTCCCTGATAGGTGGCCGTCAGGCCTGCGTCTTTCCCGGCGTTCGGGGAGACGGTGCCGACGGAGACATAATTGTCCGGTGTGGCGATCTCAACGTAGGTGGAACCGACGATCCGGCCGTTGTACCAAAGCTGTACCTGTACCTGCCCCTCTTGGCCGTTGGAGGAAAAAACACCGTTTTGGTCAATGCTGCCGAAGCTGAAATCGGACAGCGCCCAGCTTAACCCGCTCTTGGGAAGGGCGGTCGGAGCGCCCGAGAAATCCAGCCCCTTCGCTGTGATCGGAACGATGGATTTCGGGGAATAGGTTTTGTCGTAAGGCGTCAGCGCGGCGGAGACAAAGACGCCGTCCGGCTTCGGATTGGCGAGGAAGAGCCACGAATTGGCTACGGCGCGCTCCCATCCGTCGGAAGGATGGTTCTTTACGGTCAGCGCGGTTTCTCCGGGGGTCCTGGTCATCAGGGTGGACGAGCCGCCGCCATCCAGGTTGCCGGCCCACACCGCTCCCAGGTCTTTCATAAGCTGCGCGGTCTGCTGCAGTGTCAGTCCGTGGGAATACGGGTCCTTTCTGCCGTCCGCCAGCAGGAAGAAAACGGAATTGTCACTGCGCACGCCTACGGCGTTGCGGGGGGCAAGCGTGGCAGTCAGGTCCGTGTTGACGACGATGCCGCCGTCGACCAGAATACTGTGAATGCCCAGCGCCTGCTGAATATTTCCCTTGTTGGCTTCGTAAGTCTGGCGGTCGCCGTAAATCGGGTAGCCGTCTTTTTTAACGCCGAAAAACTTCCACCAGGTGCGCACCGGCGCATAGGAGTGGATTTCGGCTCCGTCCTTGACCACTACGCCCCACGGATCGCCCGTGCTCATATTGTACATATCCGCATTGATGGCGGCGACCACCTGTTTTCCGTTTTGAACCGCGGCGCTTGCCTGATCCCGTACGGTGGCCAGGCCGATCTTCGTTCCGTCGTGCGGAGTGCCCGCCGCAAGGGTCACGCCGGCCTGCTGCGGATTATACTCCATGGTAAAGCAGGTCAGCCTTTTGCCGGCCTGATCGGTGTATATAAATTCCTTCTGGGTGAGTCCGTACGCGATGGTGGTTTTGATCTCATCCACCAGAGAGGACGCCGTGCTGATGGAAATATCCGGAGCGCCGAGGGCCTGCACCGGGCTTGCCGATGTGACCTGCAGGGCGGCCAGACAAAGAACCGCCGCGCAAACGATTCCTTTTTTCGCTTTCGATTTTGTTCTGATATTCATGAATTGATATCCCCTTCCGTGCGATCATGAACCTTCTCTGTTTTCAAACTCTTCCGTTTGCTGGAAAATACGATTACAGCGATTCCATTTCAGTTTGAGAGACAGAACATGTTTCTCCCCCGCCGAAGGCGGGGGAGAAACGCAAACTTGTTGCAGAATCAACTGTAGATGCTGTAAATAATATTATATCCCATTTTCAATCTTATTCTGTTAAAAATTTATTAATAGTTTATGTCGCTCGGGAAATAATCCGGTTTTCCTGATCTTCCCACACATCGTCATTTTCAGGGAATCTTGGTTTTCCTGTTGACAAAAGAGAGGATAGCGCATATAATAACTACTAAAAATATATGTTTAATATAGACGCGAGGCGGTGGCAAGATGCGGTCCCAATTCATAAACACCCTGTTTAGACGAACTGATCAAACCGGAGCAAGGGAAAGACCCCGGAAGAGGGCTTTGGCGATCCATGATCTGCCCTGCTTCGGGAAAGGCCTGCTGACGGCTGCGCTGCCCATCCTTTCGGCGGCGGGAATCGAAACGGCCGTGCTTCCCACCGCGGTGCTGTCCGCCCGCAGGGACGGATTCCCGGACGGTACATATCGCGGCCTTGCGGGGGATATCCCCAAAATTCAGGAGCACTGGAAAAGCCTTGGGCTGAAATTTGACGGAATCTGTACCGGTGATCTGAGCTCCCCGGAACAGGTAAAAGCCGTATCCGCCCTGATCGGTGGGTTTCGGAAGGAAGATGCGCCCGTTCTTGTGAACCCTGACATGGCGGACGGCGGAAAGCTGTATCCGCACCTGGACGGCACGTTCCCGTCGGAGATGAGAAACCTCTGCGGCAAAGCGAATATCCTCGTGCTGAATCTGACGGAAGCCTCTCTGCTGCTGAACGAACCCTACCTGAAAGGGCCGTACAAAAGAGTTTATGTTGACAGTATTTTAAAGAAGCTGGGCGGGCTTGGCCCGGAGAAAATTGTTTTGACCGGCGTCTGCTTTGACGCGGCCCATCCGGGCGCCGCGGCCTATGACACGAAAAACGGAGAAATCGATTATGTCCTTTCCGACTGTACGGAAGGCGACTGCCGCGGGGCGGAGGATGTTTTCGCAAGCGCATTGTTCGCCGCGCTTCTCAATGATTTCCCGCTTGTGAAGGCGGCCCGGATCGCCGCCGACTTTACGGTGGAAGGGATCCGCCGGACCTGGGCGGCGGGTTCGGATTTCTGTTTCGGGATCAGCTTTGAAGCCGGTATCCCGGATTTTCTCAAAGCATTGAAGCTTTTCGGCTAAATCACAAAAGGAAGGCGGATTTTATTGAATTTCGGCTTTATTGTACAGAGCCTGCCTCTCTATTGGAAAGCGGCGCAGCTGACGCTGACCATTTCCGTGTGGGCAATTGCACTGTCGCTTTTGGTGGGTTTCCTCTGCAGCCTGGCGATTTATTACCGGGTCCGCGTGCTGAAATCCATTGTGAAGGTTTATATTGAGTTTTCCAGGAATACCCCGTCGCTGATACAGCTGTTCTTCCTGTATTACGGACTGACGCAGATCGGGCTGAAGCTGGAAGCGGAGCTTTGCGCGGTTGCGGGGCTGACCTTTCTGGGCGGAAGCTATATGGCGGAAGCGTTCCGCAGCGGACTGGAGGCAGTGGGGAAGACCCAGATCGAATCGGGGCTCAGCATCGGCCTTTCCCGCGCGCAGCTGGTCCGCTATGTCATTTTCCCGCAGGCGTTTTCCGTTTCCATGCCCGCGCTGGAAGCCAACGCGATTTTCCTGATGAAAGAGACGTCGATCGTCAGCGCGGTGGCGCTGCCGGATTTGATGTTTGTCGCCAAGGACCTGATCGGCATGTATTATTCGACTACGGAGGCGCTTACCCTGCTTGTGCTGTTCTATCTGCTGCTTCTGCTGCCGGTATCCCTGCTTCTGTCCGCTCTGGAAAGGAAGGTGCGTTATGGCCAGTTCGGGAATTAACGTTATTTTTGAAGGCGCGAACCTTCTTCGCCTGCTGAATGGGCTGCTGGTAACGGCGCGGATCGCGCTGGTTTCCGTTCTGATCTCCGGCGTTCTCGGGATTGTACTGGGCATTGTGATGACGTCGAAATGGAAGGCTGTTCGTTCCGTCTGCCGGGTTTATCTGGAAGCGGTGCGCATCATTCCGATTCTTGTGTGGCTGTTTATCTTCTATTTTACCCTGAACCTGGAGCTGGGCGGAGAGGTCGTCTCCATCATGGTCTTTTCCCTCTGGGGCACGGCGGAAATGGGGGACATTGTCCGCGGCGCGGTGGAATCCCTGCCGAAACATCAAAGGGAATCCGGCGCCGCCCTTGGGCTGACCAACGTGCAGATTTACCGCTATGTCATTATTCCGCAGACCGTGCGGCGTCTGCTGCCCGCCGCGATCAACCTTGCGACGCGCATGATCAAGACCACCTCGCTGGTGGTGCTGATCGGGGTGGTGGAGGTCCTGAAGGTGGGCCAGCAGATTATCGAGCGGTCCATTTTAGAGGTGCCCACGGCATCCTTCTGGATATACGGCTTTATATTCCTGCTGTATTTTGCAGTCTGTTATCCTGTTTCGCTCCTGTCCAAACGGCTGGAACGGAAATGGCAGTCCTGAGGAGGTAAAAAATGGAGAAAGATATTCTTCTTGAAATCAAACAGCTTCATAAAAGCTACGACGACAGAACCGTGCTGGGCGGGATCGACCTGCAGGTCCACAAGGGCGAGGTCGTCGTCATTCTCGGGCCTTCCGGCTGCGGGAAAAGCACTCTGCTGCGATGTATCAACGGCCTTGAGCCGATACAGTCGGGGGAGATCAGCCTTGACGGTCAGTCTATTTCCTCCGCCGGAACACAGTGGCATCTGGTCCGGCAGAAAATCGGGATGGTTTTTCAGAGCTATGATCTTTTCCCGCATATGACGATTCTGGAAAACGTTCTGCTCGGCCCTCTGAAGGTGCAGAAGAGGAGCCGGGAAGAAGCCCGGCGGCAGGCGGAAACACTGTTGGAGCGCATCGGGCTTCTGGACAGAAAAAACGCGTATCCCCGCCAGCTTTCCGGCGGACAGAAGCAGCGTGTGGCCATCGTGCGCGCTTTGTGTATGAATCCGGAGGTAATGCTGTTCGACGAAGTCACGGCGGCGCTCGACCCCGAAATGGTGCGCGAGGTGCTCGACGTGATGCTCGGCCTTGCGAAGCAGGGCATGACGATGGTGATTGTTACCCATGAAATGGGTTTTGCCAGAGCGGTCGCGGATAAGGTCGTATTTATTGACGAAGGGAAGATTGTAGAGGAATCCAATGCGGAGCTCTTTTTTACCGATCCGAAAACCGACAGGGCAAAACAGTTTCTGAATATTTTTAATTTTGATGAAGAGAAGGGTTAATTATGAAAAAGACAGGCAGAATTCTTGCCGCCGTGCTGGCGGTCGTATTGGCATTGGGAACATTTGCGGGCTGCTCCCAGCAGGGGACTCAGAAGTCCTCGCTGGAAACCATTAAGCAGAACGGAAAAATCAAGGTCGGAGTGTTCAGCGACAAACCTCCTTTCGGGTATGTCGACGCTCAGGGAAAAAATCAGGGATTTGACGTTTACATTGCGAAGCGCTTTGCAAAAGACCTTCTGGGTGACGAAAACAAGGTCGAATTTGTCCTTGTGGAAGCCGCGAGCCGCGTAGAGTATCTGCAGTCCGGCAAGGTGGACCTGATTATGGCCAACTTTACCGTAACGGACGAGAGAAAAGAGAAGGTCGATTTCGCAAATCCGTACATGAAGGTCGCGCTCGGCGTGGTTTCTCCGGACGGCAGCCAGATTACCGATGTCTCCCAGCTCAAGGGCAAAAAGCTGATCGTCAACAAGGGAACGACGGCGGAAACGTACTTCACGAAAAACTATCCGGATATCGAACTGCTGAAATACGACCAGAATACCGAGGCTTTTCAGGCGCTGAAGGACGGCCGCGGCGCCGCTCTTGCGCACGACAACACCCTGCTGTTTGCCTGGGCGAGAGAAAACAGCGGCTATACGGTCGGCGTTTCCTCGCTGGGCGAACAGGACACGATCGCGCCCGCAGTGAAGAAGGGCGACAAGGAGCTTCTTGACTGGGTCAACAATGAGCTGACCGCACTGGGCAAGGAAAACTTCATTCACGAGGCCTATGACGCCACACTGAAACCAGCCTACGGCGACTCCGTCGCCGCGGATGACGTGGTGATTGAGGGCGGAAAAATCCAGTAACGGAACACAAAAAAACAACGCCGGAAAACCGGCGTTGTTTTTTTTGTGTGTTATCTGTATATTTTGACTCTGTCTTCAAGGGGAAGGAAGGTCTTTTCATCGGGGGAAGCGGTGGGTTTGCCGAACGGCATTTGTGCGAGAAGCTTCCAGCCTTTCGGAATGTTCCAGCCTGCGGCGACTTTTTCGTCGATCAGCGGGTTGTAGTGCTGAAGGCTTGCGCCGTAGCCGCTGGACTCAAGAGCCGTCCAGATGACGAGCTGCAGCATACCCGAGGATTCCAGCGACCAGACCGGGAAATTATCCTTATAAAGCGGGAATTGCTCCTGCAGCCCGGTAACAATGCTCTGGTCCTCAAAGTAAAGAATGGTGCCGTATCCGCCGCGGAAGGAATTGATTTTCTCTTCCGTAGATGCGAAATTCTTCGCGGGGACAATGCTTCTTAATATTTCCATTGTGGTATCCCAAAGCTTGTCGTGTTCCTTGCCGAAAAGAACGACCGTGCGTGCGCTTTGCGAATTGAAAGCGCTGGGGGTGTATTTCACGGCATCCTCAACCAGGCTGACAATCTCTTCATCGGAGAGAACTTTTTCTTTGCTGATTGCGTAATAGGACCTTCGCTTTTTCAGGGCTTCCATAAAATCCCTTTCCATACAATCTCTGCCTTTCTGATGTACCTGTCAATTTCGTAATAGTGGGAGGAATCCCCTCCGCTTATTCGCCGATGCAGCCGTTGGAAAACTCCATGGAGCAGCTGATTTCATCCGGAATTTCGTATTCGTCCTGACGGTAAACCGACTTTCCGTAGTTATTTTCCTGAGCCGGACTCAATTTTTTATTTATATTCTTTTCATTCATAATAAGAACCTCCTGTCGATTCATTTTTTTCTGTGACTATAGTATAGCCTGTTATTGGTATTTAATCTATACGCAAAAGGTAGATTTTAAATGGGAAAAAGCATCCTCTTTTGTATAAAATAATAATAATTACTAATATTGAATTTTTCTCTTGAATTTTTATTTCTTTCATTATATAATAAAAATACTGATGAAATTTAACCATCCTGTTTCGGATTGATATAAAAACAGGCCTGAACCCTCCGTTGGGGATCAGGCCTTAGCTTTGCCTATTTTTCCGCGGCGGCGTGAAGGATCATGGAAATGCGGGTGCCGATGTCCTCCCGGCTCAGAACCTCCAGATGCCCCCCGTGGCGCTCCGCGATCCATTTCGCGATGGACAGCCCCAGCCCCGTTCCGCCCGTAGCCCTTGCGCGGGATTCGTCGGCGCGGTAGAAGCGGTCAAAAATGCGGGGGACCGCTTCGGACGGAATTCCGATGCCTTCATCCTGTACCGTCAGCCTGGCGCGGCCTTCTTCACCGGAAACGGAGATCGTAATCTTTTTCCCGACGGGGGAGTATTTGATGGCGTTGTCCGTCAGGATCCGCAGCGCCTGTTTGATCAGCCCCTCGTCCGCGTTGATGAAAACGGGGGAGAGATGGGATTCGTACTCGTGCCCCGAATCGATCATCTGTGTTTCCCGAAGCACCTCCGCGGCAAGGGCGGACAGGTCGAACCGTTCGATCTGAAGAGCCATGGTGTTGTTGTCGCCCCGGGCCAGAAATAAAAGCTGTTCCACCAGCGCCTTCATGTTTGCGGTTTCGTCCTTAATGGCGTCGATGGATTCCTGCAAGGTTTTCGCATCGTTTTTTCCCCAGCGGTCCAGCAGGTTTGCGTAGCCCTGAATCACGGAAATCGGCGTTCTTAACTCGTGGGACGCGTCCGAAACAAAACGCACCTGGGACCGGTAGGACTCGTTGATCCGGTCCAGCATCCCGTTGATGGCGGATGCAAGCGTTTTCAGCTCGTTCTGCGTTTCACCCACCGCAATCCGTGTGTCCAGTCTGGCGGCGTTGATTCCGTCCAGCTTGCCCGCCAGCGTTTCCAGCTGTTCGGGAGTGAGCGCGTCGCCGGTGTTGAGGTTCCTCGCGGTTTCAGCCAGTTCTTCGATCGGCCGCAGGGTTCTCCGTATCACTCTGGCTCCGCGGGAAATCCCTCCCAGAAGCAGGAGCAGTTCCAGCACGACAAAAATGAGAAAGGCGGATTCCATCATCCGGATGGCGGCGGCGTTTGTGACGGAAATCAGGTAGGTTTGCCCGCTGATTTCGGCCGAAACCCTGTAAACGGCGCCCTCCAGATATTTCCCGAAAGGAATCCCGGGTGCAGCCGGAAACACAATGCTGCGCACGCCTTTCGCTGTCAGCTTTGAAAAGCGGCTCTGCAGAAAGCCGGGGATTGCGAACCGAATCCCCTCCGGCTTTCCCTGATTTACCGATACATCGATTCCCGCCTCGGCAAGCCATGCCCGATCCGACTGCGGGGGCAGCCCGTTTTTGCTCAGAATTTCGGCGGCATTTCCAGCCGACTGCTCGCTAAGCATGGCGAGGCCCGTCGCGCAGAGAATGCACAGAAGGATGTCGAGGGTGAGAAACAGGCTGAGGACGCGCAGGAAAAGCCGCGCGTTGAGCTTCAGGACAATGGAGAATTTAAATTTGTCGCCCAGCCGGCTGGCGGGGCTGGCCGGCTCACTGTTCATCTTTGATGACATACCCCACTCCTCTGACGGTCTGAATCAGTTTCAGCCCGAAGACATCGTCGATTTTTCCGCGCAGGTACCGCACATAGACGTCGACGGCGTTGGTCTCGCCCGTGAAATCGAAGCCCCAGACGTTTTCGAGCAGTGTTTCGCGGGAAATCACCAGTCCCTTGTTCTTCATCAGGTAATGAAGAAGGTCAAACTCCCTTTTGGTCAGTTCCACGGGCGTGCCGTTCACCGTAACGGTGCGCCGCGCAGTATCCAGCGTGACGCCGCAGCAGGAAAGCACCGTGCTTTCCTGCTGCGGCATTGTTTTTCTCAGCGCGGTGCGGATTCTTGCGAGGAGCTCTTCAATGGCAAAGGGCTTGGTAATATAATCGCTCGCCCCGCTGTCCAGCCCGGAGACCTTATCCATCACGCTGTCGCGCGCCGTCAGCATGATCACCGGCACGGAGGAGGTCCGGCGCAGTCTGCGCAGCACCTCCATTCCGCTCAGCTTTGGCAGCATGATATCCAGCAGAACGAGGTCGAACCTGCCGGATTCGGCAAGCTCGAGCCCCGTTCTTCCATCAAATGCTTTCGTTGTGGCATAGCCCTCGTAGCCGAGCTCCAACTCGACAAAGCGGGCGATTTTTTCTTCGTCCTCAACAATCAGTATGTTCGCACCCATTGTCAGTCCTGCCGTTTCCCGTTATTTTTGGTTGATGGAATTCTTGATGCTTTCCGCGGCGTCCGCAGCGCTGTCCATAGCGTGGTTTACCGTGTCACCGCTGAAATTGGGGCCGCTGAAGCGGTAGCGCAGGCCAAAGAACAGCCCCACGATCATCAGCGGGATGGTCACCCAGAACGCGAAGATGAGAAGAAGCGCGAGAACGGAAACCGGGATGCACGCTTTGCTTTCCGGCCCCTTCAGGACTTCAAAATAGTTGGTGTTGCCTATGCGGACAATCTTCATCAGAAATCTCCCGAACTTTCTCATCAGGGAAGAAAAGGATTCTCCGCTATTATATTTCGGGTCTGCATACGCCCGGCCCGGTTCCGCGCCCGCCGCCGGATTCTGGTCCTCGGTTTTCGCGCTGCTGTAGTAGCCGCCGCCGGCCGGGGCCGTCACTTTTCCCTGTTTCTCCAGATAGATCAGTGCTTCCAGCAGGTCGCCGTTTGTCGCGTCCAATGCCGCTTTTGCCTCGTCATAGCTTACGTTTGCCTTTTCGCGCAGTTTTTCTACTTGCTCCAGTGTAGTCATAAAAATTTCTCCTTCGTTAGTTTGTTGGAATCCCTCATGCAAATCATTTATTTCACGATCGGTTTTCTCTCAGCCGAGCATGCTTGAATTCTAACAAATAAAACTTTAAAGGGAATTTGTCAAAAATTAAAATCACATTAAAATCATTCTATCCTATCTTAAGGCACATTTCAATACGCCGCGGCGGGAATGTCCCGCCGCTTCCTGTGGGATTTCCGCCCTGTAAAATAGCCTCTCCTTATTTTTTTCAATAATTCACGGTTTCTCTATTGACAATGCAATATAATATTGATATTATGTTGTCATAAACCAACATTATTTTAATAATAAACTCTCTAAAACCACATTATTTGCACATGATCGATCTGTTTTGCTTCCATTGTCGCTATTTTGCGGATTATATAAAGAGAGGAAGTTGTTTGTGTTGAAAAGTTTTGTAATGGTCATCGATGAAGGCACTACCGGAACCCGCGCACTGATATTCGACCAAGGGCTGAATATTGTGGCGCAAAGCTACGAAGAGTTTACCCAGTACACCCCCAGTGAGGAAAGAGTGGAGCACGACGCGGAAGAGATCTACGAGAAGAGCATGAAGCACTGTAAACTGGCCATGGAGCAGGCGGGGCTGACAGCGGCGGATATCGCCGCCATCGGCATCACCAATCAGAGGGCCACAAGCGTGGTCTGGGACAAGGCGACGGGGAAGCCGCTGTACAAGGCGATTGTATGGCAGGACAGCCGTACCGGTCCTCGGTGCGCCGAGCTGAACGCGAGCGAATGGGGAGAAAAAGCCAAAAAAGCGACCGGCTGGACAATCGCGCCCGTTTATTCTTCCCTTTCACTGGAATGGCTTCTGAAAAACGTACCGGAAGTAAAGGAGAAGGTCGACCGCGGCGAAGCGCTGTTCGGTACGATCGACACCTGGCTGGTCTGGAAAATGACCGGAGGCAGAACGCATGCCATCAGTTATTCCAACGCTTCCGTGACCGGCAGCCTCAATCTGGAGACCGGCGAGTGGTACAAGGAATTTCTGGATTACCTTGGCGTTCCCGTTTCCATCTATCCCACCGTGACGGACGACTCCGGGGATTACGGCATGACGGAACCCGAACTGTTCGGAGGGCCCATTCAGATCGGCGGCTGTATTGCCGACCAGCACGCCGCGCTTTACGCGCAGGGCTGCCGTACCGCGGGAACCGCAAAGCTGACAAACGGCACCGGCTCTTTCCTGGATGTGAACATCGGGGAAAAATGCGTGGTGCTTGACGGCGGCATCAACACCGTGATCGCGTGGAGAATCAAAGGCAAAACGCAGTATGCGATGGAGGGCTATGCGGCCGTGACAGGCTCCGCTATCCAGTGGCTGCGCGACGGGCTGAACATTATCGAAAAATCCGGGGAATCGGAAACCCTTGCGCGCAGCGTTGAAAATTCCAACGGAATCTTTTTTGTACCGGCTTTAACGGGACTGGGTGCGCCGTATTGGGACCCGTTCGCCCGCGGTATGATTATCGGCATCAGCCGCGGCACCACCAAAGCGCACATCTGCCGCGCCACGCTGGAAGCGATCGCGTTCAGCATCAAGGACATCACGGACTCTATCGGCGCGTACACGAAAACCGCAATGACGAATGTCAAAATCGACGGAGGCGCTTCCCGCAACAATCTGCTCGCGCAATTCTTTGCGGATATCCTCGACTGCAGGGTGGACCGCCCGGCGTCTGTGGAAGCAACCAGCCTGGGCGCCGCTGAAATGGCCGGACTGTTTGCGGGGCTGTGGCAGGAATCCGATTTCGATAAGGCCGTCGAATACGACGCGACGTTCACCTGTCAGATAACGGACGAAAACCGCAGTCAGCGGTATTCCGACTGGCAGGAGGCGGTAAAACGCTCCTCGAACTGGATTCGGCATTAAAACAAAGGAAACAGCAAAGGGAAGAATACGAGACAACAATAGGAGATGAGAGATTTGACTGCAAATAAGCAGGAGATATTGGCCGCTTTTTCAGAGGGGCTGAAAAAATTTGATCTGGATCCCAGCGCAGTCTCCGCCCGTATTGAAGATGACGGAATCCTCACGCTTGAAGGCAGTACAAAAACATGGCAGACGGCTGTCGATATCGGCCATATGGCGGCAAAGCTTCCCGGTGTACATAATGTGGTCAGCGATCTGACCGCCCCCGGCGCTGTCCCCCTGAAAAGGAAGGACAGCGCCCCGTACCGGGCGATGGGGGTCGTGGACAAAGCGGACGCAGTGATTATCGGCGGCGGGGTGACGGGATGCGCCATCGCAAGGCAGCTGACGCAGTACCGGGTGAACATCCTCCTGCTCGAAAAGGAAGAGGACCTCTGTGAGGGAAGCTCCAAGGCGAATAACGGAATGGTGCATTCCGGTTATGATTCCAAGCCCGCCAGCCTGAAGGCCCGCCTCAACGTCCGGGGAAACGCCCAATATACCAAGTGGGCCCAGC
The DNA here is from genome assembly GCF_006714885.1 of Clostridium sp. KNHs216. Taxonomy (NCBI): domain Bacteria; kingdom Bacillati; phylum Bacillota; class Clostridia; order Eubacteriales; family Clostridiaceae; genus Clostridium; species Clostridium sp. KNHs216. Next base: position 1,160,326 of record NZ_VFMF01000001.1, on the reverse strand, counting down.
AGCTGGGCTTTCAGTTCAACCGTACCGGTTCCTTTGTCTGCGGCTTCGGGGAAGAGGACCGGGTGGCCATCGAAAGCCTGTATGACAACGGCGTGACCAACGGCGTGCCGGGAATCGAAATCATCAGCGGGGACCGCGCGCGGGAACTGGAGCCCGGGCTTTCCGACGGCGTTCAGTTTGCTCTCTGGACTCCTTCCGCCGGCTACGCGGAGCCCTACGAGGTCACCCTTGCGCTGGCGGAAAACGCGGTGGACAACGGCGCCCGGTTCCGCCTCGGCTGCGAGGCGGTGGATATCCTGACGGAGGACGGGCGCGTGCGGGGCGTGGTTACCACACAGGGCGTAATTTTGTGTGACTGTGTCATCAACGCCGCCGGGCTTTACGCGGACGAAATCGCGGAAATGGCGGGGGACCGCTTTTATTCCATTCATCCGCGGCGCGGCGCGCTGGTGATCTTCGATAAGGAAAACAAGGGGAAAATCCATACTTTTTCGGGTGTTGCCCCAAACAATTATACAAAGGGCGGCGGGCCGGAAGAAACGCCGGAAGGAACGCTGCTCTGGGGCCCCTCCGCACTTGAGGTGCCGGATAAGGAAGACAGGGACGTTGACAGGGAAGACGTGGAATTCATATTGGAAAAGGGAATGCACCTGACGAAGGGCATTGACCCCAGGTCCGTCATTACCTATTTCAGCGGAAACCGCGCGGCGACCTACAGCGAGGATTTTGTGATTCAGAATTCCCGTAAAATCAAGGGCTTTATCCATGTGGCGGGCATCCAGTCCCCCGGCTTCGCTTCCGCTCCGGCAATCGCGGAGCTGGTGGAAAGCCTGTATCTCGGACAGAATCCGAATGCCCCGATCAACACGGCGTTCAACCCCATCCGGAAGCCGGAACCCGCTTTCCGTGACTGCACGCAGGAGGAACGCGACCGGCTTATCGCCGAAAACCCCGCTTACGGCCGCGTGATCTGTCGCTGTGAAACCGTCACGGAGGCGGAGATTCTCCGCGCCGTCCACGGTAAGATTCCCGCGCGGACGATGGACGCCGTAAAGCGCCGCACACGGGCCGGCATGGGCCGCTGCCAAAGCGGTTTCTGCGGTTCCCGTGTGCTGGAACTGCTGGCCCGCGAGTGGAAGCTCGACCCTTCGGAGGTAACCCTGAAAGGGAAGGGCTCTGAAATACTGGTCCGGCCTTCGCGGAATACAGGGAGGAATGCAGAATGAACACACTTTCGTATGATATCGCCGTGATCGGCGGAGGACCGGCCGGCCTCGCGGCTGCGGTAAAGGCGAGAGAACTCGGAATGGACCGGATTCTGCTGGTCGAGCGGGACTACGAGCTTGGAGGAATCCTTCAGCAGTGCATCCATGACGGATTCGGACTGCTCCGTTTCAAAAAGCAGCTTTCCGGATGTCAATATGCACAGAAATTTATCGATCTGGTTGCCGAGGGCGGCATCGACGTCCTTTGCGATACCATGGTCCTGGAGCTGACGGACGACCGCAGAATTTACGCGGTCAGCGCGCAGGAAGGGCTGCTGGAAATCCGGGCGCAGGCGGTCATCCTCGCCATGGGATGCCGGGAACGCACCCGCCCCCAGGTCAGCATCATGGGTTCCCGCCCGGCGGGAGTCCTGACAGCCGGTTCCGTGCAGCGTTACATCAACATGGAAGGCTACCTTCCCGGAAAGAAGGCGGTGATTCTCGGCTCCGGCGACATCGGCCTCATCATGGCGCGCCGCATGACCCTGGAAGGCATTGAGGTGGAAGGCGTCTACGAAGTGATGTCATCCCTCGGCGGACTGCGCCGCAACAAGGTGCAGTGCCTGGACGACTACGGGATTCCGCTCCACCTGTCCACCACGGTGACGAAAATACACGGAAACAAGCGGGTGGAAGCGGTGACGGTCGCGCTGGTCGGATCGGACGGGAAACCCGTCCGGGAGACGGAGCGCGTGATCCCGTGCGACCTTCTGGTGCTGTCCGTGGGCCTGATCCCCGAAAACGAGCTGAGCCGGAAAGCGGGGGTGCAGCTGCACCCCGTGACGCGCGGCCCCGTTGTGGACGATACGATGATGACCTCGGTTCCGGGCGTTTTTGCCGCGGGAAACGTGGTGGCCGTGTTTGACCTGGTGGATTATGTTTCGCGCTCCGGCGAAATTGCCGCGCAGGGAGCGGCGGACTTTATCCGCCGTCAGAGTGCGCAGGGAAATATGGTCGATACGGTTGCGGGCAGCAATGTGGGCTTTGTTCTTCCCCAGCGCGTGAGCGCGGACTGCGGGGGAAAGGAAATCAACCTTTATCTGCGCGTCCGCAAGCCGATGAAGGACGTCAGGGCGGATATTGTGTGCAACGGGAAGATTTTGAAATCCACGCATTACGGGGTGGCAAACCCGCCCGAAATGATTGCGCTCAGGTTTGTTCCGGACGGTCCGCTGGACGGTCCGCTGACAGTCGACGTGCGGTAAGGAGGATGGAAAATGACCACAAAACAATATGTGTGTATTGTCTGCCCGATGAGCTGCTCCATTGAGCTGACCGACGACAGCGGCATGCTGACAGTGAAGGGGAACACCTGCAAACGCGGGGAGGAATACGCGAAGAACGAGTATACGGACCCCAAGAGGATGATTACGACCACCGTGGGGCTGCGGGGCTCGCGGCTGCGCTGCCTGCCGGTGATCAGCAGGGAGGCCGTGCCGAAGAAGCTGCTGCGGGACTGCATGAAGCAGCTGTACGCAACAGTGGTGGACGCGCCCGTCCGGCAGGGGGACGTCATTGTCGCCAATATCCTGGGAACAGGTGTGGATATCATAGCTGCGCGCAGCATTACCCTTTGAGCAGCGATTTACCAGTGAAATACCAATGGCAGGAAAGGAAGAATTTGAATGCAGAAAAACACAACAGCTTTTTTTGAGAAAGTAACCGAGCAATGTCCTCAAACGGAAATACTGACACAGCCTGAGGAAAGACTGATTTATTCCCACGGATGTTATCCCCGCGAATATAAATGGATGCTTCAGGGAACGTATCCGTATCTGACCGACGGCGTTCTTCGTCCTGCGGATACCGAAGAAATCAGCAGAATCCTGAAGCTTGCCGTACAGTGCCATATCGGTGTCATCCCCTACGGCGGCGGCAGCGGCATCGTGGGCGGAACAATCCCCTACGACGGGCAGATCATGATTGACACCAAACGCATCCGCCATTTTTCCATCAATCCGGTCAACGCGACCGCCGTGGGCGGCTGCGGCCTTTCGGGCGCCGAGTTTGAAAATATGCTCAATGAGCGCGGCTATACCTGCGGCCAATATCCACAGTCCTTTCAGAGCGCCTGTCTGGGCGGTATGGCTGCGACCCGCGCTGTGGGGACGTTCTCCACAAAATACGGCAAAATGGACGATATGGTCACCTCTCTGGAGGTAGTCCTTCCGGATGGGGACATTCTTTCCACCCACAAAGCGCCGAAGCGGTCCACCGGGCCGGAGCTGAACCAGCTTTTCCTTGGCAGCGAGGGTGTTTACGGCATCGTCACTTCCGTTGAAATGCGTATTTTTCCGGTGGCGGAAAAGCGGATTTTCAAAGCCTATACCTTTGCCACTACGGAAGAAGGGCTCGACTCCATCCGCCGGTTTGTCCAGAAGGGCCTGCACCCAGCGGTCGTCCGCCTGTACGACGAGGTGGAGGCACAGGGGAAAATCAGCCAGTACGGCCTTGAAAAGGGCTTTGCCCTCCTGATCCTGGTATTTGAGGGAATCGATGAAATGACGGAGCTGGAGGAACGGCTGACGGACGAAATCTGCCGTGCGGGCGGCGGACGGCCAAAGACTTCCCAAATCGCGGAGGACTGGTTCGCCACACGCTTTTCCACGAAAAAAATGCTTGATTATGACGCGGTAAAGGGCGGAACGGCGGATGCCATTGAAGTGGCCGCCCCGTGGGATTCCATCGCGGCCGTATGGAAGGAAATGCGCAGCGCGCTGGCTCCCTACTGCGAAGTGATAGATTGTCATTTTTCCCATGTCTACCATACCGGCGCGAGCGTATATGTCATTTTCCACGCGAAGACAAACGGCGACGACAAGGCGGGCGAGCAGAGGTACCTTGACTGCCTGCGCATTGCCTTGGAAACAAGCCTGAAGTATGGCGGAAACGTTTCCCATCACCATGGCGTGGGAACGGCGAAAGCGGAATTCCTTCCCCTGGAGCACGGCGCAGCCGGCGTAAAGGTGATGAAGGCGATCAAAGACGCGCTGGACCCGGACGGCATTTTGAATAAAGGAGTACTTGGATTATGAGAGAGTTTTCGTTGGATGCATACCGCTTTCAGATAGACAGACAGTCGGTCCACATGGATCAGGGCGCCTGCTACTGCCCCGAATACCTTGCCGCGAGGGCAATGTGCCACTATCCTTCCCGTGTGGCCCAGATTGCGCGCGCCGTCTGGCTCGGGCAGCTTCCGCCTTCGGAATACGGCGCGGACATTGTTTTTTCTTCCATCCTTTCCGGACAGGGAGAGCGCTGGCAGAATTTCGGGGAAGATCAGAACGATTACCTTCTGTGCATGATGCTGTTCAGGGAATTGTTTGTCAATCAGAATTTCAAGCCCGACGCGGTGGCTTCCCTTCACGATACCGTGAAAAAGAATGACGGGCATATCATAAAGGCCGGGGAAAACGCGTACGAACTCTGGAAGGAAGCCGTCCCCGCTGCGGACGGCAGCACGACATGCCTTTTCGTGGATGACGCCACCTTTGCGTTTACTTCCCGCTGCGCGTATGATCTGGGCGTTTTCCTGAAATCGCGCGGAATTGCGGTGCAGCCCCAGTTCGGCCCGTTCTTCGGCGGCTTTGAGTATTTCGCCGCGGGGCTGATCGACGAAGGGTATCGGCATCTTTCCGGTCTGGTGCAGGCTCTGCAGGAAAAAGGCGTGCGCAGGGTCATTACGCTGAGCGGACAGAGCCAGTACCTGCTGACGACACTGTGCGATAAGCTCGGCATCCGCCATGATCTCCACGTGGAAAGTATCCTTTCCCTTTGCGGCAGCCTTGCCGTCGACAAGGGATATCTTTACGGCGGAAGCTTTTTCACGCGCTACCTGCGCATGGACGGACTCCTTAACCGCCTGTCCGGCGTTCCCGGCGAGCGCGACGTCCCGAACAGCTGGGAATTTGTCCCTCTGGTGCAGGGAGGCAAACGCACCAACAGGGTCACTATCTGGCAGGCTCCGGTTTCTGCCGAATATGTTCCCTTTGGAGCGCAGCAGGAAATTCTTGAAAAAATCTATAAAGCCGGTGTGGAGGAAATCCACAGGGCGAGCCACCGGCAGCTGGTCGTCTGCGACCCGTATGCCTATGATGCGCTGGTGAAACACGGCTGCACGGATCACCTTGTTTACTTCACCTCAATCTTGAAATAAATTACCCCTAAAAGTTCCGATCATGGAAAAAGCCTCCGGCCGCACGGTTAGCACCTGCGGCCGGAGGCTTTTTCAAATTTTGAAAAACAGTCTAGATGACTTCAATCCCATTTAACGCCATATATTTGCGGTAATTCTGGGGGAACACGTCGTCCACAATAAACGCGTCCATTTCCTCCAGCTTTGCCATTCGGACAAGGGACTGTTTGTCAAGCTTGGAGGAATCGGCAACGACATAATTTTTGGAGGAGACGGAAAGCAGCGCGCGGTTGCTTTCCACTTCCTCCATGACCGGGTGGGTAATCCCGTGGGAAAGGTTGATTGCCGATACGCCGAAGAAACATTTGTCGATCGTAAACGTGCCGATGAAATCCGTGGAGGACGGCCCGACGGTCATCCCCGAGCTGCTGCGCACCCTTCCGCCGGGAAGATAAATGTTGATGCCGGGAATAGCCAGCGCTTTGGACGCGACATTGACGTTCAGCGTGATGATGTTCAACGGCGTTTTTCCCGCCAGATAATCGAGGATATACTCCACCGTGCTTCCCGAATTCAGCGCGATGGTATCGCCCGGGGAAACAAGGGCCGCGGCCTTTCGGGCGATGATCTGCTTTGCTTCATAGTTTTCACTGCGCTTCATCGCCATCGTCTGCTCGTGAACACTGATGCTGTTTGTGGCGTTTTTCATATATGCTCCGCCGTAAATCAGCTCGATATCCCATTCCGCGGCCAGCGCCTTCAAATCTCTGCGTATCGTTTCGGCTCCTACTCCGAACTGGTCGGCCAGCTCGGAAACCTTGACGGACCCTGTCCGGTAAAGCATGTCCAAAATATTTTTCTGACGATCTACGTTTAACACGAGAATAACCTCCTGGAATTGTAATGCAGTATAATTTTAAGATTATATGAATATGCTGTTTTCGTTTTTGTCATTATAGCAGATTATAGCCTGAAATACAACAAGATTTGCTGATGAATCAGGGAATGGATTCCGATTTCGAGCGCAATTCGATATATTCAGACATGAAATCTGTAAATCAACCATAAAAATAATATAAAATTATTATAAAACCTATCAATACTCTAAAATTATTAGCATAAAATTTATATAATACTCAATAAATCAAATAAATTATCATATATTTTTATGAAATCTTATTGACAACGATCTGATTTTAATATAAAATCAAATTATCACAGAAGTTATATGCAATATTTATATAATTATAAAAATATAATAAGAGATTATATTAATATTATAGACGTTTCAGACCCTTTCCAATTGATCTGTCTCACTGTTAATCAATCATAAAGGAGGTAAGGAGAGAAGTTTGACATTGGGCAGATGATCAATAAATTTTCCGTTTACGCTGTTTGACGGCAGAAACGGAAACAGGATCAATGATATTGATACCAGTTGAGAATGAAAATTTTGGGAGGATTGAAAATGACATTGATTATGGTCGTGCTGGCTTTCTGCGGCGGCGTATTCGGCGCTATCCTCGGTGCGCTGGAAGCGTTTATCTTTACCGGTATTACCGGCCTGATCGGGATTGCTTTAGCGTGCGCCGGGGTGCCGTTTGATTTTTTGGGAGTCATTGCGTTCGGGCCGTTCTTTGCCCCGAACATCGCTTTTGCCGGGGGTGTGGGCGCCGCGGCGTTTGCAAAAAAGATCAAGGTGCTGGATTCGGGCAAAAACATTTCCCTGCCGCTGCTGAGCCTTAAAAAGATCAGTGTGCCGCTGGTGGGCGGCGTGTTCGGCGTATTTGGGTACATTGTCGCCTACGGTGTGGGACAGGCCCTGCCCGGCCAGATTGATGCAGGCGGCTTTACCGTGGTCGTTTCGGCGATCATTGCCAAAATCGTGTTTTCAGGAGAACTGTTCGGCAAGGTCACCGAAGAGGACAAAAAGCTGGGCGGCAGATACAGCCCCCTCGCGAAAACGGCGTGGGTCCCCTACATGACGGCCGCCGCGGAAAAAACAGTTTTGTCCGTAGCGGTGGGCGGCCTTTCCGCCTATGTCACCTATCAGATGCTCCAGAATCAGCAGACGGCGGGGGCCGCACCCTTTGTGGGCTTCTGCATCTCGGCCGTTTCCCTGATTTTCTCACAGTTTGGGGCACCCGTTCCGGTGACGCACCATATCACCCTTTGCGCGTCTTATGCCGTTCTTGCCAGCGGGAATCTGTACTGGGGAATCGTAGCGGCAATTTTTGCGGCATTTGCGGGCGACTTTCTGGCAAGAAGCTTGTACAATTACGGCGATGTACATATCGATCCCCCGGCAATGACCATTGCGTTAACGTCGTTTTTGTTTTTGGGGCTGTTCAAAACGGCGGGGCTGTATCAGATTCCGGGTGAAGCTGCTGCCGCCGTTATTCTGATCGTTGCGGTAATTTACAGCTTTCTGGAGTACAGCTGGATACAGAAGAAAACCGCAGGCCATCAGGGAACAAAATCTGCAGCTTGATATTTTAGTGGATGAAAATAAAAAAGAGGCTTTTTCGCAGCAGCGAAAAAGCCTCTTTTGCGTCGGCGGACACGATATAAAATGGCGATTTGATCCATCAGCCGATATTCCCGGAATTTATGGAAAAACTGATAGGGTTTCATCCATAAAAGAAAAGGAGGGACAACAGACAGCGATATGTATATTTATCAAAAATCCGAACCGGGAATCTGGGCGGTGGGATATTATACGGATTCCGGAACCTGGAAACAGGAAAGCAAATGGAACAGCGCGGCGGAGGCCATGGAACACGCCCACAGCCTCAATGAAGGAGAAAATTCCGACGATACGGAAAACGCGAGAATGAAAGGAAGAATATAGCCTTTCAATGGCCTGTCCGGATTTTCGGCGGCATTATTTTTTGCTCCGCTTCCAGATAAGATATTCGCGCAGTACGGCTTCTTCGGTAATATCCTTTTTTACGGCCATTTCCCAAACTATTCTTTGAAAGGAAGGGAACCCTTTCCCGAAAGGATCTGAAATTGCACGCATCTTTTTGTCAAGTTTTTTAATTTCTTCTTGTGTCATCGCTGATTCCTCCCACTATATATTCGGCGGAAGTTCTGCATTTTTAGGGTACGTAACAAAATGTGACAAATTTATTTTTGGCCGTACATCGATGAGGAAATCGTATGGACTGCATTTTATTTTAAAAATGGAGAAGATATAAACAGAAAGGAGGGACAATATGAAAAAACAAATGGTTTTCCTGTTGATCATCACAGTTCTTATCATCTCCGCATTTTCCGGATGCCGGTATTTGCCGGGCGCATCCAGCGGAGCAAATCTGAACAGTACGGTGTCCGGTGTTGTGTCGAAAGTGGAATCCGATACCAAAGGTCTGGGCAGTCAGGTTTCCGAAGTGGTTTCCGACGTGCAGTCCGGCGGCCAGGAGCTTGCCAGCCAGGCCTCCGGAACGATTTCAGCAATGACATCCAGCAAATAAATAAAATGATTGAAAATGCTGTTTACAGCTTAAGAACGCCCTCTCAGGAAAATGAGAGGGCGTTCTCAAACACGGCGGGTTTTCGTTTTATCGGAATCGTTTGAAAAATCCGCAATAAAAAAGCAGAGTACAAAAGCACTCTGCATCGGAAAATCAGTCTGTGGGGGAGTAAAAGAAGGTGCTGCCGTCCACGATCTTACACCAGCTCTGATGCTCCAGCACATGGAGGATGTCGCTGCGTTTTACACCCTTTCCAAGGTCCTTTGTAATTTCGGAAATATGGATGAGCTTATTGGCATTCTGCTGAAAAACGACCAGCAGAAGGTCCGGCAGGTCGTCCATTTTCGAAGAAGCCCTTGCTTTTGACGGTTTTGAAGCGGCGCGGCATTCCGGATGCTTTTTAAAATAAAGGACGCATATGGCCCTGATGCGGCTGAGCAGGATAGAGGAAATGCCGAGCAGCTCCGGCAGCTCTTCAAACCGGCAGCTCATCAGGTCGGACATGCGCTTGTAATTGTGAAGCTCGCAGTAATCCAGAAACGGGGTATAGCTGTCACCACAAAATATTTCGTTAATTTCATCCATCGAATCAATCCTTTCCACTATGTGACACGAAAAATAATTATACCCGAAATTTTTTCCCGATACAAGGCTTGACTTTTGGCTCAAAGGTGCTTTGCCGGTCGGCCGGAGCCCTGTATCAGTCCCGGCTGCCGCAGGAAGAAATCCCCCGCGGCCCTGTGAACGGCAACTTTGTTTCTTGAAAATGATATTCTATTAGAATATACTAAATACAAAATGGAAAAGGCTGTACGGAAGGGTGGTTCTGAAATTGAACGGATGAAATTCGTTCAGCAAAGATGTGCTGAATGAGGAGCCTTCATCTGATGGGAGGAAAAAATATGCTGGTAATAGGCATCGATATCGGGGGAACGAAATGTGCCGTCAATCTGGGAGAACTGTCGCACAACGGCGCCGAAGTCTTACATAAGTGCGAAGTCAGGAAAACAGCGGCGTATTCCCCGGCGGAAATGCTGAAAGCTTTGGCGCAGGACGTTCGTTCCTGTGTGGAAAAAGGAAACGGGCAAAAAATTGAAGGGATCGGGATCAGCTGCGGGGGCCCGCTGGACAGCCGGACGGGGACCATCCTTTCCCCGCCGAATCTGCCGGGCTGGGACAAAATTCGCGTTACGGAGTATTTTCAGCGGGAAACCGGGATTCCCGCCTGGCTCTGCAATGACGCCAACGCCTGCGCCCTCGCGGAATGGAAGCTGGGTGCGGGAAAAGGAACGTCCAGCATGATCTTTATCACCTTCGGCACGGGGCTGGGGGCCGGACTGATTCTGGACAACCGCCTGTACGCCGGCGCCTGTGACATGGCGGGGGAAATCGGCCATATCCGCCTTTCGGACTACGGCCCGGCGGGATACGGAAAAATGGGGTCGTTCGAAGGCTTTTGCAGCGGCGGGGGCATCGCCCAGCTGGCCCGGTCCATGATCCGGGAAGAGCTTCAGGCGGGCCGGAAACCGGAGCTTTGCGGGAGCCCGGAGGAGCTTGAGCGGATAACGGCGGCACAGGTCGGAACGGCCGCGAAAGACGGCGACCCGCTGGCAAGGAAAATTTTAAAGAGGGTTGGATTACAACTGGGGAAGGGCCTGTCCGTCTTAATGGACATTCTCAATCCGGAGTGTATTGTGATCGGAAGCATTTTTGTACGGAACTACGACGAAATCTGGCCCTACGCACAGGAGGTAATCGAGCGGGAAACGCTCCCCGCAGTCCGCGGGGCGTGCAGAATCCTGCCGAGCCGGCTTTCGGAATCGGTCGGTGATATCGCCGGCTTAGTCGTCGCCGGCTATCATTTGGGATGGGAGGAATGGATATGAAAGAGCGTACACTGGAATTTTGCCGGCAGTTTTTTGACCGGCATCGGGATTTGCTGCCTTTGCAGGAAAATATCCGCCGTGTTTGCGAAACGCTTATGGGGGTGTATCGCAGCGGAGGAAAGCTGCTGGTCTGCGGCAACGGGGGAAGCTGCGCGGACGGCGGCCATATCGTAGGTGAGCTGATGAAGGGCTTTCTGCTGAAAAGGCCGCTGGACCCGGACACACAGGGGCGGCTGAGGGAAGATTTCGGCAAGGAGGGGGCCCTGCTGGCGGAAAAGCTGCAGGGCGGGCTTCCCGCCATTTCGCTGAACGCCCATGCCGCGCTGCTGTCGGCTTTCAGCAACGACGTGGACCCGGAGCTGGTTTACGCGCAGCAGGTGATGGGCTACGCGAAAAAAGGGGATGCGGTCATCGGAATCAGCACTTCGGGCAACGCGACCAATGTGGCCTACGCGCTGATGGCGGCAAAAACGGCGGGCGCGGTATCGGTTGCCCTGACGGGGCGGGACGGCGGGAAGATCGCCCTGCTTGCCGACTGCAGCCTGATTGTCCCCGCGCAGGAAACCTACCGCATTCAGGAATATCATCTGGCCGTTTACCATTTGATCTGCGCGGTCGTTGAGTCGGAGCTGTTTTCTTGCTGACGGTCATTTTTCGGGCGGACAGAAGGAGGAAGGTATGATAAAGGTCATTATAGCGGACGATGAGGAAAACGTATGCCAGCTGATCCGCGGTCTGATCGACTGGGCTTCGCTGGATATGGAAATCGTGGGAATTGCGCATAACGGCGTGGAAGCGCTGGACAAGGTGGAAAAGCTTCTGCCCGATCTGATGATTACGGATATCCGCATGCCGGGCTACGACGGGCTGGAAATGATCCGGCGCGCCACAAACATCAAGCAGGATCTGGACTTTATTATTATCAGCGGATACCATCATTTCGAATATGCGCAGAACGCAATCAAGTACGGGGTGAGCGACTACCTTTTAAAGCCGATCAGGAAGGAGGATTTTTTGGCCTCCCTCAACAAGATGCGCGACCGGTACCTGAAGCGCACGGAGCGGCTGAACAATGAGGAACAGCTGAAAAAACGTTTGAAAAACGACGTGAACAAGCTGCGTACAGGCCTGTTTACGGAACGGCTGCTGAAAAAGGGGATGACCACGCAGGACCTGACGATAGAAGAGGTCAACGAAAGCTATCATTACGCTTTTCAGCCGGGACTGTTCCAGGTCTGCGCGGTAAAAATCGACTGTGGATTTGAAGACGAGTACAACAACACCATTCAGATTCTGGAAGAAACGATCATGAGGATTCTGAACACGCAGCTGAAAGAACTGTGTTTCGATATGGAAATGGATTTGGATGACAGCATCACCTACTGCGTTTTAAACTATGGCCCGGAAAACAGAAAGACCGTGCGAAAGCAGATCAAAGCGGTCTTTGACGAGCTGATGGTACAGAAGACTTCGTTTGAACAGCACGACTTTACAATCAGCGCGGGCAGCGTGGTGGAAGACGTCGGCGAACTGAAAGAAAGCTTCCGGGCGGCCCGGTACGCCGTGGGGCAAAGGCTGATCGAGGGCACGGGCAGGCTGATTGAGGATGTAACCGTACATAAGGACCCCCAGAGGGTGGACGTTCTGCTGGCGGAGCTGAATAAAACGATGGGCGCGGCAGTGGAAGTGCTGAAAAAAGACGCCGTGCTGAACTGCATCACGGGGTTAAAGAAGCAGATCGAGACGGAGAACCTGAGCGGGGCGGAAATTTTCTCTCTGGTCAAGCACGTCTGTGAAATGTACCTGCTCCATCTTCGCAACAACCAGATTCAGATTCAGTACGGGCAGGAATTTTACGAGAAATTCTGCATTCACGCGGCACGCTGCAGCTCCATTGACCGGCTGTTTGAATACCTGTCCGTCATGGTGGGCGAATCCATGGAAGTGATTATTGAGGAGAAAGAGCAGGCGGACACCAGACCGATCCGGGTGGCAAAGGAATATATTCAGGAAAATTTCAGCAAGCCGATCACGCTGGAGGAAGTCAGCGGGATCGTGGGATTCAATCCCACCTATTTCAGTACGCTGTTTAAAAAGGAGACCGGAAACAATTTTGTGAATTACCTTTCCGAAATCCGTATGAACCGGGCGAAAGAACTCCTGCGGGAATCCAATCTCACTGTTGCCGCCATCTGTGAGCAGGTGGGCTACAGCGACCTCAAAAATTTTACCAAAGGCTTTACAAAAAGCGTTGGATTAAAGCCGAACGAGTACCGAAAACTCTACTCTTGATCCGGGGCTGATGAAATGAAAATACAAAAAATAAGGTATCTTTCCAGCCGTGCCGCGTGGATGTTCCTGCTCCTGTTTGCGCTTCTGCTGGTCTTCCTGACCGTTTTTACGGCGACTGCCGTCCGGGAGGGACGCCATCTCTTTTTTGCCGTCGCCGGGTATGCCGTGCTGGGCGCGGCGGCGTATATTTTTTACCGGTGGATTTACCGGCCTTATCTGGAAAGCGCAAAGGTCCTGCGCCTGTTTTTAACGGGCTATACCATCGACGCCCTTTTTGACCAGAAGGTGCTGCTGAGCCCGGAAATCGAAGAGATGACCCAAAAAGTGGAGCAGATCATGAATACGGACGAGCTGGTGAACGCGACCAAAAAGCAGGCGCAGTACCTTGCCCTGCAGAATCAGATCAACCCCCACTTCCTTTACAATACGCTGGAGGGAATCCGCGGGGAAACTCTGAACGCCGGTCTTGAAAACGTGTCCAAAATGACGGAGGCTCTGGCTACCTTCTTCCGCTATACCATTTCCAATGTGGAAAATCTGGTCACGCTGGAGGAGGAGCTCACCAACGTCAACAATTACTACATCATCCAGCGCTACCGTTTTGGGGAAAGGCTGAACCTCAGCGTGGAATACGACCCGGAAAGCGAAAGGGAAATCATGTCCTGCAAGCTGCCGAAGCTGACCCTTCAGCCGATTGTGGAAAATGCGATTTACCACGGGATCGAGCGGAAAATCGGGGACGGCAATGTGAGCATCAAAATAGAAACGACCGCGACCCGGCTGATTATCACGATCTCCGACAACGGAATCGGCATGACGGAGGAACGGCTCCGGGAGATCGACGACAAGCTGAGCCGCACGATTCTGGATTACATCAAGCCGGACAGCGAGGCCCACGGAGGCATCGCCGTTGTCAATGTCAATAACAGAATCAAGCTCCTGTTCGGGGAAGAATACGGAATCTGCATGTACAGCACGCTGAACGTGGGCACGGATGTGGAGATTACCCTTCCGCTGGTGAAAAAGGATACGGGAAAATAAAATGAAGAATGAAATTTTAAGGCTGGAAAGGGTCACCGTCATCCGGGACGAGGTGACTCTGCTGGATAATTTTAACCTGCATATTTTTCAGGGCGAAATCATGGGACTGGTGTGCATCAACGCGAACGGTAAGGAACCCCTCATTCAGCTCATCAGCCAGAATCTGCCCATTCATTACGGCCGCGTCTATTTCAACGAGGTGCTTGTGAACAATTATCAGCACAGCCCGATGACGATGAACAAGGTGGCCGTTATCGAGCAGAAAAGCAGGCTGATTGAAGATCTGAGCGTTGCCGACAACGTTTTCGTTTTACGCAGGGGATTTCGGAAATACGTCATCAGCCCCCGTGTTCTGAACGAACAGTTCCGCCAGTTTGCACAGGAAATCGACGCCGATATCGACGGCCGGGACCTGGTGGCGCATTTAAGCCCTTACCAAAAATGTGTCGTGGAGCTTCTTCGCGCCGTCATCATGGGCGCGAAGCTCATTGTCATCAGGGATGTCAGCAACTGCATCGGTGCGGCGGACCTGATCCGTTTTCACGAACTGCTCCGGTATTACTGCGGAAAGGGTTTTTCTTTCCTGTACATCTGCAACCATCACGAGGAAGCGTTTAAGATCTGTACCCGGATGTCGCTGATGAAGGACGGGAAAATTCTGCGGGTATTTGACCGCAATCAGTTTCAGAACGACAATATTGTTCCGTATTATGTCGGGGAATTTTCCGACCTTGCCGCCCTGGAAACGGACGTCGGGAGAAAAGACAGCATCCTCGCTTTTCAGAATGTCTGTACGGAAAATCTGAGGGACATGAATTTTTCGGTGGCCAGGGGAGAGTGTACGGTGCTGTTCGATATGGACAACACCGTACTGTCGGATATTATGCAGATTATGAACGGCAGGCTGCATCCGGACAGCGGGACTGTTTTTCTGGAAGGCGCCGTTTTTACGCAGGAAGCGGCGCAGCACGCGCTGGAGGGCGCGGTAGCCTTTATCGGAGAGGACCCCATCCACACCATGCTCTTTAAAGAAATGAGCTATCTGGACAATCTGTGCTTTCTGCTTGACCAGAAGAACAACGGGGTGCGGCTGAACAAAAGAATCGTCCGGAGCATCGCCCGCGAGTACGAACCCGTGATCGGCCCGGAAATCTACGAAACCAATATCATGAATCTGAAAATACAGTCGCTTTACGATTTGATCTATTACCGGATTCAGTTGTTCCATCCCAGAATCGTGTTCTGCGTCCAGCCCTTTGCGGGTGCGGATATGTATCTGCGCCGGCACCTGATCGAGCTCATCAACAGGCTGAAGCAAAAGGGCATCACGGTTATTTTCCTTTCGGTCAATATTGCGGACTCCCTTGTGGTGGCGGACAAGCTGATCCGGCTGGAAAAAGGACGGTTCAGCAGCGAATATCTGCGTTCGGAATTTAACATCTTTCAGTCGGAAGGAATCACTCTGGAAGAATTGTTTAAATGATGCATAAAATACGGATCGATTTTTGATGGTTTATGGTGATTTAACATAAACCATCAAAAGAAATACCCCCTTATTCGAAATGTAACCCCCTTATGAAAAACAAAAGCCAATGCTATACTGGTCACATGGAAACGAGTTCCACAGATAAGGACGGGTGAGTTAAAATGGGGGAATACATAGCAGAACTGAATCATATCCACAAAAGTTTCCCCGGAGTCAAGGCATTGGACGATGTGTCGTTTGATCTGAAATCCGGAGAGGTTCTTGCATTGCTGGGGGAAAACGGCGCCGGAAAGTCAACACTGGTAAAGGTGCTGAGCGGCGTTTACACAAAGGATGAAGGCGAAATCAAAATCTTCGGTCAGACGGTCGAGGATTTAACGCCGAAAAAGGCGCAGGAGCTGGGGATAGCGATTATCCATCAGGAGCTGAACATGTGCGCGCACCTTTCGGTGGCGGAAAATATTTTTCTGGCGAGGGAGAAAACACATTCCGGCATCCTTTCCAACCGGGAGATGAACAAAGACGCGGCGGCGCTGCTGGCCCGTCTGAACATTGACCTGGACCCCACTACGATTGTCGGGGATCTGGCCGTGTCCAAGCAGCAGATGGTGGAAATCGCCAAAGCGCTGTCCACCAACGCCAAAATACTGATTATGGATGAACCGACCTCGGCACTGACTTCCAACGAGATTGACGATTTGTTCAAAATCATCCGCAAGCTGAAATCGGAGGGCTGCGGAATCGTATACATATCGCACCGGCTGGAGGAGCTGCAGAACATTGTCGACCGCGTCATCATCATGCGCGACGGCAGATACATTACCTCCATGGATTTCAAGGACACGACGATGTCCGAAATCATTTCCTACATGGTCGGACGTGAAATCAAGGAAAAATTCCCGCGCGTCACCTGTGAACGGGGGAAAAAGATTTTTGAAGTAAAGAGCCTGAACGCGGGCAGGATGGTCCGGAACGTCAATCTCGAATTGTACGAAGGCGAGATCGTCGGTATCGCGGGGCTGATGGGCGCCGGTCGGACGGAAACCACACGCGCGATTTTCGGCGCGGACCCCAAAGAATCCGGTCAGATTTTTGTGGACGGCAGGGAAGCTGTGATCCGCCGGCCGATTGACGCGATCCGCGCGGGAATCGTCCTTGCGCCGGAAGACCGGAAAAAAGACGGCCTGTGCGTCAAACTCAGCGTGGAGGATAATATCGCTTTGCCCAATCTGGACCTGCTCTGCAGCAAATTCGGCGTGGTGGACAGAAAAAAGGAAAAAACGATGACCGACGAAGCGGTCAAGAGCCTGAGCATTAAGCTTGTCAGCGCGGACATGGACGCCGCGACCCTCTCCGGCGGCAATCAGCAGAAGCTGGTGGTCGCCAAGTGGCTGGCGCGCAATTCCCGCGTAGTGATGTTCGACGAACCGACACGGGGAATAGACGTAGCCGCGAAGGTCGAAATCTACAACCTGATGAACGAACTGAAAAAGCAGGGGATCGGCGTGCTTTTCGTCTCCTCCGAAATGCCGGAGATCATGGGGATCAGCGACAGGATTCTGGTCATGTGCGACGGAAAAATCACCGGCGAATTCGCAGCAGGCGAAGCGACCCAGGACCTTATTCTGCAGTACGCGACAAAATTTGAATCCAAATATGAGCAAAAAGAAGCTATCTAGCAATAAAGAAAGTCGGGAGCGTTTGAAATGGAAAATAGAGAGAAACAGAACGCATGGAAAAAATTAATGGCTATCCGGGGCATGGGACAGGTGGTCACCGTTACGGCCGGACTGATCGTCCTCTGCATTGTGTTTGCGGTTTTGAATCCGTCCTTCTATTCGGGGAGGAATGTCGGGAATCTTCTGCGGCAGGTTGCGCCGATCCTGATTATCGGCATCGGCCAGTCCTATGTCCTGATTACGGGGAACATCGACCTGTCGATCGGCTCCGTCGTCGGCATGAGCTGCATGATTTCCGCGACCCTGATGACCAAGGGGATGAATCCGTGGGCCGCCATGCTGCTGACCCTGGTCCTCTGTGTCGGCGTGGGCGTCCTGAACGGCTTACTGGTGGCGCAGTGCAAGCTGCCGCCTTTCATCGCCACGCTGGGCACCATGACGGTCGCCAGAGGCGTCGCCCAGATCGTCAACAACAACTACAACACGGACGCTATCGGGGAAGCGGCACAGGGCTACCGGAATCTGTTCTACTACGGCAGCACGTTCGGCCTTTACAACACCATCTGGATTGCACTTGTTCTCTTTCTGGGATTCAATTTCCTGCTCAGCAAGACGCGCACGGGGCGCCATATCTACGCGGTGGGCAGCAATATTGAGGCATCCAAGCTGTCGGGCATCAATACGGACAGCACGACCATCAAGGTGTATATTGTGAGCGCGTTCTGTGCCGGTGTGGTCGGCCTGATCACAAGCGCGACGGCCGGTATGGGAACCATGGACGCCGGAAACATGTACGAAATGTACGCGGTCGCGGCTTCGGTCATCGGCGGCGTTTCCACTCTGGGCGGTCAGGGCCTTCTGGTCGGTACGGTGGTCGGCGCTGCGATTTGGGGCGTGCTTCAGAACGGTCTTCAGTTCGCGGGAGCGCCGGTCGCCATGAGAAATATCGTGATCGGCACCATCGTGGTCATCTCCGTTTTGCTGGATGTCGTCATCCGCACCGGAAAACCGAAGAAGGCAAAGAACAATACCAAACTGGTAACGGCACAAAAAGAAAGTTAAAGCAGATGCTTTAATGTATAAAAATTAGGGAGGCTTAATGTAATGAAAAAGAAGATCTTGGCTATTCTACTTTGCGCGGCAATGGCAGTAACTGCATTCGCCGGCTGTGGTCAGGCGGCCAACCCGGCATCCGCGGAGAACAACGCTTCAGCGGGGGATGCGGGCTCAGCGGCGGCTCCGGCTTCCGACAAAAAGATCAAAGTCATTTTGATTACCATGGACAGTCTGGATCAGCACTGGGTTTCTGTCGACAAAGGCGCGCAGAAGGCAGTTGCCGAGCTCGGCAACATCGAGTACAAATGGATGGCTCCGGACAAGAAGGATGACGCGCAGCAGATCGAGCGTGTCAACAATGCAATCGCCGACGGCGCAGACGCGATCATGATCGCCGCCAACGGCCCGGACGCTATCTCCGCTTCTCTGGAAGATGCAAAGGCAAAGGGAATTAAAATTATCTATGTGGACTCCCCGGCAAAGACCGAAGGCATCGCTACCTTCGCAACGGACAACGAAGCAGCCGGTAAGACGGCGGGCGAGGAAATGCTCAAAGCGCTGGAAGCGGCCGGAAAGAAAGACGGAAAAATCGGTATCGTCAATGTCAACTCCGCCACAGCTTCCACTGTAGCGCGTGAAAAGGGCTTCCGTGCGGCGTTCGATGGCAAGGGCTACACCCTGCTCCAGACCCAGTACGGCGAAGGCGACGCAACAAAATCACAGGATATCGCAGATAACTACATAACAGAGGGTGCTGTCGGTATCTTCGGCTGTAACGAAGGCAGCACTGTCGGCGCTGGAAATGCCATCAAAGGCTCCGGCAAGAAAGATATCGTCGGCGTTGGCTTTGATAAGTCCGACTCTATTTTCTCTCTGATTAAAGACGGTTCCCTGCTCTGCGCAATGGCTCAGAACCCGGACGTCATGGGCTACGAAGGCATGAAGGCCGCCGTGAAAGCGGTCAAGGGCGAAACCATTGAAAAGACCTCCGTTGACACCGGCGTTTCCGTACTGAACAAAGATACGATCAAATAAGAGTTTAAAAATGCATAACAGGGTCGCTGTTTGCCAGTGGCCCTGTTTCTGTATTGACCGCCCGTATTGATGCTGTTGAAAACAGGCCGGGCTGTTTCTGAAAAGGAGGGATTGACAGATGGAAGGAACGGAATCTTTACCGGCTGTTTACCGGGTCGGAATCGACCTAGGCGGGACCAATATCGCGGTGGGGGTGGTGGATGAGGACTTTCACATTGTCGCCAAATACTCCACCCCGACGGGGGCGGACCGTCCTTATGAGCAAATTGTCGGGGATATGGCGAAAGCCGTAAGAAAGGCCCTGAGCAATGCCGGGGTTCCCGTGGAACAGTGCTGTTCCGTCGGAATCGGCAGCCCGGGCATCTGCGATTCCGGAACGGGTACGGTGCTGTACTCGAACAATCTTGGCTGGAAGGGAGTCCCTTTGACCTCCGCCCTGCAAAAATGGATCGACCTGCCCTGCCGTCTCAGTAATGATGCGAACTGTGCGGCGCTGGGAGAGGTTGCGGCGGGCGCGGCAAAGGGCTGCAAAAATGCCGTCCTGATCACGCTGGGGACCGGCGTCGGCGGCGGCGTGGTGTTGGACGGCAAAATATTTTCCGGCTGCCATTCCGCGGGTGCGGAGCTAGGGCATACGGTTCTTGTCAAGGATGGGGAGCTCTGTACCTGCGGGCGGCGCGGATGTCTGGAAGCGTATGCGTCGGCTACCGCGCTGATCCGGCAGACAAAGCGCGCCGCGCAGGAGCACCCGGAGTCGCTGATCTGGAAGCTGTGCGAAGGGAATCCGGAGCGTATCAGCGGCCGGACTTCCTTTGAAGCGGAAAGGCAGGGCGACGAAACGGGACGGCGGGTGGTGGACAGCTATCTGTCCTATCTCAGCGAGGGCGTCGTCGATTTTGTCAATATTTTCCGCCCGGAGTGTCTTATCCTCGGCGGCGGAATCTGCAACGAGGGGGCGCGTCTGCTCGACCCCATCAACACGTTTGTCCGTCATTTCTGCTTTGGCGGGGAGCTGGTGGAAGCGCCAGCGGTGATTCGGGCGGCTCTCGGCAACGACGCCGGCATTATCGGCGCAGCGCTTCTGTAACGAAATTTTATAAAAAATGAATTTACGGCGATAAAAGCGCATAAAAATTTTCAACCGTTGATTTTGAATTTTACCGCTTGACAGATGCTCCAAAATAGATTAATATATTTTGGTAATAAAGGCGGCTATAAGCAGAAGGCTGCCTGACGACGCGTCTTATTGGCAATGAGGTCAATAAAGCTTTACTTTGTGTATTGCTTTATTGGCCTTTTTATTTTCTGCAAAAAACAAAAGAATAGGAGTTTGAACATGGATCATGGCGATGTGGCGTGGATGCTGACCTCCTCAGCTCTGGTACTTCTTATGACACCGGGCCTGGCATTTTTTTACGGCGGCTTTGTTAAGCGGAAAAATATTATCAATACGTTGATGTCTTCGGTTATTCTGATGGGGGTGGCTTCCATTTTATGGGTGCTGGTCGGCTTTTCCCTTTCCTTCAGCGGGGATATCGCCGGTATCATCGGAAATCTGAAATGGGTGGGAATGAATTTTGACGGCTTTACGGATACAACGCTTCCTTACCCCAACACGCTGACTTTTGCCGTTTTCCAGATGATGTTTGCCATCATCACGCCCGCGCTGATGACCGGCGCGGTTGCCGAGAGAATGAAGTTTTCCTCTCTCGTTGTTTTTACGGCCATCTGGTCCGTGATCGTTTACTATCCCCTTGCACACATGGTCTGGGGCGGAGGGTTCCTGTTCGACATCGGTTCCGTGGATTTTGCGGGGGGCAACGTGGTACATATCAGCTCCGGCGTCAGCGCCCTTGTCCTTGCCATCTTTCTCGGCAGGCGGAAAAATTACGGAAAGGCGACTTACCGCCCACACAACGCGCCGATGATTTTTATGGGCGCCGCGCTTCTGTGGTTCGGCTGGTTCGGCTTTAACGCGGGCAGCGCACTGGCGGCGAACGAGCTTGCCGTTCACGCTTTTCTGACAACGAATACCTCGGCCGCGGCGGCCATGCTTTCCTGGCTGGTGATCGAAGTGGTCACAAGCGGAAAACCGACGATTGTGGGCGCTTCCACCGGCCTGGTGATCGGCCTTGTGGCGATTACCCCCGGAGCGGGCTTTGTCCCCGTCTGGGCGGCTTTGGTCATCGGGGCCATGGTCAGTCCCATCTGCTATTTCTTCATTACCGTTGTGAAGCCGAAATTCGGCTATGACGACGCGCTGGATGTGTTCGGGTGCCATGGCGTCGGCGGAATATGGGGCGGTATTGCGACGGGTATTTTTGCGCAGAAATCCATTAATTCCGCGGCGGCGTGGAACGGGCTGATCTTCGGCGATGCAAACCTGTTCCTGCGCCAGCTTGCGGCAATCGCCATCACCGTTGTCATCGCGGTTGTCGGTACCTTGATCGCCGGCAGCATCACTTCGGCTGTTACGGGCGGCATCAAGGTTTCCCAGAAAGACGAGAATGTGGGGCTCGACGCTTCCCAGCACGGGGAATCCGCTTACCCGGCGTTTAACGGGATGGATTAAGAAATGAGAATGGTGAAGATATGAAAAAAATTGAAGCGTTTATACGTCCGGATCAGCTGGAAGAAATCAAAGAAATCCTCGATTCTCTCCAGCTCAACGGCCTGAGCATTATGCAGGTCATGGGCTGCGGCAATCAAAAGGGCTGGAAGGAATTTGTTAGGGGGACGGAGGTCGACTACCAGTTCCTGCCGAAAATCAAAATTGAAATGATCGTTCTGGACGAACAGGCCGATACGGTGGTGGACAGCATCGTCGAAAAGGCGTACACCGGGGAATACGGCGACGGAAAAATCTTTATTTCCGACATCAGCGACGCCGTCCGTATCCGTACGGGGGAACGCGGCAGGGAGGCAATCCAATAGCGTTCATAACCGGGTTCCACGGGATAAAAAGTTCGCCGGACTGCCGGTCTCCTTCCGTTTACGGTGTTCCCTGCACCAAAGCGGCATGGAAAAATACGGACGGAAGACGGATTGACAGGCATTCCAATACAGTATATAATAAAATACAACTGGGGGAACTCATGGAGTTGAGAAGGTAAAACCTGACCCTTTGAACCTGTCGGCTAATACCGAAGTAGGGAACGTTGATTGATTCGCGTTCACCTGTTTGGGTGGACGCTTTTTTAATTGAATAGACGCGGGGGGACTCATCCGAGTTGAGAAGGTAAAACCTGACCCTTTGAACCTGTCAGTTAACGCTGTCGTAGGGAGCAAAATCCGATGTTTTATGCTCGCCTTGACGGTGGGCATTTTTTTATTTCAGAAGGAGGAGTTAGCCATTAAAAATTTACTGACCATTGCAGGTTCCGACTGCAGCGGCGGAGCCGGAATCCAGGCCGATCTGAAAACCTTTGCCGCGCACGGGGCCTTTGGCATGAGCGTCATTGTTTCGGTGGTGGCGGAAAACACCAGCCGCGTGATTTCCATTCAGGATATCCCGCCGCGGATTGTCGCCGACCAGATCGACGCCGTGTTTGAGGATATAGCGGTGGACGGGGTAAAAATCGGGATGCTTTCCGGCGCGGAGCAGATGAAGACGGTCGCCGAAAGGCTGCGTTTTTACCGGCCCGGCGGCGTGGTGCTGGACCCGGTGATGGTCGCGAAGGGCGGCCGCGCCCTGATGCACCCGGACGCGCTGGAAACGCTGAAAGCCGAAATGCTGCCGCAGGCTTTTCTGCTCACGCCCAATATCCCGGAGGCGGAAGCGATCACCGGTCTGGAAATCCGCGCTGTCGGGGATATGGAAAAAGCCGCCGCTGTTCTAAGGAGCATGGGGCCCCGGTATGTGCTGGTCAAGGGTGGGCATCTGGAGGGCGACGCGGTGGACATTTTGTTTGACGGAGAAAAAATCCGTGCGTTTCGGACAGAGAGGATTCCCACAAAAAATACCCATGGTACGGGCTGCACCCTTTCCTCCGCCATCGCGGCAAACCTTGCGAACGGAATGGAGGTTTCCGAGGCTGTCGGCGCCGCGAAAGAATACGTTACTACAGCCATCCGGCACGCGCTGCCGATCGGCAAAGGCCACGGCCCGACCAATCATTTTTACAATTTGTATAAAAATGGAGGATTATTACAATGAGAACATATCAGACGCAGATGGAAGCGGCTAAAAAAGGCATTGTCACCAAGGAGATGTCCGTGGTGGCGGAAAAAGAATCCATGGAGCCCGAAAAGCTGCGGGAGCTGGTAGCGTCCGGGCAGGTCGCCATTCCGGCCAATATTCACCATGCGGCCCTGTCTCCGGAGGGAATCGGCGCGGGACTGAAAACAAAAATCAACGTCAATCTGGGGATTTCGGGCGACTGCAAAAATTACGATGTGGAAATGCAGAAGGTGGACATGGCGCTCCGCTTCGGCACGGAAGCGATCATGGACCTGAGCAATTATGGCAAAACCAATACCTTCCGGCAGGAGCTGATTGCAAAATCCTCCGCGATGATCGGCACGGTGCCCATGTATGATGCGATCGGGTATCTGGAAAAGGATTTGCTGGAAATCTCCGCAAAGGATTTTCTGAAGGTGGTGGAGGCGCACGCGAAGGAAGGCGTGGATTTCATGACGATTCACGCGGGCATCAACCGCCGCGCGGTGGAGGGCTTCCGCAGGGAGGGCCGCACCATGAACATTGTTTCCCGGGGCGGGTCTCTGCTTTTCGCGTGGATGGAGATGACGGGCAATGAAAACCCGTTTTACGAGTACTATGATGAAGTGCTGGAAATTCTGCACGAATACGACGTGACCATCAGCCTTGGCGACGCGCTTCGTCCCGGCTGTCTGGACGACAGCACCGACGCGGGGCAGATCGGGGAGCTGGTCGAGCTGGGAAACCTGACCAGACGCGCGTGGGAAAAGGACGTGCAGGTCATGGTGGAAGGTCCGGGCCACATGGCCATGAATGAGATCGCGGCCAATATGACGCTGCAGAAGCGGCTTTGTCACAACGCGCCGTTCTATGTGCTGGGACCTCTGGTCACCGATATCGCTCCCGGCTACGACCACATCACTTCCGCCATCGGCGGAGCGATTGCGGCGGCCAGCGGCGCGGACTTCCTGTGCTACGTCACCCCGGCGGAGCATCTTCGCCTGCCGGATCTGAACGATGTCAAGGAGGGAATCATCGCCAGCAAAATTGCCGCGCACGCGGCGGATATCGCAAAAGGCGTTCCCCATGCGCGCGACCTCGACAATCAGATGGCGGACGCGCGCCACAGGATGGACTGGGACGAAATGTTCCGGGTCGCCATAGACGGGGAAAAAGCAAGGGACTACTTTGAAAGCACCCCTCCCGCCGACCGCCACACCTGCTCTATGTGCGGAAAAATGTGCGCCGTCCGTACGACCAACCTGATTCTGGAAGGCAAAAAAGTAGAGTTCTGCTCTGAAAAATAAAAAAAATAAAATATCCGGAGGATGAAACAATGAATCAGATCACCAAAGAAGTATCAAACGCAATCCGTGTCCTGAGGGAAAAGATTCCGCTGGTACATAATATTACCAACTATGTGACGGTCAACGACTGTGCAAACGCGCTGCTTGCCATCGGCGCTTCGCCCATCATGGCGGACGACATTGCGGAAGCGGCCGATATTTCCGCTATTTCTTCCGCTCTGGTGCTGAACATCGGCACACTGAACCAGCGCACCGTCGCTTCCATGCTTGCGGCGGGGAAAAGGGCAAACGAACTCGGGATTCCCGTTGTGTTTGACCCGGTCGGTGCGGGCGCGTCCAAACTGCGCAACGACGCGACCAGAGAGATTCTGGAGCAGGTCAGGCTTACGGTCCTGCGCGGGAATATTTCCGAAGTCTCCTTTGTCGCGGGGCTGGCCGCTTCGACGAAAGGGGTGGATGCTTCCGAGGCCGACGGCGGCAACGACGCGGTTGCCGTTGCAAAAGCCGTTGCGGAAAAGCTGGGCTGTACGGCCGCCGTTACCGGTGCGGTCGACGTGATTGCCGACGGGAAAAGAGTCGTCCAAATACGCAACGGACATCCCATGCTCAGCAGGGTGACCGGTACCGGCTGCATGACCTCCTCGCTGGTCGGCGCCTACGCGGGCACGCTGCGGGACGGCTTTACGGCGGCGGTCGCCGGAATCGCTTCCATGGGAATCGCGGGAGAGCTTGCGTACGAAGCGGCGGGGCAGACCGGCACCGGCAGCTTTCATATCGCGATTATCGACGCGCTGAGCCGCCTGAATCCTGTTTTATTGGAAGAGAGGGCGAAGTTGGATGAAATCTGAAATCGATTATTCCCTGTACCTCTGTACGGACAGGGAACTGATGAGCACCTCTACGGTGGAGGAATCGGTGGAACAGGCGATTCAGGGGGGCTGTACGGTCATCCAGCTGAGGGAAAAGAATATTTCTTCCCGCCTGTTTTACGACACGGCCCTTGCGGTGAAAAGGGTGACGGAACATTACGGCGTCCCTCTGCTTATCAACGACCGGCTGGACATTGCGCTTGCAGTCAATGCGGACGGCGTGCACGTGGGGCAGAGCGATTTACCCTGCGGCGTGCTGCGCCGTATTTTGGGGGAAGAAAAAATCATCGGGGTATCCGCGTCCACACTGGAAGAAGCCGTTCAGGCCGAGAAGGACGGCGCGGATTATGTCGGCGTGGGCGCCATGTACGCGACCGGGACGAAAACGGACGCCGAAATCGTCTCTATGGAAGAATTGCACGCCATCCGCAGGGCGGTTCGAATCCCGATTGTCGTCATCGGGGGAATCAACCGGGAAACCGCCCCCGCATTCTGTAAGATCGGTATCGACGGCCTGGCGGTGGTTTCCGCAGTGATCGCACAGCCCGACATCCGCGAAGCCGCCCGCGGGCTTTTACAGATTTTCCAGGGAGGGAATCCATGAAGGAATTGAAAGGCGCGATTTTTGACCTTGACGGCACTTTGCTGGATTCCATGGGAATCTGGGCGCAGATCGATCAGCGGTTCCTTGCGAAACGGGGAATCCCTCTGCCGGACGACTATGTCGAAAAGGTTACACCCATGAACTACCGGGACGCGGCGGCGTACACCATCGCGCGGTTTTCCCTGTCGGAAACGGCTGAGGAGGTCATCCGTGACTGGATGGAAATGTCCGAACAGGCCTACCGCTTTGAAATCGCACTGAAGCCCCGGGCCGGGGAATTCCTCCGGAAGTTAAAAAGCCGTGGAGTCAGGCTGGCGGTCGCAACCGCGCAGGCCCCGGAGCTGTACGAACCGGCACTGAAAAACAACGGCGTTTTTGACCTGTTCGACGCTTTTGCCCATCTGGGCGAGGTGGAGAGGGGGAAGGGCTTCCCCGATATCTATTTTCTGGCGGCGCAGCGGCTCTGCCTTTCCGCACGGGACTGCGTGGTGTTTGAGGACATTTCGGCGGGCATCCGGGGAGCAAAGGCGGGCGGCTTCCGGACCTGCGGGGTTTACGATCCGTACTCGGACTATGAAAAAGAGACCATCCTCCGGGAAGCGGATGAGTACATTGATTCGTTTGCGGAACTGCTGGAACCGGACTGAATGGATACGAACAAAACGGAGAGAGGCTTTCAAAGCCTCTCTCCGTTTTGTTCAATCGTTTTTTGGTACCAGTAAGCGCTGTCCTTCGGGATTCGCTCTTGTGTTTCATAATCGACATAGATGATGCCGAAGCGTTCGTGATAACCGGAATCCCATTCAAAATTATCCATCAGGGACCAGACGAAGTAACCTGCGACATCAATACCCTCATTTACCGCCATCCTTAAATAACGGAGATAGCGGCGCAGATAATCGATCCGGTTCGGGTCGTGTACCCGCCCGTCCAGTGAGATGGCGTCGTGAGCGGACATTCCGTTTTCGCTGATAATGATTTTTTTGCGGTATTCTCCATACAGAAATTTACTGCACCAGTACATGCATTCCGGGGTCACGGGCCAGTTCATGGCCGTTTTTGTCATCCCCACGGGGAACGGTACCGGTTCCCAGCCGCCCTTCGCCGCCCGGACGCGGGCGGCGTGGTAAATATTCTGCCCGTAAAAATCGATTGGCTGATGGATGAGCTCCATGTCCCCCGCGCTGATTTCGGGCAGCACATCGGAAAATTTCTGCAGGAAGTCTTTGGGGTACTCCCCCTTCAGAATCGGGTCGCTCCAGAGGGAGACGCTGAAAAGAGCGTCAAGATAGTCGCCGGGGACCTCGAAGGTAGCGCGCCGCGCGGCTTCGGCGTCCTCGGTCCGGTCGGTCTGCGGAACGAAAATCCGCCCGCACTGAGCCAGTCCCACACTGACAGGACCGCCGTATTCCCTCAGCGCACGGACTGCTCTTCCGTGCGCCAGCAGAACGTGGTGGACCGCCAGAAAATTATCCGCGGCGGAAAGCTTCAGGCCGGGCGCGTGCGTGCCGCGGCCGTAGCCCAGTCCGATAAAGCACTGCGGTTCATTGATGGTGAAATAATGCTGGATTCTGCCTTTAAACCGTCTCGCAATGGTTTCGGCATACTGTTCGAACCACAGCGGGCTCTGTGGGTTCAGCCAGCCGCCCTGCTTCTGCAGGACGGCCGGATAATCCCAATGAAAAAGAGTGGCATAGGGTGTAATCTGATTTTGCAGGAGTTCCTCTACAAGGTCTTCATAGAAACGCATTCCCGCTTCGTTTACTTCTCCCGTTCCGTCCGGCAGAATGCGGGGCCAGGAGAAGGAGAAGCGGTAAGCGCGGATACCCAGCTGCTTCATCATGGCGATATCTTCCCGGAAGCGGTGATAATGGTCGCAGGCGTCGTCGCCTGTCTGACCCTCAAAAACAGCGCCCGGAACACGGCAGAACTCATCCCAGACAGAGTCGCTTTTGCCCCCTTCCCGCGGGGCTCCCTCAATCTGGTAGGAGGCAGTTGCGGCGCCCCAGATGAAATTTTCAGGAAATCCCATTTGCTTCATCCCCAGCTCAGTTTATTTTGCGGCGGACCGGTTATCCCTTTACGCCGCCCAGCGCAACGCCGCGCACAATATATTTGGAGAGAATCAGGTAAATAATAATGACCGGAATGATCGCGATCGTGACCATCATGTAGACCTGCCCCATGTCGAATTTGAGGAAATCCGCGCTGCGCAGCTGCGCAATCAGGATGGGCAGAGTCTTTTTGTCAGCTTTGTCAATCAGCAGGGCGGGAATAAAGAAGTTATTCCACGCGGTCACAAAGGTGAAAATCGCCTGTACGGCCATCGCCGGCTTCATGATCGGCAGCACGATGGTGTTAAAGGTGTGAAACTCGCCGCTGCCGTCAATGCGCGCGGCCTCCACGATTTCCATCGGCATATTGCTGTCAAGATACTGTTTCATAAAGAAAAATACAGTGGGGGAAGCAATGGAGGGCAAAAACAGCGGAATCAGGGAATTGCGCAGCCCCATCGCCTGCATCTGATTGACGAAGCCCACCGCCGAAATCTGCGTCGGCATCATCATAATCAGCAAAATAACCGTGAAAGCGGCTTTTTTAAATCTGAAATCGTAAGCGTAAATCCCATAGGCGGTCAGCGCCGAGAAATAGGACGCCAGAAGCGCTGTCAGCGCGGAGACGACAAGGCTGTTATAAATACCGCTCAGCACGGGGATGTTCGCGTTTTTCAGAAGATTTTTCAGGTTTACGACAAAGGATTTTCCCGGAAGGAACGAGAACCCCTGCTGAATCTGATAGGTGTTCCGGGAAGAGTTAATCAGCAGCATGTAAAAGAAAAACAGGCACAAAAAGCAAAGAACAGCCAAAACAAGATAGCAGGCGCCCCGTGTGACGGAAAGTCCGGCTTTGCCGGATTTAGAATGGTTATTCATCCATGGACACCCCTTTTCTTTTTGTTTCCGGCAGCGCCATCCTTGTTTGTCATCATGAAATAAATTAGGAAGCAGAGCGCCGCGCAGATCAGGAAAAGCACGGTGGAAACCGCTCCGGCCATCCCGTAATTTTTGCTGTACATATGATTGTTCAGGTACATAATCATCGTGGTCGCGCTGCGGTCCGGATTACCGGAGCCGTTGGTCAGAATCTGGGGCACATCGAACATCTGCAGGCCGCCGATGAGCGAAGTGACCAGGACATACGCCATAATGGGACGGATCAGCGGAATGGTGATCCGCCAGAACATCTGGTTGGAGGAGGCGCCGTCAATTTCGGCCGCCTCGTAAAGTCCGGGGTCGACGCCCATAATCGCCGCCATCAGCAGAATCGTGGTATTACCGAACCACATCAGAAAATTCATGAAGCTGATCAGGCCGCGAGTGCCGGCTATGCTGGCCAGAAAACGGAAGGGCTGGCTGAAAATACCGAGGGACACCAAGCTTCCGTTGACGGGGCCGTTGTCGGAGAACAGCGCGAAAAACAGCATCGCAAAAGCGGAAGCCATGATCAGATTCGGCATATAGATCACGGTTTTAAAGAACCCCTGCCCGCGCAGGTTCAGGCGCTGGTTGGTAAACCACGCCGCCAGCAGCAGCGAGATAATGATCTGGGGGACAAAGCCGATGAACCAGATCAGAAGGGTGTTTCCCAGATAATTCGGCAGGTCCGTCTGAAATAATTTGACATAATTCGCCATGCCCGTAAAGGTCGGTCCAATGATTTTCAGCCCCTGGCGGTAATATTGAAAGAAGCTGTAATAAATGGTGGAGCACAGAGGAATCAATGAAAAGACAATAAATACGATAAAAAATGGAGAGATAAAAAGATAACCCCATTTCGTGTAGCGGCTGCGCTTCCTCTTTTTCGGCGTACTCTCAGCGTTCATGAAGTCGAAGCCCCCTTTCCCTAATAAAGCCGCACGGCCGCGGTCCGGGGAAACCCCCTTTGGCAGCCGTGCGTCCGGCTCAAAAAATCTTTATGATGGCCATTTTATCTCTGTGATTTCAGGATATTTCTCCTTGACTGTCTTTTCAAAGTTTGCCTTTGCTTTTTCAAGGTCGACAGTGCCGTCGAAATAATCCTTAAAGCATTTCTGCATGCTTTCGTTCATTCCCTGATCGTAGGGACCGGCGTTGCTCATGTCGATCTTCGGCGCCACTTCGGCAAAGAGCTTAATGTGGTTCTGGCCGCCGAGGAACGCGGATTTGAAGTCGCTGTTCGCGATTTCTTCCATGGCCTCTTTGTTATTGGTATAATCCTGTGTGTCGGTTGTGATCTTCTTCATGATCGTGCTGTCGCTGGTGAGGGACTTCATGACATTCTTGATCGTGCCGATGTTGTCGCTTCCCTTGGCGCCGCAGATCCATGTGCCGCCCCAGTAGTAGCTCTGCGGGCCCTGGCAGACGGCATAGTCGCCGTAAACGCCGTTGCCGACTTCTTCCTTGCCGCCCTCCGCGACCGGTGTTTTCAGGGAGTTGCCCAGCAGGGTAAAGTTAATGCCCCAGGTGGAGTAGAAGAATCCGAGTACTTTTCCGCTCGGCCCCTGGTCGGCCTGCCACTTGTCGTCCCAGAGGGAGGTCTTGTTGTTGTAGCCCTTTTGCGCATATTCTTTCGTCTGTTTTACCCAATTCATCAGGTTGGCGTCAACCGTGGCCGTCGTGTCCGTTACCCACGGTGCGGATACGTTGTTAGAGAAGGTGCGGTAGCTGTCGTCATAACCGGAAAGCATCTTGTAGCCTTTGGCGCTGGCCTGTGCCGCTACGCTGTTGAACTTATCCCAGTCGGAGAGAGATTCCTGTACCTTTGCGGGGTCGTCCGTGCCCAGCACCGCTTTGGCGATGGAACGGCGGTAAGCGAACAGACCGGGGGTCGCCTGCCAGGTGGTGCCTTTCAGGGCGCCGTTTTTGTCAGTGACGATATCCTGTGTGTACTGGTATTGGTTGGACAGGTCGCTGTCCGTCAGCCCTATGTCTTTCTTTACATCCAATGTGTATTCACTGTCGACGTACTTTAATGCGTAATCGGCTTCCACCAGGAAAATATCGATTTTGTCGTCGGCAGCGGCGCTTTCCTGAGAAAGCAGCGCCTGATCCAGTTTGTTCTGATAGTTGTTGTTGTCGTTCGGATTGATGGTCCATTTGACGACGGTGCCGTCGTTTAAGGTAGTGGTGGATTTGTCGCTGGCCACTTCCTTTACTTCCGGATAATAATCGTTGAACCTGCTTTGGAACTCATCGTTCCAGCACCAAATGTTGAGCGTTTTTCCTTCCGCTGCCGGAGCTTCGCTGTTTGCGGCTTCCTGGCTTGCGACGGGAGCTGCCGACGACGCGGCCGGCCCGCTCTGGCAGCCGGAAGCGGTTGCCATGACGCCTGTCATCATCGCGAGAGCCAGAAGCGTTGCGGTGATTTTTCTTGCCTTTTTCATGTTTACGAAATCCTCCTTTAATCTGGCGGACAATCCGCTAAAATTTATCAGCATGGCAGTTACTCTGCCAAAACTTACTCGATGGAGGGATCCACCCTTCCGACCGACTGGCCTTCTATCAGCTGGCCCATCACCGTAACGTTCTCCGTTATGGTGGTAAGGGGATTCTCTATTTGGCCGATCAGCCTGCGCGCGGCTTCGCGGCCGAGCATTTTTGTGTCCTGTTTCAGCGTGGTGAGCCGCGGCTTGATTACCTGGGAAAGGGAGATTCCGTCATATCCCGCGATGGAAATATCCTCCGGAATCCTCAGCCCCGCGGCCTCAATCGCCTCAATGCCCCCGAGCGCAGCGTAATCGTCGGGCATGACGATGCAGGTCGGGCGGTTCGGCAGGCTCAAAAGCTGTCTGACGCTGTGCCGGGTGGCGGCAGTGTCGTGGTAGGCTGCGCGTGCAAGATATTCCTGGGGAGTCTCGATCCCCAAATCCATCAGCGACTTGCAGAAGCTGGTCAGACGCTGTTCGGTGACCGCCGATCTTTCGCCGTGCACATAGGCGATTCTCCGGTGGCCCATGTCATATATGTACTGTACAAGCTCGTGCATCCCCCGCACGTTCGCCGAGTTGATGCTTGTGTGGTTGTTGAACACGTGATCGATGGTCACGACGGGAATACTGCTGCTTACCAGCTCGATGACCTCCGGTTTCTGGAAGTCGATACAGGCGATGCACACGCCGTCGAAATTGCGGTATCTGCAGTGCTCCAGAAAAGTCATCGGCCGGTTTCCAATGTTGATATTGTGATTGATAAAGGTGATGTCGTAGCCGTGCTTTTCCGCTTCCACCTTAAAGCTGTCCAAAACGGCGGCAAAATAATCGTGCGTCAGTCCGCTTTGGGCGTCGTCCACAAACAGCACTCCTAAATTATGGGTACGGTTCGTTTTCAGGGCCCTTGCGTTGGAATTTGGGAAGTAGCCGAACTGCTCTGCGGTTTCCAGAACGCGCTGGCGGGTTTCCTTGCTGATGTCGCTGTAGCTGTTCAGCGCTTTGCTGACCGTTGAAACGGACAATCCGCATTTCAACGCAATATCTTTTATGTTTGCCATATGACTTTCTCCTGTCTGAGAAATTTTCTAAATCGTTTTCGTAAGTTATTATAATCCATAATTAACAGTTTTTCAATAGTGATTTAAATTTTAATATTAAATTTTTAAATAAAATTCATTTTATAATATATTTTGGGAGAAAACGGGTTTGTATTTTTCTATCATTAATATTATATACGAAAATGTTTTCGTAAAAATCGAGATTTTTTAAAAAATATGAAAATTTCTGTGATTTGGCTCTTTTTTACTGTTTTGGTTTAAAATTGTATGATCTATCGATTGATATTCGTGTAATATGCTGAATATTAAAAAACACTTGATTTTATCCGAGATACCTATTACTATAAAGAAAATGGATTTCGTGTTTTGTGAAATTACTAAATCGTTTTCGTAATTTGTAGTCAAACAAAGCATTGGGAGGAACTTGCCTATGAAATTCGGATATTTTGACGACGTCCGCAGGGAGTATGTCATTACCCGGCCGGACACCCCCTATCCCTGGATCAACTATCTTGGAAACGAAGACTTTTTTTCACTGATCTCAAACACATCGGGGGGATATTGTTTTTATAAAGACGCACGCATGCTCCGCCTTACGCGGTACCGGTATAATAATGTTCCCACGGATGCGGGAGGGCGCTACTTTTATATAAATGACGAAGGCACCGTCTGGAATCCGGGCTGGGCGCCGACGAAAACGCCGCTGGACTCTTACGGGTGCCGCCACGGGCTGGGATACAGCATTTTTGATTCCAGCAAAAACGGCCTGCAGGTGACGCAGACCGTTTTTGTCCCGATCGGCGCGGACTGCGAAGTGACCCGCCTGACTATGAAGAACACCTCCTCAGAGCCAAAGAGCTTTCAGGTGTTCTCTTTTGTTGAATTCTGCCTTTGGAACGCCTACGACGACATGACGAACTTCCAGCGCAATTTCAATATCGGGGAAGTGGAAGTGACCGGAAGGGCGATCTATCACAAATCGGAATACCGCGAGCGGCGCAACCATTACGCGGTGTTCGGCGTGAACACTGCGATCGACGGTTTCGACACGGACCGGGAATCCTTTTTAGGGGCCTACAACGGCTTTGACAGGCCGGACGCGGTGCTTGAGGGGAAGCCCCGCAACTCCGTCGCAAGCGGTTGGGCGCCCGTCGGCTCCCACTGCGTCCGTATGACCCTTGCTCCCGGAGAGGAAAAAAGTCTGATTTACGTTCTGGGCTACTGTGAAAACCCGGAAGATCAGAAATGGGAATCGCCGAATGTTGTCAATAAAGCGCCGGCAAAAAAGCTGCTGGACGCCTTTTCCACAGACGCGCAGGTGGACTCCGCGCTGTCCCGTATCAAAGAGTACTGGGACGGCCTGCTTTCCAATTTCCGCCTTGACAGCCGGGATGAAAAGCTGAACCGCATGGTGAATATCTGGAACCAGTACCAGTGCATGGTGACGTTCAACATGTCGCGCTCCGCCTCCTATTTTGAATCCGGGATCGGAAGGGGAATGGGCTTCCGGGATTCCACGCAGGACCTTCTTGGCTTTGTGCATCTGATTCCCTCCCGCGCAAGGACCCGTATTCTGGATATCGCCGCCACACAGATGGAGGACGGAAGCGCCTACCATCAGTACCAGCCGCTGACCAAACGAGGCAATCTTGAAGTCGGCAGCGGGTTTAACGACGATTCCCTGTGGCTGATTTTCGGGGTGATCGCGTATCTGAAGGAGACGGGGGACTGGCCGGTTCTGCAGGAGCAGGTTCCCTTCAACAACGAGGAGGGCACGGAGGTTCCCCTGCTGGAGCATTTGAAACGTTCGTTTGACCATGTGCTGAACAACCTTGGGCCGCACGGGCTTCCGCTGATCGGCCGCGCCGACTGGAACGACTGCCTCAACCTGAACTGCTTCTCCAAAACGCCAGGGGAATCCTTCCAGACCTGCGCGAATTTTGAAAGCGGGATCGCGGAATCGGTGTTTATCGCGGGGCTGTTTGTTTCGGTCGGCCCGGCGTACGCCGAAATTCTGAGCCGGTCGGGGTATGCGCAGGAAGCGGAGCGCGCGCTTTGCGAAGTAAACAATATGACCGACGCCATCCTCAGGGACGGTTGGGACGGCGAATGGTTTCTGCGTGCCTACGACGCCTTCGGGGACAAAGTCGGCAGCCGGGAATGCGACGAAGGCAAGCTGTTTATCGAACCGCAGGGCTTCTGCGTCATGGCCGGAGTCGGCGTAAAGGAAGGCTTGGCGCAGCGCGCGCTGGATTCCGTGCACCGACATCTTGATACGGAATTCGGTTTGGTTCTGAATTGGCCGTCCTATACCTCTTACCGGCTGAATTTGGGTGAAATATCCTCCTATCCTCCGGGGTACAAGGAAAACGGCGGCATTTTCTGCCACAACAATCCCTGGGTTTCCATTGCGGAAACCGTTCTCGGCCGCGGCGATCTGGCGTTTTCCGTTTACAAAAAAACCTGCCCCGCCTATACGGAGCAGATCAGTGAAGTACACCGCACCGAGCCCTATGTTTACGCGCAGATGATCGCCGGGCGCGACGCGCCGCGGCACGGCGAAGCGAAAAATTCCTGGCTGACCGGTACGGCGGCCTGGAGCTTTTACGATGTCTCCCAGTTCATTCTCGGTATCCGGCCCCAGTTCGACGGACTGGAAATCGATCCGTGTATTCCCGAGGATTTCGGCAGCTTTACGGTGGAACGCAAATTCCGCGGCTCCACGTACCGGATCGAAATCGACAATGCGGCGGGGAAGAGCAAAGGCGTAAAAAGCATGACGCTTGACGGCGAACCGGTACAGGGCAACGTCCTTCCGGTGTGCGGCGACGGGCAAAAGCATGTCGTCCGCGTGTGCATGGGCTGACATTTTCTTCAAGCGGGCAATATAGTCAATTAACTTCAAAACCATCCAGTCTTTGCGGTCTATTTTCCGTGTTGTTGCGTTATCCTCCTCGTCAGGCGCCAGCCTGACTTCGTCGTCTGCCTTACAGCACGAAAAATGTCCTCGCAGTCCTCGCAAATCCTTAGCCATTTTTAAAGTTAATCGACTATACGGAAATTTTTCATTGCGGCATAGGAATGTAAAAACAGGCGGATCGCCCGGAAAACGGGTCGATCCGCCTGTGTCTGTTTTTCTTTATTTCATGCCCGAGATGGTAACGCCCTTGATGAACTGCTTCTGGAAGCAGAGCAGAAGGATGGTCACCGGGAGCATAATCAGTGCGGAGGCCGCCATGACGGCGCTGATATCGGTGGAATGTGCGTCGGAGAAGTAGGTCAGCGCCAGAGGGAGCGTCATGCTCTTCAGTGTGGAGAGCATAATCAGAGGGTTCAGGTAATCGTTCCAGATATCCAGGAAGGTGAAAATCGCCAGAGCCGCAACGCAGGGCCGCAGCTGCGGCAGGATGATGCTGGCGTAGATGCGGAAATCTCCCGCGCCGTCCAGCTTCGCGGCTTCGCAAAGACTGTCCGGAATTTCGTCGCAGAACTGCCGGCAAAGGTAAATGCCGAACCCGGATACGATCGCCGGAATGATCAGCGCCTGCAGGCTGTTGTACAGGCCGACCTGATTGATAATCAGGAAGCGGGGGATCATGGTGATCTGGCTGGGAACCATCATAGTGCTCAGCACCAGCCAGAAAAGAAAGTTTTTCCCCTTGAAGCGGTATTTGGAAAACACATAGCCGGTGATCGTGCTTGTAAAGATGACCGCCGCCGTTACGGTCACGGACACGATCACGCTGTTTTTGAACCAGCTGAAGAACGGCGATTTTGTCAGAACGGTGATGTAACCGGAAAGCGTCCATTTGATCGGCATGACTTTTCCGGGGTTGTACAGAACCTCGCGGGTGCTCTTGAACGAGGTGAGCATCATCCAGATGTAGGGCGCAATAATGAGCAGGGCGAAAACCATCAGGATGACGGCGATCACAACATACAGCTTGTAGTATTTTCTGGAATTGCTTGCCATCTTAATACCCCCATTCCACGCGGTTGAGCCGCTGCTGAATGATTGTGACGATCATAATGAGAACGAAGAGAACGACCGCGATTGCGGACGCGTAGCCCATATCCTTGGTCTGGAAAGCGGTTTTGTAGATGTAATAGGTAAGAACGTTTCCCGAGTTTTCCGGACCGCCCAGCTTGGCAAGAACCTGGAACTGCGCGAACATCTGGAAGTGGGAGATAATCGTCATGGCCACGACGAAGCTGACGGTTCTTCCCAGAAGCGGCAAGGTGATATAAAAGAACTTTTTCACCATGCCCGCGCCGTCGATTTCGGCCGCCTCATAGAAATCCGTGGGGATTCCGTCCATACCTGCGGAAAACAGGATGATGTTGTAGCCGATATCGGCCCAAAGCGTGAAAATAATGATGGCGGGCATCACGTAGCTTGCGGTTCCCAACCAGTTTACCGGGGAAATCCCGAAGAAGGTTTTGAGCATATTGTTGATCAGGCCGTACTTGGTGGCATAGAGCCCGCCCCATACCACGCTGGAGGCGATCAGCGGCGCCACGCAGGGCATGAAGAAAATCACCCGGAAGAAGCTCCGGAATTTCGGCCACGGCAGCATACTGATCAGCTGCGCGAGCACAAGGGTGAGGAATATATTCAGAGTAACGGTAATGCCGACAAATATAAGCGTGTTTGCGGTGGATTTCAGGAAGATTTTATCCGACATCAGCTTACCGAAGTTTTCAAATCCAATAAAATGGTTGATGGCTCTGAGCGGGTTGTAATCAAAAAAGGAAATCGCAAGGCCGCCTACAATGGGGAGTACGAAGAAGACTGCCAGCAAAATAAAAATCGGGAGCAGCACAAGGTAGACAAAACGGTTGTTTTTCACGGGTCGATCCTCCTTAGAGAGACGGCGGGCTCTCTCCTTTGTCAAAAGCCCGCCGTATTTTCATGTGCAGTTATTTTTCCGCGTTCATTGTGCTGTCGAGTTTTTCAAGCGCTTCAGCCACAGGGGTCTTGTTGTTCACGATATCAATAAAGGTGTTTTTTACATTTTCCTTCAGCTTATCCGTGTTGAAATAACCGATGAACTTGCCGCCGTCCAGAATGTTTACCAGCGGCTCAAGATAAGGCATCGCTTTCAGCAGCTCCGGATTGTGGGCCGCGGTTTTGGATGCGGGCACCATGCCGCAGGCAATGTTGTAATCCAGCACTCTGTCGGGATCGGTCCAGAATTCAACGAATTTCCATGCCGCTTCCTGATTTTTCGAGGAAGCGTTGACTGCCAGCCCCCAGCCGGTTTCCGCTGCGAACAGCTTCTGCGAGCCGTAGAACGGCATTGCAACGTACTCGAAATCCTTGCCGTATTCCAGACCGTCAACATTGATGCCTTCCGAGACCGTCCACGGTCCGCGGGGAACCATCAGCTCCTCGTCGCTGGTGAAAAGCTTCTGATAGGGCTCCGTGTCGCTGGCGTTGGTCAGGCCGTCGAGGTTCGTGATCTTATCAACGGCAACATAGTCCACCAGCTTCTGCATGGTTTCAACGCCGACAGGATTGTTGAAGTTGAACTTGTCGCCCTCCATGTATTTGCCGCCGGAGGAAAGAATCATGGACAGCCAGGTGTAGGGAAGCGTATCCCATCCAACGAAATCCAGTCCGCGAAGGTGATACACCGCGCCGTCGGAGGAGGAATTCTTCTTGGCGATGTTGATCATATCGTCCCATGTGGTGGGGTACTGAATGCCCAGCTCCTTGAATTTCGGGGTGTTGACCAGCAGCCCGCCGTATTCGATGTTGAACTCCAGCGGAACGCCGTAGTACTTTCCGTTGTAGCCGAAGGACCCGATTACAGGCTCGTAGCTGTCCGCCTTGACCTTCTCCATGTATGTATCCGGTACAGGAGAGAAAGCGCCGGTCTTGGCGTAATCGATCGCCCAGCCGCCCCACAGCTGATAAACATCCGCCCCGCCTTCCTTGCTCAGCAGGGAGGTCTGCGTCTTGGATTCAAACTCGTCATAGGGAAAAGATTCACGTACCACTTTAATGTCGGGATTCGCCGCTTCAAAATCCGCGATCATTTTGTCCTGAGCGGGGTTCCAGTTTTCGTCGATATGGGACCACAGGGTAATCGTGGTGGTGCCCGATTTGCCTGCGGCCGAGGAATCGGAGTTTGCAGCGGGTGCACCGCACCCGGTCAGCAGGGAAGCTGCCAGAGCGACGGCAAGTACACAAGATGTAAACTTTTTCATTTCAATCCTCCATTGTTTGAATTTTATTGTATCTTACCTGCTGCGGGAGCAGGGCGAGCCAAAATAAATCGATTTAAATGGCGAGCGATTTGAAATAGGTCAGGTATTCCTTGTTTTTATCCAGCATTTCCTGGGTCATCTGTCTGGTTTCCGCCATGGAGAGTACGGCGGAGGTAAGGGGATCGAACAGAACCGCCTGGAAAATTTTCCACGGGTCCCCTTCGATTGCGCCGTCGATCGCCAGCTCCTCGCAGCGGGAAGAGGTGTTGACCAGAATCGCGAGGCCGTCGGGCAGGTTGCCGACGTGGAACGGGCGGATTCCGGCGCGGGAGGCCAGGACGGGTACTTCCACACAGGCTCCGGCGGGAAGATTGTCGACAAGGCCGAAATTCCTGAGGTTTCCGTTAAACTCGAACGGAGTGTGGTCGCCGAAAACGGCGTTGAAAATATTGGAAGCGTATTCGTCGCCCCTGCTGAGATCGAACTCTTCCTCTTCCAGCATCTTCTGGAATTCGCTTTCCCAGGAGCATTCCCTTTTCAGATACTCATCCAATATGTAGGCGTGGGCGCCCGGGTTCCAGCCCGTGCCGTGTGTGCAGTATTTTTCAATTAAATCCGGACGTTTGCGGAACCAGGCGTTGTACTCGGAATTGTGTCCGGACGACTCCGTCGGGTAATAGCCCAGATTGAGGAACATTTCGGACCTGACCGGTTCTTCCGCCGCGACCTCCGGCTTTTCCAGCACCGCTTTTTTCAGCAGCGGCAGCGCGTCCTGTCCCTTCCAGTCCATCTTCAGGTAAAACGCCTGATGGTTGATACCGGCACAGGTGTAGGTCAGTTCCTCCGGCTTCGCGCCGATAAAGCCGGCAAGCATTTCCGCGGTACCCTGTACGCTGTGGCACAGGCCGGTTACGTTTACCTTGGTCTGGCGTTGCAGGTATCCGCACAGAAGCGCCATGGGGTTTGTATAGTTCAGAACGATTGCGTCCGGGCACAGAGCCTCCACGTCGCGGATGATCTCCAGCATAACGGGCGCGGTCCTTAAAAACCGGAAAATACCGGACGGCCCTCTTGTATCGCCGACACAGATATCGACCCCGTATTTTGCGGGGATTTCAATATCGTGGCGCCATACGTCGACCCCGCCCTGCAGAATGGTGATCAGAACGCCGTCCGCCCCCTTCAGGGCCTCGCGGCGGTCCAAAGTCGCCGTTACCTTTGCGGGGTAGCTGCCTTTTTTAATTATTTTTTCCACTGCCTTCCTGGAATAGGAAAGCCTTTTGGAATCGATATCCATCAACGCGATTTCACAGTCCCGAAAATCGTCAAAGGTAAGGATATCACGAACCAGGTCTCTTGTAAATTCCAGGGATCCCGAACCGATGAAAGCAAATTTTTTTGACATATTACATACTCCTATCCGCGGTTGTAAATGAATCGATTAGTGAAACAATAATTTGTTTTCTTAACAACCTGAAAGTATTGTAGCATTGAAAAATCAATTTGTAAATCATATTTGTCAAAAATATCTCATTGAAATGTATTTTTGTGATTAATTTTAATAAATATATCTTAGCTCTGTGAAATATCACAAGGATTTTTCTGAAAATCTGCGGTAATATTTTAGGAAAATAAATTATTATTTTAGTAAACAAAGCTTAACGGTTATGATTTTCAGATTCGCCTGCTTTTAATTTGTCCTTATTCGGCCGCCAATATTGCAAAATAATCTTTCTTTTGAGAAAATCGCAGAAGGATAACTTTCCTTTTTCAGCTTTTTTACTTTGGATTGACATTTTATTGGCGAATGCTTATAATTTGTTTGGCAAACAACTGCGCATTGATAGGAGGAACACGATGTCGACAATCAGGGATGTGGCAAAATATGCGGATGTGTCCATTGCCACGGTATCGCGAATTTTGTCCGGGGATGCGAATTATAAGGCGACCGAAAAGACGCGCAAAAGAGTAAAGGACGCCGCCGTCGCTCTCAATTATTCTTATAAACGGCGGGTGCCGAAGGTGCAGGCTAAAAATATCTGCTGTATTTTGTCCATGACTGCGGAAAAATACGCAGACCCGTATTTTTCCTCCATTTTATCGGCGCTGGAAAGCAGGCTGCTGGAGCATAACTGCATCATTACCACAGTGCGCAACTACAGCGAGCTGAGCGATCCCCAGAAGCTGGATCTCACCTTAGGGCGGGACCTGGACGGGCTGGTCATCATGGACGACCTTCCAGAGGATGCCTTCCGCTACGTCTGCAGCCGTGTCAGGTATGTGGTGGGCTGCGACACGGCGTACGGCAATCTGGATAATATCGGCTTCGATCTGTTCAATGCGTCGGTTCAGGCTGTCCGCCATCTGATCGACCGGGGGTACCGCAAAATAGCCTATGTCGGCGGCGCCAATTTGAAGGATTTCCGCAGCGACAAGCGGCAGATCGCCATCCGTTCCACATTGGAGCTTGCCGGGCTGGAGTACCGTCCGGAGTGGATGCTCGACTGTAAATGGGACATCGGCGTTTGCCTGAATGATGTCCGCGGGCTTTTATCGCTGCCTGCGGAAGACCGCCCCGACGCGATCTTTGTCGGAAACGATACGCTGGCGTCCGCCGTGCTTCCCCTGATTAAGGAAATGGGACTTACCGTTCCGCAGGACGTCGCGGTGATCGGCTTCAACAACGACTCCATATCCTCCTACACTTTCCCCGGCCTTACGACTGTTTCCGTACCTGTTCAGGAGATGGGGAAAACAACGGCGGATGTTTTGTACAGCCGCATCTGCGGAGATGCCGGCATGGTCCGGAACATTGTGTTTCCGACGGAGCTGGTGATCCGGTCCTCCACCTGAATGCGATCATAACATAATAAAAAACGGCGCCGCAGAAATGCGGCGCTGTTTGTGTTATAATAAGAAAAAATTGTTTACGGAAAAGAATCGGCAAAACGGAGGTGCAGCATGAACATACATGAACGGGTAAGCACCGGGCTGGGCGGCTTTGACCGGGTGATCGACAGCCTCAGGCTGGGGGACAACGTGGTCTGGCAGGTGGATACTGCGGACGATTATCGGAAAATGGCGGAACCGTTTGTCGCACAGGCGAAGCGGGATCACAGAAGACTGATCTACGTCCGTTTTGCCGGACACGAACCGATTCTGCAGGACAGTCCGGATATCAGGCTCTATCGGATCGAGGCGAAGAAAGGCTTTGAAAGCTTTGTCGCCGAAGTATACAGTCTGGTGAAGCGGGAGGGCAGAAAAGCTTTCTATGTCTTTGACTGTCTGACCGATTTGCTGGAATACTGGCATTGCGACCTGATGATCGAAAACTTTTTTAAAGTGACCTGCCCGTTCCTGTACGAGCTGGACACGGTCGCCTATTTCGCGATCATGCGCAACATCCACACCTACGGCACCATTGCCGGAATCCGTGAGACGACGCAGCTTCTGCTCGACCTGTATCAGGTCGGCGGCAAATTCTATATCCATCCGCTCAAGGTGCTCAAGCGCTATTCCCCCACCATGTTTTTTCCCCATCTGATCCAGGAGGGGGAGGCGGTCTCCATCACGTCCAGCGCGGACGCCGCCGAGCTTTTTTCCGGAATCAGCCGCGGGGAAGAGCGGCTTGACTACTGGGACGTGATTTTCAACCGGGCGAAAGAGGCCGTCCACCTTGCCCCGGAACGGCAGGAAGAGGTCAAAAGGGACCTGATGTCCATGCTGATCGGGGAAAAGTCCAGAATGTTTGAGCTGTGCGACCGCTATTTTACCCTGAACGATATCCTGATGATCTATGCCCGGGAGGTCGGGACAGGGTTCGTCGGCGGCAAAAGCGTTGGTATGCTGCTCGCCCGGAAAATACTGGAGAAGGACGGCGGAAACCGGTTCACTCCCTTTCTGGAGCCCCACGACTCCTATTACCTCGGCTCCGATCTTTTTTATACCTATCTTGTTCAAAACGGCCTGTGGAAGCTGCGGATGAAGCAGAAAACGGAAGGGGGCTATTTCAAATACGCCCCTGAATTGAAGGAAAGGCTTCTGCACGGCAGGTTTTCGGAAACGATTCAGGAGCAGTTCCTCCAGATGCTCGAGCATTTCGGCCAGTCTCCCATTATCGTGCGTTCCAGCTCCCTGCTGGAGGACAATTTCGGTAATGCTTTCGCCGGGAAGTACGACAGCATCTTCTGCGTGAATCAGGGCACCCCCGAGGAGCGCTACGAAGCCTTTGAACGGGCGATCCGCACGGTTTACGCCAGCACGATGAACGAAGACGCGCTTTCCTACCGGATCAGCAGGGGGCTTTCCGAAAAGGATGAGCAGATGGCCATTCTGGTCCAGCGCGTTTCCGGGGATTACCACGGGGAGAACTTTTTCCCGCATCTTGCCGGCGTAGGGAACTCCTCCAATCTTTATGTCTGGGATAAAAGCGTCGACATGGAGGCAGGGATGCTCCGTCTGGTGTTCGGGCTCGGTACCCGGGCGGTGGACAGAACGGTCGGCGACTATGTCAAGATCGTCTGTCTGGACGACCCTCTGCGAACTCCGCCGACGGATTACGACGATCAGCAGAAATTTTCCCAGCACTTTGTCGATGTCCTTTCTCTTCCGGAAAACGCTTTGACCGGCAAGGGGCTGGAAGAAATTTTGTCGTATGACATCCATACGGACAGGGAGCTGTTCGCCGGACAGGACTTCCGGGCGGCCGCGCGGCTGCGCGAGCTGGGGTACAGCGACAAAAAAATACCGCATATCCTCCACTTTGAAAAGCTGCTGAAAACGACGGAGTTTCCCCGCTTCATGAAAGACCTGCTGGCGCTTCTGTCGAACGTATACAGCT
The DNA here is from genome assembly GCF_006714885.1 of Clostridium sp. KNHs216. Lineage (NCBI taxonomy): Bacteria > Bacillati > Bacillota > Clostridia > Eubacteriales > Clostridiaceae > Clostridium > Clostridium sp. KNHs216. Next base: position 1,116,458 of record NZ_VFMF01000001.1, on the reverse strand, counting down.
ATCCTGTGGATGTTGAATTTACGGCAAATTTCAGGCAGGACCGGTCCTTTAAAGTGAACCTTCTGCAGTGCCGTCCGCTGCAGACGCGGGGTCTGGGAAAATCCGTGGAAATTCCCGCACTCACGGATGAACACGACTGCTTTTTCGCTTCCGAGGGGAATTTCATGGGCGGGAACGTGCATTTGCTCATTGATTATGTCGTTTATGTACACGCGCCCGCGTATCTGAATCTGAGTGAACAGAATAAATATATGGTCGCGCGGCAGATCGGCATGATCAATACCGCACTGAAGGGGAAGAATGTCCTGTTGATGGGCCCCGGACGCTGGGGGACGACAACGCCGTCTTTGGGTGTCCCCGTGCATTTTTCAGAGCTCTGCAACATGGCGGCGATCTGTGAGGTTGCGTCGCCCGCGGAGGGACTGATGCCGGAGCTGTCCTATGGCAGCCACTTTTTTCAGGACCTTGTCGAAACGGGGATTTTTTATGTGGCGATTTTTAACGGACAAAAAAATGTGATTTTTCATCCGGAGCGGATTTTGGAAAAGAAAAATATCCTTTCGTCCATTCTGCCCCAGAGCGGCCAGTTTGACGATGCCGTCCGGATTGTACGAACGGACGGGATGGAAATCTTTTCAGATATCCTCACACAGCGCCTTTTATGCAGATGATTCCGGAAGGTTCTGCGGCTTTCAGCACCGCTCCGGAGCATTCGGATTCCCTTGAACTCCCTGTGGTCATCTGCTATAATATGGTAGATCGCCGAATGATTATCGGGATTTGATCCGGAGACTTTATAAACAATAGAAAAATCATTTCAGGATACGAGAAGAGCCGATGGAAACAATAAGACAGGAGAATGATTTATGGATAATGAGTTTATTACCTTTACAATCGGAAAACAGAAAAAAATCGCTCTGATTGCCCATGACGGAAAAAAACAGGAACTGATTGAGTGGTGCGCGAAAAATCAGGATGTTCTGAAAAACCATTTTTTGTGCGGCACCGGAACGACGGCAAGAATGGTGACCGACCGGACAGGCCTTCCCGTAAAGGGCTATAACAGCGGACCGCTTGGCGGCGATCAGCAGATCGGCGCTAAAATCGTGGAGGGAAATATCGACTTTGTGATCTTCTTTTCCGATCCTCTGGAAGCACAGCCGCATGATCCCGACGTAAAGGCATTGCTGAGAATCGCCCAGGTGTACGATATTCCGATAGCAAATAATAAGGCGACCGCCGATTTCATGATTAATTCCAGCCTGATGAATCAGGAATACGAGCATCAGGTCATTAATTTCCGGCAGAAGGTAATCGACAGGGCCAATAACCAAGGAAAATCCATTCAGTAAGGAGATAGGAAATCAGATTATGATGACTGTGAAAATACTTTTGGACAGCATTGAGAAGGTAAAAAAATTCACTTCCAGCATCAGCAATGAGGAAGTGGACTTTGAAATTATTGAAGGAATGCATATTGTGGACGCCAAATCGATTATGGGGATTTTCAGCATCGATTTGTCCAAGCCTCTTCAGCTGAACATTCATTCCGACGATCAGAAAATTCTGAATAAAATTAAGGATTATATTATTGAGAAATAAAAAGACGGCATGAATATTCATACGGAAGCTACTTTCAGCCGTTTCCGTCAAAAAGCATCTGGAAATAAGCAGTACCCGAAAAGGCGATTCGGCCTTTTCGGGTACTGTTCTTTTTCTGTCGGCGTTATTCTCCGCACTCATCCGCGTGCTGATGTTCGTGGCAAACCGAACCGGAAGACTTCAGTGTGCCGTTCAAATAGCTGTCGACCGCGGCTTCGGTCTCACCGGTCACTCCGGTAAAGATTTCGATCCCTTTCTCTTTAAAAATTTCCGCCGCCCCGTCGCCCATACTGCCGGAAATGACGACCTTTACTCCGCGATCGTTCAGGAAATTCGGCAAAAAACCCGGTTTATGGCCGGGATTTGGAACAAATTCCCTGTCCGTGATCTGCCGGTTTTCCGTTTCAAAGAGTGCAAATCCTTCACAATGGCCGAAGTGCCCCGTTACCAACCTGCCTTTGTCGTCGCTTGCAACTGCAATTTTCATTTTCCGTTCCTCCTGATTTTTTGTAATCTGTAATATTGCGATGCCCGAATTTTGATCTTATGCCCATAATTATAATGCGATAATGGGCATATGTCAATATCTGCCGATGAAATCGCATAAAAGAAGGCCAAAGGAATTTCCTTTGGCCTTTCTGTATCGTTCGTGTTTTATTCGTTGTTTCCGCCGAACCAGCAGCAGTTTCTGCGGCAGAATTTCCCTTTGCAGTTTTTGCCGCAGCTTACTTCCTTTGACCCACAGGAAGGGCAGGCGTAATCGCCGTTCCCAATCGGAGCAAGGCTTTCAAAGCTTTCCGTCCACTCTTTGCCGCAGCTCCGGCACTTTACCGGGCAGATATTACGCGTGAAGGTTCCGCCCTCCACATGGATGGTTTTTCCGTTAATCAGGCTGTCCGCGATCTTTTCCCTTGCGGAAAGCAGGATACGCTGAAAAGTCGGGCGGGATACTTCCATCCTTTCGGCGCATTCGCCCTGCTCCAGCCCTTCCAGGTCTTTCAGGCGTACGGCTTCCAGCTCCTCCAGCTTGAGGATGTTTTCCGGGACTTCCGCGGCCTCTGTTTCGGAGGGGACAAAATAGGGGATGGCAGGGATATTTTCAATTTTTCTCCACTTGGTTGGTCTTGCCAAAACGATCAGCTCCCTTTCGGGCAAATTCCCCAACTTGCCTGACAACATACCTGGTTTCTCCATCAGTTTACAGTCAAGGGAGCCGGATGTCAATATCCCGCAGAAATCGGGTCCGGCAAGGCAAAGGCCGTCAGACGCCGAAGAGCTCCGCCAGCGCCGGGCGGTTGAGTCCTACCCCGATCACGCACAGGCGGCCCGTATAGTCGGGGGCGATCGGACGAAGCTCGAACTCCTCCGGGACGAAATCGAACTGTGTCCAGTCCTTCTCATCCATGGGCACAATCCCCTTTGCGCGCAGAACCGTGCCGTATTTTTCGGAATCGGAGAGTATTTTCAGAATATCCCTGATTTCTTTTTCGGAGAAGGTGCGCGGCGTTTCCACACCCCAGTTCTCAAACACATCATCGGCGTGGTGATGTCCTTCGCAATGATGATCGTGCACATGGCCCTCCCCATGGTGGTCATGCTCATGCTCTTCGCAATGGCGGTCGTGCACATGGCCTTCCCAGTGGTGGTCATGGCCTTCACAGTGATCCCCGTGTTCATGCCCATGTCCTTCGCAATGGTGGTCGTGCTCATGATCCCCGCAGTGGCCGCCGTGCTTGTGCGGAGCTTCCTGTTCAATCAGCGGAACGGCGCCTTCCTGTTCCGCCGCGGTGATGATGGTCTCCGCGGAAAGCTCCTCCCACGGGGTCGTCATGATCTTGGCGAAAGGATTGCGGGCTTTGATATCCTTCACCACTTCCGAAAGCTTTTCCGCTTCGACTTTCTGAGTCCGGCTCAGAATGACTGTCTTTGCGCATTCGATTTGATTGCTGAAGAATTCTGAAAAGTTTTTGATATACATTTTGTATTTTATAGGATCAACAATTACTGCCTGTATATTGATTTCGCTGTCCGACTGAGCGATGACCTTTCTGCAGGCCTCTGTAATGTCGGAAAGCTTGCCGACGCCGGAGGGCTCAATGATGACCCTGTCCGGGTGGTATTTTTTCAATACATCCTTTAAAGCGGCGTCGAAGTTCCCCAAAAGGGTACAGCAAATACAGCCGGCGTTGATCTCTCTGATCTGGATTCCCGTGTTTTTCAGGATTCCCCCGTCGATCCCGATCTCTCCGAATTCATTTTCAATAATGACCACTTTTTCCGAGGACAGCTTCTCGTTCAGCAGTTTTTTAATCAGGGTCGTCTTTCCGGAACCCAGAAAGCCCGAAATAATATCGATTTTTGTGCTCATTGAGTTTCCTCACTTTCCTGTCATGGAATTTTTGCCGGCGTCCCAAAGCCGGTGCAGCCGTCCGCCGGGAATGCCAGCAGCCGCTGCGTCAGTAGGTGAAATAAATATACTCCTGCTTCGCCTTTTCCGCCTTTTCGATTTTGGTCACGTAACAGACGGGCATCGTCTGCCCCTGGTAGTTTTCAATCTTGATTTCCCCGGTCACCCAGAGCCATTCGCCGTCCTGATACTGGGAAGCCGCGCTGCTGCGGCACAGAACCCCGCAGGGCTGCAAATCGGCGGCACAGCAGACCATGGCGTAGCGCGCCGGGACAAATTCGCTGGCTCCGAACGTGTTCATGCGGAAAACCTGCCCTTTCATCTTCAGGGTTTTTCCCTCGTACTTTTTCATGTTTTCATTGATATCCTGATACCAGCTTGCGAACTGTTCGTCGGTGACGGTAATGACTCCGTTTTCATCCTCTCCGGGCACGTTGGAGGAAGGGGAGGAAACCTCGATCCCAATATCGTCTTTGCTGGTTGTGGTGTCCGGTATCACGGTCCCTTTGTCCGGCGCTGAAGAAACGGGGTTTTGCGCGGCAGCGCTGCTGAGCGTGCTTCCGGCGGAAATTCCGAAGGAAATCGCCTGGCTCTGGACCGCTCCCACCGGGATCAGGACCGCGGTGAGGATGGGAATTACCAGAATCATATTTTTGAGCGGCCTGGCATTGTGCTTCGGCGTTTTTGAGTAACGCAGCATAACGACGCCGATCAAAAACAGAAAGGCGGCGGCGAACCACAGAAACCCGAACAGCCGGGGATGAATATAATTGGAAGCCTTACCCGAAATCAGCGCAAAGACAAACAGGACGGAGAGCGCCATACAGATCAGCGCCTGAAAGATCAGTTCGGAATTCGCTTTTCGTTTCATTATTTGCCTCCTATCAGAAAAACGGAAAACAGTAAAAAGACGGGGTAAGCAATCGTCAGCAGAGTACAGGCCAGCCTTACGATAAAGCTCTTTTTAAAATTGCTGCCCAGCATCAATAAGTTGGAAAGGTCAAGCATGGGACCCATTACGATAAAGCCCATGACCGCCGCCATAGGAAAAATATTCAGAAAGCTTCTGCCGATAAACGCGTTGGAGGTGGAGCAGACCGACATGAAAAAGGCGGCCAGCAGCATCAGCAGCAGCGGAAGAATGATTCGGGAGCCCGTATTGCTGAAGTAGGAAACGGGGACCACCTGCTGCAGCACGGCGCATACGAAAGCACCGGCTACAATATATTTTCCCATCGTAAAAAATTCCTGGCCGGAAATCAGAAGCACCGACTCGGCCTTTGCCGCCGCGCCGCTTCCCTGTACATTGACCGTCGCCGCGGAACAGGAGCAGGCCGCGGAGGAAGAGAGAAAGACGTCTTCGGTCCGGACATGCGTCAGATTCAGGACCAGACCCGCGAGCAGCGCCACCACCGTTCCCAGCAGGACGCGGTACAGCGCGTATTGCGGCTGCCCCGGGAACGCGTAAATCGTAGACAGGATCGTAATGGGGTTCATGGCCGGGGCAGCCAGCATAAAGACCATGGCCTTTGATAAAGGGACGCCCTTCTGGGTCAGCCGTGAAGCGATCGGGACGATTCCGCAATCGCAGATGGGGAAGAAAAAGCCGGATACCACGGCCAGCGGATACCCCAGCCACTTATGGCCGGTAAACATCCGCACAAGAGTATCGTCCGAAACAAAAACCTGCAAAAGTCCGGAAACAAAAGAGCCGACCAGCAAAAACGGTACGGCCTGCATCAGAATGCCGATAAAGATCATGTTGATGCTTTTGATATAGGGAGGCGCGTTCAGAAAGAAATGGATGGCAAGGAAATACAGGGCGACCAGCGCGGCTGCCGTGCCGATTTGCTTTTTTTTGCGCAGGCTGTTTTCTTTCCGCACTTCCTCCGGCTTGAGGACCCGTGCAGCGTACTGTTCCGCCGCCGCCTCCGTAAAGCAAAGCTCCGCCGTGCGGTTGCAGCTTTTTACCGTTGCTTTCAGCGCGTCGGTATCCCCGCCGCAGCGGTTAAAAAAGACCGCGTCCGCGTTGCTCAGCTGATTCAGCATCATGCTTCCCGTATTTTTCATATAGAGAGGAAAGGTGGAAGCCTCGGCGCAGAACAGAATCCGGTCGATCCGGTAATCCGCAGGCAGCCGCACGCGCAGCAGCTGCTCGATCGGCCATGTCCCGTTGTACTCGATCAAAATGAGGTCGGGGTCAAGCTCTTCCTTCATTTTGCTGAACAGCCTTTTCCGTATTTTTTCCGGCTGTTCAATCTGTGCCAGAACAACGTCCTTATTTGCCATTGCGGAAGCGCGGAATTCCGTCAGCCCTTCTTCGCACTGTAGAATTACAATCCGGCGGTACTCTTTGCAGTATTCCTGTTCCAGTATCTTTTGGATCAGCGTGGTTTTTCCGCTTTCCAGAAAACCGCAGATGATTTCAATTTTCGTCATCTTCAGAGCCCTCCGCGGAAATTCTGTTTGCGGAGCTGCCCGCGTGCTGTTTTTATCATGATGCCTTCCTCCGCACAGAATAATATGGTCACAATGTCGGGAAATAGAAAGTCCATATGCAAATGATTTTCATTTACACATGGACTTATTGTAATAGCGGTTTTCCATTTTGTCAAGCCGCACGCTTGAGCGCGCAGAGGGGATAAAACGCTGAAATTATACTCGAAGTATAAAATGCTGTACCGCCAGAGAGGTGACCGAAAGGACCGCCCAGCAGAGAAAACCGAGCAGAATCGGTCTGCCGCCGCTCTTTACCAGCTTTACCAGATTGGTGTTCAGCCCGATTGCCGCCATAGCCATCACAATAACGAATTTGCCTGCCTGCGATAAAAAGCTCCCCATTCCGGCGGGCAGGGGCAGAAAGGTGTTGGCGACCGAAGCAAGAATGAATCCCAGCACGAACCACGGAAAAATTTTTGTGATGCTGTAGCCTCCCTTGCTGCTTCCGGCTTCCTTTTTTCCGGTATAAACCGCCAGCACAAGCGTAACGGGGACGATCATCAGCGTTCTGGTCAGCTTGACGATGACCGCCAGATTGCCAGCCGCGTTGCTGAATGTGTACCCGGCGGCGACAACGGAGGAGGTGTCGTTGACCGCGGTACCCGCCCAAAGGCCGAAGCTCTGGTCGCTCATGCCGAGAGCATGTCCCAGAAAGGGAAACAGGAAGGCGGCGATGACGTTGAACAGAAAGATCGTCGAAATGGAATGCGCGACTTCGTCGTCGTCCGCGTGAATGACGGGCGCGGTCGCCGCAATCGCCGACCCGCCGCAGATGGCGGAGCCGACCCCGATCAGCGTTTTGGTGTTGCCGTCCAGCTTTAAAAGCTTACCGGCAAAATAGGAGGTCAGAAAGGCCGCCGTAAGCGTAAAGGCCATTAACACGAGCGTTTGCTTCCCGACCTTAAAGACGTTGAACAGGTTCATTTCAAAGCCCAGCAGGATGATGGAGTACTGCAGCAGCTTTTTGGAAGTGTAGCCGATGCCGTCGTCGAACTGCCGCGGCCTTTTCCAGAAAGCCAGCAGCATGCCGAACAGGATACCCAGAACGGGGCTGCCCACAACGGGAATGATTTTTCCGATCAGCCACGCGGGGATGGCGATCACCGCCGTCAGGGCAATGCCCGGCAGCTTTTTGAGCAATTTATTCATTTCATTCTCTCCTTCGCCGTTTATCATACGCCTTGACTGACGATTAGTAAAATATTATTATCTTATTGATACTATTAGAAAATGATTATGATTACAGCAATTCCATTTCCATTTGAGAGACAAAATGTTCCTCCCCCGCCCTTGACAGGGGAGGAACACAACCTTGCTGCAGAACCAGCTGAAAAAGCTGTGGAGGAGAAAATATGACGTTAAGGCATTTTAAAATCTTTGTCGCGGTCTGCGATACCATGAATATGACAACGGCGGCGGAAAGGCTTTTTATCTCTCAGCCCGCGGTGAGCCAGGCGATCGCGGAGCTGGAAAACCACTACGGGGTCCGGCTTTTTGAGCGGCTGTCGCGAAAGCTTTATCTTACGCAGGCCGGGCGGAAGCTTTTGGGCTATGCGCGCCATATGATACGCATGAACGCCGAAGCGGAAAACGATATGAGGGCTCTTTGTCACAGCGAAACCGTCCGCCTCGGCGCGAGCGTCACCGTCGGCGCCCATGTCCTGCCGGAAGCCGTTTCAAGGTTCCGGACAATTAATCCGGCGGTAAGGATGGAAGTGGTCGAGGACAATACGGCGAAAATAGAGGATCTGATTCTGAAGGATGCCGTTGACCTTGGACTGGTCGAGGGCGAAACCGTTTCCCCGGACATTGTCAGCCGCGCCTTTATGGACGACGAGCTGGTTCTGATCTGCTCTCCCCGTCACCGTTTTGCCGCCTGCGGCGAAGTCGATCCGCGGGAACTGGGAACGGAAAATTTTATCATCAGGGAAAAAGGAAGCGGAACCCGAAAAACCTTTGAGGATAAAATGGCCGAAAACGGATTTCCCTGGGAAGCCGCCTGGACCTGCAACAACGCGGATACCATTAAAAACGCCGTGGCGGCGGGGCTGGGCGTTTCCGTCATCTCCGCGCGGGCCGTCCGGAATGAAGTGAAATCCGGACTGCTGTGCCGCAGGGATGTGAAAGGCATCCGCTTTCAGAGGCGGTTTAAACTGATTTATCATAAAAACAAGTACCTGACGGAGGCCATGAGGAATTTTATGTCGATGCTGGAGCAGGGGCCGGAACCATAGGCCTTTCAGAATTTTCTTGTATTTGAGGTTAGCATATGCTAACATAAAACTACATCAACCATTTCAGTTTGCAAGACAAAACACGTTCCTCCCCCGCCGAAGGCGGGGGAGGAACGTGACCTTGCTGCAGAATCAACTGGAAATGCTGTAAATTATTAAGATTGTTCCTGAAAGCGGGGGAATGCGATGGTATCGAGAACAAAACAGGCGTTTGGTCCGGAGGTAAGCATGGAGTCCCAAAGCGGAATCCGGACGGTTTACCATGTCGGGTATGAGGACGGGGAAGGGACCATGACGGTCCTGAGTCTGTTTCCGGGAGTGGACCTGATCTTGAATGATTTTTCCACGTTTCATTGCTTTCAGTCCGCGTCGCCCCAGCCCGGCATGATGGAAATCAATCACTGCCGGAGGGGCCGCTTTGAATGTGAGTTCAGGCGCGGTACCTATGCTTATATGGGAGAAGGGGACCTCGCGGTCAATATGCTGGAAAACGCCGCCAGCGGCAACTGTTTCCCCCTTAAAATGTATCAGGGCGTCTCCGTCTTTATGGACCTTTGGGTCGCCGAGAAATATTTTGAAGCACAGCTGTCCGGCTTCCAGATTCATCTGGACGGACTGCGCGAAAAGCTCTGTCCCGAAAACCGGTGCTTTGTTCTGAAATCCCCAGAACGGATACAGTGGATTTTTGACGAAATCTACCGGGCGGACTGGGAAATACAGGCGGGATATCTGCGGCTGAAAACGCTGGAGCTGCTTTCCCTGCTGGCAGATCTGCCGTCCTCCCCTTATGAAACAGTCCCTTATTATGACGCGAATCAGGTGCGGAAGGTAAAACATATCCGGGACCATCTGACGCGCTCCCTCGAAAAGAACATCACGCTGGCACAGTTGGCGCGGGAGCACAAAATCAGCCTGACAGGCTTAAAAAACTGTTTCAAATCCATTTACGGAAAGGGCGCTTCGGCTTACCGGCGGGAATACCGCATCCAGACCGCCGCCGAGCTGCTGCGCGACAGGGCGCTTACCGTAGCGGAAATCGCGGGCCGGGTGGGGTACGAGAATCCCAGCAAGTTTTCTTCCGCCTTTAAAGAAATCATGGGGATGAGCCCCTCGGAATACCGCAATAAATAGCTGGCCTTTCGGAGCAGCCGGGGCTTTTTGGAGTGGAAATCCCTTTTTGCATCTTTTACAATAGCTTGTAGTTAGCGTACGCTAACCGAACACTTTGTATATTGAAGGAGGAAATTTATGCATAAGCAAAAAACGGGGATTCCACGGCTGCTTGAGTTTGCGGGAAAGTACAAAGCTCTTGTTGTGACGGCCTGTGTCCTGTCGGGAATCAGTTCGGTATTTATGCTGCTGCCGTTCGTCTGCATTTGGTTATGTGTCCGGGAGGTTCTGCGTGCTGCTCCGGACATGTCCGCGCTCAACGGCGGTAGCCTTGCCATGTACGGCTGGTGGGCGGTGGCCGCTTTCGCGGTGGGCTTCGTTCTCTATTTTGCGGCGCTGATGTGCTCCCATCTTGCGGCGTTCCATACGGCCAGAAATATGAAATCACAGGCCCTGCGGCATCTGGTCACGCTTCCGCTGGGCTTTTTTTCGCTGAACAGCAGCGGAAAGCTGAGGAAAATCATCGATGAAAACTCCGGTCAGACCGAAACGTTTCTGGCGCATCAGATTCCCGACCTGAGCGGGACTGTTGTAACGGCGGTGACCATGCTGGTCTTATTGTTCATATTTGACTGGCGGCTCGGCCTTATCTGCCTGATTCCTATGGCCGCCGGATTTGTGATTCAGATGAAAATGATGACCGGGGAATCCATGGATTTTATGAAAGTGTATCAGGATTCTCTGGAGGAGATGAACAATGAGGCGGTGGAATACGTCCGCGGAGTGCCTGTTGTAAAGGTGTTCCAGCAGACCGTCTATTCCTTCAAGAGCTTCTACAGCTCTATCATGAAGTATAAAAAATACGTCTCCGCTTACGCTCTCTCCTTTAAGAAAGCGATGAGCGCTTTTACCACCATTCTGAACGGAACCTTTTTCCTTTTGATTCCGGCCGGGTTCCTTTTCGCCGTGTATGCGCCGGACATCCGCCTGTTTCTGCAGAACTATATTTTTTATCTCCTGTTTACTCCGGCCTGTTCCGCTATGATCAATAAGATCATGTATATGGCCAGCTATAAAATGATTGCGGAGGAATCGGTGCGCCGCATTGATTCCCTGCTGCAGGAAAAACCGCTTCCGAAGCCGGACGTGCCGAAAATGCCTTCCGGGTCGCAGATCGAATTCTCTCATGTTTCCTTCACCTATTCCGGTTCGGAAATCCCGGCTCTGAACGACGTCAGCTTTACCGTCCCGGCCGGCTCCACGGTCGCGCTGGTGGGTCCTTCCGGCGGCGGAAAGACCACGGCTGCCAGCCTGCTTCCCCGTTTTTGGGATGTAAATGCCGGAAGTGTCAAAATCGGCGGAGCAGACGTGCGGGACATCGAGCCGGACGTGCTGATGAAGCAGATCGCGTTTGTCTTTCAGGATTCCCGTCTATTTAAGGATACTGTTTTTAACAATATCCGCGCGGCGAAGCCGAACGCCGCTGCTGCGGAGGTGGAAAGGGCCGCCCGGGCGGCTCAGTGCGGCGATATTCTCGAAAAGCTGCCGCAAGGCCTGCAGACAGTGATCGGGACCAGGGGCATTTACCTGTCCGGCGGCGAACAGCAGCGGATCGCTCTGGCACGTGCGATTCTGAAGGACGCGCCGATTATCGTTCTGGATGAAGCCACCGCTTTTGCCGACCCGGAAAACGAACATAAGATTCAGGTGGCCTTTGAAAAGCTGACAAAGGGAAAGACGGTGCTGATGATTGCGCACCGGCTTTCCACGGTGAAAAATGCGGACGAAATTCTGGTGCTGTCCAACGGCACAATCGAGGAAAAGGGCCGGCACGAAGAGCTGCTCAAAAACGACGGAATTTACGCTTCGCTGTGGCGTGACTATCAGAGCTCCGTTTCCTGGAGCGTCGGCAAGGAGGTTTCCTATGTTTCGTAAGATATTTGCCCTGAGCGAGCAGGGCGCCAAAGACCTGAAAAAAGGGATCGCCGCCAGCACCGTGGCTGATATCAGCCTGATGCTGCCGGTCGGCCTGCTGATCCTGACCCTGCAGGAGCTCCTGAAACCGCTCTTCGGCGGCTCCTCCGATACCGGAAAGGTCTGGAAATACACGGCGATCGCCGTGGGGCTTCTGGTTGTTATTTTTATTCTGCACTACATTCAGTACTGCAACACCTATGTTTCCGCATACGAGGAAAGCGCGAACCGCCGGGTGACGCTTGCGGAAAAGCTGCGGATGCTGCCGCTCTCCTTTTTCGGACAGCGCGACCTGAGCGCGCTTACCATCACGCTGATGGGCGACTGCACGGAGCTGGAGCACACCTTCTCCCACGCGGTTCCCCAGCTGTTCGGGTCCGTGATTTCCATTGCTCTGGTGGGAATCGGGCTGTTCGTCATGGACTGGCGGATGGCGCTGGCGACGCTGATCGTCCTTCCCGCGGCGCTGATTGTGACCGTCGGGAGCAAAAGAATTCAGGATAAATGGGGGACTAAGAAGGTCGATATCAAGCTGGCCGCCGCCGACGGTGTGCAGGAATGTCTGGAGACTGTCCGCGATATCCGCGCGTGCGGGCGGGAAGAGGAATACCTTTCGGCGCTGGACCGGAAGCTGGACAGGGTCATTTCGGCGTCCATCCGTTCGGAGCTGATAACGGGTGTTTTTGTTTCCTCGTCCCAGCTGATTCTGCGGCTTGGATTCGCCATCGTTATTTTAGTGGGGGCCGGCCTGCTTTCGCAGGGGCGGACGGACTTTCTGACTTACCTGATCTTTTTAATGACGGTCTCCCGTCTGTATGACCCCCTGTCCGTCTGCCTGATGCATCTGGCGGAAATATTCAACGCGCAGATCCAGATACGGCGTATGAAGGAGCTGGAAAATCATCCGGTTCAGGCCGGAAGCAGCCGGTACAATCCCGATGGATACGACATCGTATTTGACCATGTGGGATTTTCCTACAACGACGGGGAAACGGTTCTTGATGATGTATCGTTTACGGCGAAGCAGGGGGAGGTTACGGCCCTGATCGGTCCCTCGGGCGGCGGCAAGAGCACGGCTGCCAAGCTGGCGGCCCGGTTCTGGGACGCGGACCGCGGGAAAATAACGGTCGGCGGCGTCGACGTGACCGGAGTGGAGCCGGAAACGCTTCTGAAAAGCTTTGCCATCGTCTTTCAGGACGTGGTGCTGTTCAACGATACGATCCTCAACAACATCCGTCTGGGGCGCAAGGGCGCGACGGATCAGGAGGTGTACGCCGCGGCCAAAGCCGCCAACTGTGACGAGTTTATCCGCCGCTTCCCCGACGGGTACCACACCGTGATCGGGGAAAACGGCTCCACCCTTTCCGGCGGGGAACGCCAGCGTATCTCCATTGCGCGCGCGTTGCTGAAGGACGCGCCGGTCATCCTGCTGGATGAAGCGACCGCCTCCCTCGACGTGGAAAACGAGACCCAGATTCAGACCGCAATTTCACGTCTGGTCAAGGACAAAACCGTGCTGATTATCGCACACAGGATGCGGACCGTCGCGGGCGCGGACCATCTGGTCGCGCTGGACAGCGGCGTCGTGGCCGAACAGGGAAAGCCGGAGGAACTGATGAAGCGCGGAAAGCTTTATCCCCGTATGGTTCAGCTGCAGCGGCAGAGCGCGGAGTGGACCCTGAAATAACAAAAGAATTTTCATCAATGAAGGGGCCGTTGCTAAACGGTCCCTTCATTGACTCACCGAAAAAACGGGGTTATAATTTGTTTATGCATACAAAAGGGGTACACAGCCTCTGGGTATGGCGATTAAAAAATGATCCTGATTTTGAGGTGATCGGATGGAGCAGGCCTCCCTTTATTCGGAAATCGCGGAGCGGGGTACTGACTGCATCCGGAATTCCAAAGAACAGATTGACCTCTGGCTGAAGCACCCGGAGGACGACACCCGCAGGGGCATCGCCCTGCTGATCCGTATTCCCGATGAAGCGAAGGAACAAATTTTGCGGATGGAGCAGGCGCTTCGGAAGGCGGAGCCGGATCAGTACTATTACCCGGCGTCCGATTTTCACATTACCGTGCTGGATATCCTTGCGGCAAAACCCGGCTTTCCCTGTACCCATGCTCTGGCGGAAAGCTACGGCGGGGTTTTGGCCGAGGTCTTATCCTGTTTCCAGCCATTTTTCGTTTCGCTTCGCGGAATCATTCCCAGCGAGGGCGCGCTTCTGGTAAAGGGATACAGTGAAGAGACGCTTGCACAAATCCGCCGGGCGCTGCGGAACGGACTGCGCAGCCATCACTTGGCACTGGATGAGCGCTATGAAACGGTCTCGTCCCATATCACCTTTGTCCGATTTATGGAACAACTGCAAAACAGGCGGGAACTGCTCCGCATTCTGGAGAAAAACGCCGAGCGGGGGTTTGGGCGTTTTGAAGTGAAGAGCCTGCAGCTGGTTTATCACGACTGGTACGATTCCAGAAAAACTGTTCTGGCAGAATACAGTCTGCAGATGCTGCAGAAACAAAAAATAATGGAGTGAATATAGTGCCTAAAATACTGTTTGTCTGTCACGGCAATATTTGCCGCAGCCCGATGGCTGAATATGTTTTAAAGCATCTGGTCGCCCAGAGAGGACAAAAAGAGGATTTTACCATTGCCTCTGCCGCGACCAGTACCGAGGAAATCGGGAACCCGGTTCACCGCGGCACAAAGCGGAAGCTGAGCGAGGCCGGTATTTCCATGGACCAAAGGTCGGCTGTTCAGCTCCGGAAATCCGATTATCATACATACGATTATCTCATTGGAATGGACAGCCACAATATCAGAAATATGCTGCGGATTCTGGGCGGCGACCCGGAAAAGAAGGTGTGCCGGCTGCTGGATTTTACCTCCTCGCCGCGGGACATTGCCGATCCGTGGTACACCGGTAATTTTGATATTACCTACAATGATATTATGGAAGGCTGCACATCCCTGCTTGAACAAATGTAAAGGCGGTTCCCGCCGCATGATAAAAACGCTCCCCGGCATATGCGGGTGAGCGTTTTTCTGTGGTACGGATTTCTCACACTTCAATGGCAGTGAGGACCGGTATAAAAAGGAATAATGCTCTGCGGAAACTGAAAAATGTTGTCGGGGTCATATTGATCCTTTATCTCTCTCAGTCTTCCTGCGTTCAGCCCGTAGTAGGCGTCCAGATAGTCCCTGAGTCCGCTGTAGGGGAAATTCACATAAGAGCCTTCCGTCACACTTTTCAGGTAACGGAATTGCCTGTTTACCCAATCAACATTACTGTGCTCATATGCCGGATTGGTCCATACGGATTGTATCCCGATGATATATCCGGCGTCACGATAGAAAAAGGCTGTCTCTCGACTGCTTTTTTCCTTCACCTTTCCACCGAGTGCGTAAAGCGTCAGCGCGCTGTACACAGAGCCCTGCGGGACTTCTTCAAGCAGACTTGTCACCCGGTACACTTCACTCTCATTGAACGGACGTATCACAAAGCGGCCGGTGGATTTGAACATCTGGGAGCTTGGGTAGCTGTTCCCGATGATGGTGACGGCTTCCCAAAAGGACATTTCCTCCATGCTTGCTTCATTTTCTTCCAAATCCGTAAACGGCTCCATAATGATACGTGCTTCCTGTGAAGCTCCGTAGAAAATGCCCCTGAGGTAGATGGCGTAGCCTTCCTCCTGCGAATGATAGATGCTGGCAATCAGTGTGATTCTTTCATCCGCCTGTGCAAGCCATCTCTGCCATGTTGTCAGAAATTGTGCTCTTCTCTCCTCGACGGTATTTTGATAATATACTTCCACAAACGTTACGCGGCTGATTTTCGGCGGCAGACGAAATGTCATGGATACAATAACGCCAAAGCTGCCGCCTCCCCCTCCGCGGCATGCCCAGAAGAGATCCGGATTGCATTCGCTGCTTGCGGTTAAGATTTTTCCTTTATAGTCGACGAGTTCCAGTTCGACCAGACTGTCGCATCCCAGTCCGAAACGTCTGCAGGAAAGGCCCCAGCCTCCGCCAAGTGCGTAACCGCTCAATCCCACGGTGGGACAGGTTCCGCCGGGGAAAGGATACCCCTTGGAAGAAACATACTCGTACAGTTCTCTGTTGCTGACTCCCCCCTCTACGGTAACTGTGTTTTCATGGATGGAAATAGCCTTCATGCGGCTGACGTCAATGATGAGAACAGAATTCCCCGTAGAGTATCCTTCGTAATTGTGCCCTCCGCTTCTGATTCTGAGAGGAACGCAGTGCTGTTCGGACCACAAAACGGCATTTGAAACGTCAAGTTTATGATAGCAATATACAATAATTAACGGGTATTTTTGAATAGCCCGGTTCCATTCCTGCCGGTCTTTCTGATACTCAGGGTCCTGCGAGGTTACGACTTCTCCCGTTAATCCGGAAAAATAACGATCGTTCAAATGAAACCCTCCTAAAACTGATAGTCTGTCTATCCACTTTATGTAAGGGAACCCGTTTGGTGAGTCTTTGTACCCGTCAGCGGAGCGCTAACTTCGGTCGCGATGACAGGTGGTCTTTTCGCAGGCCGTAAAGCTGTCCTTTCGCCCGATCGTTTGATTCTTAGAGGACATCGGGAAGAATTTGCAGCAATTTCCGGAGAAGCCCGGCGCAAATGTGCTATAATAAGCACAAAACCTGTCAGGAGGAAAATGAGATTGGAAAACGAAGTTTTAAAACAGCTGGGGGAGAGAAAATCGGTGCGGGTCTTTGAGAACCGGGAAGTTTCTCAGGATGTGAAAAACGAAATCATTGCCTCGGCGTTTGAGGCGCCTACGGCCGGAAACATGATGCTGTACACGATCATCGATGTGACGGACAGCAAGCGTAAGGAGCAGTTATCCGTCCTTTGCGACCATCAGCCGTTTATTGCCAAAGCCCCGGTGGTTCTGGTCTTTGCGGCGGATTATGACAAGTGGTATAAAATGTTCGGCGCCGCTGGCCTGTTCCCCCGCAAGCCCGGACCCGGCGACCTGCTGCTCGCCTGTTCCGATGCCCTGATCGCCGCGCAGAATTCCGTAACGGCGGCTCATTCGCTGGGGCTTGGCTCCTGCTATATCGGGGATATTCTGGAAAGTTGTGAAAAGGTCCGGGAACTTCTCTCTTTGCCCGAATATACACTCCCGGCTGTCATGGTGGTCTACGGATATCCCACTCAGCAGCAAAAGGAAAGGGGAAAGCCCGGACGTTTTGACAAGGAACATATCGTCCACACAAATTCGTACAGGGAAATGCAGCCGGAAGAACTGCTCCGTATGTACGGTGAGAATGGCTCGCGGGAGAGTCTGGAGGCTTTCTGCAAAAGAAAATATATGTCTGATTTTTCACTGGAAATGAACCGGTCCGTTTCGGAGTATCTGAAAAATTTCATGGACCGCTGAAAATTTTATATTGAGAAAAAAGCGTCTGATGAATGCCGCGTAAAATCAGTTACATAATTGTTGCCTTGTGGTCATACAAATTGATAACGAAGGTGATGATGAAGATGTACAAGCAGAACAGGACCGCTTATCTTTTTGTTTTGATTTTATCCATTCTGTTTCTTTACGGGGGCAACCGCATCGCGGAACAGCATAAACTCAGCATTATTGTTCAGAGCAGGGATTCGGAATTGGACGATCAGGTCTTTGCTCAGGTCACAGCCGTAAACAGTACCCAGCCCGATCAAAACGATTCCACAAGAAAAATCGTAACGTTTACTGCAAAAATCACAAGCGGACAAAACAAGGGTGAAATGGTACAGGCTACCCAATATTCCTATATCGATAATCCGACAATGCCCCCCGCGGTCAGCCAAAACAACAAAGTGGTCTTGGGGAAATTGACGCAGGACCAGAGTACGGAATGGGTGTTCGAAAATTATGAGAGAATCGATCAGATCATCCTTTTGTCCGTTATTCTGGCGGCGCTGATCCTGATTTTCGGCGGAAAAAAGGGAGTGCATACCGTCATTGCCTTACTTCTGACCTGCCTGTCCGTCTTTTATGTTTTTCTTCCGATGATTCTTGCGGGGTTCAATATCTACCTCTGTACGGTGCTGGTCAGCATCTATGTCATCTGTGTGACGTTCCTGCTGACGGGCGGGATGAACCGGAAGAGCCTGGCCGCGGCGCTGGGCTGCATCGGAGGGGTCGTTTTCTCCGGAGGCATTTATCTGGTGTTCAACCATACCATGAAGCTGACCGGTTTTTACAACGATCAGTCTTCCCGGCTGATAGAGCTGTTTGCAAACCAGCCGCTCAATCTTCAGGCGGTCGTTTTCGCCATGGTTACCATCGGAGCGCTTGGCGCCACCATGGACGTGGCGATGTCCATCGCCTCTTCGCTGGTGGAAATAAAATCAAACAGAGGCAGCCGTATTTCGCGGTATATCCTGATAAAATCGGGCCTGACCATCGGGCGGGACATTATGGGGACCATGATGAATACGCTGATCCTGGCTTACGTCGGAAGCAGCCTGGTCACTCTCATCATTTATGCCGCCTCCGATTATCCGATTATGCAGCTTGTGAATCAGGAGGAAATCATCGTTGAGTTCCTGCAGTCGCTGGTTGGCAGCCTCGGCATGCTTCTGACCATTCCGTGCACCACCTTTATTTCGGCAATGGTTTGGTCGGAACCGGGAGCGACGGAACCGGCAGCCCAAAATCAGCGCCGCGGCGGCCCTTCTGTGCATAAAAGGATATCTTGAATTTCCGGCTGCTTGTATTTGCAAGCGGCCATCAGGAATTCTACAGCAATTCCATTTCAGTTTGCGAGACAAAACACGTTTCTCCTCCGCCTTCGGCGGGGGAGAAGCGCAACCCTGTTGCAGAATCAACCACGTTTTTGTAACTCGGGACAGGAAGAATCTGCATATAAAGAAAGCCCTCTCAGCAAGGAAAAACTGAGAGGGCTTGAGATTCCGGGAATATATTTATGGTTAAACCATGATACTCGAATTGCTCAAAACGGAGTTCAGCTCTTTATTCCGTTTTTCTCCATTTTAAAAGCAGGGAAGAATTGATAATGACGGCGACTGACCCGACATTGTGGACCAGGGCGCCGACCACCGGATTCAGAATGCCGGTGATGGCAAGGGCAATCGCGATGAAATTCAGCGTCATAGAGGCAGTGAGATTTACTTTGATCGTCTTCATTGTCTTTTTTGAGAGCTGTAAAAGGTGAGGAATCTCCTTGATATCGTCGCCGACCAGCACGATATCCGCCGCGTCAATGGCGATGTCGCTGCCGATGCCGCCCATGGCAATCCCCACGTGGGCGGTTTTCAGCGCCGGGGCATCGTTGATACCGTCTCCCACCATGCAGACCGGCTCGCCCTTTTCCTGATACGCATGGATTTCCTGCAGTTTCTTCTCCGGCAGGCAATCCGCCCGCACATCCTGAATGTTCGCAGCCTGAGCGATATGAAATGCGGCCGGTTTTGCGTCTCCGGTCAGAAGGACGGTTTGAACCCCGGTCCGGTGAATGGCCTCCACCGTCCGGGCGGCGTCCGGACGAAGGGTATCGGAGAGGGCGATCATACCAACGGCGCTTCCGTTTCTTGCAAGGGAAATTACGGTGCAGCCGTCCGATTTGGCCTTTTCCTCCGCCTGCAGAAGCTCATCCGGAAGAATGATCCGGTGTTCCGCCATCAGCGCCTCGTTTCCCGCAAGAATGTCCTGCCCGGCGTAACGGATGGCTACGCCGCGCCCGGCCAGCATTTTAAATTCCTCCGGCTGCTCCGGCGGGGTTCCATGCTTTTGCAGGTAGTCCGCAACGATTGCCCGGCCAAGCGGATGTTCGGAGCGCAGCTCCGCGGCGGCCGCCAGTTCCAAAAGTGCCGTATCATTCAGCGCGGGATCGATGCTATGTATCTGTGTAACCGCCGGCTTGCCGTAGGTCAGGGTTCCGGTTTTATCGAAGGCGATCCGCTGCACCTGCGACAGCCGTTCCAGGGCGTCCCCTTCCCGGACAAGGATGCCGAACTTCGTCACGTTTCCGATTCCGGCCATGATCGCGGTAGGGGTGGCGAGTACCAGCGCACAGGGGCAGAACACTACCAGAATGGTAACGGAACGGATGATCTCTCCGGTGGCAAACCAGGTGATGAAGGCAGAAAGCAGTGCGGTCACCACGATCCATGTGGCCCAGCGGTCTGCGATTCCGACAATTTTTGTTTTTCCGGCGTCTGCGGATTCTACCAGGCGGATCATACGCTGCAGCGAGCTGTCCTCTCCGACCTTCCGCGCCGTCATGTCAAAGGTGCCGAACTGATTGACCGTCCCGCTGAACACCTCGTCGCCCTCGCCCTTGTCTACCGGCAGGGATTCGCCCGTCATGACGGACTGGTCGATGGAGGTTTGTCCTTTCAGAATCGTACCGTCCACGGCGACGGTTTCTCCGGCCAGGACGCGCAGGATATCTCCGATTTTCACCTGTTCCGCAGGGATATTCTGTTCCTTTCCGTCCCGAACGACTCTGGCGGAGGCGGGGGTCAGATGAACCAGTTTCTCGATTCCCGCGCGGGCTTTGGCTACGGTCCGTTCCTCCAGATAGCCGCCGATCGCCATGATGAAAGCCACCTCGCCGGCCGCGAAGGTCTCCCCAATAAAAATGGATGCGATCAGGGCGATGGACACTAAAACATCCGCTTTGATATCAAACTTTGTAATCAGCCCGACAAGGGCTCCTTTCAGAATCGGGAAACCGCACAACAGGATTGCCACCCATGCCGCGTCGATCGGAAGATTGCCGATATGAAAAAAACTGATGATCAGCGCGGGGGCGGAAAGGCAAAGAAAAAGTACGTCCCGTCTTTCCTTATCTTTTAACAGAGCCAAGCGAACACTCCTTTCTATACCTATGGGGGTATAGGTTTATTATACCCATGGGGGTATCTTCTGTCAATAAAAAAACAGCCGTTTTATACAAAACAGCTGTTTTTTGTTGTTTTTGATGGCTTCTATGACATCCTTGAAAAATGCTCCACCGCCTTGGCGAAATCCGCGATAGTCTTTTCCGCGTCGCCGTGCTCGATGCCCTCCCGGACACAATGGTTCAAATGACCTTCCAGAACGACCTGCCCCACCTTGTGCAGGGCGCTTTTTGCGGCGTTGATCTGGATCAGAATGTCTTCACAGGGGACGTCCTCATCCACCATTTTGTCGATAGCCTTGATTTGCCCCAAAATCTTGTTCAGCCGTCTGTGCAGATTATCGCAATCCATGCATTTGCGCATAATCCCACCTCCTTTATACCCATAGGGGTATGAAAATACTATATCATCTTTATTGCTTATCGTCAACCTGCAATCAAATTGCGGGCAGCCGATCCTGCCGGAGAAAAAACAATTCTGAAATTAAAAAAGCCGCTCCGTTTGGAGCGGTTCAGAAGAGAGGGGGGTAATGAAAAAGAATTTATATGAAGCCCCGCAAGGGGCAATTGCTGTTTGTCTGCCACCTTTTTATGGTTCGGTATTCCGTCCATACCCATCAGTGTGACAGTTTTTATTTGATGTGCTTATTGTACCCGTTCTCTGTTAAGATAAAATGAACGTCCTGTCAAAGTTATGTTAATTCGGGTGGCGAAAATCCAAAGCTTCCAGCCATTGGCATTGCCATCTTGGTTTTTTAATGGGTTTATAACGCAATCTGAACATGCTTCGCCTATGATAGGGAATGAGGTGATAGCAATGACAGAGCGTTTGGATGTAATATGGAATGAAAAAAACCAACGGGTTGACGAACCTGCGCTTGTCAGGAAAAACATACAGAGAATCCTGAACGAATGGAAGACCTTAAAAAGGGTCCAGCTGCAGTCCGGCAAAACAGAGGATTATCCCGAAATCGCTTTTCTGAATAAAAAAATTCAGGAATTCGAAAAAGATTTACGGACTCTGCAGACCAATCCATGACGGCGCCCCGTTCGCTTTTGCCCGAAAAGATCTCTGACAGTAGGGTAAAAGCAAAGCACCACGGCATCACATAGAAATGTGTGGTGTTTTTTTATTCGTTAAATATTTCCTTTCAGGTTTCGGGCTGCACTCCCTATTAATTTTTATTTTGGAGGCATTCTAATGCAACAAAAAAACGGAAACAGGAAAAATTATGTGCTGGATACGAACGTTTTGCTGCACGATCCCGCGTGCATCCATAATTTTAAAGGAAATAACGTCATTCTTCCCATGGTTGTGCTGGAGGAAATCGATTCTCTGAAATCGAGAGACGGGCTGTGCGGCTGTCAGGCGAGACAGGCCGTGCGGGAGCTTTCCCAAATGGTGGAGGGGAAGGCACAGCAAAGCATTCAGGACGGAATCGAGCTTGAGAAAAATATCATCCTCAAAATTGAAATGAACGGCTATCATAATGTGACGGAAATAACCGACGAGCTGGATTTGAAAAAAAATGACAACAGAATCCTGCTTACTACGCTGAGCATCAAAAAAAGGGATTTGGAAATCCCCACCATCCTTGTCTCCAAGGATATCTGCATGCGGCTCAAGGCGCAGGCCTTCGGCATTGAGACCGAGGACTATGAAACCGACCGGATCGCGCTTGACGACCTGTATCGGGGCTATGTGACGGCAACGCTTTCCTCGGAGAATATTGACAAGATCTACGATTCTGGGCTGGCCTGCCCGAAAAAGCTCAGGCTTTTCCCGAACCAGTTTCTTTTGATTCATGCAAAGGATTCTCCGGCGCGTTCGGTTGTCGCCCGGTTCGACGGTGAGAAGCTGGTCCCGCTTCAGTTTGAAAACAGGACCGCGTGGGGACTTACGCCGCTGAATCTGGAACAGAAAATGGCCTTCGAGCTGATGATGGACGACAGCGTTAAATTTGTCTCCCTGACGGGCGGCGCGGGTTCGGGGAAAACGATTCTCGCCACCGCCGTTGCGCTGGAAAAAGTAATCGAACAGCATGCGTACCGCAAAATCGTGTTTGTCCGTCCGGTGGTGCCGGCAGGGGACGACATCGGGTTTTTGCCGGGAAATGAGGAGGAAAAGCTCCGGCCCTGGATGGGCAGCTTCTATGACGCCTTTGAAAACCTGATGTACTGCGGCCGCAACCGCAAGCCCAGAAAAAATTGTATGGAGGACAACACCTCCGTCGACGCGATTATCGAAAACCTCAAGTGCGCGGGGACGATCGATATGAAAACCTTTACCTATATGAGGGGAAGAACGCTGACCGACGCATTCGTCATCGTGGATGAGGCGCAGGAAACGACGCCCCATATCGCCAAGCTGATGATGACACGGGCCGGGCAGAATTCCAAGTTCGTCTTTATCGGTGACCCGACGGATAATCAGATCGACAATGCTTTGGTCGACTCACGGTCCAACGGACTGGTGTATCTGGTTGAAAGGTTAAAAGAGTCCGCGCTGACAGGCCATGTGACGTTGAGCCAGGTGGAACGCAGCCCGCTCGCGCGCCTTGCCGAAAACGCGCTCTGATTCCGGACGGCAAGGCCTCTCGCGGCTTTTCGATAAGATATTCTAAGGCGGAACCTTTGTAAATTCCAATTTAAACTTTATTTAAGCTTCTGCGAATTCATTGAAATCGCTTGATTGGGTTCGTATACTGAAATCGATGACGATGTCAAATTTAACCAATGAATTTAAGGAGGGCAATATGAGACAAACATCCAGAATGATTTTATGCGGCGTTTTGGCGGCCGGTCTGGCAATGTCTTCCGTTACAGGCGCTTTTGCCGCAACGGAACACTTCTCCGACGCAACCACCGACCAGTCGTGGTCCGGCTGGACACAGCAGTGGGAAACGTCTGTCAGCACCAATTACGAGCAGGTTTCCCTGACCCCCGGAAGAAACCAGAGCGAACTGAATTTCGGCTGGTACTCCAATACGGGCGCCGCGGCGACTCCGGTTGTCAAGCTTGCCGCAAAGGAAGATATGAGCGATGCCAAAAGCTTTCAGGGAACGGCGGGTTCCGCGATCGACGGCTACCGCAGCAACAAGGTGACCGTCACCGGCCTGAAGGAAAACACCGCGTATTATTATACCTATCTGACGAATGGGGTGGAAAGCAAACCGGCAAAGTATTCCACAAAAAGCTTTTCCAGCTTTAAAATGCTGTTCTTCGGCGATCCCCAGATCGGCGCTTCCAAAGGGCAGACGGTTTCTACCGGCGACAAGCTTGAAAACACCTCCAGCCTGAACACTGCCGCCAGAAACGACGCCTTTAACTGGAACACCACGCTGAATGTCGCGTTAAAGGCCAATCCGGACACCAGCTTTGCCCTCTCCGCGGGTGACCAGATCAACAAAAACGTGAACGGAATCGACCCCGGCAACGAGATCGAATACGCCGGCTACCTGTCTCCGGCCGCGCTGAAGTCGCTGCCTGTCGCCACGACGATCGGCAACCACGACGCCACCAACAAGAGCTATGCGTTCCATTTCAACAACCCGAACTCCTTCACGGCGGAAACAAGCCCTTCCGCAGCCGGCAACGGTTACTACTACACCTATGGGAATGCGCTGTTTGTCGTGCTGAACACCAACAACTATAACTGCGCGGACCACGAAGCGCTGCTGAAAAAAGCGACGCAGGAAAATCCCAACACCCGCTGGAGGATCGTCATGTTCCATCAGGACATCTACGGCAGCGGCGCCGACCACTCCGAGTCGGACGGAATGGTTCTCAGAACCCAGCTTACTCCCATTCTGGACAAATATGACGTGGATGTCGTCCTTCAGGGCCATGACCACAGCTATTCCAGAAGTTACCTGCTCCAGGGCGACGGAAAGGTCCATGCCGCCTACGACGCCAATAAAACGAGCACCGGAGAATTTGACTGGGACAACGTGGTTGACAAGGCCACCGGAAAGGTGTACCCGTACTACCCGAAGGCGGACGATGCCGCCGGTAAAGCCGCCAACGCCGCTTTCATTCAGGGGAATAACTGCTATACGATCAACAATAACAAATCCGCCAAGGTGGTGAACCCCCAGGGCACCTTGTACATGACCGCCAATTCCGCCACGGGCAGTAAATTTTATGAGCTGATTTCCCAGCAGCAGAACTTCGTCGCTTACAGAAACCAGAACTGGAAGCCGAGCTATTCTGTCATTTCCATCAATGACAAGGATTTCAGCATCTCCACCTACAGCATTGTGGACGGAAATACAAGCCAGATCGATTCCACCTTTACAATCGAAAAAACCGTCAACAGAACGCCGGCCGCGGCCAGCACTTCAAATACAGGTACAAAAGGTCAGGCGCCTTTGACCGGTGACACAAACGATCTGACCGGGATGATCGCGCTTGCGGCTCTTGCCCTTCTCGGTCTCGTAACGGCGGTTATCGCCGCCGTAAAAGGCAAACGGGTCAAGGCAGTCAAATAATCGGAATAACAATGAACAGAACTGTTTCACGGGAGGCGTAAGCGCAGGCTTTCGCCTCCCTGCCTGTCGGTGCCGAAATGCCGCCGGTAAGAAAAAACCGGCCTGTGGCACGACTGAAAACTATAAAATCAGGGGATTGAAGAATATGCTGAAAAAATTGTTTGCAGATAAGCGGGCGAACGCGCGCAGGGCGGTGATTGCCGTACTGGCGGTGGGATTCCTCATTTTCGTCTATTTCATCAATCAGGTGCAGAAGCCGGAGCTTGTCACTACGGTGGGCCGCACCTTCGAGAGGGCCAAAGTGGTGGAGGTGGTCAAAGACAATCTGCAGGAGGACGGCCGGCGTTACGGCGAGCAGACCGTACGGCTTCTGATGCTCAGTGGTCTGCAGAAGGGCGAGACCGTGGAGGCCACCAGCTCGGCGGGATATCTGTTCGGCGCCGGCTGTACCCCCGGCATGGAGGTTATCACAATCCAGAGCGTTTCCGGCGATATTTCCGTTACCTCCGTCTACAGCGCCAATCGGGAGCCGGTTGTTTATGCCTTTGTGCTGCTGTTCTTCCTGATTCTCTGTGTCATCGGCGGAAAGCAGGGAGTCAAAGCGTCCATCGGGCTTATTTTTACTTTGGCCTGTATCATTCTGCTCTATATCCCTCTGATTTTCCGCGGATTTTCCCCCTTCTGGGCGGCCGTGCTGGTGGCGATTGTCACAACGCTCGTCACCATGTACCTGATCGGCGGGCCTTCGAAAAAAACGGCCTGCGCCATTGTCGGTTCTATTGCCGGTGTTATCATTGCGGGCTTGGCTGCCACCGGATTCGGCTATTTTGCGGGAATATCCGGCAACAACGTATCGGATATTGAAAATTTACTGTTCCTGGGGGAAAATACAAAAATTCAGGTCAGCGGCCTGCTGTTTTCCGGTCTGCTGATCGCCTCCCTCGGCGCCGTGATGGATGTGGCGATTTCCGTCGCCTCCACCATCAATGAAATTCAGGAACAGAACCCCAGCCTCAGCCGGATGGAGCTTTTCCGTTCCGGTATCAGCGTTGGGCGCGACATGATGGGCACCATGTCCAACACGCTGATTCTCGCCTTTGCGGGCGGTTCCGTCAGCGTGCTGGTGACAAACTATGTTTATAATCTTCCTTATGTACAAATTATCAATTCTTACGGAATCGGCATTGAAATCATGCAGGCGTTTTCCGGCAGCATGGGCGTTGTTCTGACGGTTCCCATCGTGGCCGCGGTTTCCGCTTTTTCCATGGCCTCCGCCCATACCGGTCCCGTTCCGGCGGAGGAAACGGGCGCCGGCCCTTTGACGCAGGCGGAAGCGTTCGCCGCGCCGCCTGAGGAAGAGGCTTTGCAGGTGACGGAAAAACCCGCGCTTTCTGAAAATCCCGACGCTTTTCGGGAGCTCTTTATTCTTGTAAAACGGAAAGCGGCCCCCGTTATCCGCGGATACTGGAAACCGGCGGTCGCCGTGATCTGTCTGCTGATTCTGGTGTTTTGCGGGTCGCGGTTCTACGCCGTTTACAGCGATTATGAAAACGGAAGAAAAGAGTATGAAAAGGCGGCTCAGACCATGTCCGAACCGTTCCCGCCGTCCTCTTCCGCCGCCGCACGGCAGAGCGGTGTGCCGGTGACTCCCGCGGCGGACGGCTTTGCCTTTGATTACCAAAAGCTGACCGCGCAGAACAGTGACGCCGTCGGCTGGCTGCGTTTGCCGAAAACAAACCTGAGCTACCCCATTGTGCAGGGGAAGGACAACGCCTACTATTTAAACCATACTTTTTACAAAAACAACAGCAGCATGGGAGCGATTTTTCTGGATTACCGGATTGAAAGCGGCCCCGGTTCAAAAAATTCGATTGTGTACGGGCACAATATGCGCAGCGGCGCCATGTTTGCCGCGCTTTGCAATTTTCGGGAGAAGGGTTACTATGAGCAGCATCCGGAAATGGAGCTTTACAGTAAAGCGGGAAAGGCCGACTGTAAAATCTTTTCTGTCCATGAAGCGAAGCCGGACAGCGAGACCTACACGTATTCCTTTTCTGACCAAAGCTCTTACGGCAGCTACCTGCAAAAAATGAAGAAGCTTTCTCTGTATGATACCGGAGTGGAAACGAACGCTGAAAGCCGCATTCTGACGCTGTCCACCTGTGTGAACGATGCGCGCGACATGCGCTTTGTGGTGCACGCCGTCATTCTTTAAAATATACTGGCTTCCGTTCGTGAGACTCCCTATGTCTTGAAAGGATTATATACTTTATATATGGAATAGTAAAGCAGGAAAATTCACCATATTTACACCATTTTACCACTGTTTTTGTTATGGTGCAATAAATCCACTATAATTGAACCATAATGACGCTGAAATAGTGAAAAAAAGGAGGATTTATGGAAGATAAATTATTAAGATATACCCTGCGTGTAGATCGGGCGTTTTTTCAAAAATTCCGTTATATTGCAGAATCGGAAGGCCGCTCTGCCAATAAGGAGATAGAGCAGTACATCAAAAAACGTGTTTCCGAATTTGAAGCTATTCACGGCAAAATTGAAGTGGGCGATGAAAAATAAAAACTTTTTTATCTCATAAAGCAAAAGAAGACAGACGATGAGCGAAATGCCGTCGTCTGTTATTTCTTTGTCAGGATTTCATATGCACAATTCTCCCGCACCCTGAGACCTACAGAAACAATTCCATATACTGGAAGAAACCGGTTGAATAAGATGAAAAATCAAAGTATAATAAAAAAAGAAATATGCGGTAAATTCAAAATGCGATGGAAAAATGATTTATATCGGCGTCGCTCCGTCGGACGGTTTATGAGATAAGGCCTTATCGATCACGACACCGATGATTACCAATAAGATGCCGAGTATTTTGAAAGGGACAATTTTTTGCGTAACGATAGAATCGATCATCAACCCGGCGCCCAGCTGTCCGACCAGAACGATAACGGTCGAATAAGCGATCTGGCTCTTGTTCATGCCGATCAGGATCAAAACCATGGAGAACAGGCCGAAAAGACCGCCTGAAAGGGATAGCGGCGGAACCGTATTCAGGTAAGATAAATCCATCAGCCTGGAACCGCCATAGAAAAACAGGACCGGCATGGAAATAACGGTTCCCTCCAAATAATTGATGAGCGTCCCGTTTGCTGTGCCAAGCGTGCGCTTTGCCTGTAAATTGATCATTTTGTTAATGATGTTAATCATGCCATTGAAAATGGCGATTACGATAAAAACCAATATTTC
Organism: Clostridium sp. KNHs216; assembly: GCF_006714885.1. NCBI lineage: Bacteria > Bacillati > Bacillota > Clostridia > Eubacteriales > Clostridiaceae > Clostridium > Clostridium sp. KNHs216. Next base: position 1,087,988 of record NZ_VFMF01000001.1, on the reverse strand, counting down.
AGCCCCTCTCACGCATAAATCATAATCAATAAGCCGGCGGCGATGATCAGAAAAGCGGGGATCCGCTTCCAGTTGAACGGAACGCGCGGCACATGGAAAAATCCGAAATGGTCTATCACTGCGGAAATAAGCAGCTGTCCGCTTACCGACAGCGCCATCGTCAGGGTGGCACCGATCTTTGCGGCGCTGATACTGCCTGTGGCAACAAGCGCCACACCGAAGAATCCCACAAAATAAACGTAACCGGGAGCTCCCCCGATGCGGAGCTTTTCGCCTTTTTTAAAAAGGATATAGCCTAGCAGGATGACCGCCCCGATTGCGTGGACAAGGAAACTGATTTCAAATACGTTGAAATAAGAAGCCAATTGGCCGTTCATACTTGTCATCAGCCCCAGACAGATTCCACCCAACAATAAAACGAACAGACTCATTATGTACCCTCCAAAAGCCGGACAGATTCGTTGTTTTTAACTGACTTTTATGTCCTTGTATTGATTATTGCACAAAATGCTTTGCGTGCAGTATGACGGATGTCATAGTTGGTAAGGTTTTTATGGATTGGAAACGGAGAATGAAGAGACCATGGAATATTTGCAATCGACCGATTTTCCGGAATTGGAATCAAAGCTGAAATTTCTGCGCCAATGCTTGTCCAAAGAAGCATATGAGCAAATGCATTTTTGCCGCTTTCAAACCGGCGAATATCTTTTCAGGGAAGGAACAGAGTCGGATTATCTTTATATCATTTTAGACGGGAACTGCAAAGTGTTTCGGACATTGGAGAATGGAAAAACGCTCTTGGTATGCTGTTATCAGGATATTCAGCTCTTGGGAGAATTTGAGATTTTCGGTGATTCCGTAGCGAAAACAAATATACAGGCTTTGAAAGAGACCTATTGTCTTGCAATATCCGCCCGCAGGCATAAGGCTTTGCTGATGTCCGACAATCAGTTTTTACAGTTTGCCTGCAGCCAGATCTGTGAAAAAATCGAACGAAATAACAGGAATACCGGAATTAACCTGCTCTATCCGCTGGAGCAGCGGCTTGCGGGATACATTCTTATCATGCAGAATGAAGACGTTTTTTCAGGCAACTATACCATGCTTGCCGAATATTTAGGCTGCAGCCACCGGCATCTGCTAAGAACTTTTCATATGCTATGCGATAAAAATCTGCTTGAAAAAAGGAATACGGCCTATTGGATCAAAGATAAAAATGCATTGGAGCGCCTCGCAGGCGGAGTATATCAGTAATCATAAAACCAGTATCGCACATCCGGAAGGGAGATCAGGAACATCGATATCAATCTGAAATATACCATGAAGTATTCGGCTGCCCACAGCTTCTATTGGTCGGTTATGTGCAGCAGCATCGGCTTTGCATCCATATTTTTATTATCCAAGCATTTCAGCAACAGCCAGATCGGTCTGGTGCTTGCGCTGGCTAATATTTTCGCGGTACTGCTGCAGCCCGCGGTGGCGGCGTTTGCCGACAGGACCAGAAAAATATCGATGAAGGATTTAATTGTCGTCCTGACTGCAGCGGCGGGAGCGCTCGCGGCGGCCCGCTCCTTTTCGGCGGGGAGCTTTTTTGTGCTTGCGGTTCTGCTCACGCTTGAATCCGCCATTCTGTATACGCTGCAGCCTCTGGTCAATTCCCTCGGAATGCAGTTCATTAATAAAGGGGTCGGAATCAATTTCGGCCTTGCCAGAGGAATGGGTTCTATTTCCTACGCGGTATTATCCGTTTTGCTGGGAATCTTTGTGGACGGTTTCGGCACCGACCTTCTGCCGGTTATTTCCACGGGCTTCTACATAGCGCTGGGAATCGTCATTTATATGTTTACGAAGAAGCAATCCGCTGATACCGAAAGCGATACGGTTTGCCCGGAAAATAGGAAACTGACAAGCGGACCGAAAAACGCCGATACGAATCGTCTGGTTTCCTTTTTTACGCATAACAAAAAATTTGCCGCGCTGATGATCGCCGTATCCTTTACGTTTTGTTCGCATACCATGATCAACAATTACCTGATACAAATTACCGAAAATGTGGGCGGCACTGCGAAGGAAATGGGAATCGCCACCGGAATCGCGGCGGCGATAGAATTGCCCGCTATGATTTTATTCGGCTTTTTGGTGAAAAAGATTCGATGCAGTTCCATCCTGAAATTTTCCCTCTTTTTCTTTACCTTGAAAGCGGCGCTCACGATGTCGGCAACCAATGTGTGGATGCTGTATGTGGCACAAATATTTCAGTTCAGCTCCTATGCGCTGTTTATTCCTGCTTCCGTCTATTATGTAAATGAAATTATCTGTAAAGAGGACCTGGCAAAAGGGCAGGCTTTTATGACAAGCGCGATTACGCTTGGCGGTGTGGCCGCGAGTCTTCTCGGCGGATTTCTGCTGGATATTTCCGGTGTGAGAGGAATGATTTTTGCGGGATTGATCGCTACGGCACTGGGTCTGGTCATAGGGCTTTATGGGATTGAAAGAGTAGAAGTAAAAGGATGCAGATCAGAGGAAGTCTCCTCTCAGGAATCCTCTGTATCATAATATTTCAATTCAGGCGGCTCCCAACTTTACAAAAGTCGTAACCTTTCCTGAGCATAAAAAAAGCGGCAATGGCTTTTTGACCATTACCGTTTGCCTTGTGTTTTCACCCGGCTCTTTTTATCATTTCCAAAATTTCTTCAGGGCTTTTACCTGATTTAGAAATGAATTTTTGCAGTTCCTCCAGCTTTTTTTGTTTTTGCTGATGTAAAATAGCTTCTTTTCGTTTATTGAATCCTTCTATTTTTTCATCCATTTTTATTTTTCTGGATTCCAGTTTCGCAATTTCTTCATCCAGAATTTGAAGCCTTTCCTCATCTGTTTTTTGAGTTCCGCGGGACATAACAATCAGCTCCTTGATTTTAATTATTTCCTTAAATTAATTATATTCAATTCTAAGCAGGTTTATACATTTCAGAAAGTTGTTCATGGAAAGGAAATCGCTGAAACAACTATTTTCGAAAAAACGGCGATCAGCTGAAAAGAGGGAACTTCCATTTATGAAAATTTTAGTTTATGGCGCCGGGGTCATCGGCAGTTATTTAGCCCATGTGCTCTGCACGGCGGGACATGACGTTTCCCTGCTGGCCAGGGGAAAACGCAAAGAAGAACTGCAGCAAAAAGGACTGGAAATTCACCATTACCTTCAGCATAAAATTACAGTCGATCATCCGCAAATCGTGGGGCGGCTGAAACCGGAAGAGCATTATGACGCCGTCTTCGCCGTCATGCAGTACCAGCAAATGTGGGCAATATTGAACGATCTGGCCGCCTGCGACAGTCCTCTGGTGATGCTGGTGGGCAACAATCCTTCTGCGGCTCAGATGGAACGGTACCTACAGCATCATAGTCCCGCACCAAAGACCGTCCTTTTCGGGTTCCAGGCGACCGGAGGCCGTCGGGAAAACGGCGCAGTCGTCTGCGTCCGGCCGGGTGCCGGGGGATTGGAATGCGGTGCCCTGCACAGCGAGCCGGATGAAACGGATAAAGCCAGACTGGCTAAAATCTTTGCCGGAACAAAATATCAGCCGTCGTATTTTTCCGACATGGACGCCTGGTATCAGTGCCATCTGGCCATGGTGCTGCCCGTCGGGTACGTGTGCTATGCCAATGGATGCGACCTGAAAAAGGCTTCCGCCGCTCAGCGGCGGCAGATGGTGACGGCTGTCCGGGAGGGCTACGGTCTGCTTCAGGCTCTGGGGTATCCCGTTCTGCCGGAGGGCTGTGAGAAGTATCTCGAGAAAGGTCTCCGGCGATGCTTTTTGTCTGTCTTGCTCTGGATCATGGCCAAAACCGGCATCGGCCGTCTGGCCGCCAGCGATCACTGCCGTTGTGCCTTAACGGAAATGCAGGCGCTCGACAAGGCATTTCGTGCCATGCGGACCCGAAAGCCGGATTTTCCCATGCCGGTGTGGAGCGAACTGGAGCGGTACATGCCTTCAAAAAATCAATAATATCAAATATTTATAACAAACCTCCTTTTGCTTTCGTGCGGTTGAAAAAACCGCACTGATTTCGGCAAAGGGAGGTTTTTTTCTATTCAGGCTGCCGATGAAATCACAGTCCCCAAATTGCTTTGCAATTTATTTGCTGTAATAAAAAATAATGATTTAACGGCAGCGCTCTTTTTGAACGGATACATGTTCTGACACGATTTAGGAAAGCTGATGGTAATATCTCAAATTCATCTTTTCGCAATCTTTATATAATTGGTCAAATCCTAACGGCACCCTTATCATCCCAATGCTATACTGTCAAAAGAAACGGAGGGATATCATTTTGCAGGTTATTGTTGGAATAACGGGATTCATTTGTGCGGCACTGTTGATTTATCTGGTTACTATTCTGTTTAGGAGCGATAAAGTATGAATGGAGAAATACTGCAGGCGGTGCTTTGCCTTGTCCTTTTGATTGTTCTGGCCATCCCGCTTGGCGGCTATATTGGAAAGGTCATGAACGGCGAAAAAGTCTTTTTGTCCCGGATGATGCAACCGGTGGAGGGCTTTTTCTACAAAACGCTGAATATCGACCGGGACGAGCAGATGGGGTGGAAGAAATACGCCGGAGCAGTCCTCATTTTCAATCTGTTCGGGTTTCTGGCGGTATTCTTACTGAATCTTTTACAGGGCCTTTTCCCGCTGAACCCGCAGCATTTTGGAGCGGTCCCATGGGACCTGGCATTTAACAATGCCGTCAGCTTTGTTACCAACACAAACTGGCAGGCTTATTCCGGGGAAAGCTCCATGAGCTATTTCACGCAGATGCTCGGTTATACGGTACAGAACTTTTTATCCGCCGCGACGGGAATCGCCGTTCTGTTCGCCTTGATCCGCGGCTTTGTGAAGGTGCAGGAAACCGGGCTCGGAAGCTTCTGGACGGATCTTACGAGAAGCATCCTGTATATTTTGCTTCCGCTTTCTCTGGTCGTATCCATTGCTCTGGTTTCACAGGGCGTCGTTCAGAATTTCAACAGCTATGACCGGGTCGACCTTGTGCAGCCGATTACCCTTTCGGACGGCACCGTCATTACCAGTGAGGTGGTGCCGCAGGGTCCGGCGGCAAGCCAGCTTGCCATTAAGCAGCTGGGGACAAACGGCGGCGGTTTTTTTGGCGTGAATTCAGCACATCCGCTTGAAAACCCGACGGCGGCATCGAATCTGATTGAATTGATTTCCATCCTGCTGATTCCTGCGGCGCTGTGCTTTACGTTTGGACGAAACGTGAAGGATAAGCGGCAGGGGTGGGCTCTGTTTCTGGCAATGTTTCTTGTTCTGTCCGTGTGCCTGGGCGTCGTTCTTTTCAATGAAATGCAGGCGACCCCTCAGCTTGCCCAAAACGGGGCGGTGAACACCTCCTTTGCCGGTCAGTCGGGCGGCAATATGGAAGGAAAAGAAACGCGTTTCGGTATTGCCGCTTCCGGTACGTGGGCGGTCTTTACCACGGCGGCCTCAAACGGCTCCGTCAACGCCATGCACGACAGCTTTACGCCAATCGGCGGGTTGGTTCCCATGCTGCTGATCCAGCTAGGAGAAGTGATTTTCGGCGGCGTCGGCTCCGGCCTGTACGGGATGCTTGGATTTGCGATCTTCACCGTTTTCATCGCCGGTCTGATGGTCGGCAGAACGCCGGAGTATCTGGGCAAAAAGGTGGAACCGTATGAAATGAAAATGGCGGTTCTGCTCTGCCTTGCGACGCCGGTCGCCATTCTGGTCGGCAGCGGGGTGGCCTGTATGGTCCCCGGTATTTCATCCACGCTGACCAACACAGGGGCGCACGGATTCTCGGAGATTCTGTATAATTTTACGTCGGCGGGCGGAAACAACGGCTCCGCTTTCGCGGGAATGGCTTCGAATACGCTGTTTATGAATCTTTCCACCGGAATCGTCATGCTTTTTGCCCGGTATGTCCCGTTGGTGGCCGCGCTTGCCATGGCCGGCTCTCTGGCGCAGAAAAAGAAGGTAGCGGTTGGCGCGGGGACTCTGCCCACCCATGACGCCATGTTTGTGGGACTGTTGATATTCGTCATTCTTCTGATCGGCGCGCTCAGCTTTTTCCCGGCGCTGGCGCTTGGGCCGGTGGCCGATTTTTATCAGATGATTGGCTAAGGAGGTTGCCGTATGAGTACAAAACAAAAAAATGCTTTTGCTGATAAAAAGATGGTCGGCCGGGCTGTTCAGGATTCCTTTGCAAAATGCAATCCAAAAATACAGGTACAGAACCCGGTTATGTTTATTGTCTATGTCGCGGCGGTCCTGACAACGGCTCTTTACTTTGTCTCGCTGTTCGGGGTGAAGGACGCGCAGCCGGGCTTTATTCTGGCGATTGCCGTCATCCTTTGGTTCACCGTGCTGTTCGCGAATTTTGCGGAAGCCATTGCGGAAAGCCGCGGCAAAGCGCAGGCGGATTCGCTGCGCGCCGCGAAAAAGGACGTTCCGGCCAATAAGATTCCTTCGCCGGAGCAAAAGGACCATGTTGAAAAAGTTTCTTCGTCTGAACTGGTCAAGGACGATATCGTGATTGTGAAGGCCGGGGAGCAGATTCCCGCGGACGGCGAGGTGATCGACGGCGCGGCTTCGGTGGATGAAAGCGCGATCACCGGCGAATCCGCCCCGGTCATCCGGGAAAGCGGAGGCGACCGCAGCGCGGTGACGGGGGGAACCACCGTTATTTCCGACTGGCTGGTCGTTCGCGTCACCAGCGAGGCGGGGGAAAGCTTTCTGGACAAGATGATCGCCATGGTGGAGGGCGCGTCCCGCAAAAAAACGCCGAACGAAATCGCGCTTCAGATTCTGCTGGTCGCTCTGACGATCATCTTCCTGTTGGTCACGGCGGCGCTCTACCCCTATTCGGCGTTCGCCGCCGGGCAGGCGGGAATCCGGAACCCGAGCTCCATCACCGCGCTGATTGCGCTTCTGGTATGCCTTGCCCCGACCACGATCGGCGCGCTGCTTTCCTCCATCGGCATTGCGGGCATGAGCCGCCTGAATCAGGCCAATGTGCTTGCCATGAGCGGCAGGGCGATTGAAGCCGCCGGCGACGTGGATATTCTGATGCTGGATAAAACCGGCACCATCACGCTGGGGAACCGTCAGGCTGCGGAATTTATTCCCGTAGACGGGGTGGAGATCAGGGAACTGGCCGATGCCGCGCAGCTGTCCTCTCTGGCGGATGAAACGCCGGAGGGCAGAAGCGTTGTCGTTCTCGCGAAAAAGGAATTCGGTATCCGTGGACATGAATTCGGCGGTCAGTCCCCAAAGTTTATCCCGTTCACCGCGAAAACAAGAATGAGCGGCGTGAACCTTCCGGGCATGGAAATCCGCAAAGGCGCGGCGGACGCGGTAAAGGAGTATGTGCGGGCTCAGAACGGCATCTACTCCAAAGAATGTGAGGAAGCGGTCAGAAAGATCGCCGACAGCGGAGGAACGCCGCTGGTTGTCGCCAAAAACGGTAAAATCATGGGGGTCATCCATCTGAAGGATATCATCAAAAGCGGCGTAAAGGAAAAATTCGCCGACCTGAGAAAGATGGGAATCAAAACGATCATGATTACCGGCGACAATCCCATGACCGCGGCGGCCATTGCCGCGGAGGCGGGAGTGGACGACTTTCTGGCGGAGGCGACGCCGGAAGGCAAGCTGCAGATGATCCGGGATTTTCAGAAGCAGGGGCACCTGGTCGCCATGACGGGCGACGGTACGAACGACGCCCCCGCGCTCGCTCAGGCGGACGTGGCGGTGGCCATGAACACCGGGACGCAGGCGGCGAAGGAGGCGGGCAATATGGTTGACCTGGATTCCTCGCCGACAAAGCTGATCGACATTGTCCGCATCGGAAAACAGCTCTTAATGACCAGAGGCTCGCTGACGACCTTCAGCATCGCAAATGACGTGGCGAAGTATTTCGCTATTATTCCCGCCATGTTCATGACTTTGTACCCCGGTCTCGCGGCGCTGAATATCATGGGGCTTCACAGCGCGGACACAGCGATTCTGTCCGCGATCATCTACAACGCGCTGATTATTGTCGCCCTGATCCCGCTTGCGCTGAAGGGCGTGAAATACCGCGAGGTCCCCGCCAAAAAGCTGCTTTCCCGAAACCTTTTCCTCTATGGGCTGGGCGGTCTTGCGGCGCCGTTTGTTTTTGTCAAGCTTATCGATGTTTTACTGACTCTGTTCGGCGTTTCTTAAGGAGGAATCTTTTCATGAAACTGATAAAATCCGTTTGGAGAAAGGCGTTTGGCGCGTTATTGCTTTTTACCCTGCTGTGCGGGCTGCTTTATCCGCTGGCCGTTACAGGAATTTCACAACTCCTGTTCCATAATCAGGCAAATGGCAGTATAATTGAAATTAACGGAAAGAAATATGGAAGTGCGCTTCTGGCGCAGCAGTTTACGGGCGACGGTTATCTATGGGGACGGATTATGAATCTGGACACAAAGACGTACACCGACGCAAATGGAAAAGCAATGCTGTACGCTTCGCCGTCAAATCTGAGCCCGGCCAGCGACCGGTATCAAGAGCTGGTAAAAGAACGGGTGGAGAAAATCCGGGCCGCGCATCCGGAGAAAGCGGACACCCCTGTTCCGGAGGACCTTGTCACCTGCTCCGGCAGCGGGCTCGACCCCGATATTTCCCCCGCGGCGGCGGAGTATCAGGTGGAGCGGATCGCCAGGGCAAGAAACCTGCCTGCGCAGCAGGTTCGCGACATTGTCGCCAAATATACGAATGGGAAATTCCTGAAGGTGTTTGGGGAAGATACGGTCAACGTTCTGAAGGTCAACCTGGCGCTTGACGGTATTTTAAAATAAAACGAGGTGGATGGAATGAGCGACGAGCGTCCGACTCCCGAAACTTTGCTGAAAAGGATCAGCGATCATGAGGGGAAAGCCAAACGGGGAACACTCAAAATCTTTTTTGGCTACGCGGCCGGCGTGGGAAAAACCTACGCCATGCTGGACGCTGCCCGTTCCGAACAAAAGGCCGGGGCGGACGTGGTCCTGGGATATATCGAACCGCATTCCCGCCCCGATACCATGGCTCTGGCGCAGGGGTTTGAAGACATCCCCGTTAAAAAAGTCGCATACCGGGGGATTGTGCTGAATGAATTCGACCTGGACGCGGCGCTGAAGCGTAAGCCGGAACTGATTCTGGTGGACGAGCTCGCCCACACCAACGCGTCCGGATGCAGGCACGTCAAGCGCTATGACGATATCGAGGAGCTTTTGAATGCCGGAATCAACGTTTATACCACGCTGAACGTGCAGCATCTGGAAAGCCTGAACGATATTGTCGCCTCCGTCACCCACATTACGGTGAAGGAAAGAGTGCCGGATTTTATCTTCGACAGGGCCACGCAGGTGGAGCTGGTCGATATTGAGCCCGATGTTTTGATCGAGCGTTTAAACGCCAGAAAAATCTATAAGGAAACACAGGCAAAACGTGCGCTGCGCCATTTCTTTACACGGGACAACCTTGTGGCCCTGCGCGAGATCGCGCTGCGCAGGATCGCGGACAAGGTGAACAGGGAAGTGGAATCAAACCGGGCGGAAGTCCGGGACACTCCCTATTATACGGGCGAGCACATCCTTGTCTGTCTGAGCAGTTCTCCCTCCAACGCAAAGGTGATCCGCACCGCGGCCCGGTTCGCAAGCGCGTTCCACGCTTCCTTTACGGCGCTTTTCGTGGAAACGCCGCACACGAAGGAATTAAACGACAAAAACAGAGTGCGCCTGCGTGAAAATCTGAAGCTTGCCGAACAGCTCGGGGCCAAAATCGCAACCGTTTACGGTGACGACGTGGCATATCAGATTTCGGAATACGCCAATGCCGGCGGCGTTTCCAAAATCGTCATGGGGCGCTCCAACAATAAGCACGGACTTTTTTTTGCCAAACCGAATTTTGTGGAGCGGCTTACCGCGCTGGCGCCCAATATGGACGTATACATCATTCCGGACAATTTGCCGCCTCACCGTCCGGAAACGGTCCAAAGACACATTCAGGAGCATTTTTATCTGTCCGACCTGCTGAAAATGGCCGGGATTTTGGCCTTGTGTACTTTTGTCGGAGTTCTTTTCTCCAACCTTCATTATGTTCAGATCAATATCATCACTATTTATATTTTAGGCGTCCTCATTATTTCCAACCAGACGAATGGAAGAATCTACGGCTTGGGCTCCTCTGTTTTAAGCGTGCTGATTTACAATTATGTGTTTATCGATCCGAGGTTTACCTTCAGCGCCTATGGACCGGATTATCCGGTTACCTTTCTGATTATGCTGATTTCGTCCCTCATCACGAGCTCCCTTACCATGAGGGTGAAATATCAGGCGAAGGCGGCGTCCGTCAACGCGCACCGTACGGGGATTCTGCTGGAGACCAGCCGGAAGCTGCAGCGCGCGAATGAATTCCATGAAATTGTCGAGAAATCCTCTCAGCAGATATCCCGACTTCTGAACCAGTCGGTGATGTTTTTTGCGGTAAAGGACGGGGAGCTTCAAAAACCGTGGATTTACAGCGCCGACCCGTCCCGCCCTCTGCCGGCGGAGTATTCCGGCGAGGAAGAATATGCCGTCGCGGTCTGGGTCTACCATAACCGGAAGCCGGCGGGGATTTCGACGGATACGCTTCCGGGTGCAAAATCCCTGTATCTGCCCGTCAAGGGAAAGGATACGGTTCTGGCGGTTATCGGCATCCCGATGTGGAATGAGGAAGGGCTGGAGGTTTTCGGGCGTTCCCTTTTGGAAGGAATGATTTATGAAATTTCCTTCGCGATTGAAAAATATAATTTGAATGAAAAACAAAACCAGGCATCCATGAAAGCAGAAAAAGAGAGGCTGCGCGCAAACCTTCTGCGGGCCATTTCGCATGACCTGCGCACGCCTCTTACCAGCATCTCGGGGAATGCGAGCGTCCTTTTATCGGACGGAACCCAAATCGAAGAGGAACAGACGCACAGGCTTCTCGAAAATATTTACGAGGATTCCCTGTGGCTGATCAATCTGGTTGAAAACATCCTTGCCGTCACCAGAATCGACGACGGACGGCTGAGCATTGAAACGCAGCCGGAGCTGGTACAGGATCTGATTGCGGAAGCGCTGCTCCATACGGACAGGCACAGCGCGGAGCATCAGATCAGCACGGTTCTGGAGGATGACATGCTGATGGTTCGGGTGGACGCCCATCTGATCGTCCAGACGATCATCAACATCGTGAACAACGCGATCACCTATACGCCGGCCGGTTCCCAGATCGTGATCCACGCGTTCCAGCAAAAGCAATGGGTGATCGTTGAAATTTCAGATAACGGGAAGGGAATTCCGGACAAGGACAAAAAGCAGATATTTGATATGTTTTATACGGCCAATAATGAAATTGTCGACAGCAGAAGAGGGCTCGGGATCGGGCTTTCCCTGTGCAAATCGATCATCAATGCCCACGGCGGAGAAATTTACGTCAGAGATCATCAGCCGCACGGTACGGTGTTCGGCTTTTCTCTGCGGCTGGAGGAGGTAGATCATCATGGATAAAACTTCGATTTTGGTTGTGGAAGACGACAAGGCGGTACGCAATCTGCTTACCACCACTTTAAACGCGTCCCATTCGTATTCGCTGCTGACGGCTTCCACGGGGGAGTCGGCGATTTCCCAGGCCGCTTCCAAAAATCCGGACGTCATGATTCTGGATCTGGGGCTTCCGGACATAGACGGCATGAAGGTGATCCGGAAAATCCGCACGTGGTCAAACCGTCCGATTATTGTGGTAAGCGCCAGAAGCGAGGACAGGGATATCATCAGAGCCCTTGACGCAGGCGCCGACGATTACCTGACAAAGCCCTTCAGCGTGGAGGAGCTTTTGGCAAGAATCCGTGTCGCGGTCCGAAAAATGCAGTATGACAGCCGTCCCGTTCTGGATGAGGCGTCCTTTGAGAACGGAGCGTTAAAAATCGATTATTCCGCCGCATCGGTTTTTGTGGACGGACGGGAAGTGCACCTGACTCCTATCGAATATAAGCTGCTGTGCCTTCTGGCAAAAAACGTCGGCAAGGTGCTGACCTATCATTTTATCCTGACAAATGTCTGGCCAAATCCTCTGGAATCCGACTCTTCCCTGGTCAGGGTATTCATGGCGACGCTCAGGAAAAAAATAGAACCAGACCCCTCCAAACCGGTTTACATCCAGACCCGCATTGGGATCGGTTACAGGATGAGCCGGGTTATGGAGTGAAGTCTGGTTTAATAAAAGCATCCTTTAAAATTGATGTACGCATGATACCGGAAGAAGAGGACAGCACAGGAAGAAAGCGGTCAGGACGCCATTACGAAATATGGATGTTCACGCCGTTTACCTCGACACCTTCGTCCGCGCGGATCAAGATGTATTTGGTGCCGTCGATGATCCGCGTTTCAACCAGGTCGTTGCGCTCCGGATTTACACGGATCGTCACGTCGGGAGTACGGACCTCCAGCTGTTTTGTATCGATCAGATTCCGCGGGCTGATCTCGGTATCGGCACCGAATTCCATGTCGAATTTCTCTTCAAAGGCGGTCACGCGGTCTTCGGAAACGCCGCAGGATTCCAGAATCCCCTTTACCGTTTTTTTGGAGACGACCAGCGGATCTTCCTCTTTATTGTTTTTGTGCTCCTCGATCATTTCGGATAATTGCCCCTGAACCGCCTGCACGACGTCAAAGCTGCAGTCTTCGGCGACGGTCTCCTCCAAAACGGCCTGGAAGGTTTCCTTCTGTGCGGCGGCGGGCATCGGGATTTCGCTTTTGAATATGGTGTCGACAAATTCCGTGTGGTTCTCCGCGATGTTTCGGGAGTAGTAAAGGGCGTTGTAAATGTTGGCGCTGCGGTCGTTGAAAGCCGGAAACAGGAATCCAAGCTCCGGCGCCGACACGACCCAGTCCGTCCTGATGTTGCGGAAGCTGTTTTCGGAAACATAGTAGCCAAGCGCCGGTTTTGTTAATTTTACAGGGCAGACGCTGCACAGAAAGTACGAAAACACCTCCGAGGAATCCTCCTGCTTTTCTCCGTCTTTTGTATAGTAAGGAACGTCGTATTGATCGTAAGCCAGAAGAATCAGATAATGGACTTCCATGTCGAGCGTCTGAATCACGCGTCCGTAAAATTCCCTCACGGCATCATCACTTTCCAGCGAGGAATCTTTGAGCGCCATCAGCAGCTTGTGTTCCTCGCCTTCCAGAACCTGCTGAGTCGCAAATTCAATGTCGATCAGGTTCTTTCCGATCGCCCCGGACAGCGTCTTTTTCAGAATGGCCAGCAGCTCCTCGGTTTCCTCCTGGGGCATTAACCCCAGCGGCTGGCTGAACTCCGAAACAATTTCTCTCTGATCGTTCACGTAACAGCCGCGTATCCGGGTAATATTGCTCTTTTCCGGACGGAAGCGGCGGCGGATTTCTGCAATTTCTTTTTCGTTCATAGCATCCTCGTTCAATTCTATATGTAATTTGGTTCCAATGACGTATTTTTAATTATATCACGGAGAAATGTGGTTGTCATCCTAACAAGGGAAGCTTTGACTGCTCTTTTTTCTTCCCGGCTGCCGCGGCTTCCTCGGAACCTTGTGTGCAAGGCTTCCCGGTCACTATCGTTTACAATGGAAGCGTTTCATGAAAAGCCCGTCATCCCTGTTTAATCAGGATGACGGGCTTCTGTAATCTTATTTATGTTGAAAATCCGCGGTCGGCTGCTTTGAGCGGGCTCCGGATATGTGGAACCGTCACCCCTGTGCAGAGGACTATTCCTGTGTAGAGGTGCTGATCACGCCCCGAAGCGCCCAGCGGTACTGCTCCTGGGAAGAAAAAAGGTTGAGCTTTGCCTGATCGAGCGCGGCCTGGGCGCTGTCCAGGTCCATCTGCGCGTTTTTCAGTTCGAGTGCCGAGGCGACCCCCAGCGAATTCTGCAGCTTTACGGCGTCGAGCGCTTTTGCCTTCGCGTCGTATGCCGCCTGCGCCGAGGTAAGGCGGCCCTGCTTTTCCGCCACATCATTGTATACCTGCTGGAAGGAAGCGTTGAATGTGTTCAGCGCAAGGCCGTAATTTAGCGACGCCGCACGATAGTCGTCCACCGTTGAATCCAGGTCGGAATCCTTGTTGTCGTCGGCAATTTCCTTCGCCAGTTTCTTTTCTTTCAGCGTCCAGTTTGCGTCCTGTGCCGTCTGCCGGTCGGTAGTCTCATTCACTGCGGCGGAGAAATTTGCATCCGGTGACGGTGCGGAAGAAATCGAGAGGTCGTAATCGAACGAATATCCCAGAAGTACCTGAAGATTGTTTTTTACCGTCCGCATCTGGTTCGCCAGCGCGGTGAGGGTATCCGCCAATGTGTTTCTCTGCTGCCGGGCGTTGAGCAGCTCGGTCTGCGTAATGAGGCCGAGGTCTGCTTTCAGCTGCGTGATTTTCAGCGTGTCGTCCAGCGCCTGCTGCTGCTTGAGCAGCTGATTGCGCTCGGCGTTCAGGTAGTGAAACGTCACATAAAGCTTCTGCGCCGCCACGACGATCTGGTCGGCGGTGTCGTCCATCTGCAGCTCGGTCTGGTCGATAGTGTCCTCGCTCACGTCGAGCTGATCGCTTTGGGCGCTCAGAATCGAGCGGATCGCTGCGATTGACGCGAGACTGCCCTGGAGCGATGAGGCTATGGCCTGCCGCTCCGGCGAGGAGGGCAGAGCGGCGACGGCATTGTAAGCGCTTTGGAGCTGGTCGCTTACGCTTTGCAGGGAAGCGCGGCTGGCGGCGAGCTCCTGTTGCTTCTGTTCGGCCGCATCGTTGCTGTTCAGACTGTCCAGCGTTTTTTTGTTTGCGCGGATGGTCTGATTGCCCGAGCGCACGAGAAACTCAATGCCTTCGTAGTTTACATTTGCGATCTGGGGAGCGGCTGTGACCGGGCTGGAAGCCGTATCGGCAAACGCGGGAACCGGGGCCCCGGCCAGAAGAAGAACGGACAGCAGCCCTGCGGTGATTTTTTGAAAGTTCATAAGGCTTTCTCCCTTGTAATAAAACTTTTTCTTGTCTGATCGCTGTGAAAAAAATCATTCCGGGAATCTTTATTTTGTGAAATAAACATCCGCCGTATAACCCGGTTTCAGCAGACCGTTCGGGTCGTCGGGTTTTACCAGAACGCGCACGACGCGCTTGCCGTCCTTCTCCACGGCCAGGTCGGGAATCTGCATAACCGTGCCGGTAAGCGAGGCGTCCGGAGCCGAAGTCGGCACGATTCTGACGACTTCGCCGACCTTTACGCTGCCGATAAATTCCTCGTCGACCTCTGCGCTGACGGTGATGGAGTCCGCGTCGATGATCTGGAGCACCTTGGTCGGTGCGCCCTGCACGCCCAGATGGGCCGCGTTGCTGACTGTGATATTCTGTACGATCCCGTTTTTGATATCGGAGATGATCTGGTTCCCCTTGAGATAGGTTTTTGCGGTTTTGGCCGTCATGGCATCCAAATCCACCTGTGCGGCGGAGACGCCGCCCTGCTGCTTTACGGTGTTCGCGGTGTTGCCGAGCTTTAGCTGGGCGAGCTGCGCCTGCTTGGATTTGAGCGAGACGTTCAGCTGGTCAAGCTCGTCTTTCAGGGCGTTTTTGGCTTTTTGCAGGGTTTCCGTGGCTTGGGTCACAGCGTCCTTATACTGGTTCAGCGTTTCCTTTGAGGCTCCTCCCGCGTTGTAGAGCGCCTGGTAGTTCGAGAGGTTGCGCTTCGCGGCGTCGAGCTGTGTTTGGGCGAGCGCCAAATCGGGGCTCGTGCCCTTATTATATTCCGTTGTCTTGCGCGCGATCTGGCTCTGTGTCTGGGCAATGTCTGCCTCCAAAGCGGCGGTGTCCTGCGTGGCGGCGGGCAGCGCCGCCTGGTTCGCGGCAAGCTGCTGTTTCAGCTTTTCGACGTTCCCGCTGTATTCGGAAAGGTCCAGCGTTACGAGCTGCTGGCCAAGCGTGACCCGCTCGCCTTCCTTCACCAGTACATCCGTCACGATCGACGGGAAGTCGACGCTGATGTCCTCCATGCGAGTGTATTTCACCTCGCCCCACGCGTCGATTTCTCCGGACTGATTTGCCGAAGCCGCAGAATCCGTCTTCTGCGGAGCCGCGGGGGCGCTTTTCTGGTGAAAAAAGATTCCGAGTACGACGAAGAGTGCGGCGAGTGCGCACGCCCCGGCCAACGCCGTTTTTTTATGAGATAAAATCCAGTCCTTCACTGGTAGAAGCCAATCCTTCATGGGTTCCTCCATCTGTTTTTATTCGACGCTTTTCAGCGCTTCAAGCATGTCGATCTGTTTCATTTTCCGGGCTACGACGTTGTTGATGATCCAGGCGAAGCACAGGGTCGTCACTCCGGCAATCAGCACGTCCGGCAGCGTGATGTTGCCCATAAGGTCCAGCCGTTCGTCCAGGCTGCTGGCGATAATCCAGGAGATGAACCTTCCAATGGGGATGCCGGCCAGCATTCCGAGCAGTACGGAAAAATAATTTTCGATCAGCACCAGATTCCGGATTTCCCGGTGACGGAAGCCGAGTACCCGCAGGGTCGCAAGGTCCCGGACCCGCTCGACGAAATTCAAAATGCTGGTGTTGTACAGCACCACAAAGGCCAGCGACGCGCCCATGACGATCATCATGATCACCGCGAGGTTCACCACCTGCATGCTGGAGGACAGGCTGGACTGCTGGCTTTCGCGTGTCGCGGAATCCGCTACCGCGTCACTGGTAAGGAATTTCTCATCCGGCGTACCGTTCCATTTGACGAGCAGTGCCGTCGGCTTGAAGGTCTCCCCAAGGGATTCCCAGTAGGTATCTGTCATGTAAATTCCCTGTCCGGAAGCAAGATAGGCGACCTGAACGATCGGCACGGAAACATAGCCGTTGTTCGTACGCTTGATCCGGACGATGTCCCCGGCCTCTACCCCCAGTGATTTGCACAGCTTGCGGGTCATGAGAATCCCGTTTTCCGGCAGGGAAATCGGGTTCCCGGCGACATCCTGCATATGAATCAGCGGGCTGTCCTTTGGGGTGATGGTGACCGGCTCCATTTTCTGCTCGCCGTTCGGGCACACCACCTCGGCGGCGGATTCCTCCGCCTGCTGCGTGACGCCGTCCAGGTCCAGATTGCTGAGGTAGCGGGAATCGGCCTTTTTCGTATCCAGAATGATTTTTTGGTCATAAGTGAATGTCGTCCCGTACATCTGGTCGGTGATCCCGGAAAGCGTGCTTTTGATGGTCAGCGCCGAGATAATCACGCCGGTGCAGCCCATGACGCCGATGATGCTCATCAGAAGACGGATTTTATTCTTCACGGTGTTCCGCGCAATCAGCTTGCTGCTGAACTTCATTTTCCGCCAGAGGGAGGGGAGAGCTTCCAGAAAGATATGGTCGCCTTTTTTCGGCGGCTTTTCCCGGAGAAGCACCGCGGGGGTGTCCCCCTGAAGCTTCCAGCAGGCGTAAAACGAAACGCCGCCCGTACAAAGCAGAATCAGAAGAAAGACAAAAACGAAGTGTCCGAAATTGATGCTGAGCTTATAGTCGCTGAATGCCAGCTTCAGCTGCGGAACCAGAATCCGTCCGAACGCGTTCGGGCCGAGCAGAAGGCCGAACACGGAGCCGAGCACGCCGACCATGACCCCGTAGGAGGTGTAGTGCCAGAGAATGCTCCGCTTGCTGTACCCCAGTGCTTTCAGGACCCCGATTTGCGCGCGCTGATTTTCCACCAGCCGCATCATCGTGCTCTGCGTAATCAGCGCCGTCACCAGGAAAAACAAAAGGGGAAATACAATGGAGAGCGTTTTAAACTGCTGAATCCGGCCGTTTACACTGCTGACGCTGCTGCTGTCTTTCTGCAGGGTAATGCCGATCAGCTCCCTGCCGATCGCCGCGTCCGCCTGTTGCACCACCTGTGTAAGGTCGGTACCCGGCTTGGTTTTTACGCTGATCTGGTTGTAGACCTTCTGTCCGTACACGCTTTCCAGCACGCCGGTATGGACTACCACGAAACCATAGGCGGCCGGGTCCGGCACCAGGGTGGCGGAGTTTTTGACGGCGTGGACCTGTTCGCTGCTCAGCGCCAGCCCGTCAATGGAAAGGCGCAGCCAGACGCCGTTCAGCTTGATGGAAACCGTATCGCCGACTTTCAGGCCGTGTGCCTTTGCAAACCCACTGTCCAGCACCGCCCCGCCGCCGCTTTTGGCGAACTTTCCCTCCTGCAGCTCCGGCTGGTCGAGGGTGCTGCGGTCATTCAGCGCATAGACGTGGAGGGTGGGTCCGCCGGGCAGGTCCGTGTCGGCGTCGGCGGAAAAGCGTTTTTCCACCTGCGTCACCCCACCGATCTGACGGATGCCCCAGAGCTGCTGTTCCGAGGGATTCTGCACGGTCACCCAAAGGTCCGACAGGTTGGCCGCACGGTACATGGCGTCCGCGTGATTCTGGACGGTGAACCAGATGCTGTCAAGGCCCGTCATAATGGAGACGGCCAGAGTCGCCATGATAAAGATGGACAGGAACTGCGATTTCGACTTTTGCATATCGCGCAGGGATTTCCTGAACAGGGCACCCTTCACCATAGGATTTCCTCCACGTCTTTGGGGTGCTCGTGGAACTCCATTTCGGCGATTTTTCCGTCCCTCATATGCAGCACCGTCTGAGCCATCTCAGAAATCGGTGCGTTGTGTGTGACAATGATTACCGTCTTGCCAAGGTCGTTCGCGACGTCGCGGATGAGCCGCAGAACTTTGCGCCCCGTCTCGGAATCCAGCGCGCCGGTCGGTTCATCGCACAGCACGATCTGCGGGTTCTTTGCCAGCGCCCGCGCGATGGAGACGCGCTGCTGCTCGCCGCCCGACATCTGGCTGGGGAAATTGTCCATCCTCTTTTCAAGGCCGACGCGCCGCAGCATTTCCCGGGCGTCAAGCGGGTCGGTACAGATTTCCTCGGCAAGCTGCACATTTTCCAGTGCCGTCAGATTCGGAACCAGATTGTAAAACTGGAATACAAAGCCGATCTGCGTGCGGCGGTAGTCGGTAAGCTCCTGCTCCGACATGCCGGAGACTTCGTTTCCGTTGACAATGATCCTGCCGGCGGTCGGGGAATCCATGCCGCCCAGCATGTTGAGCACCGTGGTTTTTCCCGCGCCGCTCTGCCCGAGCACCACGTTGAACGTGCCGCTGCCGAGGCTGAAGCTGACGCCGTCCACCGCCATGATAACGGCGTCTCCGACGTGATATTCCCGTTCCACGTTTTCAAATGTAATAAAATCCATGAATGGTCTCCCTTGTTATGTAACTGCTTCTATTAAAATATCGGACCCCTTTACACCCTGACCCGGGTGGGACCATTGTAATTTCATGGCCCGCTGTTGAGACGCCCGATCCCATACCCCTGCACATTATGATTGTTTCGACCGGCAATATTCCAAAATTCTTCCTGAGATTCTTGACATTCGGCTAGGAACTCATTATAATGACACTGTGTTTATTTTGCAACCATCAGATGCTTATAGATTGTAATGTTTACAACAAAATGCCATGAAACTGTTGATTTCAGAACAGAATCCATTGTATTCGATTGTTGACTAAGGGGGAGAGACGAGCTTTATGAAGGAAATGAAAGAGAGCCGAAAAACACGTTATACGCGCATGACTTTGCAGGACAGCCTGTTTGAGTTAATGGAGAAAAAGCCGATTACAAAAATCACCATTAAAGAGCTGTGTGAAAACGCGGACATCAACCGTACGACTTTCTATGCGTATTATACCGACCAGTACGACCTTCTTCGTAAAATTGAGGACGAAACGCTTTCCTGGGTGAAGGAGGCGCTCACCAATCTGATCGGTAAAACGGACAAATACGAGTCGATGGAGGTTCTCGAAGGAATCTTCCAATATTTTGCTGAGAACAGGAAGCATATTCAGGTCCTGATGAGCGAGCAGGGCGATATCGATTTCCAGAAGCAGCTGTTCACCCTGATCTATCGGGAATGCGGGATTTCTCCCTCGGCCACAGCGGATGCGGGCGTAAGCACCAAAGAAGATTATTTCGTATTTGTCGTAAACGGAAGCATCGGGCTGATACAGTACTGGCTTAAAAACGGTCTGAGCAGGTCCGTGAAGGAAATGGCTGAAATTATTTACAGCATGTCTTCCAAGATCAGGTAAGCGGCTGCCTACAGTATTTCCAGTTGATTCTGCAACAAGTTTGCGTTTTCCCCCCGCCGAAAGCGGGGGGAAAACGTGTTTTGTCTCGTAAACTGAAATGGAATTGCTGTAGATACGGGCCTCTTTAAGAGAGAATCCGTCGGAATCCAACAAATCAATTCCAAAAAAAGAGCTTTAATCTGCTTTTTCGACTATTTACAGAATTTATAAAAGAAATTATACTATATTTATCCAGATTAATTGGATGATCATCTTTTAGGGGTAATTTTACAAATGAAACATTTAAAAACCAGGCTTTTGCTCTACATTTCCTTAATACTTGTTCTTACCATTCTTTCCCTTACGCTTATTTCTTCCATCCTTTACTATCAGAGTTCGATGTCCCAGCTGCAGCAGAATTCCTCCTATCTGGCAGCGGCGTACAAACAGGGGATCGATTCGGTGCTGGATTCCTACCGCGACGAATTGAAAATCACCGCGTCAAAGAGTTATCTGACAGACGGCCATACTGCTTCTGAGGAACAGAAGCGGCTTCTGGATGAGGAGGCGAAGGCGGCCGGTTTCAATTACATAGCGATCGCCGACGCGCAGGGGAGCAATGACAGGGGAGACGAGATCGGGGAGCAGACCTTTTTTCAGGAAGCAAAGAAAGGCGAAACTTCTCTCTCCAGCCCCGCGCTGAACAGCTCCAAGCAGTTAACGCTCCTGGTTGCGAGCCCAATCGCGGACTCAGGGAAAATACTGTATGGAGAATTTTCTTACGAGGCTCTCGGCAAAGCGCTTGACCAGATCAAGATCGGGGAAAGCGGATATGCGTTTGTGATTAACCGTGGCGGCTACACCGTGCTTCATCCGGAGCAAACAAATGTTGAAAGCCCGACGGATTATATCAAACTGGCGGAAAAGGATTCCTCTTACCTTCCCATTGCCAATATCTACCGTCAGATGATCGCCGGAAAAACCGGATTCGGCTACAGCAACTACAAGGGAGTACGGCGTCTTGTCGGCTATACTCCGCTTGACGGACCCGAGGGCTGGTCGGTTGCGGTTACCACGCCGGTTACGCAGGTTGAGGAAAATCTGCGCAATTCCCTGATGCTCTGTGTCGGCATGGGACTTCTGCTGATTCTCGCCGCCGTTTTCGTCACCGGTATCTTTTCTAAAAAGATCACCGACCCGATTGTCTCAGCAACCCGGCGTATTGAACTGCTGGCGCAGGGAAACCTTCAGGAGGACATTCAGCAGGTGAAAGGCAAAGACGAAAGCGCCCGCCTGATGCTGGCCCTGCAAAACACGATTCACAGCCTTCGCTCCTATATCATGGATATTTCCAACGTGCTCAACGCGGTTGCCGAAAAAAATCTGACCGTCAAAAGCACGGTCCAATACACAGGCGACTTTGTCTCCATCCAGACCTCGCTGGAGCAAATCGTCCGATCCCTCAATACCACGCTGGACGGAATCGCTCAGGCCACCGATCAGGTCCGTTCCGGTTCGGAGCAGGTCGCGCTGGGCGGACAGAATCTGGCCGAAAATTCTTCCGAGCAGGCTTCCACCACGGAACGTCTGACAAGCTCTCTGGAGCTCGTCTCCCGTCATGTCCGGGAAAACGCCGAATATTCCGCTTCCATGCAGAACACGGCTCAGGCCGCTCTGTCGGAAACCGATCAGGGAAATCAGGAAATGCAGAAGATGCTGCAGTCGATGGCAAGCATTGATTCCTCCTCTAAAAAGATTCAGGATATTATCCATATGATTGACGACGTTGCTTTCCAGACCAATATTCTGGCGTTGAATGCCGCGGTAGAAGCGTCCCATGCCGGAGAAGCCGGGAAAGGGTTCTCCGTTGTGGCCGACGAAGTCCGGCAGCTGGCGACCCGGAGCGCACAGGCCGCGAAAAGCACGGCTGAGTTGATCGAAACCACGATTCAATCGGTTTCCCAGGGAATGCGCAACGCCGAGCAGACTGCCTCCGCATTCGGAAAGATTGTGGAGCAGACCAACAGTATCAACGCTCTGATCGCTAAAATGTCCGAGTCGTTGAACAGCCAGTCCCAAAGCATTACCGAACTGAACGAGGGCATGAAGCAGATTTCCTACACTACACAGGCAAATTCGGCGACAGCGGAGGAAAGCGCGGCGACCAGCGAGGAGCTTTTGAGCCAAACGCAGCTGCTGAAAGAAATGGTCGCGGAATTTAAGACCGCGGAGCAGACTGAGCCGCCGGTCCTATTATAAAAATATTTTTTGTCCGGTGCTTCTTCCGGCATAAAACAGCACCCCAATCGTTATTCAGTATGCCATACTGTCTAACGATTGGGGTGCTGTTCAACAAGGCTGTTCCGGGTGCTTTCCCGTTCCTTTTCAACGCCGCTCAGCTCAGCCATTTTTGCTCGAGGGCCGTCATCATTTCTTCGTATTGCTCCGCGCATTGCCGCGGATTTCCGTCCTCCAGTGATTTCAGACAGGAGGACAGGTGATTTTCCCAGATTTCCCGGTAGACGGCCTGACGGTTGTCCGCCCGGTCAATTCCGCTGACAATCATCGGGGCGAAAAGATAGTATTCGCCGATTTTGGCTTTGCCCTGCGGCGTGGCCGCAAGCCAGCCGTCGCGGAAGCGGCGGAAAGCGTTCAGCTCCGGGCAGTCGTCCCCCTTGTCGAGCGAGGAGCAGACCGCGGTGGTGATAAAGCACAGCTTTTTACGGAAGCCGCTGCTGATGGTGTCATAGTTCGATTTCCCGAGCGGGTTTTTCGGGTAATGTTCGTTCCAGACCTTTAAAAAGCTGTCCGCAAGCGCTTCGGCGGCGGGAGTGTGCTGTTCCAGAATGGCGGGCACCGTAAAGGCCACAATCATGTAGCGGTATTCAAAAAGCCGGGCGTCGCTTTCCTTTTTGATCCCGCTTTCTTCAATCTTTTTCTGAAAGCGGTCAAAGAGAACGTTCGCAAAAAAGTCCGGCGCTTCGTCCTTGCCCGCCGCGGCAAGGCAGTATGCTTTCAAAGCGGGGGAAATCAGTTTGTTGTATTTTTCAAACTCGGCGGGATAAACGTTCTGCTTGACGTTTTTAAACCCGTTTTTCACGATGAAGCTCTCGTCCTTTAAGAGGGAAAAGGCTTCCTCCATCAGTCTCTGATAGTCGTCGTCCGCTGCCGGTTCGGTTTTCGAGAGCAGCGATTTCACATGAATGGGCTGTGCGCAGTACATGCACACAATATCTTCTGCGTCCTCCGGCAGCTGCAGTTCTTTTTTGCAGTGGGGGCACAGTGCGGTGATATAATTCATTCGGCACCTCCGTCGCGGCTATGCTCCCGCGTATATTGTTTGATACGGTCGAAGCTTTCTTCGCTGATAATATGCTCAATACGGCAGGAGTCCTGCAGCGCGATGTCGCTGCTGACCCCGAGGGTCATCTCCAGAAACTGCGCAATCAGGGTGTGGCGTTCATACACGGAACCGGCCTTTGTGCGGCCCAGCTCCGTGAGGACCAGGTTGCCGTTCGGCTCCATGGTAAGATAGCCCGCCTCTTTTAAGATGCTCATGGCCCGGCTGACGCTTGCCTTGGTAAAATCCAGGTAATTGGCAACGTCGATAGAACGGACATATCCGTTTTTATTCTGTAAAATCAGTATTGTTTCAAGATAATTTTCGCCCGATTCCTGTATTTTCACCGGTATACCTCCTAATTGGCGCGAAAATGCGGTCCGTATTTTTCATATTGTAGCATTGTTCCTCAAAAATGACAAGCGTTATTGCGATTAGTTCATAATTTCCGCTATATTTTTCTGAGCGGTTTTATGCTAAAATATTAAAACGTATACTTTTCTATTTTCACATTGGAGGAACTATGATTACTGTATCCGATCTTGGCCTTGGGTTTAACGGCCAAAACCTGTTTTCACACGTCAATCTGCTTTTTACCGCCGGGAACTGCTACGGTGTCATCGGGGCGAACGGCGCGGGAAAATCCACCTTCCTGAAAATTCTTTCCGGCGAACTGGAGCCCACGAAGGGCGAGGTTGTCATTGACTCCCGTCTGCGGATGTCCGTACTCAGTCAGGACCACCACGCCTACGACTCCTATACCGTTTTTGAGACCATCCTGATGGGCAACGCCCGTCTGTACGAAGTAAGGCAACAAAAGGACGCCATTTACGAAAAAGAGGACTTTACCGATGAGGACGGAATCCTCGCCGCGGAGCTGGAAGCGGAATTTGCCGAGCTGAACGGCTGGGAGGCCGAAACCGAAGCGGGGAAGCTTCTGCAGGGGCTCGGCCTGGACAATGCGCTGCTGGATTCCGTGATGGGCACCCTCACGGGCACGGAAAAGGTCCGCGTCCTGCTTGCCCGAGCGCTGTTCGGGCATCCGGATATCATTCTTCTGGACGAGCCCACCAACGACCTTGACAACAAATCCATCGCCTGGCTGGAAAGCTTTCTGATGGATTATGAGGGAACGGTGATCGTGGTGTCCCACGACCGTCATTTCCTGAATAACGTCTGTACCCATATCGTCGACATCGATTTCAACAAAATCAGGATGTATGTGGGCAACTACGATTTCTGGTATGAGTCCAGCCAGCTGATGCAGCGCGTCATGCGCGACCAGAACAGGAAGGCGGAGGATAAAATCAAGGAACTGCAGAGCTTTATCCAGCGTTTTTCCGCCAACAAGTCGAAATCAAAGCAGGCGACTTCCCGGAAGAAGCTGCTCGAAAAAATTTCCGTCGAGGAAATGCCCGCCTCTTCGCGCCGGTATCCTTATGTCGGCTTTACCATGGACCGTGAGCCGGGCAAGGAAATTCTTGAGGTCACGGACCTTTCCAAAACCGTTGACGGTGTAAAGGTGCTGAACAACGTCAGCTTCCGCGTAAACAAGGGCGACAAGATTGCCTTTGTCGGCTCCAATGAAATCGCCAACACCACGCTGTTTAAAATCCTGGTGGAGGAACTGGAACCGGACGAAGGCTCCTTCAAGTGGGGCGTTTCCACCAGCCAGTCCTATTTTCCCCAGGATAACTCCGCTTATTTTAACGGCTGTGAGGAAAGCATCCTCAAATGGCTGGAGCAGTATTCCAAAGATACGACGGAAACGTATCTGCGCGGCTTTCTGGGTAAGATGCTCTTTTCCGGCGAGGACGTTTTAAAGTCGGTGAACGTGCTTTCCGGCGGCGAAAAAGTGCGCTGCATGCTTTCGCGCATGATGATGTTCGGCGCCAATGTCCTTGTAGTGGACCAGCCGACCAACCATCTGGACCTGGAATCCATTACCGCCGTGAACAACGGCCTGACGGACTTTAAAGGCGTGGTGCTGTTTGCTTCCCACGACCACCAGTTTGTCCAGACGATTGCGAACCGTGTGATCGAAATTACGGAAGAAGGCGTCATTGACCGGGTTTCCACCTATGACGAATATCTGGAAGCACGCGACGGCATCCTTTCTTAAATCTGTCTGTGAAAAGCCGGGGTGGACAAACCCGGTTTTTTGATTTAAACTGTTTTTATCAGGCCGGGGTCCCGCAAAGAAAATCCGCCCGGCCATACCGCTGCGGAAGGGGACGGAAAGATGGCAAGCGGTGACTTTCTTTTAAAAATCAATGCCCGGTACAACCTTTTCACAAAGGCCGAGAAAAAGGTGGCCGATTATGTTCTTCAGGACCCGAAACGGGTTTTGTTCCTGTCCATTACCGACCTTGCGGAAGCGTGCGAGGTGGGGGACACCAGCGTGTTCCGGTTCTGCAAAACCATGCAGCTCCAGGGTTACCAGGAGTTTAAAATGCTGCTTTCGCTGAGCATCTCGGAGGATGAGGACAGCAGCCGGATTGCATCCATGCTGTCGGGCAGAATTACGCAGGAGGACACCCTTGAGGACGTAGCCAAAAAGGTGCTGCAGACCAATATCAACGCGCTGAACGAAACGTATTCGCTGCTGGATTTTCAGGAGCTGTCCTTAACCATTGATTATATGATCGGGGCGAAGCAGATTTATTTTTTCGGCGTGGGATCGTCCCTGCTGACCGCTATGGACGCGGTGGACAAATTTGTCCGGATTACGCCGAAGGTCCACAATTACGCCGACGCGCATTTACAGGCGATGGCGGCTTCCATTCTTTCGCCGGAGGACCTGGCGTTTGTCATCTCCTATTCTGGCGCAACAAAGGACACCATCCAGGTGGCGCAGCAGGCGAAAAAAGCGGGTGCCAGGGTGGTCTGTATCACCCGGTTTGCAAAATCGCCGCTGACCGCGTATTCCGATGTGGTGGTTTTGTGCGGTACGAACGAGGGCCCGCTTCAGGGCGGTTCCACGTCGGCCAGAATCAGCCAGATGCTTTTGATCGATCTGATCTACATGGAGTATTTCAAACGGACCTATGACGAGAGCAGCGCCAACAAGCAGAAAACCTCCGGTTCCGTTTTGAAGAAGCTCTATTGAACAGAGGCTCTATTGACAGAATACCTTCGCCGGGCTGCGGGGGTATTTTTTTACCCTTTTCTCAAAATTAACAGCACGTTCACAGAATTTTGGTTGAAATCCGGCCTCCAAAAAGTTATACTATGAAAATATCAACAAATGTTTATTATCATGAAAAGTTTATTAAGGGTGTGTAAAATGGCGAATCAATCCGGACGGGCCGATGAAGATATTTTTCATTTTCTGGTTTGTGTCCACAGCGCGTTGACAAAGCCGTTTGAAGATCATTTCAGGGGAAAATTCACAAGCCTGCAGCTGAACGCACTGTGCGTTCTGTGCGCAAACGGGCCGATGACGATGAGCGAGCTGGCCGCCAGCCTGCATACGCCGCGCCAGCAGATGAGCCGCATGATTGAAAAGCTGTATGAGGAAGGACATATTGTGCGGAGCCTGGACACAAGGGACAGACGAAAAATACGGATTTCCGTTTCGGAAACCACCGCAAAGGAAATCACCAACGGGCGCGAAAAATTTGATAAAGCGCTGAAATCTGCCTTGAATGGTTTCAGCGAAGCAGATTATAAGGACTTTAACGCCGCGGTTCGTATTGTTAACAGAATTCTCACCAAAATTCCCCAAAAGGAATAGCGTATAATGTAAAGAAAAGGAGATATGAAACATGGAGAAAAAAGCAAATGGAGACTTTTTTACGGTAACTCCCGAAATTCTGGAGCTGACGGACCTTTGTAAAAACCACAGTACGATCAACCCCGCCCTGTTTGCCCAATACGACGTGAAGCGCGGTCTGCGCGATATTAACGGAAAAGGCGTCCTGACCGGTTTAACCGAGATATCGGATATTATTTCTTCGAAGGAAATCGACGGAAAAAGTGTACCCTGCGAAGGGGAATTATATTACCGCGGCATCAATATTCACGATATTGTACGCGGCTTTATCGCGGAAAACCGCTTCGGATTTGAGGAGACGACCTATTTGCTCCTGTTCGGCGAACTGCCGGAAGAGGACAGGCTGCAGGAATTCAAAAGGCTCCTTTCCAAATACAGGACCCTACCCACCAATTTCGTGCGCGATATCATTATGAAGGCGCCGTCGTTCGATATGATGAATACGCTGGCGAGAAGCGTTCTCACCCTTTACGCCTACGATGAAAGGCCGAACGATACCTCGCTGCCGAATGTGCTGCGTCAGTGCCTGGAAATGATCGCGCTTTTCCCGCAGCTCGCGGTTTACGGCTATCAGGCCTACGCCCACGACATGGACCCGAACTACAGCTTTTTCATCCATGCGCCCAAGCCGGAGCTCTCCGTGGCGGAGAATATTCTGTACATGCTTCGAATCGACAATCAATACACCGCCCTGGAAGCCCGCATCCTTGACCTTGCGCTTGTCCTGCACGCCGAGCACGGCGGCGGCAACAATTCCAGCTTTACCACCCATGTGGTCGCGTCCTCCGGTACGGACGCCTACTCGGTCATTGCGGCGGCGCTCAGCTCGCTCAAGGGACCGAAGCACGGCGGCGCAAACATCAAGGTCATGATGATGTTTGAGGATATGAAGCAGAATATCGACGACTGGGAGGATGAGGACAAGGTAGCCGACTATCTGAGCAGGCTGCTGAATAAGCAGGCGTTTGACCGGGCCGGCCTGATTTACGGGATGGGTCACGCGGTTTATTCCCTTTCCGACCCGCGCGCGAATATTTTCAAGAAGTTTGTCAAGAGCCTTTCCGAAGAAAAGGGCCTTACCAAGGAGTACAAGCTCTATTCTCTGGTGGAACGGCTGGCGCCGGAGGTGATCGGGCGCGAGCGCAAAACCTATAAGGGCGTCAGCGCGAACATCGACTTTTACAGCGGGTTTGTCTACCATATGCTCGGCCTGCCGCCGGAGCTTTTCACCCCTGTTTTCGCCATGGCGCGTATCTCCGGATGGAGCGCCCATTTACTGGAGGAGCTGATCAACGTCGGCAAGATCATCCGCCCCGCGTACAAGAGCATATCCTCCCACAAGGACTATATTCCGCTCCACGAAAGATAAGAGCTTCTTTACGGATCAATCCTGAGAAATTCAAACGGCTGACCTTCCGCAAACCGGAAGGTCAGCCGTTTTTGTACGATGGGGTTTTGTCCGCATGGGAAGTCCCCGAAAAAGCCGGGCGGAGACGTTTCGGATTTATCGACCGGTTTCCGTCTCTTCCGCTTCAAATTTGATTTTGTCTCCCATGACCTCGTCCTGAAGAAAAGCCTTGCAGCGGCCCGCCGTGGGCGTGCAGTTGATCCCGCAGAGAGGGCCGCAAAGCTCCCCCGGCCTGCTGCTGCGGAAATTCTTTTCGATCGCTCCCAGCACTTCGTGATAGGGAACGAGAGGGTCGATTCCGCTTAGCGCCAGATCCGCGTAAAGGGGCGCGGTCACCGCTGCGCGAATCGTCCGTGTGATGCAGGGGAATTCAAGACCGCCGGGAATGGGGTCGCAGGGGATTCCAAGGTTGGCCTGCAGCGCCATGGAGGCGGCATGCTCGACCTGGTTTCCGTCGCCCCCCGCCATCCAGGTGACCGCGCCGGACGCCATTGCGCAGCAGACCCCGGATTCTCCGACACAGCCGACCTCGCCGGTCGCGTTGGTGTGTGTATAGGCCAAAGCGCCCAGCCCTGCCGCCACGACCAGTCCCTCGATCATCTTCCGGTGGGAAAAACCTCTTGCCTCCCGCACGGCGTCCAAAGCGGAAAACAGATATCCTCCTCCGGTCCCCATGGGGCCGGGTACAATCCGTACACCCGGCAGCTTTGCGTTGGTCGAAAAGGCGTGCACCAGAATATGGCGTGTGATCGGGTCCGACAGCGTCTGGTGGTTCTGCATGTATGTATTCCACTGTCTGCCGTAAATAGGCAGCATCGGAGTGTCCTTCGCATTGTCGTAGCCGATGGTCTCCAGAGCATGGATTTGGTGATTTAAAATATCCGCGATATTTTCAAAATACTGCCAGATGGTTTCATCCGTCCATCCGGAAAAATCCTTTTCGTATTCAATAGCGGCCTGAACAAAGGAAATTCCCCGCTGTTCCGCCACCCGGCGCCATTCCTCCACTGTTTTAAAAAGCTGCGGCTTTCTTTTCGCGGTGGTGACGACCGGAAGAAGGGCGGGGAATACCCTGACCTGCGTGTCGGGACCGAAATGCCGGAGCAGCCCGCCGGGCTCCGGGTTTTCGGAGAGCTCAAGGAATACGGCGTTCGCGCCGTCCGGGCGGGCGACGCGTTCCGCCGTAAGGAACGCTTCCCCCGCGCTTTGCTCAAAGCCGCGCAGCTGTTCCTCCGGAATGTCCTGTTTGGCATTTTGCAGCAGCACGCCGAAGGTATCCGCCCGCCAATGGATGGGGAAACCGGAAATTTCATAGGTTGCTACCATGCCGCCGCCGACCGATTTTGCGGTGAGGGAAGCGGTGTCCCCACCGGTTCCCATCAGCTCGAAGTGCACGCTCCCGGGATACGCGTTATCGGTTTCCAGCTCCCCGAATTCATACGATATCTTTTTTTTCCGGGCAAGCTCATGTGCGGAAAACAGGCGCACGTCGTCCGTGGCAAAATCCTGCAGGCCGCCCAGATAGCCCCGGTCGTCCATCATATTTCCGAGGTTCAGCATATGGTGGTCGCCGGGATTGAACAGGATGCGCACCCGTTTCGGTTCACTGAGCAGCGTATGCCGGGCAATCCGGCCCACCCGGCTGGTACCCGCGAAGCTTCCGCTGGAACCGGGCTGCATAATCGGCCCGAATACGTCGTTAAAAAAATCAGGATAAAAAATCTTTCCCATGTTACCTGTCCTTTCCGCTGTTGATTCTTGCAAGCGCCCTTTCCCCAAGTGAGGCCAGCAGCTTTGCCGCACCCGTCAGCCCACTCCGGTCCGCTTTGAAGGAAGGATTGTGCAGCGGGGAGGTATCGCCCACCCCGATCATCCAGAACGCCCCTCTGATTTTTTCCTGATAGCAGGAAAAATCTTCGCCTCCCATGGAGGGGACCGCCTCCTGTGTGCTCAGTCCCAATGATTCCGCGGTGTCTTTTACAAAAGCCGCCAGCTCTGCGTCGTTGTTTGTGGAGGGACAGCCGGGGTACCAGTGAAACCGGATGGACGTGCCGGATACCGTCGCGATTCCCTCGCAGATTTCCTTCATCCGGCGGACGATCTTTTGCCGGACTGTTTTGTCCAGCGTCCGAACGGTTCCCTCCAGCTGGGCGGAGGACGGGATTACATTCCACGTGCTGCCCGCTTCCACTCTGGTTACGCTGATGACGGCGCGGTCGAACGCGGAAAGACTGCGGCTCACGATGGTCTGATAAGCGATGGTCAGCTGGGAAGCCGCGAGAATCGGATCAATAACCAGCTCCGGGTGCGCCGCGTGGCCGCCCAGGCCCGTTACATCCACAACAAACCGGTCGACCGCCGCATGGTCGGCCCCCGCCGTCACCGCGACCGTACCGGCCGGCAGGTCCGCAGCCACGTGCAGTCCGTAGATTTCCTCCACGTTGTCCAAAGCTCCTGTTTTCAGAACATGCTCCGCTCCATGCCCCGCTTCCTCCGCAGGCTGAAACAGAAGCTTTACGGTGCCTTCCAGATTCGCTTCCTTCCGTTTCAGAAGCAGGGCGGCCCCCAGCATCGCCGTGGTATGGAAATCATGCCCGCAGGCGTGCATTTTTCCCGGGTTTTCAGACCGGTACGGTACATCCGCCGTCTCTTCGATCGGAAGAGCGTCAATATCACAGCGCAGCGCCACTGCGGGCTTCTCTTTTTTTCCCCGAAGGACGGCGACAAGGCCGGTTTGCAGGCCGCTGTCCAAAATTTCCACGCCGTTTTCCGTCAGGATCCGCTTGATATACGCCGTGGTTTCAAATTCCCTGAGCGCCGTTTCGGGGTGGCGGTGGAGCCATGAAAAATGCTCTTCCAGCGTATTCTGTAATGTCTTTTCGTCCATGTTTCTTCCTTTCCTGAATCTGCCGTGTTTTCCTATATAAAAAGCCGATAGGAGATTCTCCTACAGGCTTTTGAAGTGACTTTTTCATATCGCTGTCCGGTTTCCGCCTTTTCAGCCGTCAAGGCAGGCCTGTGACAAAAACTGCTTTGTGCGTTCGTTTTGCGGGTTGCGGAAGATCTGTTCGGGGGTGCCGTCCTCCTGAATCACGCCTTCATCAAAAAACAGGACGCGGTTGGACACGCTCCGTGCGAAGCGCATTTCGTGCGAAACCACCACCATCGTCATCCCTTCCGCCGCAATCTGGTTCATGACCGCCAGAACCTCGCCGACCCATTCCGGGTCCAGCGCGCTGGTCGGTTCGTCGAACAGCATCACCTTGGGGTCCACGGCAAGCGCGCGCGCAATACCCACACGCTGCTGCTGCCCGCCGGAAAGCCGGGAAGGATATTGGTCATGCTTTTCCTGCAGGCCGACCTTGCGCAAAAGCTCCATGCCGATTTCGTCCGCTTCCTTTTTTGCAAGCTTTTTCACATAGATCAGGCTTTCCGTAACATTCTCCAGGACCGTTTTATTGTGGAAAAGGTTGTAATGCTGAAACACCATGGAGCTTTGCGCGCGAAGATGGTAAATTTCTTTTTTGGTCGGATTTTTCGCGTCGATAGCGGCGTCCGCAATCCGGATGGTGCCTTCGTCCGGCAGCTCCAGCCAGTTGAGCATCCTCAGCAACGTCGTTTTTCCCGCGCCGCTGGGGCCGATTACCGTCACGATTTCCCCTTTTTTTATCTGGAGGCTGACCCCGCGAAGTACCTGATTGGTACCGTAGGCTTTTTTAAGATTTTCAATCTGTATCATCGGGCAACATCTCTTTCATATCGTCTTACATACCGTTCGATTATCCACAGAATCCGCTCAATTACAAAGCAGCACGCCCAGTAGATCAGCGATACCACAATGTAAATTTCAAAGAAACGGAAGGAGCGGGCGCCGATCAGCTTGGCCTGAGCCATGATGTCCACAATGGAAATGCTGAATGCCAGCGACGTTTCCTTCACCATGGAGATAAAGGAATTCCCCAGCGGGGGAAGCGCGACCTTGAACGCCTGCGGGATGATGATGCGGACCATCGCCTGCCTTGTGGTCATGTTGACGCTGTAGCATGCTTCCAGCTGTCCGGAATCGACCGAGAGCATGGCGCTCCGGATGGTTTCGGACATATACGCGCCGGAATTGAAGGAAAACGCCACGACGCCGAAAACCAGCGTCGGAATCCCGTCGACGTTCAGATTCCATTGGAACCGCTCGTTCAGCGCCTGAAGAAGGATCGGTGTTCCGTAATACACGAGGAAGAGCTGAACCAGCGTGGGGGTTCCGCGGATAAAAGACACATAGATTTTGCTGATTGGCTCCAGAACGCGGATATGAAAATAACGGATCAGCGCGATCCCCAGCGCGATCATCAGTCCGATCAGGGAGGAAACCACTGCAAGCCCGAGGGTAACCGGCAGATAGGACACAATTTCAGGCACGGTGGAAATCATAAATGCGGGGTCAAATAATTTATTCATAGAAAGTCAAGTCTCCTTGCAGATCTTTGCCAATTTCCTTTTCCGGTGAAAAGGCCGGCAGAAGGAACGCGGGCCGTTGCACCGTATTCCTTCTGCCGCCTGTATCTGAAATTAAGAGGTCCGGTCGGTAATGGCTTTTTCCGTTGAATAGTCCTCACCAAGATACTTTTTGGAGATTTCAACAAGCGTTCCGTTGTCGGTCAGGGTTTTCAGTGCTTTATCGATCAGTTTTTTATATTCGGTTCCCTTTTCATTTTTGGAGAAAAGGAAAAATTCCGGTTTTATTCCCAACTCCGGCGCCAATGCATAACCCAGGTCAAGGTTCTGTTTTTCGGCAATCAGCTTTGTGGTCACCTCACTGTTGATGGTGGCGTCCACACGGCCGGAGATGATGTCCTGAAGCATCAGGGTAACATCGCCGTCGTAGTATTTCAGCTTAATCGCGTTATTGTTTTTCTTGTTGTAGTCCTCCAGCCAGACTGTATTATTGGAACCGACGCCCGCCGCTACCGTTTTCCCATGAAGGTCTTTCAGGGAATGAATGTCCGTGCGGCCGCCTTTATAAATAATGGAGTTCCCGGCATAAGAATAGGGGAGCTCTGAAAATTGATATTTTTCTTCTCTGGATGGGTTTTTGGCAATTTGGCTGGCAATCATATCGAATTTCCCGGATTCCAGCGCGACAAAAATAGAATCCCACGCCGTAGGCTGAAATTTGAATTCCACTTCGGGGATCAGTTCGTCCAGCGCGCGGACAACCGCAATGTCGTACCCGTCAACGGTACCGTCCGAATTTACGTAGTTAAATGGCGGGTAGGCCCCTTCTGTTCCAACGACCACGGTTTCCACCTTGGTACCGGAAGAAGCCGGTGCTGCTGCGGCAGAGGATGCGGACGTGTCTGCCGCCGAACCGGTGGCTGCGGGTGCCGCGGTATTTGCGCAGGCGGCGGTCAGCAGAAGCAGAAGAGTAGCCAGGAAGAGAGAAATTGATTTTGCGCCCTTTTTCATATGTAAAACCTCTTTCATTTTTTAAGTATAAAACTTGGATTCTATTTTCCAATATAACAGCGGCTGCACCTTCTACACATTCGCGTATGGTGATGGATGCAGCGAATCATTTTTCCCTTCAAGCAGTTCATAAGTAACTTCCTTTCCCAAAATCTCATCCCTGTTTCATAAGCACCATATGCTTTTATGTAATAAAGCATACTTTTCATATAATTATTATATGAAATAGGGTTGCAATAAGGATAAAAGATTTTCACCTTTTTGTCAAGAGACTTTTTATCACTGAAACAGTTAAATACCAATTTAAAGCTCTTTCCTGCTGTTCTCCGGCGTTCATATTTCCATAAAGAGTATTTTTTGTAGCCTTCGGTGAAACAAAATGTATGAAAAGAAAAATACAGAGATCGGAAAAACCTTACATTTTAGAGCTTCACTCCCAAATAACAAAAAAGCGCAATGCCTGCATTCCAGACATTTGCGCCCTTTTTATTGAATTGTGATATTCCCGGAAGTATAATAGGATTGATAAAAATTGATGGCTGTCATGCTGTTGGGAAACATGAAAAAAGCTGCTGCGGGCAGCCCGGGAACAATCGCCACGCCGCTTGCTTATGACTGTTCAGAACGGGAAATGGAAGGTAAATTGCTCAGATTGTTGCCGTCGCTTCCGTCGGGAATGGACTTGAGATATTCGGTGTCGCCCCGATGGGCGATCCCCACGCCGGTTATTCCGCCCTGTCTGGCCAATTGAACGGCCTGTGCTTTATCCAGAACCGTGTTGTCGGAAAGCTGATAACCGGTCACTCTGCCACTTTCTTTTACCAGCCCTGTGATACTGCGGGCGTTGGGCGCGGGCGATGGAATATTGTCCAGCGTGTTCTGGGCAAGCGTATTCTGCTCCTGATTTTGTTCCATTTGAGTTCCTCCTTTGCTGTTTTTGATTAGTTTGCTCAGCTATTCAAAAATTATCGATTTGAAGGAATTCTTTCATCAGGACATCAACCTTAAAAGTGAATGTAAAACAACCATAAAATCCGCGTTTCGTTTAAGATCAGTCCTATATAGTTTGTGAAAGAAATTGAGCCATGATCGCAGAAAGGATATTTTTATTGAATAAGGAACGATATGACAAAATCAGGCAATGGTTTTTACTTCACCCGGTATGGTTGAGCAGTATGAAGCTGCTGAACCTCTGGCTGCCGCGAATTGTTTACTGCGCGTATCCCGTCCTGCTGGCGGTGCTGGCCATTCGGAGGGATGAGCGCTTCTTTCAGGTGCTGCTGATACCGGCTTTCGTTTTCGGCGCAGTGACTGTGATGCGAAAGCTCTGGAATCTGCCGCGGCTGTATGAAAAACTGGGGATAGAACCGCTGATTCCCCGCGAAAAGAGGGGGCATTCTTTTCCAAGCAGACACGTAGCTTCGGTCACCATTATCGCGGTTGCCTGCTGGTATATCTGGCCTCCCATTGGAATTGCAATGTCAGTGATCGCGCTGCTGATTGCCGTTATCCGGCCCCTTGCCGGAATCCATTTTCCTAAAGACGTGATTGCCGGTATGGTGTTTAGCCTCCTGACCGGCATCATCGGATTCTGGCTTGTGTAATCCGTTGTGGAAATCCGGTGTTTCTTTCCCGGCTGATCTGAACGCTGTCTTTCAAACCCTTTGCCTGCCAGCTTTCTTAATAAACCATAGACTTTTACAGATTTGATACGGTCAGAAACGCGAGCAGGGCGACGGCCAGCAGTGTTCCGACCAGCGCAATCGTGTTTAAAACCGCATTGGTTTTTCGCTGTGTTTTCAGCAGCCTGAGGGCAATGGCATAGACCGCGATCCCAAGGATTCCCCCGAACGTGTTGCCGATCAGGTCGGTGATATCGGACGCCCCGACTGCCAGAATAAACTGCATTGCCTCATAAAAGAAGCTTACACTGAAGATCGGGATGACTTTCTTCAGAAAAGACCAGCTGCTTTTCAGCATACTGACATAAAGCCCGAACGGCACGAAAATCAGGATATTTCCGTAGATTTCAGACCATTCAATCCTGCCGTTGACGACTACCGACTGATAAAAGGGGATCAGGTTGATACTGCGGAAGGGATAAAACGGCCCAAAAGGGGACTGCATCTTGAATAATATGATCCAGGTCATTACGAGCAGATAAACAGCCAATAAGCTTCCTGTCAGAATTTGCTGTCTGGTTTCTTTCTTTTCCATAGAGACCTCCTTAAACTTCTATAATATGATGATCCTTCGATTGTTTGTTTTCAACTGTATTAATAATACTAATACAGTAATACAATTATGTCAATACGAAATTTGGCTTACAGCATTTCCCGTTCATTCTGCAACCAGGCTGTCGATAAAGTTGACAACCGCAAAATTGTGAAACAATTTTGCTTACTGCCGTTGGATGTACTTGCTTTGTCTTGCACGATTTCTCGACAAGTTTCTCGACACTCTCTTAAACGGAAATGGGATTACTGTAAATCGGAAGCGATAGGAAGAATTATTTGAAATCAGCGAAAGGGCCGGAATCCCGTATTGAACAGGATTCCGGCCCTTTTATCCGTCTATTGGATTTCAGAATAATTTCAAAATAGATTTTTATCTTTTTCCGGCTTTCACCAGATCAGCGTGCGTTTCGCACAGAGTCCTGCTGGTTTCCGTATCCAGCTGTTTTTGAAAGCATTTGGATATGATTCCTTCCGGGAATTTTATCATGGATACCCCGCATTGTTTCAGCTCCCGGAACATTTCGGGGTCGACCAATTCCGCGGCCGCGGCAGGGTCGATGCTGTTCGCCGATTTTTTACGAAGGTAATCGTTGTAGCTCATTTCGCGGCACGGATATTCGGCTGTCATGTTTTCGGCGTCTTCAATGAACAGAAGATCGGTAAAATCGCAGATGCCGAGGTCCAGCCCATTGAAATCCCGGCCGGAAACCGCGTGATAATAATCGCATAATTTACAGTCCAACATAGAAATCCTCCTTTATTGAGTGGATAGATTTATCTTACCGGCACAAATTCACTGATTTCTCTGTGTGCCTGCTTCGCGTAATTGTCGATGTTCATTTTATTTTTTACCGCGTGGTTCAGGCTGATACAGGCGGCTCCACCGGCGCATCCGCCGACGCAGGCCATTCCCTCTATGAAGTTTTCAGCCAGCTTCCCCTTGGAAGCTTTGATCAGCGCGGCGCGGCATTCCTCCAGCCCGTCGCAGATCGCCGGGTCCACCTGGAAATCGAGATGCTTTTCCTCCAGCGCGTTGGAGACCGCCTCCGTCACGCCGCCATTCCTTGCAAAAATCCTGCCGAAGTAGGAAGCGTCGCTCAGCTTCCTTTCTTCCAGCTCTTCCAGACGGATATCCAGACCGCCGAAAATCGCCTGCAGTTCTTCAAAGGTAATCACGCTGTCGACGACGCCTTTCAGTTCTTCCTTCTGAAATTCCATCTTCTTTGCGATGCAGGGGCCGATGAACACGACCTTCGCCGTTTTGTCGACCGCCTTGATCAGCCTGGCCGTCTCGACCATAGGCGAAGCATTGCTTGAAATATTGTTCTCCAATTCCGGAAAATTTGCTTTGATATACTGGACAAAGGCCGGACAGCAGGAGGTTGTCAGAAACTCCTTTTCGACGAGCTCCTCCGCTTCTTTGTGCGCCACGATGTCCGCGCCGAGGGCCGCTTCAACGACCCGGTTAAAGCCCATTTTGTACAGGCCTGCCGCCACCTGACCGACCTTCGCGTAGGAGAACTGGCTCGCGATCGCCGGCGCGACCGCGGCGTATACCCGGAAGTTCTCCCCGTTGTTCGATTCCCGTATCATCCGAAGAACGTCCAGAACATACGATTTATCCACAATGGCGCCGAACGGGCACTGACGGACAC
Organism: Clostridium sp. KNHs216; assembly: GCF_006714885.1. Taxonomy (NCBI): domain Bacteria; kingdom Bacillati; phylum Bacillota; class Clostridia; order Eubacteriales; family Clostridiaceae; genus Clostridium; species Clostridium sp. KNHs216. Next base: position 1,049,926 of record NZ_VFMF01000001.1, on the reverse strand, counting down.
ATGCGCCGCAGCGGATGCATTTGTCCGGATCGATATCCGCCTTGTTCTGCTCATCCAGTAAGATCGCCTTTGCTTTGCACGCGTTGATGCACGGCCGTTCCTGCTCCGTAATCGCGTGATAGGGGCAGGCTCTCATGCACTGGCCGCACCCCTTGCATTTTTCGGGGTCGATGACCGCTTTATGGTTTACAAACGTAATCGCCTTCGCCGGACACGCGGATTGACAGCGGTGGGCAATACAGCCCTGACAGGTTTCCGTGACCAGAAAGCGCTTGCTCGGACATTCTTCACAGGCAATATCGATGACCTCTACAACATTTTTGTTGTCCGGGCTGCCGCCCATCGCCATCTTTACGCGCTCCTCCACAATTGCTCTTTCCCGGTAAATGCAGCACCGCATCGTCGCTTTAGGTCCCGGAACGATCGTGCGCGGAATATCATACAGCTTTGCGGGAAGCTCGTTCCTTGACGAAAGCCGGACCACCTCTTTCAGTACCCTGTATTTCAGTTCCTGTACGTTGGAATCAAAAATCAACAAATTACACACCCTCTCACAAGTCAAACCCGGATCATTCGGAAAACAGGGGCCGGTCAGCAGGGGCCGACTGTCTGAAGAACATATTCCCCGAACACATTTTCCAGATTTTCCGCTGAGACATAATCGGTAAATTTCTCTCCAAACCTGACCGGAATCCCGGACTGGCCGAAATCGCCGACACAAAGCGAAGCGCTGAGCAAGACCCTGTTTTCCAGATGATTTTCTTCAATCAGCCTGCGAAATCCATTTAATACATCCAGAGCCTTCTGCCGCAGCGATTTTCCAATGTATACTTCGATCACCATATAAAACCCCACCAATCCTTTTGAAACAATTTTTCAGAACTGAAAAATGATTCACTCTTTATTAAAGCAAAGGTAACACGGCAGGAAAAAACCGTCAACAAAATGCGGGGACGCGGCCCGTTTCCGAAAGCGGGAGCCCCGACAGGCGCAATTTGTCCATAGGCGAAAAAGTCCGATCAGCCGTGGATTTTTCAGGGATACCGCATCTTTTTTTTCAGCGGGAAATACTTCGAAATCAAAAACCATATTTATAATTCAGAGGATAAAATTGGGCAACACTGACGTTGCCTTTTCAAATGTTTTGTGGTAGGATAAAAAAACGTTAATTATAAATTGGATTTTCTTATTTATTTGGAGCATGCTTAATGGAAGAAATTATCGGTTTAAATCAATCAAACTGTAAGAACTGCTATAAGTGCATTCGCAACTGTCCGGTAAAATCGATTGCCTACCGGAACGAGCAGATTCACATTATTGGCGACGAATGTATTTATTGCGGAAACTGCCTGCTGATCTGTCCGCAGAACGCGAAATATATCAACAGCGATCTTTCCAAGGTGAAACAGGCGATCCGTGCGGGTGAAAAGCTGTATGTGTCCCTGGCGCCTTCCTATATTGCCGCCTTTCCCGAAACCGGCATCGCGAAAATATCCGCAGCGCTGAAGCAACTGGGGTTTGCCCATGTGGAAGAAACGGCGATCGGCGCCGAACAGGTTACCCGGGAATATGAAAAGCTGATCCGCGAACACAAAATGCAGAATATGATCACCACCTCGTGCCCGTCGGTGAATCTGCTGATCGAAAAGAATTATCCGTCGCTGATTCATCAGCTTGCCCCGGTGGTGACCCCTTTGATTGCGCATGCGCGCATGATCAAACAGATTTACGGCATCCGGGCCAAAATCGTTTTTATCGGGCCGTGCATCTCCAAAAAGTACGAATGCGTGGACCCCGATAACGGAAATCTGTTGTTTTCGGTCCTGACGTTTGACGAACTGGAAAAATGGTTTCGCGAAGAAAATGTGGATTTTTCGCAGGACGACCATAACAGCCGCACTCTGAAAAACACCTTGCCCCGCTACTATCCCGCGCCGGGGGGCATTATTAAAAATCTTCATCGGAAAGAGCGGGGTACTTATGAATGCCTGAGCGTCGACGGGGTGGACCGCTGCATTGAAATTCTGGATTCCGTCGTGCACGACAACCTTTCCGGCTATTTTCTGGAGCTGAACGCCTGTTCCGGGGGATGCCTGGGAGGCCCGATTCTCAAGCTGATGAATCTCAGCTTTTTAAACGCCAAAAATGTGCTGGTCGATAATGTGAAACGGGCGAATGAAGCTCCGCCCGCCCTTACGGAAGGGGTTGCGTCCCAGTTTACGAAAAGGTTCCGGAACCGCTCGGCAAAAAAGGAAATCATCGACGAGGAAAAAATCCGCAGCGTACTGGCTTCAACCGGAAAAACCTCGCCGGAGAAGGAACTGAACTGCGGCTGCTGCGGGTACAACACCTGCCGCGAAAAAGCGATCGCGGTGCTGCAGGGAAAAGCGAACATCAACATGTGTATCCCTTATATGCGCGAGCTGGCCGAAAGCATGTCCAATACGGTCGTGGAACACACTCCCACCGGCATTCTGGTCATCAACGACCATCTGCAAATCGAGCAGATCAATCCCTCCGCCACTCAGCTTTTGAAGCTCGGAAAGGACTGCGTCGGGCTTCCCGTTGAAGAACTCCTTCCCAGCAGGGATTTTGAGGAGGTCCTTCAAACCGGAAAAAATATATTGAACCATAAGCAGTATTACAAGGAACTCGGGCTGATTCTGGAGCAGACGGTGGTTCATGTGAGCAATAACCAGCTGATTTTTGTGCTTCTGAAAGATATTACCCAGCAGGAGCAGGTGCTGGAGGAACAGCGGAAGGTGACGGAGAAAACCGCCGCCTTTGCCAGGGAGGTCGTCAACAAACAAATGCGGGTAGTGCAGGAAATCGCTGACCTTCTCGGGGAAACAACCTGTGAAACCAAGGTGGCGCTGCTGCAGCTGACCGAAAATATCGTTCCGGGAGCGGAGGACAAAAATGGACATCAGCATTGAGACGTACAGTGATTCCGTTCCCAAGTATCATGAGGGCCTTTGCGACGATCAGATCAGAATTGTACGTGATGAGTCCGGCGTCGCGGCGATTCTTGCGGACGGAAGAAACGGCGGGGCGAGGGCAAGCCTTCTGACCTCCTTTGCCGCAAAGATGATGGTGGCGATGCGCGGTAGCGGCGCGTCCATTGACCGGGTCGCCGATATGATTGCGGAATCCCAGCCGTCCGGCGGGAAAAAGGGGAAGGCGGGGAATATCGCCTTTACGCTGATCCTCGCGCTTTTCGACGGAACGATCCGGGTGGAGCAGTTTGAAACGCCCGACGTGATCCTGCTCCGCAGGGGCAGGCCGGTTGAACTGCAGACGACCCAAAGGGCCGTGCAGGGCAGGACCATCCGCAGCGGGAGGATAACGGCGAAGAAAGCGGATATGATCGTCGCGGTCGGCAACGGGATGCTGACCGCCGGAAAGAACAGAAAGCTGAAGGACGGCTGGAATTTAAAAAATATAGAAACCTATATGGCGAATGCCTACGATTCCCGGATGTCGGCCGAAGACCCCGTCCGGCTGCTTCTTGCTGCGGGCAGTTCCCTTTCTTCCGGAAAACCGGCGAGCGATCTGTCGGCGCTGGCCTTCCGGATCAACTGCCTTCGCGTGCCGTAAGATGACTGCACTTTTTGAGGATGAAATGGCATGATGATTTTTAAAACGCTGATGCTTCAGCTTTATAAGCCCGGAAAACAGAAACGGGATTTGATGGATACGGCCCTTCTGCGCTATTCCCAGGCTTTGCAGTTCCTGATGGATACCTATCGAAATGAAATTATAGAGCTCTCTAAATCGGAGACCGATATTACACAGCACCTGATCCTGAAAATGATCGACAGGGAAACCGCCAAAAGCCTGAACCGCTTCGACATACAGCCTTTTAAGGATTCCCTGCTGCTGGAATTTTCCGCCGTCGCCGCCTCCTATCTTGCGCGCAGGAAAAATCATCCCAAAACCGGGTATCCTCTTCCTTTTCTGGACGCCCAGAGCTATTCCCGCGCAATGTCGGACTGCGTTGCGCAGTTTGACAGCGGGGAGATCGGCCCGCAAAGGTTTCAGCACCGCTCCTTTAAGCTGGTGGATAAGGCGGGAAAGCTGCGGTCCGTCTATTTCGGCCGGTACGCAACGAACCGCGATTACTGCCTGCTTTACGATGAGTTTAAGGACCGGTTCTATGCGAAGCTGTATCTGATGAACCGGGCGAACAGTATTCCGGGCGGGTATTGCGCAAGCGGGCTCAGCCTGAAATATGTCTGGGACGGAATGCCTTTCATGAGCAATCTGCCCGGACAGAGAAGATATATCGTCGTTCCGCTGGCCTTTGGAAAAGAGCAGTACGCCGACCTGAAGGAAGCGTTGAAAAATCCGCGCCTGCTGCATTCCTCCCGGCTGGTCAAAAAAGACCGGCAGTATTATCTGATGGTCAATATCGAGTGCAGCCGTCAGATCACCAGGGAAGCGGTCACGACCATGGGGATCGCGCGCGGCGTTCACGGGGGATTGAGTTATACGATCTGCGATAAAGGCGGCGGCGTCAGGGAAAGAAAACGGATTTCCGCGTGCCTGAAGCAGAGCGGCGCTCCCGACTTCTCCAATACGATTGCGGAAATCGCGGCAAAGAACCGCGCTCAGGTGGTGCTGGAGGCAAACGGCGGAAAAAACGACCGGATGCCCGTTCCCGCACAGAACCGGGAGCTTTGTTTTTCAGTCCGGGATTATCTGCTGCTTGCTCAAAAATTGAAATACAAGCTGCCCGGCAAAGGTCTGCCGCCGCCGGTCGAGGTGAGCTCGAACGGCCTTTTCCTCACCTGTCCCCGCTGCGGGACAAGGACGCAGAGAAACCGTGTGACTGAGGAGCTTTTCGCGTGTATCCGCTGCGGATATGCGGCTGAATTTGAGACGGTCGGAAGCGAGAACCTTGCGAAAAGGCTGGACAAATATCACAGCGACAAGGTTCCCATTACGGTCTCGAAAAAAGAGGACGGTTTTCTTTGCTGCAATAAAATTCTCGGCTTCCGATGCGAGCTTCCGCCGGACACGACGGATTATACGCCGATGTTTGAGGAGCTCGACCGGTTTATCGGCAGAATGCGGGAAACCTATATCGACGATTCCAAAAGGTACGCCGTCTGGAAAAAGCTTGCTCAGGCGCCCGACCTGCGGAAATCCGTCCACCTGCTTTTGAGGTGAATTCCTGTTTTGGGTGCATTAGCTACCGCATCATGATTCCGCACATGCGGGCAATCCCGTGTGCAGAGCGATTCCGCTGAGCGGAAACGGGTAACCGTTCAAGTGTAGCTATTTAAATAAAGCCTGACCCGGGAGGAAAGCTCCTTCCCGGCTCGGGCTTTTTCTAAAAGGAGTGAAGCAGATTGGGTGAGATAATATTAAAAACCGAACGGCTGATTTTAAGGCCGTGGCATATGGAGGACGCGCAGGCACTGTATGAATATGCCCGGGACCCCCGTGTAGGGCCGATCGCCGGCTGGCCGGTACATACCGGCGTTGATAACAGCAGAGAGATTATCAGGGATGTTCTTTCTAAAGAGGAAACCTACGCCGTCGCCCTGAAAGGGGACAGCCGCCCGGTCGGCAGTATCGGCCTGATTTCCTCCGAGGAGGATGGGTGGACTCTGGAAACCGGCAGCGGCGAGATCGGCTATTGGATCGGCGTGCCCTTCTGGGGAAGAGGGCTTATCCCCGAAGCCGTGCGGGAGCTTATGCGGCACGGTTTCGAGGACCTCGGGCTGAGAACTCTCTGGTGCGGCTATTATGAGGGCAACGACCGCTCCCGGCGGGTACAGGAGAAATGCGGGTTTGTCTATCATCATACCGAGCACGGCAGGCTATGCCCGCTGATGCATGAAACCCGTATAACGCACTTTTCCTGCATTACAAAGGAGCAGTGGCGTCAAAATATCTCAGGCGGCCGGCGCTGAAGGCGGAAAACCGACGGCGGACCTGCCTTTTTAAGCGTATAAAGGGATGGAACAGATCGGGCGAAACCCGGTCTGTTCGTTTTTTATCAATAGAAATGAGGGGGGGGTTAATTGCCCTGTCAGCTGTGGGAAAGCTCAGGCTGCAGGATGAATGGCCGCAGGAAAAGGCTTTATATAAAAATGTTAAAATTTTAAGTGGATATAATGTCTGGATTTTTCACTAAAGTTGTCATGCACTCATTTTTCTGGTTTGGAATTTATTGCTTAATGGTTTGGATTTCGCTCCCCGCTCCGTAAAGAATTCTATATAATGATAGATGGCAAGTAGTCTTGTATACAGAAGAAGTGTTTCATTTTGTAAGGGAGGTCAATAACGTGTTAGAAAAAGGATTTTCCAAACCGACCGCCAGAGTAGAGCGTCTGAAAGACATGATTATTCATGCCAAACCCTGTGTGGAATCTGAGCGCGCTATTCTGATTACCGAGTCCTATAAGGAAACAGAGGGACTCCCTATCATCATGAGGCGTGCAAAGGCAGTGGAGAAAATTTTCAACGAGCTGCCCGTGACGATCCGTGACGACGAGCTGATTGTCGGTTCCATGACGAAGAATCCGCGTTCGGCGGGAATCTATCCCGAATTTTCCTGTGAATGGGTGGAAAAGGAATTCGATACCATGACCGATCGTCTGGCCGATCCTTTCATCATCTCCGGGCAGACCAAAAAAGAGCTCCACGACGTTTTTACCTATTGGAAGGGCAGGACGGTCAACGAGCTGGCCGCCTCCTATATGTCGCAGGAGGCAAAGGACGCGATGGCGTCCGGCGTCTTTACCGTCGGAAACTACTTTTTCGGCGGAGTCGGCCATGTGAATGCCGACTATGGCAAGGTGCTGAAGATTGGCTTCCGGGGAATCCTTGCGGAAGCGGTCAACGCGATGGAAAAGCTGGATAAGCTGGAGCCCAACTATGTAAGAACCCAGCAGTTCTACCATGCTCTGATCATTACATATTGCGCGGCGATCACGTTCGCCCACCGGTACGCGGCTAAGGCAAAGGAGCTGGCCGCGTCCGAATCCGACCCCGTCAGGAAAACGGAGCTTCTTCAGATCGCCCGCAACTGTGAGCGGGTGCCGGAATACGGTGCGACCAATTTCTATGAGGCCTGCCAGTCGTTCTGGTTTGTTCAGGCGATGATCCAGATCGAGTCCAGCGGCCATTCCGTTTCCCCCGGGCGCTTCGACCAGTATATGTATCCGTATTACGCCGCGGATAAATCGGTTACCGAGGATTTCGCGAAAGAGCTGATCCACTGCCTGTGGGTCAAGTTCAATGACGTCAGCAAAATCCGCGACGAGGTTTCCGCACAGGCGTTCGCCGGTTACGGCGGGTTCCAGAACCTTTGCGTCGGCGGGCAGACCCCCGGCGGGATGGACGCTTCCAACGAACTGTCCTACCTCTGTATGGATGCCTGCGCCGCCGTGAAGATGCCGCAGCCTTCCTTCTCAATCCGCGTATGGCAGGGGACTCCGGATGAATTCCTTTACCGGGCGTGCGAGCTTGCCCGTCTCGGACTCGGCGTGCCGGCCATGTATAATGATGAGGTCATCATTCCGGCACTGGAAAACAGGGGCGTTTCTCTGGAGGACGCCCGCAATTATGCCTTAATCGGCTGCGTGGAGCCGCAGTGTCCCCATAAGACGGACGGCTGGCATGACGCTGCTTTCGTCAATGTCGCCAAAATACTGGAAATCACCCTCAATAACGGAAAAGCCGGCGGAAAGCAGCTCGGGCCCGTCACGGGGGATCCGACCGAATGGAAATCCACCGACGACCTGTTCGCGGCGTTTAAGAAACAGATTGAGTATTTTGTCTATTATGTGGCGGAGGCGGACAACTGCGTGGATGTCGCACATACGGAAAGATGTCCGTTGCCGTTCCTTTCCGCTTTGGTGGATGATTGTATTGCCAGAGGCAAATCGCTGCAGGAGGGCGGAGCCGTCTACAACTTTACCGGTCCGCAGGCATTCGGCGTTGCCGACTGCGGCGACTCCGTTTATGCGATACAGAAAAATGTTTTTGAGGATAAAAACATTACGCTCTCCCGTCTGAAGGAAGCAATGGACGCGAACTTCGGCTATGGCGACGGCGGCGTGCGACCCGCCTCCTCTTTGACGGAGGAGGAAATTGACAGAAGAATGTACCAGGCTCTTGCAAAGCTGGCGGGATGCCACTGCGGAATTGATCTGGCCTCTCTCAGAGACCGGGTAATGGCGGAAATCCAAGCTCCGCCCGCAGGGGATTACGAGTATATCCGCAGGCTGATGGACAGCACGCCGTGTTATGGAAATGACATTGACGAGATCGATATGATCGCTCGCAAGTGCGCGCTGCTCTACTGCAAAGAGGTTGAAAAGTACCGGAATCCGCGCGGCGGAATCTTCCAGCCGGGGATTTATCCGGTGTCGGCAAACGTCCTGTTCGGAAAGGACGTCGGCGCTATGCCGGACGGCAGACTCGCAAAGCAGCCCCTGGCGGACGGCTGTTCCCCCAGACCGGGCAAAGATGTCAAAGGCCCCACGGCGGCGGCGAATTCCGTTGCCAAGCTGGACCATACGCTCGTTTCCAACGGAAGCCTTTACAATATGAAATTCCTGCCCTCCGCCATTGCAGGGGATACGGGACTAAAGAATTTCGCCTCCGTTGTCAGAAGCTATTTTGACCATAAAGGCCAGCACATCCAGTTCAATGTCGTAGACAGGGAGACCCTGCTGGCAGCCCAGAAAAATCCCGACGATTACAGGGATCTGGTGGTGCGTGTCGCCGGTTACAGCGCGCACTTTGTGGTGCTGGCAAAAGAGGTTCAGGACGATATCATCAGCCGTACGGAGCAGACCTTCCGCTGACATCCTTTATTGATTCCTTTAACAGGCAATGTGAAGTGTTTGTGTTTTCTGTGCCGTAAAACGCGGCAGGAAAACCGTCCCGCTTTCACATTGCCTCCTTCTCTTTTTGCGTTTATTTGCCGGTTTTTTGGATATTGGTTGAAGGAAGGGGAAAACATCGGTATAATGGAGAAAAAGACGGCGGCAGGCTGGAGCAGCTTTCCATCGGCCAGCCGTCAAAAATTTGAAAATCCGGTCAAGGTGATGAAATGACATTACAACAGCTTCGATATGTGATTACAATCGCGCAGACAGGGTCCTTTCACACGGCCGCGAAGCTGCTTTTTGTTACGCAGCCCAGCCTTTCCAAAGCGATTGCAGAACTGGAAAAAGAGATGGGTGTCTTCCTATTTTTCCGCAGTAACCGAGGGGTTCTGCTGACGGAGGAGGGAACAAAATTCTTATCCTATGCCCGTCAGGTGGTGCAGCAGGCTGAGCTTCTGGAACAGCAGTATAAACACGGAGCGCCTGTGCGCAGAATGTTTGCCATTTCCGCCCAGCATTACGCCTTTGTGGTCAATGCGTTTGTGGCTCTGGTCCGGGAATACGGAAAAACCAGGTATGAGTTTTCCCTCCGGGAATCGCGCACCTATGACATTATTGAAGACGTGCGCACCCGCAGGAGCGAGCTCGGCATCCTCTATCTGAGCAATTTCAACAGGAAAGTGATCCTGCGGATGATCCGGAACAACGAGCTGCGCTTTGTTCCGCTGTTTACGGCGAGCCCCCATGTTTTTGTCAGCAGAAAAAATCCGCTGGTCGGAAGAGCGTCCGTTACCCTGAATGATCTGGAGCCATACCCGCGGTTAAGCTACGAACAGGGCAACAACTCTTTTTATTTTTCCGAAGAACTGCACAGCGTGGAACTCAGCCCGAAAAACATTGTGGTGACGGACCGGGCGACGCTGTTCAATCTCCTGATCGGGCTGGACGGGTACACCATTTCTTCCGGCATTCTCAGCAGCGACCTCAACGGGAACGAGATCGTGTCCATTCCGTTGGAGAGCGGGGAGACGATGGAGATCGGCTATCTCTGTGAAGAAGGCTACCCGCTTGGAGCGATCAGTGAACGGTATATCGCCCTGCTGCGGGATTATATTGCTTCTTATAAGCAGTGATAGCTTTTGCCTATTACAAAGAATTGAAATTATCAATTAACACATCACCGGGTATTTTGTGTATTATTAATTAAAATCCAATGTGATAAGGAGACAAAAATGATGAGTACACAGTTTACCGCACGTACGACCGCGCCGTTTCGATATGATATTGTCGGCAGCTTTTTGCGCCCGCAAGCTTTAAAGGAAGCCAGAGCATCTTTCACCGACGGTACATTATCAAAGCAGCAGCTTTCCGCTGTTGAGGACGACTGCATCCGCACGCTCGTGGAAAAGCAGATTGAGGCCGGGCTCCATTGTGTGACGGATGGGGAATTTCGCCGCAGTTATTGGCATCTGGACTTTATGTGGGGGCTGGATGGAATCGACCATGTGGTATTGGAGCATGGATATTTTTTCCACGGGGAAGAAACGCGGGCGGATTCCGCCAGAGTCAGTGGGAAAATCCGCTTTTCCCAGCATCCTTTTATTGCCCACTACCGGTTTTTACGGGATATCGTTGGCGATCGGGCTCTTATCAAGCAGACGATTCCCGCTCCCGCCCAGTGCTTTGCGGAGCTGGTCCGCGGGGAAAACGAGCGGTACCTGGACGCTGTCTATCCGGATCGGGAAGAGCTGTACAGGGACCTGTCCGCCGCATACCGCGATTTTATTCTTGCCCTGTACGAGGCCGGCTGCCGCGTTCTGCAGCTGGACGACTGCACTTGGGGAATGCTCTGCGATGAGAAGTTCTGGAGCGGCATGGCCGGCAGCGGATACAGCCCGGATGCGCTGCAAAAGCTTTACCTGCGCCTGAATAACGATGCCATTGCGGATTTGCCCGCCGATCTTACCGTTAATACGCACGTGTGCCGTGGAAACTATCACTCCACCTGGGCTACCAGCGGCGGTTACGCGCCGGTAGCGGATATCCTGTTCGGCGGCGAAAATGTCGGTGCCTATTATCTGGAATTTGACGACGACCGTTCCGGGGACTTTGCCCCTCTGGCTAAAGTCTCGGGGGAAAAGCTGGTGGTATTGGGCCTGGTTACTTCAAAAGGCCCCAAGCTGGAAAATAAGGCGGCTGTTATCGCCCGCATTCACGAAGCCGCTGCCTATGTGCCTCTCGACCGCCTGTGCCTGAGCCCGCAATGCGGCTTTGCCTCCACCGAAGAAGGCAACGTCCTCACCGAAGAGGAACAGTGGTCCAAAATCAGATGGATCAGGGAAATCGCCGAAGAAGTCTGGGGATCATTCTGATTCATAATCGTATCTGTGCTCAGCACCTCTTCGGAGGTGCTTTTTGTATTTCCGAAATAACTACCAGCAATATGATTGCTCTTTTTTTCTGATTTCAGTATCAATATTTTCTTTAATGGGAATGTCAAACGAAAATTCAAAAAAAGGATTGACTCTGACATCGTGTCATAGTGTAATATAAAACCAGACGGACAGGAGGTGAAGCTTGACGATGAAAACGATTAAACAGGTCTCGGATTTAACGGGGATCAGTGTCCGTATGCTGCATTATTACGATAAAATTGGCTTGTTAAAACCTTGTACAACAACAGAAGCGGGCTACAGATTATACGACAACGAAGCCTTGGAAACTTTACAGCAAATCCTTTTTTTCAAAGAGTTGGACATTCCGCTGAAAAGCATGAAAGAAATATTGGAAAGTCCGCGGTACGACAAGGTACGGGCGCTCCACGAGCAGAAAGAACTGCTGATGCTGAAACGGGACCGGCTGAACGAACTGATTGCACTGATTGAAAAGAAATTGAAAGGCGGCAGCACAATGAGCTTTAAAGAGTTTGATATGGGCGAATATTTTAATACACTGGAAACCTTTAAGCAGGAACATGCGGATGAAGTTGTTAAGTATTATGGCAGTGTGGAGGAATTTGATAAGAATATCCGGGACATGAAAACAAAGGAACTTGAGATTGCAAAGATGGCTATCAAGGAGTTTGGCAGTATTGAAAAATACACCGAAGCGATGAAAAACAATCTTGATCATCTGCCGTCCATTATGGAAGGGTTTCAGACAATAAAAGAGAATGCCGATGTTTATTTGGCTCAAACAAATCAGTTAATGGAACGTCTGACATCTGATATAAATAGAGACCCTTCTTCTGCGGATGTTCAGAAAATCGTAAAGGAAATGGATGATATGGTCAGGGAACACTATAAAATTCTCAAGATGGACATGGGCGAAAACTACTGGGGCATGATGGCAGACCTGTATCTAACAAAGCAAACGAAAGTCCATGATAAAAAGTATGGGAAGGGTGCGACAAAATTTATAGGGGAAGCCCTCAGGGTTTACAGTGAGAACAACAAATAAAAAGACGGAAGAGCTTTGAAATCCTCCTGCCGCAGTTCGGACCTTACCTTAAGGGGATTTTTCGCAATACCCTTTCAAGGGGTTCTGTTCGTATGCAGATGAGAGATAAAAGTTTCAATAAAAACATCTGCGGATTCGTGCAACAATCATGGTTGACTTTTTTTACGACTTCCTATATTATATAACATATATAATTAGTATGTTATTTATGAATTACAGCAATTCCATCCCAGTTTGCGGAACAAAACGCGTTTCTCCCCCGCCAAAGGCGGGGGAGAAACGCAAACTTGTTGCAGAATCAACTGGAAATGCTGTAAGAGGATGATGGAAAGAGGGATCATTTTAGCGTACTGTTTCCAAACAGGGTTTTAAACCCCTGTGTTTTTTGCTATAGTATTCAGGAATGTCGAACGCTGAAGGAATGCCTTTGGCCAGTACGGCCGAACGCCAAAAATAAGGAAAAATGATGGTGTGAGTTGGAACGTAAAAAAATCAAAACCGGAATTCTCACAGGAGGAATGGAAATGAACTGTCAGTTTGATCAGGTAATAGAGAGAAAGGGTACGAATTCCCTCAAATATGATTTTGCCGCCGAGCGCGGAAGACCGGAGGATGTTTTGCCTCTTTGGGTAGCCGACATGGACTTTAAAACGTCTCCTTTTATTGTTGATGCTTTACAGAAAGCCGCCGGGCATGGAATTTTCGGTTACTCCGAAAGCAAGTCGGGCTATTTTGATGCCCTGCAAAGCTGGTATGCCCAGTATTTCGACTGGAAGCTTCAGAGCGACTGGCTTGTAAAAACGCCGGGCGTTGTTTTCGCAATCTGTATGGCCATCCGTGCCCTGTCGAAGGAAGGGGACTCTGTCCTAATCCAGCGCCCGGTGTATTACCCGTTTTCCCAGTCTATTCTGGACAACGGCCGAAAGCTGGTGAATAACCCGCTCGTTTATCGCGACGGGAAATACGGGATCGATTTCGAGGATTTTGAAGAAGAAATCGTTCGTAACAAGGTGAAAATTTTTATTCTTTGCAATCCTCACAATCCGGTCGGCCGCGTGTGGACAAAGGAAGAGCTGATTCGCTTAGGCGATATTTGTGTAAAACACGGGGTCTATATTGTATCCGATGAAATCCATGCGGATTTTGTTTTTGAGGGACACCGTCATTCTGTTTTTGCAAGTCTGAAACCGGAGTATCTGGAGAGAACCATCACCTGCACGGCGCCAAGCAAGAGCTTCAACCTGGCGGGCCTGCAGGTATCCAATATTTTGATCGCCAACGGGGAGATCAGAAAAAAATTTCAGCTTGAGATCAACAGGTCAGGTTATTCCCAGCTAAACACAATGGGCCTTGTCGCCTGCCAGGCGGCCTATGAAAACGGAAGGCCGTGGCTTGAGGAGCTCAAACAATACCTTGCTGAAAATCTCGCGTTTATCAGGAGCTTTTTATCTGAAAAACTGCCGCAGATCGAAATGATCGAGCCGGAGGGGACTTATCTGGTATGGCTCGATTTCCGAAAACTCGGTCTGGATGACAGGCAGCTTGAAGATCTGATTGTGAATCGGGCAAAGCTGTGGCTGGACAGAGGTTCCATTTTCGGGCCGGAGGGGAAAGGCTTTGAGCGGGTCAATATCGCCTGCCCGAGGGCGACCCTGCAAAAAGCGCTGCTGCAGTTGGAGCAGGCGGTAAATCAGCAGAAAATCTGACAACCCCGCCGGAACGGAAACATTATTCAGCACCTCTTCGGAGGTGCTTTTGTTATATTCCTTTCCGTCATACCAACCCGAAAAGCCTTACCGTATTGGCGACGAGGAAACAGACCACAATACCCGTTGCTGTCGGGATCACAAACGACAGCAGTGTCCATTTCAAACTCTGTGTTTCTTTTTTAATCGTAAGACAGGTAGTGCCGCAGGGCCAGTGCAGAAGGGAGAAGAGCATGACGCAGACAGCGGTCAGCCAGGTCCATCCGTGACTGACAAAAAGCGAATGAAGCTGTGTAAGGCTTTCAAAATCGGTCAGGCTTCCCACCGCCATATAGCTCATAATGATGATAGGAATGACGATCTCATTTGCAGGAAATCCCAGAATGAACGCCATCAGGATATAGCCGTCCAGCCCCAGCGTTCGGGCAAACGGGTCCAGAAACCCCGCGCATTGCGCGAGAAGGCTGATACCGCCGACCTGAATGTTGGCGAGCAGCCAGATCACAAGACCCGCGGGGGCGGCTACGACGACGGCGCGGCGCAGGACGAACAGCGTCCGGTCGAAGATGGAGCGGACGATTACCCGGCCGATCTGCGGGCGGCGGTAGGGGGGAAGCTCCAGATTAAACGAAGACGGCATCCCTTTTAGAATCGTCATGGAAAGAAGCTTGGAGATCAGCATGGTCAGGAAAACCCCGAAAACAATGACGGCGGTCAGGGTAAGCGCGGAAACGGCGGACTGGAAGGGGCCTGCCACCGCCGATGCAAAAAACATGGTGATGACGGCGATCAGGGTGGGAAACCTTCCGTTGCAGGGAACAAAGTTATTGGTCAGGATGGCGATGAGCCGTTCCCGGGGAGAGTCGATGATGCGGCAGCCGATCACGCCGCAGGCGTTGCAGCCGAAGCCCATGCACATTGTCAGGCTCTGCTTGCCGTGCGCGCAGGATTTGCGAAAGAAGTTGTCGAGGTTAAAGGCGACTCTGGGCAGGTATCCCAGGTCTTCCAGCAGAGTAAACAAAGGGAAAAAGATCGCCATCGGCGGAAGCATGACGGAAACGACCCAGGCCAGGGTCCGGTATACTCCCTGAACCAGCAGCCCTGTTACCCATTCGGGTGCGGATATCCACTGGAAAAATTCCATCAGCCGGTCCTCCACCCAGAACAATCCGTCCGCAATCAGGCCGGACGGCACGTTTGCGCCGGTAATGGTGATCCAGAAAATACCGAGCAGCAATAAAATCATAATGGGAATGCCGGTTGCCTTTGAGGTCAGGATCTTATCGATCTTCTGGTCCCGCTGTGCGTATTCCGCCTTTTCATAAACAATTGTTTCGCTGCCGATTGCTTCACACAGCTCTACAATCCCGGTAACGATCCGGTCGCGGAAAGAATCGTTCGAAATCCCCGTGCCTTCCAGAAACTCTTTTGCTTCTTTCAGCCGGTCTGAAATCTCTTTTTCCGATAAGACGTCTGTTCCGAGGAAATTTCTCATGGACTGCAGCAGGCTTTCATCGCCGTCCAGCAGCTTGAGCGCGACCCAGCGGCTGTTCAGCCTGCTGCCCAGCGCGCTTTCCAGAACGGGCTGAAGCATTGCCGCCGCCTGTTCGATTTCGTCCCCGTAAGTAATGGAAAGCGGACGCGTTTCGCTTTCCTCCCGCGTCAAACCGGCAACCGCATCCATCAGGTGATTTAGCCCTTTTCCGTTTCGGGCGCTTGTTCCCACGACAGGGATGCCCAGCTTTTGGGAGAGCGCTTCCAGATTGATTTTGATTTTCTTTTTTTTCGCCTCGTCCAGCAGGTTGACGCAAAGCACGACCCGCTTGGATATTTCCATGATTTGTAAAACCAGATTCAGATTGCGTTCCAGACACGTGGCGTCCGCAACGACGACGACGGCGTCCGGATTTCCAAAGCATATGAAATCACGCGCGATTTCCTCTTCTTCCGAGTTTGCCATCAGAGAATAGGTCCCCGGAATATCGACGAGGACAAAATTAGTCCCCTGATGTCTGTATTTTCCCTGTGCGTTGGCCACTGTCTTTCCGGGCCAGTTGCCCGTATGCTGATTCATTCCGGTCAGGCTGTTGAATACCGTGCTTTTTCCCACGTTGGGATTTCCGGCCAGTGCGACCACTTTATCGTCCGCGGTTTCCCTCTCAATTTGGAAAGCCCCGCTGCAGCCGCATAAAACCCCGGCGCCCGTGGATTCTCCCGTGAGCCCCATAACTTTCCCTCCTATATTCTAAAATAGAATTTATTTGTGCAGAGAAATAGGGTGGGGCCAGAGAGCGCATATCAACAGGAGATATGCCTTCTTTCGGTCCCACCGGTTCTACCTTACGCAGTAACCAGAATCTTGTCGGAAACATCGGACCGCAGCGCAATCACTGCTCCGCGAATCCGGTAAGCGGTCGGATTTCCGGACGGGCTCTGGTAAAGCGGCTCGATTTCCGTTCCGTCGATCACACCCAGATCAAGCATCCTTCTGCGGACCGTGCCGTTGGCATTTAAAGATGTCACGCTGCCTCTGACCCCCATGGGCAGTTCATTCAGCGGTATTCCTTTTTCACTCATAGCAATGACCTCCCGAAAACTATTTTTAAACCGTGTGACGGATTGATAGAGACCCTTTAATTTCTTGCACTAGGCTAATATATGGTTCTTTCACTGAAAGTGCTACAAAATTGTATTCGGACAAAAAAATTAGCCCTGCCGAATAATTTTTCCTTCCTCTAAAATTAGTTCTTATGCGGGAGCAATTTTGAATATATTATCGTAGGCATTGTTTGTAAGTTCTTCGGCCAGATTCCGCCCCAAATGCCAGGAATACGGCGGGCTGGGCCTGCATGCACATTTACAGACAAGGTCCAGCTTTCAATAAAAGGAAGGGTGCCCTTATGAAAAAATCGGAGAATCGCGAATTTCGGACTGCGCGCGGATATCAAATACTCAACCAGCGGGAAGGAATGCTGACCTCCTCCATGGAGGACTATTTGGAAATGATCTACCGCGCATGCAGCAGCGGCGGCTATTCAAGGGTCGGGAAGGTCTCAGAGCTGCTTCACGTAAAACCGTCGTCCGCTTCCAAAATGATTTTTAAACTGGCTGACATGGGGTATATCCGATATGACCGATATGAAATTATTCAGCTGACGGAAATGGGGGAAAAAACCGGCGCGGCTCTGTTGAACCGGCATATGATCATTGAGGAATTCCTGCAGCTGATCGGAAGCCCCAATGCTTTGGAAGAGACGGAGCTGATCGAGCATTCGCTGAGCCCGTCCACTGTCGAAAATCTGCAGTCTTTGATTGATTATTTTAAGGCGGATCCTCAGGCGGTCGATCAATTTGAAAAAATCAAACAAAAAACAGTCGCTTTGTAAATCAGTCGACGGAAATCATCAGATCAGCCCGGTACCTCTTCGGAGGTGCTTTTGTTGTATCCGGAAAACCACTCGCTTCTATCTTCACTCAGGAAGCGTGGATTTTTGGAATCAGCGTATCAAAATAATGCAGGGCGTAAACACCGCCGAGAATTACTACGGCATTTCCAGTTGATTCTGCAGCAAGGCTGCGTTCCTCCCCGCCTTTGGTGGGGAGGAACGTGTTTTGTATCGCAAACTGAAATGGAATTGCTGTAAGAGACAGTTTGCAGGGTGGTAAATATTGGAGTTGACCCCGAGCTGAAATTGACGGTAAAATGGTATTGAAAAATGCTCCGCTTGCTGATGTCGCGCAAATGATCAGTCGAAAGGCTGCGCGTTCAGACTGCTGGAGCTATCTTTGCACATTGAAATCGGTCTTTTACGGGCCTCCAGAGATTTAGAATACCAATTGGGGAAGATGTGTTTCTGAACATTTCTTCCCCTTTTTTAGCAGAACAGGACGTTTGGGATGGAAGGCTGTTCCGCTGGGGGTGCTATATACTGGAACGCAAACCGCATAAACTTTACCGAATTTTGAAAGTATTTGCCATCGTCAATCGTATCTATGGGTGAAGGGAGGAAAAGAGATGGAAAAAACATCGTCCGGTACCAACGATGTTGTAACAGAAGCTCTCGACAAATATTCCGATATGGTTCGAAGAATATGCTTTATGTATCTGAAAAATGAAGCGGATGTGGAGGACATCTTTCAAAATGTCTTTTTAAAGCTGCTGCAAAATAAAAAACCGTTTGAAAACGACGCGCATGAAAAGGCATGGCTCTGCAGAGTTACCATAAATGAATGCAAGGATTTCCACAAAAGCTTTTTCCGTAAAAATACTTGTTCCATCGACGACTTAGAGATTCCCATAGAGGATAAATCCGAAGAGGGTGTGCTGCGTGAAGTGTTGTCGCTTCCACAGAAATACAGGAATGTAATTTATCTCTTTTATTTCGAGGACTATTCGGTTCCTGAAATTGCAGTGATTCTTGGAAGAAATCAAAATACAATTCACACACATCTGCGAAGAGCGAAAGCAATTTTAAAGAACAAATTGAGAGGTTTTGATGATGGAAACTATTTTTAGGGCCGCTATGAACCATATCCGTGCCAAAGAAGATCTGAAAAGGAAAACAAGGGATTCCCTCATTGCCAGTTTAAGCACGACACCCGCTGCGGCGCAGAGCAGGCACAGGCGCTCCATGAGGCAAAGAGCCCTTATAGCGGCCTGTACCGTCGTTTTTGTGTGCGTAATGTCTGTTGCCGCGGTTTCCTACTATAAAACTCCCGCTTCCTATTTAAGCCTTGACATAAACCCCAGCGTTGAGCTGGGCGTCAATGGATTCGGAAGGATTGTGTCCGCGACCGCTTATAACAGCGAAGGCACAGCGATTCTGAACGGGCAAAACATCATGGACGCAGATGTCAAAAGCGCTGTCCATACTTTGGTTAAGTCGGCCGCGCAGAAAGGCTTTGTCGCACAGGACGGCTCAACGGTAATTTCCGTGACCTCTGAAACCGACGATACCTCGGACGCGATCGAACTGGAAGACGCCGCGGCACAGGGCGCAGAAACGGCAATAAAATCAGAAGGGAAGACCGCAACAATCAGCAAGGACCACATTCCCCTGGAAAAGCGGGATGAAGCCAAAAAACTGGCCATTACTCCGGGCAAGCTGAGCTTGATACGAAAGCTGCAGGCGCTCGATCCTTCCGTTACGGTCAGCGAATACAAGAATGCCAAAGTAACGGATATCATGAAAAAGATCCACGAACTGAAAAATTCGGCGGATACAGACGGGAACGATACAAAGGACAGCTCTGTTCCGACGGATAACAGCAGCGCCCCCGATGAAACGGACGGCGAAGATACACCGAATTCATCCGGTACAGCCGTTGACGGCAATCAACAGGCTGATGAGAGTTCCTTGGTTTCCTCGGGTGAAGCCGGCAAAGACAATGTCTCCGATTCATCCGATGACCCGGAAAAAGAAGACACTGCTTCCAGCCAAAAGGGGGAAACGTCCTCTCAGGCACAAAGTCACTCCAGCAGTTCAAACGGCTCAAAGGTCAGCCGCCGTTCCTCTTCCTCCCCTTCAAGTCAGCAGAAACGATGAAGACTTCCATACGGCGAATCGGCTGACACATGGAACACGGACACGGCATGAAGCCTGCTGCCGAAAAATCACCACCGCACTTTCACCACTGAATTCGCAAGAACATCACTCGATCAGGAGGATTCACAGAATGAAAAAATTTACAGCTAAGGTGCTTTCTCTCGTACTTTCATCTGCGCTGGTTATCAGCAGCTTTGCGACCGTCGCTGCCACGGCGGCTGCAAAGTCATTGACCGGCGTAATCAGCGGTACCAATCAGGACGCAATTTATCTTGTCAACGGCGGTACGGCAAATACCGCAGACCTCACGGATTTTCTGCTGGACAGCGGCAGCGATTTCCGCTTTGAAACCGCGGACCATCAGTCGGTCAGCGACGAGAAGATCAGCGCCATCGCCCATGTTTCCGGCGACAGCCTTGTTTCGTTAAAGGTGGACAGTTCCACCGACACGGCGACTCTCAAGCTGAAGAGCAGTTCGGTTTCCGGCAAAGAAGTGATTTCCGTTCTTTATGAGGGCGGCTACACCGACGAAGACGGAAATGATTACACGGTGAAAGCAAGGAGCAACCTTACCGTATATGTCTATGACAAGGATCAGATCGTCTTCGGCGAATACGACTCAGGCTTCTCAGCCAAAGAGCCCGGCACCGGTTTCTCTGATTTCGAAACCTTTGCTCAGACCGCCAACTATACAAAAGCTTTGGGTATTTATAAAGCGAAACCAGGCTCCGACTCCGCGCTGGCTGTTTATGAGGCTGCCGACTTAACCACGGCAACTGCCGGCATCACGGATAAAAACGCCTACAGCTTCAGCATGACGGGCAGCGACGTGCATGTTTCGGTCGCAGATACGACTTCGGCATTCACCCAGTCCCCGGTTGCTGTCGTAGGAAAAAATTTGTCTGCTGAAACGCACCTGTACACACAGGATGCCAATACCACGAACGTAAGCATCACGGTGAAGAAGCTGGTTTCAGACGGTTCCACCTACAAGGCATCCAGCAGCTCCGGCGACTCTTACACCCTGAAAACAAAGATTGAAAAGAAAACCGATGCGGCGACCTTATTGCCCGGCAGCAAGGTTTTTACCATTAAGAGAACGGACGGAAAAACAATGCTGACCGGCGACGCAAATCCCGGGACAAGCAATGTTACAGACAGCGAAGTAGTATTCCCGCAGGGCACCACACGCGTGAGTGTCGGGGAGAGCACCAATGTTAAGAAAATTTCCGGCTATGTCGGAGATCTCCAGATCGGCGGCGGGAAAGTCGGTTCCGTCGATATAAAAAGCGGTACCGTTGAGGTTACGGACGGCACCGTCGGCGACGTCAAAACGAGCGGGGCACCGTTCACGACCGACGGAGACGCAGTTCTTGTAAGCGGCGGTAAAGTTGGAAATATCGACGTTACGGAGGAAACTCTGGATTCGGACAGCAACGTGACCGTAAACGCGGGAACAACCGGAACCATCCATGCCGACGGTACGGTTACCGTCAGTGCGAATGATTCGGATACTCCGGTTGTTACGGGTAAGATTACCGCACAGGATATCTTGATGTACTCTAAGGAATCCAAAATCACCTGTGCAGGCGTTCAATCGGGCGCGGACGGTTCCATCACATTGTCCGGGGACAACACCAACGTGAATGCCATCGACCTCGATTTCCGCGAGACAACGGTGTATGTCGGCGACGACAGAGAAGCCTTCACCGGAAAAATCCCCGCTCCCTCCAACGCGAAAAACGGAATGCTCTATACCCAGAACGAGGACACAAGCGCAACCGTCAGCGGCTCCGTTACGGTTGACACCATTTCCCTGGATTCCGATACCGTCCTGACGTTTGACGGTATGGTCACGGCGGATACGATTGAAGGGGACGGCACCATGAGGATTGCTGCCGGAAACCTGTATGTAACCGGCAGTGTCTATAATGTCACCCTGAAGCTGACCGACAAGACCTTTGCGGCGGGCACCACCGTCTTTAAGGCCGCTTCGGATGCCGTCGATGTGGATGATTTCAATACCTTTGGATTCACACTCGAGAAAACGACGGGTACGGCAATCGATACTTTTAAAGTCGCATCCCTTTCTTTTGCAGGCATTGCAATCAATAAGGACTCTTCCAGCATTGCCAAGGGCTATTCCGAGACATTCACTGCAGCGGCCTATCCGGCCGGCACCTCCCTTCCCGCCGGGGCCAGAGTGGTCTGGGAGCTTGATGGGGGCAGCAGCGACGTCTTTGAGCTCACTTCCTCCGACGCTTCCGCAACCGTAACGGTAAACAGTATCGATCCGGTTTTCTCGTCGGAAAATAAAACGACTCTGACCGCGGTCCTGTATGACGCGGACGGTTATGAGATGGATGACTATGGTACGGCCAAATGCGATATTACCGCCGTTGCTGTTCCGACCGCGGTTTCCGACACAAACGCCGCCCTCTCGGTCGAGAAGGGTTCCAGCTATATCATGAAAGTGACCGCTTCGGCCACACCTTCTGTTACAGCCGGTACAAGCGGCGTATTCACAGTGGCGCCGGTTTCCCAGAACGGCAATGAATACCTCTACAGGCTTTCCGCAGTCGGCTCCGTCGGCTCCGCGACAGGCATCTACCTGAACGGGAATAAAATCTTTGTCGCGACGGTAAAAGGGATTGCTTTCACAAGTGATACCACAATGGATGTATCCGTGAATGGTTCTTACACCTTTAAGATTACCTCAGCGGTAGCTCCGACCGTTACGGTTGGTTCTCCCTCGTTCCAGCTCTCCTATGTTTCCAAATCCGGCAATGATTATTTGTATAAGATTACCTCCGCCGGTGCGGCGGGCTCAGCAGCCGGAATCTATGTAAACGGTACTAGAATTTTTGTAGCTACCGTAAAGGGGACTCCTTTCACGAGCGATACGACGATGGATTTGACCGTGCATGGTTCCTATACCTTCAGGATTACCTCGGCAGCGGCTCCGTCCGTTACCGTCGGGTCTCCGGTCTTCAGCCTTGCTTATGCCGGCAAATCCGGCAATGATTATCTCTACAAAATCACCTCCGCCGGTGCGGCGGGTTCGGCAGCCGGAATTTATGTAAACGGTACAAGAATTTTTGTTGCTGCGGTGGGATAAGGATTTCCCTGCCGTATTCATTACAATAGAATTAGTCTTATTGCGAGGCATCGGCTCCTGTTTACTTTGAGCCGATGCCTCTTTAGACTGATGCATATTGCAATTCCATTTCAGTTTGCGAGATAAAACACGTTCCTCCCCCGCCGAAGGGCGGGGGAGGAACACAATCTTGTCACAGAATCAACTGGAAATGCTGTAATTGACTTTTTCCATATTTTATATTAAAATAATAATGTTAACAAAGTCATGAAGGCTTTTAAAATCTTCACTTATATTTATTAGCACACAACCATGAAGGGATGCCGTACGAAACGGCTCTTTTCATGGTATTTTTATTTAGGAGGATAGTAAAGATTTGTTTGCTCCAATGATAACTTGTTAAGGAGACTACCATGAAAAAAACAACGACAGTAAATCTGACCGGAACCGCGCTCTGTATCGCGCTCGGAATTCTGCTTCCCACTTTTTTCCATATGATCGGCGCCGGACCTACCTTTTTGCCGATGCACATTCCCGTTTTACTTTGCGGATTGATTTTCGGGTGGCCGTATGGAGCGGTATGCGGGTTTATCGTACCGCTTTTCTCTTCTGTCCTGACTGGCATGCCTCCCATTTTCCCGACGGCTGCGGCCATGACGCTTGAGCTTTGCGCTTACGGCGCACTGACCGGATTCTTTTATCAAAAGCTCCGCTGGAATGTCTACCCCGCGCTTATTGGCGCAATGCTTGGCGGACGGATTGTATCGGGTCTGGCAAACGCTGTGTTTATGAACATGGCAGGCAAGCCTTACGGCTTTGCCGCATTTATTTCAGCTTCCTTTGTCGTGGCACTGCCGGGAATTATTATCCAGATGATTCTGATTCCGATCTTTATTCTGGCCTTGGAGAAGGCTAAAATGATACGGAGGGAAAGAGCGTAAAATATGAGCGAATATTTAAATCAACGAAATGAAATCAAACAGTTCTTTGACGGATGCGCAGAAAATTGGGACAATCATTGTACGTTCGACAAAGAAAAAATTGCATCGATCGTCACCTTGTCGGCAATAAAGGCCGGGTCGCGAGTGGTGGATATCGCCTGCGGGACCGGCGTATTGTTCCCCGAAATCCTTTCGCGCAACCCCGCTTCTGTTTTGGGTATTGACCTTTCGGGCGAAATGATATCCAAGGCGCGAAGCAAATTCGCGGATTCCCGTTTGCGGCTGCTTGCCTCGGATTTGTTTGACGTACATGAGACCGGTTTTGACACGGCCCTGATATTCAGCGCATATCCCCACTTTCCCGATAAACCAAAGCTTGCGGAGCATCTGGCAAGTATGCTGAGGCCGGACGGAAGATTCGTCATTGCTCACAGCGAGGGCAGAAGCCCTATCAATCACTGTCATTCGGGTGATGCGGTGAGCCGGATTTCGTGGCCTTTGCGTCCTGCGAAAGAGGAAGCCGAAGTATTTCTCCGCTGTTTTCATGTGGATATGTTAATCGACACTCCTGAAATTTACCTCATTTCCGGTACAAAAAAATCAGATCCGAAGGATTAGGTCATGCACGAGTTTCCGGACAATATCAATGCACCCCAAAGGTATTTCGGCATATTTTGCCGTTTGGCCTTTGGGGTGCATTTTATCTTCAGGATGGTGGTCAGGGCTGCTTTTCAATCGTAAAGAGGCAGAAAGAATCGTTCATCATTCGTATGCTTTCTTTCAGCCGGTCCTTCACCGCGACGCTTTTGCTCCCGGTAACAGACAGACCGCTTAACGAGTGATCGCTGATCCAGTTGTTATGCTGACCGTCAACATAATACTCAGTCAGCAGATAGGTTCCTTCCTTCAGACCGAAAATCTCCAGGTCATAATCGTTGATCTGAGCCCCGGGATTGGCGGCCAAAATTTGGATAGCCCCCTGCCCATCCATGGTTGCTACGCAGTTGTCATTGACGTAACCTTCAATCAGAAGCTCCCTGTCTCCAAGCATATGGAGCATTTTCATCACGTGCCCGCTCGGGGTCGGAACATACTGATTCTGATCATTCAGGACAAACATCGTGCGCCCAAGCTGCTGATTTGGATTGTGGAAGGAGCACCATGGAAACATCTTGAGATTTTTGCAATAGGAGCCTAAAATCATTCCGGCGATCTCTCCGCTGGCATTTTGAAGGTTGTTCGGTCTTCCCGCGTCGCCCACTCCGGTTCTCAACCCATATTCCGTCATCAGAAGCGGCAGATCAGGCAGGTTCAGTTTTTTGATCTTCGCTTCATGACGGACATAGAATTGAAGAATTCTTCCGGGATTGGTATGATATTCATGCATGGAATAAAAATCAATTTTACGGTCCTTATCCTTTGCAAGGATCTCTAAAAATTCATCCCAGTATTTCCAGTTTGTCATTCCCGCGGACATCCCGAAACCGCCGACCAGCAGCGGCGTCTCGTAGGAGTGTTCTGCATTCAGTTGCTCAATCGCCCGATAGGCTCTCTTATACAGATTATAAAATTCCGGCATAGTCAGTTCGCCGAAATTTGGAATTTCAACTTCGTTACAGCACTCAATATAGACGATATTGGGACACAGGGCTTTATAGTGCTCGACTACTTTTTTAAATACCTCTTCATATTGATCAAACGAAACAAGGCCGTCGGTCACCTCCCGCTCATATCTGCGGATATTCAAAAGGACCGTGTCCGCACAGGCCGCGTGAGACGTCAGATATTCTTCAACATGAACTCCCAGCGGGGAAGGAACGGTCAGAGGCCAGTCGTAGTGATAATGATTCGGGTCGTCCTGATAGCGGTTTTCCCCAATCAAATAATTCCAGTGATAGGTATTATCACGGTAGTCCCATACCTCATCCAATGTAATGAACAGGCGAATCATCTCGGGGCGTCCGATATATGCCTCCATTGCCTCCGGAAAACGTTTATCCGGGGTGTACCTTAATGTGGTGTTATGGTACTTTTCGACGTGCGGCCACTCTCTCATGACTCTGTTTGCGTCCACCTTGATTTCCATATTTTTCTCCTTTTACATAAAATTTAATTTCGTTACAGCATTTCCCGTTGATTCTGCAGCAAGGTTGCGTTCCTCCTCCGCCTTTGGCGGGGGAGGAACGTGTTTTTGCCTTGCAAACTGAGATGGAATTGCTGTAAATAGTATAGAATAGTAAAAATTCAGCCGGCCTATGCGTTTTCGATAGGGAATAGGAACCGGATACCAGTGCTTGAACGTGATGATTTGAAAGGCAGACTCCAACCAATTTTCAAAGCTATTATAGCATGGATAGAATAAAATTTCACTAATATATAAAACAAAATTCTATTTTATATGCTGTACGAATTCAACAAAATAAATCCTTGCCTTCCTATCCGGGGGACATGGCGAAGAACATAAGCTTCCGGGCACAGCACCCGATGGCCGGAAAAAGGAAGTGTGCATAGATGGAACTATGTTCGAATTCAGGCAGAAAATACCGAGCGGAGAAGAAACAAGAAATCCAAATATAAAATAAAGTTTCATAAATGTATCCCGAAAAAACTGATTTTACAGGACTAATTTTAAAAAATAGATTTATTTAAACTGAAATATGTGGAAAACGACCAATGGACAAAATAAAATTTTGTTTCAATTCATAATGGAATTCTGTTTCATAAGTGCTATAATATATGCGAAGGGCGGTTCCCGATCCGATTTTCAATTACATAGTTGTAGGGAGGAAAACATATGGAAGCAAAGACCTTAGCACAGGAAATTCTGGAATGTCTTGGAGGAGCGGCAAACATCGCAGAACTGGAAAACTGTATGACCAGACTGAGGGTACAGGTTCGGGATGCCGACAAAGTGAAAAAGGATGCTCTGCTGAAGATCAAGGGAGTGATGGGGGTCGTTGGGACGCCCGAAGAGCCTCAGGTAATTCTCGGTCCGGGCGTGGCGGACAAAATCTGTACGGAACTGAAACAGATGGACGGGCTGAATTATTCGGAGGCAAAACAGGATGGAGCGCTGATGCACAAGAAAAAGTCAAAAGGCATTTTTGAATTTTTCTCCAACGTATTCGTACCCCTCGTTTCGATCTTTGCCGGAGCCGGTCTGCTTTACGGTATCAGGCAGGTTTTCGTGCTCATATTCACCCTCACGGGTACGGCTGCCTTTAACCCGGCTGCGGTCGCGGACGGCGGCTCCGTATTCATGGCGGCGCTGACGGTTCTGTGCTCCACGTTCTTTACGTATCTGAACATCGCGGTCGGCTGCCAGGCGGCGAAAGTCATGGGCGGCAATCCGTATCTCGGCCTGATCGCCGGCGGCATCGTCACAAACGTAGGGAATCTTGCGGGCGTCTCGATGGGCTTTTTCGGTCTTACCTTCACCAACGGCAAGGGCGGTACGCTTGCGGCGCTCGCGGCCGGTGCGCTGATTGCTGTTGTGGAAAAATGGATCAAGGACCACTGCCCGGATTCCCTGAAAATCCACCTGCCCTCTCTCGGGGCGATCCTGGTCGTCGGTCTTGCAACGCTGTTCATCATCCAGCCGGTATGCGGCATTCTGACAACCGGCATCACCAATGTGCTGCTGTGGCTGGTAAACAACGCGGGACCGCTTGGCGGCGCGGTGATTGCCTTCACGTTCCTGCCACTGGTTATGACGGGCATGCATCAGGGTCTTACTCCCATCCATCTTTCCCTGATCCAGCAGCTTGGCTACACACCGATTTACGCCTTTGACTCCATGGCGGGCGGCGGACAGGTGGGTGCAGCCATTGCCCTGTTCTTTAAATACCGGAAGAACAAAAGCCTGCACAATGCCGTAAAGGGCGGTCTCCCCGCCGGAATCCTCGGCATCGGTGAACCGCTGATTTTCGGTGTTAGCCTTCCGCTGGGCCGCGTATTCTTTACGGCCTGCGCCGGGGCAGCTCTGGGCGGTGCTCTCCTCGGCTTCTTCCCCCACTCGGGCGCCGTTACCGTCAGCGTTTCCGGAATCCTCGGCGTTCTTGTCAACACCAATCCATTGGCGTATCTGGCCGCCTATGCTCTTTCCATCGCCGGAGGCTTCCTGTTTACCTGGTCTGTCGGTGCGAAAAAAGAGGCGCTTGATGCGTTCGGCGGAGATCGGTAAAGCCGGAACTGAAATATTCTGTGGCCCAATGCCGGAACGGGAGCCTTCGGGAGCTCCTTTTTCCGGCAGCGGGCTTTCCCGGCAAGACACTGAAGTTACAGTCAACAACCTGATATCATATTGAATTGAATTTAGAAAGGATTTTGCAAAGATGAGTTTTATGTTCAAACCCCTAGCCTATGATGACCACACCGCAATCAACCGTCCCGACATCCCGGCATCCGTCAGGGAGGATCTTGTTTTCGGTACCGTGCAGTCCGCGAAGCGTATTGCTGAAAAGGCCGTTTCCCTGCTGGAAAGCGGAAAATCGGGATGTGTCGTGGCCGTGGACGGTTACGCCTCCGCCAAATTCAGCGACCTTTCGGGTGCGCTGTCACAGGCCGTACGGCAGCGCGGCTACCGGGTGGTCCTGCGCACCATGGACGAGGTTTACAAACCGGTCGAAGAACTGGATGCCATGGTGGCGGAGTGTCTTCCCCTGAATTACGAGGAAGACCCTGTTCTGCTGTTCGGCAAACTGTACGAGGGAAGCTTCTCCGATTTTATCGACAGGGGAAAGGCAGAAAAACTGCTGGAGGAAATGCGGAATCTTCCCGAGAAAACGTTGCTGATTTTTATCGGGTACGGCAGCACGTCGGAGACCTTTTCGGCTCTGGCGGACCTGAAGGTCTATATTGATGTGACCCCGAAAACCGCCGCTGTCCGCGCACGCGAGGGGAAACTGGTTAACGTTGGGGACAAAACCCCGAGACCGTTTGCGGAACTGATGCGCCGCAACTATTTCGTGGATTTTGAAATTATCCTGAAAAACCGCAAACGTCTGCTGACGCAGAATGAAATTGATTTTTACATCTGCGGCGACCATGACGAGGATTTTGTGCTGATGAGCAGTCAGGACCTCGAAACGATCCTGACCGGCCTGGCCCGCTATCCGTTCCGCACCAAGCCCGTCTATCTAGAGGGCATCTGGGGCGGCGAATTTATCCGCAAGGTCAGACGGCTGCCTTCCGAATACAAAAATATCGCCTGGGTATTCGACATGATCCCGATGGAGGTCAGTGTCGTAGTCGACGCGGACGGCCGCGAAGTCGAGTTTCCGTTCTTTACCTTCATTCAGAAATGCCCTCTGCCGATCATGGGCGAAAAATGCACCAAACGGTTCGGCGGCTATTTTCCCATCCGGTTTAATTACGACGATACCTACCACAGCAACGGCAACATGTCTGTTCAGGTACATCCCTACGAATCGGTCTGTAAGGAATATTATAATGAAAAAGGCAGCCAGGACGAGGCTTACTACGTCATTGCCACCGGTCACGGGGCGAAAACATACCTCGGCTTCAACGAAGATGCCGACCCCGCCGAATTTGTCGCGCTGGCGAAACAGTCCGAAAAGGACGGCAGCGACCTGGATTATGCCAAATATGTCAACCATATCGACTCCGTTCCCGGCCGTCAGGTCATGATTCCCGGCGGAACCATCCACGCCTCCGGCCGCAACCAGCTGATTCTGGAGCTCGGTTCGCTTACCATCGGTTCCTATACCTATAAAATGTACGATTATAACCGGCGAGATGCCGAAGGCAACCTCCGCCCGATTCACAGCGCGATGGGTGAGAAGGTGCTTCGTACCGAGCGCACCTCGGATTGGGTACGCGAAAACATCGCCATTGAGCCGATTCCCGATGGGGAAGGCGACGGGTGGAAACAATATATTGTAGGAAAAACCGATTTGATGTATTATCAGACCAAGCAGCTTTATCTTGAAAAAAAGGCGGAATTCTCCAACAACGGCCAGTTTACCGTTCTCACCCTGGTGGACGGCGAGGAAGTGAAGGTCTATTCCAAATCCAATCCCGAGTTCTGCTACCGGCAGAAATTCCTGGATATCGTTGTGGTTCCGGCGTCCATCACCGATTATGTGATTGAAAATATGGGCTACCAGCCGGCTGTTGTCCACAAGACCATGCTCAGAACCGATGACTGAAGAATTCAGAAAGGAACGGAAAATCATGAGGGAAGACTTTATCCGCGAACCGAAGGGAATACAGAAATGGTGGGAAGACTGCGAGCTTTCCGGCCAGAACGTTGTCTGGCGTCAGAAAAAAATCAGCGAGCTGAAGGGCATTTACAAAAATGAGGATGCTCTGGCGGCGTTCGGCGACCAGCTTGCCTACCGCGTAGCGAATCAGAATTTCCACCGCACCGACTACGTCAAGGGCAATCTGCAGTGGGGCATTACTTATCTGGAAGCTTACTGCGTCGACGGGGAATGCAGCATGACGCACGGACATTTCCACATTGACCGCGACTGCGACGAATATTACTACGGCCTGCAGGGCGAAGGCTTTCTGCTGTTCTGGGACGGCGGGGACGAATTTTACGCGGAAAAGATTTTTCCGGGCTCGCTGCACTACATCAGCGGTAAATACGCCCACCGTATCATCAATTCCGGCGAAGGCGTTCTGGCCGTGGCCGCGTGCAGCCTGCCCGCCACCAAGCAGGACCACGCCGTCATTGAACAGAAGCCGTTTCCTTTCCGCTGCTATAAGCGCAACGGAGAAATCCAGTGGGTCGGGGAGGGCTGAAAAATGGAACCGATTCTTCCCATCTCCGGTTACTGCGTCAGCGTCTGGGGCGGCAGCCGTCTTACAGATATTCGGGGCATCACGCCGCCCGAAGGGCAGCAGTATGGAATCTGCCGGGAGGTGAGCGCCTACCGGAACACAACAAGCAAAATTCTCAGCGGCGAATATGCCGGCAAAACCCTTCACGAACTGATCGGCCTCCGGCACGGGGAACTGCTGGGCAGGGACCCCGCCGACCAGCTGGTGCGTGTGGCCTATATTGACGCGCGGGAGGATCTTTCCATTCAGGTCCACCCCGGCGAAGAGTATGCGAGCCGCGTGGAAAACGATTTTGAAAAGTCGGAATCGTGGTACATTCTGGACTGCGACGAAGGCGCCTATGTGGTGGCCGGAACGACGATAACGGACAAAGAGCAGCTGCGCAAAGCCGCCGCCGACGGCACCATCGAGCAATATATCCGCAAAGTGCCGGTGAAAAAGGGCGACTTCGTCATGATTCCCGCCGGGATGCTGCACGCCTGCGGCAAAAACATGCTGGCGCTGGAGGCGGGCAGCTTTGGCGGCATCACCTACCGCCTGTACGACTATGGGCGCGGCAGAGAGCTGCATCTGGAAAAGGGGTTTGATGTGCTTGACCCGGCCCTGCAGCCTGAGGTGCGGCACTTCGAGCCGGGAAGCAGGCCGGCCGCCGGCGCCAGCGTGCGGGAAGCGATCCGCCATCCCAGCTTCTGCGTGGATATCGTGGATATCGCGGACGAATGGGAGCCGGAAAACAACGGCGTCTGCCTGTCGCTTACCGCCGTGGAAG
Organism: Clostridium sp. KNHs216; assembly: GCF_006714885.1. Classification (NCBI taxonomy): domain Bacteria; kingdom Bacillati; phylum Bacillota; class Clostridia; order Eubacteriales; family Clostridiaceae; genus Clostridium; species Clostridium sp. KNHs216. The sequence continues at coordinate 1,018,749 of NZ_VFMF01000001.1, read as the reverse complement.
GGAACGCCGTCGTGGAAACCGCCGAAGGGCGGTATCAGATGAATCATACCCACACCGTTCTTCTTCCGTCGGACCGGAAGTCCTGCAAAGTAAAAGGAAACTGCAGAATCCTGTGCTGCTGGCACCCGTTCTGAGAATATCAAAAAGACCGGCCCCGTTCGGGGCCGGTCGTATTCTCCGCAAACAGGACTACTCTTTCAGTCTCAGCAGCAGCGAACGGTAATCCGTAAGCATTTTCGCCGGGTCCTCTCCGCTCTCGTTCACAAAATTCAGGAACAGGATGTCCACAATAAACAGCTGCGCGTACCGTGAAAAAATGGCCGCTACTTTCGTCACCTGTTCTACGTTCGGAACGAAAAGGCAGATGTCGGCGAGTTCGGAAAGGGTCGTGTGGCCGTACCGGGTAATGGCGATGACTTTGCATCCGTTTTCCTTCGCCCGCTGGACGGCCAGATTTACCTCGCGCGTGATTCCGCTGTAGGAAACGGCCACGACAACATCGTCGGGGCCCGCCATGATGGCGTTTTGGGTGCCGAAGTTTCCGTCGATGTTGTAAATACAGCACTTATGCATCTTCATCAGCTTCTGCTGCAAATCCTGTACGATCAGGGAAGATGCCCCGATACCGAAAAAGTACACCAGTTTGGCGCGGTTGATGATGGACACGGCCTCCCTGAATTTTTCAAGGCGGTTGATGTTCAGCGCTTCCTGGCACACGCTGGTAATATTGTGAAGAAAGTGCTGGTTGAGATCGTCTTTGTTATTGCCCCACTGAAGAATCTCATTGAAATCGTTTACGGTTTTCACGTCCACGTTGCGCACCAGCTCTATGCGCATTTCGTTAAAGGATTTGTATTCCAGATTGTGGACAAAACGCGTTACGGTGGAAGGGGCCACCCCGGCCGCGCTGGCCAGGCCGTATATACTCAGCTTTACGGTCTGCTCTGGATTCTGTGTAATATAATCCGCAATTCTGCGTTCCGCTTTGGTAAACGAATTGTAATATTGACTGATTCGAGTCAGGCAGTTCATAAAGGAAACCTCCGACTGGTCTTTGAATGATTGGACAGCTGGACCATCATTATTGTAACATGTTTTTAACCGGGTGTATACACGGGAATTGTTCTCTAACGGACCTATTTTAAAAAATAGGAACGCAGCCTTGTTGCAGAATGAACTGGAAATGCTGTAAACAGGTTTCCGCAGGTCTTGAAGGAAAGCGGAAACCGAAGACAATTTTATCGCAAGAAAGGAAACAGGAACCATGGAAAGGAAAGTATATTCGCCGATTACCGGCCGCGCTGTCTCTGTTACCGAGGTCCCGGACGAAGTTTTTTCCGGGAAAGTGCTGGGCGACGGCGTCGCCGTTTATCCCGAGTCGCCGTTCGTGCTGGCGCCGTTCGACGGCGTGATCTCCAATATCGCCAGGACCCTGCACGCCATATGCATCACCGGCGACAACGGAATCGAGCTGCTGATTCATCTCGGGATAGACACGGTGAAACTGAACGGAAAGGGATTCACCTGCTATGTGGAAGACGGCAGCCGTGTCCGCAGGGGCGACCGGATTATGAAAATGGATCTCAAGCTTTTCAAGTCAAACAATTTCCGAATGATTTCCCCTTGTATTATCACCAATCTGGCCGACTTTACAAATCCAAAAATCCGGCTGGGAGAAGTGACCGCGGCGCAGTCGGAGATTATTTCCTGCGAATCCGCAGAGGCCGCCGATGACTGATCTCCGTGCCGTTATTACCGATCTGGACGGCACTCTTCTGAATGACCGCGGCTATGTCCATCCGGACGACCTGAAGACGCTGTCCAAGCTTCGGGAACACGGCGTACGAACACTGATCGCGACAGGCCGCCATCCCGATCTGTTCCGTTTCTATCTGCCGCGGCTTGGGACGATGGACGCAGCCGTCGCCTGCAACGGAACCCTGCTGTACGACCCCTCCCGGGATGTCGGAGAGGTCCTGGATCAGTTCACGGCCGGGCAGCTGGAGCGGCTGGATCGCTTTTGCAGACGTGAAGGATTGTATTTTAATTATTACACTTCCGTCAGCCCGTATTTCTGCCGGCGTGACCCCAGGCTTTCAGCGGACGGCCGGTCGGTGGAAATGCATAAAAATTTTTTTATCCGCTCCGGTATCCGGTCTTATGAAGAATGGAGAGGCCTGCCGGAGGAACCTGTGGTAAAGGCATCGATTCCGACCCTTTTACCGGAGCAGATGGATAGACTGCAGAGGGAATTCGCCGACCTGACTCTGGAGCTCTATCATAGTCCCTGCTGCGTGGAAATGGAACCTCCGGACTGCGGCAAAGGGCCGGGCCTGAAGAAGGCCGCGCAGAAACTCCGTTTTCCGCTGGAAAAAACCCTGGTAATCGGAGACAGCAGCAATGACATTTCCATGTTTCGCGTGGCGGGCTTTGCCGCGGCACCCGCGAACGTGTCCCCGGAAGCGGAACCCTACATAGCCTATCGCGGGACCGACAACAATCATGCGCCGATTACGGATATCGTGCGCCATTTTGCGCCGGAGCTGCTGCGATAGCACAGCGGAGACGGCTGGGAAATCATCAAGGAGGAAAAGGAAATGAAAACGTTTGAGTATATCGTAACCGCAGAGGAAGGGCTGCACGCACGGCCGGCGGGCCTGCTGGCGCAGGCCGCGAAAAAATGCGTGTCCAAAATCACTATGACGGCGGCCGGTAAATCGGCAGACGCCAAACGGCTTTTCGCGATCATGAATCTCGGTGTAAAGAAGGGCGACGGAGTCGTCTTTCAGATTGAAGGCGAGGGCGAAGAAACCGAAAGCAGACAGCTTCGGGATTTTTGCGAAAAGAATCTATGATTTTACTGCCTTTTACACGATAGCAAGAAAATGCGCCTTAAAACGGGTTCTTGAAGCCCGCTCAAAGGTGCATTTTTTGTTGAGGGGCTGTTTTGCAACAGCTCCTTTGTACTTATGAGCTTCGCGAAAAAGTTTCAGCGTTCAGACCTGTCCGCTATGCAAAAAGAAAAAATCCAACGGTACATTCAGATAGCTACAGCATTTCCAGTTGATTCTGCAATAAGTTTGCGTTTCTCCCCCCGCCGAAGGCGGGGGGAGAAACGTGTTTTGTCTCGCAAACTAAAATGGAATTGCTGTAGATGAAAACTGTTGACAAATTAGAAAGCTACCTTTATAATATAGGAAGGTAGCTTAATAAAACTTGAACGGCCCGATCTAAGGAGGGAAAATCATGAGTGAGAGCAAATACAGCGGGTTGGTGGAGCAGTTTATGCAAATCCAATGGCTGCTCATCCGGCATCACCACCACAACCACATGGCTTTCGGCCTGACGGGGAATCCATACCGCGGTCAGGGACGGGTGCTGAAATTGCTGAAAATGAAGCCGGAAATCACGCAGAAAGAGCTTTCGGACTTAATGGATATGCGTCCCCAATCTTTGGGGGACCTGCTGAAGAAGCTGGAGCAGAAAGGGTACATCACGCGTACGCCGTCGGAGGATGACAAGAGGGTCATGATTATCCGCTTGACCGAGAAAGGGAAAAACGCCGAAATCCAGGACGACAGGCAGCTTGGATTTGAAACATTATTCGACTGCCTCTCGGAAGAAGAGCAGACGAAGCTGGGGGAATATCTGGAGCGCATTATAGACGATTGGCGCGGCGACAATGAACAGGAGTTCGGATTCGGACATTTTGGGCACGATGGCTTCTGGAATCGGCACAGCTAAGAGGACGGCGCATACCGCCCGAACCCCGTAAGGAGGTTAGAGAATGGACAATAATACGATAACCCCTTCGCTTGAGAATTACCTTAAAACGATATACCTCCTGCACAAGGCGGACAGCTCCGTCCGGCTTATCGACATTGCCGAAAGGATGTCCGTGTCGAAACCGAGTGCAAACAGGGCGGTTGCGGAGCTGTCGGAAAAAGGATTTGTGGAACACGAGAAATTCGGTCCCATACGATTGACCGATCAAGGAATTGCAACAGCGCAAAAACTGCTCGCCAAGTTTGACACAATCAAGCGTTTTTTAATGAACGTGCTGAAGCTCAGCGAAGCTCTGGCGGTAAGTGAGGCCTGCGTCCTTGAGCATACGATTCAGGATGTAACATTGAATCAAATGGCGGCACTGATATGAATACGCCAAACCAGGTTGAATGCATACGTACTGTGCCATACAAATGCCTGCACGAAAGAAATAACATAGAAAGCAATGCTTACAAGCTCATTATACGGAGGTTATACACGATGTTTCCTTGGATCAAAAGGAAGACAGCCATGCCCATTGACCCTGCGCTTCAGCAAATATTGGAAACAAAACGCTGTGGCCAATGTCCGCGAAATTGCAGGCTGTCGGACCCGAAATGCGGGCGCGGAAAAAAGCAGGCGGAAATCGCGGCGAAAAATAACACAAAAGGATAATCAACTATTGGTTTCATTACCGTGACACCGGACGGCTGTAAAAAATGCACCTTAAGCGGGCTTTAAAAACCCGTTTTAAGGCGCATTTTCTTTTTATGAAAAGCGATTCCTTTGTGCAATTTGCTGTCATAAAATTCATTTCACAGTGGCTCAGGTAATGCAGGGGACGGAACTTTGACCGCGAGGGCCGAACCGGTTACGGCCCTCATTTGTTTTTATCCACAATCTCCTTTGCCATTGCCGTCAGATCAGTCTGCTGAAGCTTGCTGTCAGAGGCCATTAAATCATAGCTGATCCCTTCGCTGTCGGTCCAGGTTACGTTCTGAACGATGCTGTTCCGTACGGCGTCGCTGCCGTAAGTGAACATGATCTCTCCGCTTTCCTGGGCCTTTTTGTCTTGTTCCGTCAATTGATAATCTGCCGGAACAAATTTATATTTCTGTGAGGAATAAGAAAGGGTCACACCTTTATAATCCGTGTTTACCTCTTTGGAATCTGATGTTGCTCCGGGAAGCTGTTTGTTGGCGTATAGGTTTACTTTCTTATCCTTGCCGGATACATATGTGTAGGAAATAAATTTATAATCGCCCATTTTTTTGCCGTTTTCATCAACCGGGGTGGTATTGCCGATGACCGCTTCCTGAAAAGTATAGCCGTTTGAAAACGTTTCCAAATTGTTCGGAACAAATCCAAGATCCTTTTGAAGCGCTTTTTCCGTCGGAAAAGAAGTATAGGTCGGTTTGGATGACGAGGTTGACAGATACTGGCTGACTTGTGTCGCCGCGAAAACGGTAACCGTGGTCAAACAGAGGATGGCGGCCAGAATCACTGCGCTTTTTAGTGAAAGTCGTTTCTTCATTAGAAAACCCTCCTTTTGGGTCTGTTGTTTCATTGCTTTATTTATTCTGAGTCTTAATTGATCGGAAGCCTCAACCTGGTTCGAGATATTTAAGAGCGCCTCTTTTATATTTTCTTCAAATACTTTTGTGGTCTGCATAGGTCCCCGCACTCCTCTCCTGAATGGTTAACAGAATACAGCCTTGCTTTCAACTTCTTCCTTGCTGAAAAAAGTCTGGACTTTACGGTACCTTCCAGACATCTGCAAACTTTTGCGATCTCCTTTGTAGAAAGGCCGTTAAAGTAGTACAAAATGATAACTGTTTTCTGCTTTGGCTCCAAATGGTTGATTTCCGAGTATAAAAGTCTGTTTTCCTCAACTGCTGAATATTGTTCATTTAAAAGATCAAGATTTGACTCCTCGACCTTTTCCGCCATGTTATCCATTGGTATTTCACGGCTGGCTGACCGGCCGAATTTCCAGGCTGTTCTGGTCAATATTCTGAAAAACCAGGCATGAAAGCCGTTCGGATTTTGCAGGTCGCCGATATGTTTAAAGCATTTTATAAACGCCTCTTGTGCAATATCCTCACAGATGGACTTTCTGCCGGTAATCAGATAAGCCGTTCTGACCGCTTCATTCTTGTACTTCTCGAATATCTGGTCGAACGCATCAGAATTTCCTTGCTGCATCATTAAAATCAAATCTGAATCTTCGATTTTGCATTCTCCTTTCCCGGAACGATTCGGTGCACCTGACTATAAGAGTCCCTGAAAGATGAAACGGTTCAAAAAAAATCAGTTTTATCATAAAAATATTCGCACAGGACCTCAAGGATAAATAAACGGCTTCGCCGTCCTTGGCTTCCCGTGTGCCTGCTGTTATATTGCAGATATGGCAGCATCAGACAAAGTCGCTGCCGTCACATCTTATTTTGCTCCATTTTACACCCGTGTCTGAACTTTTAACAGAATTTGGGATACTCCCCAGACGCCGCCAGTAACTTAGGGCTTTTGCCCAAATATGAAGACCCCCCGGTTTTACCGGGGGGTAACTATTCTAACACGCAGTGATACGACTTCACAATGCGGTTTCAATTTTATATTCCAGCGTGTATTGAAAGAAACAATAGAGATTGATGGCTTCTCACAAGTTCTTAGTGCCTTATATTACAAGCCGCAGATTATAGTTCTGCAAAATATTTAATTGTTCTAACCATTTGGCTTGTATACGAATTTTCATTATCGTACCATGACACAACTTTCACTAAAGCCTTCCCATCAGGAAGGGAAGTAACCTTTGTTTGTGTAGCATCAAACAATGAACCATATGTTATACCAATTATATCTGAAGATACCAGCTGTTCTTCTGTATATCCAAATGAATCGGAAGATGCCGCTTTCATAACAGCATTTATATCCTCTTTCTTTATCGTCTTATTGACTACAGCGACTAACTCTGTCACCGAACCAGCCGGTACTGGCACGCGCTGAGATACACCGTCTAATTTCCCCTCTAATTTTGGAATCACCAGTCCGATTGCTTTAGCTGCACCAGAAGAAGTTGGTACGATGTTTAAAGCTGCTGCACGTGCTCTTCGCAAGTCGCCCTTTGCATGTGGGCCGTCAAGGGTCATTTGGTCACCGGTATAAGCATGAATTGTTGTCATAAATCCTTTTTCAATTGGAGCCAATTTATCAAGCACATCAACCATCAGAGCCAAACAATTTGTTGTGCATGAAGCGGCTGAAATAACCGTATCATTTTTGGTCAAAACATGTTCGTTTACTCCATACACAATGGTGGGCAGATCATTTCCAGCCGGAGCAGAGATAACAACCTTTTTAGCCCCTGCTTCAATATGGGCTGATGCTTTTTCTTTGGATGTAAAAAATCCTGTACATTCTAAAACCACATCTACATCAAGCTTACTCCAAGGAAGATTTTTAGGATCCTTTTGAGCATAAATTTCAATTTCTTTTCCTGCTACCACAATAGAGCTTTCTTTTGTTTCTACCTTATCCGCTAAAGCATATCTTCCCTGCGCAGAATCGTACTTTAATAAATGAGCCAACATCTGGGGGCTGGTTAAGTCATTAATTGCTACTACCTCATATCCCTCTGCGGAGAACATTTGTCTAAAAGCAAGTCGGCCAATGCGTCCAAAGCCGTTAATTGCAACCTTTACTGCCATGATTTATTTTCCTCCTTGTTAATTAAAAAATCATTCTAACACAACGTTAATAGTAAAAAGCTGGCTAACATGTTGATATTATATCCTTTTGCTATATTAATATTTTATAACTTGCAGCTCTGTGGTACAATGAAATAAACGAAGAATTTAACTATACTATCTGTAAGGAGAGTGTTATGCCACAAATAGACCGCTATAAAAAAAGAACTGTTGATATAGATTTTTTTGCCACGGAAGATTTTAAAGCGCTCCCATACCAGAGCCGGTTTACTATAGTATTTGTCACCAGCGGGAGCATAAAAGGAACGTTGAACAATCGGCCTATTGCAATTTCTGCACCCGGAATACTCTGTTTGTCAGAAACTGATGTGATACAAGTTTTTAAAAGAGAAAAAGTATCCGCGCAATCGTTCAGCTTTGACCCGGATTTTCTCAGTACAATACCAATTTCAAAAACAGAAGATTATTTTATGCCTGATTTAAAAATACACACAGGATTATCTTTATTTCAAAGAGATAGTACACATACTGGCGTACCCGTTATTACTACAAAAGCATATTCGAAATTGTTAGATTGGTTTTTTATTATTGGAACAGAAGTATTTGCTCAAAGCGATTCACTTTGGGTTTGCAGAATCAAAAAAAATCTTATTCAAATGTTAGGTTTAATCGAAAGCTTGGATTCGGAAAATAGACAATCTCCTGTTGATACGGTTTTAGAATATATACACACCAATTACGCTAATAAGATTACTCTAGGAGATTTAACACAATGTGCTCACCTAAACCGTGTTTCACTCAATGAGATGTTTCATCAACGATGTAACTGCACAGCAATGTCCTATTTATTATCATATCGGTTAAAAGTCGCAGAAGAATTACTCACCCACACTGGTATGACCTTGAATGAAATTGCACGTTCTACAGGTTTTGAATACGACACCTATTTTATTAAGCAATTTACTGCTAAAAAAATGATGTCTCCTACATCATTCCGAAACACCTCCCGTAAACTGGCAAGTTATCTGTAGCCATGCAGGGGTAATATGCTTCTACGAGCATGAATTCGGGATACAAAAAAATTGATATTCTGATTCCTTATAAGGGCCTGCTGCAATTCCATTTCAGTTTGCGAGACAAAACGCAACCTTGTTGCAGAATCAGCTGAAAATGCTGTCATGCGATAATTCTGTTCAAAATAGTCTGTCTTTTGAACGGTAAAAAATATAATTGACATTGGACGAATAACATGATAATCTAAACACGGTCGTCTATACAGGACGAGAATTTACTGACCGCTTCTATTTTTTAGAGGTTCAGGGCCTACGGACAGCCCGGTCAACTGCCGACGCGGAGCAATCCGCATTATTGATTGCGTTAAAAGCGCAACTTTTATAAGCTGGCAACTTAATTGCCTGTTGGGTTCATTCGCCCGAAGTGTACTATGGTACACACTTGTAAAACGGTCAATAAGAGTAGTAAAAGTAAGTTCTTTGCTATATAGACTCTGAAACATCAGCACGAAAGCAATCCTTCCTTACGGCATATCCATGTGAAAATCGTGGTGTTCCGTGTGGTGCTGTTTATATTGAATTGATTTTATAGGTGTGTCACAGTATACTGTGGCGCACTTATTTTTTTATTTAGGGAGGAATTATCATGGCGGATAAGCTAAGCCTGTACGGTTTTAATAATCTGACAAAATCGCTCTGTTTCAATATTTATGATATTTGTTATGCAAAAACCCCCCGCGAGCAGCAGGACTATATCAAATACATCAACGAGCAGTACAATTCCGAGCGCCTGACCGCGATCCTTACCCACCTGACGGAAATGATCGGCGCAACGGTGCTGAATATTTCAAAGCAGGACTACGAACCGCAGGGGGCGTCGGTAACCCTTTTAATTGCCGAAGAAAGCATGGTGCAAAACCTCAGCGGTGAAACAGTGGTGGCGCATCTGAATAAAAGCCATGTCAGCGTACACACCTATCCCGAATATCATCCCGGGACCTCGATCGCAACCTTCCGGGTGGATATTGACGTAGCCACCTGCGGGGAGATTACGCCGCTTTCCACTCTTGAGTTTCTCATCAACAGCTTTGACTCGGATATCATCACCATGGATTACCGCGTACGCGGCTTTACCCGCGACGTAGAGGGGAAAAAGCTGTTTACCGACCAGAAAATCAGCTCGATCCAAAATTTCATTACGCCGGAAACATTAAAGAAATACGATGCCATTGACATCAACGTTTATCAGGCAAACATCTACCACACCAAAATGCTTATCAAGGATATCGTTTTGCAGAACTACCTTTTTAATTCCGATGTTTATGAAATCCCGCCAAAGCTGCGTTTGGACATTACACAGGCGCTGCGGCAGGAGATGATCGAGATTTTCAGCGGCGAAAACATTTATCAGGAGGGTGGAGCCCAATGAAACAAAATCAGGCTCCCCTTTATGAAGCGCTGGAGCGCGTGAGGGACGGCGGTCTTGTACCGTTCGATGTTCCGGGGCATAAGCGGGGCAAGGGCAACCGGGAGCTGACCGAGTTTTTGGGCGAACGCTGCCTTTCCGTCGACGTTAATTCGATGAAGCCTCTGGACAACCTGTGCCACCCCACGGGGGTACTCCAAGAAGCCGAAGCCTTGGCCGCACAGGCCTTTGGCGCGGCGCACGCTTTTTTTATGGTGGGCGGTACGACCTCTTCGGTGCAGGCGATGATCCTTTCCCACGTGAAGGCGGGCGAGCGGATTATCCTGCCGCGCAATGTGCACCAGAGCGCAATCAACGCCCTGGTACTCTGCGGTGCGGTGCCTGTTTATATCAATCCCCGGACCGACAAAAAAATCGGTATCGCACTGGGCATATCGGTCGCCGATGTCAAACGGGCAATCGCGGAGCATCCGGAAGCGAAAGCAATTTTAGTCAATAACCCCACTTACTACGGCATTTGCTCTGATTTAAAGCAAATCACCCGGCTGGCCCACGCGCAGGGAATGAAGGTACTGGTGGACGAAGCCCACGGCACGCACTTTTATTTTGGGAAGGATATGCCGGTTTCCGCTATGGCGGCGGGCGCGGATATGGCGGCCGTGAGCATGCATAAATCGGGCGGCTCGCTTACGCAAAGCTCGATCCTGCTGTGCGGGGAGCATGTGAACGCCCACTATGTGCGGCAGATTATCAACCTGACCCAAACCACCAGCGCGTCTTACCTGCTGCTTTCCAGCCTGGACATTTCACGCCGCAACCTCGCTCTGCGCGGGGAAGAGCTGTTTGAGAAGGTCAAACGCTTTTCACAGTATGCCCGGGAGGAAATCAACAAGCTGGGTGATTATTACGCCTACGGCAGGGAGCTGTGCAACGGCGACAGCTTTTTTGATTTTGACGCCACCAAACTTTCGGTCAACACCCGTGCTCTGGGTTTGGCGGGTATTGAGGTCTACGATATTCTGCGTGAGGAATATGATATTCAGGTGGAATTCGGCGATTTGGGAAATATCCTTGCCTATATTTCACTTGGGGATAAAAACAAGCATATCGAACGGCTTATCAGTGCCCTGGGCGAAATCCGGCGGCTTTACAAGCGCCCTGTCAGAGAGATGCCCGAGAGCGAATATATCAGCCCCGACGTGGTGCTGTCCCCGCAGGCGGCCTTTTACGGCGATAAGCAGAGCCTGCCGCTTGCGCAGTGCGCGGGCAGGATATGTGCCGAATTTGTGATGTGCTATCCGCCGGGGATCCCGATTCTTGGCCCGGGCGAGCGTGTTACCGGGGAAATTATTGCATACGTCCGGTATGCAAAGGAAAAGGGCTGCTTGCTTACAGGGCCCGAGAGCATGGATGTAAGCAGCCTGAACGTGCTGAAAGGAGAAGGGTGATGGACGATTTATGGTACAGCGAATATGATACGCCCAACGTGCGCTTTTCGATCAGGGTAAACGCGCAGTTACACAGCGAGCAAAGCGATTATCAGAAAATCGCCGTGTATGACTCCCCCGAGTTCGGGCGCTTTTTGACGCTGGACGGCGTGCTGATGCTCACCGAGCGGGACGAGTTTATTTATCACGAGATGATTACCCACGTTCCGATGGCTGTCAGCCCGGAGGTCAAACGGGTGCTGCTGATCGGCGGGGGAGACGGCGGCGCAGCCAGAGAGCTCGGTAAATATCCGGACATTGAGCAGATCGACGTGGTAGAGATTGACCGGCGCGTGGTCGCTGTCTGCAAACAGTATCTGCCTCAGACCGCCTGCGGGTTTGATAATCCAAAGGTCCGGCTGCATTTTAACGACGGTCTGCGCTTTGTCCGTTCGGCAGAGGAGGAATACGACCTGATTATCGTCGATTCCACCGACCCCTCGGGACCGGGTGAAGTGCTTTTTACCAAAGAGTTTTACGGCAACTGCATGAAAGCGCTGCGCCGGAACGGGATCATGGTCAACCAGCACGAAAGCCCCTTCTATAGCGAGGATGCCAAAGCCATGAAGGCGGCGCATAAGCGGATTGTTTCGGTATTTCCGCTGGCGCGTGTCTATCAGGCGCATATCCCCACCTATCCCTCGGGGCAGTGGCTGTTCGGCTTCGCCTCCAAGGGGCTGCATCCGCTGAGAAATCTGGACGCGGAACGCTGGAATGCCCTGGGCATTCCGACACGTTACTACAATACCAATCTGCACAGGGGCTCGTTTTATCTGGCAAATTACATCGAGGAGGCGCTGAGCGAAAATGAATAGGAATCTGCAATGCTTTTTGTCCTGCGAAGCAGAGTACGACGAAGCGGATATCGCGCTCTTTGGCGTGCCGTTTGACGGTACGACCTCCTTTCGCCCCGGCGCACGCTTCGGCCCCGCCGCAATCCGCGGAGAAAGCTTTGGGCTTGAAACCTACTCGCCGTACTGCGGCCGCGACCTTACCGACTGCCGTATCTTTGACGGCGGCGATTTAGAGCCGCCCTTCGGCAATCCCCGGCGGATGCTCGCGCTGACACAGGAGTATACCGCACGGGTGCTGGAAGACGGCAAGCTGCCCGTTATGCTGGGCGGCGAACACTTGATCACCCTTGGTGCGGTGCGGGCGGTGCTGGAGCGCTATCCCGGGCTGCATATCATCCATTTTGACGCGCATACCGACCTGCGCAGCGATTATCTGGGCGAGGAGCTTTCCCACGCCACGGTCATGCGGCAGATCTGGAAGCTGGTGGGAGACGGCAGGATACACCAGTTCGGCATCCGCAGCGGAGAGCGGTACGAATTTGAATTTGCGGGGGCCCATACCGACCTTCATCCGTTCAACCTGCACGATTTCGAGTCGTTTCTGCCCAGTCTGGCGGGAAAACCCGTCTACTTCTCGCTGGATTTGGATGTGCTGGACCCCTCTGTGTTTTGCGGCACGGGCACTCCCGAGCCGGGCGGAGTCGGTTTTCAGGAGCTTTTAGACGCCGTTCTGCAGCTGCACCGGCTGAATATTGTAGGCTGTGATATCAACGAGCTATCCCCCCACTACGACCATAGCGGGGCCTCCACAGCCGTCGCCTGTAAAATCGTCAGAGAACTACTATTACAGCTAAAAGGAGAAATGGAAAATGGGTAAATGTATGATCATCGGCTGCGGGGGTGTGGCGGGCGTTGCCATCCACAAGTGCTGTCAGAACAGCGATGCCTTTGAAGAGATTATGATTGCCAGCCGCACCAAATCGAAATGCGACACTCTGAAGGATTCGCTGCAGGCCAGTACCAAAACCAAAATCCACACCGCGCGGGTAGATGCCGACAAGGTGGACGAGCTGGTTGCGCTGATCCGGGACTTTCAGCCCGATGTCGTCCTGAATCTGGCCCTGCCATATCAGGATTTAAGCATTATGGAAGCCTGCCTTGCCACCAAAACGCACTACGTCGATACCGCCAACTATGAACCGACCGATACCGCCAAATTTGAGTATAAATGGCAGTGGGACTATCGCGAACGCTTTCGCGAGGCGGGGATCTGCGCGCTGCTGGGCAGCGGCTTTGACCCCGGCGTAACCGGCGTATTCTCGGCCTATGCGCTCAAGCACCAGTTTGATGAAATCAGCGAGATCGATATCCTCGATTGCAACGGCGGTGACCACGGGTATCCCTTTGCCACCAACTTTAACCCCGAAATCAACATCCGTGAGGTATCCGCCAAAGGCAGCTACTGGGAAGACGGGGGCTGGGTGGAAACCGAACCGATGGAGATCAAGCGCCGGTACGACTTTGCGGGAGTAGGGCCCAAGGATATGTATCTGCTGCATCATGAGGAAATCGAAAGCCTTGCCCTCAACATCCCCGGTATCCGCCGCATCCGTTTTTTCATGACCTTTGGCGAAAGCTATCTGACCCATCTGAAGTGCTTGGAAAACGTGGGCATGACCTCCATCAAGCCGATTCTGTACGAGGGGCGCGAGATTGTACCCCTGCAATTTTTAAAGGCGGTCCTGCCCGACCCTGCTTCGCTTGGCCCGCGCACGGTCGGCAAGACGAACATCGGCTGTATCTTTCAGGGGAAAAAGGACGGCAAGGATAAAACCTACTGCCTCTACAATATCTGCGACCATCAGGAATGCTATCGTGAGGTGGGCTCCCAGGCGATTTCATATACCACCGGCGTGCCCGCTATGATCGGCGCTATGCTGGTGATGAACGGCACATGGAACAAACCGGGGGTCTGGAATATTGAGGAATTTGATCCCGATCCGTTCATGGATGCACTCAATCAATGGGGACTGCCCTGGATCGAAGACTTTGCCCCCGTCCTGGTGGAATGATGGATCCCCGTATCTTTGCGCTTCCCACCCCTTGCTATGTGGTGGATGAGGCGCTTCTTATAAAAAATCTGGAAATCCTCCGCGACACCGCCCGGCGGGCCGGCTGTAAAATTCTGCTGGCGCAAAAAGCCTTTTCGATGTTTGCAGTCTATCCGCTGATCAGGCAATATCTTGACGGAACCACTGCAAGCGGGCTTTTTGAAGCAAAGCTGGGGCACGAAGAAATGGGAGGAGAAACGCATATTTTTTCGGCCGCTTATCTTGAAAATGATTTTGAAGAAATATTAAGAATCTGCGACCACATTACCTTCAATTCCTTTTATCAGTGGGAAAAGTATAGGCGTCAGTCGCTCGCTTCCGGAAAAAGCTTCGGAATCCGGATCAATCCGGAGCATTCCACACAGGAGCACGGTATCTACGACCCCTGTGCGGCCGGTTCAAGGTTAGGGGTAACACTCCAAAATTTTCGTCCGGACCTGCTCGAGGGGATTGAAGGACTGCATTTTCATACTCTGTGCGAGCAAAACAGCGATGCGTTAATGGAAACACTGGCGGCGGTAGAGGACAAGTTCGGCGCATTTTTGCCGCAGATGAAATGGGTGAACTTCGGGGGCGGGCACCACATCACCCGCCCGGATTATGACCGGGACGCGCTGATTGCCTATATCCGGCGCTTTCGGGCAAAATACGGTGTCGAGGTTTATCTTGAGCCGGGGGAAGCGGTGGCGCTGAATGCGGGCTTTCTGGTAACCAGTGTGCTGGACATTGTAAAAAACGGCGTCGAAACAGCCCTGCTGGATGCTTCGGCGGCCTGCCATATGCCCGATGTGATCGAAATGCCCTACCGTCCGCCCCTTTACGAAAGCGGAAACGCCGGCGAAAAAGCATATACCTACCGTCTTGCGGGTGCTACCTGTCTGGCGGGAGACGTCATTGGCGATTACTCCTTCGATCATCCCTTAAAACCGGGCGACCGCCTTGCCTTTTGTGATATGGCGATTTATTCGATGGTAAAAAACAACACCTTTAACGGGATTTGTCTGCCATCCATCGCACTGCGCAGGCGAAACGGCGAACTGACGGTGATCAGGAGCTTCGGGTACGCCGATTTCAAAAACAGATTATCTTAATAACGTTTTATACAGACGGAAAACAAATCGGGCTCTCATAAAAATGAGAGCCCGATTTGTTTTAATGGCTATAGGCGGGACCCATGATTCCTGCTCCGTTTCCGTACGGTTGATGTAATTGGCTTTTCAGAGGTTCAATTTCAAATTTCACGTTTTGAATATTCATGTTATAATAGACACGGTTATCCGTCCGGAAAAGTATGCAGGGCGAAAGGAGCGGAAAGAGATTTGAGAAATATCTCCAATATAGAATTTCATGCGGGAAGTAAAGAGGAACGGTTGCCTGATTTCGCGTCTGATTTTCCATATATCGCTTCTCACGCTGATTTTATAGGACGTTTCGTACCATGGCACTGGCATAAAGCAGTAGAACTTTTTTATATGCAAAGCGGTACACTGGAATATTATACGCCAAAAGGAAAAAAGGTATTTCCCACAGGTTCCGGCGGGTTGGTCAATTCGAATGTGCTTCATATGACAAAGCCGCAGGCGGAAGGAACCATTCAGCTTCTGCATATTTTCGATCCTTCTTTTATCGCCGGAGAGCAGGGGTGCCGGATCGAACAAAGGTATATTACACCGGTTATCGCGCATTCACAGTTGGAAATCATAGCATTATATCCCGATCATCCGGAACAGGCACCGTTATTAAATACAATCCGGGAATCTTTTAACCTTTCTGAAAACGATTTTGGATACGAAATCAAACTGCGCGCATCTTTGTCTGACATATGGCTCCGCCTTCTTACCATGTCTTCCCCTTTACTGAGGGAGGGGGGAGATTATGACAGAATAAATGATAAGATAAAATTGATGATGATCTATATCCATGAACATTATGCAGAGAAAATCTCAATCGGGGAAATTGCCGCTGCTGCTTTTTCCAGTGAACGTGAGTGCTTTCGGGCATTCCATGATTGCCTGCATATGACGCCTGTGGAATATATAAAAAGTTACCGGCTGCAAATGGCGTGCCATCTGCTGGCTAAAAGCCGGGAATCCATTACGTTTATCAGCCGCGCCTGCGGATTGGGAAGCAGCAGCTATTTCGGAAAAATGTTTCGGGAACATGCCGGCTGTACTCCCGCAGAGTATCGCAGAAAATGGCGGGATAATGATATATAAAGGCGGAAATATGATATTTATCCAGAAAAGATTGCACTATAATGATATCCGTAAAGGTGATGGGGCAATCTGAAAAAGCAAAGCTCATTGCAATCACCGCAACCGTTTTCTCATGAATGGAGGGTCTGCAATGATAAAACTGGACGTCTTTAATATGAAAAACTTTTTACAGACAGTAAACGAGTGTAGTGGAGCGATTAATTTGCTGCACCCGGACGGCAGAAAAGAAAACATTAACAAACAGTATGGTGTTCAGAATGAATTGCTGCAAAAACATAGGGAAAACAAAGGCTTTCTGCGGATCTCACTGGATATTCCAGCCTACAGGGATTATATGCGTCTTGTATATTTTACGATTGGGGACTCTTAAATAGTTTGTCTGTCAATTTTTCATCAGAAAAGGGCCTGACCGGTTTTTGGGTCAGGCCCCGGTCGTTTCAAGAAAAAGAGCCAAAACGCATCACAATCAGGTGTGCGTTTTGGCTCTTCATTGGTTTCGGAACCGTCCCAGGGACAGCTTCTCTGCTCAGGGAAGGTTTTGCCGGCAAAGTATAGAAGGCTTGCTTCTGTGACAATGCTGATTTTACCGGGAATTCAGTGTCGTCTGAATTCTGTGAACAGGTCTCTGGTTCCGGCTATTGCGGGTTTGCGCTTGCTAATTTCTGTTTCTCCTTCTCCGCTTTGCGGTTGCTGGAAAAGCTGACAAAGGAGCCCACCAGGACAAACAGAATGCCGATTACGACGTTTGGCACAATTGTCTCGCCAAGCAGAACAATTGCTAAAATCGTAGCCAGGGCAGGCTTTATCAGGAACACCATGGAGGTCATGACGGGGGAAGTCAGCTTCACGGCTCCAAGGAAGAATATGTAGCTGAAAGCCTTGATGAAGATTCCCATGTAAAGAAGGATGATGACGCTCTGGGGTGCGATTCCGGAGAGGATCGGCCTTTTGGTGATTACCAGTATCAAAAACAGAACAATGATTCCGACCAGGAAACAAAAGAAGTTCAGCACATAAGAGCCATAGTAGCCGATTCTCGTCTTGCTGCAGACGTTAAAGATGGCCCATGCTACCGCGGCAACCAATGCATACAGAATCCCTGTGAGGTTGCGGCCTCCGGTCATTCCGGTGAGCAGGCTTACCGGGTTAAAGATAACGATAACGCCGACGATGCTGATAGCCATGGAAATGAGATCGGTTTTACTGATCTTAGATTTCAAAATCATGACTGCAAACGGTATGGTAAAAATTGCGTTGGAACAGAAAACCACCGCTGAAGTAGACGCCGCCGTATAGGTGACCGCAAACTGCAGGCACAGCATCGACACGGGAACGCATAAGATTCCCATCGGGATAAAATATGCCCAATCCTTCGCGGTCAGTTTCAGCTTTTCCTTCTTCATCTCCTTGAACGCCATGGGCGCCAGAATGATGGTTCCAATGGTAAATACGATGAAGGTGACCTGTATCGGATCCATTTTTCCCGTGGTCGCCAAAAATTTACCGGAAATTTCCTGCGTGCTGTACAGCAATGCCGCTAAAACGATATACAAATATCCCTTTTTCATTTCAATTCCCCCAAAAATATTTTATTTTATCCACCACTTATCAATCGATCGATTGCTCCAAAAACGGTATCAGTCCTCCTGCGTTTACCAGTTTCAGGATATGCTCCGGCATTTTTGTGGATTTATAAACTTCGGACCTGGTGAGATTGCTGACCTTCCCGTCGAAAAAATCCACTTCTATTTCATCCCCATCGGAGATTTTGTCCGTCTCCTGACACTCAATGACCAGCAGGCCCAAATTGATCGCGTTTCTGTAAAAAATTCTTGCAAAAGATTTCGCTAAGATTACTTTTACTCCCAATTCTCTAAGGCACAGCGGGGCTGTCTCCCTGCTGGAGCCTGACCCAAAATTGTTTTCCGCGACCAGAATATCACCGGGTTTGAATTTCTTGGAAAAATCTTTGTCAATTGGGTACATCGTATAGGCTGCCGCCTCTTTGATGCTGAGTTCAATATAATTAGGAGGAGATATGATGTCGGTATTGATATTGTCACCATATTTATGAACTTTTCCTCTAAACTTGTTTTCCACAGTGTTGCCTCCCTATTTTTGCTTATGCTTCAACGCTTTGTCCCTTTATAAAAACTCCCTCGGGTCGGTAATTTCGCCCGTAATTGCAGAAGCTGCAACGGAGAGCGGCGAAGCCAGATATACTTCGGAATCCTTGCTTCCCATACGGCCGAGGAAATTTCTGTTGGTAGATGAAATACAGACTTCACCGCCCGCCAAATCTCCGGAATGGACTCCCAGACAGGCTCCGCAGCTGGATGCCAGAACCGTGGCACCTGCTTCTGAAAGCGTGGTGAGAATACCTTCCTTCGCGCATCTTTCCCATATTTGCCGCGATGCCGGATTGACCAATAACCGGATTCCCTTTGCGATCTTTCTGCCTTTCAGCATATCTGCCGCTAATTTCAGGTCGTGATAACGTCCGCCCGTGCAGGAACCAAGATAAGCCTGATCGATTCTGACATGGCCAACACTGGAAATTTCGGTCACATTGTCCACTTCGTGCGGGCAGGCGCACAAAGGGTTGATTTCGGAGACGTCGAATTGATATTTGTGGAAGTAAACGGCGTCTTCATCACTTGTGAAGGTTTCGCCTTCCGCCGCGCCGACTTCTTTCAGATATGCCTTTGTGATCTCGTCACATGCGATGATTCCATTTTTCGCACCGGTTTCCACCGCCATATTCGTCATGCACAAACGCTCGTCCATCGGCAGATTCCTGATTGTGTCGCCGACGAATTCCATCGCCTTATAGGTTGCGCCGCTGTGGCCGACCGTGCCGATCGCTTTCAGGATCAGGTCTTTCGCCATTACGCCGGGCTTTATTTTGCCGCTGAATCCAAATTGAATGGTCTCCGGTACTTTCAGCCATATTTCTCCCGTCGCCACCACGCCGAGCATCTCCGTAGAGCCGATTCCGGTGGAAAAAGCGCCCAAAGCTCCATACATGCACGTATGTGAGTCCGTACCCACGACCAGATATCCCGGTGAAACATGTCCGCCTTCCACCATCACCTGATGGCACGGGCCGCAGAATTCATAGTAATTCTTAATGTTGTATTCTTTTGCCCAGTCCCTGGTGAACTTAACGATTTCCGCCTGGTTCTCATTCGCCGGAGGAGTATAATGGTCGGAAATAATGATCACTTTATCGGGATCCCAGACTTTTTTATTCAATCTCTTCATATGTTCCGCGATTTGTACTCTCGGCCCCAGAACATCGTCCATCATAGCCCGGTCAACCTTCGCCCATACGATATCGCCGGCCTTGACATTCTCATTGCCGCTGGCTTTCGCCAGTATTTTTTCACTGATTGTCATTGACATAAAATCACACCAATCTCCTATTCATTTGCCCTTATTTACGAATTGCTTTTTTGTCCTCCCCGTCATCATTCAGACAGTTTTTTCACAAATCGGCATTCCCTCCTATTTAATCGAATCGACGTCATTGGAATTGTGCACTAACTACAATGATAGCAATTTGCGTTCCAAGTCCTGTCCAACCTTGCAAAAAATCATCAGCGCCCATGATCCGCGCCGGCAAAAAAAGTCAAGTGAGGGGTGCGCGTCTGCGAAATGCTTCAAAAATGTTAGACACGGTCCTTGTTGTTTGATTCAAATTGTTTTATAATGTTTATATGTTTCAGATTATTTTGAAACATTTTGTCGAAGCGGCAGATGCTTTTCTGTGCGCTCCGTTCCGACGCAATCGTAAAATGGATGTTCTGCGGCAATCGGCGCGCTTCTGTTTTGCGGGAGCGTCTGAGGAATATATTCCAACGTACAGGGAGAACCAAAATGAAAAAAAATGAAGAGATCGGGCGGGCAGTGCCGGAAATATGTTTGGTCGCCCCCTCCCAGGCACTGGCGGATTTAACGGCTTCCATCGCACAAAAAAGGGGAGAGGACATCGGAATTTATGTGGGCGTCCTGGATGAAGGAGTTCGAGCCGCTGAAGAGTTGTCAAAACAGGGAGCAAAAATTTTTGTAAGCAGAAAAGGGACCGCGTCTGTGATCGGCAGAAAGGGGTTCAACGTAGTAAAAATAAACACCACGCTGAACGATTACCTTCGGCACCTGAACCTGATGCGGCAGTATTCCGGCAAAATTGCCATCGTTGAATATTATGAATTCATACCGGAACTGAAAAAGCTTTGCGACTATCTTAAAATAGAGGTGGCTTCTCTTTTGGGCTACAGCGGCACGCAGGATTACAAAGACTGCGTGGAACAAGCCATAACCAGCGGCGCCAGCATGCTGATGGGCGGGGGCGCTCAGCTTCCGGCGGAAGCGAAAAGGCTGGGAATTCCTTACACTGTTGTCGAAAACACGAAGGAGTCCATTAATGCGGCTTTGGATGTTGCCCAGCAGCTGCTCAGAGTGCAAAAAAAGGAAGCGGAAGAAAAAAAGCACTATAAGATACAGCTGGAGAAGTATACCACCGTCGTGGATTATGCCCACGACGCCATTATCAGCGTAGACAAAGAAGACATCATCACTCTTGCAAACACAGAAGCTTTCAAAATTCTGCAATGGACGGACAGCTGCGTTGGGAAAGACATTGCAAATATCGTTCCGGCATTTGAATTCAGTGCGTTGGGGCACGACCAGAAAAAGGAGCTCAATAAGATTGTTAAAATCCATAATCTCCTGATTTCCGTGAATAAAATTCCGATTATCATTAACGGAATTTTTGAAGGCGCCGTCTATATGTTTCAGGATATTAAGGATATTCAGAAAAGTGAGGAAAAAATCCGCCTGCAGCTCTATAAGAAAGGACATATTGCCAAATATGATTTCGTCAATATCATCGGAAACAGCCGCAGCATAGAGCGTACCAAGGAGATTGCCAAAGGCTATGCGAACACAAATTTCTCCATTCTGATCACCGGCGAAACCGGAACGGGAAAAGAGCTGTTTGCCCAAAGTATCCACAATAACAGTCCGAGAAAGAACGGCCCGTTTGTCGCAATCAATTGTGCCGCACTGCCGAAAGACCTGCTGAGCAGTGAATTATTCGGTTATGAGGAGGGCGCCTTTACGGGAGCCGCCAAAGGAGGGAAGCCCGGAATATTTGAAGTCGCGCACGGGGGAACCATTTTTCTGGACGAAATCGGGGAAATTCCTATGGAAACTCAGGTACAGCTGCTCCGGGTCCTTCAGGAAAGGGAAGTCAGAAGATTAAGCAGCGATCGGGTGATCCCCATCGACGTAAGGGTAATCTGTGCAACAAACAAAGATCTGGCAAAGGAAGTAAAGGAGGGGCGGTTCAGGGCGGACCTGTTTTACAGAATCAATGTTCTGAAGCTGGCGATCCCTCCGCTGAGGGAGCGGGAGGAAGATATTCCGCTGATTATAGACCATTTTCTGCAGCGGTTGACCGATCAGAATTACCTGTTGATCAAAGAATACATGCAGACTCTGTATCCTAAAATTGCGGGGTATTCGTGGCCGGGAAATGTCCGGGAACTGCTTGGGATTACCGAAAGGATCGCAACTCTTCTGGAAAATAATTTTTCAATGGATATCGATTTGAATATGATTTTGGAAAATATCGATTCTACTTTTTTCATTGAGGATAATCGAACCATCGAACAGCTTCAGAAAAGCGATATCGTCGCAGCTTTGAGAAATCATGCATATCACAGGGGCAAAACCGCCGATGCGCTTGGAGTTTCACGCAGCACACTGTGGCGCCTGATTAACAAGTACCATATTTCTCAGGACTGACAGCCAATCTTCCCTTATGAAAACATCGCATCAGTTGGCACGAAAATTGCTTATTTATAAGTGATCAGCCGACATCCTCAGAAAATGAACGCGGAAGAGGTCCGGTGAAATTCAGTTTATCATAAGGAGAAGGCATATGAAGCTTGATTTGACATTAAAGCACACTCAGACTCAAATCATAAGTCCTGCATTGCAGCAGACTCTTAAAATTCTTCAGATGCCGCTTCCTGAGCTCCGTGAAAAAATGGAGCTTGAGTTGGAGGAAAACCCGGTCCTGGACTGGATGGAAGATAATGCTTGCGAGGATGGAATCTCCGGCTACAGCCAGTGGACCGGTGAGTTGGAGGGGGAGGACCGCGCCGTGTTTCAAAGCGACGGCCGCATGACGGCGGATTTCACTTCCAGGCACATTCCCGTAAAAACAGACGGCAGCCTCAGCCCCCTTGACCTGATCACAAAGGAAGAAACTTTCAAAGAGTATCTTTTAGGCCAGCTTCCGGATATTAAAGCCGATAAAAGGACATTATCCATTTGCCGCTATATGATTGAAAGTCTCAGTTCCTCCGGGTATCTGGACAGCAGCCTCCAGAATATCGCCACTGCCTTGCGCTTGCCGCTCCAGCAGGTAAAACATGCGCTGAGCCTGGTGCAGACCCTGCAGCCCTGCGGTGTGGGAGCACAAAATTTAGAGGAGTGCCTCAGCCTTCAGGTGAAAAAATTCTTTGATGGTGATGAGAATTTGCTGCGGATGATTCATGAATGCCTCGAATTGATTGCAAGGAACAAAATTAAGGAGATCGCCAGAACCCTCCGGGTGGATATCGAATCGGCGGCCGGCTACTGTGTAATCATAAAATCGCTGCAGCCCATTCCTTCCTGCGGCTTCAACACGGAATCTCCTGTGGAATATGTGATCCCCGAGGCGAATATCAGCACGGAGCAGAAAAACATATGGATCCAAATGAACGATCATTTTCTTCCGAAGATATCCATTAACCGGTTCTATGAAGAGATGTACGAAAAGGGAAAAGACGAAGAGACACACGAGTTTCTTCGTCAAAAGATCATCGGTGCAAAATCGTTTTTAAACGGCGTTTCCATGCGCAATGAAATACTGACCAGTGTTTTGCGCCAAATTGTGGAACTGCAGAAAAGCTATTTTTTTGATGGGATTCTGAAGCCGATGAAGCTGGCGGACATCTCCGAACCGCTTGGAATCCATGAGTCCACGGTCAGCAGGGCGATTCAGGGCAAATATATCACCTGCAAACACGGGACGATTCCGTTAAAATCCTTTTTTACGACTGCCATCCGTACTGCGGAGAGTGAAAATATTTCCTCAAGTCAGATCAAAAGCACGATACGCGACCTGATTGGCCGTGAAGACAGCCGGAATCCCCTTTCGGATTTTGATATCTGCGAATGTCTCAAGAAGAAAAATGTTTCAATTTCAAGAAGAACCGTCGCCAAATACCGGCGCGAAATGCAGATCGATTCCTCAACCATGCGGCGAGCTTTTATTCAAGCATGAAAATAGGAACCGCTTTTAAACATCTGCAGGCTGAGAAAGATTACATAATTAATAACAAACATAGATCCTGCAGCTGCTTCTAAGAATTGTTTATGTAAAGCACCGCTGAACAAGACCGAGTGATATAACTGATTTATGAGTAACAGCCATACTGATACCTCCTTTTTAAAGTTTGGTATCAGTATGGCTGTTGTTTGTTTTTTCATTATGCCGGTGCCTTAATCAACTCCGGCCGAGTGGTCTGCAAGCTATCCATGGCGCCCTGATAAATCTGTGTATCATAAAAATTCACTTAGCTCAAAGCTGATCATCATATCCAGAAAACAGTTGTAATCCTGTAAGTCGATATGGAAAAGCTCCTCGATTCTGTTTAGTCGGTAAGTCAGCGTATTCCGATGGATATGCAGCTTTTCGGCCGTATGGTTTTTATTGAACAGAGACTCGCAGTAACACTTAAGCGTAGATAGAAGCTCCGTGTTGTTTTTGATGTCGTAATCTTCGATTGTTTTCAGCAGCGGATCGATAAAGCAGGAAAATCCGGGCTGCTGTGAAATAAACAGATACAATGGCATGGGGTCCCCTCTGTCGTAATAGGAAAGATGGGGGACTTTCTCTTTTGGACTATTTTTATATGCTCTTGCGACAAGGTCAGCTGTTAAGTGACTTTGCAAGTAATAATCCGGTAATAGATACAAATTTTCAACCGGATAAACTGCTCCGCAATAAATTTCATAGCGTGAAAGGAAATTGGACATTTCCTGTGCGAGACTTTTCATTTCACTGAGGCTGTGCTTCTTTTCGTCCAGAACGAGACTTACCAGATCTGTTTTAAAAAGAGTGGAAACTGCCCCGGAAAATCTTTTTTTAAATGGATTATGAACGAAAGACAGCAAAGCCTGCTGGGCTTTGTTTCGGCCAAAAGGTGCCGTCAACAGAATCCCGGGTTTTTTGTAAAACCGTGAAAGGTTTAAAACGGCGCTGCTTTTCGCACTGTCAGGGCTGTTTCTGTTTAAAAGAATATTCAAATCGCTTGACAGAGACGGGGCATAATCCTGTGAAAGCTTGACCTTTATCCGCAGCACACTGACAAGAATTGAGGCAGCTTCCAATTGCCAGGGTTCAACGGAGTTTTTATTGATGAAAATCGCAATGTGGCCGTAAATATGGACGTCGTCATACACCTCGGCGAAAATCCGAGGCATATCTTCCACTAGACCTTTGTTGGCGAAGAAAGGATCATAGCGCGGGCCATCCTCTTCCAGATAAGCCTTCTGAAAATTCACAATTGTGTCAATTGGCAGCGTCCCGCTCTCCAGAAGCGTGTCGTAAACAGAGTCTCCGATTTTCTTTAAAGGATACTGAGCCACAATGTGGTACTCTTCATTTGTAAAAACCACGGGGGCGTCGAATATCTCGCTGGCACATTTAACAATATTTCCGAATCCGGGCCGATCCATAACTGCGTGGAATTTGCGGTAAATCTCAAGAAAATCATGGTTTCCTTTTGCATCCCACAAAGTGAATCACCTCTTTGGATTGATTATAGCAGTTCCTGTTAAAATGCACAATGACTCTATTTGATTTAGTTAAAACAAACATAGTGGAAAATCGTTAAATTATATACAATTGAATTATCATCAGGACAAATGATAATATTATTTTTTCGTCAGATATCACGGCGTAAAAAATAGGATTGTCATTATGTACAATAATGTCGATAAGGAGGACGTATTGATGAATTTTGAAAAAACCTTCAGTCCCATGCACATTGGCAAAGTACTGATTAAAAACCGTTTGGTTGTTCCCGCAATGGACTCGGCCATGTGTGAGATGGATGGAACCATCAAGCAAATGGCTATCGACTATTACCATGCGAGGGCCAAAGGCGGTTTCGGTATAGTCATTACCGAAATTGCTGCAGTCGATGAAAAAGCCACCGGCATGCCCGGCGAACCGCGGCTTTATTCTGAAGAGTATCTTCCTGGTTTAACCAAGCTTGCCGCAGCTATTCACAACGGCGGGGCCAAAGCGTTTGTGCAGCTGCACCACGCGGGCCGCGAAACGATCCCGGACGAAATTGAGGGACTTACCCCAGCAGCTCCGTCCAGCATTCCCTCCGTCGTCTATCGTGTCAAAGTGGAAGAATATACAACCGAGCAGGTTTATGAGTTGATCCATTCTTACATCACCTGCGCTGAAAGGTGTAAAAGAGCGGGCTTTGATGGGATTGAATTCCATTGTGCACACGGGTACATGGGACTTCAGTTCTTCAGTCCGCGCACAAACAAGCGTATAGACGAATTCGGGGGCGGCTATGAAGGCCGGACATACTTCCATAAGCTCATTATTGAAGGAATCCGCAAGGCCTGTGGCGAAGACTTTGGAATTATCGTCAGGATGGATTCCATTGAAGGCAGAATCGGTGGGGTGGAAGAAAACGAGGCCATTGTTTTTGCAAGATTGATGGAAAGCTATGGCGCCGATGCGCTGAATGTTTCCGCAGGAACCTACGGCTCGTGGGTAGAGACGGTTCCTTCCCCGGACGTTCCGCAAGGCTGGAACTGGCACGCGGCCAGACGTATCCGCCAGGCCGTGGGGGTGCCGGTCATGCTGGCCGGAAGGTTCTCCGATCCTTTTGTCATTGAGCAGTCTATTGAGCGCGGCGATACCGATTTTGTCTGTACCGGACGCCAGTCCATTGCCGACCCGGATTTCCCGAACAAAATGGCCAGCGGATACCTTTCTGAAATCATCCCTTGCATTGGATGCACCCAACGCTGCATGAGCTTTAATGATCATAGTACTCTTCAGGAAGGCGACTGGGGCGTTTCCTGCATGCTGAACCCCATGAGCAACAATCGCAGGGAAGTTCAGTATCAGCCAACCGAAACGCCCAAAAAGGTTATGATTATCGGAGCTGGTATAGCGGGTATGGAAGCCGCTTGGATCGCTGCTCAACGCGGCCATGAGGTAACCGTTTATGAGCGCAATGACGAAAACCATGTCGGCGGACAGTTCCTGATTGCCTCTTACCCGCCTTACAAACAGGAGCTTACGCGTGCTATCCGTTACTATAAAACCATGTGTGAAAAAAACGGAGTCAAAATGGTGTATAACACAGAAGCGGACGAGGCGCTTATTCGGGCTGAAAAACCGGATGTTCTTGTTATTGCAACCGGCGCAACTCCGTTCCGCTTAAACATCCCCGGTAACGATGCTCCGAACGTATATCAGGCAAACGACGTATTAACTGGAAAGTCGATCCTTGGAAACAGCGCACTCGTAATAGGCGGCGGCTTGGTCGGTGTTGAAACGGCGGAATTCTGCCGCGATTATTGTTCCAGAGTTGCTGTTGTGGAAATGCGCAACGACATTGCCCTTGACCTCTACATGACGGTTCGGGACAATCTGATGAAGCGCTTTAAGCAGGAAGGCATCGAAGTATACACGAACACCACGGTTTCCAAAATTGAAGGCAACAGTGTTTACGCAACACAAAACGAAGAGGAGATTGTACTGTCCGGATTTGACAATATTGTATTCGCCGTTGGTTCAAAAGCGATCCCTCCGTTTGAAAAACCGGAATCTTTTGCAAAAGAAGTTTATGTGATCGGTGACGCGAAAAAAGCCAGAAGCGCTCTTGAAGCAATTTACGAGGGAGCAAAAATCGGGCGGACAATTTAATCGGATTTTACACAAAGGAGGGTGATTTATAATGATTCTTGAAAACTATATCGAGTGTATGAATAACAGCGATTTTGAAGGAATAGCCCGACTTTTTACCGAGGACTGCCGCTTTAACGATGGCGGAGGACGCACAATTCATGTTGATGATCTGGTTGTCACCGGCAGGCAGGAGCTTAAAGCCGCGTTTAAAGAGGTTTGGAAACAGTACAGGGTGCGTGCAAAGATTGTAAAGCTTAACGCCAACTCTATGGAATACGATGTCTGTTTAGGCGATGTGGTACTTCCGTGTATCGGCTGCGCCACCCTTAAAGATGACCTTATCGACGAGTACATTGTAAGGCCGCGCTAAGCATAGCCATTTACCCGTTCAATCATCTGACGGACAGGCGGTAACACTCTTAGAACAACGCAAACCGCACTGACCGTTTCAAAAAACAAGTTATAAAATGTAGAAATCCAATATAAAGATAAACATGAAAAAGCCATCGAATTTTCGATGGCTTTTTCTGTGCTCGGATACAAGAAAAAATATTTTTTAATCAGAGGTTTTATTCCTTCTGCAACTAGTTGCAGACTTATATTAGACGAAGCTGAAACACCAGTGCCAATTGTCTGATCCACCCTCATGATTACGGATTGCTGCTGATTTTGATGATGGTAATAAGCGCCCCGGCGCCGGTTGTAAGGTGAACTGTCTCAGTATTTCCCAGCATCACTAACGCGACAGTCGTGTTGGACGCAGTGACCTCATAGAGTATTTCGTTGGCATAGCTGACCATATTGGTCGTGGGAGCGATTGTAGAGGGTTCTATAACGGCAGAGTTGATCAGCAGCGCTGTCGAAATCAGATTCGTTGCTTGTTCAATGTTTACATTATAGGCAATCCTGTACAACCCCGGATCGTCAATGGTAAAGCTTTCGCCTGTAATGTCGTGACCAATACTTTCTCCGGGGGGAATATAAACACCCAGAGTGAGGGGAACTACCGTTCCTGCGGGTACCACATTGACGTCCACATCGCTGTTGTATGCGAAAGCCGCAGTTTGTGTCGGCGCATCTCCTGTAGGTCCAGTGGGTCCTGTTGGGCCAGTGTCGCCTGTTGGGCCGGTATCGCCGGTCGGACCCGTGTCACCGGTTGGACCAGTATCACCCGTAGGGCCGGTTGCACCTGCGGCTCCTGCCGCGCCAGTCGGGCCTGTTGGGCCAGTATCCCCGGTCGCTCCTGCGGCTCCCGCCGCACCAGTCGGGCCGGTATCCCCAGTCGCGCCTGCAGCTCCTGCCGCGCCAGTCGGGCCGGTTGGGCCGGTATCGCCGTCTGCGCCTGTGGCTCCCGCCGCGCCGGTTGGGCCAGTCGGGCCGGTATCGCCGTCTGCACCTGCGGCTCCTGCCGCGCCAGTCGGGCCGGTATCGCCGTCTGCGCCTGCGGCTCCTGCCGCGCCGGTCGGGCCGGTATCACCGGTCGCGCCTGTGGCTCCTGCCGCACCAGTCGGGCCAGTTGGACCGGTATCACCGTCTGCACCTGTGGCTCCCGCCGCGCCGGTTGGACCGGTATCTCCAGTCGCACCTGCGGCTCCTGCCGTGCCGGTTGGACCGGTATCTCCAGTCGCACCTGCGGCTCCTGCCGCACCAGTCGGGCCGGTATCTCCAGTC
The DNA here is from genome assembly GCF_006714885.1 of Clostridium sp. KNHs216. Classification (NCBI taxonomy): domain Bacteria; kingdom Bacillati; phylum Bacillota; class Clostridia; order Eubacteriales; family Clostridiaceae; genus Clostridium; species Clostridium sp. KNHs216. The sequence goes on along the minus strand of NZ_VFMF01000001.1, from coordinate 989,551 downwards.
GCGCCTGCGGCTCCTGCCGCGCCGGTCGGGCCGGTATCACCGGTCGCGCCTGTGGCTCCTGCCGCACCAGTCGGGCCAGTTGGACCGGTATCACCGTCTGCACCTGTGGCTCCCGCCGCGCCGGTTGGACCGGTATCTCCAGTCGCACCTGCGGCTCCTGCCGTGCCGGTTGGACCGGTATCTCCAGTCGCACCTGCGGCTCCTGCCGCACCAGTCGGGCCGGTATCTCCAGTCGCGCCTGTGGCTCCTGCCGCACCAGTCGGGCCAGTTGGACCGGTATCACCGTCTGCACCTGCGGCACCTGCTGCACCGGTTGGACCGGTATCTCCGGTCGCACCTGCGGCTCCCGCTGCGCCAGTCGGGCCGGTATCGCCGGTTGCACCTGCGGCTCCCGCCGCGCCGGTTGGACCGGTATCACCGTCTGCACCTGCGGCACCTGCCGCACCGGTTGGGCCGGTATCTCCGGTCGCACCTGCGGCTCCCGCTGCGCCAGTCGGGCCGGTATCGCCGTCTGCACCTGCGGCTCCCGCCGCGCCGGTCGGGCCGGTATCGCCGTCTGCACCTGCGGCTCCCGCCGCACCGGTTGGGCCGGTATCGCCGTCTGCACCTGCGGCACCTGCCGCACCGGTTGGACCGGTATCTCCGGTCGCACCTGCGGCTCCCGCCGCGCCGGTCGGGCCGGTATCTCCAGTCGCGCCTGTGACTCCCGCCGCGCCGGTCGGGCCGGTATCTCCAGTCGCACCTGCAGCTCCCGCCGCACCGGTTGGGCCGGTATCGCCGGTTGCTCCCGCGGCTCCAGTCGGGCCGGTTGGTCCGGTATCGCCGTCTGCGCCTGCGGCTCCCGCCGCACCAGTCGGGCCAGTATCGCCGTCTGCACCTGCGGCTCCTGCCGCGCCAGTCGGGCCGGTATCGCCGTCTGCACCCGCGGCTCCCGCTGCGCCAGTCGGACCGGTATCCCCAGTCGCTCCTGCGGCTCCTGCTGCACCGGTTGGGCCGGTATCGCCTGTTGCTCCCGCGGCTCCAGTCGGGCCGGTTGGTCCGGTATCGCCGTCTGCGCCTGCGGCTCCTGCTGCTCCAGTTGGGCCGGTATCGCCAGTCGCGCCTGCGGCTCCCGCCGCGCCAGTCGGACCGGTATCCCCAGTCGCACCTGCAGCTCCCGCTGCACCGGTTGGGCCGGTATCGCCGGTTGCTCCCGCGGCTCCAGTCGGGCCGGTTGGTCCGGTATCGCCGTCTGCGCCTGCGGCTCCCGCCGCGCCGGTCGGGCCGGTATCTCCAGTCGCACCTGCAGCTCCCGCTGCACCGGTTGGTCCGGTATCGCCGGTCGCACCTGCAGCTCCCGCCGCGCCGGTTGGACCGGTATCTCCGGTTGCACCTGCGGCTCCCGCCGCGCCGGTTGGGCCGGTATCACCGGTCGCGCCTGCGGCTCCCGCCGCACCAGTCGGGCCGGTATCGCCGTCTGCACCTGCGGCTCCTGCCGCGCCGGTTGGGCCGGTATCTCCGGTTGCACCTGCGGCTCCTGCCGCACCAGTCGGGCCTGTATCGCCGGTTGCTCCTGCAGCACCTGCCGCTCCAGTCGGGCCGGTATCGCCGTCTATACCTGCGGCTCCTGCCGCGCCGGTCGGCCCGGTATCCCCGGTCGCTCCTGCGGCTCCTGCCGCGCCGGTTGGGCCGGTATCGCCGGTTGCGCCTACGGCTCCTGCCGCGCCAGTCGGGCCGGTATCGCCGTCTGCACCCGCGGCTCCCGCTGCGCCAGTCGGACCGGTATCCCCAGTCGCTCCTGCGGCTCCTGCTGCACCGGTTGGGCCGGTATCGCCTGTTGCTCCCGCGGCTCCAGTCGGGCCGGTTGGTCCGGTATCGCCGTCTGCGCCTGCGGCTCCTGCTGCTCCAGTTGGGCCGGTATCGCCAGTCGCGCCTGCGGCTCCCGCCGCGCCAGTCGGACCGGTATCCCCAGTCGCACCTGCAGCTCCCGCTGCACCGGTTGGGCCGGTATCGCCGGTTGCTCCCGCGGCTCCAGTCGGGCCGGTTGGTCCGGTATCGCCGTCTGCGCCTGCGGCTCCCGCCGCGCCGGTCGGGCCGGTATCTCCAGTCGCACCTGCAGCTCCCGCTGCACCGGTTGGTCCGGTATCGCCGGTCGCACCTGCAGCTCCCGCCGCGCCGGTTGGACCGGTATCTCCGGTTGCACCTGCGGCTCCCGCCGCGCCGGTTGGGCCGGTATCACCGGTCGCGCCTGCGGCTCCCGCCGCACCAGTCGGGCCGGTATCGCCGTCTGCACCTGCGGCTCCTGCCGCGCCGGTTGGGCCGGTATCTCCGGTTGCACCTGCGGCTCCTGCCGCACCAGTCGGGCCTGTATCGCCGGTTGCTCCTGCAGCACCTGCCGCTCCAGTCGGGCCGGTATCGCCGTCTATACCTGCGGCTCCTGCCGCGCCGGTCGGCCCGGTATCCCCGGTCGCTCCTGCGGCTCCTGCCGCGCCGGTTGGGCCGGTATCGCCGTCCGCGCCTGCCGCGCCAGTCGGGCCAGTTGGACCGGTATCTCCGGTCGCGCCTGCGGCTCCTGCCGCTCCAGTCGGGCCGGTCTGGCCGGTATTGCCGGTTGCGCCTGCGGCTCCTGCCGCACCAGTTGGGCCGGTATCCCCGGTTGCGCCTGCCGCACCTGCCGCGCCAGTCGGGCCGGTATCGCCGTCTGCACCTGCGGCTCCCGCCGCGCCGGTTGGGCCGGTATCGCCGGTCGCACCTGCGGCTCCTGCCGCGCCGGTCGGGCCGGTATCGCCGTCTGCACCTGCGGCTCCCGCTGCGCCAGTCGGGCCGGTATCGCCGTCTGCACCTGCGGCTCCCGCAGCACCGGTTGGACCGGTATCCCCGGTTGCACCTGCTGCTCCTGCCGCGCCGGTTGGACCGGTATCGCCGGTTGCACCTGCGGCTCCCGTCGTACCAGTCGGGCCTGTTGGGCCGGTATCCCCGTCTGCACCTGCGGCTCCTGCCGCACCGGTTGGACCGGTATCGCCGTCTGCACCTGCGGCTCCCGCCGCGCCGGTTGGGCCGGTATCGCCGGTCGCGCCTGCGGCTCCTGCCGCACCAGTCGGGCCAGTATCCCCGGTTGCGCCTGCGGCTCCCGCTGCGCCGGTTGGACCGGTATCCCCGGTTGCACCTGCGGCACCCGCCGCACCGGTTGGACCTGTTGGACCAGTTGGGCCGGTATCGCCGGTTGCTCCTGTCGGACCAGTCGGGCCGGTATCGCCGGTTGCTCCTGTCGGACCAGTCGGGCCGGTAGGCCCGCCTGAAGATAAATCATCTTCAACTATGACAAGAGTCGCCTTAATTGGAACGGGTGGGGATAAGAATATTGTGCTTGTGCTCGAATTGACTAAAGATAATGTGGCCGGCGCCGCGGTCACATCAATAATACCTACTCCAACAACTTCATCTGTCTTATTTGGCGAATTACCTACCAGAAAATCGCCCTGCGATGATGATAATGCAAAAACCATACCGTTTGTTGATTGCGACGATTGAGTGGCAACCCACCAATCGACAACATAGCGGCCTGGTTCATTAAAAGTAATTACACCCGTCGCTGGATTATAGCTTATATCTCCGGAAGAGTAAACTACTGAATCAAAAATAACATTGCCGGAAACAGCAATGGAACCATCTAAAGTACGTTCTATTTGTAAAGCAATATCGGACATTTTATATCCTCCATCTTTCGTAATTGGAATCTATGAGGCGCTGTGCTAAATCTAGGCTATGCAACTAGATAGATCAAAGAAACGCTGTTTCATCATATGTTTCATTTGTTGCTGAAGTGAAGAAGCTTAATTCATATTTTGACCTTCATCACTATACATTTGTCAGCGACATACTGTTGTTTCCGATGATTCAGTCTATGGCCACTACATCCGGAGTTTCCGGGCTTTATCGAAAAAAGCGGGAGCTGAGCAGCCAATTATTTTTCTGAATAACCATGCAATATTTGAAATTGGCCCTTGACAAAAAGTGTCAAGAGCAATATTATTACATGTGTTATATAACGGATGTCATATAGAAAGCAAAGAGGATTTTTATGCCAAAACAAAGGATCACGCAGGAAGAAATTTTGAAGACAGCGTTTTCACTGCTCCGTAAAGAAGGGCTCGAAAAGGTTAACGCAAGGACCATAGCGAATTGGATCGGCTGCTCGGTGCAGCCCATTTACAGTTACTTTAGCAATATGGAAGAGCTGATGAACCGGCTATATGACTGTGCAGGCCAATACCTCAACGAATATGTCGATGCAAACGCAGACAAGCAGCATTATTTTGAATCCATCGGAAAGTGCCACATCTTCTTCGCCAAGGAAGAAAAGCACCTGTTTCGCTTCTTGTTTTTGTCCCCCTATACGCGGGTGGAAAGTTTGAGAGACCTCTACAAAAAGCACGGAAGAGCCGATGTCACGCAAATTATTCAGAATTCCCTGGGCCTGTCGCTTTCGGATGCGGAAGAGCTGTATACGAATATGATCATTTATACGCACGGCATTGCCTGCCTAATTGCGACCGACGCAGCCAATATCACCTATGAAGAGATTCATCCCAAAGTGTATTCCGCTTATCTGGCATTTTTGTCGCAGCTTAGGAAGGAGAAGGTATGAGACTGATTGTTCATGATTTGACCCCGGAGCAGGAAAGAAAGATTTTAACCTTCAGAGAGAATACCCGTATCATTTCAGACGACGGCACCATACACCCCTGTATCGGGTGCTTTGGCTGCTGGACCAAAACGCCGGCGCAGTGCGTGATCCGAGATCATTACGGAGATATGGGCGAAGCCTTGTCAAAATGCGACGAGCTGATTCTGATCAGCCGCTGTTGTTACGGCGGATTCAGCCCCTTTGTAAAAAATGTGCTGGACAGGAGCATTTCCTACATCCACCCTTATTTTGTGATAAAAGACGGCGAGATGCACCATCGGCCCAGGTACAGCACCCATTTCTCGACAAGCGCTTATTTTTACGGCGATGAGCTCAGCGAGCAGGATCAAGCACTCGCCCGCAGCCTTGTGGAAGCCAATTCCATCAATTTTCACAGCATCGTGAAGGATATTCTCTTCGAGACAAAAGCCGAAGCGTTTGGGGGTAGATTTCAATGAAGATTGCGTTGATCAACGGCAGCCCGAAATTTAAGGGCAGCGCCTCGGGCGTGATCCTGGACGAGCTAAAAGGCTATTTTGACGGAGATGTCATTACGGAATGCCTGTTTCACGCGGCCGTTCTGCCAACCCAGTCTCAATTGGAGACATTCGGCCAGCAGGATGCCCTTGTATTCGCATTTCCTTTATATGTGGACGGTATCCCTTCCCATCTTTTGCGCTGTCTTGTCGAGATGGAAGCTTTCTTGAGAAACAGGTCGTCGGAGCTGATGGTCTATGCGGTCGTAAACTCCGGCTTTTATGAAGGAAAGCAGAGCGAAAATGCGCTCGGCATGATGAAAAGCTGGTGCGAAAAGTCCCATGTGAAGTGGGGCCAAGGCGTCGGTCTCGGCGGAGGCGGCATGCTCGCAGCTGCCAATATCCCGAGCGGGCACGGACCGCGCAAGGGACCTTCCCTTGCACTGCGTGAGCTTGCTGAAAACGTGACCCAAAAAAAGAGTGCGGAAAATATTTTCGTTTCTCCAAGCTTTCCACGCTTTTTATATAAAGCCGCAGCCCAAATGAACTGGCGGGCGGAGATCAAGCGAAACGGGTTGAAAACCCAGGACCTGTTTTTGCGTAAATGACCGGCTGCGCCGGATAATATCCGGAGTTCCGGAACAGATGTCCATTTTAATTCACGAGACCTTCCTGTTTTATGATTCCTAACTTTTTCACGAAAGGTAAGGAGCGCCGCAAAAGGGGGGCATCATCCCGCAATATAGGTCCAAAAGCAAAAAAAGGCCGCCCAGAGGGCGGCCTTTTTCATATAAATACGGCGGAATCCAGTGTTACTGGGCTTCGCTGCGTGTCAACATTGTATCAATGCGGTATCTTCGGCTACCGTTCCGACCCGACAGCACAGGAGACGGCTATGGAAACATAGTGGCTATTCAGCACTCCTCATCCACAGTGTCCTTTCAAATCCGTGTAAATGGAAAGGCTACTGACCCGATGAACTGCCCGAACTAAAAAATGTTATTTTTCTGCTTTAGGTGCTTACGGCTCCCATTTGGTCAAGATAACTGTTGCCAAGGAGGATATCTGAAGACCGAGTTCCGATTGATAGCCCGACCTGTTCTTTTCTCAGGCCTCATCCATGCCTTTGCGATTCATGTTAGCTGAATTTCCATGATATAAATAGAAACCTGCAAAAAAAGCAATTGAGAGGCATCTTTCCAATCAATATGGAACAGTATCTGCATGCGTTTTAAACGGTATGCAAGAGTTGTTTTATGAATATAGAGTCTGTCCGCTGTTTGGGACACGTTTTGATTGCAATCAAAATATGTTTTGATCGTATGGTAAAACTGAGTGGAATTTTGCTTGTCATACTCAATCATGGAGAGGATGGCATCTGCCACATATTGTTTCAGATTTCCGGTTGGCGGATGAACATCTGTCATAAGGTCATAAAGCTTACAGTCATCATAATTTTGAACCGGATTTTGCATTCCCCAGCGTTTTGCAAACAAAACGGCGCGTGACGCACCTTGAAAATAGCGATGGACATAGAATAGATCGCTGAATTCAGCGCTGATTCCAAAATATACGGCATTTTTGTATGCAAGCTCAAGAATATCGTTTTCGGAGGAAAGCGGCCCGTCTTCTTTGGTTGTATCAACAAGCAGAGCTATACTGCCGTCGTACCGTGCTGCTGCTACGTAATCTTTCCTGGATTCAAGGCGGCCGGCTATTTTGTAATACATGTCTGCGGTAATATTCCCGCTTCGTGAATCAATTCGGCAGATTTTCATTCTGGAGGGCAGGTACAGTGTGGTTGAAACCTGAAGGCGCAGCTCATATTCCGTGCGTCTGGACAGCTTTTGCGTAAGGAGATCCTGCAACAATTTTGTCCAGGCGTGATCCGGCAACGGAAATGCCTTTGCCTTTTGTATTCTCAGTGCAAGAGCATAAACCTGCGCGATCATCATAGCAAGCGGTTTATCCATCTCAGTCAGTGGCCGGTCTTTTTCTAAAATCGTAAGGTGCCCCTCATAAAATCCGTCGCAGTAAGCCCTAACGATCATACGCCGCTGTCCTGCAAACGGAGAATCCAAAATATACGGCTGAAGCCGTACACTGTCGATTGCCTCCGTTACACATCGGGCATATTCCATAAAGGAAGTGCCTTCACGGCTTTTGATTCGATGCACAAGGTCATTTTCGGGTGCATTTCCACTGACAGCAACAACATTCCAATCCGCATCCATCAGGAAGACGGGGTTGCCTAAATATCGTGATGACAGGTTAACAAGTTCTGTCATCATGTCTTTTTTCTGCAGCAATTCGTACAATTCGAGCTTGATTTGGTCATTGTCTACAAATTTCGACATCATGCTTTCACCTTATCCTTCATTTACAGGATATAAAACTGCATCTTTTCTCAGAGCATAGCATAGCAAAGCAAAATTTGCAATGCTATAATAGAAGCGCAGAGAAAGATGTTCCATAATTATGAGAATATTATAAATTATTTTAAGCATTATAACTAAATTTTAAAATAGCTGTATTCATACAATCATAGAATATGGCTTAGGAGGTTTGACTTTATGAGAACAGTACTCGAGCCGCAGACCCAAATTCCGGTATATGACGAGGCTGACGTATTAGTCGTGGGAGGCGGTCCTGCCGGCAGCGCCGCCGCTATATCGGCGGCCAGAAACGGAGCAAAAGTGATTTTACTGGAAAGATACGGCTTTTTAGGCGGCCTTGTTACCGGCGGTCAGGTCTGTATGATTCCAAATCTGGACAACGGTACCGGTGACAAAGTTTTGGGAATCCAGAAAGAATGGATGACGCGTCTTGGAAAATACCCCGACGCTGTATTCGGGCCAAAGGATCGCGAAGCGGGCAGCACCAATTCGGAGCTGGTTAAAAAATGGTCCAATTATTTTGGCACCGTATGGAACAACAGAGTAATGTATACTACTTTTATCGACCCGGAGCTGATGAAAATCGTCCTAAACGACATGGTGGAAGAAGCAAAGGTCACTGTCTACTTTCACTGCTGGGCCGCTAAAGCGTTTATGGACGAAGGGACCTTGAAAGGCGTGTTTTTTGAAAGCAAAGAGGGGCGCAAAGCCATTTTGGCCAAAGTAGTCATCGATGCGACTGGTGAGGGAGATATTTTTGCTTCCGCAGGCGCCGAGTTCGACAATAGCATTGATCCTACGATCCGCAACTCCAACATGGCAGAATGTTTCCGCCTTGCCAACACGGATTATGCAAAATACGCAGCTTACAAAGCGGCATTTCCGGAAGAGTGTGCCCGGAAGCTGCAGTGTCTGAATGAAACGGCGGGATATAAACTGCTTCCTATTCCCTCCAACCGCAACGACAACATGTGGGTGAATAACTGGATTCCGGAAAGAAACAGTATGAAGATCCAGGACCTCACCTATGTGGAAATGAAAATTAAAAAGGCAATTCCGGATGTTGTCCGCTATTTACAGAAAGAACTGCCGGGTTTTGAGGATTGCTACCTGATGGATATCGCATCTGTTGTCGGCTGCCGCTACTCCCGGCGGCTGAAAGGACAATATCAGATTACCTTTGACGACTTAAAGCAGGGAAAGACATTTTCAGATTCCATTGCCGTTACACCGGCGATGCACAGCTTCAACAAACCGGACGGTGAAGCCGCTCTGAGTATTCCGTTCAGGGCTTTGGTTCCTGAAAAGCTGGACAACCTTCTTGCAGCAGGACGATGCCTGAGTGCGGATGTGCGGGCCCATAACTGGCTGAATTTAATTCCGCACAGTGTGGCAACGGGGGAGGCTTCCGGCGCTGCTGCTTATCTTGCGGTTCAGTCTGGCAAAAAGCCCCGCGATATTGACATCGTTAAGCTGCAGAAAATTTTGAGAAATCAAGGAGTATACCTTCCGGAAATCTAATTAAGCTTCAGAGGCTAAAATAGAGGGAGTGTTCATGTTGAAAAAAACAGATGCTAAGCGAGTGTTCGGCGCTGTTCTGGGCATTGTAATTGCCGTTGTTTTCGTCTGCCTGCCGGTTCCTGATGGTCTGACCCATCCGGCAATGGTCGCACTTGGAATTACTCTTTGGGCAATTATCTATTGGATTTTTCAGGTTTTCAGTATTTTTATTACTTCCATGCTGATGTGCGCACTGTTCGCACTGACGGGTGTTGTTCCGTTTACCCATGCGTATTCCGGCTTTTCCAGCTCCACCTGGTGGTTTATGCTGGCTGCTCTCGGCATGAGCCTGGCGCTTACTAAGACCGGATTGATGAAGCGTTTCGCTTACTCCATTATGAAGCTGTTTTCGCCTACTTACAAAGGACAAGTCTTGGGTCTGATTGCCTCCGGGATCATAATCAATCCTTTTATTCCCAGTGCCACAGCAAAGCTTTGTATGGGAGTTCCCATTGCCGAAAGCGTTGGGGAAGCCATGGGCTACGAGAAAAAGAGCAACGGAATGCACGGCCTTTTCCTCGCGGTGGTCACAGGGTTTATGCTAATGAGCGTTTGCTTTATCAGCGCCAACTTTTTTGGTTACATCGCCTTTGGCCTGCTGCCGGCCGAAACACAGGCTGAATTCACCTGGATCAAATGGTTCATCAGTATGCTGCCTTGGGGGGTTGTAGTCGCAGTTGGCTGCCTGATCAGTATTTGGGTGCTGTATCGGCCAAAAGAAGAGAAGCATTTCTCTAAAGGCTATGTGAATCAGGAGCTGGCCGCCATGGGTCCAATGACCATGAATGAAAAACTGACTCTTGGGGTATTTTTGGTTGCCGTTGTCCTTTGGGCACTGCAGAAAATTATTAACGTTGACGGTACCGTTGTCGCCGTGTTCGCCCTTCTCATATTTTTGATTTTCAATGTGATTGATGTTTCAGATTTTAAAACAAAAATTCCCTGGGACATGCTGTTTATGGTAGGGAGTATGATCAGTTTTGGCAGCATACTGAACGAACTCAAGATCCAAACATACATCAGCAAGCAACTGGCGCCATACATCGGCCTGTTCACCGGAAATCCGTACATATTTATTACAGTAGTGGCAATCGCCATTTATCTGATACGGTTTATTTATGTGGATCAGGTTTCCAGCATTACGATATTTGTGGTTCTGCTGATTCCGTTCGCTCAGGCAATGAGCATCAGTCCCTGGATTTGTGCTATGGTTGTGTTCACATCCATCCTAACTTGGAATGTGATTTATCAAAATGGTCTGTTTCTCATCGGCTATTCTGCCGGTGGAGGTGAAGAAAGCATCTCTTTTCCCGCTATCAGCAAGCTGTCTTATATTTACATGGCTTTGAACATTCTGGGATTCTGGGCCTGTATTCCTTTCTGGCATCTGCTCGGCATCCTCTAAGCAAAACTCATCAGTTTGGTATTAACTTAAAAGGAGCAGGGACGTCTTTCGACATCCCTGCTCCTTTGTCTGCCAAAATGCGCGTCTGACAACAAAGTGATGCTGTATCCAGCCACAAAGAAGAATTATAATCTGGCCACCGGATAATGAAAATCCGGTGGCCTTTTAGTGCGAAAACTCCCGGCCATGCCGGGAGCCTGACTAAACAATATCAGCTCTCAATAGAGTCGAAAAGATAAATCATCTGATTCTCGGTGTGTTTCATATCAACCTTGCATTCGATGGGGAAAGGAACGGTCTGGCTGATCTTTCAATGCTTTCATTTGAATAATGATATAGATCATGAATACAGTGTGTTCTTTTCCAGAAAAAGGTCAATGGCAAAAGAATAGCTCAGAAGGAATTTTACCTGAGAATCTTCAAGATCGATTCCGGAAACCTGCATAATTTTCTGCCGCCTGTAGTTGAGCGTATTGCGGTGCAGAAAGAGAATTTCTGCCGTCTTGTTCTGGTTAAAACCGGTAAGCGTATAAGTGCGCAGGGTTTCATACAGCTTCGTGTCTTTTTGCTGGTCGTATTCCCTTAGAAGAGAGAGGGATGGATGACAGTAGTGCATGAGTTTCATCTCTTCGGGAAGATGATCGAGTATATCAAAAAACGCATAATCTTCATAGCTGTGTATCAGGCCGTCCGCGTCCATCTTCTGCGAAAGGATCATGGCTTTTTCCGCCTGACGGTAATATTCCGGAAATTTTGCCGGATCGGAAAAGGAGTTGCTGATACCGGCTAAAAGGTAGTTCTGTGCGCACAATGTTTTTAGAAGCTCCAGCTGCTCCGGAGGAACCGCCCGGTTCTTTTTCACTCCGATGATCAGCACAATTGATTTCTGGTAAACAATGCTCTGCTCCACCTGAAAGATGCTTTCAAGCTGGGGCTGAATAGACGCGGCCAGACTGACTTCACCATGATAATAAAGCGGCTTGACCGTCAGGACACGCATATAGGGCGGAAATGTGAGTTCGCTGACATGGATACGGGTGGCCGCCTGCTTTTCAGAAATTCCGTTCAGCATATCCGTCAGCATTTCACTGTAAAGGTGTGAGCGCAGAGTGATTTTGTTTTGGTGTCTCAGCGTCGTTTCCGTCAGCGTTCTGCTGATGATGGACAGCATTTCGTAACAGTCCGCGCCGAATTCGTTGCTTGGCTGAATCATGAAGATATAACCGAAAATCATATCGTTTTTCGTGATCTTACTGCAGAGGTAAAAAAGCTGCATCTCTTCGCAGATACGGACATAGGGATCGGACCCCGGCTGTTTTCCGTTCTCGCGCCGGAGCGTACGAATATGCTCCATAAATTCAGTCGGGCAATAGCCCTGCTTTACGCTCTGTGTCCAAAGCGGGTTCTGCAGGCGGAAGGGGAACGAATGTGCCAGAATTTTCCCGCTCATGTCGATCATTACGATGGAGCTCTCCGCTCTGTCGGCAATATCACTCAGGATACCGGAAATGCCTTTCCCGTCCAGAATCATCTGCAGCGTTGATGTGTACAGGGCCTGCATCCGGTAAGCCCTGTTCAGGATATCGCAGACAAGGGTCACTGCCGCCTGATAGCTGCCGGCTTCGATCTGCGCGGAGTTGACAAAGGACCCGCATACTTCGTCGGATGCGCATTCCGTATAGATGAGATTCTGCGGAACGGGGTTCGTTAAATTGGATGCATCACGCACAAAGTACAGAATGTCATTTTTACATTTGCTCAGATCGGATTTTAAATCCAGCTCTTTCAATTCGTAAATTTGTAAGTTGTTACTAATTGTTGATTGCAGTATTCTCAAATTTCCAGATAATATCTCGACTATTTTGCTGAACAGCAAATCCATCACCTCAACTATATTTTAGTCATCAGGCACAAAAAAGGCAAGGGTTTTGTGTGAGAGGTCCATATCTTTTCCCAATTGAGTATGTTATATTATTAACAGAGAGTTTGCCAAAGCAAAAAAGTACGTGCCGGAAAAGTCAAACTTTAAGGAAGAAAGGGCTGATTTCATGAAGTACACAAAGCTTTTTGAAAAAGGAAAAATCGGAAAACTGGAACTGAAAAACAGAATCGTCATGCCTGCGATGGGGACCGGGTTTGCGTCCTCAACAGGAGAAGCATCGGACGAAATCATCCGGTATTATGCCGACCGGGCGAAGGGAGGCTGCGGGCTGATTATCACCGAAATCTGCCGGATCGACGAGGAAACGGGAATCGGCACAAGCAACCAGCTGTGCGCGACGGATTCCAAACACATCCCCCGTCTTGTCCGGCTGGCGGAGGCGGTGCATGCGTACGATACGAAAATTTTCCTTCAGCTCCACCATCCGGGAAACGAGACAATGAGCAGGCTTCTGCACGGAAAGCAGATTGTCGCTCCCTCGCCGGTGATGTGCAAAATCATAGGCGAAATGCCGCGGGAGCTTACCACAGAGGAAGTCACGGCAATGGCGCAGAAATTTGTGAAGGGCGCCGTGATCGCTAAGACTGCGGGATTGGACGGGGTGGAGGTCCACGCCGCCCACGGGTATCTGGTCAACCAGTTCTTAAGCCCGCACACCAATCGTCGTACGGATAAATACGGCGGTGATTTCTTCAACCGTATGCGTTTTATTACCGAGATCGTCGTCGGTATCCGTTTTGCCTGCGGCCCCGATTTCCCGGTCTGCGTCCGCATTGACGGCAGCGAATTCATTGAGGACGGCCTCGATGAAAAGGAATGCATCCGTATCGCGAGATATCTTGAAAGTCTGGGAATCGCTTGCCTGAATGTGAGCTGCGGAACCTATGAGTCCGGCGCAACGATCATTGAACCGTCCTGCTTTGCGGAGGGCTGGAAAAAGCACCTGGCAAAAAATATTAAGGCGAATGTCAGAATCCCGGTGATCGCCGTCAACACGATCAAGCATCCGGCCTTTGCCGAAGCGCTTCTGGAGGAGGGCGTCTCCGATTTCGTGGGCGTTGCGCGCGGACAGCTTGCCGACGCCGAGTGGGCCAATAAAGCAAAATGCGGGGAAGACGTCCTGATCCGCAAATGCATCGGCTGTATGAACTGCTTCCTTGTGGCCAATCAGGGCAGGCCGGTCGAATGCACGGTCAACCCGATTCTCGGGCGGGAGCTGACCCATGGGGACGACCGTCTTGTAAAGGACGGAAACGGGCGCACGGTGGCCGTTGTCGGCGGCGGACCGGGCGGTATGCAGGCCGCGCTGGTGCTGGCCAAGAGAGGGTTCAAAACGGTGCTGTTCGAAAAAAGCGGCAGACTGGGCGGAACCATTAAATTCGGTTCGGTTCCTCCTCATAAGGAACTGCTTGCTGAACTGATCGACACTCAGGAAGCGGAACTCAAAAAATGGGGCGTGGATGTACGCCTGAATACACAGGGCACCGTGGAAGAGTGCAGAAAAGCCGGGGCGTGCGGAGTGTTCCTTGCCCAGGGCGGGAACCCGATCGTTCCCAAAATCCCCGGCGTTGAAAAAGCGGTTCTGGCGGAACAGGTTTTATCAGGCGAGGTGAAGCTCAGCGGAAAGAATATCGCCGTCATAGGCGGCGGTGTCACGGGGCTGGAAACAGCCGAGTATCTGAGCCCGGACAATCAGGTCACCGTGGTGGAAATGATGAATGCCGTCGGCACCACTCTTTATCCGAGTGTCCTGCACTACCTGATGGAACGCCTCAATAAAAATAAGGTTGAAATTTTGACGGGCCACGCCATCAAGGCGGTCGGGGACGGAGAGATCACGCTTACTGTCACGGCCAGCGCCGTTGAAGTTGCCCGCAGGGCCGACGTCGTCGTTCTGGCGCTTGGCGTAAGGTCGAACCGCGCGCTGTACGAGGAGATGGAAGCCGCGTTTGACAGGGTGGTACTGGTCGGCGATACGGAAAAGCCGGGTACGATTGTCAGCGCCATGCATTCCGCGAACGACAAGGCATTCGTATTTTAAGGGAGGGGAACAGAAGATGAAAGAGTTTAAAGGCAAGGTTCTGGTTGTTACAGGCGGCGGAAGCGGTATCGGAGAGGCGATTGCCAAAGAAGGCGCGCTGCGCGGCATGAAAATAGTGATCAACGACATTGACGCTCCGGCGGTGGATCGTGTTGTAAACGAGCTGCACGGGATGGGAGCCGAGGCGGTGGGACAGAAGGCGGACATTTCCCTTCTTGAAAACGTTGAAGGGCTTTTAAAGCTGACTCTGGATGCCTTCGGGCAGGTGGATATGCTTGTCAACAACGCCGGGGTTTCGGTATCCGGCCCTGTTTGGGAGATTCCGGTGCAGGATATCCACTGGATTACCGAGGTCAACATGCTGAGCCATCTTTACGGGATGAAGGTCTTTATTCCTCAAATGATCCGGCAGGGGACCGAAGCGGTCATTATCAACACCGAATCCACAGCGGGACTGATGACCTCCGGAAACGCCGTGATGTACCATGCCACAAAATTCGCGGGGATCGGGGCTTCGGAGGGTACCTACCTTGCCCTGAAGAATCGCGGCCTCGGGCGCATTCAGGTCCATTGCCTGGTACCCGCCTTTGTGCAGACGGGCATTCATCTGGCGGATACTCACCGGCCGGAACGTTACGCCATCAACGACGATCCTTATTATCAGGGGCAGGAGTTTAAGTCGGGTTTTGTGCGCAGCGAGCGCCAGGTAACGACGGGCATTCCCATCGATTATGTGGGAACCTGTGTTTTTACCGCTGTCGAGGATGAGAAATTCTATATCTTTACCCACCCGGAATCCCAGGTTGTCGCCGGGATGAGGATTCAGAATCTGGTTAACGGAAAAAATCCGCAATAAGGAGGGCGCCGATATGATTGAAAACTATAAAGGGAAAGTGCTGGTAATCACGGGCGGTGCCAACGGCATCGGACGCGCGCTGGCACTGGGCTGCGCGAAACGGGGGTCCGATGTGCTGATCGCCGATATCCACGGGGAGGAAGCGGAAGCGGTCGCCGATGAAATCAGGGCGATGGGCCGCAAAGCGGTTGCCGTACAGGCTGACGTTTCCCTTTCGGAAGAATGCCAGAAAATATTTGACCGGACCATGAAAGAATTCGGCCGCTGCGATATCCTTATCAATGACGCGGGCGTATCCAACGGTGCCGATCTTTTGGACATCAGGGAGCAGGATATCAAGTGGGTGACGGAAGTCAACGTTTATGCCCACTGGTTTATGATGCAGCGGTTTATTCCGCAGATGCTCACGCAGGGCACGCACTGCCAGATTTTAAACGTCTGCTCCATCGCGGGACTGATCACCTTAGGCTCCGCTCCGGTTTACTTCAGCACGAAGCATGCGGCTGTCGCTCTGTCGGAGTGTGTGTACAAGTCCCTCAAAGCGTCGGGCGCCGACATCGATGTTTCCGTGTTCTGTCCCGGTTTTGTACAGACGGAGATGCATCTGACGGACCGGCACCGTCCGGAACGGTTTGCCGTACCAAAGGACGATCCTTATTACTCGTCGGAAAAATATCAGAAATTCATAGAATTCAATAAGAAGATTCTTGACAACGGCGCTCCTCTGGAGCCTACGGTTGAGAAAGTATTCGAATCCCTCGCGAAGAAACAGTTTTATATCCTGACCCATGAAAATTATGATGAGCTCTTAAAGCAGCAGGGAATTTATCAGGCAAACAGAACAGAGCCTGTGGATCCTTCCCTCCTGACAAAACATTAAGGAGAAAAAGAACCATGAATGAAACAGTACAGAAGCGCTTTCTGCTCTACTTCCGCCTGTCTCTGCTCCTCTGGATCCTGATTGCAAACGCAATTCTCAATGTCATGAATTTTCAATACGGCTGGCTGATCTTTATCAGCAATATTATGCTGTTTACAATGGAAGGGGATATCAGGGACAGACTGATTTCCGTTGAGGTGGGCGGTCTTGTCGGCCTGGTGCTCACTGTTGTGGCACTTTTGGCTATTTCGGCACTGACACCGGTTCTGGGCGGCCTTTTCGGTTTTCTGATTCCTCTGGCTGTCGTCCTTTTTATCCTGATCGTCCTGCATCCGTATGCTCCAAAGGCCCTCAACAACGTCGGGTTTGCGTACTTAACCTGTGCCTGTATCGATGTAAATGCGTTTTCGTCGAATATCCCGCTTTTTTTCGGCACTTTTATTGTTGGTAGCCTCATTTTTAACGGGGTTTGCGTTCTTCTTATGAGGCCGTGTAAAAAACTGGCTATGAGAAGCGAAGCACAGGGTGAAAAGAAAGCAGTGTAATTGCAGCAATGTTATCAAGTTTATAAACGTTAACCCCTAAGCATACTGTTGCTTAGGGGTCGTTTTTTTGACTGAGAGGTTTAAAATTATATAAAAGTTCTTTATGAAGCGAATGGTGAAGTAATTAAAATTAATAATTAAATTGCAGGATTACCCTGACATAGACCCAAATTCCATAGAATTTCCGACCGAAATTTGTATTGTCTATGTAGTCTGCAGAAAAGAATGTGGAAACAGAGAATTTCTGATTGATAGTCAAACAGATATATGTGAATATTGCGGACACCATATGCTTCACACGGTAGGCAGAAAATATATTTTAGCAAAAGAAGAAACTTAACCTATTTAGTTAGAGAAACTTATCATTAATTTTTAGAGCGCAGATGAGGAATCATTTGCGCTTCTTTATTAAAGGAAGCAAACCCGACGATCGGGAACGGGTCGGAACTTATTTCATACGCTGCGGAAGTGGGTTTGGATTTGCCGTTGACCTTAGAAAAGCAAAAAATCTGATTGAATATGTCGGGAAGCGTCCCGGAGTTGACCGTATTGGGGAACACGGTCTTTTTTCTTCTGAGCCGAATGTGGATATCCGGAAAGCTCAGGAGGAAGTCGCAAGCTGCAAGGGAAATATCTGGACGCATGTTATCTCCCTGCGGCGGGAAGATGCCGATGCGCTGGGGTATGACCATCAAAAGCCTTCGCGCGATCTGATCCTGCAGAAAGTTGATGTTATTGCGAAAGCGTAAAGCAATGAATGGAGATATAAAGGCCAAATATGAGCTTACAAAGAAATACTTCTATGGGAACGGCGTGAGCGGGATTATGAGCAGGCTCAAATGTGCTACGGACTCGCAACTGCGGCCGGACATTCCTTTGCAAAATACGAGCTGGGAAAAATGGACCTCTACGGCATCGGTATTGAACAGAATCAGGAATTAGGCACGGAGTACTGTTTGGATGCCTACTGGGATTTCCGGGCCTCGGTTGAGAAAAGCTATGGCTTTGATGTGGGAAGTTCCGTGTATGTGGAAGCTCTGTCCGAAGAGATTCGGGAGCAGCTGCGGCGACCTTATGATGTGAGTATTTTGAAGTCTGTCAAAAAGATTGGAATGATGATTTGAAAGAAAGGTGAGAAGCAGTATTCAATAAAATCGCATTACGATGAAGAAACGAGGTGATGTCACAGAATACAAAAAATTGTCCCTTTAAGAGCTAAAGATTTTAGCTTGTGCTTTTCAGTTGGATTCGTATAATATACTTAATAAACATATATGTTTAATTAAAGAAATCCGCCGACAAGCTTCACTGAAGAAAATGCGGAGAAAAGGCTGTGTTTTTCTGGATGCGGCGCTGACGAAGATGCTTTTGTATCGATTCGAACGTTGCCGGTGAAACATGGTCTTTATATAAATCAATTTTAAATGTGTGTGTTAAAAGGAGACAGGGAGTATGAACAGAGTAAAAAAGACAAAAAAATTCGCATCCGGGCTGCTGATTGCTTCGCTGCTGCTGTCGATAGCCTTTAGTGGCTGCAGCAATAATCTGTCGGTTTCCTCCGGCAGCGCTCCCGCAGGCAAAGCGGGTTCGGCTGTGGAATCCGCCGCGGCCTCTTCGGAGAAGCCGGACGTGATCCGGGTGGGAACGGCTTTTACCGCGGGCAACAGCAACAAGGCTTCGCTGATGACTTTCGGCGTGCTTTATGAGCACCATCTGCTGGAAGAGGAATTTGAAAAAGATGGCATCAAAATTGAATGGAATTTCTTTAAAGGGGTCAGCCCCGCAGTGAACGAGGCATTTGCCAGCAACACCATCGACTTTGCCGCCACAAGCGACCTGGGGGCTATTGTCGGTAAGTCGAACGGGCTGAATATCAAGCTGATCGCCTCGCAGTCGAGAGGCGGAGAGTCCTATCTCGGCGTGCCTGCTAAATCGACGGCCACAAAGATCGAGGATCTTGCTGGAAAGAAGCTTGCCACCACAAATGGGACCACTTTTCAGGTGACTCTGGCTAGAATTCTGGCAAAACGCAATCTGACGATCAAGGATTTTGAATTCTTCAATCTTGCGCCCGCGGACGGTGTCGCGGCCCTGGTAAGCGGAAACATTGACGCCGCCGTCTATGGGGGACCGGGGCAGCTGTTCCCGCCCAGGGACAAAGGGCAAGTCAAGATTCTGTACACAACCGCTGACGATCCGGAATTCAAGGCGGATGAAAAGCCGCAGACCAGCGTGTTCGTTTCCGACAGCTTCCTTGAAAAGTATCCCGACATCACGGAGCGTTTCCTGAAAGCTTATCTGAAGGCGGCGCAGTGGATTTCAAAAGAAGAAAATCAGGAGGATTACTACGTGATCGCTTCCCACACTGGCCAGTCCGTGGATGGTCTTCGCGAAGGCGCGAAGGGAACGGATCCGAGCTACATCTATTCGCCCTTAATTGACGATTCGGTTGTGAATTATTATTCGGGAACCATCAGCCTTATGAAAGATCTGGGTCTGATTAAAAATACCTTCGATGCGAAGGACCTCATCGTCGAAGAGCCTTTGAAAAAAGCTTTAGCGGAGACAAAGCTGCAAGACAACTGGAAGAAATATTGACATGGATGATTCTTTCCTCAAAACGAAGATTAAGGAGCTAAAATATGAGCACAAAATTACTGGATATTGACTACTCTTCCATTAAAGACGAAGACATCGTCGCCGTTCTTAAAGCGTTTAAGAACCGCCATTTCAATGTCTATTACGCTCCGGACGCGGAGGCGGCCCGGGCAATTGTAACCGAATTGATTCCCTCCGGCGAGAAGGTGGGGACCGGCGATTCAACCTCGGTAGCGCAGCTCGGCATCTACGCGGCGCTGGAAGCGCAGGGAACAACGGTCTACACAGGGCACGCAAGGGGAAAGACCTTTGCGGAAACCAGACGCCTCAGCGCCTTGTCCTACAGTTCGGAGTGCAGGTATTTTTTGACGGGAACCAACGCCGTAACGCGCGACGGGAGGCTTGTCAACGTGGACGCTCTCGGTAACCGCGTGGCCGGCATGTTTTACGGGCACGAGAATTCGGTTCTGATCGTCGGCCGCAACAAGATCACAAAGGATCTGGACGAGGCCTTCAACCGGATCCGGTATCAGATTTCCCCGCAGCACGTGAAAATACGCAGCACGGATCTTGGAGGCCGGCCCTTTAAGACCGGGTGCGTCAAGACCGGGCGCTGCGTGGACTGCAGGGGCGAGGACCGCACCTGCAACGTATTCACGGTGATTGAGCATAAGCCCAAAGGCACCAATATCAACGTCGTGTTCGTCAATCAGGACCTCGGTTTGGGATGGGATGACTCCTGGCCGAAAGAGCGCATCGAAAACATCATCGAAGAGTACAAAAAGCTGGTGTGGATCCCGCCGCAAAGGCAGGAGCTGTCCGGCCCGAAGGTTCCCGAACAGGCTGCTCCCGGGGAAAAAGCGGGCGGCTGACCGGCCAAACGAACAAGGAGACCCCATATCACAATGAATGAAGGAAGCGGAGAAATGAGCATCCAAACGACGGAATCTGCAAGATCGGCGTTTGAAAAAGCGGTTGCCGATTACCCCGACGTGCCGTTCCATATTATTTTGAAACTCGACCTGCTGCGGCGCGGCGCATATTTAACGGAAGAGGCGCTCGATGCGGTCCAAAACGATGAATATCGTTTTGGACCCATGAGGATTTTCTATTCTCACGGAAACACGAAAGGAACGGACAGGGAGATTCCTGGTTCCATCCTTTTGCGCGACGCGACCACCGCATCCGTGTCTTTTGACGAGGACTACCGGGAGCCCTATCGGATCGAAAGGGAAAATGGTGCCTTTGCTCTTTATGACGGAGATGAGTTTATCGACACGATCGACTTCACGCCTCGGCCGAAATATTACGGAAAGAAAACAAGCCGGGGGGTGCCGATGGAAAGCATCGCCAGCGCCCGCGCGCAGCGGCTGATCATCAACACCTACAAGCACTGCCATCTGTGGGACACGGGAGACCAATGCCGGTACTGCGCCTTCTTCACGGATCTGATCCGGGCGAAGCAGGCCGCCCAGGAGGATCGCGCCGCCAAAGAGGTGGACGCCGAGGATATTTACGAAACAGTCCGCGAGGTTTTGAAAGAGCCCGGACGCATATCGGAGATTTACCTCACCGGTGGGATGGACTATAGCGGGGAGGTTCTGTTTGAGAACGAAGTGAACCGTTATATCCGTATTCTGCAGGCCATCGGGCGCAATTTCAAAGGACGCTTTTCCAGCCAGATCATGGCGCCTGCCTATAGCAGGGAACAGCTCAGGCGCATCTATCAGGAAACCGGTCTCACCTCCTACTGTCCGAACGTCGAGGTGTGGGACGAGGAGATTTCAAAACACATATGTCCCGGAAAAAACCGCTGGCCCGGAAACACGGAATGGATTCGGCGGACAGTCGATGCGGTTGAAATTTTCGGGAAGGGCAATGTGTATACGCAGGTGGTGGCCGGCGTGGAGATGGTGCAGCCATATGGCTTTCCGACTGTTGAGGAAGCTCTGGAATCCAATTTTCAGGCGTGTGAATTTTTCGCAAAGCATGGTGTCGTCTTTTTGAGCACCGTCTGGCATCCGCATAAACATGCGTCCCTAGGCGAGCATCCGGTCCCGCCGCTTGACTATTATGTAAGGCTGGTGCGCGGCCTTCATGAAATCCGCAAGTCATATGGGCTGACGTCAGATAATGACGATTATAAGCACTGCGGGAATCACGCGGACAGCGATTTGGAAAGGGGGGACTGACCGTGCACACATTTTCTCAGCCGGTCGGGATTCCGGAAAAACTTTTGAAACTGCTTCAGGAGCCGGCCGCCGTAAAAACGGTCGGAACAGTAAACGCCGACGGCTCCCCGTATATCAGCGTAAATACTACGCTGATAAGTCTGGACGGAAAATCGCTGATTTTGAGCGAGGATCTGGAAAAATCCATCAGCAATGTCAATCTCGTGAACAGCGTCTGGTTCGACAGGGCCGCAGCCGTGACGGTTTCATACGGAGAAGACTCCTTTGCAATAAAAGCGCAGGTGCACCGTTGCCTGATCGTAGGAAAAATATTTGAACAGATGCTCTCGCGCAAACGAAATGCGTATGGGGATGACGCTGATATTTCAACGGTCTGGGAGCTTCTCCCTCTGGAGATAAGCGAAACGTCCCCGGCGGTCCTGCGACGGCTCCAGGAAAAAGAACATCCCTATTTCGACCGCCACCTCGACCGATCAAGCATCAAAGCCTGAGAAAGACCTGTTATACCGAGAACTGGAGGGAAACCATGACCATAAAAAGAGAAGTATTTTATACTATTTGCCCGCTGATCGTCGCGTCCCATATCGCCGTTGAGAAAGGCTGGCTTGCGGAAGAACTTGAGAAGGCAGGTGCTGCGCCCCGCTTCCTGCGCGAGCAACCCAAAAGCGAGTGGCTGGCGCATTTCACGTCGATCCATCCAAATCTTTTCCGCGATGGCGGGTGCATTCCGCCGCTTTGGGCAAGATCCCTTTCCCCGGTAAACAAGCTGATCGCCACCACTTCGTTTAGCCGGTCCGGCGGACAGCTTGTCGTGAGGGCAAGGGACGGGATACATACGATCGCGGATTTGCGGGGAAAACGGATCGGCCTTTCTCTGCGCGCGAAGCCGGACCGGGTAGACTTCGCGCGCGCAACGGCGCACCGCGCTATCCTCCTGACCCTGCGGCTCGACGGGCTGAGAGAGGACGAGGTGACGCTCGTCGACCTGCCGGAATCCGAGGGAAAAGCCGGGGACCCCTCGTGGGAAAAGCTGGAGCCTGCCAAAAATCCCGTTGCCCTTTGGGGCGGGGGCAAGCTGAGGACGCAGGTCTGGCGGGACGGGCAGTCCCTGCTGGACGGACGCGTGGACGCGATCTACGCAAGGCCGGGGCAATCGAAGCCGCTTGAGGAGAAGGGGCTGGTGACGGTCATCCATCGCATTGCCGATCATCCCGACTGGACGCTGCAGGTTGCCAACACGCCGACGGTGGTGACTGTCAGCACCGAGGTTGCCGAAAAATATCCCGAGATCCCAATAGCATGGCTTCGGGCATCCGTGAAAGCGGGAAAGTGGATCAGGGATAACGCCCGCGAAGCCGCCGAAACGTTTTTTGAAGTGACCGGCGAATCCAATCTTGAAAATATCGTGCGGAAATTAAAGGAATACGACTTCGTGCCGAACCTGTCTCCAAAAAGACTTGCCGCCCTTGAAATTCAGAAGGAATTCTTATTAAAGCATGGATATATCGAAAAGGATTTCTCCCTTGAGGAATGGGTCGACGACCGGTTCCTCAAACAGGCGCTGCAGTGAGTCCGAACCCAGGGCCGTCGGAAAATCCGCGGAAAAAAAAGGGAAAGGAAGGGAATCGAACATGAGTACCAACCAGAGAAACGGGCAGGCTTCCCCGCCTGCGCCGGCGTTCGAGCATATTACAGAAAAAATTCATAAGACGGTGCGGCAAAGGGGAACGCCGGACGTGCCCGAATCTTGGATCAAACGGATCCTGCCGGGCTTTCTTTTACCGGCGTTGGTTTTGGCGGTATGGGAGGTCACGACGATTTTTTCCCTGGTTCCTCCCCAACTGCTTGTGCCGCCCGAAAGCGTGTTACAGTGCCTTATCAGACTGGCCGTAAGCGGAGTTCTGTGGGAGAATCTGAGGGTCAGCCTTTCTCTCGTCCTTCTGGGATTCACCTGGGGGGTTCTCGGAGGAATCGCGGTCGGTGCCCTGATGGCGACTTTCCGGACCGTCGACCGCCTTGTTCATCCGCTCATTCAGGCGATACGCCAGATTCCCCTTTTCGGGTGGCTTCCCTTCTTGATTCTGCTTTTTGGCATCGGCCGAGAATTCAAGATTGTTTTTATCGGCCTGAGTACGTTTTATGTGATGGTGGTCAATGCCTATGACGGCGTAAAGAGCGTTTCGCCGGAGCATCTGGAGGTGTCCAGAATTTTTGGCGTCGGTTATTTCCGTAGGTTTACTGAGGTCATTATTCCGGAGGCGATGCCTTCGATTTTCACCGGTCTGAAAACAGGGCTAAGCCTTTCGTGGATGACCGTGGTGGGCGCGGAAATGGTGGCCGCCAGCCTGGGAGTGGGGTATCTGATGAATTATTCGCGCACCATGTTTGAATATGACGTTGTGTACACGATGGTTTTTGTCATCGGTATCATAGGTTTCCTGATGAACCTGGTCGTGAACCGGATCGAGCGGCATGTCCTTCGCTGGCGTACCACATATCGCTCCTCCGAATAAAGCATCGGAATTATGAAAGGGGGTACAATCCTTTGAAGCATAGCCAATTCATCCGCAAAACGGCAATGGGACTGGTGCTGCCGTTCCTGATCGTACTGGCGTGGTTCCACGCGTCGCCAGGCAGCAGCCTGGTGTCTTCTCCGAGAGAGGTTTATGATACGATCGTGGAATCCCTTCAGAACGGATTTTTGTTGGAAAATCTTCTGGTGAGCTTCAGCCGCGTGATGCAAGGTTTTCTCTACGGGTCGCTGGCGGGGCTCTTTCTGGGCATTCTGACCGGCGTTTCCGCGCGGGCAGACCGGATCATTTCACCGTTTTTCCATGCCGTGCGGAATGTCCCCATTGTGGGATGGATTCCGCTTTTTATCATTTGGTTTGGATTCGGCGATTTGTCGGAAATCATGCTGATCGCGGTCGGCGCGTTTTTTCCCGCAGTATTGAATACCTATCAGGGAATCCACAGCGCCGGCCGGAACTTTGTTGAGGTAGGCCGGATATTCAATTTAAAAAATTCTCAGATTTTCAGACGGATTGTCTTTCCCTCCGCGCTGCCGTCCATTGTTACGGGAATCCGCATCAGTCTTTCCAATTCGTGGATGTTCGTTGTGGTCGCCGAAATATTCGGCGTCACTTCCGGAGGCATCGGCAATATGATGAATGACGCGCGAGAAGCGTTTCGCATGAACATCGTGATCATGGGAATCATCGCAATCGGAATCGTAGGTCTCCTGTTAAACCAGGTCCTCTCGCTGCTTGAGCGGCACATTCTGGTCTGGCGCCTTACGGAGCGAAAGCAGTGAGAGTGAACAGGGCCACCGGGCCGGGGCCCGCCGCCATAACCGGCGGCGGAAAATCCCGGTTACAATTAAACGAAAGGATAAACCGTCATGCCACAGAATAACACAGATCCTCTTATACAGGTGGATCATTTGCATAAGGAGTTTACGATTGACGGGCAGCAGATGGAAGTGCTGCGGGATATCAACATCGGCTTTGAGGATGGTCAGTTCATCAGTATTGTCGGAACCAGCGGGTGCGGAAAAAGTACGCTGCTGCGCATTATAGCAGGTTTGGAAAGCACGACGCAGGGCAGCGTCCGTCTGGACGGAAAGGAAATCACCGATTCCTCCGGGGACTGCGGTTTGATCTTTCAGGAGTCCAGGCTGTTTCCCTGGCTTACCGTTGAAAAGAATGTCGGGTTTGGAATTTCGCGTAAAACGGTGAGTAAGAAGGAAAGAAAGGACCTTGTGCAGCGCCATATTGAGCTGGTCGGCCTAAAGGGGTTTGAAAAAGCCTTTCCCGCGCAGCTGTCGGGCGGCATGCAGCAGCGGGCCAGCATTGCGAGAAGCCTGGTGACCGATCCGAAGGTACTGCTTCTGGACGAACCCTTCGGCGCACTGGACGCCATTACCAGGATGGGAATGCAGAACGAAATTCTGCGCATCTGGAAGGCGGAAAAAAAGACAATGGTGCTGGTGACCCACGACATTGATGAAGCGATTTACCTCGGGGACAAGGTAGTGGTGATCTCCAGCCGGCCTGGAGAGATCAAACGGGTGTTCCACGTTGACCTTCCAAGACCGAGGAGCCGGAACAAAGAGGATTTTTTTAATATCAAGAAAGAAATTTACACCCAGTTGTTCAGCGAAAAAACCTACGAGCTGGAATATTACCTGTAACCGCCGCCCGTAATATGACAACCTGACACGCGTGGATTCTCCTGTCGATTATGTGGAGGAACTGCGCCATAAGAAGCTGGCGCTGCCGAGGTCGAATTTGTGGAAATTCCGGCCAGCGAGTCCGATATCAATATTGGTGTTCGTGCCCTGCGTCTGATGTTGTCAGGAAAATTCAAGACAATTTTTGAGTTTGGTGCGCACCCTGGTTCGATTTCTACCGTCTGCGGCGAATACCCGCATATCTTGACGGTCAGCAAACAACTGGCGGACGAAAATCCGGAAATAGTTGTAGAGTATCTCAAACAAACAATTTTGGCCGCAGAATGGGCGAAAACAAACCTTTCCGGAACTCTGGCGCTCTTTTCCAAGCAGCTTCACGCGACACCCGGTGAAATTGCAACAGCGCTGCCGCGTGATTTTCACAAGCATCTGATGCCCGGATTTTCCAAGGAAGGTATGTTGGCGTTGGAAGGCCAGAAAAGATTTCTTTATGATCACGGTTATATAGGGAAAGACTTTCCTATTGAAAAATGGGTGGACAAAAGCTTTCTTCGTGTCGCACTGTCCGATCTTGAAAAAAAGAGACCTTCCAATAATGCACGCTCTACGCAGTGAGGCCCTCAATGACTACGCCAGTATCAAAGCCGATGTGATCATTCAGGTAACGCTGAAAAGGCTTTCGGAAAGGATGTATATGGAAGATTTGTCCGACCATATATTTGCAGGTGCCTTTTTCACACCGGAAAAGACGGTGTTGGTAAAACCAGTATTGCCTGTGCCACCGCAGTATCATTCACAGACGATGGAAAGCGGGTACTGCTGATTCAGCGCCAATCCGTCCTCAAACTTACAACAGCCGGTTTCACGTTCTGCGTGTAGTTCCCTGTAAACTGACTTATTATATTAAATATAATAGCGAATTGCCAGCCCTGAAAAGGCTGGCAATTCGCTTTTTGTGATGAATACGTTTAGTGGTATTCTATATTCATAAATGGTTTATTAAGTGATAGCAATTGATACATTCATACATGAAACGAATGACGCTGAACCTGAAGTTGAACTATTACTCAGTGATACTATGACAGCAATCATATCAGACGCGCTAACAGCGACAGGTGGGTCTATCGTCTGTGTGCTTGACATAACACTATTCTCGGTGACAGAACCGGGGAGTGACATCGAAACAGCCGCCCCCGATGCTGTAAAAGTTGTACTCCCAGGTGATGCTATATAGACCTCCGCTCTCACAGCAGAGTCTTCGCCGAGGGTTTTATTTTCTGTAACAATATAATATGCTGCAACCGAACTGATTAAGCCGTCACGTGGAACTGGCAGCACTAAATAGGACTCAATTGTAATTGGCGAAAGCGTCCCGCCTGGGGAAAGATATTGAGAAGCATTTAGCCCTAACAAGCCAATTTGTGACGGCTCACCACTTGAGTTGGTTTCAAGAGTATAGCCACCAGCGCTTGTAACAGCCATAATTGCGTTTCCCGGGCCGGTGTCACCCGTAGGTCCGGTTGGGCCAGTCGGGCCGGTTGGGCCAGTATCGCCGTCTGCGCCTGCGGCCCCTGCCGCGCCGGTTGGGCCAGTATCCCCGGTTGCTCCTGCCGCACCGGTCGGACCGGTATCCCCGGTCACACCTGTGGCTCCAGTCGGGCCAGTCGGGCCGGTATCCCCGGTCGCTCCCGCGGCTCCAGTTGGGCCAGTCGGGCCGGTTGGGCCAGTATCGCCGTCTACGCCTGCGGCTCCTGCCGCGCCAGTCGGACCGGTATCCCCGGTCACACCTGCGGCTCCAGTCGGGCCAGTCGGGCCGGTATCGCCGGTTGCACCTGCGGCTCCTGCCGCACCGGTCGGACCGGTATCCCCGGTCACACCTGTGGCTCCAGTCGGGCCGGTTGGGCCAGTATCGCCGGTTGCACCTGCGGCTCCTGCCGCACCGGTCGGACCGGTATCCCCGGTCACACCTGTGGCTCCAGTCGGGCCGGTTGGGCCAGTATCGCCGTCTACGCCTGCGGCTCCTGCCGCGCCAGTCGGACCGGTATCCCCGGTCACACCTGCGGCTCCAGTCGGGCCAGTCGGGCCGGTATCGCCGGTTGCACCTGCGGCTCCTGCCGCACCGGTCGGACCGGTATCCCCGGTCACACCTGTGGCTCCAGTCGGGCCAGTCGGGCCGGTATCGCCGTCTGCGCCCGCGGCTCCCGCCGCGCCGGTCGGGCCGGTGGCACCGTCTGCACCTGCGGCTCCTGCCGCACCGGTTGGGCCGGTATCGCCGGTCGCGCCTGTGGCTCCCGTCGCGCCGGTCGGGCCGGTATCGCCGTCTGCACCTGCGGCTCCCGCCGCACCGGTTGGGCCAGTGGCGCCGTCTGCACCTGCGGCTCCCGCCGCACCGGTTGGGCCGGTATCCCCGGTCACACCTGCGGCTCCAGTCGGGCCAGTTGGGCCAGTGGCGCCGGTCGCTCCCGCGGCTCCTGCCGCACCGGTTGGGCCGGTCGGGCCGGTATCGCCGGTTGCTCCTGTCGGACCAGTCGGGCCGGTAGGCCCGCCTGAAGATAAATCATCTTCAACTATGACAAGAGTCGCCTTAATTGGAACGGGTGGGGATAAGAATATTGTGCTTGTGCTCGAATTGACTAAAGATAATGTGGCTGGCGCCGCGGTCACATCAATAATACCTACTCCAACAACTTCATCTGTCTTATTTGGCGAATTACCTACCAGGAAATCGCCCTGTGATGATGATAATGCAAAAACCATACCGTTTGTTGATTGCGACGATTGAGTGGCAACCCACCAATCGACAACATAGCGGCCTGGTTCATTAAAAGTTATTACACCCGTCGCTGGATTATAGCTTATATCTCCGGAAGAGTAAACTACTGAATCAAAAATAACATTGCCGGAAACAGCAATGGAACCATCTAAAGTACGCTCTATTTGTAAAGCAATATCGGACATTTTATATCCTCCATCTTTCGTAATTGGAATCTATGAGGCGCTGTGCTAAATCTAGGCTATGGAACTAGATAGATCAAAGAAATCCTGTTTCATCATATGTTTCATTTGTTGCTGAAGTGAAGAAGCTTAATTTCATGTTTGATCTTCATCACTATACATTTGGCAGCGACATACTGTTGTTTCCTATGATTCAGTCTATGGAGCAACTGGCTGTTTCTGCTTGCCATTCGCTTTGCCCATACAAAAAAGGGCCCGCATCTGCGGACCCTTTTTCCATGGTCGAGGTGACGGGATTCAAACCAGCGGCCTCTACGTCCCGAAGCTCCGGAAGCGGTATCTTCGGCTACCGTTCCGACCCGACAACACAGGAGACGGTTATGGCGGCTATGGAAACATAGTTGTTATTCAGAACTCCTCGTCCACGGTGTCGGAACAGGTAACAGCTTATGAAGGACTGATTGTCCAATACTGCTCTCAATACGGCATTCCTCAGTATGCTTCCCTCGTAATGGCCGTCATGCAGAACGAGAGCGGAGGGACCGGCAACGACCCCATGTAGTGCAGCGAGAGTCCTCTGAATACGGAGTACCCGCAAAGGCATAACGGAATCACTGATCCGGAATATTCCATCAACATCGGAATCAAATACTTTGAAAGCTGTCTGAGAGCCGCGAAATGCAAGTCACCTGATGATGTATGGCCCCAAACTGCGCCAAAAAGTTCTCTCTCGATTTTTTCAGGATATAATCATTGACAATGCTGTTGAGTAGAAAAGCCACTCCAACCGCCGTTTCTTCACTCAGCCCCCGTTTTTCCCGAAGTACTTCAGCAACCTGCATGATGTGCGCCGTCACCCGCTGCCCGGTTTCCTCCATCATGGCACAGTAGGTCGGGTGCGCCATCACCTGCAATAAAAAGCGGCAGATGTCAATCACACTGTCCACATAGTCCAGTATCACGCCGGGCATTTCCTCCGGCCGGTCGATAGAGCCGATAATCACGGCGGTAAGCTCCTGCTGTATCCGCTCATGGTAATGGGCGGTGCTTTGCCGGATGATGTCGTCCTTGTTCTCAAAATATTGATATAGAAGCGCCAGTGATACACCGGAGGCGGAGGCCAGCTTGCGCATAAAAGCGCCGTCCAGTCCCTGCTCACAGAACACCTTCATGAAGCAGGGAATCATCGACAGCTTTTTTACTTCTCTTGTTTTCTCATCCATTTTACTCACGCTTACACCTCCTTTATTTTCAAATTGTAGCATAAACCACATAGGAAATCTATGGATGCAAAAGGTTGACTGAAATTGGTATTTCACTGTATAATAAAATCATATAAACGATCGTTTAATGCAGCTTGGCTGCATGCGGTATCAGTGGGGAGGTGAAGTCACTGTGAGCACTGGACAGAAAAATCATGCAAAACAATATCAATGGCTGCTTTCCGTGACGGTATATCTGCTGGCGGCTGTGCTGGTATGTGTGCTCGTCACCCGACTTTGCACGGTAAACTTTGAGGTTGTAAACGCACAGCAGCCGGGGCTTACCGATCTGACAGAGTTTGATTTTGACAATACGGTTGCGCAGGTCGCTACGGAATCCACCAGTTCTATAACCATATACGCGGGAGTATTTTATACCCCGCAGGATTTCACCGCTGGGAATATTTCTGTGGACGGCGTACTCTACGACAGAACGGACGGTGCACAGGGAGACTACGGCACACTCCGGATGCTGCTGAAACTCCCGTCCGGCGAGGTATACGCCATCGCCGCAAAGAACCCTTCCTATGCCCAGCGCCTGTTCATCGACGGAAAGGAATACACCGCCGTCGGCGTTCCCGGTGACAGCGCAGAAAATGCTGTGCCCAAGACAGCGCGCTTTGTGGAAGCGTTTATGCCGCAGGGGGAAACAACCGAGATCATCTTCCACTATTCCAACTTCGTCCATGCGGACGGCGGGGGCCTGTACCCGGTGGATATCGGGCATGTGGGCAACATCGTGCGAAACGAGCAGCTGGACATCATCCGCACCACTGCGGTGGCCGCTGCGCTGACTGTGATTATGCTGTTTTTCTTCGGGCTGTTTCTGTTCTTCAAAAGCTACAGATACCTGCTTTGGTTTTCGCTGGTCTGCGCCTGTATCGCTTTTCGCATCGTAAGCCCCGGTATTTTACCAATATTGCTGCCGGAACTGAGCTGGGCTTTGGAAATCCGGCTGTCTTACATAGACACCTGCCTGATGGCCTTGTCTGCATCCCTGTATATCGCCAGCCTGTTCCCCGGTGCGGCAAGCAAATGGGCAGTGCGCGGTTTCCTTGCGTTTTGCGGCGGCTGTGTTTTGTTTATCAGCCTTGCCCCAACTACCGTATTTACCCGGTATCCCGTAGAGCTTTCGCTGGCCTATATCAGCTTCGTTGGCTATCTGCTGCTCACGGTGCTGTGGCGCTTCCTGCGGGGAACGCTGTCCTCCGCACTGTCAAGGCCGGAGCGGAGGCTTCTGCTGATTGGCCTCTTGATCTTTGCCGCGCTTTCAGCGGCGGATATTTTCGCCCACCAGCGGGCGCTGCTGCTGTTCGGGCTGCCGTATCAGGCGGTGGGCATGACGGTGTTTTTGTTCGTCAATATGCTGGCGCTGGTCATGGGTTTTTCCCGCACAGAGCAGGAACTGAGTGCTGTTCGGGAAAGCGAGCGGGAAATCCGGGAAACCAACCGAATGCTGGAGCGGCTGAACCGGGCCAAAACCGACTTTTTGGGCAATATCAGCCATGAAATGAAAACGCCCCTTGCCGTCATCAGCAACTGCGCGGGCACAACCTTGATACAGCTTCATAAAAACAGCCTGGATGAAAATACGGAGCGCAACCTCGATGACATCCAGCAGGAGGCGGTGCGGTTGGGCCGTCTGGTGGAACAGCTGATGGCGGTGGCGATCGAAAAAGAACGGCAGCTTACCCTGACGGATACCCACGCGGGGACACTGCTGGAACGGGCGGCGGCTTTCTGCGAACCCATCTGTCGGGGGCACCGCAACCAAATCACCGTGGAATGCCGCCCGGCTCACATTCCCTTGCGGGTGAACACGGACGCCATTTTTCAGGTGCTGCTGAATCTGATTACCAACGCCAACCGGCAGGCGCACAATCAGGTGATTGCTGTTTTGGCAAGGGTTGACAGGGAACATGACTGCGCCGTGTTTGAGGTCACCGACAGCGGCAAAGGGATACCGCCCGACCTGCTCCCCCATGTATTTGAGCGGGGTATTTCGGGAAACGGCGGCACCGGTCTTGGTCTTGCCATCTGCAAGGAGATTGTACAGGAGCATGGCGGCAGTATGACGATACAGAGCGGCAGCGGCGGAACCACAGTGTGTTTCACTTTGCCGGTCGGGAAGGAGAACCCAAGTGAGGAATGACGCAACGATTTTAATGATCGAGGATAACCCCGCCATTCTGCGCACCAACCGTATGGCGCTGGAGTCGGAGCGTTACCGTGTGCTGGAGGCGGATACGCTGGAGGCAGGCCGCGCGCTGGCGCAGCGGGAAATCCCCGATCTGATTCTGCTGGATATCATCCTGCCGGACGGTAGCGGACTGGACTACTGTCGGCAGATATTCGGGCAAAGCGCCCCGAGAATTCTGTTTCTCACCGCCATGAACACTCCGGAGGATATCGTTGCGGGGCTGCGGGCAGGCGGTGACGATTACATCACAAAGCCCTATCTGATTGCGGAGCTGCTGGCGCGGGTGGAGGCAATCCTGCGCCGCCCCAAAATGACACAAACGGAGCCGAAGTCTCTGCGCCTTGGCTCGCTGGAGCTGAACCCCGCCGCCGGGCGGGCATATCTTGCCGGGCAGGATTTGCTGCTGACGCCCAAAGAGCTGTCCCTTTTGGAAACCATGCTTTCAAGGCCGGGGCAGTTTACAACCAGCGCGCAGCTCTATGAGCTGGTATGGGGTATGGAGGCGGTGGACACCCGGCCGGTACGCCAGCATATCCGTAAGCTGCGGGAAAAGCTGGGTGAAAACGCACCTGTTTTCATCGAGTCGGAGCAAGGCAGCGGCTATCGTCTTGTGGAAGCGCCGCCAAAGAGTAGCCAAAATATAACCCTTGATAAATGATTCGTTTCTCCAAATCTATGTTAAAATGAATTAGCGACAGGCAAACCTGCGAAAAACCGGCTGAATCAGCGAGATTCAAGCCGGTTTCACCTTTTTTTGGAGGACTTGCGGGGACATGAGCCGCGCAGCCCCTGTGGCGGCGGGGAGCAGTTGCCGCAGAACCGGATGATATGGCAAAAACAAACGGCGCAAAGCGCCTTGAACGAAACGGAGGAAACGAACAAATGAACATAACAAAGAATAAGCCCGGCAAACGGTTGGCGGCTTTTGGGCTGGCAATGCTACTGGCGCTGGGAACGCTGCCGCAGACGGTGTTTGCGGTGGGCGAAAACGGGGGCGGCACAATCACCGCTTTTGAACCGCTGGAGGACAGCGTGGCAAACCAAACAAAGCCCATCGGCACCACTTTGAAGAACTTAAATCTTCCAGCCACCCTGATGGCGACGGTAGAGGTGGAAACCGCCGCAGAGCAGGCTGGCAGCGATTCCGGCAGCGCGCAGGATTCCGGAACACCGGCACAGGAGAATACTGCGGACACTAATTTGCAGGACGGCGATACGACCGGTGAGGATTCCGTCAGCGGCAACAATGCGCCCGGCTCCGCTGCGGACACACAGCAGAACGGGACGCCGTCTGACGCACAGCCGTCTGACCATGGGGATTTGTTGCGGGTACAATCCGCTACAGGCTCCGCCCTTGCCTTGGGCAACAGCGGTGCGGACGATACCTGCAGCACATGGAAAACGGTATCTGTACCGGTGCTGGAGTGGACTTCGGGACCATCCTATGACCCGGAGACCATGGGAACCTATGTCTTTACGCCGGTGCTGGAGAAAGCCTACACGCTTGCAGAGAGTGTAGAACTACCGGTTGTCACCGTGGAGATTACTACTCCTGACATGCCTGTTGCCCTGAACGCGGCGATACAGGGCGGAACCCCGAATTTTATATTGAACGGAAATGATGTCAGTGTTATCGGCTTTGGCGGGCACGAGTGGTTGGTCATCGGGGACAAAGAGAATGGTGTAAAAACCGATAATGCCGATATTATCACGCTGCTGCTGAAAAACGGCGATGCGGGCGGCGGTTACGGCACCACACAATTCCATGACAGCAGCAACCACTACAGTGGCTCTGACCTGCAAGACGCGATGGATGCGGCCTATGGCAATCTGTCACCCGGGGAACAGGCGCTGGTTATTGATCGGGATTTGGAGGGTGATGCATGGTACAATGATAACTCCGACAAAGTTGCCGGAGATGATGTACCCAACGCTCACTTTTGGCCTTTGTCGGTAAACGAAGCAAACCGGTTGGACGAAGGCATACGCAAATATAGCGGCTATTGGTGGCTGCGGTCGCCGGGTAGCACTGTTAACGACGCGGCGGTCATCGACCACAGCAGCTCCGTCAACGCGCACGGCTTCGGCGTATTTGGTAACCTCTGTGCCATTCGCCCCGCTTTTCATTTAGATCTGACATCTGTCCTCTTCGCATCTGCCGCAAGCGGAGCAAGCGCAAAGCCCACGACGGTGAGCGCATCTTTGTCGGCTGCGGAGCAGCCGACTGGCGCGGTGAAATTTACGATGGAGGATACGAACACAAGCAACCTGAATTTGAACGTTACCAATAAAGACTCCATCAACGCAGCACCGGGCGGAACGGTGAACATCCCCTACACCGACGCGAAAACCGGCGCCAACAAATATGTTTCCGCCGTGCTGACCGATAGCAGCGATGAAGTGCTGTACTATGGCAAGCTGGTTGATTTGGAAACGGGCGGTGGGAGCAGTACTGCCAGCTTTACCGTGCCGGGCGATATTGAGCAAGGCGACTACACCCTCAAGCTGTTCAACGAGGAATACAACGGCGATAACGAAACCGACTTTGCCAGCACGCCGGTGGAGATTCCGCTGACAGTGACAAGCGGCGGCTCCGGCGGCGAAGAAAGCGACTGGGTGGGCAAAACCGTTTACTACGGCAAGAACACACTGATAGCTACTGGTAGTAGCTACAATATCAATACAACAGATCTAGCAACCTTACAAAGTCGTCTCTCGAGCGTGGCAACAGTTCAGGAAAGTGACGGCATCATCACGGTGACACTCACAAATGATGTGAACGGCATGCTTCTTTTTGAAGGGCCGCAGGGAACAACATATATTCTGGACGCCGCTAGTCATACCATAGACGGCAGCGGTCAAAATGAAGCAGTTCAGCTTACAGATTATAATCAGGCAACTGTCCTGCTGAAAGGGAATGGTACGTATCAGCCGGGGAGTAACAATACCGTTTATGGAGGGAATGGAAAACTTATGATCGAAAGCGGCACATTTTATGCACCCGCTTCCGGAAGTTATATCATTCGAGCCACCACTTTCTTTCCAATTGCAGAAGGATATGATTATTATACCGTAACCACAAATAACGGTGATTTACTCTCTTCTCACAACAGAAAAGAGAAAAGTTGTGACTATATCTCAAAAAATGCAGGACAGCTGACCGTTTTGCAGTGTAACGGTGAAATTCCTTCCTATAGTATAGAAGCCTTAACAACTGTGAACGGCAGCTATACCGTGCAGGTTCATGGTGAGGATGTGACCTCGGCAAAGGTGGATGATCCGGTTACTGTAACATTTTATCCGAATACAAATTACAGGTATACTTCTTTAGTTGTCAGAGGAACAAATACTGGAAGCAGTTACTTAAATACTTCAGGAGGAAGCGGAAGCAGTCGTGAATTTAATATGCCGGATGGTAATATTTCCATTACTGTAAGTTTTACATGGTATAATCAGATTACGACACAGCCAACCTCGGAAAATCCCACCGTGGTCACAAATAATCCTGAGGGTGTACAGAGCTATCAGTGGTACAATGTTTCTGTTGAAGACCTCACTGTAGTAGGCGGAAATGCAGGAACGGAGGAGGTTTCAGCAGCTTATGCTTTTGGTGGCACCTATGACACAGCATCAAAAAAATGGTCCGTCGATGATAATTTATTACTATACTACTATGGTTTTGGAGCAGGGGATCAGCTGATTTTCTCTCAAATAACAGGTGATATTCAATACTGCGATGGAGTCCTGCAGGGGGATGGTTCCTATGTTTGGACCAATCCTTTGTCTCAGGTATATATTTCTTTTCGTAATTCCGGGGGAAGCTTTAAACTAACATTGAAAAAAATGGTTAAAACCGCTGTTGAGGGGCAGACAAGTGACACCTACACGGGTCCGGAGGGCAACGTGTATGCACAGGTGAAATTTACCAATGGTTACGTGCTGGTTTCAGATACCATTTCTTACACTCCGGGCACATCATACGTCATCACCTTTGACGCAAACGGCGGCAGTGTTTCCTCCACAACCATGCCGACAGGCAACGACGGAAAACTTTCTGTTTTGCCTACCCCGACACGCAGCGGAAGCTATTCCTTTGTCGGCTGGTTCACAGCCGCAAGCGGAGGAACGCAGATCAGCACAAGCACCGTGTTCCCAGGCGATGATACCGTATATGCTCACTGGACATATACAGGCGGCAGTAATTCCGGAGGCAATGATTCCGGCAGAAGCTCCACCCCAACCGTTACCATTCCCGCAACTGTACAGCCGAACCAGCCCACCGTCGGCAGCGTAACGGGCAAGGTGGCGGGAGCAAATACGCAGAAAACCTTCACCGTTACCGACAGCCTTGTGAAAGCCGCTCTCGAACAAGCGCAGACGGACGCCAAAGCGCAGAGTCGCTCCGCTTACGGCGTAGGTGTAAGGCTTTCGCTGGATACTCCCGCAGCCGCAGGGATGACCTTTACGCTGGAGCGCGCCGCTCTGAACCGGCTGGTAAGCGCGGGCGCAAAGCAATTTGAACTTACGGGCGCATCCATTTCTCTGAATTTTGATGCGCAGGCACTGGCGGGGCTGCAAAAGCAGGGCACGGGAAATGTAACCCTTACGGCGAAGCCGGTGACGGTTAAAGGCGTTCGCAATTCCTACGACATTATGCTGACCACCGTGAAGGATGGAAAAACCGTGAATATCATAAGCCTCGGCAACGGCAGCGCGGCACTTTCCATTCCCACGAAGCCGGGCAAAAACGAGGCGGAAGGCTATCTCTATGCCGTGTACGTGGATGCTAAGGGTAATCTCAACCATATCGCCGATTCCTTTTATGACGCAAACAGCGGGAGAGTGATATTCAGTACCAATCATTTCTCGGTGTACGGCGTGGGTTACACGGCTCCGTCGGCAAAATTTACGGATGCAGAGAAGCATTGGGCAAAGGAGAGCATTGACTATGTGGTCGGGCGCGGTTTATTCGGCGGCAATGCAGAGGGCAAGTTCTCGCCCGACGCCGCTATCACGCGCGGTGATTTTGTCACCGCCCTCGGCAGGCTGGCAGGCGTGGATACCAAAGCCTACGCCGTCAGCAGCTTTACTGATGTGAAAGCAGATTCTTACTGTTTGCCCTATATTGAGTGGGCATACAGCAAGGGCATTATTCAAGGCGTCATTGGCAACCAGTTTACCCCTGACGGGGCAATCACCCGGCAGGAAATCGCGGTGATTCTGCAAAATTATGCAAAAGCCACTGACTACATCCTGCCGATAACCCGCACTGCCGTCACTTTTGCGGATGCAAAAGAGATCGGCAGGGCTTATGCAAAAGCGGTCACGGTCATGCAGCAGGCGGGCATCGTAATGGGCAAACAGAACAATCAGTTCAATCCCACCGCAAACGCTACCCGTGCCGAGGCCAGTGCCATGCTCCACCGCTACATTAAGCTGACCATTGAACCTGCGACTGCGCAGGGGTGGGCTAAGAATGACGACGGACAGTACCTCTACTACAAGGACGGCAAAGCTGTCACTGGCACACAGACCATTGATAACGTAAAGTATTTCTTTAATACGGATGGAACGCTGAAAACCGGCTGGGTAAAGGACGATGCAGGAAACTGGCACTTCTATTCCGGCAACCAGATATTGGTTGGCTTTTGGGATTTAGGTGCAGACGGCAACAACAAACGATATTACTTTGATACCTACGGCAATATGATTGCAGGAAAATGGCTTCAGCTTGACGGCAAGTGGTATTACTTCTACGCGGATGGCTCACTCGCCAGAAGCACTAAGCAGCAGTTCATGGACGAAAAAGGTCTGGACCTCAGTATGGTCTTAAACTCTCGCTACTTTCACATTGCCCGAGCCGGTGAGAAAGCGGACGGAAAACATGCCATGACGAAGGATGCCGCCATGGGCCTTGTCAATTACGTTGGTACGCGGGAAAATGTGGAGCTGAATGTAAATCAGACTACCATGAACGGCGAAGAAGTTACCGCTTTAAACCTTGATCCGCTGGAGCTTAGTGCCGAGGTTGCCGCACGGCCCGCGACCGGCAAGCAGATGAAAACCATTGCGAATCTCTTGTGGGAAATACCGGAAGCAAAAAAGAGTCCGGAATATCAGGACTTCAAAGCTAACCCTACGATCGGAAATGCGTCGGAACTCATTTCATACGCTGCGGAAATAGGTTTGGGTTTGCCGTCGATCTTGTGAAAGCAAAAAATCTTATTGAATATGTCGGGAAACGTCCCGGAGTTGACCGTGTTGGAGAACACGGTCTTTTTTCTTCTGAGTCGAATGTAGATATCCGGAAAGCCCAGGAGGAAATTGCAAGCTGCAAAGGAAATATCTGGACGCATGTTATCTCCCTGCGGCGGGAGGATGCCGCCGCGCTGGGGTATGATCATCAAAAGCCCTGGCGCAATTTTGTCCTGCAGAAAATCGATGTCATTGCAAAAGCGTCCAACATCCCCGTGTCTGATCTTCACTGGTACGCGGGGATGCACAGCACAACCCATCATCCACATATCCACCTTTTTGTATTTACCAATGATCCGAAAGTCGGCCACCTGAATGTGTCCGGCATTAACGAAATGAAAGCCGCTTTTTCAGAGGTGATTTTCGCCGATGAAAGGCGGCATATTTATGAGCATAAGACGGAGATCCGGGACAGCCTGAAACAAAAGATCGACGATATTCTATCGGATATCCGTAACGGCTCCTCCGATCAGCTGAACAGGAAGCAAATAGACTCCCTTTGCGAAAAGCTTCTCCATTTGGGTGATCAGCTGAAGGACAGGCCCGGAAGGCCGCAATATGGCCGGATAAAAGACCTTGATATCCGGAAAGAAGTAAAAGACATCATGTCCAGGCTTGCGGAAACTCCGGCCATCCGGCAGCTTTATGAACTCTATTGTGAAGATCACAAGGACCTGCAAAGGATGTACCGGAACGACCCGAAAGATATCGGCCCGATCATCAAGAACCGTGAGTTTGACAGCATTAAGAATAAGATTATCCGCGCAGCGATCTCGCTCAGTAAAAACGCTCCCGAACTGGACGGATCTTTGATTACCATAACAGCCCCGAGTGACCTGCAGGTTACCGGTGAGAATCGGCAAAGCTCTATGACGAGTGCCGAAGATTCCATTTCCGACGATGCATCCTTTTTCCTGTCTGCTCCGGATGAGCGGCTCGATTGGATGCCGCCCCAGAACGAAGAAAATCCTTTTGAACCGGACTCCGCATCCGCTGCTATGGTTTCCGATGCCGGCAATGACAAAGATTGGGAAAGAAGAAAGCCATCTAAAAATAAGGTTGTGGACAGCTTTGAAGAGTGTTTCGGTAAAGCAATGAATGGGGATGTAAAGGCCAAATATGATCTGGCGAAGAAATACTTCTATGGGAACGGCGTGGAGCAGGATTATGAGCAGGCACAAATGTGGTACGGACTTGCAGCTGCGGCCGGGCATTCCTTTGCAAAATACGAGCTGGGAAAAATGTACCTCTATGGCATCGGTATTGAAAAGAATCAGGAATTAGGCAAGGAATACTGCCTGGACGCCTATTGGGATTTCCGGGCATCGGTTGAAAAGAGCTATGGCTTTGATATGGGCCGTTCCGTCGACGACGGAACGGTCGAACAGGCAGGATTCTCAGGAAGGAAAGACGCCGCTTTTCTGATGTACACTTTGGGGAGGATAGAATACGCCGGTCAAGGGGTTCCCCGGGATTACGGGAAAGCATATCAATGGCTCTGGCTTTCCGCTGACGGAGGGCATATCCAAATACCGTTTGGGAAAAATGTTTTACGCGGGAGAAGGTATCCAGCAGGATTATGCGGTTGCTGAGTCCTATTACAAGGCGGCACGCGCTGGGGAAAATGCACCGGGGTGGTATTGGCGTGGAATTGAACAGCGAAAAGGCTTATCAATACTTTTTGGCGGCGGCAAAGCTGGAGCATGAATTCGCTCAGTTTGCGGCCGCCAATGCTTTGTTATCAGGAACCGGCGTGGAAAAGAACGTACAAGGCGCTGTTGATTGGTTCCGTAAATGCGCCGAGAAAGGGAATCCCTTTGCAGCATATCAGCCGGGCGTGCTTTTTTCAGCGGGACAGGAAATTTCCATAGATGATTCACTGGCACAGAAATTCTACTCGATAGCGATTTCCGGATTTATTTCTCTCGATCTTAAGCAGCCGAATGCAGGCATAGAACGCAAAATTGCACAGATGTTTTGCTCCAGGAACGGCACGGCTCAGAATTATGCCGCCGCGGTGCAATGGTTTTCCATAAGCGCGGCGAAAGGCGATCCTTATTCTCAGTTTCAGTTCGCCCGTATGATACAGAAAGGGGAAGGAACCCCTGTTGATGAACTCAAGGCTCAGCTGATCTATGCAGCCGCCATTTCCGGATTTCTGAAAATCCTGCAGGAAAAGCCTGACGCGGATCTGCTGTATAAAGTTGGGATGATGTATGAAGCCGGTCTGGGAACAAAACGCAAGCTCTCTTCTGCCAAACAGTATTACACGGAAGCGGCGGCCGAGGGCAATGTTCACGCGCAGCTCCGTCTGAATCAGATTCAGGCTTATCAAAATCAAGCGGCCGTCAGCGCGGTTATGGGACTGTTTAACGCCTTTGCATACAGTCTGGGCGATAACATCAAGGACAGCACGACACGCAAATATCGGCACGACCGCAAGCTGATACAAAAACAAAAGGTACTGAAAGAAGTCCACGGCCATCAATACGATGACCATGAAGAAATGATGTAAGGGGGAAATTCACTTGTCAAAATTCATTCCGTTTACGGAACAAGAAATCTATCTGGCCGCGCATACGGAGATCAAAAGCATTCTGGACGCGAAGGGAGAAAAGTCCGAGCGGAGCGGTACAGAATGGATGTGGGCGGCGAACCACAGCGTCAAGTTTCGAGGACATATTTTCTATGACCACTCCACCGGCGACAAAGGGACTGCAATTGATTTTCTCTGCACCTTTTTCAATATGCGGTTCCAGGATGCTGTCTGTACGCTGAACTGCAGGGATTATAACGGGATTGAGTTTGAGAGATCCACGCTGAAAAAGGAAAGAGAACGGCGCTCGTTCGTGCTGCCGGGTAAGAGCCGCAACATGAAACGTGTTTATGCTTACTTGATGCAGGAACGCCGCATTGATTCAGAAGTCATTTCTTTCTTTGTACATAACCGCAGCCTCTATGAGAGTGCCAACACACATAATGCCGTCTTTGTCGGGTACGATTTCACAGGCAAGGCGCGGGCGGCTTTTCAAAAGGGAACGCTCACCGAAAAACCGTACCGGGGCGATGTTGATGGATCAGATAAAGAATTTTTCTTTAATTACCACGGCGGGTCAGAGCGAGTCTATGTCTTTGAAGCGCCTATAGACATGCTGTCCTTTATTAACCTTCATAAAGAAAAAGGCTGGCAAAAACATAACTACTTGGCTTTGGGCTGTACAGCTCTCCCTGCCTTGCTCCGCTTCCTGTCAGAGTATCCAGGCATCCATCAAGTAGTTTTGTGCCTGGACAATGACCACGCCGGTATCAAAGCCGACGCAATCATTCAGGAAACGCTGCAAAGGCTTTCCCAAGGGATGTATGTGGAAGATCTGTGTGAAGAAATGCGGGAGAAGCTGCTGCGGCCTTATGAAGTAAGTATTTTAAAGTCAGTCGGAAAGGATTGGAATGATGATTTGAAATATAGGAAATAGATATGATCTTAATTCATGATTTGGTTGATATAGACGAAAAATGTTAGTATAATGGAGAAAAAGATTATACTTGATCTGTATTGATATTCAGATTATAGCAATTGTAGGACTGTACTCTATTCCTTTTTGATTTTTTAGAGTCGCAGAAAGAATGAATGTTGAATAGAAACTACTTAAAACAATGAAAGAATTCTTAACTTCATGGAAATTAAAACAATTATGCAAACTGATCGTTTTAGAGGAGAATATATGAAATGTCTGAAAATAGAACAGCTAAGGGATTCCATCTTTTTTTATTTTCATTAGCCGCATTAGCCGGCCTTGCGTCAGAGGGCCTTTACGCGTATCTGCTCGAACCGGCTATTTACGGGCGATCAATGGGACAATGGGACGTAACCCAAAATATTTGCCATTGGATAATAACCAGTGTTACTTGGGGGCTAATTGGATTTTTTATCGTAAAATATGCGAATAAATATGATACTAGCTTTTTTAAAAATAAAGGAAATATAAAAGCATGGCAATGGCTTGTTACTGCAGCATGTATCATTCTTGTATTGGCATCTCAATTTATAGATTGGAACGGTTTTAAAGTTATTCAGGAATTCTATGCCAAAGGAATAATTAAATTTGTTTTCCAGTATATCTACTATTTTTTTGAAACGTTTTTGTTTATGCTGATTATTATTTTTGGGCAAAGGGCATGCGAGTTATGGTTTAAGAGGGAAACCATCCCTTATGGTGGCGTTATCGTTGCACTTACCTGGGGGATGGCACATTGGGCTACAAAAGGGCTTCTGGCAGGAATTGCTCTTGGCCGCTTCCGGCTTCTGTTATGGTGTAGTCTACCTTCTTCTAAATCGAAATATAAAAATTACATATTTGGTGCTGTGCATTATGTTCGTTTTGTAACGATCTGAAAGACATTAATCATAAGCATAAAAGTGTAATTCTCAATTATTGAAATTCCCCTAATTTACTTAAATAAGTACAGAATACTTGGAGTTTTATAGGCAGTTAATTTTGTATTCATCATTGACAGCTAAGCTGGTTGGGAAGAGCAACTAAAATAGAATATTCGCATGATTGGCCAGTAGAATGCCTATAAGGAAAAATGCAATTTGGTTAGCGGTATTAGTGCCTAAGCAACTTGGTACCTTTCCAGAGCTTCATATAGTTATCTGAAGATTGACTTTTTCTATATTTTATGTTAAAACAATAACTAATAAAGTCATGAAGGCTTTTAGAATTCTTAACTTATTTTTATCAACACACAGCCATGAAGGGATGCCGTAAGAAACGGCTCTTTTCATGGTGTTTTTATTTAGGAGGCTTGTATTGTAGAGATCCCTTTAGTACAATTAAAAACTTGTTAAGGAGACTATCATGAAAAAAACAATGACAGTAAATCTTACCGGAACTGCGCTTTGCATCGCGCTAGGAATTCTACTTCCTACCTTTTTTCATATGATTGGTGCTGGACCAACCTTCTTACCAATGCATATTCCCGTTTTACTTTGCGGATTTATATTTGGATGGCCGTATGGCGCAGTATGCGGATTCATCGTACCGCTCTTTTCTTCTGTTCTGACCGGTATGCCTCCCATCTTTCCGACGGCTGCAGCCATGATGCTCGAATTATGCGCTTATGGTGCATTAACAGGATTGTTTTATCAAAAGCTTCGTTGGAATGTCTACCCAGCACTTATTTGTGCAATGCTTGGCGGACGGACAGTATCCGGCTTGGCAAACGCTGTGTTTATGAACATGGCAAGTAAGCCTTACGGCTTTGCCGCGTTTCTTTCCGCTTCCTTTGTTGTGGCATTGCCGGGCATCGTTATCCAAATCATTCTCATTCCGATCTTTATCCTGGCTTTGGAAAAATCTAAAATGATACATAGGCAAAGAGCGTGACGCCCATGTGAATGAATATTTAAACATTGAGACGAAATAAAACAGTTTTTTGATGAAAGTGCGGAAAATTAGGACAATTCTTGCTTTGTTATTTTAATATTAATATGTTAATCTATACTCCGAAAATCTACCTCATGCGGGCACAAAAAATACAACTCAGGAGGACTAAGTTATGCACGAACTTCCGGTTGTACTCGACATTGTAAAAGTGATGGATGAAGAAGCAAAGAAAAACGCATTCCAAAAAATCACTCAAATTCATTTGGTAATCGGCGAGCTTTCCTCCATTATCGGCGAGTCGGTGCAAATGTATTTTGAAGCGATTGCAAAAGATCATCCCTGTGAAAATGCGAAATTAATATTTGAGTTTAGACCAGCCATATTGAAATGCCGGAACTGTGGGGAGGAATTTCCACACGACAAAGATTTTCAGTGC
Organism: Clostridium sp. KNHs216; assembly: GCF_006714885.1. NCBI lineage: Bacteria > Bacillati > Bacillota > Clostridia > Eubacteriales > Clostridiaceae > Clostridium > Clostridium sp. KNHs216. The sequence continues at coordinate 945,307 of NZ_VFMF01000001.1, read as the reverse complement.
CCGAATTGCGGCGGTGACGCGGTGCTGGTCAAAGGAACCGGGCATGAGTTTTATATCCGGTCATATGAGGGTCAATAAAATATAATAATTGCATACAAACAAATAGGAAAGGTGAATTACAATGGAAGTTATTATTATGAAAGAATTACTTGAGGGAAATGAAAAATTAGCGGAAGAAAACCGCAGGTATTTTGCCGATCGGCACATCTTGGCTATTAATCTGATGGGCGCTCCCGGGGCTGGCAAAACGACACTGATTTCCGCCATTGCGAAAGAACTGGGAGATATTCCAGTGGGCGTAATCGAAGGCGATATCGCTTCGTCCATTGATGCGGAAAATCTTGAAAAGCAGGGCATCCATTCCTCACAGATCAACACCTGCGGCGAATGCCACCTGGATTCCCGTGTAATCAGGGACGGTGCGGATCAAATTGACATGAGAGATGCAATCGTATTTATTGAAAATGTCGGCAATCTGATCTGTCCTGCGGAATTCGATCTGGGAGAGAATATTCGCTTTCTTGCCGCAAGTGTTCCGGAAGGAGACGACAAACCGTTCAAGTATGTCCCTATGTTCAGCTATGCCGATGTCGTAGTATTGACCAAATGTGATCTGAAAGAAGCGGTTGGCTTCGACAATACGAATTTTCTAAAGGGTCTTCAAGCCATTTCGCAGGCGCCTGTTTTTGATGTCAGTTTGAAAAAAGGGACTCTACCGTCGGGGATTTCTGCCGTCGCTGGTTATTTAAGGAAAAAATACGAAGAATTATCTTTATCATAAAACAAGCCTAAATCGATAATTGGCTGATGGGCGAAGATTACAGCCTGTAACCATCGGCTATAAGAGATTAAATATTACAATATATCTGTTCAGCACCTCTTCGAAGGTGCTATTTTTATAACATTTTCGAGTCGCCACTGTGGATCAACTCACTTAAAAGCTTTATCGTGGTGATATTGACGGATCAGAAAAAGATTTCTTCTTCAATTACCACGGCGGGTCAGAGAGACTCTATGTCTTTGAAGCGCCTGTAGACATGCTATCCTTTATCACCTTACATAAAGAGAAAGGTTGGCAAAAACATAACTACCTTGCTTTAGGCTGCACAGCTCTCCCTGCTCTGCTCCGCTTCCTATCACAGTATCCAGATCCATCAAGTCGTTTTATGCCTGGACAATGACAACGCCGGTATCAAAGCCGACGCAATTATTCAGGAAACACTGCAGAGGCTTTCCGAAGGGATGTATGTGGAAGACCTAACCGAAGAGATGCGGGAGCAACTGCGGCGACCTTATGAAATAAGTGTTTTGAAATCGGTCAAAAAAGATTGGAATGATGATTTGAAATATGGGTAATAAATATGATCTTTAATTCATAATTTGGTAAAAATTAGTTGAATTAGACGAAAAATAAAAGTATAATAAAGAATAAAGATTATAATGGATTGACAATCTAATTTGTTTTGATATTCGGGAAATAGCAATTAGGCGCAGCTCGCAAAATTAGAAATTGTTTAGATGAGGTGAATTGAATGGGTTTGCAAGCAACAAATGCTGGAATTGATTTTCAGCAAAGAGTATCTGCATATATGATGATACTGATGGAATTTGATATGAATATTTCATTAGCTTTGCAGTTGAATAAAAGTGATAAGATAGTAGGCTTGAATTTTGAGGCGTGTAAAAGTATAGATGATTTAGTAATTACCCTAGATTCTGAAAAAAATATCTATTTTCAAATGAAAAGAACCATCTCGCTTAGTGATAGTGAGACTTCAGAGTTTTACGGCGTATGTGAACAGTTTGTAAAACAGTATCTTAAACAAAATCAAAATGACATAGCTTATATATTAGCCACAAGATCTGAATCATCAAAGGCAATTATAGTAAAATTAAAAAGAATACTAGATGGAATACGTTTAGCCAATAATTTGCAAGTAATTAAAGATTTAAACAGGGAAGAAAAGAATATTTTCGATAAGGTATGTTATAATATAAAAAAGTTTATCGGGATTTAAAAAAGGAAGATATTACAGAAGAATGCTTATTAAATATTTTATTACGTATATTTGTTGAAATATGATAAAAGGGGTTCACATGCATTTGATGTGGGAGTTTCAACAAGAGCATGCTAAAAGAGGTGAAAATATTACTAGCGGTGAAATGACAAATGACAACCCGCAACTGGTATAGAATACATTGCAGGCGTTATAAATTCAAATTTAGAATAAAAAGTGATTCCAATATATATTCTAGTTTATCTAATTTCCCATTATGTTTAAACTTCTCAGATACTTTTGATGAATGGATGGAATCAGAGATGGGACTATTTGATAAGATCAAAGAACCAGTTATCCTTAAGAAGGAAAGTAGCGCCAACGCTCAGCTCGAGCAACTACAGCAGATGCTCGGTGTAGCTACCGATGCGAAAGTTAAAGCTGCACTGGAACAAGAGATAAAGCTAATAAACGCTGGAATTTTTGGCGAAAGCACCATTCTGTTTGAGCTTCAAAATAGTCATATACCTATGTTTGTTTTGCATGACCTCTATTTGGAATACAATGGGCTTTCGGCACAGATTGACTTTTTGGTAATAACCAGAGGGCGATATTTCATCATTGAATGCAAGAACCTATACGGAGACATTACCATCAATAATTCCGGAGATTTTATTCGGACGGCATGGAACTGGAAAGAAGGTATTTATTCCCCAATCACGCAAGGCCAAAGGCATTTAGAGCTTATTAAGCAGATCCGCAGCAATGAAAAAGGGAACTTCTTAACTAAAGCTCTTTTTGAACGTAATTTTTATGAGAATTACCGTTCCGTTGTAGTATTGGCGAATCCAAAGACCGTGCTCAACGACAGGTACGCGCCAAGAGAAATCCGTGAGCACGTGATTCGCGGGGATCAGCTTATCCATTACATAAAGAAGGTCAATTCTGAATCAGGGACAGTCTTTTCCAGTGAAAGCGACACCAAAGAGATGGCATACTTCTTTCTAAACCAACACAAGGCCAAAGAAACAGATTATCTTGAAAAATACCGAAATATGGTTTCATCCGCTGAGCTTACTGTTGAAATAGCCACAGAATCTTCTGCGAAATCTTCAACAGAAATGGAAACAGTCCGAAAGGAAATTCAGCCAACGTCAACCACTGCAGAAATGCCAGAGACTCCCATATGCCCAAAATGTGGGTCGCCCATGGTTAAGCGAAAAGCTGCCAAAGGAGAAAAAGCTGGAACTGAGTTTTGGGGCTGCTCCCGATACCCTCATTGCCACGGCATAATCAATATTTAGCATTTAAAGCAGTCATAATGCGTTATCTTTTCTCTGCTTTGAACTGCTCATTATGTTTAAACTGAATGGCGGAAATAAGATCGATTATTAATTTATCTTTGCAACCGGGGCGTCAAGCGTATTGTAGGGTCGCCTAAATGAAGCGGATCGAATAAGGAAAGCATCGAACAAGAGGAGAAGTTTGTGAATAGACAAAAACGAATCTTTGGGCAGCAAGAAATTGTCTCAAAACCCGATTTGGAATTTGTGGTATCTGAGTCATGTGGGTTGTTGGATTTCTTATTGCTCAAGTTATCTAATAAATCCAGAAATCATGTAAAGTCTTTACTGACACATAGAGAAGTTTTAGTGAATGGCACTGTGATAACTCAGTACGATGCTGTGTTGCACAAAGGACAAAAGATACAAATCAAACGATCAATCATTGAAGGAAAAAAACAGAAAAGTGTATTGGATATTCTATATGAAGATAGTGATATCATTGTAATTAATAAACCGGCTGGGCTGCTATCAATCGCTTCTGATAAAGAGAAGGAACTTACAGCATATCACTTATTGACAGATTATGTGCGAATGAAAGATCCCAGAAATCGTATTTTTGCAGTACATCGACTTGACCGTGATACTTCCGGTGTATTGATGGTTGCAAAAAACGAGAAGATGAAACTGGCCCTACAGGATAGCTGGGCGGATTTAGTGTCTGAACGAGGTTATGTGGCAGTTGTCGAAGGACAACTAAAAGAAAAATGCGGCAGAATTCAATCTTGGCTTAAAGAGACAAGAACATTTCTTGTGTATTCAAGCTCGCGTGCCGGTGATGGCTTGGAGGCCATAACTGATTATCAAGTCTTAAATGAAACTACAGAATACTCTTTGCTGAATATTAACTTAGAAACGGGCCGCAAAAACCAGATTCGTGTGCATATGAAAGATATAGGACATAATGTCGTGGGGGATAAAAAGTATGGAGCAAAAACAGATCCATTGAAGCGTTTGGGTTTGCACGCATACAAATTAGAGTTTAAGCATCCTTTTTCTGATAAAGTCATGTGCTTTCAAACGCAGTCCCCCCGAAGTTTTACTTCTCTTTTTGTGAAGTCAGGTCCAAATAATATGCAGAATGGTTGACCTTTCTGGCTCTGTCGTAATCGCCCTGCGAACTTCGCATAATGTTTATGTTGGACAAGTAAATTGCAGCAATCAAGAAAAAATTATTATTCGTATGACATTTATTCAAAGACGCTGATACAATATTTTATATTTGGAGCTTATGGAAGGGGAGTAAATTGAATTTTACAGATAAAGTTCCAGAAACATGGAAGGAACTTCAAGGATGTTTGCCAATTCTTCATTCAGGCTGGATATCATGCCATAAGTCCCCATACGATAACCACGGTTCGTGGTTCTGTCGAAGTTGATGTTTTGGTTGAAGCACCCGACGAATTGGTTAAAAGTATTATTTGCGAATGCAAATTTTGGAATAAAGCGGTTCCAAAAGAGAAAGTGCATGCGTTTCGCATAGTTGTAAATGATTCTGGTGCTTCACTTGGATTGCTTATCTCAAAGGCTGGCTTTCAGTCAGGTGCAATCGAAGCAGCAAAATTGTCAAATGTAAAGCTTCTTACATGGAAATATCTTACAGAATTAATTGAAAATAAGTGGATTATCAACCAATTGAAATCAATTAAAAGGGAATCTATTCCAATTTCAGAATATACAAATCCACTTCATTTCCCGTATGAAAAGTTAAAGGAGTCTGACAAAGCAGAATACCATAAAGCGTGTAATATGTATGCACCTTTACGTTGGACATGTTGGATGATTGCCAAATCTGATTTGTTAAAAAACACAGTGTCCTCAAACTGGTATGAAATAGCTCAGTATTCAAGCATTGAAAGCTATATTACCTTTTTATCAAACCAGTTAGTTGTTGCACGGGATACATTTAAGAAAATCCTTGACAGCTCTGGAATTGTTTTGCCGCAAGAAAGGTTTGAGAAATTAGAAGGATATACATATATGTTCTTGAATTGATATCTCCGATTTCCCATTATGTTTAATTGGTCGAAGGGCTTGGGTCGAAGGGCTTGGCAAAGCAATTAGTGAGGCTTCACCGCGCCTTCCCATAAAATAAATACTGGGAAAACCCGAAAAAATATCAACCTGCATGTTGGTTATTGTAGAAGAAATGGTGGAAATGAAAAATGGTTAAGGGAATTATCAATTATCGTGATGGGCGAATTCCATTTGTGATTGAAGATTATAAGATGGAACTGTTCACGGATGATGACCTTCTTAAAGACTTTTCCGCAGAGCACAACAGAAAATCAAACTATATTCTTTTCGGGCAATGTTTTGGAATGGGCGGTTTTCAACCCCAAAAGGTTTCAATCTTGGTGGATTATTCAATGGGCAATACATGCTATTTGCTTTGCTATTTAATCAACCGCATGGGTTCAAATGATGACTTCGACACTATTGGATTCCAATCTCCATTTTTAGATGATATTTTCAGATATCGATACAACTATTTGGACGAAGTTAGAGCAGGTAGCAATCTTTCGGCAACTCCAAAAGATATATACACAATTCCATTTTGTTTTGATAAGCACGATTATGACTTGATCTTTAGAATCGGTCACGATGAACGGATGGGTCTACTTGGGGATATTGACAAAAAAGGCGAAATAATAGTTCACCTTTATTTTAAAAGCATTCAAGAATGTTATACACTTTCTCGGATTTTTCAATGTTTTGCTACATTTATGGTTTCACATACAGATGTTTCTTTCAAACGGATAACGTTATATAAAGGCAAATTGGCAACCGGATGGCTCTACAGCAAATCAGTTCTTGAAGATGCCGTGTCCTGCTGTGATGTAATTTTTTGTGAGTTTGATGTAGAAAAATATGTCCCTAAGATTCTTAACAACATATCATTGGATTCTGGAAACAGAATCACTAACAGCGTTCCTTTGGGGCATTTAGAACGTGCTGACTTTCCATATACACCACAAAGATTCATTGAACAAGTAATTGCGTTTGAGTATTTATTTGAAAAGCTGGAGCCCCAAAAAGCAAAAGACAGAGCCTTTCCGTTGAAAGAAGAACTTAAGTGTATGTTTGATATTTTTGCTGATGTAGTATCAAACGGTAAAATATCCTCCGGTGATATCAGCGAGAGAATAAAGGAAGTCCGGCGAAATATTACACATGGCTATTCGTACTATTACGACTTTAAAGATGACTCAACGCTACAATATATGATTATCCAATTAGACAGGCTGATTAAAGCAATGAGTATGAAACTCATTGTTTTTTCTCACAAAGAAATTTCAGATTTTGTTCGTTTCTAATAAAGTGCATAATTCCGAATAGTGGGAAATGATCAGATGCTATAATAAATAATTTTGCCTTTACATGAGTTTCGCAGTTTGTTTACTTGATTCCGTATCAGCCAATCGCAGTGCTACATATAAGCGGAATAATGGACAACTCAGTCCATAGTCGATCTTAGCAATAACATGTTATTAAGAAATAAATTGTTTTGGCATGATTTAGAGAGGAGCAAATGAATGAATTTGGTAACACAGTCAAGTATGATCCTTTTACCTAAAACAGTATCAGAGGCAACCGATGCTCCATCTTTTTCTTCTACCGTTGATTCGGCCAGCAAGCTGAGTGATACCATACAGAATTTATGGTGGCTTGCTGTAGTGATATTCACTGCACTCATCCTCATTGTTGCCCTTTTTTCAATTCGGAGAAAGACGATCAAGTATACAAGAACTCAGATTAATCGGTTAATTAAAAACAGAAAATATATTCCGGGCATCTTTGTTGAGTTAAATGAAAGCAAAGAGGTGTTGCGGTATTTCGTATACAGCAGAAAGTGGAAGGAACGGCTGATTAAAAGTTTCAATTTTTTATATGACAATGCTTATGGCGATATTCTAAGAAAAGCTTGCAATGATCCTTCTGCCTGTTTTCATCTAAGAAAGACTGCTACGCTTGAAGAAATTGAGAAAGCAGTGACGTCAGCTCTTGATTTACATAATAGATTTAGACATGCAAAGGAGGAGCTTAGACCAGACTATAGCCAGTCGCAGTATCTTTTTGAAATAAATTACTCCACTTATATGGAGACGTTGGAAGCTTTACAGCAATATATTGAAGCGGCGAATGGGAGATATCTTATACTTACTGGCAGTGCAGGCAATGGCAAGACAAATCTGCTGTGCAGCATCAGCGAACTCTTGATCAAACTTAAGGAAGCCGTTGTACTCCTAAATTCCAGAGACATCGAAGGAGATGTTTTAGGATTCTTATTCAATGAACTGAAGCTTCCAGAGATATATAAGAAACACACAGGGTTATATCTCTCGCTAGTAAATTTGCTGCTGACTATTCAGCGTAAGCATCTCTTTATAATTATTGATGCCATCAATGAAAATGATAACGATGGATTTGGCAATCGGATCGTTGCATTCTGTAATGAAGCCTTTAAGTATAGTCGTGTAAAAGTTATTGTCTCCTGCAGAAATGAATATTATCAGGAGCGCTTCCAGGAATACCTTGTGGAGAAGGTTGATACATCTGCATTTGAATTTGATTTGAAAGAACAACGTTATACATCTGCTGCAATTGATCGCATCATTAAGGCATATAGTAAATATTTCAATTATGATGGGACCATTTCTCCTGCAGTGCAGAATGTACTCAGTGAACAGTTGTTGCTTCTGCGAATTTTCTTCGAGGTCAATAAGGACGGTAATATTGACGTGCTTTCTGTTCGGAAACATGAGATTTTCGCACAGTATATTGAAACGGCAAAGAAGAACGGTGGAGAGAACATAGAAAATCTACTTGACACATTAGCGGATGCTATGCTGGCAAACAACAATTTCGATGAAATCAGTCTATTAGAGTTGGAAAAAGCAGGTATTAGTCCTAAAATGATTAAGGAGACAGTGGATAGCAGTATTCTAATCAGCAAGAAATTGGTTTTTCACGAGGGAACGATTGCCAGAAACGAGACAGAGGTTGTGTATTTTGTTTTCGATGAAATGCGTGATTATTATCTTGCGAGACGAATTCTGTTGAAGAATATAGCTGCAGGCAGTATGGATGGGAACGCTATTCTTACGAAATTAAAGGAATTGAAAGAAGCAGGAGTGTCTTGTACAGAAGGAATTATTCATTACACTTACGTTTTTTTCAGAACAGATGCGACAGTTGTAGGATCTAGCGAGACGGAAAAGCTATGTAATGCAATTCTTGATATCTATCGTATTCACGATGGACGAGAGACTCAGTCATATTGGAAAACTCATCATAGAGAAGAGTTCCAGAATCTTGGATTGAGAATTATTCTAACATCTGGTCTTCCTATGACCGATTTTGAGGTTTCTTACATTCAGGATTGTCTAAGAAAAGATCCGTATGAGGACGGTGGGGTGTTTTTCGACACAATGTTAGACGGAACGATTTATGAGGGAATATATGATCTTGATACCTATTTGGACATCCTGCTTGGAATGAAAGATAAGGATGCGATACTTAACGCTTTCAGTAAGATTACGGCACGCAATGGAATTGAAAATAGATTTCTTCCCGCCGATTTAGTCAAGGATCATAAGAAACTAGCAGATATAGCTCCAGCCAGTGCTTTACAGATTCAGAAAGTTGCAGAATTGTTTCTATGTTGCTTTAAATTGAATGACACAGATGTGCAGGATCAGCTTATAGGTTACTTCTATACTCTACCTGCGCATGATAAAGTGCAGCAAGAGATGATTTCCAGAATTAGAAAGGCTTGTGGCTTAGAGGTGAATGATTATGAGTGAACTTTCATGCTATAAGAAAGATGGAGTAATATACTTTCGAAAGAATAGCATACCACGGAAATCACAGTTGATGAAAAAGTTGGGAGTTAAGAAGAATACTTTTGCTGGAAATATGATTTCCAGAGTATACGATTATTATTTTGATGGGGCTTTGAACTTCAGAAGAGAATATCGGAGATATTATCTGAAAGAATTCGGCTCAGTTGAGGAGTTTATAGAAGAACATTTTAATATTAAGCACAATGAGGCAATAAGACTTTCTGCAGATAATTATTCACTGAAAGATTGTTCTTATAAATCCATCGAGAGAAACATAGAGACACTAAATTATGATGAAAGCTTTAAAAAAGCTTTTTCGGAAGTATTAGGAGGACTGGAAGATGAAGATCAGGACGGGATTTATTACGAATAGCTCTTCTACTAATTTTCTAATCATATCGAAAGAGGAGTTAACAGAGAATTATTTGTTTGAAAAACTTGGTTTTGTAACAGGCGGTGCACTAGAGAAGCAGGGGCGAGAACTGTGCGGGAACATCATGTGTGCCCTCGAGGGTGGGTTGAGATACTATGATTATGACAAACCCGACTATGAGAGAATAAAGGAAATTTTCGGAGATAAATCTGCAAAGCTGTATGATAGAAATAAAGGCTACCATGCGTATTGGGGATATACGAGCAGCGATGACCCTCCGATAACACAGTTTTTCACCACGGATAGCTTTGAAATAGAAAATAAGGATTTCTATCTGAATGGTAGAGCATGTGTGTGGTAATGATTATTTATAAAGATGAAGTTTTTGGCTTTTTTGAAATTTTTAATGAAGAGAATGGCACTTTGATCCGAAGCGATGTAAGTGGTGTTGATCCGGTAATGCGGTCATTCCCAGAATTGCTAGATGTCGGAATCATGGGACATTGCGATAGTGGAGAATATTGCAGAGATGCAGGAGTCGATTGCTACCAGGGAGGTCACAAAATATATGCTCCGAACATGACAATAGAGAATTTTTTAAAAATTGCAAAACAGGCAGCAGGTAAGACATTTCAGATTGCGTTAGGAGGAGCAGGAGATCCCAATAAGCATCCACAATTTGAGGAAATAATGAAAATATGTAGAGCGTTTCGAATTGTTCCAAATATGACTACAAGCGGTTTTCTTCTGACAGATAGCGAAGTGGAATTAATCAAGAAATACTGTGGAGCGGTTGCAGTATCCTGGTATTCACGATTGAACAACGGAAGAGAAAATAATCCACAAACAATAAAGGCCGTAGAACGAATGCTTGAGGCTGGTTGCACAACGAATATCCATTATGTTGTCTCGAATGACACAATTGATGAAGCTATCATAAGATTGGAACAGAATTTGTTTCCGGGTGGAATCAATGCAGTTGTCTTTATTCTGTATAAGCCGGTAGGTAACGGTGTTACAGAGAAAGTATTGAAGAACATGGATGTCCGGCTTGAGAAGTTCTTTTCTCTCGTGACAGAGAAGAAATATCCATATAGAATTGGATTTGATACTTGCTTCACACCAGCAATCTTGTGTTGGACAAACACCATTCCGACAGCCAGTATTGATGCCTGTGAGGCTGCAACCTTTTCAATGTATATAGATAGCCAGATGAATTGTTATCCGTGTTCATTTGGCTTATGGGATAAGCGCATGTCCGAGTCGCTGGATGATAAGACGTTACGACAGATCTGGTTGGGAGAAAAGTTTACTGACTTCAGAGCGCGGAAGAAAGCAAAATGCATCAACTGCAGGCATAGACAGCTTTGTCAGGATGGTTGTAGGCTTGGAATAGATATAGATTTGTGTTGAGGAGAGTATGATGTACATATCGAGGTAAAAGTTAAGTTTAGCAACTACCCATAAGCGGAATAATGAAGATTTTATAAGAATTCATATTTATATATTTAATGAGGTGCTTTTAATGATTATTAGAAAAATTAAGTCCAATGAGCAAGAACAGGCTTTAAAACTTGTTATGAAAACTTTTTTGCAATATGAAGCACCAGATTATTCTGCTGAAGGCGTTGAAACTTTTCGTAAATCGGTTATTGAAAATGATGCTTATCGTAATGAATTGATTTTATATGGTGCATACGATGATAGTAACCTTTTAGGTGTAATAGCAACGAGGAGTAATGGCAGTCATATTGCATTGTTTTTCGTTGATGGTATGTACCATAAACAAGGCATTGGAAGAAGACTATTTCAAACAGTTGTTAAAAATAGCAGCGCAGACGAAATAACAGTAAACTCTTCACCGTATGCCATTGAGGTATATCATCATTTGGGGTTTGCCGATACTGCAAGGGAACAAGTGACAGACGGTATGAGATATACACCTATGTTTTATAAAAAATAAGTAAAAATGATGTTTGCTTAGCTTCGCATAATGTTTACTCTACGATGATTACCAGCTCTAATTTGAGTTTTATATTGCAGGAGATGACAATTGAATGTTACCGACTAAAGAGGAAGCAGAGCGTCTGTCACAAGAAGTTTCGTAATGAATCCAGGCCCTTGGATGGAGCATAGCCGGTTCGTTGCTGATTGTGCCAAAAAGGTTGCGATGAATTGTGACGATCTCGATCCATGTAAAGCCTACATCGTTGGTTTGCTTCATGATATTGGCCGTAGGTTTGGTGTAACAAATCTAGCTCATGTAATTACGGCTATCATTTTCTAAAAAACCTGGGCTATGATGAAGCTGCTAAAATCTGCATTACACATTCATTTGCGATAAAAGATATACATACATATATCGGAATTGCGGATGTTCCTAAAGAGGAATATGATGAAATGACAGGTTGATTCAATTATATGACAGCATAGCAATGGTTAATGGAATAGCAGACTTAAAAGCACGGATGGACGATGTGGAAAAACGATATGGTTACTATCCGGAAAATAAAAGAAAAGAGCATTTCAAAATCAAAGATTATTTTGAAAACAGAATGGGAATTAGCTTGACACAAGCAATCAACAAAAATGAAAAAACGAGTGATAAGTAGGCATATAAAGATGAGTAAAATGGCTAGCGCAATTCATCCTTCGAACTTCGCATAATGTTTATGATATTAGGAGTATACAATTATTTAGATAGCAAGGATTGATAATTATGGATTTAGAAAGCATTATCATATCGGCAGAAAGCCCATTTTCCTCTGATGCCATATCATTAATGGATGAGCTTTCGAAATATCTTCAGGACATTACAGGAGATAGCGGCAAAAACTCATTTGACGCAAATGATGTTTGCAACGATAGAGCCAAATTCGTAATTGCCAAGAATCAAAGTGGTAAAGCGATTGAATGTGGAGCTTTCAGACCTTTAAATGAAGCAACTGCAGAAGTTAAAAGAATGTATGCTAAGGAAAAAGGTATAGGAATTGGCAATAAGCTTCTTTCCTATCTTGAGCATCAGGCATATGACATGGGCTATAAAACTCTCCGCCTTGAAACGCGTATTGTTAATGCTAAAGCAGTTTCGTTTTATGAACGAAATGGATACAGGAAAATACCAAACTACGGAAAATACGCAGGGAGAGCAAATTCTATTTGCTTTGAGAAGAATTTGTTCTTTTGATTATTTATGTGCAGTATCGCTTTCCTTTGAGCTTCGCATAATGTTTACTTGATTCAGTATCAACCAATCACAGTGCTACATATAAGCAGAATAATGGGAACTTTAGGGTAACAACTCTTAAGAGAAGTATTATAAACTTGTTATAGTGTTGATGGTTTAGGAAAAAGATTTATTAATAATGCTACATTTTTGACATGGGACCAAGGAGTTCAACTTGAATTGCAAGAAATCTATGACCAAACAAAGGATAAGTTTATTGGGGATACACTTGAACTAATACAAAAAGGTTTTAATGGCTGGAACGACGAAAGGTCATTTAACAAATTACGTGGGAGCCTTCTTGCAATCAAAAAGAACATAGATAAGTACTATGTTAATACTATTCCCAAAATAGAAAGGAATGAAACTCAAAAATTGAATAAGATCTTTATTGTACACGGTCACGATGATGCTGCAAAATCGGAAATGGCAAGGACACTTGAAAAGGCCGGCTTTGAAGCTATTATTCTTCATGAGCAAGCAAGTGCTGGAAAAACGGTTATTGAAAAAATTGAAGCAAACACCGATGTTGCATTTGCAGTAGTTTTATACACACCATGTGACGTTGGGCGCACCAAAGAGGAAATGGTCGATCAAGAAAGAAGTCGTGCTCGTCAAAATGTCGTATTTGAGCATGGATACTTAATTGGGAAACTAGGGCGTGAATATGTTTGTGCCCTTGTAAAGGGAAAAACTGAAACACCAGGTGACATTGATGGTGTTGTTTACATACCAATGGATGATGCCGGAGCATGGAAAATGGCACTTGCTAAAGAAATGAAAAGTGCTGGACTTTCAGTCGATTTAAATAGATTTTATTCCTAAATATTTCATGAATCAACTTCGCATAATATTTAAACAGTGCAAAATAATTGTATTGAGCAGTACATTAATTACATCAGTTTAGCACCTCTTCGGAGGTGCTTTTCTTACATCATTTTTAAGGAGGAAAATTTATGCCAAGTACAATTGCCATTATTATGTCTATAGCGGCTATCGCTTTTCTGGCTGCTCTCTTTATTTCAGAAGCAGTACACGGGAACCTGAATATCAAGGCCCGAACCGTCGGTGACGGCCAATACGGTACCGCACGATGGGCCACTAAACAGGAAATTCAGGAAACCTATGATGACATCCCCTTCGAACCGCGACTGTGGCGTAAAGGCAAGCATCTTCCGGATGAACCGGACGGCGCTTCTGTTCTGGGAATGTTGGAAGGACGCGGAGATGTACGCGCAAGGATAGACAACTCAGACAGCCATACTTTGATTCTCAGCACAACCGGCGGTCGTAAGACTACCGGTTTTCTTTATCCCAATCTGGAATTCATCTGTGCCTGCGGCTGCAGCTTTTTGGCCACCGACACCAAGGGAGACGTTTTCCGGGATTATGCAGGGATCGCTCAGAAGTATTATCACTATACCCCGTACGTCATCGACTTGCGCAATCCCACACGCAGCCATGGATTCAACCTTCTCCATTTGGTCAACAAATACACGGATCTCTTTAAGGAAACCGGCGACATTACCTGTAAGGCCCGGGCAGAGCGGTACGCAAAGATCACCGCGAAAACCATTGTCCGGATGGAAGGTTTTGACGGCGGCGGACAGAATGCTTATTTCTATGACGCAGCCGAAGGCCTGATAGCGTCCACCATTTTGCTTGTAGCGGAGTTTTGCGGATATGGGGAGCGGTCATATCGTAAGCGTGTTTAAAATCGTACAGGAGCTTCTACAGACGAAAACACAGCCCCAAACCCAAAGTGATAAGGCAAATAATGTGAAGCCGAAGAACGAATATCAGAGATTGATCGAACTGCTGCCGGCAGAGCACAAGGCGCGATGGCTTGCCGGCGCTGCACTCAACACTGCGGAGTCCAGTATGCACAGCGTTATGAGTACGGCCATGAGCCGTCTGCTTTCATTCATTGATTCCGAACTGGAACAGATACTATGTTTTGATAGTGATGTAGATGCGGAGCAGTTCTGCAATGGCCACACTGCTGTTTTTATTGTATTCCCGGAGGAAGATGCCACAAAGCATTTTCTTGTTTCTCTGTTTGTTTCTCAGCTTTACAACGAATCCCTGGTGGTAGCAAACCAGGATGGTAAAAACAAGATGGACAAGCGCGTCTATTTCTATCTGGATGAGTTTGGCACCCTCCCGAAATTCGATAATGCCGAGCAGATGTTCACAGCCGGTAAATCGAGAAACATTCTATTGTTTCCAATGATTCAATCCATGGAGCAGCTGCACAAGAATTACGGCCGGGAAGGTGGAGAAATCATCATTGACTGCTGCACCAACGCCTTATTCGGAGGGTTTACCCCTTTGTCCAAGGGAGCGGAGGATGTCTCCCGGGCGCTGGGCAACCAGACCGTAATGTCCGGAAGCACTTCCCGCAGCGGCAGCTTTGAACGTGACAGTTCCACAAAAAGCCTGCAGATGATTCAAAAGCCGCTGATGACTGCGGAGCAAATCAGGACAATGCCGGAAAATCAATGGATATTAACGAAAACCCGGACTCATCCTTTAAAAACCGTCCTAAAGCGGTTCGACGAGTGGGGGATAAAGCTGGACACTCCGTTTGCAATGCCTGAGAACGCGACGCGTACAGTCAGGTATGCAAGCCGGGAAGAATTGAAAGCGGCCGTGCTGGCAAGATTTCCGCATAAAGAGAGAATGGAACCGCTTGATATTACTTCTCTCGGCTCCGAAAAATCGGCCAGAAGAAGAATTACTTTTGAAGAAGAAGATATTTAATATAAATTTTTCAGGGCGGAAGGATAAACACTCCCGCTCTTTTATTATGAATATTTAGGGGGAGCAACATGAAGGGATACTTTGTATCGAATATGATGAAGATCGTCCGGAAATTGGAGCTGACAGCCAAAGCAATGCATGTCTATTCCTATTTAGCGGAGTGCAGCAACATCAACGGCGAATGCTGGCCGTCTAAAAGGACGATTGCACAGGCTTGTAGGGTCAGTGTAGCGACGGTAACGCGGGCTTTACGGGAACTGGAAAAGGCGGGCATGGTCATTTCCGAGCCGCGTCACCGTCTCAATAACGGGCAGACTTCTAACCGTTACACGGTATTCACTGAGCCGCAAATTGCGGGACCTTCAGCTCAGTCTGCAGGCATGGACAAAAAAGAAGACACAAAACAAGATATAAAAGACCTCCCACAGGTGGAGGGAATCTTTGAACAGCTTGAAATTTCCGAATACATACCCGATGTGCCGGCGGAAATTCCGGCCGGCGAGAATCACATGGAAAGCACGGTACCCGGCAGACAGACGAAAAGCTGTCGGCATGAAATCCCGCGCCGGCAGAAAAGCATTTCTGCAAAGCCGTTACCCAAGTCCCGTCTGCTAAAGCTGCGGCTGTTCTGCCGCCTCCTTTTAAGCCAATTTGATATGGCCCCCCGTATCAATATGACACCCCAAGGAACTAATTACACAACGAAGGTTACGTTAAAGCAGAGAAAAAAAGACTTTATCTCTAAGATAGCTAAGTGGAAGCTTCTGCATAAAGAGAATATGGCAGTGATAAATCTGGTGATGGGTAAAATGCAGCAACAAATAACTCTTAATAAGCAATGCCCGCCCTCTTTTTTCTCTGCTTTGGAAGCATGGGGAACCACACAGAAAAAACAAGAGCAGATCAGGAATAATCCTGGTCTGCTCTTGTTTTATGAATGGAGATTAGAAATGAAATATCTAAAAATTATCGGCCTGCCGGCAATCGTTTCAGCAAGGCATCGTATCGTGATCGACAAAAGCATACGCAAGCTTTATGGCATCCATGAAACGTCAGCAGTCTACATGCAATGCAATAAGAACCTGTTGATAATTACTCCTGCCCACCATCGAAATCCGAGTAGGGAGCTAAAGGAGCTTAGCATCGGCCGGTTTAATCTTCCGGTTGAATGGGCGCGGTCAAACCACATCCAGATCGGGGACTGTGTTTACCTTGTGGCCACAACCGAAGGGATTATTATCTGTCCGAAAGGGACCGAGTTTTTGTGTATAAAAGGGGAGAGAAGCTGTTGAATATTTTAGGATGCCCATTAAAAATATCAGCAACGAAGCAAATTTACTTTCCTAGGCTCTACATCCAGCATTTTGGAATATCACCTGATAAGTCGGTCACAGTCATTCGGGAAAATCACAAAGACTATTTTGTTTACCGGATTGATGTTGGCCATGATCTACATGAAAATGAAACCCGTGTGGTTATTCGTAATGGATTCACAACCATACCGACAAAATTTATAAGGAGCAATGGATTAGAGCCAGGGAAAGACAATTTATTCTTGCTGGGCATCGAGAACGGGCTAAAGGTCAGCGTGAAGAAGGATATGCTGTAAAAAGCGGAAGTACTTCCGCTTTTCGCGGGGAGAGGAACTATCCTTCTCCTTTGCGCATGTCGGTATAAATCAGATTGCAGAAGTACGATATATGAGACATTTTTGGAAATCAATGCTTAAAGACGAGGACAAAATAAAAAAGCGGAAGCACTTCCGCTTTTCGCAAAACAGCGAAAGGGGAGTCTCCCGTAAAAAGGCTGCTTAAAAATAATTAAGCACTTGCAAATTGCTAAAATTTGGTATATAATTCAGCTTGTGGAAAATAAAAAAGCATCCACAGGCGAAAAACTGTCTGCAAAACAGTTAATCGCCTTGCGCCATAAATGGGCAACGACCCCATTATGACTTGTGAATGCCGTTTATGCGGTGTTATTTTAACACGCATTTCGGATACATGTCAAGGTCTGTACCCTTATGTGGCCATTAGGGTGCAGACTTTTGTTTTTCTCATCTCTCCACAATGACAAGCATTGTGTACCTCATCGTGACCGATGCAGTCACACGCGAGGTTGGCGCTCCTTGACAATTAGTAAGCCAAGACCAACATTTGAATTCCATCTTCAAATGTTCGTGTCGGCTTGCTATTATATGCTTGCCGGAAGAGTAATACCGGAGTTTATTGGACCGAACCAAAGTTAAGCTACGCAACGATGAGCGAAAATATGAAACGAGGTGGTACAAAGCTCGGAGCGAGCCTCTGAACTCCCTGAAAACGCGATTGAACTTATCTGCACCAGAAATGTGGATATGCGGCGGTACCGGCTTCTGGATACCAAGCAATCAATTTATGATCATATCTCTCTGGCTATGTGGTCAGCGTAACTGGAGAGTTATCATAAAAATATATATTCTGGATTTTTATTTGAGAATACATATTTTTATGATAACAGGGGCAAAAGCGTTTGCTTTTACCCTCATATCATAAAGCTGGTCGAGGTGACTGGATTCGAACCAGCGGCCTCTACGTCCCGAACGCGCTTGAAAAACAGGCGCGGCGCTTAGAGCTAAGCGGGTTTTAAAAATTGACCGTGCCACACGAGTGCCACATGGGCAATTACTTAATGAAAACAATATAGCACAGGCGAAAACAGATGTCAAGCATTGAAAAGCCGATCATTGCGGGGGATTGCATACTGAGCAAGGATCGTAACCTTCGGCCTGTGCATCATCCAATGAGATTGCGATTTTGCTTTGCCTCAAATATCGGCAACCGTCGCGGTGATACTTTTTACCTGTTTTTGTAATATACACGGTCACGCTCTGTGGGGTCTGTACGGGGTGCGTCTCAGCTTGTACAACAACAGGTTTTGATGAAACTGGTGCTTTAGATGGTGTTTTAACGGCGGGAGTCTTTGAGGATACCGGCGGAGCCGACGATAATACTGGAGAAGAAGCAGTCGATTGTGTAGAAGACACCGCAGATGAAACGGCACTGGACGGCTCAGACGATACGGTGCTAATTACTTGGCTTGATTGAGCGATACTGGCCGGCGGCGTTGCGTATGAATTTTGCGCCAAACTGGGCGGATTCGCCGAAGCCGCCACTATGCCTATCAAAATGAGCGGTACTATTACAGAGCATGTTTTTACCCAACGTTTGTTAATAAATTCGAACCGTTCCCTAAGATAATCTCCGGATTTCGGATTGAAAAGTAATGCCGGGATAATCAAAAAAATTAACGACCATTCACCAGACTGTGGAACGAGTATACCGCAGAGTGCCACTAATGCAAGGAATATTGACAATAACCACATCCCAACTCGTTTATAGCTCTTCATTATTTTCCCCTCCTTCAATTTATAATTTTATCATAACACTATTTTCTTCTTTATCAATACAAAATTTTACAATTTTAGATTGTTTATTGACTATTTAGTATTAATTGTATAAAGTGGGTAGGGTAGGGGAGGGAAGTTTCATGACCCGCGAAATAATGATGCTCATAATGATTATTTCCGCCGTACTGCTCGCTATCGGTCTGTCCCGTATCGTAATATGGGTATCACATCGGGTCCGTAAGCCTGAATCGGCCTGTATGATAAGTGCGCTACTTGGAGTGGTCTTGTCTATAATCCTGGTGATTCTGGCGTGCTGGGTGCTGCCGGCGGTGAGTAGGGCGACGATGTGCCGGGAGTGGCGGTGTAAATGCTCTATCTTTTCCACTTCCACGCCATGTACTGTTCCATCAGATCATGGGTGGACAGGTTGTTTTCCTTTGCCCACTCTATCATAAGTTTGCGTAGCTTCGGGAAGCCGCTGCCGAACGGATCGACAATTAGCCGTACTCGTTTATCATAGCGTTTCCAATCTTCAGCATTCACGTTATAACCACCTTATCAATATTCTTTTGATAATATTATACTACAGAATTTGACAAGGCTGTGTGAAAAAAGCCCACCGGTTAATCCGATGCCCTTTCGTTAAGTCTATTCTGTTTTCTCGCTCCCGGACAGCGCCGCATCCGTCTTAACCTCCGCGGCCTGATCTGCTCCGGTCTGTGCGGCTTCAGCGGGTGCGGGGTCAACCGTTCCAATAATCGGCGCACTGAGCTGCGTGATCGATGCCGCCCCGGCGCTGGCAGCATCCACGAGGCCCTCACCGATGATGTAGGCTACGACGGTTGCACCGGCCATAATCAATGCAGTGATCTGCGTCGCCTGCGCCTCGGTGCCACCCAGGGCGACGACAAGCAACGCGGCAAACGATACGATTGCCGCCCACAGTTTCCGGGATGTAAGTTTCCGTTTCCAATCGATTTTCATATGTATCCTTCTTTCCTGCCGGGTTGACCGGCTATTTTAATATAAGTGCCAGTATTGCAGTTACCAACCCTCCGGCCAGTGTCGTAATAATCGCTTTTGTAAGCCAGTCCCATTTTTGCCCGGGCTGAGCGGTGATAGCTTTGACGTCTGATTTTATCTCTTTGACGTCGCTGTCCAGCCCGTCCACCTTTGTGCTGACTGTCGCTACTGCTGCCGTCAGGCTGCGGATGTCTTTGATTTCCTGCTCCATGCCATCAATACGGTGGTGAGCTGATTTCGCGCTGTCCAATGCCTCCTGTGCAATATCCGTCATGTTTTACCCTCGCTTATATAATATTCACCACAAACTGCTTGTCACCGTTAACATAGATTCCCGTGCCTGTACCCGGCTCACCCACGGCCACAATGTAGTACAGCCAATCGTCGCCCTGGGTAACACGGTGCAGAATTGTTACGACGCCCGGCGTACCGTCGGTAACACGTGGGGCTTCTTTTGTTGTGATTTTGACCTGATACGCCTTCCCGTGCTCAAGAGTAATTGGCATTGTGGTGTCGCAAGTGTAAGATTTGACCCCAAAGTCCCGATAAGACACATCCATATCAAGTCCATTGCTGGTAACACCGTCTGCCTCGCCATCACTCGCATACTGCCACATGTCGCACAGCGCGGACCGGTCGGTATTGTCCGGCGTCGCCTTGCTGTACCATGCCATCCAGATCGGGATGCCTGCAGCCTTGATACGGGCGACGTCAAGATACTTGGCAACGTACAGCCAATTGTAATTGCTGTAGATCATTGGCTGGTATCCGGCAGCCTTAATCCTCGCGCAGAAGTCAAGCACCATGTCGGTCAGCTTGTCCCGGCCCATTGAAAGCAGATCGTTGTGCTCCACGTCCACGGCGACCGGCCACGTAATCCGATATGGCTTAATTGCTGCCAGACAATCCCGTACCTGATCGGATACGCTCCCCGTGCGGAGGAAGTGATATACCCCGATCGGCAACCCTGCGGAAATCGCGGCCGCAGCGTTGGCCTTGAAACATGGGTCTATGTAGTTGACTCCCTCGGTCGCCTTGAGCATCACATACTGGATACCGGCTGCCTTGACGCGCTTGAAATCAGGACTCCCCTGATACCTGGCAATGTCAATTCCTTTTATCATCATGCGAATTCCTCCCCTGTAATCGTCTGAAACTGCTCCGGTGTAATCTGGCCGTATGGATTGCTGTCAGTCTTTACGGCCTGCCGGAGCTGATCGATCGTTACCCACTTGCGGGTAAAAGCAAGTGACCAAAATGCCATCAGGATGCACCTCCTTTCGCCGCGATATTTTCAAGTTGTAACTGCGCCACGGTCGCGCCCAGCGTGTCTACTGTGGAATTAAGCTGCATATTATCCAGCTGGAGCTGTGCGGCTGTCTGACCTAAGATATCATTCTCGGCCTGTAATTCATTGATTTTTTGCAGCAATTCCGGGTTGATAATCTCGATTGAATTGATGATGAACCAGTAATGGTACTTGCTATCCTCCTGCCACTCCCGGAATGGCGACACGTTGTACCGCTTATCGCCGTCCTCAATGACAGAGCCGTAAGATCGCTCCGTGTCGCTCTGAATCATAAGGACTTCCGTCCACACGTTGTTAAGATTAATATAATTAGTTATCATAATTCACCTCACAGTACGGTATAACAGCCGTTACCATCGACCGATAGCGAGCAGAGGACGGAAGAATCAAGGACGCAGAGCGGGCGAACGCCATATGTCCCACCGTTGTACGCATCGACATACGACTGTGCACCAGCGGTATTTACGGCCCTAACTATGCTTGTATAACTGGTCGATGTGGAACTGTGCGGAGTGCGGAGCAAATAGTTTGCTACTGGACTTGAAATCCGACTCGCATCATCTGAAAAGGCTGAAAGCTGTGTCCCTTCCGTATATCCAAATCCCGTATATCCAACCTCGGTTCCAGATGGTAGCCATATCCTTGCGGTGATCGTTTCGGTCCCGCCGCCGTCTAACGAAGGGATTCCGACCGTGACCGTTTTGGTTTTAAGGTAGTTTTTTTCTTTTGTACTGAATCCGTTGAGGAAGCCCGCCTTCGAGCTGTAGGGGTTCGCCGAAACAACGCTTGTGCTATCTGGGGCTTGATCTGCTGAGTGTTGCGCAGTGTACCATGAGCCAGCACCCGCATCAGAGTTAAGCCATTGATGGATATTGCTGTACTTATATCTATTGTTTCCTTTACTTTGACGGTTGGAATCGCTATTCAAAGGTTCCATCGCGTCAAAAGCATATGTACCCACCACTCCGTTTGAAATCAGAGTGATATCATTACCCGATTTATTGACTATCTTTTGTACAATCGGGTTTCCGGACGGATTTCCGGAAACAGAACCAAACTTAATTTTTGTTCCGACCGGAAAACTCCCCAGCGTATATCCGGCTTGCGGCGTCATGGTCGCAACACAATACTCGGTCTGGTATTCGTGCTTGCTGTTATACGAAAACGCACGATAATAATACTGTGTGCCGTTCTCCAAACCAGTGTCGGTGTACGTCTGCGCAGTTCCTTGATATATCTTCGTACCGTCACCCGGCTTCGCAGGATAACTGCCGGTCTTGCGGACAATCAGCACACCGGCGAAATTTTCATCAGCCGGGTTGCTCCATGTGAGTTTTACGGACGCGGCTCCAATAGTTGCATAAAAATTGCTTATTTGGGCGGGAAGCGTTCCGTAGCCGCCCCCGCCCTGCGCTGTATTAATAATCAAGATACATCCCCCCTGATGGTTACTGCAATCGGTATGTCAATCTCAGGCTTATCTCCGTCCGCCAGCAATGTAATGCTGTCCGTACCCTGCCCGCCACCACGTATCAGAGCAGCCCGCCACGCCGCCCACTGCGCCGCTGTTGCATCCGTTGTCGGCTGGACCTCTATGCGAGTCGGCTCCGGCTTCGCGCCCGCTACAGTGACCGTGATGCTATACGGGGATTCGGTGCCTGTCCAACCTGAGGCCGGGAGGGGTGCGGTGGCGAGGGTGGATTTATCAACAGTATCGGCGAATCCGGCTGCAATTCGCCCTTCAAGATCATTCATTTCCGTAGCATTGAATTTATTTCCCTCGGCGGTTATGGCACCTTCTGCGCGGGTCACGTTGTATGTATCTGTGATCCCCGTACTATCCAAACGGCGGCGGTTTGGGAATTCAGAAAGCCGGTCAACCCATGTTTTTATGCTGAATGCCATATCTTAAATCACTCCAATCAGCTGGCCGGAATAAGCTTCTCCGGCATACATCACATTGCTCTTGTTTGCGTCGTACAGCGCTTTCAGGTCGTTCAGAATCCGTTCTATGTCGTTTGCCTTATGGTATTCGTTCAGCGGCACAGGCGGCGTGTTGGGGGTTGTCTGATACACTATGTAGGCCGTCCGGAGTGTTTCAATGTTGCTTCTGATTCTCTCCATTTCGGAAACGGTGGGGAAGTCGGTACGAGCCCATTCCCGGGTACTGATGGTGACACCAAAGATGCCGGCCAAGTATTCACAATCCTGCTCAATGCGGTTCAGGTCGTCGGCGTTGTAGTGGCCTTTTGCCGTTTTATTCGCTGTGTCCGATTCTGTCCTATCGTAAATTGGTTGTATCCACATCACAGCACCCCCATATTCTGCCCGGCGTAAAGCTCACCGGCATAATAGGCCAACACGATATCTTTCCCGTTGCTGAGGGTGGTGATCTGCGCTGTAAATCCTCCAGTCAAATCGATTACCATCTTTTCGATTGCGTCCATCGTATATCCGGTGCCGGTAGGACGCTGCAAGGCAACCTTTTCGCCGGACTTCTCTTGATCAAGAATGATTTCAACCTCGGTCTGGAATCGGAGCTGGTAGTAGTCAAACAGCGACTTTGCGATATCCGCAGCATTACCGCCGGATATCAGCGTAGCCTGTTCGATTTTAATCGGGTTACGAATTGCGCCCGCCGGCAGCTTATCCACACCGTAGTTATAGACGTACGTCTGATCAGTATATTTTTTGCCAGTGAGCGTTACATCTCCGTCAGCCAGGACAGAAATAATCGCGTAATTCGTATGCTGCTCCGTAATCGTTGCGCCGGTCGCGGACAACTCCGCGTATGCCGCATCGAAATCAATTTCGTACTGGCCGGCCGGATACGTTCCGTTGATGATCTGACTTGATTCCGCGCTCAGAACATAATTATGAGCGGTCATTTTTACGTCTGAAACATAAGAAAGCAGTTTGGTTGACCCGCCGTCGAATTTACGGCTGCGCGGAATGATTCTGCCGAATGACTGAGTGCCCCTATAAATCCGGATTGTATCGCTGCGGCTGTCGTCCACAATGGCACCAAGTGCAAACGCGACCTGCTGCAGCGCTTCGCGGTGTGTGCAGATTTTGATCCACCCTGAGAGAGGGATGGATTTCAGCTCCTCCGCGATTCCGTATTTTGTGAATCCAGCGGAGGCCATGATTTCGTCAATGATGTTTTCTGCTGGCTCGTTGTTGTAAATCCTGCCGCCTCTGAATGTAGTTTTATCGATCTTTCCAACGGAATCGTAAGCTGTGAATTTCCCGCTATTTGAATCCGCACTGTCCCAGGTATCAAGGAAGAATGTCCCAAACTGTGTTGTTCCGGCATCGTCTACACGCCGTATATTAAGCTCCTGAGACTGCTGAAATAATTTGAACATACCTTGCGGGTTTATCAGATCAAACGCCCCTGCGGAGCTGTGGAGCGTAAAATCAGCGGTGTTGATCGATATTGTGTTTGACACCGGATCGACTTCCTCGGTGATTGTACAGTCAATTACGTCCTCATCGATAAAATCTTTAATCACACCGTATTTGATATCTGCCAGTTTGATGTAGCGGTACGGGTGCAACGTGTGGATGAACTCAATTTCGATCTTTCCGAAGTCCTCCACGCTGCTGTCACAGAAGTAATAGAGCGCATCCGGGTGGAATGTCTGAGATAAAACCATTTCTCCCGTCAGTGTAAACCACCGAACTTTTATTTCATCTGGGTAATCATCAAGGAATGTCAGAGTCAAACCGGCCGCGGTGTGCTGCTCGGTAAAGTTGATTGTGATTTTGGGGTTTTCCGTAAAGTTCCCGTTTTCATCAGACTGCGAATTGCTCCAATACCCCATGCTCTGGGATCCCGGAGCGTCCGGGAAGGGGGGGAACGATCCATCAAGCAGGAAAAAGTTATCTTCCAATGTGGCGTATTTCGGAATGGACATATCGTTATTTTTCAGCTGTGCCATGTCCACAAAGCTTTGCTTATCATCCGAGGACAATTCGCTTTCTTCTTTTGCAGTCACGTCGAGCAGTTTCAATGTAATAGCGGTATATTCCATTCCGATCACTTCCTTTTATGGTTTCCGCGCCGGTGACTTCGCGGTGAATTTGACGGTGAGATTTTGCCAATAACTGCGTTCGTTGTAAATCCGGAGCAGCTCGTCACCAAGGCTGGAAAAATACGAGATGAACTGATAATTTCCGGTTTCATCCGGGACGATTACCGTGTGAAATTCAACCGGTTCGGAGAGTTTTTCCCACAATCGCGCGTACTCTTCATGATCTGTGGTGACTCCAAATTTCACAGTGTAATTAAAATACACGCCAATTAATTTGCGCTGCAGGTCGCCGTCTTCGGTGCGCTTTGCGTATTTGTCCAGAAAATCGCCGGTCCGTTTCACGCTGATAACAGGGACATTGAACGTGATGCCGTCAAGGATAACGTATTTGCTTATCATCAGCGTCCGCCTCCTGTTACCATCGATACACCTACACGGTTTTGTTCCCTTGTTATTTCAGGATTGAGAACGCGGACCAGGGCGCCCATAGTGCCGCCAAAATTAACATTGATATTCTGGTTTGCCACGACTTCGGCAACAGCCTGCTTGATTGTTTCAAGCGGGGCCTCGATATTCGTGCCGTGTTTCTGATCTCCTACCATGGCAAGATACTGATTATTTGGCGGAATCACTGCGCCGTTGGCAAGACGAGGAATAGAAAGCCGGCCCATTTTTGGAATATCAAACCCGAAAGACTGCCCCCTCATATCCCCAAAAATATCCCAATCTGGAATGTCAATATGAATACGGTTCAATAAGCTAATGATAGCGTTAATTCCATCAATAAAACCGTTGATGAATCCTTCAACCAGCCCAATCATAAAATTAATTGAGGATTTAAACCCGTCTTCAAGGGGGGTAAGCACATTATCCTGAAACCATTTTGCAGATGAATTCCATGCATTTTGAATCCATGCCCATGCTGCGGCGCCAGCTTCTTTAACTTGATTCCAGTGTGTAATCAACAGCACCACAATGGCGATGATTGCGGCAATGGCGAGGATCACAAGACCGATAGGGGAGGTAAGGAAAGCGACAGCCGCACCGAAAGCAGTGGTTACGGTAGTGGCAATAACGCAGATTGCGTTCCATGCGGTCACTGCAGCCGTAGCCGCCCATTGTGCAACGGCATCGGCTATTTTGGCGGCGGTTGTAACTGCCCACTGGGCTGCGTTGGTAAGCAAGGCCGCGGTACTCTGCGCTACACTGACTACGAAATCTTTTGCATACATGGCGGTCAGTGCAATTGTTTCAGCCTTGTCTGTTAATTTGGCAACAGTCCCGGCAACTACGGCTCCAGTGATACCCGTCAGAGCAGCGATTACTCCGCCAGACATTTGAACAAAAGCTAATACTTCCGTGAGTTTCCAGGCTGCAAAGAACAGACCAACCGTCACTGTCATCCCTTGAACAAGTCCTTGATTTTTACTAATCCAATCAGAGATATTACTGAGCGCATTCTTAATGTCAGTTAACACCGTGGTGATGACTCCGCCTGTCCATTCAGCAAGAGGCTTTAAAAATTTATCAAAGAGCCAAAGAGCAAGGGGCTGCAGAGCTGTTATTATACCATTTAGAATGCTAATTCCACTTGCTAAAATATCGAGAAACGCAGGAACCACGTTGTTATCTTCCCAAACTCCGATAGGCATTAGAACGTTTTCATAGAACCATAGTAGACCCCCGCCAACGTTGATTGCGAAAGGTGTGAGTGCTTCCCAAACATTATGCAAAGCAGTATTAATTTTACCCCAGTCAATTTTCGACAATCCATCTTTCCAGGCGTTAATAAATCCAGGCAGACCAACGCCAAGCGTCCATTTCCCGACTGGTACTAAAAAACTGTTATAGAAATCAAGTAAACCCTGCCACGCAAACCCACCAAGTCTCTCAAACTCTGTCCACAGCCCTGCTAAAGCAGCTTTCGTAGGCTGAAATGCGGCAGCAATATTATTCAGAATTCCCATAATAGTATCAGCTGCCGTCTGCACTGCAGGGCTGACGGTAACACCTGCGCCAAGTTCTCCACCGGTTGAGATATCTCCAGTTCCTGTACCGACCCCGCTTGCCGCGTCTGCTGCGTCAGCCGCACTGGAAGCTGTGTCTTTTTGTAGTACATCCAAATCATCGAACGAGGCCGTCGCGCTATCTGCAGCTTTTGACTGCTTTTTTAGCGCATCGGCTGTTTTATCGGTTGAATTTGCAAGGCTATTCTGTGCCTTCGCAGCTGACTTAGTGGAATCCGCAATAGCGTTTGTCTGTGTAACCTGTTTGCCGAATATTGCGGTAGTAACCTGCGCAAACAGGTTAAATACTTTGGTGAGGGCATTGATTATCGCATTCAAGCTGGGTAAAACTGCTTGAGCAATCGGGATCAAAGCATTACCGAGAGCAATTTTGAGATTGTTGAAATTATAGGTAAGTTTTAAAACTTCGCCAGAATAGGTATTGGCAATTTTCGCAGCGTCGCCGGTCTGGAAACGTGTTTCCTGCATTATTCCGGTTACTTCGGCCTGAATTTTTTGCTGTTTTGTTAGGTTCTGTACGCCTACGCCAATACTGGCAGCATAATCAGCCCACATAACAGAAACATTCTTAGTTACACCGGCATTGTCGACCAGAATAGAGTTTTCGTTTTTTAAACCCTCGGTTGCAGAGGATACCGCTTGGCCAAGAGTAAGGCTCGCTTGCCTGCCAAATGCCGCGCTGTCTTTCAGGGCGGTTAAGGTAGATTGAATCTGCGGGTCAGTGTACCCGCGCATTGCGAGATTCTTATATGCGGTAACTGCATCAGTGGCGGGAATAAGACCATCAGAAATGTAATTCTGCAAGAATTTGTTTGCTTCCGCAAAGCTGCGCCCTTGACCATCTACGATGCTTTTCAGCCCGATCATGGCATTTGATAGGTCTGTGGACGCTTTTACAGAAGCCTTTCCGAAGTTGATGAGTGCTACAACACTAAAAGCTATTCCAATGGCAGAGGCAAGCCCCATCATAGAATTTTTGATCGCATCCAGTCCCGAGGTAACAGATTTTATCCCCTTAGTCATGCCGGACGAATCCAGTCTGGTATTTATTCTGATTGAGCCGTCATATCCGCCGCTTGACAATAGTACCACCACCTTATAAGTCAACTTTACCGCATATATACAGGCGGTTGTCCGCAAGATCATTTATTTGGATATTTGAAATTCAGAATAAAAGTGGTATTATATGGTAAAAGAGTAGGGAGGGGATATCTTGGATAAGACGCTAAAAGGAACTTTTAGGTCAATTACGATGTCTGATAAATCTGTAGTCATATCTAAAAACAGCGGTTCGATAATCAATGAAATTGAATTTTCTGATATGGCAAACTTTATTTTTGAAAAAGGGACCGCTTTTAAGTATGGCAGGTTGACTATCTGCACTTTGGATGGTCATGGGTACAATGTTAATCACGGAAAAGCGGCATCCGATAAAAACAGCATCGCGTTTAATTCATCCGATGCAAATGAGTTTGAATTGTTATATTTAGAATTGAGAAATAAAGTCGATTTAAAAACGTATGAAGACTTAAAGCCAAAAACGGTTGACACTCCAGAGATAAACCCGATAAATTCTGAAACTCCCAAAAAAGAAAAGAGTTTTTGGCAGCGCGCAGCAGAAGAGGGCAGAGAGCATAATGCGGCTAAGGCAGCACAGCCCAAACAGCTATCAAAAAAAGAACGCATTAAAGAAAACAAGGCCAACGGTATTGCCTGTTGCCCTAAGTGTGGCTCTACGTCGCTCAGTGCAAACCGAAGAGGATGGAAATTAACCACAGGATTATTGGGGAGTAGCAAGATCATTGTTACCTGCATGAACTGTGGTCATCACTGGAAACCATAAAACAAAAGCTCGCGCCAATCAAAGCGCGAGCTTTTCCATAAATTCTTTTTCGTCTTCGCTCTCCGGCTGTGGAAGGGCGAACCGGCGCTTCATTTTGTTGTACGCCGCTCTTGTTTTTTTGTCCATCCCGGAAGTATCCGCCGAACGGTACCCGACGACCTGTGTAAATGCGCATTCGCCTAAATCTGCCATCATAGCGACAAACCGGAACCAGTGCATACGCTCACGGTCAATGTCAATTCCGTACATACGCCGGAATCCAGAATATAACCGACCGGAATCATACTCAAATGAGTAATACGAAATTCCATCGGACTCTTCCTGGTCTTCGCTCTGCTCTGTCGAGTCAGCTCCGCAGCGCATGAACCACTGCAAAGCCTCATATGCCGTTTTATAATCCGGAAGTCCGTTGCCGAAAAGCAGATTAAACGCAATTTCGAGCCGCTCGTATGGATTCAGCTCTTCGTCGGCCAGCGCCTGAGATATCTGAATCCCGATGCGGTAATCAGTGCGGATAAGATACCCTTCGTATTCCTCTGGCAGCCGGTCAAGCAGGATGTTAAACATTCCCGCGCCGCCCCGCCGAATACTTCTTCATCTTCGCCGCACGCTCTTTTCCGTATTTTTCGAAATACGGCTTCAGCTGGTCAAAAAATTCGGCGTACAGCTCGATACCGGGAACGATATCGCCAAATACTTTTCGGCAGGTATCCGGCCCAAAAATGCGGTCGACCTCAGACCGGAAATATTGATGGATTTCAAGATTAAGCTGCGTACCGGCCTTTGCTCTGGCCGATTCCGAGTCGGTGCTGTTGTCGATTTCTTCGGCACGTTTTTTATAGTCTTCCTGCCGCGTTTCGAAATCTTCCATCATGGAAAAGAATCGTGTCGGAAAGGTTTGATCACCGAACGGCAGCGTAATGTAATCTCCGTCGTCGTTCACTTCGATTTTGATCGCACCGGTATTTACTCTGATACTGTTAGGCATGAGTTCCATCCCTCCTCAATTAGGTTGCAGTGAAAGTTTTTGTGGTCGGATTGAATGTGCCCATGGTCCGTTCCCCGGTAAAATGAAGCGTGCAGGGAGCATTTACACCCTTCGTGTCGCCGCCGAACCCGGTCAATTCCACAACCGCGGTCTGCTCCCACGCGACATAAGAATTCTCGCCGTCGGTTTTGTACATCTTGACAAAGAGAAATGTACCGACCACGTCGTCAAGGATTGCGTTGGTTTCTTCCAGATTGTCGAGGAATTCCGGGAACTTCTCGCCGCCGTGGATATAAATCGGGTCGAGGTCCATAGACTTTTCATAGCCACTCAGTGTGGTTTCCGCCGCGCCGGTAATATCGTTTACGGTATCCACGGTTGCGTTTGGATTGATGCTGGCGTCTTCAATACCTTTGCCGATCAGCTCGTAGGCCGGGGTTTCACCAGGCGTTTTGAAGAACACAGCAAAATCTTTTCTTTTTGCTTTTCCTGCAACATAAGTAACTGCCATATTATCCCTCCTGTTCATATTTCAGGACATATAAGCCCTGATAATCTTCGTTTCCCGCGTCGTCGCGGTATGCAAGTCCGGGCGTGCTCGTCCGGGATACTTCTGTTACGATCCGCCCGGCACCGATATTCGGAAACGCTGCTTGCTGCTCCATCCATTCGCCAAAATCGTTCAGAATCGATTGAGCATTCAGACGGGCGTTGTCGTCTTTCGGCAGAACACGGTAGACAATTGCAAACGGGTATTGCGCTTCGTAGCTGCCGTCTATGTATTCCGCCGTCTTAACCGCTCCGGCCAGACCGCCCATGCTCATTGCAGGGCCGGCTTTAGGCAATGACTGGAAGGATAGCTTTTTAACGCCCGCAGGAAGCTCAGGAAATGAATTAAGCCAGATAATCAACGCTCTGGATATTTGCGTCTGTTCCGCTACACTGAGCGGCGTAGGCTCTACCATCATCCACCTCCTGCGAGTTTTTTCGCACCGTTAATCCAAGTCTGTTTATGCACTGCTTTGGCCGCTTCAAACCACTGCGCTTGCGCCTGTGGATGACTGCTGCGGTCAAAATCGAAACTCAACCCGTAGTACATTTTACGAGCGTATGGAGCGATATAATCGACTTCTCCGCTGCCAATATCCGTACCCAGCTTTGCAGATAGATCCAACTCCCCGGTGCGGAACGGCACAAACGGATCACAGTCTTTTATAACCTCGTTGTCAAGCCATTTCTGCGCTGCCGAGTATTGCCCGTTAAAGCGCATTATTTGTGGATTCCATTCAATTTTGACGGTCCCGGCTTTTGTTTGTACAATGGAACCGCGGGGAGTGGTAAGAAGAGGATTGTCCGCCATCAGTTCGCACCAACTTTCCAATGTTGCAGGCCGCCGAAGTCGAAAGTATCAACCGTAGTAATCTGGTACACGTCGCTGTATTTTGTTTTCAGCGTTTCCGGGTCGATATCCTCATCAGTTACAGCGCCTTTCACCACAATGTCACCCTCACGCAGCGTCCAGTGACCGGCGCGGTTTTTATCCCAGTCAATGAGAGAGAGATAGCCGGTATGTCCGTCAAAAGGAATTGTAATCCTTACGGTGTCCGCGTCTTTCAGACCGGTTGTGTCCACGTTGGTGCCTTTGGAAGAAACGAACAGCACGTCGGTTAATACGGTGCGCTGGTACCCGGAAGTGTAATCATCGGATTCGTACTTGTTGTATAGCGTGATTGTGTGGGGAAACATTACGTGTTCCTCCTTTTGAAATAGAAATAAGCTATAAAAGCCGCAATCCCTATTAAAAGAGAAATCGATCCCGTAATTATTTTGTAGTGGATATACCACACAATTAAATCATTCATGTTCACCACACCCCCGCATAAAGCAATCCGGTTCCGTAAAAATACGGTTCAATTGCTTCCAGAATCCGCGCATTGTCAGATTGGTTCATACTCTCAGATCGGAAATAACTTTTAGACCACGAATCAACTGATTCTGATGTAACCGTCTGCCCTGAGTGCTCACGTTCGATCTGCTGAATTACCTCGGCCGCCGCGCAGGTTGCGTCTTTCACGTCGGTGTTATCGGCTGTCGCACGGTCATGGGTAGCGCCCCGGATAAACCGGGATGCCTTTAAAGCCAGACCGGGGAAGTCGGCCTCACTGACGGCGCTGCCGTGATATGTACCTGTGTAGTATGCATAATCGACATACGCCGTCATGAGCCGTTACCTCCTTTATTCTGCAGGTTCGTAGGTTTTCTCAAAAATATCAGGCTTGCAGGGATAAAGCTCACCATTTACGCCGCAGATGATGAAATCCCCGGTGCTGGCTGTCATTATCCCTTCAAGTGTTTTTATTTTGAGAGTTCCATCTTCTCCGTAAAAAAGCTTTCCGCTTTGCCTTCCATTGATTATAAAATCAGGTGCTCCGTTTAATACGTTAGGCTTATACAGCGGAACGTTGTACTTAAAAGCCTCAATCACAACTGGCCTTTTTCTGTACTTAGCCATGAGGGCCTCCTTAACCGTTTGTGATAAGAGCCGCCATCGGGATTGCTTTCGGGTCAAACTTGATCGCCCAGTTTGCCGCGGCTGTGAGCTGTGCATCTGTGGGGGAGCCGCTGAAACCGGAAGAAGGAGGAGTAAAGCTAAATCCGTTCGGGTGGAAGGTCTTCCGGGTACGGGTGTAAAGCGTATCCTGTCCGCCGTTGGTCTTAGGATCGCGGAACACTTCGGAAGGATGGTCAACACGACCGGGAGCCGTGCGGATTACACCGCCGCCCAGCAGATAGGTAGTGTACTTCACAAGGTCCTTGTTTTCGCCGCTGCCGCCAACGGGAGCTGCCGGAACGCCGTCATCGATAATAACGGTATAGCCGTTCGCGTTGGCAATCGCAAGCGAGCGCTGTACACCGTTTGCGTCGGTCTGCTTCCAGTATTCAAGCACCTGCAGGTTTTCAAGCGTCTTTGCGACGTTAGAGTGCATAATTGCGAGGCTGAACAGAGATTTGTTATCACCCATGGCCTCAGTTGCGAGGTCGTTCAGATCGGTAACACCGATCTTATACGGTGTAGCGGTTGCGGAACCAAGATCAACAACATGGTTATCGTGCCATTTCTTAGCGTTACCGGACGCACCGGTCACGGCAAACACACCGGCCAGAATCTGCAGCAGACGGATTTGATCCTGCTTCTGCCAGTAGGTGGCGATATTGCGGGTAATGTTACCCATCGGGTCAGAACCGGTCAGTTCGGCCACAAAATTGCGGGCCGTGAACCCCTTGGCGCGCCCGAACACAACGCCGGACTGCGAATCGCCGGAAGTCTCGGCGGTGTTAATATCCGTCTGGCCGTCGTAATTGTCAGGGTCACCGCTCAGCACATTGTAGAACGGGATCGTGTAGAAATTACCGTCATTCTGAATCATGGACGCAATCTGTGAATCTTCCACAAGGGCGCCACTGTTCAGCATGGCGGTTTTTACGGGATCGGGTGCTTCGCTCCAAGTTTGATTAAAGAGCTCCTCGTCAAACGGGAAGCCAAGAAAAGTACCAGGCATATGTTGTTACCTCCTATTTTTGTACCAGCCCTTTGTAGATTTCGGGCTGCTCTGTTTTGAGTTTCAGTTTTTCCATGTAGGTCATTTTTGTGAACGCTTCTTTCGTGATTTCCGGCAGCGGCTTTCCAGTGATCGGGTCCGTAAACTTCGGCGCCGGTTTATCACTTGCAAAAGCGCTGGGGTCGTCAGCCTGTGCCTGTTTCAGAACATCATCAAATCCAACCAGTTTCCCGTCATCCAGTTTCAGCTGCTTTTCTTTCAACAGAGAGAGGAAAGCGGTCTTTGCGGCCTTGGAAGTGAATTTCACATCGGCCAGGGCTGATAAAGCGGCATCGTTGTAATCACGATCGGCAAGCTTCTTCTGATAATCCGCTTCGGAGGTCTCGTATTTTGCTTTCCAATCATCTGCGGCCTTTTTGATTCCATCCACATCAAGACCCTTAAACTGCTCGATCTGCTTATTCGCATCGTCAAGCTGCGCCTTGTACGTCTCGGCGGCTGTCTTATGCTTTTGTACGTCCGCGTTGTACACTTCGGCAGGCTTGAATTGCTTCGGAAATTCTGCGGTCAGCTTGGTTTCCTGCTCTGCGGTCAGTTCGATTCCGCAGCCGATCAATAATTCTTTGATGTTCATAAATACCCTCCATACATTTTTATACAGGTCTGTGCCTGTCAGATTGGCAGTATATACCGACTGCGGCGGTTCTTATATTTACAGTGTAGCGCGGAAATACAGGCGGTTGTCCGCAACATTAACATAGGAAGGGAGCATTACTATGCCGAATCAGACAACACGAAATTTTTTATTGCTGTTCAAAAGGGGAGAAAGGATAAGCGATATTTTTTTATTAAGAAAAGGGTTTACCCACAATGAAATCAAAAAATATAAATCTTGCGGATATATCGCCCAATGTGGGATAAATTCATCCAGAAATAACTTATATGTCATTACCGACTTAGGAATATCCGCCAGAGACAGTTAAAAGCAGAGGGCTAGCCCTCTGCTTTTTTTCTTGCCGCCGCCGTCGCCCTGCTTGCCTCGCTCCGGCTGAATCCGGGTATCTGTGTCCGTTCAGCCTGTGTTTTGAGCCTGTTTTCGCGGCAGAACGTTTCATATTCGATGCGCTGCCGTTTCAGTTTTACGGCCTGATTCTGATAGTCTTCTTTCAGCTTGGCAGCCACGTCACTCGACGCCGTCTTACTGGCCACGTCGGTAGCGTTCAGCTCACGCTTTGTGTTCCTGATCCGGCGCTCCATGCCGCGCTGCTTTTGCGATAGGTCATAAGCCTTTTTGACTTCCTCGGGGTTATACTGCGTTTCATTAGGTTCAGATATTCCCAAAATGAACGGAGAAAATGAATGTCTGCAATTTGCCCCACACAATCCGGTTACTGTTCCGTATCCAGTGGCATCAGAGAGCTTACGGTATTTTGTGCTTTTGCCACTTAAACTATATATTCCGCCTTGCCATCTGGCATGATCTGGACGAGCATTTGCATGCTTTGTTGTTTCCACAAGATCACAGCCCATTTCATCCGCACGCGCTTCGGTCAGCTTTGCGGCACCCTGATTAACGCCGGTCAACACTGCACGGCGTACCCCGGCTTCAACACTGATACGGGAACCGCTGGCATAATCAATGACCTGTATACCGTCTGTTGCGGTCTCTCTGACAGAACGAGAAATAGCAGATATGTAATCACTCATACCGCTTGATATTTCCATGTATGCCTTGTCCGACGAGGCAAAGAAGGTCTTTTGAGAATCGAGGGCAATTGATCGTGTGAATTTCTGCAGTTCTCCGTTTGTCTGCCGGTATAAGGCTTCAAGCACAGAGAGCATTTGCGGCGATTGGCTGATCGGAATGGGATTGAGCCCGGCGCATTTATAGATTGAATCATCGAATTTTAAGGATTGCGTACCGGCTTCTTCAAACAGCCGTTTAACTTCTGCCTGTGACATACCGGTCAGCTTTGAAACGCGCTTTAAGATTTCCTCGTAATGTAATCCGGCTTGCTGCGCCTGCCAGATTTGGAATTGCGCGGTATCGGTAATGGTGCCCATCTTTGCGATTCGTCGCGCTATGTCGGTCACTGCGAATGTCTGAAGCTGCTCATAAATTTCAACAATGCGGTCGGTGCAGTTGAATAAGTAATCGGGGGTGAGCATTATTCCTCACCCTCTCGGTCATCTAAATTCAAGCCTCTCGCCGCGCTTTCCTCCTGAGCTTCCCGGTACAGCTTGCGGGCCTCGTCCTTACTCATGCTCTCGTAGTTCATTGCGTACCAGTAAAACGGCACTTTGCCCTGCAGGACCATCTGCCACGCTCTGGCGCGGTCTTCGGTGACATTGACGGACAGATCCCGCATAGAGTAGTTTTCTTCATATGCTCCAGCCGGCGCCAGATTGTACAATGAAGCGTATGCATCCAGTCCATAGGCAAGTCCGCTTAGTGCGGTTTTCAGTGCTTTCTGGATATCCGTTGCCGTGGAAATAGTGCGCTGCTGGTCAGCTTCTACCTGTGTCGCTGTGACCATGCCTGTTTTTTCGTCAAAGCTAAAATATCCGTTGGAAAAGCCACATTGATTGCCAGCAATGTTGAGAAATGTCTGCATACTTTGGCGGTACTGCTCGATACGGATTTCGGGATTGAATTCGTGGTAGGTGCTCTTTTCATCGATATTGTATTCGAGTCCCTCAATCAGATCAGGAATAGGATTTCGAATCACTCTCCCTTTATCGTCGCGGCGCAGAATCTTGTCTGACACGAACACCTTCCGATCCGCTGTCTTAATTTCATGTCGCAGGCCGCGGGCAGTAAAATCAATGTCCTGAATCGTATCAATTGCTTTTGAGAAGATCGAGCAGCCGAGTGGGGAAGAACTGTCAACCTGATTTGCCCAGGGCATTTTCAAGTATGCGAACAGAGGACGTTCCAGAT
Source organism: Clostridium sp. KNHs216 (assembly GCF_006714885.1). Classification (NCBI taxonomy): domain Bacteria; kingdom Bacillati; phylum Bacillota; class Clostridia; order Eubacteriales; family Clostridiaceae; genus Clostridium; species Clostridium sp. KNHs216. The sequence continues at coordinate 908,643 of NZ_VFMF01000001.1, read as the reverse complement.
TGTCGATGCTGACTTCCGGCTGAATGTTCGCCCATTCCCGCACAGCGGCCAACGCCACCGGGCGGCCGATAGTTTCGGGGCTGTCACTGACGAAAGCTTTGTTGCTGATTTTGTAAACGCCGTTCTCAAACCGCTGGTACTCAAAGCGTGTAAAATACTGATTTCCAAGCTGTTTTGCAGAGGGGAAGATAGCACCGGTAATATCGCCGTTGCTGTCCAGATCAACCGGGATAAATTCACCCTGCTTTATGAAGTCCACGCCGTCACCGTTCGGTTTAAGCACCATACCGCCGAGTGCGCAGGCATATTCCAATTGGGTGCGGATCTTGTCCTGGAGAATAGACATACGCTGCTGCAGATAATCGGCGCGGGCAGAGCCGGTAATTTCGAAACTGAGTTCTATGGTTGCAAGGCGGGCGGCTTCACTGGATACAATAGCCGCGAACTGGGCAGAGCGCATTTCCGGATCGTCAGCCAGCCAACAGGCACGGCCCTCATAGATATCCTTCCAGCTTTCAACGGCCCCCATCATCACAGAGGATGCCGCAGGCTGGACATTGAAAATTTGATAGACTTCTTCAGGCGTAAACATTCTTCGCAGCATCCCCTTTATCCAGTTAATCAGGCCCATGGTATCACCGCCCTACAATACATCGATTGACTTCATTGCTTTGACCATTTTGGGTAATTGAATAGCCATCCAATCCACCATTTCCTCATTCTTTGCCCAACTGCAAGTATCAAGGCCGCTTTCGTTGAGAAATGCGTGGATTAATTCATGGCGGACAACGGAATCGCGGTATAATCGGATATCTTCTTTTTGCCGCGGATCATCTGTTTTATCCATGCGGTCAATTACGCATTTGTGAGTAGAGCTATCTGAATACCCATCGCAGTCTTTCAATTTTGGCTGTTCCTTGATGGTTGAATATTCAACGCTGTACTCTTGCCCTAATACATTGACTGTCATGTGATTACCTCCACTTGTCCAGATACCATTCGTTCCTCAGAATGGTCTGAACAAAATATCTTGTGTCGTCCATTGCATGGTCAAATTCTTTGATAACCGTATCCTCCGGTTTATCTGGGTCCCACGAATAAGACTCAAACTCCCGGATACAGTCGGTGCAGTTCTCACAAATCTGAATCTTCCCGGCAGAGAGTAGGGAAGAGACGTTCGCAATGCCGGGAATCACGTCATTGTTTGCTTTGTCCACTGGAAACCGCCCGTGCCGGTAAACCGTTTCGATGAAACTGCTGGCGGACGGGTCGACCACCACGCGATCTATGTATCGGTCGCCAGCCAACTTCTCGACCTCGGCATAATGCTCCTCGTCGGTGCGCTGCTGCTTCGTTTTGCGGCCGTCATAATAATACTCAGAGATTCGTGTCGCCACGCCGTCACGGACGCACCACAGCCCAGCAGAAAAAGGGTTAAGAATACCGTAGTCGATGGATATCCAGTACCGACCAGAGCCGCAGAATTTGGAAATGACATTCTTTTCCCGGCTGAACATGGGGTAGACGAGGCCAGTTGCCAGGCACCACATCCCGAGAATAAAGCGATTATAAAATACTCCGACATACTGGCTGCGATATCGGGCTTTGATGTCCTCTGCCAGTGAAAAGTTATCGTCCATTGTGAAGTGAAGATACAAAAGCCGGCGCTTTTTGCACCTCTGAATCCAATTCGTGTAAAACCAGTGCTGCGGCCCTTCCGGGTTGCAGTTGAACCAGAACTTCGACCCCGTCACAGAGCAGCGGGCGGTAGCTTGATTGACGAAGCTCTCTGGCATAAGCGCGACTTCATCGAAAAGAACACCGGCCAGCGTAATGCCCTGAATCAAATCCTGCGACCGTTCGTCTTTGCCGCCAAATTGATAAAAGTAATTCAATCGGTCACCACGGCGGACAACCATTAGGTTTTCTGCGCGGCGGTCCTGAACGGTATAGCCGCGGGATCGGAGCATCAGCCGCAGCCAAAACATAACATTGCGGCGCAGTGAACCGATCGTCTTGCCACAGATCGCGAAGTTTTGCCCATCAAAGGCCCCCATTGCCCACATGACATACGATAGGGACATGCAGAGCGTTTTACCCGATCGGATTGAACCGTCTGCAATAATGCCCTCTGAATCTTTTACCGGACTGCTGGGGCACCACCAGGTAAGGACCATCTTTTGTTTTGGAGAAAACGGTTTGAACTTGAAAAAACCCTGCTTAACCTGGTGCCTGAGCTTTACGACGTTGTTGGACAGCGCTTTGCGATACGCCGCGATCTGTTCATCAATCTTTGTCCAGGTCGTCATTCTGCTCCTCCCAGTCAGGGTTTGCATTATCTCCATCCTGCCAGACGTCGGCAGCCTGACTATTCAGGGCCTCCGCGAAACCATCATCTGGAATGGTGCTTTCGCCTGTGTCCTTTATGGATGATTGCGCTTTAAGCAACTCGATTTCCAGACGGCGTTTATCAATCTCCTGCTTATGCTTGTCAGCGGGGTTCATTTCAAAATAATCAGACAACCATTTTAAAGCATCCATACGGCTTTCAAGCTTTATAGCCATGCCTTGCTGCGTCTGTCGAACCTCTTTAATTACGCCTCCGTCAACCATCTGCGAATCACGGAATTGTAAAAAATCTCGCTCAGTTGAACCGGCTACTTTACCCTCACCGTCAATAATCGGAATGACTTTGGTTCCATAGTCCACAAAGTCGGTCATGTCGGCAAATGCAATATGCATGAAACGCTCGACTATATCGATGGGCTGCAGATTCATAGCTTCACGCTGACATTTCCGCAGATAGTTGAGGTAGGCTTTAATCTTGGGTTTTCTGAGGTTATCATAAGCGCTTGTCATAGCCGAGTTATAAGTGCAGCCGTACACCTTCAAATAAGCCTGAGTCGCATTCTTATTTCTGCTGTAAACCTCGCAGAACAGGCGTTCATTTTCTGTCAACGGCTCTACCAATTCAGCGGGAGGCGTTTCGGGTTTAGTTTCTTTCGTTGCGTTGCAGCGTTTTTTTGCAACGTTGCGTTGTGTTGCAACATTGCTGCCCCAGCCGCCGCGGCTTTTCCAACTGCGGACAGTTCCGGGGGATATGCCTAAAATTTCGGCGATTTCGGAAAGAGACTTTCCTTGTTTCTCAAATAATTCTCGCGCCTGTTCTTTTTTATCCAAAACCACCACCTGCCTGTGTTGGAATAATGGTGCATCACCGAGGATTTGAACCCCGCCACACTCAACGGCTATTTCCGAACCTGTGCACAGGTATAGTCGTGAGTAACGTTCCCCGAGTCACGTCAAAGTGCGATGCACATTGCCCAGCGCCCTGGGCTTGGATGATTCATTCGCTGTAATAGGCACTTTAAAAAATCATTTGGCCTTTTGGTGCCAGTGTCCGGCTCTGACCCGGTAAGCCCTCGGCGGTTGCCGTGCTCACTGGCATATAGCGCCCGGAGAAAGAGAAAAGCCGGGCGCCTTAAAAAGGGAGGATAGGGAAGGAAACTCACCCTGATTTTATTATAAATCCAAGTTGCCCGCCGTTGTGCGCGACCTGCCGGAAGAATTTACCCCGTAACCGGTTAAGCTGAGACACGCTTATGTAATAGTCAATCGATACCTTTTTTGAGTTGTCGGTTATCAAATAAGCAAGCAGCGCCTTTGAATTATACTTATCCGGCCAACATACTTCCTCGCACAATGACTGTATTTTTTCTTGCGTTTCCCGCGGAAGGTTCCGGTAATTCCTGCAGGCGTAATAGATGAGTCCCTGCTTTTCTTCCGACATATACCGTCGCATTTTTCCAAGAGACATTTGATCACCCCTTGCGTATCGTGTCAATAACTACTTTTACGATGATTACGGAAACACCACAGCAACTAATTGCCGCCATGAATAAAAACGAATCGCACAGAAACGTCAACATTTCTTATCGCTCCTTCCCAGTAAATAATCCGTCGTAACGTGGAAATAGTCGGCCAGGCAGCACAGTATGAACGATCTTGGGTCCGCTTTTCCCCGCTCGTACAGTCTCAGGGTATTCTCGTGGATGCCGACTTTTATCGATAGTTGCGGGATGGTAATTTTTTGGGCTGTGCGGAGGTGGTGGAGGCGGTCGGGGAAGGTCATGGGGCGTCAATTCCTTTCATAAAGCACAACCAGTGTGTTTTGTTTCCGCGCTTACGACAGCGGTTTCCGAATAACGGTTCTTGGCTAAACAGTGGAAGTACTTCTGACAACGGAATCCGTATCTCACTCCACTTGAATACAAGCGTTCCGTTTGGTTTCAATACTCTCATACATTCATTAAATCCCTTTGACAGCATTGTTTTCCAGTCGCCTTTGAGGCACCCGTATTTCAGCGCCATAATTGAGGTATCACCTGCATCCGGTAAATGCGGCGGGTCAAATACAACCAGATAAAAAGCATTGTCCGGAAACGGAAGATGTGTAAAGTCGCATACGGTATCTGGGGCGATCTCTATGTATCTGCCGGGATAGTATTCGTGGTACGGTACAACACGGTTATCGCAGTATTCAACACTTGGATTGTGTTTGTCAAACCAGAACATTTTGCTGCCGCAGCAGGCATCAAGTATCTGTTTTTGTTTCATGTTCTTCCCTCCTGTTCCGGCTTGCGGGCGTAGCTGGCCTTTTCCAGCACGTTGAGCGATATAAAATCGTTCGGCGCAAATTGTGAATACACACCGCAATCATCCCGAAAATGAAGACCGTTATCGCCTCTTACAAACTTGCCTTTTGAGAGCCAATACCATCCATTCCCGACCGAGCCGGTAATAATGATCTCTTTACCCCACGGTATTTCGCTGAATCTATTAATTTCTCCGACTTTTTTATACATTACACTCTCCCTTCCGGCTTGCGGGCGTAGGCAAGCAAGTCGTTTCCATACCCTTCAAGGCTTTCCCACACGTCATCTGTAAAATAAGCGCCAATATCACCATCCTCGTCAGGCTCTTGATCGATTCCTTTCAGGATTTGCCATCCGTCCATTTCTGGCACATTGGGATATACAAGATACACCGGTTCCCCGGCCATCTGCCTAAGATGTTCCAGCTTCAGCGGCTTGTTTTCCGGAGCGGTGCGGCGGTTCCATGCGGTAACAGCTTCTTCTTTGGTTCTGGCAATTCTTGGAGTTTCCACCCCACACACGCCACATGCAACGAAAAACTTTGGTCTTGACTGACTTGTTAAGGCCGTTCGGCGTATTTCAGCTTTATACCCGCAAAACGGGCACGGTTTTAATTCATCCATTTTTGATTTCCCCCCTTGATTTTTCTGAATTGTAAAATTCTTCTTGACATTTTTGTAAACCCATGATATAGTAAACAGGTATTCTAAGTGTACGAATTGTCTCACATTTTTTGTAAGCCATTCACATTGTGATGATTTACAAAAGGTGTGAGTTTTTTTATACAACAATGGATGCTAATAAATTTATGGAGGTACCTGTTTATGAATAACGGTACGGTAAAATGGTTCAACGAATCAAAAGGTTTTGGATTTATTTCCAACGATAATGGAAGTGAAGATGTCTTTGTGCATTTTTCCAGTATCATTAGCGACGGCTTCAAGAGTCTGATGGAAGGTCAAAAGGTTTCCTACGACGTTGAAACCGATCCAAAGGACAGTCGCAAACTGCGTGCTGCTAACGTACGTGTAGCCTAAATTGCTAATCCTTTCCCGGCCGCCCTATCGTGGGCGGCCTTTTTTGCTGCTAGCGCGTTCACACCTAGTACACACTTTTGCTGTATTATGTAAACAAATAAGTTTAAGGGAGATCAATATGAACCAAAACACTATGACCGTTCTGAAAAGTAAGCTTGCCGTATATAGGGTCTGCTATCAGGAGGCCAAGAAATCAAAGGATTTGAAACGCATGATTCTTCTCGGCCCTATTATCAGCGATCTTCGAGATGAAATCGGAATTCTGGAAGAATAATCTGCGGCTTCTGCTTCACGGTGGGAGTCGCTTTTTTATTTCTCCTCCTTTGCTTTCTCAATTCTTACCCGCAATGCTTTCAAAAGACTCTCCTGCGTTGTGCTTTTTCCTTGCAGCGCGTCCATGACATCCTCGTCCATACTGCCTTGTACAATCAGGTTATGTATAAATACCCGTTCTTTCTGGCCTTGCCGGTGAAGCCTTTTATTCGCCTGCTGGTAAAGCTCCAATGACCAGTTCAGCCCGAACCAGATAATGTGATTCCCGCCATCCTGCAGGTTCAATCCGTAGGCGGTGCTGGCCGGATGCGCCAGAAGGATATCGATTTTATGGTTGTTCCAGTCTGCTTCATCCTGCGCATCTTGGTACACCCGGACCCGTAAACCGGATTTAGAAAGTGCCGCAATCAATCGGTCCCGGTCATGCTTGAAATTATAAAATACAAGTGCCGACTGGCCCTGTAATGCCTCAACGACTTCCAGAAAGGCTTCGATTTTGCACTGATGGATTTCTACCGCTTTATGGTCCTCGCCGTACACGGCACCATTGCCAAGCTGCAGCAGCTTATTCCCGAGTACTGCCGCGGTGGTGGCCGTGATCTCGTCCTCGTCGACTTCCAGCAGCATGTCCCGTTCCAGCTTTTTGTACGCCGTCTTTGCTTTGGAATCCAGTTCCACTGGAATATCGTCATAAATGCAATCCGGCAATTCCAAATAGTCGGACGCTTTCATGCTTATGCAGATATCACTGATTTTGTCCTGAATGGTATCCCCGGCGCCATCCTTCGGTTTGTATGAAAACACCTGCTGTGCGTTGCGCTGATCCGGATCAAAATACCGCTGACGGAACCCGCCGATTGTTTTGCCTAACCGTTCGCCGCCATCCAGTAAGTACACTTGCGCCCACATGTCAATCAGCCCATTCGGTGCCGGTGTACCAGTCAGCTCCACTATACGGGAGATCTTACTGCGGACCCAGGTAAGGGACTTAAACCGCTTTGCCTGGTGGTTCTTGAAGCTGCTGCTTTCATCGATCACCACCATATCGAAAGGCCAGTCATTCCGGTAATAATCTACCAAAAAGGAAATATTGTCCCTATTTATCACCCAAATATCCGCGGGCGTATTCAGCGCCTTTATTCTCTGCTTCGCTGTCCCAAGGACAGTGGAAACCCGTAAGAGTTTTAGATGCTCCCATTTTTGTATTTCTTTCTGCCATGTAGCTTCTGCAACCCGTTTTGGCGCAATAACCAAAACCTTAGAAACGGTAAAACGATTGTATTTTAATTCTTTGACAGCCGACAAGGTTATAACACTTTTGCCGAGACCCATCTCAAGATACAGGCCTAATCCGGGGCCGTGGATTGGCATATTTACAATACGGTCAATACAATACGCCTGATACCCATAGGGCTTAAAAATTGCCACTAACCTCGCCCCCAGTACTTATTTTCCGCGAAATGCCTTTCTTGGGTTGCAATTTCTAAACTGGAGTAAGTGCCAATGCGGTGGCTTTTCCCGTCCGCATAAATCTGTGCTATGAAATTACCATTCGGGGACTGGACAACCCCTCTGACTCCTACAGGTGAGTCCTTCCGGACACGCTTATTGTGTTCCTGAGTTTCAACTACTGCCCAGCGGCAATTACTTGGTTCATAATTGCCATTGACATCTATCCGGTCTATGCTGTGTCTATCTGTTGGGCGTTTACCCATATCGGCTAAAAAATTAAGAAAACTACTCCGCCATCGCGGGCAGACTCGGATTCCTCGGCCCCCGTATTCAGCATAAGAAACATCGTTTTTATATTCGCATCGTTTGATCATGTTGTAGTAAGTCCTGTATTCAGGTGTCCCGGACATTCCGTGTTTTGTACAAACTGCTTTGTTATAGCAGCCACAGGAGATAATCTTACCGGTGGTCAAATGCGTCCCCCGTATGGTTTTTACATTTCCGCAATCGCATTGACAAACCCAGCGGGCCTGTCCGGATTCTGTGTTTTCTGCCCGGTTTAAAACCAGAAGCCTTCCGAATCTTTGCCCAGATAAATCGCGGACTTTACTCATTCGGCATCACCTTCTTTCTCTACAATCCATGATAAAACTGTCTACCATACCCTTGCTGTCTATAACCCATACCTGAAAACCAAGGGTTTGTAGTTTTCCATGTTGGAACATCTGCATCTTCGTGGGCGTCTTTCCCGGTGCCTTAGTCTCTACGAACACCACGCGCCCACCGGGTAGACAAACCAGCCGGTCCGGCACCCCATCGTTACCCGGCGAAACGAATTTGTATGCCTTGCCGCCCAGTTCCTTCACCCGGTCGCGGAGATACGCTTCTATCGTTGATTCTCTCATCACTTAATCCTCCAAATCCCATAGCCAGTCGTTTCCGTTATGCTTAGACACAATACCTAAATTCTTTTTTGCTTTGTGCAATTGCGACTTTGTAAATCCAATCTCGAGAGCTTTCTTTTTTACGGTTTTGTAGGCAATCGGACCATGTAGGAGTAGTTGGGTCCATAGCCATTGTTTGCAGTTCAAAATTAATTCCTCCTTGATCGCTGACAAAGTTGACAGCGTTTTCTATATGTATATACACATTAGGCGCGTTAGGCGGGTGGGTATCTGCCTAATTCTCTATTTAATAATTAATATTAGGAAGATTGTCACATTGTCACAAATGGGGTTTTACTTAGGAATAATGTGGGTTCTTTTGTAGACAAACATTGTCACAGCTTTGTCACTTTGTCACCACTAAAATTTATACCCTCGTTTTTGTCACGGCATTATCACGCGTTTGTCTACAACTTTGTCAACAGAATTTAAGGGGTCTTTTCGAAACCTCTTTGCCATTTGCAGTATCCAAACCGCGCTGCGTTTTTCATTCTCCTCCAACTTTTTTGCATGGCGATTATGGCGTTGATTTCAGCGGAATCTGAGTTCTTGATTACCCGGATATCGTTTCCCAGCGCTTCGCACCAGATTTCCAAAGCGCATACTCGGTGCCGCTCTACAAGCCGCAGATCACCTTTTTCGCCGTTGTTCCAAAACATCAGCCGCCTTTGTAAATCCCATGTATCCCAGTCTGCGGGCACCTGTTGATCGAGGAAGTCACGGATAAGCCCCTCACGGGTACTGTGTTCCCGGTGGCTCTCCTGCTCTTCCTTTGCCGCGGCTTCCAGCTCGCCGGATAAATAAAGGGGTTCCCCGAGCTTCCAGCGGGTGACAGCCTCCGCCCATAGCTGGTCTATTTCATCATCAAGGTCTTTGAATACGTTTTTTGTTGGCTGCATGACCGCCAGATCAACCGGCCAGAACCGCCGGCCACCAGTTGGGTCCCTCAGGTATTCACCATTATTAGACGTACCGAAGAACACGCAGCACCGCGGGCACTCCTGCACATGCCGTCCATAGGCCGCGCGGAACCGGTCTATGCGCTGGCTGAGGAATTGCTTAATCCGTCCGACTTCTGATTTATTGAAGGCTTCCAGTTCGCCTATTTCGACGATCCAGACACCTTGGATCAGTTCGCAGGCTTCTTTCCCTTCGAAGGTTTTCAGGCCGTCCGTGAACCACTTGCGGCCCATCTTATTAAGCAGAGTGGATTTCCCGAGGCCCTGCGGGCCCGTCAGAATCGGCATTGTATCGTATTTGCATCCGGAGTCCAGAGCGCGGGCGACGGCGGCAGTGAAGGATTTACGGGCAACGGCACGGACATAAGGCGTATCAGCTGCGCCCAGGTAATCAATGAAAAGGGTATCCAGCCGTGGAACCCCGTCCCATGAAAGACTGTTCAGATAGTCCTTGACCTCGTTATATGCATGGTTATTTCCACAAAGGCCGAGTGCGTCGGTGACCTTGTCCCTGCCAGTAATGTTATAGATTTTCTCCATGTACCAGCGGGCACCCTTGTCGTCGTTGTCGTTCCAGACACGAAATCCGGGATGGGTTAGGTCCCATGGCATGGTCTCCGAGACAATACCCCTTTTGGCGAATTCATCATAGAGGATTCTGCCTTTCAGCAGCGGATCGTTTTCGAGGATGACCAGCACATTGTCGGCCGTCTTTGCGGGAACGCCCGTCTGTGGGCTGACCTGCAGCAGTTTCATCCAATCCTTGGGCGCGGGGTCCAATTCTCCTGGCGCGGTGAAATCTTTGGTTGCTTCCTCATAGCGCTCGCGGTTCAGCAACGCGGCGACTTCGGCGTCCGCTACGGCCAGCTCGCACATAGCCGTATAGGACGGCAGGCGGTTGGTCGGTGTGCCCGGCTGCGCCGCGTCGTCTTTGTCCGCGAACAGGTGGTAGCGGACCAGGTCAAAGGCGTTGCAGAGCTTCCCGCCCGCAGGATCGGTGGCGTGGTGGCTGAATATGAAGTTACCATTGTCGTAAACCACCGCGCCGCCGGTCGTGCTGCCGCCGGTGAAGGTGTAGCGGTCGGACCCGTTGTCTACCGGCTCATAGATGCCCGGCAGGAATTTGTCCATGGCGGCATAAACGTTGTATGTACGGCAGAACGCACCGACTACGCCGCTTTTCTGTGTTGGGTCGCCTTGCTTTGCGGCAAGGCGCTTGTGAGCGTCCTGGATGCCCGGCACCTGCGGCCATGCAGTGTAATCGTGCCAGTCCGGATACAGGCCCAGAACGCCGTCAGCAGATAGAAACGGCTTGTCACCGAAAGTGTATATGTACTGGCTGTCAGAGCAGCAGGACGGCCAGTACATGAGTCGCGACGGCTCGAAGGTGGACGGGTCGCACATTTCTATGCCGATCAGCTTCGCGGCCATCCGGGCAATCGGCTCATACTCGTCGGCTGTGCAAGTGCGGTCCAGTGGCAGGATGATACGGAGCCGGGGTGCGTCCGGGGAGTGCTTGCGGGTAGAGTACACGGCATACCCGCAGCCGAGCCCGTCCACCCGGCGCAGTACGTCGTCTGTCCCGCCGGCGGGGATGTGGTCGAGATCGAGAGTGAGAATGTCCCGCCCGTCGATAGCGTTTCCCTTGCGCCGGCCGCCGCCATGGACGATGCCGCCCACGAACCCGCCGACGTCCTTCAGGCTATCCTGCTGTGGTTTATTCAGCCGCAGGTAGGCCGTGAGGGTTTCGGTACTGCGCAGAGGGGTGCGGAGTTTATCGTATAGATCAGATATGTAAAGAGACTGTGCCGGCCAGCGGGTGGCGTTGCGGCTGCCGGCGGCGCTGATGGTTATTTGTCGGTCATAATTTAGCATGGAGCGGTCACTCCTTAATCCAAAGTGTTTCTGTACGATGTTTTCCTTTTTCAGCGGTGGTTATAATCTGATCCTTCTGCCAACCCTGCAGCATGTCGTTGTATAGTTCGTTATCATACCCAGAGAGAAGGACAGGCCCCTGATGCTGTTTTAGTACTGTCAGTAATTCGACGTGATCGGCATCTGTCATTTCATAGGCATATTGCTTCTTCATCTTCCTGGTGCTGAGCAGATAAGGTGGGTCAGCGTAAATTAATACGTTCGGGCGGTTAAAACGTTCGATCAGCTCGGGTGCGGGCTTACATTCAATTTGTACCTCTTTCAGCCGGGCGACGATATTCATGATCCATTCCGGCAAACGGTTCCAATAATTGACTGCATAGCTGTTTTCGCGTCCAGCAATATCATTTTTCCAGCCGGAACGGCAATATGTACGGAAACCATGGCCCATCCATGTTTTCATCAGGAAAAGGCGGGCTCGCTCATATGGTTCTTCCGGGGATTCCGTGAAGGCGGAGTAATACTCTTCGCGGGCGTATGGCGTGGTTTCAACCAGCATAGCCAGCTTTTCAGCATCCTCTCGGATGCATCGAAATAGGTTTACCACGTCCTCGTCAATGTCGTTAATTGTTTCAATTTTGGCAGGAGCCTTGCGGAAAAATACCGCTCCGCTTCCGAAATAAGGTTCAAGATAGCTTTTATGTTCTGGCATATGGCTGATAATCCAATCAGACAAGCGCCATTTTGCACCGGGGTATTTTACAACGGTTCGGAGTTGTTGCATTAAATCAGTCCTTTACAGAATGAAGAATATGGAATAAAATGGAGAAAATGATTTTGAACCCGCTAATCTTAAATCATTTTTGAATGGGAATCTCATTGATCTAAATAGGACGGGAGCCGATATCCTCAATGTACCCGATATTAGATCCCAATATCATTCCTATATAAAGAATCATAACTTGATATTATTTTCCTTTATAAATGTTGGATTAGGTACAGCGGTATCTTGTAATATTTTTCAAGGTAAACCTAAAGACTCAGAAGAAAATGCGGGGCCTCTAAATAGTTTAAGAGTTAACCAAGAGTTTAAGGTTTATCTGCTATTCCCAACTAGCGGGGCAGAATATGACATGTTTATTCGATTTAAGGATATGCAAGGGCGTAAATACGAGCAAAATTTTATTCTAGAATATCATTGCACACACGGAGACACGAAAGAAGGGGTTGTGGTGGGAGAACTAAGTACTCCGAAATTAATTTAGCCCTATAAAATCAATCCTTAGTGTAATAGTCTCCAACCCACCCATCGGCCTTTAGGGGCAGCCCGGGCGCCCATGGTATCGGTTGGCCCATGATTTGGCAGACCGCGTCAAGGTCTGCCTTTTCGTTTTCTACGTCGATCACCACTTCGTCGTGGACATGGAACACAACGGGGTATCCGGCAGCTTCCAGCCGTTCGATGTTCTCTGCTAAACAGTCGCGGGCAATGGCCTGTACGCAGTTTTCAACGAGTTTCCCGCCGTATGTATCGACGACTTCCCATTTTTTCGTTGTCTGGTTCATTCCATAATAATGCAAGGAATCGTTGCCCCACTGGTTCGGGGATAGGAAAGGTTTGGCGTAGTAGAGCTTCCGACCGGACGGCAGCGTGATTGTTAGAAAATATTGATCGGTGCCATGGTCTCCTTCCAAAGCAAACATCAGGCCGTGTACTCCTGCGGGCCGCCCTGTCTGCACGACACCGATTGCGGTGTTCTCGACCGAATACCAAAGATCAACAATGCGCCGGTTGCTGTCCCGCCAGCGGCGGACGATATCGGGAAGGTCCTCTTCGGGGATTCCCATTTTCAGAGCACCCATGTTGATCAGTGCTCCGGCCGCGCCCTGATATCCCAGTGCGAGGGTTGCAACCTTACCTTTCTGCCGCAGGGCATATTCCGGTTCGCCTTTCACGATTTTTTCAATCGGGACTCCGAACATGTTGGAAGCGGTCGCTTCATAGATTTTGCCGTGACCGCGGAATACGTTCAGTACCCAGTCCTCACCGGCCAGCCAGGCAATCACGCGGGCTTCAATGGCGCTGAAATCCGCGTCGACGAATTTATGCCCCAGTGCCGGAGTCAGTGCAGTGCGGATGAGCTGGGAAAGGGTGTCCGGCACGCTGCCGTAAATCAGCTTCAGAGTATCAATCTTCCGGCCTTTCACAAGATCGCGGGCAAGATCGAGCATACCGCCGTAAATATGGGTCTGTGGAAGGTTTTGTGGTTGGATAATTCGCCCCGCCCAGCGCCCGGTACGGTTGGCACCATAGAACTGTAATAATCCTCGTACACGTCCATCGTCGCACACAGCGTCGGTCATGGCCGTGTATTTTTTTACGCTGGTCTTGCTGAGCTCCTGCCGGATTTCCAGAGCCCGGCGAGCATCGTCACTTTCAAGGTCGCCGCCCAGCATTGTTTTTACAGTGTCTTTCCGCAGGTCGGCAATATTTTCTCCGGTTTCTTTGGCCAACCAATTGGAGAGCTGCGCGACGCTGTTCGGATTATTTAAGCCGGTAAGCTGTACGGCCTCTTCGGTCAACGCGGAGGTTACCGTATCGGAGCATTCCAGCGCTCCATGGATCAGGTCGAGGTCAACGGCCACACCTCGGGCATTAATGCGCAGATCGGTTTCCCACTGGCGCTGCACAAAATCCGGTACGGGGAACAGCGACAGGCGGCGCTGTATCTCTTGTTCAGTGACAACGTCCTGCCGATTGTATTCTTTGAACAGTTTCCACTTCTGCGGCTCGTGGTGCGGCAACGTGCGGGTTCTGCCACCATTCCGGGCCGTGGGCATTGTGGGGGTACAGAACAGTTTAATCAGGGCTTTACCGGTTGCCAGCTTGCGCTTGTCCTCCGGCAGCCCCAGTGCTTTTCCCGTTGCATCCAGACCAGCGGTATATCCACAATACAGACCGTGGAGCATTGTGCAGCGCCACTGCTTTAGATTTTCAAAAGGATCACCGGCTATGAGATGGTTATTCCCTCGCGAGAGGCAGTACCATTCGAATGCGGCATTGTATGCGTGTTTAATGCACTCAGGATCATGTAAGGCACGGAATAGCCATCCGGGAATTTTATCGCCTTGCGTCAAATCAAGCACAACTGGCGGCGCACTATCGAGCGAATAGCCAAACAGCAGGATTTGAAAATCCGGGGACTGTACATATCTGTACAGTCCCGCTTTGCCGATCGGAACGGAAGAAAAAGTTTCGAGGTCAACGTTCAGATGATGAATCATGAGCGCGCCACCTTTGCCAGCTCCTTTTCAAGTTGATCAATTTTTCTGAGAAGACGCCGGTTTTCGGTATTGACGCGGACAATTTCGTCCGTAAGACGTTTTGAAGTCGATTCTTTGTTGTATTTATAGTTTGAAACGATTTCGCAGAGATAAACCGACTTTTTGGTATCTGTAAAAGTACTGTCAGTCTTTTCAATCTGCAAAATTACATCCGAGGTGTCGCGGATATCATCAAGAGATTTGAGGCCGAATCTGCTGTCAGGATGTGTCTTAACCATTAAATTTTCCTCCCTTAAAAAGATTTTCGGGGCGGGGCCTTGTACGATGACCCCGCGAGGAACGGGCTGCGGTGTTATCTGGTGAGTGGTGCGCCGGTGATCGGGTCAACGGCGGGATACTGCGGGTAACCCTGTGGCATATCGGGGTATGGCTGCGCCGGTGCCTGTGCGTACTGGGGGTATGCAGGGGCGGCAGGCTGCTGTGTATATTGCGGATACTGGGGGGCCGCCGGAGCTTGCGGGTACGGAGGAATATACGGAACGGATACTTGCGGTTCGGCTCCGCCGAAGTCATCTTCTGCACTGGCGCGCTGGCTACCGAGGGGCTCACCGTCTGCTGTTTTCTGGACGTTGTCGAGGGCTACGCCGATTCCCTTGTTCTGCGGGGCATTGTAACCGAAGAACGTAACGCCGACATTGGCGTACATACCGGAATAAATCTGTGTGGCGTCCAAGATGTCCTGCAGATTGAGGTCTACAATCTTGACCGGGGTTTTACTGGACGCGGTAAACACCCAGCAGCCTTTGCACTCGTCGCCGAATGGCTGGCCGTCAGAAGGCCGGACGCCGTCGCCATCGTGTACGCTGACTTTCGGCATCGCGGGGAACGCCTTGCCGTATTTCTCGATTGCTTTCTGTGTGGCCGCGGCGGCTGCAGCGTCGATCAGTGCTCTGTTGTTGGCAGGATTCTTCGGTACGAGGACAGTCGCCGAATATTTGGGTTCCTGCCCCGGCTGTGAGGCGTAGGGCTTATCAAGGTGCGTGTAGGACAGACGGACATTTCTCAGGACAATGTGCGCGGTATTAGTGTTAGACATAATATTTCTCCTTTGTTTCATTAAAAATTAACTGGATTTTCATAAGTCGTTCATAGCGAGTCTTCGCGTTTTTTACGGCAGAAAGTAGGGGCCGGTTGGTGCTGAGCTTAGATATTGCCTTAATGGATTCCGCATTAGGAATTGTGTACCCGGGTAAGGACACATGCTTGTGTTCATACTCGGCACTCGCGAAGTGCCACTCGATTCCTGCTTCCCGTATTTCCTCTTGAAGCCAGTCACCGATAGTTTGAATAGTTTCACAGTTCTCCCATGAACAGCGGAACATTAGCTGAAATAACTTGCGAATGTTGGTGATTGGAAGATTCGGCAGGACATCCAGCATGACTTCCGCATGGTAGGAATCGGCGCGAATCTCAGCCGTTGTCATGACGTCCCCACCTCTGCAAAGTCTTCTTCTGCACTGGGCTTCAGGGTGATTGCTTCGCGTTTGTCGGATTCCGGCGCAAGGGCAGGCTTACCGGGAGATTTCACTACATGGGTACCAACGAGGTCATTGAATGTCTTTTTGCCAAGATCTTTTTCAATCTGAGCCAATGTGTACGGTTCACGGTGCCAGAGCATTGCTTCATCGATTCCTCCTGTTGAAAGAACATTAAATGCTTCATCCTGGTTATCCCATGACCGAGAGCTTCGTCCTTCGACGGCTTTCCAGCCGGGTATCTCTTTACCTTCAAGACAAGCGGAGAGAGCATACTCTTTTAGACCTTCTACCCATTTATCAAGAGCAATGGCTCTCTGTAAAACCTCGCCAACTTCTGCATCAGAGAGCAGGGGCGGCACCGGCAGCTTGCCTATTTCAGTCTTGCTGTTCGGGCTTCCGAAGTCTTCCAGCGCGGTATACTGCCCGGCGCGAGCTCTGCAGGTGTTTCGTGCCCGGCAGAACTGGCACCAGTCACCGCCGCAGAATTCCCCTTCACCGGCGAAAGCCATTTCCGCTACCGGCCGGACGGTGAATACACCCCAGTCAAGCAGCTTGTCCCGGTCGATCGTCCACTCTTTGATCGAATCACCGTCAGCTCTCGGCTGTACAACCGTCAAGGCAACATGCTTAATGTTGTAAAGGACGTTGTAGGCTTCCAGTGCGCCGAGACCGTAAAGCATGAGTTGTGGATTGTTCTCAACTTCGACCACCACACCCTTGCCGTGCTTGTAATCGATGACGTGCAAAGTATCACCGCCGATGATGATACAGTCACCGGTGCCGAATCCCTCGGGAACATACCGGGAAAAGTCGAGGCGGCGTTCAACCGCTATGTAAGGGCGGGTAGGATAGGACATCGCAATGCCGGTGATGTAGTCCAGGTATTCGTCGGTGGTTGTCTGCATTTCCGGGTTATAGAGTGGATCGGCTTCCAGCTTCTTCATTTTGGAGTTATAACTACGGGTGCTCATTGCCTCGACGAACTTTTTTCGGACCTTCAGCTCTGCGATACTATGCGCAAGTGTTCCCTCTGCAGCATACTCGCTGGTGCTGTCCGGCAGGGTTTCTTCTAACCGCGCCGATGGTGTGCAGTGCATCCACCGGTGTGCTCCGGAAGCTGTCAGGAGGGCGTGTTGGGTAGGCATCACAATTTCGCCCCCATTTGACGGAGCTTGGTAGCGAACGCGCCGAACTGTTCCGGTTGCAGCTGTGTAAGAGCTTGTACCTTAAACTGTGCCAGCAGATTAAGCAGGTCCTGCTGCTTTCCTGCGTCCATGAGCTGCGCCGCCGCTCTGGCGAGATCATCGGATTGGTATGCCGGGGCTGCCGCGACGGGTGCCTGGTTAATTGAGGGGGCAATAGGGGCAGGCGGTACAGGTGCAGGAGCGGCAGCGGGAACCGTGTTGACCGCACCCGTCGTCCGGTTGGTCTGGATCGGGGCGGTGGGAATAGGGTTTACCGGCGCAGTGGGTTGGTACACTTGCGGTGGCACCGCGTATTGGGGTTGCTGAGCTGTCGGAACGGCGGGCGGCGCGTAGGCAGGTGCAGGAGAAGGTGCGGGGACTACCTGCTGCCGTACTGCCTGTTCGACAGGAGTCTGCGGGAGCTGCACTGGGGCGGGGTTATTGACTTTAAATGCGCTGTTGGTTGCGTTGACTAATGCACCGGCCAAATGATTAAGGGCAACCACCAGCTCGGGAGCAGTGATTTCGATAGATAATGACGCCATGATGTTTCCTCCTTATTTATTAGGCTTGTACACATTCAAGCCGATTTTGATATCTTCAGTGCCGGGAACGGTTTTGTTCCCCTCGGTAGTTGCTACGGTGACAGACTTGCCGCTGGATGAAGGGCCGAAGCTCTGTGAAAGATCAACTTCGATCAGCAGCTTGTTATTGGTGACGGACATCTTTACGTTTTTCATGGTTTTCTCCTTTCTTAGCCGGGCTGCCACAATGCTGACAGTGGCCGGCGATAATATCGATGCTTCCGCAGATCGGGCAATAATCAGGCATATTGACAAATCCCTTCAGTGTGTTATACTGTTGGTGTTTGATACGGTTGGCCGTTTCGAGTGTTCGCAGCACTTGAGGCGGCTTTTTTCTGTTTTCTCTGCTCCGCTAATGCAGCGAGATACGTTGTACGATTACGCTGATACCATTCACGGCGAAGCCGGTTATACAGACCCCGGTGCGTCTTCTGGTAAGCTTTTTCATATTCCCGTTTGTTCTTCGCAGCCCGGGGACTGAGACGGGGTGATTTCTTAGGCAGATAAGCGGCTGTATTCTCGGGGGCCACATGATCGAGTGCCTCAATCTCCGCGTCATACCGGGCCATGTCAGCGAGTTCTTCGGGTGTCCAGTGAATCACTTTTTTCTCACCGCCTTTGCAATGGAGTCAGATCGCTGTGCATAGGCTGATTTTCTGCCGAGCTCTGCAACGGCGATTTTATGTAAGGTGCAGAACTGCTTGCAGACTTCTTGCCGCAGGATGCACGGGCAGCGCTCGCATGGGTCATACAAGGCTTGCCCCTCCTTTCTGTATGGTTAAATCCTATCGATCCAATTCCCGCAGCAACGGTGCAGATTAATGCAGCGAGCGCGCACGGGAGAAGCGGTTGGACTTCGGCAGCCCCGGCAGATATGTACAGACCGAACAGGCCGATGATGAACAGGGCAGCGTAAAAATGCTTCATGGGGTGTCCTCCTGTTCCGGTTGATTCAGCCAATTCAACAGGCACTGGCAACAATTTTTATCGTCAGAGTGATCGCATTCGATTTCCGCCATGCCCATTTCATTGGGACACATCAGCGTTACCGCAAGTTCTTCGTTGCTCATGCCGCGAATTCTATCACCGTTGCTCATGGCTTTTCGCCTCCTTACTTCGCCTAAGAGCCTTGTACTCGTTATATTGCTGGCGGTATCGATAACTGGGCCCAAAGACATTCCATGCGGCTTTTACCAGATTTGGTTCGTAGGGGCGAATCTTTTCTAAGTCCTCTACCGCTTTTGCCGATATGGAGCATCCACAACAGCCCGTACGTGTTAGGCCATACACCTCATAGGCGTCAGAATAGCGGATTCTGTAGTAGTCCTTGTACCATTGCTTGTCCGCATCCGATACATAAAACAGAGGTCGAAGCCTGTATTTTCCGTCTGCTGATTCTGAAAAGCACATTGATGTGTTATCCTTGCGCGGGACTGACCTCATGCCGCCCTCGTCTCGGCGTTCTCCGGTGATTACCATGTCAAATGATTTTTGCACGCTATGCGCAAGTTGCTTTTTGCAACAGTCGCAGCATTTATTACTGACTTTAAACGGGATCGGATTTTCTTTTATGAAGTCCAGCATATATTTTGAGGAATTTATGACCAGTTGAATATCGGGCCTAGGTTCCCCCTTTGAATTGCAGCAGCATAGAAAATTAATCGTTGTTTCGCACCCTGGATATCGTTTTTTAAGTTCCAGGCGCTTTGCCACCTTATCCTCTGCGTTTGCGTATTCTTCAGCGATTGACAACGGGATGCTCTTTTTCTGGATGCCCTCCAACCCGGCCGACATAATTTTTGAAACAAACGGCTGGCCATACCTCCGTGTGGCACTTACTATGTCATAGCCTTTCTTGGGCCGATACTCCGTAATTGTGACACCGTATTGCTTGCTCATTTCTTTGACGTGGCGCTTAATTGCCTCCATCTCCAGCCCGGTGTTAAAAAAGCAATATTGAACGGGAGGCAGGTTAAAGGCTTTGCGTACCGACTCGATCAGGTGCAGCAGTATATCGCTGTCACTTCCGCCGGAATAGGAGCATATCGCGTTCGGGTGCTCGACCAGGCGCCGCGCAATAATACTTTTAATAGCTTCAAATTTTGCCGAAGAGTCGAAATCTGCATACGCTGGCCGGTCTGTGTATACTTTGCTTTTATATGTATTTTTCATTTGGCAAACTGCCTTTCCAGTTCAAATATCGCCCAGCGGAGTACGGCGGCGGTATCCGGGTCCTTGCGCTCGATTTGGTGTAGCAGCTTGTACAACTTATCAATGCGTTTTTCTTCTAACGACATGTTTGGCTCTCCTTTACTTGAAATATTTTCCTTTCCGCTGTAGAATTATGTCGGAAGGGAGGTGATTCGATTGAGGCTTAATGAATCTCACGCTATGGAATACGCCTTAAAACTGGTAGAGAAAAACATTGAAAGCACCCCGCGCTGGATAGAAGCAGAAGAAGTAACGCAATTTCTGCAAACCGTTTATTCTTATTTATCAAGTGAAGTAAAAGCTAGCGACGAATCCATGTAGCGGACAATCTCAATCATTGCGTAAGTTAATGCTGGCAAATCCGCTCCGGGTTCCTCCGAGCGCTCTGAAAGTAGCTGTAACTGCTTTTGGAGCGTTTCTTTAATTTCTGCATCCATCCCGTTCCCCTCCTTCCACTTTAATAATCCCCGCCCTAACCAGCCTGTCCCTCACGGCACAGTGCGGGCATATGTAACCGCTCCGGGGTATGCGCTGCAAGATACTGATGATCCAGCGCTTGCCGCAGCGGGCGCATAGGGCGGTCATGAGGCTACCTTTTGGCGGTCAATGTAATCGAGCATATCAGCCTTGTTAACACGCCAGAGCTTACCGATTTTAAATGCCGGAAACTCTCCACGCTGGGCAAGCTTGCGTATCCTGTCCAGACTGACGTTAAGCAAAGTCGCGGCATAGGGGAGATCAAATACTACCGGAACACGCTCCCATGCGGTTTCATGTTTTTGCATTCCTGGCTCCTTCCACGCAGTACCATAAACGGGGCTGCGAAAATTTGATGGGTTGTAAAACAGAACATTTGTGCTATACTGTTTTTACACAGTGATCGGTCAGGCTTCATGATCTGCTCTGCAGTTTGTGCTACGATTTAATTTGTTGCTCATTTGGTGACTTACAGCGTAAAAAAATTTGAGCTATTTCTCCGACGGATTTGTTAAGCGCTTTTGCCAGAACGCTTAATTCATCTATGTCTGGTTCCTTAGTTCCGTTAGTAATTTTGTTGACTCGCTGTCTGGGCCACCCAATGGCCTTTGCAAACTCGGTTTCAGAATCAAATTGACTATAGATAAGACCACGAAGTTCTCTAACTTTTTGCACCAGTGCACTTCCTTTCTGTCAATCATTTGGTGACTAACGCAATAATATCACCTGTCATTTAATTTGTCAATACTTTGGTGATTTATTTTTGAAAATAATAATTTTTGTCTTGAAATTGGTGACAAACTATGCTTTAATATAAGCATCAAAGAAAAATAGGTGATAACAATGAACAATAAATTTGGTGACCGTTTAAAGCAAATTCGATTAGACCGTAATATGTCTCAAGAGGAATTGGCTCAATTGTTGGGCACATCAAAACAGGTAATCAGCAGGTATGAAAAGAATCAGAGGACTCCGAAAATTACTGTCGCAAATGAATATGCAAATAAACTTGATGTGCCGTTAAATACATTGCTCGGAGACGATTCTGTCCAACCTGACAAGGATATCACTTTTGACGATTTTACTTATGCACTTCACGCGGAAACACAGGATCTAACAGAAGAGAACAAGCAGAAGCTTTTGGAAATGGCTCGATTGTTTAAATTGAGCCAAGAACATAAAGATAAGTAGTAAAATGGGGGACGGGGAATGGTCGAATTGTCGGCTATGTATAAAGATATTGAAAACAAGGGCATACAGTTATTTACCCGAGATATTGGTTTTGCAGATGCTGCGACTATCGAAATAGATGGAGAATATGGAATATTTTTAGATTTATCCTGTTTTGACTCTGTTTCAAAGTACAAAGGTATATTGGCGCATGAATTGGGCCATTGTGCTACCGGTTGCACGCAAAAGGTTAGTAGTCCGCTGGACCTGATTGAGAAGCATGAATATAAGGCCAACCGATGGGCGATTGAGAGATACGTACCGTTTGAGGCTTTAAAAACTGCTATGGAGAATGGATATTCTGAACGCTGGCAACTCGCCGAATATTTTGATCTGCCGGAGCCATTTATTGAAAAAACTCTGGATTACTACACCGTTGCGAAGCAAAGAATGTTGGCGTAAGAAAATCCCGCCCACTACTGCGAATAGCGGGCGGGACAGAGATAGAAAATTCCGGCAGGAACCTTCCAAATATATTGTATCATATTGGAATAATATGTCAATTATTAGGAGGGGATTCAATTGGGAGGGTGTATAAAGCTTATTGGGTATATTATTTTCTTTCCATTTGTCGTGCTTTATTTAATTTATAAGGCGATCAAAAAAGAGCCGGTTCAAACTAAACGGAAGAAAGTCAGTTATGACAATCGTCCATCAAGGAACAGGATGATACGGCAGGATTATTGCATAGACTCAAACATCTGTTATGATAAGCAGTCAAAAATAGTAAGCCTTTTCACGCAAAAATGGCGGACGATTTGCATGAATGAATATGTAGCCCTTGACTTTGAGACCACTGGACTCGACAAAGCTTTTGACCGTATCATTGAGATCGCTGCTATTAAGTATGTAAATGGGTCGGAAACTGATAAATATGTTACGCTGGTCAACCCACAAAGACCGATACCAGCCGAAGCACAGGCTGTCAATCATATATCTAATCGAATAGTTGCGAATGCTCCGACTGAAGATATAGCAGTGCCGCAATTAATTGATTTTTTAGGCGATAGTTTAATCGTTGGCCACAATATCAATTTTGATTTGGGGTTCTTAGAAATTGCCGCGCAAAGGTGTGGGCAGAATGTGGAGTATCATTATATTGATACTATTTCAGTATCAAAGAAGATATCCCCCGGATTGGAAAATTACAAACTCGAAACAATAGCCAAATGCATGCGATTTGATACAAGTAAATTACATAGGGCAGAAGCCGACGTAAGAGTTTGTGCCGAAATCATAACGGTAGCTTTGGACAGTTTAGAAGCGCGAAGCGCTATAAATCAATAAAAAACCGCCCGCCCCGGCTGGTACCCGGAACGAGCGGCTCACCATCAGCGGGGCTGACAGTACGATATAATTCGCAACCATATTGTACCAGTTCAGCCCTCCAAAATCAATACAGGAGGGTATTTTTATGCCTAAAAAGGAAAAGAAACCGGCTAAACCGGTTAGAAAACGCGTTTACCTCGGTAAGGATGGCGGCAGACCGGTCTATAAATCGGTTACCGGAAAGACAGAAGCGGAGGCCGCCGAAAAGGCCCTACAAATTAAAATCGCCCGGAGGAAGGGGATAGATGTCACCGCAGACCGTGATACATTTAAAAAGTGGGCCGACCGCTGGCTGTTGCTAAAAAAGTCAGACGTTTCAAATGGTCGCTACAATATATATAGTTATGCAGTTAATAAACTTGAAAATCTCTGGTTTATGCCGATCATAAAGGTACAGACCGGAGATATACAGGATATTATCAATGCGCTGGCCGAGAGAAATCCCCGGACCGGGAGGCCGACTGCAAAGAAAACCCTGATTGACGTCAAGAGCGCTGCGAAACAGATATTTCAAATGACGATTGAGGCCAGGGTGATCGAATACAATCCGGCAGAAGCCGTTAAAATACCCAAAAAGGCGCCACAGAGCGAGCGCAGGGCATTGACCAAGGAAGAACAACAATGGATTATCAATACGCCTCACAGGGCACAGCGTGGGGCTATGATAATGATGTACGCTGGTCTTCGCCGCGGGGAGTTGATTCCGCTGCTTTGGTCGGATATTAATCTCAAGGCGAAAACGATCGATGTAAACAAATCAGTCGAGATCATCGACGGGAAGAGTATATTAAAGGATGGGGAGGCTAAAACAGAAGCGAGCATCCGTACAATCGATATCCCGCAGCAACTTGTTGATTTCCTGACATTTGAACGGGCGCGCGATGGAATCTCCGGGGAAACGGGGGACACTCTCGTCATACGGTCAGCAAAAGGGAATATGCTCACTGAAAGCGGGTGGAAGAGGTTATGGGATGCATACTGGAATGTCCTGAACCTAAAATATGGGGACTTTACAGTGTATAAGAAAGCACACCCGGAGATTGATTTCGAGAAGCCTGAATCCGTACATAATCCTCACGGAGTGCCCCCAATGATCCCACCGATCACTGCTCATTGGCTGCGGCACACCTTTGCGACTTTGCTGTATCTGGCCGGTGTTGACGTGTTGACTGCGCGGGATCAGCTTGGACATGCCGATATCAAAACCACATTGGAGATATACACGCACCTTGATAAGGTATATAAGCGCCGCAGCATGGACAAGCTGAGCCGGTATATTTCGGGCGAAAAGTCAGAAAAGGAATCATGCGTAGATACCATGAGTTCAAGTGCCACATAGGCGCCACATTGTTTATGTTTTTATCTGTTTTTTCGTGTTTTTTACGCGCGAATAAGAAATAAAAAATCCCGCCTGAATTACTGGAAAATCCAGTATTCATGCGGGTTTCTTCATGGTCGAGGTGACTGGATTCGAACCAGCGGCCTCTACGTCCCGAACGTAGCGCTCTACCAAGCTGAGCCACACCTCGAAAAATGCGGCCCCAAAATTGGGGCCATGGCTGCGGAAGAAGGATTCGAACCCTCACAAACAGAGTCAGAGTCTGTCGTGCTACCTTTACACAATTCCGCATCAAAATATTTCAAACAGCAAGAATTATTATACCAAAAACCAGAAATTTGTCAATCCTTTTTTAAAAATAAATCTTTAAGTTTTTTAATTTGTATTTAACACAAATGGATTGATAAATAATCGAAGGTAAGATATAATTGAAACAATTTATATTAAAATGGATTGTATGCCGAACGGCATACGAGTGATTAAGGAGGAATTCACAGTGATACTCAACCATACCATAGAGGCTTTGCTCGACAGGCGGGCGGTTCGCGCTTATCGGCCTGAGCAGATTTCAGAGGAAGAGCTGACAGATATTTTACTCGCGGCAAAATTTGCCCCGTCAACCATGGGGATGCAGGCAAGGCATTTTACCGTGATTCAGAATAAACAGCTGCTTGCGGATATTGTCTCCGTCGCTGTGGAAAACGGCGCGAAATTCGTTCCGGGCCATGTGCCGTTCTACAACGCTCCCACCGTCATTGTTTTGTCGGCCCCGGAATCGGCGAAATATAACCGCGAGGATTGTTCCTGCGCGATCATGAATATCATGCTTGCCGCTCAGGCATACGGGCTTGGAAGCTGCTATATCTGTTCGGTCAACGACGGCCTGCGCGACGATCGCATCAAAAAGCGTCTCAAGCTGCCGGATCAGTGCATTCCGTTCGGCTGCGTTACCGTGGGGTATCCGAGCGAAAATGCACCGGCTCCCAAAGAGCGCCGTGACGATGACATCAGCTACGTAAGATAATTGTATTATTATATGAAAATGTTGGCGATGCATACGGGCAAAATCCGCTTGCTTCAACGACAGCCATAACATTTTGATAGAACCCTTCCTGTTGCCGGAGAGAAGCAGCTTAGCTCCTCCTTTAAACAGGGAGGGTTTGTTATTTACGGCTTTTTAGCCTTTTCTCGATTTTCAAAACTCCTTGACAATAGGGTTTAGCAGGTATACAATTGAGAACATGGAAAAGCAATACGATGCGCAGAAAATCTCAAGGTGTCTCCTGGATGCTGTGGAACAATTCAATAAATACGATAGAAGATCCCGCACCTTTGGCACGGATCATGAGCTTTTTATTGCCGAAATACATTTGATTGATTTTATCGGAAGCAACGAAAGTTACTGTATCTCCGATATTGCCAAGTCCATTCGGGTGACAAAGGGCGCCGTTTCTCAAATGGTAAAGAAGCTTGAGGAAAAAGGGTATCTGATGAAGGCGGCGGATTCCGGTAATAAAGCGAGGGTCATTGTGCGTCTGACGCAAAAGGGCCAAAAGGCTTTTGAAGAGCATCGCCGCTATCACAAAGAGCTGGACGGGAAAGTTTTTGACGTAGTGCAAAACTATGACGGGCAGAAGCGCGCGCTAATCTGTGAGTTTTTAGAGGAGATTCAGAAAAAATGGGAATAGTGCTGCAAAGCGCTATTTTTTTTGCAAAATAGTATAGCAGCTAAACGGATTAGGAAGGGGCAATTTTCAATGAATAAAAGATTGGCTATGATGGAGAGCGGGAAAGTGAATACCGCTTTGCTGTACTTAGGAATGCCGACGATCGTCGGGCTGCTGATGACGGGGTTTTACAATTTTATCGACAGCTTCTTCGTGGCGCAGCTGGGTACCGCGGCGATGGGGGCGATTTCCATTGCCTATCCGCTCGTCACGTTCATTCCCGGAATCGGGCTGCTCTTTGGAAACGGGGCGGCGGCGTATATCTCCGAGCTTCTCGGGGCGGGTGAAAAGAAAAAAGCGGAAATCGTGCTTTCGTCGACTCTTTTTTACTGTGTTCTTGCAAGCGTAGGGTTTCAGTTCGTCCTGCTGTTTCTGCGCCCGCTGCTCAGGGCAATGGGCGCCTCCGCCGAGGTGATGCCCTATGCGATGGATTATACGGGAATCCTGATTGTCGGCTTCCTGTTTCAGATCCCGTCCATCTGCCTGATGAATCTCGTACGCGCCGAAGGTGCGGTAGCGCTCAGTACGTGGTCCCAGATCGTGGGTTCCGTGGTAAACATCATTTTGGACCCGATCTTTATCTGGCCGCTGAAGATGGGAATTGTGGGCGCCGCCGTGACCGATGTCATCGGGCAGTTCATCAGTGTTGCGATTCTGCTGCCGTATTATTTGAGAGGAAAAAGTTACTTGACCCTTTCCGTCAAAAATATCCGCTTTCAATCGTGGTTTATAAAACCAATTCTCAAAACGGGGATTCCCATCTTTACGATCAACCTTTTTCAGAGCCTGTCCATCAGCGCGGCAAACGTTGTGGCGGCTCCGTACGGCGACAACACCATTGCCGCGCTAGGAATCGCCAACCGCATGGTGGGGATGACCACGTTTGCCATTACCGGATTTTCAAGAGGGTATCAGACCTTTATTTCCTATAATTACGGCGCGCGGCATTTTGACCGTATTAAAGAGGCCACCCGGAAGGCATATCTGTGGGCGATTTCAGGCGGCGTGATTCTGGCGGTTCTGCAAATTCTGTTTGCGCAGCCGATTGTTGCCGCGTTTTCCAGGGACCCCGCCGTTATTAAGCTGGGCATACGGGCAATGATCGGGGCAAGCGTTTTGTTCTTCACCTATGGCTTTCAGGCGATGGCGATCGTATATCTGCTCTGCATCAAATACAGTAAGTCCGGATTTGTATTCAGTATTTCCAGACAGGGGATCATCTATCTTCCGATTCTGATCCTGATGGAACGTCTGTGGATGGAAAACGGGATTTACTACGCGCAGGCGGTCGCCGATCTGATTACAACTTTTGTGATGCTGGTCTTTTTTGTGTGGACCAGACAGAAACGGGCGGACGCTTTGCGGGAAATACCCGCTGCGGATGACGGGGAAGGGAAGAGCTGAGAACAAAGAAAATGCCTTGATCGGATTATCAAAGCCGATCAAGGCATTTTTTATGCATGGTTTCTTTTTGATTATTTGGCGTTGGCGCCCTGTATCAGCTGAATCAGGAGCTTTTCTGCTTCCGTCGCGTCCGCGCGGCCCCGTGTCGCTTTCATAACGGAGCCCAGAATGGCCTTGAGCGCCTTTTCCTTGCCGGAGAGGTAATCCGACACCGCGTTGGGATTGGAGGCGATAGCCTGCTCGCAGGCGGATTTAAGAGCATCCGCATCCACACCGCCCATATCGGCCTCACTGATCAGCTCGCCCGGAGCTTTCCCGGTGTCGAGCATTTTTTCAAGCGTCGCCTTCAAAAGGTTCATTTTGATTTTGCCTGCGTCCAGCAGCTTTACAAGCGCGTTTAAGTTTTCGGGCGTTACGTTCGCCTGAAAGCTTTCTTTCGCGCTGTCGCCGTCCAGACGGCTGAACATCTGTCCGATCATGCAGTTCGCGACGACCTTTGGATTCTGAACGCCGTCAATGGCGGCTTCAAAATATTCCGCAATCCGGCGGTATTTGATCAGCTGCTGTGCGTCGGCTTCGGGAATGCCGAATTCGGCCCGATAGCGCTCCAGCCTTTGATGGGGCAGCTCCGGCAGCTTTTCCCTTAATTGGGCGACCGTCTCTTCGGAAACCTGAATGGTCACGAGGTCCGGCTCGCGGAAATAGCGGTAATCGTGGGCGTCTTCCTTGCCTCGCATGCTTTCGGTGCAGTCGTCCTCCTCGTTGTAGCGGCGGGTCTCCTGTACGACCTTTTCGCCGCTCTGCAGCAGGTCGATCTGGCGGTTCACCTCGTATTCCATCGCCTTGGCCATGTGGGCAAAGGAGTTCATATTTTTGATTTCGGTCCTAGTGCCGAATGCTTCGGTCCCCTGCGGACGCACGGAAACGTTCACGTCGCACCGCATGGAGCCCTCCTGCATTTTACAGTCCGAAATACCGAGAAAGCGCATGACGAGCTGCAGCCTTTCCAGATATTCCCTCGCTTCGTCAATGCTGCGGATATCGGGCTCGGTAACGATTTCAATCAGCGGCACGCCGCCGCGGTTGTAATCCACATAGGTGCTGCCGCGCTGGTGGACCAGTTTGCCGGCGTCCTCTTCAATATGGATGCGCAGGATACGGACCTTTCTGCCGTTGCTCAGTTCCACATATCCGTTTTTGCACAGCGGCATATCGTACTGTGAAATCTGGTACGCCTTCGGAAGGTCGGGGTAGACGTAGTTTTTGCGGTCCATTTTGGAAATCGGGCTGATTTCGCAGTTTGTCGCCAGACCGGCCATGACGGCGTATTCGACCACTTTTTTGTTCAGCTTGGGCAGCGTGCCCGGCAGCCCGATGCAGACAGGGCAGCAGTGGGTGTTCGGGTCGCCGCCGAACTCCGTGGTGCAGGAACAGAAAATTTTCGTTTTGGTGGATAATTCAATATGAGTTTCCAGTCCGCAGACCAGCTCGTAATTGCTCATAGCTTCACCCCCATGTCCGCGCAACGGAAGACCGTGTTTCCCACGGCCGATTCATACTGATGCGCAATATTCAGGATGACCGCCTCGCTGAAGCTGCTGCCGATCAGCTGCATGCCGATGGGCAGGCCCGCGGCGTCAAAGCCGCAGGGGATGGAGATGGCGGGCAGGCCAGCGATGTTCACCGGCACGGTGCAGATGTCCGTCTGATACGTTTCCACCGCGTCCTGTGCGGTGAAATTCAGTGGGAAAGCCGTCATGGGGACGGTGGGGGCGAGAATCGCGTCGCATTTTCCGAAAGCGTCCTGAAACGCTTTGACCAGCGTGCCGCGCAGGTTCTGTGCCTTTTTATAATACGCGTCGTAATACCCCGCGCTCAGCACGTAGGTGCCCAGCAGGATTCTGCGCTTGACTTCCTTGCCGAAGCCCTCGCTGCGCGTTTTGCAGATCATTTCATTGCGGTCGCCGTAGTGCGGGGTGCGGTAGCCGTAGCGGATGCCGTCGTACCGCCCGAGGTTGGAGGAAGCCTCCGCGCACGCCAGAATATAGTACACCGGCAGGCTGTATTTTAAAGCGGGCATATCGAAATAGACGATCTCGGCGCCGAGCGACTCGTAGACCTTCAGCGCGTTCTGTACCGCGCCGTTCACATCGTCGCGGATGCCGTCGAAGTATTCCTTCGCAATTCCGATTTTCATACCCCGGATGCTGTTGTTCAGGCTTTCGCCGACCGGTTTTCCGGTGTTGCCGCGGCAGGTCGAATCCTTTTCGTCGTACCGGGAAATCGCGTCGTAAACCAGCGCGGCGTCCTCTACCGTTGCGGTGATCGGCCCGATCTGGTCAAAGCTGGAAGCGTAGGCGATCAGCCCGTAGCGGGAAACGGCGCCGTAGGTCGGTTTTAAGCCGACCAGACCGCAGAAGCTCGCGGGCTGACGGATAGAGCCGCCCGTGTCGGAGCCAAGCCCGTAAACGGCAAGGTTGCCGCCGACCGCGGAGGCGACGCCTCCGGAGCTGCCGCCCGCCACGCGGGAAAGGTCGTGGGGATTCAGCGCCCCGCCGAAGCACGAGGTCTCGCAGGAGGACCCCATGGCGAACTCGTCCATATTTGTTTTTCCAAGCAGCACGGCGTTCTGCCGCTGCAGAATGTCCCACACCGTCGCATCGTAAATCGGGTAGTAGCCCTTCAGTATATTGGAACAGCAGGTGGTTTCGATCCCTTTGGTGGAGATATTGTCCTTGAGGGTCATCGGAATTCCCGCAAGGGGGGAAAGCTCTTCATCGGAAGCGATTTTTTTGTCCACCGCCTTCGCCGTTTCCATTGCCAGCTCCGCCGTGGGGTTGACATAGGCGTTGATTTTTCTGTTGTCGCGTTCCATCGCGTCGATATAGTTCTGTGTAAGCTCCTGACAGCTGATTTGCCGGGACTGCATCAGCCCGTGCAGCTTTTTGATCTGACTTTCCATCCGTACCTCCTACACGCGTTTTTTGACCAGAAAATATCCGTCGTCCCGGCTCTCGGCATTTTTCAGTATCTCTTCCCGGTCGTAGGAAGGGACGACGGTGTCCTCCCGGAAGACGTTGGAGAGGTTATTGATGTTGTCAAAATCGGAAGCGTCGGCGCTGGCGGCGTTGATCGTGTCGGCAAAGCCGATAATTTCGCTCATATCCTTCGTCAGCTCGTCCAGCTCTTCGTCACTGACGGAAAGCTTCGCCAGATTGGCGATATTCAATATTTCCTCATGGGTAATCATGAAAGCCCTCCTTTGGGCCGGGCCAAAAACAGGCTCCGGGCTTATTTTCTCAGCTTAATGTGAACCTCGCGCAGCTGCTGCTCGGTGACTTCTCCGGGGGAGCCCATCAGCACGTCCTGCGCGTTGGAGTTCATCGGGAACGCGATCACTTCGCGGATGTTATCCTCGCCGGTCAGCAGCATCAGCATGCGGTCCACGCCCGGGGCCATGCCCGCGTGCGGGGGCGCGCCGTACTGGAACGCGTTGTAGAGCGAGGTGAATTTGGTTTGGATATCCTCCTCGGTGTAGCCAGCGATTTCAAACGCCTTGACCATCACGGCGATGTCGTGGTTGCGCACCGCGCCGGAGGAAAGCTCCACGCCGTTGCAGACGATATCGTACTGGTAAGCCAGAACCTCCTCTGGCTTTTTGGCCGTCAGCGCCTCCATTTCGCCCTGCGGCATGGAGAACGGGTTGTGGGTAAAGACATAGTTTCCGGTGTCCTCGTCGATCTCGTACATCGGGAAATCCACAATAAAGCACAGCTCGAACGCGTCCCTGTCGATCAGGTCAAGCCTTTCGCCGAGCTCCGTGCGGATCTGTCCCGCAAGCTTCGGGGCCGTCTCGCGGTCGTCGGCGATGAAGAAGATCACGCAGCCGGGCTTCAGCCCCGCGCGGCGGGCCAGCTCCTCGCGTTTGTCGTCCGGCAGATATTTGTTGATCGGGCCCTTGTACTCGTTTTCAGCGGTGACGCTGATATAACCGAGGCCCTTCATGCCGATTCCTTCCGCGAATTTCAGCATGTTCTCGAAGAAGCTCTTCGGCTGGGAAACACAGTCCGGAACGTTGATCGCGCGGACGGTTTTGCCTTTGAACGGGGTAAAGGCGGTATCTTCAAACAGGTCGGTAATATCGATAATGTTCAGCGGGTTGCGCAGGTCGGGCTTGTCGGTGCCGTATTTCAGCATGGTTTCCTCGTAGGGAATGCGCACAAACGGCGCTTTGGAGACCCGTTTATCGGAAAATTTCTCAAAGGTCTCGCCCAGCACTTCCTCCGCGACCGAAAAAACGTCCTCCTGTGTGGCGAACGCCATCTCAAAGTCGAGCTGATAGAACTCGCCCGGAGAACGGTCGGCCCTCGCGTCCTCATCGCGGAAACAGGGGGCAATCTGGAAATAGCGGTCGAAGCCCGACACCATCAGAAGCTGCTTGAAAATCTGCGGAGCCTGCGGCAGGGCGTAGAATTTGCCCGCGTGTCTGCGGCTGGGAATCAGATAGTCGCGCGCGCCCTCCGGAGAAGAGGCGCTGAGAATCGGCGTCTGGATTTCCAGAAAGCCCATGTCCGTCATCTTGCTGCGCAGAAAAGAAATCAGCTGGGAGCGCAGGACAATATTCTCGTGTACCTTCGGGTTGCGCAGATCGAGAAAGCGGTATTTTAAACGGACATCTTCCTTGGTTTCCTTCGACAAATCCACTTCAAACGGCAGGCTGTTCAGTGTTTTGCCCAGCACGGTGAGGGCGGAGACCTTTACCTCCACCGTGCCGGTATTAATTTTGGGATTAACAGTGTCTTCGTCGCGCAGTATAACGGTGCCGGCGGCGGTAATGGTGCATTCTTTCGTTACATTTTCCAGCAGGCTTTCGTCGTAAACAACGATCTGAACCACGCCGTAGTGGTCGCGGATGTTTTCCACCCAGCCGGCCACGCGCACTTCGCTGCCAATGTCCTTTTCGCTGACTTCCCCGCACAGATGGGTGCGGTACTGGTTCACACAAATCATAATTCCGTTAATCCCCTTTAAGCACTTTCTTAATTTAAAGCATAATTATACCATAAAATGCATTTTTCGGCAACGGGAACTCCGCCGTTTTTCCGCCGATTTGCACTTTATCACTTTACTATATCATATTTTGCAGGGAAATGCGATACAAAATTCATTCCGCCTTTACAATATTCAGGAGTACGTCCGCCATGCTGTCCATGGACTGGACCGGGATATATTCGAACCGGCCGTGAAAATTGTGGCCGCCGGTGGAAAGGTTGGGGCAGGGAAGACCCATATACGAAAGCCTTGCGCCGTCCGTGCCGCCGCGGATAGCCACGATCTCCGGCTCCACGCCCGCGTCCTTCATGGCCTTTTTTGCCTTTTCAATGATAAACATATGCGGCTCTATTTTTTCCTTCATATTATAATAGGAATCCTGAAGGGTGAGCTCAACGGTATTGTCCCCGTATTTTTCGTTGAGATAGCGGGCGGCTTTTTCAAAACGGGCTTTTTTCTCCGTAAACTGGTTCATGTAGTGGTCGCGGATAATATAGCGCAGAACGGTTTTTTCCTCGTCGCCCTCCATGTGGCTCAGGTGGTGGAAACCCTCGTAGCCCTCGGTACAGGCTGGAATTTCGTTCGGGGGAAGCATGGAGTTGAATTCAATGCCCATCAAAAGCGCGTTCTTCATTTTGTTTTTCGCGTCTCCCGGATGAATGTTCACCCCGTTTACCGTGACTGTCGCGGCCGCCGCGTTGAAGTTTTCGTATTCGATTTCTCCCAGCCTTCCGCCGTCCACCGTATAGGCGTAATCCGCTCCGAAATGTTCGACGTCGAACCTGTCGGCCCCACGCCCGATTTCCTCGTCCGGAGTGAAGCCGACCGCGATTTTTCCGTGCTTTACCACGCCGCCACTCAATTTTTCCAGGAGGGTCATGATCTCCGCCACACCGGCTTTGTCGTCGGCTCCCAGCAGGGTGGTGCCGTCGGTGACGATTAAATCCTTGCCCTTGTAATCGCGCAGGCTTTCAAATTTCGCGGGGCTCATCACGATCTGTTTTTCCTGATTGAGGACGATGTCCCCGCCGTCGTAATTTTCCACGATTTTCGGCTTGATCCCGGCGCCGCTTGCGGACGGGCTGGTGTCCATGTGGGAAATCAGCCCGATCACCGGCAGCTTTTCCTCACAGTTTGCGGGAAGCGTGCCATAGACGTAGCCGTTTTCGTCCATGTGGGCGTCGGAAAGGCCCAGACCCTTCATTTCCTCCACCAGAAACTTTGCCAGCGCCTTCTGTTTTTCGGTGCTGGGGCAGACGTTTTCCGGGGCGTTTTCGTCGGAGGTGGTGTCAAAGCCGACGTATTTCAGAAATCTTTCATATGCTCGCATGTTATGCTTCTCCTTTATCCGATGGAAATCCGCCGCATCGGCGGGATGCGGACTGATTCCATTATTTGTTAATGTACCCTATTTTACTACGATAACCCGGAAAAAACAATCAGGTACCGACGGACCACGCGCTTTTCAGGCAGTCCACCGCCGCGCCGATTTCCCCGAAGGGAATCCCGGCAAAGCCGAGCCTGATTCTGGAGGTCCCCTCCTGCGGCGGCATGGTCCGAACGCCCTTCTCCGCCGCAAGGGCACAGAGCTCCTGTGACATCAGCCCGGTTTTCACGTCCAGAATCAGATACAGAAACGTCTCCTCCAGCAAAATATCGACGCTGTCGCCGAAAGCGCTTTTCAGGGCTTTGATCAACGCGGTGCTCTTGGCGGCGTACAGCTTTCTCAGCCGGCGCAGATGGCGCTCCAGCTGTCCGCTTTTCACGTACCCGCTCAGAGCCAGCTGTTCGATTTTGGAGGCGGTCTGGTTGTAGCGGCTGGCCCGAACGCGGTAGCGCTCCAGAAGATTCTCCGGCAGCACCATATAGCCGATACGCACCGAAGGAAGAAGAAGCTTGGAAAAGGAGCCGATGTAAACGATGCTTTCTCCGCCGGCCATGCTCTGCATGGCCGGAATCGGGCGCGCGTTGTAGCGCAGCTCGCCGTTGTAGTCGTCCTCAATGATGATCGCGCCGGTTTCCCGCGCCCAGTTCAGCAGCTCGGACCGCCTGCCCATGGGCAGGCTTGTTCCCGTGCGGACCCGGTTGGAAGGACTGACAAACAGCAGCCTTGCGCCGCTTTTTTCCAGCGCGTCCATCCGAATGCCGTTTTCGTCCGCCGGCAGCTGCAGGACGGACAGTCCGCAGTCGGAGAAAATCTGCTCGGCCTGCAGAAACCCCGGCTCCTCCATGGCAACGCGCGTATCATCCCTGTTTAATAATCCGCATAATATGGTTAACAGCGGCTGCGTGCCCGCGCCGATGACGATCTGCTCCGGGGAAGCAACCACCCCCCGGACGCTGTAGCTGTAGGCGGAGAGCGCCTCGCGAAGAGCGCGTTCCCCCTGATGCTCGCCGTATCCGGCGATGACCTCCTGACGGTTCAGCACGTCGCGGATATGACGCCGCCAGGCCTTGATGTCGATATTGTCGCTGTCCACACAGTCGCTGCCGAAATTGTAGCGGATGGGAGGGGCGCTCGGCAGAGGGGTTCCGACGCGGCGGGGCTTCTGGCGCCCGTCGTCGTGCGCCACGGTCAGGACAAAATAGCCGCGCTGCGGCCGGGACTGGATATAGCCTTCCACGCAAAGCTGCTGATACGCGTTTTCCACCGTAGTGCAGCTCAGCTTTAAATCCTCCGCCAGCTTGCGGATGGAGGGAAGACGCTCTCCCTTCGCGAGATGTCCGGCCTCAATGGCGGCTTTCATAGTGAGGTAAAGCTGCTGATAAAGCGGGGTGCCCGAATCGGCGTCCAAAATCAGATAATCGTAGGTCATGGGCTTCCTCCAAAAACTGTACTGATCATTTTTTTATTAACTGTATATTTTAATACGAACAGTTATACGCTATTATTATAGCACAGCTTTAAAGCAAATCAATCATTGGAGTGTTTAGATGATGAAAACGAACCGGTCTTCTGCGACGGGAACCTATGTCATGACGGCGCTTTTTGCCGCGATGATCTTTGTGGTTACGGCCTATGTCCTTCATATCCCTACGCCCGCGACGGGCGGATATATCCATCTGGGGGATTCCATCCTCTATCTTGCGGCCAGCATTCTGCCCGCGCCGTTTGCCATTGCCGCCGGGGGAATCGGCGAAGCGATGTCCGACGCGCTGACGGGGAGCGTAGCGTACGCGCTGCCGACCTTCCTGATTAAATCGGCCATGGTCCTCTGTTTTTCCGCGGCGGGCAAAACGATCCTTCATAAGCGCAATGCCGCGGCGGCCGTCGCCGCCGGGGTGATCTGCATCGCCGGGTACTATCTGACGGAGGTCGTTTTCCTGCACAGCTTTGTTTCTCCGCTGGCAGAGATCCCGGCCAATCTGGTGCAGGCAAGTGCCAGCGCGGTGGCTTATTTCCTGCTGGGCAACGCGCTGGACCGGCTGAATATCAAAAACCGTATCGGCGTCCTTAATTAAGAATCATTTATAGTTTGGGGGTATCATCATGAAATTCAATACAAATCAGCAAAAGACGACGGTCAATGTCGCGCTGACCGGCCTGATGGGCGCGCTTGTGCTGGTGGGAACATACTTGAACGTTCCGATTCCCGTGCTTGGAGACAAAACCATGATCGGTCTCGGCAACGTGTTCTGCATCCTGTCCGGCCTGCTTTTGGGGCCGGTTTACGGCGGCGCGGCGGCGGGAATCGGTTCGTTTATCTTTGACCTGATCGGAGGCTGGGCCTCCAGCGCGCCTTTTACGCTGGTCTTTAAGTTTATAATGGCGTTTGTCTGCGGCACCATCGCCTGGGGCGGGAACAAGTCCGCGAAAAAGCTTTCCCGCCTGATTCTTGCGGCGGTCGCGGGTTCCTTGAGCTACTGCGCCCTGTACCTCGGCTATTCCTATGTGAAGGAGCTGCTCATCGGCTCCGCGGTGCAGGTCGTCAATATTAAAATCGCGACCAAAGCCGCCGCAACCCTCACGAACGCGGTGATTGCGGACGTGGTGGCCGTACCGCTGTTCCTCACCATTCGGAAGGCGCTCGACAGAAACCATGTCGGAGGAAAACTTCAGGAATAACCACTGCAATATTGTTAATTTTTTGCGATCATGCTATAATATACTCCTTGTTAAAAAGTACAGCGGCAGATATTGGAGTATAGGATAGATGAAAGAAAAAAAAGACCGTAAAATCAGAAGTTCCATCGTGCGCGACGCACTCAGCACCTTTGGAACGACCGCATTCGGTGCGGTAATGGGGTTTATTTCCTCCCTCGTGATCACGGGGGTTCTGGACCCGGCTTCCAAGGGATATATTACACAGCTGCAGTACGTGGGAACGCTTCTGGTCACCTTCCTTTCCCTGAGCGTCAGTTCCGCGGTGATTTACTATACGTCGCGCTATGGGCTGAAGAACGTGAAAAAAGCGCTGACAAAAATCTGCGCCGGAATCGTTGTCTTAATCGTCGTCATCGGCCTTGCAAGCGTGTTTGTACTGCGCGACAGCTATTTTGCGGACACTCCTCTTTTATACAGCGTGCTTGCGGTGGTTTACGGCGTGTTTTCCTTTTTATCCACCGTCTACACCTGCATTCTGCGCGGCGAAAACAAGTTCAGCGCCTATAATATCATAACCCTGATTCAGCGCGTGCTGACCACCGTGTTTGCGTTCAGCGTGTTTTTCTGGAAAACGCCGCTGGTGATTATTCTTTCCAGCATTCTGATTATGGTGGCCATGATAGGGATGTGTATTTCCGTGCTGCGCAGAGGCCCGGAACAGGCGGTAAGCGAAGAGGACGATGTGCTGGTCGGCGCCGGTACTATGGTGAAGTACAGCTTGAAATCCCATATTTCCAACATGCTGACCTATGTGAATACTTATGCTGCCAATTTCATTGTCAAAGGATATTATAAGGTTGCCGCACTCGGCGTGTACTCCTTTGCCTCCACACTGATGGAGCAGGTCTGGCTTTTGCCGAATGCCGTCAGCATGGTCATCATGTCAAGGATCGCCGGGATGAAGGTACAGGAAGATAAAGTCAAGCTGACGCTGATGTCCTGCAAAATCGTTACCTACATTACTTTTGTGTGCGCGTTCCTGCTGACCTGGATGGCGCAGATTTTCGTACCGGTTGTTTTCCCGAAATATATAGAAGCCATTCCGGCGCTGCGCATCCTGATTATCGGGTCCATCTTTATTACTTACGCGAAGGTGCTGGCAAACTCGATTGCGGCTTACGGAAAGCCGGAGCTGAATATCATTTCCACGGTAATCGGCGTGGCGTTCAACATTGTCCTCAGCTTTGTCCTGATTCCCGGCATGGGCATCAACGGCGCGGCGGTGTCGACGTCCGTTTCGCTGACGGCGCAGGGACTGACCTCGATTATCATTTTCTGCAAGTTTACCAGAACGCCTTTCTACAGGCTCCTGATTCCAAGCAAAGAGGAAATCTCCATTGTACAGAAAATTATCAAACGATAATGTGATAATAGAAAAAAGCCTGTGGGCCTCGGCCCGCAGGCTTTTTTCATTCAGCTTTAAAATAAAGAACATACAACCGTCACATTGCGCCAATATAATAACCATACGTCAGGAAGATATTTCCAATTTTTTAGAATGGAGATGCAAATCATGAAGGATCGTATGGTAAAACGGGTGGAAGCGGTGCTGCTGGCCGCCGTTTGTACTGTCGGACTTGCGGCATGTTCCTCACAGACAACGACCGCGTCCGCAACGGCGGCACAGTCGGCTTCCCAGCAGGGCGCGGACAATCAGACGACCGTGTACGGCAAGGTGACGGCGGTTGACGGCAGTAAAATCACTCTTGCTCTGGGGACCTTGAACCGCGGAGAGGGCGGCGGGCGTCAGGAAAGCGGGAAAGGCCAGGGCGGCGCTTCCGGCAGCGAACAAAAGGGCAATCCTCCGTCGAAAGACAATACTGCGTCTGGCGGCGACAGTTCCGAAGGGAAAAATCAAAGGCAGCAGGGTTCCGGCGGCGAAGGCGGATTTGAAATGCTGACGCTCACCGGCGAAACAAAAACCATTACCATCTCCGACGAAAGCATCCTTACCAGACAAAGCATGCGGGGAAACCGACAGACTCCGGACGGAAAGACGGAACAGGGGACGGGTTCCACTGCTTCTTCCGCAGGGGATACAAGTGATACATACAGTACAAAAGGAGTAAAAAATACAAATGGTAATGAAAGCGGAGAGTCTGCTTCCCTCAGCGACATCACCGTCGGCAGCGTGTTAAAGGTCACCAGCGAAACAGGAACCGATCAGCTGGTTTCCGTACAGATTCTGGGCGGGGGTACGCGCGAAAAACCGGAAGAGTCGAGCAGTTCAAGCCAGTCCTGAGGAAGGGGGCATAAAAACTGCCTGCCGGAAGCAATATTCCCAGCCGCAAAGAACCTCTGAAAACAAAAAGCACTTTGATACGGCCCTGAAAAGGACTGCTCAAAGCGCTTTTTTCATACAGTAAATTAAAGAAGGACTATTCGGCGACAGCCTCAGAACGGGGGACAAAGGCACGACTTGTTGCAGTCTGCCGCCTGAGTGTTATTGATTGCGGAAACGGGACAGAAACTCCTTAGTGCTCTCCTGCTGAGGATTGGAAAAGAGCTCTTCAGGCGTGTTTTCTTCCGCCACCACGCCGTCCGCCATAAAGACCACACGGGAGGAAACATCGCGGGCAAAAGCCATTTCATGGGTCACGATCACCATGGTCATGCCTTCCTGCGCGAGATCGCGCATAACCTGCAGCACTTCGCCGACCATCTGGGGGTCCAGCGCGCTGGTCGGTTCGTCAAACAGCAGCATTTCGGGCTCCATAGCCAGCGCGCGCGCAATGGCGACACGCTGCTGCTGTCCGCCGGAAAGCTGGTGGGGCTTTGCGTTGATGTATTCGCCCATACCGACCTTCGTCAGGTATTTCATAGCGGTTTCTTCCGCGGTTTTCTTATCTTTCTTGAGTACTTTCGTTGTACCGGCCATGCAGTTCTGGAGCACGGTCATGTTGTTGAACAGGTTAAAGGACTGGAACACCATTCCCACCTTGGAACGGTACACGTTCACGTTGCTCCCCTTGGAGGTGATGTCCCTGCCGTGAAAGAAAATCTGGCCGGAGGTCGGCGTTTCCAGCAGGTTGATGCAGCGCAGGAGCGTGGACTTGCCGGAACCGGAAGCGCCGATAATGCAGATGACGTTCCCGTGATAGGTTTCAAAGTCGATGTCCTTCAGCACCTGATGGTCTCCGAAGCTTTTGCTCAGATGGTTTACCCGCAGGATCGGGGCGTTTACTTCTTCCATGTTTGGTTGCCTCCGTGCTTCTTAACAGGATTGTGGCCGCAGGGGTCGGCCATCATGTCGATCTCTACCAGAGAGTAATAGCCGGAGCCGTCGATTTTGCGCTCTATCCAGCGCAGCAGGCGGGAGCAGGTAAAGGTCATGATGAAGTAGATCACACAAATGATAAAGAATACTTCAAAATACCGGAAGTAGGCGCCGGCGGCGGAATTTCCGGAGAAGAACAGTTCCGTGACGGAAATGATGTTCAATACGGAGGTATCCTTGATGTTGATAATCAGATTGTTGCCGATCTGCGGAAGGATGTTGCGCAGGGTCTGCGGCATAATGACGCTTACCATGGTCTGCCAGTGCGTCATGCCGATCGCCTTTGCGGCCTCCGTCTGACCCACGTCGATGGAGTCGATGCCGCCGCGCACGGTTTCCGCCATATATGCGCCGGTGTTGATGGATACGATGAAAAACCCGGCGAACATCGCGCTCATATCCACGCCGAACATCTGCTTGGAGCCATAATAGAGCACCATGGCCTGAACGATCATCGGGGTTCCGCGAAAGACTTCTATGTATACGGCTAAAATAAACTGCAGGACCTTATACAGAATTTTGACGACCGGATTGGCTTTTTTATTGTAGGGCAGGGTCCTTAATACGCCGACCAGAAGGCCAATCAAACATCCGATCAGGGTGCCGACCAGCGCCAGCATCAGCGTTACGCCCGCTCCGCGCAGAAAAATCATTCCGTATTTGTCGAGCAGATACAGTACCCAACCGAAAAAATCGGCTTCGTTGGGGAGATTCATAGATTACACTCACTTCCTGCCTGAACGCAGTCAATCATTATTGAGCCATCGGCTGTTTTGAAATCGCATCCTGCATGATTTTGTCGCGGTCGGCTTCGCTGACTTCCCCGAGAGCTTTATTAATGGCTTCTTTTAAGTCCGTGGCGGATTTTGAAACCGCAATGCCGAGATTGACGTCTTCGTCAGACGCCTTGAAATCGTCTCCGCCGGCGGAAAAGTCGAGCATGACAAGATTTTTATTCGTAGAGGAGGCGGCCAGAGCCGTCGGCTTGTCTGTGACAAAAACCTCGGTCTTGCCGGAGGTCAGGGCCACAATCAGCGCCGGAACATTCTTCATGGCCGGCTGGATTTTCGCGTCCGGGATCTGCTTGAGCATATCGTACCAGATGGTGTTCTGCTGGGAAGTGCAGGAAGCACCCTTCAGGTCGGCCACACCCTTGGCGGAAGCGTATTTGCTGTCGGACTTTACAAGAGCATAAATGGAGGCTTTGTAGTAAACATCCGTGAAATCGACGGTCTGCAGACGCTCCTTTGTAATGCTCATGCCCGCGATCGCCGCGTCCAGCTTACCGGAGGAAACACCGGGGGCAAGACCGTCCCATTCGGTCTTGACGATTTGCAGGTCGTATCCGATTGCGTCGGCAATCTTCCTGGCCATCATAACGTCGTAGCCGTTGGCATACTCGCCGCTGCTGTTGGAAATCGGGACCGCGCCGTTGGAATCATCCGCCTGCGTCCAGTTGTACGGGGCAAACGCGCACTCCATACCGACCTTGAGCACCTTTTTTGCAGCGGTGCTTTCCGCGCCGGATGCGGCGGGAGCGGGGGACTGTGCATCACTTTTGGAACAGCCCGCCAAAGAAAACAGGCTGATCGCCATCGCCGCACAGAGCACGGCGGATAAAATCCTTTTTGTCTTTTTCATAATAATACCCCTTCCGTTAAAAAAGCAATACCGGCAAACCGCCGGTGAAATCCTAAATGAAGCAGATTGATATGCAGGAAAAATGGATGAAGACTGCAAAAAAACGCCGCTTTATCTGTTAAACCTGCTGAATTATTGCAAATTATAATATGATTATAGTGAAATGTCAATGGCTGTTTTTTGAAAAATCATGCATCAGCTTGGGCTGTTTTATGCATTTTGCACCTTGTTAGAGCGTTAAAGCAACATCCTCTGAAAAAATATCTTTATGCTGACCGTTCAACCCTTTTTCCTGAAACTGCATCGTCAAAAAACAGCGCGGGAAAATACGCTTTGCCGGGGCTTTCAAAAGCCTGTTCGGGGCGCGTTTTTTCGCGTCTTAGCATTCCGATTTATTCCATTTGTGTCATAAATTCATTTTGCGGCAGCTCTTTCATTATGTAAAGCGGATTTTCAGAACAGCTGCTTTGCCAGAACGCAGAAGAAAGGCATTGTCGCCACAGAAAACAGGGTCGTCAGCGCAACGGACTTGGAGGCGAGTTTTGCGTCTCCGCCGAACTGGACCGCAAACATCGCGGTGGCGGTAGCCGACGGAGCGGCGCAGAGCAGTAAAACGGTTGAGGCCACGGTTTTGTCAATGCCGAACGGGAGCATCAGCAGAAGGGTCAGACCCGGGAGCAGGACCAGCCTCAAAGCGGAAAGCAGGTAAAGGTTACTGTCCGTAAACAGCTCCTTCAGGTTGATTCCGGAAATGTAGATTCCCACCACGATCATGGCAAGCGGCGTGTTCATCGAGGCCAGGGAGCCGATGGGGGACTCCAGAATTTCCGGCAGCCTGATGGAGAACGCAAAAAGCGGAAAGGCAACCGCCAGCCCGATGATTCCCGGGTTGGTGGCGATCTTCTTCCAGCCCGGAGCGCGTTTGCTGCTGACGCTGGTATAACCGTGCGTCCACATAAAAAAACTGAACACGGCGTTGTACATGGAAGCGTAGGCGACTCCTGCGCTGCCGAAGACGGCTTCCACAAGCGGGATTCCCATATATCCGCTGTTGGAGTAAGCGGCCGCGAAGCGCAGGATCTTTTTCTGGTAATCGGGGTTTTTCCGAAAGAAGAGCATGCTGGCGAGAATCGCCAGGCCCATGGCAAAAGCCGACCAGAACACGGCGGAAATCAGCTCTTTGATCCCGATCTGTCCGATGATGCTCTGCAGCGAGGCGATAATCAGGCACGGCGTTACCACATACAGCAGAATAGAAGTAATCTGCTGCGCGCCGCGCTTCGTAACCATCCCGGTTTTCCCGCAGAGATAGCCGATGAAAATCATGATAAACAGAATCACGACCTTCTCAAAAATGGTCAAAAAGGAAATAAGCATCAGAAATCCGCCCCGATCTTTGTCAGATAGGTCTTTGCGCGGGCCGGGGATAATTTGATGGTGTAGAAATGATTCAATTCAAGCGTCCTTTCCGCAGAGATATTATATTGAGAGGGGGTTAAGGGAGCTTTCTGGCATGGAAGAGCTTTTCTATGGTCCTGACAACCGCGTCGCTGTCCTGACTGCCGATGATCTGCGGGGCCGCTTTCTTCAGGCTGTCCGC
This sequence comes from Clostridium sp. KNHs216, assembly GCF_006714885.1. Classification (NCBI taxonomy): domain Bacteria; kingdom Bacillati; phylum Bacillota; class Clostridia; order Eubacteriales; family Clostridiaceae; genus Clostridium; species Clostridium sp. KNHs216. Next base: position 865,465 of record NZ_VFMF01000001.1, on the reverse strand, counting down.
CGCGTTGGCGACCGCATAGCCGTAGTCCGCCGCCGCGATCATGCCCGCGTCGCTTTCGTCGTCGCCGAAAGCGGCGACCTTTTCCATCCCGTAGCGCCTTTTCAGTTCCAGTACGGCGTTTTCCTTGGAGGCTTCCACGCTGTAGATTTCCAGAAAATAGTGTCCTTCGTTGTTCCGGTCGGGGTAATAGACCGCGCTGATTTGCCCGGCGCAGCTCAGGCTCAGAATTTCTTCGCGCAGCTTCCGGATGGTTTCCAGCCGGTCAACCGCCATGATATAGACCACGTCGCGGTTTTCGGGCAGCGGGTTGCAGATATAATTTTTTAAGGGCCGCAGCTTATGTTCGTGGTAAAAGCGCTCCTCCGCCGCGTTGGTAAAATCGCCGTAATAAATATGAAGGATATCGTTGATGATCGTGTGCACAAAGCAGTTCAGCCCGTATTTGTCAAATACCCCCAGCACTTCCTTCGCCGTCGCGTAAGGGATGTTTTTGCTGTAAAGATAGGTTTTTTTCCTGATATCATACAGTGCTGCGCCGTTCATGGCGATCACCGGAAGCGAAAAAGAGATTCCTTTCAGGATCGGCTCCATGGAAGAGGACGAGCGTTTGCTCGCCACCGTAATCATAGCGCCCCTTTGCAGGAGCTGATTCAGCTTGAAACGGGTGAAATTGCCGATCTGCCCGCCGGAATTGGTCAGTGTGCCGTCCAGGTCGCTTACGAACAGCAGATCGCCGTTTTTTCTGCGGGGAAGATGGAAGGCGTTCACGCCCAGCGACACGAAAATGCCGATCAGCGTGTCTAAAATTCTGTTCAGCGCGAAAAAATAAGGACTCGCATCCTGGCCGTGAGAAACGGTAATGCTCATAAAGACAACGCAGGTAATATAGGAAGCGGAGGTCTTTTTCGCGAGTACGGTAATATAGATCAGCGGGATAATTACGGCGGAAATCAGCAGATATTTCAGCACCGGCACATCCGGCGGGATAAAGCTCCTTTCCGCCATCATGACAAGCATGCCGGCGGTCCCTCCGATAAAGGTGCCGATAATGCGGTTAAAGGCTACCTTTCGGCTGTTGGAGACATACGGCTGCATACACAGAATTGCGGCGATTGCGGAATAAAACGGAATTCCGTCTCCGCGGACAAGATAGATCGCGAAGCAGAGGAAAACCGCCACAGAGGATTTGATGATTCGCATTCCGATTTTGGGCATTTGCAAGAACTCCTAAAACAATATTCGTTTTTATTAGTTTACCACAATGCCGTAAAATTGCAATTCATCTTCCGCAAATTTGCTTTCTTTCTGTTTCCCGGGAAAAACCCGTTGATTTTTCGCGTTACATCCGGCTGGCGGCCGGGGCGGCGGCAGAGGGAAGAAACAGAGCAGAATTATTTTTTACCTATTGACAAAAACTAAAAATATGTTTATAGTAATAATACACCCCCCAGGGGTGGAGTGAGGTGAAGCATGAATAAAAAATTTAATGTAACGGGCATGACCTGTTCGGCGTGCTCGGCCAATGTGGAAAAAAGCGTCCGGAAGCTGAACGGAGTCAGCTCCGTCAACGTCAATCTGCTTTCAAACAGCATGACGGTGGACTACGACGATACGGTTGCCAATGACGCTGAGGTGATCCGGGCGGTGGAAAACGCGGGGTACGGCGCTTCCGTATATTCCCGTAAGGCAAATACAAACGCGAAAAGCCAGCCGCAGGAAAATCCGGTCCAAAAAGAACTGCAGTCGATGAAAATGCGTTTGATCGTTTCTTTTACATTTTTGATTCCTCTTTTGTATCTTGCCATGCATCATATGCTGAAGGAATGGATCGGCCTGCCGGTGCCGGAATTTATCAAAGCGGCCTTCCACGGCCCGGAAAACGGCGTGGTGTTCGCGTTTGCGCAGTTCCTGCTGCTTTTGCCGATCGCCTATGTCAACCGCAAATATTTTCAGGTCGGATTCAAAACGCTGGCAAAACGCGCGCCCAACATGGACTCCCTGATCGCCATCGGTTCCACGGCGGCGATCGTTTATGGAATCTTCGCTATTTTCAAAATCGGCTACGCGCTGGGACACGGCGACATGGAGACGGCGGATCATTTTCTGATGGACCTTTATTTTGAATCGGCGGGAACCATTCTGGCACTGATTACGCTCGGGAAATACCTGGAGGCCAGATCAAAGGGCAAAACCTCGGAAGCGATTACCAAGCTGATGGATCTGGCGCCGAAAACCGCAGTGGTGATCCGCGACGGCGCTGAGGTTGAAATTCCGGTGGAAGAGGTCGTTGTCGGCGATATCCTGCCGGTCCGCCCGGGCCAGAGCATCCCGGTGGACGGAATCATCGTGGAGGGCTCTTCCTCCATCGACCAGTCCGCGCTGACCGGCGAGAGCATTCCTGTGGAAAAGCATGTCGGCGATAAGGTCATTGCCGCAACCATCAATAAAACAGGATATTTCAAGTTTGAGGCGCAGAAGGTCGGCGACGACACAACGCTGGCGCAGATCATCGATCTGGTGGAGGAAGCAAGCTCCTCCAAGGCGCCGATCGCAAAGCTTGCGGATAAAATCAGCGGCATCTTTGTTCCGGTCGTGATCTGTATTGCCATTGTGTCGGCGGCCGCGTGGCTGATCGCCGGCCAGTCGTTTGAATTCGCCCTCTCCATCGGCATCGCGGTGCTGGTTATTTCCTGCCCGTGCGCGCTGGGCCTGGCGACACCCGTCGCCATTATGGTCGGTACGGGCAAAGGCGCTTCCAACGGCATCCTGATTAAATCCGCGGAGGCTTTGGAAACGGCGCATACCGTGAATACGGTGGTTCTGGATAAGACCGGCACCATCACGGAGGGCAAGCCGAAGGTGACGGATATCCTGACCACAGGTCTGGCTGCGGAGCGGGAACTGCTCACAATTGCGGCTTCCATGGAAAAACCCTCGGAGCATCCGCTTGCGGACGCCATTGTGGAAAGGGCGTCCGAACTGGGGCTGGAAATCAAAGCGGTCGACCAGTTTGACTCCGTTTCCGGCCAGGGCGTTGCCGCGGTGCTGGACGGCAAACAGTATTTTGCCGGAAACCGTGCGATGATGGAAAACAGAAAGGTGGATATCTCCTCCCTGCAAAGCGCCTGTGACGCGCTGGCGGAGGACGGAAAAACGCCGCTGTATTTTGCGCAGGGGCAGAATCTGCTGGGCGTCATCGCGGTGGCGGACGTTGTGAAGCCGACCAGCCGTCAGGCAATCGAAGAATTTAAGGCAATGGGTATTGACGTAGTCATGCTGACGGGCGATAATAAAAGAACAGCAGAAGCGATCCGCCGCCAGCTTCACATTGACCGCGTAGTGGCGGAAGTCATGCCGCAGGACAAGGAAAGCGAGGTCCGCAGGATTCAGGACGGCGGCAAAAAGGTCGCGATGGTCGGCGACGGCATCAACGACGCACCCGCGCTCGCAAGAGCCGACGTCGGGATCGCCATCGGGGCGGGAACGGATATCGCCATTGAATCGGCCGACATTGTGCTGATGAAAAGCGATTTGCTCGACGCCGTGACTGCGGTGCAGCTGAGCAAGGCCGTCATCCGCAACATCAAGGAAAACCTGTTCTGGGCGTTCTTCTACAACAGCATCGGCATCCCGCTTGCGGCCGGCGTGTTTTTCTCCCTGCTGGGCTGGAAGCTGAACCCGATGTTCGGCGCGGCGGCTATGAGCCTGAGCTCCGTGTGCGTTGTTTCCAACGCGCTGCGGCTAAAGCTGTTTAAACCGCGCAGAATATCTGCGGGACAAAAACAGAACGAAATTGAAAACCCAATCAAAATAGAAGCGGAAGGAGATCTTTCTGAAATGAAAAAAGTCATTACCATTAACGGCATGAGCTGCGAACACTGCAAGGCCAGGGTAGAAAAGGCGCTGAATGCCATTGGCGGCGTGGAAGCAAAGGTGGACCTGAAAAAGAACAACGCCACGGTTTCACTGAAAACGGAGGTTTCCGACGAAGCGCTGAAGAACGCCGTGCAGGAAGCCGGTTATGAGGTAGTTTCCGTAGAGGAAAAGAAGGGCCTGTTCGGCAAATAATTTTACACGGAGGGCTGCCATGAAAGCAGACAAAGAAAAGGTGACCCGGCTGCTGAAAACCGCACGGGGACAGCTTGACGGACTTTTGAAAATGGTGGAAGAGGACCGCTACTGCATCGACATCTCCAACCAGCTGATGGCCACGCAGGCGATCCTGAAAAAAGCCAACATTGAAATTATCCACGCGCACCTTGGCTGCTGTGTCAAGGAGGCGTTTGAACAGGGAGACGCCGAAGAAAAGATAGACGAAATCCTGACTGTCATGGATAAGCTTTCAAAATAGCGGAATATCAGCGCTCTGAGCGGCTTTCCAAACCGTTTCGGGGCGCTGTTCTTTTATTGTAATACGAAAAACGGCAGCTTTGATTTTATTTCAAAGCCGCCGTCAGGCTGTTTTTCCTGTCTAGGCGTATCAGTATCCGCCGCCGAACAAGGTTTTTTTGTTACGGCAGCATGATGTTTCCGTAACAAAAAACGATATCAATTTTTATGGGAATAATTCGCAAGCAGCATGGCTGTTCCTTCAGGCATAACCTGAAATCCCAACTTTTTATAAAATGAAACATTTTTCTTTTCTTCCGGCATAAGCTCAATATATAAAAAGTTTTTGTATTTGTCTTTGACCCGATTCAGCAGTTCTTTGGCAATTCCGTGCCCCTGAAATTCAGGATGCACCAGAACATAGTGGACATAAGCGACCAATTCGCTGTCGTCCAATGCCCTTGCCAATCCGACAAGTCTGTCTTCATTCCAAGCGGTTATTACAGTGGATGAATTCCGGAGCGCTTTATGGAGCCGGTCCGGATATTGTCCGGACACCCAATCGACAGACAAAAATAGTTCTTGCACCTGATCCCTGGTGAAATTTTTTTCTTCCGTATATCGAATTTTCATAAATTTCCTTTTTAAAAATGAGAGGCCAGCGCATTTTGACCTCTCATTTACATTTTTGCGAGATTTGTCAGATGGATTTGCCGATGTCGGGGCCCGGCGTACAGACGATGACCTCTCGAATCTTGAGGCTGACAGCGCCCTTGGTGGTCAGCTGAAAGCCGGAGGTAATACTGTTGCCTGCGGCAACCAGAGTGGCGTCAGTAGTATAGGCTGCGTCACCTTTTATCTGGTACCCTTCCAGTGTCTCGTCATTATAGACGGAGATGGCTGCCTCGCCGCTTTTCTTGATGTTTGCGATCGTCGTGTCCATAAACACGTCGAAGAGCACCAATTCATCGTCTCCCACGACCTTCTTAAAGAGAATCGGCACTGCGTTGGGAGTTTCGCCCTGGGTAGCAATTACCCACGTTTTCGCTGATTCAAGCAGCTTTTTGACCGCGTCATTTAATTTTGGCATCTTTCATCGCTCCGTTTCTTTATTGTACCTTATTGGCTCCGAATGGGTCAACCATAACCGCAGTATAACAGAGCAGCTTGAAAGAGTACATATATTAGGAAATTTATAAGTAACTAATAAATTTATTAGTATCAAAATTACAGTTGGTTGCAGGTTCTGCAAGGGGGTAATTTTTTGCCCAAGGCTTCTAATGTATGGCTCCTCGACCACTGACAAATACTTTGAAGAATTGGGAGTACGGATTTTCCTTTTGAGGTAAGAGAATATTCTACCTTAGGCGGGATCTCATTGTATTGAGTGCGATCAATCAGTTCATCCGCAATCAGTTCCTTTAATGTCGCGGCAAGCACCGCGTCAGTAATATTACCGAGTTCCTTTTTTATTTCGTTATAACGCAAAACATCGTTTGCGGATAACACACATAGAATCCTCGATTTCCATTTGCCGCCGAAAATGTCAAGGCCATATTCAATAGGGCACATAATTTCTTTTTCGAGTTTTAATTCGTATTTCATTTTTATTCTCCCCCAATCTCGCTTTCCTGCCGCGATTAACTATATCAAATAAAAGTAACTATGTCAAAAGGAAGCGAAGCCACTCCTAATCTTTCCCGCTTTTCGCATGAATGAAATAGGTAGCTTTCATAAAACGGGAGGGGGCAGGGGGGTGAGAGGTGCCGCTGCAAGTGTGAGAAAGCTGCAAGCGCTCCGGGGCGCCGCCGATAAAATAGGGCTTTGCCCGCACAGAAAGAATCCCGGCTCTGCCGCCGTCCTGATTGCAGGCTGAAAATTTGAAAAAAGAAGATTTTTGCTGGAATATGGATAACATTGACAGATTATAAGATTTGAAATATAATAATATTGTGTATAAAAGAGACATGGAATGAAAGTAAAGAAGTAAAATTTTATCAGTTTTGAACTGAATTTTTTGATTGCTGAGGCGGTAGAAAAATGAATTTTACATCGAAACGGTCTGTCTTTATTTCTGCAATTGCGATCCTCATTCTTCAGGCGGCAGGACTTTTGTTCCAATTCCACGGAGTGGGCGGCTTTCTCTATTCCGTGATCGGGAGCATCCTGATTCTGGCTGCCGCCGACGCCCTGTTTGGAAAAACCGGCGGGGAACCCCACCCCGTAAAGCAAAAGGACCATGAGCAGGACGAGCTGGGGGAAAGGCTTTTTCAAGTCGCGGAAACCATGGGCTTTGACTCCCAGCAGCTGATCTGGCTTTCCGGGGACAACATGAAAACCTTTGAAAAGGTTGCAAAGATTTCTTATGAGATTGAAAAGCTCAGCGAACAGAATGCGGCCAGTTCGGAAGAAATCAATGCAAGCATCAATGAGCTTGCCGGAGCATGTACCAATCTGAATTCCGGGATCATAAAAATCGAGGATCATTCCAAAACCTCCATTGAAATGCTGAACAAAAATGAGCGGACCATCCGGAGCATCGGCAGTTTCATCCTCGACCTTACGTCGGTCATCAGGGTCGCTTCCGACAGCAACCTGGAGCTTCAGGAATCCTCTGCGAAAATCAATGAAATTGTGGACTATATCAGAAAGATATCCAGCCAGACCAATCTGCTGGCGCTGAACGCCGCCATAGAAGCCGCGCGGGCGGGGGAGGCCGGCAGGGGCTTCTCCGTTGTCGCCGGGGAAATCCGGCGGCTGGCGGTGCAGACGGACGACGCGATCTCCGTCATTGAGGGCGTGGTCAGGAATATTGTCGATAAAATACAGACCTCCAACACGGCCATGACCGAAATCGGCGACAAGATGAAAAATGTGGACGGCATTGTCACGGAATCCTCCCAGATCATTCAGGAAATCAACTCGATCCTGAAGGACGTCCAAAACGCGATTTCCGGCCTTACCCAGGAGTCGCTGATGCAGAAGAATACGGCGGCTGAAATTGAAAAGGCAGTGGAAAATGTCGCGGAGGCGGTACAAAAGACCCACGATGTTTCCTGCTCCGCCATTGAAATGGTTAACGTCCAGCAGAAGAAAAACGAAACCATTCTTTCCTTCTGCAACAAGATCGGCGAAACCGCGGAAATGCTGCAGCAGGACGCCATGGCTTTCAAAAAGCAGGACGAGATCATCTTCGGCGTCAATCCCTTCGTCGAGCCCGACCGTATCCGGAAAACCTACGTGCCCATCCTTGAGCGGGTATGTGCCAGCGTGGGCTTAAAATGCCGCACCCTGATCGTCAGAAGCTATGACGCGCTCAGTGAAAGCGTGGAGAAGGGCATCATCGACGTCGGCTGGTTTTCTCCGTTTGCGTATGTCAACGCGCATGAGAAATGCGGGGCGAATGTGCTGGTTACGCCGAAGGTCCAGGGACGCTGCTCCTACAACGGGTACGTTGTGGCCCGCAAGAACGGCAGGGTGCATTCCCTCAATGACTTAAAGGGAAAGACCTTTGCCTACGTCGATGAAAAAAGCGCGTCGGGGTATCTGTATGCCCGCGATATGATGAAGCAGAACCATATGGACCCCGATACCATTTTTGAAAAGGTCGTCTTTTTGGGCAACCACAATAATGTCGTCAACGCCGTTCTGGCTGGGGAGGTGGACGCGGGTGCGACCTATGACGAGGTTTACAATCAGGCGCACGCCGACGGGCTTTTCACGGACGAGCTGATTATCGTCGCCCGTACGGAGGAAATTCCGAAGGATGCCCTGGCCGCCGGGAAGGACATGCCCGCGACACTCGCGGAAAAGCTCAGCGGCGCCTTCGTGGACTTCAGTGATTACAGCGGGATCGATACGACGGTTCAGGGCTTTGTCAGGAATGAAGACAAGGCGTATGATATTATCAGAAGATTAAACAATTAATTTTAAAATTCATAATTTTTCCAGTATCTTCATTAGTTTACATAATTTTCAGTATTGTTTTCTTCATGCATCGGTGTTACGATAAGTGCAAGAAAAGTTACAAACCTGTAACAATTCAAAATCGAGAAGCATGAAAAGGAGATAATACATGAAAACGAAAATACTTGCGTTAATTGCATGTGTGCTGATGTCAGGTACGGCCGGCGCGATTGTAAACAGCGGCAATGCCGCGGCTGCACCAAGCGAAAGCACCACCACAAGTACCGTTTCTGTCGATTCTCAGGCGGAAGCCGTGGAAGTAACCAGCGAAGCACCGGCGGCGGACACACAGGAAACAGGCAACACTGTTGCCGATATCGTTAAATCCGGTACATCCAGCGTTTGTCCCAAAACTTCCGCTTCCAGCGGAACCGTGGCGGGAACCGATTCCACCAACTGCAAGGTTGGCAACAGCTGTGCCAGCAACCAGATCTGCAGCGCGGCAAACGGCTGCACCAACAATTCCAACTGCAAAGCAGGAACCACCTGCACAGTCAATTCCAACTGTCTGACCAATTCCTCCAACGGAAACAAATATCAGATCACGATTGGCGGAAAAACATACACCTGCCCCAATACGAACACAAGCTCTAAGCCGAGCTCCAGTTCAAAACCGAGCTCAAGCTCCAAACCCAGCTCCAGTTCCAAGCCGAGTTCCAGCTCTCAGGGCAGCACTTCCAGCACACCGGCCACCACGGGCGGAAGCTACGCTTCCTTCCAGAATCAGGTAGTTCAGCTTGTCAATCAGGAAAGAGCCGCAAACGGACTCAAGCCTCTTACCGTCAATTCCTCTTTGACAAATACCGCGACCTTAAAGTCGCAGGATATGGCAAAACTGAACTATTTTGACCATCAGTCTCCTACCTACGGTTCTCCGTTTGATATGATGAAGCAGTATGGAATCAGCTACAGAGCTGCCGGCGAAAACATCGCCATGGGCCAGACATCCCCGCAGCAGGTTATGCAGGGCTGGATGGATTCCCCCGGACACAGAGCAAACATCCTGAATGCTTCCTTTACCCAAATTGGCGTGGGCATTGCCCAGAACGCACAGGGCCGTTATTATTGGACCCAGCAGTTCATCGGTTAACTATTTCATTTCCTTTCAAATTATGTAAAAGAAGGCTGCCGTTTATCGGCGGCCTTCTTTTTTTGCTGCCATGGAACGTGTCAGAAAACGTTGGAACAAGATGGAGCGCACCGTCATAAAGTGTTTACTGGAGGCCTGGACAACAAACCACACAGGTTGTTGAGAAGGCCTTCGACAGGAGGAATGAGTATGAATAACTTTTTTACCTGGGAAACGCTGGCTACCTTTGCAGGATGCGCCGCCGCGACTGCGGTAATTACCCAGTTCGTGAAAAGCGCATCGTTTTTTAAAAACATTGCTACCCAGTGGGTGTCCTATTTCGTTGCGATCATTTTATTACTGGGGGCAACGTATTTTACCGGCGCGCTGACATGGTCGTCGGGCGCATTGATACCGTTTAACGCGGTCATCATTGCTCTTAGTGCCAATGGGGCGTATTCCGCTGTATTAAGGGCCACCGGGACCAAAGAAAACAAATAGACGAAGTAACGTTCCGCTGTGGAAAGGAATGTCCTTCCGGCCATCCGGCCGGAAGGATGTTCTGAAAATCCATGTGGTTCCTGGGTGTACCCGTTCCCATTACACAGGCATATACTGCACTTTTCGCGGGTCACCACATATTATATTAAAAAGCGTAAAGTGTTTGTTCATGCTAATTCGTAAACAAATTTGATACATGGGAGTTTTGATTATGTCAAATAGCAGAAGATGCCCGCCTTATGATGCGGGTGACGGGTTTAATCCAGAAATGACAATTTATCATAACGGATGCCTGGATAACTGTTGCAAAGACCCGTGCGGTTGCGGCTGCCCGGGTCCCACCGGCCCGAGAGGCCCGCGGGGCCCTGCCGGACCCATGGGCCCTATGGGCTTTAGCGGTCCCACCGGCCCAACCGGCGCCACAGGCCCTATTGGTCCGTCTGGCGGCCCAACGGGAGATACAGGTCCGACCGGCCCGACCGGACCGACCGGTCCGACGGGTGCGGCAAGCACTGTGACCGGCCCGACAGGCCCAACGGGAAATGCAGGCCCGACCGGCCCGACCGGCCCAACGGGTGCGGCAAGTACCGTGACCGGCCCCACCGGCCCAACGGGAGATCCAGGCCCGACCGGCCCGACAGGCCCAACGGGTGCGGCAAGTACCGTGACCGGTCCCACCGGCCCAACGGGAAGTACGGGTCCGACAGGCCCGACAGGTCCAACAGGTGCGGCAAGCACCGTTACCGGCCCAACTGGTGACACAGGTCCGACCGGCCCAACGGGAAGTACGGGTCCGACTGGCCCGACAGGTCCAACAGGTCCAACAGGTGCGGCAAGCACTGTGACCGGCCCAACTGGTGACACGGGTCCGACCGGCCCAACGGGAAGTACGGGTCCGACTGGCCCTACCGGCCCAACGGGTGCGGCAAGCACTGTGACCGGCCCAAGCGGCCCAACAGGTGATACAGGTCCCACTGGCCCGACAGGCCCGACGGGTGCGGCAAGCACTGTAACCGGCCCGACCGGAGATACAGGTCCTACCGGCCCGACGGGAGATACGGGTCCCACAGGCCCGACAGGTCCAACAGGTGCGGCAAGCACTGTAACCGGCCCGACCGGAGATACAGGTCCTACCGGCCCAACGGGAGATACGGGTCCCACCGGCCCCACCGGCCCAACAGGCGCGGCGAGCACTGTGACCGGCCCAACAGGCGACACAGGTCCGACCGGCCCGACCGGAGATACAGGTCCCACAGGCCCCACAGGTCCAACGGGTGCAGCAAGCACTGTGACTGGCCCAACGGGAGATACAGGTCCGACCGGCCCCACCGGCCCAACGGGTGCGGCAAGCACCGTTACAGGTCCGACTGGCCCAACAGGTCCAACAGGTCCGACGGGAGATACAGGTCCCACAGGCCCGACCGGAGACACTGGTCCGACGGGTCCCACAGGCCCCACAGGTTCTACAGACCCCGTGATTTAAGGAAAACTGCAAAAAACCTTATTCCATGCGGAATAAGGAGATACCAAAATAAAATATGAGCTATCACATTACACAGGATACCGCCTAATTGGACAAGATAGGCGGTATTTTTGTATCTGGATAGCAGAACTTCGGGACATGTTGGCCCGAAGTGGAAAGGAGGGATTGCAAATATCCCGTGGGGCTTGATTAAAAATCAGGCCCTTTTTTCATGCCATAAAACAGACAAGGAGGAAAAACGTATGGCAAAAAATGAGCCAAACAGGCTGGACGAAATAAAAACCTCTCCGGCACAGGAAGCAACAGCAGAAGAAAAAAATACGCCAGCTCCCATGCCGAAGATTGGCGGCGAAGCTCCTACCTCGGAAAAGACTGCCGAAGAAACAGCGGCACTTCCCCATGAGGACGAAGCTGTTCTGCTTGAAGCCGATAAGGACAGGCCGAAAGAACCTACGCCCATTGACATTCCCGCCCCCGGTGATGTGGTAGTTTCCTTTGACAAAATCAATGAGATTGTTTCCGGGAAACAGGCGATGGTAAAGGAAACAGAACAGACCGCCCCTGAAAAACAGGAAACGAAAAAATCAGTGCCTGCCGAAAAAAAGGCAGAACCAGAAAAAATTAGCACGGATAAGAGAACGGAGAACGAGCCGAAAATGGCTGACAGCAAGCCCAAATCCCGTTCACAAAAAGTAACTGAAAAAGCGGACAAAAAGCCTACTCGCCCTGCCAAACAGGAAAAAGCCCCAAAGGCTGTAAAATCGGAGAAGCCGCAGAAACCGAAACAAGCCGCAGAAATTGGCGGTGGGGTTTCTGCTTCCCCGCAAGTTACGGAGCAGGCACAGCAGGAAACACCGCCCCCTGTCCCGGAACAGCCGCTCGAACCGAGGGAAGCACCCCGGCCCGGCGAACAGGAACAGATTGTTTACCTTAGTCTTTCCGAGCTTTTCGCTTTTAAAGACCACCCGTTTCAAGTCCGAAATGATGAAGAAATGGCGGCTATGGTAGAAAGCGTTAAGGACAAGGGCGTTACCCAGCCGGCTATTGTGCGCCCCCGCGAAGATGGCGGCTATGAAATCGTATCAGGCCACCGCCGCCAGAAAGCCAGTGAATTAGCCGGATTTGCGGATATGCCTTGTATTATCCGAAACATGACGGACGAGCAGGCCATCACGCAGATGGTAGAGGACAACACCAATCAGCGTGAGAATATCCTGCCCAGCGAACGAGCCAAAGCTCTGCAAATGCAGTTGGAAGCCATTAAAAAGCAGGGCGCACGAACCGGCAACGGACAACGCTCCAACGAGGTCGTAGCCGAGCGCAACAAAATGACGGTCAAGCAGGTTCAGCGATATATCAAGCTCAATGAGCTGGTTCCCGACCTCATAAAAATGGTGGACGAAAAGAAAATCGCGTTTACTCCCGCCGTGGAGCTTGCGTTCATTACACCTAAAAGTCAACGGTATATTGCTATCGCTATTGAGGGTCAGCAATCAGCCCCCTCACTGTCACAGGCACAGCGTATGCGTGACCTTGACCAAAAGAAGCTGTTAAACCCCGATGTAATTGACGGAATTATGCTAGAAGAAAAAAAGGAGGCAGACAAAGTGATTATTTCAAGTCAGGAACTTTCCCAATATTTCGGCAAGGAGAAAACACCCCGCGAAATGAAGGATACCATTATGAAGCTGCTTGAGGAAAACAAGGCAAAGCTGAAAGAAGTTTCGGCTCCCCAAAAGAAAGCCGAACAGGAGAAATAGGCACTTCGGGTCAAGTTGGCCCGAGGTAGATGTTTGCGGGGTTTTGCCCCGCGCCCCAAAGCTCTAAGGATATGAATATATTCCCCGTCGCCGCTAGTTGGGTAGCATAGCCGGGAAAATCGGTCAAGAGCTTGCCGCCGTAGGCGGTGCTTCGCACTCTTGACGGATTTCTCCCGGTTATGCTTTAAAGCAGTCAAGCGACGGGGATATAGATTCCTTTGAGCCGCCCCCTTTTCATGAGTGGAAAGGGCGGGGGGATAGGTTGACACATTCAGCGCAACAAGAACGGAGGTGCTTTTATAATGAAACGACCTTTAGCTTACATTACCGCCGCATGGTGCGGCAATCACGATACAAATACCAAACAGGCGGCACAGTATTGCCGGGCAGTCTATGAAGCCGGGTTTTCCCCGATTTGCCCGACCCTGTATCTTCCGCTTTTTCTCAATGACGCAATCCCGGAGGAACATAAAAGCAGCATTGATATGAGCCGGGATCTCCTGCGCCGCTCTCATGTGCTTGTCGTATGCGGAAGCGATATTGACGAGGACGTAAAGAACGACATTGCCGTTGCCGGGCGGCTGAACATCACGGCAACCACTCTGGATGGGATTCTGACCGTGAAAACGCAGGGACAGGAAAAAGACCATGCTTGAAGCCTTTGTTACTAATCTTGGACGGTATAACGAAGGATATTTGGACGGGGAGCCCTTGAAGCTTCCCGCCACTACCGAGGAAGTGCAGGCTCTTTTGAAGCGAATCCATGTGGACGGTATACGGTATGAGGAAATTTTCATTACCAATTATGAAACCGACATTCCCGGCCTGCGTGACTGTTTGGGCGAATATGAAAGCATTGACGAGTTGAACTATTTGGCAGCCTTGCTGGACGATATGCCTGAATGGGAAGTCGAAAAGTTTGCCGCCGCCGTGGACTTCGGGGAGTACAACAGTGTACCCGCCCTAATTAACCTCACGCAAAATCTTGATTGTTTTGAGTTTTACGCCGGAATTGAGAATGAGGAAGATTTGGGGCGCTTCTATATCGAAGAAATGTGTACGCTGGAAATCCCGGAGCATTTAGCAAACTATATTGATTACGAAGCCTACGGGCGGGACATGAACTTGGACGAGGACGGGCGCTTTACCGAGGGCGGCTATGTGATACGGACAGGCGACAGCTTCACCGAGCATTACAGTGATCGGAGCGATATACCGGACGAATACAGGATTTTCGCTTATCCCGAACCGGAAAAATCCATCAAGAAAACGCTGGAAAGCTACGGGAAGATGATAGGCGAAACCGTCACCGCCGTCCATGAGCGCCCCCACCCCGCCAATGCGGAACGATAACAGACTTCGGGCCAACTTGCTCCGAAGTCAGAAAGGAGATAAAAGCCTATGGCAAAATCGAAAACCACTACCCAACCAATTATCGAAAATGACCATGTAAAGGAGCTTTTGGCGATATTGCGGGAAAACACTTCCCCGTCCACAAAGGATTTTCTTTCGGTTCTAAATCAGGTCAGTGCAATGGAAAAACAGCTTGACGCCGCCGTAAAAGAGCTTTCCGCTATGCGACAGGAATTGAAAACAGCGCAGGAACAGAACCACCCCGTCAAGACCACTTTGCAAAAGGCGGTCATTGTTATGCAAGGGCAGGTACTTGACTTGCGAGATAAACTAGCGGAGTTGAAGCAAAGCGTCATAGATGGTTGCAGGAACGCCGTTGTCGCTTTTAAGGAAACCGGAATTTCTGCTCTGGATAACGTAGCTCGATTCTTCAAGGTTCGCCCCATCTTAGAAACCATACAGGACACACTAACGAAAAATATCACATATGACGACAAGACTATCGCTAAAATCGAATCCATCAGCACCGAATATCATCAGGCTGGGCGACACTTAAAAAATATGGGCCGTACCATGCTTGGCAGAGACACGGTACAGGAGGTAAAACAGACCGGTAAACTGGCGGTGCTCATATCCGCTCCATTCCGTGCGGAGCGTTTCCATTTTTCCAATATAAAAGGCCATGTAGAAAAATCTTTGAATATGCTGGCACGGTTGGAAGAACGGGCGGCAGAGAAAAAGCCTTCTATCCGGGAAGCCCTTGCCACCCACAATGAAAAAATCGCACAGGCACAAAAGGACACTCCCACCGTAGAACGGCCCAACCCTGCCAATGCGGAAAGGTAGGCTACTTCGGGCCAACTTGGCCCGAAGTCCTCCCGCCTGTGCGATTGTCCTATCTGGCAGGAAAGGAGGAATTTCATGCAGGAAGATATTGAACGCCGGACGGTTGCCCTATCCGTCAATGCCACAAAGCTGACGGGCCGGACGCTGGCAAAGGCGTTGGCGGCAGCACTCCGGCAGATACAAAAGAGCCATCAGAAACGGCAGACACCACAGGGCAGGCAGAGCGTAAAAAAGCTGATGAACCACGGCGTTTCTACGAACAGCCTTGATTTGTCCGGGGATACGAAGCTGTTTGACCGTGTGGCCCGGAAATACAATGTAGATTATGCTTTTCACAAAACCGCGCCGGACAAATATTTGTTATTCTTCAAAGCCGGGCAGGCAGACGCAATTACCGCCTGTTTTGGCGAATACACAAAACTGGTGCTGAACCGGGGCAAGAGCCGCCGCCCCTCTATTCTGAAACAACTGAAAAACTTTGCCGACAGGGAGCGTACCAAACCGCACCAAAAGGAACGAAAACGGGAGGTGATGCGGAATGAACGATAAAATCCGTAAATATGTGATTCCCAATGTTCCCTATCTGTTCGTGCTGTGGTTCTTTCTAAAGCTCGGCACAGCCTACCGCCTTGCGGCAGGTGCAGACTTCGGAAATAAGCTGGTTGGCATGATAAAAACCATAAGCCCGGCGTTTGCTTCATTTGCGCCGGGCTTTGTGCTGTCCGATTGGCTCATTGGCCTTGCCGGGGTGGTCATACTCCGGCTGGTGGTATGGTATAAGGTAAAAAACGCAAAAAAGTTTCGGAGGGATGTGGAATATGGCTCGGCCCGGTGGGGAACGGCAAAGGACATCAAGCCCTTTATCGACCCAAAATTCAGCAACAACGTCATTCTGACCGGCACAGAGCTTCTTACCATGAACACCCGCCCGGCAAATCCCGCCAACGCCCGAAACCTTAATTGCTGTATTATCGGTTCGTCAGGTTCGGGAAAAACAAGGTTTTGGCTGACCCCACAGCTTTTACAGGCTCATTCGTCCTATGTGGTGGTTGACCCAAAGGGCGGCATTTTAGAGCAGGTCGGTTCTTTTCTGAAAAAGCAGGGCTACAAAATCAAGGTATTCAACAGCATAGATTTTTCAAAATCCATGCACTATAACCCGTTGGCCTACTTAAAGACGGAAAGCGATATTTTGAAGTTTGTAAATGCTCTGATTGAAAATACAAAAGGAGACGGCAAAGAAGGCGATCCGTTTTGGACGAAAGCGGAAACGCTTTTGTACTGCGCTTTAATCGGTTATATCGTCTTTGAGGGGCCGGAGGAAGAATGCCATATCAATACTCTTGTGGATATGCTGAACAGCATGGAAACACGGGAAGATGATGAAAATTTTAAGAACGCCGTGGACTATATGTTCCTTGGCTTGGAAAAGCGCAACCCCAACCATTTTGCGGTGCGCCAGTATAAAAAATTCAAGCTCGCCAGCGGGAAAACCTCAAAAAGTATCCTAATTTCCTGCGGAGCCAGACTTGCTCCATTTGATATTGGACAGCTCCGGGAGATTATGAGCTATGATGAAATGAGGCTTGACCGCATGGGCGATAAGAAAACCGCCACCTTTTTCATCATCAGCGACACCAATACGACCTACAACTTTATTGTTGCCCTTGCTTTTTCGCAGATGTTCAACCTTTTATGCGAACGGGCCGACAGCAAGTATGGTGGCAGGCTCCCCCATCATGTAAGGGTATTATGGGACGAAGCCGCCAATACGGGACAGGTTCCGCAACTGGAAAAATTGGTTGCCGTTATCCGCTCCCGCGAAATATCCTTATGCCTGTTTTTACAGGCGCAAAGCCAGCTCAAAGCCTTATATAAAGACCACGCTGAAACCATTATGGGGAATATGGACAGCGTGATTTTTCTTGGTGGGCGGGAACATTCCACCATCAAGGAGCTATCGGAGGTTTTGGGGAAAGAAACCATTTCCATGCAGACAGAAAGCCGGACGCGGGGCCAGTCGGAAAGCTACGGACAGAATATGCAACGGCTCGGCAAGGAGCTTATGACAATGGACGAATTGACCACTATGCCGGGCAATAAATGTATTTTACAGCTTCGCGGCCTGCGTCCATTCCTTTCCCCCAAATACGATTTAAAACAGCACCCCAATTACAGGTATATCGCCGAAGCCGACAAGCGCAACGCTTTTGACGCTTCAAAGCTGGTAAACCGCCGCATAAAAAAGCTCAATCCCAATGAGCAGTATACCGTTTATGAAGTAAGTCCCGACGAGGAAGCCGCCGCCATAGACGAGAGCGAGGACATTCTCAACTATGATGATGTGGACGACCCGGAAGCATTTGCATAAAAATAACTTCGGGCCAAATTCGAGGTGTTGACAAAGTACCAAAAGGAAAGGCAAAAATGGTATAATGTAGGCAAAGAAAAAGCAGTAGGATGTGTTTAGGGATGCTGACAGAGCGAGTGGGGGTACAAATAAAAATACACTGTGTCACCATCGAGGATCTGGTGCCACAGGAGCATTTTTTGCGCAGGCTGGAAAAGGCCGTGGATTTCAGCTTCATCTACGACGAGGTTCGGAATTTGTACTGCCCGGATAACGGCAGGCCCGGAATCGATCCGGTAGTTCTGGTAAAGTATCTGCTGGTGGGCTACCTGTACGGCATCGAATCGGAACGGCGCATTGAGCAGGAGATACAGGTGAATATGGCCTACCGGTGGTTTCTGGGGCTGGATTTGAATGATCGGGTACCCGATCACTCCACCATCTCACAAAACCGGCGCAGACGGTTTCACGGGGGAAATCTGTTTCGTCGCCTGTTCGAGCATATTCTGCATCTATGCATGGAAAAAGGACTGGTGGACGGAAGGATCATTCTGAGCGATTCCACGCATGTAAAGGCGAGTGCATCATTCAAGGCGAATACAAAAGTTCTGGTGGAGCGCGAGACAACGGACTACATGGAACGGCTGGACCGGTATGAAGCGGAGGAGCGCGCGCGGCTGGAGTCATCTGGCACCATCAAGCCGCAGCGTGCCGGACGTGAGAAAAAGGAAAGCGCAAAAGCGGAAAAGGCGGTCAGCACCACCGACCCGGACGCCGGAATGCTGCGGCGGCCGGGGAAGCCGGAGGGGATGCACTACCTGGATCATCAAAGCGTGGATGCCGCCCATGGAATCGTGGTGGATGTGGCGGTGACCCCGGGAAATGAGAACGATTCAGAACCATACCTCGGACGTATTGAATACATGCGGGAGCATCTGGGGCTGGATATTCAAACAGCCGGCGCGGACAGCGCCTACGGCACCAGCATGATTTACCGGGCGATGGAGGATATGGGCATCCGGCTGCATACGCCCGGGGAAACGGGCGGGGCGACCTACAAGGTGGAGTTCAGGCGTGAGGATTTTCGGTATGACGCGGAAAAAGACTGCTTCCTTTGTCCAGAGGGAAAGGTACTGACACTGCGTAGTCTTGAGCGGGAGCACCACAATATTTGCCGGATATACCGAGCCGACAGGAAGGATTGCCGGACCTGCCCGATGCTGAGCAGGTGTGTGAGCGACAGCCATCGAAGCCGTACTATCCGAAAGAACATTTTTGAGGAAGCCGTAAAAAGGCAACGGGAAACGGATGGCACTTCCGCCCACAAGCACATTCTCGGTCTGCGGCAGATTTGGTGTGAGGGTAGCTTTGCGGCCCAAAAATGGATGCACAATCTAAAACGCCTGTTCAGGCGAGGAATAGAGGCAGCGGAAGATCACTGCCTCCTTTCGGCAACCGCCTTAAACCTAAAGCGCATGGTTAAGTGCGCAGGATAACCCCCAAGGCGCTGTTTTTTTACCCATTTCAATGTGATTCTCATCTTTGCGGACCAAATTGACGGGCTTTGTCAACACCTCGAAATTGGCCCGAAGTTATTTACTAAAAGAGCTATGACAGCATTGCTGCTTTTGAATATAAAATCTTAATTACATCTAGCACTTCAGCAGAAGAAAGGATTTCCTTTATTGCTTTAACAAAAGACTCTTTATCATTACAAGTGTATTGTGGGGTGAACATTTCAGAGTCATCTTCAAAACTGCTGTTTACAGTAATGGCCACTGGATAATTGCTTTCAGGATTTGAATACATAATTAGAATTGTTTTTGAGTAATCATCAAGCTTAGGCACTATTACATTAAAAATTGTTGCTATTTTGTACTCTATTTCCTCTGTACGAACTGTTATGAAAGTCGGCTTTCCGTAAATAACATACTCGGTTTTTTCACCTAGTAATGCAATTTGTTCTTTGAGAATAGAGTCCGGCATATCAGCTACACTTTTTTCAAGCTCCTTGGTATCACGAAAACCCCATAAATCTGTTGTCATGATTAATTACCTCCTTCTTTTATTTCAAATTTAATAGGTAAGTGATCAGAAAAATTATCGTTGTCAATCTTATGGCTTTTAATAAATTTAAAGGAAGAGCTTTCCTCTATAATTTTAAAAGAATCCCAAACAAACTTATCTATAAAGTAAGGTCTTAATAAAACAGAATCATATGAATACCAAAAAATAGATAAGTCTGTTTCGTCGTTATTATTGTAGTAGGTGCCTTGAACCAAATTATTACTTCCCATAATATCCCAAATTGGATTGTAATAAAAATTGCACTTTACATCATCAACTATTCTATATTTTTGTTTTGCTTTTGCAATTGACATTGTTGCATTAAAGCCAAAGGCTCCAGCAATTCCTTGAGAATATGGCTGTAAATTAAAATCTCCGACAATAATACTTTTTAACTCCTGCCCAGCAAATACATCTTGTTCTATTTTTTGTAATACAACACTAGTGTTACATGCTCTTTGGCTTCTAGCATCTTCATTTTTATACATCCCACTTATTAAGTGAACTGTAAAGAGCATATGAGTAACACCTTTATCAATTAACTTGTAACAAGAGTAGTGTTTTTCTTCTTTAACAACAGATATAGATACACTTTGCTTTGCTAATAATCTTATATCTCCAATGGGACAGATTTCAATCAATTTCCAATTATGACCTGATGATTTTAATTGATTTATCAATCCTTGAATGTCTAAGTGAGAACATTCGGCAAGCATACATATATCAATTTCATCTTCAATTAATAGTTGAATTAGTGGCGCAATAAGATTTTTTCTATAAAGATTCCAAAATAAATATGTAATTATTTTCACCACCTTTAGCGCTTAAATAAAATACAATGATTTATATCATAAACAACTATATTATATATCAAAATTTCCCACAAAACAACGAGAAAAGAGGTGATTTTCATGGTTCGTGCTCCCCCTAAACCTTGCTCAACTGAATATAGAACTTCGGGCCAACTTGACCCGAAGTGACAGCTGCCAGCAATGGCGGTTTTTTTGTACCCTAAAACAAAATAAAACTATGGAGGTAATCAGATTATGGGATTTTTTACGAGTGCAGTTAGTACCTTACAGACCCTTGTTGTGGCTCTTGGCGCGGGCCTTGCCGTGTGGGGCGTTATCAATCTTTTGGAAGGTTACGGGTCGGACAATCCGGGAGCGAAATCGCAAGGGATTAAACAGCTCATGGCCGGGGGCGGCGTTATCCTGCTGGGAACAACGCTTGTACCTATGCTTTCCAGCTTGTTTTAAGGTAGGCCGGTATGGATTTTCTCACCGACTGGATTAACGAATGGATAAAAGGTCTGCTGGTAGACGGTATCATGGGCAATTTAAACGGCCTTTTCGAGAACGTGAACGACCAGATCGGAGAGATTGCAACACAGGTGGGAACCACGCCGGGGAACTGGAACCCCGGCGTGTTCTCCCTCATACGGCAGCTTTCCGAAACGGTTGTTTTGCCGATTGCCGGACTGGTGCTTACCTTTGTCATGTGCTATGAGCTGATTCAAATGCTCATTGACCGGAACAACCTCCACGACATTGACACATGGATTTTCTTCAAGTGGATATTCAAGACCTTTGTCGCGGTACTGCTTCTTTCCAACACGTTCAATATCGTGATGGCGGTATTTGATGTTTGGCGGATTAAAATAACAAGTGCAACAGGAGGATAGACAGAGTCCACAAAAAGCCAAATCCATGATACAGTAGGAGTTGAAGAGACACCACTGAAGGAGAGGCTTTTTATGGACTACCACCATCTTACACCAAAAGAGCGCGCATTGATAGCCCAATTGTGGAATAACGGAATCAGTATGCGACAGCTTGCACGCAGGCTACAAAGGAGTCCCGCGACAATCAGTCGGGAGATCAAAAGGAACCGTTCGGGGCAAAAATATCTGAGCGTTCCGGCACAGGCTAAATATTTGGAACGACGTATGAAATGCCATCGAACGAAGCTGTATCAGGACCTCGATCTGACATCTTATATAGCGGAAAAACTGGAGCTGTCATGGTCCCCCGAACAAATTTCCGGAAGAATCCGGTTAGACTATCCAGACGACGAGAACATGAAGATTTCGCACAGCAGCATTTATCGTTGGCTGCATACAAACCTTCTGCCGCGTTCCGTGCAGCTTACGATGAAACTGCGTCACTATGGCCGCAAGCATGGAGAAACCCGCGGATACAAAGCCGGCGCGAGGGAAATTCGGGAGAGAAGCAAAGACGTTCTGCGGCGAAAACGGCTCGGAGATTGGGAGGCAGATACAATCGTATTCGGGAAAACGAGACATACCTATTTGCTGAATGTGACCGATCGAAAAAGTCGGTACTCCTGCCTTGCCGTCCTGTGCAACAGTAAGAGAGAAGAGGTCATGCGGGGCTTTGAGTTCTTCTTTGAAGGAGGCAAACTTCCGCTCCGTACGGTAACATCGGATCGAGGGATCGAATTCAACTGTCATCATGAATTTGAGAGCCGCTTTGAGGCACTGTACTATTACACTCGCCCTGCATCTCCATGGCAAAAACCCACTGTGGAAAATACGAACGGATTGATCCGTCAGTTCTTTCCCAGAGGAACTAATTTTACCGAGCTTACCCCAGAAGCCGTGGCTTTTGTCATGCAACTTCTCAACAACCGACCGCGTAAATGTTTGAACTGGAAAACTCCTGCTGAGGTCATATCTTCCTAACTGTTGCACTTCACTTGACAATTCACCGTTTCCCAAAGCGTCATTAACAGCGCAGGGGGCGTGATTGCAGGAAATACGGCGGTAAGCCCCGATATGCTGGACAGCTTGGAAACCCAGCTCATGACAATGGAAATCGGCTCTCTGCTTGGCTTATGGATGCAATCTTTCCTGATAAGGATAGTTGTTGTGGTAATCAACATTGTCGTATTTGTCATTGTGTACGGCAGAATGATTGAAATTTATTTACTCACCAGTTTAGCCCCTGTGCCAATGGCGACCTTGGTCAACCGGGAAATCGGCGGCATGGGTCAGAACTATCTGAAGTCTTTGTGCGCCGTAGGCTTTCAAGGCTTGCTAATTTTGGTATGCGTGGGGATTTACGCGAAGCTGGTGCAGAGTATCGCCGTAGGCGGCGACCCCATTGGAGCTATATGGACGGTAATCGGCTATACGGTTCTATTGTGCTTCACCATGTTCAAGACGGGAAGCCTTGCAAAATCCATCTTCGGAGCGCACTGATAACTTCGGGCCAACTTCGAGGTGTTGACAAAGCCCGTCAATTTGGTCCGCAAAGATGAGAATCACATTGAAATGGGTAAAAAAACAGCGCCTTGGGGGTTATCCTGCGCACTTAACCATGCGCTTTAGGTTTAAGGCGGTTGCCGAAAGGAGGCAGTGATCTTCCGCTGCCTCTATTCCTCGCCTGAACAGGCGTTTTAGATTGTGCATCCATTTTTGGGCCGCAAAGCTACCCTCACACCAAATCTGCCGCAGACCGAGAATGTGCTTGTGGGCGGAAGTGCCATCCGTTTCCCGTTGCCTTTTTACGGCTTCCTCAAAAATGTTCTTTCGGATAGTACGGCTTCGATGGCTGTCGCTCACACACCTGCTCAGCATCGGGCAGGTCCGGCAATCCTTCCTGTCGGCTCGGTATATCCGGCAAATATTGTGGTGCTCCCGCTCAAGACTACGCAGTGTCAGTACCTTTCCCTCTGGACAAAGGAAGCAGTCTTTTTCCGCGTCATACCGAAAATCCTCACGCCTGAACTCCACCTTGTAGGTCGCCCCGCCCGTTTCCCCGGGCGTATGCAGCCGGATGCCCATATCCTCCATCGCCCGGTAAATCATGCTGGTGCCGTAGGCGCTGTCCGCGCCGGCTGTTTGAATATCCAGCCCCAGATGCTCCCGCATGTATTCAATACGTCCGAGGTATGGTTCTGAATCGTTCTCATTTCCCGGGGTCACCGCCACATCCACCACGATTCCATGGGCGGCATCCACGCTTTGATGATCCAGGTAGTGCATCCCCTCCGGCTTCCCCGGCCGCCGCAGCATTCCGGCGTCCGGGTCGGTGGTGCTGACCGCCTTTTCCGCTTTTGCGCTTTCCTTTTTCTCACGTCCGGCACGCTGCGGCTTGATGGTGCCAGATGACTCCAGCCGCGCGCGCTCCTCCGCTTCATACCGGTCCAGCCGTTCCATGTAGTCCGTTGTCTCGCGCTCCACCAGAACTTTTGTATTCGCCTTGAATGATGCACTCGCCTTTACATGCGTGGAATCGCTCAGAATGATCCTTCCGTCCACCAGTCCTTTTTCCATGCATAGATGCAGAATATGCTCGAACAGGCGACGAAACAGATTTCCCCCGTGAAACCGTCTGCGCCGGTTTTGTGAGATGGTGGAGTGATCGGGTACCCGATCATTCAAATCCAGCCCCAGAAACCACCGGTAGGCCATATTCACCTGTATCTCCTGCTCAATGCGCCGTTCCGATTCGATGCCGTACAGGTAGCCCACCAGCAGATACTTTACCAGAACTACCGGATCGATTCCGGGCCTGCCGTTATCCGGGCAGTACAAATTCCGAACCTCGTCGTAGATGAAGCTGAAATCCACGGCCTTTTCCAGCCTGCGCAAAAAATGCTCCTGTGGCACCAGATCCTCGATGGTGACACAGTGTATTTTTATTTGTACCCCCACTCGCTCTGTCAGCATCCCTAAACACATCCTACTGCTTTTTCTTTGCCTACATTATACCATTTTTGCCTTTCCTTTTGGTACTTTGTCAACACCTCGAACTTGGCCCGAAGTCAGACCTATGAGTACCGAATCCCGGGAACTGACCCGCCGGGAACGCGCCGCAATCCACAGACTGGTAACAGGGATGTGCGCCAACTATGACCCGGAATACGGCTGTCTGACCCTTGATTACGGCGGCTGCTATATGCTGGATAAATACTGGGCGGGCACATACTGCAAATATTTTCAAAAGGCCGTGCTTCCGCTTGATCTGGTGCTGGAAGCTACGCTGACAGGCCGCAAAGCTCCAGAACTGGATAACTGCGCTATTTGCGGCAAACCGTTTATCCCGGAGGGGAAACAAGCGTATTGTTCGCCAGACTGTACCGACATCGCCCGGCGCAAGCGACAGCGGGAATATATGAGAAAAAGGCGGGCTGACTGTTAGCTTTTAGAGGTCAGCAAATCCGCTTGTGATGGGGCTTCCCATAGCTGGAACCGGGGTGGGACGTACTTTTATATTGCCCACACCGGAAAAAGCTAACATTTTCTTTAATGAAGAAGAAACACACACTTCGGGCCAACTTGGCCCGAAGTCACAAAAAGGAGGTTTTTTAGAATGGAAAAGGAAAACTATTTGAAAAATGCAGAGCTTTCCACGGAACAGAATTACAACATGATTGATGGGATTCCGAATAATGCCCCTCTGCCTGTTGTGCAGGCCATGCCGGAGGAAAGACCGAAAGACCGGGTAAAGGAGCCGCCAGCAAAGCGCAGGAGCCGGGAACGTGAAGAACGGTGAGCCCCAAACGCAGGCGGGGCGTTCCCCTTTATGTTTGGGTGAGTGATGATGAATACGCCGCCATTGGGGAACGTATGGCACAGGCTGGGACACAGAATTTAAGTGCGTATATCCGCAAAATGGCACTCAACGGCTATGTGCTGAATGTTGACCTCGCTCCCGTCCGGGAGCTGGTTTCCGTGCAACGCAGATGTGCCAACAATCTGAATCAGGTTGCCATTCATGCCAATACATACGGCGTTTATCCGTCCGAAATTGCCGCCCTGCAAAAAGATTATACTGAGTTATGGGGTCGAGTTTCAGATGTACTCAAACAACTTACGGTAATAGTGGAGCTATAATAAATAGAGAGAAGCAGAAAGATAATATCTCTGCTTCTCTCATATCCTAAAAAATCATTGCCAATCAAGACGTAATTTAAGACCATAATCTTCGTCATTGGCGCACATTGCCACTCGATTCGCTTCAATGGCTGGCGCAAAATCTCTATTCTGCCCACTGATACCACGCTTTTTAAATTCCTTAATTTGATTTTCTGCATTATTCAGCATAAATTCATAAGTATCAAATGTATCTTGGTATGAATTTTTACTTAGCATATCACATTGAATTTTTAAGCAGTATAAATAATGCTTAAAAGAATTAGTTTCATTATAGTTTGTTGAGGAAGGTTGAGCACCTCTAAAAAGCATAGAGGAATAGATATTTGAAAATTCGCCTTGTGGCTCAAAACTGTCCAAAAACCCTCGTTGCATAGCTACATCAAGCAGAGCAGCTTTATATTCACTAAAGGCGGTAGGAAGATAATACCAAGTGCTTTTGTGTTTTACATCATCATCTTTTGGGGACTTGAATTTTGAAGGCACAAAAGAGCGAGTATTCATATATGTCCCTGAAGCAATCCCGTCAACATTGGTCAGGGAATATACTAAACTCTGATGATTTGAATATCCTACAACTACTTTTTTCTTGGAAAGTTTTAAGCAAGTAATCAACTTCATTAGACCAATAACCCACATAGGATCTGAAACAATGTATTCATTATTTGCAGGGTGCGGAATTATATAAAAGCCGTGAACAGGTATTGATTTGAGTTGTTCTACCAGAGTTTCGATAACAGAAGTATTTCTTATAGTTTCTGGATACAAACATAATGTACCAAGTAAAGGCTTATCTGATTTTTCTAAAAAGTATTGAGCCGATTCCCTTAACCATTTTAAGCCATATGCAAGACCATCTTCCTTCATTTCAATTCCGGGAAGAATGATTTCTGAACTTCCAATTTGATTGTTAATTCGCCAGAGTTCTCTATTTATAGTAGTGTTACCTTCATCTGATGTTACAGAAACATCATCTTGAGGCCAATAATCATATGCTTTTAATTTTGTATGTCCTTCTTTAGGATAAAACATTTGAGGGTCAAAAAGCACATTTCCTCCTGATAATCTTATTTTTTTAGAAAAGTCCTCTAACTTAGGTTGTTGAATATTCACAGGGCTAATAATAATATTTCCCGAACCCCAGGTTTTTACTAGTTCCTGTGCCATAGCTTGCATACCATGTCCCATTTGTAAATATAGCTTCATACATTCCCCTCCAATATTAATGTAGATTTTATTGCGTTTAAATATCGCATGGCATCTGCCGCGGTGTCAGGCCGTTGCGATTGATTTTTTGCCATAAGCATATTTATAAATTGAGAGAACATTCCTTTAGTATCATTCTCTAATATTAATGCGGGTGGAAGCATCGTCATCGTGCGGGACATAATCTGAAATGGCGTTTCATTAGGTACAACAAAAGGATTCTTTCCATTGCAACCTTCATAAATTGTAACACCTATTTGAAATAGATCAGTTCGCACATCTTGCTCTAATTTCATGTTAGTAAATTGTTCATGCGGCGCATAGCCTGGAGTAAATGGTCCATGAACAGCAGCTGTTCTTGTTAGTGATATTCCTTTTAAGTTCTTTGCTAACCCAAAATCTATTAAGTATATGGTTCCATTATTGCCCAAGATAATATTATTTGGATTAATATCACGATGAAGAATATGTATTTTTTCTAACTCCATCTCAATTTCCAACAAAGTGTTTATGACCTGAAAAGCGTGACTTAATGTGAACTTGTTCCCTGCATTAAGCCAGTCACGTAAAGAAATTCCTTCTATAAATTCTTCAACAATATAAAGAACATCTTCACCAACGGTTTCATCAGTAACTATGCCACTTTCTAAAATTTTAGGAACATTTCTAAGCAAAAGGGTTTTAACAATATTTATTTCTTGCAGCACACGAGGGTCCTCTACATTATTAATTAATTTTAATGCTACAACGTCTTTATTAGATGCTTCCGCTCTATATACTATTTTTTGTCCACCTTTTTTAATTTTGCTAATAGACGAATAACGATTTTTCAGCTCACATATATTCACAGGTTATCCTCCTTGCAGTGTGACGCTCTCTGTATCCATTCATTAAATTGAAGTGAAGCGTAGGATACCGGAAAAACTCTATGTTCACTTTCAAGTTCATATTGAATTCGACCATTTACGAGAATTACCCCAATACCATGTTGCTTGCATTTATCAATGATTAAGTTATTACAACTGTCTTTATTCATAAGAATATATGATTCAGTAGAAAACCAAACATTTTTAGAAGCCTGCTGAATAGCTTCAGACCATTTATCAATTTTTGCTTCAATCGATATAATCTTGTTTATTCGGCAATATGCGTTAAGCTGTATATTTCTTACATGATTTTGCGTTTTCGATAAATGTACTAAATTACAACTAGCTAACCGCGTTATAGATTTTTTAATGTCTATAATCGAAAAGCCAAGCATTTCATTCAATGATTTCAATGAAGCATTCTTTTGTCGCTGTATTTGATAGAGTATTTTCAAATCATTTGTAGTTAAATGCTTCCGGTTCTCATTCCAAAAATTTTCAGAAGAAGTATTATATTCGACAATTACTATATCTGGATACCCCGTATCAATTTGTGGCTCTATAAAGATAGCAATTTGTTTTCTTTTAAGTTTACTATATTTTTTTATAATATGTTCAATGTATCGATTAACCATATCAAACTCATTGCCTTTGGTATTAGTTCTTGCAACATAACCAATTTCTTGAATTGAATGACTAAATATCTTAATTTTATTCATTTATGTTTCCTCGCTTCACTTTTGATATCACACCCTGTCGCCTGATGATAGTTCAAAATTTCTTATAAATTTAGCTTCAACAGCATTTGCAATTATCTCAAGTTCATCGACTGTAAAGCTCCCTCTTTTCATTTTAGCATTAAATGATTGGGGGGATTTTCCAATGCGCCTAGCTAATTCTGCGACGCTAATATTCGATCTAACACATAAGACTTTTATTTGTTCTGAAATAGTCATACAAACCACCTTTTATATAGTAAACGTATACTTTTTTATTATAAAACAATTTGTTTATTATCGCAAGATGATATATGAATATTTTTACCAAAAACTTATGTATATAGAAGTTTTTGTGACCATCTACTACTTTAACATTTACAAATCCTCGACAACATTGTTGCACCCTGCCTGAAATGGTAAAATATAGGTATGATACAACAAGAAAGCCACTCGATGAAAGGAGAATTTTTATGAGGTTTATCAAGCTGCTATTTAAGATTATCGCCGCGCCGTTTGTGGTTTTGCTGACGATAGTAACACCCATGATTGAATTTGTGTTCTGCTATGCCACCGCTCTTTTACAGGTAGTTTCCGGGATAGGCATTCTAATCAGTATTGCCCTGCTGATAAGCGACGAAAAACTGGGCTTCGGCGTGTTCCTGTTCCTGTCGTTTTTGATTTCTCCCCTTGGGATTCCTGCCATTGCGGAACACCTGATTGACGGACTGCACAGCCTGAACAGCTCGCTCCGCTTTTTCATTGTAAGCTAACAGTAACATAACAGAACTGCCGGGCAACTTCGGGTCAACTTGGCCCGAAGTTGTTTTTTCGAGGAAAGGAGGAAACGCACATGGCAACTACCCGCCTTATGACCCGTCACACGGGAAGCAGCATGACCATTATGGAAACTTTAAAGGACGGTTTTGACTACGGGAAAAATCCAGATAAGACCCGCAACGGCGATTTTATTCTTGCCTATGAATGTGACCCCGCTACGGCTGACGCAGAGTTTTTACTCTCCAAAGCAAAGTACAAAGCTATCACAGGGCGGGAACAAAAACGGGAGAATGATGTGCTGTACTATCAAATCCGACAGGCGTTCCCGCCCGGTGAAATAGATCCCGAATCCGCTCTTAAAATCAGCTATGACCTTGCCTTGCGCTGGACGAAAGGCCGACACGCCTTTTTCGTGGTTTCCCATGCTGACCGTCCCCACCCTCATTGCCATATTTACTACAATTCCACCTCGCTGGACTGTACCCGGAAATTCCGGGATTTTATCGGCTCGGCCCGTGCGGTACGGCGGCTCTCCGACCGGATATGCCTTGAAAACGGACTCTCTGTTATAATCGATCCCAAACGCCATAACAAGGGAAAATTCAAGCATTACGGGGAATGGCTGGGCGGTCAAAAACCCCCCACCTTTCAAGAGAAATTAAAGGCACAGATTGATATTTGTCTTGCAACGAAGCCGCCGGATATGGACACCTTTTTACAGGCAATGGCGGCGGCTGGTTATGAAATCAAGCAAGGGCGCGGCGGCACAATCAGCTTCCGGGCAGAGGGCCAGGAACGCTTTACCCGGCTCCGTGCTTCTACGCTTGGCAAGTGCTACGGGCAGGAGAATATACAAGCGGCGATTGATGGAAAAGCCGCTCCGCAGGAACGGCGTAAGGTCAATCTGATTGTGGATATTCAATCCCGTATGAAAGCCGGAAAAGGCCCGGCCTTTGAACACTGGGCAAAGGTATTCAACCTCAAGCAGATGGCGGCGGCCCTACAGTATTTGCAGGAAAACGGTCTGATGGATTATACGAATTTAGAGCAAAAGGCCGCAGAACTTACCGAACGTTTCCATACGCTTTCATACAGCATAAAAGCCACCGAAGCCGCTATGCGTATCAATGCAGAGCTAAAGGCGGCGGTGGTAGATTATGCGAAAGCCCGGCCTGTGTTTGAGGGGTACAAAGCGGCGAAGTATAGTCAGAAATATCTTGTCGAGCATGAAGCGGATATTGCCGTCTATCGTGCAGCACAGGATACATTCCGGCGTTTACTGTCCGGGGCGAAGCTCCCCAAAATGGATACGCTCAAAACGGAGTTTCAGCGGTTGTCGGCCGACAAGAAAAAGGCTTACCGGGAGTATCGGGAAACCAAAAAAGCAATGCAGGAAATTGTAACTGTGAAAAGCAATATAGACCACCTATTCGGCCTGACGGACGCACAGAAAAATAAGGAAATAGAGCGATAGTGAACATGACGCAGCATGAGGTGCAACGCACCGACTTCGGGCCAAGTTGGCCCGAAGTCGCAGGGTTTGGGGAAGGCACTCCCCAACAAGCAATTTTTGAGTTTACCCTCAAGGGAAAATCTCAAAAATGTGCAAGTGTCAATACACTTGCCCTGCTTGCTGTTTAGCGGAAGCGGGCTTTTTAAGTCTTTCGCCTACTACATGTCATCTTGTTTTATGCTATAACAGTTATCAATTCAATATGGACTTGACAAAAGCGTATAGCAACCATATACTATTAGCATGGATAAAGTTATAAACAACAAACATAAAATTGCATACGATTCTCTGCATTTAGCGCTTGCCTTGGTTGATCTAGATAAAAAGACTCGTTACTACGGGACGGATGTACCGATTTTTTACTCTGAAATACATGTAATAATGGCTATTGCCGAACATCCCGGCATTCATGTGGGTGGTCTAGCCGATATTTTAGGAGTAACAAAAGGGGCTGTTTCCGAAATTCTCAAAAAGCTAGAGAGAAAGGCTCTGGTTATAAAGGAAATCGATGATCTTAATTTATCTAGATATTCATTGAATTTGACGGAAAAAGGTAAAAAAGCTCATAGCAACCATATGTACTATCATTCTATTTTAAACAGTATGGTTGAAGACGAGCTACAAGATGCTTCCGAACATGAATTAGAATTTTTATCAAACTTTTTGACGTCTCTGATGAAAAAGGTTAAAACTTTCAATGAAAATTTTGATGAATAAAAATTTTACACAAGTGTATGGTTGCTATACACATTTTCACTACACTTAAGTTAGGAGGTGCTAACATGAAAAAAATTAAACCATCAAAATCATATATGGCGTCTGGCAATGGTGGGGCTAGTAAGCAGAGATATAAACACAAAATATCTGAAGCTGATGAAAGGAGTTTATGGGTTATCTATAATTCTTTAGCCTCATGCATTTCCTTTTCTTTTTATCCATATGAATACCCAATGTTTCCACAAGTAAATCCTTTTGACAATAAGTTGGAAAATAATAAAACTGATGAACTCTTAAAAAGCAAGATGAATAAATAATTATATCAAAGTGTATAGCAACTATACACATTTTATCTATGATTAACGTAAGGAGGATCAACAGCGGTGTATCAAAATAAGCGTTATCATTTTGGGAAAAAACTTAGTCCCTCAAAGGAGGAATATTTAAAAGCCATATATAAGTTATCTGAAAAAACACAAGCAGTACGTTCAATTGATCTTGCTGTTTATTTAGAAGTTTCAAAGCCAAGTGTTAATAATGCTGTGACTATATTACAAGAGGAAGGATTAGTTGTTAAGCCTTTACGTGGCGAAATACACCTCACTGATGAAGGGCATAAACAAGGGCAGATTATTTCAGCTAAGTTTCAATTAATAAAACAATTATTAATTACCTGTTGCAATGTTAATGAGCGGACAGCAAGTGAAGATGCTTGTAAAATAGAGCATCTTATTAGTGATGAAACTGCTTTTGCTCTAAAAAAATATTTTAATCAAGTGTAAAGAGGTGTTCCTCGAACAATAAAAGATTGGAAAGGTAAGGTTCCATATCAAGTTGTCCGGATGGGCATTGATTTTCATAAACCTATTGCCAAAGTGTTATTTTCATTATTCTAAACGGTGCAATAGGGGGGCTGATACGACGATTAATATTAAAAAAAAATATAACATTTTAAGGAGAAATAATACGAATGAATCAAGTAAGCAACAAACACGAAAAGAACCTATATTCATATTCAAAAAAATCTACTCCAATAATGCTGATAATAGGAATTTCATTTATCGCGGCAAACCTACGAGCGCCTTTAACGTCGGTTGGCCCTTTAGTCAGCTTAATCCGAGATAGCTTGGATATTTCAAACACATTAGCAGGGATGATTACCACCCTCCCGTTATTCGCCTTTGCTCTGTTTTCACCTCTTGTACCCGGAATGGCCCGCAGATTTGGAACAGAAGTGGTGTTGTTTTGGTCGGTTATCCTCCTTACAATAGGAATTTTATTGCGTTCATGGTCTGGGAGCTTCGGTTTGTTTTTGGGAACGGCAATTCTCGGATTATCAATTTCAGCAGGCAACGTATTAATACCAAGTTTAATTAAAAAGGAATTTCCAAGGCAAGTTGGGGTTATGACAGGTGTCTACTCCGTCTCTATGAATGTCTTTGCAGCACTAGCCTCTGGTATAAGTATTCCTTTAGCAGTCGGTTTGGGATTAGAATGGGCCGGAGCATTAAAGATCTGGGCGGTACTTAGCTTTGTATCCATAATGCTTTGGATTCCTCAGTTAAGAAGAAAAAAACAAGAAATATCCATTGTCGAGGAAATAACTAATATTAATATCACAACAGATACATTTGAACTGCATGAAGAAATTGATGAAATAAATATTGTGCAGGAACCTGTTATTAAAAAGGTCAACATGTGGAAATCGCCCCTGGCATGGCAAGTCACTTTGTACATGGGATTGCAATCGATGGTGTTTTATTGCATGGTTGCATGGTTACCTGACATTTTAATTCAACAGGGCATGAATTCAAGCAAAGCTGGTTGGATGCTTTCCCTTATGCAATTAGCTCTGATTCCTATGACCTTTGTTGGCTCTGTTCTTGCGGGCCGTAAGGCCAGTCAACGGTCATTAGTGACGGTTGGTTCCGTATGCGTCATCATAGGGCTTTTAGGACTGCTTCTGTTTGGAGGGTCAGGATTTGTGTTTTTATGGATAATCATATTAGGGATTGGGGGAGGTTTTACTTTTAGCCTGTCTATGATGTTCTTTAGCCTGCGGACAGACAATGCAGATGAAGCCGCAAGGCTATCTGGCATGGCTCAATCTATCGGTTATCTTCTTGCCGCTTTTGGACCGATGTTCTTTGGATACCTGCATGATACTACCAGGAACTGGGCAATGCCACTTATTATTCTTATTGGAATTGCCGGTATATGCTTGCTCACCGGATTAGGGGCATCACGTGATTTATACGTTAGCACAGCCGTAAACAATAACGTTACACCTGAATTTTCTTCTGATTTAGATTAATAAAACAAACTATAGACGTTGATAAAGCTACGTATGTAAATACGTTCTGCCCATCTATTTTAATTAAGACATATAGACTGACGGTTTTGCAAAATAAAAAAAACCGCATTATCGGCAGTCGGATTTCTATACTCATTTTTCTATAACATACCGAAGAGCGGTTTTGGATAGGAGATTCATATGTGTCCTAAGCCGCTTTTTGTTATCCATGAGGGGCCGTCACGTTACTGTGACGGCTGGCTGTAGCAGAAGTTTTCTTCCTAAATGGTTTTAAAAAATCGCATCAATTTATGGCCGCCCATTGCGGCCATTTTTTATTCGACACCTTTCGCGCAATTATGCGTAAGGGTGTTTTTTTATACCATTTTTCCCGTAATCAAGCATGGGACAAGTCCTATCACTTCGGGTCAACTTGGCCCGAAGTCCAGCCTCGCTGTCGCTCTCCTCCCCTCCATTTCGATTCACTGTTTCCTAGAAAATCGAATTGGAGGAACGCCATATGGCAAAAATCAATCTGCGGGACTTTTATCCGTTTTATAATTCAGACTTTTTTGTTGAGATACCCAACGAAATAAAGGACGCTTTGCTAGAAGCAGAGCGGTTGGAGAAGAATTATATTCGCCGCCGATTCTATAACAAAGCCCACTATTCACTGGACGCTGACGATGGAATCGAAAAGAATATTCTTTTTGTATCCCTTTCCCCTTGTGAGATTTACGAACGTAAAATCACTGCCGAACAACTACGATCCGCAATCGCTTCCCTACCGGACACGCAGGGAAAACGGGTTTACGCCCACTACATACTAGGCGTGAGTAAATCCGAGATTGCACGGGCAGAGGGTGTAAATGAAAAAGCGGTCAGAGTTGCTATTGAGAAAGGGTTAAAAAGCATGGAGAAATTTTTAAAAAAACTTGATTTTTGATTCCGAATCTGCCTTTCAAATCGCATGACTATTAGAAGGAGTTTTTTCTCCATCTGCTGTTCTTTGACAACTGAATACCGATAACCCGGATACGTTTAATCAAAAGGGAGCCAAGCCGCAGGGTACGCCAAGATCGCCCGTTGAAAGGAGGAAAGACCAAACGGAGCGTGAGCGATTCCTACCAACTGTGATAAGGCAGATATGGCAATCTGCCCGGCGATAATCTTTTGATTGATATAATGATACTTACGGTTTGAACGCTTCACAGCATTGACCGTCGCGCCATCAGCATGGGGCGGGGTGAAATTCCCATGAGGGCGGTTGCCGCCGCCCGTCCGAGTTATCATTTTTATATATAAGGAGTGCTGCGCCGATTTTTTCTGTCTTACGACAAGCCGACTTATAACGGCGCGGTATTCTCCCCTGTGATGATGAATGGAGATTTAAACTTCGGGACAACTTGGCTCGAAGTGTGAGGAAAGATTAACAGCCATCACTTTTGCTGATAAAAGTGGTGGCTGTTTGTGTTTCCTCATAGGACAATCAGAGAAATACATATACATGGAAAGGAGGGGGCGATTGTGATTGAAGAAACGTATCCCAATTTCAGAGTTGGCAAACGTGGACATAGAATCAGTAAACAAAGAGGATTTAGTTGACGTTAGCGGTTTTACCTTTGATAATACTGTGCCGCAGGAGCAACGAGCGGCACATATTGTAGCGGCGGTTAAAAATCCTTATTGTTTTCGTGTAGGCGATATGGGCGTAAAGCTGGAGTTTTCAGAGAATGCTCCTCCTTTGCAAGATGTGTTTGCCGGCTTCCTCAAACGCAAGAAAAGTGGCCTGTAAAGCCAGTTTGCAGGCCGCGACAACATTGTTCGCATTATGCTGAAATGGTATAATATAGGTGTAATGTGATAGGAAGGAGGACACATGGCACGAACAAAAAACAGGGGTTTTGAGGAAAAAATATCAACACTTCAAATTGTCCGCTGGAAACTTGGCGAATATATCCGCTTATCCAAGGAGGACTTAAACCGTGGAAAAGACGATAGCAACAGTGTTGTCAATCAAAAGGCGTTGCTTGATGATTATTACCAACAGCACATAGACGAGTTTGAAAGTGTTCAGCCGCCCTATGTTGATGATGGGTACACCGGGACAGACACCAACCGGGATAGCTTTCAAAAACTGCTTTCCGACATATACGCAAAAAAGGTAAACTGTGTTATAGTCAAAGACCTTTCCCGCCTTTCCCGTAACTATACGGACGCAGGGAGTTTGATTGAAAATCTGTTTGTGCAGATGAATGTGCGGTTTATCAGCTTGGCAGAGGGCATTGACAGCTACTTGAACC
Organism: Clostridium sp. KNHs216; assembly: GCF_006714885.1. Lineage (NCBI taxonomy): Bacteria > Bacillati > Bacillota > Clostridia > Eubacteriales > Clostridiaceae > Clostridium > Clostridium sp. KNHs216. Next base: position 829,445 of record NZ_VFMF01000001.1, on the reverse strand, counting down.
CGGACAGCATTTCTAACCTCATTGTGCCGATTACGAATGTTATCAACGACAATTTCTGCTACCAGACTTCAAAGAAGATACGACAGGTATTTGATATGAAGCGGCGCAACGGTGAGTTTATCGGTGGCTTTGCCGCCTATGGGTACATAAAGAACCCAAAGGATAAAAACGCTTTAATCGTTGATGATGAAGCCGCCGAGGTTGTAAAAAACATTTATGAATGGTTTTTGGACGGTACGAGCAAAAACGCCATAGTGCGAAGTCTCAATGAGCGTGGCATTTTGTGTCCGTCTGAATACAAAAAAAGCAAGGGCTTAAACTACCAAAATCCGAGCGGTTCAGAAAGACCGCTATGGAGCGCAAAGACGATAAGCGACATTTTGAAAAACCGTCTTTATATCGGAGATATGGTACAGGGTCGCCAGCGTGTGAAAAGCTACAAGATACATACGCAGGAACAGGTTCCAGAAAACGAATGGTATATCGTGGAGAATACCCATGAGCCAATCATAGAACGGCTCATCTTTGAAAAAGTGCAGGAGTTGCTAAAGCGTGACACCCGTACCGCTCCGCAGAAAAAGAAGCTCTATCTGTTCAGTGGCTTTCTCCGTTGTGCCGATTGCGGTAAGGCTATGAGCCGCAGTCAAGTAAAAGGCACGGTGTACTATTTCTGCCGAACCTACAAAGACCAATCAAAAACAGCTTGCACCAAACATTCCGTGAAACATAACCGGCTGGAAGCGGCTGTCCTGTATGCCATTCAGCAACAGGTATATCTTGCGGTACACTATGCAAACACTTTGGAATATATCAGCACGGCTCCGCTTCAAAAAAGCCAGTCCATACGGATTGAAGCATTGATAGACGCAAAAGAAAAAGAACGCTCCAAAATCATGCGTTACAAGCAATCCATTTATCAGGATTGGAAAGACGGAGAGATCACTCATAGCGACTACCGTCATATGAGCGAAGATTACGAACAGCAAATAGCCGCTTTAGGCGAAATTTTGAAAAACCTCCATTCAGAGCGTGAGGAATTGCAAAATGGCATTACCGCCGAAAGTCCTTGCTTAATAGTTTTTAAGAAGTTTGAAAATATCGACAAACTGACAAGAGAAGTTTTGGTTGAGCTTGTAGACCATATCAAGGTACATGAGAACGGCAACATCAGCGTGAAGTTTAAGTTTGCTGACGAGCTACGCCGGGTAATGGAATACATAGAAATCAACACCCAAGAAGAAGCGGTTTAGTAGACCGCTAATAAAAAGGCAGTTTGTTTTCCTAATATGACCGGGTCAACAGGTCCGACCGGCCCAACGGGTGACACAGGTCCTACCGGCCCAACAGGTCCAACTGGTCCGACGGGTCCCACCGGCCCGGCTGTTGCTCTGCTGGGAATCCAGGCACAGCTTCTTGGTGATGGTGTAGGAACAGTTGCCGACGGAGACAATGTAATCTTTGATACGCTCACAACTGACGTAAGCCCCAACATCACCTATAGTGCGGTAACTGGTGAATTTACGATTACCGCCCCCGGAAATTATTATGTAACTTGGTGGGTGGCAACGGATGGTGCAGAAGCCGCTACGACTATATCCTTTGCAGTAGAGTTAAATGGTGGAGGCGGTGTCCTTGGATCGTCCCCGATCGTAACAGGGCAGCTGAATGGAAGCGTATTGGTAACCGTGGGAGCAGTCCCGGCTACTATTGCACTTACCAATGTCACTGGAGCGACCGTTGGTTTGGCGGCGACACCTGTTCAGGCCAATATTGTTATCACAGAGGTAAGTCTGTAAAGAGTGACTTGTTGTGCAAGATAGTATTGGAGGATTTTAATTGAGCAATATAGCGCTACAGATAGAACGCACAACAGGCGGTTCAGTGGCGGTTGCGGCTAATGTGGTTTTTGACAGCGTAGTTTATTCGGCAGGAAATGTAAGTTATAACCCGGCAACCGGAGTAATCACTTTTAATGAAGCGGGAAGATATGAGATAAATTGGTGGGTAGCCTCCCAATCCTCTCTGTCAGCTAACGGGATAGTATTTGCGCTTTCTTCTTCACAGGGAGATCTTTTGGAAGGCAACTCACCGCTGAAAACGGGAGAAGTTGTAGGGTTTGGAATTATCGATGTAGTCGCGGCACCAGTGACAGTGTCGTTGGTAAATGCCAGCACACAGGTGATTTTCTATGCGCCTATGGTGCCGTTGACCGCGACCCTCGTCGTAATTGAGGATGATATTGTTACTCCCACCGGTCCCACAGGCCCGACTGGTCCAACCGGAGCAACCGGACCTACGGGAGCAACCGGAGCCACAGGCTCCACAGGTGCAACTGGAGATACCGGTCCGACGGGAGCCGTTGGCGCAACCGGCCCAACAGGCCCAACGGGAGCAACCGGAGACACCGGTCCAACAGGCGATACAGGAGATACCGGTCCGACAGGAGCAGTTGGCGCAACCGGCCCGACCGGCCCGACAGGACCAACCGGGGACATCGGCCCGACAGGAGCTACAGGTGATACGGGCCCGACAGGAGCAGTTGGCGCAACCGGGGATACCGGCCCAACTGGCCCGACAGGATCGACTGGAGACACCGGTTCAACAGGCGATACAGGAGATACCGGTCCGACAGGAGCAGTTGGCGCAACTGGCCCTACAGGTCCAACCGGAGCAACCGGGGATACCGGCCCAACAGGCCCAACGGGAGCAACCGGAGACACCGGTCCAACAGGCGATACAGGAGATACCGGTCCGACAGGAGCAGTTGGTGCAACTGGCCCTACAGGCCTGATAGGTCCAACAGGAGCAACCGGGGATACCGGCTCAACAGGCCCAACGGGAGCAACCGGAGACACCGGTCCAACAGGTGATGCTGGAGATACAGGTCCGACAGGAGCGGTTGGCGCAACCGGTCCCACAGGTCCCACAGGCGCGACCGGGAATACCGGACCGACAGGCCCAACGGGAGCGACCGGAGACACCGGTCCAACGGGTGATGCTGGAGATACAGGTCCGACAGGAGCGGTTGGCGCAACCGGTCCCACAGGTCCCACAGGCGCGACCGGGGATACCGGACCGACAGGCCCAACGGGAGCGACCGGGGATACTGGCCCGACAGGTGATACTGGAGATACAGGTCCGACAGGGGCAGTTGGCGCAACCGGCCCGACAGGCCCAACAGGAGCAACTGGAGATACCGGCCCGACAGGTCCCACAGGTGCAACCGGGGACACCGGTCCAACAGGTGATACTGGAGATACAGGTCCGACGGGAGCAGTTGGCGCAACTGGCCCTACAGGCCCGACAGGTCCAACAGGAGCGACCGGGGATACTGGACCGACAGGCCCAACGGGAGCAACCGGGGATACTGGCCCGACAGGTGATACAGGAGATACAGGTCCAACAGGCGATACTGGAGATACAGGTCCGACAGGGGCAGTTGGCGCAACCGGCCCGACAGGTCCAACAGGAGCAACTGGAGATACCGGCCCGACAGGTCCCACAGGTGCAACCGGGGACACCGGTCCGACAGGCGCTACAGGTGATACGGGCCCGACAGGAGCAGTTGGCGCAACAGGCCCAACAGGCCCAACGGGAGCGACTGGGGATACCGGTCCGACAGGTGATACTGGAGATACGGGCCCGACAGGAGCAGTTGGCGCAACAGGCCCAACAGGCCCAACGGGAGCGACTGGGGATACCGGTCCGACAGGTGATACTGGAGATACAGGTCCGACAGGGGCAGTTGGCGCAACCGGCCCGACAGGTCCCACAGGTCCCACAGGTCCCACAGGACCAACCGGAGATACCGGACCCGCAGGAGCAGTCGGTGTTGCAGGGCTAAATGGCGATGCTGGCGAGACCGGACCCACCGGCCCAACCGGTACTTCTTTAACCGTAAACTCCATGAGTGCACAAAACACCACCGGTGGCACGGTTGCTGTGGTTTTGGGCGGTACTACAATACCACTTCCCAACAATCAGAACTTGGATAGTTTCACTGTCAATGGAGGAAATACAATCTTTACCGTTCCTATTACGGGCACTTATATGGTAACTTACCAGGTTAACGTCACCGCGGGACTGCTTGTGTCCACTCAGGTACTCCGAAACGGCACGGCGATTCCCAGCTCTGTTTTCTCTCCTCTCGCTTCCGTCTCAGCTTTCAGCGCTACCACCATTGTTTCGCTGACCGCCGGAGATCAGCTTCAGCTTCAGTTTTTCGGCTTTCTGGGCGCGGCGACGCTTCAGGGCGGTGCAGGCGCCACCCTTACTGTAATACGTCTTGCCTGATTCCCTTTGTACGGGAGCATGCCTTTTCCGGCATGTTCTCGCACAGTTTCCCAATGTAAACGACCCAGCGGGTCCGAAGGTCCCGCTGGTCCGCTGTCGCTTTGCTGGAAATTCAGGCACAGTTTCTTGGCGGTGCAGGTATGATTTCCGACGGAGAGAATGTGATTGTTTTAGTAACCGCGGGAGCGGTCACAGGCGTTATTGCACTTACCAATGCCACTGGAACGACCGTCGGTTTGGCGGCACCTGTTCAGGCAGTTATCACAGAGGTAAGTCTGTAAAGAATGCCTCATAGTATTGGAGGATTTTAATTGAGCAATATAGCACTTCAGATAGAACGTACAACAGATGGTTCAGTGGCGGTTGCGGCTAACGTGGTTTTTGACAGCGTAGTTTATTCGGCAGGAAATGTAAGTTATAACGCGGCAACCGGAGTAATCACTTTTAATGAAGCGGGAAGATATGAGATAAATTGGTGGGTAACATCCCAATCCTCTCTGTCAGCTAATGGGACAGTGTTTGCACTTTCCTCTTCACAGGGAGATCTTTTGGAAGGCAACTCACCGCTGAAAACGGGAGAAGTCGTAGGGCTGGGAATTATCGATGTAACTGCAGCGCCCGTGACGGTGTCACTGATCAATGCCAGCACACAGGTGGTTTTCTATTCGCCGATGGTGCCGTTAACCGCGACCCTCGTCGTAATTGAGGATGATATTGTCACTCCCACCGGCCCGACAGGCCCTACTGGTCCGACCGGTCCGACAGGAGCAACTGGCGCCACCGGCCCGACTGGTGCAGCCGGAGCCACAGGCCCGACAGGAGCGACCGGAGATACCGGCCCGACGGGCCCAACAGGTCCGACTGGTGCAATTGGTGCAACCGGCCCAACAGGAGCGACCGGAGATACCGGCCCGACGGGCCCAACAGGTCCGACAGGGGCAATCGGAGCCACAGGCCCGACAGGAGCGACCGGAGATACCGGCCCGACGGGCCCAACAGGTCCGACAGGGGCAATCGGTGCAACCGGCCCAACAGGAGCAACCGGAGATACGGGCCCGACGGGCCCAACAGGTCCGACAGGGGCAATCGGTGTAACCGGCCCGACAGGAGCGGCTGGAGATACTGGCCCGACAGGTCCTACAGGAGCAGCCGGTGCAACAGGCCCAACCGGCCCGACAGGTCCAACAGGTCCGACTGGAGATACCGGTCCGGCTGCCGGTGGGGCGATTGTCCCCTTTGCATCGGGAACGCCGGTAAGCATGACATCTATTGCAGGCGGCTTAGCCGGAACCCCCGCATTTATTGGCTTTGGGACTTCCACTGCAGGATTAACCATACTTGGAGCATCAATCGATCTGACGGGTGGTCCCGGCATCGGAGTCAACGAGGCGTTTTCGGTCCCGCGTGACGGCATAATCACTTCCGTTGCGGCCTTCTTCAGTACGACGGCAGCGCTGAGTTTGGTAGGAACAACAGTAACCATCAATGCGCAGCTGTATGAATCGACCACACCGGACAATACGTTCACACCGATTGCCGGTACGCTGGTTACTCTGGCACCTGCCTTGACTGGTGTTCTCGCCCTTGGTACCATATCCAGCGGAATCGTGACAGGGCTGAGCATCCCGGTAACCGCGGAAACGCGCTTGCTGATGGTTTACTCTATTACCGCTGTAGGGCTTACGCTTATCAATACAGTTGCCGGCTATGCAAGTGCTGGTGTGACCATCGCTTAAACGCGTCTCGCAAAAAAAATAATCAATATTGTGATCGTTTGGCCTTTCCGAAAGGGGGGACCAAACGATTTACATACTTACTGAAGAGGGTGAGAAATTGAACCGGTATAAAATCTGTGTTTATGCCATTACAAAAAACGAGGAAAAGTTCGTCGACCGCTGGATGGACGCGGTCAGCGAGGCGGACCTGGTGGTTGTAACTGACACAGGTTCCACGGACAGAACGGTGGAAAAGCTCCGCGAAAGAGGGGCCGTCGTCTATGTGGAAACCATCAGCCCCTGGCGATTCGACGCGGCGAGAAATCTGGCTATGGACCATATCCCTGAGGACGTGGATATCTGCGTTTCCAATGATCTGGATGAAGTGTTTGAACCGGGTTGGAGGGAGAAGCTGGAAAACGCCTGGCTCCCTGTCTATACACGCGCAAGGTATCTGTTTACATGGAGCCGCAACAGCGACGGAACATACGGCAAGCAGTTCACAATGGAGAAAATTCACCGGCGGCACGGCTTCCGGTGGGTGCATCCGGTCCATGAGGTTCTGGCCTACAGCGGCGAGGACCCGGACAGAACAGTGTGGGTCCCCGGCCTGGTGCTGAACCATTATCCGGATGTCAGTAAACCCAGAAGCCAGTACCTGCCCCTGCTTGAGCTGTCGGCTAAGGAGAATCCTCAGGACGACCGGGTCGCCTTCTGGCTTGGCCGGGAATATATGTATAAGGGAATGCTCGACAAAAGTATCGAAACACTGAGCAATTACCTGAAGATGCCCACCGCTCTCTGGAACGAGGAGCGGTGCGCCGCCATGCGCTTTATAGCAAGCTGTTATCAGGCAAAGGAAGATAAAAACGCGGCCCGCCTGTGGCTGTTCAGGGCGATTGCCGAATGCCCGACGATCAGGGAGCCCTATCATCAGATGGCCCAGCTCGGGTACCAGATGAATGACTGGCCCCTTGTCTTTTTTATGGTCAGCGAGGCGCTGAAAATCACGGAAAAATCGGGCAGCTATCTGTTTGAGCCTGCCGCGTGGGGATATTCGCTGTACGACCTTGGGGCGATCAGCGCTTACCGGCTGGGACTGTACCGGTTATCCTGCGATTACGCTGTCCGGGCGTGCGAACTGCAGCCGGACGACGAGCGCCTGAAAAAGAACCTGGAACTGATTAAGCTGAAGCTTCCCGAGGCTCAGCCGGACCCGAAGGTTTGAGGTGATCTTTTGAAAAAATATCGAATTTGCGTGTATGCGATCTGTAAGAATGAGGAAAAGTTTGTCGACCGCTGGATGGATTCCATGGGGGAGGCGGACGTGGTTGTTGTGACGGACACGGGCTCCACCGACGGCACCGTTGAAAAATTGAGGGAGCGCGGCGCGGTGGTGTACACGGAAGAAGTAAAGCCGTGGCGGTTCGACGTGGCACGCAACCTGTCCCTCGATCATGTTCCCGAAGACGCCGATGTCTGCGTGTGCACCGATCTTGACGAAGTATTTACCAAAGGGTGGCGCGACTGCGTGGAAAAAGCGTGGCAGCCCGACACCTCCATGGGAAAATACCTTTACAACTGGAGCCTGAAAGAGGACGGCACGCCCGACGTGCAGTTCAGCTACTTCAAAATCCATGACAGGCACAGCTACAAATGGGCTTATCCCGTTCACGAGTGCCTGAAATATGTCGGCACCGGACCGGAAAAAATCATCTACATTACCGGAATGGAGCTGAATCACTACCCGGATGCGGGCAAATCCAGGGGATCCTATCTGCCTCTGCTCGAGCTTGCGGCGAAGGAAACGCCTCAGGACGACCGCGTGGCGTATTACCTTGGACGGGAATATATGTACAAGGGCATGTGGAAAGAATGCATTGCGGAATTAAAAAGGCATCTGGCGCTGCCGTCCTCCATCTGGAAAGAGGAACGGTGCGCGTCCATGCGCTGGATCGCAAAGTCCTACTTCGGCCTTTCCGATCTGACGGAGGCTTTCGGCTGGTACTGCCGCGCCATCGCGGAAGTACCCTATATGCGCGAACCCTATGTGGAGTGCGCCCAAATGGCCTATCGGACATCAAACTGGCCCATGGCGTACTATATGGCGACGGAAGCGCTGAAAATCAAGCAGAAGTCCATGGTCTATGTCAACATGGGATACGCGTGGGATTATACGCCGGATGACCTGTGCGCAATCGCCTGCTACCGGCTCGGCATGTACGGGGAATCCCTTGCCCACGCAGAGGCGGCGCTGGCGTTCAGCCCCAAGGACGAAAGGCTGAAAAACAACCTCAGGCTGATCGAGCTGAAAGCAAATCATTAAAAGGGGCGCGGGGACAGCTTTTCAGCAGTGGTAAACGCTCCAATATTCGCATATATAAATAAAAACAGGGCATTGACGAAGGAAAACCGCAGTTTTGCACAGAAAGACGGGTGCAGGTATGAAGGTAGTCATTCTTTGCGGAGGAAAAGGCACGCGTATGCGGGAGGAGACGGAATTCCGCCCCAAGCCCCTGGTGGAGGTGGGCGAAAATCCGATTATCTGGCACATTATGAAAACCTATTCCTATTACGGGATCAACGATTTCATTCTGTGCGTGGGGTACAAAGGCGATATGATCAAGCGGTATTTCATGGAAATGCGGTGGCGGAACAATGATTTCACCGTAAAGACGGGAACTCAGGAAGCCGTGGAATATCATACCGCCGGGGAAGAGGACTGGAACGTTACGATTGTGGACACCGGGGCGGAAACGCAGACCGGCGGACGGATCAAGCAGATCGAGAAATATATTGACGACGATGAAGATTTTATGCTGACGTACGGCGACGGGCTGAGCGACGTCAATATCCGCAAGCTCTATGTCTATCATAAAAAAACCGGGAAAATCGCGACTCTGACCGGCGTGAGCCCGAACTCTCCTTTTGGGGTGATCGAAACGCAGGACGGGATCGTGACCGCGTTTAAGGAGAAGCCGGTATTGGAGGACACCATCAACGGCGGCTATATGGTCCTGAACCGCAGGGTGTTTGAATATCTGCCGGAAGAGGACTGCGCTTTTGAGCAGGAGCCTCTGCACAGGCTTGCCCTTGACCACGAGCTCGCCGTTTACAGGCACGGCGGCTTCTGGACGGCGATTGATACTTACAAGGATGTGGAAAGGGTCAATACGCTATGGAAAACGGGGGAGACGCCATGGAAAATATGGAAATAGACCTGAGCAGAATGTTCGGGGGCTTTTACCGCGGGAAAAATGTGCTGGTCACCGGTCACACGGGCTTTAAGGGCTCCTGGCTTTGCCTGTGGCTTTATTTACTGGGCGCAAGGGTGGTCGGCTATGCGCTGGACCCTCCGGCGGAAAACGGCAACTTCAGCCTGTGCGGGCTGCGGCGCAGAATGGTGGATATCCGCGGGGATATCCGTGACGGGGCAAGACTTAAACAGATTTTCGACCTATACGAGCCGGAAATCGTGTTTCACCTTGCCGCTCAGCCCATTGTCCGCCGTTCCTATGAAATCCCGGGCGAAACGTTTGAGACCAATATCATGGGAACCGTGGAGGTACTGGAAAACATCCGGCTTTCCCAGACCGTAAAAACGGGCGTGATCGTTACGTCCGACAAATGCTATGAGAACAGGGAGCAGCTCTGGGGCTACCGGGAAGGGGACGCGTTGGGCGGGTATGATCCGTACAGCGCCAGCAAGGGCTGCGCGGAGCTTGTTACAGCCGCGTACCGGAGCTCCTTTTTCAGTACCCGCCCAGGGAAATGCGTCTCTACCGCGCGGGCGGGAAACGTGTTCGGGGGAGGGGACTGGGCGGAAGACCGGCTCGTTCCCGACTGTATCCGCGCCCTGCAGTCGCACAGCCCCATTATGCTCCGGAATCCCGAGTCCGTCCGGCCGTGGCAGCATGTTCTGGAACCGCTTTACGGCTATCTTCTGCTGGCGTATCAAATGGCGGAGAAGGGGTCGCGGTACACAGGGGCGTGGAATTTCGGCCCGGATGCGGACTCCGTTGTCCCGGTCGGCCGGCTGGCCGACGAGCTGATCTCGCTGTGGGGAAGCGGGGAATGGGTGGACTGCTCGGAATATACGTCCCTGCATGAGACCGCTATGCTGAGCCTTGACTGCACCAAAGCAAAAACATTTCTTGGGTGGAAACCCCGTATGAACCTGAAGAAAGCATTGGAATATACCGTGGAGTGGTACCGGGATTACCGCAGGGAGGACGTTTACTCCCTCTGCAGAAGGCAGATCGCCTCTTACTCCGCGGCGTGCATGGAAGCGGCTCCGGACTGACGGGGAGGTGAGGCTGCTTTGAAACTGTCCGATTATATTGCGGAGTTTTTGGCGGAATACGGCTGTACTTATGTGTTCGGCTATCAGGGCGGTGCCGTGACCCATCTGGTGGATTCCCTGTACCGGCGCAGCGACCTCCGGTTTATCGCCGCCTGCAACGAGCAGGGGGCCGCTTTTGCCGCGGAGGGCTACGCGAGAGTACGCAACGACATCGGCGTGGCGGTCGCGACCAGCGGCCCCGGCGCCACCAATCTGATCACGGGGATCGGCAGCGCGTATTTCGATTCCATCCCGTGTCTTTACCTGACCGGTCAGGTCAATACCTATGAATATAAGGGGGACCTTCCCATCCGGCAGAGGGGCTTTCAGGAAACCGATATCGTCAGTGTTGTCACGCCGGTTGTCAAATACGCCGTGCGCATCACGGACCCCCAAAAAATCCGTTATGAGCTGGAAAAGGCGGTACATATCGCCAATTCCGGCAGGAAGGGCCCCGTTTTGCTGGATATCCCGATGGATGTCCAGCGGGCGGAGGTGGAAACCGGCGCTCTTGCGGGATACGAAGAAGCCGTGGAAACAGCTGACTCGTTCAGCCCCGAAAAGGTTGTGGAGTATTTCCGGCGCGCCCGCAGGCCGGTTCTGCTGGCCGGCGGCGGGGTGCGGCTTTCCGGCGCTCAGGAGCTTTTCAGCCGTTTTGCCGAGACGACGGGAATCCCGGTGGTCAGCTCGCTGATGGGTCGCGACGCATACGACGGCACCCATGACAATAATTTCGGGATGATCGGTGTGTACGGCAACCGCTGCGCCAATCTGGCCATTGCCAACAGCGACCTGATCCTCGCGCTCGGCACAAGGCTGGACACCCGCCAGACCGGCACAAACGTGAGCAGCTTTGCGCGCGAGGCCCGGCTGATCCGGGTGGATATTGACGGGAATGAGCTGAGCAGAAAAGTTAAAGAGGATGAGGTTGCCATTGCCATGGACGCGGGGCGGTTCCTTGCGGAAATGCGTGGACACATCCACCAGATACCCGCCGGGGAGTATGCTTACGGCCCGTGGATCGAGCGCGTCAAGGGCTACAGGAAGCGTTACCCGTTCGTGGAGAAGCCGGAAATGCCGGACCCCAATTATATCCTTTCCCTGATTTCCGCCATGACGGAGGAAAACGACATCCTCTGTCTGGACGTCGGGCAGAACCAGATGTGGGCGGCGCAGTCCATGACCGTTCGGAAAGGACAGCGGATGCTGATTTCCGGGGGAATGGGAGCGATGGGCTTTTCCCTGCCGGCGGCGATCGGCGCAAGCTTTGCAAAGCGGAGCGGGGGAGCCGTCCTTTCCATCAACGGGGACGGCGGACTGCAGATGAACATTCAGGAGCTGGAGACCGTCAAGCGGAACCGGATTCCCGTGAAGATCATCGTTATGAACAACCGCTGCCTTGGGATGATCCGCCATTTTCAGGAGCAGTATTTTGAAAACCGCTTCTGCGCCACCGTGAAGGATTACGAAGCCCCGGACTTTTGCAGAATTGCAAAGGCCTACGGCATCGCGGGTGTCCGGGTGGAAACGCCGGAAGAGCTTTTCGCCGTCCGGCCCCTGCTGGAATCCAACGACCCCGTCCTGATCGATATCCGGCTCGAACAGAATACGCAGGTGTGGCCGAAGCTGTCCGTCAACCGGCCCGTTGAAGATCAGGAACCGCTGCTGCCGCGCACGGAGCTTGCGGAAAATATGCTGATCAGACTCTATGACGGCGGGGGAGAGAATGACGATGCGCCATTATAAAAAGTATGTGAAAAAAACGCTGGACGCGGTCAAACGGATCAGCCCCTACGAGCCGTTTCTCTATCTTCCCATCTGCGACCGGCACGGAATCATTCAGGGGTACCTGCGTCCTATCACCAAGGAGTACCGCTATGCGATTCCGGACTGCGCCGCCCTGTTTGCCGGATGGCGCAATGAAAATTCCCATATGTCCCCGGCTCGGTTTGAAGCGACCGCTGAAAGCACCGAAAAATGGCTGAACGGGATTATTGCGCGGGAGGACCGGGTTCTGTTCCTGATTGTAGCTGCGGACGGCGCGAGGGTGGGGCATATCGGCTTTTCGTCTTTCGACTGCCGCCGCCGCTCCTGTGAAATCGACGCCGTCATCCGAGGAGTGAAAATCGGGTATCCGGGGATGATGACGTTTGCGCTGAATACGCTGATCCGCTGGGGACTCGGCAAATTAAAGCTCCGGCAGGTGCGGCTGCGCGTACTGTCCGACAATACGCGGGCAATCGCCTTTTACAGGAGGAACGGCTTTGATCCGTCGGGGGACATTCCCCTTTACCGGGCTTTCAACTCACAGGGCGAATCTTGGTCGGAATCGAAAGCCAAACGCCACCAGCGGGCGGAAAAGCATTATATGCAGATGAAACTCGATATCAAAAAATGGAAGCGGCAGAACGATACCGTTTCCATTTGAAGGAGGATTTGCCTTGGGGAAAAAAATCAGCTTTGCGGGGCCGTCCATTACGGAAAAAGAGGTGGCCTACGTCACGGACGCGGTCCGGAACGGATGGTATGAAAATTTCGACGGGTACATCAGAAAGCTGGAAAGAGCGTTTGCGGATTACGTCGGGGTCAAATACGCCATTGCGACCCACTGCTGCACCCATGCGCTGCACCTTGCCGCGGCCGCCGTAGGGCTGAAAGCGGGGGACGAAGTGATCGTCACCGATTTCAGCTGGGTGGCGACGGCGTATGCCGTTTCCTATACCGGCGCGGACTGCGTTTTTGTGGACATTGACCCCGACACCTGGACGATCGATCCGGCATGTATCCGAAAGGCCGTTACGAAAAAGACAAAGGCCATCATGCTGGTGCACACGTTCGGGCACCCTGCCGAAATGGATGAGATCATGAGTATCGCGAAGGAATACGGCCTTTTTGTCATAGAGGACGCCGCGCCCGCCGTCGGCGCGCAGTACCACGGAAAGCCGGTCGGCGGCTTCGGAGACGTCGCCTGCTTCAGCTTTCAGGGCGCAAAGATGACGGTCAGCGGGGAGGGCGGCATGCTTCTGACCGACAACGAGGATATCTACCAGCGCGCAAAGCTTCTGGCAGACATGGGCCGTACCGACCGCGAGGCCGTTTTCTGGTCGGACCTTCTGGGCTTTGAATATGTCATGAGCAATGTTTCCGCATCGCTCGCCCTTGCACAGCTGGAACGCGTGGAAGAGCTGATCGAGAAAAAAAGGCAGATTTTCAACTGGTACGATACCCGCCTGAAAGAGGTGAAAGGGCTGAAAATCGTCAGGGAAAAGCCGGGCTGCAGAAGCAATTACTGCTATCCTTCGCTTCTGCTCGAGGATTCGGTAACGGCGGACAGGGACGAAATCCTTGCCGGGCTAAGGAAGCTGAATATCCATGCGCGTCCCGGGTTTCCGCAGATGAGCCGGTTCCCCGTCTACAAACAGCGCTTTGAAAACCCGGTTGCCGCGCTTGTGGAAAAACGCGGGATTTCCCTGCCCTCTGCGGCCAATCTGGAGGAGGACGATATTGATTTCGTGTGTTCCAGCCTGACGGGGCTGATGCAGGGGGGCTGATATGGAGGAGCGTATGGAAGCGGAGCAAAAGCTCCGGCAGGAAATCCTCGACCGTGTCGCCCGTATTTATGAGCTCAGGGAACAGGACAGACCGTTTGTCCCGGGAAAAACAAGGGTGCATTATTCCGGCAGGGTATTTGATGAAAAGGAAATGCAGGCCATGGTCGACAGCGTGCTGGACTTTTGGCTGACGCTGGGGCCGAAGGGCAAAGAGTTTCTCACACAGTTCCTTTCCTATACCGGGATGCGGTACGGACTGGTGGTCAATTCCGGGTCGTCCGCCAACCTGGTCGCGGTCGGGGCGCTGTGCTCGCCCCGGCTGGAAAACCCGCTCAGGCCGGGGGACGAAGTGATTACCCCGGCGCTTGCCTTTCCCACTACGCTGAATCCCCTCCTGCAAAACGGGCTTGTCCCCGTCTTTGTCGATGTTGAAGAGGGTACCTATAATCTGGACGCCGGTCTGCTCGAAGACGCACGATCGGACCGTACCCGCGCGGTTGTGCTGGCCCACACGCTCGGCAATCCCGCGCAGATGGACGCGGTCATGGACTTTGCGCGCCGCTATGATCTCTATGTCATTGAGGACACCTGCGACGCGCTGGATTCCCGTTATGACGGGAAGCTCTGCGGCACCTTCGGCGATTTTTCGACCTACAGCTTTTACGCCGCCCACCATATCACCATGGGGGAAGGGGGCGCGGTGCTGACCAACCGGCTCGACCTGTACCGTCAGGCCCTGTCCCTGCGCGACTGGGGGCGGGACTGCTTTTGCCAGACGGGCGAGCAAAATCCCAACGGTGCCTGCGGCCACCGGTTCGACCACACCTATGAAAGCCTGCCGTACGGCTACGACCACAAATATGTATACGGCAATATCGGCTATAACCTGAAGCCGCTCGACATTCAGTGCGCCATGGGGATTGAACAGCTGAAAAAGCTGCCGTCCTTCAGCGAAAAGCGGAAGCGGAATTTCCGGCGGCTGTACGGCGCGCTGGAAAAATATCAGGACAGCTTTTTTCTGCCGCGCTCTCTGCCGAAGGCCGACCCCTCGTGGTTCGCTCTGCCGCTGACGGTCAGAAAGGAAGCCGCGTTTACCCGCAGGGACATTGTCCGGTTTCTGGAGGAAAACCAGATCGAAACGCGGATGCTGTTTGCGGGGAATATTTTACGCCACCCCGGCTACCGGAATATCCGGCACCGGATCTGCGGCAGTCTGGAACACACGGACGATGTTCTTCTCAACACCTTTTTTATCGGCGTGTATCCGGGGCTGAGCGACGAAATGATCGAGTATGTTATCCGGACGATCGACCGGTTTATGTCATAATTTCAGCCGGGACCGGCACAAGAAAGCGGTGATGAATACGGAACCTGTACCAGCAAAACCGGAAGACCGGCACACGCCGGTCGTGAGCGTTGTCCTGCTCGCTTACAACCATCTCAATTATACGAAGCTGTGTGTGGAAAGCCTGTTCCAATATACCTCCCATATCGATTTTGAGCTGATTACCGTCAATAACGGCTCCACGGACGGGACGGAAGAGTTCTTCAACAGCCTGCCCAACAGTAAAAAAATCAGTTTTCCCGAAAATGTCGGGGTGGACAAAGCAGTTAACTGCGGGTTCAGAATCGCACAGGGAAAATATACCCTGAATCTGAGCAACGACATTGTCGTTACCGCCCACTGGCTTGACAACCTGATCGCCTGTATGGAGTCCGATGAAAAAATCGGAATGGTCGTGCCCGTGTGCAGCGCGTCCTCCAACGGGCAGCAGGTGGACCTTCCTTATCAGTCGATTCCCGAAATGCAGCGGATCGCTCAGGCGTACAACGGGAGCAACCCGTGCCTCTGGGAAGAGAAGATGAAGCTTGTCACCTATACCTGCCTGTTCCGCACGAGCCTGCAGAAGGAACTGGGCGGATTCGACGAGGATTTTAACCCCGGGGCCTATGACGACGACGCCATCAGCTTCCGTATCCGCAGAAAGGGTTATAAACTCATTTTGGCGAAAGACACGTTTGTGCATCATTTCGGTTCCGTGACCTTTAATGCGGAATATGCAAAAAACAATCTGGCGCAAAGAAATCTGAACCTGTTTATCAGCAAATTCGGCGTCCATCCGTGGCAGGCCGCTTTTACCGACGGTACGCTTCTGACCGTGCTGAACTACGACGGCGGCAGCGGCAAAAACATTCTGGGAATCGGCATGTCCTGCGGCGCGACCCTGCTTCAGATCAAAAATTTATTAAAGGAAAAGGGCGCGGCCGACATCAGGCTGTATTATCTTTCCGGAAGGGAAGATAACATGGCCGACCTTTCCTCCATCTGCGAATATTGTGCGCATGCGGATATGGATGCTCTGGTGCCTCTGTTCGGTTCAAGAACCTATGACATCATCGTTCTGGAAAGCGAAATGGATCAAGTCGGCGACCTGGAGGGACTGATCGGTGACCTGAAAGGAATTCTGAAGGACGGCGGGCAGATTGTCTGTACCGCGCCGACGGAAGAGCTTCATGCGCGTATCAAAACGCTTTTCGGGAGTCTGGGGATGGCTGAGATAAAGAGTGCCCGCGGCTATTATTATTGTTTTTTAAATCAAAAGACGGAGGTCTGAAAAGCGTTTCGCTTTTCAGACCTCCTTTACAAATGTTTCAGGAATTGCTCCATGCTACATGACTCTGACTGGAAATACCGCATCGACAATGCCGATGACCAAAGCACCCAGAATGGCGCCGATAATCGAAACGCTCATACCGGGGACTAAAAATTGTGCGACGTAGATGATAATTGCGGATATAATAAATCCTTTCAATCCCTTCCCAAAGGGAGCTGCGTCCACTTTCATCATCTTTTCCACCAGATAGTCAATCACGCTGATGACTACTGCAGCAAGCAGGAATGACCATAATCCTCGGATGGAAAAGCCCGGGGTCAAAAACGATACGACTGCAAGAACGACTGCTGTAATAATCATTCGGCCAAACCAGCGGAGAAATTCCGAACCGTTTGACTGCGTTGAATGCTCGGTATCCATATGCCCTTCGTGTGTCATTTATTCATCCCTCCTGTACCGCACGCAAAATGGATTTGGTACGGACAGATATAGTTTTGACGAAATACCGCTGCGATATCCTTTACGGCGGCTGACAGTTATTGTTAAGTTGTTATTCGTTAAAAAAATTCAATCACACAAATTTACCGCCAACATTATTATGGTATAAATAATGTTTTGGCGGTGAGTGAATTTGTATCTGATATCCGTATTATTATTTGCGCTGTCGGCAAACCTTGACAATTTTACCGTGGCAATCACTTTTGGAATGCGGAAAATTAAAATGGATTTTTTTGTTAATTTTCTGATTGCCGTTATCACAGGGGTCGGCACCTTCCTTTCCATGTGGATCGGTGGGATCATCGGCCGGTTTTTCCCCGCGTCGGTATCCAATACGCTTGGCAGCGTTATCCTGATTCTCATCGGACTTTGGTTCCTCAAGGATTTCTTTAAGAAACCGCGGGAGGAGAACGAAGCCGGGCAGGAGGAAAAGGTGAATCTCAATACCATGCTCAAAGACCCTGAAAAAGCGGATCTGGACAGTTCGGGAACGATCGATGTCAAAGAGTCCGCGATCCTGGCTCTGGCGCTGACCATCAATAATTTCGGCATGGGCGTCGGCGCAAGCATCTCGGGGCTGAACATATGCGCCACAACGATTTTTACATTTCTGATCAGTATGTTTTCCATTACCCTGGGGTATCGTGTGGGAAGGGGCTGCATTCCGAAGTCGCTTTCCCGGTTTGTTCCGCTGATTTCGGGCGGGATCGTCATTGCGCTCGGAATTTTTGAGATGCTGATCTGATCCTGTGCCGAAAATCAGCCGCCGAGGGTGACATCCTGGTCCTGATACCATGCAAGGGCCCGATAAAACTGCTCGGGCTTGAAATCCGGCCAAAGCTCGTCCAGCACATAAATGTCCGCATAGATGGACTGAATGGGCAGAAAACCGCTCAGGCGGCGTCTTCCTCCCCAGCGGATGATCAAATCGATTCTTGAAATATCGGAGGACGCGATCGTATTTGCCATGTTGCCGCCGATGCCGGCCTCGCTGTTTTTCAGGGAGCAGTTTAAATCCCAGTTCCATCCGTAGTTCACAAGGAAATTGACTTTCATAAGGCCGCGGCCGAAACGCACCCTTTTGGAATAAGGCAGAAGCTCTTTCGGGAATAACGGCGATTCCGTATTGCCGACGATTAATAGGTCGGCATCCTGATTGGCAAGGTTCATAACCGCGTCCACACAGGCGCTCTGAAAGGCTTTTGTCTGAACGGACGGACGCTTCGTGTTGTCGATGGTGAAGCCGTAGAAAGTCATTTCCTGAATCCCGAGCTCAAGGCAGGTCTTATAGAGCTCAAATCCCGGTGTAATGCCGAATTTGTAGCCGTCCTGTTTTTCATATCCGTTCTTTTCAGCCCATCGTCTGTTGCCGTCCGGAATAATCCCAATGTGCCGGGGCAGTCTGCTGAAAGATAACCTGTTCATTTTTCTCTCCGATTCGTTTGATTTTCAAAGAATAGTCTGCATAAAACAGAAACAATTATACTCAAACAAGGGCAGAGCTTTGTGGAACTTCAGGCAATTTACATATTTTCTCACGATGATGCAATAATAAAAACAATTGTTTCACGCGGAGGATCGGATATGTTTCATTTTTCATCAAAGCGAAAAAACGCGGTTGTAACAGAGCAGGTTGAGCATCTCAATCAGAAGCTGGACGAAAATCAATTGGGCCGTTCTTTGGACGCCAATGTGGAAATCATGAAAAAGCTTTTTACCGATGTGGACATCCTGATTGTCAGATATTTTCAGAACAACCATGACAAAAACCTGAAATACTGCATCGTCTATTGCGACGGCGTGGTCAATTCCGAGATCATCAACGAAAATATCATCAAGCCGCTGATGCTCTCCGACGCGGCGAGCGGGCATCCGGACGGGCATCTCGTTGACGATCTGGTCGAAAATGTCGTTTTCATCAACGAAATTAAAAAGACGAAGGAAATGAAAGAAATTGTGGAGGCCGTCACCTACGGCGACACCATTTTATTTGTGGAGGGCGTGGAGGAAGCCGTTATTCTGAATTCCAAAGGATTTATGACCCGCTCGATGGACGAGCCGGAGAATGAAAAAATCCTTTCGGGACCCAGGGAAGGGTTTAACGAGTCCCTGCTCCAGAATCTTTCTCTGATCCGCCGCAAAGTGCGCACCAATGAGCTGAAAATGAAATTTACCACGATGGGAAGAGTTACAAGGACCAAAACCTGTATCTGCTATATCGATAAAATTGTCAACAAAAAAATTCTGAAAGAGCTTTACCGCCGTCTTGAATTGATCGATATCGACGGGGTCTTGGACACCAACTACATTACCGAGCTGACAAGGGATTCCATGTGGTCCCCCTTCCGCACGACGGGGTATACGGAGCGTCCAGACGTCGTCGTGGGAAAGCTTCTGGAAGGCAGGATCGCCATTTTCCTGGATGGAACGCCGGTCGTCCTGACCGTTCCTTATCTTTTCATTGAGAATTTTCAGAGCAGTGAGGACTATTACCTGAGCTTTTACTACACTTCGCTGTCGCGGTTTGTGCGCCTCGCGGGATTTCTTCTGACAATTGCCGTCCCGGCGCTTTATGTTGCGATTGTGGCGTTTCAGCAGCAGATGCTGCCTACCCAGCTTTTAATCAGTATCGCCAGTTCCAGAAAGAGCGTGCCGCTGCCCGCCGCCGCGGAAGCATATATTATGCTTGCCGTGTTTGATATTCTGCGTGAAACCGGAATCCGTATGCCTTCCAACATCGGACAGCCGCTCAGCATTGTCGGCGCTCTTGTGATCGGACAAGCCGCAGTGGATGCAAAGCTGGTGGCCGCTCCGATGATTATTGTCGTTGCGCTTACGGGGATCACCGGGCTGCTGGTCCCTAAAATGAACGCGCCGGTGATTTATATGCGCCTGTTCCTGCTGTCGATGGCTACCTGCTTTGGTCTGTTCGGATTTGTTCTGGGCCTTTCGGTCGTATTCATTCATATTCTGAATCTGCACTCGTTTGGGATTCCTCAGCTTACCTTCAGCGGATCGCTTCAGTTCCAGGAAATCAAGGATACCTTTATCAGGGCGCCGTGGTGGGAAATGCTTACAAGGACAAAGTCGATGACAAACAATCTTGTACGAATGAAAAGCAGCCACGGAGAAAGCAACGGAGGAAATCATGGGTAAGAAGATAGCCTGCGTGGTGCTGAGTTTTGCGCTGCTGTTTTCCCTGTCGGGCTGCTGGAGCTACCACGGGCTGAATGAAATCACGATCGTCGCGGCGGTGGGAATTGATCTTGATCCGGCCACTCAGGAGTATTTGCTCAGCTGCGAGGTGATTGATCTGACCGCGACGGAACAGGGAGAAGGAACCAAGGCCAAACTTGTGGAGTCACGGGGAAAAACGGTGATGGACGCGGTCAGAAATGCGAAGAAAAGGCTGCTCAATAACCTGTATTGGGGCAATAACGAGATCCTGGTCGTAGGGAGTGAGGTTGCCAAAAGCGGTAAGCTGGACAATGTGCTTGTCTGGTTTCTATCCGATGAGGAATGCCGTGAAACGGTAGGGGTTATCGTTTCGGAGGAGAAAACAGCCAAAGATATTCTCACCCTCTATGGGCTTGACAATTCGGTTATCGCCTATGAAATCAAGAAGATTCTGGATGATGACCAGAGCACCGTGGGAACCATCCAAAGCGTCCAATTGTACCGCGCGTTCAGCACATTGAAAAGCGAGGGGCATTCCCTTACCCTTCCGGTTTTCCGCAACGTCGAAAATGATGAGCAAACGGTCGTGGAAGCAGATGGCGAAGCGGTCTTCAAGGGGAATAAAATGGTGGGGCGTCTGCCTCCGGAGGAGAGCAGATATTATTTGTTTGCAGTGGACGGCCTTCACGGCGGAATCCTGACCGTATCCTCTACGGAGCAGAATAACCCGGACATATCTCTCGAAATTTCAAAAAGCACAACGAAAGCTTCCTATTCTTATTCGGGCGGGAAGCTGAAGGTGACGCTTCAGATCGAGACCGAGGCCTTTGTGGACGAGTCCGAAGCGGATACGGACCTGCTGGATGAAAAAACGATCGGCAAAATTGAGCAAAAAGCACAGGAAATGATCAAAGAGAAGACCGAGGACGTTATTCGGAAGGTTCAAAAGGAATATAACTCGGATATTTTTGGATTTGGCGAAATGATCTATAAAAAAGATCTGACGCTTTGGAAGCAGCTGAAACCGCAATGGGATAAGATTTTTCCGACTATCCAGGTTGAAGTGCAGTCCCAAGTGAAGATAGTCAATACCGCTTTTCTCAAGCACAGTTGAAAGTGGGTGTTCGCCTTGATGACCTTTATTGTAATCGGTTTATATCTGGTAATTATTCTCATCGATTTTGTTCCCGTTGTAAAAAACGGTGAAAAAAAGATAACGTGGATTTATTCGATACTGCTCACGGTCAGTTTTTGCGTACTGATCCTGTATACGTTCGACATCGTGCTCCCCGGTCCCTCCGGCCCCATCCGGCAGATTGTTGAAAGTTTTTATAAGCCGTAAAATACTAAATGCGGCGATTAACTTGGAAAGGAACAGGTTCCGATGAAGAAACAGTATCTCTCAATGCGTCAGGCCATATGCGTTATGGTTGTCTATATCTGCGGGAGCAGCGTAGTACTGGGAGGAAACTCCGAAGCGGGGCAGGATTCCTGGATTGCTCTGCTCCTGTCGCAGGTGATTGCAATTCCGATGGTTCTGATCTATGCAAAAATCATCAAACTGTTTCCGGAAAAAAATATTTTTGAAGTGGCGGAAATCCTGTTCGGAAAAATTGCCGGTAAAATCGTAACCGCTCTGATTGCCTGGTATGCCCTTCATCTGGGCGCGTTGGTTCTTCGGAATTTTTCCGAGTTTGTCGAAATAACGGCGATGCCGGAGACCCCCCAGCTTGCACTGATGATTGTTATGATTCTGGTCACCACCTATATGGCCAGGAGCGGTGCGGAAGTTTTGGGAAAATGGTCGCTGGTGAGTCTGGTGATCATTGTTTCCATTATGTTTCTTACGGTCATACTGCTGTACAATCGCTTGGACATGAATAATTTCATGCCTGTTATGGAACACAGTACAAAAGCGATTCTGACAGGTTCCTATGAGATCTTTACTTTCCCGTTTGTTGAAACGGTGCTGTTTCTGTCTCTGGCGGATTATGTGAAAAAGGAAGACAGTCCTTTTAAAATATATGTATGGGCCGAAGTGCTGGGGGCCCTGATTATGCTGATTGTCGCACTGAGAAATATTGCGGCGCTGGGCGCGGCCATGCTGAAAGTGGAGACTTTTCCCTCTTATTCGGCCGCCAGAATCATCAGTATCAGCGACTTTCTTGCAAGAGTGGAAGGCTTTATCTCAACGAACTTCATTTTGGGCGGAATCACCAAAATTACCGTTTGTCTTCTGGCGGCCTCCAAAGGGCTGGCCAGCCTGTTCAATATACGGGATTGCAAGAAGCTGGTGCTCCCGGTCAGCCTTTGTATGCTGGCCCTGTGCAGCATCGTTTACCGCAACACTATGGAAATGATTAACTTTTTGGACATTTATAAAATTTATGCCATTCCTTTCCAGATCGTTATCCCGGTCATGATCTGGATAGGCGGTGAGATAAAAGCGCGTGTAAAGGAAGGAACGGCAGAAAAACCCGCGTAAACAGCAATTGCCGGAGGAAAAAGAACCCGATCCCCCGCTGCACGTTAAACCGCGCTCAGCGAGGGATTTTTTCAGGGATGGATTATTTTGCACAGAATTTTTAGAGGTATGGAATAGAAATTTGAAAATTTTTTTGAAGAGTTAAATTTTTATCGTATGTCTCATGATATGAAAGCGATTTCAGGAAGGAAACAATTTTACCGCCGTTTTCTTAATAAAATAATATTAATTCCTATTATTTACATTCATAAATTTGTCTCATTCGATGGTATTGCTTTATTTTTCCAACATTATAGCGGCATTATTTATCAATTTACGCATATTGACTTATTGAAATTGCTTGTTATAATATTGTCGAGGTATGTTTTATATATATTAGGATTCTTGTCAGGTTTCCCTGTAAATTATTCTTTATTTTGAAAGAGGATTGCTATGGAGAAAAAAATCGTTATTATCGGTGCGGGTTATTCGGGGCTGCTGACCGCGAAAAAATTGGCCAAACGGCTGAAAAAGCAAGAGAATGTCAGCATTACCATTATTGATAAAAATCCGTTCCACACCATGCTGACCGAACTGCACGAGGTGGCTGCCGGACGCGTAGATGAAGACAGTATCAAGATCAGCCTCAACAGGGTTTTTGCCGGAAGAAAGGTAAACGTCAAGCTGGATACGATTCAGTCCATTGATTTTGAGCAGAAGTCCGTAACCGGAGCCAGCGAAAGCTACAGCTACGATTATCTTGTGCTTGCGGCCGGTTCCAAACCCTCTTTTTTCGGTATCCCGGGAGCGGAGGAATACGCCCACACGCTGTGGTCGTATGACGACGCCGTGCATCTGAAGGATCATATCCAAGAGTTCTTCAGAAAGGCCGCCCGCGAGACCAGCCTGGAAGAAAAGAAAAAGCTGCTTACGTTTTATGTCGTGGGCGCGGGTTTTACGGGAATTGAAATGGTGGGAGAGCTGGCCGAGTATGTACCGGTCCTCTGCGACAAATATGAAATAGACCGTTCCCTTGTCACGATTTACGACGTGGATGTTCTGCCGCGCATCGTGCCTATTTTACCTGACAAACTTTCCAACAAAATAGAAAGACGCCTTTCCAAAATGGGCGTTGGTCTCAAGCTGAACGCCGGCGTTGTCAGCATTGGCGAGGACTACATTGAAATCAAGAGCGGCGAGACGGTGACCCGCGAAACTGCCGGCACCGTGATCTGGACCGCGGGAATCGAAAGCGCAGAAATCGCGGGCGAGGCGGCCAAGGTGCTCCAGTCGGCCCGCCGCGGAAGAATCCAGACCGACGCTTATCTGCGTTCCGTGGATAATCCGAACGTCTATGTCGTCGGCGACGATATCCTTTATACGCCGGAAGGCGAAAAGATGCCGGTCCCGCAGCTGGTCGAAAACTGCGAGCAAAGCTCCGGCGTCGCCGCGAAAAATATCATCGTTGCCCTTACCGGCACGGGCGAAATGGAAGAGTACAAACCGAAATTTCACGGGGTCATGGTTTGTGTGGGCGGCCGTTACGGCGTTGCCCATGTCGGTCTGCCGAACCACATGTTCAACCTTCCGTCCTTCCTCGCCATGTTCGCAAAGCACTTTATCAACATCATCTATTTCATTCAGGTGCTTGGCTGGAACAAGATTTTCAGCTATATGAAGCATGAGTTCTTTACGGTGCGCCACGACAGAAGCTTTGTCGGCGGCCACTTCTCCAATAAAACCCCGAGCTTTTTGCTCGTCGCTCTCAGAATCTGGCTGGGTATGGTCTGGCTGTATGAAGGCGTCATGAAGATTGTGGAAGGCTGGTTTATTTCTCCCCAGCTGACCGGCTTCTTCGGCGGCGCGACCACATGGTACAACACCATCCTGAACGGCGCGGCTGCCGGCGGCACCACACCGGACGCGACAAGCAGCGCAACCACCACTGCGGCCACCGGTGCGGTGAATGTAGTAAATGCGGTAGCCGGAGCGGCTTCCGTTGCGGTAGACGCGATTTCCTCCGCTACGTCGGGTGCCGCCGATGCGGCCGGTCAGGCGGCGGGTGCCGCTGCTGCTGCGGTCGGGCAGGTTTTGATGAATTTCAGCTTCCTCGGCTGGTTCCAGGTAATCTTTGTAAGCGGCAAGGAGCTGGCAAAATCCACTCTGAACGATCTGGCATTCAAACTTGACGTGCCGCTGATGAACTGGTTTGTCAAAACGTTAATTCTTCCAAATCCCAAAGTACAGCTTTTTATGCAGATTTTTATTGTGGTTGCGGAAATCCTGATCGGCCTGTCGCTGATCGGCGGCCTGTTTACCACGCTTTCCTCCGGACTTTCGCTGGTTCTTCAGGTCATGTTCGTCTGCACGACGGGCCTGTATCTCAACACCTTCTGGATGATCTTCGCGGCAATCGCGGTCCTGATCGGCGGAGGCAGGGTCTTTGGATTGGACTATTACGCGATGCCGTATCTGAAAAAGCACTGGAAAAATGTGAAATTTGCAAGAAAGTTATATATTTACAATGATTAATGAACACACTGCAGAAAATGCCGCAGTTGAATTTCTTACTTTCGACGACGCGGCGGAACAGGTAAAACAGGAGGTGGGCAGATTGCTGTCCGCCTCTCCTAAACCCATCCGCAATTATACGCAGCATCTGACTCTTTCATGGGGCAAGTTCCTTCGTTCCCGTGCTTTGCTTGCCTGTGCCGAAAACAGGGAAGGCCTGCTTCATCCCAATGCGGTGAAGCTCGCTTCCGCGATAGAGGTTCTGCACTTGGCCACGCTGGTGCACGACGACGTCATTGACAACGCCGATCTTCGCAGGGGCTTTGTCACTCTCCAGAAAAAATACGGAAAGCGCACCGCCGTCATCTGCGGGGACTATCTTTTCTGTCTGGCTCTGGAACAGGCTGCTTCCATACCGAACAAGAGGGACTATCTGGACTTCAATATTCCCGATTACATGACCAGAATCTGTCTGGGTGAGCTGAGGCAGAACCAGAACAATTACAATCTGGACCTTTCCGTTGCGAGCTATCTCAGGATTATCTCCGGGAAAACCGCAGCCCTCTTTGAAGCTTCCTTTTACGCGGGGGCGATCCTCTGCGAGGAGGAGAAGGATGCGGTGGAGAAATACATGCGCCTTGGCCATCTGATCGGCATGATCTTTCAGCTTACCGACGACTGCATCGACTTTGAAGCGCCGCGGCAGCTGGCCAAAAAGCCGGTCCAGTCCGACTACGAGCAGGGCGTCATCACCCTTCCGCTGATTTATGCGTTTCAGACGCGCGCCGCTTTTAAGGAAAAGGCGAGGGCGGAAAAGATTTCCAGAGAGGAAATCAATGCCGCTGTGGAAGAAACGGGCGGCCTGAGCTACACAAAGACAGTTTCAAAAAAGTATTACGACAAGGCCTTTAAAATGATCCGGGAGCTTGGCGCTTCCGAAAATAAAAAAGAAAGGCTTCAGTCTATTTTGGATAAAGCTTACCGCGGGTTATAAAAACGATGCTGAAAAGGTTTTTGAATTTTGTGGAGCTGCGGACGAAAATCACCAGCGTCTTTGCCTTTTTGATGGCGCTTGCGTATCTTTTTTACAAAAAGCAGCCGGTAAACTGGACATTGACCCTGCTCTTTTTCGGTTCCATGCTTCTCTTTGATTTAACCGCTACGGCGATCAATAATTATGAGGGGGCCAAAACGGCCGGGGAGCTCCTGCCTTTCCGCCGCCCGACAGCGAAGGCAATCATTTTTCTGCTGCTTTTGGTCAGTACGGCTTTGGGGCTGGCTCTGGCCTTTCTGACGGACGCGGTCGTGCTGCTTTTGGGCGGGCTGTGCTTTCTGTTCGGAGTGCTCTATTCGTGGGGCCCGGTTCCCCTTTCCCGTCAGCCGCTGGGGGAGCTTTTTTCCGGCGTGTTTTACGGGCTCTTCATCCCTTTCCTGTTACTGTACATCAATATGCCCGCGGGAACCTTTCTTACCTTTGCGTTTGATTTTCAAACGGTTCATCTGGATTTGAATCTTTTTCCGCTTTTTTCGCTCGCGCTGCTTTCGGTAACGCCGGCCTGCGCGACCGCAAATATTATGCTCGCCAATAACCTGTGCGATCTGGAAAAAGACATTGGGGCAAAGCGATACACGCTCCCGTATTATCTTGGCGAAAAAGCTTTGTCCGTATTCGCGGGGCTGTATTCCGTTTCGTATGTCTCGGTTGTCGTGATGGTGTTTTTGAAAATCCTGCCTTCTGTCTGCCTGTTATCCCTGTTGACGATCGTTCCCATCAGGAACAATGTTAACCGGTTCAAAAAGAAACAGCAGAAAGAGGAGACGTTTGTCCTTTCGGTCCAAAATTACGTCATCCTTGTGGGTGCCAACAGCCTGCTGATTTTTATCGGCGGTTTTTTTAACTGAGGCGGAGTTTATCGATGAAATTTGTCAAAAAAACCGATCTTGTGATTCTTGCCGTTGCGCTTGTGGTCTGTGCGGCCGCGTGGTTTTCCTATCAGTCCATCGTTGGGAAGAAAGCGGCGAAAGCCGAGATCTACTACAAATCGGAGCTGGTGGACACGGTCGATCTGACGGCGGGAGTGGATAAGCGCTTTTCAATTGAGCAAAATAAGAATGTGATTTTTCACGTTTTTAAAGATGGCAGCATTTGCTTTGAGGAATCCAATTGCCCGGATAAAGTTTGCATCCACGCGGGAAGGCTCCACACAATCGGTGAGAGCGCGGCTTGCCTTCCGAACGGCATCGTAATGAAAATAGTGGCAAAGGATCAGCGCAGTTCGGACGATCTGGATGCTGTGATTGGATGAGGAAAACAAAGAATGGCTGAAGACAAAAATCTGACGAAACGTGAGATCAACTCCCTGAGGATCAAACGGATGGTTCTGACGGGCCTTCTTTTTGCGGTGGTTCTCGTGCTGTCCGTCGTTGAGAACCAGCTGCAGATTCCCGTGCCGGTTCCCGGCGTCAAGCTCGGGCTGTCCAATATTGTGGTGATGTATTCCCTTTTTTTCGTTGAAAAAAAGGAAGCGCTGCTTCTGGCGGTGCTGAAATCCATCTTTGTGTTTCTGACCAGAGGCGCGGTTGCGGCGCTGCTGAGCTTTTGCGGCGGCCTTCTTTCCGTATTGGGCATGATCCTGTTTCTGTTTCTCTTCAAGGAAAAAATCTCTTACCTGATGATTAGTATTCTGGGCGCAGTCTTTCACAATATCGGGCAGATTGCTGCGGTTTCCCTTTTATATACGAATCTTTTTCTGTGGGCGTATGCCCCCGTGCTGTTGCTGTCGGGCGTGATAGCGGGCGCGGCGACATCCGCCCTGCTCAAGGTTACTCTGCCGGCTTTAAAAAAGGTCGGCTTCAGTAAATAAATTGAAATTTTGGAGGAAAATATGAAAAAAGCACTAGCAGCGTTTTTAGCCGCAGCGATTACCGCAGTCAGCTTTGCGGGATGCGGCACAACCACCACGGCCAGCTCCGCCGCGGCTTCTCAGCCCGCCGTGAGCTCACAGGCCGCTGAATCGACCCCGGCGTCCGGTACATGGAAAACAGGTCTCGCCGTCATTACGTCCATCGGCAGCTCTACGGACGTCAAGGACGGTAAGGGCCTTGCAGAGGCGGATTCCACAGTAGTGGCCGTTGCGGTAGACCAGGACGGCAAAATCGCGAAATGCCTGATCGACGCGGTTCAGACGAAAGTCCAGTTCTCCGACGCAGGAAAAATTCTGACCCCGCTTGACACCGTTGTGAAGTCCAAGCAGGAACTCGGTGCAGAGTACGGCCTTGGCAAAGCTTCCGGCATCAAGAAGGAATGGAACGAGCAGGCTGACGCGTTTGCAAGCTATGTAGTCGGCAAAACAGCGGACGAGGTCAAGGGCATTGCCGTTAACAGCGAGGGCAAAGCAACCGATAAGGAGCTGACCGCATCCGTTACCATCCATGTCGGCGACTTTATCGCCGCCGTTGAAAAGGCAGTCGCCAATGCAGCCGATAACGGCGCAAAAGCGGACGACAAGCTGGGCCTCGGCATTGAGACCAGCATTTCCGGCTCCAAGGATGCCGGTACCGAAGACGGCCTTGCGCAGGCTTATTCCTATTACACCGTTACCACCACCGGCGCCGACGGCAAAATCACCAGCTGCATCATCGACGCTTCCCAGACCAACGTAAACTTCTCCAAAGCGGGCAAGATTACGTCCGACCTGAAGGCGGAGCAGAAGACGAAGAACGAGCTGGGCGACGCTTACGGCATGAAGAAGGCTTCCAAGATCGGCAAAGAGTGGAACGAAGAAGCCGCTGCCTTTGCAAAGTATGTAGTCGGCAAAACGCTGGACGAAGTCAAGGGGATTGCTGTTGACTCCGAAGGCAAAGCGACCGATAAGGAACTGACCGCATCCGTTACCGTGCATGTCGGCGATTTCATCAAGGTTATCGATAAGGCTGTTTCCGGCGCAAAATAACGGGAAAGCTCAATTCACAAAGTGATTCGCGAGAGGTAGATTCATTTCTACCTCTCCATTTTTTGAGGTGGAAAACTGGTGAAAAAACTGATTTCGGCGATTCTCGCCATGGCGCTGATCGTTCCGCTTCCGGCCTGCAATACCAGTAAGAAAACACGCTATGAAGCGCAATTTTTACAGCTTTTCGACACCATGACGGAAATTGTGGCTTATACGGAAACCAAAGAGGAGTTTACAAACCTTTCCAATTTGATTTATAATAATCTAAAGGTTTACCACGAGCTTTACGATATTTATAATGATTACCCCGGCGTCAGCAACATCAAAACGATCAATGACAACGCGGGGAAGAAGCCGGTCAAGGTGGATAAGAAGATTATCGATATGCTTCTGCTGGGCAAAAAGGAAAGCGCGGACAACAGCTCCGCCTTCAATATCGCGCTGGGTCCGGTGCTGAAAATATGGCACCAGTACCGGGAAGCGGGGATAAACGACCCGGAGAACGCGGCCCTGCCCCCCATGGCCGACCTGAAGGAAGCCATGAAGCATACGGATGTCAGCAAGGTCGTTATCGATGAAAAAGCTTCCACGGTATACCTGGAGGACCCGGAAATGAGCCTGGACGTCGGCGGGATCGCAAAGGGCTACGCTACGGAGCAGGTGGCGAAAATCGCGATGGAACACGGCTACAAGTCCGCGCTTCTCAGTGTGGGCGGCAATGTGCGGGCCATCGGCGACAAGGGCGTCAATCAGGAAGACTGGAATATCGGGATTCAGAACCCGGATAAGGAAAGCGAGAAAAAATCCCTCTGCACGATCAATATCAAGGATGAATCTGTTGTGACCAGCGGGATTTACGAGCGGTATTATACGGTGGACGGCAAGACCTACCACCATATCATAGACCCTAAAACGCTGATGCCGTCTACTTATTTTAAAGCCGTCACCATCATTACGCCGGATTCCGGTATGGCGGATATTTACTGCAAGCTGATTTTCAACGTCCCTTACGAGCAGGGGTTGGCTTATATCAGGACGCTGCCGGATACGGAGGCGCTTTGGGTGCTTCCGGACAACGAGATCAAATACAGCGACCATTTTCAGAAATATATCAAGAGCTGAATTTCACGGATTCAAAAAGTATTGAGCAAATGGGGAATGCGCGGATGGCATACAAAGGCCTTCAGAGTTTTATCAGAAAACTGGAAACGAGCGGGGAGCTGAAGAAGATCGACGCGCCCGTGTCGCCCGAGCTGGAAATTACGGAGATCACCGACCGTGTTTCCAAAGCCAACGGCCCTGCCCTGCTGTTCCAGGAGGTAAACGGGTCAAGGTATCCCGTCCTGATGAACGCGATGGGGAGCTATCAGAGAATGAGCATGGCTTTGGGCGTGGAAAAGCTGGACGACATTGCGGACGATATTCAGAAGTATCTGGACATCGTCAACCGCCTGTCCGTTCCCCGGCTGATCAAAAGTGTTCCCCGGCTCTTCCGTCTGCTGAGCGCGTTTCCGCGAAAAAGTCTGCTTCGGGGAGAATGCCAGCAGGTGGTGGAAAGGTTTGTGGATTTGTCCTCCCTGCCCGTTTTGAAGTGCTGGCCGCAGGATGCGGGGCCGTTTATTACGCTTCCCGTCGTCTTTACGCGGGACCGGAAAACGAAGCGGCAGAACGCCGGGATGTACCGCCTTCAGGTCCTTGACAGCACCACCACCGCGATGCACTGGCACAAGCATAAGGACGGCTCCGAAATCTACCGCGGCTACGCGGAGCAGAACCTGAAAATGCCGGTTTCGGTCGCGCTGGGGTGCGACCCCGCCGTTTCCTACTCGGCGACCGCGCCGCTGCCGAAAATGCTGGATGAAATGATGCTGGCCGGATGGCTGCGCAGGAAAAGGGTCAAAATGGTCAAATGCATTACGAATAACATCTATGTTCCCGCGGATGCCGAATTTGTGCTGGAAGGTTACGTTGACCCCGCGGAAGAACCGGTGCTGGAAGGGCCGTTCGGCGACCACACAGGCTATTATTCCCTTGCGGATTATTATCCGAAATTTCATGTAACCTGTATCACCCATAAAAGGGAAGCCGTCTATCCCGCCACGGTTGTGGGCAAGCCGCCGATGGAGGACTGCTATATGGCAAAGGCGACGGAGCGTATTTTCCTCCCGCTGCTGCGGATGCAGATTCCGGAGCTGGTGGACCTGAATCTGCCGCTGGAAGGAGTTTTTCACAACTGCGCCATTGTTTCGATCAAAAACAAATACCCCGGCTGCGCGCGCAAAGTGATGAACGCGGTCTGGGGCATGGGGCAGATGATGTATACGAAGCTGATTGTCGCCGTGGACGAATCCGTGGACGTTCAGAACCTGGCCGCCGTGCGGGATGCGGTGCTGAAAAATGTCAGCGGGCCGCAGAGCCTGATTTTTTCGGAAGGCCCGCTGGACGCGCTGGATCATTCCTCCAACCGAGCGCTGTACGGGTGCCGGCTGGGAATCGATGCCGCCAGCCCCGCGAGAGGCTACAACGACGAGGTTACCGATACGTTCAGGATTCTGCCCGTCCGCAAGGACCGCCCGGGAAAGGGCAGGGAGCTGGTCGAAAATTACCTTTGGAACCACCCGGACAAGTTTGTGATCGTGGTGGACGAGGATGTGGATACGAGGGACCTTTCCACCGTTATGTGGAAGGTGTTCAATAATATAGACGCCAAAAGGGACGTTGCGGTCATTGATTTCAAAATCGGTGTGGACGCTACGAAAAAATGGAAGCAGGAGGGCCTGACCCGCCCCTGGCCGGATGACATCGTCATGACGGACGCAATGAAGCGGCAGGTCGACAAAAGGTGGAACGAATATGGGATTGACTAAAATCATCGATAAGATTCAATCATACGGCAAGCTGGTCATGTTTTCGCACACGATTTTCTCTTTCAGCTTTGCGCTGGTTTCCATGGTGCTGGCCGCGAACGGCCTTCCCGGAGCTTCCACCGTCTTTTGGATCGTGGTCTGCTTCCTGGGCGCGCGCACGGGCGCGAACGCCGTCAACCGCGTGATCGACGCAAAGATCGACGCGAAAAACCCGCGCACGGCCGGACGCCAGATTCCAAAGGGAGAAATGAAAAAAGGCGAGGTTGTTGTGTTTACCGCGGTCTGTTTCCTCGTTATGCTGTACGGAGCGTACCGGCTGAACTGGGTCTGTTTTGCCCTGTCCCCGGTCGCTTTGTTTTTGCTGATTATTTACTCCTACTGCAAGCGGTTCACTTTTCTGTGCCACCTGATTCTCGGCGTCACCTGCGCCTGCGCGCCGGTCGGCGCGTGGCTTGCCGTCACGGGAAAGCCCGCGCTGGTCCCGCTCGTTATGGGCGCCGCCAATACTCTGTGGGTCGCCGGGTTCGACATTATCTACGGCTCGCAGGATTATGACTTTGACAGGCAGAACGGGCTGCATTCCATCCCCGTTGCCTTCGGCGTGAAAAACGCCCTGCGTATTGCCATGCTGTTCCACATCATCACTCTGATCTGCCTCGTCGTTATCGGCCTTCTTGTGCCGCGGTTCGGCGTGATCTATTATGTAGGTGTGGCGGTCATCGCCGCCCTGTTCACCGCGGAGTACCGGATGGTGTCTCCCGACAATCTGATCCATGTCAATATTGCGTCCTACAGCGTGAACCAGCTCGTGAGCATCGTCCTGCTGGTGTTCGGGCTTCTGGATGCGTTTATTTAGGAAGGGATAACATGAAGAGAATCATCGTGGGAATCACGGGGGCGAGCGGAAGCGCGTATTTTCTGCGCGTGATGGAAGCGCTGTCGCGGCAGGAGCTGGAAATCCATCTGATTGCTTCCGAACAGGGCCGCAAAGTGCTGACCTATGAAACCGGGGCGGTTCTGGAGGAAAAGCTGCGGCTTTGGAGCGGCGAAAGGGCAGAGATCGTTCTGGAGGACAACGAAAACATGTTCTCCCCGGTCGCGAGCGGCTCTTTCCGGTGCGACGCCATGGTGATTCTGCCGTGCTCCATGTCTACCGTGGCCGAAATCGCCTGCGGCATCACCAAAACGCTTCTGACCCGTGCCGCCGACGTCATGATCAAGGAAAAACGCAGGCTGGTGCTGGTCCCCCGGGAAACGCCGCTGTCGACGGTTCACCTCAGAAGAATGGCCGAGCTTTCGGAACTCGGCGTGACCATCCTGCCCGCCATGCCCGGGTTTTACGGGCATCCGCAGACTTTGGACGAGATCGTCGGTTTTGTCGCGGGCAAGGTGCTGGACAGCCTTGAAATTGAAAACGATTGTTATCAAAGGTGGAAAGGAAATCATGAAAAATAAAATCATAGCAGTTTTTGTTCTTTTGTTAATGGCGTTCACCGCGGGATGCGCACCGCAGCAGGCAGCAGGCAGTACATCG
The DNA here is from genome assembly GCF_006714885.1 of Clostridium sp. KNHs216. Lineage (NCBI taxonomy): Bacteria > Bacillati > Bacillota > Clostridia > Eubacteriales > Clostridiaceae > Clostridium > Clostridium sp. KNHs216. The sequence continues at coordinate 795,925 of NZ_VFMF01000001.1, read as the reverse complement.
GGCAGCGTGTCCGGCGGTAAGGAGAAACCGCTCATCCGCATCGGGATGATGTCGTCCTCCGACGTGATTCCTTATGTGCTAATCAATGAAAACAAGCTTGCCGACAAATACGGCTTCCAGCTCGATCTGGAGGTCTTTACCTCCTCAAAAGACCGGGACGCCGCTTTGCAGGCAGGGGAACTGGACGGCGTGCTGACCGATTTTATCGGGGTCTGCATGTATCAGAACGCCGGACTGGACGTTAAAATCACCGGGATTACCGACGGGGACTACATCCTTGTCGCCGGTAAGGATACGGGCATCAAGGACATCAGCCAGATCAAAGGAAAAAGCATCGCGATCTCCGAGAAAACGCTGATCGAATACACGCTGGAAGATATTTTAAGCAATAATGACATGACCGGCGACGACGTTGTGAAGGAAGTGGTCCCGAAAATTCCGGACCGTCTGGAGCTTCTGCGCAACAAAAAAATCGACCTCGGCCTGCTGCCGGAGCCCTTTGCCACCCTGGCGCTGAACGACGGCGCCGTTTATCTGGGCAGCGCGAACCAGTTCGGGCTGTACCCGGCGGTTTCCGCGTTTTCAAAGACCGCGCTGGACAGCAAGGCCGACGCGATCCACAAGCTGTATCAGGCTTATAATGAGGCCGTGGACTATATGAACCATACGGATATCCGCAAATATGAAAAAACCGTGATCAAGGCGGTGGGGTACCCGGAGGAAATGATCGGCAAGATCACGGTGAAGCCCTTCCGTACCAGTAAGCTCCCCACCAAGGCGGAAGTGGAGAACGCCGTGCAGTGGGCGAGCAAAAAGGGCCTCTGCAAGCCGACCCTGCAGTATGATCAAATGGTGTATGACGTTTATTCCGAATCGTAACGGCGGAATTTTATGGAGAGCAAGATGCTTGTAATCGATAAGGTAACGGTCAGCTACAAAACAAAAAAAAGCAGAACGCCGGTGATTGAAGGGCTCTCCCTGCAAATAGAGGAAGGGGAGGTCCTTGCCGTACTCGGGCCTTCCGGCTGCGGAAAGTCGACGCTGATCAACGCGCTGGCGGGGATGCTCCCTCTGGACGGCGGCAGCGTGGACAGCGTGACCAGTGGCGAAAAGCGGCCTCTGAATCCCAGAACGCATAAGATCGGGGTGATTCCCCAGAACTGCGGGCTGCTTCCGTGGAAGACGGTCGGGGAAAACTGCCTGCTTCCGCTCAAGCTCCGCAGAGAGCCCGTCACCGAAGAGCGCAGGCGGGAGATCAGCGGAATCTGCGACGCGCTGGATGTTTCGCGGCTGCTGCGCCGGTATCCCGCGCAGCTCAGCGGCGGACAGGTCCAGCGCGCGGCGCTCGCGCGGGCGTTTATTTTCAACCCCGACCTGCTTCTGATGGATGAGCCCTTTTCCGCGCTGGACGCGATTACCCGACAGGACGCGCGGGAGCTGTTTTTACGGATCTGGAAGCGGAACAGGCCGACCACGATTCTGGTGACCCACAGCATTGAAGAGGCGCTGTATCTGGGAAACACCGTTGCGGTCATGGGGAACCGCCGCGGGGTGCTCCGGTATTCGATGAAAAATCCTTATTTCGGGCAATCCGACCCGGAGGCGGTGGATTACCTGACAGCGAAACGGGTTCTTCATGAAAAACTGGGGCCGGAGGGCGAAAGGCGGGGCGATATTGAACAGACTGCTGAATAAGTGCCTGCTGTTTTTGCAAGGCTTTCTGCTTTTAAATGTCCTCTGGTTTCTGGCGTATCTTTTGATGCGCACAACGGTCATTCCGGACCCGGCGGTCATTTACCGGAATTTCGGCACCGCTTTTTCCAATCATATTTTCCTCCATATCCTCGCCAGCCTGAAAAGAATCGCGGCCGGTCTGGGCCTCTCTCTTGCGGTGGGGGTGCCGGTCGGCATCCTGATGGCGTATTCCGGGAGCGCCAACAAGATTCTGTACCCGCTCATCTATTTCAGCTACCCCATTCCCAAGACGGCCTTTCTGCCGGTCGCCATGATTCTGTGGGGTATGCGGGACGGCTCCAAGGTGGCCATTATTTTTCTGATCATTGTCTTTCAGGTGATTGTTGCCGCCAGGGACAGCGTCCGCAACATCGACCCTTCCGTTTATCTGGTAACCGTCAGCGCGGGAGCGGGCCCCGCGCAGATTATCCGGCATATCACGCTGCCCGCCATTTTGCCGGAGCTGTTCACCAGCATCCGCGTTTCTCTGGGAACCGCGGTATCCGTCCTGTTTTTTGTGGAGGGCTACGGAACAAAATACGGCATGGGCTATTACATTCTGGATGCGTGGTCAAGAATTGATTATATCGATATGTATACGGGAATTATCGTGATTTCCATTGTAGGCTTTGCCCTGTTTGTCGCCATCGATCTGCTTTCGGATCTGCTGTGCAGGTGGAGCCGGCCGCTCGGGTGATGAGCCGGGTTCCCGCTTGGAGCATCCTGTGGCAGGCATCATTTTCATAATTCCCTGCCATCATTTACATTTGCAAACCCGCCCTTTTTTTAGTAAAATAGTGGGGTGCTATGAGAAATGAGTAATTTGGGCCCAGAGATAGTAATAAGTCTTCCGGATGAAAGTTTCTTGCGATATGCCGCTCCGTTATGGGGGCGGCATGTTTGCTTTTATTATAAAAATTATGATCATGCTGATTTCCAATTCCCACAAATCGTGGTAAAATAAAGAAAAAAGACGCTCAGTCATCCTTTGTTTTGATAGGATCACTCAGCGGAAGGAAGAACCTGATATGGATAAAACGATCACCATTCGCATGGCCTCGGAATCGGACGCGCAGCAGATACTGGACATTTACGCGCCGTATGTTACGGATACGGCGTTTACATTTGAATATGATGTACCGGCCATCGAAGAATTTACGCAGAGAATCCGCAATATCCTGAAAAAATATCCTTACCTGGTGGCGGTGCGGGACGGCTCCGTCGTCGGTTATGCTTATGCCTGCGCGTTCAAAGGGCGCGCCGCCTATGATTGGGCGGTGGAGACCACGGCCTATATCAAAAGGGACTGCAAGGCGAAAGGAACCGGCAAAAAGCTTTATCAGGCGCTGGAAGAAATTTTAAAGCAACAGAATATCATCAATCTCAATGCCTGCATTACCTGTTCCAATACGGAAAGCGTCGGCTTTCATGAGCATCTGGGATACAAAACCGTCGCGCATTTTACCAAGTGCGGATATAAATTTCACACCTGGTACGACATGATCTGGATGGAGAAAATGATCGGAGAACATGTTGAGAACCCGGACCCGTTCGTCCCTCTTCCGCAGCTCGCGCTGCTGAAAGGGTAAAAGAAAGCAAATAAAACTGCTCCAAAAAGCGGCGCTCTCTGAAGCAGTTTATCGTTGATATTAAGATAATAAAAGAAGGCGGTGGGAAAATGTCTCTGACGGAACTTCCGATTGAAAAGGCCTTTATGCTGATTGAGCCGGGACCGGTGCTGCTGGTCACCACGCACGACAAAGGCCGCAATAATGTGATGACCATCTCCTGGCACATGGTGATGGATTTTACCCCCCAGATTGCCCTGACGACGGGCCCGTGGAATTATTCCTTTCAGGCGCTCAGGTATACCGGGGAATGCGTGCTTGCGGTTCCCACGGTAGACCTTGCGGAAAAGGTGGTCGAAATCGGCGACTGTTCCGGCGAACAAACGGACAAGTTTGCGAAGTTCGGGCTTACGCCGCTGCCCGCCACTCAGGTAAAAGCTCCGCTGATTGCGGAATGCCTCAGCTGTCTGGAATGCCGCGTAACGGACTATCTGGAACCGCAGGGCATCTTCCTTCTGGAGGGCGTACGCGCCTGGATGGATTACGACCGGAAAGAACGACGGACCTTTCATGCCAACGGCGACGGCACCTTTGCGGTGGACGGAGGCACGATCGATCTGCGCAGTCTCATGGAGGATAAGCTGCCGCCCGGCGTATGAAAGGAAAGTCCCTTATTTGATAATGCGGATAGTCCCTTCTTTGCGCGGCGGGGCGGCTGACTCCGCGCCGATATACCCGATCGCGGCCGCGGAGCAGATGGTGTGTTCTCTGGGAATCCCGAGCTGAAACAGAAATTCGCGCACACCGGGGTCACTTCTCAGCCAGTGCAGCTGATTGATGTAGCAGGTGCCCAGTCCGATCGACTGTGCGGCTAAAAAGATGTTTTCCAGTGCAAGCGCGCAGTCCGCCATGGCGTTTTCGTAATCCGGCCGGTTCGACGCGACAACAAGGGTCGGTGCATGGTAATAAAAATTGTAGTTTTCCTTTTCCGAGCTGGATTTGGCCCTGACTTTTCCGGGATAATTGTCGTCCGGAACCCAGTTCTGGAAGCCTTCTTTCACCACTTCGTTCAATTGAAGCAGGGTTTCTCTGTTTTGAACAGCGGTAAACAGCCAGCTTTGGCTGTTGCTTCCGCTGGGCGCCCAGATTGCGGCGTCGAGCAGAGTTTCCAGCTGTTCGGGCTCGATCTGGCGCTCCTGGAACCGGCGGGTGCTTCTGCGCCTGTGGATGCAGTCCAGCACTTCATTTTGAATCATAGGAAATCCTCCTGACTTTTGTTTTGAAAAGCCTGTATATCAGGAAAACCGGTTGTAAAATACGGTTTCCTCCACAGGCTTTCTGCTTGGGTGCAGTTTGGGGTTCGGTTCGGCGTCATCCGCGGGGTATCCCAGCGGGAACAGGGCGACCGGCACCAGATTTTCCGGAATGGAAAAGGCTTTTATCACGGCGTCGGGATCAAAATGCCCGACCCAGGTGGTACCCAGCCCAAGCTCGGCGGCCTGCAGCATCATGTGGGTGCCGACGATGCTTGCGTCGACATCTCCGCTGTCTTTACTGTCGTAGCTGCGTTTCCAGCTTGCCGTATTGTCGTAGCAGACCAGCAGCGCCATCGGTGCGTCGAAATGGTACCGGGTGCAGCCCTTCAGCTTTGCAACCGCTTCCTCACTATCAATGACTAAAATTTTCTGCGGCTGATTATTACAGGCGGTCGGGGCCAGCCTGCCCGCTTGCAGCACAAGGTCGAGTTTTTCTTTCTCCACCGGTTTTTCGCTGAATTTGCGAAGGGAATACCGGTCCTGTGCAAGTTCTATGAATTTCATCTGCATCTCCACCTTTTTGTTTATTTTTGCCGCGCGGAAGTGCGACATTCATCGCTCTGCGCGGTTCTTTATCTATTAGTATATTCAGCAGGGAACATATCTACAAGTACGCACATTTTTGTGCCTTAAAACGGGAGAAATCATATGCCAGAAGAACAGGAAAAAATAAAATCGGTTCACAGCAAAAAGTGCGCGGTGGCACATGCTCTGGAAATTATCGGGGGAAAATGGAGGCTGCCGATTATCTGGGAGCTTTCCGCGAAGGAAAGCATGCGCTACAACGAGCTGAAACGGCATCTGGACGGAATCACCAATATCATGCTGACCAGAGCACTGAACGGCCTGGAGAAAAACGGTCTGGTACTGCGTACGGAAATCTGCCAGATACCGCCCCATGTGGAGTATTCCCTGACTGAAAGCTGCAAGCAGCTGCTGCCTGCGCTGGAAATCATCAATGAGTGGGGGAAGGGCAGGATGCTGGACGCCGCCTGCCGGGACTCCGCAGAAAACAAAAATACGAATTCCTGAAAATGCCCTCTCGGCCATCCGGCAGAGAGGGTAAAATTTTGCATTATTGTAAAAGGAAATGGGAAAAACGGGAACGACACGTTCTGATTATTTCCTTATAATCAATACAAAATTTTCCAGGAATCTTGACAATCCGACTGGATATGGGTTTAATAAGTAATGTAGTGGAAAAACGAATTAAAGATAGGTGATTATATGTTGGAAATTGCTATTTGCGATGACGATAAATACGAATTGGAACAGCTAAATACCATGATTGCAAAGTATTGCAATGAAAAAAATATCAAAATATTTACAAGCATATATGAAAAAGGGGAGGAATTATTACATAGTACGAAGAAATTTCACATTATTTTTTTGGATATTCAGATGGATCAAATGGATGGGATTGAAGTTGCCAAAGTAATCCGCTCGAAGGATAAGAACGTCAAAATTATTTATGTAACGAATTTTTCAAACTATCAAACAGACGCTTTTTCCGTCAGAGCTTTTGGATATGTAACGAAACCTTTTACTTATGAGACGATTTGCAAGCAGCTGGACGACGCCATCGAATATACGAAAATGGAGAAAAATAAAATTACCTTTACTTTTGATACGAACTTAGGTATCAAAACGCTTAACCTGGAAGATATTTATTATTTTGAATCCTGCGATCACAAAATTGAAATTGTGGCAAAGGACAGAACCTATAAAATTAATGATAGTATTAATAATATTTTTAACAGTTTCAAGCCATATGGATTTTCTATGCCGCACAAAAGTTTTGTGATTAATCTGCTGTATATATCAAGTATCAAAGGATATGACGTTACCCTGACTAGCGGCGATTTAATTCCAATATCTCAGAAAAGAGCGGTGGAATTCAAAGCGGAATTTCACTCTTTTCTGAAAAACAATTTTAATATGTTAATAAAGAGATGATGATATGTTAGAAACAATTATAAAATGGTTGTCTTACGTGATATCGTGTAGCGTCGGTACAGCGATTTTATTTGACTTCATGAACAAAATGTATGAGCCTCAATATTTGAAAAAAAGAACAAAGATCATTTTATATTTTTTATTTACAATTTTGTGGATCAGTGTAAACTTATTGGATGCCCCGTTCCTCAATTTTACATATTTCGTGGCTATCACCTTTATCGTAGCGTATCTTTACAATGTCAGGCGGGTTAAAGAATATCTCCACATTATCATATTTAATATTACTTTTGCGGGATGTGATGCGATCGTCTCTTCCTTACTGACGCTGATAACAGGTTCGATTCCTCTTTATAATCATAATTCTGTTGTGTTTTTGTTTAATGTGATTGTCGTTCAGACATTTATGTTTGCCGTCTGTAAGTTGTTGATTATTTGTTTTAAAAGACAGAAGATCACCTATATGTATAAAAAGCAATATGTTTTTCTGGCCCTGCTTCCTGTTTCGAATGTTGCGATTATTTATTTTATTGCGATATTAGCCGCCTACAAGGTTGATCCAACCACTACGCACTTTATTATTATGATGCTTGCGGTTATTTCAATCATACTGAATCTGGCAGTGATCTATTTTTTTGAAAATGTATCGAAATCAGATCAGCTGGAGAGTGAAATCGTTTTGATTCAGCAAAGAATGGATATGCAATATAGTTATTACCAGCAGCTGGAAATAGAATACAATAACTCCCAGAAAATCATGCATGATATCAAAAATCACGTCAGAGTGTTTGAACGGCTTTACACGGCGGGACAAAATACGGAAGGCATTGAATATGCTAAAAAAATATCGGAAATCGTAGATGAACTTGGAATGAAATTTAATTGCAACAACAGGATTTTAAACATCATTGTAAATGAAAAAATGAAAATCTGCCATTTGGATGGAATCGAATTTATTTATTCTGTGGAGAACCTGAATCTGAATTTTATTGATGATATCGACATCACGGCGATTTTTGCCAACTTACTGGATAATGCCATAGAGGCATGCAACAGGATTATCGATGGTACAAAAAGAATAGAGCTGCGTATTTATCAGTTTCACGATATGTTTATTATTAACCTCATCAATTCTATTCAGGAAATCCCCGTAAAAAGTGAAGAAAAATTTCTCTCCAATAAGAAAAATCATAAAGCGATCGGCCTTTCCAACGTGAACTCCTCTGTAAAAAAGTACGACGGAGATATTAATATAGAAGTTGAGCAGGGAAGATTTTCTGTGAGCATTATCTTTCCGGTAAGCCGAAGAAGCAGCAGTCTATAAATGTGTTTTTTTACGATAACGGCATAATCTCTGTATTTCAGTCAAAAAAACTGTAAGTTAGGTAAACCCCCTTGTGAACAGCCCAAATTCGATTATAATGGAGTCAATAAATTAACAAGGGGTGTTGAAAATGAAAAACGGTCAGAAAAATGTAAAAATGAAGGCACTGGATTTGGTTTCTAAAATCGCGATGCAGGAAGCTCGCCAGTCCGCCAATACGTCTTGCGTACTACTTGCTTATCAGGACAAGCTCCCTGAAGCGGTAAAGAGCCTCAGAAAATTCTGATGCTGACCAATTTTTCCAACTGGATCGTAAAAGCCCTGAGCGAGAGCGGCTTGATCTCGGAAAAAGATAAGGATCTCTATTCTTTTGGAGTGCAGACCGCTCTCCTCAAAATGATTCATTTTTCCACTATGTTTTTAGTCGGTTTGTTCCTCGGTATGCTGTTAGAGACTTTTGTATTTATCGTATCGTATTCATTTCTTCGGGTTTATGCAGGCGGTTACCACGCCAAAACCAAACTGGGGTGCTATGGGATGTCGTGGGTAATGATCCTTTTTGTGCTGTTGCTGACGAAATTCTGCCCGGGCTATATGGCATTTATCACGTCGATTGCAGTTCTCATTCCAGCTTCCCTGATTATTGTGATTTTAGCACCTGTAGAAAATATCAATAAACCACTTGATGATGCTGAAGTACACCACTACAGAAGGAAAACCAGAATTATTCTCTCCGTAGAATTCATCGTAACAATTATCTTCTTACTTATAAGCAGTATTCAATTTTCTTTTATCGTCAGCTTGAGTATATTTTGGGTCTCTGTTATGCTGATTCTCGGGAAGGCCCAGATGATGATGGTTGATAATGTATCAGTGTGAGGTGCCCTCTATGTATTACAGTGATTTATCCCGTGACGAAGTTACGGAAACAGAAGCGCACATGCAAATCATTGAGCTATGCGAAAGATGGTATAATCTGGCTCATCCAAACGGTGATTTTGTAAAATACTTTAAGAAGCATCCCGACTTGCTGAGTATCGAGCAATGGCCGTGCTTTATGAAAATCGGAGAAACAAAAACTGTTGATTAAAAATTCTTTGCATTTATAAAACAGCCCTTTTAACCGCATAAAAACGGTTAGAAGGGCTGTCTTGGTAATCAGTGTTTTTTCATCCTCTATAGAACTCATATGCGCTGGTCCTGACGGGGTAATGCCATCGGGATCGGCGCATTTATTTGTACGGATGTGCGGATGGGATATCGTATCTCCATATTTTAAGGATAGGGATTGACGGCGAAGCTTGTTAATTCTGACAAAATATGCTTTAATTAGAACGAATTATGGTCGGAATTGTATCTTGTATATAGAATTGCGGGTAAGGCAGGGATGATAGAATTGCGGACGGGAGAAACAACGAACAGTCCTTTTAAAAAACAACTGGAAAAGCAGGCGCTGCAAAAGATCATTTTTTTGGTCATTGTCGGCTGCCTGCTGTTCTGTATCCCTATTTTCGGGCTGAATTATCTCAATCAGAACTTCAATATGGAGGAACACCTGAACTTTCTGAACCGAACGTTTGACGAGGTATATGGAGACGTTACCGCTTATCTGGAGGATGAAGAAAACGAGGGGCTTTTTCTCCGCTGTATGACCGGTGTTTCCGACAGCCGGGAGGTGCAGTACTCCCTCAGCAAGCATAACGTGGCAAGCCCGGTGCGCGTTCGTATGATTCTGATGAACCGGGAAAAGCAGATCGTCTATACCAGCTTTGGGCAGGAAGCGATGAACCTGCACAGAACGGAATTCAATAAAATTGTGGCGGACAATGCCTTGAAGGCAAATCTGCCCATTTACACGACCGTTTATTATTTTTCGGGAGACAGCTCGGAGTGCGTTTTTGCAAAACCCGTTTACCAGCATGGGGTGCTGGCCGGATTTGTCATGGCCTATCTGAACGGAAACGACTGGGGCAGCCTTTTTTCAGGATATCAGTATGACTGCATTATCACAAACCTGAACGGAGATATCATCTACTGCTCCAAAAGCGCGTTCCTTTCCGAGCGCAACACCAACAAATACAAAGCGGATCCGTCCCAGCACTTTGTGACGGTGCAGGAAAACCGGTACCGGACCGGCGCGCGGGTTCTGACGGATAAAAAAGCGGTGCTCTATTCGTTTGTGTATTCTTCGGGAAATTCGCTCTATATCATCATCGGGGTCATGACGATCGTCCTGCTGGGCTGCATCTGGCTGGTAATGTTCCGAAAGCTGTCCCAGATGATGGCGGAAAAAACCGCTCAATCCGTAGAGGCGCTGGTGGGGGAGATCCGCGTCATCCGCCACGGGGACAACGAGCATATCATCCGGATCAACACCGGGGACGAAATCGAGGAGATCGCGGCGCAGATCAATAAAATGGTGAAAAGCATCAACGAGCTCAACACGCGCAACACCGATCTGATTAAATTGAACAGCATGATTGAGATGAGAAATCTGCAGACGCAGATCAATCCGCACTTTATTTACAATACGCTGGACAATATCAAGTACCTCATCCTTGGAGACGCGGAAAAAGCATCCTATCTGCTGGAAAAATTCACCCATATTCTTCGCTACAGCATCAACAATACCAAACAGGACGTCCTTCTTTCGGAGGATATCGGTTACATAGAGGATTATCTGTATATCCAGAAAACAAGGTTCGGGGAGCGTTTCCGGTGCCGAATGGAAATAGAGCCGGACTGCAGCCAGTGCATGATCCCCAAGCTGCTTTTACAGCCGCTGATTGAAAACAGCATCAAGTACGGTTTTCAGAAACAGATGGAGCTTTCCGTTCAGATCAGGGCCTGGTGCGAGGGCGATTATCTGTTCCTGCGTGTGGAGGACGACGGTCCGGGGGTTCCTGTGGAGATACTGGAACGCCTGCAGAGCATGATTGTTTCCGAAGGAATCAAGACCGAGCACAACGGCCTGCAGAACCTTTCCCGCCGGATTATTCTGGAATATGGGGAGGAGTGCGGCCTGTTTATCAACAGTGAGGAAGGAAAAAGCTTTACCGTTACGGCAAAGCTGCTGCGCAGGGGGAGAAAAGATGTTTAGCGTGATACTGGTGGAAGACGAGGACATTATCCGAAAGGGCATCCGTTACGCGGTGCCGTGGGAAGAGCACGGCTGTACCGTGGTGGGGGAAGCCCGCAACGGCGTGGAGGGAAAGGAGCTGATCCAAGCGCTCAACCCGGATATCGTGATTACCGATATCAATATGCCGATCATGGACGGGCTGCAGATGATTGCCGAAACGAAATGCCAGAACGATTATGTGGCAATTCTTTTAACCGGCTATTCCGACTTTGAATATGCCAAGGAGGCGATCCGGAACGGGGTTTCCGACTATATTCTGAAACCGCTGAATCAGGAAGAAATGATGGAAGCGCTTGATCGCGCCGCTCTGGAATGTGAAAACATCCGAATTTTACGCAAGCGGAATAAAGGTGTGGCGGAGCTGAAGGATATTTCCCTGTTCGGCAATCTGCGGCTGGAGGATCCGGAGGACCCTGTGGTCGCGCAGATTCTGGACTATATCGCGCAGAACTATACTCAAAAAATAACACTTGCCGAATTGTCGGAAAAGCTGTTTTATTCCGACCGGTACATTAACCAGAGGTTTCAGAAGGCGCTGGGGACCACGGTGATCGAGTACCTGAACCGGTACCGCATCCAGAAAGCGCTTTCTCTCCTGCAGGAGAGCCGGCTTCCGATTTCCGAAATCGGGGGAGCGTGCGGCATCGGGGATTACAAATATTTCAACCATGTCTTTAAAAAGTATGTGGGGTGTTCACCCAAAGAATACAAGCTGAAAATTCGCTGAGAAAAAGATACCGGATCAGAATTGTTCGGTATCTTTTCTATTTTGTTCCGTAATTCAGGTATTAATTTTATGCAATATTTTTATAAAATAAGGATACCAAAGCAAAACACCAAACTAGAGGAGGAAATGAAATGAAAAAGTTAATGGCACTGATTCTTTCCGTTGTGCTTGCCGTTTCCGCGGCAGGCTGTTCTTCCGCACCGGCCGCTTCCAAGGCGGACGCAGCCGGCAGCGCCGCTTCCGAAGCCGCGTCTTCGGAAAAACAGGGCGGCGGCAAGCTGGTCATCTATTCCCCGAACTCCGAGGGCCTGATGAACGCCACCATCCCGCTGTTTGAAGAAAAGTACGGCGTGGATGTCGAGGTCATCCAGGCGGGTACCGGCGAGCTGATCAAGCGTATCCAGTCCGAAAAAGAAGACCCGTACGCGGACGTTATGTTCGGCGGTTCCTGGTCTTTGGCGTATGACAATAAGGACTTGTGGGAGCCGTATGTTTCCAAGAACGACGCCGGTGTGCTGGATGCCTATAAAAACACCAGCGGGTTCATTACCGGGAACGTTCTGGACGGCAGCTGCCTGATCGTCAACACCGATCTGATCGGCGATATCAAGATCGAAGGGTATGCCGACCTGCTGAACCCGAAGCTCAAAGGCAAGATCGCCACGGCCGACCCGGCCAATTCCTCTTCCGCTTTTGCGCAGCTCACCAACATCCTGCTGGCGATGGGCGGCTATGAAGACGAAAACGCATGGAAATATGTAAAAGATCTGTTTAAAAATATCGACGGAAAAATCGGGGAAAGTTCCTCCTCGGTCTACAAAAGCGTTGCGGACGGCGAAAACGTGGTAGGCCTTTCCTATGAAGATCCCTGTTCGCAGCTCGTGCGCGACGGCGCTCCCGTCAAGGTGATTTATCCCAAGGAAGGCGCGGTTTACCTCCCGGCGTCCGCTACCATCATCAAAGCCGCCAAGAATATGGATAACGCGAAGCTTTTCATCGATTTTATCATCAGCGAGGAAGTGCAGAACATCTGGGGCAGCACGCTGACCAACCGCCCGGTACTGAAGGACGCGAAAACCAGCGACTTTATGACTCCGATGTCCAAAATCCATGTCATTGAGGAAGATATCCCCTATGTCAGCTCCCATAAACAGGAAATTGTAAGCAAATACACGGATATCTACACCAGTCTTCAGAGTAAATAAGAGCGACCATCGATAAGAACTGCGGGGGTATGAAATGAGTAAGATCCTGATCCAAAACGCCGTAAAGAAATACGGAAACAATACGGTTATCCCGGATTTGAATATTGAAATAAAAAACGGGGAGCTTTTTACGCTGCTGGGTCCCTCCGGGTGCGGAAAGACGACCCTGCTGCGCATGATTGCCGGCTTCAATTCCATCGAGGGCGGTGATATCTACTTTAACGATACGCGTATCAACGACATTGATCCGAGCAGGCGGAATATCGGCATGGTTTTTCAGAATTATGCCATCTTCCCGCATATGACGGTACGCGACAACGTCGCCTTCGGGCTGAAAAACCGCAAAATGGAAAAAGAAAAGACGCAGGAGCTGACGGAAAAATACCTGCAGCTGATGCAGATTGCGCAGTATGCCGAACGAATGCCGAACCAGCTTTCCGGCGGGCAGCAGCAGCGGATCGCGCTGGCGCGCGCCCTTGTGATTTCGCCGGACGTTCTGCTGATGGATGAGCCGCTTTCCAATCTGGACGCAAAGCTGCGTCTGGAAATGAGGAGCGTCATCCGCCACACGCAGAAAAACGTCGGAATTACCACCGTATATGTCACGCACGATCAGGAAGAGGCCATGGCCATCAGTGATACCATTGCGGTTATGAAGGACGGCGTGATCCAGCATGTCGGCGCGCCGAAGGAAATTTACCAGAGGCCGAAAAACGTGTTTGTCGCAACCTTTATCGGTCGGACCAATATCCTGCCGGCCAGGGCGGAGCGGGGCACCCTGATTTTCCCCAGCGGCTACCGGGTACCACTGGAATGCCTGAATGCGCTGGAGGACCAGGAGGTGCAGTGCTCCGTCCGCCCGGAGGAATTCGTTATCAGCAAGCAGGGCGACGAGGGGATTCACGGCGTCGTAAAGGAATATACATACCTTGGTCTGAATACGCATTACGCCGTGGAGACCGAGAGCGGCCTCACGGTGGAGATCGTTGAGGAGTCTTCCCTGGAAGATGAGCTGAAGCCCGGACAGAACGTGCTGCTTCAGGTGAAAAAACACAAAATCAATGTGTTTGATAAAGAGGGCGGCCGCAACCTTGTAAGGAGCGAAGCTTATGAAAGACAATAGCAAATTCCGTCTGGATATCTGGGGAACCCTTACGCTGTGCACCATCGCGGTCTATCTGCTGTTCCTGATCTATCCGATGGCCCATCTGATGCAGCAGTCCGTTTACGATTCTCAGACCGGGCAGTTCACCATGGCAAACTTTGTAAAGTTCTTTTCAAAGAGCTATTATTTCGACACCCTGCTGAACAGCTTCAAGGTCTCGCTGGCAGCGACCGTCCTTTCCATTGCCATCGGCACCCCGCTTGCCTACCTCTTTTCCGTTTTTAAGATCAGGGGAAAGTCGGTGCTGAACATCCTCATTGTGGTTGCGTCCATGTCCGCTCCGTTCATCGGCGCGTACTCCTGGATTCTGCTTCTGGGCCGCAGCGGGGTCATCACGGCTTTCTTCCGGAAGCTGGGCATTCTCCTGCCGGACATCTACGGCTTCGGGGGAATCGTGCTGGTTATGTCCCTGCAGCTCTTTCCGCTGGTGTTCCTGTATGCGAGAGGCGCCTTGAAGAATATCGACAATTCCCTGATTGAAGCGGCGAACAACCTGAGCTGTTCCGGCGTCAAATGCTTCTTCAAGGTGGTAGTCCCTCTCATCATGCCGACTTTGCTCGCGGCCGGGCTGCTGGTCTTTATGCGGTCGTTCGCGGATTTCGGTACGCCGATGCTGATTGGCGAGGGGTACCGCACGTTCCCTGTCGTCCTGTATACGGAGTTTATCAATGAAGTGGGGGGGAACGACGGCTTTGCGGCGGCAATCGCGATTATCGCCATTGTCATCACCACCGTTGTCTTCCTTGCGCAGAAGTATGTTTCCAACAGGAATTCCTTCGCCCTGAACGCCCTGCATCCCATTGAAGAGAAGGAACCGAGGGGAGGCAGGAAAGTGCTCGTGTATCTTTTTTCCTATCTGGTGGTGGCGATTGCCATTCTGCCGCAGGTATACGTCACCTATACGTCCTTTAAAAAGACCTCGGGCAAAATTTTTATCCGCGGCTATTCTCTGGGCAGCTACGAATCCGCGTTTTCCAAGCTGGGAAGAAGCATCCAGAATACCATTATCATCCCAATGATTTCCCTGGTCGCGATCATCCTGCTCGCCGTGCTGATTGCCTATCTGGTCGTGCGGCGCAGGAACGCCCTTACCAGCACGGTCGATATCCTTTCCATGATTCCGTACATCGTGCCGGGAACCGTTCTCGGTATTGCCCTGCTGACGGGCTTTAACCAGAAGCCTCTGATGCTGAGCGGGACAATGCTGATTATGGTGATTGCCCTGATTATCCGCAGGCTGCCATATACCATCCGTTCTTCGGTGGCCATCCTGCAGCAGATTCCCATCAGTATCGAAGAAGCGGCCATTTCACTGGGCGCTTCCAAAATGAAGGTTTTTTTCCGCGTGACCGTTCCGATGATGGCCGCCGGCATCGTTTCCGGTGCGATTTTAAGCTGGGTAACGATGATCAGCGAGCTGTCCACCGCGATCATTCTGTATACGGGCAGGACAAAAACGCTGACGGTCGCCATCTATACGGAGGTTGTCCGCGGTAATTACGGAGTGGCGGCGGCGCTCTCTTCGATTCTGACCCTGCTTACGGTGGTTTCCTTGCTGGCGTTTAACAAGGTAAACGGCGGAAAGGATTTCAGCCTGTAACAGCATTCCATAGTAAAGAATCCGAACTTCTTTCCGAAAGGAGAGAAGTTCGGATTCTTACTGTTCAGCCGATTGGATTGATTTCCGCCGTTGTTTTTTTGTAATTCTGTCAACGGACAGTTTTTTGATTTACGGCAGTTTGATAACACCTAAGGTTACCACGCAGATTTTCTTCGGGGCCAGACCGTCGACCGAAACATAGACGCCGCTCGATTTCCCCATAGAGGTAATGTCACATGCGGATATTGTGAAATAGAAGTCGTTTCCATCCCTTTTGCTGGAAACGACCCGGAACGTATTGCCGGTGCCCGCCGTGAGGGCTACTGTTTTTGCGCCCTGCGCGGTAATTTTAAATGTGTAATTTTTCCCCAAGGGGATAGTAAAATTGGAAGTAGTATCCGAAAGGAAGGAACCCAGCTCGGTAATAGAGACCACACAGACCTTTTGCACGGGCTGATCGGCAACACCCATATACATCCCTGCAGAGGAACCGACCGGTCCGATTGCCGTAATTTTGTAGTAAGAATCGCTACCGGACCGTTTCACCAGCTCAGTTTTAAAAATGTTCAGAGTTCCTGGGTTAAATCCGGTTGCGCCAGTGATTTTGAAAGTGTAGCTTTTACCCTGTGTTAGAGAGAAATTTTGTGTGGTGTCCGACTTCATCACAACTGGAATCAAGGCTCCTATGGTTACATTACAGACCCTTTGCGTTGTGATGCCATTAGACATTGAGAACTCGGCTGTTTGTCCCGGAAAGCCCGCAGGCAAGATCCTGTAATAGTAGTCGTTGCCCGATTTACGGATGAGTTCGGTGCGGAATCGGTCCTCGTGATCTGGCTTAAAAATCGGGGCACCGGTGATTTTAAAAGTATAGAATTTGTTTTGTGCTAAGGTAAAGCTCGATGTAGTGTCGGATTTCATCGGAATGACTGGTGCGGAAGGATCGGGTTTGATCTGAACGGTGCCGTAACTTGTGATAGAATTCGGATCGTAATAACGGGAATTGAGAAGTTGAATGTAGACGTAGGCCTCATCTCCAATTTTGTCACTAAGGGCCGTTACTTTGACATAGTAATTGGAGCCGTCTTTTTTCACGAGCTGAACGGTGATGATTGGAGTGGTCGACGCTGCGTTATACCCCCCGGTGAAAGTTGGTTCTCCGCCGCCCATAATCGTGAATTTATAGGTGTAAGATTCTCCCTTTGCAAGTCTGACCGTCTGATGCGTATCGCTTTCAACACTGGGAAAAAACGTATAGTCGATCAGCACCGGGAAAGATACAGTTTCGCTGCCCGAGGTTACTTGCACCTGAGAATATCCATCTGATTCGTACGGTTGCGCTGTCATACGGTATTCGTAACCGCCGTCTACTTTGCGGACATACTGTACGCTGACATGAGAATTGTCGCTGCCCGCTGCCGGAGGGGTGGGAGAATTGGTGTAGGCTACGAAGCGGTAGCTGTCTCCCGGGTCGCATTGATATAGTCCGGTGGTGTCCAACCGGATATTTTTGGGGGCACTGGAAATCGTTACCCTGCAGAGCTTTTCCGGCCTGTAATTGTAGCTGCCTGTGTAAAGCGTCGCTGACTGCCCCACGGCTCCAAAAGCATCGATCCGGAACAAAAATTCACTGCCGTTATGGGTAACAAGTGTGACCTGAATGTTGGGGTTGTCTGAAACCAGTAGCGGAATGCTGAGTCGGCCACCGCCGCCGATGGAGTTGCCCCGCGCGGTCGGATCGTCGGTGGGGCCTTGGTATGTATAGTTCACCTTCATGAAATAACTGCCGTTCTGTGCAATGGTGAAATCTTGATTTGTATCGGAGGTAAGAGTGTAGTCCTTATCGATCACACCCCGCACGATGACCGGCATGTTGTCGATGGTGCCGTCGGAAGCAGTAATTGTCAGTGTCGTGTAGCCTTGGCCCACTGCGTACAGAGCAACCATGTAATGCCCCGGCCGATTATCGATTTTCTGAAGTGGTGTGGCTTGAATGACGCCATCATTATTGGAAGCAATGGAAAGTGAGACTTCCGGGTCGCTTACCGCAATTTCAGAGTACATCATCTCGTTCTGCTTCAAGTCCTTAAATCTTAAATCGTAGTAATTGTCAGAGTAACTGATCTGTGTAGTCGGTGTTTTAGGCGGAGGCGTAGTTTCTTCGGGCGGACCCACGGTAATCACGCAGAATTTCCGGGCTTCCTGTCCGGGCGCTACCAAATAAAGCCCTGTGGAAGAACCGGGCTCGCCTACGGCGTCTATGCCGTAGGTATACTGATCACCTATCCAACTGGCCATGCAGGATTTAATTACGCCCGAGGTTCCTATTACAAAATAGGCGTCTCCGGTAATGGTGAACGTAATGCTTTTCCCCTGGGGAACGGTAATGTTGCCTGAAATGCTGGCATACGGCGCGGATGCCGTATCGGATGTGACAGCTTCCGCATATGCGGGCGATTCGCCGATAAGCGAAAACACAGCGCATAAAGCTAGAAAGAGACTGAGCAGGCGGGAGTGGGATCGAAAAACACCTGCTATATGCGATTTTTCCATTTTAATACCCCTTTGCTGTTGCAGATTCTTTTATCTGGAAAACTTCTTAAATAATAATCAGAAACAGGGGGATACATGGTGGTGGAAAAAGAATATTTCAGAATTGTTATTTCTTTGGAGAAATATGGAATATTAATACCCAATAACAGGAAAATATACGACAAAACCCGCACGAGTCCCGTTGTCTGTTGGTTTTCCAGCAGACAGAGGGACTCGTGCGGGTGATTGTACTTTCTTTTTTTGTTTCTCTTAACACCGCGGTTCAAGGCCTTCGCTCCATCAACGCCAAAACGGGAATACCCGAAAGGGGTATTGTTAAAACCCCAATTCCTGGTCTATAAAGATGATTTCACATTTCATGCCCATCGGGGCACGGTCTATAACGGTCGTTATACGGCAAATCCTCTCAGGACTGTTGCAATCATAGCATTTGTCCGCATTTTTGGCGCATGGGGTTTTTGCGTTCATCCGTTTGGCGTTTTTCGGGGCAGCCACGTTTTTGCAGCGGTATATTGCATCACTCAGATTCGCCGTGATTTTATTTTTCCCCACAATATAGTAGCAGGTTTCGGGACCGAAAGCCGTCATGGAAACACGATTTCCCGTCGCGTCGATATTGACGATCTCTCCGGATTCAGTCACGGCGTTTGCACTGGTTATGTAAATATTTGCGCAGTTGGCCAAGCGCCGGACGTCCCGGGAAGGCACCTTATTGTGCCATACCACGGCATTGTTTTGTTGTAAAGCCTCAAACAGTCCCATTTCCTTCAGAGTCGCGCTTCCACCGAATCCAATCGTTTGACGCTGGAGGGTGTTCACCAGATAATCGCTCGCTTCTTCTTTAGATGAAAAAAGCTGAGTTGAAAAACCATGCTTTTCAAAATTCTGCCTGATCATGGAATACTCCATTGCCGTCACTCCCGAAATTATTTTATCTCTCAAAGCTGAGAGCTTTCTTATTTATATTATACCACAGGCGTACAGCGCCGTCGTAGTATAAATTATAAATTGGGAGAATGGCTAATACTATAAAATAAAATCGTTTTCACAGGATGATTTCTCAATTTCCATAAAAACGATTTTATTAGAATGTTCACAGAGGAAAACTTAATCGGACTGAGCTTGCAGATGTTTCACTTTAGCCAGTTCAATGGCTTCCTTACCGGTCATGTGGTCAATTGTAAGTTCTATTATACACACAATGTTAAACTCTTTTTCAATTACCTGTGAAAGATGGCTTTCGTCATGGCCAGGGGCATATCTTACAGCTAAAATCTCAAGAGCGCTTCTTTTTTCCCCTTCCTCTTCGAGGATGCGGGCTTTACCAAAGACAATAACACTGCGAAAGTAAGTGGTATACTCGTCCGGCACTACCTGATCCTTATCAATCACACAAAAGGAAACTTTTTTGTTTCTGGCGATGGCGTCCAGCTTATGGCCTGTTTTGGCACAGTGAAAGAAAATCTTATTGTCGTGATAGACATAGCTGAGCGGGACGGCATAGGGATAATCGTCGTCCCCGGACACAGCCAGCACTCCCGATGTTCCACGGCTCAAAATTTGAATACATTCCTCTGAGGATAAAGCCTGTTTTTTGCGGCGCATTTCTCGAAACATATAGACACCTCTTTCATAAATAAAACAATAAAACGCCTGATCTTCATTCCTTCAAGGGCCTAATGGAATGAACAAAAGACGTTTACCCGGCGGCAATTTCATATTACAAATACAATATAGCATACTTGCACATCAAAATGCAACACCCTCATCATGCCTCTTAGCGGATAGGCCATCCTTCAAACGGGATTCGACTGTTCCGTTATGCGTCCCATAATTTCCTGTACGACACGTGTTTTTGCATCAGCATAATCTTGAATATACCGCCATACTTGCTTCGCAAGCTGCCGCTTGGCTTCCGCATATAAATCTCTGTCGCTCTCATGTGTACAAAGCCAATCACGGAACGCGGTCATTCGTTCTGCTTCCTCACAATTTTGCGAAAAGACGTGTAAATTAACCGCGGGGTCTTTTCCCTTGAACATACGATGTTCAAACCATTTCGGTTCCCGAATGCGCAATAGATAGCCAACTCTCTCAAGCTGCTTTTCATATTCGCTTTCCTTCGCAGAGTCTTCCACACACAATAAAATGTCAATGATTGGTTTTGCGCACAAACCAAGGACAGAGGTAGAACCCACGTGTTCAATTTTCAAAGCTGTTGTGCCAAGCGCGTTATAAATTTTCGCGGCTTCTTTTTGAAATAAAACCGGCCAGTTATCATCGTATTCGCATAGTTTAATTTTCTGATTATGTACGGTAATCTCTCCAACGGTTACTTCCTGTAAATATTTCTCTGAACTCATACAGTATCACCTTTCATTCATCCCAATTGACCGTTTATCTACAGCATTTTTTCCAGTTGATTCTGCAACAAGTTGCGTTTCTCCCCCGCCGAAGACGGGGGAGAAACGCGTTTTGTCTAGCAAACTGAAATGGACCTGCTGTAAGTGACCTTTGAATTTACGGATATCAGTAACATTATAGCTGTTTGGAAAGCAAAAGGGAAGACAGGGACACTTGCGACATTGACATCAGCAAAAATCTGAGATATGATAGTTTATAGAATAAATTCTATAAACTATCATGATGAGGAGCAGTCGTATGGCGAGACCTAAAAAAGACCCCAACATAAAAAGAAAAGAATTTATAGATCAAGCTGCCGTTCTTTTCTTTGAAAAGGGATATAACGACACTTCTATCCAGGACATATTGTACGCCGTTGGCAAAGACGGGGCTTTATCCCCAAGCGTTTTTTATTACTATTTTAAATCTAAGGATGAAATATTTGAAGCGGTTGTACAGGATTATATGAATCAGTATATTGGACAGATTATGGACGTGCTGGAGCAGGAGCATCTATCCTATGCTGAAAAAATGCGAAAGTCCGTAGCAATCTATCGAAACGCGATAGAGGATTTCAAAAAAATTGACGCTTACTTTGACCAGGATACGCCGAGGGTATCTTATTTCAATTATTTAATCGACAGTCAAGCAATTTCTTCGTTGATAGACCCTCTTGATCAATTGCTCCGGCAAGGGGTAAAGTCTGGCTGTATTCCAAAAACAGCATTACTTATGCAAGCAGGAACCAAAATAATGGCGCAGATTTTTCTATCATCTATCATACCGCTGACACATCAGGGCCGTGAGAATGACGGACAGCACCATTCGGAAAAATATGCTCAATTTGTTCCTCAGATCTTTGCACAGTTATTTGATGTTCATTCAGTACTTGAGGAGGAATGAGGAATGAAATTTACAATCGTGACGATTGGTTCAAGGGGGGATGTGCAGCCGTTTCTTGCGTTGGGGAAAGGACTGCAGGATAGAGGGCATAAGGTTCGTATCTGCGCCATGCATGTTTTTCAGGATGTAATAGAAAAAGAAGGATTTGAGTATGCGCCTATGGCAGGTGATGCCAGGGAGGTCATGAGGCGGCTGATTGGAGAACAGGTTTCATCGTTTGAGTATTTCAGCAACTTAAAATATTTATTGAATCCTGTCAAAGAGGAATTTTTGTCCAATATTGAAACCGCCTGTACCGGCGCAGACGCTATATTATACAGCCTTCTTGGAAGCGTTGCTTACCATGTGGGAGAAAAATTAAAGATTCCCTGTTTTCGCGTACCGTTTTGTCCCGTTGACCCTACAGGTGAATTTCCCGCAATGACAGCGCCCCTTCTGCCATTGGGAAGAGTGTATAACAGGCTGACTTTTTGGGGCGGTGATCTTCTCTGGTCAAACGCAACAAGGTCATTGCTAAACGATTGGCGCTCTGAGATGGGGTTGAGGAAAATCAGGCTTTTTGAGTTTCCGTATCGCAGAATGAATGGAGAAACGATTCCTACGCTTTATCCATTCAGCCCTGTGCTCGTGCCAAAGCCTAAAGAATGGAGCAAGGACTGCTATTTGACCGGATTCTGGATTCGGGAAAGCACAGAAAATTGGGCGCCGGATGAAAAACTGGCAAACTTTCTCAGCAATGGAACCAAACCGATATACATAGGTTTCGGCAGTACGGTTGGCGGGGATTTTGACCGGATTCTTCATATCGTTTTGGAAGGCATTGCAAATACAGGGCAGCGCGCCCTCCTATCATCAGGCTGGCGCAGCCTGAAAGGCGTTAAGCTGTCGGACAATGTCATGCAAATAGGCAATATCCCGCATGAATGGTTGTTTAAGCGTATGGCGGCTGTCTCTCATCATGGCGGTGCAGGGACAACCGCCGCCGGTGTACGCGCCGGCGTGCCAAGTGTGATCGTTCCGTTTGGCGGCGACCAGCCTTTTTGGGGAAACAGGCTGTTTGAGTTAGGCATAGGAACGAAACCGATCTGGACTAAAGACCTTACGGTAGAGAACTATTCAAATGCAATCATGGAAGCTGTCGGCAATCATAGCATGAAAGAAAAAGCCGCTCAAATCGGAGAACGGTTAAGAGCTGAAAATGGTGTTCATACTGCCGTGGAAATTATCGAAAAAATACTTGCGGATAAATGATTATTCTCACATCGGGCCAAGCTGGCCGATGTAATGCCAAGGTGCGTCCTACGGTTTAAAATAAAAACGCCCTCCCGGCCGTCATGGCCAGGAGGGCGTAATTTTTATCGATTATGCCGGGACAGACCCGGCACAGCGTAAGCGATTTCAGACTCATGTGACCGAAGCGGCCTGAGAGTATTTATAATCCTCATTCCACTGCGCGTAAGCGCTGTCCGACCGATGGTCCTCCAGATCATAATTCTCAGCGAGATAATTTCCAAAGTAAGAACTGATTTTGTACGCGCCCCAAAGATTAAGGTGCCCCGCATTGTTCATGTCGTTCGCAAAGTCCAGCCCGACCTCGTCCTTCTTATCATAGAGATCGAGGAACGGTATCCCGTTTTCCTGCGCCACATCCGCGACCGTGTTGAACAGAGCCTCGCAGTCGTTCACCCAATCGCTTTCCTTTTCGGCTTCGCTGTAGTCGCAGGGCATGTTTATAAAAATGAGGTCAAAGTTCTCCGTCTTTGACAGATCGATAATTTTATTCAGGTATTCCAGGGACTTCTCCGGAATATCGATTCGGTTGTCCGTAGCCTTCCATTCGGAATTCGGTTTGCCGTACCGGTTGGTCCCGGCTGCAAACCCTTTTGAGTAGTACAGAGACGCGACGTCGAAGCCGAAGTCCTTTTCCTGCAGAGACGACCATCTGAAATGATATTTCAGGACCGGCAGAAGATACGCAATCCGGTCCTGCGGAGAGACGCAGTTCCAGATAGTCTCCAGTTTATTTCCTGAAAATTGCATATTGTCCACCGTGTTGCTGATTAACCCGGATTCTCCATATTGGGTTGTCATGCCGAGATAAAACAGGTCCACAACGACAAGAGGACTTTTGTGCGTCTTTAAGACTTCTTTTAATAAGTAGTAGGTCACATCAAGCGACTGCCCACCCGTCGCATAATTAAAGCTGGGGATGCCCTGCTGGTTCCAGATGACGTTTGGGTCCAGCCCGCCGTTCATATGGCTGGAACCCATAAAAATAACGTCGTACTGGTCGTCGGACAGGTACAGGCCCTCTTCCAGCTTTGCCCGGTGCTCCGTTTTGTAAACGAAGATCGGGCTGAGCGCGGCGAGAAGAACAGCCAGCAAGGCGGTAAAGAGCAAACTTTTCCCAATCATTTTTTTACGCATTCGTTTCCTCCACTTGGCTCTGTTCGTAAATTGAAAATTGGCGGATTTTCAGACACAAAGTGCCTTACCCGCCTACGGCGTCCACAATGATAACCTATTCCATACGGGTTCTGTATTGCTTTGAATATACTTCAGAGCAACCGATGTGCGAGACGTGCATGCAGGTTCAGCCTGCCCGTATGCCGGGCATTTTTGATGCGGTCGGATGTGTAAATTCATCCGAAACAAGAATCCCGATTTGCGAACGGGGCCTAAAATTTGGTATAAATAAACTGCTGAGCGTTGTATTCCGACCCATAAGTGCCGAAGACGGCCAGCATCAGGGCGGCAGTCAGATACACTGACCACCGCACAGCGGCATTGCTGCCCAACACGACGCTGCGCAGATCCCATCTCCTTTTTATGAAGTCCACCGCGGCCACGACGAAAATCCCGAGGACCGCGGCCAGAAATTCCGGCTGCGTAAGGCCGAGGCTGAAAAGAGAACCGTCCCACAGGGACGCCGGA
This sequence comes from Clostridium sp. KNHs216, assembly GCF_006714885.1. Taxonomy (NCBI): domain Bacteria; kingdom Bacillati; phylum Bacillota; class Clostridia; order Eubacteriales; family Clostridiaceae; genus Clostridium; species Clostridium sp. KNHs216. Next base: position 771,395 of record NZ_VFMF01000001.1, on the reverse strand, counting down.
TTGAAGCGGAACAGATTCCCGATCATCGCGGCTGCGTCAGGCAGCGTTTCCGCACGGAAAAAGATCCATGCAAAGCTGACCAGCAAGAAGGTGAAGGCGGTCTGCAAAGCCCGGTACCAGCCGGAACTCTCGCCGATTCCCAGACGGTCCCGGACATTTTTCCTCAGCCGCTTCGACAGCAGCCCCGCTACCTGATACAGCCCGTGCAGGGCACCCCAGATCAGAAAATTGACCGAATCCCCGTGCCAGAGGCCGCAGACCACAAACACGGTCATCAGATTCAGGCAGCGGCGGAACGCGGAGCATCGGCTTCCGCCGAGCGGGATATACAGGTAATCCTTGAACCAGGAACCCAGCGAAATATGCCAGCGCCGCCAGAACTCCTGAATCGACCTTGAAAAATACGGCCGGTCGAAATTGGTGGTCAGCCGGAAGCCCATCACTTCCGCCGCGCCGATGGCAATATTGGTATAGCCGGCAAAATCGCAGTAGATCTGGAACGCGTAAAAGATGACGGCAACGATGGAGGCGAGTCCGTAATACTGCGCCTGATCTCCGTATACCGTGTCAACCAGAACCCCGAGCCGGTCCGCTACGACCATTTTCTGAAAATAGCCCCACAGCATCAGCAGGACGCCTCTTCTGGCCCGGTCGTAATCAAAGATATGTACCTCGTCAAGCTGAGGGAGAAAGTTCTTCGATTTCTCAATCGGGCCGGAAGTGACCTGCGGGAAGAAGGAAACGAAGAGCGCGTATTTTCCCAAATGCCGCTCCGGCGGAACGTCCCCCCTGTAAACGTCCACCGTATAACTCAGTGCCTGAAAGGTATAGAAAGAGATTCCTACCGGCAGCAGCGGGTCAAAATGCGCCGCGGCTGTGGGAACACCCGTCAGGGAAAGAATGCCCGCGCCGATCTCACTGAACAGGTTCAGATATTTGAAGACGGACAAAATACCAATATTGATGCAGAAGCTCAGGGCGACCCAGATTTTCTTCTGCCACGCTGCTCTGACGGGATCCGCCAGCCGGCCGGATTTCCCGATCAGCAGCCCGCTCGCGTAGGTGACCAGCGTGGAAACACCCAGGAAGATGGCGTACCACGAATTATAACACAGGTAAAAAAAACAACTGGCAGCAAGCAGCCAAATCCATCGGAATTTGTGGGGGAGGACAAAATATACCACTGCCGAGACAGCGAAGAACAGAAAAAATTCCAGCGAGATGAACGACAAAAAAGCAACCCCCTTAACCTGCAATTGGCCCATATCCTGATCTGATTGGTTTCTTTATTATTAAATCATAAAAATGCAAACATTTTGTTAACAATTGTAATCTTTTTGTAATCTTTTTTAAAGATGTTTTGGAAATAAAAGAAATTTCCCCGTCAGCCAATAGGCCAGCGGGGGAGAATTGGTTGTCATCAGTTAATAATCTGTTGATCGAGGAATTTTTCAAATTTTGCCGGCCCCAAAATTTCGTTGGTCACAAACTCGCCGTCATAGAAAAGGCTGTAGGTGGTAAAGGGCGTGGGGGCCGACTGTGCCTGCCCGGTCGTCTCGATCTTATGGATGCTGATTTCTGTTCCGCGTTCCTTTGCGAGATTGACGATGATCGGCACATATTTGTCGGTGTGCGGACACTGGTTGGTATAGTACAGCACCATGCCCTTTTCGGCGATTTTGCCCTGCTTTGCGCAGTCCCTGAACCTCGGAGCAGGAGCGTCCCCGGTAAACGGCAGGCAGTAGAGAACAAAAAAGGGCGCGGCGGTATCGGCAGCTGAAAAGCCTTTGTATTTCAAATAATCCGGGTCGGACAGAAATGGACGCTTTTTCTCCGAGGCGACAACGGTGAGACCGCAGCAGCCCTTGGATTTGGCATCCTGAATGCACTCCTCCAACAGACGGTCGGCGTAGCCCTTTCCCTTATACTGCCCCGAAACCCAAAAGCAGTTGATATGCATATATCCCTGTGCGTCGATGGGGCACCATGCCTTCTCTGCGGGGATGTACTCAATAAACACCTTCCCCCGGACATCCAGCTTCCGGAACACCAGGCCATCCGCAAAGCGTTCGCTCATCCACGCCTTTTTGGAGGATACACAGGTTTCGCCCTTCTTGTCGGAGATGGCGCAGCAGATATGCTCGCGATCAATGTTATTCGCTGTTACGGCGATGATGTTTTCCATTACTACACCTTCTTTTTGATATTTCACATTCCGGCACGGCTGGGCGGAACAACGGCCGTAGCCATAGCTTGGCCGGGCTAATATTCTTATTTCTGCGCCACAAACAGAGTTCCCACTTTTTTCCCGGTCACGATGTCGTAGAGTACATCAGGATTTTTTCCGTTTGTGACAATGACATCGATTCCCTGTGATGTAGCAATATCTGCCGCTTGAAGTTTTGTTCTCATACCACCAGTACCTCTTCTGGAACCGGCGCCTCCCGCGAGTGCGTATGTAGATTCATCAATATATTCAATTTTGCTGATCAGTTTAGCAGTTTTCGATAGTCTGGGGTCTTTATCATAAAATCCATCTATGTCTGACAGAATTACCAGTTTATCGGCGCGACACAATACTGCAACAACCGCTGACAGCATATCATTATCCCCAAATATTTTTTCTTCGGATTCTATTTCTTTATAACTCACGGAATCATTTTCATTTACGATTGGAATGATTCCCTGTTCAAGCAAGGTTTCAAATGTATTGGCAAGGTTTTCTTTCTTTTCTTCATCGATGATGTCATCAGCATTGAGCAGAATCTGTGCCACAGTTTTATTATAATAGCCAAAAAATTTGTCGTACAAAAACATGTTCTCGCATTGTCCTACCGCAGCCGCCGCCTGTTTCATACGCAGCTCTTTAGGTTTTTCGGCAAGATGCATTTTCTGCGCTCCAATTGCAATTGCACCGGAAGAAACGAGTATCACTTCATTCCCCATGTTTTGGATATCAGCTAACGTCAAAACCAGTTCTTCGACCGTCCGCAGATTACTGTTTCCTAATTCATTTGTTAATGTCGATGTCCCGACTTTTACAACAATACGATTCCTTTTTATACCCATTGATGTGCTCTCCTTCATCTCCACGAATTTCGATTTATCGCTCAGCGATTATATCGCTCTACAAATATCTTTGCATCCCTACAAGTACATAACCTTCTGCGGGCACTTCAACGCCCGTTTTTCCAAAATGATTTCTGATCCAAAAGGCTTCGCTTCCTCAATTTGCTTTACCTGATATTTCGTAGAAAGCAACTCGATTTTCATTTTCTTACCCTCTTGCGGATTAATGTATGTGCAAAGTTCTAATCAGTGACCTCAATCAGAATAGTGTTTTTTCAGCTTCTCAATATCAATTGGATTATCAATCGATTCCTCTGTATATCCGCATGAGGTGCATAAATATCTTGTTATTTTCACTGCACTAAAAATAGTACGTCCGGCTTTAATATTATTACCTGTGCCATATGCTCCGACATTTCCAGGAATGCTAATTATTTCACTGGAATGACATTTAGGACAAGTACCTTTGCTTTTCATAATGCTTAATCTCCTTATAAAACATAAGCTCAAAGGGCAGGGGAGACGCAATCAAGAAGCATCTGAACATGAGGGATTCCATCCTCAAGAAATATTCCTGAAACCTGTTTAAATCCTTGCTTTTCATAAAATTCTTTTGCATATGTTTGCGCTTCTATTCTTATAGCAGTCGCCTTTAATTTGCTTTTCGCAACCTTTATCCCTTCTGAGAGAATTTTGCTGCCTATGCCATTCCGTCTTTTCACCGCAATCACTCGGCCAATCGATACCTCATCATAGGACACACCTTTATCAATAACTCTTAGGTATGCCTGTATTCCATCATCGTCTTTTAAATACACATGAAATGATTGTTTATCCTTGCCATCGATCTCCTGATACGGACAATTTTGTTCAACAACAAACACGGAAACTCTTATCTTAAGAATCTCGTACAATTCCTCAACTGTTAGCTCTTCAAATCTTTTTACTATAAGCTGCATTTTGATCTATCCTTCATTTCAAATTTTTGTTTAATAAATGTTTTATAAATAATTTAGCTAAACCTTCATTCAGCCAATTTCCGAGGCAAGCAATCAATCAAGTTCAACGGTCAAATAAAAAAGACCAAAATAAATTGAATCTGTCTATATTTTATCACTTCCCTTTATTTTCCTCAATGGCAACTTGCCCAAAATGATGGAATAGATGAAAGGAGCCGTGCTCATTTGCGGGGACAAGAATATAAAGAGAACATGTAAACGTTATTACATACCGAAAAATCATTCCTGTCCGGCTTTCCATCCCCGGAACCTTCAGGGGGAGAAAAGCATTTCAACTTATATGAAATAAATAATAAATTAAAAATTTTATATTATATTTGTGAAGAGTCACGAAAAATTAAAAATTTTTTTAATAAAAAAGCACATAGACTTTTCCTGTAAAAGGGTGTACTCTATATACAGTCTTGTGAATGGGTGTGACTCTGTGAAAACTTTAAAAAGAAATTTAGACGATATCGTCTATGAAACCATATGTGATGGATTTGTCGGCGGACAATATATTGCCGGAAAGCGCTTGGACCCTGCGGAGCTGGCGGAACGGTATCAAGTAAGCCAGACGCCGGTCATTCAGGCTCTGAAGCGGTTGGTGCATGAACATATCTGTGAAATATCGCAGGGCGGAAAATATATGATCCCCGTGGCGACCGAAGAAGAAATTCAGGAAGTCTGCATTGCCCGGCTGCTGTTTGAAGAAGACGCGGTTGTAAAGCTGTGCGACACGATTACCACGGAGGACTTGGATTTTTTGGCCTTACAGGAAGAAAAGTGTGAGAAGCTTTACCGGCAGGGCAAGTCTGACGAGTATTTCAAGGCGGATATGGCTTTGCATAAAATGCTGGTGAAATTGGCGGGCAATCATTACCTTTACAATTTGTATCGTATGCTGAACAATAAATATATGATTATCCGGGCGACAACCGGGACCTCTCTGCAGCACAACGAGGCCGCCGTCCGCGAGCACAAAGAGCTGCTGGAAGCGCTCAGAAAGCATTCAAAAAAGGACGCCCGCCGCCTGATTCGGAATCATATTGTAAAAATGAAAAAGCGAATAAACGGACAGGAATAAGGGGTTTCCCTTATTTTTTTACTAAATAAAAAATTTTTTATTTTAAATAAATAATAATGTATCTTAGAAAAAGATGCTTATTATAAAAAGCAGTATTTACATTACTGAACAATCAAGGAGGAAAAAGTATGAGTATCAAAAAAGGGATTATGCCGGCGGTAATGACCTTCTGGAACAAAGATGAGTCTTACAATGAGGCGGAGACACTGCGCTATGTTGACTGGGTGATCGAGCAGGGGGCTCAGAACATTTCCTGCACAGGCAGTACGGGAGAAAACATTTCCATGACCATGGAAGAGCAAAAAAAGATCATGAAGAGCATCATCGATCATGTAAACCACCGCGTTCCGGTTTATGCAGGAACCGGCAGGTATTCCACCTCTCAGACCATTGAACTGAGCAAATACGCGCAGGAAGTCGGAGCAGAGGGCGTTCTGGTAATTATGCCTTATTACCTGCAGCCGCACAAAAGAGCGGTGGTCAACCATTTCAGGGCATTGCGCAAGGCCATCGACATCGATATCATTCTGTACAATAACCCCAGATTCTGCGGCTATGAGATGACGCCGCTGGAGATCAAGGCCATGGTGGATGAAGGTTTGGTCAACGGCGTAAAATCCGCACAGGGGGATCCGAACCGGGTGCATGAGCTGAAATACTACTGCGGGGACAGGCTGACTGTTGAGTACGGCCATGATTATGCTCCGATGGAAGGCTTTTTCGCAGGCGCGGACGGATGGTTAAGCGGTATGCCGGCCATTTTCCCGAAATTTGCACGGAATTTATATGACATCTGCGTGGAAGAAAAGAATATTGACAAAGCGCGCGAGTACTGGACAAATATTCAGCCGTTTGTGGATTACTTTATTACATATAGCACAAACGATCCCCATTGGCATGAAGTATTCAAATATGTTCTGAAGTGCCTGGGATTCGATGCGGGCCTTCCGAGAATGCCGCTCGGCGATTTGGAGGAGGAAGAAAAGAAGAAAGTCGACGCGTTGCTTGCCGACCTGAAGGCCAAAGGAATCGTATAAAAATTCATAGAGAAGGCCGGTACTGAGATCATAGCGGAGGAGGAGAAAAGACTATGAAAAGAAGAATCATAGCAGCCATTATCTCGCTTATTCTTGTAGGGTCATTAATCGGGTGTTCCAAGGATCCATCAGGTACCTCAGGCAGTTCTGACGCAGGCAGCAATCGTTCCGCTTCCACGGATGGGGATACCATCCTGATCGGTGTATCCGCGTCCAAGTCCGGTTCCGCTCCCGTCAATGGGATGAGAACCGAACAGGGCGCGCAGATGGCGGCGGACGAGATCAATGCGGCCGGTGGAGTGCTGGGCAAAAAAATTAAACTCTATGTCGCGGACGACGGCGGTACGACGGATACGGCGATCAACGCCATCAATCTGATCCTCAGCCAGAACGTCATTGCGCAGCTGGGTCCCAATCTGAGTGGATTGACCCTGGCGATTGAACAGTCGATGGCGGATGCCGGCGTTCCGTTCCTTACGGGAGCGACCAGCCCGAAGCTGGTGACCACCATCGACAACAAGTATTTGTTCCGTGTCCGTGCATCTGACTCCATTCAGGGGCAGATTGCCGCCAAATACATTACGGAAGACCTGAAATGCAAAAAGATCGGCTTCCTGACGGACAGTGACGACTACGGGGCAGGCGCTTTGGAAGTCGCGTCCGCTTATTTTGACAAACAGGGAATCAAATGGGTTTCCGAAACGTTTAACTCGGGCGACACCGATTTGACAAGTCAGATTCTGAATCTTCAGAAGGCGGGCGTGGACGGAATCATTGTATGGGCGCACGACACGGAGACGGCTCTTGCCGCAAGACAGTTCAATGACCTGGGCGTCCAGGTGCCGATTGTCGGCTCTACCTCCATTTCCACAACACAGGTTCTTGACCTCTGTGAAGAAGACTGGCTGACCAACTGGTACAGCGTTACCGATTTTACGCCGACGAATCCGAATGAGAAAGTGAAAGCTTTTGTGGAGAACTTCCAGAAATCGTACGGCGGCGATAAACCGGAGCTCTATGCATCCACCTATTACAGCGCGCTTTATGTGCTGGCGGATGCCATTAAAAGGGCCGGCTCGACGGACCGGAATGCGATCCGGGATGCTCTGGCCAAGACGGACGGGTATGAGGGCGTCTTGGCGACCTATACGCCCAACAGCAAGCAGGAGATGGTACATCAGGGCATTGTCTGCAAGATCAAGGGGAAAGAAGCCGTTTATGGGAATACCGTTACGGTAGAAGTGGAAGCTTAAAAAATGTCTGTTTGTTGTCTGCAGACACATATGTGGCTGCAGACAACCTTGTTTAGAGCCTGCTATTAATATTCGGGGAGGCTGGCGGTATGACGATTGTCGTACAATTGATTATCAGCGGGATTGCCATGGGCTTTATCTATGCCCTTGTGGGAATTGAGTTTACTTTGATCTCAAACGCATGTGACGTTGTTAACTTTGCGCATGATAAAATGATTACCTTTGGAGCGTACATTTTTGGCGGAACCTTTATGGTCGGCCTGCAGTTCGGTTTTGTTCCGGCCATTTTGCTTTCATGCATTGCAATGATGCTTTTCGGCTTTGCAATATCGAGGATTATTTTCATTCCATTGAGAAATATACCTGAAATTTTTACCATTATGGCGACGATCCTGCTCGGAAAGATCGCGATTGAGCTTTGCCGGCTGATCTGGACACCGGTGCCGTTCAGTGTTCCGGGATTTTTGTCCGGGACATACCGCCTGGGTGGGTTCGTAATCTCCAAAGCCAATGTCGCGATTATTGTGGTCGCCATGATCATAGTCATAGCCTTACAGGTCTTTCTGTATAAGACAAAGGCCGGAAAATCCATGCGCTGTGTGGCGCAGAATAAAATGGCGGCGCAGATCATGGGTATTGACGTAAAACGGGTGATCTCCCTCAGCGTCGCGCTGAGCATGGTGATCTGCGGAGTTATTGGCATCCTGATTATTCCGCTTCAGAATGTCGCGACCACGATGAGCGACATGATCGGCCTGAAAGGATTTGCGGCCGCGGTCATCGGCGGGTTCGGTTTCCTGCCCGGTGCCATTGTCGGCGGCCTTTTCTGCGGTATTCTGGAAAACATCTGCACCCTTTTTATTCCGGCTGTATATAAAGATGTCATTTCCTTTGTTTTGTTGATCGGATTCCTGCTTGTCAGGCCGAAGGGGCTGACGGGGCGGACGCGTTGAGGCAAGCATACCACAGGCAGAAAGGAGAAAGAAGAGTGAAACGTTTGATTGATAGAAAGAATCTGGCTCCTGTTATGATTCTGATGCTTGCAATCCTGTTACCGGTTTTTATCAGCAATAATTATTACGTCGTTATTTTCAATCAGATTCTGATTTATTCCATCATTGTATTCGGACTGAATTTTATTACCGGTTTAACAGGACAGACAAATCTGGGAACAGCAGGAATTATGGCGTTAGGAGGGTATGTGTCCGCGATCCTCTGCACGAAATTCGGATGGAGTCCGTGGCTTTCGACGCTGCTGGCGGTTTTTGCGGGATACTTCATCGGGGTTCTTCTCGGGTACCCCAGCTTGAAATTGAAGGGTGTCTATCTGGCGCTCACCACGCTGGCTTTCAATGAGGTGGTCCGGCTTCTGTCGACCAATCTGACGGGGCTGACCGGGGGAACGCAGGGCATCAAGAACATTCCGCGGTATTCTCTCTTCGGGTTTGAACTGGATACCAACCGAAAATATTACTATTTCGTCCTGGTCATTGCCGTTCTGATGTTTCTTGTTTCCGTGCGGATCGTCCATTCCAAATGGGGACGAGAGTTCAAGGCCGTGCGGGATAATATTGACGCGCTGCCCTCTCTGGGGCTGGACGTCAAAAAAATCAAGATCCGTGCCTTTACGCTTGCAGCCGTATACGGCGCGTTCGGCGGAGCCCTATACGTCCATTTCAATATGTATATGAATTCCTCAACGTATACGGTGGACCTCTCGATCAAAATGCTAATCATGCTGCTCTTCGGCGGAATCGGCAACGTTGTGGGCAATGTTTTCGGCACGGCGGTTGTCATTTTCCTTCCGGAAGCGCTTCGCTTCCTGGGAGATTACTATCAGGTTGTGTTTTATGCCATCGCGCTGGGCTGCTCTCTGTTTTTCCCAAATGGCATTATTTCCATGTTCCAGGGAATCGGGCGGTTCTTCCGGAACAGAGTGCAGAAAAAGCAGGCGGAAGGCGGTGCCCAGCATGAGTGATATCGTATTGGAGGTAAAAGGGCTCACAAAACGTTTTGAAGGGCTGCTCGCGGTGGACAATCTGAGCTTTCAGGTAACGAAGGGCAGGCTGCATGCGCTGATCGGTCCGAACGGCGCGGGCAAGACCACGACCGTCAATATGATTACCGGCGTATATCCGCAGACGGAGGGAGCCATTGAATTTTTCGGAGAGGAAATTTCCGGAAAACAGCCTTATCAGCGCGCGGAAATGGGCATCGGGCGCACGTTCCAGAACATTAAACTGTTCCCGACCATGACGGTGCTGGAAAACCTGATGCTGGGAGCTCAGTCCCGGACGGGACAGAACATATTGAAATGGCTGCTGCTGCCCGCGCAGGCACGGAACGAAGAGAAAAAGCTGAGGGAGCAGGCGGAATCGGTACTGAATGAAATCGGGCTGTATCCCCTGAAGGAGGAAGTGGTGTCGAACCTTCCGTATGGGCGGCAGAAAATGACGGAGCTCGGGCGGACGCTGATGGGAAATCCGAAGCTGATTTTGCTGGATGAACCGGCGGCGGGGCTGAATCCCTCCGAGCGGAAGGAATTTGTCGGGATTATTGATAAAATTGCGCAGTCCGGTGTGGATATGTTCCTGATTGAGCATAACATGGACGTTGTCATGAGCATCAGCAAGGATATTACGGTGCTGGATTTCGGTAAAAAAATTGCATCCGGCAGTCCCGCCGAGATTCAGTGCAACGAAGAGGTCATCACGGCGTATCTCGGGGAAGGCTACCGGATGCAGCAGGAAAAGAAGCGCACGGAAGGGGGGATTGACAATGCTTAAAGTATCCCAGGTCAATACCTTTTACGGTAAGGTGCAGGCTCTGTTTGACGTCGATGTGGAGGTGAACGACCGGGAAATCATATCGATTATCGGATCAAACGGGGCAGGAAAATCCACCCTGATGAAAACGATCATGGGAATCGTAAAGGCGAAAAGCGGAAGCATCCGTTTCAACGAGGTCGAACTGACCAAACTGCCTGCGTCGAAAGTGATCTATAACGGGATTGTATATGTTCCGGAAGGACGTGAGATATTTTCCGAGATGACGGTTCGGGACAATCTGGAAATGGGAGCCTTTTCCAAACGTTTTTCCCCGAAAGAGATGGACTGCCATATTGAGGAAATGTATGAGCTGTTCCCAAGGCTGAGGGAACGTGAAAAGCAGATATCGGGCTCCCTGTCCGGCGGCGAGCAGCAGATGCTGGCCATTGCCAGAGGGATGATGAGCGATCCGCAGCTGCTGATGCTGGATGAACCGTCGCTTGGCCTGGCTCCGGTGATCGTGGAGGAGGTCTTCAGGGTGATTTCCACGATCAACAAAGAAAAAAACCTTCCCGTGGTTCTGGTGGAGCAGAATGCCTACATGGCGCTGAAAATCTCCGACCGGTGCTATGTTCTGGAAAACGGGAATATCTCGATCACGGGCAAAAGCTCCGAGCTGATCGAGAGCGATCAAATTATCAAATCCTATCTCGGAGGATAGAAGATCATTGCAGGAGGCATTATGATGCAAAAAGATATGAGCTTTCAAAATACAATCCGATACAATAAATCAGGCCCCGCCCGTTACTGCAACCGCATTGGTGTTTGGGATGAGATAGAATGCCTTCTGGCCCCTTTCGGAAAAAAATGTGTTGTCAGCGGAGGTGTGCGGGCAAGGGCCTCGGTTCAGAACAAACTGTTTCCGCAGCTGGAAAAAGCGGGGATTCAATATGCGGTGAATGCATTTGCCGGCGAAAGCTCGGAAAACAATGTTCATAAGCTGTTACATATCTGCGAAGAATTTTCGCCGGACTATCTCATTGGGGTAGGCGGGGGGAAATCGCTGGATACGGCGAAATATGCCGCCGCTTTGTACGGCTGCCCGATTATTACGGTCCCGACGATCGCGGCCACATGTGCGGCCAGCAGCAATCAGATCATTGTTTATTCGGATTCGGGAGAGTATCTGGAGAATGTCTATCCGAAGACGAATCCGGAGCTGGTCCTTGTGGATCCGGACGTCATCCTTCACGCGCCGATCAATTATTATATTTCCGGTATTTACGACGCACTGGCCAAATGGTACGAAGGGCGAGCTTCCCTGCCGGGTTCGGAGAACGCGGATATTTTTGACCAGATGGCGCTGGCGCTGGCGCGCATGCTCAAGGAAAGCGTCTATGCGGAAGCAGCCGTGGCGGTGGAGTCCGTCCGGAAGGGAGAGCTTACCAGAGAGTTCATCGACATCTGCAACATCAATCTCTACACGGCTTCAACGGTGCAGGCACTTGGCATCAAGGCGGTGCGAAACGGGATCGCGCATTCGGTGAACAACGGTCTGTCCCTGGTGGAAGGTGTGCACGATGTCGACCATGGCATGAAGGTGGCATACGGAATCGCGGTGCAGCTGATCGTTCTTGACAGCCCGCGAGAAGAGCTCCGGGAGCTGTTCGGCCTCTACGATTCCATGGGCTTTGACCCGTCCTTTCAGGGCATGCACCTCCGTTTTACCGAAGAGAATGTGGGGGCGGTTGCAAAGAAAGCGACGGATGATGTGCTGATGCGGGCAAAACCGTTTGATGTGATATCACGGGAGATGCTTGGCAGCGCCATGAAGGAATTGGAAGAACTGCGCAGCTAGCGGGAGATCCGGAAGGCACCGTCTGCCGGGGTACGGATCCCGGCAGACGGTGCCCTTTTCCGTCGGCGCAGATTTATGAGAGGAGGAGACTGTGATCACAGGAAGCCGATGCTTCGCGGTGATCACGGGAGGAAAATGAAGGTTTTAAACTATGGATCACTGAATATGGATTATGTATATTCCGTTCATCATATCGTAAGGGAAGGGGAGACCCTTGCCGCGGAGAAGAGGGAAATTTTCTGCGGCGGCAAGGGCCTGAACCAGTCCATCGCCCTGGCCAGAGCGGGTGTTCCGGTTTATCATGCCGGGGCGGTGGGAGAAGACGGCGGTATGCTGCTGCAAGCCTGCCGGGAAAACGGGATCGACGCGTCACTGATTCGGAAAACCCCCGGGGCCAGCGGGCACGCGGTGATTCAGGTGGACCAAAACGGGCGGAACAGCATTGTGCTCTTCGGCGGCGGAAACCGAAGCCAGACAAGAGAGTACGCCGACGAGGTCCTCAGCCGGTTCGGGGAAGGGGACATTCTGGTCCTTCAGAATGAAATCAATCTGCTTGACTATATTATTGACCGGGCCTGGAAAAGGAAGATGTTCATCGCGCTCAACCCCTCTCCTTTCAACGAGGCCGTTCAGGCATGCGATTTAAAAAAAGTATCCCTGCTGCTGCTGAATGAGATCGAGAGTGCTCAGATCACGGGGAAAACCGATCCGGATGAGGTTCTGGACGCGCTTTCCGCCCAATATCCTTCCATGCAGATTGTTCTGACTCTCGGCGAAAAAGGGTCGGTTTATGCCAATGGGGGCAGGCGGGTCAGGCAGAAGGTGTTCCAGACCCAGGCTGTGGACACCACTGCTGCGGGCGATACCTTCACCGGCTTTTATCTGGCCGGGGTGGTTTGCGGCCAGTCGGTGGAGGAAGCGCTCCGGACAGCCTCAAAGGCGGCCTCCATCGCGGTTTCCAGACCGGGAGCGTCCGCGTCCGTTCCTTTTATGGCAGAGGTTTTGAAAGGATTGGGATCGTGAGAAAATGGACGGAGAGTATGATATTGTGGTTATCGGCGGCGGCGTGGTCGGAAGCGCCGTGGCCCGCGAACTGTCCCGGTACCGCGCGAGGATTGCCGTACTGGAAAAAGAGCTGGATGTGTGCATGGCAACCAGCGGCCGCAACACCGGCCTGCTGCATTCGGGAATTCTCAATGCGCCGGGGCTTCTGCGCACGGTCTGCTGTGTGGAGGGCAACCGGGAATTTGACCAGGTGGCGGAAGAACTGGACGTGCCGTTCAAACGGACAGGAAAAATGATCGTCGGGTTCACGCGGGAAGACCGGAACAAGCTGATGCATTTTCAGAGACAGGGGAAGGAAAACGGAGTGCCGGGATTGAAATTTTTGGACAGGGCTCAGATGGATGATGTCAATCCGGCCATCGGAGGAAGCTTCGCGCTTTATGTGCCCTCGGCGGGCATCCTGGACCCGTTCCTCTATACGATTGCCCTGGCGGAGAACGCGGTCGCCAATGGAGTGCGGTATTATTTTGACAGCGAAGTGCTTTCCATCGCGCGGGAAAGCGGTTGGTATACTCTGCGCACAGGAGGCGGCCGGTTCCGGACACGCTGGGTCGTCAACTGCGCCGGACTGTCCGCCTGCCGGATCAGCGAGATGCTGGGATTCGGCCATTATGATCCCCACCGCCTCCGCGGAGAATATTTTCTGCTGGACAAGCTGACCGGAAAAAAGGTTACACTCCCGATTTATCCAACACCCGGCGAAAACGGAGAATTCGGCGTTCATGTGACGCCGACCGTAGACGGAAATGTTCTGATCGGACCGGTGAATTACTATCCTGACGGGGAAATAAGCTATGCAACCACGAGAGAGGCCGCCGGGCCTTTGATGGAAAACGGGAAAGAGCTTTATCCGCAATTGGACCGAAGGAATGTCATCCGCTCCTACGCGGGTGTCTTTCCGCGCGTGGAAGATCCGGAGACCGGGAAGGAGCTGGACTTCCGGATTGAAACAAAGGAGGAGGCGCCCTGCGCGGTCAATCTGGTCTCCATCACGTCTCCCGGGCTTACCGGCGCGCTTCCGATCGCGCGCAGAGTAGCCGAGGCGATTGTGGAAAAAGAGCCGCTGCCGCCCCGGCCCGGATTTGATCCCCGCCATAAACGGATCGTCCGTTTCGCGGAATGTACGGCGGAGGAACAGGAGCGGCTGATTGCCGCGGACGCGGATTACGGCGAACTGGTCTGCCGCTGCGAGCACGTGACGAAGGCCGAACTCCGGAAGGCAATCCGGAATCCTCTGCACGCCGTGACGGTCAACAGTGTCAAGTACCGGACGCGGGCGGGCATGGGGCGGTGCCAGGGCGGCTACTGTGAGAGCCGGATTGTGGAGCTCATGCAGGAGGAATACGGCCTCAGGCCGGAAGAAATCCGGCTTTTCAGTAAGAATTCGTATCTGTTTACCGGAAAAGTAAAGAATTAGAAGGGAAGAGGCGATCAGATGATCCGGACAGAGAAAGAGGTCGTGATTATCGGCGGCGGCGCTGCCGGCCTGTCGGCCGCGGTAGAGCTGTGCCGGAAAGGCGTCACGGACATCGTGCTGCTGGAACGGGAAGAGGAGCTGGGCGGCGTCCTTCGGCAGTGTATCCACGATGGGTTTGGGCTGTCCCGGTTTGGAGGGAACCTGAGCGGGCCGGAATACGCGGATCGGTTCATCCTGGAAGTGAAGAAACGGAAAATCGCATACAGAACGCGGGCGACGGTCGTCCGTATTACGGCGGACAGGGTAATTACCGTCGTAACGAAAGACGGGCTTTTGCAGTATGCGGCAAAAGCGGTAGTGCTGGCAATGGGGTGCCGGGAACGGACCAGGGGAAACCTTGCGGTTGCGGGGACAAGGCCGGCCGGCATCTATACGGCGGGGCTTGCGCAAAATTACATCAATCTGAAAAATATCATGGTGGGAAAAGACGCCGTAATTATGGGCTCCGGGGATATCGGCATGATTATGGCGCGCAGACTCAGCCTGGAGGGGGCCAGGGTCCGCGCCGTTTTTGAGCTGATGCCTTATCCGAGCGGCCTTCCCCGGAACATTGAGCAATGTCTGCGCGATTATGATATTCCGCTGTACCTGAACCGCTCCGTAACGGAAATCAAGGGAAGGGAGCGCGTCGAAGGGGTAACCGTGATGGAGGTGGACGGGGAGCTCCGGCCGATTCCGGGAACCGAGCAGGATTTTCTATGCGACACACTGATCCTTTCCGTGGGGCTGATACCGGAAAATGAACTGTGCCGGGAGGCGGACATCCGGCTCGACCCGCATACCGGAGGGGCGGCGGTGGATGAGAATTATCAGACGAGCGTTCGCGGGATTTTTTCAGCGGGCAATGTCCTTCACGTTCATGATTTGGTGGATTTTGTATCGATCGAGGCCGAGCGGATGGCGGACATGATCGCACGCTATCTGGAAGAGTCCTCCCGGTTCGGCGACTGCGGCGTCCGGGTTTCCTGTGGGAAGGGAATCGGCCATATTCTGCCGCAGTATATCAGCGGGACAAGGGAGGTCGTCTTTTCCCTGCGGGTCTGCCGCCCCATGGAAGACTGTGCGGTTCAGATTTGGCAGGGCGGAGAGGTCATCCTTCAAAAACAGTATAAAAAAGCGATGCCGGCCCAGATGCTGCAGCTGACACTGCCCGGAAACCGGATGAAACAAGGATACGAAATCGAGGTTCGATGCGTATGAAAAAAGAAATGACCTGTATCATCTGCCCCAATGGATGCCTGCTGACGGTGGAAACCGAAAAGGAATGCGTCCGTATCCTCGGGGCGAAATGCGAGCGCGGAAAACAGTACGCATACACGGAGGTGATGGACCCGCAGCGCACCGTAACGACTACCGTCCTTGTGGAGAACGGGACGGAGCCGTTGTGCAGCGTCCGGCTCAGCAAAGCCGTTTCGAAGGGGGTGGTTTTCACCGTCATGAGAGAGACGCGGAAACTGCGTGCGCGGGCTCCGATTGCGATCGGCGACGTTCTGGCCGCGAATCTCTGCGGCCTGGGCTGCGACCTTCTCGCAACACGTAACGTTTCCGCGAGATGAAGGAAGGGAAAAATCGGTTTTCCCCAGAACCTGCACCGCGGTTCGGGGAATGGGGCCCATCAACGCGAAAAAACAGCCCAGCCCATAAGGACCGAACTGCTTTTTGGTGTGGGTGTTCATAAGGACAAACTCGAAAACTCGCATAAAAAATGGTTTACGGCATCGGATAAATGAATATAACACACGAAAAGCACTTAACTTTGAATGGTTGGTGCTTTTTGCTTATATAGTGCAAAGGCGGCTAAAGAATAGGACCTACCTTTGTGCAAAGAATTCGTTGTTTTGGCCTCTCTTATTGAGTACTATAATCGGATACAATTTTCTATAAACAATTCTGTCACTTTTTAATTTATATCGAATTGTCTCAATCTCGATTAGATCATCATTTTCATTAATAAGTCTTTTAAGAGCTGCAATTTCTCTCGATGTGAATTTTGGAAGAGGTACACCACCACTTGGATCAGTAGGCCCAGTAGGATCCTGTGGCATCAGATCAAATTCCTTCCGAATAAAAATATTTTTACTTCGCGGTTCCAATACTTGATAAATAGGTAATCTATTTAATTGCTCTTGACATCCAATAATTACAACGAATAGTGTTGTGCGTTTATCAACTACAGTTTCCCCTAATCTAAATTTCAATTTAATACCCCCACATAATTATAATAATATTACGATGGATGTAACGAAGAAAATTAAGCACAGAAAAATTGATAAATAAAACGCAATCATGGATATTGTTATGTAAAAAACACGCTTTTCATTTGCTTTAAACCTATCAGTCTGTAATTTTTTCAATAGATTAGTCTTATAAACGATTATTTTTTCTTCCGCTAATAGTTCATTGATACTGTCTATAATATTATTCTGTATGTCACTACCTGAAAGTGTTCTTATTTTAAACCTCCATTGAGCTAACAGCGCAAGAACAAAACTTACAAGTAGAAAAAGTGTAATTATTGATACAAAAATAAAAATGAAGGTGAGGTCAAGTGTTCCTCGATTATCAATGAGTATTGGTAATAACATAAACAAAGCCGCAGTTATCACAGAAAAAGCCGTTTGCATTTGTGCTGCTTGTGTTAATAGCGATTGTTCACGTGATAATTCCTCATTGTATTTTTGTTGCAATAGATTCTCACCTAATTTTAATACTCTTATTTTAGCCAGCTCTTTGTCTTTAGTATTGTCCATAGTAAATCTCCCGTAGTAATGTTCAAAAATCAGCGGCCATTGCCCAAAGTATAGCATATAAACAATCAAATAAAAACCACAGGACGACAAATGTCAGCCTGTTTTGTCCTTATGAACACCCGATATTTTTCCCTTCGCCGCAACAGATTGAAAGGCCTAAGCTTTTGGATTTTCACCCAAACGGAACTTTAATGCTTTTATTGTGTCCAACAAAAAAAGCTGTTCTTCTTCGGATAAGCTTTTTGCAGAATCATAGAGTTCAGTCAAAATCTTTGCGCTTCGAGAAGTTTCGCTTTTATCTTCCATATTGCCAACGCCATATAGTAGCCAGTCTTTATTGATTTTTAATGTCTGACACACAGCATTCACGACAATGCCTTGAGGCTCAGTCTTATCTTTCTCAAGGTTAAAAATAACTCCCCTTGAGATCCCGATCGCTTCCGACAAGGATTCTTGGGTATAACCGCCTTTTTTGCGAGCATATTTTAATCGTTCGCCTAATGTATTCATAGAACCACCTCAAGACCATTATACAAGACCAAAAAGCATTGTCAATGATTTTATCAAGCTGAAATTGAAAAATAGCTTTAATAAATGCATTGACAATGATTTATAAAGGGCGTACAATTCATTTGCAAGGCAACAAAGCAGAAAATTAAGCGTTGCCAATGAAATTTCTCAATAGAAAGGTTTGTATCATTATGAAACTTATCGCCGTATGTGGCAGTGCAAGAAAAGAAGGCAATACCGCAAAGATGTTACATAAAGTCATTGAAGGCGCAAAATCAGTAGGCGCTGAAACGGAATTTGTAAATCTTTTCGACCTAAATTACAAAGACTGCATCAGCTGTTATGCGTGCAAGCTGAAAAACCGCAAGCCCTCCGCGCATTGTGCGTTAAACGACGATCTGAGGCCCTTGCTGCAGAGCATTGAACAAGCGGATGCCATCGTTCTTGGTTCGCCCATTTATTATGCTAATATATCAGGTCAAATGAGTTCATTCACAAATAGATTAATGTTCCAATATCTTGATTATGGTGCTAAAGGTACAGGCCCGAAACCAAAATTCTTTAAAACAGCCCTGATTGCGACAATGAATGGGGATGATGAATCTTATGTTGCAAGAGGAGTTAAGGATACTCTAGATCGTTTAAAAGAAATGCTTGGCCATACCTTGGGCAGCTGTGAGTTGCTGACGCTGACCGACACCGTTCTGTTTGATGATTATTCAAAGTATGTTTATCAGATGCCGGATCTGGAAGAAAAATCGAGCCGCGTCGAGAAAATTCCGGCTGAGGATTTGAAGAGGGCGTTTGATTTAGGTGTTAGACTTATTCGGGAGCGTTAGAGTCAGGGTGAATGCCGGTTTGTTTTCACATTATATAAATAATCGACAATTCACTGCCCGTCAAATCCCTGTTTAGCTCTACGGCATCGATACACCATTTATTAAATTATAGCACAAAATAGAAATCGTTCCTACAAAATGATTGTTAATAAACTGGATTTGTCCCATCTTTATACCTCATTATTAAATCATAAGCAAATCGGAATTTATTTTATATTTTTAGTTTGCTTTAATATGAGGCTCCTGTCCAATCAATCCCTTCCAATAATTTTATTAAAGAATTCCATTTGCCATTTTCCCAATCTATTTTCCTGTCCCCCTCATTGACTTTTCCAAGGGAGATTCTCTTATCTTTAATTTCACCAAATTCACCCGAACCTGCATATAAGCGCCATTCCAAGCCATTTGTATATAATACAACTAGTGGATTTTCGGTATCATTTTCTCTGTACCGATGCTTTTCTGCCTGTGTTTCCTCGTTGTCAAGATTTACAACAAGTCTCTTTATTTCAACTACACCTATCATTTTTGGTTCTTTTATTGTCATGACTGCGAAATCCGGAAAGCCAGCTGTAGTCAGAAATTTATTGCCAATTGTGGATTTCCGCCGGGCAGATACATCTCTCAAAGAATAATTTTTTATGTTTTCTCTGTTCCTAAGCAATGCCGCGATTACGGAATAGAGCTCGCATTCTATGGGATTCTGTATCAGTATTAAATTTAATTCTCTTTGATATAATTCAAACTCCTCTGTAATAGTCATGTTAACTCCTTATTATCAAAAAATACTTACTAATCTAAACTATAAATTCCTGTTTGGTGCTCTGTTATCTATCAAAATTATAGCACAAAATAAAAATCGTTCCTACAGAATGATTTCTCAATTCCCGTAGAAACGATTTTGCTACGAGTGTTCATAACGACAAACTCGGGAACCCGCATAAAATAAAGGTTTTCGGCATCAGGCAACCGAATAATTACACCACTAAATTCGCATAACAGACCGGCAAATTGAAATTTGTCACTTAACCGGCTTGATTTTCTCCAAATTTGTTGCCATGTTTACTGTGTATACGGATCCCAAAAAGTTGTGTTGCACTTATATGCAGATTTCGTTATATGTTCATACCACTTTTCAACCTCGCATTTAAGTATAGAGTCAAACACATTCCCGATCCTTTCTCTAAACAGAGCGTGCCAGCATTTCCATTGAACTTCATTGGCAATTTCGGGAAGCACATCTGGCACCATAGCACGCAATATATCCTGTATCCTGCGTAATTCTGCGTTCATCCGTTGATTAGATGATTCTTCATCATGAACATCACCCTGCATCAAATAGAGCGGTTCGATTATTTTCTTATCCTTTGACGACACAATCGTATAGCACCCATCGAAAACTGAGATCTCTAAAAATGCTAGAGGATGCTGAGGAATAATCATACTACTCATATAATATGGGTTTTCCAACCAAGGCAACTCGTATGAGTATATTTCTTCTTTTGTATGCTCAATAGTAATTGCAGAGAAGGCACCCCAAATAAACCAGGGATTGCGTAACATTATATCTTTCCGGAATTCTTCTTCGGTTAAAATCATTGTTTCATTTGCCCATTTTTCACAGCCGTCCCATCCGAAACAATCAAAGCAGTCCAAATTGCTTACTAACCAATTATGCGGTGGTAGAGTGCCTATTAACTTCAAAATTTCTTGAAATTGGTTGCATCCATTTATAAAAATTGCAGGCATGCTATCACCCCCTACAAATTTTTGTTTATCGCTCCGTTAAGTGGGTATATCGTCTAATTATAGCACAAAATAAAAATCGTTCCTACAGAATGATTTCTCAATTCCCGTAGAAACGATTGTGGTGCCGGTGGCCGGACTCGGGTGTTGGCACGCTGAACCCGCGTTCCGCGAGTCCCTGCATTTATCCCGGAGAATTTGATTTCCGAATGTTTCTCCCAACCTGCACCGCGGTTCGGGGAACGGAGCCATCAACGCGAAAAAGCAGCCCAGCCCATAAGGGCCGAACTGCTTTTTGGCGCCGGTGGCCGGACTCGGGTGTTGGCACGCTGAACCCGCGTTCCGCGAGTCCCTGCATTTATCCCGGAGAATTTGATTTCCGGATGTTTCTCCCAACCTGCACCGCGGTTCGGGGAATGGAGCCATCAACGCGAAAAAGCAGCCCAGCCCATAAGGGCCGAACTGCTTTTTGGTGCCGGTGGCCGGACTCGAACCGGCACGGTATCGCTACCGGTGGATTTTGAGTCCACTACGTCTGCCAATTCCATCACACCGGCATGAACAACGTGTTATATTATATAATAAACTCATAAAAAAAGCAATATAAACCTTTATGAAAGTTGAATAAATTGGGGTGCATCCCGGATCACCGGGTTACACCCCGTTTTGGGTTCTATTGCTTATTATACTTCGAACATGGTAATGCAGTGCCTTGGGCAAACGCCGGCGCACTCGCCGCAGCCGACACATTTAGAAGGATCGACGGCTGCAAGGGAATTTGCGACATGGATGGCATCGTACTGGCAGGTCTTTTCACATTTCATACATCCGATACAGCCGACCTTGCAGACTTTGCCGGTCAGGGCGCCCTTATCGCAGTTGCTGCACCGGACCACCGCCTGCTTTGTTGCGGGGACAAACGAAATCAGGTGTTTCGGGCAGGCTTTTACACACATGGAACAGCCTCTGCATTTGACCGGATCAATTTTGGCAACACCGTTGCAAACGCTGATCGCGCCATATTGGCAGGCATTCATACAGTCGCCCAGGCCCATGCAGCCGTACTGACAGCTTGCCACGCCGCCGGCGACGATCGCCGCTCCCGCGCAGGTCGCAATTCCTTCGTACTCCACCTTATCGGTCGTATTGTCATAGCTGCCAAGGCAGTGGACCAAGGCCACCTTTGCTTCCACGTCGCCCGGGTCGCAGCCAAGGTATTCGGAAATAGTTTTTGCTACCGCCGCGCCGCCCACCGGGCAGAGTCCGGGTTTCGCCTCGCTCGAGGACAGCGCCTTTGCGTAGCCGTCACAGCCGGAATATCCGCAGGCGCCGCAATTGGCTCCCGGGAGCATGTCGCGGATTGCTTCGGCTTTTTCGTCCTTGGGCACGGCCATGACGATCGACGCAATCGCAAGGATGAGGCCTGATAAAAGGCCGATCCCGGCCACAATCAGGATCGGAGTCAATATTTCATTCATATCTGCATCTCCTAACCCAGCATGCCGTCAACAAGGCCCTGAAAGCCGAGAAACGACACGGCTGTCAGCGACGCGGCAACCAGTGTGATCGGCAAACCCTGAAGGAATTTCGGAATATCGTTATTTTCAATTCTTTCCCGCACTCCCGCGAAGATAACCATGGCCACCAGAAAGCCGATGCCGGAGCCAAACGCGTTTACAAGCGACTGGATAAAGCCAAAGGTCGGATCGGACTGGCCCTTTTCAATGACCAGCATGGTTACGCCGAGTACGGCGCAGTTGGTGGTAATGAGGGGAAGGTAAATGCCGAGCGCATTGTACAGGGAGGGAATATATTTTTTCAGTACCGTCTCAATAAACTGAACGAGGGCCGCAATAATCAGAATAAACACGATCGTCTGTAAGTACGCGAGGTTCAGCGGAACCAGAACAAAGGTGTAGATCGGCCACGTCACCGCGGTGGAAATCACCATGACGACGGTAACCGCAATGCTCATGCCGGTTGCGGTGTCGAGCTTTTTGGAAACGCCCAGAAAGGGGCAGATGCCCAGAAATTTATTGAGAATGTAGTTTTCGGTCAGTATGGCTGCCAAAAAAATGGCGACTAATCCCTTGATCATTTTCCCGCACACTCCTTTTCTTTTTCACCCATCATGGAGCAGCTTCCGCAGAGAGGACAGTTCTGACAGCCCAGCTCAGCCGGTTCGGCACCCTTTTCAGCAGCCAGCTTGTTTGCCAGCGCAATCATCATGCCGAACACGAAGAAGCCTCCCGGAGGGAGCAGGAAGATGATGATGGGCGATACGAACCCGGCGGTAATCGGAAAGCCGAAAACCGTTCCGGCGCCCAGAAGCTCGCGGATGATGCCCATCACCAGCAGCGTGGCGGTAAAGCCGGCGCCCATACCCAAAGCATCCAAAACGGACGGAAGGACCTTGTTTTTGTTCGCAAACATCTCGGCCCTGCCCAGAATGATGCAGTTCACGACAATCAGGGGGAGGTAGATGCCGAGTGCCGCTTTCAGGCCGGGGGAATACGCTTCGATCAGCATCTGCACAATGGTGACAAAGCCCGCGATCAGCGTGATATAGCAGGGGATACGCACCTTATCCGGAATGACCCTGCGCAGCAGGGAAATGACTGTGTTCGATCCCACCAGTACAAAGGTCGTGGCAAGACCCATGCCGATCGCATTGCTTGCGGAGGTACTCAGCGCAAGCGTGGCGCAGGTGCCGAGCACAAGGCGAAGAACAGGATTCTCCTTGATGATGCCCTTGCTGAATTCCTGCCATGGAGTTTTCGCCATTTTATTCGCCCCCCTTTACTTTCTGATATTGTTTGATTGCGTCGTTCACGCATGTGGTGACGGCTTTGCTCGTAATGGTGGCGCCCGTCATCGCCTCGATCTGTGTATCCGAGGCGGTACCGGATTTAATCACTTCAAATCCGTTTTCAGGGGCCGCTTTCTGATACTGGCCGCGAAAACTCTCTTTTTCCGCGTTCAGGCCGAGACCCGGAGTGTCGCCGATGGTCAGCAGGACGACTCCTGTGATTTTACCATCCTTGTCAATACCGGTCATCACCTTCAGGTCGCCGCCGTAGCTTTTTGTCCTGGTGGTAAACACATATCCGGCGAGCTCGTTCCCGTTTTTGCCAATCGCGTACGTGCCGTCCTTGGAATTCTCAAAATCCTTCGCGGAGGGAAGTACAAGCTGGCGGGAAGCAGCTTCGGACTGCTTGTTGATCTCCACAATTTTATCGCGTGTCATCAGGTTTGTACCCGCCAGCAGTACCGCGGTGACCAGGCAGATCACAAACAGTGTGATGGCGGGGGTGAGCACCTCTTTTTTGTCAATCTTCAATTTTCACACGCTCCTTTCCGAATGGGACAGGACGTGTCAGGCGCTCAATATGCGGTACCAGAAGGTTCATCAGAATGATGGAGAAGGACACGCCTTCCGGGAGCTGGCCGAAAATACGGATGAGCATGGTAATGACGCCTGCGCCAATGGCAAAGACGATCTTGCCCTTCAGGTTGATCGGGGAGGTAGCGTAATCGGTCGCCATGAAGATGGCGCCGAGCAGCAGACCGCCTGCGAGCAGGTCGAACAGAACGTTCCTCCCTGAAATCAGGGAGATCACGGCAACGGAGCCGATATAGCACAGCGGGATGACGGGGCTGATGACTCCGCGCACCACCAGATAGATACCGCCGAGAATCAGCGCCACTGCACAGGTTTCCCCAAGGCATCCCGCGCGGACGCCGACCAGCATATTGAGCAGCGTCGGCATGGTGCCGCTTGCGCCCTCCTTCAAAATGCCGAGCGGGGAAGCGGTGGTCATCGCGTCGGCGCTGTGCAGATAATAAAACGGGGCGTCCCAGCTGCTCATCTGGGCGGGGAAGGAGGACATCAGGATAATGCGCGCGGTCAGCGCCGGGTTCACAAAATTCTGCCCGATTCCGCCGAACATCTGCTTTACCACCACAATGGCGGCAACTCCGCCGAAGATGACAATGAACGGACTGACGCCCACGGGTACGTTAAATGCAATCAGGATTCCGGTTACTGCGGCGCTCAGGTCGCCGATGGTGTTTTCACGCTTCATGACCTTTCTGCAGACATATTCGCTGAGGACGCAGGAAGCAACGGAGCAGAGGATGAGCACAAGGGCCTTGAATCCGAAGATAATCACGGAAGCGATTGCCGCCGGAGTCAGCGCAAAAATAACGTCCAGCATGATTTTGGGGGTCGTTACGCCGCTTCTGATATGAGGAGAAGACGATACGATCAATTTCTCTGTCATTATTTTTTACCTCCCGCTTTTACCAGCCCCTTGCCAAGCCGGATGGCTTGTACAAGAGGCCTGCCCGCCGGGCAGTTGAAGGCACAGGTTCCGCATTCCATGCAGGTCATGACGTCGTATTCCTGAAGCTTTTCAACATCCTTGGCATTGGAGTATTTTTCAAGCTGCGTGGGGATCAGATTCATAGGACAGCCGTCCACACAGCGGCCGCAGCGGATGCAGGCGGTCGGCGCGTTCATCCGGGCTTCCTTGTCCCCGAACGCGAGGATGCCGTTGTTCTGCTTCAGTACCGGAAGCTCGTCGCTGACCAAGGCGAGACCCATCATGGGGCCGCCCATCAGAAGCTTTTTCGGCTCCGACTGGTACCCGCCGCAGAATTCGATCATGTCGGCGATCTTTGTGCCGATCGGGACAATGACATTCTGTGGATTCCGGATCGCCGACCCGTCAACGGTGACCCGCTTTGTTACAAGCGGCATCCCTGTTTTCAGGTATTTGGCGATAAAGGAAACAGAGGTAATGTTCATCACAAGGCAGCCCACGTCGGCGGGCAGCTTTCCCATCGGGATTTCGCGGTCCGTACAGGCCTTGATCAGCACCTTTTCAGCGCCCTGCGGATAACGCGCGTGCAGGGGAAGAATGCGCACGCGGTCTTCCGGGTCGTTTGTTTTGCTGTCCGCGATTTTTTTCAGGATTTCAATGACGTCTGGCTTGTTGTCTTCAACGGCAATCATCACGCGTTCCAGCTTTAACAGCTCCGCCACGGCGTAAATCCCCGAAAGCACGTCCCAGGAGTTTTCAATCGCCTCGCGGTTGTCCGATGTTATGTACGGTTCGCATTCCGCGGCATTGACAATCATGGTGTCGAGCTTTTTATCCTTCGGAACGTGGAGCTTTACGTGCGCCGGGAACCCCGCGCCGCCAAGCCCTACCAGCCCCGATTCCCGGATCGCTTTCGTAAACGCTTCCGGTGTTTCCGTTACCGGCGGTTTTATGTCCGGGGAAACGGTCATCTGACCGTCGGAGTCGATGACAACCGAGTCGGTGTACTGTCCGCCGGGCAGCATGACCTTTTTGATCGCGCTGACTCTGCCTGAGACGCTCGCATGAATCGGGGCGCTGATGAACGCGCTGCTGTCCGCAATTTTCTGTCCCACCAGAACGGTTTCACCAACTTTTACAAGCGGGGTACAGGGAGCGCCTGCATGCTGCTGCATAGGCAGCACTACCTGTGCCGGAGGCGGCATCACGGCGGACTCGGCCTGCGCCGTGTTCTTATTGTGGGGAACGTCCGCACCGCCATGCGTTTTGAATGGCCTGGCCGGAAATGTCAATTCCATGTTTTTTCCTCCATATTTACTCATCTGTTATCAATTACCGGTAAACGGTTCTGATATACATGAAAAACACGCCTGCAGAGTTTGTCCACAGACGTGCTGCGGGAAAACGAAGGTTGCCGGAGTGTGTTTGAGAAGATAGGATATAAAGATCTTAATATTCTAATTTTAACTCATTTTACTTCAAGATATATTGCTTTTCGACAATTTTAAAAGAATTTGCGAGATTATCCGTGACAGATACCTCATTATCGCTGTTGATAAAGATTCCTCCGGCGTTGTATTCTTTCAGAAGGGCGGTCCCTTTCTCTTTTCCCAAAACAAAACAGGCGGTGGAAAGCGCGTCGCTCAGCGCGCCGTTGTCACAGACCACCGTGACGGAAAGCAGGCCGTTGTTTTCCGGGTAGCCGGTTTTCGGGTTTAAAAGATGGTGGTAGGTAACGCCGTTTTCCGTAAAATTCTTTTCGTATGTACCGGAAGTGGACACAAAACCGGAGGCCAGGTCGATCGTGCCCATGGAAGCGCTCTGCGTTTCGGAGCTGCGGGGATCGCGCACCGCCACTCGCCAGGGCGATTTGTTCTGTTTGGTGCCGAATACCCCCACGCTGCCGCCGACGGCGACGATTCCGCAGTCCGCGCCGGCCTGCCGGTAGGCGGCGACTGCTTCGTCACAGGCGGCGCCCTTTCCGATCGCGCCCAGCTCGACCGCGGTGTAGTGCAGCTTCAGGGACGCGGTGGAATCCTGTTCGTTTACTCTTAAATTGTGATAGTCCACGTATTTTAAATAGGTATCGATTTCCGCTTTTGAGGGAACACGCTGATTCTCTCCTCCGAAATCCCATAGAGAGGTAATCGGCAGGATGGTGGGGTCAAAGGCTCCGCCGGACTTCTGAGCGACGGTAAGGCTTTTTTGAAGCAGAGCGACGGTCCTCGCGTCGAGCTTGACCCAACTGGAGCCGGAAGCCTGATTCAGCTTGTCGATATCAGAGTCCGCGATTCTCCATGAAATCAGGTTTTCCAGCTCGCCTATTTTTTTAGCCGCGGCGGTTGCCGCCGCCTCCGCGTTTTTTCCGTAAACGGTCTGCTGGACATAAGTTCCCATTGCGAAGTTCGTACATTCGTAGCTGTCCGCGCGCTGTCCGAATCTGATCCAGAGGAAGGCCAGACAAACGATGACGGCGGCCAGCAGGACGCTGAGCGTCAGAATGATTTTTTTGTTTTTATCCATTTTTTCCTCCCTTGCATAACTGCTTACAGCATTTCCAGTTGATTCTGCAACAAGGCTGCGTTCCTCTCGCCGAAGGCGGGAACGTGTTTTGTCTCGTAAACTGAAATGGAATTGCTATAGAATTATATCACGATTTGGGGCTATTTCAAGAATTTCGGGGATTTATGAAAAGGGAAGCCGGTCGCCGGCGCAGTTGCCGGAAGCTGGCTTCCTGTAGTTTCCAATGGTTTTTACTGAGGGGGATCATATTGTTCGGGAGCGCCGTTTATGCGCCCGGATGTTTCAAGCTGGCTGTCAAAAACGACAAACCGGCTTCTGCCGCAGCGCTTCGCTTCGTAAAGGGCGGCGTCCGCTCTTTTGTATAATTCCGCGTAGGTTCTGCCGTCTTTTGGGTAAATTGCGATACCGATGCTGCCGGAGATGGAATACTGTTTCGGCCCGTTCCGGAAAGTCTGCTGCAGGCTCCGGTGAATGGCGTCCGCCTTTTCGGCCACCAGGGACAGGTCGCCGATACTTTTCAGAAGCACCATGAATTCATCCCCTCCGACGCGTCCCACCACGTCGGAGGTACGGAACAGCTTTTTCAGCTTGCCGCCGATTTCCGCCAGCACCGTGTCGCCGAACATATGGCCAAGGTGATCGTTGATATCCTTGAAATGATCGACGTCAATGATATACAGTGCGCAGAGCTCGTTGCCGGCCAGCGCCTGTTCAATATACGCTTTTGTGGCGGATTTGTTCAGCAGCCCGGTCAGCCCGTCGCGCTGCGCTTTCTGCACCAGCTTTTGGGTGGCTTCCTTCTGGCAGGTGATGTCGCTGATCCTGCCGATGGCCCGGACCGGCTCGCCGTTCTGATTAAAAATCGTAGTGATCTTCATGCTGTACCAGAGATAGGAGCCCTGCTGGTCCTTCAGCCGGTATTCGCCCTCCGCGCTGTGCGCTCCGTTTTTGACGCCGGTAAACATGGAGCGGAACAGGCCAAGGTCATCGGGGTGAATCCTTTCGCTTTCCAGCACGCTTTCGGGAAAGTTCCGGATTGCGCTGCCGCCGCCGAACACAGAAAGGCCGCTTGTGCTGTTGGATACCGTCCCGTTGACGATATCGTATTCAAAAATCATACTGTCCGACTGGTCCAGTACGATTTGATAGCGCTCATTGCTGATTTCCAGCTCCTGCATGATCTCCCGCTGGCCGGTAATGTCCGTCAGCAGGCAGTAAAGCTCGGGCTCCATGCCGATTTCGGCCATCAGCTGTCCCTTGTCGAGAATCCAGATCAGGGAG
The DNA here is from genome assembly GCF_006714885.1 of Clostridium sp. KNHs216. Classification (NCBI taxonomy): domain Bacteria; kingdom Bacillati; phylum Bacillota; class Clostridia; order Eubacteriales; family Clostridiaceae; genus Clostridium; species Clostridium sp. KNHs216. Next base: position 742,809 of record NZ_VFMF01000001.1, on the reverse strand, counting down.
CCGTCCTTTCTTAACAGGCGGTACTGCACGTCGATGACGCTGCCGTTCTGAAGCTGGGCGTCTATGCTCCGCTGAACGACCTCGCGGTCGGGCTCATAAATCATGGGGAGGAACCGGTTGTGAAAGCACCGCCCGATTTCTTCCGTGGTATATCCGGTCAGCTGCGGAAAGCCGTCGCTGCAGTACACAATCGTAAGGGAGCTGTCGTATTTGCAGTGCTGCACGCAGCCGGGAATATTGGCGGTCAGCGCTTTCAGCTCCTGAATCCCTTTTCTGACATCAGCGTTTTTCCGGCGCAGCAGAACGACAAAGTAAGTTCCGAGCAGAAGAAAAGTCAGCGCGGTCCCCGCCACAGGAATTGCGCACAGTAGCAGAATACGCCCGAATCTGGAAAAAACCGCGTCACCCGGAACCGCGGCGGCCAGGTACCAGTCCGTCCCCGCAACGGGAGCAAAGTAAAGATAGCCGTAAGAACCGCCGGTCCTGTACTCCACGGTACCGCTTTCCGAACGGTCCATGATTCCGCGGATGCGGTCAATGCTGTCCCGGTTGCCCTGGCTTCTGTTCAGCAGACAGGAGAACAGATTTTCGTTTTTGCTGTCAAACGGCGTGTCCGACTGAAGAATGACGCTGCCGTCGCGGCCGAGCAGAAGGCGGGAGCCGGAGCCGCCGTATACGGCGGTGCTGAGGGCGTCCGTCAGCGGCCCGGTGTCGGAAATCCCTATCAGGACGCCGGTTACGGCTTCCTTTTGATAGACCGGTACGGCAAAAAGAAGCCTCTTTTTTCCGTAAAAAGCAAAGCCGCAGACTGCTTTTTGACCAGTTAAGGACTTTTTAAAGAAATCATATTCCGCCACATTGCTTTTTTCGCCGCTGTCCGAAGTGCTGTCTCCGTTCAAATCCGCAATGGCGGTCTGTACGAACGCGCCGTTTTTGGCAAAAGAGCGCATCGCTTCTGTAACAACTGCATCGCTTTGGACATCTCTGCTGCCAATAAAAGACGCCAGAGAGCCTAAAACCGCAAACTTTTCGCTGAACTGGCCGGACAATGCCTCGGAATTCTGCCGTTCGCTTTCCTCAATTTCCTGATCGACAAAATTCCGGATATCTTTTTTCAGCTGAAAGGCAAACACAGTGAAGGAAGTGGTCAGAACAGAGCAGGAAATGGCAAGAATCAAAACCGTTTTCAGCTTTGGATTTGTTTTCACATGCTCACGTCCTTTCCAATAGCACTATTGAAAAAACAGCAGATAACATTAAATAAAATATACACTATTTTATTTTCGTGTACAATGATTTATTTTCATAAAAATAATTATATATAAAGAATAAATTGTAATAATCTAACGGAAAAAGGGGATTCAGGGTACACCCTGCGCTTCGCGGGTGATAATCTTTATGCAAATGACGGCGGCATTATGCGATGTCCGGCTTGCCGCCAATGCGGGTTGGGGAGCGGAAATTCCCGGATTTCCGGCATAGGGAAACAGATACATAAAACGGGAAAAGAATCCGTTGAAATTTGTGTCTTATTACAAATTTGAATAAAAATACTTTTTACTTTCACGCAGTATGCTATACTATAAGAATTCAGTAATTTATCAGGATAGAGCAGGGGAATCCTGCGTTTTTCGACAGTCCGCATGTTCGACATGCTCAGATAGATACTATCAATTCTTGGAAAGCCGGAGGAAATGATGTCGGTTCAGAAAGTAAAGGATTATTTAAAGTTATACGGGATGGAAGAACGCCTGCACGAGTTTTCGGTTTCGAGCGCGACGGTGGAACTGGCCGCACAGGCGCTGAATGTTGACGAAGCGCGCATTGCAAAATCGATCTCTTTTCACAGCGACGGCGGCTGCGTGATTGTCGTCGCTGCGGGAGACGCCAAGGTGGACAACGCAAAATTCAAGGCAGAGTTCAACACAAAGGCGAAAATGCTTGCTCCCGACGAGGTGGAGCAGCTGACCGGGTACCGGGTCGGGGGCGTCTGCCCGTTTGGAAATCCGCCCTGCGCAAAGGTGTACTGCGACGTTTCGCTGAAACGCTTCTCCAAAATTTTTCCCGCGGGCGGCAGCGCAAGCTCCTGTGTGGAGCTGAGCTGTGACGAGCTTTTCAGTGTTTCCCAAAGTGTAAAATGGGTGGACGTCTGCAAAAACTGGCAGGATCTACAGGAAAAAGAATAGGGGTTTACCGTCATGAGAATGCGCAATAAACCGTGGGCCGCGCCGGAACTGGATGCGTGCGGCTTTTTTGTCCGCGATCCCGCACAGTATATTGGAAAATGGCACAGCTTTTTCCGTCGGCGGCAGCCCATCCATCTGGAACTCGGCTGCGGTAAGGGCCTTTTTATCGCCGGGCTTGCCCCGCAAAATCCGCAGATCAATTATATGGGCATCGATTTAAAGGATACCGTTCTCGGCCCGGCCAAACGGAATATTGAACAGGCGTTCCGGGAGCGGAACGCAGAGCCGGACAACGTCGTGCTGATGGCGCAGGATATTGAGCGGATTCTCACCGTGATGAATGCCGAAGATAGGGTGGAGAGAATCTATATTCATTTCTGCAATCCGTGGCCGAAGGCCAAGCATCACAAACGGCGGCTGACCTATCCCCGCCAGCTTGAGAATTACAAGCAGATTTTGGAAAAGGGCGGAGAAATCCACTTTAAAACGGATGACGACGTCCTTTTTGACGATTCGCTGGTGTACTTTGAAGAAAGCGGATTTACGATTCTGTCCGTGACCTACGATCTGCACGGCGGCGGTCAGCAGGAAAATGTGCTGACCGAACATGAAAAAATGTTCATGGAGAAGGGCATAAAAATCAAGGCGCTTGTCGCCCGGTGGACGGGAGAATAAGATTGTTTTATTTATTTTTGCAATATGCATTGACAAATTATGCAATATTCACTATAATTCCTATATGTTTAGTAATGTTATTGAGGGGGTGTCGGCTTGGGCGAGGCGATCATCGAAATTCAATCGTTGAGCAAAACCTTCCACACGAAGGACTCCGAGGTGCGGGCTTTGAGCAATATTGACCTGACGATTGAAAAAGGCGATATTTTTGGCATTATCGGCATGAGCGGCGCCGGTAAGAGCACGCTGGTACGATGTATCAACATGCTGGAAAAACCGTCGGAGGGCACTGTCCTGTTCGACGGGCGCGACTTGTCCGCCCTTTCCGACAAGGACCTGCGCACGGTTCGCCGGTCCATGGGAATGATTTTCCAGCAGTTCAATCTTTTGATGCAGCGCACGGCGGAGCAGAATATCTGTTTTCCTCTGGAGCTGGCCGGCGCTGACAAGGCATCCGCAAAAAAAAGGGCGAAAGAGCTTCTGGAGCTCGTCGGCCTGGCCGACAGGGCCCGGGCTTACCCCGCCCAGCTTTCCGGCGGCCAGAAACAGCGTGTGGCGATTGCCCGCGCGCTTGCGACCAATCCGAAGGTGCTTTTGTGCGACGAAGCCACCAGCGCCCTCGACCCCACCACCACCACGTCGATCCTGGCGCTGCTGAAGGATATCAACCGCCGGATGGGCATCACCATTGTCATTATCACGCACCAGATGAGCGTAATAGAGGAAATCTGCAACCGCGTCGCCATTATTGACGACAGCCGGATTGCCGAGTCCGGTTCTGTGGAGGATATTTTCCACAGGCCGCAGACGGCGGCGGCGCAGAAGCTGGTCTATCCCGAAGGGAAACATCCCGATAAAATGATCAGCAAGCGATGTATGCGCATTGTGTTTGATGGAAATTCTTCTTTTGAGCCGATCATTGCGAATATGGTCCTCGACTGTAAGGCGCCCGTCAATATCCTGTACGCAGACACCAAGGACATAGACGGCAAGGCATTTGGCCAAATGGTGGTCCAGCTGCCGCAGGACGAGGCTCTGGCGCAGAAGATGTTTGACTATGTACGCGCGAAGGGTCTGTCCGCTGAGGAGGTGAACGGTTATGTGGGATGAGTCGACGCTGAGCATGCTGCTGCAGGGCATTGGTGAAACCCTGTATATGGTTCTGACTTCCACACTCTTTGCCTATATTATCGGATTGCCTGTGGGAATCCTCCTGTTCACCAGCGCAAAGGACGGGATCCGCCCGCACGCTTCTCTGTATAAGGTGCTGGATGTGATCGTCAATCTGACCCGTTCCATCCCGTTCCTGATTCTGATGATCGCCATCTTTCCGTTTACAAGGCTGGTGACGGGCAGCGCCATCGGCGCCACGGCGACCATCGTTCCGCTGACCCTGTCGGCGGCGCCCTTTATCGCGAGGCTCGTCGAGTCCTCGCTCAAAGAGATCGACATCGGTGTTATTGAAGCCGCGCAGTCCATGGGCGCGTCCGACTTCCAGATTATCTGGAAGGTCCTGCTTCCGGAATCCAGACCGTCTCTGATTGTGGGCTGCGCCATTGCGGCGACGACCATTCTGGGATATTCCGCCATGGCCGGCGTTGTCGGCGGCGGCGGGCTGGGTACCATTGCAATCAATTACGGCCTTTACCGCTGGCAGGGCGAAATGATGCTGATCGCCACTATCCTGCTGGTTGTGATCGTTCAGGTGCTTCAGGGCATCGGGATGAAGGCGGCCGGACTGAGCGACAAAAGAAAAAATTAAACGATAAACGGTTTCTATCTGAATTTTGGAGGTTTTATTAATGAAAAAGTTATTATCAGCGATCTTAATTGCGGCGCTTTCTGCTTCCGTATTTGCCGGCTGCTCGACTTCCGCACCTGCTTCCTCTGCGGCCGCTTCCTCGGCTGCTGCCGCCAGCGAAGCGGCAAGCACGGCGGCCGCCAAGAAAATTGTCATCGGCGCGTCCCCGACACCGCACGCGATTATTTTGAAGGAAGCCGCCAAGCTGCTGAAAGACAAGGGCTATGAGCTTGAGATCAAGGAATTCTCCGATTATGTTCTTCCCAATAAGGCTCTGGACAGCAAGGATCTGGACGCCAACTACTTCCAGCATCAGCCGTACCTGGATGAATTCAACAAGGAAAATGGAACCAAGATCGTTTCCGCGGGCTCCATTCACTATGAGCCGTTCGGCATTTACGCCGGAAAAACCAAAGCCCTTGCCGATCTGAAGGAAGGCGCCACCATCGCGGTTCCGAACGATACTTCCAATGAGGCCAGAGCGCTCCTGCTGCTCCAGGATCAGGGACTGATCAAGCTGAAGGACGGCGCCGGGATCACCGCCACGCAGAAGGATATTGCGGAGAACCCGAAAAAGCTGAAGTTTACGGAAATTGAAGCCGCCCAGCTGGTCCGTACCCTGCCCGACGTGGATCTGGCCGTCATCAACGGCAACTATGCGCTTGAAGGAAATCTGAAGGTTTCCGACGCGCTCGCAGTGGAAGCGGATGACTCCCTTGCGGCGACCACATACGCCAACATTATCGCTGTCCGCGAGGGCGATGAAAACCGCGAGGACATCAAGGCGCTGGTGGAAGTGCTCAAGAGCGAGGAAATCAAAACCTTTATCACCAATACGTTCAGCGGAGCTGTTGTTCCGGTAAAATAAGCGAAAGCAATGATAAGAAACACCTGCACGGATTTCTCCGTGCAGGTGTTTTAGCGTTGAAATAAGAGCTGTATTTTGCTACAATAGGATTAATTCCATCGAAACCCGCCGCTGCGAAACAGCCGCAGAAGAGTGGGAAAAGAAAACATAGGGAGTATGGCTATGAAGTGTTATCGGATTACGAAAGAAACGCTTGAGGAAGCGGAAACTCCGTTTGCGCCGGATACCGTCTGCGTCTGTACGCCGGAGGAGCTGCGCGCCGGTCATTTCTTCGCGGCTCCGCACACGTTCGACGAGTGCGGGAACCCGGGACCCGCCAAGCTGGAAGCGTACGACGGGTATGACTTTATTCTTCTGAATGTCGTCAACGACAACGAACGATATCTGACCCACCGGATCGGGCTGTATATCATGCCGGACCGGATTGTCTTTGTCTGCAACAGGGAAAATTGCGCGGTACAGGATGTGCTGGATGCGTTTGCGGGCGGCAAAACATCCAATCTGAACATCACGCGGATTCTCTACGCATTTTTCAACAACCTGACCATTCATGATTCGGAGGAACTGGAAGCGCTGGAAGAGGAAATCTCCGCGCTGGAGGAGCGGGTCATGGAGGGCGCGAACGAGGATTTTATCAAGGACATCATCGCGATGCGGAAAAGGCTGATGTTCTATAAAAAATATTATGAGCAGCTGCTGGATGTCGCGGAGAGCATCGAGGAAAACTCCAACGGGATTCTGTCCTCCGGCGCGCTGCGCTATTTCAAGATGTTTACGGCCCGGGTGGACCGACTGAACCGGAGCGTCCTCAACCTGCGCGATTATATCACACAGGTGCGCGAGGCGTATCAGTCGCAGGTGGACATCGGGCTGAACGCGATTATGAAGCTGTTTACCGTTATTACCGCTATTTTTCTTCCGCTTACGCTTCTGGTCGGCTGGTACGGCATGAATTTCAAGTATATGCCGGAGCTTCAGTGGCCGTACGGCTATGCTTTTGCCGCGGGTCTTTCGATTGCTTTTGTGGTTCTCTGTATTCTTTTTTTCAAAAAGAAGAAAATACTGTAAAAACCTTCTTTTGAAAATAATTTCAAAAAGTACTGGAACTATTTTGCTCGCTGTAATATAATTATGAGGAATCAGACAGTTTTCGCAGGATAAAAAAGCTTGTTCGATGGTCATTATAAACAAAAAACATTGTTAGTGTGAAATAATATTGACAATCAGATCACTCTGATGTAGAATGGAAATACCTTGAAACCGGTTTCAAAATTGGAAAGGAACAAGGTCCGGTTCAACCGCATTTTTAACAGGAAAGCTATGGTGATGATTTTGGCTCAGATCAGTGATGTGGCGAGATTAGCCGGTGTTTCGTCGGCAACTGTGTCTCGTGTCATTAACGGGACGGCAAAGGTAAGTGACGAAAAAGTAAAACGCGTTTTGGAAGCAATCGATGCAACCGGTTTCAAACCGAATGAAATCGCGCGTTCGCTCTATAAAAAGTCTTCTAAAATCATTGGTTACATCGTGCCGAGCATCCTGAACGTTTTCCTGACCGAGATCGGCCGGGCGATTGAGGACGAGGCATTTCAGAACGGCTATAAGATGATTCTGTGCAATTCGGACGAAAATCCGAAAAAGGAAGTCGCCTATATCAATATGCTTACCGCCATGAATGCGGACGGCATTATTATTACCGCCAACAATGATAATCTGGACGAAGAAATCCGCAACTGCCCGCTGCCTGTTGTCGCTCTGGACAAGGACGCAGGCAGCCGTTATACTGCGGTGGTCCAGTCCGATAATTACTCGGGAGGGCGCATTGCCACCGAGCATCTGATCGAGTGCGGGTGCCGCCATATCGTCCTCATGCGCGGGCCGCAGAAATATTCCAGCGGAAGCCAGCGCTTTCTGGGCTATGTGGATGTCTGCAACGAACACGGCATTCAGCCTTTGTTCATGGAAAGCCAGTACAGCTTCGACGCGGTTGAAAGCTCGCGCGAGCTTCTGAAACGCTTTCCGCACGTGGACGGGATTCTGGCCCTGAGCGATATGACCGCGCTGTCCCTGTATAAGGTGCTGTGCGAGCAGGATAAAAAGGTTCCGGAGGACATCATGATTGTGGGATACGACGGAGTGGAGCTCAGCTCTTTGATGACGCCTGCGCTGACCACCGTCGTACAGCCGATCGAGGAAATCGGGCGGCTTGCGGCAAAACTGATTATCGATCAGGTCGCAAATGGGAAGCTTAGCTCCAGAGAGAACGTGTTGCCTGTTTCTCTCAAAATGGGGCAAACGACAAGAATGCGCAAATGAAGAAAGGCGGATACTATGAATAAACGTGTTTTTTTGATTGTACTCGACAGTGTCGGTATCGGCGAAGAGCCGGACGCCGCGGAGTACGGCGACGAAGGGAGCAATACGCTTGCCGCCGCCGCGACAAGCAGGTATTTTGATATGCCCAACATGCAGAAGCTGGGCCTTTTCAATATCGACGGCGTCACCTGCCGCCCGGGAGCGGAGCATCCCGCGGGCGCGGTTGCGCGCATGAGGGAGATTTCCAAGGGCAAGGATACCACGATCGGCCACTGGGAAATTGCAGGAATCAATTCGCCCAAACCGCTGCCGACTTATCCGGACGGCTTTCCGCCGGAGGTCATTCGCGCGTTTGAAGAAAAAACGGGCCGCAGGGTCATCTGCAACAAGCCCTATTCCGGCACCGATGTCATCCGGGACTACGGCAGGGAGCATGCCGGAACGGGCGCGCTCATCGTTTACACCTCCGCGGACAGCGTGTTCCAGATCGCGGCGAATGAAGAGCTCGTGCCGGTGGAAGAGCTTTACCGCTACTGCCAGATCGCAAGGGAACTGCTGGCGGGCGAGCACGGCGTCGGCCGGGTGATCGCAAGGCCCTTTGTCGGGACCTATCCGGATTATACCCGTACCACCAACCGCCACGACTTCTCGCTGCTTCCCCCGAAGACAACAATGCTGGACCAGCTGAAGGAAAGCGGCTATGACGTGATCGCCGTTGGCAAGATCAACGATATTTTCGCCGGCAAGGGGATTACCCGGTTTATGAGGACAAAGGGCAACGCGGAGGGCATTGACCGTACGATCGAGCTGACAAAGGAAACCTTCAACGGCCTGTGCTTTATCAATCTGGTCGATTTCGATATGCTTTACGGCCACCGCAACGACGTGGACGGTTACGCCAAAGGCTTGACCTATTTTGACGAAAAGCTGCCTGGAATTCTGGCGGGCCTTCGCGAGGACGACCTGCTGATGATTACCGCTGACCACGGCTGCGACCCGATCACGCCCTCCACCGACCATTCGCGGGAATACACGCCCTGGGTGATTTACGGCAAACAGGTAAAGGCCGGGGCCAATCTGGGGACTCTGCCGACCTTTGCCGATATCGCGGCCACGATTCTTGATTATTTCGGGGTGAAGCCGGAAATTACCGGCACGTCCCGGTTGAAAAATATTGTCGACTGAACAGGAGGAGACTATGTCTAACGTACCAACGCCTCATAACGGGGCCAGAGAAGGAGAAATCGCAAAAACCGTCTTGATGCCGGGCGATCCGCTCCGCGCCAAATTCATCGCCGAAACCTATCTGACCGACCCGGTCTGCTTTAACACCGTGCGCAATATGCTCGGCTACACCGGAACGTACCGCGGCAAACGCGTGTCCGTCATGGGCGGCGGAATGGGAATCCCCTCCGTGGGGATTTACACCTACGAGCTTTTCAATTTCTACGGGGTGGAAAACATCATCCGCATCGGTTCCGCCGGCGGGATCGCCGACAATGTGCACGTGCGCGACGTCGTGGTCGGCATGGGTGCCTGCACTAATTCCAACTATGCGGCGCAGTACAATCTGCCGGGTACGTTTGCGCCGATTGCCGGCTATGGCCTTCTCAGCAACGCGGTTGACGCCGCGGAAAAACTGGGCGTGCATACGGTCGTAGGCAATGTGCTGTCTTCGGATACCTTCTACGACGACAACGAAAACGCGCTGGCTTCGTGGAAAAAGATGGGCGTGCTGGCGGTGGAGATGGAAGCCGCGGCTCTCTATATGAACGCCGCGAGGGCCAATAAAAACGCGCTCTGCCTCCTTACGATCTCCGACTGCCCGTTTACCGGGGAATCCCTTTCGGCACAGGAGCGCCAGACAGGATTTACCCAGATGATGGAAATCGCATTGGAAATCGCCTGATTTCATAGAAAAATTGATTGCAAAATGCGATAAAATAAAGTAAGATAATTTTCGGCGCGAAAAGAGAATGGGAGTAATATCACGTTTACGTGGTATTCCATATATCCAAAAAAATAATCAGGAGGAAAAATTAATGAAGAAGATTGTAGCACTTTTTCTTGCAGTTATGATGGCAGTTTCTGCGACCGCCTGCGCTTCCAACGCCCCGGCGGCATCCAGCTCAGAAGCGGCCAGCTCAGCTGCCGAAAGCAAGGTGGAATCCGCGGCAGCGACCGATTTTAAAATCGGCATGGTAACGGATACCGGCGGTGTCAACGACCAGTCCTTCAACCAGTCCGCGTGGGAAGGCCTTCAGAAGCTTTCCAAGGATACCGGCGTCACAGTCAAGTATTCTGAATCCAAGCAGGAGTCCGACTACGCGACAAACCTGGACAAAGCTGCCGACGACGGCAACAATCTGATCTGGGGCATCGGCTTTGCAATGGCCGACGCCATCCTCAATTCCGCAAAACAGAATCCGGACATCAACTATGCGATTATCGATAATGCATATGAAACCACCCCCGCGAACGTAACCGGCGTAATGTTCCGTGCTCAGGAGCCTTCTTTCCTGGTCGGCTACATTGCGGCCAAAACAACAAAGACAAACAAAGTCGGTTTTGTCGGCGGCATGACCAGCGCCATCATCGACCAGTTTGAGTACGGCTACAAAGCCGGCGTTGCTTACGCTGCAAAGGAACTCGGCAAAACCATTACTGTTGACTCTCAGTACGCGGAGAGCTTCACGGATTCCGCAAAGGGCAAGGCAATTGCGACAAAGATGTTCTCCAACGGCTGCGACGTTGTGTTCCATGCCGCGGGCGGCGTCGGGGTCGGCGTTATCGAAGCAGCCAAGGAAGCCAAGAAATACGCGATCGGCGTTGACCGCGACCAGGCTTATCTTGCACCCGAAAACGTTCTTACCTCTGCTTTGAAGCTGGTTAACCAGGCTGTCGAGCTCGTTTCCAAGGAAGCCATGGACGGCAAGGAAATCGGCGGAAAGACTTACACCTACGGCCTGACCGAGGATGCTGTCGGGATTCCGGAAGAGCACAAGCTCATGGGCGACGACACCTATAACGCGGCAATCGCACTCGAAGGCAAGATCAAGGATAAGACAATCACTCCTCCGGCGAATAAGGATGAATTCGCAGAGTTCGAAAAAGGACTTAAATAATTATTACTCTTTATTCTTTTGGGCAACGGGGCGCATAAGTGTTATTGCGCCCCGTTGCGCTTAAAAAGAATTGATTAACGGGCAGGGGGTCTGTTGTAATGGAAGTCAACCGGGAATACGCGGTGCAGATGCACGGTATTACAAAAATGTTCGGCTCCTTTTGCGCTCTGAATGACGTCAGTCTCGATGTTAAGAGGGGTACGATTCATGCCATATTGGGCGAGAACGGCGCCGGAAAAAGTACATTGATGAATGTTCTGTACGGCCTGTACCAGGCCGAAGCGGGGGAAATCTTCCTGAATGGGGAAAAGGTCAATATCAAAAACCCGAATATTGCCATTGAACACGGAATCGGCATGGTCCACCAGCACTTTATGCTGGTAGACAATTTCACCGTGACCCAGAACATTATTCTGGGCAACGAAGTGACCAATCAGTTCGGCGTATTAAACATGAAAAAAGCACGCGAGGAAATTCTTGAAATCGTAAAGAAATACGGGCTGGAAGTGGATCCGGACGAAAAAATCGAAGATATTTCCGTTGGCATGCAGCAGCGTGTTGAAATATTAAAGGCACTCTACCGCGGAGTCGACCTGCTCATCCTGGATGAGCCCACGGCGGTCCTTACTCCGCAGGAAATCGATGACCTGATTCAGATCATGCGCAATCTGATAGCGGATGGGAAAACGATCATCATCATCACTCATAAGCTCAAGGAGATCAAAGCCTCCTCGGACGTCTGCACCATTATCCGCCGCGGCGAGTATGTCGACACGGTAAACGTCGCCGATGTGGACCAGGAGGAGCTTGCCACCAAGATGGTCGGCCATGCGGTCCAGCTTGTGGTCGAAAAATCTCCGGCCGATCCGGGCGAGGTCGTCTTTGAAATCGACAATCTGACGGTCAGGGACGAACGGAAGCTGGAGGCGGTCAAAAATCTGTCGCTGAAGGTGCGCAAAGGCGAAATCGTCGGCGTGGCGGGCATTGACGGGAACGGCCAGAAAGAGCTGGTCGAAGCCATCACCAACCTGACAAGGGCGGTGAGCGGCACCATCAAAATCAACGGCGCCGAAATCCAGAACACAACGCCGCGCAACGTTATCGACCATAAAATCTCCACGGTGCATGAGGACCGGCAGAAGCGCGGACTGGTGCTTCCGTTTACGGTGGCGGAAAATATGGTGGTCGAAAAATACCGCCGTCCGCCGTACAGCAAAAGCGGTATGCTCAACAGGAGCGAAATCCTTTCCTACACGAAGAACCTGATCAAAGAGTACGATATCCGCCCGGATAACTGCGAAAGCCAGCCGGTGCGCGGGCTTTCGGGAGGAAACCAGCAAAAGGTCATTCTTGCGCGTGAAATATCGAACGAGCCCGATCTTCTGATCGCCGTTCAGCCGACGCGCGGGCTGGACGTAGGGGCGATTGAATACGTACATAAGACGCTGATACGCGAACGGGACAGGGGCAGGGCGATCCTTCTGATTTCACTGGAGCTTGACGAGGTCATGAATGTCGCGGATACCATCGACGTGATTTACGCGGGAACGATTGTCGACAGCTTCAAGCAGGGAGAGGTCGACGAAAAAACGATAGGACTTTTGATGGCGGGAGGTAAGCTTGATGAAAACAACAGTCAAAATTCTTAAAAAACCGATTACCTCCACCTTTATTGCGATTCTGTTCGGTTTTCTGGTTGCCGCGGTCGTGCTCGTCTTTGCGGGCTACAATCCATGGGAGTCCTTCGGGGCGCTGTTCCAGGGAATCTTCGCAAAGCCGAAGTACATTTCCAACGTCATTATCAAGGCAACGCCCATCATATTGACCGGACTGAGCGTTGCGTTTGCCTTTAAAACCGGCATGTTCAATATCGGTGCCGAGGGCCAGTACATAGCGGGGACCATCGCCGCCGTCTGCGTCGGCGTCAAGTTTAACTTTGCCCCCGTGATTCAGATTCCGCTTGTGGTGCTTTCCGGCGTGCTTGCCGGGGCGATTTTCGGCGGGATCATCGGCTACCTGAAGGCGCGGTTCGGCATTCATGAGGTCATTACCAGCATCATGCTGAACTGGATCGGCCTTTACCTTTCCAACTTTATTGTCAATACGGCGTCTTATCATCAGCCGAATTCCACAAGCTCCTTCGCGGTGAACGACTCTAGCTTCACCATGCTTCTGCCGAACTGGAAAACCTCCAAAGCAGGCATGGCCGCGCTGAAGCCGCACCAGTGGTTATATGAGATGATGCTGAAAACGGATGTGAATTTCGGTATTCTGATCGCCGTGGTCATGGCCCTCGTTATCTGGGTGCTGCTTTACCGCTCCACAAAGGGCTACGAGCTGCGCGCGGTCGGCTTTAACCGCGACGCCGCGGAATTCGCAGGCATCAACGTGGGCCGCAACATCACCCAGGCGATGCTGATCGCGGGGGCTCTGGCGGGCCTTGCGGGCGCGCTGGCGATTACGGGGACCTCGCCGCACAAAATTTCCCAGATGGCGGCGTTTGAAAACAACGGCTTCAACGGCCTGTCCGTCGCGCTGATCGCCGGTTCCTCTCCGATAGGCTGTATCTTTGCCGGGCTTTTGTTCGGCGGTCTGCTTTACGGCGGGCAGAGCGTACAGCAGGATGTCGGAGCGCCGACGGAGATTATCAACATCATGATCGGCACCATCGTATTCTTTGTGGCTCTGACGAAAATTGTGCCGTCACTTGCCGACAGGCTTGAAAAGAGAGGTGCTCACCGTGTTAAGTAAAATTCTTCTGTTGCTCGGTATTACGCTGATGTACTCGACTCCCCTGGTGTTCGGCGCTTTGGGCGGCGTTATCTCGGAGCGCTCCGGCGTCGTCAACATCGGGATTGAGGGAATGATGACGGTAGGCGCGTTCACGGCGGCCGCAGTCAGTTATTTTACCGGCAATCCGTGGCTCGGCCTGCTTGCAGCCGGTGCGGCGGGCGGCCTGATCTCCCTTTTGCACGCGGTGGCTTCCGTCACCTTTAAGGCGGACCAGACCATTTCCGGTATCGCCATCAATCTGATCGGGCCGGGGCTGGCGCTGTTTTTCTGCCGCCTGATGTTCGACGACGCTACCATGACGCTTCCGGCAAAAACACTGCCGAAGCTGTTCGGGGAAAGCGGGTTTGCCGACAGCCCTCTGAAAAATCTGAATGTAGACGTCACGGTCGTGCTTGCGCTGGCGGTGTCCGCCGCCATGTGGTTCTTCCTTTACCGGACCAAATGGGGACTCCATGTGCGCTCGGTGGGCGAGCATCCCGCCGCGGCCGACACTCTGGGCATTAATGTCAGCCGCGTCCGCTACCTGTGCGTGTTCGTATCCGGCATCCTGGCCGGTTTCGGCGGCGCTTCCATGACGCTTGCCATTATCTCTCAGTTTACGCCGACCGCGATCAGCGGGCAGGGTTTCATCGCGCTGGCAGCCGTTATCTTCGGAAAATGGACTCCGTTCGGCGCTTACGGCGCATGCCTGCTCTTCGGCTTTGCACAGGCTCTGACGATTGTGCTGGGCGGCGGCGACTTTGCCGTTCCGTCCCAGATTCTTGCAATGCTTCCGTATATTCTGACCATTGTGGTCCTGATTCTGTTCGTCGGCCGCTCGGTCGCCCCGAAGGCGGACGGCGAGCCCTATGAAAAGGGCGTAAGATAACAGGACGCAGCATTGAAAATAAAAAAGGAGATCATGAAAATGGATCACCAGGAAATACTGGAGAAAGTAGATCATACCCTGCTGACACAGACCGCGACATGGGAAGAAATCAAGCAGATCTGCGACGACGCGGTCAAATACCGCACCGCGTCGGTCTGCATCCCCGCCGCGTACGTGAAGCGCGCGAAGGAATACGTCGGCGACAAAATGGCGGTCTGCACCGTGATCGGTTTTCCGAACGGCTATTCCACGACGGCGGTCAAGGTGTTTGAAACGAAGGACGCGATTCAGAACGGCGCCGATGAGATCGATATGGTCGTCAATATCGGCTGGGTGAAGGACGGGCTTTTCGATTTGCAGCTGGACGAAATCCGGCAGGTAAAAGCCGCCTGCGGCACGCGCATCCTGAAGGTCATTATTGAAACCTGCCTGCTGACGAAGGAAGAAAAGATCAAAATGTGCGGGGTAGTGACCGAATCCGGCGCGGATTTCATCAAGACCTCCACCGGCTTTTCGACGGCTGGCGCTACGTTTGAAGATGTCGCGCTCTTTGCCGCCCATATCGGGCCGAAGGTCAGAATCAAAGCCGCCGGCGGCATCAAAACCATGGACGACGCGGAGAAATTCGTATCGCTCGGGGCTTCCCGCCTCGGCACGAGCAGGATTATCAAAATCATAAAAAATGAAGAGGCGCACGGATATTGACCGGCTCCCGGCAAATATGAAAATTCTGAGGAGCGGCGGCAGCCGTTCCTCAATTCTATCTACAGCAGTTTCATTCAGCTTGTGAGACGAAACACGTTCTTCCCCGCCGAAGGCGGGGAAGAACGCAACCTTGTTGCCGAAACAACTGGAAATGCTATAGGAAGAAAGGTGAAGAGATGGAAGATTATAAAGAATTGGTTGCGGCGGCTATTTCCGCAAGGGAAATGGCTTACACCCCCTACTCGGGATTCGGAGTAGGCGCGGCGCTGCTGACGAAGAGCGGAAGGATTTACAAGGGCTGCAACATTGAAAACGCGACCTTTACCCCCACGAACTGCGCCGAGCGCACGGCTTTTTTCAAAGCGGTCAGCGAGGGGGAGACGGAGTTCGACTGCATCGCGATTGTCGGCGGCAGAGCCGGGGAACCCGTCAGCGGGCTTTGTCCGCCCTGCGGGGTCTGCCGTCAGGTCATGATGGAATTCTGCGACCCGGCGACCTTTCGGATCATTCTCGGGAAGA
Source organism: Clostridium sp. KNHs216 (assembly GCF_006714885.1). Lineage (NCBI taxonomy): Bacteria > Bacillati > Bacillota > Clostridia > Eubacteriales > Clostridiaceae > Clostridium > Clostridium sp. KNHs216. Next base: position 726,953 of record NZ_VFMF01000001.1, on the reverse strand, counting down.
ATCCGGAGCAGTGGGAGGTTTTCACGCTGAGGGATTTGCTTCCGCTCGGATTCAGCAAGAAAAACATGGAGGAATAGAATGATAAAAAATATTGTTTTCGATATGGGCCAGGTGCTGGTGGACTTTGATCCGGACTTTTTCGTCAGCCATTATACCAAAGATCCGGAGGATATCCGCCTGATTCGTATCGCGGTGTTTGAAACGAGCGAGTGGACGGAAATCGACCGGGGCACCATTACGGAGGAGGACCTGATCGAGCCGGCCTGTGCGCGCCTGCCGGAGCGCCTGCACGGCGCCGCGACGAAGCTGCTGCTGAACTGGATGGACCATATGCGGATCATGGATAATATTCTGCCGCTGGTGCGCGAGCTGAAGGAAAACGGTTATTCGCTGTATCTGCTGTCCAACGCGGGGAAAAAAATTCACAGCTTGACGCCCAGAATTACGGCTCTGCAGTATTTTTCCGGTATTTTCTTTTCGGCGGATCACTATTGCATCAAGCCGGATGAGGAAATCTATCGGAAGTTTTTTAAGGAGTTTTCACTCGATCCGCGCGAGTGTTACTTTATCGACGACCGCGCGGACAATGTGGAAGCGGGAAGAAGACTCGGTATGGAAGGGCACTGCTACGAAGGGGACCCGGACGTGCTCCGTGCGGCCCTTCAGGAAAACGGAATCTTCCTGCTGGATAAAATGATCGTATGAAGGTGACTGAAAATGAGAATGTATGATATCATTGCGAAAAAACGCGACGGCGGGTCGCTCTCCGATGAGGAAATCCGGTTCTTTATCAACGGCTATGTCAAAGGGGAGATCCCCGATTATCAGGTATCCGCTCTGCTGATGGCGATTTATTTTCGGGGGATGACGGACAGGGAAACGGCCTCCCTGACCATGTGCATGGCCAACTCCGGCGAAACCGTGGATTTGTCCTCCATAGACGGCATCAAGGTGGATAAACACAGCACCGGCGGAGTCGGCGATAAGACCACGCTGATTATTTCTCCGATCGTCGCATCCCTGGGGGTGCGCGTCGCAAAAATGAGCGGGCGCGGGCTGGGACACACCGGCGGCACGGTGGATAAAATGGAAGCCATTCCGGGAATGCAGACCTCCATTGATCGTGAAAAATTCTTCGATATTGTACGGAGGGTGGGCGTCAGCGTGATCGGCCAGTCCGGCAATCTGGTGCCCGCGGACAAAAAGCTTTATGCGCTGCGCGATGTGACCGCGACGATTGAAAGCATTCCTCTGATTGCTTCCAGCATCATGAGCAAAAAAATCGCGGCCGGCTCCGACTGTATCCTGCTGGACGTCAAAACAGGGAGCGGCGCTTTCATGAAGACGGTGGACGATTCCATCCGGCTGGCGCAGGCAATGGTGGCGATCGGCGAGCATGTCGGGAGAAAGACCATCGCGCTGATTACCGACATGGACCGTCCGCTCGGAAACGCCATCGGCAACTCGCTGGAAATCAGGGAGGTGTGTGAAACGCTCAAGGGTCACGGGCCCGGGGACCTCACGCAAATCTGTCTGGAGCTTGCCGCCAATATGCTGTTTCTGGCGGGCAAGGGCAGTATGGAAGAGTGCAAAAAGCTTGCCGGACGCCAGATCGATAATGGCGAGGCCTTTGCAAAGCTGAAGGAAATGGTCGCGGCGCAGGGCGGCGACACTGCCGTTCTGGACGACGGTGCAAAATTTGAGCAGGCAAAGGTAAAATATGACGTTCCGGCACTGAGCGAAGGATATCTGTACTCCATGAATACGGAGCAGTGTGGGATCGCTTCCGTCGAGCTGGGCGCGGGGCGCGAGAAGAAAGAGGATTCCATCGATTTCAGCGCGGGCATTCTGCTCCGCAAAAAGATCGGGGATTACGTCAAAAAAGGCGACGTGATCGCAGAATTTTACTCTTCCTCTGCGGACAAGTGCAGGGAGGCGGAAAAGCTGTTTGAAAGCGCGGTTTCCATCCGCCCGGAAAAACCCGCGTTTGTCCCTGTGATTCACGGCCGGGTGACCGTGGACGGCGTAGAAAAATAGGAAACAAATTAGGGCCCTTACTGAATTTTTCAGTAAGGGCCCTATAGTAATTCCATTTCAGTTTGTGAGATGCAATCCTATTACAGAATCGATTGGAAATGTTGTAATAGTAAGGCTGGGAGTGGGGATTTTCCTTATTTTTTGATCGATTCGATTCCGGCGGCCAAAGTCGCCTCGTCGATCGCTCCCTGATAGGCGTTTACAATATAGCCGTCCCGGTCGATAAAGACCGTGTCCGGGATGGCTGAAATCCCGTAAGTATTCGCGGCTTCCTGTTCCTTGTCGAAATAAACGGGAAACGCAAATCCCTGCTCTTTTACATAATTCTGCCCTTTTTCCTGTGTTTCCCGCTGACCGTCCACCAGATCGATCATCAGAAAGACCACGTTGTCTTTTTCCTTCTGGTACTGACTGTCGAAATGCGGCATTTCCCCCTTGCACGGCGGGCACCAGGAGGCCCAGAAGTTCAGCACAACGGGTTTTCCCTGGAAGTCCGACAGCTTGACCTTGTTGCCTTTTTCATCGTATACGGTAAAATCGGGAGCCTGTGTTTTCCCGCTTTCTCCCGCGGAGCCGCCTGTTTCGGACGATGCCGGCAGATTTGGCCGGAACCGGCTGGATAACGTGTTGTAAGCATAGTATACGACGGCGAAAAATGCCACGAACGCGAGAAATCCCAGCAAAATTTTTCCGTTTGTTTTCATATCGTTCTCCTCAAAAAGTAAATAAGGACAAGAAGTAACCCATGAGCCCGGTCGCCATCATCAGGCCGACGACGACGAGCAATCCGCCCGAAATCAGGCTGATGATCCGGTAGTTCCTTTTGATAAAGTCAAACGCGGACATCAGGCGGTCGATCAAAACGGCGCTGGCAAGAAAGGGAATCCCCAATCCGAGCGAAAACGAGAGAAGCATAAAAATGCCCTTCATGCTTTCCCCGCTCGATGCGGCAAGCATCAAAGCGGAGCCTAAAAACGCGCCCACACAGGGTGTCCAGCCAATGGAAAAGATTACGCCGAACAGCACGGAAGTCCCGAAATTCATATTCGGTTTTTTAAAGGTCAGCTGCCGGTTTCCATTCAGAAAAGGGATTCTGATCAGCCCCATGAAGTTTAACCCGAACAGGATGACGACCATACCGGTGACAAGATTCACCGCGGTGTGATATTCTTTCAGAAAGCTCCCGACCGTCCCCGCGAAAGCCCCCATTGCCGTGAATACGAGGGTAAAGCCAAGCACAAACCCAAGGGAATTCCGAATCACCGGGGCCTTCTGCTTCTGAGTTTCCTGTCCGGCAAAATAGGAGATATAGATCGGCAGCATGGGTAAGAGACAGGGAGAAATAAATGTGATGATCCCTTCCAGAAATGAAATCAGATAATCCATGGCCTCTCCTTTCTTTCTACAGCGATCCCATTTCAATTTGCTAGATAAAACACGTTCTTCCTCCCGCCAAAGTCGGGGGGAAGAACACAATCTTGTTGCAGAATCAACCGTAAATACCGTAAACTTGTGTTTTCCATTTGTATTCCAAAGTATGTATATTCATGATAACATATAAAACCTTCCGGTTCGGTGATCAGGTCACATTCCGGTCCAAATAAGACAAAAAAGGTATCCTCCACTGGCTGCGGGGGATACCTTTTATGCTGCAGCTTTAAGCGTCCAGCCCTTCAAACTGCATATTGTAGTATTTTGCGTAGATGCCGTTTTTCTCAATCAGCTCCTGATGGGTACCGCGTTCCTCAATGCCTTCGTCGCCGATCACAATGATTTCATCCGCGTTGCTGATGGTGCTGAGCCGGTGGGCAATCACAATGGTGGTCCTGTCCTTGGACAGTTCCTCCAGCGAATTCTGGATGTGGCGCTCGCTTTCGTTGTCCAGCGCGCTGGTCGCTTCGTCCAGAATCAGGATTTTCGGATTTTTCAGAAAGACGCGGGCAATGGCCAGACGCTGCTTCTGCCCGCCGGAAAGGCGCGTGCCGCGCTCGCCGACATAGGTGTCGTAGCCGTCGTCAAGCCCCGCGATAAAGTCGTGGATATTCGCGCTCTTTGCGGCGGCGATGATTTCCTCCTCCGTCGCGTCCGGTTTGCCGTAGGCAATGTTTTCTTTGATGCTGCCCGCAAACATGTAGACGTCCTGCTGGACGATCCCGATCGCGCTGCGCAGGGATTTCAGCTTGATGTCGCGCACATCCGTGCCGTCGATCGTTACGCTTCCGGCAGTGACGTCGTAAAAACGGGGCAAAAGGGAGCAAAGGGTGGTTTTGCCGCCGCCCGAAGGCCCGACCAGCGCCACGGTTTTTCCCGCCTCAATCGAAATATTGATATTTTCCAGCACGTCGTTCGCGGAATCGTAGCTGAACGAAACGTTTTGATAGCGGATGTCGCCTTTCACGTCCTTCAGCTCGGCCGCGCCCGGCCGGTCGATAATCTCCGGTTCCGTTTCCACCACTTCGATAAAGCGCTTGAAGCCGGAGTAGCCCTTTTGGAACTGTTCGGTAAATTCTATCAGTATGTCAATGGGGTTGATAATAATGTTGATGTACAGAGCGTAGACGGCCAGATCGGCAACGTGCAGGGAGCCCTGCGCAATAAACAGGCCGCCGCTGACCAGCACGGTCAGAAAGAGCAGTCCCTCAAAAAACGAGGTACCCGCGCGGAAGCTTCCCATCACCCGGTAGCTGCTCTCTTTTGAGTCCAGAAATTTCAGGTTGCTTTCGTTGAATTTTGCCTGCTCCAGCTCCTCGTTGCCAAAGCTTTTTACCACCCGGATACCGGCCAGGCTGTCCTGCACGCGGGAATTGACACCCGCGATTTTTTTGCGGTTGTCCATGAACACCGCACGCATTTTCCGGTTCTGGTGGATGCTGAAAACAATCATAATCAGCGTTACTCCCAGCAGAATCAGGGTCATCGGGACGTTGATGATCATCATCAGCGCAAAGCTTCCCACGATTTTCAAAAGCGAAATCAAAATGTTTTCCGGCCCGTGGTGGGCAAGCTCGCTGATGTCGAACAGGTCGGACACAAGCTTGCTCATCATTTCCCCGGTGTTGTTGCGGTCGTAATACGAAAAGGAAAGGCGCTGCAGGTGGTCAAACAGGTCCTGTCTCATGTCGCTTTCCATTCTGGCGCCCATAACGTGGCCCCAGCTGGTAATGTAGTACTGGCAGCCGAGGCGGATCAGCTCCATGACCAGAAGGCCAGCGGCAATCCACGGGAGATTCTTCAAAATGGTGTGCGCTTCCTGTGCAAACAGACCCTTGGTCAGAAAGTTCAGAATCTGCGGAAACGCGACGTCAACCGCCGACACAATCAGCGCACAGAACATATCGAAGTAAAACATTCCCCGGTACGGTTGATAGTATCTTATAAATTTTTTAAAAATCGACATTGCATGCTCCTAATATCATTTCTTCCGTTACTGTTTTTCGGGTTCGCCGTATTCCTCTCCGAACGTATCGACAGTAACGCTCTTCATCATTTCGTCTTCATACGGCTTATCCCTGTAGTCGCGGCGAACCGACACAATGCGCTCCGCTTCCTCCATTCCCTCGATCACCTTGCCGAAGGCGGCGTATTCCCCGTCAAGGTGCGGCGCGTCGGCGACCATGATAAAGAACTGGGACCCCGCGCTGTTCGGGCTCATGGACCTCGCCATGGAAATGACGCCCTTCGAGTGCTTCAGGTCGTTCTGAAAACGGTTGGAGCGGAATTCTCCTTTGATGCTGTAGCCGGGGCCGCCCATTCCGGTGCCTTCCGGGTCGCCTCCCTGAATCATGAATCCGGGGATTACGCGGTGAAAGATGGTTCCGTCATAAAATCCTTTTTTGACAAGGGAAATAAAGTTCTTTACGGTGTTCGGAGCAATTTCGGGATAAAGCTCCATTTTGATCGTGCCGCGGCCTGTTTGAATGGTAACAATTGGATTTTTCATAATCTTCCTCCATCAATTCTTTAAAAAGTCATATCCCTATTATAGCGGGAATGCAGGCTTCGTTCAAGGCATATTTTTGATAGAAGAAGTATTGCGCTTTCACCGCCTCTTATGCTTTTCGCGGAAGTCCTGAGGAAAATTATTTACTCTTTTCGATTTGAATATGGTATAATACTCAAAAAGTGTTTGCTCAACCGAAAATGAATGGTTCCTCCGGCAGGCCGGAGACGGAAATAAAAAAATGGGGGATGAAGGATTGAAGCTGATATCATGGAATGTCAACGGGCTTCGCGCCTGTTTGAACAAGGGCTTTACGGACTATTTTCAGTCGGCCGACGCCGACGCCGTGTGCATTCAGGAAACGAAAATGCAGCCGGAGCAGGCGGAAATCGTTTTGCCGGGCTACCGGCAGTACTGGAATTCCGCGGAAAAGAAGGGCTATTCCGGCACGGCTGTTTTCACCAGAATAGAACCTCTTTCCGTCGGTTATGATATCGACGACCCGGAGCATGTCGGCGAAGGGCGTTCCATCACGCTGGAATTTGAGGATTTTTACCTTGTAACGGTGTATACGCCCAATTCCCAGCGGGATCTGGTGCGCATTGAATACCGGATGCGCTGGGAGGACGCTTTCCGCGCTTATCTGAAACGGCTCGACGCGAAAAAACCGGTCGTTGTGTGCGGGGACATGAATGTGGCACACAATGAGATCGATCTGAAAAATCCGAAAACCAATGTCGGCAACGCGGGCTTTTCCTTCGAGGAACGCGAAAAGATGTCGGAGCTGCTCGCCGCCGGGTTTACGGACACCTTCCGTTACCTGCACCCGGAGGAAACAGGCGCCTATACGTGGTGGTCTTATATGTTCAAGGCAAGGGAGAAAAACGCGGGGTGGCGGATCGATTATTTTCTTGTGTCCGACTCCATCCGCGACAGAATCGAGGCCAGCAACATACACCCGGAGGTGATGGGCAGCGACCATTGCCCGGTCGAGCTTATTTTGTCCATGAAAAATACACAGACAGGAGAATAGAGGATGCAACTGATATTTTACGGTGCGGACAAAGAGGTCACCGGAAGCTGCCACTGCTTACTTATAAACGGAAGAAAAATACTGATCGACTGCGGCCTGCAGCAGGGCGCCGACGAGGACGACAACCACAGGCTGCCTTTTTATGCGTCCCAGATCGATTATGTCATCGTAACGCACGCGCATATTGACCACAGCGGACGGCTGCCGCTTCTGGTCAAAAACGGCTACGACGGGAAAATGTACGCGACCGGGGCGACCTGCAAGCTGCTTTCCATCATGCTGCGCGACAGCGCCCACATACAGGAGATGGACGCGATCAACGAGAACCGGAAGGGAAGGCGTGCCGGGCGCGAACCGGAAGAGCCGATTTACACCGTGGAGGACGCGCAGGAAACGCTGAACCGGCTGGTCCCGTTTTCCTATGGGGAAATGGTGGAGCTTTGCGAAGGGGTCCGGTTCCGCTTTACGGACGCCGGTCACCTGCTCGGCTCCGCAGCGGTGGAAATGTGGCTGACGGAGCACGGCAAAACGAAAAAAATCGTCTTTTCCGGGGACATCGGCAACAAAAACCAGCCGATCATCCGCGACCCGCAGTATATCCGGGAAGCGGATTATGTGTTGATGGAATCGACCTACGGCGACCGCGATCACGAGAAGATGGACGACTATGTCCCGAAGCTCGCCGAGGTTTTCGATAAAACCCTTTCCGACGGGGGCAACGTGGTCATCCCCAGCTTTGCGGTTGGCCGCACGCAGGAGCTGCTTTACTATATCCGTGAGATGAAGGAACGCGGCCTTGTCAGAAGCAACCCGGATTTTCCGGTTTATGTGGACAGTCCGCTTGCGGCGGAAGCAACTAAAATCTACGGCGGCAATCTGGACGGTTACGCCGACGATGCCGCCGTCAAGGTCATCAGGGCCGGATTTGAGCCGATTCGTTTTTCCAACCTGAATATCTGTGCCAGCGTGGAGGAATCCAAAGCGCTGAATATGGACAATGTACCCAAGGTCATCATTTCCTCCAGCGGCATGTGCGAAGCCGGACGAATCCGCCACCACCTCAAGCATAATCTGTGGCGGCCGGAATGCGCGGTCGTGTTTGTGGGCTATCAGGCCAACGGCACCCTGGGCAGAATGCTGGTCGACGGGATCGATCAGGTGAAGCTTTTCGGCGAAGAAATCACGGTACAGGCGCATATTTACAATTTCCGGGCGCTTTCCGCGCACGCAGACCGTGCGGGCCTGATTCAGTGGATTCAGGCGTTTGACCCCAAACCGAAACGCGTGTTCGTGGTTCACGGGGAACTGCAGGTCAGCGAGATGTTCGGCGACACCCTGCGGCAGCTGGGCTACAACGCGATTGTCCCCAATTTTGAAGCCTCCTTTGACCTGGCGGAAAACAGTATTCTGGAAGAGGGTGTCGCGCCGGAGCTGCGCAGCCCGCGCAGGGAGGACAGGGGAAAGAAATTCTCCGCTCCGTTTGCCCGCCTGACGGAGGCCGGAAAGCGGCTGGTACAGGTGATACAGCGAAACGAGGGCGGCGCGAACAAGGACCTTGCCAAATTTGCCGACCAGATCAACGCGCTGAGCGAGAAATGGAACCGGTAATCCGCGTTAACAGGACGATAAAAATCCCCAGCCGACAGCAATGCCGGCTGGGGATGTGTTTTACACGGTGTTTTTCTGTCAGTTTTCCTTTTTCAGCAGGTCGCGGATTTCCATCAGCAGCGCTTCTTCCCGGCTGATTTCCGGGGCGGCGGGCGGGGTCTCTTCCTTTTTCCGCTTCAGGCGGTTGGATGCCTTAATGACAAGGAAAATGGAAAAAGCGACAGCAATGAAATCCAGCACCGTCTGCAGGAAATTTCCGTAAGTAATGATAATCGGTTTGGGACTTCCCATCGCCGCGGGAATGGTCATCGCCAAAGCCGTCAAATTGATTCTGCCGGTAACCAGCGAAAGCACGGGCATAATGATGTCGGCTACCAGCGAGGACACGATTTTCCCGAACGCAGCGCCTATGACAACGCCGACCGCCATATCCATGACGTTTCCGCGCATGGCAAATTCTTTAAATTCACTGACTAATTTTTTCATGATTTGTTCTCCGTCTCTTCATTCGTTTGTGAAGCAAGCTTCTCCCTGGCGACGGCCAGCATCAGCTTGATCCGGTTTTCCTGATTGACACGCGTCGCGCTCGGATCGTAGTCGATGGGGACAATATTGGACCGTTCGTCCACCGCTTTAATCCGGTGAATCATGCCCTTGCCGCAGATGTGATTCGGCAGGCAGCCGAACGGCTGTGTGCACACGATATTCTCATAGCCCTGTTCGACCAGCTCCAGCATTTCCGCGGTCAGAAGCCAGCCTTCTCCCATCTTGTTGCCGTAGCCGATGACGTTTTTCACCAGGCTTTTCGTGTGGGCGTAGGGCTCCGGCGCCAGAAAGCGGGACTCGGTTTTCACCGCGCGGATCAGGATGTCCTGCATTTTCAGCAGATAGTCCATCAATGCCTTGACGACCACGTACTTTGCCTTGTTCCCGCCGTACAGCTTGATATCCTCCAGCCGGTTGTCGACCTTGAAAAGGCCGAAATTCAGGATGCCCGGCACGTTTACCTCACAATCCTGTTCCGCGAGGAAATCTTCCAGATGATTGTTGCCCAGCGCGGAATATTTCACATAGATTTCCCCGACAATGCCGACCTTGATTTTCGGCCTGCGGTCGATTTCGATCTGCGCGAAATCGTGAACGATTTGATGGAGGTTTTCTTTCAGCTGTTTCAGCGACAGACCCTGCCCCTGATTGAACTGCTCTGTCAGGGCGTCCGTCCATTTTTTGACCATCCTGCCGCTCTCGCCGGGGATCGTTTCATATGCCTTCGTCTGGTTGTCCAGCTGCATCAGCGCGTCGCCGTAGACAAGTCCCGCGATAAATTTCCGCAGCATCGGCAGGGTCAGCGTAAATCCGGGGTTGCTTTCCAGCCCGGACATATTGAGCGAAACAACCGGAACCCGTTCCAGTCCGGCCTTTTTCAGCGCCTTGCGCAGAAGATGGATATAGTTGGACGCGCGGCAGCCGCCGCCCGTCTGGGTAATAATCAGCGCGGTGCGGTCCAGGTCGTATTTCCCCGAGTGAAGCGCATCGATAAACTGGCCGATGACCAGCAAAGCGGGGTAGCAGGTGTCGTTATGGACATATTTCAGGCCCTCCTGCACAACGTTCGGGCCGTCGTTCGTCAAAAGCTCAATATGGTATCCGCAGTTGTTCAGCACGTTTACGATCAGCTGAAAATGGATGGGAGCCATCATGGGGCAGAGGATGGTATATTCCTTTTTCATTTCCTTTGTAAAAAGCAAGCGTCCGTCCTTGCTGAATTTCAGTTCCGCCAAAGAATCACCTCATTTCTCCAGAGCGGCAAAGAGGCTGCGCAGCCTGATCTTTACCGCGCCGAGATTCGTAATTTCATCGATTTTGATCTGTGTGTAAATTTTGTCGTTCGCTTCCAGAATGCTGCGCACTTCGTCGGTGGTAATGGCGTCTACGCCGCAGCCGAACGAAACGAGCTGGACAAGGTTCATGTCGGGCTTGTCGCCGATGTATTCGGCGGCCGCGTACAGCCTTGCGTGATAGGTCCACTGGTTCAGAACCGTGGTGTGGAAGCGTTTTACCTTATCGCTCAGCACGTCTTCCGAAATGACCGCCGCGCCCAGGCTGACGATCAGTTTGTCGATGCCGTGGTTGATTTCCGGGTCAAGATGGTAGGGCCTTCCGCTCAGGACGATGATCGGCTTTCGCTGCTTCTGCGCTTCGGCAATGATCTGGTCGCCCTTTTCGTGTATTTTCGCAAAATAGCCGTCGTATTCGCGGTATGCTTCTTTTGCCGCTTCTTTCACCTCGGAAAGGGAGATATCGTCAAAATATCCGGAAAGAATCCCGTGCATCTTTTTCGGGAAGTCGCGTTTTCTGTGGATTCCCACATAGTCGTGGATAAAGTGGAAGCCTTCCGACATGCTCATGTTTGCGGAAATGACCTCCGGATAATAGGCGACGACGGGGCAGTTGTAGTGGTTGTCGCCCAGACCCTCGTCGAAATTATACGACATACAGGGGTAAAAAATATTTTTGACACCCTCGTCGATCAAAGCCTGCACATGCCCGTGCATCAGCTTTGCGGGGAAACACACCGTATCGGAAGGAATGGTGCTCTGGCCCTCGATGTAAAGCTCCCTGCTGGAAAGGGGAGAGAGCGTTACCTCAAAGCCGAGCTTGGTAAAAAAGGTGTGCCAGAAGGGGAGAAGCTCATAGAGATTCAGCCCCATCGGAATGCCGATTTTGCCCCTTCTGCCCGGTATGGGCTGGTAAGATCGCAGCACCCCGAGCTTATAGGCGTACATGTTGAGCTCATCCTCTGACGTGCGCTTCGTCACCGGCTTTTCGCAGCGGTTTCCGCCGATAAAGCGCCGGTTTCCGCCGAAAATGTTGATGGTCAGCCGGCAGTGGTTGTTGCACAGCCCGCAGGAGGTGACCCTGACGTCGTGCTGGAAGTTTTCCAGTTCCTCCCTGCCGATGATCGCGCTCTGCCCGTTTGAATGGGCTCTGGCGTAGATTCCCGCTCCGTAAGCGCCCATCAGGCCGGAAATATCCGGGCGGGAAACGTTGACGCCCAGCTCGTTTTCAAACACGCGCAGCACCGCGTCGTTCAGGAAGGTGCCGCCCTGTACCACAATGTTTCGGCCCAGCTCCTCGGCTGAAGCCGCGCGGATGACCTTGTAGATCGCGTTTTTTACCACGCTGACGGAAAGGCCGGCGGAAATATCCTCGGTGGTCGCCCCGTCCTTCTGCGCCTGCTTGACCTGCGAGTTCATGAACACGGTGCAGCGGGAACCCAAATCCACCGGGTGCTTCGCAAACAGGCCCAGCTTCGCGAAATCCTCTATCTCATAGCCGAGCGTGTTGGCGAAGGTCTGTAAAAAAGAACCGCAGCCGGAGGAGCAGGCTTCGTTCAGAAAGATGTTGTCGATTGCTCCGTTGCGGATTTTAAAGCATTTCATATCCTGTCCGCCGATGTCGATGACAAAATCGACGTTGGGCAGAAAACATTTGGCAGCCGTAAAGTGCGCCACCGTTTCCACGATGCCGAAGTCAATATTGAAGGCGTTTTTCAAAAGCTCCTCGCCGTAGCCCGTCACGGCGCCTGCGGCGATCCGGATTTTCGGGAAGCGGTCGGAAACGCTGAGCAGGTATTCCCGGATGATCGGAACCGGGTTGCCCGAGTTGCTGCGGTAAATGGAATCCAGCACCTCGCCGTCCTCGCCAAGCAAAACAGCCTTTACCGTGGTGGAACCCGCGTCGATCCCGAGGTAGGCGTCGCCCGTGTAGGTTTCCGCGTTGCCGCGCGGCGCTTTGCATTCGGAGTGACGGCGGGTAAAGGCGTCGTAATCCGCCTGTGTTTCAAACAGCGGGGGAATGGAAAGAAAATTCGCCGTATTGCCGTAGGCGGCGATGCTTTCCAGAGCGGTTTTCAGGTCGATTTCGGTGTCGCTGCTCAGCGCCGCCCCCATTGCTACATAATAAAGGGAATTTTCGGGGCATACGCCCTGCGTTTTCAGCGCCTGGTCAAAGCTTGCGCGCAGCTGCGGCAAAAAGGTGAGCGGCCCGCCCAGATAAATCACTTTTCCGGCGATTTTCCGGCCCTGTGCCAGCCCCGCGATCGTCTGGTTCGCCACGGCGGCGAAGATGCTCGCCGAAATGTCGCTTTTGCGCGCGCCCTGATTCAGCAGGGGCTGCACGTCCGACTTTGCGAACACGCCGCAGCGCGAGGCAATGGTATATATTTTCTCGTACTGCTCCGCCAGCTGATCCATTTCGTCCAGCGAGATATTCAAAAGAGTCGCCATCTGGTCGATAAAAGCGCCGGTTCCACCGGCACAGGAGCCGTTCATGCGGACCTCCATGCCGCCGGATAAAAACAGCATTTTCGCGTCCTCTCCGCCGAGCTCAATGATGACGTCCGCGTCGGGAATCAGCTTCCCGATCGCCACGCGGGTCGCGTAAACCTCCTGAATAAACGGCAGCTTGCAGGACTGTGAAATTCCCATTCCGGCGGAACCGGAAACCGTAAGCCGGGCCTTCGCGCCTTTGAGGAGTTCCTGATTGATTCTTGTGAGAAGCTCCGACATTTTTTGCGTAATCTGGGAAAAATGCCTCTCATAAGATTGATATATGATTTGATTGCTGTCGTCCAGCACCACGCATTTGATCGTGGTGGAGCCGACATCTAAGCCGATTTTCATAAAATGCCACCGTTTCTGATTATATTATTCCATGAACGATAATAATACATTTTAGCCTAAAATAGTCCACATTGTCAAGCGACAGACTTTATAAATCTTTGGGTGTTTCGCGCCTTTCCGTCGGTGAAAATTTTCATCACTCCCGCGGCGGCGCACGGATTTCGACAGGTTTGCTCTTCCCACCGGCGGGGCTGTATGGTACAATTATTATAATAGAATGCTAAATATTGTTATTCCTGAAATTAGATGATAAACGATATTTTACAAACTTTTAAAGCAGGCTTAACATTGTCCGGGTGTCCGGACCTTTGTGATTGTTCCTGCGAAAGGGGTGGTCGGTTTGCATGCGGAGGCTGTGCGGGAAGAAAATGCGGAGGAGCGGAAGCTGGTGCTTGTCTTTTTCGGTTCCCCCAACAGGGACGGAACCACTGCGAAGCTTCTGAACGAATTTCTGAAACCGCTGGAAGGAAGTACGCGGATCGAGACCGTCAGCGCCTACGAGCGGAACATTGCGCCCTGTATTGCCTGCAACGTCTGCGTCGGGGAAGAAAGATGCTCGCAGCCGGACTTTGACGATATCGACGCGCTGATCCGCGCCGCGGACGTGATCGTCGTCGCCACGCCGGTTTACAACCTCAGCCTACCCGCGCCGCTCAAGGCGATTATCGACCGGACGCAGCGGTATTTCGCGGCCCGGTTTTCCCTCGGCATCAGGAACCCGGTCGAAAAGCATAAGCTGGCCGCCGTGCTGGTTACCTGCGGTTCAAAGGACTGCGAGGGCGCACAAATTATTGCCCGCCAGCTGAAGCTGGCGTTTTCCGTCATCAATACCTCAATCGCGGGCATGGCTGTCTGGCCGGGAACGGATTTTGACGAAGGCCGCGAAACGTTCGAAAAAGCGCGGAATACCGCCCGGGAGCTGGCGCTTGCCATAGAATGTGAATTGTGATATTATAAAATGTAACCTATTATTTGGGAGGAAAAAATATGTCTGGCCATTCAAAATGGAATAATATCAAACGTAAAAAAGAAAAGACAGACGGCGCAAAAGCGAAGGTATTTACAAAAATCGGCCGTGAGCTTGCCGTAGCGGTAAAAGAGGGCGGCGGCCCGGACCCCAACACCAACTCGAAATTAAAGGACTGCGTTGCCAAGGCGAAGGCCAACAATGTGCCTAATGACAATATTGAACGCATTATCAAAAAAGCTGCCGGAGACGGGGACGATACCAAGTATGAAAACATTACATACGAAGGATACGGCCCGAACGGCATCGCGGTCATTGTGGAAACGCTGACCGACAACCGCAACCGTACCGCCGGCGACGTCCGCCATTATTTTGACAAATTCGGCGGCAACCTCGGCACCACCGGCTGTGTTTCGTTTATGTTCGCCCAAAAGGGTCTGATCGTCGTCGAAAGGGAAGGCCTTGAGGAAGACAAGGTCATGGAGGACAGCCTGGAAGCGGGCGCGTCCGATTTTCAGGCCGACGAGGACGTCTTTGAAATTGTTACCGAGCCGGAGGATTTCAGCGGCGTGCGCGACGACCTTGAAAAGAAAGGCTATGAGTTTGTTTCCGCGGAAGTGGAGATGGTGCCGAACACCTATACCACGCTGACCGACGAAGAATCCATTACAAAAATGCAGCGTCTGCTCGATGCCCTTGAGGACAACGACGACGTGCAAAATGTTTGGCACAACTGGGATAATCCGGATATGGACGACTAAGAATATATAGAAAGTTTTTCCATATTTGTGAAACATGGAGGAAGCAAGATGACTGGCTTTGACAATCTATGCATGAACTGCATGTCCGATACAAACGGCAAAACCGAATGTTCCAACTGCGGCTTCAGTTCTTCCGAGCCACAAATGCGCCATGCGCTTCCGTACAGGACCAGACTGCAGAACCGGTATATCGTCGGCCGCGCGAAAAAGAGCAACGGCGAGGGAATCACCTATATCGGCTACGATACGGTCCTGAACATACCGATTGAACTGCGCGAGTTTTTTCCGCAGACCCTGTGCGAAAGACCCGCCAACGGGACGGATATCCGTGTGATCGGCGGCAGCGAGATCATCTTTGACGAATGTCTCGCCGCTTTTCTGAATTATTCCAGAGAGATCGCGCACATGCGCGAGCTTTCCGCCATTGTACAGATTTACGATATCTTTGAGGAAAATCATACGGCCTATACCGTTTCCGAGTGGAGCGAAAGCATTACGCTCCGCTATTTTGTCGAGCGCAGCGGCGGCAACCTCAGCTGGAACGCCGCAAGGCAGCTCTTTATGCCCGTTCTGTCCGCGCTCAGCTCGATGCAGGCGGCGGGAATCCGGCATCTTGGCATTTCTCCCGATACCCTGAATATCATGCAGGACGGCAGGATGAAGCTCGGCAGCTTCTGCATCAGCGCCGTCCGCCGGATGGACACGGATTTGCCGCCGGACCTCGTTCCCGGCTGCGCCGCCATAGAGCAGTATGTGATGGACTATGTCCCCAATGAGTCGACGGATGTCTATGGCTTTGCCGCGTCCCTGTTTTTTGCCCTGACGGGCACCATGCCGCAGGAGGCCTTAAAAAGGCGCAATGATATGCGGCTTTTGATTCCGACCAGCATTATGCGCAGCCTGCCGCCCCATGTGGTAACGGCGATGGCCAACGCGCTGCAGGTTTCTCCGGACAAACGCACCCCCACCTTTGAGCGGCTCCGCGCCGAGCTTTCCGCCGCGCCGACCGTCACGGCGACCATTGAGGATACCCAGAGGATTCACCGGTCCGCCCCTGAGCCGGAGGAGGACGACGGCAAAAAGGGCGTTCCCAATTTCGTATGGGTCATTCTGACCTGTGTGGCCGCCCTGATCGTGTTCACCATCGTCGGGATTATCTGGATTTCCAACACCGGACGGGGTGATACGGAAACGCTCGCTTCGGAAACCTCTCAGGTTGAGTCCGCAACCGCGGGCTCGCTGGAAATGACATTGGATTCCGTGGATTCTGCCGATTCCGCCGACCCGAATCTCATCGAAGCGCCCAATCTGGTCGGCCAGGTTTTTCAGGAGCAGACCAATTCGGGCGAATCCTCCTCCAGTCAGGATTATCAGGTGCTTCTGTCCAGTAAGCAGTTCAGCGATACCATTCCCGAGGGCAGCATCATTTCCCAGTCGCCCGCCGCGGGCACGAAAATGGCAAGGGGGACGGCGATCGTAGTCGTTGTCAGCGAAGGGGCTGCCGTGCGCACTCTTCCGCCGATCGCGGGGAAAACGCTTGCGGAAGCTTCGGAAGCGGTCACCTCGGCCGGCTTTACGCCCACCAAAACGGAGGAATACAGCTCCGGCGTGGAAAAAGGGATGGTCATCGGCTACAAGGATGTGCAGGAGGGCAGTCAGATGGCCTACGGGTCCCAGGTCTCCATTGTCGTCAGCAAAGGGCCTGCGCCGGACGGCGCTTCAGAAACTGCTTCCGATTCGGCTCCCTGAGCGCGGCGCTGCCTGAACAGCCGTTTTAAGTATCGATTAAAAAAGGAGCCTTTCAGCCGGCTCCTTTTTTTGTGCGGTATTCGGCGAGCAGCAGGTCGACCATCCGGCCGTAGCTTTTTATGCCGTCCGTCTGTTTGTTCGCCTTCAGATAAGAATCGTTGACATGGTCGGCAGCGGTGGCGACCGGTCCCTCAAACTGCTTCCAGTACGCGGAATTGTTTTCCAGATCGCGTCTGACGCCGTCGCTCAGGGTTCCGTAAATCTGATTTGCCGCCGACGGGTCGGTGCCGTAAAGCGCGTTGGAAGCATAGATATAGGCAAGCATCGTCCCCGAATACCGGAAATCCGCGTCCCCGCTTTTTTCACAGGCAAGGTAGCCGATGAAATTCGCCTCGTCCTCGCGCATATATCCGCGCAGATGGGAAAGCTCGTGGCACATTGTCAGCGGGATGGAATAATCCGGGATATCCACGTTGACATTCGCTTCAAAGGTAAACGGAAAAAAAATGCCCGTAGTGTCGCAGTAGGACATCAGCCGGGAGAAAAACACCGGCTTCGGCGGACCGTACCCCGCGCGCAGAAGCGGATAGTCCCCGCTGACCGCGTCAAACGCCGTTCTCGCCTTTTTTGCCGTTGCCTCAATATCCTCCGTGTTCAGCCGCATAACGGAGTTCCGGTCGGTTTGGACTCCTTTGCGCAGCTCGTTTGCCCGATCAGCAAGGTCGGTACAGAGCGCCGTCAGCTCGGTCTTGGACGAAGGCCGGATTTCCAGCCCGCAGGTCTGCGCGAAGGGATAGCGGTAATAATTGATTCCGCAGGAAACCACAAACATAAAATACAGCACACTGGCAATGCATATCAGGTTAATTGCGAAAAGAGAAAATATTTTTCTTCGTTTTCCGCGGTTATGTATGATTTTGGCAATAAAGAAAATCATATAAAAAACGGCGCCCGCGCAAAGAAGGACAATCAGGGCCTCCATAACGGAAAACGGGACAAGGGAAGTGACGCGGTTTATCCCGCGTGACAAGACGGGATAAATGGTGTTTGCGTACCATTCCGCAAAATCGGGACGGTTTTGCGCGGCAAGGGTAAGCAGCAAGGCAGCCGGCGCAAACGCAAGGAGCCGGATTCGCCTGAGAGGAAGGAATTTTTTCAAAACAGCACCTCCGATCCCGTTTATTGTAGTATATCCGCACAGGTACGTCAATGGAAATCCGCTCTGCCTTTTCCATATTTATACGGAAAGGCGGTTGCCTATACGGTACAAAAATGATATGATAAGCATTAATAATCGATTTCAAACAGGGAGGCCGGCGCATGAAATTTTACATTAAACAGAGCACCGGTACGGAAGCTCTTTTTACCGTAATAGATGCTCTTGGTCAGTCTGTCTACAGTGTTACCGGTGATTCGTTGTCCATCGGCAGCAAGGTCTACCTGATTGACAACAACCAAAACGAGGCGGCCCGCATCTTCAGTCTGGGGATTTCGGCCATGTCGAGGTACTCCGTTTTTATCGGGGACAAGGAGCGCGCGCGCGTGACGCTGAACCTTGCCTCGTCGAAGCAGCCCATTAAAATCAAAGGCGTCGGCTGGAGCTTTCGCGGCGATCTTCTGACGCGTTCCTATGACCTGATCGATGTGGACTCTACTGTCGTGATGACGCACGGCCGGTGCTGGAACGAAAACGGCGACTGTTTCGCCGTCGATATCGCCAATCAGTCCAATGTCCTGCTGTGCCTTTGCATTGCCGTCATCCTTGACAGCACCGTGATCGGCAGCTCCGTCAAACCGGTTCCGGCAAGCTGAAAAAATTGACAAACGACCCATGGAATGCCATAATAAACAAGTTGCTTTCCGTGGCGGCGCACCAGGCGCGCCGCGGGGAATGAAGGGGTATGCCATCATTTTAAGGGATAAAATTCAGGAGGAAAATATATGAGCAGGGAACTTGCAAAAACCTATGACCCACAGGAAGTGGAGGACAGAATTTATGACTTCTGGCTCTCCGGCGGCTATTTTCACGCCGAGCCGGACCCCGAGAAGCAGCCATATACCATTGTGATTCCGCCCCCGAACATTACCGGCCAGCTCCATATGGGACATGCTCTGGACGAAACCCTGCAGGATATCCTGATCCGCTGGAGAAGGATGCAGGGCTATTCGGCGCTCTGGCTGCCGGGAACCGACCACGCTTCCATTGCCACAGAGGCGAAAATCGTCGAGGCAATGCGCAAAGAGGGCATTACCAAAGACGAAATCGGCCGCGAGGCTTTTTTGGAACGCGCGTGGAAATGGAAGGAAAAATACGGCGGAAGAATCATTGAACAGCTGAAAAAGCTGGGTTCCTCCTGCGACTGGGAACGCGAGCGTTTTACCCTGGACGAGGGCTGCTCCAAAGCCGTCCGGGAGGTTTTTGTAAGACTGTACGAAAAGGACCTGATCTACCGCGGGGAACGCATCATCAACTGGTGTCCGCACTGCCGCACCTCTATTTCCGACGCGGAAGTGGAGTTCAGCGAGCACGACGGTTTCTTCTGGCACCTGCGCTATCCTTTCAAGGACGGCAGCGGCTACATTCAGCTGGCTACCACCCGTCCGGAGACAATGCTGGGCGATACCGCGGTCGCGGTACATCCCGAAGACGAACGTTATGCGGGTCTGGTGGGGAAGACGCTGGTTCTCCCTCTTGTGAACCGCGAAATCCCGCTGATTGCGGATACTTATGTTGAGCGCGATTTCGGAACCGGCGTGGTGAAAATCACCCCGGCCCACGACCCGAACGACTTTGAAGTCGGTCTGCGCCACGATCTGCCGATCATCAATGTCATGGATGACGGCGGCAATATGAATGAAAACGCCGGGAAATACGCCGGTATGCCCGCCATGGAGGCCCGCAAACAGATCGTGGAGGACCTCAAGGCACAGGGCTTCCTTGTCGAGGTCGAACCGATCAAGCACAATGTCGGCTCCTGCTACCGCTGCGGCACCGTTGTGGAGCCGCGCGTTTCCAAGCAGTGGTTTGTAAAGATGAAGCCGCTGGCTCAGCCCGCTCTTCAGGAAGTAAAGGACGGGAAAGTGAAGTTTGTTCCCGACCGTTTTGAAAAGATTTACGACCACTGGATGGAAAACATCAAGGACTGGTGTATTTCCCGCCAGCTTTGGTGGGGCCACCGCATTCCCGCGTGGTACTGCCAGGACTGCGGGGAAACGGTCGTTTCCCGCGAAGAGCCCCGCACCTGCCCAAAATGCGGTTCTAAAAATCTGAAACAGGACGAGGACACTCTTGACACCTGGTTCAGCTCCGCACTCTGGCCGTTTTCCACCCTCGGCTGGCCGGACAAAACCGAGGACCTGAAATACTTCTATCCGACCGATACCCTTGTCACCGGCTACGATATCATTTTCTTCTGGGTAGCCCGCATGATTTTCTCCGGCATTGAGCAGATGGGGGAAGTCCCGTTCCATACCGTCCTGATTCACGGACTTGTCCGCGACGCAAAGGGTAGAAAAATGAGCAAGTCGCTGGGCAACGGGATAGACCCGCTTGAAATTATTGAAAAATTCGGCGCGGATGCGCTCCGCTTTACGCTCGCAACGGGCAACAGCCCCGGAAACGATATGCGTTTTTCCGACGAGAAGGTGGAGTCCAGCCGCAATTTTGCCAATAAAATCTGGAACGCCTCGCGCTTTATCCTCATGAATATCGACGGTCATGACGTAAAGAATGAGCTTCCCGCGAACCTTGCGATGGAAGATCGGTGGATCATCGATTCTTTCAACCGCGTGACGAAGGAGATCACGGAAAACCTGGAGCACTTCGAGCTCGGGATCGCCGTACAGAAGCTTTACGATTTCCTCTGGGACGAATTCTGCGACTGGTATATTGAAATTGCGAAAATCCGCCTGAATTCCGATGATCGGGAAACCGCGCAGGGCGTGCGTCAGGTGCTTGTCTGGGTTATGAGCGGCACCCTGAAGCTGCTGCATCCGTTTATGCCGTATATTACCGAGGAAATCTGGCAGACGCTTCCGCACGAGGGCGAGTCCATCATGGTGTCCCGCTGGCCGCAGTACGAGGAAAGCCATTGCTTCCCGCAGGCCGCGGAGAACATGCGCAGCATTATGGAAGCAGTGCGCGCCGTCCGCAACCGCCGTTCCGAAATGAACGTGCCGCCTTCACGCAAAACCCATCTCTATATTGCCGCCGGCGACGCCGCCATGTTTGAAGACGGCAGGGAAATCATCAAAAAGCTCGCCTATGCCACGGAGGTGGAAATCGGGGCCGATTATCAACTCGACGGCGCGGCGACCATTGTCACGGCCAATGCGAAGCTGTACATCCCCATGTCCGAGCTGGTGGACAAAAAGGCGGAGCTTGAGCGCCTGACCAAAGAGCTGGAATCCGCACAGAAGCAGTATCAGAACGCACAGGAGAAGCTTGCTAACGAGAAATTCATGTCGAAGGCTCCTGCGAACGTAGTGGAAGGCGTCAGACAGAACGCCGACAAGCTGCGCGACCATATTGCGCTGATCCAGTCCGGTATCGAAGCTTTAAAATAATCGTAAGGCGGACGTTTGTCCGCCTTTTCCGTCTTTCTTACAACATTTCCAGTTGATTCTGCAACAAGTTTGCGTTTTTTCCGCCAAAGGCGGGAAAAAAACGTGTTTTGTCCCGCAAACTGAAATGGAATTGCTGTAATATATATTTTCAGAAAAGTAGGCGTAAAAATGATAACGTATGAGGAAGCGCTTCAAAAGATAGAAAGCCTGCTCCGCTTCGGCTCCAGACCGGGGCTCGAAAGGGTGGAGAAGCTTCTTGCCCTGCTCGGAAATCCGCAGGACAGACTGAAATTCGTTCACGTGGCCGGCACCAACGGGAAAGGCTCCACCTGTGCGCTGATTGCCTCGGTGCTGAAAAAATCCCAGTATAAAACAGGGCTGTTTATTTCTCCTTTTGTCACGGATTTCTGCGAAAGAATGCAGATCAACGGTGAAATGATCGGCCGTGAGGAGCTGAGCGCCCTTGTGGAAAAAATCTTTCCCCTTGTGGACCAGATGGCGGAGAACGGCGAGATCATTACGGAATTTGAACTGATTACTGCGCTGGCGATGGAATGGTTCGCAGAGAACCAGTGCGATATCGTCGTACTGGAGGTAGGGCTCGGCGGCCGTCTGGACGCGACGAACGTCATTTCTACCCCGCTTGTGTCCGTGATTACGTCAATTTCTCTTGACCACACCGCGATTTTGGGCGATACCCTCGCAAAAATCGCC
Organism: Clostridium sp. KNHs216; assembly: GCF_006714885.1. Lineage (NCBI taxonomy): Bacteria > Bacillati > Bacillota > Clostridia > Eubacteriales > Clostridiaceae > Clostridium > Clostridium sp. KNHs216. The sequence goes on along the minus strand of NZ_VFMF01000001.1, from coordinate 704,893 downwards.
TATGAAAAATGCGGCATTATCAAGGAAAACGGCGTGACCGTGTGCTCGCCCGGACAGGATCCGGAAGCGCTTGCGGTCATCAGGAGTACGGCGGAAGAGCGCAAAAACCGCTTTGTCCCGGCCGATACGGACAGTGTGGAAGTGCTGTCTATGAATATCAGCGGAACCGGGCTCGAGTACCGCGGACTTCTGGTCAGTCTGCCGTTCCTCGGGGAACACCAGGTAAAAAACGCGGTGACCGCGCTGGCCGTGATCGAGGAACTGAAAAAACAGGGGTACCAGATTGCCGACCACAGCATTGAGGCGGGATTTTCCTCGGCAAGCTTCCCCGCCCGGATGGAGGTGCTTTCCGCCGACCCGCTGATCGTGCTGGACGGCGCGCACAATCCCGGCGGTACCGCCGCGCTGGCGAAAGCGGTCGGAAAATATTTCGATGATCGGAAAATCATAGCCATTGTGGGCATGCTTGCCGACAAGGACGTTACCGGCGCCGTACGGAATTTTACAGGGCTGTTTTCCAAGGTGTTTACGCTGGCGCCGTCCAGTCCCCGCGCGCTGGACGCACAATCGCTTGCGGAGCATTTTCAAAAAATCGGTACGGACGCAGAGCCCGCGCAAACCGCCGACGCGGCCCTCGCAAAGGCATTTTCCCTGCTGGATGGGAACAGCGCGCTGTTGATCTGCGGCTCGCTCTACCTTGCGGGCGATATCCGGCCGCGCATTGTTAATCTGCTTCATGCAAAATAAAAACAGCCTGTCCGCAAATTTCGAGTAAAATTTTACACAAAAGCCCTTATCTTTATAGTTAAGGGCTTTTTTTATTGCCGATTTTCTAAATTCATGAATAACAGGTCTTAAATCTGCCGATACTAATAAGATTACATATATCATGGAGGGATCCGCATGGGTGTCAGACTAATACTGAAGGATGGCGAGATGACCGCTGTGCTGAGCGGCGAGATCGACCATCATTCCGCACGGGAAATCCGCGGCGCCATTGACGAGGCGGCGTCGAAAGTAAAGCCGAAACTGCTTACGCTTGATTTTTCAGGGGTGCAGTTTATGGACAGTTCCGGTGTGGGGCTGATTATGGGGCGCTGCAAGCTGATGCAGATTTGGGGCGGCAGTGTCAGAATCGCAAATCTACAGCCGAAAATAGAAAAAATCGTTTCGCTTGCAGGTTTAAACCAGCTATGCAGTATTGTAAAGGATGTGAAGATTCATGAAGCCAATTAATGAAATGACGGTCTCCTTCCCAAGCTGTTCGGCGAACGAATCCTTCGGAAGGGCGGCGGTCGCGGCATTTGCCGCACAGCTTGACCCTACGATCGATGAACTGAGCGATATTAAAACAGCAGTTTCAGAAGCGGTTACCAACTGTATTGTTCACGCCTACCGCAACACCTTAGGAACCATATACATAACCTGTAAATTATACGAGAACGGCAGAATCAGCATCCGCATCCGGGACAAGGGCTGCGGCATCGAAGATATCGAACAGGCCATGCAGCCGCTTTTCAGCACTTCCGAGGACGAAGAACGCGCGGGGCTGGGTTTTGCCGTCATGGAGAGTTTCATGGATGTTCTGAGAGTGACCTCCAAGCCGGGGCGCGGAACGTCGGTCACCATGAGTAAAACCATCCAGCGCCGCCGGACGGAAAAGAACCATTAATATGGACAGAGAGCAGACAATAAACGATAATATCGGTCTTGTACACGCCTGCGTCAAGCATTTCAAAGGACGCGGGGTGGAATACGACGACCTTTTTCAGGCCGGTTGTCTGGGCCTTGTCAAGGCTGTGGACAATTTCGACAGTGAGCGTGGGGTCAGGTTTTCCACTTATGCCGTCCCGGTCATTCTGGGGGAAATCAGACGCCTTTTCCGTGACGGGGGCGCAATCAAGGTCGGCAGGGGGCTGAAAGAACTGGCCATGCGCGCCGCGCGAGAATCGTCTGCCTTCAGCGAACGGGAAGGACGCACACCGACTGTCAGCGAGCTTGCGGAGCTTCTGGATGTGGAACCCGCCGAGGCCGCCCAGGCGCTCGGGGCTTCCCAGCTTCCGCTTTCGCTCACCGCCTCTCCGGAAGAGGGGGGAGGCCAGATCGATGTGAGCGTGGAAAGCGGTGACGACAAAATCGCGGAGCTGCTATCCCTGAAACAGGTCGTTACGGAGCTTCCGCCCAAAGATCGAAGCATCATCGTTTTCCGCTATTTCAAAAGTCGGACGCAGACGCAGACCGCAGAGGCGCTCGGCATGACGCAGGTACAGGTGTCCCGGCGTGAAAAAGTGATTTTGAATCAATTGCGCGAAAAATTGTCGTGAGTTTCAGCATAAACTAAAAAAAGGGCTCTCCGCCAGCAGCGGAGAGCTCTTTTCAGTTATCGGTAAGATCTTTCAGATCGTACGGCGTCTGCTGGTATACGTAGTAGTTCAGCCAGTTGATAAACAGAAGGTTTGCATGGCTGCGCCAGACAAAGGGAGGTTCCTGTGTGACGTCGTCATTCGGGAAATAATGTTTTGGAATATGGGGATGGATCCCTTTTCTCAGATCCCGGAAATATTCATTGGACAGCGTGTTGCAGTCGTACTCCAGGTGGCCGGTGACAAAGAACTGCCTGCCGTTCTTTCTGGCGATAATATGGACTCCGGCTTCCTCCGAAGCGGTCAGGACAATCAAATTCTCTATTTTTTCAATATCCTCCATCCTGACTTCGGTATTTCTGGAATGCGGCGAAAAGAAATCGTCGTCAAAGCCGCGGACCAGCGGATGCCGGCAGTCGAGCAGATGGTGAAGAAATACGCCGGAAAGCTTTTCGGGCAGCTGATATTTCGGCACTCCGAAGTGATAATAAAGGCCGGCCTGAGCTCCCCAGCAGATGTGCAGAGTAGAATAAACGTTGCGCCTGCTCCAGTCCATGATTTTGCAGAGCTCGTCCCAATAATCGACTTCTTCAAACGTCAGGTTTTCGACAGGGGCACCCGTAATAATCATACCGTCGAATTTTTCGTCCTTCAATTCGTCAAATGTTTTATAGAAGGTGTTGAGATGCGACGCCGAAGTATTCTTGGAAATATGCGTCGCCATCTGCATCAGTTCGACATCCACCTGTAAAGGGGAATTTCCCAAAAGCCGCAGAAGCTGTGTTTCCGTATCGATCTTTGTGGGCATCAGATTGAGGATTACGATTTTCAGCGGGCGGATATCCTGTGTGATTGCGCGCTGATGCGTCATAACAAATATATTTTCCGACTCCAGCACTTCCACTGCCGGAAGATTTTCCTGTATTTTGATTGGCATAGTCTGCCCTCCTGTTAATAGAGACAATAGGTTTATTATACCAAACATCTATAAATCCTGCAATATACAGCAAAATCTTGAAAGTTTCATAAAATACTGAAAAAAGCGTTGACAATGTATAATGGAAGTGGTATTATAGTGAAGCCGTCGAAAAACGGGAACAAAATGCTTGACAAGTCCACTGAAATATGATAGACTTCAAAGCGTTCTCCTTGTACAGTTTGACGGAGACAGGACCTTGAAAATTAAACAACGATAGAATTAAGGAACCCGTAATGAACTTGAGAGTATAGAATGTACTTTCGGACGAAGTTGGTTGTCACTTTAAAAGACAACGAAAATACACGTTAGTGTATCGTATTTAGAGCTCTTCAAAAACTCTGAGTATTACGATATAAACGCCTTCGGGCGATTATATACAATATTTTAGAGAGTTTGATCCTGGCTCAGGACGAACGCTGGCGGCGTGCCTAACACATGCAAGTCGAACGGAATTAAGTTTAACACCGAACACTTTGTTTGGTGGGGACGCCTTACCGAGTGGTGGGTGTTGAGCTTAATTTAGTGGCGGACGGGTGAGTAACGCGTGAGTAACCTGCCTTTCAGAGGGGGATAACGTCTGGAAACGGACGCTAATACCGCATGACATATTTGGGCTGCATGGTCTGAATATCAAAGGAGCAATCCGCTGAAAGATGGACTCGCGTCCGATTAGCTAGTTGGTGAGATAAAGGCCCACCAAGGCGACGATCGGTAGCCGGACTGAGAGGTTGAACGGCCACATTGGGACTGAGACACGGCCCAGACTCCTACGGGAGGCAGCAGTGGGGGATATTGCACAATGGAGGAAACTCTGATGCAGCAACGCCGCGTGAGGGAAGACGGTTTTCGGATTGTAAACCTCTGTCCTTGGTGACGAAACAAATGACGGTAGCCAAGGAGGAAGCTCCGGCTAACTACGTGCCAGCAGCCGCGGTAATACGTAGGGAGCAAGCGTTGTCCGGATTTACTGGGTGTAAAGGGTGCGTAGGCGGCTCTGCAAGTCAGGCGTGAAATATATGGGCTTAACCCATAGACTGCGTTTGAAACTGTGGAGCTTGAGTGAAGTAGAGGTAGGCGGAATTCCCGGTGTAGCGGTGAAATGCGTAGAGATCGGGAGGAACACCAGTGGCGAAGGCGGCTTACTGGGCTTTAACTGACGCTGAGGCACGAAAGCATGGGTAGCAAACAGGATTAGATACCCTGGTAGTCCATGCCGTAAACGATGATTACTAGGTGTGGGGGGTCTGACCCCTTCCGTGCCGGAGTTAACACAATAAGTAATCCACCTGGGGAGTACGGCCGCAAGGTTGAAACTCAAAGGAATTGACGGGGGCCCGCACAAGCAGTGGAGTATGTGGTTTAATTCGAAGCAACGCGAAGAACCTTACCAGGTCTTGACATCCAACTAACGAAGCAGAGATGCATCAGGTGCCCTTCGGGGAAAGTTGAGACAGGTGGTGCATGGTTGTCGTCAGCTCGTGTCGTGAGATGTTGGGTTAAGTCCCGCAACGAGCGCAACCCCTGTGATTAGTTGCTACGCAAGAGCACTCTAATCAGACTGCCGTTGACAAAACGGAGGAAGGTGGGGACGACGTCAAATCATCATGCCCTTTATGACCTGGGCTACACACGTACTACAATGGCTGTTAACAAAGGGAAGCAAGACCGCGAGGTGGAGCAAAACCTAAAAAACAGTCTCAGTTCGGATCGCAGGCTGCAACCCGCCTGCGTGAAGTTGGAATTGCTAGTAATCGCGGATCATCATGCCGCGGTGAATACGTTCCCGGGCCTTGTACACACCGCCCGTCACACCATGGGAGCCGGTAATACCCGAAGTCAGTAGCCTAACCGCAAGGGAGGCGCTGCCGAAGGTAGGATTGGCGACTGGGGTGAAGTCGTAACAAGGTAGCCGTATCGGAAGGTGCGGCTGGATCACCTCCTTTCTATGGAGACATGAGCAGCTGAAACACGCTGGTCTAACATCCTAGGTCGGTTACGGAAGACGAAATTCGAATCGTTGTTTAATTTTGAAGGCCCTGAGCTGAGCTCAGAGGCACGGCCCGCGGACAGCAGTCCGAGGAAAGTGTCTTGGCGCCGCGGGACGGTAACAACCGGCTTCCGGGGCGAGGAGCGAAGCGCAAAGCTTTCAGAAAAAAAGTGGAAACAAGGGTAGAACACCTGAGTGAAGCTACCTTTATATGGGGGTTTAGCTCAGCTGGGAGAGCGCCTGCTTTGCAAGCAGGAGGTCAACGGTTCGATCCCGTTAATCTCCACCAGCGGCGAGTCGCCGCAGACAATTCGCGGGTAAGATTTGATGGAAACGTGAAATGAGTGCACGCGGAAAGAAGCGAAGACGAGCCAAAACAAAATGTGGCTAAGGGTGACAACCTGAACGCCGGAATATGGGCTTATAGCTCAGCCGGTTAGAGCGCACGCCTGATAAGCGTGAGGTCGGTGGTTCGAGTCCACTTAAGCCCACCACGGACACAGTCCGTTTTTGCCGCGCACAAAGCAAACTTGAAAGAGGAAGCAGAGTGCCCGCGTAACGGAGGAAGTCCTCAAAAATACATACGGTAGTTTGAATTCACTTCGGTGGAGGAAAGGGTATCGTGTGGAAAAGGTCGGCAGAAGGTAGAATCCGCGACAGAACGGGTCTTTTGATCTGGGAACTGTCCCGTGACGAAACGGCCTGCGGCCGTGTACATTGAAAACTGAATAAAGAAGAAGCAGATATTAAGCGAGAAATAACTTGTTATTTTTAGATTTAAATCTACAATTTCAAATTTTTAAAGAAGAACCAAGAAAAAACACATGGTCAAGCTACAAAGAGCGCAAGGGGAATGCCTTGGCACTGGGAGCCGATGAAGGACGCGACTAACTGCGAAAAGCTATGGGGAGCCGTAAGTGGGCATTGATCCATAGATATCCGAATGGAGCAATCCAACTGGAGTCATGTCCAGTTATCATACACTGAATTCATAGGTGTATGAGGGGAACCGCCTGAACTGAAACATCTAAGTAGGGCGAGGAAAAGACATCAAATGAGATTCCGCTAGTAGTGGCGAGCGAACGCGGAAGAGGCCAAACCGGGGGTAGCAATACTCCCGGGGTTCGGACAGCAATGTGGATGCTGGAATTTAGCAGAATGGCATGGGAAGGCCAACGAAACAGTGTGAGAGTCACGTATGCGAAAAAGGAAAGCGCCTAGCTGTATCCAGAGTACCGCCGGACACGTGAAACCCGGTGGGAATATGGGGGGACCACCCTCCAAGCCTAAATACTACCCAGTGACCGATAGTGAACAGTACTGTGAAGGAAAGGTGAAAAGGACCCCGGAAGGGGAGTGAAAAAGAACCTGAAACCTTGTGCTTACAAGCACCGAGAGCCCGTCAAAGGGTGATCGGGTACCTTTTGTAGAATGGTCCGGCGAGTGAATGTAACTGGCAAGGTTAAGTCCTTAAGGGATGGAGCCGCAGGGAAACCGAGTCTGAACAGGGCGTATGAAGTCAGTTGTATTCGACCCGAAACCGGGTGACCTACCCATGTCCAGGTTGAAGTGGGGGTAAAACCCCATGGAGGACCGAACCGACTCCTGTTGAAATAGTAGCGGATGAGGTGTGGGTAGCGGAGAAATTCCAATCGAACCCGGAGATAGCTGGTTCTCTCCGAAATAGCTTTAGGGCTAGCCTCGTATTAGATTACCGGAGGTAAAGCACTGAATGGTCTAGGGGCCGAAAGGCTACTGAAACCTATCAAACTCAGAATGCCGGATAATTGATGTACGGGAGTCAGACAGCGTGAGATAAGTTTCGTTGTCAAAAGGGAAACAGCCCAGACCCACAGCTAAGGTCCCAAAATATGGTTAAGTGGAAAAGGATGTGGGGTTGCACAGACAACCAGGATGTTGGCTTAGAAGCAGCCACTCATTAAAAGAGTGCGTAATAGCTCACTGGTCGAGTGACCCTGCGCCGAAAATTTAACGGGGCTAAATCATATACCGAAGCTTGGGATTCCGCAAGGAATGGTAGGAGAGCGTTGAATAAGGGGTGAAGTCAGAGCGGAAGCGCTGGTGGACTTTATTCAAGTGAGAATGCCGGAATGAGTAGCGAGAAATGTGTGAGAATCATATTGGCCGAAAGTCTAAGGTTTTTGGAGGAAGGTTCGTCCGCTCCAAGTAAGCCGGGAGCTAAGGTGAGGCCGAGAGGCGTAGCCGATGCACATACGGTGGAAATTCCGTAGCCGCCAAAAGATTTAAGTAAGAGGACACCTGCAAAGGGCATAACCCGGGCGATGGTTGACCCGGGCGTAAGGGACCGAAATTAGAGTAGGGAAGTATGCTTAGCGCAGGGCGAGAAAAGTCTTATGTATATCTTCGGCGCCCGTACCGCAAACCGACACAGGTAGATAGGAAGAGAATTCCAAGGCCAACGGGAGAAGGGTAGTTAAGGAACTCGGCAAATTGACCCCGTAACTTAGGGAAAAGGGGTGCCACAGCAATGTGGCCGCAGAGAATAGGCCCAGGCGACTGTTTAGCAAAAACACAGGTCTCTGCCAAATCGCAAGATGAAGTATAGGGGCTGACACCTGCCCGGTGCTGGAAGGTTAAGAGGAGATGTGCAAGCATTGAATTGAAGCCCCAGTAAACGGCGGCCGTAACTATAACGGTCCTAAGGTAGCGAAATTCCTTGTCGGGTAAGTTCCGACCCGCACGAATGGTGTAACGATCTGGGCACTGTCTCAATTACCCGCCCGGCGAAATTGTAGTACCGGTGAAGATGCCGGTTACCCGCGACAAGACGGAAAGACCCCATGGAGCTTTACTGCAGTTTAATATTGGGTTTCGGTAATTTATGTACAGGATAGGTGGGAGACTGCGAAGCAAGGGCGCCAGCCTTTGTGGAGTCGCTGTTGGGATACCACTCTTAAGTTGCTGAAATTCTAACCTGCGGCCGTGAATCCGGCCGGGGGACATTGTTAGACGGGCAGTTTGACTGGGGCGGTCGCCTCCAAAAGAGTAACGGAGGCGCTCAAAGGTCAGCTCAGCACGGACGGAAACCGTGCCTTTGAGTGTAAACGCGTAAGCTGGCCTAACTGCGAGGGTGACGGCCCGAGCAGTAACGAAAGTTGGAGTTAGTGATCCGGCGGTATGAGAGTGGAATTGCCGTCGCTCAACGGATAAAAGCTACCCTGGGGATAACAGGCTGATCTCCCCCAAGAGTCCACATCGACGGGGAGGTTTGGCACCTCGATGTCGGCTCATCACATCCTGGGGCTGTATTCGGTCCCAAGGGTTCGGCTGTTCGCCGATTAAAGTGGTACGCGAGCTGGGTTCAGAACGTCGTGAGACAGTTCGGTCCCTATCTGTCGTGGGCGCAGGATATTTGAGGAGAGCTGTCCTTAGTACGAGAGGACCGGGATGGACGCACCGCTGGCGCACCAGTTGTCATGCCAATGGCACAGCTGGGCAACTATGTGCGGATCGGATAAACGCTGAAAGCATCTAAGCGTGAAGCCGACTCCAAGATTAGATATCCCATAGCGTAAGCTAGTAAGGCCCCTTGAAGACTACAAGGTTGATAGGCTGCGTGTGTAAGTACGGTAACGTATTCAGCTTGGCAGTACTAATAGGCCGAGGGCTTGACCATATTTTTCTTGGCAACCCTCTATTTCTCACTTCTGCTTCCCTCCCTTTATTCAGTTTTCAGTGTACAATTTGTACCTGTAGAAATGCAAAGAGCAGCGGATGAAAATCCGGAGCGTGCAGGCTCAACCTGCCATATGCACCATTAGCTCAGTTGGTAGAGCACCTGACTCTTAATCAGGGTGTCCCGGGTTCGAGTCCCTGATGGTGCACCATTAAGAAGTCGGAACGGGGGCTGGAGCCTCTGGCCTCTGCATCTGACTGTATGAAAGATATGGCCCGTTGGTCAAGCGGTTAAGACACCGGCCTCTCACGCCGATAACGGGAGTTCGATTCTCCCACGGGTCACCATTTTCTGTTCCGCAGCAATCAGTTTTTGTTTCCGCCGAGTCGGAGAATCGAACTCCGGTCTTCCACAGGAAAGTAAGGGTTGAGATTCGAAGTGGCTGTCTGAGGTAATCGCCGTAGGTGTGTGCCGACTGCAAAGTCCTCCCACGGGTCACCATTTTCTGTTCTATGGCAATCAGTTTTTGTTTCCGCCGAGTCGGAGAATTACAATTCAATAAGTTTAGTTGGTACTGATGACGGTGAGGGTCCACCCGTTCCCATCCCGAACACGGAAGTTAAGCTCACTGGTGCCGAAGATACTTGGCTGGTAACGGCCCGGGACAATAGGAAGGTGCCAACACAAATATTCCTCAATAGCTCAGCCGGTAGAGCATGCGGCTGTTAACCGCAGGGTCGTTGGTTCGAGTCCAACTTGGGGAGCCAGAGAAGATCACCAGTCGTAGGATTGGTGGTCTTTGTGTTTTACCTGCATGTCCTGAAAGATTCAATCAGGGCGTCGGAAAATTACAGGCCGGATTGTTTTGGACCATGACCCTAGGGGCGAGCATGACCTGGAGAGACGAAGAACCTCTTTAATATCTTATAAAGAGCTTCTTTATATTTTCACGTATCTGAGAGAAATCCTATCAACTTGGCTTGTATTCATCTACGCCTTTTATTCAGGCTCTGCAACAGGGGAATTGCTTATTTGATGACAGCATTTGGGTTGTAAAAATTACAACTTGAGATTGCATTTTATACAAATTTGTGGTATTATATTCAAGCGCTTTGTTAGACAGAATTTTTTTCTGTCCTTCGTTTTTAATACGGGCCATTAGCTCAGTTGGTTAGAGCAACCGGCTCATAACCGGTCGGTCCAAGGTTCGAGTCCTTGATGGCCCACCAAACAAAAACCGTATCAGACAGCCATTTGTTGACTGTTTGGTGCGGTTTTTTATTGCACGCTCTGCCCACTCTGCTAATAAAAAGGCTAAATGACATACTGAAAAAATCCTGCTGATACAATCATCTAACTTTGGCCCGGAGGAAAAGGTGTTGTAAAAAGAATATCAAAGTGATTCTCAAATCTGCACAGCAGATGGTTTTAATCAGGATATGTTGGAAGGACTGTATTTGCTGGCAGCTAACGAAACGGAACTGCATCAGTGGGTACCTGACGGCCAGAATTTGAGAGCAAAGGCAAAAATTCTCTTAAGCCATGGGCTGCGAAATATTATTGTTACTTTGGGGCCTAACGGATGTTTTTATATGAATCACCAAAAAGGAATGAACTTTGGAGCAGGGAAAATTTCACCAGTGGATGTTGCTGGCGCAGGTGATGGCTTTATCAGCGTTCTGGTTGCATTTCTTGCAGAAGGATGCTAATGGCTAAATCAATAGAAATAGCTACTGTGGCGGCCGGGAAACAGCGTTACCAGAGAAGGCGTGCAGACAGCCTTAGCCGATAGAAACCTACTAAATCTATAATTGCAAAGAAATATTGAAATTCCATTCATGAGTAATTGTCAGCTCTTTGATATTCTCCAAAAAGAAACTGTCTTTCTATAGTAGTCTCTGTTGAAAAATACTTATGAGCTGCTTTTTTATTGGCACAGAAGGTATCATGCTGATGTACATGCTTGCGGTGTGCTGGAGGCTATTTTACCGCCGGTTGGGGTGTAACACTGCCATGGAGATTGGTGCCGTGTGCGCCTGCCTATACGTATTTATCATGTTAAGGCTGCGGAGCAAGGCAGTTTCTATTTATTCAATTCTCATCAAGAAAAAAAGCACAAATCGATAGGAGCCCAGAAGAAGGAGGAAAGAGTGTCCGAAAGATAGACGTCCGGCGGTAAGCAGATTATTCAGAAGGCAGTTTTTTGCCTCACAAAAGCCTTCAGGAGCTTTTATCTATTTGGCTTAGGTCGCCGCTTCAAGCCGACGGGCTTGCCGATGATTAAGCAGGAACAGCATTTTATGCAAAGACATTATATAAGAGCGTTAAAATGAAAGTACATGAGATGACCATCAGCTATTAAAGAAACACCCTTCCTGATGTACAGATTGGAAGAAACCAGTTGGGCAAGCGAAAAAACAAATTGATCGCGGTTTGAATTTGAGGTTTGTTTTCCTGCATTCAGGAGACTTTCGGTCTCAAATTCAGTCCATGGACTTTAGCTCAATGATAAAAGAAAAGTAGGCACTATGGAAATCTCCATAGTGTCTACTTTTTGTTGGTTTCATTACGAATTCAATTTCAGATATCATTGCTTGAAAAAGATGCCAATGGCCAATTCGGCCAATTTTGCTCCATAATAGATGCCAACAATTCCTACGACACCCGCCAGGACCGAAGGAGCGGGAATGGGAAGTTTTACGAGTTTAAAAATAAACCCTACGATCAGACCCGTAATCAGGGCTAAAATGATTTCTTTTATAATAAATTCCTCCAAGATGTTATACTAACGACTGAAATCCATCCTCTGTTTACCATACCAGGTATCCGTCAGATTGCTGTTCTGATATGGAAAATCGGTTTCGCTAACTTTACTGAATTTCACAAACAGCTTTACGAACCGGCAAAATCATAGAGGGAGCGACCGATAATTCGTCCACACCCATTTTTATGAAAGTTTCTGTCAGCGTCAGGTCGGCACCAAGTTCCCCGCAAATTCCAATCCAAATGCCTTCTTTATGGCCGCAGTCGATGACTCTTTGGATTAACCTCATTACCGCGGGATGGTGCGAGTCATAAAACTTGTCCAGTTTTGAATTTTGACGGTCAATAGCCAATGTATATTGTATCAGATCGTTTGTTCCGATGCTGAAGAAGTCGACTTCTTTTGCCAGCTCGTCGGCAATCAGCGCTGCGGCGGGGGTTTCCACCATAATTCCAAATTCCACATTCCCGACCTTAACACCGCTCTCTTTCAATTCTTTTTTGATCTCTTTTAGAATTTCTTTTGTTCTTCTGACTTCCCATAGAGAAATAACCATTGGAATCATAATAGAAACGGTTCCGAAAGCACTCGCCCGTAGAATCGCTCTTAATTGCGCACGGAAAATGCTCTCTTCCTGAAGGCAGATACGGATCGCCCTGTAACCCAGCGCGGGATTTTCCTCCTTATCCAAGCCGAAATATCCGACTTGTTTATCCGCTCCTATATCCAACGTCCTGATGATCACTTTTTTTGAACCCATCGACTGTGCCACTTGTTTATATATGTGGAACTGTTCTTCCTCAGAAGGGAAGTCCTCCTTCTGAAGATAGAGGAACTCGCTCCGAAACAGGCCGATGCCCTCCGCACTGCTCTCCAAAACCGATTTTAAATCTTCAACGCCCCCAATATTTGCATATAAATCGATTTTCTTTCCGGTTTTCGTCTGTGTCTTTCGGCTTATATATGCATGAAGCGACTCTTTTTCGTCTCTTTCCTTTTGCCGGATTGCTTCAGCGAGCTCCATAACAGAAGGCTCGGGTTCCAAACAAACAGTGCCGGGATTCCATATTTCTGAAGTCCCTGTGTCAGGAAACTCACCTTTCGTTTTTCGCCCGTCAAGAGCGTTTATAATGGCTGTGTATCCGTTTACGCCCTGCGGCAGTCCTGAGCAGATCAGGGCCGGGATATTCAGCATACGCGCCAAAATAGCAGTGTGTGAATTTTTAGAACCCTCTCTCGTCACAAAAGCCAAGATATTCGATTTATCCATTTGCATAACTGCACTGGGTGATAGGTCATTCCCTACGACAATAACGGGTTGTTCCAATTTTACCGCTTGTTCTCTTTTTCCGTCTAAAATGGCACTTAATCGGGTGGAAATATCTTTAAAATCAACGGCCCGCGCCTGCATATACTCATCATTCATGGAAGCAAACTGATCCGAAAAGCGCTTACCGACCTGCACAACAGCATAATTTGCGTTCACATGCTCATTCCGTATGATATCTAAAACCGCATCCGTGAAATCTTCATCTTCCAATATCATCTGTTGCACTTGAAAAATTTCTGCGTCTGCTTCTCCTATTTCTTCAAAAGCCTTTTGATAGAGCATTTCCAATTGAATATTTGCGTCTTCTCTTGCTTTTTCGAACCTTTCTTCCTCTGCTTCTGCATCCCCGACATGCTGTTTGACGACAGGCTTGTTCTCTTGCTCCATCTCCAGAATCGTTCCAATTGCCATCCCTTTTGAAAATATTTCTCCTTGAAAGTATTGCATGCCCTTGTGCATAGTTTTTTCTCCTAATTAGGTGTATTCTATCTTCGACTTTTCTTAAAAGCCAGCGCTTTGTTCATGAAAAAGGGACGATAGTATGCGACGGTATCATTCATTGGAAGAACATCTTCCGAAAGCTCTATCTGCAGGACTTCCTCGATATACCGTCTCCTTTTTAAAAAGCGATCATAAAGTGCGGGATATTCCCTGCTGATTTGTTCTTTTAACGCTTCGTCCGCTAATGCTATTCCGCTTTCGCATCCTGCCCCGCCATATCCCGGCATACTGGGGATGATATCTGTCTGTAAAAGCATACCGCTTTTTAGAATTTCTCTGGAATCCGGGTAAATAGGAGATGACATCCATTCCTCGTCCCCGATTAGATGTCCGGGGTTAAGCTCCCAATGATAGACGTCCTGCGGCAAAACTTCCTGTATTAAGCGACACATTTCGTCCCCGCTCATCCCGATGCGAATATTCTCCAGCCATGCGGTTATCGCAGCAAAATAAGGCGCCGCGATCTTCTTGATATAGTCCCTTTCCTGCTCGGGCAGCTGATCTTCCTGCTCCACCGCGTAGCCCGCTCTGCTGGTCAGTCCGCCTTTATAGCCCACGGTTAAAGACATCCTGTCCCCAAGCTGAACTTTTTTATCGGTCGGATAATAATTGGCATTTATAAAGCGCTCTCCGGTAGCGGCAATTGTCACGACACTGCTGCGCTGACCTTCCGAGTTTAAATAAGTGCCGAGTTCCAGTTCCGTGATTCCTTCTTCCACATGATCCAAAGCCGCTGCGACACCGTCGCTGGCCAAAGAAGAACCGTACTCGTAATGGGCGATTTCATTCGCGTTATTGGTAATTCTTACTCCGGCGTCCCCGCCGATAAACAAATCGCAGCAATTAACGACATTTTCCTGTCCCGCAAGCTGCTGCACCGCTTCTATAATGTAATGGGGGATGTCAAAGATTTTTCTGTTCTTTTCTATACCGCTGGTAAACATTTTCCAACCTACCGCACCCACCTGTTGTCCGGGGCGGATTTGTGCCTCTTGAAAATACGCTGTAATAGAGCGATCATCTTTCATCGGCTGATTTGGCAAGGAAAAAAACGGCACGTGGATAAGCGCCGCGGGGATACGGCTGTATTTCTGCATCTTGATATTTTCATTTCCCAAGAGCAAAAACGCTTCTCCGGTCCGATGCAATACCAGGACGCCCTCTTCAAAACGCGTCAAAAATCCGGTCAGATATTCAAAATTGGAGCCGTGCTCCAGGTCATTATATATGATAAGAACGTCCAACTGTCTTTCCTTCATCGCGTCAAGAACTTTTTTAAGCCGTTCTTCCATTGTTTTATCATTTAAACTGACCGGATATACCGGTTTATGCTCTTGTATCCGTACGATATCTTCCAATACGAATAAGCTGCTTTCATAATGTCTATTCATAAATAAAATCCTTTACATATCATTCTTTCCCTTTTGTTCTTATCCTGGGCGGATTCAGTACAAACCCAATAAGTTCATCATTTTTTGCAGCACGTTTTCGCCGCGCATCATTCCAAAGTCTGCCGCGTCTATACTCATCAGCTTGGTTTTGGGGGAACACCGATCGATTACTTCTCGGATTTCTTCCATTTGATATCGTATTTGAGGGCCGAGCAGCACCACATCGCATCCTTGCAAATGGCTTTGAATCTCTTCCAGTCCGACTGCTTTTACAGAAATGTCAATCTGTTTCGCTTTTGCAGATTCTTCCATCTTTTTTTTCATGATATTTGTGCTTAATCCGGCTGAGCACGCCAGCAGAACATGAATCATAAAAATTTTCCCCTCCCCAAAGTGGTGCGTGAAACAGTTTCTGTTTTCCTTCTATAAAACGGACGTTAACCGATCTGCCGGGAAAGAAATTCCGGCCTGCCGGCGCAATTGAAACAAAAGTTCGTGAGCCATTTTTGTTCGAAGTGTGGCGTATTGATACTCCGAACACACCTGCGGACTTGGAAACTCAGAAATCCATTGTGCGAATACGGCGGCTTCTTCCGCCAGCGGGTTGCCAAGAGCGGAGGAAAGAACCGTTTCTGTTGTTTTTGCGTCCCGTTTCCATATTTTAATATCGGAAACACTCTGAATACCGTCCAAAAGGACCGTGCCTTTTTTTGTATAAATCTCGCATGGTAAAAAAGAGTCTCCGATTTTTCCCACCTGACAGCAAACGCGGAAGGCTGGGTAATTCAATATGATGATTCCCGTTCCATCCACACCCGTTACTATCTTATCACATATATATGTTCCATCCAATGGTTTCCCAAACAATTCAAGAGCCGCATATACGAGATAAATCCCCAAATCCGTCAGGGCTCCTCCGGAGTATTGCAGAGAGAAGACGCTGGGTTCTTGTCCTTCTAAAACCAGATGGTACCGGGAAGAATATTTCATATATGTAAAATTGGCACCCGTTACTTCTTCCGGCGCGACAACCAATTCTTTGATTTTCTGAAAATTTTTCTCGTAGACATTGCGAATCGCTTCGATGTAATACAAATTTTTTTCAGCCGCCAAGGAAATGAGGTGCGCTAATTCCATCGGATTGGAAACAGCCGGTTTTTCAACCAGAACATGTTTACCGCATTCCAGAGCCAGTTTTGATTGAGCAAAATGCAGGCTGTTTGGAGAGGCAATGTAGACCACGTCAAATCCGGGTTCCCGCATAAATTCCTGAAGATCAGAAAACAGCTTTGTTTGGGAGCTTCCAAATTCCTTGGCAAAGGAAACAGCCGTTTCCCGCTTTCGTGAGAGGACAGCCGTAATTTCATATTTTCCGGATTGAATGGCGGCGTCCGCAAATTCCCTGTTTATCCAGCCTGTCCCCACAATTCCTAACCTTAGCATAATGAAGTTCTCCTTTCATTTCCAATCAGGTATCTCTCAAAATTTTAGCTCCTAACGAAGCTATTCGCTAATTATCGCTTCAAAGCCTACAGACATCATTTCAAGGAAGCTGGTTTGGCGTTCTTCCGCAGACGTCGTTTCCTGCGACACAAGGGAGTCTGAGACGGTTAGAATCGAAAGAGTTTCGACACCTAATTTCGCTCCCAAATAATAGAGCGCGGCGGTTTCCATTTCCACGGCCAGAACTCCGTATTGTCCCAACTTTAAATTTTCCTGTATAAAATCCGAGTGAAGTAGATCCACGGACAAAACATTCCCAACATGGACCTGAGACTTCCGTTCGCTGGCGATCTGATATGCCTTATAGAGCAGATTAAAATCGGCGATTGGTGGGAAGTCCAAATTTGGCCAGTCCTTTTGGATAATCCGGGAGGTTGTTGCGGCGCCCTGTGCCAGAATAAGATCCCTGATGTGGACTTTTTCATTCAGGGCTCCTGCCGTTCCTATACGAATCAATTTTTTTACATCATAGTACCGGATCAATTCATAGGCATACAAAGAGATAGAAGGCATTCCCATTCCGGTACCCATAACGGAGACCCTGGCCCCACGGTATAATCCCGTATATCCCAGCATTCCGCGGATATTATTAAATTGCCGGGGACTTTCCAGAAAATTTTCAGCAATGAATTTCGCCCTTAGAGGATCGCCGGGCAATAAAATTCTGTCGGCGATTTCTCCTTTTTCCGCCCCGATATGTGTGCTCATATTTTCAGTTCCTCCTGAT
The DNA here is from genome assembly GCF_006714885.1 of Clostridium sp. KNHs216. Lineage (NCBI taxonomy): Bacteria > Bacillati > Bacillota > Clostridia > Eubacteriales > Clostridiaceae > Clostridium > Clostridium sp. KNHs216. Next base: position 687,690 of record NZ_VFMF01000001.1, on the reverse strand, counting down.
TTCATCATTTTCAATCATCCATGGGCTGGAGTGGTTGTTTTATGGTTGCTTAGTCAGCAAATAAGGGAATCAATCTTTGGTTTTCCACATCGATCAAGCCCATATCCGACAGTTTTACCGCTGGGCATGCCAGCAAGGAAAGAATCGTAATTCTCGATGTCGGATTCGCCAGATAGATATTTCCCAGCCTGCGGTTTGCTTCATCCATCGCTTCGATTTGCACTGCTACTTCCGGCGCGGGCCTGTCCGACATGAGGCCCCCGATGGGCAGAGGCAGTGAAGCGATTACTTTCCCGTCTTCGACCGCCGCCATGCCGCCTTTTTGTTTTTCGAGCTGACGTAAAGCAAGGTACGCATTGTCCGCACAGTCATATACGATTACAATATTATGGGAATCGTGAGATACACTGGAAGCGACAGCACCGTGGGTAATGCCGAACTTTTTAACGACTGCAATGGACTTCAGCGGCAATCCGTACCGGTTGATCACGATTGCGTACATGGCGTCTTTTTCTTCACTCAGATCAATATAACCGGATTTCACGGGGAGCCATTGAGGAACGATGCTGGTAAAGGAGGATGTATACGATTCATACTCCATGACGTTAACATGCGCCCTGTCGGGAAATGAATCGGAGCTTTTTAGCAGAAAGTCTTCTTTTGCGATTTCAGGGATCCGAAGCATGTTTACTTTTTCAAGATCACAGCTCCGCGCTTGTCCGGACCATGTAAGCCTGCCGTTTTCAGCTACTGTTTCTCCGCAGTGAATGACACCGGAAACGGACATTTCCTCAAGGGAATCCACGAAAACAATGTCGGCCAGATACCCCGGAGCCAACGCGCCTAAGCGGTCCAGCTTTAGCTCCCTTGCCGGATTCAGTGTCCCCATGCGGATTGCGTCTATGGGATCCACGCCCGCTTTTATTACCTTTCTGATAATCGCATTGATATGGCCTTCTTTTAATGTGATGCTGCATCTTCTATCATCGCTGCACAGGGTAAACCGGTCCTTATTGGGCCAGCTTTTGATTTTTTCAGCGAACATGCTAAGCCGCTTGTTGGTATTGCTGTCACGCAGATCAATATAAAAGCCCTGGCGGTATTTTTCGGTCAATTCCTCATAAGATGAGGATTCGTGATCCGATTCCGGTCCGCACAAACAATACGCGGCTAATTTCTGTCCGGATAATTTTGGACAATGGCCCTGAATATATTTCCCGGCCTTTTGTGCGGCCTGAATCAGGTCCATGGTTTTTTTTGCGCCTTTCAGAATGCCTTCATAGTCCATGACCTCACCCAGCCCAATTGCGTTGGGGTTGGAAAGGAAGGGGCCAATGTCTTTCGCATAAATTGAAGCGCCGCTGTGCTCTAATCCTTCCACTGAAGGGACGCTGGAAGAAAGCGTGACAAGTATTCTCATAGGAAGGTCGTCGCTGACATTGATAAAATAGTCAAAAGCTTCCACCCCAAAAACATTTGCCAGCTCGTGCGGATCACAGGCAACGGTGGTTGTCCCGAAGGGGACAACCACCTGAGAAAAATGTTCTGGGTTCAGCATGGAACTTTCGATATGTACATGGCTGTCAATAAAGCCCGGAACCGCATAACGCCCTTTTCCGTCAATAACCTGTAACCGGTCCGGCAGACTGCCGTTTTGATAATCCACATAGGAAATATATCCGTTTTTTACATAGATTTTCCCGGGCAGAATTTCTCCGGTAAAAACATTTACAATTTTTATATTCTGAATGACATAGTCATTCAGCGAAAGGTCCAGCGCCGCCGCTTTGATCACTTCCGCATCAAATGAGAGAGCTTTCATGCGGGATTTGCCTCGCTCTCCTTCTTTAACTGCCGCTCATTCATTTTTACAAACGGCAAATAAATCAGGATATCGAGAACCAGGCATATAACAATCACAACCAACGCCTTGAAATCTCCAGTGGATAACCAGGCTCCGAAGATACTCGGCATGTTCCAGGAAAGCATTGCGTACGTCTTGTGAATGAGCCCGGTCGACATTGCCAGATAAGCAAGGGTAGCGTTTACAAGTCCTGTGCCGATTCCTGGAATCAGGTAAATCGGGTTTAACATCATTGGCAGGCCAAACACAATCGGTTCCGATATGCCAAAGAAGGCCGGTGCAATTCCAAGACGGCCCACCGTCTTTAATTCCTTATGTTTTGAGAGGCACAGAAGAATTGCAAGGGACAATACTTGTCCGGTTCCTCCGATGCAAATGAAATATGCCCAGAAGGATTCTGTCAGAATGGAAGGAAGGGCCTGATTTGCCATCTGTGCTCCTGCGTTTGCAGACAAACTCATATACATAATCGGTCCCATAAGACCCCAAAAGGTTGCGTTATGAATGCCGAAAAGCCACGCAAGATTAATGATGAATACCATAAACAAAATAAACCACAGGCTGTCCGTTCCTTTTACCGCCGGAGCGATCACTTGTGTAAGCCAAATAGCCAAGGTAGTACCGCATTTGTTGAAAATTGTAAAAATAATAATATAGAGTATCATGATGACCATACTTGTGGCTAAAGACGCGAAGGTCTGTGAAAGAGACCCGGGCACGTTATCCGGCAAACGGATGACGCCGAATTCTTTCTCTTTTAAAAAGCGGAACAATTCCACTGTTACGATACCCACAAAAATTCCTACCAGAATTCCCTTGCCGTCAATATAAGATATTTCCACTACCTTTCCGTCAAAAGCAAGTTTCTGTGGATTGATAGTAAGCATCATCACTCCTGTAATTGACAGCAGTACAGGGATGATAGGGTCTATTTTGTAATGTCTGCATAAATTATAGGAAATTGCAATTGCCAAGTAAATAGCGATCGCGCCCAATGTTAAAGTATTAATCCAGGAAAAAATCATACTGTTTGCAGAAACAAAATTACCCCATGCCAATAAAAAACTGTTTGTTGTTTTGTCTGTAACCGGCGCGGAACTGAGAACCGCACACAGCCCACCCATCATTGTGATGGGGAGGATATACATAAATGCGTTCCTGATTGCTCTTAAATGCTTCTGATTTCCCAAACGATTTGCGATCGTCATAATCTTTTCTTCCATCTTTTTGCCTCCTCTAAACGTTTGAACGACTTTTTTGTCAGTTTTCCCCCAGCTCAGCCTTTGCAGCTTTGATTACCTCCACGACATTCATTGTCCCATAATGGACCGGATTAATCGAAATAACAGGTGCTATGCCATTCGTTTCCTTTTTGATTGTGGGCACCATATGCCGTATTTGCGGCCCGACCATAATTAAGTCACATCCGTCAATATAATCCAGATATTCTGCTTCGCCCTTAGCGATTACGTCAAACTCTCCCGTTTCGTTTATTTTTTTCGCCATGATTGCCGTGGAATAGCCTCCGTTACAGACCAACAATATTTTCTTCAAGTCGATTCACCCCCATCTTTATTTTATTTGTTTTAACAGCTTTTTTCGAATAGATAGCAAAAGGTATTCATAAGGTCGCGGATGACCTGTGTTGCGTTAATGTGATCCTCTGCATGGACCATTAAAAGACTGACCTTTAAATTTTCATCGGTAACCGCTTTGGAAATGATTTCAGCGTGGTTCTTTTTGGCTTCCAGCAGTTGTCCGTTTGCTTTATTTATCAACTCCTTTCCTTCTTCAAACTTTCCGAGGCGGAATTGCTCAAGCGCCTCCAAATACATGGAGCGGGCATCTCCGCTGAAAGCGATGCTTTGCATTAATTCTTCATCGTACATATTTTTTCCCTTTCTGCAATTTTAAAATTAAGAGAGCGTATATTGCCATTTTAAATATTCTGGCAACAAAATTCTCTCAGTGCCGATAATGTCTCGGTTTCATCTTCTCCTTCCACGATAAAAGAAACGGTTTCCCCGTATTTAATGGCCAGGCCCATAATCGCTATTCCTTTTTTTGCACTGACTCTTTCCCCGTTTCTTTCAATCAGGACGGTACTTTTGTATGGAGCCAAAGCTCTTGCCAGCTGTGCAGCAGGGCGAGCGTGAATACCGACTTTATCTTTTACGGTATGGGTAAATTGTTTCACCGTTTTCACCTCCTCATGACGACTACGTCAAATTGATTGTAATTATCTGAAATTGTTTACTATTATAGGGCATGATTACTTTATACTCAAACTGCCTTTTTCTCTAGAAACAGCGGGGTTGAAAATTTTCAGATTCCCGCGCAGATGTCATTTTTTCTACTCGGCTGGAAAATCTCTGTATTTACAAGTTTTATGGAATAACTTACAATAACAATAATTATATCTATGGTTTTCGCATAAAAGATTGTTTTTATCTTGATGAAAGCTTTTTAGGTTTTTATAGTTTAGTAACAAAAAGGAAATTTGATTGCTGATGAAAGAATTTAACGAACGGCAGCGAACAATTATTGTCCATCTGGTTTCCAGAGGGAAAACAAAAGGTGAGGTCCTAGCGAGGCTGTTACAAGTATCCGATAAGACGGTCCGTAACGAAATAAGAAAGATTAATATGAATCTAAAGGCAAACCTGATTGATGCTGATCAAGAAGGTTTTTATATCCAAAATCAGGATTTAGGCCTTCTGCCCGATTCTTTTGCTACGGATTCCAGCAGCTTTAATAATAACTACACAATCCTTCAACATATATTACTGGCCTCGGAACCTGCTAATTTTGACTTAATTGCGGATCGCTTTAATTATTCTTCCTCTGCATTACAAAACAAGGTTAAAGATTTGAATGCTTTTGCGTCTTCTTACCATGTCGTCATTAAAAGAAAAAATAATGCCCTCGTAGTCGAGGGCAGTGAATATAACAAAAGACGGCTCTTTCTGAGTATCATTTATCAAGAGACAGATTTTTTATTCCATGATATCCATGATTATCAGCGCTTCTTTCCTCAGATCAAGGATATTGATAGGGAAGCGGCCCTGATCATGGAGGCAATTAATTATTTCGACTGCCACTTGCCGTCTTACTATGAAACAAACCTGTTTATTAATATTTTTGCAAGCTTGTCCATAGGGACCCCTCTGGAAGATGAGAAAGGGGAGAGGGGTACTGAAGGGACACCGGAAGAAAAAATTGCCCAATATATCATAGAACATACGGGGATTGAGTGTAATGATTTTTATATTAAGATTGTTGCATCCACCCTGCAGGGCATTGTTGTTCCAAACCACCCGCAAGCAGGCACTCACGGACAGCCCAAAATGGATTACGACCGAAAAAAAATTGAGGAACTCATCCTTAGCGCTTTCCAATACTATTCCATTAGTATCGATTTTTCCAGATTTTTGCCTATATTTACTAATCATATTTTGGTTTTGCTCAGGAGGTTGAAAACCGGCAACAGTTGTTTCTTTTCAACCCCATTTTCCATAAAAGATTCTTCTGTTTTTATTTATGACGTGGCGGTTTATTTCTGCATGAAATTATCCGATGCTTTTCAGGTGCTGATTCCGGAATCCGAAATCTCTCTTATAAGCATCCATATCGGTTTTGCGGTTGAAGCCGCATCCTATAAGGATCAAAAGATTTTTGTATCGTTATATGCGTCGAACTATTCTCCGGTTGAAAAATATATCGTCAATAAAATCAATATGGAATATGAAAATCAGATTCAGGTTACGACGGTAAATAATGCCGCCACCTTAAATGCCGCAAAAACGGATCTCCTGATTACCACGCAGCCCATGATACCGAATGGCTCCTATGAATACTGTCAGATTACGCCTTTACTCACGGAAAAAGATAAGGTCAATATCCAGATGGCGATCTCTAATATTGTAGAAAAACGGAATCTCAAGGAGTTTTTTGCTCTTGCCCGACGTTGTTTTGATAGGAAATTATTTTTTTATGAAATAGATCTTGACACACGGGATATTGTATTGAAATTTCTCGACTTGCATCTGCAGTTGCAGGGTGCGGTTGATACCGATTTCCTTCCTTCTGTTCTCAAAAGGGAGGAAATGGATGATACCTGTTTTATGAACACTTTTGCTCTTCCCCACGCCTTTGATTCCAACGCGCTGCAAAGTAAAATCGCCATATTAATAAATCCAAATGGAATTCAGTGGGGACGGCAAAAAGTGAATTTTGTGTTTTTTGTCGCTCTGAACAAAGAAGACAAATCGGCTTTTCGGCCTTTATTTGATGGCCTTGCAAGCGTCTTGTCTAATCAAAAGAAATTATTAAAATTAAATTCTGTCACTAATTTTGAAGAGTTTATGAAATTATTGGAGTACTAAATTACGCCTATGGATGGATAAGGACGTTTGTTCCTTCCGCGATGTTTTCCCGCCTGATAGCCATAGCAAACCAGCCGGCAGCAAGCTGATTTCCACCGCGATGATCGAACCGTTATACCTTAGACCCATTGACTCTTGTTACTGAGAAATTGACCGTTGCTTTGTAACAGTTTTTCTATCTTGACGGCATCTTATTGAAATGTTATAATAGGCTAACAATTCAAAATGCTCGTGAGGGAGTAGTTTGCGCAGGTTTTGCGCGTCAAGTCAACATACTGACCGGTAAAGGTCTGGCTTGTCTTAATAAACGAGACTCACGTATGGCTTTCAGCTGTACGTGGTCTTTTTTTAGGCCCGTGTATGGTTTATTGCCATACGCGGGCCTCTTTTGTTTTGTATAAAACGTTGCGGGACTTAGAAAATTGTCAAGGAGGAAATCAAATGAAGGAATTTGTGGAAAGCAGGGAAGGTCTGCTGGCCCAGTTCTGCACCGATTCATCGGTGGGATTGACCGTCGCACAGGCGGAGCAAAATCAGGAGAAATACGGTGGGAATACGCTTACCAGAGAGAAGCCGAAATCACTGGTACGGCGAATTTTTGAAGCTGCAACCGAGCCAATGATTCTCATGCTGATTATGGCGGGAATCGTAGACATTGTGGTAAATGTCATACGCGTCGCTACCGGCGGTGAGGCGGACTTTTTGGAGTGCGTCGGAATATTCGTCGCAATTTCCCTTTCAGTCGTTATTACCGTTGTGATGGAAGGAAAAAGCGCGAAGGCGTTTGAAGCCCTTTCCCAAATCGGCGAGGACACCTCCGTTAAGGTGCTTCGCAGAGGGGAAACCATCCTGCTAAGCCAAAAAGAGCTTGTCGTGGGGGACATCGTGCTGCTCTCTACCGGGGATAAGGTTCCCGCTGATGGAAGACTTCTGGAGGGCGTCGGTCTGGAATCCGATGAATCTGCACTTACCGGGGAAAGCATCCCGGTGAAGAAAGATGCGGAAATGATCCTTACGGATGAAAAAACGCCCCTTGCAGAACGAAGCAATATGCTTTACTCCGGTAATTACATTACAAACGGATATGGCAAAATGGTTATCACCGCGGTCGGCGACAGCACCGAGTTTGGAAAAATTGCGGGGGAACTGACTAAAACGGGGAAATCATCCACACCGCTTCAGGAAAAACTTGCAAGGCTCGGCAAAACAATTACCGTCTTGGGTGTTATCGCGGCGGCAGTTGTTTTTATTACAGAACTAATTTCGTTTGCCCTGTCGGACGGGCTTGTTTTTGAAGAGGTGCTGGAGGCTTTCATCACCAGCATCGTTCTGATTGTCGCCGCCGTGCCGGAGGGCCTCCCGACGATTGTCGCGGTATCGCTTTCCATCAACATCATCAAGCTTTCTCGTCAGAACGCGCTGGTCAAAAAGATGATCGCATCCGAAACCGTGGGCTGTATCAATGTAATTTGCTCAGACAAAACCGGCACACTGACGGAGAATAAAATGACGGTTTCCTCTTTCTATGACGGCAGGTGGCATGAAAACGCGCAGGGGCTGTCATCCGACTGGATGGTTCACAATATTTGTCTGAACACGACGGCGGATGTTTCCCCGGATGGTACTTTCATCGGGAACCCCTCGGAATGCGCTATGCTGAATTTCTATGAACGCTCGGAAGCCCAAGAAAAAAGCGGAAAATCTTATCGGGACGAACGTTCCGAACATGATGTGCTGATGGCCTTTCCCTTTTCCTCGGAGTTGAAGCATATGACCACCATTAGTAAGGTGGACGGGAAGATCATTTCCTATGTCAAGGGAAGCCCGGAGTCTGTTTTTTCCATGTGCGATATTCCGAATTCTCAGCGGAAAGAGTTGGAAAACTACATTGTAGGCGCTCAGGAAAAGGCCATGCGCGTGATTGCTTTTGCACACAAGGAACTCGACACGATGCGTGATTACGAAGACGAACGCCTTCACGCCACCATGGAGACCGGCATGACATTTGACGGTTTCGTCGCCATTTCCGATCCGCTTCGAGCGGATGTGTACGATGCCGTCGGGAACTGCCGCCGCGCCGGAGTCGATCTGAAAATGCTGACGGGAGACAACATTATCACCGCGACTGCGATTGCCAATGAGCTTCACATCTTAAATGACGGCCGAATCGCAGTGGAAGCAAAAAATATTGTAGATTTAAGCGACGATGAGCTGTCAGAACTTTTACCCAAAATCAGCGTGATTGCCCGGAGCACGCCTACCGTCAAGATGAGAGTCGTCAAACTGCTCAAGGCACAGGGAAACGTGGTTGCCGTTACCGGGGACGGGATCAACGATGCTCCCGCGCTTAAAAATGCAGATGTCGGAATTGCAATGGGGATATCCGGTACGGATGTGTCCAAGGAAGCAAGTGACATCGTACTGCTGGACGATTCTTTTTCCACTATCGTAAAGGCTATTGCGTGGGGACGCGGCATCTACGAAAATTTCAAACGCTTTATCCAGTTCCAGTTAACCGTCAATGTGGCTTCTGTTATTGTCGTATTTACATCGATTATTCTTGGATTCAAGGCACCCTTCACAGCCCTTCAGCTGCTATGGATCAACATCATCATGGATGGGCCTCCCGCACTCACCCTTGGTTTGGAGCCGATTTATGACGATCTGATGGGCCGTCAGCCCACAAGAAGAAACGAGAGTATTGTTTCCAAACCGATGTTTTTAAGAATCGGATTTACAGGCGCGTACGTGTCGGTGATCTTCCTATGCCAGTACGTTTACAATTTCTTGGGGGCGGCACCGGAGCAAATGACTACGGTCCTTTTCACTCTATTCACTCTGTTCCAGTTGTTTAATGCCTTCAACTGCCGGGAACTCCACACGGTCAGCATTTTCAAACACCTGCTGAAAAACAAAATCATGCTGCTGGTTATTTCAGTCACCTTCCTGTTGCAAATACTGATAATACAGTTTGCGGGGGCATTTTTCGGAACGGTTCCTCTGGATTTAACGATGTGGCTGAAAATATTTGGGGTTTCGATTACGGTTGTCCTTCTGTCCGAAATTGTAAAATTAGTATGGCGAAAACGAAACACTTCGTCTAACAAGTAAATTTATGAGAAGGAGCTGTGGAGGGTGTTGAATGTCTCCTTCTTCCATAGTGACCACTCAAGTACTCTCTCGATGCCTGTAAAGGTTTGTATGGGTATTTATGGTTCCTCTTTTTTAGACGTAGACAGCGCCGCCATATTTCTATGACGGCGCTGTCTATTATTGCTTTTCTATATTTGCGAGGCAGTGCAGGAAATAGCCGCAGATTTGTTCCACCGGTACCTGGCAGCCTTGATCGACCCATCGTTTCAGACACATTGTTACGCCGGCCTGATAAAAAACAAAATAGTACATCATTTCTTCTTCCTCTGTGATTCCGTTGTGGAGTGAATACGGCTTGACAATAGTATTCCACAATGGCTCAAATCCGGTTTCAATGGGGAAACTCTTTCGCTTATTCAGAGTGGCACGGTAAAAACTTTGATTACACTTTATGAAATTCAAAAACGGCACAAAGAACTCGGCCGTCATAAAAAAGGATCCGTTCCGTTCGACGGTATCATATTGGCCTATAAGACGGGCGTTCATCTTTTTTTCCAGTTTATCCAGCAAATCGTAAATGTCCTGATAATGGGAATAAAAGGTGCTGCGATTGATATTTGCCGCCTGGCAAATAGACCGGACGGTGATTAGACCGATATCCTGCGTTTTTAGCATGGAAACAAGGCATTCTTCGATTTTCTTTTCATTATCCTGAAACCGCTGATTGTTTTTTGTGTTCATAAAATCCTCCTGCTTTGATTATCCCAACACATGATACAAAAATGATGGTTGTACCTTTCTCATGCAGATATTATACTGAATTTATATTAACAATACAAACGTTGGGTTAAACGTTTGACATATTTCAATATGCAAATCAGATCCAAGGTTTGAGCATCTGTCCTCTGTGCAATAAGCAACTTGTAAAAAAGCTAGTAGAGTGAAGGGGGATTGGCCGGAAGGTCAATCTCCTTTTTGACAAAAGGAGAAAACGTAATGAGAGCAGCAATTTATAACGGACGGAAAAATATCGCAATGACTGAACTGGATACTCCGATCGCTGGCGACAACGACATCGTAGTGAAAAATCTTTATGCAAGTATCTGCGGCACCGATGTCGCGGTATATAACCATGGACCTGGGATGGGTCATAAGATCACCGTCGGAGGCGAATTTGGCCATGAGGTGGTGTGCGAGGCCGTTCAGGTCGGTAAAAATGTGAAAGACATCAAGGTCGGCGACCGTCTGTATCCATATCCGGTTCTTGCCAAGGGCGACCCCGGCAGAGCCGGAACGCTGGGCGGATTCTCGGAATACATGCTGCTCCCCAACCCGGAACTGAATAAACAGGTCTATAAAGTGAGCGATAAGATCTCTTCCAGGACGGCCAGCCTGATCGAGCCCTTTACGATAGCATGCCGGGCGGCGCGCAGATCTTCCCCCAGGACGGGTGAAAAGGCGATCGTATTCGGTGCGGGGACCATCGGTATCGCGGCGTCGATCGCATTGAAATATTTCGGATGCAGCCAGGTCATGATATGCGATCGCTCGGACTTTCGGTTGGAAAAGGCCAAGTCACTCGGTTTTGAAGTCTGCAATAACAGTAAGGAAGATTTGAAAGGCAAAGCGGCCGAAATGTTTGGAAACGCACGTTCTCTCAATGGACCGACCGCCGACGTGGATATTTATATAGATGCCGCAGGGGCCCAGTCTGTTTTGGAGCTTTATCAGGGAATGGGCAAGATCGAGAGCCGCATGGTAACGGTAGCGGTCCTCGCGGGCAAAAGGCCGGTGGATATTCTTTCTCTGACTTTTTCCCAGCACGCCCTCATCGGCAGCGGCGGATATATGCCCGAGGATGTGCGGGATGTGATGAAGATCATGGAAAGCGGGAAATGGGATATCGATTCCATCATCACGCACGAGTTTCCATGGGAAAAGCTCCCGGAAGCAATCGAAACAGCGACCGATGTCGATCGCTCGCTCAATGTGGTCATCCATTATTAAGAAGGTCAGTATGAGCAGTTTGGGTTCGGTACGGCCGAGCCCAGAGTTGGGATCACGTGAGTATCTGCTTTTCAATGCCGATATTCAGCAAATGATTCAGAAAGGACCGGTCTTGCTGAAAATCGGGTGCAGCGGAGTTCGCTTCTGCAGGTAGATAAATTCGGATAGAATAAGCTCTCTTTTGTTGACAGGGGACTGAAAGTCCCATATAATATAAACATATAAACAAACGATTAATTGTAAAAGAGGAGAGCAAAATGGTATCGGAACGGGACGAAGACGCACTGTGCAGTTGTACCGTCATTCATGAGGACATCGTGCGGAAGGTAAAGGGCGAGCTGGCGGAAGACACCCAGCTTGTCAAAATCGCAGAGCTTTTTAAGGCTATGAGCGACCCGACACGCCTCAAAATCATCAATGCCTTGATTCTTTCCGAGATGTGCGTGTGCGATCTCGCCTGTCTGCTGAAAATGACCCAGCCCGCTATTTCGCATCATCTGAAAACGCTCCGGCAGACTCAGCTGATCAAATACCGGAGGGACGGGAAGATTGTCTATTATTCGCTGGACGACGCTCACATTGCTCCCCTGTTTCAACAGGGGTATGAACACATCTCCGAAAAGTAAAGAAAGACGACCATGCGGAAGAAACCCTGCCCGGCTCCTCCAACATCGTGAAATTCGGGAAGGAAGATGCATTCCGGGTTGCTGCCCGACCATAAGGTCGCCGTGCTCAACGCCATGCGTATGCTGCTGGTCAAAAGAGAGAATTGACAGAACCAACAAAAAGGAGGCGGTGATGTGAAAAGAAGGCTGCTCCTGATCTTTTTCACCATTTTGCTTCTGCTTGCCACGGGGGCGACACTGCGAAGCACTTCCTCGGTGGACGCGGTGTCCGGTGCGACCAAGCTCAAAAAGCTTCGGGACGCGACCATGACCAATACAGCGTTCCCCGGACTGGAATCCGGGCTGAAAGGGCAGGTACTAAAAATCGCGGACCCCTCCTTCCCATCGGACCTGGACCCCGCCCACGGGAACGGACGATATACCCTTGCCTATGGCGTGGGGGAAACGCTTTTTTCTTTTGACGGCGAGTCTGTCCAGCCGTGGTTGGCGCGGTCATGGAAAAACCTCGACACACTTACCTGGGAAATCGTTCTGGAACCCGGCGTGAAGTTCCAGAACGGCAAAAGCATGACTGCCCGGAGCGTCAAGGAATCGCTGGAACGCGCGGTCCGCCTGGACGCGGAGACGGCGGAGTTGCTGCCCCTTGCTTCTATTCAGGCAGAGGGTCTGACATTGACGATCCATACCTCGGCGCCCTGTCCGAGTCTCATACATAATCTTGCGGACCCGGCCTTCACGATCGTCGATGCCGCGTCGGATCAGAAGAAAGATTTTTCTTACTTTCCCGTTTGCACCGGACCGTTCATCCCCACCACCTTCGTCGGACAGGTGGAGGTCATCCTGCGCCGGTTCGACGACTACCACGGCGGACAGCCGAAGCTCGGCGGCGCGGACATCCGCTTTGTTTCCGACACGGATAAACTTGCGCAGAACCTGAAGAATCAGACGACCGACGCGGCGGCAGAGGTGCCGCGCGGGGATCTCGCCGCCCTCGCAAAAAGCGGCGTCAGAGTCGAAATTACAGACACAGCTTCGGCCTGGTTTCTGATGCTGAACATGGAAAATCAGCTCTTGTCGGACCCGAACGTGCGTCGGGCCATCGCGCAGGGCATTGACAGGCAGGCGGATGGCGGCGCCTTTTCTCCGGGGCTGCCATTCAAAGATCATACCGATCCTTATCCCTACAACCCTGCTGCCGCTAAGAAGCTGCTTGCTGACAGCGGATATGACACGCTTTCTCTCCGGCTCGCTCTGCCCACCGGAGACGCGGTGCTTTTACAGCGGGCGGAGGCGATTCGGAAGCAACTGAAACAGATTGGTATTGACGTTGCCGTCAAGACGTACAACGATGTGTTTTTCACTTCCAGGGCGCGCTACGGAAAATTTGACCTTATGCTGATGACGGCGCAGACCGCAGGAAACGGTGATGCGCAGAACTTCTTTAAAACTTATATTGCGTCCGGCGGAGGCTTTAATTACGGGCATTACTTGAATGAGCAGTTCGATGCGGGCCTGCATGAGCTGGAAAAGGAATTCGACCCGGCCCGACGGGTGCAGCTGACCGACCGGATGCAGTTGCTTATGATGGAGGATGCCGCCTTTGTATTCCTCGGCTGCCCGCAGAACAGTCTTGCGGCCGTAGAGGGTGTATCCGGGCTGTCCGTCGACCCTTACGGATACCGGCTGACAGCCGATACGGCCAAATAAGAAAGGAGGAAGGTTTTTGCGCAGAATCAACACGATCCTGTCGGCAGTGATCCTCGCGATCTTTCTCATCCATGGAGTAATGGGGAGCTTTCTGCTGCTCGGTATCGGTTCCAATGCCGCGACGACGCTGGCCTGGACCGGGTTTGGGCTGATCCTCGTTCATGCGGGGCTGGGCGTGGCGCTTACGGTGCAGGCCGCGCGGGTCGGCAATGAATCCGGCCGCTGGTATCTAAAACAGAATAAGGAATTCTGGACGAGGCGCTTCAGCGGCGTCGCCACCCTGATCCTCCTGCTATTTCACTTTGGCGCTTATGGCGAGACGGTAAACGGGACATTCGGCCTCAAAGAGTTCACAAGCATCCGGCTCATCACACAGCTTCTGCTGATTGCCGCGCTGTTTATCCATATCTTTGTCAACCTTCGTCCCTTATTGATCTCTCTGGGAGTAATCAAGCAGCGGGAGCGCCGGGTGGACCTCTTTCTGATTGCCTCGGTCTTTCTTCTGTTCTTTACCGGCGCGGTCCTATTTTATTATATCGGGTGGCAATATCTATGAAGCAGACGATTCTGATCATTGGCGCCGGGCTCGCCGGCTTGTCTGCCGCGCTCAAGGCGGCTGAAAAACAGTACCGGGTTCTTCTGATTTCCTCCATGCCGTCGGAACGCGCGCAATCCGTCATGGCCGAGGGCGGCATCAACGCCGCGCTTGACACAAAAGGCGAAAATGACAGCGTGGAAGAGCACTTCAAGGACACCATGCAGGCCGGGGTGTACCTTGCGGACCCCAATGCGGTGCGCGCGCTTACCAAGGCCGCGCCCGACATCGTCCGGCGCCTCGTGTCTTTGGGTGTCGTTTTCAACCGGGATGAACACGGCGGTATTGACCTGCGTAATTTTGGAGGACAGAAAAAGAAGCGGACCGCTTTCGCCATGAGCAGTACGGGGAAGCAGATCATGACCGCGCTCATTCAGGAGGTCCGCAGGCAGGAGGCCGAAGAAAATATCATCCGCTACAGCGATCACTCGTTTGTGAGCCTGATTCAGGACGATTCGAACCGCTGCCTTGGATGCGTGGTGTTGGACAATCGAACGCAGGAGCTGCTTCCCCTGCAGGGGGACGCCGTCATTATCGCCTCGGGCGGCATGAACGGCCTTTTTGGAAAGACCACCGGCTCTCAGCAGAACACCGGGGAGGCGGCGGCCGAGCTGTTCCGTCTTGGCGTACCCATCGCCAACGGCGAGTTCATCCAATACCATCCCACTACGGCGGCCTGTTCCGGCAAGCGCCTGCTGATCAGCGAGGCTGCGCGCGGCGAGGGCGGTCGGCTTTTTGCCCTTCGGAACGGAAAACCGTGGTGTTTTATGGAGGAGAAATATCCGGAATGGGGGAATCTGATGCCCCGCGACGTTATTTCTCGCGAGATCTGGCGGATTCGCAGCGCACCGGACGGTCCCGCTTCCGTCTTTCTGGATATGACGCACCTTCCATCCGACGTAATGGAGCAGCGGCTGGGCGATCTGGTGGAGGACTGTATCACTTACCTGCATGTGGATCCCCGCAGGGAGCCGGTCCCCGTTTCTCCCGGCATCCATTATTTCATGGGCGGCCTTCAGGTGGACGAACATCACCGGACCGCATTCCCGCGTCTTTACGCTGCTGGGGAATGCTGCTGCCAGTATCACGGGGCGAACCGCCTGGGCGGAAATTCCGTGCTCGGTGCCATTTATGGTGGCAGCATAGCGGCAGAGTCGGCTATGCTGGACGTTGAAGATGGAACCGCCGGTGCCGGGTTTGAAGAGTACAGTGAACGGACTGTTGAAGAGATCCGGCAGAGAAGGGCATTCCTGCAGGGGAGAGGCCGGAATTTTCCCATTCCCGGCATTCGGGCGGAGCTGAGCCGCATCCTGCTTGACAGCCTCGGCATTGTACGGAACGGGCCGCAGATGGAAGCGGGGATATCGGCCATTGATCGGCTGATGATGGAAAAAGTCGAGGGCAATTACGACCCCACCTGCGGGACGTATGAGAATCTATCCATGAAAAATCTCTGTTTGTTGGGTAAGGCGCTGTTGTTGAGCGCCTATAACCGCAGGGAAAGCAGGGGCGCGCACAATCGCGGCGACTTTCCCGACCGGAATGACACGGCGTATCAAAAGGACAGCGTCGCCCGGTACGAGAGCGGCGGGATCATCGTCCGTTTTAAAGACATTCCGCAAGAGAGGGGAACCGTATGCGCTTTGACCTGAAAATAAGGCGACAGAAGGACTCCGGCAGCCCCTCCTTCCTTCAGACCTTCTCCTGTGAAGGCGACCCGGAGGGCTCCGTTGCTTTTGCGCTGAACGAGCTCAATAACCGCGACGAGCTAAAAGACAAGGAAGGAAATCTTGCGGACCGGATCGTCTGGGAATGCAGTTGCCTGCAGAAAAAATGCGGAGCCTGCGCCATGCGGATCAACGGCCTGCCGTGCCTCGCCTGTTCCTCTTTCCTGGGTGAGCTCTCCGGGAAGGAAAAGACGATCGTGCTTGAGCCTTTGAGCAAGTTTTCCGTCGTCGCCGATCTGAAGGTGGACCGAAGTATTCTGTTTGAAGACATGAAACGCGCAAAGCTATGGCTAGAAGAAAGCGCCTCTATGAATCATTGGGAGCATGAAAACCAGTACCAGTCCTCCCGCTGCCTGATGTGTGGGTGCTGTCTGGAGGTCTGTCCAAACTTCCGTCCGGACGGGAAGTTTGCCGGCGCCGTCTCCATGGTGGCCGCTTCCAAGCTCATGGACCAGGCTGAATACGGGGAGCACCGCAGCGAGCTTTTAAAAAAATACCGGCAGTTCTATTTCGAGGGCTGCGGCAAATCCCTCTCCTGCCAGAAGATATGCCCCCTCGGGCTCCCTTTGGAGGACCTGCTTGTCCGGTCGAACGCGGCGGCGGTCTGGCACAAATAGTAGGCCGGTTTGGAAAAAACAGCCGCCGTATTTTAATTGCAGGTGAATCTGGAAAGCCTTGACTCGGATAATCAGGTCGTGTGTACGCCAAACCTGAAAAGGCGCTTTGAGTCGGGGAAAGCCTGGGTTATCGCTGTCCGCAGAGACAGCTTCATATAGAAAAAAACACGGAGTGAAAATATGTATTTTGATGGATTATGGATCGGCATCGGTGCATTGCTGATTATTGGATTATTGCATCCGGTTGTCATAAAGGTGGAATATTATTTTGGCACAAAGGCTTGGCCGGCTTTTTTTGTTTTTGGTCTGGCCTGTGTCGGATTTTCATTATTCTTGGGTTCGACGCTTTTATCCGCTCTTTTGTCAATATTGGGATTTGCGCTGTTTTGGAGTATTCATGAGCTGTTCCTACAGGAAAAGAGAGTGGAAAAAGGATGGTTTCCGAAGAGGCCAAAAGGGAAAAGATAGGATTTCGAAGTTCAAAGGATAGTATA
Organism: Clostridium sp. KNHs216; assembly: GCF_006714885.1. Lineage (NCBI taxonomy): Bacteria > Bacillati > Bacillota > Clostridia > Eubacteriales > Clostridiaceae > Clostridium > Clostridium sp. KNHs216. Next base: position 670,575 of record NZ_VFMF01000001.1, on the reverse strand, counting down.
AGAGCAGCGATATTGATTCGTACGATTTATAATCTTTGCTTAGATAAAGATGCAATACCAGCGAAAATTAACTTCACCAGATAACGGATGGGGGATATGTTATGTGGAGCTATTTGATTCTGATTCTCTCCAGTTTTATCGCTGCATTCGTTTCAGGCGCAGCCGGTTTCGGCGGTGCCCTTTTACTGCTGCCAGTGGTAACCGCCTGTGTTGGCGCGGAAGTCGCCGTACCGGTGCTGACGATTGCCCAGCTTATTGGAAATCTTGCACGCATGGTATTCGGAATAAAACAGATAGACTGGAAATCGGTTGGATTGTTTTGCGCTACGGCGCTTCCGCTGACCGCACTGGGTGCGTTTGGCTTTTCTGTATTGCCAAAAGATATCGTTACTCGCTGTATTGGCGGAGCTTTGATTATCCTTGTGTTGATTAAGATGATTAAAAAATTGGAGTTCAAAAATGGGAAAAGGGCCATGATCATCGGCGGTGCAGCCACTGGACTTCTATCCGGTCTTGCCGGAAGCGGCGGGCCTGTCGGAGCCGCGGCATTTCTGACTCTGGGATTACCGCCCGTCGCCTACATAGCCAGCGAGGCCACGACCGCCACAGCGATGCACATCCTAAAAACCGTCGTATACAGCAAACTGGTTGGACTTGACTTGTTGGCATTGCTCACAGGGCTTGCGATGGGAGCGGCAATGATAGCCGGAACCTTTGCGGCAAACCGTATCATTAAGAAAATAGAAAAAGGAAAATTTCAAATATATGTTGCAGTTTTACTATGTGTAGTCGGCATATATATGCTGATTTTCGGAGGATAATACTTCACCTGAAGAAATAAACCGAAGCTCAAAAAAGATGTCAAAAATATCTCCAAAAGAGGAACAGTACTGGCAGCGTCAATTTGCTCGGGTGCGGCCTAAATGGAATGCGGTCTTTTCTGATGCAATCTTATGCCTTTTTTGGGCCCGCTCAGGCCACCCGTTTTACGGGTAGCCATGATTCTTCACAAATATTTAACAGTTTAAAGACTGCCGGCACTTGACAATAAATGAATGATCGTTTATTATAATAGTAATCCTTCCGCTTTATCAAAAATTTTGGTGGTGCGTATGAGAAAAAAAGATGATGAAAAACAGAGATGTATTAAGACCGCAGTTGTTGAATTAATTTTAAAAGAAGGATTTCAGGGTGCGTCCATCTCTAAAATTGCCCATGCCGCGGGAGTCTCCCCGGCAACAGTGTATATTTATTATGAAAACAAGGACGCAATGCTGCGCGATATTTATCAGGAATATGCCGAAGATACCTTTCAATATTTGCTGGAATGCTTAAACCCGAATATGGAGGGCGAACAGATCATTGAAGAACTGATCCGCAGCTATTATTCCTATATTGTTGAGAATCAGGAGATTTTTCACTTCATCGAGCAGTTCAGCACCTGTCCCGCTCTTCAATCCGGATGTGGGTTTATAAAGGGACCGGGAAACCTGAACCAACTGCTGACGGATTTGAAGAGGAGACAAATTCTCAATAATTACAGCAACGATAACCTGTATGCTATCCTGTTCTCTCCGGTGAAAACCATCGCCGTGAAGCGCTGTGACTCCGAGGAGGCCGCAAAAGACCGCTTGAACGAGCTGATCGCGATTATTCAGAAAGCATTAATCAGAGGCTATTAAAATTCAAAATCCACACTATTTTGTTTACAGAAATTATAAACGAACATTCATTTATAAAAAGAAAGGATACTGTTTATGTTGATAATACCAATTGAAGATCTCGTTTTACTGCCCGGTATGGTTTATCCGCTGGCATTCAGCCGGTTAAGCGAAGAGGAACTGTCCGTTCTGCAAAATAAAGATCAGGAAATCGCAGCGTTGCCGTTAAAGCGTCGGGTGGACAGAAAGGAACTGGAGACGGAGGATTTCTATAAAATAGGGATTGCGCTGCAGGTACTGGATATCGTGTCCGGCGAAAAGGGCCATCTTGTTAAGGTAAAGGCAATGAGCCGTGTGGAAGTCTCCGATCTTGTGATTCGGGAAGACGTCATCACAGGCAATACCATTGATATTCCGGAGGTCATTGACCTTAATGAAAACAGCCAGAAAGAAATGGCGAGTTATATTCAGAACATCGCTCACCAGATCGGAGCGAATTTCAAGAATTCCGGCGGCGTTATGAAGGCCATCGATGAAATCAGGGACTTGAATGTGCTGATTGGATACATATGCCAGTTCCTGCCGTTTTCCAGACAGGAAAAGTATACCCTGATGGAAACTTCTTCCCTGAAAGACCGCGGCTTGACGTTTATCGATTATTTCCTCCATTACAAAGAGGAAATTAAGCTTCAGATTGAGATGACGGAGCGCTTCTCCGAAAAGGCAAACAAAAATTACCGCGAGGCGGTCCTGAGGGAGCAGCTTCAGGCCATTCAGGAGGAGCTGAACGAAGGAAAGCCGGAATCCGCTAAAAAGGGGAAGGACTACAGAACCCGCATTGAAGACGCGCATATGCCGGAAGAAATACGGCTGGCCGCGCTGGAAGAGCTGAGCAAGCTGGAAAGCCAGAACCCCGCGAGCGCAGATTACAACGTCCTTCAGAACTATCTTGATCTGCTGGTAGAGCTGCCGTGGGAGACGAAGGAAGAAAAGCCCGTGGATATCCGGGAAGCCCGCCGCATTCTGGACGAACAGCACTACGGCCTTGAAAAGGTGAAGGACCGCATCATTCAGCAGTTAGCGGTGCTGCATCTGAAAAAGGATAAGCAGGGTTCCATCCTGCTTCTGGTCGGGCCTCCCGGCACCGGGAAAACCAGTCTGGGACGGAGCATTGCTGAAGCGCTGGGCAGAAAATATGTCCGGTTGAGCCTCGGCGGAATCCGCGACGAAGCTGAAATCCGCGGACATCGCAGAACCTATATCGGCGCAATGCCGGGACGGATTATCCAGAGCATGAAGAAAGCCGGCACAATGAACCCGGTTATGGTGCTGGATGAAGTCGACAAGCTGATGACAGGCTATAACGGAGACCCGGCAAGCGCATTGCTGGAGGTTCTCGACCCGGAGCAGAACAATACCTTTACGGATCATTACCTTGACCTTCCCTACAACCTGTCCAACGTCTTCTTCATCGCGACGGCAAACTCGCTGGAGACCATCCCCGGACCCCTGCTGGACCGTATGGAGGTTATTCAGCTTTCCAGCTACACCTCAAGTGAGAAATTCCATATCGGTAAGAACCATCTCGTTCGTGAAGCGCTGGAAGAGCACGGCCTGACCGAAGAAGACGTGCAGATCAGCGACGAAGCCCTTCGGAAGATCATAGCCGATTACACCATGGAGGCCGGCGTCAGAGGGCTGAAGAAAAGGCTGGATTCCATTGCGAGAAAAGCGGCGGAGAAAATCGTTCTTGGGGATGTCGAAAAGCCCTATGCCGTTTCCGCGGACGATCTGGAGGAGATTCTGGGCAGCAAAATGTCGAGACACGACGTTGCGCAGGAAATGAATCCTCCCGGAGTGGTCACCGGTCTGGCATGGACGCCGGTGGGCGGGGAAATCCTGTTCATTGAAGCGACCGAAATGCCCGGCAACGACCAGATCATTCTGACCGGCCAGCTGGGGGACGTTATGAAGGAGTCCGCGAGAATCTCGCTCAGCCTGCTGAAATCCCGTCTGCCGGTCAATGCGATTAAGTTCAAGGAAAAGGATATCCATATCCATGTGCCGTCCGGCGCCGTGCCGAAGGATGGACCTTCGGCGGGTATTACGCTCTTCACGGCTCTTGCCTCCCTGATTACCGGCATAAAAGTCGATTCCAGACTGGCTATGACGGGTGAAATCACTTTGAGGGGCACGGTGCTTCCGATTGGCGGGCTGAAAGAAAAGCTTCTGGCCGCGGAACGCGCCGGAATCAGAAAAGCGTTGATTCCCAAGGACAATGTGGCGGATTTGAAGGATATTCCCGACGAAGTCAAGGAAAAAATTCAGATCGTCGCGGTAGAAACCATAGAGGACGTCCTGCGGGAAGCGCTGGACATTGCTCTGCCAAAGCCGGAATACGTGATGCCGGACCCCCGGTTCTTCACCAGGCTCAAGGAGCAGCGCAGCGAAATCCACTGATACAGCATACGACATTACATGATATAGACTGACCGGTTAATCGACAGATGCGCTTTTAACCGCGCAGGCAATAGGAGCCCCCGGCTTTTTACAGGCCGGGGGTTCTTTTGGGTTGACTGCAAACATAAATATTCCTGTAGGCAATCGGGATCAGTATGGGATTGAAGGTGATTGTGTGGGGTATTACGTATCGGTAGAACAGAACGTCAATATTTACGTTGAAGATTTAAACCCGACCGGGAATAAAACCATTCTGTTTGTTCACGGCTGGCCCGGAAATCATAATCTGTTCGAATACCAGTTGAACCAGCTTCCCAAGCTGGGGTATCGCTGCGTGGCTATTGACTGCCGGGGCTTCGGGATGTCCGACAAGCCCTGGAGTGGGTACGACTATAACCGGCTGGCCGACGACGTGCGCGCCGTGATCGATGCTTTCCAGCTGAAAGATATTACGCTGGGAGGGCATTCCACGGGCGGAGCGATCTGTATCCGCTATATGGCAAGGCACAGCGGGCACGGCGTGTCGAAGCTGGCTCTTTTTGCCGCGGCCGCGCCCAGCCTCATTCAGCGGCCGTATTTTCCGAATGGGCTGAAGGAGCAGGCCGTGCTGGATATCATTCAGGGTACTTACACGGACCGTCCTAAGATGCTGCGGGATTTCGGGAATATGATTTTCTTCCACCGCGTCAGCATTCCGCTGTCCGACTGGATTTTCCAGCTGGGGCTGCAGGCCGCGAGCTGGTCGACCGCTGCCGTCGCAAACACGTGGATCAAAGAGGTTTTGTTCGACGATATGTCGAAAATCAATGTTCCGACCCTGATTTTACACGGCCTGAACGACCGGGTCTGCCTGTACCCGCTGGCCGTCGCGCAGAACCAGGGGATCCGGAATTCAAAGCTGGTTCCTTTTAACCAGTGCGGTCATTTCCTTTTCTACGACCAGATGGAGCAGTTTAATAAAGAATTGATCGCCTTTACAAAGGATTAATCGAGCATTTACGGTATTCAATACACGATAGCAATTCCATTTCAGTTTGCGAGACAAAACACGTTCCTCCCCGCCGAAGGCGGGGAGGAACGCAACCTTGTCGCAGAATTAACTGGAAATGCTGTAAGGATTGATCTTTTCCGAAATTGATGAGCAAAGAGCCGGAAAGAACGCTGGTTAGACGTTCTTTCCGGCTCTTTGTGTAATTTTATTTTCGGCATTCTGTAATAAACTCTTTTTGCAGGGCAGCTTCCTAGTGCAGGTCGCAGGCGCAGGACTCACATTCCGGAATCTCACCGACCAGCGGGCCGGGGTCGATCCCTTTCTTTTTGTAATAGTCCGAAACAGCGGCTTTAATTGCCTGCTCGGCCAGCACGGAACAGTGCACCTTGACCGGCGGAAGGCCGTCCAGCGCTTCCATGACCGCTTTGTTTGTCAGCTTTAAGGCATCCTCGATCTTTTTTCCCTTAATCAGCTCGGTCGCCATCGAGCTGGTCGCAATCGCGGCGCCGCATCCGAAGGTCTTGAACTTTACGTCCGAAATGACGTCGCCGTCAACCTTGATATACATCCTCATAATATCCCCGCATTTGGGGTTACCGACCTCGCCGACGCCGCTTGCGTCCGGAATTTCACCGACGTTGCGCGGATTCGCAAAATGGTCCATCACTTTTTCGCTGTATGCCATATTCATTACCTCTCTTAGTAATTATAAATAGGAACCTGTTCCTTAAAAAATGTTCTGAGAATAGGACTTCTGTCCGGAGACGATTTCTTCCCAAAGCGGGGACATGGAACGGAGATACTCAATGATTTTCGGAAGCACCTCCAGAATATAATCGGCGTCTTCCTCCGTGTTCTGTTCGCTGAAGGTGATTCTCAGGGAACCGTGGGCAATCTCATGGGGAAGGCCGATCGCCAGCAGCACGTGGCTTGGGTCGAGGGAGCCGGAGGTGCAGGCCGAACCGGAGGAGGCACAGATTCCGTTCAGGTCAAGCCTTAACAGAAGCGATTCGCCTTCAATGCCCTCAAAGCACATGTTGATATTGCCCGGCAGACGTTTTACCCGGTCGCCGTTGATGTGGGAGCGGTCGATTTTCAGCAGCTCGTCGATCAGCCTGTCCCGCATCTTTGTGAGGCGTTCGGCACGCTCGTCGATGTTTGCGCAGGCTTCTTTCAGCGCAACGCTCAAGCCCACGATTCCGGCGACGTTTTCCGTCCCGGCTCTGCGGCCGCGTTCCTGTGCGCCGCCGTCGATCAGGTTCGGCATTTTGATGCCGTTGCGGATATACAGCGCGCCGACGCCCTTCGGCGCGTGGAATTTATGGCCGGAAAGAGACAACAGGTCGATATTCTGCTTCTTAACGTCGATGTGGAGGTTGCCCACGGCCTGTACCGCGTCGGTGTGAAAAATCACGCCGTGCTTTTTGCAGATGGCCCCGATCTCGGTGATCGGCTGGATGGTGCCGATTTCGTTGTTCGCGTACATAATGGAAACAATCGCGGTATCGTCACGGATGGCCGCTTCCAGCTCTTCCGGCCTGACAAGGCCGTCGCTGTGAACGTCCAGATAGGTGACCTCAAAACCCTCTTTCTCAAGCGCTTCGCAGGAGTGGAGGATCGCGTGATGCTCAAACTTGGAAGTGATAATATGTTTTTTCCCTTTTTTCGCCTGCTCGTGGGCAACGCCCTTCAGCGCCCAGTTGTCGCCTTCGCTGCCGCCGGACGTGAAAAAGATTTCATTCGGCAATGCGCCCAGGCACTGGGCAACGGTTTCCCGCGCCTGCTCAAGCGGCTTTTTGGCCGTCCGTCCCACAGAATATAAACTGGAGGGATTTCCATAATATTGGGTATAGAAAGGCTCCATTGCTTCCAGGACGGATTTGGAAACGGGAGTCGTCGCGGCGTTGTCCGCGTAAACAAAACGTGCCATCTTATCACCTTTACTTAATATATTATTGAATTGATAGGAATATGTCCTGCACATAATATACACCAAATTGGTATATGTTTCAATAGTCTAACGATGATTATTTGAATTTTTCTGCCCCGGCTACGGCAAGCCGGTCGCAGCGTTCGTTTTCCGGATGGCCGGCATGTCCCTTAATCCACTGGACGGTGACCCGGTGCTTTTCAAGAAGCGCCAGCAGCGTTTCCCACAGGTCCGAATTGAGAGCGGGCTTTTTGTCGGCCTTGCGCCAGCCGTTTTTCTTCCAGCTTTTTGCCCAGCCTTTGCTGATCGCGTCGCAGACGTACTTGGAATCGCTGCACAGGATCACTTCGCAGGGTTCCTTTAACAGGCGAAGCGCCTCAATCACCCCGGTCAGCTCCATCCGGTTGTTGGTCGTGTAGGCCGCGCCGCCGCTGATTTCCTTTTCGACACCGTTGTACCGGAGCACGGCTCCCCAGCCGCCCGGGCCCGGATTTCCGCTGCAGGCGCCGTCGGTATAGATTTCAACCTGTTTCATTTGAACCATCCTTTAGTATAACCGAATATTTTTTCCATTATATCATATCGACTTTATACAAACAATGTCAACTTTGGTTTAGGATGTTCTTTTTTGGCCATAATATAAATTATCTGCACGAAGACGCAATCGCTTGACAGTCATAACGAATCAAGGTACAATAATAACGATATTTGTGTCCGGATTTATTTTTTAATATTGCATTATATTTAGACATTAAATATATTTGAAACCGCATTTTCTGCGGTTGACTCTGCTGTCTTTTGCAGCTGCCCGCGCAGTGCGAAGGAAGCAAAAAATCGAACAGGGAAAAACCATGCCCGCTCAGGCACCGTTTGCCGGCGGACTTATTTGGTTGCACCCTAATTAACAATGGAGGTTATTTCGTGTCAGAAAAAAATCAAACAAATTCCGCGGAGCAAAAGGAGAGCGCAGAGCAGCGCACCGGCGCTTCGGGCGAGGGCCGCTCTTCTCTTTATCAAAAGGTGGTACCGCCGCAAAAACCGGCACGCAGGCCGGAACCGGCGGCGAAGAAGAGACCGCAGAAGCCTGCCGATCAGGTCATCGGCGGGGAGGCCGTTTCGTTAAAAGAACCTGCCGCCCAGTCTGCCGCTCAGCCCGCAAAGCCCAGGCGGAGACGCCAGCCGCAGAAGCAGGCCCAGCAGAGCCCGTCAAAGGCCCCGCAGGTACTGGCGCAGCTTACCAAGCAGAAATCGGCGCAGCAAAAAAAGACAAGCCAGCGCCAGCAGGGGAAACGCGGCAGGCAGGGCCCGCAAAAGCCGTCGATCAAAGCATATTTTCTCGGCGGATTAAACGAGATCGGAAAGAATTTTACACTGTTTGAATGTGAAGACGATATGATGATCGTAGACTGCGGCATGGCTTTCCCGGACGGGGATATGCTCGGTGTCGACCTGGTTTTGCCTGATTTCACTTTTGTGGAACGCAATGCCGATAAAATCCGCGGGATCGTGCTGACCCACGGCCACGAAGACCATATCGGCGCGATGCCCTATCTGCTGAAAAAGGTAAATCTGCCCGTTTACGGCACTCCGCTGACCCTCGGCCTTGTCGAAGGCAAGCTCAAGGAGCACGGGCTGTCCAATAAGGCAAAGCTGAACGTCGTCCATCCGGGCGGCCAGATCAAGCTCGGCTGCATGACCGTCGAACTGATCCATGTCAACCACTCCATACCGGATTCGGTCGCGCTGGCGATCCATTCTCCGGCGGGCACGATCGTCCACACCGGAGACTTTAAAATCGACTGTACGCCCGCACAGGGGGACATGATCGACCTTGGCCGTTTGGCCCAGCTTGGACAGGAGGGCGTTCTGGCTCTGTTCGCGGATTCCACAAACGCCGAAAGACCCGGCTATACCATGTCGGAGAGCAAGGTGAACGATTCCTTTGAGCGTCTGTTCAAACAGGCGGAAAACAATCGGATCATCATTGCCACCTTCGCTTCCAATATCAGCCGCGTACAGCAGATCATCAACTGCGCGGTCAAGTACGGGCGCAAGGTTGCCCTTTCCGGCCGCAGCATGCTCAACGTGATGGGCATCGGCGTGGAGATGGGGTATCTGGAGGTTCCGGATGGGGTGCTGATCGACCTTGACCTGATCAACCGATATCCGAAGGATAAAATCGTTCTGGTTACCACGGGCAGCCAGGGCGAGCCGATGAGCGCGCTGACCCGCATGGCTTTTGCCGACCACCGCAAGGTGGAGGTGGGCCCCGGGGACTTTATCATCATTTCCGCGCGGCCGATTCCCGGCAACGAGAAGACGGTCGGCACGGTGATCGACGAACTGATGAAGCGCGGCTGCCAGGTGGTCTATGAATCCATGTACGAGGTGCATGTTTCCGGCCACGCCTGCCAGGAAGAGCTGAAACTGATGCAGGCGATCACCAAACCGAAATTTTTCATTCCCGTTCACGGCGAGCAGAAGCACCTGCGTAAGCACGCGGGTCTGGCCTACGCCATGGGCAAGAGTGCCGCAGATGTGTTTATCGGCGATATCGGCGACGTTCTGGAACTGAATCAGAATTATATGAAAAAGCTTTCCTCCGTTCCGGCCGGCAGGGTGCTGGTGGACGGCCTTGGCGTCGGGGACGTGGGCAGTATCGTGCTGCGCGACCGCAAGCATCTGGCCGAAGACGGCCTGATCGTGGTGGTCTGCACCATTTCTCAGGGCGACGGGCATATTGTTTCCGGGCCGGACGTTGTTTCCCGCGGATTTGTCTATGTGCGCGAATCCGAACCGCTGATTGACGAGGCGAGGGTACTGGTCAATTCCGTACTCGAGAACTGCCTTGAAAATAAGATTCACGACTGGGGTACGCTCAAGACCAAAATCAAGGATGAGCTTTCCCGCATGCTTTATGACCGTACGAAACGCAGTCCGATGATCCTTCCGATTATTATGGAAGTTTAGGCTGAAACGCCAAAGGGGTAATCATTTTGAAGAGAAAAGTATGGGTGTCTTCGCCGGTATTCTTTGTCATCACAGCGGTTATGCTCATTATGGCCAGCGTCAGCTATTTTTACAGCCATATTCTGTTTGCCGTCGAAATGACATTTGCCATCGGCTCCGTCATTGCCGTCATCCTTTCCACGGAACGTTTCAAGGCGCACGTAGCCACCGCGGTGAAAAGCGCTCAGAAAATTCTGTCCGGGGAGGAATACCGCGCGCTGCAGGAATTCACGATGCCGGTTGCGGTGATTGGCGAAGAAGGGGACATCATCTGGGTCAATAACGCCTTTGCGGAAAAAGTCAGCGTCAAGCGCGAAAGCCGCGGGGAAAATATTTTAAAATTCATTTACCCGAAAACGATTCGCCAGATCATCGCCGAAAGCGGAACGGATATTACCGTAGAGAACAGACATTACACCGTCTTTGCCACAAAAACGGAATACGGCAGTGTGGCCTATTTTGTGGACGACACTTATTATAAGGAAATCAACCGTGAATATATCGAACGGCGCCCGGTTGTCGCGCTGGCAAGCTTCGACAACCGGGAGGAGCTCGCCCGCGATTCCAGCGGCAGCGAGGATTCCCGCATCGCGTCGGAGGTGGAGGGCGCGCTGATTACCTGGGCGCAGAGCATGGGCGGCTTTCTCAAGCGGCTGAGCGGCGGGCGCTATCTGATTCTGACCGACGAAGCCCACACCCGGGACGCCATGGAAAAACGGTTTCAGATTCTTGACACCATCCGCGGAATCAAAGCGGGGGAAAGGCGCAGCGCTACGGTTTCCATCGGTGTGGGGCGCGGCGCGGAATCCCTGTCGGAGTGTGAGGAGTGGGCGCGCAAGGCGCTCGACATGGCGCTTGGCCGCGGCGGAGATCAGGTGGCCGTCAAACAAAAGGACGATACATACGAGTTCTTCGGCGGCCTTTCCAAAGGGGTGGAAAAACGCGACAAGGTGCGTACCCGTGTCATTGCCGCAACTCTTTCCGATCATATTAAAAACAGCGACAATGTTCTGGTTATGGGGCATAAGTTTTCCGATCTGGACAGCGTAGGCGCGGCTGTGGGCATGTGGAGCGCGGTGACGAAGGCGCTGAAAAAGCCCGCTTTTGTGGTGATCAACCGTTCGCAGAGCCTTGCGTCCCCGCTCATTACGTCCATGGAAGCCTCGGGCGCGGGCAACGGAAAAGTCTTTATTTCTCCCATGGAAGCATTGTCCATGGCGACGCCGAAATCGCTGCTGATCGTTGTGGATACTCACTCCCCGGAATTCGTGGAAAGCGCGGAGCTTTTAAACGCGGTTTCCCGTGTGGTCATTATCGACCACCACCGCATGATGGTCAAGCATATAGAAAACGCACTCGTTTTCTATCACGAGCCTTACGCAAGCTCCGCTTCCGAAATGGTGGCCGAGCTTGTCCAGTATATCGGTGAAACCGCTCTTACGCAGACCGAGGCCGAGGCGTTGCTTTCGGGCATTATGCTCGACACCAAGAATTTCGTGCTAAAAACCGGTGTCCGCACCTTTGAGGCGGCGGCCTATCTTCGCCGGCGCGGCGCGGATACGGTGGAAGTAAAACGCATGTTTTCCGACACGATCGACACCTATAAGGCAAAGTATCAGATCGTTTCCGGCGCGGAGATTTTCGGCGACTGCGCAATCGCTTCCGCCGACCACGAATTTCCGGATATCCGCATCACCTCGGCGCAGGCGGCGGACGAGCTTCTGTCCATTCAGGGCGTGAACGCCTCATTCGTGCTGTTCCCGACCGGAAATAATGTGGTGAATGTTTCCGCCCGCTCGCTGGGCGAAATCAACGTACAGCTGATTATGGAGGCTCTGGGCGGCGGCGGCCACCTGACGATGGCGGGCGCGCAGCTCACCGGCGTTACGGTCCGGCAGGCACGCGAAAAGCTGATTGCCGTTTTACAGGACACCATGGCAAAGGCAATGCAATAAATCAATTTCAGATAATGGAGGTAATCATCAATGAAGGTAGTTCTGCTTGAAGACCTGAAAGGCACCGGAAAAAAAGGGGATCTGGTCAATGTCAGCGACGGCTACGCCCGCAACTTTCTGTTTCCCCGCAAGCTGGCGAAAGAGGCGAATGCCCAGGCGATGAACGAACTGAAAAACGCCGCGGAAGCGAAGGCCTTTAAAATTCAGTCCGAAATAGACGCCGCGAAACAGACCGCGGAGAAAATCAATGAAAAGAGCGTAAAGCTTTACGCAAAAGCGGGGCAGGGCGGTAAAATTTTCGGTTCCGTCACCGCGAAGGAAATTGCGGAAGAGCTTAAAAAGGCCTATAAAGTCGATATTGACAAGCGTAAGATTGCTCTGGACGCCGACATTAAAGCGTTCGGTACCTATGAATGTGAAATTAAGCTTTACAACGGGATTACCGCAAAGGTTTTTGCTGTCGTCGGCGAAAAGGAGTAATGATCCGTTAAGAATGAGATAGAGCCGGAGAGGGGGAAAGAAGATGGATGAGATGGTAACGGGCGGCTACAGCGCGCTGAATCTGCCGTTCAGTCCCGAAGCGGAGCAGTCCGTTCTGGGCGCCATCCTTCTGGATTCCTCCTGCCTGGACCGTGTCGCGGAGATCCTTCCGCGCCCGGAATATTTTTATCAGACAAACAACGGCCTGATTTATTCCACCATGCTGGAGATGTTTACCGTCGCCCAGCCGGTGGATTTCGTCACTCTTCTGGAACGGCTGAAGGGCGCGCCGGGCTTTGACGAGGCAAGCGGAAAGACCTATCTGCTTCAGCTTGCGCAGCTCGTTCCCTCCATTTCCAATGTGGAATCCTATGCCCGCATCGTGCGGGACAAATACGATGTGCGCACCCTTATCACCACGTCTCGCGATATCATCGAGGAAGCTTCCTCCGGCGCGGCCGACGCGGCCACTCTGCTCGATTCCGCGGAGCAGCGCATCTTTGACATCCGGCGCGGCAAAAATATGCAGGGGCTGCAGCGTCTGGACGAAATCATCGTGCAGACCTTCGACCGGCTCGACCTGCTGAATTCCCCGGACGCCGATCTGTATAAAGGCGTGCCGACCGGCATTAAGGAGCTGGACGAAACCATCACCGGCCTGAACCGCACCGACTTCATTCTGCTTGGCGCGCGTCCCGGCATGGGAAAGACCAGCTTCGCGCTGAATATCGCGCGGCACGCGGCGGTAAAGGCGAACAAGCGGGTTGCGTTCTTCTCGCTGGAAATGAGTAAGGAACAGCTGGCGTCGCGCCTGCTGTCCACCGAGGCTCTGGTCGGGGGCACCAAGCTGCGCACCGGGAAATTAAGCGAGGATGAATGGATCCGCATTATTGAAGCGGGCGACGTCCTTTCCAAGACCCAGTTTTATATCGACGACAATCCGTCCATTACGGTGGGCGAAATGAAGGCCAAAATCAGACGGCTCAGAGAGGTTGATCTGGTGGTGGTCGACTACCTGCAGCTGATGACCGCCTCCGGTAAAACCGACAACCGTGTTCAGGAAATTTCGGCGATTACCCGGAATATGAAGATCATGGCGAAGGAGCTGAACGTGCCGGTGCTGATGCTTTCACAGCTGGCCCGTGACAGCGAAAAGCGCACCAATCACCGCCCGGTTCTGTCCGACCTGCGTGATTCCGGTTCCATTGAGCAGGACGCGGATATCGTTCTGTTCCTGTACCGCGAGGACTACTATCAGGATGCGGAAACGCCGAATGAAAACGCCGACCGGAACAGCGGGGAATGCATTGTCGCCAAAAACCGTCACGGTGAAACAAAGACGGTCCCTCTGCACTGGCAGGGTGAGTTCATGCGCTTTACGGCGCAGGAGGTTGTCCGCAGTGAACAGTGACATTTTAAATATTGAAAATAAGATTCAAGGAGTAATCGTCAGGTGGAACATGCTGCCCCCGGGCTGCACCGTTGTGGTCGGCCTTTCCGGCGGCGCGGATTCCCTGACGCTTGCTCATTTTCTTTTAAAATATGGGAAACCCCGTCATATTCGTCTGATCGCGGCGCATATTAACCATGGGCTGCGCGGAGAGGAAGCCGACGGCGACGAACGCTTTGTTTCCCGGTGGTGCGGGGAAAATGGGGTCGAGCTGAAGCTTCTGCACGCCGATGTGCGCGCTCTGGCCGCGGAGAAATCCGAAGGCCTTGAGGAGTGCGGGCGCAACGTGCGCTACGGATTTTTCAAAGAGCTTGCCGGGGAAAACGGGAAAATCGCCACGGCCCACACGTTGTCCGACAGCACTGAAACCGTTTTGATGAACCTGACAAAGGGCGCGGGGACGCGCGGCCTGCGCGGGATCCCGCCGGTGCGGGGGAATATCGTCCGCCCGCTGATCGGCATTACGCGCGCCGAGGTGGAAGCCTACTGTGCGCATTACGGCCTGCATTATGTGACGGACAGCACGAATTTTGAAGCGGAGTATGAGCGCAACAAAATCAGGCTCGGCGTCATCCCCGTTCTGCGCGAAATCAATCCCGCCTTTGAGTCGGCGGTTTTCGGAATGACCGGCCGCCTGAGCGAGGACGACGAATATCTGAACAAGCTTGCGCACGAACGGCTGGAAGCGGCCGCCTGCCCCGGCGGATACCGTCTGGAAACGCTGCGTGAGCTGCCCGGTCCACTGCTTTCGCGGGCAATCGCCATGGGTGTGGAAAGGGTGCGCAGGGTAAGGCTGGAAAGCCGCCATATTGAGGCCGTCGCCGGAATTGTGCGTGAAGGAACCGGCTCCGCGACCGTTGCCGGAAGAATACAATGTATCGCACAGGGCAATACTCTTTCTATTGCCGCCGGAAGCGACTCGGCTTCTTTTGGGGAGTGGAGCGTACCTTTTATCGCCCCAAAAACCCTTTTGCCGGACGGAAGAACGCTTACGGTCGTAAAACTGACCGAAAAAGAATTAGAAAAATGCCACAAATTTAATAAATTGTTATTTAATAATCTAATTAACTATGATACAATATCTAGTACTACCTCCGTTAGGAACAGACGGAACGGCGATACTTTCCGTCCTGCCGGACGCGGTGTCACAAAGAGCCTCAAAAAGCTTTTCAACGAAGGGGCAGTCGCGCCGTCTCAGCGCGGTAAAATTGCAATACTTGAAAGCGGCGGGGAAATTATCTGGATAGAGGGTTTTGGTGTTTCACAGCGAGCCTGTGTCACCGGGGACACTCACAATATAGCGGAAATAATAATTAAGGAGTTCGAAACATGAGAAATGATATTCAGTCCGTACTGTTCAGCGAGGAGAGGCTTGCTGACATCGTACAGACAATGGGCAAACGGATCAGCGAGGACTACAGGGATAAAAATCTTTTGATGGTCAGTGTACTGAAAGGCTCCGTGGTTTTTATGGCCGATCTGATGCGTGCAATCACCATTCCCTGCAGCATTGATTTTATGTCCGTTTCCAGCTATGGCTCCGGAACAAAGACTTCCGGTGTGGTGAAAATCGTTAAGGACCTGGACATTAACTTGGAAGGTTACGATCTTTTGGTCGTTGAAGATATTCTTGACAGCGGGCTGACCTTAAGCTACATACTCGAGTTGCTTCAATCCCGCTCCCCGAAGAGCATTAAGGTTTGCACTCTGTTTGATAAACCGGACAGACGGACCGCCCACATAAAAGCTGATTACGCCGGAACGGTTGTTCCGGATGAATTCATAGTCGGCTACGGCCTTGACTTTGATGAAAAATACAGGAACCTTCCGTTTGTGGGAATTCTAAAACCGGAGGTTTACGAGGAAGCTGACCGAAAGGCGTCAGGCGACTCAAGTAAGGAGTGAACTTCATTTGGATAACAAAAAAACACTTAAAAATATCGGCCTGTTTATTGGTGTGCCTATTTTGCTGTTTATCCTGATTGCCATGATTTACGGCAACAGGCCGCAAAAGACCTACAATTATTCCGATATCCTGCATTACTTCCAGAACCAGCAGGTTCCGGAGTTTTCCATGGACATGGGCAGCGGCGAAATGATCATCAAGCTGAAGGATAAGACGCAGATATCCTACGTGGCCCCGAATGCTCAGCTGCTGTACGACGATATCCGCGATGATATCAAACAGTACGACGAGGATCATCCGAACGCCCTGATGGTCTATAACCTGAAGCATCCGGCGGAAACCTCGTGGATCGCCAGCATGCTTCCCATGCTCGTCACCCTCGGCATCATGGTCCTGTTCTGGTGGTTTATGATGAAGCGCCTGAACACCAGCATGGGCGACGCGGGCAAGCAGATGAATTTCGGCAAGGCCAAGATCAAGCAGATGGCGGACGAAAAGCGCAAGACGACCTTTGCCGACGTGGCGGGTGCCGACGAGGAAAAGGAAGAGCTGCGCGAGATTGTCGAATTCCTGAAGAATCCGAAAAAATACAACGAGCTTGGCGCCCGTATCCCGAAAGGCGTGCTGCTCGTGGGTCCTCCGGGTACCGGTAAAACCTTGCTGGCGCGCGCTGTGGCCGGAGAAGCCGGCGTGCCGTTCTTCTCCATTTCCGGCTCCGACTTCGTTGAAATGTTCGTCGGTGTAGGCGCCTCCCGTGTGCGCGACCTGTTTGAACAGGCGAAAAAGAATTCTCCCTGCATCATCTTCATCGATGAAATCGATGCGGTCGGCCGTCAGCGCGGCGCCGGTCTCGGCGGCGGGCACGACGAGCGGGAGCAGACCCTGAACCAGTTGCTGGTGGAAATGGACGGCTTCGGCGCGAACGAGGGCGTTATCATGATTGCCGCCACCAACCGTCCCGACATCCTAGACCCCGCTCTGATGCGTCCGGGCCGTTTTGACCGTCAGGTCATGGTCGGCTATCCGGATATCAAGGGCCGCGAGGAAATTCTGAAGGTCCACGCGCGCGGCAAGCCGATTGCGCCGGACGTCAATCTGAAAACAATTGCGAAATCCACCGCCGGTTTCACCGGTGCGGATCTCGAAAACCTTTTGAACGAAGCGGCGCTTCTGGCCGCAAGGAAGAGCCTGAAAGCCATTACCATGGAGGAAATCGAGGAGGCCACCATCAAGGTGGTGGTCGGTACCGAGAAAAAGAGCCATGTGATGACGGAAAAGGAAAAGACCCTCACCGCGTATCACGAAGGCGGCCATGCGGTTTCCACCTATTTCTGCCCCACACAGGACCCCGTTCACCAGATTTCCATCATCCCGCGCGGTATGGCGGGCGGCTATACCATGCATCTTCCGACCGAGGACCGTTCCTACAAATCCCGCAAGGAGATGCAGGAGGATCTGGTGGTGCTGCTGGGCGGGCGCGTTGCGGAAGCGCTTACGCTTGACGACATTTCCACGGGCGCTTCCAATGACATTGAGCGCGCCACAAAGCTTGCGCGCAGCATGGTCACAAAATATGGCATGACAGATGCTCTTGGCCCGATCACCTACGGGCAGGATCAGGGCGAGCCGTTCCTTGGCCGCGACATGGGCCACATCCGGAACTATTCCGAAGAGACGGCGTCCATGATCGACAAGGAAGTCAAAACCCTGATGACGACCGCTTACAACCGAACGGAAAGCATTTTGAGAGAACACATGGATAAGCTGCACGAAGTAGCAAAATTCCTTTACCAGAACGAAAAAATGTCCGGCGAACAGTTCAAAGAAATGATGGAAGAGAAGGGACCCGAACCTCCGGAGGAGTTTTCCGACGGGGGCCAGCTATCCGGCGCTACAGCAGAATAAAAAATTCAGGGGGGAATGTTGCCACATTTCCCCTTTTGCTGTCTGGAATATTTGTGTATAATAAGAATTGGTACGATTGTGCGGAAAGCGCAAATTGCCGTGTTCTGCGGAAGGAACTTCAAAAACAGTGAATAGATTTAGGAGCGATATGTTGGTATGACTAAGAAAACGGAATATGGAAACGAGAGTATTTCCTCGCTGAAAGGCGCGGACCGTGTGCGCCGGCGCCCTGCTGTCATCTTTGGATCGGACGGCATAGAGGGCTGCGAGCATTCCATCTTTGAAATACTGTCCAATTCCATCGATGAGGCGCGCGAAGGCTACGGAAAGCAGATCACCATCACGCGTTTCAGCGACAACTCGGTCCAGGTAGAGGACCACGGCCGCGGCTGCCCGGTCGATTATAATCAGAAGGAGCAGCGCTTTAACTGGGAGCTTGCGTTCTGCGAGCTTTACGCCGGCGGAAAATACAACAATGATTCGGACGAGAGCTACGAGTATTCCCTCGGCCTGAACGGCCTTGGGCTTTGTTCCACGCAGTACGCTTCGGAATATATGGATGTGGAGGTCCGCCGCGACGGGTTCCGTTATACCCTGCATTTTGAGCACGGGGAAAATATCGGCGGACTGAAAAAAGAAGCGTACAATAAAAAGGATACCGGTTCCATCATCCGGTGGAAGCCGGACCTTCAGGTATTCACCGACATCAGCGTGCCGGTGGAGTATTATCTGGACGTGCTTCGCCGTCAGGCGATCGTTAACGACGGCATCAGCTTTTTGTTCCGCAACCAGACCGGTTCCGGTTTTGAAGAGACCCAAATGCTGTATCAGCAGGGAATCGTGGACCACGTCAAGGAAATAGCGGGGGAGGACGCGCTTACTCCTGTCCAATTCTGGCAGGCGGAGCGCAAGGTGCGCGACCGCGCGGACAAGCCCATGTACAAGACGAAAATCAATGTGGCGGTGGCGTTTTCCAACCGTAATAAGCTGATTGAATATTACCACAATTCCAGCTGGCTGGAGCATGGCGGCGCGCCGGACAAGGCGGTGCGCAACGCGTTTGTCTATCAGATCGACGCTTATTTGAAGCAGACGGGAAAGTACAACAAAAACGAAAGCAAAATCACTTTTGCCGACGTCGAGGATTGCCTTGTACTGATTATTTCTTCGTTCTCCAACCGGACTTCCTATGAAAATCAGACCAAAAAGGCCATTACCAATAAAGGCATCCAGGAAGCGATGACGGAGATGCTCCGCCATCAGCTCGAGGTGTATTTTATCGAAAATCCCGTCGATGCGGATAAAATCTCCGCTCAGGTGCTCATCAACAAGCGCAGCCGCGAGGACGCGGAGAAAACCCGCCTGAATATCAAGAAAAAGCTCACCAGCAATATGGACATTACGAACCGCGTCGCCAAGTTCGTGGATTGCCGCACCCGCGACGTGAACGAGCGGGAAATCTTTATTGTGGAAGGAGATTCCGCCCTCGGCGCGTGCAAACAGGCGCGCGACCCGAACTTTCAGGCCATTATGCCGATCCGCGGCAAAATCCTGAACTGCCTGAAAGCCGACTATGACAAGATTTTCAAGAACGATATTATCACCGACCTGATCAAGGTGCTGGGCTGCGGCGTCGAGGTAAAGTCGAAGGCAAACAAGGATTTGTCCTCTTTCGACCTGTCCCTTCTTCGCTGGAATAAAATTATCCTCTGCACCGATGCCGACGTGGACGGCTTTCAGATCCGGACCCTGCTTCTGACCATGCTGTACCGCCTGACCCCTACGCTGATCGAAGAGGGGAAAGTCTTTATCGCCGAATCCCCGCTTTTTGAGATCGCGGCGAAGGACAATACTTATTTTGCCTATACCGAACGGGAAAAGGATGAAGTGCTGAAAAAGCTGAGCGGAAAAAAGTTTACGATTCAGCGGTCCAAGGGATTGGGCGAAAATGAGCCGGACATGATGAACCTGACCACGATGAACCCGGCGACACGCCGCCTGATCAAGGTGATGCCCACGGACGCGGCCGGGACCAGCGCGATGTTTGATCTTCTGCTCGGCGACAATCTGAGCGGCCGGAAGGATTATATTGCGGAAAACGGATACAGCTATATTGATTCAGCGGATGTCAGCTAGCTGAAAAATGAATACGGATAAATTTTAATGAATGTGGGTGTAAACCAGAATGCCAAAAAAGAGAACGGAGCAGTCGGCGCCGCCGCGCGGGCACGGCGTTATTGAGGGCGCGGGCGCGGTTGTGGAACAGCAGATCACCGATACGCTTGAAAAAAATTATATGCCTTACGCCATGAGCGTGATTATGTCCCGGGCGATCCCCGAAATCGACGGCTTCAAGCCGTCCCACCGCAAGCTTTTATATACCATGTACAAAATGGGGCTTCTCGGCTCCTCGCGCACCAAAAGCGCAAACATCGTGGGCCAGACCATGAAGCTGAATCCCCACGGCGACGCCGCCATTTACGACACCATGGTGCGTCTGAGCCGCGGCTACGAGGCGCTTCTGCATCCCTATGTGGATTCCAAGGGCAACTTCGGAAAGTTCTATTCCCGCGACATGGCCTGGGCGGCTTCCCGTTATACGGAAGCGCGTCTGGACGACATCTGTCAGGAGCTTTTCCGGGATATCGATAAGGATACCGTCGATTTTGTAGACAATTACGATAATACTTTAAAGGAGCCGACCCTGCTGCCGGCTACGTTCCCATCCGTGCTGGTCAACGCGAACACGGGCATCGCGGTCGGAATGGCAAGCTCCATCTGCCCCTTCAACCTGGGCGAGGTGTGCCAGACCGCCGCCGCTCTGATGCGTGACCCGGAGCACGACGTTGCCACCACCTTGCTGGCGCCTGATTTCCCGGGCGGCGGCCAGCTGGTTTACGACCGGGCCGCAATGGAAGAAATCTACCGCACCGGGCGCGGCGGCGTGCGCATCCGCTCGCGCTATGCCTACGATAAGAGCGCGAACTGCGTTGACGTTACCCAGATACCTCCCACCACCACGGTGGAGGCCATTGTCGAGAAGGTCGTCGATCTGGTCAAGCAGGGAAAGCTCAAGGATATTTCCGATATCCGCGATGAGACGGGACTGGACGGCTTAAAGATCACCATCGACCTGAAGCGCGGCGTGGAGCCGGACAAGCTCATGCAGCGCCTATTTAAGATGACTCCGCTGGAAGACAGCTTTTCCTGTAATTTCAACGTTTTGGTCGGGGGCATTCCGCGTGTGCTGGGCGTCCGGGAGCTGCTGGAAGAATGGACCGCGTTCCGCGTCGAATGCGTCCGCCGCCGCACCTTCTACGATCTTGCGAAAAAGAAGGACAAGTTGCATCTGCTCAAGGGCCTTCAGGCCATTTTGCTCGATATCGACAAGGCGGTCGCCATTGTCCGCCGCACGGAGGAAGAGAGCGAGGTCGTGCCGAACCTGATGATCGGCTTCGGCATCGACGAGACGCAGGCGGAATTCGTCGCGGAAATCAAGCTGCGCCACCTGAACCGCGAGTATATTCTGAAGCGCACCGAGGAAATCGGCCAGCTGGAAAAAGAGATTGCCGAGCTGCAGTCCGTGCTGGACAGCAAATCCAAGGTAAAAAGCATCATTATTTCGGAGCTGGACGCCGTGGCGAAAAAATACGGCCAGCCCCGCAAAACCATGATGATTTATCAGAACGAGATCGAAGAGTATTCGGCGGAGGAGGAAGTGGCGGATTACCCGGTGAACCTGTTTTTTACGCGGGACGGCTACTTTAAGAAAATCACCCCGCTTTCCCTGCGTATGAGCGGGGAGCAGAAGCTCAAGGAGGACGACGAGGTCGTACAGCACATCGAGGACAGCAACACCGCCGACCTGCTGTTTTTCACCGACCGTTGTCAGGTCTATAAAGCAAAGGCCAACGATTTTGGCGACACCAAGGCGAGCGTTCTTGGAGAGTACATCCCGGCGAAGCTGGGGATGGACGAGGGCGAGAACGTGCTCTATATGGCGGTTACCCACGATTATGACGGCTATATGCTTTTCTTTTTTGAAAACGGTAAAGCCGCAAAGGTCGACATGTCCGCCTATGCCACAAAAACAAACCGCCGCAAGCTTTTAAATGCCTACTGCGACAAATCCCCGGCCGTGCGGATTGCGTATGTAAAAGAGGACTGTGACTTTATGCTGACGTCGCTTCAGGGCCGGATCCTTCTGGTCCATACCGGCGCGGTTCCCAGCAAGTCCACGCGCAGCACGCAGGGCGTCGCCGCCATGACACTCCGTAAGGGCAGCAGGCTGCTTCGCGCGGAGCCGTACAGCGAGGGAATGCTGGTCAACCCGAACCGATACCGCAAAAACATTCCGGCTTCCGGGTCTCTTCCCACTGCGGAGGAAACTGCAGGGGAGCAGCTAAAGCTATGAAACAATAAAAAACGCCGCTGAAAAGCCAATAGCAGTCCAGCGGCGGGTCAGGTCAAAGCGGCAAACGCAGACGCTTTGATGAGTCCGTAGTTAGATTGCCCTTTTGCCTTTTCCATATGCATAAAACTTGAGAATGCACATAAAATATGCTTGCAAAAACGCACTTTTTATGTTAGTATAATTTAAGTTGTTTTATGCGAGAATATTCGGAGGTGCGCTATGTCAGTTGTCGAGGTTGTTTTCGGGATTATATTATTAATATTTTCAGTTGCTATAACGATTGTCGTTCTTCTTCAGGAAGGCCATCAGCAGGAACTCGGGGCGATTACAGGCGGTGCCGATACTTTTCTTTCAAAGAATAAGGCCCGTTCGGTAGATGCGTTTCTTGCCCGGTGGACAAAAGTGATTGCAATTGGATTCTTTGTACTGGTGATCGGTATCAACGCGTACATGTACTTTTTGAAGTAACTTGAATGCTAAAGCCCCGCTTGTGTAAAGCGGGGCTTTTCTTATCGGCACATCTCCCCGTTTTACGCAGGCTGTATAAAAATGGGAATTATAAAATGAATGATAAATTCGGAGGAACCATGTTAGAGGAAATCAAGAAGAAAATTATAAAATACCTGCAGGCTTATCCGCAGAGCATCACTTCCCGCGGACTGATCAAAAAGCTTGGGGTGAAGGATAACAAAAACTTTTACCGCGCTTTAAACCAGCTGAGGGACGAGGGCGCCGTGGAAGTCAATAAAAAACACCGCGTCCGTCTGCCGGAAGAAAGGAAAACCGTCAAGGCGACCATTGTGTCCCTTTCCAAAGGCTTTGCTTTCGCGCGCCCGTCGGACGGCGGAGAGGATCTGTTTATTCATGCCGACAACCTGAAAAAGGCCTTTATCGGCGACACGGTTCTCCTGAAGCATGTGAAGCAGAGCGCCAAGGGGCTGAGCGCCCATGTGGACGAAATTTCGGAAAAAAGCAGCCGGATCATTACCGGTACGCTCAGCCGGGGCCAGGGACTGTGCGAAATTGTCCCGGACGGCGCGATCCGCTACCATATCCCGGTGGAAAAAAGCTCCGCAAAGAACGTGAGGGACGGGGACAAAATCCAGGCGGAAATATTCCGTGCGCCCCGCACCTCCCTGCTTTCCGCGCGGATCGTGAAGGTCTATGGGAAGTCGAGCAGCGCGAAAATCTGCGCGGACGCCATTATTGACCAAAATGGAATCCGGACCGTATTCCCGGACGAAGTCCTGACCGAAGCGAGAAAGATCGCCGCGGGTACGGTTACGGAACAGGATCTGAAAGGCAGGCTTGACCTGCGCGACACCAGCATCTGTACCATTGACGGTGCGGATGCGAAGGATCTGGACGACGCTATTTCCGTCAGCCGGACAAAAACGGGCTACAAGCTCGGCGTCCATATCGCGGATGTCAGCCATTATGTAAAAGAGGGCAGTGCCATTGATGCGGAAGCGCTGGAGAGGGGGACCTCCGTCTATTTCGCCGACCGCGTCATCCCTATGCTCCCCAAGGAGCTTTCCAATGGGGTCTGCTCGCTGAACGCCGGGGAGGACAAGCTGACCTTTTCCGCCATCATCCAGCTGGACGGACAGGGAGAAATCCTTTCCTATCAGTTCCGGAAAAGTGTCATCTGTTCCAAGGTTCGCGGCGTTTATTCGGAAGTGAACCAGCTGTTTGACAAAACATCCGACGCCGATCTGCGGAAAAAATACGCTCCGGTCATCCGTTCTCTCAACGCGGCAAAGGAGCTTGCCGATCTTTTAAAGGCGCGTTCCATTCAGAACGGAACAGTGGATCTGGACAGCACGGAATCCAAATTCACGCTGAACGGGGAAGGGGTCTGCGTCAATGTGGAGCCCCGGCAGACGGGCGTTTCCGAGCAGATGATCGAGCAGCTGATGATTACGGCCAATCAGGCCGCCGCCAAGCTGGCCAAAGCGAATGCCATCCCGTTTGTCTACCGCGTGCACGAACAGCCCAGCCCGGAGCGTGTGGAGAATCTGGCGCAGCTTGTGGGAGCGCTCGGACTGAACGCGCGCAGCCTGAAGCACGAGGGGGACGTTACCACCGCCGACTTTGCCGATATCATGCATCAGGCGGAGGGCACGCCCGCGCAGAAGGTCATTTCCCATCAGCTTCTGCGGACGATGGCAAAGGCGCGCTACGATACGAATCCGATCGGGCATTTCGGCCTTGCGCTTGCGGACTACTGCCACTTTACCTCTCCCATCCGCCGCTATCCGGATACGGCAATTCACCGCATCCTTTCCGTTATGCTGGAAACGAAGGACAAGGGAGAGCTGAACAGAAGGTTCCTGACGTTTGCGAACGCCGCCGCCTCCGCTTCCTCTTCCGCGGAAGTCCGCGCCATGCAGGCCGAGCGCAGTGCGGAGGACTGTTATATGGCGGAATATATGACGCAGCATATCGGCGAATGCTATACCGGGATCATCAGCGGGGTGACCCAGCGCGGCGTTTTTGTGGAGCTGCCGAATTCCGTCGAGGGCTTTGTGCCGGTCGACAGCTTTGAAGGGGCGCGTTTCCGCTTCGACGGTGTCATCACGCAGGTTGACGAGAATACCGGCCGCAAGCTGACCATTGGGCAAGAGCTTGCCGTCCGGGCGGTCGCCGCGGATGTGACCAGCGGTAGAATCGACTTTATTCCGGATACTTCCGTAAACGTGGAACCTTAATTGCGTTTATTTCCATAAAAAGTCCCTCTTCATTGGCAAAATATTGAAGCATTGGTATAAATTTTGGCATATTTGACCATCATACTAACATAAATATAAAACCGAAAGGCGGAGCTGTTAGTATGGAATCTGTTTTAAAACTGGTGCAGCGCACGGATTGCGCAGCTGTTCAGGAAAATGATGATAAAAAACAAATTCTGGAAGAAATCAAGGAAGTCTGTCGTCTGATCGCCTGCAACGACTGCTGGTTTGAACTGGAATGTGACGAAAATTTGATAGACGCCTGTATTTATCAGCGCGAAGAGCTCCATTCCCGTTACAAATATCTGCTGAACCTGGCAAAACAGCGGGGAATCAGCTGTACTCCTTTCAAATGCAAGGAAATGGGGGTGTGATTTTGCCCAATCTGATTCTTACGCTTTCCCTGTGCGGGGTATTTGCGCTTCTCGTGGTGATTCAGGTGATCGTCAAGGCAAAAAAGCCCGTGCAGCGTGCGGCGGGCGGTGTCATCATGGGCCTTTGCGCGCTTGCCGCGGTGAATCTGACCGGATTTTTTACCGGGGTCAGTCTGCCGCTCAGTCCGCTCACCATAGGGATTTCCGGCGCCGCCGGTATTCCGGGGGTGACCCTGCTGCTGCTTTTGAATCTGATTATAAAATGAGACAGAGAAAGGGAGTTCTCACTTGCGTGAAAGCTCCCTTTCTCTGTCAGGCGGGTTTTGCCCGTCTTTTTTTGTTTTATTTGAGCGCCGCCGTGTGGTCCTTCAAAATATCGGCGGCCATTTCGCTGTTTCCGGTCACCAGCGCCAGCAGCATCCGGTAGACGTTTTCCGGCGACTGGTGAAAGTTGTGCTTCACCATGTTGGCCTGATACAGATCCGGTACATGCAGGGTAAAATTCATTAAATCCATATCGCCGCCGGAAATATGGCAGACGACGTTGTAGCCGCGTTCGGTTTTTGTAATCTCCACCTTGTTTTCCCGTTCACGCTTTGTTCTGGCCAGCAGGTTGATCGCGGCCGCGACCGCCTTGTCCCGTACAACGTGGGGGAGCGCCCTGTCCAGCTGTTTGGCGATCATCCGGGCGGTGCTGCTTGCCGAGCAGAGCTCGTCCTTTTCTCCGCTGACAATGATATTCCCTTTTTCGATCAGCTCCGCCAGCGCGTCGGTGACTTCAAAATAGTTTGCCAGTCCGTTATCCTGAATAATATTTACAATATCGCTCTTTGAAAGCGGTGCATCCAGGCTTGACAGCAGATAGCAGATTAATATGCGTATTTGGTTTTTGCTTCGGAGTCCACCCGGTTCGATCCCTCCGGTAAAAGCGTCAAAATCCATAAACAGCACCTCCGGTAAATATTTTATTCTACGCAAAAAAGCCAAAGCAAACGTACTCCTCAATCGCCGGAGCAGGCTTGGCTTTGACTCGGAACGTGTACTGCTGTTATTTTAACATACAACCGGATTTCTTTCAATCCGGATTGCGGGGCTTCCGTTACTTTTTTATATTTTCCTTCAGGTATCTCAATATTTTTTCCTGTTCCTGCACAGTACAGGAACGGAACACACCGACCAGGATTTTTTCATTGCTGGAAAGTTCGTAAATATGGCTTGTATTTTTTTTACTGTAAATAAAGTTGGATTTGGCCCCACTGTCCGCTACTGTTTCCGGTGTTCCTTCATCGGCCAGCAAATCATTTATGGCTATATTGAAGACCTTGGCAAGGGTCATCAGTACGGTTATATCGGGTGTTGTTTTGCCAATTTCATAGTACGAATAGGTTGAGCGGTCAATGTTTAATATTTTTGCGATCTGCACCTGTGTGTAGCCGCTTTTTATACGCAGTTCGCGCAGCCTTTCGTTTATATGGATTTTTTCAATAATAGGTCACACCACCTTTATAAGAAGTGCCAAAGGGCTTGCATTAATCAAGATTATATAATATATAATGCCGTCACGATAATAACGTGATGTTTATTCACCTAAAAATAATCCTTAAACAATAAATTTATTTGATTAGCTCTTGACGTGTGCATTCTGATTTTGTATAATATCTTAGTTGGCTGTTCAGACAGGCACTTTTAGTGCAAGAGCAGTCCCGGGTTTGGACTTACGCTTTTTTCCATTACGCTACTGTGGCTCAATGGTAGAGCAGCTCATTCGTAATGAGCAGGTTGTCAGTTCGATTCTGACCAGTAGCTCCACCAGCCTGAAGCTGGACACAAATTGCGCACTTCACTTTGTGAGGTGCGTTTTTGTTTTTGTCCGAGCCAAGGGGCGCGTCCGCCTTTTTTGATTTTCTATCCTTTTCTTTTATTTTATATCATCTCTCCGGCCTATTATTTCATTTATTTCATTACATCGAAAATATTTGCAGTTCTGTATCGGAAAGAGGACGGAACTGCATAAATCTTCCGTATCTCTTTAAAAAAAATCCGCTATGTGTTATGATTTTGCCATAAGAAAATACAGAATCTACCAGATGATTGAAAATGTATCTTACGGATACAATAACAGGACAGGAGGGAAAGCATGACTACATTCAATGAATTATACGAAAGACTTGTAAAAGCTTCGGTGGAAAACAGGGAACCGCAGGAGCTTGAAAAAATTCGGGAGCAGGAATTCGACCCGCATCATCTTGACTGTCTGCTGAATCCGGAAAAGTACGCGCCGGTGCTCCGCATCGGCGAATGCGAATGCTCAAGCAGCGAGCAGGCGCCCTGCGAAGGGAAATGCCTTTTTGACGCCCTTTACAGGGATGAAAAGGGAAATGTCCAAATCAATAAAGACCTGTGCGTCGGCTGCTCCGAGTGCGTTGAGAGCTGCCAGACTAAAAAGCTGACGGCCAGCCGTGACATTCTGCCCGCGCTTGCCGCCGTACATGAAGCGAAGGCCCCTGTTTACGCAATGATTGCCCCTGCCTTTATCAGTCAGTTCAGCAAAGACGTGACTCCCGGAAAGCTGCGGACCGCCTTTAAAATGCTCGGGTTTGCCGGTATGGTCGAGGTTGCCCTTTTTGCGGACATCCTTACCCTGAAAGAGGCACTGGAATTTAATAAAAATATCGTTAAGGAAACCGACTTCCAGCTTACCAGCTGCTGCTGCCCCATGTGGATCGCCATGATCCGCAAGGTGTACCACGAGCTGATGCCCCATGTGCCCGGCGCGGTTTCGCCCATGGTCGCCTGCGGGCGTGCTATTAAAGCCATTCATCCGGATGCGCTTACCGTCTTTATCGGGCCCTGCATCGCCAAGAAGGCCGAAGCGCGCGAACCGGATATTTCGGATTCCACGGACTTTGTCCTGACCTTTCAGGAAATACAGGATGTTTTTGAATTCGCAAAGCTGGACCTTGCCGCGCTGCCGGAGGACGAACGCGACCACTCGTCGCGCGCGGGAAGAATTTACGCCAGAAGCGGCGGTGTCAGCGAGGCGGTCCAGAGGACGTCCAAACGCTTGAGCCCCGACCGGAAAATCACCGTCCGCGCCCATCAGGCCGACGGTGTCCCCGCCTGCAAGGCGATGATCAACGACCTGCTGGCGGGAAAAATCGACGCGAACTTTCTGGAGGGCATGGGCTGTGTCGGCGGCTGTGTCGGCGGGCCGAAGGCTTTGATCCCCCGCGAGGAGGGCCGCGAAAACGTGAACCAGTACGGTCAGGAAGCCGTCTATCAGACCCCGATAGACAACCCTTATGTAATCGAACTGCTGCACCGGCTTGGCTTTGACACGGTGGAGAGTCTGATTGAACACAGCGATATCTTTACCCGTAAATTCTGAGAAGTTTGATTTTTAATTTGCTACAGCAATTCCATTTCAGTTTGCGAGACAAAACACGTTTCTCCCCCGCCTTTGGCGGGGGAGAAACGCAAAATTGTTGCAGAATCAACTGGAAATGCTGTAAGAAGGTCTAGGAATGCCCCTGTATCTATGATATAATAAAGTAATATCATAGGGATGGGGGCATTTGTTATGGGATACAAAGAGGACTTTGAAAAAATATACATATCCAAAATCACGAGGGCGGGGAGCGCGGAGCTGCTGGAATGGCTGAAAACCACCGACTTTTTTACCGCGCCCGCAAGCACAAAATTTCACTGCGCCTGTCTGGGCGGACTTGTTCAGCACAGTGTCAGCGTATACCATGTGATGATGGACAGACACTTCGACGCGGAGACGGACAGTGAAGAAAGCTTTGCCATCTGTGGGCTTCTGCACGACGTCTGCAAAGCCCAGTTTTATAAAGAGAGCACCCGCAATGTGAAAAACGAAGAGACCGGCGCGTGGGAAAAGCGCCCGTACTATACGATCGAGGACAGCTATCCGTACGGCCACGGTGAAAAATCGGTCTTCCTGATCGAGCGGTTTATGCGCCTGAAAACCAGCGAAGCGATCGCTATCCGGTGGCACATGGGCGGCTTCGACGAATCCGTCCGGGGCGGAAGCTTTTCCATCGGTCTGGCGTGGCAGAAATATCCCATCGCCGTAAAGCTGCACCTCTCGGATCTGGAAAGTACCTATCTTTGCGAAAAGGGGACGTCTTCCATACACGGGAAATAAATTCAGATTCTATATTAGTTGCAAGTCTGTTGACTGCTTGTGCGCCGGAAGGAAGCTTCCGGCGTTTTTCTTTTGTTTTTTTTGAAAAGCTATTGACAAATTGAAAATATGATGTATTATTGTATTAAGCCATTAGTACAATAATACAGAACGGAGGTGGATCCATGGCCTGGAATTTGAAATCCGATAGACCGATTTATGCACAGCTGATCGAACAAATAGAGCTTTTGATCGTATCGGGCGTTTATCCTGCCGGTTCAAAGCTGCCGTCGGTCCGCGACATGGCCGGAGAGGCTTCTGTCAACCCGAATACCATGCAGCGCGCGCTGGCGCAGCTTGAGAATGACGGCTTATTATATTCACAGCGCACCAGCGGCAGATTTGTAACAGAGGATGTGGAGCGCATTATGCAGACGAAAAACAGTCTGGCTCAGGGACTGATTGAAGAATTTATAGAAAACATGGGCAATCTGGGCTATGACAGGCAGCAGACAATCTCTCTGCTTGAGAGGATATCGAAGGAGGAAAAATAATGGAGAACATTTTGGAATGCCAAAATCTGGTGAAATTCTTTCCCGGGTGTCTGGCACTGAACTCGATCAATCTGGCCGTGCCCAAAGGCAGGATTGTCGGCCTGCTCGGTCCGAACGGCAGCGGCAAAAGCACTATGATCAAGCTGGCCAACGGCCTGATTACACCGACCAGCGGCAAAATTCTGATCGACGGGATGGAACCGGGCATAGAAACAAAGAAGATCGTTTCTTATCTTCCGGAGCGGACCTACCTGAACGACTGGATGAATGTCAACAACATGATCAATTTTTTTGCTGATTTTTATGAGGATTTCAATAAGCAGAAGGCATATGACATGCTTCGCCGGCTCGCCGTGGACCCCGCTCAAAGGCTGAAAACCATGAGCAAAGGTACTAAGGAGAAGGTACAGCTGATTCTGGTCATGAGCCGCGAGGCAAAGCTTTATCTGCTGGATGAACCGATCGGCGGTGTGGACCCTGCGGCAAGGGATTACATTCTCGACACGATCATCAGCAATTACAGCGACGAAGCCACCATCGTGATCTCTACCCACCTGATTGCGGATGTTGAAAAGGTACTGGATGAGGTCATCTTTATCAATCAGGGCAACATCGTGCTGACTTCCACGGTCGACGACATCCGTGAAAAAGAGAATAAGAGCGTGGATGCGCTGTTCAGGGAGGTATTTAAATGCTGAGGAAACTTTTGAAATATGAAATACAGGCGACGGCCAAAATCTTTCTGCCGATGTATGCGCTTCTGATTGTTTTCGCGCTGCTGAATAAGTTCTTCATTGCGGTGAACGCCGACTATCTGAGAGTCCCCCAGGTCATTTCCGCAACGGTTTTCGGCGTCATCATTATCGGCATCTGCGTCATGACGCTGGTGGTCACCATTCAGCGCTACAACAAGAATCTGTTGTCCGACGAGGGCTACCTGTCCTTTACGCTGCCGGTGAAGATTCACAGCCATATCGACTGCAAGATGCTCGTCTCTCTGATGTGGGCGGTTCTGAGCGTCCTCGTATCGCTGGCTTCCGTTTTTGTGCTGGCGGTAAATGATAAGACCATTCTGTCCCTCCAGCAGTTTTTTGCAGCCTGTATGGATATCTTAAACAAAGTGGGACCCGGGGCTTATATGATCCTTCTGGAAAGCCTGTTGCTGGTGGTTGCCGGCGTCCTTTGCCAGGTCCTTACGATCTATGCCTCCATCACGGTGGGGAACATGAGCTCCAAACATAGAATTCTGCTTGGCATCGGCGCTTATCTGGGCTTCGGTGTGATCGAGCAGATTGTGACTTCTATTCTGCTGACGTCCTTCGGCGGAAACTTTACCCGCTATTTCAGCTGGCTCAATACGGCGGCCAATTCCGACCAGGTTCTGGCGGTCCAGTATTTGCTGCTGGTATTGCTCGTGTATATGCTTGTGTTCGGAGTGGCGTATTATTTTCTGACCAACTGGATGCTCAAAAAGAAACTGAATCTGGAGTAAGCTGAACGCAAATACAGCTTTTGGGCGCGCCGTGCGGCGCGCCCGCTTTTTTATGGGAAGGACTGTAAATGCGCCAACCGTATTGAAATTAGCCTTGAAAAACTTTATAATAAAAATAGCCTGCAATACCTTTCCTTGTAAGACCCTTTGTCCGAAATTGGCTGTGAAAGCAGCCGAAGCGAACTACAGCAATTCCATTTCAGCTTGTGAGACAAAACCGGTTTCTCCCCCGCCTTCGGCGGGGGAGAAACCGAAACTTGTTGCAGAATCAACTGGAAATGCCGTAAATTACATGTTAAAAAATTAACAAAATGGTGAGTGAGAGGGATGGCGACTTTGGAAATCACGATCTGTATAGGAAGTTCCTGTCATCTGAAGGGTTCGCGCGACGTCATCAAAATTTTTGAAAGGCTGATATCGTTTCACCGTCTGGAGGACAAAGTTACGCTCAAGGGTTCGTTCTGTATGGGGGAATGCTCCAAGAACGGCGTGTGCATCTGTGTGGACGGGGAGCGCTTCAATGTTACTCCCTCCGAAGCAGAAACATTTTTTAACTACGAAATTGTGCCGAGAATCAAGTAACTGAGTAAAGCGGAAGTGGGGACATAAAATGGGCATTATCGGTTTAAAGGCGGCAAACTGTAAAAACTGTTATAAGTGCGTAAAGGTTTGCCCGGTTAAATCCATTAAAGTGGAACATGCACAGGCGCAGATTATTGAGCGCAACTGTGTTTTATGCGGAACCTGCCTGGAGCAGTGCCCGCAGAATGCAAAGACGCTGAACAGCGATGCTGCGGCTGTCAGGGAAATGATCGGGAAGGGCGTCCGGACCATTCTTTCCGTGGCCCCGTCCTACGTGGGCTCCTTTGATTTCGATGATGTGCAAAAGTTTGCGGGGGCCGTGAAAGCTCTGGGCTTTTACGGCGTAGCCGAAACAAGCATGGGAGCTGCCTATGTGACGGCGGAATACCACCGGCTGATGCAGGAAAACCGCATGGAAAATATGATTACCACCTGCTGCCCTTCGGCAAACAGGCTGATCGAGCATTATTATCCGTCTCTGGTCGACCAGATGGCGCCCGTGGTTTCTCCGATGATCGCGCACGCCAGGCTGCTGAAAAAGACCTTTGGATACGGTACCCGCGTCGTATTCGTAGGCCCGTGCATCGCAAAGATCGGTGAGGCCGCCGATATCCGCCACAACAATGACGTGGACGCCGTGATTACCTTTGACGATCTGGCCAGATGGATGGAGGAAGAACATATTTCTATTCAGGAAGCGCAGCCGGCATCCTTTCTCAACCCAAGCTCGCGAATCCTGCGGATGTATCCGGTAACGGACGGAATCATCGCTTCCCTTCGCTCTATGGGCGATACGGGCGACTGGAAGATGCTCAGCGTAAGCGGCTCTGCGGAATGCATTGACCTCTGCAAAGCGCTGGAACGCGGCGATCTGCGGCATTGCTTTATAGAGATCAACATGTGCAGGGACGGCTGCATCAACGGTCCTATTTCCAACAGGGATGCGGCTTCTCGTTTCTCCTCCTCCATGAAGGTCAGAAAATACGCGGATGAGGACGCCGGTGAATATCCCAGTCTGCCGGAGCAGATTCCCATGGGAATGCAGTTTGTGGACTGCTCCGTGCGGGAAGATATTCCCGATGAAGCGACGATCCGCATGATTCTGGCGAAAATCGGCAAGGAGTCGCCGGAGGATGAGCTCAACTGCGGTTCCTGCGGCTATCCTACCTGCCGGGACAAGGCGGTTGCCGTCTACCAGAACAAGGCCGAGCTGACCATGTGTATGCCGTACATGAAGGAACGCGCCGAATCGCTTTCCAACTGTGTGCTGACCGAAACGCCCAACATCACCATCATTGTTGACAAGGACCTGAATATCATTGAATTCAACACCGCGGCGGAGAAGGCGTTTCAGATTTCCCGCCACGAGGCATTGCAGAAATGCATTTACGAGATTATGGATTCCTCCGATTTTCAATATGTTTTTGACGCAAGACAGTCCATCCCGGACAAAAAGGTGCATTTCCGGGATTATGGAATTACCACGATGCAGACCATCGTGTATATCGCGAAGCAAAACATCGCCATGGGGATTTACAAGGATATCACCCGTGAGGAAGCGGAGCTGGAAAGCAAGTATAAGCTTCGCAGTGAGACCATGGAGATGGCCCAGAAGGTCATTGACAAACAAATGATTGCCGCGCAGCAGATTGCGAGCCTGCTCGGGGAAACGACGGCGGAGACAAAGGTCACGCTGACCAAACTGAAAAATATGATTGTGTTTGACGGTGATGAACAATGAAAATGCATGTTGACACCGCATATCGAAGTCTGAACAAATACGGCGAAGAGCTGTGCGGGGATAAGGTGATCGTCTCGCGTACAAAGGACGCCACCATCGCGGTTCTGGCCGACGGGCTGGGCAGCGGGGTAAAAGCCAATATCCTTTCCACTCTGACCAGCAGTATTATTTCCACCATGCTGGAGGAGGGAGCGACCCTGGTGGAGGCGGTCGAGACGATCGCCAAAACGCTGCCGGTCTGCAATATCCGCAAGCTGGCCTACTCTACCTTCAGCGTCATCCGGGTATCCGACGACGGCGATGTCTCTTTGGTGGAGTTTGACAATCCCCCCTGCATCTTTGTACGAAACGGCAGGATCATCGATCTGGAGGACTGCTCGGAAATCAAAGAGTGCGCCGGAAAAACCGTAACGGAAAGCCATTTTTCCGTCTGTCCCGGGGATGTGATCGCGCTTGTCAGCGACGGCATTGTCTACGCCGGTGTGGGCCAGGCGCTCAATTTCGGCTGGAACTGGGAAAATGTCTCCGCGTGGCTTGCCAAGACGACCCTGAAGGAAACGTCCGCGCCGCGGCTTGCGGTTTCGCTGTCGCAGGCCGTCAACGAGCTTTACTTGGGAAAGCCGGGGGACGATTCCACCGATCTGATTTTAAAAGTCACCCCGCGCTGTATGGTCAGCCTTCTTTCCGGGCCGCCGGTCCGCAAGGAGGACGACGCCAGAATCGTCCATGATTTTATGACCTCTACGGGAAAGAGGGTGGTCTGCGGGGGAACCAGCGCCAATATCGTATCCAGAGTGTTGAACCGGAAGATCGAGACCACGATTCATTACACGGATCCGGATATTCCGCCCACCGGAAAAATAGAGGGGATCGACCTTGTGACCGAGGGCGTCCTGACTCTCAGCCGGACGGTGGAAATCCTGAAGGATTACCTTTCCCACCAGACCGACTCCTACTATTTTCATGTTCTGGACCAGCCGAACGGCGCAGCAATGCTCGCCAGGCTTCTTCTGGAGGACTGTACCGACCTGAAGGTTTATATCGGCAGGGCGATCAATCCCGCCCACCAGAACCCCGGCCTCCCGGCCGACCTGAGCATTAAGATCAAGCTGATCGAGGAGCTCTGCACTCTTGTGCAGCAGCTCGGCAAAAAAGTCGAAAAATATTACTATTAGATGAGGATTATTCATGCAATATAATAATGACGCCAAGCAATTAAAATACGAAGTACTGACCAAGGCCGCCAAATACGCATACGAAGGCACGCTGAAGGAACACCTTGACACCATCCCTTATGAAATCATTCCGGGGCCTCTGCCCGAATTCCGCTGCTGCGTTTACCGTGAGCGCGAAATTATCCGGGAACGCCTGATTTCCGCGCGCGGGGAAAACCTGCCCGGACAGGATGACGGTAATATTGTCGCGGTGCTTACGGCGGCCTGCGAGGGCTGTCCGATCAACCGTTTTAACGTCACGGACAACTGTCAGCACTGCCTTGCGAAAAAATGCCACGCGGCCTGCCCGTTCGGCGCCATTTCCATTACTCCCAAGGGCGCATACATCGATCCCGCCAAATGTAAGGAATGCGGGCGCTGCGCTGCGGCCTGCCCGTACAATGCGATTTCCGACACCATGCGCCCCTGTATCCGTGCCTGTCCCGTAAAAGCGATTACAAAAGACGAATACAAGCGGGCTGCCATCGACTATTCCCGCTGCATCAACTGCGGGGCTTGCACGAAAAACTGCCCGTTCGGCGCAATCACGGACCGTTCCGCCATTGTCAACGTGATCGAGGACATCAAATCCGGCAAACCGGTCTACGCGGTTTTCGCGCCGGCCATTGAAGGGCATTTCGGCACCGCCAACGTCGGCATGTTGAAATCCGCGATCAAAAAGCTGGGTTTTACGGGCGTCGCAGAGGTTTCCCTCGGTGCGGACGCGACGACCTTCCACGAGGCGCAGGAGCTCCGGGAAGCGCTGGAAAGCAAACAGAAAATGACTACCTCCTGCTGCCCGGCCTTTGTGGAGATGATTGAAAAGCATTTCCCGAAGCTGGTTCCGCTTATTTCGCACACCGCTTCTCCTATGACGCTGACCGTCCGATACATAAAGGCGGAGCATCCCGACAGCAGGGTCGTCTTTATCGGTCCCTGTATTGCCAAGAAAATTGAAATCCGGAAGGTTCAGGATACCGCCGACTATGTCATGACCTTTGAAGAGCTCCAGGCCATGTTCAGCGCAAGGGAGATCAATGTCCTTGACGAAGCGGAAAACGAGCAGGACGGAAGCCGCGCGGGCAAGGGCTTTGCGCAGAGCGGCGGCGTTTCCGGCGCGGTGAAGCAGGCGCTGGAGGAACAGAATTTTGATCTTCCGTTTACCTGTGTGAAATGCAACGGCGCGTCCGAGTGCAAAAAGACTCTGACGCTCCTGAACGCCGGTCGCCTGGAAGAAGATTTTGTGGAAGGCATGGCGTGCGAGGGCGGCTGTATCGCCGGTCCCGGCGGTGTGGAGGAGCTGCAGAAGCTTCTGAAAAACCGCAGCAGGCTGATGGCGTCCGCAGATCACCGCGGCATCCTCGAAAACATTCAGAACATACACGATTTTTCAAAGATTAAAATGACTACGGATCCCCAAGAATAAAGGGGAAAAGGAGGGATTGCTTTTGTACGCAGTCAGCGCAAAAGGTCTTACGAAATCCTATGATGGAAAAACCAATGCCCTGAACGACCTGAATCTGGACATTCCGCAGGGCAGCGTCTACGGCTTTCTGGGCCCGAACGGGGCCGGAAAGACGACGTCCGTCAAACTGTTTACGGGGCTCTTGAAACCGACGCAGGGAGAGTGTACGGTGCTTGACCTGAATCCCGTGAAGGCCCCCAGCGACGTCCACCGGCTTTGCGGGGTCATGACGGAATCCGCCAGAATGTACGGCCAGCTGACGGGCACGCAGAACCTCCTCTTTTTTGCCCAGACGGCGGGCCTGAGCCGCGACGAGGGCAATGAGCGGGCGGCTCAGCTTTTAAAAGAGCTTGACCTGTGGGACGCGCGCGAAAAAAAGCTGAGCGAATATTCCACCGGCATGGCGCAACGCCTCTCTCTGGCCCGCGCGCTGATCAACCATCCCCAGGTGCTTTTTTTGGACGAGCCCACCAGCGGGCTTGATCCGGAATCCGCCCAGGCGGTCAATTCCATGATAACGGACCTGGCGGGCAGTGCCGGCACGACGGTGTTCCTGTGCACCCATCAGCTGCGTTACGCGCAGGATATCTGCGACAGCTATGGAATCGTCGATAAAGGCAGGCTGATCGCCGGGGGAAGCCTCGAAGCCCTTTGCAGCGAGATCGGCTGCCGCATCAAGGCCGCTTTCCGTCTTCCAGAGGGGGATTCCCTGGACGGCTTTGACGCCGCCGACGGATGGTGGCAGACGGAGCTTGAGCGGGAAGATCAGATGCCGAAGCTGCTGAAAACCGTCGTTGAATCCGGGCACGATGTTTTTGAAGCGCGTTTGGTCAAGCCGACGCTGGAAGACATCTATTTTGAATATCTGAAGCATCAGGAGGAAGCACAATGAAATTGCTGTCGTCGGCCGAACAGGCGGTTGTGAATAAGGATTTCGGGGAAATCTGGAACACCAGAATGGCGCGCAACACCATTGTTTTGGTGCCGCTGGTGATGGTTCTGTTCCTGCCCGTTATGTACCTTCTTATGATTCTTTTCGTCCCGGCCGGGGAGATGAACGGCGTTGACCAGATGCTGCAGCTCCTTCCGCGGGAAGCGTCGTATTTTTCCGTCAAGCAGGGTATGTTCTACATTATGACGAATGTGGTCTGTCCCATGTTCTTTCTGATGATCCCCCTGATGGTTTCCAGCGTTTCGGCGGCAAGCAGCTTTGTCGGTGAGAAAGAACGCGGTACGATCCAGACGCTGCTTCTGACCCCTTTGAGCGTAAAATCCATTTTCAAAGCCAAGGTGCTCAGCTGCGTTTTTTTATCCGCGATCGCCACGGGCATCTCCTTTGTGGTGTTTGCCTGCGTTATCACGGCAGGGGACCTTCTTCTCGGCATGCCGTTTTTCCTGAACTGGAACTGGCTCGTACTCGTGCTTTTTCTGGCACCCGGGGTCACGGTTTTCGGAGTGGTCTTTATGGTGCTGGTTTCCGGCAGGAGCAAAAGCTACATGGAGTCCTTCCAGACGTCGGGATACATCGTTCTGCCGCTTGTCCTTCTTTTTGTGGGGCAGTTCACCGGCCTGTTTCAGCTGAACGCGCTGATCCTGCTGGTCATTGCGGTGGTTTTACTGGTGGTTGACTGTCTGCTCTGGTTTGTCGCTGCGCGCTCTTTCACACCGGAAAAGCTTTTAAAATGAGCCTCCTATTTGCCTTCGCCGTCGGAAAGTATTATAATAGGATTGTAATAGTATGGAAATGACGAAGACTGGAAGGTGATTAAGTGGCTGCAGATTTACATTGTCATACGAAAATGTCCGACGGTTCGGTCAGTATTGACGAGGTTGTTCTACTTGCCAAGACGCATGGGATCCCCACGATTGCCGTCACTGATCATGACACATTTGCGGGATCGACCAGAGCAAGAATTTTTGGGGACAGACATGGGATTAAAGTGATTTCGGGGGTCGAGTTTTCAACGACGGACCCTGCTACCGGAAGAAAGGCGCATATACTGTGCTACCTTTGCGACAATACCGACCGGCTGGAGGGCCTGTGCAAGCGCACCGGGGACAGCCGCCGCCGCGCTTCCTGCATCATGCTTCAGAAGGTAATGAAGCTTTATCCGATTACTGCGGAAATGGTTCTGCGCCGGGCGCAGGGGAGTACCAATATCTTTAAGCAGCATATTATGCACGCGCTGATAGACGCGGGTTATTCCAATCATTTTTTCGGTGAAACCTATCACAAGCTGTTTAATTCCAAGACGGGGCTTGCTTATTTTCCCGTCCATTATCCCGATGTCCACGACGTGATCGGGCAGATTCATGACGCCGGGGGTGTCGCGGTTCTGGCGCATCCCGGTGAGTACGACAGCTATGACCTGCTGGAACAGCTTGCAAAAGATCATGAAATTGAAGGCGTGGAGGTCTGGCATCCGCGCAACAGGCCGGGTGACGAGGAACGCTTTACCGCCATTGCGCAGGAGCATGGCCTGGTGATGACGGGCGGCACTGATTTTCACGGCATGTATACTACCGTCGCAATGCCGATCGGGACCTGTGTAACGCCGGACAATCAGCTGGAAGCGCTGAAAAAGGCCAAAATACATTTGAAAAAATAGAGCAGCGGAGGAAACGACTTGGTGTATCAGTACAAAACGAAGGGGACATGTTCCTCTGAAATCGACTTGGAGCTGGAGGATGACACCGTCAAATCGGTTAAGATCATCGGGGGCTGCAACGGGAACGGCAAGGGAATCTGCGCGCTTGTAGAGGGAATGAAGGCCGATGAAGCCATCCGGCGCCTGAAGGGAATTAAGTGCGGATTCAGGTCCACCTCCTGCCCGGATCAGCTGGCGATTGCATTGTCACAGGCAAAAGAGCAGCAGAAGCATAAATAAAGAATGAAGGGCTGCGATTTTACTCGCAGCCCTTTTTGTGCGTTTAGCAGCCGCCACATCCATTGTTGCAATTGCCGCAACCACCGCAATCGTTATCACCGCCGCAGCATACTAAAAGGATAATGACAAGGATGATAATCCAACAGCAGCTGCCACCACCACCAAAGAAATTGTTGTTACACATAATTGTTTGCCTCCTTTCGGTTTACAGTATATAATATTGCATAGGAACAAAACGTGTTACAAATTTTTCTTTTGGGGCCTCACCCCAAAATTAGGCTTTTCTATCTTCTATTCATGATGAATTAATAGTAATATTATATTATGTTTAATAATCTTACGGGGTGATTCTATGCTGTGCGATTCCTGCGGAAAAAATCCTGTTACCACTCATATTAAAACCATCATCAACGGGGAACTGACGGAATATTCCCTCTGCGCCGAATGTGCGCAGAGATTGGGGTATGGAAATCTTCTGACCGGGCTGGGCTGCGATTACGGCAGCCTGCTGGGCGGCTTCTTCGGCGGGGCCGAATTGGACGACCCGGTCCGCTGCAAGTGCTGTGGGGCGACCTTTGACGATATCATGCGCAGCGGGCAGGTCGGCTGTGCACAATGCTATCATACCTTTTACGACCGGCTGATCCCTCTGATTCAGCGTATCCACGGCAATACCAAGCACCGCGGAAAGGTTCCGGGCGGCGGCGCTCTTCAGAGCAGGCCGCAGGAGCAGCTCAGCCTGATGCGCCGGGAGCTGCGGGAGGCAATCGACGCCGAAAACTTTGAACATGCCGCCAGCCTGCGCGACCGGATCAAAGAACTGGAAGGAGGGAAGGCCCGTGAATAGCCCGAATCCCGGCTGCGAAGAGGACGTTGTGATCCGCACGCAAATTCATCTTATCCGCAATCTGACGGACGTCCCCTTCTGCGCGAAAATGAGCCGCGCCGACCGGCAGAAGCTTTCCGAAAGAGTGGCGGAGGCTTTCAGCGGTAATGAGGCCCTGTCCCACCTTTTTCAATTCACGGACATGGAGAGCCTGTCCAGGGTGGAGGCGGTTTCTCTGGTGGAACGCCATCTTGTCAGCGCGGATTTCATATCGGACCGCCGCGGAAGAGGTTTCTTTGTAAACGCGGATGAAACGGTCAGCATCATGGTCAATGAAGAGGACCACATTCATCTTCAGTCCTCGGAAGCGGGGCTGAATCCGCAAAAAGCGTTCGCCGCGGCGGATAGCCTGGACGACATTCTGGATAAATGCCTCGGTTTCGCTTTTGATGAAAATCTGGGATATCTGACACAGAATCCCGTCAACCTCGGGACGGGGATGCGCGCGTCTCTGACGCTGCATCTTCCCGCGCTGCGGGAAGGCGGGGGGATTTCCCGGATTTCCTCAAATCTCAGTAAGCTTGGTCTTGCGCTGCGCGGTACTTTTGGGTCCGGGGTGGAGCCGAAGGGCGCTGTGTACCAGCTGTCCAACCACGTTACCTTTGGGCTGTCGGAGCAGGAAGCGATCGCGAATCTTCAAAGCATCGCCATGCAGCTGATCGAACAGGAACGTGCCGCCAGAAAAGAACTGGCGGAAAGCCTCGAAATTCAGGATACCGTCAGCCGTTCCCTTGCCATTTTGCAAAGTGCGAAGATGATGGCGAACGAGGAATTCATGCAGCTGATCTCCAACGTCCGGTTCGGTGTGGCCGCGGGCTTGATTGACCCGATCGATTACGGCGAAATCAACCGTCTGATGGTTCTGGTCCAGCCCGCTACGCTGACGTTTTACAGCGGAAAAAAGCTCACTCCTGCGGAGCGGCGCAGCCTGCGGGCTGAAAAGATCAGGGATTTCCTGCAAAAGCCGAGTCCCTGAGGGTCGTGATAAATTCAGGCAATCGGAAATTTTACTGCTGAAAAAGATTTTCTAAAAAGGTGGGAATATCTATGGCCGAATTAAAAAATGACAATACGGATCTGGCGGCGGCGCTCTTTTTTGTACTGGGGGAAACCGTGCCGCACCGCCGGGCGCTGGAAGAAGAGGCCTCTGCTCTGAAGGAGAAGATTCAGGATCGGGAAAAAATACTGCTGAAGGTGATTGAACTGTGCGGCGAGCCGCATACCCCGGAGCAGCTCTATCTGGTCGAGAAGGCCTACAGCTGGCTGGGCAAAAAATATTATGAGGAAACGATCCGCTGTGCCGGCGAGTACCTGCACACCTCCGGCTGGGGGAGCCTTCCGAACCATATTCGGGAGGAAGACGGCATCACCATCAACTACGCCGCCGCGCAGCGCGCCTCCGTGCTGAGGGACCTTGCGAAGGCTCAGGAGGGCCTGGGGCGCCTTGAAGCCGCACTCTTTAATTTTACCGAGGCGTACCGTTTAGAGCCGTACAGCGCAATGAACGCGATTAAAACGGCTGATCTGGTGGCAAAGCTGCACGGCAGGGAAGAAGC
Organism: Clostridium sp. KNHs216; assembly: GCF_006714885.1. Lineage (NCBI taxonomy): Bacteria > Bacillati > Bacillota > Clostridia > Eubacteriales > Clostridiaceae > Clostridium > Clostridium sp. KNHs216. Next base: position 628,783 of record NZ_VFMF01000001.1, on the reverse strand, counting down.
GCTGGAATTCTTAAAGCAGCAGAGGCAGAGCCAGTATTACGATCCGGTGAAATATACGGATTCTCTCGGCCGCGCCCATAAAAACGATCTCTTCAAGCAGCTGCTGGATGCCCATATCTTAAAACTACAGGAAAATAAGCCGTCCGTACAATAGCGGGCGGCTGTCATTCAAGGCGGAGCATGCGATGCGCAGCTCCGCTTTCCATAAAAAAAGTCAAAGAATACGTACGTATTCTTTGACTTAAATAATCGTGATTTGATTTTTCCTGTTAATACTTGTCGCCTGCCGCCATCGGCAGCTCGATGGCTTCCCTTGGGTATGCTGCCGTTTCCAACGGTGCGGAAGGCTGGCCGCTCAGTCTGAATTTTTCGACCAGATCTCTCAGAAGCTGTGCCTGGCTGGAAAGCTCCTCGCTTGCGGCGGCGCTTTCTTCGGCGGTTGCGGAATTTGTCTGAACAACGCTGGAGATTTGCTCCACGCCCAGCGTGACCTGGGAAATGGCGTCGGACTGCCGGTTGGTCGCCACCGAAATTTTTTCAACCGTTTTGGTGACCTCCTCCGCTCTGGCGACGACGCGGTGGAGCGACTGAGCGGTCGCGTCCGCAATTTTCGTCCCGTTTTCTACCTGCCTTACGGAGTTTTCAATCAAAGCGGTCGTATTTTTCGCGGCTTCGGCGCTTTTGCTTGCAAGATTCCTTACTTCGTCCGCAACTACGGCGAACCCTTTTCCGGCCGCTCCGGCTCTGGCGGCTTCCACGGCTGCGTTCAGCGCGAGGATATTTGTCTGAAATGCGATATCCTCAATGGTCTTAATGATCTTTCCGATTTCTCCGGAAGATTCGTTAATCAGGGTCATGGCTTTGACCATGTCGTCCATGTGCTGATTGCTTGTCTCGATTTCCCTGCTGACTTCGGCCACGGATCTGCTCGCGCTGGCGGTATGCTCCGCGTTGTCTTTCACGTGGGTGGATATTTCGGAAATGCTGGCGGAAAGCTCTTCCACGGAGCTTGCCTGCTCCGTAGCGCCCTGCGCCAGTTCCTGCGCGCCGCTGGAAACCTGAGAGGAACCGCTGGCAACCTGCTCCGCCGCCTGATCGATCTGGCCGAAGGTGTGGTTCAAAGTGGCGATAATTCCTAAAATAGAGCTCTTGAGCTGGGCATAGTCGCCGATGTATTCCAGATCGGTGCCCACGGTAAGGTTGCCGCGTTCGATTTCACTGACTATATTTCCGATATCCGATATGTAAGCCCGGATGGAAGCTGTGGATTGTGCGAAGGCTTCTCCCAGCCGGCCGATTTCATTTTGGGAGTTTCCATCAATTTGTACGCTTAAATCGCCCTGCGCGATCTTCTGCGCGGCTTCCGACATCTCAGCCACAGGCTTGCTGATGCTGCGGGAAATCCGAATGGCGATGATAATGGAAATCAGGAAGCTGAGGAAAATGACCCCGACAATGGCAAAGTCCGCAAGCTGGGCCTGTCTGGACAGGTCAACAGCCAGTTTGTTCCCGGTTGTCGTCTTTTCCGTAAGCAGCGCCTCGGTGGAGGCTCGGATGCTGTCGGAAAGAGGGCTGCCCTCGCGGTCCAGCAGCTCGGAGGCTTCTGTGTCCCGGTTTTGTTTGGCCAGTTCAACCACCTGACCGCTGACCTGTTCAAATTTTGTCAGATTTTCCTGAATATGATTATAATAGTCCAGTTCCTTTTCCGTGACCATGCCCTTTTTCATATTTTTCAGGTAAGTATCCAGTTTTTTGCCTGACTGGTCAAGCTCATTCTCGCTTTCCTGTATTTTCTGCGATTCCGTGCTGTAAATGATGTCGCTGAGGATGGCACGGCTTTCATTGAATTGCGTATTGAAAAGCCCGATCTCTCCCTGAGAGAAGCCGTAATCCGTCAGCGCATTGCCGTAAGTGGTGTTTAGAAGCGCCGTTACGGTTACGCCTACGATTCCGCTGATGCTGGAAATGATGGCTACGGCAATAAATGTAATCATCAGTTTTTTAGCGATTTTCATATTCCTGAACATTTTCTCATCCCTTTAACTTTTTGGGTCATTTTCGCTGATCGGGGTATTCTAATATTTGTCATGTGCCCTGGATCAGGACAATGCCGGTGCCGCATCTGTCCGCTCCATGCCCAATACTCTGTGCAGATACTGAACGATTTTGTTTACACCTCTTCTTTTACAGGATTTCTTACAGCAGTTCCCTTTCAGTTTGCGAGACAAAACACGTTCTTTCCCCGCCGAAGGGAGGGAAAGAACGCAGCCTTGTTGCAGAGAATCAACCGGAATGCCGTAAGTTAATATTTCATAAAAGTCAATATAATCAAATAATTGCCTTTTTCAGTATACGCGAAAAAAAACGATTTTTCAATACTTATAGTCACTTTTTGTAGAATATCTTTAGACATCAATTGGGCGCTTGTGAAAAATGTGACCAGTAAGGATGAGGGGACAGAGGTAAACATGGATAAGGCAAAAATGGAAATCATGCAGAAAACTGCAGAGCAAATCAAACATCTGCGCAAGGTAGCGGGCTTCAGCCAGAAATCGCTCGCAAATTCCGCCGGACTGGACCCGGCTTTTTTAGGTCATATCGAACGGTGCCTGAAGTGTCCGACGATCGACACGCTCAATAAAATCGCAATGGCTCTGAATATTTCCCTGTCCGAGCTGTTTGATTTCGGCTATCCGAAGAAATGTGAAAAGAAAGAGGCGGCCGTCAAAAGAATCACGGCGGTTGCAGAAAGGCTCACCCCGGAAGAAGCCGAACAGCTGGCGGACCTGGTGGCCGGAATCGTCGCGTTCAAAAGGGAAGGACCCCGCTCATAAAAATCAGGCCGTGGGCCCTTACCGGACCCGCGGCCTGACATCTTATTCCGGTGTAAAATTGGTTGCAATTTCTTTTTCGCTGTCGGGGGGCGAATAGACAAACCGGTCGATCCTGTTTCCAGTGAAGAAATATTTTGGCGCGGAAGGACGGTAGGAGTAGTCGAACGTATCGATAATCACAAGCTTTACCTTCATCCGTGAAGGAATGATGCTTTTTATGTAAACGCTCGCCTGCTGACCGGGTACCACATCCTCCTTGGCTTCCGCCAGCCCGGCAAGGTTGGGGGAAAGCTCGACGAAAATGCCGTAGGACTCGACGGAACGCACAATCCCGGCCACTGTTTCCCCGGCTTTGAACATGGCTACGTTTTCCGCCCAGGTTCCCAGAAGCTCTTTGTGGCTCAGGGTAATGCGTCCGTTTTCCACGGACTTTATTACAACACGGATATCCATGCCGACCGTAAACCGTTCGCGTGGGTGGTCAATTCTGGAAACGGAGATGGCGTCGATCGGCAGCAGCGCGATAATCCCGCAGCCGATGTCGGCAAAGGCCCCGAAGCTTTCCAGGTGGGTCACGCGCGCGTTGATGACGTCGCCCGGAGTAAGCTTTTTCACATACTCGGCCATGCACTTTTCCTGTGCGGCCCGCCGCGACAGCAGGGCGGTCATATGTCCGTCCGTATCCTTCTGGAAACCCGTCACGGTAAAACATACCGGCCGGTTGACTCTGGAAATGATGGCAATGTCACGTACCGTACCTTCGCGAATACCTAAAGCACCCTCGTCGTGCGGAATCACACCCTTCATGCATCCTAAATCGACCAGTAAATTATGCGAGCTGTCACAAATCAGCGCGCGTCCTTCCAAAATTTTTCCATCCCGGCAGGCGTCGTTCAGCGCGGAGATGTTCAGGGTCGCCGCGCGGTTTTCGGGTGTATCGATGATCCAACCCTCAGGATAGTAATCAAACATTTTCCTACCTCCTTTATGTCTTCGCTTATCTATATGCTTAAAATGAATAGGTAATACTAAGCTGATTAATTATTAAATTGTTAATTTATCCCTCTCCGGCTTGAATATTATTGCTTTCTATAATAAAATATAATTTATGTATTACGAAAAGGAGTTATTTTTATGATACAATACACCAGAAAAATGCTTGGATTTGTTTCTGTTTTCGCTTTGCTTCTGAGCCTGACCGCCTGTTCCGGCGGCAGCGCCGCAAGCTCCGCGGCATCGTCCTCTCCGGCCTCCTCCGCACCGGCGAGCTCGGCCGCTTCCAGCCGGGTAAAGCCGGACGACGGCAAAAAAATAGGCTATCAGCTTGAAAAGCCCGCCGCCGGTGAAGACATTGCCGTACTGACCACCAGTATGGGCGTGATCAAGCTCCGCCTGTTTGCGCAGGCCGCTCCGAAAGCCGTTGAGAATTTTAAAGGCCTGATTCAGAAGGGCTATTACAATGGCTTGACCTTCCACCGCGTGATTAACGATTTCATGATTCAGTCCGGCGACCCCAAGGGTGACGGCACCGGCGGGGAAAGCATCTGGGATAAGGACTTTGAAGATGAGTTCAACGCGAACCTGGTCAACGTCCGCGGCTCCGTTTCCATGGCGAACGCGGGTGAGAACACCAACGGAAGCCAGTTCTTCATCAACCAGAGGGGAACCTCCGAAAAGGTGAACTGGGAGGACTATCAGCAGGCGTACAATGTCTATAAGCAGTATCCGGACGCCTTTATCCAGCAGTACGGTACCTATTTCCTCAACATGGACAAGGTCACCGACGCCTATAAAAAGCTGTATGACGACAACGGCGGCAATCCCAATCTGGACGGCGCGTACAATATTGTGGAACGGGGACACACCGTTTTTGCGCAGGTAATCGAGGGAATGGATGTCGTCGACAAAATTGCCGCGGTTCCCGTTTCCGAAAACGACCAGGGGGAGAAGAGCAAGCCCGCTACCCCGGTCACCATCCAAAAAGCGGAGATAGAAAAATACCAGCCGTAATACAGGCCGTTAGGCAGGGTGCACAGGTCGGTGGGGCACTCGGGCCGATTATTGGCGGATTGTTTCAAATCTTGTAAGAACAGCATTTATTATCGCCTATTGCATTGACAAGCCAATACAACAGGCGATATAATTAATCTAATTTGGTTTTTGCAGCGGCAGTAAATTCAAGTGCTTATGGAGGGTAACTATGTCAGCAAAATATATTTTTGTAACAGGCGGGGTTGTATCCGGACTGGGAAAAGGAATCACGGCGGCTTCTTTGGGGCGTTTACTGAAGGCAAGGGGACTGAGAATTACCATACAGAAATTTGACCCCTATCTGAATGTTGATCCGGGCACCATGAACCCGTTTCAGCACGGAGAGGTTTTCGTAACCAATGACGGGGCGGAAACGGATCTGGATCTTGGCCATTACGAACGCTTTATCGACGAGAGCCTGACTCAGAACAGCAATATTACTTCGGGCAGAATTTACTGGAATGTCCTGCAGAACGAGCGCAACGGCGATTACGACGGGGGTACGGTCCAGGTGATCCCCCACATTACCAACGAAATCAAATCCCGTATCTACGACGGGAAGGACAATATTGACGTAGCGATCATTGAAGTGGGCGGCACGGTCGGCGATATTGAGAGCCAGCCTTTTCTGGAGGCCATCCGTCAGTTTGCGACGGAGGTCGGCAGAAACAACTGCCTGTTTATCCATGTTACCCTGGTTCCTTATCTGATCTGTTCCCATGAACATAAGTCTAAGCCTACCCAGCACAGCGTCAAGGAACTCCTCTCCATCGGCATTCAGCCGGACATTATTGTTCTCCGTTCCGAAAGGCCGGTCGGCGACGATATTAAAAAGAAGATCGCGCTTTTCTGCAACGTCAATGAAAACTGCGTGATCCAGAACCTGGACCTTCCGCTTCTGTATCAGGTCCCTCTTGCGTTGAAGGACGAGCGTTTGGACGATATCGTCTGCAAACGCTTTGGGCTGGACACGCCCGGCGCCGACCTGAGCGACTGGATCGCCATGGTTAACACGGCCATGTCCATGACGGAAAGCGTCACCATCGGGCTTGTAGGAAAATATGTGGAGCTGCACGATGCGTATCTGAGCGTTGCCGAAGCCCTGACCCACGGCGGAATCGGAAATAACGTCAAAGTGAATATCAAGTGGATTGATTCCGAGACGATCACCCCGGACAACGTCGCGGAAATCCTCACCAGTATGGACGGCGTGATCGTGCCCGGCGGATTCGGCGAAAGGGGCATCGAGGGTATGATTACGGCGATTCACTATGCCAGAGTCAACGGGATTCCGTGCCTCGGCATCTGCCTCGGCATGCAGCTTGCGATTGTGGAGTACGCCCGCGATGTGCTGGGCCTTGCGGACGCGAACTCGGCGGAATTCGATCCGCAGAGCAGCAACCATGTCATCGACCTGATGCCGGAGCAGAAGGACGTTGTCCAGCTGGGCGGCACCATGCGCCTTGGACAGTATCCGTGCAAGCTGACCGCGGGTACAAAGGCAGCTGCACTTTACGGCAACGAGCCGCTCATTTCCGAGCGCCACCGTCACCGCTTTGAGGTGAACAATGATTACCGCGAGCGGTTTGAACAGGCGGGCGTGGTCTTCTGCGGAAAATCGCCTGACGACCATATCGTGGAAATGATGGAAGTTCCGGAACATCCGTGGTTTCTGGGCTCCCAGTTCCATCCGGAATTCAAATCCCGTCCGAACCGCCCGCACCCGCTTTTCAAGGGCTTGGTCGGCGCGGCAAAGGAGTACAAGGCAGGCCAAAAGAAATAAGCCGCCGTATCCGAAATCCGAATTTTCAATGCTGTCTTCCATTTTCAATGGGAGGCGGCATTTTTTGCAGCCGTAATCCCATTTGGGATTTGTTTTACAGCATTTCCAGTCGATTCTGCCACAAGGTTGTGTTTCTCCCCTGCCGAAGGCGGGGGAGAAACGTGTTTTGTCTCGCAAACCGGAATGAAATTGCTGTAGGGATTGCTTTGCCGGCCGTTTGACTAGGAATAAAAAGAGAACCGCCGGAAACCAAACGGTTTCCAACGGTTCTTTTGTGCTGTTATTCGGTTATCTGGCGCCGCCGCCACCGCCGCCGCCAAAGCCGCCGCCTCCTCCTCCGAAGCCGCCGCCTCCAAAACCACCGCCGCCAAAGCCGCCCGAGCCTCCGGATTGGGGCGGGTGCGCAAGGCGCGTGGCGGAAGTGCTGATGTTGCTGATCGTGTTTCCCAGCGAGGCGCCGAAATCGCTGCCGATGTGGCTGAATCCGCCCATGCCGATGGAACGGCCGAACATGTAGTACATATAGCTGCCTCCGTAATTCGTGTAGAGGTAGCCGTCGTCATTCAGCTGAGGATAGACCATTCTGAGCTGATCGCAGACCTTTTTGGAAATACCCATCATGGTTGCGTAAACAAGGTATTCCTCCCAAAGCGTAAGCTCCGGGACGCCGTATTCCTTCATGCGCGAAAATTCGAGCATGTATTTTTTCAGCCCCTGCCATACGGCGTAATCGTATTCTCCCTTTTTGCTCAGCCTTGTTTTGCCGCTCGAAGCAATAATGAGCAGGACTCCAAAAATGATGAATCCCACGGGAATGTAGACCAGCCAGCCGCCTGAAAGCAAAAGGATCGCGATGGCTCCCACAATACCGAGAATTCCCAGAACGGAGCTGACCGTCAGAAAGGAGGGCCGGCGCTCATAATACCCGCGCGAGGCGATTTCCCTCTTTGTCTGCGACAGAAAGAGTTCCATTTTGCTGTCGATCGATTTGTTGTGATCCTTGGCGTAATTTTCAAATTGCTTCATGGTAAACCGGCCGTCAAATGACGACGCAACGGCGGAAATCATATCGTAAAATGTCTGCTCGCTTTGCGTAAGCGGCATCTGTTTTGTATTTTCCGCTATGCTTACCACAAAATCTTTTTTCTCGTTGGAGTCAAACTGAACGTACCCCTTGCGCGCCAGACTCATCAGCGTAGCGCTGAAAACACGCCCTTCTTCTTTGCTGGTGACCCCGCCGCTGTAATAATAGAACAGGTTTGCCGCGCCGCCGGGGGAACTGTCCTCCGGTATCTCACGGGTGTATTCGGGAGCCTCCACCTGATACGGTCTGGCTTTCTTTTTCAGCCATATCAGAATGAAAATTCCCGCTATCACCAGAACAACTCCGGCCACGGCATCCACTACGCCGACCGTGTAGTTCAGCTTCTGCTGCTTCTCCCAGTCCTGCGCCCATTTGGTTTCTTCCTTTTCAATATCGCTCAGTACGTTGACCGTACTGATTTTTGTTGAATCCGGAAACAGGGAAACGGGCATGCAAACGCGTGTTTCCACCAGCGTTTCCGGCGGAACCTCGTTTGCGGTAAAGGAAATCCGGGAAGGGGAATCGATGGTCAGCTGACTCTGTGCCGTACAGTGCAGCCATCCCTTTACTTCCTTATCCTTCGCGCCGGAAGGAATCAGAATCGTACCGTGCAGCTGAGTGATCGGGATACTGAATTTGTTTCCGACAAAGGCGTTGTACAATACGGAAGTATCTCCGTATACGCTGACAAGGTTCTTGATAGTGTATGACACCTTGAAGTTGCGTACGCCGCTGTCGATTGACGGCAAAAACCAGCCGATCTCAATATCCTCCGCCGTGTTGTAAATGTAACAGACGTTATCTTCGGAAAAATAGCCGCTTGTCGGATCGATATCGTCACGGAAGCTGTACTGAACGTTTTCATCCATGTCGTACACGGATAAATTCTCGATTCCTGCGCTCTGGCTTCCGTTTACCGGGAAGGTTTTATACAGGTTGCTGTAGGGCTTGCCGCGGTCTTCCAGATTGATGCGCCAGGTTTCCGTCACCTGCATATCGCCGTTACTGTTCAGCTGAGAAACGATATCCAGATTTTCCAAAGTCTGCTTTGCGCCGTGCTTGTAGCCGCCGGCGCCGATGCCGATGATAAAAAGAATCAATAGTACAGCGGCGACGGCCGCAGCCATCCCGCCAAAAAGCTTTTTGGCCAATCTGTATGCTCCCTTCGTTCGCTGAAAATCAGAATTTTACCTGTGGTACGGCTTTATCCGCTTCCTCGATCTCAAAGTATTTTTTCTGTCCGAAATGGAAGAGGGAAGCAATGATGTTGGACGGGAAATGCATGACGTATTCGTTGTATTTCATTGCGGTGTCGTTATAAAACTGGCGGGCGAAAGCAATTTTGCTTTCAATGTCCTTCAGCTGACCCTGCAGGTCCAGAAAATTCTGGTTTGCCTTCAGGTCCGGGTATTGCTCCGCCGTGGCAAACAGGTTCACCATCGCGCGGGACAGCTTGGCGTTGTTCTCCATCGCCTCTTCGGGGGTTTTGGAGCTCATGGCCGCGCTGCGCCATTTTGTGACCTCTTCCAGGGTCGATTTTTCATGGGAAGCGTATCCCTTGACGGTTTCCACCAGATTGGGGATGAGGTCAAAGCGCTTTTTCAGCTGAACGTCCACCTGTGCCCATCCGTTGTCCACTCTTACGGAAAAAGAGACAAGCTTGTTGTACATGCCTGTGACCCAGAAAACAAGAATCAGAATAACTGCGGCAATAATGCCAAAGGTGATCCAATCCATGATGTGTACCTCCTAATCATCTCTGCGATTTTTGAAAACATCTCAAAACATCGGTTAAATTGCTTCAAAGTGATCATAACATATTTTACATAAAAAGAAAAGCGGGGGAAAACAATCCTTATTGTACCCCGAAAACAGATTTTATTTGCCGTGCAAAAAGGGGAAAGGACTTTCGGTTCCTTTCCCCTGAACGGCTTATTTCTGGCTCGGGTTTGAAATTCGGTAGCAAAGCGTCATCAGGCTGTCATTCAGATGAACGTTTTCCACAATCGTATCTTCGTACTTCATTGCAATATCATAATGGCTGAAGTTCCAGTAATTGCGCACACCCAGAGTATACAGGCGTTCAATCACGGCATGAACGCCGTCGCGGGGGATGCAGAGCACAGCCATGGTCGGCTGTTCCTTCCGGCAAAAATCTTCCAGCTCTACCGTGTCGAGTACGATCTGACCGTTGATTCTTGTCCCGGTTTTACTGGGGGAACTGTCAAAAATACCGACCAGTCTGAACCCTTCATCATCAAACGACATGTGAGAGGCAATTGCTCTTCCCAAATTTCCGGCTCCGACCAGAATCGCTTTATACTCATTGGAAAGGCCCAGAATATTCCCGATTTCATCACAGAGCTGGTCGACAATATAGCCGTAACCCTGCTGGCCGAACCCGCCGAAGCAGTTCAGGTCCTGACGGATCTGCGAGGCGGTCAGCCCCAGCTTCACGGACAGCTCGGTGGAAGAGATTCTGGTGACCCCTTTTTGTTTCAGATGGGTTAAAAAACGATAGTAGCGGGGCAATCTTCTGATTACCGACATTGAAATATTTTCGCGTCTTGGCATACGCTTTCCCTCCGTAAATAGTCCGGTTTATAAAAGCCGAACCAGACTTTTATTGACTTCCCTCAAAAAGGTTTCGGTGTCAACTGTAGTTTTGTTTGGCAGCGTGGAAAGAGCGGCAAGGTCGCCGGTCATAATGCCGCTTTCAACGGTCTGAATAGACGCCTCTTCCAGTTTTGACGCAAAATCCATCAAGGCAGGAAGATGATCGAGCTCTCCGCGTTTTTTCAGCGCGCCGGTCCAGGCAAACAGGGTAGCCATGGAATTGGTGGACGTCTTTTCGCCCTTCAGATGTTTGTAGTAATGGCGCTGCACGGTTCCGTGGGCCGCCTCGTATTCATAGATTCCCTCGGGCGAAACGAGGACGCTCGTCATCATGGCAAGGCTGCCGAAGGCAGTTGCGACCATATCGCTCATGACGTCGCCGTCGTAATTTTTGCAGGCCCAGATATATCCGCCTTCTGAACGGATCACACGGGCTACCGCGTCGTCAATTAAGGTGTAAAAATAGGTGATACCGGCTTTTTCAAATTCTTCTTTGTAATCGGATTCGTAAATTTCCTGAAAAATATCCTTGAAACGATGATCGTATTTTTTTGAAATCGTGTCCTTGGTTGAGAACCACACATCCTGCCCGACGTCGAGCGCATAGCTGAAGCAGGACCGGGCAAAGCTTTCAATGCTTTTGTCAATGTTGTGCTGGCCCTGAATAATGCCGGATGTTTCGAAATCATGAATCAGCGCGCGCTCTTCGGTGCCGTCCGCTTTTGTAACGACAAGCTCGGCCTTCGCGCCGGTGGGAACGGTCATTTCCGTATTGCGGTAGATGTCGCCGTAGGCGTGGCGCGCAATGGTGATCGGCTTTTTCCAGGTGGTGATAAAGGGCGTAATGCCCTTCACAAGGATAGGGGAACGAAAAACGGTGCCGTCCAGAATTGCACGGATGGTGCCGTTCGGGGATTTCCACATTTCTTTTAATCCATACTCGCGCACTCTGTCCGCGTTCGCGGTGATCGTCGCGCATTTTACGGCAACGCCGTATTTCTTTGTGGCGTAAGCGGAATCAAACGTGACCTTGTCGTCGGTTGCGTCGCGGTTCTCCAGCCCAAGATCGTAATATTCCGTTTTCAGGTCGATATAGGGGTTCAGCAGGATCTCTTTAATCATTTTCCAAATGATTCTGGTCATTTCGTCGCCGTCCATTTCCACCAGCGGCGTCGTCATTTGAATCTTATTCATTCGTAGCCCTCCGTTTTCTGTAAGCGTTCTGCAAGTACGTTGTATTTTGTATCAGCTGTTCTGTTCTTTGATGTAGCTCAGCAGGCCGCCCGCAAGAACGATCTTTCTCTGACGGTCGCTCAAAATGGCGTCTGCTTCAAAGGAGGTGCCCTTTGTCAGGTTTTTTACAAAAACGGTTCCGCCGTTTTCAATGGTGGTGCGGATATCCGGCAGCTCCAGTTCGTCCATCTGGTCGATTCCGTCGTAATCCTTCTCGTTTTTGAATACGAGCGGAAGGATGCCACCGTTCGCCAGATTGGCGCAGTGGATACGTGCAAAGCTCTTTGCAATCACCGCTTTGATTCCAAGATACAGCGGGACCAGAACGGCGTGTTCACGGGACGAACCCTGCCCGTAGTTGGAACCGCCTACAATGATGCCTTTGCCGTATTGGCGGCAGCGCTCCGGGAATTCCTTGTCGCAGACGGTGAAACAGAAGTTGGAAAGGTGGGGAATGTTGGAACGGTACGGAAGAATTTTTGCCCCCGCCGGCATAATGTGGTCGGTCGTGATATTGTCGCCGACCTTCAGCAGGGCTTTTGCGGCAATGTCCCGGGGAAGGGCGGTGGTGGTGGGGACTTCCTTGATATTCGGCCCGCGCAGGACTTCCACGTTTTCCGCTTCCTCCTCACTGGCGGGGGGGGTGATCATATTGTCGTTGATCAGGAATTTTTCTGGCTGTTCGATGGGAGCCTCCTCGCCCAGCGTCCGGGGATCGGTCAGAACGCCGTTGATGGCGGAAGCCGCGGCGGTTTCCGGGCTGACAAGGTAGATTTGGGCGTCGGCCGTGCCGGAACGTCCCTCAAAGTTGCGGTTGAAGGTCCTCAGCGAAATGCCGCCGGAATTCGGGGATTGTCCCATCCCGATGCAGGGGCCGCAGGCGCATTCCAGAATCCGCGCTCCGGCGGAAATCAGATCGGCAAGCGCACCGTTCTGCGCAAGCATATTGTAAACCTGTTTGGAGCCGGGGGCAATCGAAAGGCTCACATCGGGGTGGACCGTCTTTCCTTTCAGTATGGAAGCGATCCGCATCATGTCGCGGTAAGAGGAATTGGTACAGGACCCGATACAGACCTGATCCACTTTGATGGGGCCGATCTCGTCCACGGTTTTTACCGCGTCCGGGCTGTGGGGACAGGCCGCCATCGGTTTCAGTTCGGACAGGTTGATCCCGATGGTTTCATCGTATTTCGCGTCAGCGTCCGGCTTCAGCTCCACCCAGTCCTTTTCACGGCCCTGTGCTTTCAGAAACGCAAGGGTTACTTCGTCGGAAGGGAAGATGGAGGTGGTTGCGCCCAGCTCAGCACCCATGTTGGTGATGGTCGCGCGCTCCGGCACGCTCAGCGCCGCGATCCCTTCGCCGCCGTATTCCACGATCTTGCCCACGCCGCCCTTTACGGACAGAATGCGCAGGACCTCTAAGATAATATCTTTGGCGGAAACCCATGGAGAAAGCTTTCCGGTCAGATTGATACGCAGCATTTTCGGCATGGGGATGTAATATTCGCCGCTGCCCATGGCAACCGCAACGTCAAGCCCGCCGGCGCCCATGGCGAGCATGCCTATTCCGCCGCCGGTGGGGGTGTGGCTGTCCGAGCCGATCAGCGTTTTGCCGGGAACGCCGAAGCGCTCCAGATGCACCTGATGGCAGATCCCGTTGCCGGGTCTTGAAAAATAAATTCCGTGTTTCCTGGTGACCGTCTGAATGTACCGGTGGTCGTCCGCATTTTCAAAACCGGTCTGCAGGGTATTGTGGTCGATATAAGCGACGGAGCGCTCTGTTTTTACGCGCGGGACGCCCATAGCCTCGAATTCCAGATAGGCCATGGTTCCGGTGGCATCCTGCGTCAGCGTCTGGTCTATTTTCAAACCGATATCGCTGCCTGGCGTCATTTCGCCGCTTAGAAGATGGGTTTTTATGATTTTTTGTGCCAAAGTCAAACTCATTAGCAAGCTTCCTTCCAATTCGAATTCCCAACATAGTTAAATATATAACCATTATCCAATAAAAAAGCAAAATTGTCAATCTATCCAATCACTTTCTGCCAAAGCATTCTATTTTGACGCTTTATTTTCTTGATGAATATCACAACAGATGATATAATCATAATATTGATATTTCAAACTTGTACATTTCCGTGTATGAGAACACCCTTCTTACGGCACAATAAAGCGGTAGGAGGGATTATCAATGAGCCGTAAAGACCAAAAAGCAAAAGGCCAGAAAGAAGACCAGGATTATATAAAGCGGGCCAATGATGACGATAAAGCCGAGAAAAACGAAAAGCAGACCGACCAGATTATCGACACCGGTTCGGTGATCACCGGCAACGGCAAGCATCTGATTCACTGCCTGACGATCATTGGTCAGATCGAAGGACATTATATTCTGCCTTCGCAGAACAAGACGACCAAGTACGAGCATGTGATTCCGCAGCTTGTCGCGATTGAGGAAGAGCCCACCATAGACGGGCTTCTGATCATCTTGAACACCGTCGGCGGCGACGTGGAAGCCGGACTTGCCCTTGCGGAGCTGGTTGCGGGTATGAAAAAGCCGACCGTGTCGCTCGTGCTGGGCGGCGGCCATTCCATCGGCGTACCGCTGGCGGTTGCCGCCAAGCATTCTTTCATCGCCCCGAGCGCGACGATGACCATTCATCCGGTGCGTATGAACGGCATGCTGCTCGGCGTTCCGCAGACCCTTGAGTATTTCCAGCGGATGCAGGAGCGCATTACGCGGTTCGTCACGCAGAATTCTCACATTTCCCCCGAACGGTTCCACGAGCTTTCCATGAACACGCAGGAGCTGGTTATGGACGTGGGGTCGGTCCTGGACGGAAACGACGCCGTCAGTGAGGGCCTGATCGATTCGCTCGGAAGCCTTTCCGACGCCATCGACTGCCTTTACGATATGATAGACAAAAAGAAAGCGCAGCAAAAAAAGTCCGGCGCAAGAACCGCCAGGGCGGGGGCAAAAAAGCCGGAGCCCAAAACGGCAAAGACCGCTGCCAAAAGCCGCAGCGTATAAAACATCTGATGGAGAATGAAAAGGGAAGCCTTCAGGAATGCGTTTCCCGAATCATTCTTCATCGTAAGTTACATATAACGAATGACCGGAACAAATTAAAATAAAAATATAAGGTGATTATAAGGTGGCAACTCAAAGAACAAATACGAATAAGAAAGCGGCGCCCCGCACACGGAGCAAGCCGAAGGCACAGCACCTTGCCGGCGGAAGAAAAACAAGGGCGGAAAAGGATGCCGAGTATATCAGGCAGCGCAATCAGATCAACGCGATTGTGGTGTTTGCCATGTCCATTCTGATGGTCTGCCTTGTGCTGATCGGGGGCGACCACATCTGGCTGTGGTGCCACAACGCGCTTCTGGGCCTTTTTGGAAGCTGCGCGATCATCTGGCCGATCCTTCTCTGCTACATATCGCTCGTAACGGCTTTTGAGCGCCAGAAAAACCGTCTGGGCAGCAAAGTCATTTTTATGATCGTCATTATTGCGCTGTTTTGCGCGGCTGTCTATATTTTTACCGATCAGAACAATACGCCCATTACCTCGTACTGGGACAGGCTCAAGGATCTTTATACCCTGGGTATCCAAAGGTCCGGCGCCGGGCTGTTCAGCGGCCTGATCGGGATCCCGTTCGTCGCGGCTCTCGGTTCGACCGGGGCAAAGATCGTTATTATTCTGTCTCTTTTCGTAGCGGTTATGATTTTGACTGGGACCAGCCTTGTCCAATTGTTCCGGGCGGTGACAAAACCGGCCGACATGATGGCTGCCAGTTTCAGCAGCGCACAGGAACAGCGGGCGGTGGAACGCGCCCGTCAGGCCAACTCCAACATCGATATTGCGCTTGACCGCGAGGATATGGCGAAGCGTGCTGTTCAGGCCAAGGATAAACAGCAGAAAAACAAGAAGCTCGAACAGCTGGAAAAGGTGTTCGGGGTCAAAGAGCCCGTAGTGGAAAAGATAGAGCAGCCCGCGGCTCCGGTTCCGCCGTCCGCGGATAAAACCGGTTCCGCGGCGGCCGCCGCCGCTTACGCCGCCCGCCAGGCCGTTTCGCCGCAGCCGGAAACGCAAAAAACACCCGAACCCGCCGGCGTGCAGATGACCATGTTCACCGACGAGCCGCCGCAGGACGGCACCTACCATTTCCCGCCGGTCACTATGCTGGAAACCACAAAGGAACTGAGCGAACAGGATGTGACCGAGGAACTGAAGCTGAACGGGCAGATGCTGGTGCAGACGCTGAAGAGCTTCGGGGTCCAGACAAAAATCGTGGATATCAGCCGCGGCCCCGCCGTCACCCGTTACGAGCTGCAGCCCGCCGCGGGTGTGAAAATCAGTAAAATCACGAATCTGTCCGACGATATCGCCATGAACCTCGCCGCGTCCGGCGTGCGTATCGAAGCGCCGATTCCGGGCAAGGCCGCCGTCGGGATAGAGGTCCCGAACAAGAAGGTCAGCGTCGTCAGAATGCGCGAGCTGATCGAGTCCAACAGCTTTGGCGCGGCGAAAAGCCGCCTGACCGTCGTGCTCGGGCGCGACATCGCTGGCGCGGTTGCAACGGCGGATCTGAGCAAGATGCCCCATCTTCTGATTGCGGGCGCCACGGGTTCCGGAAAATCCGTGTGCATCAACTCGTTTATTGTCAGCCTTCTGTATAAATCCACTCCCGAAGAAGTCAAATTTCTGATGATTGACCCGAAGGTGGTGGAACTGGGCATTTACAACGGGATTCCGCAGCTTTTGGTTCCGGTCGTCACCGATCCCCGCAAAGCCGCGGGCGCTTTGGGATGGGCCGTCACGGAAATGCTCAAGCGGTACAAGACCTTCGCCGCGAACAATGTGCGTGACCTGGGCGGATACAACGCGCTGGCGGAAAGCAACGGCTTTCAGGATGAAAACGGGCAGCCCATGCCGCACCTGCCGCAGATCGTCATCATTATCGACGAGCTTGCCGACCTGATGATGGCCGCCCCCAACGAGGTGGAGGATTCCATCTGCCGTCTGGCGCAGATGGCGCGTGCCGCGGGCATGCATCTGCTGATTGCCACACAGCGGCCCTCCGTCGACGTCATCACCGGAATTATCAAGGCGAATATCCCCAGCCGTATCGCGTTCTCCGTTTCCTCCCAGGTGGATTCCAGAACCATTCTGGACATGGGCGGCGCGGAAAAGCTTCTGGGGCGCGGGGATATGCTGTTTTCGCCCGTCGGCTCGCAGAAGCCCACCAGAATCCAGGGCTGCTTTGTCAGCGACAGCGAAATTGAATCCGTCGTGAATTTCGTAAAGAAGTCGCAGGAAGCGGGATATGATAAAAATATTGCCGAAGAGATTGAGAAAAACGCCGTAGCCGAAAAGGACAGCGGAGGCGACAGCGGCGTGAACGGCGATACCGACCCCATGATGCCGGAAGCGGTCAAATGCGTTGTGGAAGCGGGACAGGCTTCGACCTCTCTGCTCCAGCGCCGTCTGCGCCTCGGGTATGCCCGCGCCGGCCGTCTGGTCGACGAGATGGAGCAGATGGGCATTGTAGGCCCGCACGAAGGCTCCAAGCCGCGTCAGGTGCTCATTACATACCAGCAGTGGCTGGAAATGACCATGCAGCAGGCAGATCAAAAAGAAAGTGAAGAATAAGCGGAATGCCTTTTTTACCCATTACAAAAGAAGAAACGAATGCTCTTGGCTGGGACGCGCCGGATTTCGTCGTTGTAACCGGCGACGCCTACGTTGACCATCCCACCTTCGGCACCGCGATTATCTCGCGCGTGCTGGAGCAGTTTGGCTACCGGGTGGCCATTCTGGCGCAGCCGGACTGGCGCACCGACCGGGACTTTACCCGCTTCGGCAAGCCGAAATACGGCTTTCTGGTCAACTCGGGAAACATTGATTCCATGGTCGCCCATTACACCGTGGCGCGCCGCAGGCGCAAAGAAGACGCCTATTCGCCGGGGAACAGAACCGGTCTCCGGCCCGACCGCGCCGTTATTGTCTACACGAAGAAAATCAGGGAGATTTATCCGGATTCGCCGGTCGTTATCGGCGGGCTGGAAGCCTCCCTCCGCCGCTTCGCGCATTACGATTACTGGGAAGATAAAATCCGCCCGTCTATTCTTTTGGACTCCGGGGCGGATTTGCTGACCTACGGCATGGGCGAAAGCCAGACGGTCGAAATTGCCCGCCGCCTGTTTTCCGGCGAGCCGATCAGTACGATCACCGATATCCTCGGCACCTGCTATGCGGTTCCCACAAAGGAATACCGGCCCGTTCCGGCAGTCGACTGTCCCAGCTTTGAGCAGGTCTGTCAGAATAAAAGGGAGTACGCCGTTTCCTGCCGCAAACAGCAGGATGAACAGGACGCCGTGCGGGGACGCAGAGTCATTCAGCGCCACGGCGGCAAAATACTGGTTCAAAACCCGCCGATGCCGCCTTTAAAGCAAAAGGAGCTCGACGCCGTTTATGAGCTGCCGTTTATGCGCACCTATCACCCGTGCTACGAGAGTATGGGCGGGGTCCCGGCCATTCAGGAGGTGGAGTTCTCCATTACGCACAACCGCGGCTGTTTCGGCGCCTGCAATTTCTGTTCGATCGCGTTTCATCAGGGCCGTTCCATCACCACCCGCAGCGAGGAGTCCATCCTGCGCGAAGCGAAAAAACTGACGGAAAGCCCGAATTTTAAAGGATATATCCACGATGTGGGCGGCCCGACCGCCAATTTCCGCCACCCGTCCTGCGACAAACAGGAAAAGCTGGGGCTCTGCGCGGGCGGCAAAAAATGCCTTTCGCCGAAGCCGTGCCCTCTGCTCAAGGTGGACCACAGCGAATACCTCGATATTCTGCGCAGGCTGCGCGCCCTGCCGAAGGTCAAACGCGTGTTTATCCGTTCCGGCATCCGCTTTGATTATTTGATTGAAGACAAGGACGACGCCTTTTTTAAGGAACTGGTCAAGTATCATGTCAGCGGACAGCTGAAGGTTGCGCCAGAGCACTGTACGCCGGAGGTCCTTGACTGTATGGGCAAGCCGCATATTGAATCTTTTTTGAAATTTGAAAAAAAGTATTATTATTTCTGTAAGGAGGAGGGCAAGGAGCAGTATCTTGTTCCATACCTGATGTCCTCCCACCCGGGCAGCACCCTGAAAGACGCGGTTTCGCTCGCCCTGTTTCTAAAGCGCGAGCACCTTCGTCCGGAGCAAGTGCAGGATTTTTATCCCACGCCCGGCACCATTTCCACCTGTATGTTTTACACCGGGCTCGATCCTTATACGATGAAAGAAGTCTATATTCCCCGCACCGACCGGGAAAAGGCGATGCAGCGGGCGCTTCTGCAGTATTTTAATCCAAAGAACAGGGATCTGGTAATTTCGGCGCTGAAAGCCGCGGGCCGCAGCGACCTGATCGGTACGGGCGGCTCGTGTCTTGTTCCTCCCAGCCCTGCCATGCAGCGTGCAGCCCAAGTTCAAAAAAGAGAGAAGCAGGGCAGATGGAGCAGCAAAAAAGCAGTAAAAAGGCGCTGAAAATCACCATCTCACTGTTTCTGGCGATAGGGCTCGTTGTTTCATTGCTGCCGTTTGGGGCGGCAGCCTCCTGGTACCGGATTTTTTCCTATTTCGGACTGCGCGATTTTTCCGCGGCGGCGGATTCCAGTCCGATGTCCCTCCATGTGCTGGAGGTCGGAAAAGCCGACAGCATCTTGATTGAGTGTGAGGGGAAAGCGATGCTCGTGGACGGCGGGACTGTCGATTGCGGGGAGCCGGTGGCGGAATACCTTGATCGCCGGGGCGTGAAGGAACTGGAATATATGGTCAACACGCATCCCGACGAGGACCATATCGGCGGTCTTGCGTACCTGATTGGGCGTTATCCCGTCAAAAAATATTTTGCGCCCGATATCCCGAAGGACCTGATTCCCTCCAGCGAGGAATATCTTGCCGCGCAGAAAGCGCTGAACGACAAACAAATTGCCACGGTTGTTCCCCGGCCCGGAGAAACTTTCTCCCTTGGCAGTATGAATATAGAGGTTCTTGCCCCTGTTCGGCAGGGCGGCAGCACCAACAACAATTCCATCGTCCTGAAGCTGACCTATGGGAAGACGCGGTTTCTGCTGATGGGCGACGCGGAAAAAGAGGAGGAATCCGATTTGATCGCAGGCGGGGAAGACCTTTCCGCCGATGTTCTGAAGGTCGGCCACCACGGCAGCAGTACCTCCACAACGGACGCTCTGCTGAACGCCGTGAAGCCGAAATGGGCGGCGATTTCCGTTGCCGACGATTCCAACGGGCTTCCGAAACGGGAAGTACTGAAAAGACTGTTGTCCGCCGGCGCGGCGGTTTACCGGACCGATGTCAGCGGAACGCTTATTTTTTTGAGCGACGGGCAAAATATAAAGCTTGCAGCCGAGCGCTGATGATAATAAAGAGGGGATAGAAAAATGAAAATGCTGGTCATAGACCGTTTTGAGGGAACCTACGCAATCTGTGAGGACAAGGATCAGAAATTCTTCGCCATTGAAACCTCCGAGCTCCCGCAGGGCGCGCGGGAAGGCGACGTGCTGAACGTGGACGACGCCGAGGGGACGCTCAGCGTCAATGCGGAAGCGACGGCGCAGAGGCGATCCAAAACAAAAAAACTGCAGGATAAACTTTTTCAGTAAAAATGCGGGATATCATAAAAAACACCGTCTGGCTGTTGTCCAGACGGTGTTTTTTATCATGACGCTCTATCGCCGGAGCGTAACTTTGTCCGTGTTCATTCTGTGCATATGCACGTTCTGCGCTAACCCGAACCCCAGATACAGACAGGCTGCGGACGAACCGCCCGCGCTGAAAAATGGGAGCGTGACACCCATGACCGGCAAAAGGTTCAGGCACATGCCTAAATTGAACAGTGCCTGCGCCGCGATCATGCCGAAGAAGCCGAAGCAGATGCTGCTGCCCAGACAGTCGGGGGATTTTCTCGCGATCCGGAGCGTCCGCAGCAGGAGCAGCAGAAGAAGAACCATAATCAGCATACAGCCGAAAAAGCCGAGCTGCTCGCCCGCGACCGAGAAAATAAAATCGCTCTGCTGTACAGGTACCAAGCCCTTGCTGACACGGGAATTGCCGTTGAACAGCCCGCGTCCCCACAGCTGTCCGCTGCCGATGGACAGCCTGCCCTGAATCTGCTGCAGGCCCTTGTCCAGCGGGTCCGTTTCCGGATGGCGGAAAATGGTAAAGCGGTCTTTCTGGTAATCCTGTAAAAGATATTCCCACGCGATCGGAAACGCGACCGCGATTGCCGCAAGAACCGCTCCAAAGTATCTGAGCTGAACCCCGGCTCCAAACGCCATGGCAAGAAACATGCAGAAGAAAATGACCGCGGTGCCGTCGTCTCCCTGAAAATGGACCAGTACGATCGGAATCATCGCGTGGAGAGCCAGCAGGATGACCTGCGGAAAGGATTTCAGCAGATCGCGTTCTTTCAGTTCCGATACATGTTTGGAAAATGTAATGATAAAACCGATTTTGACCAATTCACTGGGCTGAAAGGTGGTACCCGGCAGTTGAATCCATGCTTTTGCGTTAATGCCGCCGCTGCTTTTTACCGCGATACCGAAAATCTGCGTATAAATAATTAAAAAAAGGCAAAATCCCGCCACAATATACCAATAGCTCGCGATTTCCCGGTAATCGATCAGCGTGAACAGGATCGCGCCCACATAGCCGATCACAATGGCGACCAGCTGTACAGTAAAATAGGACTTGCCCGAATCGCTGTTGGGCACGGTTTTGAGCAGCAGGAGGCTGTACGCTGATATCAGAATCATGACGGTCCAATACAGCTTGTCCGCCCGTTTTAAATAGTTGACAAAAGATTTCAAACCTCGCATGACTTCACCTCTAATTTACTTATTATATGATGGAAACGCGAAAACTGCAAGCGAATAATAAAGGAAAACCGGCGCGGGCGGGAAGCTCGCATCGGTTTTCCTTTTTATGTTCACAGCAATCGCACTCTTCACTGCTCTTCCGGCCGCTGGACGAGCGGAAAGTCGGCTCTGGCCGAAAAGAGGTCGGCGTCGACGCTGATTCCGAACCTGCCCCCGCAGGCCTCCGTAAAGCTGCGTGCAATGGAAAGCCCCAGTCCGCTGCCGCTTGTCGTGCGCGAACTGTCTCCCCTTACAAAGCGTTCGGTCATATCCCGGTCGCCGTCCAGCTCGAAGCGGGAGGTGTTCTTTACCGAGGCGGAGGCTTCTTCCCCGGTTTGTTCCAGCGTGATAAATAAACGGGAGCCGTCCAGCGAATACTGCAGCGCGTTGCCGATGAGATTCTGGAACACCCGGTATAAGAGCTTTCCGTCCGCCCGGATCATGACGGGGGTATCCGGAACGTCGATTTTCAATACCAGGCCGGAGGCTTCCACCTGTTCGTTCATATCCGCCAGCGTCTGCA
The DNA here is from genome assembly GCF_006714885.1 of Clostridium sp. KNHs216. Taxonomy (NCBI): domain Bacteria; kingdom Bacillati; phylum Bacillota; class Clostridia; order Eubacteriales; family Clostridiaceae; genus Clostridium; species Clostridium sp. KNHs216. Next base: position 606,758 of record NZ_VFMF01000001.1, on the reverse strand, counting down.
GGATCAGCTTGCCGTAATCCAGAATTTCCGGATTCATCTCAATGTTTCCGCTGGTCGCCTTGCTCACCTGAAAGATGTCCTGCACCATGTTTTTCAGCCGGTCGGATTTCTGTGCAAGAATTTCGATATAGTCCTTTACATGGTCGGGAAGACTCTCTTCCTGCTTTAACAGATCGATATAGCTGATGATGGAGGTGAGCGGCGTTTTCAGGTCGTGGCTCACATTGGTGATCAGCTCTATTTTCATCCGTTCGCTTTTAAGGCGTTCCTCCACCGCTTCACCGATGCCGGACTGGATCTCATTCAATTCCAGCGAAGCGTTTTTCAGGTCCGCTTCCGCGGGCAGCTCGACCACCGCCGAAGGATCGCCGGTTTTTACAAGGGAAATATGGCGTATCAGAAGCCCGATGTCGTAGACGGTGTTCTGAAATCTGCGCACATACCGGTAAATCAGATAAATCATCCCGGCAAGCACCAGCAGCAGAAAGACCATGACGAAGAATGAACTGGGATGAATGACGGCCGTTACGGTCAATCCAAACAGCAGCAGCAGGATTTCAGCCGCCAGCAGCGCCCAGAACCGTTGGACCATCTGCCGCTGGAACGGCCTTGAAAATTCGAACCTTCTGTAATTGTTTAAAGCGGAGTTGAAAATATTGTGCCGGAAGAAGGGACGGTTATAGCGCATATCGTTCACCACCAGATAATAACAGAACAGCGAAACCACCGCGCAGATTCCCCATAGAATCCAGTTGCTGCGCCAGGTGTTGGTAATAAAAACAACGTCCAGGTAGATCAGCACGGCGACGCACAGCGCCTTGAATTCCCACCAGAACCAGCCGGTAAAGCGGGCCAGCGCCAGATCGGCCTGCCTTTTGTCTTTCCTCAGCAGAATATATACGGCGAAGGCAATCAGGCCGAGCAGCAGAAAGACCCCGGCGGCATACAAAGCGGTTTTCATATTTGTCTGCTCCTCCGGAATGTAGGACAGCACGCTGCTGCCGCTGATCGGTTCGACAAGCTCATTGCGGACAAACATGGTTACGCGGTAGTCCTCCAGCGCGGAATCGTTCAGGTCCGTGTTGCTGGTGTAACCCGGAACATACCACATGGATTTGTTCGGCCGGTAAACGCCGTCTCCGTAAATATCCAGATTTTTTCCGTCCTTGGTAATCGTCACTTTTTCGCCGTCGAAGTGCAGCTTGAAGTTATACCCGTCCGGCAGCGGGGCGGTGTCCAGATCCAGATTTGGGTATCCGTTGGAATATTTGGCGGGCTTTTCCTTTGTTCCCGCCGAATAGAGGATGTTTTTGCTCGCGTCCCGGTCCAAAACGTCCCAAGTACCGGTGTCGTCAGCTCCTTTTCCTGCGGCCAGCGAATCCAGAATATCCTGCAGCCGGTACCCCATCCCCTGACTGAACAGGGAAGTTTTTTGATAGTCCTGTTCAAACGCATCTTTCACTTCTCTGAGGAAGTAGTCGCCGCGGTTGATGAATTCCCCGGAAAAAAGGGCCAAGGTCAGGATGCCCGTAATCGTCACCATACTGAAGAAAAAACAGAGCCAGCCGAATACCGGCTTAAACTTTTTCGATTTTGTAGCCAATGCCCCACACCACCTTTAAATATTCGGGTTCCTTTGGGTTGAGTTCAATTTTTTCCCGGATGCGGCGGATATGTACCATCACGGTATTTTCCACACAGTAGGCGGGCTCGTTCCATACACGGCGGTAGATTTCCTCCGCGGGAAAGGTCCTGCCCAGATTGCGCATCAGCAGATCGACGATTTTGCTTTCCGTCGCTGTCAGGCGGACAGGCTCGCCGTCCGCCTTCAGGATGCGCTCGTCCGTGCTGAAGCTCAGTCTGCCGTTGACGATTTCGTTTGCGTTCGCATTCGCGTTGATGTCGCCCAGGCTGATGTAGCGCCTGAGCTGGGAACGGACGCGCGCGACAAGCTCCATGGGGTTGAACGGCTTTGTCACGTAATCGTCCGCACCCATGCTGAGCCCGAGAATTTTGTCGGTGTCCTCGCTTTTTGCCGAAAGCACGATGATCGGGATATTGCGCTTTTCACGGATTTTCATGACCGCGGAAAGCCCGTTCAGCCTCGGCATCATCACATCGATCAAAATCAAATGAATTTCGTTGTTCATCGCGGCGTCGACGGCCTCCAGCCCGTCATAGGCACACAGGGCCGAATAGCCCTCTTTTTCCAGCAAAATAGCGATTGCGCGGACGATCTCGCGGTCGTCGTCGACAATCAGAATCTGTTTTTTATCCATTTGATTTCCTCCCCCAAAAACCTTAACAACAGCTTACCGCATATTTCTTAAAAAAAACTGAACGGATTTCTTACAAAAAACTGAAGATTTTAATTCCCCCGGGTGCACCCGGTTCTTGATCTGTGGAGCTGCTTTTTATTATAACATATCCTGGCAACGATGCTTCCGCCGCCTGTTTTTATCAGGAAATATTATTCTTTCCTGTTCATTTTTACAAAAGAATATGATATAATTTTGTCATAATTATGTGTTAGGAGAATGCATGAATGCTCACGGACATCGAAATTGCGCAGCAGGCAAAGCTTGTACCGATTGCGAGAATTGCCGCTGACCTCGGGATTTACGAGGAAGAACTTGAGCCATACGGCCGGTTTAAAGCAAAGCTGAACGACTCTCTCTACAACAGACTTGCCTCCCGCAAGGACGGCAAACTCATTCTGGTTACGGCAATCAACCCCACTCCCGCGGGGGAAGGGAAGACCACCACGACGGCGGGCCTTGGCGAGGCAATGAAGCAGATCGGGAAAAATGCCGTCATTGCCCTTCGCGAACCGAGCCTTGGCCCGGTATTCGGCATCAAAGGCGGCGCCGCGGGCGGCGGATACGCACAGGTGGTGCCGATGGAGGACATCAACCTGCATTTTACGGGCGATTTTCACGCTATTACTTCCGCAAACAATTTGCTCTGCGCCATGCTGGACAACCATATCCATCAGGGGAACGCGCTGGGGATTGACCAGCGAAGGATTCTAATCAAACGCTGTCTCGACATGAACGACCGCGCCCTGCGCAGCATCGTGGTCGGCCTGGGCGGAAAAATCAACGGGATTCCCCGCGAAGACAGCTTCTGCATTACCGTTGCGTCGGAAATCATGGCCATTTTCTGCCTGGCGTCCGACATTACGGATTTGAAGGAACGGCTGGGAAGGATTCTGGTTGCGTACACCTTTGCGGGCGCGCCCGTCTACGCTTCCGACCTCAAGGCGCAGGGCGCCATGGCTGCGCTTCTGAAAGACGCGATCAACCCGAATCTGGTGCAGACGCTGGAGGGCACGCCCGTCATCATGCACGGCGGGCCGTTTGCCAACATCGCCCACGGCTGCAACTCCGTCAGGGCCACTCGCCTTGCTTTGAAGCTTGCCGATTACTGCATTACCGAGGCTGGCTTCGGCTCCGACCTTGGCGCGGAAAAGTTTCTGGACATCAAGTGCCGTCTTGCGGGGCTGAAGCCCAGCGCCGTTGTCCTTGTGGCGACCGCTCGTGCGCTGAAATATAACGGCGGCGTGCCGAAGGACCGTACTGCGGCGGAGAATCTGGAAGCGCTGGAAAAGGGGATCGTCAATCTGGGCGCGCATATCGCCAATATGAAGAAGTACGGGGTGCCGGTGGTCGTCGCCATCAACCGCTTCGGAAGCGATTCCGACGCTGAGCTGGCGTATATTGAAAAATACTGCCGCGACAACGGCGCGGATTTCGCGCTTTCGGAGGTCTTTGCCAAAGGCGGCGCGGGCGGCGTGGAGCTGGCGCAAAAGGTCTGTGAGGCGGCGGAAAAGCCGTCGGATTTCCATCCGATTTATTCCGTGGATTCCACGGTCAAACAGAAGATTGAATGCATTGCCAAAGAAATTTACGGGGCGGACGGCGTGGACTACACCGCTCAGGCGGAAAAGGCCATTGTCGATATCTCCGCGCTCGGCGGGGACAGGCTGCCCGTCTGTGTTGCGAAAACCCAATATTCCCTTTCCGACAACGCCGCGCTTCTGGGACGGCCGAAGGGCTTCCGTATTACCATCCGCGACCTGCGGCTTTCCAACGGCGCGGGGTTTGTGGTTGCGTACGCTGGGGATATTATGACCATGCCCGGGCTGCCGAGGGTACCGTCCGCGGAAAAGATCGACGTGGACGCGAACGGGAAAATTTCAGGATTATTTTAGAGATGTAAGGGGACCGGATATGCAGGAAATCATCACTTCTTCGCCTGCCGAGACGGAAGCGCTCGGGGTGAAAATTGCGGAAAAGCTGACCGGCGGCGAGGTGCTGGCGCTTTTCGGCGGGATGGGGATGGGGAAGACCGCCTTCACGCGCGGCCTTGCCCGCGGGCTTGGAATCCAGGACGGCGTTTCCAGCCCGACCTTTGCGCTCGTTCACGAATATCACGGCAGGCTGGATGTCTACCATTTTGATATGTTCCGCGTAACCGGGTGGGACGACCTTTACTCCACCGGATTTTTTGATTATCTCGACAGCGGCGGCGTGCTCGTCATCGAGTGGAGCGAAAACATCGAGGCCGCTCTTCCGCAGGATGCGATACGGATTGAAATCTGCCGGGGCGCGCGGGAAAACGAACGAATTTTTCAGATGGAAGGGATAAAACCATGAGGATACTGGCAATCGATTCTTCCGCGACCGCGGCTTCGGCGGCTCTGCTTGACGACGACAGACTGCTGGGGGAATTTTACATCAATACCCGCCTGACCCACAGCCAGACGCTGATGCCCATGATCGACCATCTTCTGCAGTGTACGCGGACAGAACTGGGAAACGTCGACCTGTTTGCGGTTTCCGCGGGTCCCGGTTCTTTTACGGGCGTCCGCATCGGTGTGGCGAGTATCAAAGGCTTGGCCATGGCGCAGAATAAACCCTGTGCGGGAGTTTCCGCCCTGGAGGCCATGGCGCAGAACCTGGCGCACCTGGACTGCACGGTCTGCGCGGTAATGGACGCGCGCTGCGGGCAGGTCTATAACGCGATTTTTTCCGCGCATGAAAATTCCGTGGAGAGAATCACCCCCGACCGGGCACTTTCCATTGAGGATTTGGCACAGGAATGTGAAAATTACACGAAACCGATATTCCTTGTTGGAGACGGCGCGAAATTGTGTTATAATAATGAGCGGTTTAAAAGTCTGAACGCGGTTCTGCCGCCCGAGCACCTGCTTTATCAGCGTGCGTGGGGCGTGGCAAAGTCCGCGCAAAAAGTATATGAGCAGGGCGGGGCGGTGTCCCCGGCGGCTCTGATGCCGATCTATCTTCGCCCGCCGCAGGCGGAGCGGGAATTAAAAAAACGAATAAAAGGAGAAATCAAATGATAGCTTTAGGAGCGGATCACGGCGGATTTTTATTGAAAGAAGCCATTAAGAACTATCTTGCTGCCGAAAATATTGCCTATAAGGATTTCGGCACATTTGACGAAGCCTCTATCGACTATGCGCCGGTTGCGGCAAAGGTCGCGCACTGCGTAGCGGACGGCGAAGCGGAGCGCGGAATTCTGTGCTGCGGAACGGGAATCGGCATGAGCATCGCGGCCAACAAGGTACAGGGCATCCGTGCGTCTGTGTGCGCCGACGCTTACTGCACGGAAATGACCCGCCGGCACAACAACTCCAACATTCTCTGCCTCGGAGGCCGGGTGATCGATGAAAAAAAGGCGGTGGAGCTCGCAAAGATCTACCTGGAAACCGAATTTGAAGGCGGCCGCCACCAGCAGCGCATTGACGAAATCTCTGCGATTGAGCGCGGCGAACTGTAATTTTTGGGTTACAAACAATACTAGACTATGGAGGCTGTCAACATGGATAAACAGGTATTTGTTATGGATCATCCGCTGATTCAGCACAAACTGACTTTTTTACGCGATAAAAATACGGGTTCCAAGGAATTCCGTGAGCTGGTCGGCGAAATCGGGATGCTGATGTGCTACGAGGCGACCCGCGATCTCCCTTTGGAGGACACGACGATCGAGACCCCCATGGGGAAAGCGAAAACAAAGGTGATCGCAGGAAGAAAGCTTGCGTTTGTTCCTATTTTAAGGGCGGGCCTGGGCATGGTGGACGGCGTACTGAAAATGGTTCCCGCCGCGAAGGTCGGCCATATCGGCCTTTACCGCGACCACGAAACGCTGCAGCCGGTAGAATACTACAGCAAGCTGCCGCAGGATATTGAAGAGCGCGACGTCATCGTGCTGGACCCGATGCTTGCCACCGGCGGCTCCGCGATCGACGCGGTCACCATCATCAAGCGCAGCAAGCCGAAGAGCATCCGTTTTATGTGCATTATTGCCGCTCCGGAAGGGGTAAAGGCGTTTACCGAAGCGCATCCCGACGTACAGCTTTTCTGTGCCGCCGTCGACGATCACCTGAACGACATCGGCTACATTGTACCGGGGCTTGGCGACGCGGGCGACCGTATTTTCGGAACACTGTAAAATAACTGCAAGAAGAGGGGGCGGCCATTGGCCGCCCCCTCTTCAGGTTGTCGATAAAGCCCCACAACCTAAAATTATAAAACAGTTTTGTCAACCCTTTTGCCCCTTGTTGCAGAATCAACTGGAAATGCTGTAAGTCATATGCTCATAAATTGGCATACTTAAATCTCTTTAGTTTCTGGTAAGACCAAATACAGAATACAGAGCCAAGTGTACCTGTGCAAAGAAACATAACCGCCATACCGCTGCCATCGCCGGCACCTACCATAAATTGCAGGATATGCACCAAAGGTGTATTCGATTGCATAAGCGGTTCAAACACATGGTCTGCCAGAAATCCGCCAAGAAGAATGCCTATTGGAATTGTACTGAACTGAACCGCATTGCGCACCGAAAAAATATGGCCCTGTACTTTTGTGGGAACATCGCGGTACAGCAATAAACGCTGCACTGCCATTATAAATGGAATGGGGACGCTGGCAGCCATACCGGCAATACACCAAACAAAGACATTTCGGCCAATACCCATCAATAAGTCGCCGCAAAGGAACGAGATCACGGCGCTCCAATATACCATTCTGATTGGGTCGCGTGTTCTTTTATCAAAAGATACTGCCAACCCGCCTACAATACCGCCAAGCCCTAATACCGCGCTGACGATGCTGAGAACCATGGTGTTGTCACCGCTTCTTGCCAATAACATGGGGGAAAGGATATTTTCATAAGTCAGACGCGAGAAAAAGTTCATCACGGCCATTGTCGTAATAAGATATAAAAGGATTGTATGTTGTCGCAGAAAAAGAAAACCGTCCTCTATGCCGGATAGGGGTAAAACCGCTGCGCTTTGTCCCTGTTCGGATTCCGGGACCGGTATGCTGATATACAGCAGCAATACCGATGACGCGAACAGAAAGGATACAAAGTCCACTAAAAATACGGCGCCCAGACCAACGGTTCCATAAACCGCTGCTGCAAAGACAGGGGAAACAACGGTAACCAGATTTTCCGCAAATGAGTCCATTCCGCTGGCTCTCGCCTGCTTGTCCGCAGAAACTAACAGACCGATTGTTACTGATTCGGCAGGAGCCTGAAGGGCATTCATCATACCTATAACAGAATTGATAACATAAAGATGCCACAGATGCAGTTCACTGGATTGCCACAGGAAAAAGGCAATCAGGGTACAGATTGCTGCAATAGAATCCGACAGGAGCATAATTTCCTTTTTCCCGTGTCTATCGATCACGGAACCGCAAAAAAGGCTTACCAACACATAAGAAATATAATAGCAAAACGTAAGCAGGGAAACCGACATTGCAGTACGCGTCTTAGAATACGCCCATATTGTAAGAGCATAGCCGGACATGGCACTGCCCATCTGCGAAACGGACTGCGTTGCCCAGAATAAAATAAACGTACGGAAATGATTGTTTTTCATTGGAATTCTCCTTATAGAACGGACATTTATGAAGGTATCTATAAGTACAAAATCCAATGCGGGCGATATTTAGTTCGTCCTCTGTACAATTCGCCCCGGCATCAGATCTTGTACAGAGGGGAAACATTCATGAGAGTAAGCACATGGCAAAGCAAAAAATCAACTCCTATAAACCACTTCGCGCATAGCGCTGCTATTTGTAAACAGAATTTATTTGAAATGCGCACAGAATTTTTCGATTGCGTCTTCGTCGGTCGGGTCCTCGGGGAACGGCTGTTTGATCAGCGAAAGATTTTCCACGTGACGGATTCCTTCGCCCGGCTCCAGGCCGTACAGAGGACTCAGCGATTCCATTTCGATAAAATCGCCGCACGCGTACGTCTCATAGGAGCAGCCGTAATCCGGATACGCCGCCTGAGCAGTGTGAAGGTAACGCTTTACCAGCGTATATTCTCCGCAGGTGTACGACGCCCAGCCCGGCGTATTGTTAACGCCCAGCTTCAGCGCGTTGGGAATATCCGCGTCGTGCCGGATCGTAATAAACCGGTTGCCCGCCGACAAACGTTTGTCCCGGATATCGGAATACGGCCAAAGAGTGAGAAGCCGGTTGGGAAGCAGGGAGCTGCCGGTGTCCTTGTTCATCGGGATCACCTCTACGCCGCCGCCCTTCACCATGGTCAGCGCCCACAGCGCGCAGTTCCGTTTTTCCTTCGAGCAGTTTTTCGCGCTGTGCACCACCATGATATCCGTAGTGCCCTCGGTCATGATCACTTCAAAGCTCAGCTGAACGTCGTTGCGCTTCTGGCGCGGAGGCGTAAAGCTGACGCCTTCCGGCAGAATGCCGTATACGACCGGCTCGTTATCCGGATAATACGTTTCGGGCATTTTTTCGGGACTGAGCCATACGCGGTGTCCGCCGTAATGGTAAAAAGCCGCGTCCTTGCCGTAACGTTCCGACATGCTTTCGCTGCTGATATAATTGCGGCGTTCCAGATCGTTGTAAAGAATATTTTCTTCGCCGATAAAGCCGAAGCGTACGATGCGCGGCCCGAACTCAATGGTTACAACAACGTCGATCAGGCCGTTATCCAGCCTCAGGCATTTTCCGTAGTTCTCATATTCCGTTTCCTTAATTTCAATAGACAAGAGAAGACACATCCTTTCAGTCAAAAGACGAAATAGAAATAATACCCGTTGTCCTGTCGAGCCCGCAGGGCGCGATTTTCGGCATACACAGCGCATAAAGGTCCGTTGCTCTGTTTTCTAATTCAAGCATATTTTTCCCATTTTTGTCAAGAGAAAATATATCCGACGAATTGGTGATGACCGGCAGAGCTGCCCGTCCTTTCATGGAATGCAGAATTTCCGTGCCGCGCTGATTAAAGCCGAGGATGCGCAGATAGGGAGGAATCCCCGCGCTCATGGAAGCGTCCAGACCCAGAAAAGCGGAAAGAATGATCCGGCGGATTCTGGCGTGCGTATATCTTTTGGACTTAATCAGGCTGTATGCTTCCTCCAGGCCGCCGGCTCTGCGCACCGCGGCATAAACCCGGTTTTCCAGCCCTTCGCTGATATCGGGAAGGGCGGCGAACCGGTCGGGACCCATCGTTCTCAGCTTTGCCAGAACGGCCCGCTCAATCAAGGCAAGATCGGCGGGTGCGTTTCCGGCTCTGATTTCCCGCCTTGCCGTTTCCGCACAGGAAAGAGGCATCAGCGGGGAAAAATCTTCCCCGGAGCGCATCATCCTCCGTATCTGTGAGGCGGAGGCCACGAATCCCTCCGAGGCCTGCGCGTCGTGCGCGGCACCCACGCGCCTGACTGTAAACGGTTCGATGCCGGAATTCAGCCTGCGCAGCGCCTTCAGGTATTCTATGCCTAAAATATTGTTTGGCTCGCTTAAAAGTTCCGCGGTTTCCTCGTCGAACAGACCTGCGACCGCGTTTTGCCGTGCTTTTGCAAAGGTTGCACCGCTTTTCAGCTCGGAACGGATTTTTTCCCGCAGTTCTCCGGAACCGAGCGCCCGCTCCGCTTTGTATAAATCCTCCGTGCGGCCGCATTCGCTGCCGAAGCTCAGCAGGTCGATTCCCATCGCGTCCAGCAGCGCCACACCGCCGTAAGCGAACTTTTCCGCTCCCGCAAGCGCCCAGGGAAGCGGCAGCTCCACGACCAGATCGACGCCGTTTTCCAGCGCCTGCCTTGTCCTTGCCCACTTGGAAAGGATCGCCGGTTCGCCGCGCTGCACAAAGTTGCCGCTCATGACCGCCGCAACGTGGGTTGCCCCCGCTTTGCGGGTTTCCGAAACCAGCGCGGCATGTCCGTTATGGAACGGGTTGTATTCAGAAACGATTCCGGCCACAAGCATTTTATGACAAACTCCTTGATTTTCCTTGAATTTAGCAGTTTGATGTACTATTATTATAATATACAGTATTCTCTCGGCGGATTCAATAGCCGCTCAGGTATCTGAAAAGCATTTTTAGGAGGAAAAAGCATGAAGATTTTGGTAATAAATGCAGGAAGCTCTTCACTCAAATATCAGCTGATTGATATGGAAAGCGAAGAGATGCTTGCAAAGGGGAACTGCGAACGTATCGGAATAGAGGGCGGAACGTTCACCCATAAGACTGCGGACGGCCGCAAGAAGGACTTGCAGGTCACCATGTCCGATCATAAAGAGGCATTCAAGCTTGTTACGGCAGCTTTAACGGATAAAGAAGTCGGTGTCGTCAAAAACCTGTCGGAGGTTACGGCAATCGGCCACCGCGTTGCTCAGGGCGGCGCGATTTTCAGTAAATCCCTGTTCATCAACGAAGATGTGATCGAAGGAATCAAGAGTTTGATTCCGCTGGCTCCGCTGCACAACGGGCCTGAGCTTCAGGGAATCCTTGCCTGCCGCGAGGTTTTCGGAAAAGACATACCGGAATGCGTCGTCTTTGATACTTCCTTCCATTCCACCATGCCCCCGAAAGCTTACATGTTTGCCATTCCTTACGAATATTATGAGAAATATAAAATCCGCCGTTACGGCTTCCACGGCACGTCCCACCGCTATGTCAGCAATCACTGCGCGCACCTGATGCACCAGCCGATTGAGGACATCAACATGGTTACCTGCCATATCGGCAACGGTTCCTCCATTGCGGCCATCAAGGGCGGCAATGTTGTCGATACCAGCATGGGCCTTACTCCGCTGGACGGCTTTATGATGGGTACCCGCTCCGGCTCGCTTGATCCGTCGGTCGTAACCTTCATTATGGAGAAAGAAAACCTTACCCCCGAACAGATGGACGAAATTCTGAACAAGAAATCCGGCCTGCTCGGCATCAGCGGACACAGCGATGACCGCGACGTCACCAAAGCGGAAATCGAGGGCGATCCCAGAGCTATTCTTGCCCACGAAATGCTTTCCTATCAGATTATCAAATATATCGGTTCCTATGCGGCGGCAATGAACGGCCTTGACTGCATCGTTTTCACAGCCGGTCTCGGCGAAAATCAGGCTCATCTGCGTTACGCGGTCTGCCGCGGTCTGAAGTTCTTCGGCGTGAAGATCGATCCGGTTCTGAACGACAAAATGGTTTCCGGCCGCGAAGGCAAAATTTCCACCTATGATTCCAAGGTCGCCGTTTATGTGATTCCTACCAATGAAGAGCTCGTCATTGCGCGCGACACCAAGGAGATCGTCGAGAAGCTGACCTACGCTTCCACAGAGGACAAGACGGTCGTCGACCCCGAGGATATCTGATAAAATTAAGGAATAAAATGAAAAGGATACATCCCGCGGGATGCATCCTTTTTTATTTATTGGCTTTCTGCCTTTTAATCACTTTCAGACGGGAGAATTCTTCTCTGTCCTTTTCTTCCAGCGCGTCGGAAATAAACTTTACGGTTTCCTCAAAGCGGGGAATCATAATATTCTTCAGCGCGTTGGCACGCTTCTGCGTCTTTTTGATTGCGTCCGCCAGCCGGTAAACGCTGTTTTCCACCTCTGCCAGCTCTGCGGTCAGCCGTTTTACTTCGTTGAATTTCATATAGGCGTTGTCAAGCATAATATTGGTGGAATTCAGCCCGAATGGGATCGGCGCACACACCGTATCAATCGAAACCATGGGAATTTCCACCCCCATGACGCTTCTGTAGGCCACGTTCAGGTTGTTGTCGAGCGGTACCGTGCGGGACAGCTCGTTGCAGATGCCCAGCGTGATGTTTGCTCTCTGCAGCGCGGCGTAAGCTTCGTCGTAGGTATCGTCAATGACGCTCTGGATTTTTGCGGCGCGCTCAATCAGAGCCATCATTTCACGGATTAAGATGTTGCGTTTACGGTCCAGAAGATCAAAGCCGGTGCGCGAAAGCGCAAGGGTCTTTTTGGTAGCGAGCAGATTCCCTTTTGTGGGGACGATCTGGTTGCTCAATGCGGCTCACCTCCTTTTGGGATTACTCCTCCGGGGTTTCCTGTTCGGTTTTCTCAGGTTCCTGGGCTTTGCTGTAGTATTTATCGAGAATCGCGTCATCCACACGGTCCAGTTCCCCGCGCGGCAGCGTGGAAAGCAGCTTCCAGCCCAGGTCAAGGCTCTGATCGATCGTGCGGTTTTCATTGAAGCCCTGGTTGACAAACTGGGATTCGAACAGCTTGCCGAATTCAATATATTTCTTATCCACGGGCGAAAGCTCTTCTTCGCCGATAACCGACGCCAGGGAACGGGCGTCCATCACCTTCGCGTAGGACGCGAAAAGCTGGTTGGAAAGCGCGGAATGATCCTCGCGCGTGTAGCCCGCGCCAATGCCGTCCTTCATCAGACGGGAAAGGGAGGGGAGTACGGAAACCGGGGGATAGAAGCCGGAACTGTCGAGCGAACGGTCCAGAACGATCTGCCCCTCGGTAATATAGCCGGTCAGGTCGGGGACAGGGTGGGTCACGTCGTCGTTCGGCATGGTCAGAATCGGAATCTGTGTGACGGAGCCTTTCTTGCCGCGAATCATTCCGGCCCGTTCGTAAAGGGAAGCGAGGTCGGAGTACAGGTAGCCCGGGAATCCTTTTCTGCCCGGGATTTCGCCCTTGGAGGAGCTGAATTCACGCAGCGCCTCGGCATAGGAGGTCATATCCGTCATAATGACGAGGATGTGCATCCCCAGCTCAAAGGCGAGGTATTCGGCGACCGTCAGCGCACAGCGCGGAGTCAGGATTCTTTCAATGATCGGGTCGTTCGCAAGGTTCAGGAACATAACGACCTTCTGCAGTACGCCGGACTCGTCAAACGAACGGCGGAAGTATTCGGCAACGTCGTTTTTTACGCCCATGGCGGCGAAAACAATCGCGAAGTTGCTGCCGCTGTCGTCGCTGATCTTCGACTGTCTCGCGATCTGGACGGCGAGCTCGTTGTGCTTCATGCCGGAGCCGGAAAAGATCGGGAGCTTCTGGCCGCGGATCAGCGTCATCAGGGTGTCTATGGTAGAAATTCCGGTGTTAATATAGTTTTTCGGATATTCTCTGGAGACAGGGTTGATCGGCGTCCCGTTGATATTGGCCTTTTTCAAGGGGAATATTTCGCCGAGCCCGTCGATCGGGCGGCCGGAACCGTTGAACACGCGGCCCAGAATTTCCGGGGAAAGCGGCATCTCCATCGGATGCCCCATCAGCCGCGTGCTGGTATTGTCAAGGGAAATGCCGCGGGTGCCTTCAAACACCTGAATTACAACGCGGCTGCCTTCCATCTGAACAATTCGTCCCCGACGCAGCGTACCGTCGTTCAGTCGGATATCGACGACTTCTTCAAACGAGGCGTTTGCGACATCGTCCAGAACGATCAGAGAGCCGTTAATTTCTTGTAAGCCGATATAATCAAGAATCATGGCGTAACCACCTTCTTAGGTAAAATTAGTAGTTTCATCCGGGCGTCAGGAAGCGAGAAGCGAGGAGAGAGTCCGGTCTATTTCGTTTATATAGTCGTCGAACATTTCCAGTTTGTTGTTGGGAATGTCATATTTCATCTTTACCAGCTTGTCAAACAGCCCGGACTGTACAATGCCGGAAATTGGCACGGATGCGGACACAAGCTGCTTTGCCTTTTTGTAGAGATACAGAATTACTTTCATCATCAGCTTCTGCTTTTCAAGGGGAACAAAGGTGTCTTCCGCGTGGAAAGCGTTTTGCTGCAGGAAACCGACCCGGATAATCCTGGCGATTTCAATAATCAGCTTCTGGTCGTCGGGCAGAACGTCCGAACCGATCAGCTTGACAATTTCCATCAGCTGGTTTTCTTCCTGCAGGATTTTATTGATCTCTTTGCGGTATCTGATAAAGTCTTCGCCCACATGCTCCGCGTACCACGGATCCAGATCGGTGAAATATTCACTGTAGCTTTGGGTCCAGTTGATGGCCGGGTAATGCCTTGCGTAAGCAAGGGCTTTGTCCAGCGCCCAGAAGCAGCGGGTAAAACGTTTTGTGTTCTGTGTGACGGGCTCGGAAAAGTCGGAGCCCTGCGGGGAAACGGCGCCGATAATGGTAATGGAGCCGTCCGTGCTGTTCAAATTTTTAACCATGCCCGCGCGCTCGTAGAATTCGGAAAGGCGGCTGGGCAGGTAGGCCGGGAAGCCTTCCTCGGCGGGCATTTCCTCCAACCGGCCGGATATCTCGCGGAGAGCCTCCGCCCAGCGGGAAGTGGAGTCCGCCATGATGGCAACATGATAGCCCATGTCGCGGTAGTATTCGGCAAGCGTGATTCCCGTGTAAATGGAAGCCTCGCGCGCCGCGACGGGCATGTTACTGGTGTTCGCGATCAGTACGGTCCGGTCGGTCATCGGCCTGCCGGATTTCGGGTCGATCAGTTCCGAAAACTCATCCAGAACCTGGCTCATTTCATTGCCGCGCTCGCCGCAGCCGACGTAGATAATGATATCGGCGTCGCACCATTTGGCAAGCTGATGCTGCGTCATGGTCTTTCCGGTTCCGAAACCGCCCGGAATCGCCGCTGTGCCTCCCTTTGAAATGGGGAAGAGGGTGTCTATGACACGCTGACCGGTAATCAGCGGCACTTTTGTCTGTAAGCGCTCGGTTACCGGGCGCGGCACACGGATCGGCCAGCGCTGGCATAGGGAAAGCCGGTGTGTTTCCCCGTGTTCATCCTGCAGCTCCACAACGGGATCGGCTACTTTGTATTTGCCGTCTGCGTTTACCTTTGTGACCACGCCGGAAAGAAGCGGAGGCACCATACACTTATGCTTGATGATGGTTGTTTCCGGGCACTCGGCGTAAACGTCGCCGCCCTTTAACCGGTCGCCCTCTTTTACGGTGACCGTAACGTCCCAAAGCCGGTCCTCATCCAGAGCGGACACATTGCTTCCGCGGGCGATAAAGGCGCCGGACTGTTCCGCAATACTTTTCAGCGGACGTTCGATTCCATCAAAAATATTGTCGATAATTCCAGGGCCGAGCGTAACGTTCATGGGGCTGCCGGTACCGGAAACAGGCTCTCCGGGCTTCAGTCCCGTAGTTTCTTCATAGACCTGAATGGTAATAAATTTATTTGTAATGCCGATCACTTCGCCGACTAGGCGTTCGTTCCCGACATATACCATTTCCATCATGGAAAAGCTGCGCGAGTCCTTTACGGTTACGACGGAACCGTTTATTCCGAATATTACATCATGATTCTCCATCTCATTCATCTCCGTTATAACAATTGGGAGGCTCAGACGATCGCCATCCCCGAGTTTTCTGCAAACCACTCGCGCTGGTCCTCCAACATGGAATCGAGCGTTATGTCCGCGGCAATGCCCATCCGGGAATTGTAGGCGCGGATTCCGCCGATATGAATGTCGGGGCTGATCTGAAAAGTACAGTCTTTTCCAAAAGCCTCTTTTATCAGCTCCTGGTAGGTCTCATCTTCTTTTTTAATGCAAAGGACAGTGCCGGGTGTTGTGAAGGTCCCCGAAAGCTCGGCCGCGAATTTTTTCAGCAGAGAGGCATAATCGCTTTTCTGAGTAAATTCCGTCAGCGCGTTTTTGGCACGCT
This sequence comes from Clostridium sp. KNHs216, assembly GCF_006714885.1. Lineage (NCBI taxonomy): Bacteria > Bacillati > Bacillota > Clostridia > Eubacteriales > Clostridiaceae > Clostridium > Clostridium sp. KNHs216. The sequence continues at coordinate 590,829 of NZ_VFMF01000001.1, read as the reverse complement.
CAAAAACCTTCGCGGTGATTTTCTGGCGTTGAGCCAGAAGCTCCTTCCGGCCTTCCATTTCACGCTGGGCCAATTCACGGGAAATCCCGTTGCGCATTTCCGCCATTTCCTTCTGGATCAGCCGGTATGCTTCGGTCAGCACCTCCACTTCGGCTTCATCCAGCTCTTTTTGCTTGAATTCCGCCACTTCCCGCTCAATCTTTTTACGCTGTTCTTCCGCGTAGTGATTGATGGCAAGGTAGAATTTATTCATTTTATCATCGTTGACAGCCATGATTGAATCCCCCCGTTTCGCCGTAATTGCGGCTTAAATTTTCAGCCCGATGGCCTCGCGGACATAACGGGTAATCGAATCCTTCGTACGGCCGTTGCCGTGTCTGTCCGGAATTTCCAGAATAAGCGGGCGCTTTTGATTGAGCTTTAAATTATAAATCAGATCGGGGCAAAGGGAAAGAAGGTTTTCCGTTATCAGAATAACGGCGACATCTTCCATCGCCATGGCCTTCTTCAGTGCTTTCTGCACCTCGGCGGTCTCATGAACCACCACGCCGTCGATCCCGGCCAGACGCAGCCCAACCTGCGTATCCACATTGTCGCTTATCAGGTAAAAGCGCATAGGCAATGCACCTCAGCTTTCGATCAGTTAAACCTTGTTCAGGATCAGAATGGAAATCAGCAGGCCGTACAGAGCGATACCTTCGCCCAAAGCCACGAAGATCAGCGCCTTACCGAACGCCTTCGGATCTTCGCTGGTCGCACCGATAGCGGCGGGAGCCGCCGCGGCAACGGCAATACCGCCGCCGATGCCCGCAAGGCCGGTAACGAGGGCGGCCGCAATCAGGCCCATTCCCGTAGAATTGTCAACAGCTCCGGTTTCAGAGGAGGACGGTTTGGCGGGAGTATCGGAAGGAGTGGTGGCGGAAGCCACGACAGGAATCGCAAAGGTAAGAACGCAAACCGCCATGAAGGCCAAAAGCTGCGTCGCTACGGTACTGCGTACTTTTTTTCCGTTCTTAACGGAACGGACGGAAAGGATTACCGAAGCAATCAAAAACAATACAGGTAAGCAAATTAATACGAATTTCATGATAGTACCTCCATCAAATATCTGATTGATATGGTTATCGTCAAAAAGCATTACTGCTCTCTGCGAACAACAACAGGATTGAACGGACGTCCTCCGCCGTCGAAGAAACGGCTGAACATCTCGTAGAATTCAAGCCTCAATACCTGGATTCCCACAAGCAGGCCTTCCAGGGCCATAACGAACACGTTTCCGATTATTACGACCAGAACATATCCGATGCCGCCGGACATTTCGGCAAGCGTAAACACAACCAGCATCATACCGGCGTGGACAAGCACAAAAGCGCCTACACGCAGGAAGCTCATCGTATTTGTCGCAAAGCTCAGCAGGAATTCAAACACCTCAAAAAAGTTCTGCATGATGAAATCGCCCCATTTTTCGGGCTTCCAGTCCGGCCTGCGCTCCACGAAACCGCCGAGCACTTCGCGGAAGAACATCACGGCGATCGGCAGGATGATGAAGCAGACGACATAGGAAGGGGTGACGATCTGCCAGCCAAACAGCATCTGTCCGCCGAAACCGAATATCAGCGACGTATAGAAAATGAAACCGGCGACCCCGTTGGGGCCGAACAGAGCGTTTTCATAGTGCTTTCTCTTCAGGGAAGAGTAAATGTTGATTAAGATTGCCAGCATGACCAGCACCACGCCGATTCCCACCGCAGAATAGATAATCGTGTTGGTGGTGGCGGGCTTCATCACTTCCACCGGCTTTTCGGCAAAGCCGAGCGCACGATAAATCGGGTCGAGCGCGTTCTCAAAGCCGAATACCGAACCGAAGACCAGTCCGAAAACAGCGGAAGAAAAGCCGCAGGGAATCAGGATTCTGCCCAGCTTCATCTGCTTCTTTTTCCACATATACCAGCCGATCAGGGAAACGCAGAGCCCCTGGCCAAGGTCGCCGAACATGATGCCGAACAGCAGAAAATAGGTAATGGCGACAAACGGGGTCGGGTCGACCTCATCGTAACACGGAAGCCCGTACATATCGACAAAGAATTCAAAGGGTCGGAATATCTTCTTGTTTTTCAGCTCTACGGGCGGGGAGTGTAACAGTTCCTCCTCGGCTCCTTCAAAGGTGTAATTCAGAGACTCCACCTTGTCGAGTTCTTTTTTGAAGCGGTTTTCCTGATCCGCCGGAATCCAGCCGGTCAGGATAAAATTATCGTTGTAGCGGGCCGCGTAGCGCCGGATCCCAAAATAGACGGACTGTTCGGTCAGCCAGGAATAAACCTTCCGGCACATTGTCTTTTCCTTTTTCCAAAGCTCTTCAAACTGTTCGTCGATACGCTTGAGGCGCTCTATCTCCGCATCGCGTTTTTTGCGGAGCGTCTCCACACCCGATTCCGGGCTGCCGGTCAGTTCCGTCAGGCGCGTCCTTTCAAAATAGAGGCTGGAAAAGATCCGGTCGACCTCGCTGACCATATCAATGGGCGAAAAATAAACCCCCCAGTAATGAGTAGCATCACTCGTGGACGGAAAAAAGATAATGTATGGATTTTGTTTGTAAGAATTCAGCTTTTCATAGCTTTCTTTTGGAAGAGAGCCAAACCGAACCTTAATGTACTTGCAGGCGTGAATCTGGTCCAGGTCCAGTTCAAGGCCCACAAAATGACTGATGTTTTCTATTTCGCCGGTATAATTCTGAATTTTGAGCTGGGCGTCCGAACGTTCCTTCTGCAGACGGCTGAAAGAAGACGATATATAGTCAACGTAATCGTTCATCTCTTCGCGGCTCATCTTGATTCTGGAAACTTCGGCGGCGCTCAAAAGGGTAAGCTTCTTTTTGGAACCCGCCATAGCGTCGGTAAGCTGCTGCAGGGGCTCGGAGTATGGGTTTTCTTCATTCAACGGGGAAAAATCGGAAGTATCGGAGTAAAATGACAGCGCGTTGTCCGGGTGAAATGCGCACGATTTTCCGCACAGCGCGGTGGCTTGATCCAAATCATCCATTCTTCCTATAATACTGATCACTTTCACTTTTAAAACGGCCAAATATCAATCACTCCTTTCAATAAATTGATAGACTACAAGCAATTTTGCAATCTCATCAGGAGGTAATTTGTATCTGATACCCTCAACGATGGTAATAATGTCCGTCACTTCCGCCTGCATGGCAAAGGTATACGCGATCATCACGACCGACGGATGGGTGGAAAAATGAATATCGTGCCGGGACGTCTTATATTTGATAAGATTTACAAGATTCAAAGATTTATCAACATCTTCAAAATCTATCTTGAGGACGCGTTTGCCGATTTTGGTTTTGCCCATCGTTTTTTTGACCTCGGCTTCATCGGCGGCTTCAATCATTTCGTTCAGCCAGCGTTTGTTCATATTGCCGAACGGCAGGAGGGAGCTGCGGATAAAATCCGGGCCTACCTGGTAAAAACGCTTTAAACGGATAATGCGGGCATAGTTGTCCAAACCGATGTAGGTGTTGAAAATCCACCGAAGCTGTTTGGCGGTTTGTCCCCGGGTGTACTTGTCGATTACTTCAAACACGTTCTGGTAAAGATAGGTGTAAAGGGCGTTTTCAATTCCGGCGTAATTGATCGGAATTCCTTCGACGGGCTTGAAGCCCTCCAGAATCTTTCGGTACGGCGTGTGGCTGAGCGCATCGAGCAGGTCGTCGTAGCTTTTGATCTGGCTGAGCGACGTCAGGTTAATGTGCGTGTGCCGGGTCAGATACATCGGTAAAGAAAACAGGTAATCCTCCGGCGTGCCGGCTTCCAGTAAAAGAATGCTGTGCAGAATCTGCTCGATTTCGCTGCGCATGATCGGATACCGGGAAAAGTGGTCGCCGACGGATATTTCGTATCTGCACAAGGAAGCATAATCCTCAAAAAGCTTTTGCTTCAGCTTGGCCTCGAGCTGGCCGCGGTGGACGCTGTTCTGGTCAATCCCCGCGAGCGCCCTGCCATATACCGTCCGTGTTTTCAGGTAATTGGCGACTTCCCCCACGTTCTGACAGGCCATCAATTCTCTGTAATTCTGTTTTGTAAGGCGTCTTCCGTACATGGCGCGCGCCTTTGACAGAACCACATTGGAAGAAAAGGTGGAAAGCATTTTTTATCACTCTCCTAATGCGCGCTCGACGATTTCATTTACCCAGGCATCGCCGTTTTTGGCGTAAAGGTCGTCAAGCTTTGAAGAAAGCGCGGCGATTTTCTTTTTTTTCTCATTCCATTCGGCCTCGGCAGCCGCGCGTTCACTTGGTTCGTTCAGCGCAATCCGTTTTCTGGCCCTTTCCAGATAATCGTTTCGGATCTGTTCCCGTTTTCCCGCGACTTCTTTTTCGGAACTGACTTTTTCCCGCTGGGCCGCGTCCGTGATCTCCCTGGCCTGACGGTCCATTTCGACAATCTGTTTAATCAAATCCTGCATTTGACCGCGCCTCCTCGTGGCGAAATAAACAATTTATTTCAAAATATTTGTCGACTTAACACATACTGGTGTTTACCCATTATAGTCCTGTTAAAATGTTTTTACAATATGCAATAATGCGCAAGGAAAAACAATGTTTTTTATAAAATTATACATTGTGTTGAAATGCACAAAAAATATGGTTTTTGCGAACGGCCGGTTTTGCCGTCAGTTTTTGAGACTCTGCATCGGTGCGGGAATCCTTCCGCCGCGCTCTATAAATTTCAAAGGGGAGTACCGGTTGACTTCCATCACGGGGCCGCCGCCCAGAAGGCCGCCGAAATTCAGCTCTTCTCCGGCCTTTTTCCCGATAGCCGGAATGATGCGCACGGCGGTGGTCTTAGAGTTGACCATGCCGATCGCGGCTTCGTCCGCAATAATGGCGGAGAGAATTTCCGCGGGCGTGTCGCCCGGGACCGCGATCATGTCCAGACCTACGGAGCACACGGCGGTCATCGCTTCCAGCTTGACGATGCTCAGCGCGCCGCACCGCGCGGCGTGGATCATGCCCGCGTCTTCCGTCACCGGGATAAACGCGCCGGATAGCCCGCCGACATGGGAGGACGCCATCACGCCGCCTTTTTTGACGGCGTCGTTCAGAAGGGCGAGAGCGGCGGTCGTGCCGTGTGCGCCGCAGCACTCAAGGCCCATTTCCTCCAGAATATACGCCACGGAATCGCCCACGGCCGGAGTCGGCGCAAGGGAAAGGTCGACGATGCCGAACGGAACGTACAGCCTGCGGGAAGCTTCCTGCGCCACCAGCTGGCCCATGCGTGTGATTTTAAACGCCGTTTTCTTAATGATATCCGCTACCGCCGTAATGTCGCAGTCGCCGGCCTTTGCCAGCGCCGCGCGGACGACGCCGGGGCCGGAAACGCCCACGTTGATCACGCAGTCCGGTTCGCCCGCCCCGTGGAAAGCGCCCGCCATAAACGGGTTGTCCTCCGGCGCGTTGCAGAAAACGACCAGCTTGGCCGCGCCGATGCAGTCCCGGTCGGCGGTGGCCTCCGCCAGCTCGCGGATGATTTTGCCCATTTTGGCTACGGCGTCCATGTTGATGCCCGCCTTGGTCGTTCCGATATTGACGGAGGAGCAGACGAATTCCGTCTCGCTCAGCGCTTCCGGAATGCTCTTGATCAGGGCGTAGTCGCCGGGCGCGAATCCCTTGTGAACCAGCGCGGAATAACCGCCGATGAAGTTGACGCCGGTCGATTTGGCGGCGCGGTCAAGGGCTTTGGCAAAATGCACCGGGTTGTTGCCGGGGCACGCGGCCGCGACCATCGCGATGGGGGTAACGGCGATTCTCTTGTGAATGATCGGGATGCCGTATTCTTTGCTGATATCTTCGCCGGTTTTTACCAGATTACCCGCGTAACGGCAAATTTTATCGTAGATTTTATCGCAGGATTTATCAATGTCCGAATCGACGCAGTCCAAAAGGGAAATCCCCATTGTAATGGTGCGCACGTCCAGATTTTCATTGTCAATCATGTTGATGGTTTCCAGTATGTCGTGGGAGTTGACCATTGCTTGTCCTCAGACCCTTCTTTTATATAATGTAGGCTTTTATATCCGGTGCATGGAGTTGAAGATATCCTCGTGCATGACGTGGATGGTCAGGTTCATATCGCTGCCGATTGCCGTGAGCTTGTCCGAAAGCTCGTTGAAAGGGATGGTGGACTTTGAAATATCGACCATCATGATCATGGCGAACAGGTCCTGTAAAATGGATTGTGTCACTTCTACTACGTTGACGCCGTTGTCGGCACAGATCGTAGAAACCCGGGCAAGGATGCCTACCATATCTTTGCCTATGACCGTAATTACCGCACGCATAGTTACTACCTCCAGATGAATATTGTTTACAGCATTTCCAGTCGATTCTGGAACAAGTTTGCGTTTCTCCCCCGCCTCTGGCGGGGGAGAAACGTGTTTTGTCTCGCAAACTGAAATGGAATTGCTACAGGAAAAACTTACACTTCATTATGAACGACATTTGAATTCTTGTCAATAGAAGCCGTGGGGCGCACGGAGTAGTCAATCTGTTCAAATATAAGCCCTTTTATTGGGTGCAAAAATATTGATGATTGACCTATAAATATACAGCGTTTTATGATACTATGTTATATTAATAAGGCAAATTGAGGCAATTCGTTTTTTACCGGGAGGAAATTTATGAAATATCATTATATATCGGACAGCCATGTCCATTCCGACTGTTCCCGCGACGCCAACGACCCGACCATGATGATGTGCGAAAGCGCGGTGCGGCTCGGGCTTTATTCCATCACCATGACGGACCATTGCGAATGCAACGTCTATCGGGAGGAAGAGTACGACAGAAGCATCCGGCAGTCCTACTTTGAAGCGCGAAAGGCGGGTGCCGTTTTTCACAGCCGCCTGCATGTCTATGCCGGAGTGGAGCTTGGACAGCCTGTACAGGACACTGCCGCCGCGGACGATGTTCTCGGCTCCTGCGATTTCGATTTTGTGCTTGCTTCCGTGCACAGCATTAAAAACAGTGTGGATTTTTACGATTTGGATTACAGTTACGCGGATGTCGACGATGCCTTGGAAAGATACTTCGACGAGATTCTGGAAGTAATCGAATGGGGAAAATTCGATTCGCTTGCCCACTTGACCTATCCCTGGCGGTATATTGTCGGCGAACACAACATCAAAATCGACAATCAAAAATTTGAAGGAAGAATAGACGAGGTGCTGAGAGCGCTGATCCTGAAGCACAGGGCGCTGGAGATCAACACTTCGGGCCTGCGCCAGAAAATCGGCACGACCCTGCCGGATCTGCCGGTGCTGGCCCGTTACCGCGAGCTGGGCGGTAAGCTGATCACCGTCGGCTCGGACGCACACCGCTGGGCCGACGTGGGGGGCGGGGTGGAAAAGGGGCTCAGCCTTTTGCTTGCCGCGGGCTTCCATCATTTTACCGTCTATCAACATCATATACCTAAATTTTTACCGATATCTTAAATTCATGAAAAATTTTGGGAGGAATTATTATGGACCGTTTACTGAATCTTTTGGATGAAAATGCACGCCTGAGCACCGAACAGCTGGCCGTTATGCTGAACAAGACCCCGGACGAGGTCGCCGACGCGATCGCCGATTACGAAAAGCAAGGGGTTATCAGGGGTTATAAAGCGCTTATCAACTGGGAAAAAATCGATGAGAATAAAGCAAGCGCGCTGATCGAGCTGCGCGTATCGCCGAAACGTGACCGCGGCTTTGATGAAATTGCCAACCGCATTATGCAGTTTGACGAGGTGGAAAGCGTTTACCTGATGTCCGGCGGCTATGACCTGGCGGTCAAGGTGCACGGCAAAAGCATGCAGGAAATCGCCATGTTCGTTATGCGCCGCCTGTCCACGCTCGACTCCGTCCTTTCCACAGCCACCCACTTTATCCTGACCCGCTACAAAGACGGCGGCGTCATCCTCAACTCCGAGGATGAGAAGGACGAGAGAAGGAGTGTTCTGTGTGATTGATTACCAGTCCGTGCTCAATAAGGAAATCAGACAGCTAAAGCCGTCCGGAATCCGCCGCTTTTTCGATATTGCAAACGAAATGGAGAACGTGATCTCCCTGTCCATCGGCGAACCCGACTTTTCCACGCCCTGGCATGTCCGCCAGGAGGGAATCAAATCGCTGGAGGACGGCAAGACTTGGTATTCGCCGAACCGCGGGTTTATAGAGCTGAGGGAAGAAATCTGCCGGTGGCTGAAGCGCCGCTACCATATTGAATATGAGGCAAAGACGGATGTCGTCGTGACGGTGGGCGGCAGCGAGGCGATCGATCTGTGTATCCGCTGCCTGATTAACCCCGGCGAGGAAGTGCTGATCCCCGAACCGAGCTTTGTGTGCTACCGTCCGCTGACGGAAATGGCGGGCGGCGTGCCGGTCACGATCGAAACGAAGCAGGAGGATCAATTCCGTCTGACCGCGAAAGCGCTGCGGGAGAAGATCACGCCGAAAACGAAGCTGCTGATTCTTCCGTTCCCCAACAACCCGACCGGCGCGGTCATGCGCCGCAAGAATCTGGAGGAGATCGCCGAGGTCGTCCGGGAAAATGACCTGCTGGTGCTTTCGGACGAAATCTACAGCGAGCTCACCTACGGCGATACCCGCCACGTCTCTTTCGCCGCGATCGAGGGAATGAAGGAACGCACCGTTGTCGTGAACGGTTTTTCCAAAGCGTTCGCCATGACCGGCTGGCGCCTCGGCTATGCCGTAGGGCCGAAGGAAATCGTCGGGCAGATGACGAAGCTTCATCAGTACGGCATCATGAGCGCCCCCACCATGGCGCAGTACGCCGCGATCGAAGCCCTGAAAAACGGCGACGGCGACATTGACGAAATGCGGGAACAGTACGATATGCGCCGCCGGCTGATTGTGGACGGTTTCAATTCCATGGGGCTGACCTGCTTTGAACCGGAAGGGGCTTTCTATGTGTTCCCCTGCATTAAGAAAACGGGAATGACCTCTCAGGCTTTCTGCGAAAAGCTGATTTACGCGGAGCATGTCGCGGTCGTTCCGGGCGACGCTTTCGGCAGCTGCGGGGAAGGGTATGTCCGTGTGTCCTATTCGTACTCCATTAAGCATATTACGGAAGCAATGTCGCGGATCGGCCATTTCCTGAAGAGCTTATAAGGTCGGAAGAGGAGAACACAAGGATGCCTTTCACAGTCAAAGCAAACGCGAAAATCAACCTTACGCTGGATATTACCGGGAAACGGGAGGACGGCTATCATTTTCTGCGCATGGTGATGCAGTCCGTCACCCTTTGCGATACCCTTACGCTCCGTACGGAAGGAAAGGGCATCCGCCTTTTCTGTGACCGGAGCGAAATTCCCTGTAATGAACTTAATACCGTTTATAAAGCCGCGTCGGCCTTTTTCGCTCATACCGGCATTCACCCGAATCTGACGGTACATATCGATAAGGCGATCCCGTCCCAGGCCGGACTGGGCGGCGGCAGCGCCGACGCCGCCGCCGTACTGCTTGCGCTGAACCAAATATACGGCGCCGGTTTACCGGAGCAAGCGCTCTGTGAAATCGGGCTGAAAATCGGCGCGGACGTGCCGTTCTGCGTTGTCGGCGGGACCGCGCTTGCCGAAGGGATCGGGGAAAAGCTGACGGCTTTGCCCGCCCTGCCCCCGTGCCGTATTGTGATCTGTAAGCCGCCGGTGGGGGTCGACACCAAAAGGGCCTATGCACTGGCGGACGCCGCCTCGAAAAAAGAAAGCGGTTTTTCCGCCGCCATGCTCGACGCGGTCCGAAAGAGAGACCTCGGCGAGATCGCACGGAATCTTGGCAACGAGTTTGAACAGGTGATGCACCTTGCCGAAGCGGCGCATATCAAAAACGCGATGCTTCGGCACGGCGCGCTCGGCGCGTGCATGACCGGAAGCGGCTCGGCCGTCTTCGGTATTTTTGAAGAGGATGAAAGGGCCGTGTCCTGCCAATCGGCGCTGAAGGGCGTTTATCCCGAAGCCTTTGTCTGTGAGCCGGCTTCGTCCGGCTGTCTGCTTCAGGGGTAAATGTCCCGGCCATTCGATTTTTTGCCTTACAAAATCATCTACAAAAAGGGGTACTTATGAAATTACTGACTTATTTATACGGCGGCAAAGGAAACGCGGGTGTGCTGTCAAAGGACGGGACAGGCGTTTTTCCGTTCGCCGGCTTCGGTTTGCCGTATGAAGATATGAATTCGTTTATCCGGGACGCGGGGATGGACAGGCTGAGTGAAATCCAACGCGCGCTGGATTCGAAAGAGGACGGAGCCGTCCCTTTTCAGGATATTCAGGTGCTGGCTCCCATTCCGGTTCCGGCACAGGATATTATCTGTCTGGGCGTCAATTTCCTCGCCCACGCGGAGGAATCCGCCCGCTATAAAAAGGAGACGTTCGAGCGGGATCAGGCCGCCGCCGTCTATTTTTCCAAAAGGGTGGACAGGGCCGTCCCGAACGGCGGCTTGATCGACGGCCATTTCGACATTGTGGATTCTCTGGACTATGAGGCCGAGCTTGCCGTTGTCATCGGCAGGGACGCCAGGAATGTTCCGGAAAAAGACGTTTTTTCCTATGTCCTCGGCTACACGGTCATGAATGATGTCAGCGCCAGAAATATTCAGACCCGTCACAAACAGTGGTATTTTGGAAAGAGTCTGGACGGCTTTACGCCGATGGGACCCTGGATCGTCACGGAAGGGGAGTTTACCCGGCCCCCGGTTCTGTCCATCCAGTCGCGGGTGAACGGGGAAATCAGGCAGGACAGCACCACCGGGCTGTTTATTACCTCGATTGAGTCCGCCGTCAGCGAGCTGTCCCGCGGGATGACGCTGAAAGCGGGGACCATTCTCTCCATGGGGACCCCCGCCGGGGTCGGCATGGGCTTTTGCCCGCCGAGATTTTTAAAATCGGGCGATGTGGTCGAATGTGAAGTCGAGAAAATCGGTACGCTGAGAAATACCGTTCAATAAACAGAAAGCCGTGTTCCCGATCAATGGAATGCGGCTTTCTATCGTATTTTCAGTCTGAACGGCGAAGCCGTTTTGTTCCGGCATTGCAAATTTGAAAGGAATCACTGTAAAAAACGGGAGGCTTACTATGGAGCAGACAGCGTCTCTTTATCCAAAAGATCAAAAAGAAATGTACGCGCTTTTAAAGGCGCAGATGAAGGCGGTTCTGGAGGGGGAGCGTCACGTCATCCCCAATCTGGCGAACGTTTCCGCCCTGCTGGGCGGCGCGCTGCAGAATATCAACTGGGTGGGCTTTTACCTGAAGCATCGGGAGGAGCTGCTGCTCGGTCCGTTTCAGGGAAAGCTTGCCTGTGTGCATATCGCGTTTGGGAAGGGTGTCTGCGGCACCGCGTACAGCCGCGGGGAAACCGTGCTGGTGAAGGATGTCCATCAGTTCTCGGGGCACATTGCCTGTGACTGCGATTCCAATTCTGAAATCGTTGTTCCTCTGTTCCGTCAGCGGCAGGTCGTCGGCGTGCTGGACATCGACAGTCCGCTGCTTGCCCGCTTCGACGAAACGGACGCCCGCGAACTCGAAGCTCTCGCCCGAATCATCGAAAATTCGTGCGACTGGTCCGAACTGCCCGGTTTGCAGTGAACACAGGGGCGGAAAGGAGGAAAAATTGAATATTCAGATATTCGGAAAACCGAAATGCTTTGATACCAAAAAGGCGGAACGCTATTTTAAGGAACGCAAAATAAAATACCAGAGCATCGACGTCGCGAAATACGGCATGAGCAGGGGAGAGTTCAGCAGCGTCAAGTCGGCTGTCGGCGGCCTTGAAAAGCTGATTGACGGGGATTCAAAGGAGGACGATGCTGTGCTCCTCCGCTATCTCGCGGGGGAACAGGCCAAAGAGGAAAAGCTTCTCGCAAATCCGCGGCTGCTGAAAACGCCCATCGTCCGCAACGGAAAACAGGCGACCGTCGGGTATCAGCCCGAGGTATGGAAAACGTGGGAGTGATTTTGTCCCATCATGTATACAATTTGAGGCCACAACGAATAAAAACGGTTTTTTGTGTCAATAATTCCCTTGCAACATAAATACAGAAAGGGACTTACTTAACATGAAACTGTTTGAAAAATCGCTTTTACTGGCACTGATATTAACCGTGCTGTTTTCCTTCACCGGCTTTGCCGCCGGCTGTGAAGATATACCGAACCACGTGCTTCGCCTGCACGTCCTCGCAAATTCCGACTCCGAATCGGATCAGGCGCTGAAACTGAAGGTGCGCGACCGGATTCTTACCGAGAGCCGCGGCCTGATGGACAACGTCAAAAATAAAGCCGAGGCACAGGAAGCCGTTCGCTCCGCCATTCCGCAGCTGAAAGCGGCGGCGGCGGACGAAGTCAGAAAGCAGGGCTTTGATTATCCCGTCAATGTCGAAATGGTCCACATGTATTTTACTACCAGAGAGTACCAGACAGTGACTCTCCCGGCGGGGGACTATGATTCCCTGCGCGTGACCATCGGGAAGGCCGCGGGCCGCAACTGGTGGTGTGTCATTTTCCCGCCGATGTGCCTGCCCGCCGCCGAGGAACCCAAGGAGCTGGGCGACGTGCTCAACGCGAACCAGCTTGGGATCGTAGAGGGCAAAGGCGAATTTGAAATAAAATTCAAATCGGTGGAGCTTTATGAACAGCTGAAAAACTACCTCGAAAAGAAATAGAATATTTTCCTGCAGCATTTCCGGTTGCTTGTGCAAATGTGTTTGGATTCCTCCCCCGCCACAGTTGGGGGAGGAATCCGTCTTGTTTCGCAAATGAAAATGGAATTGCTGTAAGCGCAGCATCCATGCTATAATGTTCAGTATGAAATCAGGATACTGAATGTTTGGGGGCATACGATGCTGCGTTTTATTTTGGGCCGCGCGGGCAGCGGGAAAACGGAACTGCTGCGGACAGAACTGAAAAATATGGCTCAGGCCGCACAGAAAAAAATCATGCTGATCGTACCGGAGCAGTCGTCGTTTGAAAACGAGCGCGCGATGCTCCGGCTGCTCGGCGCGAAGGATGTGCAGCGCGTTTCGGTCACGAGCTTTTCCCGCCTGGCGGATCTGGTGTTCCGCCGGTACGGCGGCGGCGCGGGGCGCCGGCTGGACGACGGGGGCCGCAGCATCTTTATGAGCCTTGCGCTGGAGCAGGTGAAGGACCAGCTCAGCTTTTACCGCAAGAACGCGGAAAGCACCGAGCTTGTCGGCCTGATGATCTCCGCTTCCACGGAATTTAAAATGTGCGACGTGACCCCGCTCGATATCGAACACGCGGCGGGGGAAATGCCCGGGGGGACCCTGCGGCAGAAAATGACGGAGCTGTCCCTGATCCTTTCCGCCTATGACGCACTGGTCGCGCAAAGCTTTGTCGATCCGCTGGACGACCTGACAAGACTGAAAAATACCCTGCAGGAGCATCGTTTCTTTTCGGAATATACCGTGGCGCTCGATTCGTTCCAGAGCTTTACGGTGCAGGAATACAATATCATCAATCTGATCCTTTCTCAGGCGGACGACCTGTACGTTACGCTCTGTACCGATCAGCTGGACGACCCGGAGCACGGCATGGGCCTGTTTTCCCTTGTCCGCCGCACCGGGAAAAACCTGATGCGGCTTGCGCGCCGGAACGACGTGAAAATCGCGCCGCCGGTCGTTTTGCCGGGCGGGGCGCGTTTTCAAAGCGGGCCGCTGGCCGCGGTGGAGGCTGGGGCCTTCCGCTGCGGGCGCACGGCGCAGGGCTGCGAAAATAACGGGGATGTCGTGCTGTATGAAGCAAACAACGCGTACGGCGAGTCCGCCTTTGTCGCCGCCGCCATCCGCCGTCTGGTGATGGAAAAGGGCTTTCGCTACCGCGATTTTGCAATTATCACCCGTTCGACCGACCGTTACCGCGGGGTCCTCGATCTGGCTCTTGAGCGGTGGGAAATCCCGTATTTTATGGACAAGCCGCAGGCGATCGACGCCGAACCGCTGATGCGCCTAGTGCTTTCCGCGTTCAAAACCGTACAGTCCGGCTTTTCCTCGGACTCTGTTTTTTTGTACCTGAAAACCGGCCTGACGGCGCTCGGCACCGAGGAAATCTCCCAGCTGGAAAACTATGTTTTTGTGTGGGGCAAGGAAGGGAAGCAGTGGAAGGAGGACTGGACGGAGCATCCCAAAGGGTTTGCGGAAGAAATGACGGACGGCGACCTGAAAAAGCTCTCAGAGATCAATGAAAGCCGGAAAGCGGTGATGACGCCGCTGCTTCGGTTCGCTTCCAGACTCCGCGATACCGACGGGGAGGGGATGGCCACGGCGGTGTACAAGCTGCTTCAGGACATCGGCGCCGCCGGGCATCTGAAAAACCTCGCGCGGCATCTCTCCGACTGTGGGGAGCCGGAGCTTGCCGACCGCCAGCTGCGGCTATGGGACCTTCTGATGGAGATTCTGGACCAGACGGCGCTGGTGCTGCAAAAGAATCCCGTCACCTCAGCGCGCTACGCGGAGCTTCTGCGTCTGGTCATTCTGGCAAACCGTATGGCAAGCATCCCGCAGGGACTGGACGAAGTGACCGTCGGAGCCGCCGACCGAACCAGGACCGGGGCGCCGAGGGTGGTTTTCCTGATGGGGACCGTGCAGGGCGAATTTCCCTTATCGCCCGGCGGCGACTGCGTTTTCAGCGACAGCGAGCGGCGGGAGCTCATCCGTTTGGGGCTTCCTTTGAACGACACTCTTGAGGGCACCGCGGTGCAGGAGCGTTTTCTTGCCTACGCGGCAATGAGCGCCGCCTCCGAAAGACTGTACATAACGTATCCGCTTACCGGTCCGGCGGGGGAAGCGAACACGCCTTCCTCCATCCCGGGCGAAGTATGCTTCATTTTAAAAAATACGGCGGTCATCAACGAGCTTCTTCTGCCGCAGACCTATTTCGCGAACGCGAAGGAGCCCGCCTTTGAGCTGATGGCCCAGCAGTGGAACCACAATACCGTGCTGTCCGCCACGCTGAAAGACCTGTTCGGAAAGCGCGGCTGTGAACATCGCCTGTCCGCAATCGACCGCGCCGCGCAGAACCGGCCAGCCGTTTTCGCTTCCCCTGAAAAAGCGAAGGCGCTGTTCGGAGAAAATCTGCATGTTTCCGCAACGCAGATTGAAAAATTTTATCTGTGCCGCTTCCAGTACTTCTGCCGTTTCGGCCTGAATGCAAAGGAGCGCCGGGCGGCGGAGCTGGACGCGCTGGAGTACGGCAGTCTGATGCATTTTTTACTGGAGAAGCTGTTCCGCGACACCGGCAGCGAAGCCATTCTCCGCATGAGCCCGGAGGAACTCAAACGGGAAATCCTCCGTCTCTTAAATGTGTACGTCGATACCAAAATGAGCGGCGTTCAGAATAAGTCGCCGCGTTTTGTATACCTGTTTCTGCGTCTGGCCGATTCGGCGCAGGTGATCGCGTCCCATATTGCGCAGGAGCTTGCCCAGAGCGAATTTAAGCCCGTCGACTTCGAGCTTTCCATCGGAAAAGATGGGATTCCCCCCCTGCGTATCCCGCTGCCGGACGGGGGACAGGTGGAAATCGACGGCAAAATCGACCGGGTCGATCTTTTCGACCGGGACGGGGTCGGCTATGTACGCGTGATCGACTATAAGACCGGTCATAAGGAATTCAAATTATCGGATATCCTCTACGGCGTCAACATGCAGATGCTGATCTATCTTGCGGCGCTGATGGAGAACGGCGGGGACCGCTACGGGGACGTCCGGCCTGCCGGCGTGCTGTATATGCCCGCGAACCGCCCCGCCGTTTCCGCTTCCCGCAATACGGAAGCCGAAAAGATCGGGCAGGAGGCGGCGAAAAAGCTGCGGATGGACGGGCTCGTGCTGGACGACGCCGAAATCATCGCGGCCATGGAGCACGGCGGGCAGGGAAATTATATCCCGGTCGCGCTCAAAGACGGCGTGCCGGGCAAACGCGACCACGTGGTTTCTCCGGGAGAACTGACCGGTGTGATGAAACATATTAAGGAGCTGGTCGGTGCAATGGCCCGGGAGCTTCACGGCGGCGACGTTTCGGCGGTGCCGCTTTCCGGTACCTACGACGCCTGCGCTTGGTGTCCCTATTCGTCCGTCTGCGGCCATGAAAGGGACGACCCCACACGCGAAATGCAGCAGTGGGACAGGGACGAAGTCATCAAAGAGCTTACGCAGGCAAAAGGAGGGAACGAGCAATGAGCGCACGCACATGGACGCAAAGCCAGCAGGACGCGATTGAGGCGCGGGGTGGCACGCTGCTGGTATCCGCCGCGGCGGGCTCCGGGAAAACGGCGGTTCTGGTGCAGCGCGTGATTGAGCGCATGACCGACCCGCAAAATCCCACCGACGCCGACCGGCTGCTCGTCGTTACCTTCACCAAGGCCGCGGCGGCGGAAATGAGCGGCCGTATCGCGGCGGAAATCGCAAAACTGCTGGAAGCCGACCCTATGAACGTGCGGCTTCAGCGCCAGCAGATTCTGCTGACCCGTGCGCACATCAGCACCATCCACAGCTTTTGCAGCGAACTGATCCGGGAAAATTTTTATAAGCTGGGGATTTCCCCGGATTTCCGCATCCTGGACGACAGTGAGATGAAGCTGCTGCGAGGCGACGCGGTTTCCGCCGTTCTGGAAGCGTTTTATGCACAGAACGACCCGGATTTTTACGCTCTTGTCGATGCGTTTTCCTCCGGCCGGGACGACGCGCGCATGATCCAGACCGTCAATACCCTTTACGATTTTGTCCGGTCTCATCCATTTCCGAGCCGCTGGCTGCGGGAAAAGGCCGTCATGTATGAGGGGGAGGTTCCCGCTTCCCGGACCGTGTGGGGACGGACTGTTTTAAAGTACGCCGCGGACGCGGTGGACTACTGTATTTCCCTGACGCGCAATTCCCTCGTGCTGATGCGGGAGGACGAAAAAATTGCCGGCGCGTATGGCGACGGCTTTGACTCCGATCTGGCGGGGCTTCTGGCGCTGAAAGACGCGGCGGACGCGGGCGGCTGGGACGCCGTTTCTTTCCAGTGCGCTAATTTTGGTTTTCAAAGGCTGAAGCCTTTGCGGGGCTACGGCGACGACCCGCTGAAAAACAAGCTTTCGGCAAGCCGAAAGGAAGTGCAGGAAACCGTCAAAAAGCTGGCGGAGCTGTTCGGCGCCGACGAACGGGAATGCGGGGAAGAGATCGCCCGCATCGCCCCGCTGGTAAAGAAGCTGTTCGAGGTCACGGAAAAGTTCGGCGAAGAGCTGGACCGGCTGAAACGGGAACGCCGCGCGGCGGATTTCAGCGACCTGGAGCATTACGCCTTAAAGCTGCTTGTCCGGGAAACGGACGGCGGCTTTGCGCCGACGGAGGAGGCTTTGGAGATATCCGCTCGGTTCGACGAGGTGATGGTCGACGAATATCAGGACACCAACGAAGCGCAGGATATGATTTTCCGCGCGGTTTCGCAGAAGGAAAGCAACCTGTTTATGGTCGGCGACGTCAAACAGAGCATTTACCGTTTCCGTCAGGCGATGCCGCAGATTTTTCTGCGCCGCCGCGCGCAGTACCCCGATTACGACAGAATTAAGGACGCATATCCTGCCTGTGTGGTGCTGGACAAAAACTTCCGCAGCCGCCACGGGGTGACCGAAACGGTGAATTTCGTGTTCCGCCAGCTGATGAGCGAACAGACGGGCGAGCTGGATTATACGAAAGCGGAGGAGCTTGCCGCCGGGGCGGATTACCCGCCCTGCGGCGAACCCGCGGCACAGCTCGACATCATCGACCTTTCGGCGTCCGAGGACGACGAGGAAATGATCGCGGCGGAAAGCCGCCATATCGCGGAGCTGATCTATCGGATGACCGGGGACGGCACCGCCGTGACGGACCATGGCCGACAGCGGCCCGTCGTCTACCGGGATATCTGCATTTTGCTGCGCAGCGCAAACCGGTACGCGCACGAATACGCGCGGGAGCTGTCCGCGCTCGGGATTCCGGCATGGGCCGACACGGCGGGCGGCTTCTTCGCGGCGGCGGAAGTGGGGGTGGCGGTTTCGCTTCTGCGCGTGATCGACAATCCGATGCAGGATATTCCGCTGCTTTCGGTACTGATGAGTCCCATTTACGGCTTTACGGCGGACGATATGGCCGATATCCGCATCCCGTCGCGCAGCGCTCCGCTGTATCCTGCGCTCGTTTCCGCCGCTCAGGACGGCAATCCGCGCGCGGCGGATTTTCTGCGCGATATGGACGCCTACCGCACGCTGGCGGCTACCATGCCGTCGGACCGGCTGATTCAGGCGGTCTACGACAAAACGGGCTATCTGAATCTGGTTCAGGCAATGCCCAACGGGGAGCTGCGGCTTGCGAACCTCCGCCTGCTGCTTGAATACGCGAAAAAATATGAAGCCTCCGGCTATAACGGGCTTTCCGGTTTTATCCGGTTTATCGACAGGCTTCAAAAAAGCAGCGCCGACCTCGCGCCCGCCTCCACTATCAGCGAGGCGGCCAATGTTGTGAAAATCATGAGTATCCACCGCAGCAAGGGGCTGGAGTTCCCGGTCTGCATTCTTGCCGGGTGCTCCCGGCGCTTCAATAAGGAGCGGGGGGACGTGCTTTTGCACCCGTCGCTCGGCCTTGGGGTAAAGCTCAGGGATGACGCCGGTCTCTGCCGCTACACGACCATGCCGCGCGAAGCGGTCGCGCTGGAGCTGGACCGAAATGAAATGAGCGAGGAGCTGCGCGTGCTGTACGTAGCCATGACGAGGGCGAAGGAAAAGCTCATCATGGTGACGACGGTCAAGGACGCGGGGAAGACGCTCGGAAAGCTCGCCGCCCGGCTGACGGAGGAAAACAGGATTCAGCCCTATGTGGTGCGCAGCGTTTCCAGCATTTCCGACTGGCTGCTGCTCTGTGCCCTGCGCCACCCGGACGGTACGCGCCTGCGCGACCTTGCCTGCGCCTTGCCGGGGATCACCGTCGGCTCGGAAGAGCCGTGGGCCGTGAATCTGATCTATCCGCCGAAAGAAGATGCTGCCGTACGGCAGCCGGAGGAGGTTTTGCCGGCGCAGCCGGACCGGGTGCTGGAGGAAGAAATCTCCGCGGCAATGGACTATGTCTATCCGTACGCCGCCTTAAAAGGGATACAGGCCAAGGTGGCGGCCTCCGACCTTGCCGCGCGTGAATTTTCCGCGCAGTACGCCGCCGTGTCCCGCCCCGCGTTTTTAGGCAAAACGGGGCTGACTCCCGCCGAGCGCGGGACGGCGCTGCATACCTATATGCAGTTCGCGGATTACGAAAAAGCACGCGAAGCCCCCAAAAGCGAGCTGGAGCGCCTTGTCGCCCAGGGCTTTCTGACGGCCGAGCAGGGGAACGCGGTCGATCTAGCCCACGTGCGGACTTTCTTTCAAAGCGCGCTTGCTAAAAGGATTTTCGCCTCGGAAAACGTCCTTAGGGAATATCGCTTTACCGTGGAAATTACCGCGGGCGACGTTCGTCCGGGGCTGCCGGACGAACTGAAGGGCCAGCCTGTGGTGCTGCAGGGCGTGGTCGACTGTGCGTTTGAGGAAAACGGCAAGCTGGTGATCGTGGACTATAAAACCGATCGGACGAATCATCCCACGGAGCTGTGGGAACGCTATCGTGCGCAGCTTGCGCTTTACCGTCTGGCAATGGAACAGTGTACGGGGAAAAAGGTTGCCGGGTGCCTGCTTTATTCCTTCAGCCTGAATTGTGAAATCTCCAATTAACGCTTGACAAATGAAAAAATCACTGGTAAAATAATTCAGTAAAACAAAGCGGGGCATCTTGTGCCCACACCTGTGGGGTTTCGTCCGCCATGGGTCAATACGGAAAACGGCTTTTGAAAGCTGTTGTTTTGTGTATTGTTGTGCGGGCGGATATTCTGCCCGCGCTTTTTATTGAAACTGATAACGTGTTTTGGAGGTGCTTAACAATTAGCAACAAGGAACTGCAGATTAATGAGGAAATTCGTGACAGGGAAGTGCGTGTCGTCGGTTCGGACGGTTCTCAGCTTGGCATTATGAGTTCGGCCCAGGCTTTGGAAAAAGCGTTTGAACAGAATCTTGATCTTGTCAAAATCGCGCCGCAGGCAACGCCCCCGGTGTGTAAGATCATTGATTACGGCAAATTCAGATTTGAGCAGGCAAAGCGCGACAAGGAAGCAAAGAAAAATCAGCGCATTGTCGACATCAAGGAAATCCGTTTGTCTTTAAACATTGACACTCACGACTTTAACACAAAAGTCGGTCACGCAACCCGCTTCTTAAAGGATGGCGACAAGGTCAAGGCTTCCATCCGCTTCCGCGGACGGGAAATGGGACATCCGGAGCAGGGTTACAGCATTATGCGGAATTTTGCTGAGGCACTCAGCGAAATCGCCAATGTGGAAAAACCGGCAAAGTTAGAGGGACGTAATATGCTCATGTTCCTTGCATCCAAACCCGCTAAGTAATCATCATAAGGAGGACAATACCATGCCTAAAATTAAGACACATACCGGCGCAAAAAAGCGCTTCAAGCTTTCCAAGAACGGAAAAGTAATCCGCGGTCATGCCAATAAATCCCATATCCTGAACAAAAAGACCACCAAGCGCAAGAGAGGCCTCAGAAAGACCACGATTGCCGACAAGACAAATGTGGCCCAGGTAAAGAGATTAATTCCTTACAAATAAGAGTTAGTCCTGTTGATTAAAATAACCATTTCAATGGAGGTAATAGAATGGCACGTGTAAAAGGTGCGTTGATGACACGCAAGAGAAGAAAAAAGACTTTGAAACTTGCGAAGGGCTACTGGGGTTCCAAGAGCAGACATTTTAAAATGGCCAAACAGGCCGTCATGAAATCCGGTAACTACGCATTTATCGGACGTAAAGCAAGAAAGAGAGATTTCCGCCGCCTGTGGATTACCCGTATTTCCGCCGCATGCCGCGCGAACGACGTCAGCTATTCCGTGTTTATGAACGGGCTGAAAAAAGCGGGGATTACGCTGAACCGTAAAATGCTTGCAGAAATCGCTGTTGCCGACGAAGCCGCATTTAAGAGCTTGATTGAAAAAGCAAAGGCAGCGCTTTAAAAAGCTGTAATTGCGCCCGGAAAAAAACCGGGCGCAAATTTTATATGGAGAGAAAACATGCCGGATCTGATTACAAGCCGTCAAAATGAAATCATCAAACACGCCGCACGCCTTTCCTCTGCCGCCGGGTTCCGCAGGGAACAGGGTCTCTTTCTGGTCGAGGGCGCGCGGCTCTGCCGCGACGCGGCGCAAAGCGGGGTCGGCATCAGAACCCTGTTTTACACGGCACAGGCGGGCGAAAAATACGCGGACTATCTCGGTGAAATTCAACCGGCGGCGGAAGAAACCTATCTGGTGGAGCCGCATGTCGCGGCGCTTTTGTCGGACACAAAGTCCCCGCAGGGCGTTTTTTGCGTCTGCAGAATGCGCGCCGGGGCGGAGGAACTGGAGGCAATGGAGCCGGGGCTGCATTACCTGGGGCTTGAGAATATTCAGGACCCGGCCAATCTGGGCGCGGTGCTCCGTACGGCGGAGGCGCTGGGAGTCGGCGGCGTCCTTTTGGGCGGCAGCTGCTGCGACGTCTATTCGCCGAAGGTGCTTCGCGCCAGTATGGGCGCGGTTTTCCGCCTTCCGTTCTATGTGCGGGCCGAGCTTGCTTCCGCCATCGGTTTTCTGAACAGCCGCGGGTTCGTTACCCTCGCCGCGGTTCCGGACTCCTCCGCTCAGAAGGTGACGGAGGTCGGTTTCCGAAAGCCGACGGTGCTTTTCGTGGGCAATGAAGGAAACGGGCTTACTGCCGCGGCGATCGCCGCCTGTTCGGGATCGGTGACCATCCCCATGCTGGGCAGAGCGGAATCTCTCAACGCGTCGGCTTCCGCCGCGATTCTGATGTGGGAAATGATGCGCGAAAAATCGGGAGGCGTTTAAGAATGTCTGTTGACCAAAGGGCATACTGGGTGTGGCTGCAGCACGCGCTCGGCGCGGGCAGCTCCAAGCAGAACCGCATTCTTTCGGGTTACCGTTCTCTGAACGACTTTTATGATGCGGGTATGGAAAGCTGGCTGCTCGAGGGTTACTTTACACAGAGCGAGCTGGAAAAGCTTTCCTCGTACTCCGTTCAGGACGCCGAAGCCCTGCTGGAATACTGTGAGAAAATCGGGCAGCAGGTTCTTACGCCCGGATGCGCCGGTTACCCCGAACCGCTCGGCGAGATTCATAACGCGCCCTGTACGCTGTATGTCAAGGGGACCCTGCCGGATTTCTCCGCGGTTCCCAGCATCGCCATTGTGGGCACCCGCAAAGCGACCGCGACCGGCGTCGCGACCGCCCGCAGCTTCGCTTTTGAGCTTGCCAAACAGGGAGCGGTCGTTGTCAGCGGCGGCGCGCTGGGGATTGATACGGCGGCCCACAAGGGCGCTTTACAGGCCGGTGGGAAAACCGTCTGCGTCCTTGGCTGCGGCATCGACTATAATTACCTGATGGGAAACGCGTCTCTGCGCGAGGCCATCGCGCTTTCCGGCGCGGTCATTTCGGAGTATCCCCCGAACACGCAGGCCGTCAATTCCAATTTTCCGATCCGCAACCGTATTATTTCCGGACTGACGCTGGGAACCCTTGTGGTGGAGGCCGCCGGAAAAAGCGGCTCGCTGATTACCGCGCAGTACGCGCTAGAACAGGGAAGGGACGTTTTCGCCGTGCCCGCCGGGATTTACAGCCCTGTTTCCCAGGGGGTGAACGGGCTGATTAAAAGCGGGGCGAAGCCCGTGTCCAACGCGGGCGAGATTCTGGAAGAGTACCTTTACCGTTTCCCCGGCCAGATCGATTTCAGGGATGAGGAAACGAATGTGATTTTTTCTCCGGAACCGGAGCCGGTACGCCCGGCGGCGGGGCCGTTGGATGAAAAAGAATTTTCAGAGGACGCCGTGCTTTTGTATTCCAGTCTGACGGACTCGCCAAAGCATCTTTCCGAACTGGAGCGCCTGACGGGCATTTCCGCCCCGCGGCTTCTGACCGCAGTGACGGAACTGGAGCTTGCCGAAAAGATTCGTTCCCATTCCGGGCGCCGCTACAGCCTGCCGGTCTAAATGTTGTTAAAAATTGCCGAATACTCGGCAAATTTTAAAAATGTTTAATATTTTATGGTAAAACGTTATAATATTGAATAAATTCCAAATTCCAGCAAACAAAAAGAAAATAAAAACAGGACAGATGAGGTGGTTTTCATGTCAAAGCTAGTGATCGTTGAATCACCGGCCAAGGCCAAGACAATTAAGAAATTTTTAGGCTCGGGTTACGACGTGATCGCGTCCATGGGACATGTACGCGATTTATCGGAAAACCGTTTGAGCGTTGACGTAAAAAACGATTTTAAACCGAAGTATGAAATTATCAAGGGAAAGGAGAAGCTGGTTCAGGAGCTGAAGGACAAAGCAGAAAAAAGCGAAGGCGTCCTGCTCGCGACCGACCCCGACCGCGAAGGAGAGGCGATATCCTGGCATCTGGCGTACATCCTCGGTCTTGATACCGAAAAGGACAACCGTATTACCTTTAATGAAATTACGAAAACGGGCGTTACCAAAGGAATGGAGAACCCCCGCAGTATCGATATCGACCTAGTCAACGCACAGCAGGCCCGCCGTATCCTGGACCGCCTTGTGGGTTATAAGCTGAGCCCGTTCCTGTCGCAGAAAATCCGCAGGGGCCTTTCCGCCGGGCGCGTTCAGTCCGTTGCGGTGCGCATTATCGTGGACCGCGAGGAGGAAATCCGCGCTTTCGTACCTGAAGAGTACTGGACGATCGACGCAAAATTCGTCCCGCACGGTGCCCGCCGGGTCTTTGGCGCAACCTTTTACGGCGATATCAATGGAAAGATCAAAATTTCAGATAAGGAACAGACCGACAAGATTCTTGCGGAGCTGGAGAACGCGGAATACCGCATTGTCAAGTTGAAAAAGGGCACGCGCAAAAAATCGCCCGCGCCGCCGTTTATTACCTCCACCCTTCAGCAGGAGGCTTCCCGCAGGCTGGGCTTTCAGGCCCGCCGTACCATGAAGGCCGCGCAGGAGCTGTATGAAGGTATTGAAATCAACGAAATGGGCGCCGTCGGTCTGATTACTTACATGAGAACGGATTCGCTCCGTATTTCCGAAGACGCGATCAAGGATGCGGGCGACTATATTCTGGAGCGCTGGGGCAAAAAATATCTGCCCGACACGCCGCGCCATTTCAAGACAAAAGCCGGCGCGCAGGACGGCCACGAGGCCATCCGTCCGTCCATGCCGGGGCTTTCTCCGGACAAGGTGAAGGACAGCCTGACGAGCGACCAGTATAAGCTGTATAAGCTGATCTGGGAACGTTTCATCGCCTGCCAGATGGCCAACTGCCTGCAGAGCACCACGCAGGCCGATATTCAGGCAAAGGACTATATTTTCAAGGCCTCCGGCTACACCGTCACCTTTGACGGCTTTACCGTGCTCTACGAAGAGGGCAGGGATGAGGAAGCGGAACGGGAGGGCTCTCTGCCGGTGCTGGAAAAGGATATGCTGCTCAAGCTGAAAGAAATCGCGGGCAACCAGCATTTTACACAGCCGCCCCCGCGCTATACGGAGGCTTCCCTCATCAAGGCGCTTGAGGAAAACGGAATCGGACGTCCGTCCACCTATGCCGCGACCATATCGACGATTACGGGCCGCGAATATGTGGCGCGCGAGGCCAAAGCCCTGAAACCGACGGAGCTGGGAGAGGTCGCGACCAAGCTGATGCGGGAGAAGTTCCCGAAAATCGTCAATATCAAATTTACCGCGCAGGTGGAAAACGATCTGGACAGCGTCCAGAGCGGAAAGACCGACTGGATTCAGACGCTCCATGATTTTTACGGGGATTTCGACAAGACGCTCAAGCAGGCCAAAGAGGATATGCAGGGCGTGAAGATACAGCTCAAAGAGGACGAAACCGATATTATCTGCGAAAAATGCGGCCGCAGAATGGTTATTAAGACCGGCCGCTACGGTAAATTTATCGCCTGCCCGGGATATCCGGAGTGCAAAAATATCAAGAAGCTGGTACAGGAAACCGGAGCGGAATGTCCCAAGTGCGGCGGCAAGGTCATTGTGAAAAAATCCAAAAAGGGCCGGATTTTTTACGGATGCTCCGAGTACCCCAAGTGCGACTTCATCTCCTGGGACGAACCGAGTACGGAAAAATGCCCGCGCTGCGGCAAGACCCTGCTGAAAAAGAAGGGGAAGCATCCGAAATACTACTGCATTACGCCTGACTGCGGCTACGAGAAAACGGAGGAAGAATGAGTATCAGGGTCATCGGCGCGGGTCTGGCCGGCTGTGAGGCCGCGTGGCAGATCGCCCGGACGGGAACCGAGGTCGAGCTTTACGAAATGAAGCCGTCCCGGTATTCCCCGGCGCACCACAATCCGGATTTTGCCGAGCTGATCTGTTCCAACTCCCTGAAAGCGGAGCGCGTGGAAAGCGCCGCCGGACTTTTGAAAGAGGAAATGAGGCGGCTTCATTCCCTGCTGATGCAGTGCGCGGACGGCTGCCGGGTACCGGCGGGCGGCGCGCTCGCGGTTGACCGGGACCGGTTCTCACGGGCCGTCACGCAAAAAATATCCGCTCACCCGTTGATTCATATCCACCGTGAGGAAATCACGGAAATACCGCGGGACGGAATCACCGTGATCGCGACAGGCCCCCTTACGGCGGATGCGCTCGCCGCGGAAATCGCCGCCCTCTGCGGCGGAAGTCTCAGCTTCTTTGACGCCGCTGCGCCGATCGTGTCAGCGGAAAGCCTGAACAGGGACAGAATTTTTGCCGCGTCCCGGTACGACAAGGGCGGGGACGACGCATACCTGAACTGTCCGATGGACAAAGAGGAATACGAGCGCTTTTACGCCGCTCTGGTTTCCGCCGAGCGCGCGCCCGTGCACGATTTTGACGTCGCGGACCCGAAGGTGTACGAGGGCTGTATGCCGGTGGAGGTAATGGCGCAGCGCGGGGCGGAAACCCTGCGCTTCGGTCCGCTCAAGCCGGTCGGCCTGCGCGACCCGCACACGGGCCACCGCCCGTGGGCGGTCGTTCAGCTGAGACGGGAGGACAGTCAGGGAACGCTGTACAATCTGGTGGGCTTTCAGACCAATCTGAAGTTCGGGGAACAGAAGCGCGTGTTCGGGATGATCCCGGGCCTTGAAAACGCTGAATATTTCCGTTACGGCGTCATGCACCGCAATACCTTCCTGAATTCGCCCAGGGTGCTTTCCGCCGACTACAGCCTGCGCGAACGGCCCGGCCTCTTTTTCGCCGGTCAGATTACCGGCGTGGAGGGATACATGGAATCCGCTTCCTCCGGCATCATGGCGGGAATCAACGCTGTGCGCCGCATGAACGGGCAGGATACGCTGGTTCTGCCGGACACGACCATGATCGGCGCGCTGAGCCGCTATGTGGCATACGGCAGTGAAGCCGATTTTCAGCCCATGGGGGCCAA
This sequence comes from Clostridium sp. KNHs216, assembly GCF_006714885.1. Classification (NCBI taxonomy): domain Bacteria; kingdom Bacillati; phylum Bacillota; class Clostridia; order Eubacteriales; family Clostridiaceae; genus Clostridium; species Clostridium sp. KNHs216. Next base: position 564,271 of record NZ_VFMF01000001.1, on the reverse strand, counting down.
CTTCGGCGTGATCCCGCCGCTCGAGCCGCATATCCGCGACAAAAGAGAGCGATACGCCGCCTTTTCAGCCCGTTCCCTGCAGGAATTGGAAAAAATCATGGCGGAAAATCAACTGGAATGAATGTCAAAAACAGAGGTGTTTCAAATGAAAATAATCGTTGATGCATTTGGAGGCGACAACGCCCCCCTCGAAATTCTGAAAGGCTGCGCACAGGCCGTCGCGGAGCTGGACGTCGATATTTTGCTGACCGGGCGGGAGGAGGAAATCCGCCGGGTGGCGAAGGAGAATGAGATTTCCCTGAACCGCATGCAGATTATCGATGTGCCGGACGTGATTACCATGGAAGAGCACGCCGGGGAAATTATGAAATCGAAATCCAATTCCTCGATGGCGGAGGCCCTGCGCCGTCTGGCCGCGGGGGAAGGCGACGCCTGTATTTCCGCGGGCAACAGCGGAGCATTGGTAGTCGGCGCGACCCTGATCGTCAAAAGGATCAAGGGAATCAAGCGCGTCGCCTTTGCGCCGGTCATGCCGAAAAGGGAAGGCTGCTTTATGCTGATCGACTCCGGCGCGAACGTGGACTGCAAGGCGGACATGCTCCGCCAGTTCGGCGTGATGGGCTCCGTTTACATGCAGAAGGTCATGAATATCGATCACCCGCGGGTCGCTCTCGCCAACATCGGCACGGAGGACCATAAGGGCGGCGATCTTCAGCACGAAGCGTTTGCCATGCTGAAAAGTTCCGGTCTGAACTTTGTCGGCAATGTTGAAGCACGCGATATCCCGCTGGATGCCGGCGACGTGATTGTTGCGGACGGCTTTACCGGAAATTCGATTTTAAAAACATACGAGGGTGTAGCCATCCTGCTGATGGGTAAGCTAAAGGAGATCTTCACAAAAAATTCTCTGAACAAGCTTGCGGCGGCGATTGTTTTAAAGGATATCAAAACGCTCCGAAAGACAATGGATTACAACGAGTACGGCGGCGCTCCGCTGATGGGCTGCGCCAAGCCGGTGTTCAAGGCGCACGGCAGCGCAAAGGCAAAAACCTTCTATAACGCGCTCCGCCTGCTAAAATCCTATGTTTCCGGCGGCGTTGTCGACGAAATCGCAAACTCGATCGAGAACTATAAAAAGAATACCGCAAAAGAATCCGGCGATGAAGACGCAGCGGAATAAGGTAAGATTCGTTTTAACGGAGCGTGAGTTTATGAAAGAACTGGAAGACAAACTGGAGTATCATTTTAAAAATAAGCAGTATCTGAAAACGGCGCTGACCCATTCGTCCTATGCCAATGAAACCCGGGTGCCGGGCGGCAGCAACGAGCGGCTGGAGTTCCTCGGGGACTCGATCCTGGGGCTGGTGGTGGCGGATTATCTGTTTAAGCAATTCCCCGACCTGCCGGAAGGTGATCTGACGAAAAAGCGGGCCGCGCTTGTCTGTGAAAAGGCCTGCTGCGGATTTTCCACCCAGCTGGAGGTCGGGAAGTTCCTGCTGTTAAGCCATGGGGAACAGAATTCAGGAGGCCGCACGCGTTCCTCCATCCTGGCCGACGCGTTCGAGTCCATTATTGCCGCGATCTATCTGGACGGCGGCATGGATGAGGCCCGCAAATTTATCCTTCGCTTTGTCCTGCCCCTGCTGCAGACGGCAAGGCCGAAAGCCTTCAAGGATTATAAGACCGCCCTGCAGGAGATCATCCAGCAGAATCCGGAGGAACATCTGGAATATGTGCTGACGGGCGAAAGCGGACCCGATCACGACAAGCATTTTACCGTGGAGGTCCACCTGAACAGCAACGTGATCGGCAAGGGCGGCGGGCGCAGCAAAAAAGAGGCCGAGCAGCAGGCTGCCCGTGAAGCAATGGAGCTGATGGGTTATTGAAACACGCCAACGTAGCGATTTTTGTGCCCCACAACGGCTGCCCGCACCAGTGCAGTTTCTGCAACCAGCGCGCCATTACCGGCCGGCTGGCGCAGCCTTCTCCGCGGGAGGTGCAGAATGCGGCCGAAATCGCGAAAAACAGCCTGAGAGGGAATACGAAAAATGCCGAGATTGCCTTTTTCGGCGGCAGCTTTACCGCGATTGAGCCGGGCTATATGGTTTCCCTTCTGGAAGCGGCGGAGCCTTTTGTAAAAGACGGCACCTTTGCGGGAATCCGCATTTCCACAAGGCCGGACTGTATTGACGAAGAGATTTTGAAGCTGCTGAAAAAATACGGCGTTACCTCGATTGAGCTTGGGGCGCAGAGCATGGACGACCGCGTCCTTCGGCTGAACCGGCGGGGACATACTGCTCAACAGGTCGCGGCGGCGGCGGAACTGATAAAATCCCACGGCTTTACGCTTGGGCTGCAGATGATGACCGGGCTTTACGGCGATACCGCCGAAGGCAGCGTGCTGACCGCGAAAAAGCTGGCCGCACTCCACCCGGAAAATATGCGGATTTATCCGACCGTCATTATGCGGGGGACGGAACTGGGCGACCGATATCTCAGCGGAGAGTACCAAACGCTGAATCTGGAAGAAACCGTGCAGCTCTGCGCCGGACTGCTGGATTTCTTCGAGGATCAGGGCATCAGGGTCATCCGTCTGGGACTGCACAGCTCGCCGGAGCTGGAGCGGGACATGCTTGCCGGCCCGTGGCATCCGGCTTTCCGGGAGCTTTGCGAAAGCGCGCGCCTGCTTCGCCGAATTTCCGCGTACTTACGGCAAAATCCGCAGTTAAAAGACAGTATTATGATTAAGGTGAACCCGAAAACGGCATCAAAGGCTGCGGGGCAGAAAAAGTGCAATTTGGCCGCTCTTGCGCAGCTGGGTTACTGTGCAAAAATCGTACAGGACTCGGGCGTGGAGGAAAATTGCTTTACGATAGAATAATTGAGGTGAGAATATGCTGTTGAAGTCACTGGAAATTCAGGGGTTCAAGACATTTCCTGATAAGACAACTCTCAGCTTTGACCATGGCATCACGGCGGTCGTGGGCCCTAACGGAAGCGGAAAAAGCAATATCAGCGACGCTGTCCGCTGGGTTCTGGGCGAACAGTCCACCCGGGTGCTCCGCTGCACGAAAATGGAGGATGTTATTTTCAGCGGCACTCCCGTGCGCAAGGCACAGGGGTTTGCCGAGGTGACCCTGAACATTGACAATGCCCTTCGCCAGCTTCCGTTTGACGCCGACAACGTGGCGGTCACCCGCCGGTATTACCGCTCCGGGGACAGCGAATATTTGATCAATAAGGCCGCGGTGCGGCTGAAGGATATCAACGAGCTTTTTATGGACACCGGCCTTGGCCGCGACGGATACTCCATCATCGGACAGGGCAAGATCGACAGTATCGTGGCCGCCCGTTCGGAGGACCGCCGCGAAATTTTTGAAGAGGCCGCGGGAATTTCCCGCTTCCGTTACCGCAAGGAGGAATCTGAGCGCAGGCTGAATCAGGCCGAGGACAACCTCCTCCGCCTGAGGGATATTCTGACAGAGCTGCAGGACAGGGTCGGCCCGTTAAAGGAGCAATCCGAAAAGGCGCAGCAGTACCTTGCCTATGCCGCTGAAAAGCGTACGCTGGAAATCGGGCTCTGGCTCAATACGCTGGAAAAATCGGGCAGGGTCCTGCGCGAGCACGACGATAAAATTCTGATTGCCCGTGACCAGCATGAAACGGTGGAGCGGGAGCTTCAGGAAATAGACGAAAAGATCGAGCAGAATTTCAGGGAAGCCGGCGCCTGCACCGCAAAGGTGGATGAAATCCGCCAGGAAGCGGCCAGGCAGGAGGAGAACGCCGTCAAAAAAGACGGCGAAGCGTCGGTCCTGCAAAACGATATTCAGCACAACGAGGAAAATATCGGGCGTATCCGAAAGGAAATCGAGCAGAGCGCCGTTTCCAGTCAGGATATGGAAAAGGAAATCGACCAGAAAAAGGCTCAGATTCAGCAGAAAACAGAGTACATAAACGAGAAGAATCAACTGACTCAAACCTATACCGGACAATTGGAAGAACTCCGCCGGAGCATGAGCGAAACCACCGGGAAAATCGATGGATACACGCGGGAAATTGCGGAATGCGCCAATCAGGCGACGGAAGCAAAGGTCGCGGAGATGACGGCGGTTTCCTCCATCACCGAAATACAGCTTCGGCTTACCGATATTGCCCAGACCGTCCGCTCCAAAAACGCGCAGATGGAGCAGCTCCGGAAAGAGTCCGGCGATTATGCGAAAATGCTTTCCGATACCGACGAACGGATCGGCGCGCTGACCAACACGGCAAAGGGCTACGAGCTACGGCTGAACACACGCCGCCAGCGGATGGAAGCAGTCAAGCAGCAGAGCGAAACGCTCCGTCTGGACGCGCAGGAGCACGCGCGCAAGGCACACCTTCTGGAGGAGCTGGAGCGCAATCTGGAAGGCTTCTCCCACAGTGTCAAAATTGTGATGAAGGAAGCCGGGCGTGGGACTGTCAGCGGAATCCACGGGCCCGTTTCCCGACTGATCAAAGTGCCTTCCCAATACGCCGTCGCCATTGAAACGGCGCTGGGCGCGGCCATGCAGAACATTGTCGTCGGCAATGAACAGGACGCGAAAAACGCGATCCGTTTGCTTAAACAGCGCGATTCCGGCCGGGCGACCTTTCTTCCCCTTACCACGATCCGGGGAAATGTTCTGCAGGAAAACGGCCTTGAAGACTGCCCCGGCTTCGTCGGCGTCGCGGGCCGCCTGTGCAGCTGTGATGAAAAATACAACGGGATACTGAATTCCCTTTTGGGGCGCATTGCCGTGGCGGAGGACCTGGACAGCGCCGTCGCGATCGCCAAACGCTACAACTACCGGTTCCGTATTGTTACGCTGGACGGGCAGGTCGTCAACGCGGGCGGTTCGCTCACGGGCGGTTCGCTCGCCAGAAACTCCGGACTGCTCAGCCGCGCGTCGGAAATTGAGCGCATCCGGGCACAAGCCGCCGAGCTCCAGAAGAAAGCGGAAGCCGCCGCCGCGGCGCTGAAAACCGCTTCGGAAGAGGTTTCTTCCTGTGAAGCGGAGCTTGCCGCAGCCAAGGCGGAGCTTTCCTCCGCGCAGGAAGAGCGCGTGAAAATCGATTCTGAGCACAGGCGCGCACTTGCCGACCTGGCCACCGCCTCCCGCGACTGTGACGCTTTGAACGAGGAAAACAAAACGGCCGGCGCAAGGCTCAGCCTTCAAAGAGAAGCACAGCAGGCCGCGCAGGCCAGCTCAAAGGAAATTGCGGAAAAGCAGGCCTCTTTACAGGCGGAGCTCAGTCAGATCAGCGGCAGCCGAACCGAGCTGAACCAGGCCAGCGACGAACTGGCCGCGCAGCTGCAGGAAATCCGCATGGCCTGTCTCTCGGCGCAGAAGGACATCGAGTCTCTGCGGGCGGGGATCGAGGACATTGAACGCAGAAAGCAGGACCACGAGGGCCGTACGGAAGCGCTGAACGAAGAGATCAATGCTGTTCAAACCGCCAGCGCCGCGCTGACCGTCCGTGTGGAGGAACTGAAAGAGCAGGCCGCCGCCCTTCGGGAAGCCGCGAAAAAATGCGGCGGGCAAATCGAAGAGCTGAACGCCAAACGGATGGAATATGAACGCCTCTCCGCGGAAATGCGCGCGAAGGAGCATGAAAAATCGGCGGAAAAAGAAAAAATAGGCCATGAGCTTGCCCGTCTGGAGGAACGCAAGGTCAACCTTCAGAAAGAGTATGATGAAATAATCAGCCGCTTATGGGAAGAATACGAACTGACACGCCGGGAAGCGGAAGAAACGGGCGCGAAAATAGAAAATCCGGCGCAGGCGCAGAAACGCCTGAACGAGCTGAAAAATAAGATCAAGGCGCTCGGCTCCGTCAATGTGGCCGCGGTCGAGGAATACAAGGAAGTTTCCGAACGCTACGAGTTTATGAAGGCCCAGATCGAAGACGTCGAAAAAAGCCGCGACGAGCTCAAAAAGCTGATCGGCGAGCTGACGCATCAGATGCGCGGCCTGTTTGTGGAACGCTTCGGGCAGATCAACGAAAATTTCAAGCAGACGTTCCGGGAGCTGTTCGCGGGCGGTACCGCCGAGCTGGCGCTGAGCGCGCCGGACGATATTTTACATTCGGGCATCGATATCTCCGTACAGCCGCCGGGAAAAATCATCACGCATCTGGAGTCGCTCTCCGGCGGGGAAAAGGCGCTGGTGGCGATCGCCCTGTATTTTGCGATTATGAAGGTCAACCCGCCGCCGTTCTGCGTGCTCGACGAAATCGAAGCCGCGCTGGACGACGTGAACGTCGACCGGTTTGCCGCGTATCTGCGCCGCATGAATAAAAACACTCAGTTTATTGTGATCACGCACCGCCGCGGCAGCATGGAGGAATCGGATGTGCTTTACGGCGTCACCATGCAGGACGAGGGCATTTCCAAGCTGCTGGAGCTGCATGTGTCCGAAATTGAGGCCAAGCTTGGCATGAAGGAACAACATTGATGAAGGAGACAATCAAATGGGCTTATTCTCAAAGATAAAAGAGGGATTAAAAAAGACAAGGGATAAAATGAGCTCCTCCGTGGAGTCCATGCTCCGCTCCTTTACCTCCATCGACGAGGAGCTTTTTGAGGAGCTGGAAGAACTGCTCGTCATGGGCGACGTCGGCGTGCCTACCGCGGAGCATATTTGCGATACGCTTCGCAAAAAGGTAAAGGAAAAGGGCGTTACCGATCCTGAAGCGATTTACGGGATGCTGCGCGAAACCGTTGCGGAAATGCTCCGCGGCGGCGAAGAGCTGCAGATTTCCACCAAACCGTCCGTGATTCTGGTCATCGGCGTCAACGGCGTCGGCAAAACGACTACCATCGGGAAAATTGCGTCCCGGCTGAAGGCCGAGGGAAAAAAGGTCGTTCTCGGCGCGGCGGATACCTTCCGCGCCGCCGCCGTGGAGCAGCTGGAGGTCTGGGCGCAGCGCTCCGGCGCCGAGCTGGTGAAGCAGCCGGAGGGCAGCGACCCCGCCTCCGTGGTATACGACGCGGTTGCCGCCGCCAAGGCCAGAGGAGCGGACGTGGTGATCTGCGACACGGCCGGCCGGCTTCACAATAAAAAGAATCTGATGGACGAGCTTTCCAAAATCGGCCGCGTCATTGACCGGGAGCTGCCGGACGCGGACAAAGAGGTGCTGCTGGTGCTTGACGCCACTACCGGCCAGAACGCCGTGAACCAGGCGCGCGAATTCCAGAGCGCGGCCGGAATCACCGGCATCGTGCTGACCAAGCTGGACGGCACCGCGCGCGGCGGCGTAGTGCTCGCTATCCGCGAAAATCTGGGAATCCCGGTCAAATTCATCGGGGTGGGGGAGAAGGTCGACGACCTTCAGCCGTTCGACGCCGACGAATTTGCCGAGGCTTTATTTGCAAGGGAGAATCAGGAATGAAATTTGTCATGGCTACCCATAATCAAAAGAAGCTTCAGGAGCTTGAGCGCATTTTGATGCCGCTCCATATCTCCGTTTCGGCCCCCGATCTGCCGGAGGTGGAGGAAACGGGCACCACCTTTGCGGAAAACGCGTTTCTCAAAGCGGATTCTGCCTGCCGGGAAACGGGGCTGCCCGCCGTTGCGGACGACTCCGGCCTGATGGTGGACGCTCTGGGCGGAGCGCCGGGCGTGTATTCGGCCCGGTACGCAGGGGAAGACGCAACCGATCTTGACCGGATCCATAAGCTGCTGGACGCGGTTAAGGAGGTTCCTCAGGAAAAGCGTACGGCGAAATTCGTCAGCGCCATCTGCTGTGTTTTCCCGGACGGAACCCGGATCACCGCACAGGGCGAATGCGCGGGAACCATTGCGTTCGCTCCCGAAGGGGAGGGCGGCTTCGGTTACGACCCGGTTTTTCTTGTCAACGGAAAATCCTTCGCCCAGCTGACCGCAGAGGAAAAGGATGAAATCAGCCACCGCGGCCGGGCTCTCAGGGCGTTCGCAGAAAAATTACGGAACAGGAAGGAAAAGAACGGATGATAACCAGTAAACAGCGCGCATTTCTCCGCTCCCTCGCGAACGATATCGATACGATTTTAATGGTGGGAAAATCCGGCGTCGGCCCGGATGTCGTCAAACAGGCGGACGACGCTCTGACCGCGCGGGAAATCCTGAAAGGGAAAGTACTGGAGACCTCTCCCGTCCCCGTCAGGGACACCGCCGAACGGATTGCCGCCGAGACGGGTTCGGAAGTCGTACAGGTCATCGGTTCCAAGTTTGTACTGTACCGCAGAAACGAAAAAGAACCGAAAATCACTCTTCCCAAAGCGGCAAAAAAGTAATATGATATGACATAAGGTGGAAATATGCAGAAAATTGCCGTATTCGGCGGCACCTTCAACCCCATTCACAACGGGCATATGCATCTGGCAAAGCGGTTTGCAGAGATGATCGGGGCGCAAAGGGTACTGCTGATTCCGACTTATCAGCCTCCGCACAAGCACGCGCCCAACCTTGCCCCCGGCAGGGACAGGCTTGCAATGTGCCGCCTTGCGTGCGAAGGGAATATTTTTGAAGTCAGCGACATAGAGCTGAAACGGAGGGGCCGCAGCTACACTGCGGACACTCTGCGGGAACTGAAAAAAAGAAATCCGGATTCCGAGCTTTACCTGATTACCGGCGAGGATATGTTCCTTACCCTGAAGCAATGGTACGAGGCGGAAACGATTTTCAGGCTGGCTGTTCTGTGCGCGGCCCCGCGCGGCGGCGACGGACTGCGTTCCCTTTTGGACTACGCTGAAATTCTGGAGAGGGAAGGGGCGAAGACCTTCATCCGGAATATTGAATATCTTCCTATTTCGTCAACAATGGTCCGCAATGCGGTTCGGGATGGAAAAAGCATCTCGGAGCTTGTCCCGCCAAAGGTTGTGGATTATATAGCGGAAAATAAGTTGTATTTGGAGCAGGAAAATGAATAAAATCGATTATGAGGCGATTATTAAGCCTTTTCTCAGCCAAAAACGGTATGATCATTCCCTTTGTGTCCGCGACGCTGCGGTGCGTCTTGCAAAAAAGTATGAGGCCAATGTGGAAAAAGCGGAAGTTGCCGGAATCCTTCACGATATTATGAAGGACGTTCCGCCTGAGGAACAGCTGAAAATGATGATGCGCTACGATATCATCCTGACCGATGTGGAGCGCAGCGCGCAGAAGCTTTGGCACGCAATGCTTGGGGAAGCTTATCTGGAAAAGGAACTGAAAATCGCCGACGCGGAGATTTTAAATGCCGTAAGATATCACACGACCGGGCGGGCTCACATGACCCTGCTCGACAAAATCATCTTTATCGCCGATTTTATTTCCGCGGACCGCGACTACGACGGCGTAGAGGCTTTGCGCAGGGCCGCCGACGTCAGCCTGGAACAGGCGATGATCGAAGGAATGGTTTACACCATTCAGGACCTGACAAAGGGCTGCCGCGCCATTCATCCCGATACGATCGCCGCTTATAATGAGGCGGTTCTGAAAAATAAATACAGTTAAAGGAAAGGTTGTTGTGTATGACGTCACTGGAACTGGCAAAGGAAACAGTTAAGATTTTGGATGAAAAGAAAGCCATGGACCTGAAGGCCATCGGCATTAAGGATATTTCCGTACTTGCGGATTATTTTGTTTTTTCGACCGGTACCAGCAGCACTCACGTCAAGTCGCTTGCGGAAGAGGTCGAGTTCAAGTTAAAGCAGCTCGGCGTCAGCCCGGAGCATGTTGACGGCTACCGTTCCAACTCCTGGGTGCTTCTGGACTACGGTAATGTCATGGTCCATATTTTTACGGCGGACGCGCGCGAATTTTACAATCTTGACCGTCTGTGGCAGGACGCGGAAAAAATCGATATTTCCGATATTGTAAAAGATTAATCAAAATATAGGAGCGAAGGAAAGATGAAATACGATCACAGGTCAATTGAGAAAAAATGGCAGGATGAATGGGAGAAAGCAGGCGTTTTCCATGCCTCCAACGCCAGCAGCAAGCCGAAATATTACGCGCTGATAGAATTCCCTTATCCGTCCGGACAGGGGCTTCACGTCGGTCACCCGCGCTCCTACACGGCAATCGATATCGTTGCGCGCAAGCGCCGCCTGCAGGGCTACAATGTCCTGTATCCCATCGGCTGGGACGCGTTCGGTCTGCCGACTGAAAATTTCGCCATCAAGAACCATGTGCATCCGGCGGAAGTGACAAAGAAAAATATCGCCCGCTTTAAGCAGCAGCTTCAGTCCCTCGGCATCTCCTTTGACTGGTCGCGGGAAATCAATACGACCGACCCCGATTATTATAAATGGACACAGTGGATTTTCCTTCAGCTGTTCAAGCACGGCCTTGCCTACAAGAAGGAAATGGCCGTCAACTGGTGCACTTCCTGCAAATGCGTGCTGGCCAACGAAGAAGTGGTCAACGGTGTCTGCGAGCGGTGCGGCAGCGAGGTCGTACGCAAAGTCAAATCCCAGTGGATGCTCAAGATAACCGAGTATGCCCAGCGCCTGATCGACGACCTTGACCTTGTCGACTACCCCGACCGCGTCAAGTCGCAGCAGAAAAACTGGATCGGCCGCTCCACCGGCGCGGAGGTGGATTTCACCGCGACGACGGGGGACAAGCTCACCGTTTATACCACCCGGCCGGACACGCTTTACGGCGCGACTTACATGGTCGTTTCCCCGGAGCATCCCATGATTGAAAAATGGGCCGACAGGCTGAAAAATATCAACGAGGTGCGCGCCTACCAGAGCGAAGCCGCCAGAAAATCCGACTTTGAGCGCACGGAGGTCGCCAAGGATAAAACCGGCGTCCGCCTTGACGGCGTAGCGGCTGTCAATCCCGTTACCGGAAAAGAGATTCCGATTTTCATTTCCGATTACGTGCTCGTTTCCTACGGTACGGGGGCCATCATGGCCGTTCCGGCGCACGATACCCGCGACTGGGAGTTTGCGAAGAAATTCGATCTGCCGATTATTGAAGTGGTCAAGGGCGGCGATGTGGAAAACGAAGCCTTTACCGACTGCGCGACCGGCATTATGGTGAATTCCGGGATTCTAGACGGCCTGACCGTGGACGAGGCCAAGAAAAAGATCACCGATTACTTAACGGAGAAGGGACTGGGGCACTCCAAAGTGAACTTTAAGCTGCGCGACTGGGTCTTTTCCCGTCAGCGCTACTGGGGTGAACCCATCCCGGTCGTTTACTGCGAGAAATGCGGCTATGTTCCGCTGCCGGAAAGCGAGCTTCCGCTGCGGCTGCCGGATGTCAAATCCTACGAGCCGACCGACACCGGCGAATCCCCGCTGGCGCACATGACGGACTGGGTAACGACTACCTGCCCGCACTGCGGCGGCGAAGCAAAGCGCGAGACGGACACCATGCCGCAGTGGGCCGGTTCCTCCTGGTACTTCCTGCGTTACATCGATCCCCACAACGACAACGCGCTTGCCAGCGAGGAAGCCCTGAAATACTGGACGCCGGTCGACTGGTACAACGGCGGGATGGAGCATACGACGCTCCATCTGCTCTACAGCCGCTTCTGGCATAAATTCCTTTACGACATCCATGTGGTGCCTACGCCGGAGCCGTACGCGAAGCGCACCAGCCATGGCATGATCCTGGGCGAAAACGGCGAAAAGATGAGCAAATCCCGCGGCAACGTCGTCAACCCCGATGAAATTGTCAGCGAGTACGGCGCGGATACCATGCGCCTTTACGAGATGTTTATCGGCGATTTTGAGAAAGCCGCCCCGTGGAGCTCCGCGGGCATCAAGGGCTGCCGCCGCTTTGTGGAGCGCTACTGGAACCTTCAGAATCTTTTCTGTGAAGAGAAGGGCGTCAGAAAGAGCCTTGAAATTTCCTTTAATAAGGCAATCAAAAAGGTCGGCGAGGATATTGAGGCGCTCAAATTCAATACCGCCATTGCCACGCTGATGGCGCTGATGAACGATATTGCCGACGCGGGCTCCATTACCAGGGATGAGCTCAAAGTTTTCACTGTTCTTCTCAATCCGTTTGCACCCCATGTAACGGAAGAGATGTGGGCGCTGATGAAGTTCGACGGCGCGATGGCCTGCCAGCAGGCGTGGCCGGAATACGACGAGGCGAAATGCACCGAGGACACCATCGAAATTGTTGTCCAGGTCAACGGCAAAGTGCGCGCGCACCTGAGCGTCGCGGCGGATATTGCCAAGGATGCGGCGGTTGCGGCAGCCAAGTCCGACGAAAAGATTGCCGCCGAACTCGGCGGGAAAACCGTTGTCAAGGAGATTTATGTCCCCGGCAAGCTGGTCAATATCGTCGTAAAATAATGAAATTAAAATCAGCAAACGGCACCGGTTTTACCGGTGCCGTTTATTTGTTTGTCTTACTATTGTTCTGGAACAGAAATGGCATACTATATAAAAAACCATGAATCGATTTATACAACATCACGAATTTTAAAAAGCTTGGGAAAAACTGTAACAAAACGCGGTTTGAATCGTTATATCTATAGGAAAGAAAATGGATTTTCACAGGGATAGCCGATCGGCATGAAACGTGCAGGCAAATCATACATTATGTTGGCAATACCGGATTAAGCAAAAGAAAGGTCGATAGAGTTGCAGAAGCTTTTAAAACAAAGGAATGCATCCGGTGAAAATAGTCCATCCGCTCTGGTACCGTTTGTATTGTTTGGGGTCGTGATGTTCAGTGTCAATATCATCCAGTTCAGCTATCGGGTCTATTCCCGTCAGGTATATTTGGCGCTGCTGTCGCTCCAAAAGCAAAGCGTCAAGTCGCCGGAGCTGGACAGTCTTTGGAAAACAATCGGCTATACGGCGACGGCCGTCGAGATCGGTTATTACCTCATTGGAATCGCCTTTTTTATCTGGATAGGATATCAGATGGTCTATTCCAGAATTCAGATTCATCAGGTGTTTCTGTATACCTTTCTGATGTATGCTTTTTCCATTTTGATTTTTCTGCCGCTGCAGATCAATTATCTGGAAGGGAATCTTCTGTCGCCTGTTTTTATTTCCTTTCTTCTTTCTTTTGTACAGATATTTCTTGCATGGACAAAATGCAGAAGAGAGAATTCCGTATTGGAGGAAACCAAAGATCAGCCCGTTTCCCGTCCTGCGGACGACCGAAAAACAGTGGGGTGGTAATCGCATGAACAAAAAGTGCCACATCCTGCTTTTCGTAAAGCATATTTGCGAACCTGCTGTTTTTATACTGCTTACTATCGTCAACCTTTTCGTACTGAAAGCGATGGACCAAGACCGTGTGTTTTATTTCCATCCCTATAGAGTGATCATTGTACATATAATCATTCTGTTTCTATTTGGAATGTTTCTAAATTCAATTAACAAAAAACTGGTGTTTCGCTTTGCTCTTTTCTATTTAGCAGTTTCTTTGCTGTGTATTGTGGCGATCATACTTCTGTATGTATTCTATGCGTCTCTGCCACAGTTTTTCGTTCAGAATTTGAATACCATTCAATTGTTTCTGTCCGTCTATTCCGGGGCAAATTTCCTTTCTGCTTTTTATGGAGAAAAATCCGAATTGGGAACGTAATCTGCTTTCCCGCTGCAAATCGGTTGTCAGGAAGCAATACCGGGCATTGTCCGGAAACAAAAAACCAAGCAAGGGGCTGTTGCAAATTCTTTTGCAACAGCCCCTTGAAATTTTTATAAGGATGGATGCCTGCTTTTCTTTCTTACCCAAGCACGAATCTGAGCCCTCTTTCCTACGGTATCATCTGAAAAACAGGTAATAGACAAAACAGACCTGCATCGTAATAATCATCGGAATGCCGAACATAAATTTCTTATGCTGGGTTTTATGCCGGATCGCATACATAGTGAGCAGCATGGCGGGGGACCCGCCGAGCGCTGCAATCAGGAACAGGGTGTTTTCCGGAACACGCCAAAGATGTTTTTTCGCGTTGTGCTTGTCTGCTGCCGTTATGATGACCGCGATAAAATTAATAATAATTAAGTAGCAAACCCAATATATATAACTAGGCATGTCTTACGCCTCCGTCAAAGCAGTCTGGCGCCGCAGTTGGGGCAGTACCGGCTGCTGGGGTCCACCGCGTACCTGCAGCTCGGACAGGTTTTCCGGCTGGCGCCCTGCACAACATACATTCTCTCCGGATTGATTTCAGCCGCAGGGTCTTTTTCAATGCGCCTGCCCTCGTCTTTTGCCAGCTCATATACGGTACCGCAGTTGGGGCAGGTGACGAAGTATCTTTTCCCGAAACGGAATAGCGGGATAAAGAAAAGCGTGAATTGCTGAAACGTACAGGTAACCGCCGCCATCGCGCCGCCGGAACAGCAGGAGAAATAGCCGCATCTCCGCAGGCCAAGGTCGTGCGCGCCGCTGGTTACTCCGATAATGAAGAACATCACACCGCCCCCAATCAATGCATTTATTAAATTGTATCGTACACTATCCGGACAGTTCTGTCAAATAGATGGTTGTTGAAATTGAAAAAACGTCACAAATCGGGGGAAAGCCGCAATTGGAAAGGATGGGTTTCTATGGTAATCAAGCTTTTTAACCGGCACAGTATTTTTATCTGCGCCTGCATTCTGGCAGGAGTCATCGCACTTACTATGCTGGTCAATATCGGGCATAACCGGTTCAGCGAACAGTCCTCCTCGGCGCCCGGGGGGAATTCGGATTCCACGTCCGCTTCCGCGCCGGCCGCGACCGCCGCCGCCGTTCCGGCCTCCTCCGACGAAATGCGGGCGGTATGGGTGCCGTATATGAATCTGAATATGAGCAAGGAAGAGGATAAAAGCGAAAAGGGCTTTCAGAAAAAGTTCGACGCCATTGTTGCCGGGGCAAAAAACTGCGGGATGAATACGCTGATCGTCCACGTACGGCCGTTTGGGGACGCGCTGTATAAATCGGCCTATTTTCCGTGGAGCCATGTCGTCGGCGGAACACAGGGGGTGGACCCCGGCTACGATCCGCTCGCTTACATGGTTACGGCTTCCCACAAGGCGGGGCTGAAAATTCAGGCGTGGATCAATCCGCTGCGCATTCAGGTGTCCGGAACGCCGTCCATTCTGGCGCAGGGCAATGTTTACAATACATGGAAAAGCGACACTTCCAAGGCGGGCTGGGTCGTGGACAGCAACGGCGGTAAATACTACAATCCTGCCTATCCTCAGGTGCGCAAGCTGATTGCGGACGGCGCGAAGGAAATCGCGCAGAATTACGACGTCGACGGAATTCAGTTTGACGATTATTTCTATCCGACGCAGGACGGCTCGTTCGATAAGAGCGCCTACGACGCATACTGCGCCTCCGCTTCCAAAAGCGGCACGCCGCTCGGTCTGCTGGAGTGGCGGCGCGGCAACATCAATGCGATGGTTTCGCAGGTCTACAGCGAAATCAAGTCGGTAAAGCCGAACCTGCCGTTTGGAATCGCCCCGCAGGGAAATGTGCAGAACGACATGAATATGGGCGCGGACGTCGCCTCCTGGTGCAGTGCGCAGGGGTATGTCGATTATATCTGCCCGCAGCTGTACGTCAACTTTGAAAATCCCGTTCTTCCGTTTGACACCGCTGCCCAAAGCTGGCGCAAAATGGTGGTGAACACAAACGTGAAACTATACCTGGGTCTTGCCGTTTACAAAAGCGGCTCCGATGCCGACAGCGGCACCTGGAAAAAATCGAACAATATCCTGGCGCAGCAGGTGGAGGTCGGCCGGAAAACCTCCTGCGACGGGTTTATGTTTTATTCCTGGGATTATCTAAACAGCGACCAGACGAAGCAAGAGGTGCAGAACGTCATGAAGATGCTGAATTCGTGACGCCCGGCTTTGGATGATTTACATCAAAGAAAAGCACTTTGAAACGGCTGTAAAAGCCAGTCAAAGTGCTTTTTGCTGTCATGTGAAAGCAATCGGCTGCCCGCTATTTTTTATTTCGGCAAGGCAGCAGTCGCTCAGGGCATCCGTAATGAGGGCGGGAACAATTTCCCCGCTCAGGCTTTTGCCGCTGTGCGCTTTGACCGGCGTGTAGTTTTCGGTGTAGCCCTCATAGACATTCCTGTCGCATTCCCGCTCGAACAGCACCGGCTCGGTCAGTCCGATCTGTCTTTGGAAAAACGCTTCCTTGGTCTGCTGCGTCGCTTCGATCATCAGGCGGCTGCGCTGTTCCTTGACCGCCTGCGGAACCTGGTCGGGCGCGTCGTTGGCTTTTGTGCCGGGGCGGCGGGAATAGGCGAAAACATGAACCTTCGCAAAGGCGATTTCCCTGGCAAAGGCCAGCGATTCCTGAAACTCCTCTTCGGTTTCACCGGGGAACCCCACCATAATGTCGGTGGTGATCGCCGCGTTTTCAAAGGCCGCGCGCAGGTTTTTTACAATCGTCCGGTACTCCTCCGTGCTGTAATGCCTGTTCATGCGCCTCAGCGTGGCGTCAGAGCCGCTTTGCAGGGACAGGTGGAATTGGGCGCAGAGCTTTTTCTGTCGGCTCAGACGGGCAATGACGTCCTCGCTCAGCTGCTCTGGCTCCAGGGAACCCAGCCGTACGCGCGCGACGGCATCCGGTTCGCAGGCGGCTTCGACCGCGTCGCAGAGATGCAGGCCGATCTCCTGCCCGTAAGCGGACAGGTTGATTCCGGTCAGAACGATTTCCCGGTATCCGTTCGCGGCGATTTCCGCGATTTCTTTTTTCAGCTCGTCCATCGGTTTGGAGCGTACCCGACCGCGCGCATAGGGAATGATGCAGTAGGAGCAGAAGCGGTTGCAGCCGTCCTCAATTTTAACAAAGGCGCGGGTGCGCTCAAAAAAGCTGCTCACGTTCATCGACTCAAAGCCCGGGGCCTTTTCATGGGGAACAATGTCCACAACGCGCTGACGCGAGGAAAGGTATTTCATGATGTCGGGCAGAAGCGCCGCACGGTTGGAATTGCCCAGCACAATGTCCGCGTCGTGCAGCCCTGCCGCCGCTTCGGGGAAGGCCTGGGGCATGCAGCCGGTCAGGACAAGGACTGCCCCGGGGTTCTTCCGCCTTGCCCGGTGGAGCGTCTGGCGCACCTTGTGGTCGCTCATGGCGGTGACGGTGCAGGAATTGATTAACACCACGTCGCTTTCCTCTGCGGCGTCGCATACGGTAAATCCCGCAGAGACAAGCTGAGCCAGCATTGCCTGTGATTCGTACTGGTTTACCTTGCATCCAAGGGTAATAACAGAGACTTTCATTTTTTCACCTTTTACAAATTTAGATATTTAAAATTACTTATTGACATAATGTATGGCTATATTAAATATTGAAAAAATTCCTTCCGTGCTATATCATGAGTAGTGAATTTTGTAATACGGAGGTATCTTATGTATACAACTTCTATTTTACTTTCCAGCATTGAGGCTGTCAAAAAGTTTGTAACGCTGACGAACAGCTATACCTTTCCGATTAACCTGACTACAGATAGATACAAAATTGACGCGAAATCAATTATGGGAGTATTTAGCCTGGATCTGTCCAAGCCGATCACGATCGAAGTTCCGGGTGAGGAAGGGAAAGAGTTTATCTCCCAGCTTGAACAGTTTAGACCGCAGACACAAAACTAAATTGATGGTAAGCAGTCCGGTGATCCGGACTGCTTTTTTTATTCCTGATATTTCAGCGCCAGATCGCTCCAGCGCTGAAACAGCTCTTCGTTCTCTTTGGTCAGGCAGTCTATTTTTTCGGTGATTTTCATCGCCGCCTCGTAGTCGCTGGCCACTTCCGGTTTGGAGAGCTCTTCCTTTAAAGCGGTGATTTCCGCTTCCAGCTCGTCGATCCTTGCTTCGCTGCGTTTCAGCTCCGCCTTTTCCTTCCGGATAGACGCGTCGCGTTCCTTCTGCAGCCGGTACTCGTTCGGCTTCACGGCGGAGGGCTCCGCCGTTTCCGCGGCCTTTGTGCGGCTTTTTTCAAGATAACTGTCGTAGCCGCCGATAAATTCCTGCGCGCCGTCCCTGTCAAGATAATAGACCCGGTCGGCGATTTTGTTGATCAGGTAGCGGTCGTGGGATACGATCAGCAGGGTGCCTTCGTAGCTCTGCAGCGCCGCCTCCAGCGCTTCGAGGGAGTCGATATCCAGATGGTTGGTAGGCTCGTCCAGCAAAAGGAAGTTGTCCATGGAAAGCATCAGGCGGAGCAAAAGAACGCGCGCCCGCTCTCCGCCGCTTAAAGACTCCACGGCTTTGAACACGTCGTCACCCTTGAATAGAAAGACGGCCAGCGCGTTTCGGATATCGGTCTGGGTCATTTTCGGGTAGGAATCCCAGATTTCGTCGATCACGGTTTTTTCCGGATGCAGGCCCGCCTGAATCTGGTCGTAATAGCCGACGTCGATTCCCGCGCCAAAGCGGAATTCACCGCCGGAGGGGGTGTTGATCCCCAAAAGCGTCTTTAAAAGGGATGTCTTTCCGCAGCCGTTCGGCCCGATCAGAAAAATTCTTTCGCCCCGGTGGATTTCAAGATTCACATTCTGAAACAGCAGTTTGCCGTCGAATTGCAGGGCAAGGTTTTCGGTGCTCAGGACGTCGTTTCCGCCCCGCTGGCGGATACCGAAATCAAAATGGATGCCGTCCGGTTTTTCATCCGGCTTTTCCAGCGTTTTTTCCAGCCGTTCGATCACCTTCATTTTGCTTTCCGCGGTCCGGATGCTCCGTTCCTTGTTCCATTGCCGCTGCTGCGCCACGATTCCCTCAATGCGCTTGATTTCCTTCTGGGTAATGTCGTACTTGCGCTGCGCCGCCAGATTGTTTTCGTCTTTCTGGGCAAGGTAGGTGCTGTAATTGCCCTTGTACGGCATCAGGCGGCCGTTTTCCATTTCAAAGGTACGGTTGGTCACTTTGTCCAGAAAATACCGGTCATGGGAGATGACCACGAAGGAGCCGCCGTAGGAACGCAGGAAATCCTCCAGCCATTCCACGGAGGAGATATCCAGATGGTTGGTCGGTTCGTCCAGCAGCAGCAGGTTGGCGCCGCACAGCAGCATTTTCGCCAGCTGCAGCTTCGCCTTCTGCCCGCCGCTCAGCACGGCGATCGGCAGCCCCATCTGCTCGTCGTCGAAACCGAGCCCCAGCAGCGCGGAGCGCGCCCTGCTTTTACAGGTCAGCCCGCCCTGTGCGACAAAGCGGTCGTTCATCGAGGCCTGCTTTTCTATCAGCCGGTCAATGTCCTTCGGTTTTGTCTGCAGCTGCAGATTGATGCTTTCCAGTTCCTTTTCCATTTCCAAAAGTGCGGAAAATACGGTCAGCACCTCGCTGTAGGCGCTTCTTTCCAGATCGCGGCAGACATGCTGTTCCATATAGCCCAGAACGGTCGAATTCGCCTTGAAAATATCGCCGCCGTCCGGCTGCGTTTCGCCGGTCAGCAGCTTGAGCAGAGTGGTCTTGCCCGAGCCGTTGATCCCCACAAGCCCTATGCGGTCGTTTTCCTGTATCTCAAAAGAGACGCCGCTGAAAATCACATCGGCGCCGAAGGATTTATTCAAATTGCTTGCGCTCAGCAAACCCATAGCAGTAAAAACCCCTTATATGTAAAGTGCGGAGCGTTCGGGCCCCGCTCCCATATTATAATGAAATAGCGCGGTTAAATCAAGTTCTTCAAAGATGCTTCTTCAATTCGTCAATGTTTTTCTGCTCATTGATGATATAATCTTCCGCCAGCTTCTTGACTTCGGTGTCGGCTCCGTCAAGCCGGTTCAGGTTTTTGGTGATGTCTTTGATTCCCATGGCGGTGCCGTTAATCATTAGTTTGGCTATGTGCGACGGGGTCTGGTTCATCATCGTGTTGATCTGGATGGACCCGCGCAGCATCGCCTTCTGCATCGTCTTTTCCGGCTTCGGCATCCTTCCGTCGGTGTGAAGCATCTGCTTTGCTTTCGCGCCCATATCCTGATAGCGCAGAGCATGATCCTCTATTTCGGTGCGCAGCTGTGGATTTTGGACCTTGGGAATGATCAGCTGAGTCGCTTCCAGCCCCATTTTTGTTGCCTGATAGATTTCTTCCAGCAAAGATGCGTTTTCGTTTATCATGATTTCTTCTCCCGCTTTCTTTTAGGCCAGGCTGCCGATCAGGCCGTGCAGCCGATTTCCAATGGTCCGGGCCTTGTTAAGAAATTTGTTTTTCCCGGCAATATATAGAATATCCAGCCGTGCATTGATTAATCTGGACATTTTTCTTCCGTCGGGATATAATCTTAAAAAAGGGGTGATACTATGCGTTCCGGCATCTCAACGGCCTGCCTTTATCCCATGGAACTGGAACAGGCTCTTCCGGCATTAATCGCGCTTGACTTCCACCTTTTTGAGGTGTTTATCAATACAATCAGCGAATTAAGACCGAAATATATCAAAGAATTAAAAAGAATGGCGGATGACAGCGGAAGTATCGTGAAGTCCGTTCATCCGTTCACCTCCGGCTTTGAAAGCTTCCTTCTTTTTTCGGATTACCAGCGCCGTTCCGACGACGGTTTGGAGTTCTATAAACGGTACTTTCACGCCGCGAACCTTCTGGGCGCGGAAATTCTGGTGCTTCACGGCCAGCGCAACGACAAACGCAGCAGAATCACCGAGCAGGAATATTTTGAACATTACGCGCGGCTCTATGCGCTGGGGAAAACGTTCGGCGTCACGGTGGCGCAGGAGAATGTCAATCTGTTCCGCAGCAACGAGCCCGGGTTTATCTCGAGAATGCGGGAATATCTGCACGAGGACTGTGCGTTTGTGCTGGATGTCAAGCAGGCGGTGCGCGGAGGGGAGGATCCCTTTCAGATGTGCGCGGCGATGGGGGAAAGGCTGGTTCACGTCCATATTAACGACAATAAACCGGGGGAGGACTGCCTTTTGCCCGGCAGCGGAACCATGAATTTCGGCGCGCTGAAACAGCTGATGCAGAAATCCGGCTACAACGGGGACCTGGTTATCGAGGTCTACCGGCGCAATTTTGGCGAACTGAACGAATTGACAGGCGCAAAAAAAGTCGTAGATGGTCTAATTTACTAATATTTTGTTTCATAAACGCTTGCTAATGGCTGAAAAAATATGCTATAATTATACAAATAGTTTTATAGAGGTGATTTTACAATGCGGTGCCCGTATTGCGGCCATGAAGAGTCAAAAGTCATTGATTCCCGCCCGACCGACGAAGGCGAAAGAATCCGGCGGCGCAGGGAATGCTTGAAATGTACCAAGCGCTTCACAACCTATGAGGTAATCGAAACGGTGCCCATTGTTGTGATAAAAAAAGATAAATCGCGTGAAACCTTCGACCGCAATAAGCTGTTGAACGGCCTTTTGCGCGCGTGTGAAAAGCGGCCCGTGTCCATCGACACGCTGGAACGCATTGTGGACGAAATCGAAAACATGCTCCAGAATTCGCTTGACCGCGAAGTACCCTCCAGCCTGATCGGCAAGTACGCTATGGAAAAGCTGAAGGACGTGGACGAGGTGGCGTACGTTCGTTTTGCCTCGGTTTACCGTCAGTTCAAGGATATCAATACCTTTATGGATGAATTGAACAGGATGATTAAAAGCAGGTCCTGAAAAGTTTTATAAAAACGGGGAAAGCGGCAGGTATAACCTGCCGCTTTTTTTTTAAAAGATATTTTCAATGGAGGGAAGCTGGGATTCGTTCAGATACATGATCTGTGTGATACCACGGTCGCAGTCCGCCCCGAATTGGTCAGTTCCCTCAAAATAACAGAGCATGGGAAGCCCTGAGAGCGTCTGGTCAACGGCTTCCAGCGGCGCGTGCGGCATGAAGGTGCACAGCACTTCGTGATAGCCGTGCCAGTCGTCCGCGGCCTTTTGGCTCAGCTTCTGTGCTGTTTCAAGATCGCCCTCCAGCGCCGCCTGTCGGGCGCTTTCGAGGGTTTTGGTCATCTGTTCGCTGACCTTTTGGGTTTTGACCGTTCCGTAGGTGCAAACCGTTATGAGCAGAACGAGGATCACTGCGCAGGCCCATAAACGTTTCATTGTTTTTCATCCTTCTTGATAATATTGAAATCTCCCTTTCTGTTGGCCGTCATAATAAAAATCTGGTCGGTGCTGATGTTTTTGCCGCGCAGAACGCCTTCCAGCCATTCCCGGCTTTTGTTGCACAGCTGAAGGGAAAAGTCGGAGATGACTCCGTCGCTGATGACGACGGTTTCGAGCCCGGTATCCGGCAGCGCCACGCCCAGCATACCGGCGGTCGGCTGCTCCTTGTCCGTCTTTTTGATGATGCTCATCTTTCCGTTTGTCTCCACAATCGCGTAGGCAACGTCCTCAAGACTGAACACGTTTTTCTGCCGCAGCTGCTCGGAGAGGTCCTCCGTGCTCATGCGCAGGCGGCGCATTTCCTTCTGGTCTACCTTCCCGTCATTGATTACAATGATCGGTCTGCCGCAGATCAGCTTTCGGAATTTCGTACTTTTCAGCATCAGGCCGGATACGAGGATTTCACACATTACGAGCACCGCGATGGGAATGAACCCGCTTACCAGGGGCTGCCCGGTGTCCTGCATCGGGATTGCCGCAATATCGGAAATCAGGAGGGTCACGACGAGCTCGCTTGTCTGCAGCTCGCTGATCTGCCGTTTACCCATCAGCCTTACCGCTACAATAATGACTATGTAGAGCAGTAAGGTCCTTATAAATGAAATGGTCATGTTTTTATCACCGCTGATAGTATGTTCCTCCTGCGGCGGCTTATTCATTTTGTCCGAAATCGAAGAACCGCACAGAACCCAAAAAGGCGGAAAATCTGTGTTTATAAAGCGGTCCAAAAATGAAAAAACATGCCCTCTGCAAAGGCTTTTCAGCCTGTCAAAGCGCATGTTCGGCACATGGTATTTTCGATGATGTTTTTGCCGTGGTTCTTTTTAAAGCGGTTTAATCTGCTGGGCGAAAGCGGCAAAATTGTCCTGCGCACAAAAGGTGCTCAGAAAAACCGACCGGCAGTTTTCACGCAGCTTTTTTCTTTCTTCCGCCGGTAACTCCGCCACGGAACGAATGGCCGAAGCCAGCTTGTCCGGGGTAAAATCCGCCTCGATTAAAAAGCCGGTTTCGCCGTCGCGGACGATTTCTCCGGTTCCTCCCACATCCGTTGCAATCGCGGGAATTCCGAACGAGCAGGCTTCCATAATGCTGACAGGAAGCCCCTCCGTGCTGCTGGTGTTGACGAACAGGTCTACCGGGGTGTTTTGGTAATAGGCCATCAGGTCGGAATTTTTCACTTCTCCCCGGAAATCATACTCCATAAACCGCAGATTTTCCTCCGCGTATTTTTTCAGCTCTTCCAATGCGTCGCCGCCGCCGAAATGCGTCCATTTCAGCGCAAGACCGCTGCTATTCAGCAGACTCAGGGATTTGGCAAGCAGATCCACGCGTTTGAGCGGGACGATGTGGCAGCAGCTGACAATCTGGAAAGGTCCCGTTCCGTCTGATTCCGTCGTCCCGTAATCCCGCGTACCCAGATAGGCGGTCTGGATTTTTCCCGCGTATTGGGGATACAGGCCGGTCAAGTAATCGTTTCCGTCTTGGGAGCAGGTGTAGACCTTGTCTATGTTTTTCAGAAGGTAATGCCGCAGCGGCAGATAATTCATGGAGTTGCGGTAAGCGTAAAGGTCGTAGCCGTGCGCCCGGCAGACCGCCAGCTTGGCTTTTGCCTGACAGTACCGTTTGAGCCTTACCGCCGCCATGGCGATATCGTAGAACCAATAGCTGTAAAACGTTACGCCGTCGTATTGCTGCAGGGAATACGGGGCGAGAATTTTAACCGTTTCATCGTACACGATTTCGGATTTCGCGATAAAATAACTCAGATAAAGGTTTTTTTTCAGCGATCCCTTTACGGCGTTCCGCTCATCTTTTCCGGAATAGCCCTTGTAATCCTTAAAAGGAAACTGTCTTGCCACCGCTCCGGCAAGGCTGCGTTTGACCTTGGATGCACGAATGTTGTGGACGCAGACGTTTTCAGGCACGCTTCTTGTCTGTACCGGGTTGTCGGCAGTGCTTGTGGCCACGATAATGACCTGATCGAATGCTTTCACCAGAAGAGGAAGTTCGTCTTCTATGAATTCTTCCCCTTTGTCGAAAGGGAACGTTTTCGTTAACAATACCAGGCAGTCCTTCATCGGAAAACAGCCTCCTGATCGATTTAAAATAGAAATATATAAAAGAATAGCATACAAAATGCTGCATTTCAACACGCTGCTGCAAAATAATCTTGTATTGGTTCACAGAAAATGGTATCATAAGATGTATTTTTATATGCGAATACGTTGGCTGGCGCCTGTTTCCCGGTTCTTAACCGGTTTGATGCGGGGGCTGGAAGGATGCCCGGTGCTGTCCGGAAAAGGACGCTGCCGCCGGGGCGACGAAGAGAAGGAGGTCTGATCTTGCCAAAAGTAAGTGTGATTGTACCGGTATATAACGTAGAAAAGTATTTGGCGCAGTGTGTCGAAAGCATTTTGGCGCAGACGCTGACGGATATAGAGATTCTTTTAGTAAACGACGCATCGACCGACCGTTCGCTGGAGCTTGCGCGGACATATGAGAAGGACTCCCGTGTCCGGGTGCTGGACAAGCCCCATGGAGGCCTGGGAAATACCCGCAATTACGGCGCCGCCCGCGCCGCCGGAAAATACCTCTCTTTTGTGGATTCCGACGACTGGCTTGACCCGGAGGCATTGCAGAACCTGTATTCCTCTGCGGAAAAATGTGCCGCGGATATGGTCGTCTTTAACTTTGTACGCGAAAACAGTAAAGCGGAGGAGCACCGTGTCTGCAAGCTGCCGGTGAGTTTCCCTGCTTTCGATCGGGAAACGCGGGAAATCCTGCTCCGGGAGCTGATCGGCCCCGATCCGACGGACAGCCCCTGGCGGCAGGTAGAGATGCTCGGCTGCGCGTGGCGCAGGTTTTTCCGCCGGGAGTGGTTTCTGGGAAATCACCTTTCGTATTTCAATGAGCAGGAAATCATGCTGGAAGATCTTCCGGTATCGATCATGGCGCACTGCCTGACGGACAAAGTGCTTGTTCTTGGAGGGGCCTATTATCATTACCGTTATAATCCCGAATCGTTAAGCACCCGGTACCGTCCCAGAAAAATGGAAATGATGACCGCCTGCTATCATGTGGTGCGTGACTTTTTGCAGAAAAAAGGTCTTTACGCCCAGTATGGGGAACGTCACCTTGCGTGGCTTCTCCGCAGCGCGGCGCATTCTTCTCTGGTCAACTGCTTTAGCCCTAATAATGATAAGAGCTTTGCGAAAAGATACAAAGAGGTGCGCGGCATTCTCCGGAATCCGGTGCTCCGGGTTGCGGCCCGTTCCGACTACCTGAAAAACGGCACCCGTGCGGACAGGATCGTCCTGCGGGTTATCCGGTCCAGAATAACGCCGGCCGTCTATTTGTTCTACCGGATTTATTCCAATATGCTGTTGAAAAACGCGGGGAAAAGATAATGGCGAAAAAACGTGTTCTTTTTATCAATTACAGCCTGCACAGCGGCGGCATTGAAAAAAGCCTGGTCACGGTGCTGTCTTTGTTCGATTATGAAAATTACGAGGTCGACCTTCAGCTTTTCGCAAATGACGGCCTGTTTCTGAGCCGCGTTTCACCGAAGGTAAACCTTCTGCCTCCGCTCTTTCCGGCGGAATATAAATTAAATATCCGCCAGGCCTTTTTTGCCCTCATCAGAAAGGGGCATCCGCGGATCGCGCTCTGCCGCCTGCTGGTTTCCTTTGCCGGTCTGCGCGGGACCATGGGCGAGCGGCTGGTGCGCATGTGGAATGTGGAAAGGTGTTTTATCCGGACTTCCCAGAAGGAATACGACGCGGTGGTGGCCTTTATGGAAGGCCAGCCGATTTATTACGCCGTCACCAAGGTCAAAAGCCCCGTCAAAATCGGGTTTATCCACGGCGATTATACGGCAATGGGCTTGAACAGCGAGTTTGACCGTGCGTTTGTCGGAAAACTGAACGCGCTGTGCACGGTTTCCGAATCCTGTAAGACTGCGCTTGAGAACACTTTTCCGGAGTATGCCGACCGGTTCCATGTGATCTACAATATTATTTCCTCCACCTTCATGCGCCAGATGGCTGGAGAACCGGCCGACTTTGAAGATGATTTTTCCGGCCTGCGCGTACTGTCCATTGCCCGTCTTTCCCACCAGAAGGGACTTGACATTGCGCTGCCCGCCATTGCCGCGTTAAAGAAGAAGGGGCTTCGCTTTAAGTGGTATATCATCGGAATCGGCCCGGAAAAGGAAAACCTGGAGGCGATGATCCGGGAACTCGACATCGGCGATTACGTCCGGTTCATGGGGGAGCGCCCCAATCCGTACCCGTATCTGAAGGAGTGCGACGTCTACCTGCAGCCGTCCCGGTTTGAGGGCAAATCCATCGCCGTCGACGAGGCGATGGTCATGTGCCGCCCGATTCTTCTCACCGATTTTTCCACGGCCCGCGATCAGATCGATTCCGGCAGAAACGGACTGATCGTTCCCATGGACAGCGAGGGGGTTGAAGCGGGCCTGGAAGATTTGCTGCTGCATGAGGAAAAACGCGCGGAGTTTTCACAGTCTCTGGCACAGTGTGATTATACCAATGAAGAGGAAATCAAAAAGCTGTATGCGCTGATTGGCGGCAAATAACATAAAAAGCTCCTGCTTTGGTACCAAAGCAGGAGCTTTTTCCGACTGACGGCAAAGTCTGCCGTTTTTTTACAGGGCGGTCAGCCCGCATTTTCCTGTTCTTCGGGGTGGGATTCGTCCCAGAGCCTTTCCGCGACGGGAGCCCAGTTCTTCGCGGCGTTAACGCATTTTGCGCTCAGCTCCTCAACATCCTCGGGATGAGTCATGTCCGTCGATTGTGCGCCGGACTTGTGCACTATGTCGGACAGTCTGCCCGGATTGTCGAGCAGAGGGCAGGGGCGCAGGTGATTTCCGTTGAACGGCTGGTTCCTGCGGTACTGCATGAACAGCGGGGACTGGTAAGCTTCCAGAAGCGTTTTGTCCTTGATGTTGGAATCTGCATAATGGATAAACGCGCACGGCTCGATATCCCCGTTCGCGTTGATGTGCAGGTAGCAGCGTCCGCCCGCAATGCATCCCTGTACATACTCGCCGTCGTTCCAGAAGTCCATGGTGAACAGCGGCTTGGTTTCCCTGAATTTCCGGATCTGGTGATACATGAACTCCCTTTGCTCCGCGGAAGCCATCAGCTCGGGGACCGCGTCGGCCCCGACCGGCATATAGGTGAAGAACCACGCGAATTTTGCGCCTTTCGAAATCATGTCGTCAAAGTATTCCTCGCTGCCGATCACGTCGGTGTTCTTGCTGGTATAGCAGCAGGAAATGCCGAACGGAAGCTTTTTCTCTTTTAAAATCTCCATCGCTTTGATGACCGCCTGATAGGTGCCTTCTCCGCGGCGGAAATCGGTGGCTTCTTCAAAGCCCTCCACGCTGATTGCGGGCACGAAATTCTTTACCCGCAGCATTTCGTCAGCGAACGCTTCATCGATGAGCGTTGCGTTCGTAAAGGCCAGGAATTCGCAGTCGCTGTGTTTTTCGCACAGCCTGATAATATCGTCCTTCCGTACGAGCGGCTCGCCGCCGGAATAGATATACATATAGGTGCCGAGCTTTTTCCCCTGCTCGATGATGCTGTCGAGCGTCTCAAAGCTCATGTTCATCTTGTTGCCGTAATCCGCCGCCCAGCAGCCCTTGCAGTGCAGGTTGCACGCGGAGGTGGGGTCCATCAGGATTGCCCACGGAATGTTGCAGTCGTACTTTTCTTCGTTTTTATTTTTGCGCTGACAGCCTACAATGGAGGAATTGATCAGGAAATTTTCGAACATTTTTTTCCTGACACCGGAATCAATGTCGTCATAAAGGCTCATAATCAGTTTGTACCAGTTGTTTTCCGGATTTTTCAGCGCTTCCCCAACCAGATCGTAAGCGTTGTGATAATAATCCTCCCTGTCGAATCTGCGTACCCAGCTTAAGACCTTCGGTACGTTTTCCTCAGGATTGTTGTCCAGGTAGCTCAATACTTTTTTCAGTCCGTAGGATTCCAGTTTTTCATTCACAGTTCCCATCACGTATGCTCCCTTTCTATCGTTTTAAGCGCCGTGTACGCTGTTTGACTGTATGTTAGCATTATCCGGAACGGTTGTATCTATACAAAACAGTTCCACAGTCCAAATATCATACATAAAGTGGAAAGTGTCATGTAACCGCAAAGAAGGGTTACCGGGCTAATACAATTGACTTTGACATATCTTTATTGTATCATCAGAAGAGTTTCTATAGTAATTCCAGTTACGTTTGCGGGACAAAACATGTTCCTCCCTCGCCGAAGGCGGGGGAGGAACGCAACCTTGTTGCAGAATCAACTGGAAATGCTCTAAATTATGGATACGGAGGCTGGATTATGCAGTTAAAAAACATACTCGAAGGATTAAAATATACCTGCTCCGGCAACACGGACGTTGAAATAACCGATATCGTTTACGATTCGCGCAGGGTGATTAAAAACTGTGTGTTCGTGTGCCTGTGCGGCTCTTCCGTCGACAGCCACGACTTTGCGCAGCAGGCGGCGGACGCCGGCGCGGCCGCGATTGTCGCGCAGCGCCCGGTAACGGTGCACGGCGCGGCGGTGATCCTGGTGGAAAATACGCGCTATGCCATGGCGGTGATGTCGGCGGCCTATTTCGGGCACCCCGCCGATCAGCTACGCGTGGTGGGCATTACCGGCACGAAGGGCAAAACGACGGTTTCCTATATGATCCGTTCCATTCTTGAGGCGGGCGGAATCAGGACCGGCATCATCGGGACCATCGGGACGGTTGTCGGCGACGAAGTGATTCAGACGAACAACACCACGCCGGAATCGTACGATGTGCAGCGTTTCCTGCGCAAAATGGCGGACAGCGGCTGCAAAGCCGCCGTGATCGAGGCCTCTTCCATCGGGCTCAAGGACCACCGTGTGTCGGGCTTTCCCTTTGACATCGGGCTGTTCACCAATTTTTCGCCCGACCATATCGGCGGCAACGAGCATAAAACACTGGAAGAGTACCTGCAGTGCAAAAGCATGCTGTTCCGGCAGTGCCGGACCGGTATTATCAATATAGACGATGAAAATTACACGGGAATTATAGAAGGCCATACCTGTACGATCGAGACCTACGGCTTTTCACAGGAGGCCGGGCTGCGCGCGGGTAATGAAAAGCTCATTTCGCGCCCGGGTTATCTCGGCGTTCATTTTGATCTTGAAGGTCAGCTTGCCTTCGGCGTGGACGTGGATATCCCAGGACGGTTCAGCGTTTACAACGCACTTGCGGCCGCGGCGGTCTGCCGCCATTTTGATGTGACCCCGCAGGCGATTGCCGAAGGGCTGAACACGGTCAAGGTCAAGGGAAGGGTGGAACCGGTCAGTGTTCCCGGAAATTATACTCTGCTGATCGATTACGCGCACAATGCGCTGAGCATGGAAAATATTCTGGAGACTCTGCGCGAGTACCATCCGCACCGCCTGGTCTGCATGTTCGGCGCGGGGGGAAACCGCGCGCGTTCCCGCCGCTATGAAATGGGCGAGGTCAGCGGAAAGCTCGCCGACCTTTCCGTTATTACGGCGGATAATTCACGCTACGAGGATGTCATGGACATTATTGAGGACATCAAGGTCGGAATCGCCAAAACGGACGGAAAATATGTGGTCATTCCCGACCGTAAGGAAGCGATCAAATACTGCATGGAGAACGCCGAAGACGGCGATATCGTCGTCCTTGCGGGCAAAGGCCACGAGGATTATCAAGAAATTCAGGGCGTCAAATATCATTTGGATGAACGCGAGGTTATCGCGGATATTATCAACGGAAAAATATAGGTGATAGTATGAGAATGACAGTTGGAGAAATTATCGCCGCCTGCGGCGGGAAGCTGCTCTGCGGCGATCCCAATGCTTTGATCACGTCGGTCAGTACGGACAGCCGCAAAATCCAGTTCGGCACCCTCTTTGTCCCCATCGTGGGGGAAAGGACGGACGCCCATTCGTTTATCAATGCGACTTTTGCGGCGGGGGCCGCCGCAACGCTCACACAGGAGCACGACGGGATGATCGACTCCCACGCGTGGATCCGCGTGCAGAACACGGAACAGGCCCTGCAGAGGATCGCCGCCGTTTACCGGCAGCGGTTCCGTATCCCGTTTGTCGGAATTACGGGAAGCGTAGGCAAAACGACCACGAAGGAAATGGTCGCCCTCGCGCTTTCCGGCTCGTTCAACGTGATGAAGACCGAGGGGAACTATAACAGCCAGATCGGGCTTCCGCTGACCATGTTCCGGATTTCCGACAGGCATCAGGCCGCCGTGGTGGAGATGGGGATGAGCAATTTCGGGGAAATGAGCCGTCTGGCGCAGATCGCCGCGCCGGACTATGCCGTTATGACCAATATTGGCATTTCCCATATTGAGCAGCTCAAAACGCAGCAGAATATTCTGAACGAAAAGCTGCATATTACCGATTGCTTCCATAAGGATTCCATCCTGTTTCTGAACGGGGACGACGCGCTCCTTGCGGGTCTGCGCGGAAAACCGGGAATCAAAATCGTTTGGTTCGGCACCGCCTCCTGGTGCGATTTCCGTGCGGAAAATATCCGTACGGCGGCCTCGTCCACCCGGTTCACTCTGGTAATTCCGGGCGGGTCCTGCGAGGTGGAGCTTCCGGCGCTGGGCCTTCATAACGTGACCAACGCGCTGGCCGCCCTGGCGGTTGCCAGAACGCTCGGTGTCCCGATGGAAAAGGCCGCTGCAAAGCTTGCGGAGTACCGTCCCCTTGCCATGCGCCAGCAGATCCATCACGTCAGCGATGTCACGATCATCGACGATTCCTATAATGCCAGCCCCGACGCGATCAGAAGCAGCGTCGACGTCCTGTGCGGCTTTCATACGGGCAAGCGCATCGCGGTGCTGGCCGATATGCTGGAGCTTGGCGATTTCTCCCAGCAGGCGCATTTTGATGTGGGCGCGTATACCGCCCGGGCGGGGGTGGACATCGTGCTGACGGTCGGCGAACGGGCCAGAGAAATCGCCGAAGGGGCGCGCAGCGTCAATCCGGACTTCGTCTGCTATTCCTTTGGAGACAACGCGGAAGCGATTGCAATGCTCAAATCCCTTCTGACCGGGGGAGACGTGGTGCTTGTCAAAGGTTCTCGCGGAATGAAAACCGATCAGATCGTCAAAGCCCTGCTTTAAAAGAACGGTCTCCTGTTTTGGCTCCCTCTCTGAAGGAGTTTTTACTCCCTCCGGTGCATTGCGCACGTCACTTCTCTTTTTCGGCATTCTCCCGCGGCGGACTTCTTTAGTCCGCCGCTTTGCTTTCCAGAATACAGCATTTCCAGCTGATTCTGTAACAAGCTTGCGTCACTCCCCCGCCGAAGGCGGGGGAGTGACGTCCATTGTCTCGCAAACTGAAATGGAATTGCTGTAAGATAATTATTTAACAATTTTAGTATGCGAAAGTTGCCGCGAATTGTGAATTTTTTCATAATTCTGGTCTTTGCCTGTTGCGTTCCGGAAAAACATATGTTAAAATGTTACTAATTTGTAATATGTGTAACGAATATGTATCATTTTTTACAGACAGAAAGTAGAAAAAAGAGTAACGGAAGTGCAGCAGGAGGTTAAAATGAAAAAGGGGTTCGGGTTTCTATCAGCGTTCGTCGCGGCAGTCCTTATCGCGATCCTTTCGATGAATGTTTCTTCAGCCGTCAGCGCGGCAAGCGCCAAAACAGGAGTCGGACTTTCCGAACATGTCCTCAAGGCTTATAAAGAGGAATGGAAATACCGTGCCGGCGGGTACGGCCAGTTTTCCGGCGGAGTACGCGGGACCGACTGCTCCGGCCTGATCAAGTCGTATCTTTGGTGGACAGGCGATTCCAGCGACCCCAGACCCAGTTTGGTTTCCGTAGCCGGAAGCTCCGGCGCGATGCTCGATTCCGCCAGCTCAAAGGGTAAAATCAATTACTCCGATTCCTCCTCTCTGCCGCGAATCCACGGCTTGATTCTGTACCAGCCGGGTCATGTCGGCGTTTACGTCGGCAATAACATGGCGGTGGACAACCGTGCGACGGGGGTCAATATAAAATACGAGAAGGTTTTCGGCCGCGATACGCCGAAATGGACCATGTGGTTCAAACTGCCCCAGATTACATATCCGACCACAGGCTTTGCAAGCTTCAACGGCCAGAAATATTACTATGAAAACGGCCAGTATGTTGTCAATACGACCAGAACCATTTCTGGCGTTACCTATACGTTCGGCGCTTCCGGCGCACTGACCGCTTCCTCCGGGGAGGCGATCCAGGCTGCTGCGGAATCCTCGGGTACGACCCCTTACCTCACGCTTCAGACGGATTCCAAAGGTGCGGATGTGGAAAAGCTGCAGCAGCGTCTCAAGGACCTTGGGTACTATTATGAATCGGTAAACAATTATTACGATTACTGCGTGTCCGATGCCGTCAGCGCGTTTCAGAGCGCTGCGGGGATCAATTCCACCGGCATTGCCGATCCGGCCACACAGACAAAGCTGTTTGCGTCCAGCGCGGTGAAAAACCCGAAACCGGGAACCGTTACGCCCGGCATGCATTCCTCGCTTGTTCTTTCTATGCAGAAAAGGCTGATCGCTTTGGGCTATATGACCGGCGACCCGACCATTTACTACGGGGACCTTACCAAACAGGCCGTTCTGGCCTACCAGAAGGCTTCCGGTCTTGCGCAGACCGGAATTCTGGATCAGGCCGCCCTGAGCGTCCTCTATTCGGATGCCGCGGTGAAAGCTCCGGCGCAGCCGGTTTCCTCCGTAGCGGAGAAGAGCCTTTCCGCTGAAGCTGCTGTGGAAAGCAAATCGAGTGCGGAAAGCAAATCCGGGACCATCGTCTTCAGCAACATGATTCCCGCCGTCAACGCCGCGGCGGCTGACAGAAGCGCACAGGAAGCTTCCGGTTCCGACGGCGGTATGGTTTTCAGCGTCGTGCTGTTGTCGGCATTTTTGTCCGGCGTCTTTATGACGGTGAAAAGGATTCTGTCTTTACGGAAAAGAACGGCAGCGGTTATTATTAAAAAATAAAACAGCTTGATTTCTCACAAATCCCGCAGGAAACTGCGGGATTTTTTCATCCATTTAACAATTATTTTGTCTGGAGAAAAACAGAGCATTTCAGCGGAAAACAGAGGAAAATTAATAAAATTCGTGTGTAATTTAAAAAATCGATAGAAATTTGATGAAATATTCAAAAAATCTTGACAAATCGTATTTATGACACTATATTTGATATGTTGCGTTTGCATCTGAATTCTATATCGGCGACGCTTCACTGCCGCAGTCAGCAATGACCGCGAAAAATCCTTTGCGGAGGGCAGTGGCAACGGCGTGGCTGGGATTGCGTTTAACCGCTTGGCTTAACGTAACTAATTTTACCGCAAAGGGGATGCACTATTTGGAAAATCCATCCATCATTTCATTAAAAAACATCGCGGTATCGTTTGACGGAGAAATTGTGCTGAAGGATTTTAACCTCAGCATCAGGGACGGTGAATTTGTCACCCTGCTGGGACCTTCCGGTTGTGGAAAAACGACAACCCTCAGGATCATCGGCGGCTTTGTCAAACCGGACACGGGCGATGTTTTTTTCAATGGCAAAAAAATCAACGATCTTCCGCCGCATAAAAGGGAAGTCAACACCATCTTTCAGAAATATGCCCTGTTTCCGCATCTGAACGTATACGACAACGTCGCGTTCGGCATGAGGGTACACGGCAAGAGCGAAAGCCAGGTCAAAGCGACAGTAAAAGAAATGCTCAACCTTGTCAACCTGAACGGTTTTGCGCACAGAAATGTCAATCTGCTTTCCGGCGGTCAGCAGCAGCGCGTTGCCATTGCGAGGGCGCTTGCGAATGAACCGAAAGTTTTGCTCCTTGACGAACCATTGGGTGCGCTCGATTTAAAGCTGCGTAAGGATATGCAGGTTGAGCTTAAAAAGATACAGCAGCAGACCGGAATTACCTTTGTTTTTGTTACCCACGATCAGGAGGAAGCGCTTTCCATGTCCGACACCGTCGTGGTGATGGACAAGGGCGCCATTCAGCAGATCGGCTCTCCGCGCGACATCTACAATGAGCCGGAAAATGCTTTTGTTGCTGATTTTATCGGAGAAAGCAATATCCTTGACGGCGTGATGCATGAGGATTATCTTGTGGAATTTGCGGGATACCCCTTCAAATGCGTCGACAGGGGATTTGAGCCGGACGAGTCGGTGGACGTCGTGATCCGCCCGGAGGACATCGACGTGGTAGAGCCGGATACCGGCCATCTGTCGGGGATTGTTACCAGCGTGACCTTTAAGGGCGTTCATTACGAAATCATCGTGGACGTCCGCGGCTTTAAATGGATGATTCAGTCGACCGATTTTCAGGAGGTCGGCAAAAAAATTGGAATGATGCTTCAGCCGGACGACATCCACATTATGCATAAATCGGAATACTCCGGTATGTTCGGCGATTACAGCACCTTCAGCGACGAAATGGACGAGGACAGTCAGCCTCTGCCTGAAGAAGGGGAGGTCGAGAATTAAGAATGAAAGCAAAATCAGCCGCGGCTCCTTATGCTGCATGGATGTCCATTTTTATTATTGTTCCGATGATTCTGATCGTTATTTTTGCGTTCACCGATAAGAGCGGGGCGTTTACCTTCAAAAATATCGCCGAAGTCGGACAGTATTCCAACGTTTTTCTGCGCTCCATCTGGCTGGGCGCTCTGGCCACCGTGATCTCCCTGCTGCTGGGGTATCCGCTTGCCTATATTATTTCCCACATCAGCGCGCGCAGGCAGAGCATGATGATTATGCTCGTCATGCTGCCGATGTGGATGAACTTTCTGCTCCGTACCTACGCTTGGATGACCCTGCTGGAGGACAACGGGATCATCAACAGCCTGCTTGCGTCCTTCGGCCTGGGCAAGCTGCATTTGATCAATACGCAGGGCGCGGTCGTGCTCGGAATGGTCTACAACTATATTCCGTATATGATCCTGCCGCTTTACTCCGTACTTACCAAAATCGATTCCAGTGTGATCGAAGCAGCCCAGGACCTCGGCGCGAATCAGATGCAGGTATTTTCAAAGGTCACTTTTCCCATGAGCATGCCCGGGGTGATTTCCGGAATCACCATGGTTTTTGTACCGGCGGTCAGCACCTTTATCATTTCCAAAATGCTCGGCGGCGGCGCAAACCTGATGATCGGCGACCTGATCGACATGCAGTTTCTGGGAAGCGCCTACAACCCGAATCTGGGTTCCGCCATTTCGCTGGTCCTTATGGTGCTGATTCTTATCTGCATGGGGATTATGAACCAGTTTGACGACGGGGAGAGCAACGGGGGAGGAATCATGATATGAAAACAATCTCAAGGATTTATTCCGCCGTCCTGTTCCTGTTCCTCTACGCGCCGATTTTCGTACTGATCGTTTTTTCCTTTAATAATTCCACCACGATGAGCCGTTCCGTCTGGTCGGGCTTCTCTTTCAAGTGGTACGCGCAGCTGATGCAGGACGGTATGCTCCTGAACGCTCTGAGAAACACGCTGGTCATCGCGGTGATCGCGGCGATCGTTTCCACCGTTCTGGGGACGGCCGCGGCCATCGGCATCAACGGCATGAATAAATGGATGAAGCGCATGGTTATGAATGTGACCAACCTGCCCATGGTCAATCCCGAGATTGTCACCGGCGTTTCCCTGATGCTGCTGTTCGTGTTTTTCGCAAAGGGCATGGGGAACGTATCGCTCGGCATGTTTTCCCTGATCCTGGCTCACATTACCTTCTGTCTGCCTTATGTGATCTTGTCCGTCATGCCGAAGCTCCGCCAGATGGATTCCCATCTGTATGAAGCGGCACAGGACCTTGGGTGCAGCCCGGTTCTTGCCTTTTTTAAGGTGGTTCTGCCGGAAATCATGCCGGGAATTGTGACGGGCATGATTATGGCCTTCACCCTTTCCATAGACGATTTTGTCATCAGCTATTTTACAAGCGGTACTACGCAGACGCTTCCGATCTTTATCTATTCCATGACAAGAAAGAGAATCAGCCCTGAGATCAACGCGCTGTCGACATTGCTGTTCGGCACGATCATGGCGCTGCTCATCATTGTCAATCTTCGCCAGTCAAAAGACAAGAAAGCGGAAGAAAACCTGATTGAGGAGGGTGAGATTTGAAAAAAACGATTGCAGCTCTGGCAGCTGCCGTACTGCTTGCCGTCACTGTCAGTCCGTCGGCGTTTGCGTCTTCGGAAGAGCCCGAACAGCCCGCCGCGCCGAAAACAGGGGTGACCATCAATGTATACAACTGGGGCGAGTATATTTCGAACGGCGTCGACGATACGCTTGACGTCAACAAGGAGTTTACCAGGCGGACCGGCATCGACGTGAACTATACCACGTTCGACACCAACGAATCCCTTTACTCCAAGCTTGCCAACGGCGGGGCGAACTACGACATTATCATTCCTTCGGATTATATGATCTCGAAGCTGATTGACGAAAAAATGATTGAAAAGCTGGATTTCAGCAACATCCCGAATTTCCAGTATATCGACGAGCAGTTCCGCAAGCCGAAATACGACCCGAAAAATGAATATTCCGTCCCCTACACCTGGGGTGTAGTCGGTATTTTTTACAATAAAAAATACGTCAAAGAGCCGGTCGACAGCTGGAAAATCCTGTGGGATAAGAAGTACACGGGAAAAATCCTGATGTTTGACAACCCGCGCGATTCCTTCGGCATCGCGCAGAAAATTCTCGGCTATTCCTACAACAGCACGAATGTGGAGGAGTGGGAGAACGCCGCGAAGCTTTTAAAGGAGCAGAAGCCGCTTGTTCAGGCCTATGTCATGGACCAGATTTTTGATAAAATGTCCAGCGGCGACGCCTGGCTTGCCCCGTATTACGCGGGGGACGCCGCCACTCTGGTGGAAGATAACCCGGATATCGGTTTTGCCATCCCGACAAAGGAAGGGACAAACTTCTTTGTCGATGCGGTGTGCATTCCGACCGGCGCCCAGCACAAAAAAGAGGCCGAGGCGTACATCAACTTTCTGTGTGACCCCGAAATAGCCGCGGCGAACGTGGACTATATCGGTTATTCCACGCCGGAGTCGGCCGCCAAGGAGCTTTTGCCGGAAGAAACCGTCAACAATCCCATTTTTTATCCCAGCAAGGAAATTTTGAATAAATCGGAAACCTTTGTCAACCTTCCCGAAGATACGAATCTGCTGCTGGATACGCTTTGGGCGGAAGTGAAAATGGGCGGTCCCGGTCAGACGGCGACATTGGTCGCGGTTCTCTTGGGATTTTTGCTGCTCTATATCGGAATTGTTGTTTATAAAAAAATGAAAGCGAAACGCGAACTGCAATAAAATTGCATTTTTTAAAATGAAAAGAATTCAAAGCCCGCGGCGTTTATGCGCCGCGGGCTTTGCGATTTTATCCCATCTCATGTAAATCAAGGCATTTTCGGCCTAAGACAGCGCAATTGGAGTAAATAATCCCAGTTAATTCCAATAATCAAGAGAATTGTCATAATAATTTCACCGTCCCGTGGCAGATTAATAGAGCGGCGCAAGGGAGGTGAAATTTTGAAAAAATTTCTAAAAGGATTCACCGCATTCGCGGCTGTGCTGGCTCTTTTGTATACTGTCAGTGTCGGCATGGCCGATTATTTCACACCTGATTCCTATAAAATTACTGCCGGAAGCAGTCTGCAATGGGGTTCGGACGCAATTACGGCGGTGGCCGAAAACGGCGCCGATATTTCCACCGGCATAGATGCGTCACCGAATAAAAGTTATAAGGCAAAGCTAATGCTCTATCATGTGATACCCATCAAGACGGTCAACGTGGATGTCGTCAAGGAAACGCTTCTGGTACCGTGCGGCACGCCGTTTGGGATCAAAATGTTTACAAACGGTGTGGTTGTCGTAGGCGTAGCCGATATTAAAACTTCATCCGGAACCATTAACCCCGCAGCCGTAGCGGGCCTCAAGGTCGGCGATATCATTACGGAGGTTGACGGCAAAAAAGTCAATACCAACGCGGAGATCATCGACATGGTCACAGACAGCGAAGGCCGCAGCCTTACTTTTACCGTTTCCAGAGACGGACAGGTCTTTACGGCCGCCGTTCAGCCGGTTAAATCCGAAATTGATTCCCAATACAAAGCCGGCGTATGGGTGCGGGACAGCACTGCGGGAATCGGGACGCTCACCTTTTACAATCCTGTTACGAAATCTTTTGCCGGTTTGGGCCACGGTGTCTGTGATACGGACACCAATGAGCTGATGCCGCTGCTGAACGGAGACATCGTTCCCGTTACAATCAGTGGAATTACCAAAGGCGAAAAGGGAAGTCCGGGAGAGCTTCGGGGATATTTCAGCACTGATACCGCGATGGGAACGCTGGAAGCCAATGTTCCGGCCGGTGTCTACGGAACCCTGAATAACGCTCCGAAAGGAGAAGCCATGGAAGTGGCGATGAAACAGGACATCAAAGCCGGCCCCGTCAAAATCCTTTCGACCATAGACGGCGGCAGGCCGCAATACTTTACCGCTGAAATCGAAAAAATAGACTATCGCGAAAATGTACAGAGTAAAAACATGGTTTTGCACATTACCGACGAAAAGCTGCTGAACGCCACCGGCGGAATCGTTCAGGGAATGAGCGGCAGCCCAATTATTCAAAACGACAAAATCATCGGCGCTGTGACTCATGTTTTTGTGAATGATCCGACACGAGGATATGGCATTTTCGCTGAAAATATGCTGTCGGTTTCACAGAGCGTTAGCTCTAATGACAAAGAAAAAGCTTCTTAATCCGGTGTCCCGCTTTTATATTTCCCCTTTTTAGCAAAAAATATTTTTACAACCTATTGCCATTTTTTCCAATATATGGTAATATAACGGTAAATTAAATCTATTAGGGGGACACTCAAAATGGAAAAGCGTATTAAACTTCTCATAGCAAATGACAGTGCAGAGTTTAACCGTGATTACGGTCGAATTTTCGAACAATCCGGCATGGAAATAATCTATACGCAAAAGGATGGCATGAAACTCCTTGAAAAAATAGAAGCCATCCATCCCGATGTTGTCCTTGCCGATTTGTTTATGCCTCGTTTGGATGGAATAGGCGTGATGAAAGCGACTCAGGCAAAGGTCCCGGGCATGGGACCGATGTTTGTAATTATTTCCAATTTTACCAGCCCTGCTTTGGAGCGTGAAGTGATGATGTCGGGAGCGGCTTATTTTGCGATTTATCCATTTAACGCTGCGGACCTTTCCGACAGAATCATTCAGCTCTGTTCCATTTCCGGTTTGACGCAGAAAGTACCTTCCAGACAGCAGGCACCGGCCGCGGCGGAACCATCGCTTGAAATTCAGGTAACTGAAATACTCCATCAAATAGGAGTCCCTGCTCATATTAAAGGCTACCACTATTTACGAGACTCAATTATTATGGCAATAGAAACACCGGATATTATCAATGCGGTTACCAAACAGCTTTACCCCAGCGTTGCAAAACAGTATGATACAACGGCTTCGCGCGTGGAACGCGCCATTCGCCATGCAATAGAGGTCGCGTGGGACCGCGGCGACGTGGATATCCTCAATTCCTATTTCGGTTATACCATCCACAATACGCGCGGAAAACCGACCAACAGCGAGTTTATTGCAATGATCAGCGACAGGCTCAGGCTTCACATGAAAAGCGCAAGCTGATTTTGATTTTTAAATTCTGATGCACTCCTTTACTTTATTGGATGTGAATTTTTATTCTGCCTTTAAAGTAAAGGAGTTTTATTTAACATGGGTGGTGATTGCTATGAGACGAAGCATCTTGATTATCCTTCTGCTTGTGATGACGCTGAATTTCACCGGCTGTAAAAATACCGCCAAAACGGAGGCTGCGGGCAAAACCGCCGACGCCAGCGCCCAGAGCAAGGTGCCGGATAATCTGAAGCTGGTCAGCCTCACGAAGATCAGCGCGGACGATATCCTGTATGTTTATGTCGACCAGGTTTATCATACGGAGGTTTATGTCTGTAAAAATTTAAAATCAAACACGGTCAGTATTTCCACCAACAAATAAAAGAGGCGGATCAGTTCGATCCACCTCCGCGATAATCAATCACATTTGTAAAATCAATGGCCAAATCATCCGGCTCTCCCGCCAAAAGGTCGGCCTGTACTTCCTTGGGCGATTTTCCCTGCTGGGTGATTTCTTTTTTGCTGTCCCGGGTGGTTTCCCGGTGATCGGGTCGATCAGACATACCATTCACTCCCTTCGATTCACAGGCTTAGTATTACACCGTACACGGCATTTCATTCAGGGCCCGGGAATCAGGAAGAAGATGCAAAAAAAATTTTTTATTCGGATGCCGATACCGGATCGGCCGGCGTTTTCAGTATGCTTCCAGGCGGCGCTGTTTGCGCAGGTTGCGCCGCTTTTCCCCGGCGTCCCATTCCATTTTTTCCTGAAAGCTTTCACAGATCAGCCCGGGAACAGGAGTCGGCTTTTCGTTTTCGTCAAGTGCTACAAGGACCAGATATGCCGTGTTTACAAGCCTTCTCTGTCCCAACAGGTCCTCGGAAAAGCTGTCGACGCGCACTTCCATCGAAGTCGTTCCGACGTAAGTAATCTTGCCGTGTAAAACCACCAGGTCGGTCATGTAGACCGGGCTTTTGAACCGGAGCGTGTCGATTTCCGCCGTGGTGACATTGCGGTTGGAATGCCTGCGCGCAACGGTCCCCGCGACAATGTCGATCCAGGAGGCGAGCCGCCCGCCGAAAACACGTCCCTGGCCGTTCAGATCGTTTTCGAAGATAACCTGTATCTGTTCCGTTTCAGAATCCGACACCCTTTTTGCCGGTAACTCGTTCATAATATCACCAGTCCTTATCAATGAATTCATACACATAATCATATACGATCCTTGGAAAAAACTCAATACAGCATTTCCGGTTCATTCTGCAACAAGGTTGCGTTCCTCCCCCGCCAAAGGCGGGGGAGGAACGTGTTTTGTCCTGCAAACTGAAATGGAATTGCTGCAGGCGGGGTCGCCTCTATAATTGTTAACACAGTTTTAATTTTCAATTAGTGACAGGATTGTAATTGCGCCGCGGCGGATAAAATATTATAATAATAACCATTCGATCAAAATCCGATCAAAAAGGAAGGGACGAATGGATGGGAAAAAAGCCTCACTGCTGTGCCGTTATCGTTGCCGCCGGAAGCTCTACCCGCATGGCGCTCGGTTTTTCAAAGCAGTTTGTTCCCCTTTGCGGGATGCCCGCCATTGTGCGTACGCTTTCCGCCTTTAGCAGCGCGGAATTAATCCAGAGTATCGTTGCGGTCTGCCGGGAAGAAGATATTGCCCAAGTCAGAAACGAGATTCAGAAATATAGAATCAAAAAAGTAACCGCGATCGTCGAAGGGGGCGCTACCCGGCAGCAGTCCGTTGCTGCGGGGATTTCCGCGGTGCCGGAAAATGCCGCCTATTTTGCCGTTCACGACGGGGCAAGAGCGCTGATTACTCCCGAAGAAATCAACGCGTCGGTGGAAGACGCCTATGAGTGCGGCGCGTCCGCGCTTGCGGTTCCCGTCAAGGATACAATTAAAATAATCGGGAAAAATAATTACGTGGTTTCCACTCCGGAGCGTTCCACCATGTGGGCGGTCCAGACCCCGCAGGTGTTTGAACGGGGACTTTACCAGCGGGCGATGCAACAGGCCCGGGCGGACGGGGCAGATTACACGGACGACTGCCAGCTGGTTGAACATATAGGGGTTAAGGTGCATCTGTGCATGGGAACATATACGAATATCAAGCTGACCACGATGGAAGATGTGGAAATTGCGCAGGCCATTTTAAAAGGCAGGGAGGTACCGCTATGAGGATCGGCCACGGCTACGACGTACACCGGCTGACGGAGGGCAGAAAGCTGATTTTAGGCGGTGTCGAAATCCCTTATGACAAGGGCCTTCTGGGCCACTCCGACGCGGACGTGCTTGCCCACGCCGTCGCCGATTCGCTTTTGGGGGCCGCCGCTCTCGGCGATATCGGGACGCATTTTCCGGACACGGACCCCGCTTTCAAAAACGCGGACAGCCTTGTGCTGCTTACGAGGGTTTGTACGCTTCTCGCTCAAAAAAATTATCGTATTGCAAATATTGACGCCACGGTCATTGCACAGGCGCCGAAATTAAAACCCTATATCGCGGCCATGAGGGAAAGGCTGGCGGCGGCCTGCGGGGTTGGCTTGGATCAAATCAGCGTGAAGGCCACCACCGAGGAGCATCTTGGTTTTACGGGTGCGGGCGAGGGAATCGCCGCTCACGCGGTATGTCTTATTGAATCATAACCGATAGTCAAAAGGCATGTTTTCGGCATACTCTGTAGTAAAAACAGAGAGGTGATTATCATGAGCAAACCGATGATTCTGATTAGTTCAATCACGTATGCCATGAAGAGCCGCGACATCCTGTTCAGCTATGGTATTAAAGCTTATGTTGAAAGAACACCGAGCGGCAACCGTGCCGGCTGCGGTTACAGTATATATGTTCCCGACAGGACGGATGAGGCGGAAAGTATTTTAGTCGGTGCCGGCATTAAAATACTTGGACGAGCGGAAAGAGACGGATCCTTATGATTTATCTTGACAATGCCGCGACTACGTATCCAAAGCCGAATTCCGTTCTAAGTGCGGTAAATGTTGCTTTGAGAAATTATGGGGCCAACCCAGGACGCGCCGGCCACAGTATGTCGCTTGCAGCGGCAGAGGAGGTTTACCGCTGCCGTAAGGCAGCGGCCGATTTTTTTCATGCACCGGGGCCGGAATGCGTTGTATTTACTCTGAATTGTACGCATGCGCTGAATTATGTGATAAAAGGACTGCTCAGGCCAGGCGACCACGCGGTGGTTTCCTGCCTTGAGCACAACGCCGTCATGCGGCCCCTGCAAAAACTGATGGAGTCCGGAGTGACTGTTACCAGAGCGCGGGTTTTTCCGGGCGATAACGACGCCACGGTAGACGCTTTCCGCAGTGCGCTCAAGGAAAACACAAAGTTGATTGTCTGTACACACGCCTCCAATGTCTGGGGAATCCGGCTGCCCGTCGAGCGCATTGCCGCCCTGGGCCATATTTACGGCATCCCGATCGCGGTCGACTGCGCACAGTCGGCGGGCGTTCTGCCGATCGATATGGCGGACGGCGGTTTCGACTATCTCTGTATTGCAGGCCATAAGGGCCTTTACGGTCCGATGGGGACCGGTATGCTGATTACGCCGGACGGCGCGGCGCTTCCCACGATTATTGAAGGCGGAACCGGGACCAACTCCCTTTTGCTTGAACAGCCTTCCAGCATGCCGGACCACATGGAAAGCGGCACTCAGAACATGCCGGGCATCTCCGGGCTGCGGGCGGGAATCGAGTTCGTGCAAAGCCGCGGGGTCCACACGATCTATCAGCATGAGATGTCGCTGATCCGGCATCTGTATAAAAAACTGTCGGAAATAAAAAATGTGAAGCTTTACACGGCGGAGCCGGATGCGCCGTATTTCGCCCCGGTACTTTCGTTCAATGTGGGCGACGTTCCCAGCGAGACTGTCGCACAGAAACTGAACGCCCGCGGCTTTGCGGTGCGTGCGGGACTGCACTGTGCGCCTGCGGCGCATGATTTTATGGGGACCCTGACACAGGGTACCGTGCGGGTCTGTCCGTCCGCTTTCAGCAATTTGGGCGAAATTAACAATTTTGTTGCGACTCTGATGAAAATAATCTGAAAATAAAGATAAAAGGATTGCATATCAAATTATATATGTTAAAATTATAAGGGATGTGTTTTATTCTGACGGAAGGAAGTAAGTTATGGATGTCGTTGTAACCATATGGAATTCGTTTATCGGTATTGTGAAACTGTTTCGTGTTTCCGATGCGTTGGACGTCATTCTGGTTTCCTTTATCATTTACAGTGGAATAAAACTGGTTCGTGAAACAAGAGCGGAACAGCTGATTAAAGGAATTATTGTGCTTCTGGCGGTGTGGGGTGTGTCCTATGCCCTGAAGCTTTATATGATGAAAAACCTGCTGACCTATTTTTTTCAATTCAGCGTTGTGGCCATTATGGTGGTCTTTCAGCCGGAAATCCGGCGTGCGCTGGAACAGATCGGCCGCAGCGGAATAGGGAATAAGCACTGGCTGTTCGGGGTTTCAAACGATGACCTTGAAACGCTGAGGCAGCAAAACCGCAGGGGCGTAAATGCCGTTGTGGATGCCGCGGCGGTTCTGCAGAAACAGAAAACGGGCGCTCTGATTGTTTTTGAAATGCAGACAAAGCTGGGCGATATTATTGATACGGGCACGGTGGTGAATGCGATTCCGTCCTCGCCCATTATCTGCAATATCTTCTTCAACAAGGCTCCGCTTCACGACGGCGCCATGATTATGCGCAGTGGTATGGTCTATGCCGCGGGCTGTATTCTGCCGCTGACAAAGAACGACAGCGTCAGCATTGAACTCGGTACCCGCCACCGCGCCGCGATCGGCATGAGTGAGAACTCCGATGCCGTTGTGGTTGTGGTGTCCGAAGAGACGGGGCAGATTTCCGTTGCCGTAAACGGCGTCCTTACGCGCAATTATACCAGGGAAACGCTGAAAAGCGAGCTGGAAAGCCTGATTCTGACCAGTGAGGCCGAACCCGGCGAAAAGCGCCAGAGCATCATCCCTTCGATCAGGAGGGCAAAAAAGAAATGAAGAATAGAAAATTTAACATAGGACGTTTATTTTATGACGATAAATTTGTAATGCTGTTTTCCGTCCTTTTCTCCATCGTCCTGTGGATTTTTATGGCTACCGGAAATACCGAGGAGTTTCCAAGGCAGATCACCGAGG
Organism: Clostridium sp. KNHs216; assembly: GCF_006714885.1. NCBI lineage: Bacteria > Bacillati > Bacillota > Clostridia > Eubacteriales > Clostridiaceae > Clostridium > Clostridium sp. KNHs216. The sequence continues at coordinate 519,303 of NZ_VFMF01000001.1, read as the reverse complement.
TGCCGGTTGTTATCAATCTGTCGGACGCAGCGCAGGAGGACGGGTTAAAGGTTTTCAGTCCGGTCGATCAGACCGCGACCGTATCCATTAAAGGCAACAGCCTGATTGTCAATCAGATCAAGGCTTCCGATATGCAGGTTGTGGCTCCGCTGGCTTCCACCATTACCAGTCCCGGAAGCTACACGTTTAATTTGTCGGTCCAGAAAAAAGGGACCCTTTCCGATTACGATTGGGTTTCCATTTCCCCCAGCCAGGCGATCATCACGGTGGACCGGTATGCGGAAAAGACCTTTACCATCCAGAATGACATCAAATACAAGTCGGGTTATCAGTCCGATCCCGCTTTCTTTGTCAGCTCACCTACCTTCAGCAGTGACACGGTCACAGTTTCTGGCCCTGAAAAGGAAGTCTCACAGATCAACAGGGTGTCCGTACAGTACGAGATCAGCGACACGCTGAGAGAATCCAAGAGCTTTACGACCGATTTGGTCATGTACGATGCAAACGGCAATAAAATTACGAGCAACAAGCTGAAAATGAGCGAGCAGAAGGTGGATGTCACCATCCCCGTCCTTGCAAGGCAGGTCCTGCCTCTCAACGTGAGCTTTACCAACAAGCCTCTGGGCCTGTCGTTTGCCTCCGGCCAGATCAAAATTGACCCTCAGACCATCGAGGTGGCGGGTCCGCAGGATGTGCTGGCCAACCTGACGGAGATCAGTCTTGCTCCGCTGGATTTTTCGGGCATCAGCCCGACGAGAAATTCCTTTGACGTGAACGTCACCCTTCCGGCTACCTGCAAGAATCTGAGTAATGTTCCGGTTGCCAAGGTTACGCTGGATTTGAGTTCCATGTCCACGCGGCAAATGGTGGTCAATAATTTCACCGTTAAAAATCTCGCGGCCGACAAGTCCGCCACCGTTTATACCAAGACCCTGACGGTTACGGTGGTCGGGCCGGAGTCTGAGATTTCCAAACTGACGGAAAACAGTCTTTCCGCTCAGATCGATATGTCCGGCAAGGAAAATTTTACCGGACACACGGAAATGCCGGTCACCATCAGCGTGGGGAATTCCGTAAGCACTTGGGTGTACGGAAGCTATATGGCAAATATCAGCGTCACCTCCAAAAGCGGATAGCCCGTGAAAAACTGCTTTATTTACCCCTGGCAATGAAATGAATGACGCCGTGAAAACGGACAGCAAACACCTCCGGCTGCAGGCAACTGCGGGTGGGGGTGTCTTTCTGAAAGTGTGCGATATTATTTAATTATTGGCTTTAAACTTTTCGCCGGTTGAGATATAATAAATATATCATAATATTCTATATATTATAAAAAGAGGGAAGCAGGTGTTTTTTTGACTAGCAATTTTACGGTGCCTCTGTCCAAGGTGATCGGCGAGCTGTCGCTGGATACGATTTATATGCCCGGAGACCCTGAAGATATTCTGATTTCTTCCACGGATGTCAACCGTCCGGGACTGGAACTGAACGGGTTCTATGATTATTACGATACAAGACGCATTATTATTTTCGGCAACGCGGAGGCCTCCTTTCTGAGGTCGATTTCCTCCGATAAACGCAGCACGGTTCTGAATGAGATTTTTTCCCAAAAACCTCCCGCCGCGATCATTGCGCGCAGCATAGAGCCGATGTCCGAACTGCTGGAAGCAGTCAAAGCCCATGAAATACCGCTTTTAACAACGCCGGAGACAACCTCCAGCCTGGTGGCTTCCCTTGTTTCCTTCATGAACGTGGAGCTTGCCCCGCGGATTACGCGCCATGGGGTGCTGATCGAGGTTTACGGCGAAGGAATCCTTCTGGTCGGCGACAGCGGCGTCGGCAAAAGCGAAACAGCCATTGAGCTGGTTAAGCGCGGTCACCGCCTGATAGCGGACGACGCGGTGGAAATACGCAAGGTGTCCGCCAAATCTTTGGTTGGACAGGCCCCGGATAACATTCGGCATTTTATTGAGCTTCGCGGCATAGGCATTATTAACGCCCGCCGCATTTTCGGCATGGGCGCCGTCAAGCTGACGGAAAAGATCGACATGGTAATCAACATGGAAATCTGGGACAATAACAAGGTTTACGACCGCATGGGCATCGATAGCGAATACACGGAAATTCTCGGCATCAAGGTGCCTGTGCTGACCATTCCGGTAAAGCCGGGCAGAAACCTTGCGATCATCATCGAGGTGGCCGCCATGAACAACCGTCAGAAAAAGATGGGCTACAACGCGGCGCAGGAGCTGATGCAGAACCTCGGCATGGATATTTCCGTGCTGCAGGAATCAGAAAAAAAACTGGATCTGGATTTCTAATATGGAATAAGGGTATAGAAGCTGGGAGTAAACATGAATATCATCGCAGATACGCATACGCATACAATCGCGTCCACACACGCCTACAGCACCTTACAGGAAATGGTACACGCAGCGTTTTTAAAGAAGCTCTATGCCATCGCCATTACCGACCACGGCATCACCATGCCGGGCGCGCCGGGCCGCTGGTACTTCCACAATTTACGGATCGTTCCTCATCTTCTGGAAGGGGTGCTTGTCCTGCGCGGGCAGGAGACCAATATCATTGATTTTGACGGCAATATCGACCTTGAAAAGGACAGCATCTCTACGATGGACTGGGTGGTTGCCTCCATCCACGCGGAAGCGATTCCGAAGGAAAGGCCGACTGTCGAGGAAGTTACAAACGCATGGATGAATATTGCGAAAAATCCGCATATTCATGTAATCGGGCACAGCGGTACGCAGAAATACCGGTACGACTACGAGTCGGTGATCCCGGAATTCGGGCGTCGGGGAAAGCTGGTGGAGCTGAACGAAAGCAGCTTTACCGGAAGGGAGTCGTCCATCCCCAACTGCAAAAAAATCATGGAAATCTGTAAAAAGCGCGATGTGCCGGTCATTGTCAACACGGATTCCCATTTTTCCAGCCTGGTGGGCTGTTTTGACCGGTCGCTGGCGCTGTTGAAGGAAGTGGATTTTCCAGAGGAGCTTGTGGTGAATTCCAGCGTGGAACGTTTTCAGGCATACCTCAGAGAATATACGAATGTTTTTAGCGATCCTTTATTACAGTAAAAATGATTCCGATTGACACTGTCGGAATAGCCGGAGGAAACGATGAATCATTTAGAACAGCTTGCCTTGACGGCGGAAGACCTGGGCTGTAAAGTCATCCGCAAGGAACCGATGAGCCGGCACACCACCTTTAAAATCGGAGGACCGGCGGATTTGTTTATTACCGTGTCCTCGCGTGCGGAAATCCAGAAACTGTACTGCGCAGCGGCCGAACTGGAAGTGCCGCTGATGCCGATCGGCAACGGCTCCAACATGCTGGTGAGCGACGGCGGGATACGGGGAGCGGTTGTCGCGCTGGACGGCGAGTTCCGCGAAATCAGACAGAACCCGGACGGTACGGTGTCCTGCGGTGCGGGCGCATCCCTGGCGGGTGTCTGCGTTTTTGCCAGAGAGCATTCGCTGACCGGCCTTGAGTTCGCTTGGGGAATTCCCGGAGCGGCGGGCGGAGCCGCGTTTATGAATGCGGGCGCCTACAATAAGGAAATGAAGAGCGTACTTCTTTCCTGCACGCATGTTACAAAGGAAGGGAAAATCGGCACGCTGTCCGGCGAAGCGCTGCAGCTGGGTTACCGCCGCAGTGCCTATACCGACAACGGATACACCATTCTGGAGCTCAGGCTCGATCTGAAGCCGGGGGATCAGGATGAAATTTCGGCGGAAATGGATGACCTTTACAGCCGCAGAAAATCAAAGCAGCCGCTGGAGCTGCCGAGTGCGGGAAGCGTGTTTAAACGGCCGGAGGGCCACTTTGCCGGCACCCTGATCGAGTCCTGCGGCCTGAAGGGAAGAACGGTGGGGGGCGCGATGGTCAGCCCCAAGCACGCGGGCTTTATTGTCAATACCGGCGGAGCAACCTGCCGGGATGTGACGGAGCTGATTAAAATCATTCAGGATACGGTTTATCAGCAGACGAAGGTATCTTTGGAATGCGAAGTGAAAACCATTGGCAGTTAGGGAGGAATTATGGAGTTTCTAATTATTACGGGCCTTTCAGGCGCGGGGAAATCCCGCGCCATTGACGCATTGGAGGATATCGGCTTTTATTGTGTGGATAATATTCCTCCCAAGCTGATTATCGCTTTCTACGAAATGTCCAAACAGGCGAAAGGCACTCTCTCCCGGGTGGCGGTCGTCACCGATATCCGCGGAGGGGACATGTTTTCCAGCCTGTTTGAAACGCTGGACCAGATGAAAAGCGAAAATAAGGAATATAAAATCCTGTTTCTGGACGCGAACGATTCTGTGCTGATGAACCGGTTTAAGGAAACCCGCCGTAAGCATCCGCTGGTGGAAAACTGCCTCGGCTCGCTGGAACAGGCCGTAAAGCTGGAACGGGATGTTTTAAAGCCGGTCCGCGAATGCGCGGATTATATCATCGATACCTCGTATCTTTCGCCCGCGCAATTGAAAGAACGCATTTCCAGCCTGTTTCTGGGAGATTCCTCCGACGCGCTGATGATCCACTGCGTTTCCTTTGGATTCAAGTACGGGATTCCCGCCGAGTCGGATCTGGTGTTTGACGTGCGCTGTCTGCCCAACCCCTACTATGTTGAGGATTTGCGCAACCTGACCGGACTTGACGAGCCGGTGCGCAGTTATGTTATGAAATGGGAGCAGACGCAGGGCTTTATCGAACGCTTCCTGAATCTGATCGATTACATGATCCCGCTCTACTGCAACGAGGGCAAAAGCCAGCTTGTGATCGCGATCGGCTGTACCGGCGGACATCACCGCTCCGTTGCCCTGGCCCAGCTTCTGTACAATCATCTGCTGGAACAGAACCGGAGGACAAGCGTCAACCATCGCGATATTCAAAAGCAATAACAGAATCGGGAGCGTGCAAAAATGTCATTCGCGTCTGAAACAAAAACCGAACTTTGTCAGGCGATGCCGCAAAATTCCTGCTGCCGGAAAGCGGAATGCTACGGCATGCTTTTATTTGGCCGCAGCTTTTCTCAAAATGCCATTTCCCTGACGATTGAAAACACCGCCGCCGCCCACAGGGCCGCGCAGCTTACCGCGGAAACCGTGGGGGTGATCGTGGATATTTCCACCTCTCTGCTGCGTCGAAAAGAGCGCAAAAGCGCTTTTACCGTTGCCGTATCCGGCGGCGGACAGAGGGAAGAGGTGCTTTCCTGTTTCGGGCACACGGGAAAAGAGATCCATCTTCGGATCAACCGTGCCAATATGGAAAATGATTGCTGCGCCTGCGCGTTTTTGCGGGGCGTTTTTCTTTCCTGCGGCACCGTGACCGACCCCATCAAGGATTATCATCTGGAATTCGTGGTGCCGTTTATGAATCTTGCTAAGGATTTATGTGCCTTCATCAGCGAAATCTATGAGCTTGACCTGCAGCCGGGACTGCTGAACCGGAAGGGCTCGTATGTAGTCTATATCAAGGGGAGCGAGCATGTCGCGGATTTCCTGACCTTTATGGGCGCCGGAAAGGCCGCCATGAGCCTGATGCAGGTCAAGATGCTGAAAGAGGTCCGCAACAACGTCAACCGGAAAACCAATTTTGAGACGGCGAATATCGACAAGACGGCGTCCGCCGCGGCGGCGCAGATTGTTGCAATCGAAAAGATCATCCGTTCAGCCGGGGGCTTGTCCGCGCTGCCGGAGGAACTGCGGGAGCTTGCCGTGCTGCGCTGCCGGTATCCCGAAATGTCGCTCCGCGAGCTCGGGGCAACGCTTTCCGAACCGCTCAGCCGGTCCGGGGTGAACCACCGTCTGCAGCGCATTATGGAGTTTGCAAGAGTATTATAAAGAACTGACAGGAGGGTACCGCACATGTTTGTTCATCTGCATCTGCACACCGAGTACAGCCTGCTGGACGGCGCGTGCCGTATCACGGAGCTGCTGAATACCGCCGCTGAGCGGGGGGACACCGCCGTAGCGATTACCGACCACGGGGTCATGTACGGCGCGGTCGATTTTTATAAGGAAGCCAAAAAGCGCGGCATCAAGCCGATCATCGGGTGCGAGGTCTACGTCGCGCAGCGCACGCGTTTTGACAAGGTGCACGAGCTGGACTCGGAGCATCGGCATCTGGTCCTTCTCTGTGAAAACAACACCGGCTACCAGAATCTGATCGCCCTTGTGTCGAAGTCATGGACGGAAGGCTTTTACAGCAAGCCGCGTGTGGATTTCGACCTTTTAAGGGAGCACCACGAGGGGCTTATTGCCCTTTCCGCCTGCCTTGCGGGAGAAATCCCGCGCGCCCTGACCGCGGGCGACTATGCCGGGGCGAAGGAAGCCGCCCTTCGCTACCGTTCTATTTTTGGAGAGGACAATTTCTATCTGGAGCTGCAGGATCACGGTTTGAGGGAGCAAAAACGCATCAATCCGTCCATCATAAAGCTTTCGGAGGAAACGGGAATCCCGCTTATTGTGACCAACGACTGCCATTACATCAGCCAGGAAGACAATAAAATGCATCATATCCTCCTTTGTATCCAGACCAACCATACGGTTGAGGATAAGGACGGTATGGAATTCGGCAGCAACCAGTTTTATTACAAGAGCGAAGAAGAAATGCGCGCCCTGTTTTCGGGCCATCCGGAGGCCGCCGACAATACGGTCCGTATCGCGGAGCGGTGCAATGTGGAGTTTGAATTCGGCAAAACCAAGCTGCCGCATTTTGATACGCCGAATGGGCAGGAGAACACGGCTTTTTTCCGTGACAAATGCTACGAGGGCCTTTACAAATATTACGGCGAGAATCCCGCAAAGGAACTGGCCGAGCGGCTGGAATATGAATTAAATACCATTGAGCATATGGGGTACGTCAATTACTACCTGATCGTCTACGATTTTGTACGTTATGCGAAGGAAGCCGGTATCCCGGTGGGGCCGGGAAGAGGCTCCGGTGCGGGAAGCCTTGCGGCGTACTGCATCGGGATTACGGGAATCGACCCCATTCGGTACAATCTGCTGTTTGAACGCTTTCTCAACCCGGAGCGTGTCAGTATGCCGGACTTCGATATCGACTTTTCCGACGAACGCCGACAGGAAATGATCGAATACGTGGTGCGGAAATACGGCGCGGACCATGTCGCTCAGATCGTCACCTTCGGCACCATGGCGGCGCGGGGCTCCATCCGCGATGTGGGCCGCGCCATGGCGATTCCCTACGCGACGGTGGACGGGGTCGCGAAGCTGGTGCCGATGGAACAGAACATCACGCTGGAAAAGGCGCTCAAAGCTTCCGCCGATTTAAGGCAGCGCTACGACACCGACCCCCAGATTCACGAGCTGATCGATATGGCAAGAAAGCTGGAAGGAATGCCGCGCAACGCCTCCACCCACGCCGCGGGCGTCGTCATTACGGACAGGCCGGTCGCGGAGTATGTGCCGCTTGCCAAAAACAACGATTCCGTAGTCACGCAGTATACCATGACCGCGCTGGAGGAGCTCGGTCTGCTGAAGATGGACTTCCTCGGCCTGCGCAATCTCTCCGTCATCCGCGACGCACAGGATATGATCGCCGCGCAGCGGCCGGGCTTTCAGATCGAGGACATTCCGCTGGACGATAAAAAGGTGTACGCCATGCTTTCCAGCGGCGCGACCGACGGCGTGTTCCAGTTTGAATCCGCCGGGATGCGCAGTGTCATTATGCAGCTGAGGCCCGAATACATCGAAGACCTCATCGCGGTCATTTCGCTTTACCGCCCGGGGCCGATGGAATCCATTCCGCGCTATGTCGAAAACCGCCATCATCCGGAAAGGGTTTCTTACCGCCATCCGCTTCTCAAGGACATTCTGGACGTTACCTACGGCTGCATTGTCTATCAGGAACAGGTGATGCAGATTTTCCGTACGCTGGCGGGCTATTCGCTGGGGCGCGCGGATATCGTGCGCCGTGCGATGAGCAAGAAAAAAGCCTCCGTAATGGAGAGGGAACGGGAAATCTTCCTCTACGGGCTGACCAACGAAAAGGGAGAGGTTGAAGTGGACGGCTGCATCCGCCGTGGGGTGGACGAGCCGACGGCAAAAGCCATCTACGGCGAAATGGAAAGCTTCGCGTCCTACGCCTTCAACAAATCCCACGCCGCGGCCTACGCTCTGCTGAGCTATCAGACCGCCTGGCTCAAATGCTTCTATCCGCGCGAATATATGGCGGCGCTGATGACCAGCGTGCTGGACAACAACAATAAGCTGGCGGCTTACATAGCCGAGTGTATGCGCCTGGGCATCCGCGTGCTGCCGCCCAACGTCAACCAGAGCGGCGTCGGCTTCACCGTTGCGGGGAAGGACATCCGCTTCGGCCTGCTCGCCGTGAAAAATCTGGGCAGGGGATTCATTGTCAGCACCCTGCGCGACCGGAAAGAAAACGGGCAGTATACCACGTTTTACGGCTTCTGCAAGCGTATGTACGGCGAACTGAACCGGCGCGCGCTGGAAAGCCTGATCAAATGCGGGGCGCTGGACGGCCTTGGCGTCAACCGCAGACAGATGCTGACCAGTGTCGGCAATATCATGGATCATCTCGACGACGACAAGCGCCGCAATGTGGACGGCCAGATGGGCTTTTTCGACACCCCCGCCCAGACGGCGGACGATGAGGAGTATTCCATAGCGGCCATGCCCGATTTCAGTGCCGGCGACAAGCTCTCCATGGAAAAAGAAGTGACCGGCATGTATCTTTCCGGCCATCCCATGGCAGAATATATCAATCAGTATGATGCAGTCCACGCAAGCCGCACCGGCGATATCCTTGACGACGCAAGGGAGGACGGAGGACGCTTTCACGACGGCGATACGGTGACTCTCCTCGGGATTATTGCCGGCGTAAAAATGAAAGTGACCAAGAGCAATACCACGATGGCCTTTGTTACGCTGGAAGACATGTTCGGCTCTATGGAGGTCCTGGTTTTTCCGAAAATCCTCGCCCAGTATGCCGAGTGGATCACGGAAGGGAAAATCGTGAAGATGTTCGGCAGAATCAGTATGCGCGAAGACGAAGAGGCCAAGCTGGTCTGCGAGTCGGTCGGTCCCGCTCCTTCCCTTCACGGGGGTTCCGAAAAAAGTGCGGGAGCCGCAAAGCCCGCACACCCGGGGCTTTACATCAAAGTGCCGCAGGAGGAGTCGGAGCTTTATGACCGGGCCAAAAAATACCTTGCCATTTTTGACGGCAGGACGCCGCTTTATATTTACTTTGTCAATACCAAAAAGCTGGTGCGGGCTCCCTTTTCCATGTATGTCAGCGTCAACGATATTTTGGTGCGGGAATTAAAAAATCTGCTCGGAGAAAAAAATGTGGCGGTTGTGAAGGAAATACAACAATAATCCATATAGCAGATACTTTTGTCCATATTCACCGGTTGATTCTTCTTTGCCTGATATACTATAATTTAGATATGGCAAAGCAACGAATTTAGGGGGTATCATCATGAATGCAAAAACAATTGCGGTTCTGACCAGCGGGGGAGATGCGCCGGGAATGAACGCAGCCGTCCGGGCGGTAGCAAGGGCCGGTATTTCTTATGGAATGAGAGTCATGGGCGTACGCAGAGGCTTCAACGGCCTTTTGAACCGCGACGTCTTTGAAATGAATCTGCGCAGTGTTTCGGATATTATTCATCACGGCGGTACGGCCTTGTTTACGGCCCGCAGCCCGGAATTCAATACTCCGGACGGCGTAAAAAAGGCGGCCGACAATTGCCGCGACATGGGCATCGAGGGCATCGTGGTCATTGGCGGAGACGGTTCTTTTCGCGGTGCGCGCGACCTTACCAAGGAAGGAATTCCCTGTGTAGGCGTGCCGGGTACGATTGACAACGACATTGCCGCCAGTGAATATACCATTGGCTTTGACACCGCCATGAACACGGCCGTGGAGATGGTTGACCGTCTGCGCGATACGACCGAGTCGCATGACCGCTGCAGTGTTGTAGAAGTAATGGGCAGGAAATGCGGGGATCTGGCACTCCAGACCGGCATTGCGGTCGGTGCAACGACCATCCTTGTTCCGGAAGTTCCCTTCGATTTTCAGACGGACATCATCAACCGTATGATGTTTACCCAGAAAACGGGTAAAAAGCATTTTATCATTGTGGTGGCCGAGGGCGTCGGTGGAGTAGACAAGCTGGCAAAGGATATTGAAGAAAAGACGGGGATCGAAACCAGGGCTACGGTACTTGGCCATGTACAGCGCGGCGGGTCGCCCACGCTCCGTGACCGTGTGGCCGGCAGCGTGATGGGATTCCATGCCGCCGATCTTCTGTACAAAGGCCGGGGCAACAGGGTCGTTGTGATGCAGAATGGCAAGATCGTTGATCTGGATATTACGGAAGCGCTTGAGATGGAGCGCGTTTTTGACAGGAGCCTGTACGACATAGCGCTAAAAATTTCAATCTAAATTAAAAAAATAAAAGGAGTTCCGTTTTTCTGGCGGAACTCCTTTTATTTTTGCGTATTATTTTCAGAAGAAATTTCAGTGGGAAGAGTATGGTGAGGGTTTTCCGAAACCACCTTTGCGGCCTGAAACAATGCGTTGAGCAAATCCGTTTCATATTGTGTGGACAGCGTATCCAGCTTGGAATAAACCTCGCCTTCATAGGTGGCAACATATTTGGGCGGGAGTCTGTTCAATGCGTAAGAAGCGATGTCCATCCGGCATTTCTCACATTTACAGCAATCCAGCTTATCGATTACCTCGTCCATTTTGGTCAAAAGCAGGGATTCCATCAGATTTTTCAGTTTTACTCCCATACAGATCTGCCTTTCCTTCAAATTGCCCGTTCATAGCTATTTCATTCTATCATTATTGGAAGTATTTGTAAATGATTTTCGGAAACATGCTGTTCTCTTTTTCCAACCCCGGAAAAATTTCATTGATATTTCCTTACACCTTTGATATGTAAGTAGCGGATGGTACTGTAAAAATAGCTGCTCAGCGGCCGCATGTATGCGTCGTACGTATGGGCGGCGATAAAAATATCCTGCTCAGTGATACCCACAACGACGGGGGAATGGTAAAAGTGGTTTTCGGCGTTGCCGAGCTGAACAATATCCCCAACCTCCAGAGAACTTACGTCGACCTGCTCCGCATAAGGTCCCGCTTCCTTGTTTGTCGTCAGGAAATTAAAAAGATATTGAACGCCGCTCCACGAAGGGGTACGGTCATTGCTGCTTTTGTAGTACCAGCCGAAAATGGGGGTGTAATTCATCACCCTGCTTCCGGCATAAATGCACTGCGAGGCAAAATTGGTACAGTCGCCGCCCATTTTATCGAAATTCATAAAGGCGCGGTTCCTCAAAAGAGCCCACGTTTTGGCGTATTCGGCTACCTGTTCCCGGTTATACGGTATCTCGACCAGCATAAGGATGCACCTCTTCCAATTATGATTCTTATCAAATCTTATGATGCATCCGCCCTTGGCATGACAAAACGTTCAGTCTTTTCCGCGATACCGGATTTTGTGATAACAATAGGAGAGGAACTGCAATACGGTGCCGGCGCAAAGCCCGATGGCCATCCAGGTGAACAGGGATAAAAGGCCGGCCAGGTCCTCCCACCCGCTTCTGCTTCCCAGAAATGTCCGGAACATATCAAGGTATCCCACGAAAAGTCCCAGCACGAAGACAAAGCACATGATTTTCAGCTGCAGCAGATACAAAACGGAGGAGACGGCGCCGAAAATCAGGGAAAGGATGATATATGCGGCAATATTCTGCAGGGTGACCGGATTTCCGAGCAGATATTTTATACCGAGATAGAGCAGCGTAAAGGACAGAATAGCCACAGTGAAAAAAATAAACCAGAAATTTTTTTTGTTTTTCTTCATGCAAATCCTCCTGACCAAACAGAATAAAAAGGATATTTCTGTCAGGAATATGCCCGTTTTTCCGCTTGCTTAGACGCAGGCGGAAAGGGAGGTTTGTGCAGCGTGGGTGGATTTTTTAGATTTAAAATCTGTAAATTTTGATACATGGTCATAAAAAGTCATTTCTTGTATTATTATAAAATAAATGTTATAATTTACCAAACTGCAAACATGGAGATTGTGATCATGGATTTTAATGTAAATGAACTATTGAATTCTCTTTCCTATACGCTTGACTTCGTAGAAAAGGATTTAATCAGCGACGTTACCAATCACGGCAGAAGGGTGGCCTATATTGCCGCAAGAATCGGGCAGAAAATCAATTTATCCAATACGGAATTGTTCGACCTGATTTCCTATTCGCTTCTGCACGATAACGGCGTGACCAAAGCACTGATCCAGGTAGATGGCATTGAAAACTACAGAAAAGCGGAGCTAGACAGGATGCATTGCGTGGAGGGGGAGAAAAACATTAATTTTTTCCCTTTCTTTCATAAAATACCGAATGTTATTCTCTATCATCACGAACATTATGACGGCAGCGGATTTTTCGGCATTTCCGGCAAGGAAATCCCGATGTTTTCAAGGATTATCGCTCTGGCCGATTTCGTCGCCATCTATTTTTCCGAAGGAAAGAAGCACGCCGATATCGAAGCCCGGGTTAAAAAATTCCCGATTTTCGACCCGGATTTTATCGATGTTTTTCTGGAGCTGAGCAGAAATATTGAATTCTGGCTGAATATGGATGACAATTTCGTATTCCAGGCGCTGCGCGTAGTTACCCCCACCGTCCACAGGGAGTTCAGCTATCAGGAAATGCGCACGGTTTCCAGAATATTCAGCAATATTATTGACGCCAAATCGCCGTTTACCGGTTCGCATTCGCGCGGGATCAGTGAGAAGACCGGGATTCTGTGCGATTATTATGAATTTGACAGAGAGACCTATTGGAAAATGCGGATTGCCGCTGATCTGCACGATCTGGGAAAACTGATGATACCCAATGAAATTCTGGACAAACCCGGTACTCTGGATGCGAATGAAATCGCGGTCATACAGTCCCATCCGTTTTATACCCGCAAAACGCTGGAAGAAATCACAGGGTTTGAAGAGATCGCCGACTGGGCGGCCAATCATCATGAAAAGCTGAACGGGAAAGGGTACCCGTATGGATTTGACGGGAACAGGCTTGACTTTAATTCCCGGCTTCTGTGCTGCGTGGATATCTATCAGGCCCTGACGGAGGACAGGCCGTACCGTCCGGCTATGCCGCACAGCAGGGCGATTATGCTGATGCGGAACATGTCGGAGCACGACCTGATTGACGCTTCCATTGTAGAAGATATCAATTCCATTTTTGAAGCGGCTTGCGCGACGGCCTAATTTCCGATATGCATCATCGTGTCCAGAAGCCTTTGGGTTTTCAATGCTTCCTCGCCGTTTACCAGCGGCTGGGTATTTCCCTCAATGGAATTGATAAAATGGAGAATGGCCCCTTCAAATCCCTTGCGTTTTAAAATGGTTTCCCAGGCCGGCGGAGTTTCCGTTTCCGTTTTTCCCCCGGCTTCGGTTTCAAAAGTATCCATGTCCAAGACCCGCACGAGGGCCCCTTCGGTGAGAACCTCGATTCTTTCCAGATTGGTACCGGCTTTCCGGTGCATATCCAGAAAGACGGTACAGCCGTTTTCCGCTTTATATTGGTGCTGGGCAAAAATCAGTTCCTGATTTTCATTCACCTTGACGGAACCGCCGATCTGACTGCCGCCCTCGGGCTCGGCGAACCAGCGGGCAGTGTCTGCCAGATGAATATAGTCGTCCAGCATTGTGATTCTATAGTTTTCGGACCGGATGGAGTCCGCCCGGTGCTTTTCCAGCCGAATCAGCGCCGTGCCGGCGTCCGTCATGTTTTTTGCCCGGACATACATCGGCGCAAATCTGCGGTTGAACCCGACCATCAGCTTTCTGCCGTATCGCAGGCTGAGCTCCGCGAGCTGTTCCGCTTCGTCGGAGGTAGCCGCAAGCGGTTTGTCTGCATATACGTCTTTTCCGTGCTTCAAAGCTTCTGAAACGATTTCATAGTGGGACTCCGTTGACGAGGACACGAATACGGCGTCCGTCTCCCTCAGCAAATCCGTCAGATTGGGGAACGCTTTGATCCGGTACATGCCGCACAGCTGGTTCCTTTTCCATTCCGTAGGGCTGTATCCCCCGGCCAAAGTCCAGTTTCTTTCCGCGGAAAGAAACGGGAGATAAACCTTCTGCGCTATATTTCCAAGTCCGATCATTCCAATACGAATTTTTGACATGGTGTCCTCCTGATATGTGTTTTTTCCATTTTATCATAGCGCGGAAGCGATATCAATCATGCGGTTAAGATATGGACGGCAGTCTGCAGACAGAAAAAGACCTCCGGCTTCATGAAAACAGGCATGGCTTTTTAAAGCCGCATCTGGTTCAACCAAGCGGAGGCGGTTATTGGGAACGGGCATTGCCGCTCATTCAGTCCATACTATCGATTTCTTCCTGGAGTTCGTCTATGAAAACTTCGATCTTGTCCATGCGTGTATGGTCCTTTTGTTTTTCAGCCTGCTGATAGCAAACCTTGTATACCAATAATTTGCTTTTCAGCATTGCTTTTTTCTTTGTATTCAATAGAGCACCTCCTAAGTGTATTTCTTTTATTATAACATAGAAATATAAATCCATAGTGTGATTGAAGAAAGAGAAATATTGACAAAAAAGTACGCCGTAAACGGCGTACTTCAGCAATCGGCATTCTTAAATTATCTTTGCTTGGAAAAGCATTCGCTACAGTAAACCGGGCGGTCGTCCCTGGGACGGAAAGGAACCTTGCAGGTTGTTCCGCAGGAAGCGCAGACAGCGTCAAACATTTCACGCTGGGGTTTTCCGGCGTTTTTGCGGGCATTGCGGCAGTCCTTGCAGCGTGTGGGTTCATTAGTGAATCCTTTTTCAGCGAAGAAGTCCTGTTCACTTGCGGTGAATACGAATTCTTGTCCGCAGTCTCTGCATGTCAGGGTTTTGTCTTTGTTAAACAATTGAAGTACCTCGTTTTTAAAATATATGCCTGACCGTGAGGTCAGGCACTATTGTCAGTATACAGGATACCAGCTTGATTGTCAAATTTATTTTTATGAAAAATTTGACCTTTTTTGCTTCATAATGTTATTGTACAACAGTAACATTGGCAGCTTTCAGTTTCCCGTTGCGAGGATCTGTCTCGGTGTCGAAAGTAACTTTCTGACCTTCCGTTAAAGATTTATATCCCTGACCGGTAATAGCGGAAAAATGGACAAACACATCGTCCCCGCCTTCGTCGTTGGAAATAAATCCAAATCCTTTATCCTGATTAAACCATTTTACTGTACCTTTATTCATAAAAAGCACCTCCAAATATATTATATCCGCATGTAAAATAAAAAACCGCACATTTATGTAAATCATTAAACGGTCAATGACTTACATAAATATGCGAGTTCCATTGGTACATTTAGAATACATATCTATTATAGCACAAAAACAGGAGAAGTCAACCGTAGCTAACGATTATTTGGGGATTTTTCATGTTCTATTCATGCGGCCCTGAAAAAGCAGCAGAGGGTTACCCCTCTGCGACAATGGAGTCCAGGCACTTAATCAAATCCTGAATGGAATTGATTTTGACATCCCTTTTCATAATTTCTTCTTTCAGATCCTTTGACAGGGAGTCAAACTTGCTTTTCATCGCGGGCCCTATATCAGCCATATTATCACCTCGCGAGTAGGATTCCCTTTCCTCTCTGAAAAATACAGCCGTCCCGGATTCCGGGACGGCTTTTTCAGTTTGGCTGATTCCGATCGCTCCGAAGAAAATCCTGATAAGAATTGTCTTCGTCACTGTCATTTTTTTCTGTTTCTTTCTCGTTGTACTCCATAAAATCATAGTCGCCGGCTTCAAACGGATTATTTTTGTCGTTTTTATTCCAGCCGCAATACGGAATATTCATAAAAATCAATCACCTCAGGATTAATTTTTACGAAACCGCTTGATTTATGAATGGAAATTTATTTTGAACGCGGTGTGTTGCCCCCGCTTTGCTTTTTAATGTCCACGCTGGCGTCCCGGTCTGCCGGGCGTATGAGGCGGTCCCGGCGGATGGGGTGGTCCCGGCGGATGGGGTGGTCCCGGCGGATGAGGCGGCCCCGGCGGACGGGGTGGTCCCGGTGGATGGGGTGGCCTTGGCGGACGGGGCGGCCCCGGCGGATGAGGCGGCCCCGGCGGACGCCTTCTGGGCTGGAACCACCACCAGAAGGGGAAGAATCCTCTTGCCATATTATTACACCTCCTTACTCTCTATAATATGCAGCTGACAGAGTTAAGAAGGTTCCAACGTAAAATAAAAGCGGCTCATACCGTATCACCGGTGCGAGCCGCCTGTACCGCCTGTTTTCAGACGGGCAAAAAAGAGGGAAATGAAAAAGAGTATATGTGAATCCCCATAGGGGAACCTGCTGTTAGTCTGCCTGCCTGTCGGTTCGGTATTCCGTCTGTGCCGACAGGCGTACGGCAGTAATCATAATATCTTTATACATAAGGAGGAGCAAAAACCTTTTCGGAACAATTAAAAGTATATCGTCCGCTTATGTCTGTGCGGTTAAGCAGCTTTTAAAATTTTAAGAAATTAATGTTAACAAATTAAAAACATGGAAATATGTGGAGTTCAAATAAAAAAACCGTTTATTTCCGATTGGTGTCGTTGTTTTTCGTGTTTGGCGGGGTAAGCTCTTTGGAAAATTCAGCCGAAAGATTTTTCTTGAAATCTTTTTTAACTGCGTTTCCGCGGGAAAGCTCCGGATGCTTCGAAAGATAATACAGTCTGACTGCGACATAGCACAGCGAATAAAAAATGACCATAAAAATTCCTGCCATCAGTCCGGACGCCTGTCCGGGAACGAAGGGCATACTGACCATGATCACGATCAGGGCAAGCAGGACAAACAGGGAGGTGTAGGGATATCCCTTTACCTGACATTTCCCGTTCGGCGGACAGCCGTGCTGTTTGCGAAAACGGATATGGGTCGCCATGATGAGCGTATAGGTGAAGAGCAGGGCAAAGCCGCCGGAGCTGATCAGAAACAGGTAAACTCTCGGAAACAGCAGACCGAGTCCCAGCCCCACCAGCATGGAAAAACCTGAAAACAGGATTCCGCGGCGGGGAACATCGTTCTGATCCTTCAGCCAGACGGGGGCAAGCCCCTCCTCCGCGAGCGAACGCATCATCCGCCCAAGACCGAACATGGCCGCCAGCATAGTGGACAGGATGGCAGTCACCAGCACCAGGTTCATGGCGGTACCGGCCCATCCGATTCCGCTTCTGTTCAGGGCGGCGACCAGGGGACTCGTATCCTCGTTAATATCGGCGGTCGGAATCAGGGGGAGAAGCACGGCGACGGAGAGAATGTAAAATCCGACCAGGCAGAGCACCGTATAATTGATTGCTTTCGGAACAGTTTCCTGCGGATTCTCCGCTTCCGAAGAAGCGAGGCCGATAATCTCAAAACCCGCATAGGCGAACATGACGATCAGCATGCTTCCGGCGATCCCTTTGATTCCTCCCGGCATCAGGGGCTCCTTCATAAGGGCTCCCGTACCGACTGCCGGGCTTCCGGGGAAGAGTCCGGCAATCAGCAAAGCGGCGATTACCACAAAGGAAACGATGGCCAGCAGCTTGATTGCCGCCAGTCCGCTTTCCAGCCTGCTGAGCTTGTCCGCGCCCAGCAGATTCAGAGCGGTTACAATGATAATGATCAGGCTTCCGAACAGCGGGATGGAAAGATTCGGCACCCATTCCCTGACAAGGATGGAGACGGCGGTGGCCTCGCTGGACATGGCGAGAATCATTCCCGTCCAGTACACCCACCCCACGACAAATCCCGTGCCCTGCCCGTACGCCTGAGCCGCAAAGGTACGGAAAGAGCCCGAGTCGGGATTGGCGACGGTCATTTCGGACAGCGCGAACAGGATAAAGTAAACCAGAAACCCTGCTAAAATGTAAGACAGTAAAATCGACGGGCCCGCGGCGTGAATTGCCACCGACGAGCCGAGAAAGAAGGAACCCCCTATGACCGTTCCCAGCGCCATCATGGTAAGCTGCCACGCGGACAGTCCCTTTTCTTTTTTCTTCATAATCCCAGCTCCGAACATAAAATCTCTCTGTTGTTTCGCAACAAAGATAGTATGTCCGGATTTTTCCTGATCCGGGCTGTCAGCTTTTTCCTCGGCGGACGATGAACTTCTGTCCATACAGAGGAATTAAAAAAAGGAGGGGCTGAAATCCACCGGATTTCAGCCCCTGTAAATTATTTGATATTTTTTTTATAGATGATGTACAGACCCTTTAAAGTAAGGTCGTTGTCCCAAATGATCTTGCGCTTGCAGTAGGGAACAATGTGGCGCGCAAGTCCGCCTGTAGCCACGACGGTCACGTGCTGATGCAATTCTTCCTCGATGCGGTCGATCACGCCGTCCAGCATGGCGGCATTCCCGAAGATAGCGCCGCTTTTCATACAGTCCACCGTGTTTGTTCCCGTGATTTTTTTCGGCGCCTCCAGGCTGATGTGCGGAAGCTGAGCGGTTTCTCTGGAAAGCGCTTCCATGGCGACGCGTACGCCGGGCATGATCATGCCGCCGATGTAGTTCCCGCGCGTGTCTAATACAGAGAGGGTCGTGGCGGTGCCCATATCAAAAATAATGGCGGGCTTCGGATACCCGGCGTAAGCGGCTACCGCGTCCACGACAAGGTCGCTGCCGAGCTGCGCCGGATTGTCGATCAGAATATTCAGCCCGGTCTTTACGCCGGAACCGACAATCAGAGAGACTTTCCCCGTCAATTTTTCAATCGCATCCTGTAAAACCACAGAAAGCTCCGGTACAACCGAGGAAATGATTCCGCCCTCTACTTTTGAGAAAGGACAGCGGTTTACCATAAAAAGGCTCTGCACCAGAATCGCGTATTCGTCGCTTGTCTTTGCACGGTCCGTGGCAAAGCGGGCGGTAAAGTGGATTTTATCGTCATCCATACAGCCCAGGACAGTATTCGTATTCCCAACGTCAACGGCGAGAATCATAAAAAATCACCTGCTTATTTTCTATTCGGAAGATTTTGAACTCCGGCATATTCTTTTTTCCGCAGCTTCAGCAGCGGCTTGCATACCGCAACAGTAATCAGGGCGGCCACAAGAGCCTCCGGCACGCCGTTTGTTCCGACAATGCCGAGCACGACGCCGATTACCGCACTGACCGGAATGGATTTGGCGGTCGCATAGGCTTCTTTAAACAGAAAATAAATCAGGCTCATTACCAGCGCGGTGTTGGTGAGAGCCCCTGAAATTCCGCCAAGCGTAAGGGAAAGATATTCTCCCTTGGAGCTGTTCTTTGAGAGCTTCTGCGCAAACTGATACACATAATACGGCACAACGCCCACCAGAATGCGGGGAACGAAGCAGATCACGAGGGCCAGAGGGCTGCCGTGCGCGGTTCCCGGGACAGGAATAAAGGGACAGAACGCGAAAGAGAGCACGGACGGTGTCATGTAGTTGCTGAGCAGGCTTGTCAGGCCAAAAATGCCGCCCAGAATCGCCCCGCGTTTCGGTCCCAGCACGATCGAGCCGATGATGACCGGGATGTGGATGATGGTGGCTTTGATAATCACCAGATTGATAAAACCAATCGGTGTGAAAGCCAGCACGAAAATGATGGCGGCGAACAGCGCCGTCAGGACAAAGTCCCCATACTTTGCGGATTGTTTATTCACTTTTATTACCTCCTGCTGCTGTTCCGTTGCCGGATACAGCGCAAATTTCCTGTTTATTATATCAGTCTGTGGGAAAAAGTCAATCGCTTTATCTAATCCTAAGGAAATAGCGATAGTATTTCCGATTGGTTTCTCCCCCACCGAAGGCGGGGGAGAAACGTGTTTTATCTCGCAAATGGAATTGCAATAGGCACTGTTTGATGAATAAAAAATGACGGAATTTAGCGAAACAGACGAGTTCCTTGATTTTTCGGACAGCATCTGATAAAAAAAGCCGCCGATGAATCAAAAAATCCAACGGCGGCGAAAAGGCAAAACTGTCAGCGGTGGCCGCGTGGCCGCATCCACCCGTGGGGACGGCGCGGTTGTGGAATCCTCGGACGACGGGGAGGGAACCACCACCAGATATAAGGTAATCTTAACATAATACACACCTCAGTATTATGATATGCAATGATGCTGAGGTGTGGAATCGTTTTCGACTTTCTTTATTCGTGCTGCAGGCCGTTGTTTTCTTCATTTTCCGGTTTCGGAATATGGTAAATTTCCGTGTAGGCTTCAGCTTCCCCTTCGGATACCGGAGGAGTCTGTATCAGGCCGGTGCATTCCGTCGAGGAGATGACGTTGTCCGTATAGAAAAAGGAATCCTGATCGTTCAGCTTCAATTTGCGTTTTTGTATATCGCTCATTAGGTTGTCCTCCTTAATTTTGATGATCTTAGTTTATCCAAATCACAGAATTTATTGCATAATAAATGCACCCCTCATCGATTTCAGACCTTGGGGGTGCATTCTATGGGACGGCTGCGTATTCACATACTGCCGTGGTTGGGCTGAGAAATATTTTTTAAGGCTTCCTGGGCATTGTCCTGCAGGGTGGGCTCAAGGGAGATGTCACCCAGCGCAACGATCCCGATCAGGCTGTTATGGTCCACAATGGGAAGCCGGCGGATCTGTTTTTCACTCATGATTCTGGCGGCGTCATGGACATCCATATCGGGGCTTCCGACGACCGGATCGGAACTCATGATATCCCTGACCGTCTGTTTCGTGTCGCCGCCGTCCGCCGTCGCCCTCAGGGCGATATCCCGGTCGGTGACGATGCCGATGACCTTATCCTGACTGCACACAGGAATCGAACCCACATCGTATTGCTTCATCAGCTGCGCGGCCTTTTCGATGGAATCATTTGAATCCAGGCTCGCAATTTTTGTTGACATGATTTCTTTTACTTTCATAATCCTCACCTCAGTGTTAGTTTTCCTTTGATGGGCGGAATTATTACCGGTTCAATAAATTTCATGCGTCAAATGCCGCCTGTGCATAGAAAAAGGACGAACCGAAGAAAAGCTACGTTCAAAGCTGTCCGGAATGTTTTGCTTGCGTTCTGAATATCTTCGCCATGATTGCTTTTGAACAGATTCCTATGGCGAAATACAGCGGCAGTCCATAATAGGTTTTCCATGTAATCATTTGATAGATACCGCTCAAAACAAAAAGAGGCTCAAGGACGAAACACGAGAGAACGGACATGATAATCGAGGCAATCGCGAAGCTCTTCCATGTCCGAAAATGTTGATAGATCACAGAGTAGACCAGAGGCAGGCTTGCCAGGTCAATAGCCGCTATGGGAGGAAACAGCGGAAATATCTCCACGGGATAATCCCAGAGAGTCATTTCCTCTCCCAACTCGTCAAGGATCAAAATCATCACGGTTACAATGCCTGCATACAGAATGATCTCATTCAGTCTGGATTTGTCGACTGTTTTCCACCAGACAACAATAGAAAACAGAAATACAAGCAGCAGCAGCCACCACCTAAAACGCAGCAGCTCGGTCTGAAACCATTCTTCAAAGCGGGCGGAAGTCAATTTCCATTGAATGTCGGCATTTGCCAGCATATTATTCGGTATCAATTACATCCGCTCCTTAATTTCGATTCGCCGGGACACTGATCTGATTTTTTTCCCTGATCGCGTAAATTTTCATTACCGCTGCTTTTATGCCGATTGCCACTATCGTATAAATCGGGAAGCTGAAATAATATTGCCAGTGAATAAGATAGTAGAATCCTCCCTTGGTAAGGAGCGGCTCAAACAGAAAACAAACTGCAGCCGATGTTATGATAACTGCATATACAAACCTTTTTCCCTTGCCGAAGCGTTGATAAACCAGTGAATAAATCAGAGGAAAACTTATTAAATTAACGGAAGACAACGGCGGGAATATGGGAATAAGATCGGTCGGATAATCCCATAACGTCAATTCTTCCCCGTATTCGTTGATGCCCATAAAGACTATGACGGACAAAATCACAAACAGGCAGATTTCCATCGATCTCGATTTATCAAGCATCATCCACCAGATCAATGCAAGAATTACAAGAAAGGCAATCAAAAACCACCATTTAAAATGGAATACGTCTTCCCGCAGCCACTCTTGAATATGGATATCCGTCAGTTCCCTTTGGATATCCACACTTTTGGGGACAGCAAACTCTTTCGCAAACATCGAAATTCTCCTAAAAATGGTACATTCAAATAAATTTTTATAAATCCGCTAAAGGAATTTTGAAATGGAATACTCCGCCGGCCACTAATGCAAATAATATCACCCATGCCCATATCGGATTTTTATAGTGCAGCCGCAGCAATGGGAATACTCCAACGTAAAGCAAAACGGACCACCAGAGATTCCAGCCGTTGTAATATTTTATCTCTCCGTGGGAATAAAGCACGATTTCGACGAACGACATCACGGCAATAAATGCACATAAATACGCGATCTGCTTCATTCTGCCCTTGGGGTATCTTGATAAAAACAGGATTACCACACAGGGAAAAATCAAAAAGCCGAATAGATAATCGGCTAATCGGTCGATCGACGTTGAGCCATAGTAGAGCCACAAAGGTTTTTTGCAGGTGATAATGTCTTCCGTTAGATTTCCAATAATATAAAAAAGCATTGTCGGGTAATACAGTTTCCAGTTTTTCCAATCGCTCCACTTATAGCAAAGTCCTAAAAATACGATTTGCATGATGGCAAGCGTCAAAATTTTACACGTCCTCACAAATTGGAATTTTTATGGTACTTTACAGCATTTCCCAGTTGGTTCTGCAACAAGGCTGCGTTCCTTCCCGCCGAAGGCGGGGGAGGAACGCGTTTTGTCTCGCAACTGAAATGGAATTGCTGTAGATAGTTTGTTCCTGTATTTTTGCTGTTTTAGAAATGATGGTTTATTAGTAGAAAGGGACGCTTCCTATAATTTCTCCAGCCGTCCCATTTTCTATACAATAAAATAAACAAGCAAATGCAAGCGCACCCCCTGCCGCAGGAAAACCGCGGCAGGGGGTGCGCTGTGCGAGGGAAAGCAGTTCTTTACCAAATTTTATTGATTTCGGCCTGGTGGCGCAGTTCCTCGCGAAAGTCCGGGTGCGCAATGTTGACGAGCGCTTCGACGCGGCGGCTCACATTCAGCCCGCGCAGCCACGCAACGCCGTATTCCGTTACCACGTAGTCCGTGTCGTTGCGGGACGTGGTGACCACCGCGCCTTCCTGCAAAAACGGCACAATCTTTGAATGAAGGATCTCTTTGCCGTTTTCGTCCTTGGTGGTATAGGTGGAGTGCATGGCGATAATCGACTTGCCGCCGGGGGACATCTGGGCACCCTGCACGGTTTCCGACTGTCCGCCCGTGCCGGACCATTGGGTATGGCCCACTGTTTCCGAAGCGCATTGTCCGGTAAGATCAACCTCCAGTGTGGCGTTCACCGAAACAAATTTGTTGTTTTTCCCAATGGTGTACGGGTCGTTGGTAAAGGTGCAGGATTTAAACAAAATGGATGGATTGTTGTCGATGTAGTCGTACAGCCTCTGGCTGCCCATTGTGAAAGAGCAGACCGAGTAGCCGTTGAGCAGACCCTTCTGGGAATTGTCCACCGCGCCGCATTCAAGCAAATCCACCATGGTTTCAGTAAACATTTCTGTGTGGATTCCCAAGTGATGTTTGCTCTTCAGCTCTGTCGCCACCGCGTTCGGGATATTGCCGATTCCCAGCTGAATCGTGGAGCCGTCCTCGATCAGTGAGGCAATAAATCTGCCGATTGTCGCATCCGTTTCGGTGTAGGGAGCCAGCTTGCTTTTTAAAATTGGACGGTCGGATTCCACAACTGCCGCAACCTCGGAAATGTGAACCTGTGTATCGCCGAAGGTACGGGGATAATTCGGGTTTACCTCCACAATAGCAAGCGCCCCTTTGTTGATCAGGTCCCGCTCATAAATCGCGCTGACGGACAGAGACATATATCCGTGCCGATCCATGGGGGATACCGTGGCCAGCACCACGGGACGGCGGTTTTCATAAGTGATGCGGTCAAGAGTCTTGCGCAGAATAGAGGTGGAGCTTTGGGGCACGTCGCTTACCAGCTTCCTGGTCTGTGCGTCGCGCAGACCAGCATTGAAGAACCAGCCGTTGTGCGCCATGATACCCTTCATTTCAGGGTCCTTGAACGCCTCGTAATACTTCAGGGGCAGACAGGTGTTCAGAACCGTGTTTTTTACGCCGGTCTTCTTGAGATACTGTAATTTTTCCAGAATCGCCTCGGGCTCCCCGGCCGCTTGGGCGGAAAACATATAGTCGTTGTCCTGAATCAGCTCGAGTGCCTGTTCTGCGGTCATTTTTTTCTCATGGTATATTTCTTCAAACGATTTCATAAAATCTTCCTTTCCATTCTTACTACTTCTTTTCTTTCGTGGTACGCCCCGTTTCCGGAAGGAGGAACGATCCGAGAAAGAAGGTGGCACTCATTACCAGCGCGATGGTCAGTCCGGCCGAATACCCGGATTTGTCGATTACAATGCCGATCAGATAGAATACGACCGATTCAATCACATAGGACAGCGCCCAGAACAGCCCCATGATGGTCGTCAGCTTTGCGGGGGACATGTTCGGCAGTTCCTGCGGAATCATTACGAGGGAGGTGATCGGCAGGAACATCAGCACGCCGATGGCAAAGGCGGCAATGATCGAAAGTATGCCGTTTTTCGTGTTAAACATCAGCACACCGAAAAGGGTCATGGCCAGACCGCTCCAGCGGATTACGGGCAGGCGCTTGAAGTACACCTTGGACAGAAGAATCGCCAGCACGGAACCGACAACGCCGCCGACCGCCACCAGAGTGCTGAGTGTTTTAGAGTTGATTGCGGTAACACCGGAAATCGGGAAAATATTGAGCAGCACAATGTAGAAGGTAAGTAATCCGGAATACGTAAGCGGCAGGAACCAGTTGTTTTTTTCCTTGATCGCATCTCCTATGGTGTATTTTTCCGCGTCCGCTCCGGAGGAACGGTTCAGTTCAAAGTCCTGTCCCAAAACGGGCCACGTGATAAACAATACGGCGCTGATTGCTGCGAAAAACGCCATGCTGTACTGCCAGGTCTGCATCCAGCGGATGACCGGGCCGACAATCAGCATTGCGATGATTCCTCCGACATTGTAGGCCACGTTATTGAGCGCATTGACTGTCGGGCGTTTCTCAGGGGCAAAAAAGTGAATGACAACGGGGCTGAAATAGACGACGTACAGCGCACCGCCAAACCCCATAAGAAAGCGGCCCAAAATGAAAATCCAATACTGCGGCGCCAGCACAGCCAGCGCGCTGCCCGCGACGATCAGCCCGGACCCCAGACCGATCGCTTTTTTGGGCAGCAGCTTGACAAGAATTCCGGCAGCCATGAAGTTGCCGATGATTTTTGCGATAGTAATCGCGTTGGAAATGAAGGTTGCCGAAGCAAACGACTGCAGATTGAAATACTTCATGATCTGCGGTGTCAGCGTACTGCCGGCGACCCAGTTTACGGCGAAAAACGCGTATGTAAAAAACATCACCGTTTCAATCAGAATGGCTCTGACGGAAGATACTTTTTTCTCTTGCTCTTGCACAAATACCTCTCCTCTCGCTTACATACAGCCGCATGCAAGCAGTTCATTCAATTTTGTCTGCTTTGGCCAAAGCATTTCTTTACTGTAATCATAGCACGGCATTTTTCAGAGGAAAAATACAAAAAATTCATACCCATATGAATTAAATTCATACAAAAACACCTCGATCTATCTATTTCGGAATTGCAATCACGGAATTTCCAAGTATAATGAAGACAGAGTAAATGATTGAGGAGGAATCCCCAATGACAATGATTCAGCTGGCTTACTATGTGGAAGTGGTAAAGCAACGTAATTTTACAAGAGCGGCTGAGAAACTTTTTGTCAGCCAATCGACCCTGAGCAAGGCCATTCGTGCACTGGAGAATGAATTTCAGGCGGAATTCATCGGACGCCGGGCCAAGGATCTTCTGATTACGCAGGACGGTTTGGCGTTTTATGAATACGCAACAAAGCTGCTGGACTATTATCAGACCCAGACGCAGGAACTGGAGCAGCGGCTGCGCTGTGCGGGCGGTTCCCTGACGCTCGGCTTGCCCCCGTCCGCCGGAACCATCTATTTTTCCTCCCTGATTTATCAATTTCGGAAAGCTTACCCGGAAACCGACCTGCAGATTACGGAGATCACCTCCAAATCGATCCGGGATCTGGTGGACGACGGAACGCTGGACCTGGGCGTGGTGATCGAACCGTTTTCGGACAGTAAGTTTTACAGCCAAACCGTTTTTCATTCGGAGGCCGTGCTGGTCGTCCCCAAGCAGCATCCGCTTGCCGCTAAAAGCAGCGTGGACTTCGGGACATTGGAGACGGAGCGTTTGTTGATGGTTTCTCCGGATTATATGTATTATGATGTAGTGATGGAACGCTGTAAAGCCGCGGGCTTTACGCCGAACATCGTTTTTGAAAGCTCCCAATGGGATTTGCTGCTGGAGATGGTTGCAAATAATCAGGGCGTCAGCATTTTGCCAAAGCCTCTGGTCGATAAGCTGTACTCTGGCCGCGTGTGTCAGCTCCACCTGAAGAACCCGGAATTTCCCTGGGCGCTCTCCGTTATTTACCGTACGGATAAGTTCCTGACCGTACCCATGCAGCGCTTTTTGAAAATCTGCGGCAAGTCAAAGCCGACCCCGTAAAGCAGTACGGACGGGTTAGAAGCAGTAACGGACGGAGTAAGGGGAAAGGGCTTGATGCGAAACAGCCGATAAAAAAGTCGGAGCGACCGGCCCATAGGGTCGGCAGCTCCGACTTTATACGTTTCTGTGTATTTTTCAAGGCAAAACAAAAAATCCAGGAACCTGATGGTTCCTGGATTTTTACTTGGTGGAGCATAGCGGGATCGAACCGCTGACCTCCACACTGCCAGTGTGGCGCTCTCCCAGCTGAGCTAATGCCCCATACGTTATTTTAAAACAGCTTTGTAATAATATCATACTTTCTGGGAGAATGCAAGTAGTATTGTAAAAAAATCTGATTCCTTACAGCCATATTGAAAAAATGCAATAATACTGGTAAAATGGAAGCAAACCATTCATCCGGGGTGCGAACCTTACTACATAACGTCCTCATGTATTTCAGGAGAAAAAACCATGTCTGATTCACTGATAACCAAAAAAGCGATTGCCGCTTCCATAAAGGAATTGATGAAGAAAAGACCGCTCCAGAAAATATCGGTTGCCGATATTGTGGAACACTGCGGGATTAACCGTCAGACCTTTTATTATCATTTTAAGGACAAATATGATTTGGTGGACTGGATTTATTACAATGAGGTCGTTTCCGCCGTCACGCAGCACCGATCGTTTGAAGAATGGAACAACGTTGTTCTTGACGTTTTGAAAACGATGAAGAATGAGCAGTATTTTTATACGAATGCGCTCAGCGTCACCGGACAAAACGCTTTTCAGGACTATTTTTTCAATGTAACGAAGGACCTGATTGCCGAAATGCTGGATACTGTTTCACAGGGGAGTCAGATCGCCGCGGAAGACAAGGTCTTTATAGCGGAATTCTATTCCTACGGGCTTGTCGGTGTCGTTATTCAGTGGGCGCGCTGCGGCATGAAGCAGCAGCCGGAGGAAATCGTCCTGCGCCTGACGCATTTTATCGACGACAGCAAACTCTACACGGCCGGCCGGTATTTTCAGGAGCATCCGGCGGAGAAAAAAGCGAATATCACTGAAAGTAATTTGAATTAGGAACGGATAACTGTCAGTTTTCATCTTTTCTATTCATCACAATATGATATACTGGTAACAGATTCAGTAAAGGAGGTTCGGTAATGCAGATTACAAGGCTTTCCATTATTGTTCCGGTCAAGAATGTTGAACAGGAAATATCGGGAGTATTGCGCTCGATTGCTGCGCAGGCGGCCGGGCTGGACGCGGAATTTGTCGTAGTGGATATGGGTTCCGCGGACAAGACGGTCTGGGAAGCCGTCCAGCTTATCAAAGAGCTGAAGCTTCGTGGTTTTGTCATTCAGAACGGCGACGGAACCGTCGCCGCGGCTTTAAATACAGGAATACAGAAGTCCGGGGGAGATTACCTCACTTTTATTTTCGCCCGCAGACTGTACCGCGATTTTATCGGCGGATATCTGGAAACGGCTTTGCATACTTCGGCGGATTTTGTATTCGGCAGCATCAGTGAGGAGGAAGCTCATGCAGCGGAACGCCGGCTGATCAGCAAGGCCATCCGTCAGGAAAGCGGCGCCCAGTACCTGAAGGGCGTCCTCAGCCATTCGATCCATATCGATATCTCCGCGGTCATGCTCCGACGCAGGTTTCTGCTGGACAGGCAGATTTATTTTTTCGACTCCTGCAGCCACGGATACGCGGAGGAGTTTGTTTTCCGCTGCCTGCTCTGCGCCGAGACGATCGCGCAGTCGCCGACGGTCATCAAACGGGATACCGTCTATGAATTAAAGCGCGGCAAGCAGAAGCCGGTGGGGAAGAATATCTTTCAGCATACCGACGCCCTGCTCCGGATTTTTGATCTCATCAAAACCACCCGCCGGGATGACGCGGAGCTGATTCAGCTGTTTGAACACCAGAAGCTGCCGCTGACCGTTATGAACGGGGTGGACATTATGCTGAAAGAAGGCGCGGGCTATAACGCGGTGCGCGGCTATCTGCACGCCGCCGGATACGACAAGCTGCTTTCGGCGGGCAGGAAGACGGATAAGGCGCTGAAACGCCGGATCGCCGTCTGGCGTACCATTCCGTGGATGTATAAAGCAAAATAGGACCTTCTTTTTCCCTGCCGCCGCTTGCTTGGTGGCAGGGATTTTGGTTCTTTTTTCTTGAAGTAACCAAAGCAACATGATATAATCAGTTATACCATATAACATAGGAGGGCTATCCTTTTGGCAGAAAAATTTCCGGCTCAGGAGCAGTCGGCGCGTTCCCAGGCTGAATTCATCAGCGACGTTTCTCAGATCATGGCGATCCGGGCGCGCGGCGCCGTTCCCATGGCGCTGGTGCACACTTACGGCTGTCAGCAGAATGTTGCGGACGGTGAGAAAATAAAGGGTCAGCTTGAAGAAATGGGTTTTTCCTTTACCGATCAAGAGGATGAGGCGGACCTCGTCATTTTTAATACCTGCGCGGTCCGCGAGCATGCGGAAGACAGGGTTTTCGGAAATGTGGGAGCGCTGAAAAATGTGAAACGGCGCAATCCTTCCCTGATTATCGCCCTCTGCGGCTGTATGATGGAGCAGGAGCATGTCGCCGAGCGAATCCGGAAGAGCTTTCCTTTTGTCAATCTGGTTTTCGGCACCCATGTGATCCATAAGCTTCCCGAGCTTTTATTTACCACAATCACACAGGGTTCCCGTGTGTTTGCGCGCGGCGACGACAGCGAGGACAGGCAAATCGTCGAAGGTCTGCCGGTCCACCGCGACGGAAGCACGAAAGCGTGGCTTACGGTCATGTATGGCTGCGACAATTTTTGCTCATACTGTGTTGTGCCCTATGTGCGCGGCAGGGAGCGCAGCCGTACCCCGGAGGCAATTCTGGAGGAGTTCAAGGGCCTTGTAAAGGCGGGATATAAAGATATTACCCTCCTGGGGCAGAATGTCAATTCCTACGGCAAGCGTCTGGACGAACCGATGAATTTTTCACAGCTCCTGCGATTGCTCGACGCGGTGGACGGCGATTACCGTATCCGTTTTATGACCTCGCACCCGAAGGACGCGACCCGTGAGCTGATCGACACGATTGCGCAGGGACGCCATATCAGCCATCACCTTCATCTTCCGTTCCAGTCGGGCAACGACCGCGTGCTGAAAGAAATGAACCGCGGCTACACCCGCCAAAAATATCTTGACCTGATCCGTTACGCCAAGGAAAAGCTTCCGGACCTCTCTCTTACCTCCGACGTGATCGTCGGATTCCCGGGCGAAACCTACGAGGAATTCCTCGATACCGTCAGCCTGATTCAGGAGGTGGAATTCACCTCGCTGTTTACCTTCATCTATTCCCCGCGTGTGGGGACAAGGGCGGCGAAGATGCCCGACCCGGTTCCCGCCGGGGAAAAGTCAAAATGGTTTGCGCAGCTTTGTGAGGCGCAGGAGCAGATCGCGGCTTCGCGCTGCGCCGGGATGGTCGGCACGGTCCAGCGTGTGCTGGTCGAAGAGCGCAATGAAAAGAACGGCCTTCTTTCCGGGCGGACCGACGGCAACATCGTTGTGGACTTTCCGGGAGATGAGGACCTGATCGGCAGCTTTGCCGAGGTAAAGATCACTTCCGCCCGCAACTGGATTTTAAACGGAGAGCTTCATCCATAAATCAGGCGGTCAATCAAATTTTTCAACGATTTTTATGAATCAATATAAATTATTATTAAGGAGTAACAACATGGATATTATCAGCTTAGCGAGAGAAATCGGCAAAGAAATACAGAAGGATTCGCGTTATCTGAACATGCAGCTTGCAAAGCAGAACAGCGACGACGATCAGCAGCTGCAGGACCTGATCGGCGAGTTCAACCTGAAGAGAATGGCGATCAACAACGAGGCCCAGAAGCCGGAGCAGGATTCCGACAAAATGCAGGTGCTCAATCAGGAGCTGCGCCACATTTACGCCCAGATCATGCAGAATCCGAATATGACGGCTTACAACAAGGCCAAGGAAGAAATGGATGCCCTGCTTCAGCGCGTCAGCGCCATTATCGGCCAGTCCGCCGACGGCGAGGACCCGGAGACCACCGATTACGTGGAATCCTCCTGCGGCGGCAACTGCTCCTCCTGCGGGGGCTGTCACTGATTCCCCATCAAGTCATGAATTGGAGATGAAACGCAGGTTATGGCAAATCTTTCACCAATGATGCAGCAGTATTTTGAAATCAAAAAACAGAATCCCAATACAATCTTGTTTTTTCGCCTTGGTGATTTTTATGAAATGTTTTATGAAGACGCCAAACTTGCATCGAAGGAACTGGAACTGACGCTGACCGGGCGCGACTGCGGACAGGAAGAGCGGGCGCCCATGTGCGGCGTGCCCTTCCACAGCTATGAAAGCTATGTGGCGCGCCTGGTCGCGAAGGGCTATAAGGTCGCCATCTGTGAGCAGATGGAGGACCCCGCGCTAGCCAAAGGGCTGGTAAAACGCGATATCATCCGCGTGATTACGCCCGGTACGGTGTTGGAAAGCAGCATGCTGGACGAGGCGCGCAACAACTTTATCTGCTCGCTCTGCGCTGAGGGTGCGAGCGCGGGAATCTGTTTTGCGGATATTTCCACCGGCGAACTGCACGCGACCACGCTTTCCGGCGGGGACCTGACGGAGCAGATTAAAAACGAGCTTTCCCGCTATTCGCCGCGCGAAATCCTTGTCAACCAGAATACTCTGGAGCTGACCGGGCTTCCGAAATTCATCAAGGAGCGGCTTTCCGCCAGTCTGGAACTGCTGGACAATACGGAGTTTGAGACGCAGAGCTGTTCTTTGCTGGTGCTGGACCAGTTTCATTCCAAAAGCCTTGCGGATTTGGAGCTTTCCGATAAAACAGAGATTGTTCAGGCCGTCGGCGCGCTGCTTTCCTACCTGAAACGCACACAGCGCGTGGGCATTGAACGCATTAATGGGATAGACCTTTACACCGGCGCGCAGTATATGCATCTGGACTTGAACGCGCGGCGCAACCTGGAGCTTCTGGAAACGATGCGCAACAAGGAAAAGCGCGGCTCGCTCTTGTGGGTGCTCGATAAAACGCGCACGGCGATGGGCAAACGCCTCATCCGCAGCTGGATCGAGCAGCCGCTGTTGAGCCCGGTCCAGATCAACCGCCGTCTGAACGCGGTGGAGGAGCTGGCGGGGGACGCCATTCTGCGCGACGCCGTCGCCGAACAGCTGACCGGAATCCACGATCTGGAACGCTTGATGTCCCGCATTGTGTACGGTTCCGCCAACGGCAGGGAGCTTCGTTCGCTGTCCTCTGCAATCATGCGGCTGCCCGCTTTGAAGACCCTGTTAAAAGATGTAAAGTCTAACCTCCTTACAGAAATTGAACAGCATATCGACGTTCTGGAGGACGTTTACCGAATGATCGACCGCGCGATTGTGGAAGAGCCTCCGTTTTCCATTCGGGAAGGCGGTATGATCCTGCCGGGCTACAGCGAGGAACTGGATCTTCTGAAAGGCGACATGAGCGACGGCCGGGGCATCATCGCCCAGATCGAGGCGCAGGAACGGGAAAAAACCGGTATCCCGAAGCTGAAAGTCGGGTACAACCGGGTATTCGGGTATTACATTGAAATCAGCAATTCCTATAAGGATCAGGCGCCCCCGGAATACATACGCAAACAGACCCTTACCAACTGCGAACGCTTTATTACCCCCGAGCTCAAGGAGCTGGAGGGAAAAATCCTCGGCGCGCACGAAAAGTCCGTACAGCTGGAATTCCAGCTTTTTGACGCCGTCCGTAGCAATGTAGCCGCGCAGCTGACCCGCGTGCAGGCGACGGCCAACGCGATTGCAAGGCTCGACGTGCTGACCTCCTTTGCACAGGTTTCGGCGGAACATCATTACGTCCGCCCGATCGTCAATCTGGACGGGAAAATCATTCTCAAGGAAAGCCGCCATCCGGTCGTCGAGGTTTTGCTCGATACTCCCTTCGTGCCGAACGACGTTACGCTAGACAGGAACGAAAACCGGGTCGCCATCATTACCGGCCCGAACATGGCCGGTAAATCCACCTATATGCGTCAGATCGCGCTGATCGTCATTATGGCTCAGATCGGCTGTTTTGTGCCGGTTTCCTATGCGGAAATCGGGATTACGGACAGCATTTTCACCCGCGTGGGCGCTTCGGACGATCTGGCTTCCGGCCAGTCGACCTTTATGGTCGAAATGTCCGAGGTTGCGGATATCATCAAAAACGCCACCGGCAACAGTCTGCTGATTTTGGATGAAATCGGGCGGGGAACCTCAACCTTTGATGGGATGAGCATTGCCCGCGCCGTTCTGGAATATGTCGCCAACAAACAGCTTTTGGGCGCGAAGGCTCTTTTCGCTACCCATTACCACGAGCTGACGGAGCTGGAAGAGCTGATTGACGGCGTAAAAAATTACAATATCGCCGTAAAAAAACGCGGCGACGACATTACCTTTCTGCGCCGGATCGTGCGCGGCGGAGCGGACGACAGCTTCGGCATCGAAGTGGCCAAGCTTGCCGGCGTGCCGAATAAAATTGTGAACCGTGCAAAACAGGTGCTGACGGAGCTGGAAAGCGGGCAGCAGGTGACCATGCCGAAAAGGCGCGGGCATAAAGAGGAAACGCAGGAAGATTTACAGCTTGTGATCACTCCGCCGAACGAGACGGAAATTATGGACAGGCTCAAAAAGCTGGATGTCAACACCCTGACGCCCATTGAGTGCATGAATACGCTGTTTGAGCTGGCCACACTCGCAAAGTAATTTGTTTTTACAGGAGCAGAGTTATGTGCCGGTTAGTTAAATTGAATGCCTCGATGGAACGGGAATATCGGGAATACATAAACGAATGGCAGCGCAGCGGAGAAACCATTTATCCTTTTTCCTCCTGCCAGGGGGATCACAGCTTTTCGGATTACCTGCGGCTGCAAAAAGAGTTGGAAACCGAAGAAGGCTGTCCGGAGCACTTTGTTCCGGGGAGCACGTGGTTCTACGTAAATAGCGACGGAAAAATTCTTGGCTCGGTGAACCTTCGGCACAGGCTCAACGACTATCTTTTCTCAGTCGGGGGACACATCGGCTATGGCGTGCGTCCTTCGGAACGCAGAAAGGGCTATGCCTGTAAAATGCTTTCTCTCGCATTGGAAGAGGCAAGAAAATTGGGAATTTATAAGGTCCTGATTACCTGTGACAGGAAGAACCGCGGTTCAGCGAGAACCATTTTGAAAAATCATGGGATTTTAGAGAACGAAGTTCAGAAAGAAAACAGGATCATCCAGCGATACTGGATTTCTCTGGATGATTGACGTTTGATCTGATTGTAGAAAAGGAGGCGTTTCATGAGTAAAATCAATGTATTGGACAAACATATCGCGGAATTGATCGCCGCCGGTGAAGTAGTGGAACGCCCTGCTTCCGTTATTAAGGAGCTGGTCGAAAATTCAATCGACGCCGGTGCGGCCTCTATTACCGTGGAAATAAAAAACGGCGGGATTACCTATATGCGGGTCACGGACAACGGCAGCGGGATCGCCCGTGACGACGTCGCGGTCGCCTTTCTGCGCCATGCCACCAGCAAGGTTCACAGCCAGGACGATTTGGAGAGCATCTCCACCCTCGGCTTCCGCGGCGAGGCTCTGGCCTCCATTGCGGCTGTGGCCCGGGTGGAGCTTCTGACCGCGACACAGGGCGAGCTGGCGGGGACGCGCTATGAAATCGACGGCGGGGTGGAACAGACCTGTGAGGACGCGGGCTGCGCGCAGGGAACCACCCTTGTGGTGCGCGACCTTTTTTATAATACGCCCGCGCGTATGAAATTCCTGAAAAAGGATGTTGTGGAGGCGAACGCCATCGCCGCGGTGATGGACAGGATTGCTCTTTCCCATCCGGAGATTTCGGTGCGCTTCATCCGTGATTCCCGCGAAACGCTGAACAGCCCCGGCGATGGCAAACTGAAATCAGCCGTATACGCTGTTTTTGGAAAGGAATTTACCGCGGGACTGATTCCGGTGGAATACGAATTGAACGGTGTAAAGCTTTCCGGCTTTATCAGCAAGCCCGCCTCGGCGCGTCCGAACCGGAGTATGCAGCATTTTTTCATCAACGGCCGCTATATCAAAAGCCGTACCGCGATGGTTGCTCTGGAAGAGGCGTTCAAGGGTTCTCTGATGGTGGGGAAGGTCCCTGCCTGTGTGCTTCATATGGGTATTTCCTATCAGGCGGTGGACGTCAATGTCCATCCCTCAAAAATAGAGGTTCGCTTTATCAATGAAAAGCCGGTATTTGACGCGGTTTACCACGGCGTCAAAACTGCTCTTCACCGCGGGGACGCGCCAACCGTCATGGCCTTTCAAAAGCAGGAGACTTCGGTTTTTGAACAGCCGAAGGCTCCGGTTCAGATACAGTTTGCCGCTCCTCCCGCAACAGCGGCAGTGCAGCCGCCGGCCGTGCCGGTGATTCCGGCGGTTCGCCCCGCGGCGCCTTCCTACAGCTTTGCGGTCAGTGACACGCACAGGCCGACGTTCCATACGGATTTCGCGGCGGCGAATATTGAATTTACCGAGCCGGTTCCCGTGACACAGGAAAATCAGGCGACTGTCCCCGTCGTCACGGAGCCCGCTGTCATGGAGCCGGAGAATCCGGCGGCGCCGGAACCCGGACCGGTCGAACCTCTCGATTCCCCGGAACCGGAAAAGCTGGTGGGGGAAGCCTTTCATACTTATATTATTGTGGAGCGGGGAGACGAACTGGTCTTTATCGACAAGCACGCCGCCCATGAGCGGATGCTCTACGAAAAGCTCAGGGCTCAGGAAGGCCGGGCCGACCAGCAGATGCTTCTGGAGCCGGTCGCCGTTACCCTGGAGAAAAACGAGTACGCCGCGGTGATGAATTCCTTGGACGTCTGCGCAGCGGCGGGGTTTGAAATCGACGACTTCGGTTCCGGCACCGTGCTGGTCCGGAGCGTCCCGCTGATTCTGGGCGACGACGATATTGCGGGAACGGTGATGGAGATTGCGGGCTACCTGCAGTCGGCCAAAAACGATATTACGACGGAAAAGCTCGACTGGCTTTACCACAACGTCGCGTGCCGTGCGGCGGTGAAGGCGGGGGACCTGAGCTCGCCGATGGAGCTTGCCGCTCTCGCCAGAAGAATGGAAAATGAGGATATCCGCTACTGCCCGCACGGGCGTCCGGTATCCATCGTGATGAAAAAAAAGGACCTGGAGCGCCAGTTTGGGCGGATACAATGATGAACAGGAAAGAAAAAATTCCGGTTGCCGCGGTTGTCGGCCCGACCGCGTCCGGCAAAAGCCGGCTTGCGGTGGAGCTTGCGCTCAGCAGGAACGGCGAGGTGATTTCAGCCGATTCCATGCAGATTTACAAAGGAATGAATATCGGCACGGCCAAGCCGACGGCGGAAGAAATGCGCGGTGTGCCGCATCATCTGATCGATTTTGCACCGCTTTCCCAGCCGTTCAGTGTGGCGGATTATGTCTCGCTTGCTTCGGACTGCATTTCAGAGGTGTACGCGCGAGGCAGGCTGCCGGTCATTGCGGGGGGAACCGGGCTTTATATCCGCTCTCTCCTGCAAAATATACGGTTTACCGAGAACGATAAGGACGAAGCTCTGAGAAAGGATCTTGCCGAAAAGGCCGAAAAGCTGGGCGTGCAGACGTTGATCGACGAGCTGCGCAGCTTTGACCCCGCCTCCGCGCAGCGGATTCATCCGAACAATCTGGGGCGCGTGATCCGTGCCATTGAGATTTACCGCACGACCGGCGTCACAATGACCGAACAGCTCGAGCTGTCAAGGCAAATGCCTTCCCCGTACGACGCGTGTATCATCGGCCTCGACTTTCAGGACCGTCAGAAGCTCTATGACAGGATCAATCTGCGGGTGGACCGGATGATGCAGGAGGGACTGCTGGCGGAAGCGGAAGAAATTCTGAACCGGCCCGGTGCCCAGACTGCGATGCAGGCGATCGGCTACAAGGAGCTTTTGCCGTATTTCCGCTCGGAGTGCTCTCTGGACGAGGCGGTCGAGTCCATTAAGCGGGAAAGCCGCCGGTACGCCAAGCGCCAGCTTACCTGGTTCCGCCGTGACGAAAACATCCATTGGATTATGGTGGACGAGTACACGGATTTTGACGGAGTGATCGAACAGGCATTCCGGATGATCGATCGGAAAGGATGGGAACGATGAATAGTCCGCTGCTGAGAAGAATCGCATCGGCTGTTGTGGCCATCCTTCTGTTTATTTATATGGGATATCAGATTTATAACTCCCATTACGCAAAGGTCCAGACGGAAACGGCGTCCTACGCCAGTACGGCGGACACCGTACAGGTGACCGGCACCGCCGTCAGGAAAGAAAAACTGATGAATACCAAAGTCAACGGCGTGATCACTTACAGCATCAGCGACGGGGGAAAGGTGGCAAAGGGCGGCACGGTCGCGAAGATTTATCCGAACGAGCAGAGTGCCGCGGCACAGCAGCAGATTGCCGACCTCGATTACCAGATTTCCAAGCTGCAGAAGCTCAGCACGCCGGGGGACACCTATGCGGCGAGCATCGGCTCCATCGGCTCGCAGATCAACCTGAAACTGGTCGATTTGCTGGACTGCATCCAGTCGGGCGAATACACCGAGCTGACGAACAGCCGCGAAGATTTGCTCTACCTGATCAACGAGCGCCAGATCGTAACGGACAAGACGGCGAATTTCAATACCAGAATCAATGCGCTGAAAGCGGAGCGCGATACGCTGTCCAAATCCAACAGCGCGGCGACCGGCTCTGTTACCGCTCCGGCGTCGGGTTATTTTATCAGCTCCGTGGATGGCTATGAATCGGTTTACGACTATGACAAGCTGTTGACCATTACACCTGCGGAATTCAAGGAAAAGCAAAAGGAAAAACCGGCGGGGCAAAGCGGCTCCGCGGGAAAAATCTGTGAAGATTACGACTGGTATTTCGCCTGTCTGGCAGCGGCGGACAAAGCCTCCAAGTTCAAGGAGGGCGATGCCGTATCCATTCAGTTTCCGTTTGCCTCCAATCAAACCGTCCCGGCGACGGTCGCCGCGGTGAATCAGGCGGACAAAGATACTGAAGCGGTCGTTATTCTGCAGAGCAGCAGTATGAATTCTTCTCTGGCGCTCATCCGCGACGCCACGGCGCAGATTCAGATCGAAAAATACACGGGAATCCGTGTGAGCCAGAAAGCGATTCATTTTGCCAAGGTGACGAAAACAGGAAAAGATAGCGACGGTAAGGCAACTTCTGTTACCAGGGAAGTCAAGGGCGTGTATGTCATGCACGGCAGTGAAATAGAGTTTAGGCAGATTTTTCCGTTGTTCAGTACGGCGAATTACGCCATCTGCCAGACTGACCCGCCGAAGGAGGACCTGATGACCGATTCAACCGTGAAGCTGTTTGATGAAGTAGTTGTGGAAGGGACTGATTTATATGATGGAAAAGTCGTCAAATGATTTTGATCGCCGGTTTTCGGATTTGGAAGAAAATCTGAAGGTGATCCGCAGCAATATAGCCGACGCCGCCGTAAAGTCGGGACGCCGCCCGCAGGATATCACGCTTCTTGCGGCCACGAAAACCGTTCCGGTGGAGGTGATCAATCACGGGATCGCACTCGGCATCGACCATATCGGTGAAAATAAAGTGCAGGAGCTTTGCGAAAAGTACGACGCCTATTCGCTTTCCCGGTGCGAGCTCCAGTTTATCGGGCACTTACAGACCAATAAGGTGAAAAATATAGTGGGGAAGGTCTCCATGATCCAGTCGGTGGACAGCGTTAAGCTGGCAAAGGAAATTTCCCGCCTTTCGCTTGCCGGAGGCCTTACGACCGACGTTCTGATCGAGGTCAATATCGGGAGCGAGCCCAACAAATCGGGGGTGCTGCCGCCGGATCTGCACGATCTGATCGGGCAGATTTCGCTTTTGCCGTCGATCCATATCCGCGGTTTGATGGCAATTCCGCCCGCAGACGCGGACAGCGGCGAAACACAGGGATATTTTTCAAAGATGTCTCAACATTTTATTGACATCAGGGATAAAAAAATAGATAATGTTAATATGGATTACTTGTCCATGGGCATGTCGTCCGATTATTCCCAGGCAATCTTATTGGGAGCCAATATGGTTAGAATTGGTTCTGCTCTGTTTGGCCCAAGAATATACAATCAATAATCATTACAGGAGGCTTAGCGATGGCAGGAATTGTAGAAAAAATCAAAGATATGTGGAACCCGCCGGAAGACGAGTACGACTACGATTATGACGGTGTTCAGCAGGAGGAAATTTCCTCCCGTCAGAACGAGGAAGCCGAAATCCGTGAACGCGATACCATTAAGCGCGCACCTGTGCAGAACAGCGGAAACAAGGTCGTCAATATCCATGCGACCGCTCAGCTGCAGGTCGTTCTGTTTAAGCCGGAGCGCTTCGGCGAAGAGACCTGTGCAGTGGCGGACGAGCTTTTGAAAATGCATACGGTGGTTTTAAATCTTGAAAATACAAACAAGGATGTTTCCCGCCGCATTATTGATTTTCTGAGCGGCGTCGCTTACGCGAACGGCGGAAAGATCAAGAGGGTCGCCACAAGCACCTTCATTATAACGCCTTATAACGTTGACCTGACGGGTGACGACGTTTTAGATGAGCTGGAAAACAACGGTGTTTATTTTTAATGGAGAAACAGTCGGCCGACGCAATTTTTGAAGCAAAACTTTGCGATGCTGTACGTCTGGCACAAAGCGGAGCGAAGCCCCGCTTTGTGGGCTTTTTAGACGAGCGTCAGGCGCTTGCGGCACAGAAAATCATGAATCGTCTTTCCTTTAAAAACTATATGCTCTGGGGCGGATACGACGGCTCGGAGCGTGTAGTTTTTGGCGCATTTCCGGACTTTGCAGAGCCGGATACCGAATCGTTTCCCATTGCCGCGGTTACCGCAGGCTATCGTGCCTGCGACACGCTTACCCACCGCGACTTTCTCGGCGCTCTCCTTGCAAACGGCCTCCAGCGTGAAACGCTCGGGGATATCCTTGTGGAGGAGGGCCGCTGCGTGATTTTTTCCCGCAGCGAGGTAACCGATTATCTTTTGTCCCAGACACAGAAAATCGGCAGAGTGGGTGTCCGGCTGGTCAAAGGCGCCGTACTGCCGCTGCCGGTTGGCAGAAGCTTTGAAGATTTTTCCGCGGTTGTCGCTTCCGCGCGGCTGGACTGTATTGTCGCGGCTGCCATCGGCACAAGCAGGGAAAAGTCATCAGAGATGATTCGCGCCGGGCTGGTGATGCTGAACCATGAAGTGAACACTTCGGTGTCGGCGTCTGTCGCGCCGGACAGCAAACTCTCCATCAGGGGAAAGGGCCGCTTTGTTCTTGACCGCCTTGGGCCCGTCACAAAAAAAGGCAGATTGAGTATTACAGGCAGGAAATATATTTAACGGAGGGCTCGAACATGCTATCAATGAACGATATTATTAACGCCAGTTTCAGAAAATCCGGTTTTTCCGGGTACCGTACCGACGATGTGGATCAATTTATCGATCAGGTAAAGGAATCCTATGATGCGCTTCTTAAAAAAGACCTGGAACAAAAAGAAGCGTATGAAAGGCTGAAAGCGGAAAACGAACAGCTTCTTGAAAAAATGAAAATATTGGCTGCAAAAGTGGAAGACTACCGTTTGGAAGAGGATGAGATCAAAAATGCCCTTGTCAGCGCCCAAAAGCTGGGGGATGCTTCCATCCGCGAATCCCGCCACAAGGCTGAAATTATTGTAAAGGACGCCAACATTAAGGCGGAGCGGATTATCTCCGGCGCCAAACAGAGTGTGACTGAGCAGCAGAAGGAAATGGAGCGCCTTCAGCAGACTGTTTCGGATTTCCGTTCCAAGCTGCTGGGCCTTTATAAAGAGCACCTTACCTTAATTGACGCTCTGCCGGCGCATAAACCGGAAGCAGCGCCCGTGCCTGTACAGAATGCGGAGGTTTTGGTGCCGGAGCCGGCTTCTCCGTCCCCCGCGGCTGAGGAAGAGGCTCAGCCTCTGGAAGAATCGGCTCCTTCTGAGAAGCAGGATCGCCTGTTTAACACAGAGGTTTCCAATTTCGATGAGGACGATTTCCCGCCGGAGGGAAAGCCGAAGCATTTCAGTTCTATTCAGTTCAGCGATGAGGATGAAACTGCCGACGGCGAGGATTCTTCCGAAGGCATCTACGACCGTCATTAAAATTGCTCCCTGCCGTTGCGCATGAGCTTTCAATAACTGCAAAAAGGGCGGGCTGTCTGGTTCGCCCTTTTCCAATCATCATCATACCATACAAAAGGAGAGATTCCGTTGGCAATTATTGCACTATTGCTTGCAGCGGCGGCTGTCGCAATCGACCAGATTCTCAAGCTGCTGGTTACGTCCAATTTGCAGCCTAACAGCGGCTTTCATGTGATCAATGGCTTTTTAAAAATCTTTTATATTCAGAATCGGGGGGCGGCGTTCGGAATGCTGCAGAACCAGCGCTGGCTTTTCGTTGTGGTGACTCTGACTATTTCCGCCGTCATCATTTACGCCCTGTTCCAATACAGGCAGCATAATTTCTTTTCCTATGCGGCCGGTACGCTGATTATCGGCGGGGGAATCGGAAACCTGATTGACCGGATGATGTATGGCTACGTTGTCGATTATATTTCCGTCAGCTTTTTTCCTCCGATTTTTAATTTTGCCGATTGCTGCGTAACGGTCGGAACGGTGTTTCTAATGATTCATATCCTGTTTTTTTCCGATTTAAACAGCAACGCAGAAAAAGTTATCCGTACAAAATAATGCAGAAGATGATTCAAATTGAGATACATCCGGAAGATTCCGGTATCCGGCTGGACAAGCTTGTCAGCGAAAAGACGGAAAATATCACGCGCTCTGCGGCGGAAAAGCTGATTGAGCGGGGCAATGCGACCCTGAACGGAAAACCCCTTACGAAAAGCTACCGGGGTACGGCAGGCGACTGCATTGACCTCGTCGTTCCCGAACCGGAAAAGCTGGATGTCCGGCCGGAAGAAATTCCTCTGGAAATTCTGTATGAGGACGCGGATCTGCTGGTCGTCAATAAGCCGAAGGGGATGGTGGTGCACCCGGCCGCCGGTAACCACACCGGCACGC
This sequence comes from Clostridium sp. KNHs216, assembly GCF_006714885.1. Classification (NCBI taxonomy): domain Bacteria; kingdom Bacillati; phylum Bacillota; class Clostridia; order Eubacteriales; family Clostridiaceae; genus Clostridium; species Clostridium sp. KNHs216. The sequence continues at coordinate 477,326 of NZ_VFMF01000001.1, read as the reverse complement.
TGGTCAACGCCCTTCTGGCGCACTGCGGCGATTCGCTTTCCGGAATCAACGGGGTTATCCGGCCCGGCATCGTTCACCGCATAGATAAGGATACAAGCGGTCTGCTGATTGTGGCGAAAAATGATTTTTCCCATCGGAAACTGGCTGAGCAGATAAAGGCGCACAGCTTTACACGCCTCTACGAGGCGGTTGTCCACGGCAATCTGAAAGAGGATGACGGGACGATCGACGCACCTGTCGGCAGACACCCGCTCCACCGGAAGATGATGGCGGTGACCGAAAAGAACTCCCGCAATGCCGTTACGCATTACCATGTTCTTGCACGGTACAACGGGTTTACCCATGTGCAGTGCAGGCTGGAAACGGGTCGCACGCATCAGATCAGGGTGCATATGGCGTACATTGGGCATCCGGTTGCGGGGGATGCGGTTTACGGCCCGAAGAAACCCGTTCCGAACCTGAACGGTCAGTGTCTGCACGCTAAGGTGATTGGATTCCTTCATCCGCGTGACGGGCGATACATGGAAATCACCAGCGAGCTTCCGGCTTACTTTGTTCAGTTTCTGAAAAAGCTAAAGCAGGATTAGCGCTGGATAAGGTGGCTTCAGCATGGATGATGAAACTTTGCATGTGCGGTATCTCATGGTAATCGCGGCTGTACTGTTTGCCTTCATCATCGGATATAACGCGTTTTATGTGCCCGAAGTTTCTCTTTCCGATCTTGTTGTCACGACGGACGCTTCTGCGTCGGCTGATGAAACGTATATCCCGAAAACCGGATCGGAGGCTTTGTCCTCCGCAGCTTCCGCCCTTTCATCCAAATCGGAGAAGATTGCGGGCGAGACCCCGGCGGTCAACGGAAAAATCAATATCAATACTGCCACCGCCCAGCAGCTGAGCGACGGCCTTGACGGAATCGGCGACGTGATTGCGAAGCGAATTGTGGATTACCGGGAGAAAAACGGTTCTTTTAAAAGCATAGAGGAAATCAGGAAGGTCAGCGGCATCGGCGAAAAAACATTCGCGGGTCTCAAAGACCATATTATGGTATCATAAAAATTCAATCTACAGCGGTTCCGGTTGATCTTGCAACAAGGTTGTGTCACTCCTCCGCCGAAGGCGGGGGAGTGACATGTCTTACCTTGGAATTGCTGTGAAACAAGCATCCGCCGGCTCAGCCGGCGGATGCTTGTTTTAGGAAATATAGACTATCCGTTCTTTTGCTTGTCGTCCGTTTTTTCCGCCGTGTGGTTCTTTCTGTAGAGCCGCGCGGCTTTTTCAATTTCAGGCAGTGATTTCTGTACCGTATTGGTACAGCGAACAATCCTGATAAAAGCGCAAATGTTCAGTACGGCCGTAAATGCCATCATGGCGGCGGAAATCGCGCCGATCATCATGGTAACCGCCACGACGGCGGGTTTCTTGTTTTTGCTCGGTTTCATAGGATCCCCCTCTTTCTCAATCGCCGAAGCTGATGCCGATGTCCCTTGCGGTCTGAATGATCTCGCAGTCTGTTGGGACGCCCTTCAGCTTTCCTGCAACCTCATTCAATGGAACGGGAACGATGCTTCCGTTTTGCAGAGCCACCATATTTCCGTATTTTTTATCGGAAATGAGTTTTGCCGCCGCGGTGCCGAACCGCGTTGCCAGAAGCCTGTCATAGGGGCAGGGACTTCCGCCGCGCTGAAAATGCCCCGGAACCGTCACGCGGATTTCCTGGCCGGTTCTCTCGCTGATTTCCCTTGTAAGCCGATAGGAAATGGAGGGATAGGGCATCCCGGCCCTCGACGCTTTGAACTCTTTTTTATTCATTTTTGATTCCTGCTGGGAGATCACGCCCTCCGCTACGGCAAGAATGGAAAAACGTTTACCGTGTTTGTTGCGCTGTTCCAGCGTTTGGGCGATACTGTCAATGCTGTAGGGGATTTCCGGCAGGAGGATCACGTCCGCCCCGCCCGCAATGCCCGCGTGCAGGGTCAGCCATCCCGCTTTGTGGCCCATGATTTCCACAATGAACACCCTGCCGTGAGAGGTCGCGGTGGTGTGGATGCAGTCCAGTACGTTTGTCGCGATTTCCATTGCGCTGCTGAATCCAAACGTCATATCGGTGCCCCAGACATCGTTGTCGATGGTTTTCGGCAGGGTGACAATATTCAAGCCTTCTTCGCTCAGCAGGTTGGCGGTTTTATGGGTTCCATTTCCGCCCAAAATCACCAGGCAGTCCAGCTTCATCTTTTTATAGTTGTCTTTCATGCATTTGACTTTGTCGACACTGTTTTCGTCCACCACGCGCATCAGCTTGAAGGGCTGGCGGGAAGTGCCCAGAATGGTGCCGCCAAGGGTCAGAATACCCGAAAAATCGTCCGGCTTCATGTGTTTGTAGCTGCCCTCAATCAAGCCGCGGTATCCGTCGTTGATTCCGTAGATCTCGACGTTTTCCTTAAACTCAACATAAAGCGCTTTGGCGACGCCGCGGATCGCTGCGTTCAGTCCCTGACAGTCCCCGCCGCTTGTTAAAATTCCGATTCTTTTCATACGTTTCCTCTTTCCCTGATTCCTTTATCCTTAAAATTACCTGAGTTCCGCACTGTAAATTGGGCGGAATGGCTTATTGCCGTCCTGTTCTATATATTTGTTCACCGCCGCCTGCGCCAGACGGGAAAATTCAATCTGGCAATTGCAGGGGGCCTTTCCGCGTTTATCAATATGAGCGTACACCGTGTCGGATTGCATGATCCTGGCATTGATATTGTCGCTCAGCATCAGGTCCAATATCGCGAACGCCCGCTGCCGCAGGTCTTCTTCCTCAATCGGAAATATAAGCTCCACACGCCGGTCGAGGTTGCGCTGCATCCAGTCCGCGCTTCCCATATAGATTTTGGGGCTGCCCCCGTTTTCAAAGCGGAAAATGCGGCTGTGCTCCAAAAGCTGGCCGACGATGCTGTAGACCGTAATATTTTCGCTGGTTCTCGGCAGCCCGGGAATCAGGCAGCAGATCCCGCGCACCAGCAGCCGTACCGGAACGTTCGCCTGGGAGGCTTTGTACAGCAGCTCGATAATATCGGGATCGACAAGGGAATTCACCTTTGCCGTGATCCCGCAGGGCAGGCCCTGACGGGAGTTTTCAATCTCCTTTTCGATCATCCGCCGGAAAAAACTTCTCATTCCGTGCGGCGCAACCACGAATCGGTTGTATTCCGGCGGGCGGGAGTACCCGGTCAGCACGTTAAACAGGGAAGAAGCGTCCGTTCCGTAAGGCTCCTTGCAGGTAAAGACACCGATGTCTGTATAAATTTTCGCGGTCGAATCGTTGTAATTTCCCGTTCCCATATGAAGGTACCGGCGAATGCCGTCCTCATCGCGGCGGACGACCAGCAAAATTTTGCAGTGGGTCTTTAGCCCGGCCAGACCGTAGATGACATGGCACCCGGCTTCCTCCAGCTTTTTTGCCCACAGAATGTTGTTTTCTTCGTCAAAGCGCGCTTTCAGTTCCACCAGTACGGTGACCTGTTTGCCGTTTTCCGCCGCGGTAATCAGCGCCGCCACAATCGGGGAATGTCCGCTGACGCGATAAAGCGTCTGTTTGATTGCCAGCACGTTTTCGTCTTCCGCCGCCCTGCGGACGAAATCAACCACGATGTCAAAGCTTTCATATGGATGGTGAACCATCCTGTCCTTTTCGCGGATGGCTTCAAAAATATCATCGTAGCCCCAGAAATCGGCGGGGGGATAGACCGGCTCGATCGGCTGAAAGCACAGGCTTTTAAATTCCGGAATGGAAGCGAATTTTGAGAAAAAGGTCAGATCAAGCGGGCCGGGCAGCTCATATATTTCATCCTCGCTGACGTCGAGCATATCAATCAGAAATTCCCGCGTCTCAACGTCGCATTTCTGTATCAGTTCCAGACGCACGGGCTTGCCGCGTTTGCGCTTTTTAATGGATTTCTGTATTTCGATCAGCAGGTCCTCCGACTCCTCGTCAATGTCCAGATCCGAATTGCGGGTCATGCGGAACGGGCAGGCGGACTGAATATCGCTAAGCTCGAACAGCTCTTCCAGCTTATACATGATGACATTTTCCAGAAGGACATAGGTTTTGCCGCGGGTGGAGGGAACTTCCAGAAATCGGGACAGAATCGACGGTACCTGTACGACGGCGAAATAGGAATCCTCCTCACCCTTGAGCCGTACCGCAATATTCAGGCTTTTATTTGCAAGCAGGGGGAAAGGGCGGCTTGTGTCCACTGCAAGCGGGGTCAGCACGGGGAAGAGCACTTTATCAAAGTAATCGGAAATAAAACGCAGCTGATCGGGGCTCATTTCCTCAGGAAGGATAAAGCTGATATCGCTTTTTCTCATTGCCGGCATAATGGAGCGGTACAAACAAGAATACTGTTTTTCCGTGAAGGCATGGATTTTTTGGGAAAGCAGGGGCAAAAGCTGTTTCGGCTTCAGGCCGGAAGGGTCCTCGCCCCGATAATCCGAGTTTACCTGTTCTTTCACGCCGGCTACGCGTACCATAAAGAATTCATCCAGATTGGAAGCGGTAATCGCCAGAAAACGGATGCGTTCCATAATAGGGTTTTCCCGTTCAAAAGCTTCTTCCAGCACCCGGCCGTTAAAGTCCATCCAGCTCAGTTCACGGTTGATATAGGGAATTTTTATTTTTTCGATGATATCGTTCATGATCAACACACAGCCTTTTTATATAAGAGATGATTTGATGGTGAGCACCGGATTGTATCCGAAAACCTCCTTAAAGAAAGGGGCGCACTGTTCAAACGCCCATTTTTCCAAATAGACGTTATCGTTGCTTTCCGCTGTAATGAGTAACTTGTCGTTTTCCAGCTTGACCTTAATATCCTTCAGCTTCTGCTTCTGCGATTTATCCAGGGCATTGGCAAGCCGGAAAATCGCCACCAGCTTGGAAACGATCAGCCTGTTCTTGTCGCTGGTGCGGATAAATTCAACGTCGTCGTAATTCGGCACGTCGTATTCGTTGTACCGGGATACATACGCCGTAATCAGCATTTCGTCGTCGGTCATTCCATAAACGTCAATATCTTTAATCAGGTCGAACGCGCTCAAAAGGTGCTGCTTGGCCGTCACATAGTGCCCGCTGTCGTGCAGGATCGCCGCCAGCTCCAGAAGGAGCCTTTTCCTGTGGTCAAGGCCGTGGGCACCCTTCATTTTGTCAAAAATACGGCAGGCGAATTTTCGGATATTATCGGAATGCTTTTGATTGCAGTTGTAGGTTTTGGCGATTTCCTGCGCGCAGGAAATCGCATTTGCACGGACATGCTCAAAGTATTCATCCCCGCTTTTCGGGATGAGCATCAGCCGCATCAATGCGTCCCAAAGCTCGACCTTGGGCGAAATGATATAATCGGAAGTGGTAAAATCGATCAGAGAGATATAAATGGCCAGAGCGGAATACAGCAGCTCCGCGGTTTCCTCGGTGGTACCGTACTCGATCCCGATCTTTTCCTGGGACATGGAGCGTACCCGCTTAAACAGGTCGGTGAGCATTGCCGTAGGAATGGTGTAACAGTCGTCCACCGGCTCCACGCCGCAGATTTTCGCAATCAGCTGAATCTCGTTGCCGGTCAGGATCAGATTTGACACGATTCCCTTTTTAAACGGAATGTTGATATGTCCGATAATCGAATGAAGATATTCTTCTACAACAGTGTAAAAGTCCTCCGTCAATTCCTGAATATTTCCCAGCATATCATGCAGCTTCAGCGCGCCCATCGGTATGTTCTGAGAAAAAACCATATGCTTGCCGTTATAAACGGAAAATCCGATGGTTCCCGCGCCGATGTAAGAGATCAGCGCATTTTCGCTCTTTTTATTTTCGATTCTGTTCAGGAAATTTAATATTTCGGAATAAATCAGCGTTTTTTCCTGGTCGTCTTCCAAGACCTGAACCGTAATATCGTTTTGGATTTTCAGCTGGTCGACAACGTAGGACCTGTTTTTGGCATCCCGGAATGCGGTGGTGGCCACGACTTTGCACTGGTCAACTCCGTATTCGTCCATAATGGAAGAGTATCCGTGCAGAACGCGGGAGAGCTCCCGCAGGCTTTCAAACCGGATTTTTCCTTCCGTAAAGACCTCGTGACCGAGGCTCAGGGGATACTCCAGGATATCCAGATCAACGATTTCGCCTTTTTTTAACTGAGATATTCTCATTTTCAGCATATTCGAACCAATGTCGATTACTGCTGCTAACTTTGCTGTCTTATTCGTCTTTTTTCTGTTCAAAACGCGACACCACCAATGTTTCGTTTTTATAAGTCGATTATAACAAATGTCGGCCTGTTCATCAACTTTTTAAGGCCCTTTGGAAAACTTTATTATTTTATTGAAATCTCGGAAGATTTATGTATGACAAATAGGAGCTTTTGCCGAAAACGCAATTCGGCTTCCCCTTTTTGCAGACCATTTCCGGTTGACAATCCGAAGGATTTAAGATAAAATGAATACTAATCTGATAGGAATTGATAGGATTAAATCAGTATGATATCAGGTATGAGAAAAAATAGAATTGATGGGGACAGATATGGATTTATTAGAGATTAAGTATGAGAACCTGAAAGAATATTTAAGAAGTCTGAAAAGCGTAGCCACCGCTTTTTCCGGCGGGGTTGATTCCACTTTTCTTCTGAAAGTGGCCCATGACGTTTTGGGCGACAAGGCAATTGCCGTTACGGCGCGTTCCCTCAGTTTCCCCAAAAGGGAGCTGGACGAGGCGACGGCGTTTGCGTTTGACAATTCCATCGAACATATTGTTGTGGACTCCGAAGAACTGAATATCGACGGTTTTTCCAAGAACCCGACCAACAGATGCTACTTATGTAAGTCCGAGCTTTTTTCCAAAATTAAAGCAATCGCACAGACAAAAGGAATTGAAAATGTTATCGAAGGTTCCAATTCAGACGATAACGGGGATTACCGGCCGGGCCTGATGGCTGTTGCGGAACTGGGGATTAAAAGCCCCCTGAGGGAGGCCGGTCTTACGAAGGCGGAAATCCGCCAGCTTTCCAAAAAGCTGGGACTTCCCACATGGAACAAGCAGTCCTTTGCTTGTTTGTCTTCGCGTTTTCCGTACGGGGAAGACATTACACCGGACAGGCTGCGCATGATCGATCAGGCTGAACAGTATCTGCTTGATTTGGGCTTCCATCAGGTGCGCGTCCGTTTTCACGGAAATCTGGCACGTATCGAGACGGATGAAAACGGCTTTGGCGCAATGCTGGACGGAAAGACGCGTGACAAAATTGATTCCAGATTCAAAGAGATCGGGTTTACCTATATTGCGCTGGATATCAAAGGCTACCGCACCGGAAGCATGAATGAGACCTTGAATCAATAAATAAGCCATTCCCCGTTTTTTGCATAGCAGAGCCCCGGACCGTTTTTGCGGAGGTCCAGGGCTTTTTTCATCCTTATATGATTCCTATTTTATCAGCATGTCGTAAACGACTTTGGAAAACAGAAGTACCAGTACGAAGACCATAACGGGCCGGATGAACCGGGCCCCTTTTTTAATTGCCAGTCCCGAACCGATCCAGTGTCCGGCGATGGAACAAACTGCCGCGGGAACCGCAACGGAATACTGAATCGTTCCCGCCGCAACAAACGTAACAAGCGCGGCTGCGTTGGAAGCCAGGTTGACAACTTTGGTATTGCCGCAGGCCGTTTTGTAGTCGAACCCGAGGAAAGCAGTAAAAGCAATAATCAGAAAAGTGCCGGTGCCCGGCCCGAAAAAGCCGTCGTACATGCCGAGAGCCAGCCCGATCCCCGCGGAAAGGACCATGGCGCGCCGTGCGGGGATCTTTTCAAAAGTGCTGATATCCGAGCTGTCCTTTTTCCGTGAAAGCAAAATGACGGCGGCGGCAAAGGGGAGAAGCACCAGCATGGCGAGACGAAGGAAACGGTCGTCCAGGAAGAGCGCCAGCCGCGCGCCGGCGTAGCTTCCGGCCAGGGCAAATCCGGCCGAGACGAGAGCGACGCGCAGATGGAAGCTACCGCTCTTTAAAAACCTTCCGGTAGAGAACATCGTGCCGATACAGGAAGAAAACTTGTTGGAGCCAATGGCAAAGTGAGACGTCATGCCCGTAAGGTAGTATGCGGGCAGAGAAATCAGTCCGCCCCCGCCCGCGACCGCGTCCACAAAGCTTGCCAGAAATACCAGAGGGCAGGCGATAAGGATTTGCTGATAAACTGTCATGATTGGATTCCCCCGTAAATTGTCATTGAAAGTTTTGCTTGGAATAAAAATTCTCTTTTGAAAATATCAATTGCCTCAGCCTGTTCATATAATAATAGGATGAACTTCTGTGAAACGGAGATCGGGTGAGTTACGCCGTTACCGGAGTGAACCAATTCATTTAAGGAGAGCGGGAAGATGGGTACAGAGCAAAAGGAAGCGGCGCAGATCGAAAACAAGGAAACAGCGTCTCCGCTGGTGAGCATCGTGGTGCTCGCGTACAATCATCTGGATTATACCAGGCAGTGTATAGAAAGCATCTATCGTTATACCTCCCACATCGATTTCGAGCTGATAACCATCAATAATGGTTCCTCGGACGGCACGGAAGAATATTTCAACGGTCTGCCGAATCAGAAAAAAATCAGTTTTCCGGAAAACATCGGCGTATGCAAAGCGTTCAATTGCGGGTTCAAAATAGCGGAAGGAAAATACACCATGAATGTCAGCAATGATGTTGTCGTTACCGCTCATTGGCTTGACAACCTTCTGAATTGTTTTGAATCCGATCCGAAAATCGGCATGGTGGTGCCGGTCTGTGACGCGTCGTGCAATTATCAGCAGATCAATCTGCCGTGCCAGTCGATGGAGGAAATGCAGAGGATTGCGGAGCGGTACAATGTCAGCAACCCCGATCTGTGGGAGGAACGTCTGAAGATGACGGTTTACGCCGCTATTTACAGAACGGAAATTCTGAAGGTGCTGGGCGGATTTGACGAAGATTTCAATCCCGGGTGCTATGACGACGACGCCATCTGCTTCAGCATCAGAAGAATGGGGTATAAGACCATTCTGGCAAAGGACACGTTCGTCCATCACTTTGGCGCCCGTACGTTTAATGCGGAATATGAAAAGGATAAAAATCTTGCCATCAGAAACAAGGGGCTGTTTTTTGTAAAGTTCGGGGTCGACGCCTATATAGCGGGCTTAATCGACTTCAACGTGCTGAATGTTCTGGATTACGGCAGTAAAAACGAGGTCAGCATTCTGGGAATCGGCGGTTCCTTCGGTACCACCGTACTGCAGCTGAAAAATGTATGTAAAAGCCACGGCTGCAAGGATGTGGAACTCTATTATCTGTCTGAACGGGGCAATAATATGACGGAGCTGAAAACCATCTGCAGGGAATGTGTGCAGGGTCCTGCCGAAGACGTTCAGCTGTATTTCGGCGGCAGGCAGTACGATTATATTGTGCTGGAAAGCGAATCGGCCGCGCTTCACAACAGGGAAGGGCTTTTTACAATCCTCTACGGCCTCCTGAAGCCCGGCGGGCAGCTGGTATGTACGGCGGCGGGTCCGGAAGTCCTTTATGAAACGATGGGAATCTTTTACCGTCTGGGCGCCGACTTTCACAAACAGATCAACGATTATTATTATCTGTCTTTTGTCAGGCCGGAGCAGCCGTCGGGCGGGGAAACGCTACTCCAGCCAGCAGATGGTCTGTTCTGAAACGGTAAAGCCCAGCTTTTGCTGCAGCTTTAGGGAAGCCGTATTTCCGGCAATGATCTGAGCGAACGGAACCCGGCCTTCCGCCAGGAAACGGTTGGCGAGGAAGGTTTCCAGTACGAGGGCAATGCCCTGGCGGCGGTATTCCGGAAGCACTTCCAGCAGACCCATGGAGCCTTCCGCGTGAGTGCCGGCAAATCCTGCCAGCGCGCCGCTGAGAAACGCTCCGAACATGGAGCCGGATTCCAGGCGTTCCTGCACCGACACGATGCCGGCGAGGGAATAGTACTTTAACAGAAACGGCAGATAGGATTCGTCCAGCGGGCGGATCACCGCAGAGGACTCCGGTACGGGCAACGGGTTCCTATTAAAATATGCAGCCTGATGGCAGGCTGTTTTCCTGTGGAACCGGAATTGCTTCTGAACCGTATCAATACAGAAATTCTGATGCGTGACGATCACTTCGGGCCGTTTGACGGATGAAAGCATTTCTTCCGCTGTCTGCCCGTCCTGCGCGCTGATCATATAGACGCCGCAGCTTTCATTGTAAAGCAGGGCGCCCCGGTCGGACGCCTGCAATACTTCGGTGTCCTTCCGCTTCAGGATTTCCAGCATATCAATATGTAAAAGCATATCCTTTGATAAATACGATACGGCTTGTTTTGAAACCATTACATTTCCGCGTCCTTTCTGCTAAACTGCTACAGCATTTCCAGCTGATTCTGCAACAAGGTTGCGTTCCTTCCCCGCTGAAGGGGGAGGAACGCGTTTTTTTCGTAAACTGAAATGGAATTGCTGTAAGATGTATTTTTATCCTTATTCATGAAAAAGAGCACCCGCAAATGCGGATGCTCTTTCTTGGCGGAGAGGATGCGACTCGAACGCACAATGCCTTGCGGCACACCACATTTCCAATGTGGCTCCTTACCATTAGAATACCTCTCCAAGTGGCAATTAAGTTGCTCTCACATCAGGCAACTCTGATATTATATCGAATGTTCCGGGAAAAATCAACCCCTAATTTGCAGATATTTGAAGTTTTGCGGAAATTCCTGCGTTTTTGGTATTGCACAGAGTAGCTTCGTGTTATAATATAAGAATAATTCATAAGTTGCTAATATTTAGGAGGTATCAGCTTGAAAAGGACTGAAATAGCCGAATTATATTCCAAAACGGCGGAACTCGGCGGGAAAACCGTCATGGTTTGCGGCTGGGTACGCACGATCCGGGATTCCAAAGCGCTTGGTTTTATTGAACTGAATGACGGAAGCTGCTTTAAGGGAGTTCAGATTGTATTTGAATCCGATAAAATTTCTAATTTTACAGAGATTGCAAAGCTGAATGTGGGTTCGGCTCTTACGGTGTCGGGCGAACTGCTTTTAACGCCCGAAGCGAAGCAGCCTTTTGAAATCCATGCCGCGCAGGTGGAGGTGGACGGCCAGTCCACGCCGGATTATCCCCTTCAGAAAAAACGCCATTCTCTGGAATATCTGCGTACGATCGCCCATCTGCGTCCGCGCACCAATACGTTCAGCGCGGCTTTCCGCATCCGTTCCGCCGCCGCGTTTGCAATTCATAAATTTTTCAACGAAAATGATTTTGTCTATGTTCATACTCCGCTGATTACCGGCAGCGACTGTGAGGGAGCGGGAGAGATGTTTACCGTGACCACGCTGGATGCGGACAACCCTCCCCGGACGGAAAGCGGTGCAGTGGACTATTCACAGGACTTTTTCCAGAAGCATACTTCGCTGACGGTTTCGGGGCAGCTTGAAGCCGAGTGCATGGCCATGGCTTTTGGAAAGGTATACACCTTCGGCCCGACCTTCCGTGCGGAAAAATCCTATACCCAGCGCCACGCGGCGGAATTCTGGATGATAGAGCCGGAGATTGCGTTCGCCGACCTGCAGGACGACATGGAGCTGGCGGAAGCGATGATTAAATTCGTCATCGGATATGTTATGGAGACCTGTCCGGACGATATCGCGTTCTTTAATCAGTTTATCGACAAGGGCCTTGTGGACCGTCTGCAAAATGTCGTCGATTCCGATTTTGCCCGTGTGACCTATACCGAGGCGGTTGAGCTTCTGAAGAAAAACAACGACCAGTTTGAATATAAAGTGGAGTGGGGAACCGACCTTCAGACCGAGCACGAGAAATATCTGACGGAAAAGGTTTACGGAAAGCCGGTTTTTGTGACCGATTATCCGAAGGAAATCAAAGCATTCTATATGCGTCTGAACGACGACGGAAAAACGGTGGCGGCGGTAGACCTGCTGGTGCCGGGAATCGGTGAAATTATCGGCGGCAGCCAGCGCGAGGAGCGCATGGACGTTTTGCAGCAGCGCATGAAGGATTTCCATCTGGATGAGGAAAATTACTGGTGGTACCTCGACCTGAGGCGCTACGGCGGCACAAAGCACGCCGGTTACGGCCTTGGCTTTGAGCGCTTGGTCATGTATCTGACAGGAATCGCCAATATTCGCGACGTGCTGCCTTTCCCGCGCACGACCGGCACGGCGGAATTTTAATAAAGAAATTTTTTGGGATTTGATATAGGAAACAGAAAGGATGTGTCTTTTATGGCAATGTGGAAAGAAAGCCTGAAAATCGGCGTGCCTCTGATCGACGGGGAACACAAGGAGCTGTGCGACCGGATCGACCAGCTCTTTGCCGCCTGCAATCAGGGCAAGGGCAAGGAAGAAATTTTCAAAACGCTGGAGTTTCTGGAGGGCTATACCATCAAGCATTTTTCGGACGAGGAAAAGCTGCAGAGAAGCAGCGCCTATCCGAAATACAAAGAGCATAAGGAACTGCATGAGTATTTTAAGAAACAGATTGCCGATCTGAAAAACGATCTTTCAAAAGAAGGCGCTTCCATCGCGCTGGTATCCAAAACCAATTATTTTCTGATGAACTGGCTTCTGAATCATATCCAGAAGGTGGACATTGAGCTTGCGCAGTATTTGAAGTAATTTCCATCGAGACCCTTTTGGGCAGCTTCCTAAATGTAATACATAGAAATGGGTTCTTAGGATTCTAATTTCATGAAGATTGATGAAAATGCAGGAATTTTATTTTAAACTTGCATTTCATCGCGGCATATATTAGAATAATAAGAGTTTACATATGTATTTTGCATATTATGATAGGGAGATGCTCATGTTGCAATTTTTATCCATGTCAGATTCCGAGCTGTCAAAAGTGAAAGCAGACTTACAGAACCGCTACGACCAGTTTAAAGCCCAGGGCCTTAAACTGAATATGGCGCGTGGAAAACCGGCGACGGATCAACTGAATCTTTCCATGAAAATGCTGGATACTCTGAATTCAGGTTCCGATATGCATTCTTCAACCGGAGACGACTGCCGCAATTATGGTCTGCCGGACGGCCTGCCGGAACTGAGAGAGCTGTTCGCGGAAATGATGGGCGTGGACGATCACAATATCATCGTCGGCGGAAATTCCAGCCTGAACATGATGTTTGACGCGATATCCTGTGCCATGACGCACGGCTTTGCAGGCTGCGAGCCGTGGGGCAGACAGGGTCCTGTTAAATTTCTGTGCCCTTCGCCCGGCTATGACAGGCATTTTGCCATCACCGAATATTTCGGCTTTGAGCTGATTGCCGTGCCGATGCTTGCCACCGGCCCGGACATGGATGTGGTAGAGAAGCTGATCGCGGACGATGCGTCGATCAAGGGAATCTGGTGCGTGCCGAAATATTCCAACCCCACGGGCATTACCTATTCCGATGAAACGGTCCGGCGGTTTGCGGCCCTGAAGCCGGCGGCAAAGGATTTCAAAATCTTCTGGGATAACGCCTACTGTGTTCATGACCTGACGGATACTCCGGACACCCTGCTGAACCTTTGGCACGAATGCCGGAAATATAACAATATCGATTTGCCTATCTTCTTTTCTTCCACCAGCAAGATCACCTTCCCGGGTGCGGGTATCGCGGCCATGGGGGCAAGCGAAAGCAACCTCGCCGTCCTGAGGGAGCATTATTCCTTCCAGACGATCGGGCCAGATAAGCTGAATCAGCTCCGCCACATTTATTTCCTCAAGGATATGGACGGCGTGATGAAGCACATGGCAAAGCACCGTGCTCTGCTGGAACCGAAATTCCGGACAGTGATCTCCAGCCTGGAATCGGAGCTGGGAGGCAAAGGGGTTGCCGAATGGACCAACCCGAACGGCGGTTACTTTGTCAGCGTGGATGTTCTGGACGGTTGCGCAAAGCGCGTGGTTTCGCTCTGCAGGGAGGCCGGAGTCACCCTTACGGGCGCGGGCGCGACGTATCCGTACGGCAAGGATCCGAACGACAGGAATATCCGGGTTGCGCCGACTTACCCGCCCGTGGCGGAACTGGAACAGGCGATGGAATTGTTCTGTATCTGTGTTCAGCTGGCGGCGGCGGAAAAGCTGTTGAGCAAATAGGGGAAGGGGAGCGCTGCTCCCTTTCTTTTTTTGACTGTATCCGTTAATAATCTTGCCAAATCGATTGACTTTTTGGGGCAATAACAATATAATAAACTTTGTTACGTCTGCGAGGATTCACAGAACACCAAAATTGGAGGATTTACGAATGAAGCGAGTAGCAAAACCAGTTTTTTTCATCGTCGCCCTCCTCATACTGTTTTTAACTTATACCGCTACTTTTGGTATTAAGGGACAAAACGGGGATAATTCGAACACCTACATAAAGGGTGTAAGCGACATTAGATGGGGAATTGACATCAACGGCGGCGTCGAGGCTACGTTCAGCCCCGCAACTTCGACCAAGGCAACCAAGGAACAAATTGATTCCGCCAAATCCATTATTGAAGTTCGTATGACCAGCAAACACATTACCGATTATGAACTGTATACGGACTACGATCATGACCGGATTATTGTCCGCTTCCCGTGGAAGAACGGCGAAACCACTTTTGACCCGGAAAGCGCAATCCAGGAGCTTTCCGCAACAGCGTTGCTTACCTTCCGCGAGGGCGGCGAGTACACGACGACGGAAACAGACGCCGATGGACAACCCGTCTATAAAACCCCGAAGGGAACTACCGCAGACGCCATCATCCTGCAGGGCAGCGACATTAAGAGCGCCAAGGCAGAGATGTCTCAGGACCAGACAAGCGGTACCTCCAAGTACATGGTTGGCCTTGAACTGAACGACAGCGGAACCGAAAAATTCGCGGAAGCGACCGAGCGCCTGCAAGGTCAGGTTATTTCCATATGGATGGACGATGTGATGATTTCCAGCCCGACGGTCAACGCGGTCATTACGGACGGTAAATGCTCTATTGAAGGCAATTTTACCGCTGCGGAAGCATCCGCCCTGGCAAACAAAATCACTGCCGGTGCGCTTCCCTTTAAGCTTACCACTACAAACTTCAGCACGATCAGCCCTCTGCTGGGAGCTTCTTCCCTGCACGCCATGCTGATTGCCGGCTGCATTGCATTCGCTATCATTTGTATCTTTATGCTTTTCGTTTTCAGACTTCCCGGTTTTGTCGCGATTATTGCGCTGCTTGGCCAGATCGCGCTTTCCTTTGCGGCTGTTTCCGGTTACTTCCCGTTTGTAAACAGCTTCACCATGACCCTGCCCGGTATTGCCGGTATTATCCTTTCCATCGGCATGGGCGTGGACGCAAATATCATTACCGCATCCAGAATCAAAGAGGAACTGTGGGCGGGCAAAACGCTTGACGGTGCGATCCAGAAGGGTGACGACAACAGCTTCTGGGCGATTTTCGACGGCAATATCACCGTTATTATCGTTGCTCTGATCCTGATGGGCGTTTTCGGACCGACGAACATTCTTTCCATGATCTTTGGCCCGTCGACCACCGGTTCCATTTATTCCTTCGGTTATACTCTGCTCATTGGTATTGTCGGCAACTTCGTGTTCGGCGTAACGGCGACCCGCCTGATGACAAAGTCCCTTTCCGGGTTTAAGTTCGCACGCAGCAAATGGTTATATGGAGGTGCCGCAAAATGAAAACCTTTCACATCAAATTTTTTGAAAACAGGAAAATCTTTTTCGGCATTTCCATCGGAATCATGGCCATCGGTCTGATTTTCAATATCATTTTCGGCACCCAGCTCGACATTCAGTTTACCGGCGGCGCGGTCATCAAATATTCCTATACCGGAAAGATTGTACAGGAGGATGTAGAGAAGATTGTTCAGGATACCACGCAAAAGGATGTTACCGTCCGTATCCTTGAGAGCGTGAAATCCGCCGACGGCTCGGAAGCAAAAAACAATGTTTCCATTTCCTTTGCGGGAACGGATTCCATTTCCATTGACAACCAGCAGGCAATTGCCAAAGCGCTTACGGCGAAGTACCCGAACGCGGGTTTCCAGGTTGTCGAATCAAGCTCCATCAACCCGTCCATGGGACGTAACTTCTTTGCAAAATGTATCGCGGCGATTGCGATTGCCTTCCTGCTGCTGATTTTTTATGTTGCGCTCAGATTTAAGAAAATCGGCGGTATGTCCGCAGGCGTTATGGCGATTATCGCCCTTCTGCACGATATTGCGATGGTTTACTTTACCTTTATTATCTTCAGAATGCCGCTCAACGACAGCTTTATTGCGGTTGTTCTGACCATTTTGGGATATTCTCTGAACGATACCATCATCATTTACGACCGTATCAGAGAAAACCGCAGGCTGCTTGGACCGAAGACTCCGTATTCGGTTCTGGTCAATACCAGCATCAATCAGACCTTTACCCGTTCCCTCTATACCGCCGGATGCACTTTTTCCTCCATTGCGACGGTGTATATTGTCGGCGCTGTTTATGGCCTGAGCAGTGTAACGACGTTCGCCCTGCCGATGATGGTCGGTATTGTCACCGGCTGCTATTCCTCCGTCTGCGTTGCCGGTCCGATGTACGTCATGTGGCAGAACCACAAGGCTGCAAAAAGGGCGCAGGCAAACGCTTAAGGCTTTTACGCGGGTGAAAACCGTTATTTGAATCCATGCCACCGGTCTGTCCGACTGACCCGTTTCTGTGGTCGCCGGCAGTCATCGGTGGCTTTTTGTTATTACGCATGGGGAACCGTGGCCGCTTCGATGTGATAGGATGCAGATAAATATTGAATATTTTTTATCAAAATGATACAATAAGAAATTATGGGGCAGGTGTAGTGCGTGAGTATAAAAAAGTGGCAGGTCTTTCCTTGTGATGGCCGATCTGCGCAAAAAATATCGAATGAAACAGGAATCCCCGAACTCCTGGCGGTTTTGCTGCAGGCACGGGGAATCACAGAGCCGGAGCACATCCGGGAGCTGTTTCAGTCCGAACTGACTTTTTCCGATCCGTTTCTGATGGCCGATATGCGTCAGGCGGCTGACCGTGTTTTAAGCGCTGTAGACGGATTTGAAAAAATAGCGGTTTACGGGGATTACGACGCCGACGGGGTTACCTCTACCGCAATGCTGTATTCCTATCTGGAATCCTGCGGAGCAAATGTGCTGTATTATATTCCGGAGCGTGAAGGGGAAGGCTACGGCCTCAACAGGAACGCGATCAAAACACTGCATGAGCAGCAGGTCAGCCTGATTGTTACGGTGGATAACGGAATATCGTCGATCGAAGAAGTTGATTATGCCAACAGTCTTTCCATGGACGTTGTAATTACGGATCACCACCGGCCGCGCGCGGAGCTGCCGCGTGCCTGTGCCGTTGTGGACCCTTACCGAAGCGACTGCAAAAGTCTTTATAAAGATTTTTCCGGAGTCGGCGTCGCTTTTAAGCTGATTATGGCTCTGGAAGGGGAAGACTGTGATATAACGGCTCTTCTCGATAATTACGCTGATCTCGTCGCGATCGGGACGATCGGTGATATCGTTCCGCTGACGGGAGAAAACCGCAGCTTTGTCAAAGCGGGGCTCAGGATGATTTCCCGTACCGACCGGCTCGGCCTTCGCTCTTTGCTGGAGCAGGCGGGGATGGAAGGGCGGAAACTGACGTCCGGAAATATTGCCTTTACCATTGTGCCGCGAATCAACGCGACGGGGCGGATCGGTTCCCCCGACAGGGCGGTCCGTCTGCTGTTAACCGAGTATCCGGACGAAGCGGGAGAGCTTTCCTGCGATATCAATGACGAAAATGAATACCGGCGCCAAATTGAGAGAGAAATATATGAGAAAGCACTGCAGCAGTTAAAAGAACAGCCGCAGCGGCTTTACGACCGTGTTTTGGTTATCGAGGGCGAAAACTGGCACCACGGCGTCATCGGAATTGTTTCTTCCAGAATTACCGAGCAGTTTGGAAAACCGAGTATTATCATTTCCTATTCCGGTGAAGAAGCCAAGGGCTCCGGCAGAAGCATTGAGGGATTTTCCCTTTTTGAAGCGGTGCGTTCCTGCGACAGGCTGCTTACCCGCTACGGCGGGCACCCGATGGCGGCCGGTCTGACGCTGCCGACGGAAAACATCGCCGCGTTCCGCAAAACGATCAATGCTTACGCCGCTTCCGGCCCAATGCCGGTTCCCGTTTTGAAAATCGACTGCCTTTTAAAACCGAAGCAGCTGACGCTGGACATTCCCGAATACGTACAGGCACTGGAACCGTTCGGGATGGGAAATCCGTCGCCGCTCTTTGGTTTGTATCATATGACATTGTCCGACATCACGCCGGTCGGCGGGGGAAAGCATCTGCGCGTAACTGTGACGCAGGGTACCGCCGCTGTACGCTGCATGAAATTCGGCACCACGCTGGAGCAGTTCCCGTATTCTACCGGCGATCTGCTCGACCTTGCGGTCACGCTGGAAGCGCGGGAGTACAACGGAAAAAATACGCTTTCCATCTATATCAAAGACCTGAAACGCTCCGATGTGGATTTGGACGAAGTCATTGCCGGGCTTGCGCTTTATGAGAAATCCAAAAGAGAAGAACCGTTGTCGCAGGAAGAGCTTTCCGGTCTGATACCGGACCGGAACGAATTTGCCGCCGTTTACCGCGCGGTGCGTGCGGGGAACGGCTTTCGCGGGGAAGCGGAAAGCCTTTTGGCGAAAACCGGCTCCGCACAGATCGGTTTTGCAAAGCTTCTGACGGCACTGGACGTCCTTGCTGAGCATCATCTGATTACGCTGGAGAAATCCGGCAATATCTGTACGGTAGAAATAGTACATACGGAAAAGAAAGTGGACTTGTTCCGCTCCAACATACTGAATCATTTATATTCTCTGGGAAAGGAGGGTGAACCCTATGGCGTGGCCGCTAATGACGTATGACCGTTTGGTCGCTTTAATCAAGGAAAGTGAACATGAATATGACATGGATGTGATAGACCGCGCCTATCAGCTCGCGGTAAAATCCCATGAGGAACAGAAGCGCCTTTCCGGCGCGCCCTATATTTCCCATCCTGTCGCGGTTGCGTGCATCCTGGTGGAACTGGGGATGGACACCGAATCCGTTGCCGCCGGCCTTCTGCACGATGTCGTGGAGGATACGCCGGTCAATCTGGAGCAGCTGAAAAAGAGCTTTGGGGCGGAAATTGCCAACCTGACGGATGGCGTAACAAAACTCGGCCGTATTCCGTACTCTTCCCGGGAGGAACAGCAGGCGGAGAACCTGCGCAAAATGCTGATCGCCATGGCGGAGGATATCCGGGTCATCATTATTAAGCTGGCCGACCGCCTGCACAATATGCGCACCATTGAATTCATGCCGCCGCAGAAACAGCGCGACAAGGCGCTGGAAAACATGGAGGTTTACGCCCCGATTGCGCACCGTCTGGGCATCCGGGCCGTGAAAGAGGAGCTGGAAGACCTTTCCCTCCGATGTCTGGATCCCGTGGCCTATGAGGAGATTGAAAGCAGTCTTGAGCTGCGGAGCAATGAGCGGAAAGCCTTTATTGAACGGACAAAAAAGTGTATTTTTGAACGCGTGTCGCCGCTGATTCCCAACGTTTATCTGGAAGGAAGAGTCAAGAGCATCAACGGGATTTTCCGGAAGACGTTTATTCAGGGACGCTCCATGGATGAAATATACGATATCTACGCCGTACGCGTCATCGTTGATACGGTAAACGACTGTTATAACGTTTTGGGTGTTATTCACGACATGTACCGTCCGATTCCGAACCGATTCAAGGATTATATCTCTACCCCGAAGCCGAATTTATACCAATCCCTGCATACAACGGTGATCGGGAAGGACGGAATCCCGTTCGAGGTGCAGATCAGAACGTGGGAAATGCACCATACCGCGGAATACGGAATCGCGGCTCACTGGAAATATAAGCTCGGCCTTGGCGGGAAGAGCGGCGATTCGCTGGAACAGCGTCTTGCCTGGATCCGCCAGATGCTGGACAGCCAGAAGGACAGCGGGGACGCGACCGATCTGGTGCGCACCATCAAATCGGACCTGGCCCCGGAAGAAGTTTTTGTCTTTACGCCGCGAGGCGATGTCATTAACCTGCCGTCCGGCTCCACTGTGATCGACTTTGCCTATGCCATCCACAGCGCCGTCGGCAACCGGATGATCGGCGCCAAGGTGGACAAGCGGATTGTACCGATTGATTACAAAGTAAAAACCGGTCAGATCATTGAAGTCCTTACCTCCAAAGAAACCCGCGGGCCCAGCCGTGACTGGCTGAAAATCGTCAAAACAAGCGAGGCCCGCAATAAAATACGCGCATGGTTTAAACGTGAGAAGCGCGATGAGAATATCGTTGAGGGAAAAGCGGAGCTGGAACGCGAGTTCAGAAGGAACGGCATTGAAATGAGCGACGCCGAGCTTGCGGCCCTGCTGGAAAAAATCGGCGCAAAGCAGAACTGCGTCACGGCGGACGACGTATACTCCGCAATCGGCTACGGCGGAATCCAGCTTTGGAAAATCATGCCCAAAATCAAAGAAGACTATATGAAGGACAAGCGTCCGCCTGTGGCTGTGCCGGCACAGCCGCCTGCCAAGCAGACGCCGAAGAAGCCCGTGGGCGGCGTTACGGTCGACGGGATGGACAACTGCCTGATTAAGTTTTCGCGCTGCTGCAACCCCCTGCCCGGGGACGACATCATCGGTTTTATTACCCGCGGCTTCGGCGTTTCCATCCATAAGCGCACCTGTTCCAACGTTCCGCAGAATCTGCAGGACGCGCCCGAACCGGAAAGATGGATCAAGGCGCACTGGACGGGCGAAGTCAAGGAAGAATTTAAATCCACGCTGGAAATTGTGGCGAACGACCGCTCCGGCCTGCTTGCCGACGTGACCCAGCAGCTTTTCAATATGCACATCTTTATCCATTCGCTCAATTCCAGAGAAACAAAGGACGGCAGCGCCGTGATCTCCGCTACCATCACCATCAACGGCCTCGAGCACCTGAACAGCATCATTAACCGCCTCAATAATATTGAGGGGATTATTTCCATCAAGCGTTCCTGAGAGCTGACCGGATGGCCGAACTGTCGGCAATTATGAAGATACAGGAGGACTTGGACCAAATATGAAAGTAACTAGAATCACCGGCGGGCCGCTGCCCACCAACTGCTATATTCTGACAGATGATGAAACCGGTCTGTCGGCGGTAATCGATCCGGGTTTTGAGGACCCGAGACTGACAGAGGCGGTTCTGGCCGCGGGCAAGGAGAATGTCAAAGCCATTTTGTTAACTCACGGGCATTTTGATCATATTATGGGGGTAAGTTCTTTAAAACGGCTGACGGATGCTAAAATCTATCTCTATTCCGACGATATGCTGTTTACTTCAGACAATTCCCTGAACTTGTCCACCATGGTCGCTCCGCTGGGGGCGGAGCCCTTTATGGCGGACGTCTCGCTGAACGACGGCGATAAGATAGAGCTTGGCAGCCTGAAAATCCGTGTGATGCATACGCCCGGACATACGATCGGCAGCTGCTGCTATCTTGTAGGAGATGCCATTTTTACAGGCGATACGCTGATGAAATGCAGCTGCGGCAGAACGGATTTCCCGACCGGGAGCTACCCGCAGATGATGGATTCCCTGAAAAAGCTCGAGAATCTTGAGGGGGACTATCATGTTTACCCGGGGCACGAATGGGAAACGACGCTGGAATACGAAAGAAAAAACAATCCGTATATGGGGAACGGCGTCTTATGATCCTGATGATCGACGGACACTCGTTCCATTACGAAATGGAAAATCTCTGCCGCGTCTTTTTTCCTCATCAAAAAATCAAAGTGGTTTCCGAATTGCCCGCTGACGAGCAGGACGACTGCCTTGTTTACACCGGGCTGAAAGCATTTCCGGAAGCGTTGAGGATTTCCGTGCGCGTGAAGCTCGGCTCCTACGAGGGAGAAGACTCGGATATGCTTGCTTTATCGGAAAATGTTCAGCAGAAGGACAGCGAGCGCCGTATGGCGGTTATGCTGTTCCGCCTTCTGACACGGTACTGCGGCTTTACCCCGAAGTGGGGCATCCTGACGGGAGTCAGGCCGGTAAAGCTGCTGCGCCGCCTGATTGCCGAAAAAGGGGAGCAGGAAGGGCTGGACTATTTTCGGAACGAGCTTCTTGTGTCCGGCGCCAAAACGGAATTAAGCCTTCTGACCATGCGCGGTGAAGAAAAGATTCTGGCACAGTCCGGGCCGGAATCCTTCAGCCTGTATGTTTCCATTCCTTTCTGCCCGACACGCTGTTCTTACTGCTCCTTTGTTTCGTCGTCGGTGGAAAAAACGGCAAAGCTGATTCCGCAGTATCTGACCCTTCTTTGCGAAGAAATCCGACATACCGCGAAAGTAGCCGCCGGCCTGAAGCTGCGGCTGGAGTCCGTTTACATCGGCGGGGGAACGCCCACGACCCTGTCCTCGCAGCAGATGGAGGTCCTTCTGACCGCCATCCGCGACAGCTTTGACCTGTCGGCCTGTCGTGAGTTCACCGTGGAGGCGGGCAGGCCGGACACCATTGACGGCGATAAGCTGGACGCAATGAAAAGGCGCGGGGTTACGCGCATCAGCATCAATCCGCAGACGCTGAACGACGAAGTGCTCAAAGCGATCGGCCGCCGCCATACGACCGCGCAGACCCTCTCCGCTTTCGCGCTGGCGCGCGAACATGGCTTCGGCAATATCAATATGGATCTGATTGCGGGACTGCCGCAGGACACAGTGGAGAGCTTTATGTCCACTTTGGATGAAGTGATTCGCCTCGCCCCGGAAAGCGTTACGGTCCACACGCTTGCCCTGAAGCGTTCGGCCAGGATTTTTCAGGAGGGAAGCGAGCCCTTTGTAAGCGGCGCACAGGCGTCGGAAATGCTGGATTACGCCGACAGCCGGCTGCTTTTGCACGGATATCTGCCGTATTATCTTTACCGGCAGAGCCGGATGGTGGGCAATCTGGAAAATACCGGATGGGCGAAGCCCGGCTCTGAAAGTCCGTACAATGTTGTGATTATGGATGAATCCCAGACGATTCTCGCTTGCGGCGCGGGTGCCGCGAGCAAAATCAAGGACCCGTACTCGGACGGACTTACCCGCATTTTTAACTTTAAATATCCCTATGAATATATCAATCGCTTTGAGGAAATGATTATTAGAAAAGATCAGGTGAAAACTGTTTATGAGCAATTTTGTAGAGTATCAGAACGAGCTCAGTAAGATCAATGCCGTGGCATCCGCGCAGCCGGAAGCTTTTGTTATGCGGACAGAAGAGGCCTATCATCAGAGCATCCGAAAGATAGCCAGAACCATTGCCGGACAAAAGCAAAACTGCAGGCTGATTATGCTTTCCGGCCCATCCAGCAGCGGAAAAACAACCACCTCGAATCTTTTGAAAAATGCATTTCAGTCGATCGGAATCGGCTCCACCATCATCTCTCTGGATGATTTTTACCGCGGGGAGAGGCAGGCTCCGGTGCTTGCCAACGGGCAGCACGATTATGAGTCTGTGGACGCGCTGGATGTTCCCGATATTGAAAGATGCCTTCTTTCCCTGATCGAGAACCGTCACTGCACGATGCCGGTTTTCAATTTTGAAATCCACATGCCGTATCCGCACAGGCGCCATGTGTCTTTGCGGGAGCACGACATCGCCATCGTGGAAGGAATCCACGCGCTGAATCCGGTTTTTATCGACAAGCTGCCCCAGGAGGACGTATGTAAAATCTATATCAGTGTGAAGCAGGGGATTCACGAAGGGAATAAGCAACTGTTTGACGCGAATGAAATGAGGCTGGTGAGAAGGATTGTAAGGGATTACAATTTTCGGGGCGCTAAGCCGGTGCGGACGCTGGAAATGTGGCCGACGGTGATGGATGGGGAGAGGAAATACATTAAACCCTACCGCAGCGGCGCCGATTATACCATCAATTCGCTGCATACCTATGAAACCTGTGTGCTGGCAAATCAGGCCATCCCTCTTCTGAAAACCGTTTCACCCGATTGCGGGCAGTACCCTTTGACGGAGAAACTCGTTGAAAGTCTTGAGAAGTTTACTCCGATCAACAGTGAATTTGTTCCCCGGGATTCCATTATCCGCGAGTTCATCGGCGGTGGGATATATTGATGAATTTTATTGCAATTCCTCTGCCGTTGGAATATAATTTCAGTAAGAAAACCTAATAAAAGGAGTGTGCTATTATGGGACTGTTTGAAGATGTCGTTGTCAACGCGAAGTCCGCGGTGAATGTTGTCGGCAAAAAAGCAGGTCAGTTTGTTGATGTCTCTAAGCTTAGAATAAACGCTGCCGATCTGAACAATGAAATTTCAAAGCGCTTTGAATCGCTTGGCAGGACGGTTTATGAAGCCAAAAAGACCGATAACGACTCGTCTGACCTTGTCAGTGAATGCATTACCGCAATAGATGATTTATATGAGCAGCTTGACGCTGTCAATGAGCAGCTGGTCGCCATGCGCGCCAGAATGGTTTGCAAGAACTGCGGTGAGGAAAATCCGCAGAACGCGGATTACTGCAGTAAATGCGGCCATAAGCTTTCGGATGACTGAGATCGTTCGGCATTTATTAAAGAGAGGGGCGTAGCACCCCTCTTTTTCAATGTCTGGAATAATGTTCATAATATTTTAACTTATTTAGTATACTATTTACCATGAGATGATGTGTGCAACAGAAGTTCCTCTTTCCGCGGGAAAGGGGCGTTTGTTGTTTACGGATAGAAAATCATGTGATTACTTTGGAATGGATGTGTCGCAATGGAAAACAAAAGGACCGCGGCCGTTGGCAAGCAGAGCTTTTTACACGGCGCTTTAATCCTGATGGTAGCGATTGCTCTGGTAAAGATTATCGGAGCGCTGTTTAAAATTCCGCTCGCCTGGATACTGACACCCGTCGGTAACGGCTATTTTGGAAATGCGTATGCTCTGTATTTTCCGATTTTCAGCCTTGCCACGGCGGGTTTCCCGATCGCTATTTCCCGGCTTGTCTCGGAAAACTCTGCCCGAGGCCGGTACCGCGACATCCGACAGATCCATACGGTTTCCATAAAGATCTTCCTGTTTCTCGGCATTGTCGCTTTTTCCATTATGTTTTTCGGGGCGAAGCCCTATGTTTCCTACGCGGTCGGAAACAACCCGCAAAATGCGCTTCCCGCGATTTACGCCCTTGCTCCGGCAATCCTTTTCAACAGCCTGATGGCGATCTACAGGGGATACTATGAGGGCCTTCGCAACATGTATCCCACCGCGATCTCAGAAATCGTGGAAGCGCTGTGCAAGCTGATTTTCGGCCTTGCCATTGCGTCGATGATTATTCAGTCCGGGTTAAAGGAATTCGCGGCGAGCGGTACGGTTTACGGCGTGAAAATGGCTTCGGCGGAATATGCGAAGATCGCTACGCTCCCTTACGCGGCCGCGGGGGCGATTTTCGGCGTTACCATCGGCTCCGTTTTCGGTTTCCTCTATCTTTTTATTTACCACAAAAGGCACAGCGACGGAATCACGAAAGAGATGCTTCGCGCTTCCCCCCGTCCGCTGCCCATGAAATATACGACCGTCCGCCTGATTAAAACAGCCATTCCGATTGCGCTGGGTTCGCTTGCAGTCAATCTTTCCACCTTTATCGACAGTACGTTCCTGCAGAAGCGCATCAATGATATCATGTCCGAGCATTCCCAGGTGCTGATCGGCATGTACGCGAACGTGATGCCGGACTCCGTCGTCAAGCTCAACAATGTACCTACTTTTCTGTTTGGCTGCTTTTCCAACGCCTCAACCCTGTTTATGCTGGTGCCCGCCATTACGCAGGCGTTCGGCGTCAGCGCTCTTCCGAACGTCACGGAAGCCTGGACGGGCGGAAATCCGAAAAAAATTAAGCGAAGCATTGAATCGGTTCTTCGAATTGTGGCAATGCTAACCATACCGGCAGGATTGGGGCTCTCCGTACTCTCCACGCCGATCGCGACTTTGCTGTACGGTTCTCAGAACGCGCCCACGGTTATCGGCAGAATTCTGGTACTGCTGGGGCTTGGCGCGATCTTCGCGGCGATGAGCACGCCGATCAACAGCATGCTTCAGGCGGTGGGCCGGGTAGATCTTCCTGTCAAGCTGCTGGCCGTCGGTCTGGCGATTAAGCTTGTTTTAAACTACACGCTGGTCGGGATTCCCGAAATCAACGTGATGGGCGCGGGGACCGGAACTCTGGTGTGCTATATTTTCATTATGATTTTCGCCCTGTTCTTCCTTTGCCGGGAAGCAAAGATAACGATCAATTTCGTGAGCATATTCCTGAAGCCTCTGCTGGCCTCCATCGTCTGCGTATCGGCCGCGTTTTTCATTCAGAAGGCGGGTGCGATGCTCGGACTGGGAAAGATCGCGACCCTGTTGGCCATCGCCGCTGCGGGAGTAATTTATGTGATCTGCATGCTGTGGTTTAAGGCTCTGAATGCGAACGATATGCTTATGCTTCCAAAAGGACAAAAAATTGTGAAAATACTTGAAAAACATAATTGGATAAGGTAAAATGATAGCAGTTTATCCGATACTTTCTTTCACAGGAGATATTTGTTTTGGATTTTCAGTTCAAGAAAAAATACAGCATGCAGGATTTGCTGGATATCATGGCAATTCTCCGTTCTCCGGGGGGCTGTCCGTGGGACAAAGAACAGACACATCAAAGTATCCGGAATTGTTTTATTGAAGAGACTTACGAGGTTGTCGAGGCAATTGACAATGAGGATACGGAACTTTTAAAGGAAGAGTTGGGCGACGTCCTTCTTCAGGTGTTGTTTCATTCTCAGCTTGAAAAGGAAACCGGCCGTTTTGATTTTTCAGATGTGGTGGACGGGATTGCCCAAAAGATGATTATCCGTCATCCCCATGTTTTTGGCAGCACGGTCGTCAACAGTTCCGACGAGGTTCTTGTCAACTGGGACGCGATCAAAAAGGAAACCAAAAATCAGGCAACCCAGACGGAAGTTCTGCAAAGCGTCTCGAAAGCCTTGCCCGCTTTGATGCGAAGCGCCAAGGTGCAGAATAAGGCCGCAAAGGTCGGGTTTGACTGGCCCGATATTTCTGGCGCGCTTGATAAGGTTGCGGAAGAAACCTGTGAATTAAGGGAAGCGATAGACCATGGAAGCTGGGAAGACCGTGTGGAAGAATTGGGCGACCTTTTATTCTCTGTCGTGAATGTTTCTCGGTTTTTAAAAGTGGAGCCTGAGCAGGCCTTAAGCTTTTCCTGTGATAAATTTATCTCGCGCTTTCAGAAAATGGAACAGCTTGCAAATGAACGCGGGGCCGATATGTCTTCTTTGTCGCTGGAACAGCTTGATTCTCTTTGGAATGAAGCTAAGACAAATTAATCATTCTCAGCTTTCTGCTGTTGAATAATAATAAAAAAACGGAGGTCAAATATTATGAACAAAACAGAATTAATTGCTGCTGTTGCTGAAAAGGCAGGTATGTCCAAAAAAGATGCCGATAATGCTGTCAATGCAATGATTGACACAATCGTTAAAGCTGTTTCCGAAGATGAAAAAGTCCAGATTGTTGGTTTTGGTACGTTTGAAGTACGTAGCCGCAGTGAGAGACAGGGCCGTGACCCGAGAACAAATTCTCCCATTACTATTCCCGCTTCCAAAGTTCCTGCTTTTAAGGCGGGCAAAGCATTTAAGGACGCTACAGCTAAATAAAATAAAACGGTTCTCATAAAAGGCTGTAACAGACTATGACGTTACAGCCTTTTATTTATGTTCAGAAAGGGTTATACTATGCGATTGGACAAATATCTGAAAATATCCCGTATCATTAAACGCCGCACGATCGCGAACGAAGCCTGCGACGCCGGCCGGGTGCTTGTGAACGGAAAACCGGCCAGAGCCTCCTACGACGTAAAGGTGGACGATATTCTGGAGCTGCAGCTCGGTTCGCGCAGCGTAAAGGCGCAGGTGCTCAGCGTAAACGAATACGCGAAAAAGGAAGAGGCCGCGGAAATGTACCGTGTTCTGTCGGACGGACCCGCGAACCTTTAAGTATATGTCCTTCCATTTATGCATACAAATTGGTATGAATGAATAGGAGGGTCTTGAAATGGCTGAAGAAAAAAAGTCTGTAAAAGTACCGCACAGCCTGATCCTTGAAAACCGTCGCGCGCTGACTGCCACCGGCGTTTCCAATGTTGACAGCTTTGACGAACAGACCATTGTCGCTTACACCGACCTTGGCCAGCTGATTATTAAGGGGACAAAACTGCAGATCAATAAATTGAATATTGAAACCGGCGAACTGACCTTGACCGGCGATATCAGCGCGATGTCCTATGTTGAAAATCAGCTTTCAGGCGGCTTTTTCTCGAGGCTGTTTAAATAGGGGAGTGAGGTTATTTGAATTTATCTCTCACTGCCCAGTTACAGGGGTTTGTCATTGCCATTGTTGCCGGTGTATTCCTGGGCGCGTATTATGATATTTTCCGCATCTTTCGCACCGTATTTCAGTCGGAGCGCCGCGCCGTGTTTTTTCAAGACCTGTTCTATATGGTTACGGCGGCGTTTGTTACCTTCCTGCTTGCCCTGGGCGTCAATTACGGAGAAGTAAGGTTTTATATTCTGGCGGGGGAAGGAATCGGCTGGTGCCTGTATTATTTGACGGTAGGAACGGTAACCTACCGTGTGTTTCGTTTGATAGCGAGAATCGTCCGAAAGTTCATTATTATTCCTATTAAGAAATTACTTGCTAAAATATCTCATTTGCTTCTCTCTGTTCTGAAGAAAATTGGTAAGAATACAAAAATAGTCGCGTCAAATCTGAAAAAACGCTTGAAACATCACCGTGAAATAGTGTATAATCATTTCAAAGCAAAGCCTGAACGGAAAAAGAAAAAGAAGCGGAAAAAGACAGCAAAGCTTAGGAGGCGCCGCTGAGTTATGAAGGTTATCAAGAAAAAAAAGCAAAAGGGCAGTTTTTTGCTGCGTACGGCTATCTTTGCTTTTGCAATCTATACGATTGTTGCGCTTGTTAATCAACAGGTTCAGATCAGTCAGAAACGCCAGGAACTTGCGGCCGTTAAGCAGAAGATTGTCATTCAGCAGGTAAAAAACGAGGACATAAAACATGCTCTGAGCACAGGCGCAAATGGTAACAGCGATTATATTGAACGCGTTGCGCGCGAAAGCCTGAATTTTGCCAAGCCGGGAGAACGTGTTTTTGTTAATATTGCAGGGAATTAATCGCTCTATTATTAAGGAGGAAATCACTTACATATGCAGCTTGAGGTAGGAACGATCCTGGAAGGAAAAGTTACGGGCATTACAAAATTCGGCGCTTTTGTAGAGCTGCCGGGCGGCAAAACCGGTATGGTGCACATTTCGGAAGTCGCACCCACCTTTGTTAAGGAAATACGCGACTTCGTGACTGAAAACCAAATGGTGAAGGTTAAGGTAATGAGCATCAGCGAAGACGGGAAAGTCAGCCTTTCCATGAAAAAGGCCATTCCACCCGCACCGCGAAGCAATGCTCCCGCTCCACGCGTCTCCAGACCGGGAAGCTACGAGTGGCAGGGCAGAAAAAGCGAAGCGACAAGCTTTGAGGATATGATGTCCAAGTTCAAGCAGACAAGTGATGAAAAGATGTCGGATCTGAAAAGATGTGTGGAGTCAAAGCGCGGTGGCTTTTCCAAGCACGGCGGTTCCGGCCAGTCGAAATAATTTGAGCGGAGTGTACGCACTCCGCTTTTTTGTTGGAGGAAAAACAATGCTGATTATTCATGCGAAAATTTATACGATGGCGGGCAAAGTCATAGAAGACGGCTGGGTCCGCACAAAAGGAGATAAAATCGATTCTTTGGGCTCCGGCTCCGTACGGCCCGGACAGGATGAGGAGGTCCTTGACGTTCAGGGAGCAGGGGTTTATCCGGGCTTTGTGGACGCGCACACGCATCTCGGCATGTGGGAGGACGGCCTTACTTTCGAGGGGGACGACGGAAACGAGGAAACAGATCCCGTTACGCCGCAGCTGCGCGCCATTGACGCGATCAATCCCATCGACCGCTGCTTCAGCGAAGGCCTTGCCGCCGGGGTTACGACGGTTGTGACCGGACCCGGCAGCGCCAACCCGGTCGGCGGCCAGCTCGCCGCGATCAAGACCTGCGGGGGACGGATCGACGACATGCTTGTAAAAGCTCCTGTTGCCATTAAAATGGCACTGGGGGAGAATCCGAAATCCGTATATCACGGAAAAAATCTTGCTCCTTCCACAAGGATGGCGACAGCCGCCCTGATTCGCGAGGAGCTTTTCAAGGCGCAGCGGTATCAGAAAGATCTGGAGCGCTCGGAGACCGACGAGGACTTTGACGCGCCCGAATTCGATATGAAGTCCGAGGCACTGCTTCCCGCTCTCAGGGGCGAAATAGAGGTGCATTTCCACGCGCACCGCGCCGACGATATTTTCACCGCCATCCGCATCGCCAAAGAATTTCACCTGAATTACGTGATTGTCCACGGTACGGAGGGGCACCTGATTGCGGATTCGCTGGCAAAGGATGGTGTACGGGTGCTGGCCGGTCCCTTCCTTTGCGACCGCTCCAAACCGGAGCTGAAAAATTTAACGCCGCAAAACCCCGGAATTCTTGCAAATGCGGGTATCCTTACCGCGATTGTCACCGACCATCCCGTCGTCCCGCTGCAGTATCTTCCGACCTGTGCGGCGCTTGCCGTGCGTGAGGGAATGCGCTATGAGGACGCTTTGAAGGCGATTACCATCAACCCGGCGAAAATTTGCGGAATTGACGGCAGAGTGGGTTCGATCGAACCCGGAAAAGACGCGGATATGGTCGTCTTTGACGGCAATCCGCTCGAAATGACTTCCAAACCGAACTATGTGATCGCCAACGGAAAAATCATTCAATGAGGGAATGCGTATGAGAGAGATTACTGTTTCACAGATTACCGAAGCGCTTAAAAAGCTTTTTATTGACGCGAACCGCGTTCTGCCGGAGGACCTTGAAAGCTGTATCGCCGCCGCCTCGAAGAAGGAAACGTCCCCAATCGGCAAAGCCGTTCTGTGCGATCTGTGCGAAAATATGAATGCCGCGCGGGAGCTCGAAATCCCCATCTGTCAGGATACGGGCATGGCTGTGGTTTTTGCCGAAATCGGGCAGGAGGTTCACCTGACCGGCGGTTCGTTTGAGGATGCCGTCAACGAAGGGGTGCGTCGGGGATATCTCGAAGGCAGGCTGCGCTGTTCGGTGGCTGCGGACCCTATCCGCAGGGGAAATACGGGGGACAACACGCCCGCCGTCATCCATCTGCGCCTGGTTCCCGGGGACAAGCTTACGATTACCGCAGCTCCGAAAGGCTTCGGCAGCGAAAATATGAGCCGGATCAAAATGTTTACCCCGTCCGCGGGCGTGGATGAAATCATCGATTTTGTCGCGGAAACGGTTAGGGCCGCGGGCGGGAACCCGTGCCCGCCGGTTGTTTTGGGAGTGGGCATCGGCGGCGATTTTGAAAAATGTGCGCTGTTGGCAAAACAGGCGCTCTGCCGCCCGGTTTCACAGCGGAATTCCGACCCGTTTTACGCCGATCTGGAGAAGCGGATGCTCGAAAGAGTCAATGAGCTGAACGTAGGCCCTCAGGGCTTTGGCGGGCTTACAACGGCTCTTGCGGTGAACATCGAGCAGTTTCCCACTCACATTGCCGGGCTGCCGGTAGCGGTCAACGTAGGCTGCCACGTGACCCGTCACAAGAAAATCACCATTTAAATTTCCTGACGCTTTTATTTGCCGTATGATTATGGTATATTATAGGTAGTCGATATTCTTTTTTAAGAATAGAAAAAGGAGATGTTCATATGAAGATTACTGTTACTGGCAGGAAGGTCAATCTAAGGGATAATTTTAAGGAGTTGGCTGCAAAAAAGCTGTCGCGCTTTGACAGGGTTTTCGATGATGACGCGCAGGCCAATGTGGTAGTAACGCTGGAAAGGAACCGCCAGACGGTCGAAATTACGATTAAATCGCGGGGAATGATTTATCGTGCGGAAGCAACGGACTTTGAGATGAACGACGCGTTGGACCAGGTGATCAGCGCGCTGGGCAGACAAATCCGTAAAAATAAGACAAGGCTTGAGAAAGAAATCCATTCTGCCGCACTTGACCAGTATGTACAGGATTATCTGCATACTGCCGAGGAGGACGACAGCGAATATAAGATCGTTCGTACCAAGCACTTTTTTGTAAAGCCTCTCAGCACGGAGGAAGCGATTCTTCAGATGAATCTGCTCGGTCACCAGTTCTTTATGTTCCGTGACGAGCAAAGCGGAGAAATCAATGTGGTTTATAAGCGCAAGGACGGGAATTATGGATTATTAGAGCCGGATACGGAATAATAGAATATTCGCACCCGCACTGTTTTGGTGATAAAGCACGGTGCCTGATAGAGAATAGTTTTCTATAACGATTGGGGCTGCGTACTGTCGCAGCCCCATATTTTAATTTTGGAGTGGAATATGGATCATTTTAAATTGGTATGCCCCTGCCTTCTCGGGGTGGAAGGCCTTGTGGCGGAAGAACTGCGTGCAATGGACGCGAAAAATGTGGAGCCCCAGAACGGACGGGTCGTTTTTGACGGCTCCGACGAAATGCTTGTCCGGGCAAATCTCTGGTCGCGTTACGGGGAACGCGTGCTGGTGCAGATGGGAAATTTCCGGGCGCTCAGCTTTGAGGAGCTCTTTCAGGGGGTAAAGGCCCTGCCGTGGGAGCGGTGGATCGGGAAAGACGACCGTTTCCCGGTCAAGGGACGCAGCCTGAGTTCCAAGCTGTCCAGCGTTCCCGACTGCCAGTCCATCATCAAAAAAGCGATTGTGGAGCGTTTGAAGCAAAAGTACCATGTCGGCTGGTTCGAGGAGACGGGAACGCTTTATCAGGTCCAGTTCCTGATCATGAAGGACCAGGTCAGCATCATGATCGATACCTCCGGAGAGGGGCTTCACAAGCGGGGATACCGCGCAAGCTCCACGGAGGCGCCGATTAAGGAGACGCTTGCCGCCTGCATGGTGCATCTTTCCCGCGTACGGCACGACGCGAACTTTATCGACCCGTTCTGCGGTTCCGGTACGCTTCTGATCGAGGCCGCCATGTACGCGCTGAATATCGCCCCGGGCCTGCAGCGTCATTTTTCCGCCGAACGCTGGGACTGTATCGATAAGACCCTTTGGCAAAAGGAAAAGGTACGCGCGCAGAGTATGGTCCTGCGCGACGCTCCGTTTACCGCTCACGGCTACGATATTGACGGTGCGGCGGTCACGCTCACGCTGGAAAACGCGAAAAAGGCCGGAGTTATTTCCCAGATTCACGCGGAAAAACGGGGGATAGAGGATTTCACGCCGGTGGGCGAATACGGCTGTGTGATCTGTAACCCGCCCTATGGGGAGCGCCTATTGGACATGCGTCAGGCGGAAGAGCTTTACAGGACCATGGGCAGCGTTTTTGAACAAAGGCATGGATGGAGCTACTCCATTATCAGCCCGGACGAGACCTTTGAAGATTGTTACGGCCGCAAGGCCGACCGGCGCAGAAAGCTTTACAACGGCATGATTAAATGCCAATACTACATGTATTTTAAATAATATTCCTCAAATCATTTCAGCTGGAGGCTATCATGCGGTATGTATTTATTGTAAATCCCGTCGCCGGTAAAAAGAATGCTTATGATACGGTGTTTCCTGCTATCCGCAAATATCTGGACGCGAACGGAATCGAATTTTCGTGTTATGTCACCGAAAGGCCGAAGCATGCCACCGAGCTTGCGGAAACAGAGAGCGGAAAAGGGGATGCGGTCCGGATTTACGCTGTCGGAGGAGATGGGACGCTGAGCGAGACGGCGGCCGGCGCGATCGGGAGAAAAAATGCCGAGGTGGGAATTTTCCCCTGCGGTTCCGGCAATGACTATATCAAAACTTTTGGGGAAGCCGCGAACTTTTTGTCTTTGAAAAAGCAGTTGAAAGCACACTCCCACTCCGTGGATATGATTCATTCCAACGGGCAGTATTCCATTAACCTTTGTTCCGTGGGGCTGGACGCCAGGGTCGCTTTTGAAATGGTGAAATTCAAGGACATTCCCTTTATCAGCGGGCCTATGGCCTATAATCTGGCGGTTGCAAAAGTGCTTGCCGGAAAACTGGGCGAACAGCTGGAGATTCTGATCGACGGCGGAAAAAGGTTTGACGGCACTTATCTGTTCGCTCTGGCCGGCAGCGGAAAGTATTACGGCGGGGGTTTTTGCGGCGCGCCGCAGGCCGTTCCGGACGACGGGCTGCTGGATTTTGTGCTGATCAAAAAGCCGCCCCTGTATAAAATTCCGACCCTGATTAAGATCTACAAGAACGGCGGACATCTGGAATCTGAAAAATTCAGAAGCCTTCTGACGTTTTGCCGGGGAAAGAAAATGGAAATCACAGCGCCGAATCTGGCCATCGCCAATTTTGACGGCGAGTGTGCCGTAATCAGAAGCCTCCGTTTTGAGGTGGTTCCGAACGCGGTTAATTTTATTGTCCCGGTTTAGAAATACAAAAAATTCACAATAATTGTAAATAATTTATGAAATTGAAGATTTTTAGAAAAAAGCACTTGATTTTCCGGACATAAGTATATAGAATATATCTTAGCACTCGGGGATTGTGAGTGCTAAAACAAATCAATTATTTGAAGGAGGACATATTATGACTATTAAACCATTGGCAGACAGAATTTTAATTAAAATGGAAGAAGCCGAGGAGACCACGAAGGGCGGTATTCTTCTTGCCGGCTCCGCAAAGGAAAAGCCGCAGATCGCGGATGTGATCGAGGTAGGACCCGGCGGCGTCGTGGACGGCAAAGAAGTTAAAATGTATGTGAAAAAGGGCGACAGAGTCATAACGAACAAGTATTCCGGAACCGAAATCAAGATTGACGGTGAGGAATTTACCATCGTTCGCCAGAGCGATATTCTTGCAGTTGTAGAGTAATTGATAGAGATCATAAATTGATATTGGAGGAAATAAATAATGGCTAAACAGATTATTTACGGCGAGGATGCCAGAAAAGCGCTTTTAAGCGGTATTAATCAGCTTGCTGATACAGTAAAAATTACCCTTGGCCCGAAGGGCAGAAACGTCGTTCTCGACAAAAAATTCGGTTCTCCCCTGATTACCAACGACGGCGTCACCATTGCCAAAGAAATCGAGCTGGAAGACGCTTTTGAAAATATGGGCGCGCAGCTTGTTAAGGAAGTCGCGACGAAGACAAACGACGTTGCCGGCGACGGTACCACCACAGCTACTCTGCTTGCGCAGGCCATTATCCGCGAGGGCATGAAGAACGTAACCGCGGGCGCCAACCCGATGGAGGTCCGCAAGGGCGTACAGAAGGCCGTTGACGCTGCCGTAAAATCTTTGGCGGATCATTCCAAAAAGGTTTCCGGTTCCGAGGATATCGCCCGTGTTGCAACGATTTCCGCTTCCAGCGATTTTATCGGCAAGCTGATTTCCGAAGCAATGGAGAAAGTAACCTCCGACGGGGTCATTACAGTAGAAGAGTCCAAAACGGCTGAAACATACTCCGAGGTCGTAGAAGGCATGATGTTCGACCGCGGCTATATTACTCCCTATATGGTAACAGACACAGAAAAAATGGAAGCCGTTATTGATGATGCATATATTTTGATTACAGACAAGAAGATTTCCAATATCCAGGAAATCCTTCCGCTTCTGGAAAAGATCGTACAGTCCGGTAAGAAACTGGTTATTATCGCAGAGGATATCGAGGGCGAGGCTCTTACCACCCTGATCCTGAATAAACTGCGCGGCACCTTTACCTGTGTCGGTGTAAAGGCTCCGGGCTTTGGCGACAGAAGAAAAGACATGCTCCGCGATATCGCCGTTCTGACAGGCGGTCAGGTGATTTCCGAAGAGCTTGGACTGGAGCTCAAAGAGGCTACGATTGAGCAGCTCGGCCGTGCGCGTCAGGTAAAGGTGGACAAAGAGAACACCATTATTGTCGACGGTGCCGGTGACAAGGATGAAATCAAAGCAAGGGTCTCCCAGATCCGTTCCCAGATTGGGACCACAACCTCCGACTTCGACCGTGAGAAGCTGCAGGAGCGTCTTGCCAAGCTTTCCGGCGGCGTAGCCGTTATCAAAGTCGGCGCGGCAACCGAAGTGGAAATGAAAGAGCAGAAGCTCCGCATTGAGGATGCTCTTGCCGCAACAAAGGCTGCTGTGGAAGAAGGCATCGTAGCGGGCGGCGGCGTTGCCCTGCTGAACACCTTTAAGGCTGTGGAGCAGGTTGTTGAGGAGAGTGAAGGCGACGCAAAGACCGGCGCCAAGATTATTCTGAAAGTGCTTGAGGAGCCGATCCGCCAGATCGCTGCAAACGCGGGCCTTGAAGGCTCTGTGATTGTGGAACACATCAAGAATGCCGATAAGATTGGCTACGGTTTCAACGCTCTTACCGAGGAGTACGGCGATATGATTTCCTCCTTCGGTATTGTGGACCCGACCAAGGTAACGCGTTCTGCACTGCAGAACGCGGCTTCCGTAGCGGCCATGGTGCTCACTACGGAATCTCTGGTAACAGACAAGAAAGAGCCCGCTGCCGCTCCCGCGATGCCGGCTGACCCGGGCATGGGCGGCATGTATTAATCGTAAATAACAGTATTTCAAAAGGACGGACGCTTTTTGGCGCCCGTCCTTTCTTGTTTGTTCATCCACGGACCGGCCAAGCGAGAGCCGGCCCGGCTTACTCAGCCCCAATCCGGGCCGAGGGGATGGACTTATCTGCCCGGTAAAAAACGGGCCAAAACCGTCTTTTTTGACGATTTGGCGTTGTTGTTTTCATATTGGAATTGTGGTAAGATAAATGCAACACCGGAAGGAGTGAAAACATGGAGACATATTTGCCTTACTTTTGGCTCGCGGTGATTATTGTCGCGGCAGTCGTCGAAGGCTCTACCGCTCAGCTGGTTTCCATCTGGTTTGTTGCAGGCGGGGTCGGCGCGCTGATTGCAAACCTCTGCGGAGCCGAGCTTTGGACCCAAACGGTGGTGTTTGTGGTGGTAACCGCCATTACGCTGGTAAGTACCAGGCCGTTGGTGAAAAAGCTGATGAATTTCAAGAAAGAAGAGACCAATGCGGATCGCTATATTGGAAAGGACGGCATTGTGATAGCCGAAATTAACAATACCCTGGGCGTAGGACAGGTGAATGTTCTGGGCAGCGTCTGGACGGCGCGGAGCGAAGACGGTTCGGTCATAAAAATCGGAGAACATGTACTGATCAAAGCAATCGAAGGGGTTAAACTGATTGTAACGGTACATAATGGAATGAAGGAGGAAGAATAGAATGGGAATCAATCTGGCGGCGATTTTTCTGGTCGCGCTTGCAATTATTGTTCTTATTATCTTAATCAGTAATATCAAGGTCGTGCCTCAGGCGCACGTGTATGTGGTGGAACGTCTTGGTGCTTACAACAGCACCTGGACGACCGGCCTTCACTTTAAAATCCCGTTTATCGACAAAATCTCAAAAAGGGTTTCTTTAAAGGAGCAGGTCATCGATTTCCCACCGCAGCCCGTTATCACAAAGGACAACGTCACCATGCAGATCGACACCGTCGTGTATTTTCAGGTTTCCGACGCAAAGCTCTATGCCTACGGTGTGGAGCGGCCGATTTCCGCAATTGAAAACCTGTCCGCCACCACGCTGAGAAACATCATCGGCGATCTGGAGCTGGATCATACGCTGACCTCCCGCGACGTCATCAATACGAAAATCCGCACCATCCTTGACGAAGCCACCGACGCGTGGGGCATCAAAGTCAACCGTGTGGAGCTGAAAAACATCATCCCGCCGAGGGAGATTCAGGAATCCATGGAGAAACAGATGAAGGCCGAGCGTGAGCGCCGTGCCCAGATTCTGACCGCGGAAGGCGAAAAGCGCAGTGCTATCCTGATTGCGGAAGGCGAGAAGGAATCCGCGATTCTGCGCGCGGATGCGGAAAAGGAAACAAAAATCCGTGAAGCACAGGGCGAGGCACAGGCGATCATGCTGGTGCAGCAGGCCTATGCGGACAGTATCAAGCTTTTGAACGAGTCTAACCCGGGCGACAGCGTCCTTGCGCTCAAGAGTCTGGAAGCGTTTGAAAAGGCTGCGGACGGAAAAGCCACGAAGATTATTATTCCGTCCAACATCCAGTCTTTTGCGGGTCTTGCCACATCCCTGAAGGAACTGGTGGCGAATGATGCCGGCGCTGCAGAATAAGCCGGGTCATACTGTACAAATTATGACAAGACAAGCTGCTCTGCGCATGATAACTGTACAAAAAAAATTTTTCGCATGTACAACTATTGAATTTATCGTCGGAATCACCTACAATAAATACATTATGTGTTGTCGGAGGGGAATGCAATGACAGTATCTTCCGTTCGTAGGTTAAAGGGAACTGGAATTGTTTACTGTCAAGCTGCGCCAATATTCCGGATGTTATAATGGCTTCAGGCTGTGCCATCTCATGGTGCAGCCTGTTTTTTTATTGCTCCGGACCGACAGAAACAGGAGAGTGTAATGATGGCAGATAAAAAAGTAGCGATCATCATGGGAAGCGACAGTGACTTCCCGGTCGTTTCGGCTGCGGTGAAGCGGCTGAAAGCGTTTGGAATCCCAATGGAAGTGCATGTGATGTCCGCGCACAGAACGCCGCAGGCGGCCGCGGAATTTTCCCGTTCCGCCGCTGAGAACGGATTTGGAGTAATCATTGCGGCGGCAGGGAAGGCGGCGCATCTGGCTGGCGTGCTTGCCGCGCACACCACCCTGCCGGTCATCGGCATTCCGGTTAAGTCCTCCACCCTTGACGGCCTTGACGCCCTGCTGGCGACGGTACAGATGCCAAGCGGGATTCCGGTTGCCACCGTGGCGATTGACGGAGCGGATAACGCCGCGATTCTTGCGGCGCAGATGCTGGCCCTTTCGGATGAAACGCTGGCCGCGAAGCTGCGGGAAATGAAACAGTCAATGGCGGAGGGCGTCGCGAAGAAGGATGAGGCGCTGCAGGCGAAGGTTCAGGAACTGTGAGAAAATATTGGGAGGATCGGACATGAAAAGTTTCAGCGATAGTTATAAAGCGGCCGGAG
Source organism: Clostridium sp. KNHs216 (assembly GCF_006714885.1). Lineage (NCBI taxonomy): Bacteria > Bacillati > Bacillota > Clostridia > Eubacteriales > Clostridiaceae > Clostridium > Clostridium sp. KNHs216. Next base: position 438,064 of record NZ_VFMF01000001.1, on the reverse strand, counting down.
TCGACGTTACCGCCGGATATAAAGCGGTCGAATTGATGAAAAACCATGTGGCCCGCACCAAAATACCGGGTGTGGTTTCGGGAATCGGAGGGTTTGGCGGGCTGTTCCAGCCGGATCTTTCCGGGATGAAAACGCCGGTTTTTGTCAGCGGTACGGACGGCGTCGGCACAAAGCTGAAAATCGCTTTTTTAATGGACAAGCATGACACGATTGGAATCGACTGTGTGGCAATGTGCGTCAACGACGTTGTTTGCTGCGGGGCAACGCCGCTCTTTTTCCTGGATTATCTCGCGGTAGGGAAAAACTATCCGGAAAGGATTGCGCAGATCGTATCCGGTGTCGCGGACGGCTGTGTGCAGTCCGGCTGCGCGCTGGTTGGCGGGGAAACGGCGGAAATGCCCGGCTTTTATCCCGTTGACGAATACGACCTGGCGGGTTTCTCCGTCGGAATGGTCGACAGGGACCGTATCATTGACGGGTCTGAAATTGAGGTCGGCGACGCGATCATCGGGCTGCAGTCCTCCGGCGTTCATTCCAACGGCTTTTCGCTGGTCCGTAAAATCTTCAATATCAGCGAGAAAAATATCAATATGCAGATCAATGAATTTGGCCATACCCTTGGGGAAGAGCTTCTGACTCCGACTAAAATTTATGTAAAGCCGGTGCTGGCGCTGATGGAAAAGGTCGGCATCAAGGCGGTTTCTCATATTACGGGCGGCGGATTCTTTGAAAATATTCCGCGTATGCTCAAGCCCGATACGACGGCCAAAATCGAGCTGGCCTCCCTGCCGAAGCTGCCGGTCTTTTCCATGATGCAGAGGCAGGGGAATATCCCTGAGCGCGAAATGTACAACACCTTCAACATGGGGATCGGCATGTGCATGGTCGTCTCCAAAGAGCAGGCCAACACCGCGGTCGCCGAACTGAATTCCATGGGTGAGTTTGCCTATGTGATCGGAAACGTGGTTTCCGGCGGGGAAGGTGTCATCCTATGCTGAACATCGCTGTTCTGGTTTCCGGCGGCGGAACAAATCTGCAGGCACTGATTGACGCCCGGAACCGGTCCGAGCTCAGCGGCGGAAAGCTGGCGCTTGTCGTATCCGGCAGGTCGGATGCTTTTGCCCTGCAGCGCGCGGAAAAGGCGGGAATTCCTGTGGAAATCCTGCTCCGAAAGAGTTTTGCGGCGCAGGAGGACTACGACCGTTCCCTTCTGGAAATCCTGAGCCGGTACGAAATCGATCTTGTCGTCCTTGCGGGCTTTATGACCATTATCAGCGAAAAGGTTGTCCGGCACTATGAAAACAGAATCATCAATGTTCATCCGGCTTTGATTCCTTCCTTCTGCGGAGAAGGCTTCTATGGGCTGAAGGTCCACGAGGCCGCGCTTACGAAGGGAGTCAGGGTAACGGGGGCGACCGTGCATTTTGTCAACGAGGTCTGCGACGGCGGGCCGATTATTCTGCAAAAGGCGGTGGAGGTTCTGCCGGGCGATACGCCGGAAACCCTCCAGCGCAGGGTGATGGAGCAGGCGGAATGGAAGCTGCTGCCCAAAGCGGTTTCGCTGTTCTGCGAAGGCAGAATTGAAGTGGCTGACGGAAGAACCGTCATTAAGGAGGACTGAGCATGGAAATACAGAATATCGAAAGCAATCTGTCGTCCAATGCGTATCCGGGGCGCGGGATCATTCTCGGCAGGAGCGAGGATGGCAAAAACGCCGTGATCGCCTATTTTATCATGGGGCGCAGTGAGAACAGCCGCAACCGAGTCTTTATGGAGGACGGCGAGGGAATTCGCACACAGGCGTTCGACCCGGACAAGCTGAGCGACCCTTCCCTGATTATCTATTCGCCGGTCAGGGTTTTCGGCGGGACCACCATTGTCACGAACGGCGACCAGACCGACACGGTCTATGAATTTTTAGAGGCGGGAAAGACTTTTGAGTCCGCTCTGCGCACGCGTACCTTTGAACCGGACGGGCCGAATTTTACGCCCCGTGTTTCCGGTATTGTGGAAGCGGACGGAAGCTATCGGCTGTCCATTCTGAAAAGTGCAAACGGGAATCCGGCCTCTGCGCAGCGCTTTTTCTATGAATATTCCTCCCCGGTCAGCGGGGAAGGGCATTTTATCCATACTTATCAGGGAGACGGCAATCCCCTTCCCTCCTTTGAGGGCGAGCCGACGCTGGTCGGCATTTCCGGCGAGATTGACCATTTTACGCAGAAGCTCTGGGAAAACCTGTCTGAAGAAAATAAGGTTTCTCTGTTTACCCGTTTCATCAACCTGAAAACCGGACTGACGGAAACCAGAGTCATCAACAAAAACCACGATTAACAGGAGGGCGCTGAAATGTCAAATGAGCTTACTTTAAAATACGGCTGCAATCCGAACCAGAAGCCGTCGCGCATTTTCATGCAGGATGGAAGCGAGCTTCCAATCGAGGTGCTGAACGGAAAACCGGGCTACATCAATTTTCTGGACGCCTTCAACAGCTGGCAGCTGGTCAAAGAGCTGAAAGCCGCCGTGGGGCTTCCCGCCGCCGCCTCTTTTAAGCATGTCAGCCCCGCGGGCGCCGCAGTTGCGTGCGAGCTGTCCGACACGCTGAAAAAGATTTATTTTGTTGACGACCTTACACTTTCCCCGCTTGCCAGCGCGTACGCCATGGCCAGGGGAGCGGACAGAATGTCTTCCTACGGCGACTGGATCGCCCTGTCCGACATCTGCGACAGGGAAACGGCGACCTTGATCGCACGCGAGGTTTCGGACGGGATCATTGCTCCGGGCTATACGGAGGAAGCGCTTGCCATTTTGAAATCCAAGCGCAAGGGCGGCTACAACATTGTCTCGATTCAGCCGGACTACAGGCCCGCTCCCGTCGAGCATAAGGACGTTTTCGGCATTACGTTTGAGCAGGGCAGAAATGAAATTCTGATCGACAACGACATGCTTTCCAATGTCATAACGGAGAATCGGGAAATTACCGAAAGCGCGAAGCGCGATCTGCTGATTTCCCTGATCACCCTGAAATACACGCAGTCCAATTCCGTTTGCTACGTGAAAGGCGGGCAGGTGATCGGTGTCGGCGCGGGGCAGCAGTCCCGCATCCACTGTACCCGTCTGGCGGGAAATAAAGCGGACGTCTGGTATTTGCGCCAGCACCCGAAGGTGCTTGGGCTGAAATTTAAGGAAGGAATCCGCCGCCCCGACCGCGACAACACCATTGATGTGTATATTTCCGACGATTACATGGACGTTCTGGCGGACGGAATCTGGGAGAATTTCTTTGCGCAGAAGCCGGAACCGCTTACCCGTGAGGAAAAACGCGCCTGGCTGGATACGTTAACGGATGTAGCGCTGGGTTCGGACGCCTTTTTCCCGTTCGGGGACAATATTGAGCGCGCTCACAAAAGCGGCGTGAAATATATTGCGCAGCCGGGCGGTTCCATCCGCGACGACAATGTCATTGATACCTGCAACAAATACGGAATCGCTATGGCCTTTACCGGCATGAGGCTGTTCCACCATTAATAAGACGTAGGAGCGGATAATATGAAGATACTGGTCATCGGCGGGGGAGGCCGCGAGCATACCATTGTGCGTAAAATCAAGGAAAGTCCAAAGGTGGAAAAGGTCTATTGTGCTCCCGGTAACGGCGGAATTTCACGGGACGCCGAGTGTGTGGATATCCCGGTAACGGATATCGACGGCGTGGTCCGGTTTGCAAAGGAGAAGCGGGTCGATCTGGTTTTTGTCGCTCCCGACGACCCGCTTGCCGCCGGGATGGTGGACGCGCTGGAATCGGAGGGAATCCGTGCGTTCGGCCCTCGCGCCAACGCGGCTGTGATTGAAAGCAGCAAGGTATTCTCCAAGGATTTAATGAAAAAATATCATATTCCCACCCCGGGATATGAGGTCTTTGACGACCCGCGTGCCGCGATAGAATATATCCTGGCAAATAACCAATATCCCATCGTCATCAAGGCGGACGGCCTTGCGTTGGGAAAGGGCGTGATCATAGCCGCTGATGACCGCGAGGCGTGCGACGCGGTAAAAACGATCATGGAGGATAAGGTGTTCGGTGCCTCCGGCAACCGGGTGGTAGTGGAAGAATTTATTACCGGGCCGGAAGTTTCGGTGCTGGCGTTCACGGACGGAAAATGCCTGAAACCGATGGTTTCCTCCAAAGACCACAAGCGAGCGCTGGACGGGGACAAGGGCCTGAATACCGGCGGAATGGGCACGATCAGCCCGAACCCGTATTACTCCGAAGAAATGGCGGAGCTGTGCATGAAAACCATCTTCCTGCCGACCGTAGAGGCGATGAACCGGGAAGGCAGAACGTTCAAGGGATGCCTGTATTTCGGCCTGATGCTGACGAAGGATGGGCCGAAGGTGATCGAATACAATTCCCGTTTCGGCGATCCGGAAACACAGGTGGTCCTGCCCCGGCTGAAGACCGATTTCGTAGAGATTCTGGAGGCGGTCGTCGACGAACGGCTGGACACCCAGCCGATCGAATGGAGCCGGGAAGCCTGTGCCTGTGTCGTGATGGCTTCCGGCGGATATCCCGGAAGCTATGCCAAAGGGCTCGAAATTTCCGGCCTTGACGATTACGGACAGGTGGAGGGCGCCACCGTTTACCACGCGGGAACGCTGTATCGGGACCGTCGGTTCTACACCAACGGCGGCCGTGTTTTGGGGGTCGCCGCGCTGGGCGGCACTTTGGACGAGGCGCTGGAAAAGGCTTATGCCTGCGTTGGCAAAATCCGGTTTGAGGGTGCTCATTACCGGCGGGATATCGGGAAATAGATACAAAAAGGGCGATACGGAAAATTCCGTATCGCCCTTCATTATATGATCTATTCTGCAAGCGCCCTGGTCAGCCAGGCGTCCGCAATATCCATTGCAAGGTAAAGCCCGGTTTTTTCACTGGATTTTATAATCTGTTTGCGCGAGCGGATGTTCTGATCCGTATACATCAGCTGTATAGTGACCCGGTCCGCAACGTCAAGGTCCTGAACCTTTTTTTTGCTTTTTATTTCAAGCTTTACAACATATTTATCCTGCATGCTTCCGTAATAAATCACATCACCGCAGCGCACCAACGGCTTGCCCTTGTAGGTAGGGAACTGAGGTTTGCTTTCGTCTACATCATTCATTCGTGTGTCGTCCTCCTTCTGTTCAATTCATAAGTGCTTCTGTAACAGTGCGTGATTTACTCACCCAAATAGGATTTCAACAATACCTGCAGCAGCTCGTCGCGGTCGATTCTGCGAATCAGGCTGCGGGCATTATTGTGTGTAGTGATATAAGTCGGATCCTCGGAAAGAATGTAGCCGACAATCTGGCTGATGGGATTGTATCCCTTTTCCTTCAGAGCATCATACACCAGGGTGAGTGTTTTTTTAATATCCTCTTCACGGTCGGTGCCGAGCGAAAAGGTCATCGTTTTATCAAGCATGGAAACACCTCCGATACTGACATCATACAACATACATACAATAATTTCAAGAACTAATTTGTGAACAGAAGCTTATGAACGTAAAATAGCGCCGGCCTTTTCAAGCTCCTTCATGATTTTTTTCATTGTTCCGGCAATGCGCTCGTCCGTCAGTGTGCTGTCTGCAGAGCGCAGGGTAACGCTGAACGCGACGCTCTTCTTGCTGGAATCGATTTGCTCACCCTTATAAACGTCAAAGAGCTTGATTTTTTCCAGCAGATTTCCGGCACCGCGGATAATGGCTTTTTCAAGCGTCAGCACGGGAGTGCTGTCGTCGCAGAGAAGAGCGAGGTCGCGGGTCACCGCGGGGAATTTTGGAAGGGGAGTATACGTCTTTTCGGACTTCGCGTATTCATACATTTTATCTACATCCAGCGAAAAGCAGTAAACCCTATCTCCGATGCCGTAATTTTCGGCGACCTTCGGATGAATTTCCCCAATCATGCCCAGACGTTCTCCATCAATGCTCAGCACGGCGCAGCGCCCTGGGTGATAACTGGGCTCTTCGGAAGAAGCCTCGATTTCCCAGCCGTATACGCAAAGTTTTTCCAAAATCTGCTCTACCATTCCTTTTGCCGTAAAGTAATCGGCGTGATTGCCGTACATTCCGACGATCAGATTGGTTTTTTCAATCGGCAGTTTGTCCTCCGAAGTCGGAATATACTCGCTGGCAAGCTCAAACAGGCACGCTTCCGCATTTCTGTTGTTGTAGTTGCGTGAAAGGACCTCCAGCATGGAGGGAAGGGCCGTGGTACGCATGATGCTGGTATCCTCGCCGAGCGGATTGGAAATCGTGATCGACTTGCGCAGCGGCGAGCTGGCCGGCATTAAAATTTTATCGTAGTATTTCGGGCTGATGAACGAATACGTCATGATCTCGCTGGCGCCCAGCGCGAGCATGGTGTCGTTGATGGTGCGCTCGAATTTTTGCCTTGCGGAATATTTTCCCTGCGCGCCACCGCCCAGCGCGGTGCCTGGAATCTTATTGTAACCGTAAAATCTTGCGATTTCTTCGGCAATGTCGGCTTTATGCTGCAGATCGGGGCGGAAGGTCGGCACCAGAATATCGTCGCCGTCGAATTCGCATTCCAGCTTGCTCAAGATCGCTTTCATCTCGTCCGCGGTCAGCTGAATGTCAAGGAAGCGGTTGATCCAGTCCGCATCCAGATGGATTCTGGTACGTTCGCCGGAGGAATGGTCGTCAACAATCCTGTCGTCAAGTACGTCTCCGGCGTCCAGCAGCTCCACCAGTTCACAGGCGCGCTCCAGCGCGGGAAGGCAGTTGTTGGGGTCCAGCCCCTTTTCATAGCGGGAGGACGCGTCGGTTCTCATTCCCTGATCTCTGGCGGTCGTGCGCACGGAAGCGCCGTTGAAGCATGCCGACTCAAACACAATCGTGGTGGTGTCATCGACGATTCCGCTGTATTCGCCGCCCATCACTCCGGCAATGGCAATCGGTTTGCGGGCATCTGCTATCACCAGATTCTTTACGGTCAGCTTATGGTCGACGCCGTCCAGCGTAGTGATGGTTTCCCCGTCCTGCGCACGGCGCACGCGGATTTTACCCTCGTCAATAAAACGCAGATCAAAGGAGTGCATCGGCTGGCCGTATTCGAGCATGACATAGTTTGTGATATCGACGATATTGTTGATCGGGCGCACACCCATGGCGCGCAGCCTTTCGCGCATCCAGCGCGGGGAGGGCTTCACACGGACATTCTTGACCACACGGGCAGAATAGATGGAGCATAGGTCCGGAGCCTCCACCTTTACGTCGAGCATTCCCTTACAGGAGCCGTTTCCCGCCTTTACAGCCGGCGTGTGTACGCCGAAGGGCTTATGGAAGGTCGCCGCCGCTTCCCGGGCAAGGCCGATCACGGAAAAGCAGTCCGGTCTGTTGGACGTAATTTCAAATTCGACTTTTGTGTCGTCGAACCCAATTGCCTTGCACACTGGCTCGCCAAGCGCGCAGTTCTCCTGTATCACGAAAATACCGTCTTCAACCGCATAGGGAAAGTCGTGCTTTGTCAGCCCCAGCTCGCTGAGGGAACAGAGCATTCCGTTGCTTTCCACGCCGCGAAGCTTGCCCTTTTTGATTTTCTTGCCGCCGGGCAGAAGGGAATTGTCCATTGCGACCGGCACCAGATCGCCCACCTTTAAATTCTGCGCACCGGTAACGATTTGAATCGGTTCCCCGGAACCGGTGTCGATCTTGGTAATCCATAAATGGTCGGAGTCCGGATGCTTTTCCAGAGAAAGCACCTTTCCCATGATCACGTTTTCAATTTCACTGCCTTCGGTCTCCCAGCCCTCGACCTTGGAGCCGCTCATGGTCATCGCTTCTGTAAAATCGCGGATCGGCATATCGTCAAGCGTTACGAATTCTTTTAACCATCTCATTGAAAGATTCATTGTTCTGCATCCCCCTTAAAATTGCTTCAGGAATCTAACGTCGTTTTCATAAAACAGGCGCAAATCGTCAATGCTGTATTTTCTCATGACTACGCGTTCCAGCCCCATGCCCAGCGCAAAGCCGCTGTAGACCTCCGGATCGATCCCGCAGTTGGAAAGTACCTTCGGGTGTACCATGCCGCAGCCGAGAATCTCGATCCAGCCCTCGCCCTTGCAGAGACGGCATCCTTCGCCGTGACAGTTGAAGCACTGTACGTCCACTTCGGCGGAAGGTTCGGTGAAAGGGAAGTGGTGCGGCCGGAAGCGTACTACGGAATCCTCGCCGTACATACGCTTTACAAAGGTTTCAAGAGTACCCTTCAAATCTGCGAAGGTAATTCCCTTGTCAACCACCAGCCCCTCGATCTGATGGAACAGCGGGGAGTGTGTGGCGTCAACCGCGTCCGAACGGTAAACCCTGCCGGGAGAAATAATGCGGATTGGCGGCTTCTGCTTTTCCATCACTCTTACCTGTACCGGCGAGGTTTGTGTACGCAGCAGAATGTTGTCGTTGATATAAAAAGTATCCTGTGTGTCTCTTGCGGGGTGATCCTTCGGAATGTTCAGCGCCTCGAAGTTATAATAGTCGTATTCGACCTCCGGGCCTTCAACAATCTCAAAGCCCATACCGACAAAGATTTCCTTGATCGCGTCCAGCTCAATGCTCAGGGGATGCTTCGCGCCAAGCTCCCGGCGGACGCCCGGCAGCGTAACGTCGATTTTCTCTTTTTCAAGTCTTTTCCGGGTTTCTTCTTCTTTCAGTTCCGCGGCGCGTTTGACCAGATCGGCTTCAATAAAAGTGCGGACCTCGTTGGCCAGCTGGCCGATTTTGGGGCGCTCTTCCGCGGAGAGACCGCCCATCTGTTTTAAAATGGAGGTCAGTTCTCCTTTTTTTCCCAAATATTTAATACGCAGATTTTCAAGTATCTGCTGTCCTTTCGCCTCATCCAATTCGCGCATCGCTTTTTCGCGGATTGCTTCCAGCTCCTGCTTCATAGCGTTATCATCCTTTCCGTTCTTTCAGACATGAATCAGCAATAAAAAACGCCTCCGCCCCGGCAAGGGACGAAGACGAAAGCTCCGTGGTACCACCCTAATTAATTACTCGTCAGCCTTTAACGGTGCCTGCCGTCGCAGCCTACTGAAAAGGTTCAGCCGCGCCACTCCAAAGGGAACTTCGCCTTTTATGACTTACAGGCATGCTTTCAGCCGCTGACATGCCCTCTCTGAAATAAGCGGGGAAAAAGGTTACTTCCTTTATCATTGTGTTAATACTACATAATATAACACCTTAACACGTCAATTGCAAGCGGGATTTTTTACGGGCAGGTTCCTGTGGAATTCCGTATAATCAGCTCCGGTTTCAGCAGAACCTTGCTGATGCTTACGCCGCCGATCAGTTCATCCAGCATCATGAAAGCGCTTTTGCCGATCGCCACCCTGTCCTGACGGATAGTCGTCAGGGTGGGGGTCAGGTGCTGTGCAATCGGCAGATCGTCGAAGCCGACCACGCTCATATCCAGGGGAACGCATTTTCCAAGACGGTTCAGTTCGGCAATCACGCCCGCCGCGATCACGTCGCTCGCGCAGACAATGGCGGTCGCTCCGTTTTTCATAAAGGAACCGACATAGTCTTTGGCGCATTCCGGAACATAGTAGCCGTTGGCAATTAAATTAGGATTGACTTTCAGTAAATAATGTTCCATGCTTTGAAGAAAGGCCTGATGGCGTTCATTGGTCACCAGACTGTTCTTGGAACCGTTCAGCAGGGCAATGTTTTTATGACCGTATTCGTAAAGATGCCTGACCGCAAGGTCAATGCCGTTATACCCGTCGGTGCCGACGTAACCCACGTGCTTATTGGGGATGCAATTGTCCAGTAAAACCGTTGGAACCGACGTTTTGTACAGTTGGTTGATGTAGTCGTCATGCAGCGCGAATCCCAGCAAAAACGAGCCGCTGTATCCGTGTTTCAGCATATAGGAATCATACTTTTCCTGAGTCTGCATGTTCAGGTTTGTGGGAATGACCGTTACGTCGCAATGATGTCTGGCAGCGCTTAGTTTAAACCCTACAACAATTTCATAGCCAAACTGGTCAATGTTTTCATATTCCATGTTTTCGACCAGGATGCAGACCTTGCGTTTGCCGAGCTTTTGCACTTTTTTGGAAGCGTATCCCATTTCTACAGCGGTGTCCAGCACCAGCTGGCGCATTTCCTCGCTGATATCGTTGGCCCCGTTTAAGCCTTTTGATACGGTGCTGACAGCAATTCCAAGTTTTTCTGCAATGTCTTTAATCGTAGCCATAGAAATCCCTCTTTTCCTGTTCAACCACAGTATATACTTTGGCCGCACATCATTTCAAGAGTTATATTTGCAAATTGGAAAATATATGAAACAAATTTTTTATAAAATAATATTAAAGATTTGAGACTTTAAGATAATTTTACGAAAAATTACGAAATATATCTTTACATATCGGTTTCTTTTATCATTCTTGATTGAACAAATGTCCCGAAATATGATACTTAAAAATATAAAATACTTACAGAATAGTTCCTTTTTTCATATTGACATTCAGAAAATCCTTTGATATTATATTGTCATATTTTCGTGTTTTTTCGTAGTGGGGTGGAAAATATTGCCAGTTAAAAATAAGTTTGTTCGCGGTTCGGGTATTTTGCTCCCAATCAGCAGCCTGCCTTCCGACTACGGGATCGGAACGTTTGGCGGTCAGGCATTTCGGTTTATCGACTTTCTGAAGGATGCCGGACAAAAATACTGGCAGGTGCTTCCCATTGGTCCTACCAGCTATGGAGACAGCCCTTATCAGTCCTTTTCCGCTTTTGCGGGGAACCCGTATTTTATCGACCTGGACATCCTGACAGAGGAAGGGCTTTTAAAGCCCGGTGAAGCGGGTTCTTTTTTCTGGGGAGACAATGAGGACAGTGTGGATTATGCCGCGCTTTTTCAGTCCAGGTTTGCGGTGCTTCGCACGGCCTTCTCCAGAAGCAGACACGCAGACACTGCGGAGTATGGGCAGTTCTGTGAAGAAAATGCATACTGGCTGGAAGATTATTGCCTGTATATGGCTTTGAAGTTTGAATTTGAAAATAAAGAGTGGCTGCTCTGGCCAGAGGATATCCGCTTCCGCCGTCCGGCGGCTGTACGGCAGTATTCGGAAAAGCTGAGAGCGGAAATGGATTTCTGGAAGTTCTGCCAGTTTGCATTTTACAGGCAGTGGAACCGGGTAAAAGCCTATGCAAATCAGCGAGGAATCCGGGTGATCGGGGACATTCCGATTTATGCCGCCTTTGACAGCGCGGATGTCTGGGCAAACAGCGAGCTTTTTCAGCTGGATTCCCGTCGCAGGCCGACAAAGGTAGCCGGGGTCCCGCCCGATCTTTTCTCAAAGGAAGGGCAGCTCTGGGGGAATCCTCTGTATGACTGGGAGGCCATGGAACGCGGTCATTTTGACTGGTGGAAAAAACGGATGGAATTTTCCGCAAAGAGATACGACGTTATCAGAATCGACCATTTTATCGGCATTGTCCGGTACTATGCCATTCCCGCGGGAGAAACGACGGCGGTCGGCGGCAGCTGGCAGCCCGGTCCGGGGCGTAAACTGACGGACGCGATAAACGGCTCCATTGGAAAAGCGCAGGTGATTGCGGAGGATCTGGGCGTTGTTGTTCCCCAGGTGAAAAAGCTCCTGAAAATCAACGGATATCCCGGAATGAAAGTCCTGCAGTTCGCGTTTGACGGCGATCCGGCCAATCAGCATCTCCCAATGTACTATACAAGCAATACGGTGGTTTACGGGGGGACGCACGATAATGACACGCTGGTCGAATTTTTCAGCAGGATGCCGCCAAAAAACAGAAAGTACGCAAAAGAATATCTCAATGTCAAAAGGAAAAAAGACCTGCCGGGGGCGGTCCTTCGCGCCGCCTATGCCAGCGTGGCCGATACGGTGATTTTTCAGGCGCAGGATATCCTGCTTCTGCCTGGCTGGGCCAGGATGAACTATCCCTCCACGGTGGGTTCCAACTGGCGGTGGAGGCTGAAAAAGGGTCAGCTTACCGACGAAATTTCAAAAGAACTCTGCAGCTTGGCGAGGATTTACGGCAGATAGGTCTCTGTACTTTAAGGAGTGGATTTTATGAACACATTTAAGAACGATGTGATAACCCTTTTGGAATTGGAAAACGGTAAAACGATCCATCAGGCGGATGTTTCGGAACTGTATCATGCGGTTTCGACGGCGGCAATGAAGCAGGTGAAGTCCAAATGGGAAGCGCCGGACGCCGGTAAAAAGGCCTGCTATTTTTCCGCCGAATTTTTAACCGGACGGCTCATTTACAGCAATTTACAAAATTTAGGACTTCTGAACCAGCTCTCTGAGCTGTTTCATGAAAATAATATAGACGTAGCCGTTTTTGAAGAGATCGAAGACGCGGCGCTCGGAAACGGAGGGCTTGGCAGACTCGCCGCCTGCTTTCTGGATTCGGCCGCCACACAGGGGATCGCCCTGAACGGTTACGGAATCCGGTACAGGTACGGCCTTTTCAGGCAGTATTTTGAAAACGGATTCCAGAAAGAGACCGTGGACACCTGGCAGCAGTTCGGCGACCCGTGGTCTCAGCGCAGAGAAGAGGACAAAGTAGAGGTCAGGTTCAAAAACCAGACGGTCTATGCGGTTCCCTACGACACGCCCGTCATCGGGTACGGAGCGAACACAGTGAACACCCTGCGTCTTTGGCAGGCGGAGCCGGTGGTCCCGTTTGATTTCCAGCTGTTTAACGACCAGAAATTTGATCTTGCCGTCCGGGAGAGGGACGACGCGGAAGCCATTTCCAGCGTACTGTACCCGAACGACACGACGGACAAGGGGAAGAAGCTCAGGCTGAAGCAGCAGTATTTTTTCACAAGCGCGTCTTTGCAGGACCTGATCAGGACCTATAAAAAAAGATATGGAAATGATTTCATGCATTTTTCAGCGGAGTACGCGATCCAGCTGAACGATACGCATCCCGTGGTGTCCATCCCCGAATTTATCCGGCTTCTGGTCTCCGGGGAGGGGGTGTCCTTCGGCAAGGCGCTGAAAATCGCAAGACAGACGTTTGCCTATACCAACCATACCATTATGGCGGAAGCGCTGGAAAAATGGGACGCAAAGCTGTTCAAGAGCGTGCTCCCCAATGTCTACCGGTATGTGGTCATGATCAATAAAGCCCTGCTCAAAGAGCTGTCCGGTATGGGGATTACGACAGAGGAATCGCAGAAGCCGTATCTGATTATTGACGAAAACTCGGTGATCCATATGGCGCGGCTCGCTGTTTTCGCTACCCATTCCGTGAACGGTGTGGCGGAAATCCATACGGAAATACTGAAAAATTCCGTGTTGAAAGAATGGTATCAGATTTACCCAAAGCGGTTTAACAATAAAACCAACGGAGTCACACAGCGGCGCTGGATGGCACTTTCCAACATGGAGCTTTCCGGGTTTCTCACCGATAAGATCGGCAGTGGCTGGGTTACGGATTTGGAAAAGCTCAGAAATCTGGAACGATATAAGGACGACGATAACGTTATCCGCCAGTTTGCGCAAATCAAACAGATAAAAAAACAGCAGCTTTCCGACTATATTGAAAAGCATGACGGAATCAGACTGAATCCCAAATTTATTTTTGACGTTCAGGTGAAACGGCTGCACGAATATAAACGTCAGCTCTTAAACTCTTTTTCCATTCTTGATTTATATTTCGGCATAAAGGACGGAAGAATTAAGAATTTTAACCCGACGGCTTTTCTGTTTGGCGGCAAAGCGGCCCCGGGGTATCTCAGAGCAAAGGGAATCATTAAATTCATCAATGAAATAGCCAATAAAATCAACAATGACCCGGACGTCAACCGTTTGATGAAAGTCGTTTTTGTTTCTAATTACAATGTGTCCTATGCGGAAAAAATCATGCCTGCCGCCGATATTTCCGAACAGATCTCGACAGCGGGGACGGAGGCTTCCGGTACGAGCAACATGAAGCTGATGCTCAACGGCGCGGTAACGCTCGGAACGCTGGACGGAGCGAACGTGGAGATCATCCGGCAGGCGGGGGAAGAAAACAATTATATTTTCGGAGCGCGTGTGGAGGAGCTCGAAAAAATTGCGGACTCCTACAACCCGAGAACGATTTATGAGCAGAATGAAAGGGTACGGGCGGTGGTGGATACTCTTGTCAACGGCATGTTTGACGACGGAGGTACCGGAATGTTCCGGGAGCTGTACCATTCCCTGCTTGACGGAGCCAGCTGGCACAAGCCGGACCATTACTTTGTTCTGTATGATTTGCTCTCTTACAGTGAGACAAGGCTGCGGGCGATTTCCGATTACAGCAACCGTCAGGCATTTTCCCGCAAAGGCTTTTTGAACACAGCCGGCGCCGGAAAATTTTCGAGTGACAGGGCGGTCAGGGAATATGCCATACAAATCTGGGGAATGTGATAAAGAATCCGTCAACAATTCCGCTGCCGGGGGTTCAATCCCTTGTAATGCACAAACCGATATGTTACAATATCCCATAAATTAGCATTCGGTTGGAGAGATTGAAAATGGATATTTTTGTTGAACAAATGATCAGAAAAAGAATGGGGAAAAGCGATTGGTTCGTATTTGCCGGGGTCCTCGTGGCAAGCTGCCTGATTCTTGCGCTTTTGGCGGTGTACATACCCATGCTTTTATTGCCGGCTATGGTTGGTATTTTTGCTCTGGATTACTATCTGGTTTCTTCGCGCAGCCTGGAATACGAATACAGCGTGACCAACAGTGATATTACGATCGATAAAATCATCAGCCGCCGGAGCAGAAAAAAAGTGATTTCCGTTGATGCGCACGACATTGAAGCTCTGGGCAGGTACCGGAAGGAAGATCATCAAAAGCAGTCCTATTCGGCCAGGTTCAACGCTTCGGAATATGAAAACGGCAGGGACGCCTGGTACCTTGCGGCGCGCCATCCCCAAAAGGGGAGGATCCTGGTGCTGTTCAGCCCGAGCGAAAAAGTCCTGTCTGCGATCAAACCATTTCTTTCAAGGCAGGTAGCAGTCAATGCTTTTGGCAGGAATTGATTTAGTTGAAATAAAAAGAATCAAAAAATCCATGGAGAATCCGCGCTTTTTACTGAGGATACTTGGCCCCGCCGAGTACGCTCAGCTTGAATTGCGCGGATTTCCCGTTCAGAGCGTCGCCGCCAGCTTCAGCGCAAAAGAAGCCTTTTCCAAAGCGCTGGGCACGGGGATGCGCGGATTTTCGCTCGGCGAGGTGGAGCTGTTAAGAGAGGCAAACGGCAGGCCTTATTTTCAATTGCGCGGCAGTGCGCTGAAAATCGTGCAGAAAAGAAAAATTGTTCTCCAGGTCAGTGTGACCCATACAAAAGAATACGCTTCGGCGGTTGTGATCGGGGAGGAGCCTGAAAATGAAGGTATTAAACTGTGAACAGAGCAAAGAGCTTGAAAAAAAAGCCGTCGACTCCGGGATCAGCTATTTGGAGCTGATGGAAAACGCCGGTGCCGCGGCCGTCCGCTTCCTGCGGAAAAAGTTCAGCCTGTCCGGACGGAAAGTCGTGATTCTCTGCGGGAAAGGAAATAACGGTGGGGACGGCTATGTGATGGCGCGTAAGCTGTTTGAGCTCGGCGTGCCGGTTACCGTGGTGATGACCGACGGCCTTCCCCGCACAGACCTTGCAAAGACCGTGTTTTTGCGTCTGAAGGATACAACGGTAAAAATTCTGGACGGTGAGGAAAACGGGAAGGCGGAAACCGTCATTGCCTCTGCCGACTTCATCATCGACGCCATTTACGGGACCGGATTTCACGGCCGTGTTCCGGAAGAAATCCTTCCGGTTTTTCACGCGGTGCGAAATTCCGCCGCGGTGGTGGTTTCCCTGGATATCCCCAGCGGGGCCGGCTGCGATTCCGGGGCGGTGGACGGGGAATGCATCCGGGCGGACTATACGGTTTCCTTTTCCACCCTGAAAAATGGGCATCTGATTCAGCCCGCGCAGGATTACTGCGGACAGGTGACCGTGGCGCCGATCGGGATCGGCGCGGATCTCGTCGGAAGCCAGAAGTCGACGTTTGAGGTAACGGAGCTTTCGGCGGCACAATCCCTGCTGGGGCCGCGGGACCCGCTCAGTAATAAGGGGAATTACGGCAGACTGCTGTGCCTCTGCGGCAGCGACGGAATGGCCGGAGCGGCGGTAATGAGCGCAAAGGCGGCTGTTCGCTGCGGGACCGGTATTGTGGATATGGCGCTTCCCCGTACGATTTACCCGATCGTCGCTTCCCAGATTGTGGAGCCGGTTTTCACCCTGCTTGACTATGCGCCGGACGGAACGATGCTTCCCGCCGGACATAAGGCGCTGGAGGATGCCCTGTCCAAAGCGAGCGCGTGCCTGATCGGCTGCGGGCTGGGGCGCGGGGAAGAAATGACGAGGATCGTATGCGGTCTCGTTTCCGATTCTCAGGTTCCCCTCATTATTGACGCAGATGGCATAAACATCCTTGCGGAGAATATAAATGTATTAGAAACAGCCCGCGTTCCTGTTGTGCTGACTCCCCATCCCGGGGAGATGGCCCGTCTGATGAAGACCACCGTAAAGGATGTGCAGGCCCACCGGTTTGAATATGCCCGGAGCTTTGCGGAAAAGCACCATGTCATCCTCGTGCTCAAGGGCGCCGGAACATTGATTGCGGAGCCGAACGGAATGGTACATCTCAATCCAACGGGAAATCCCGGAATGGCAAAGGGAGGCAGCGGGGATGTTCTGGCGGGAATGGCGGCTTCCTTTATTGCACAGGGGATTGACCCTGCGGCAGCAGCGGTCGGCGCGGTGTATCTTCACGGTGAGGCGGGGGATCGCTGTGCGAAAGCGTTTTCCCAGTGTGCCATGCTGCCGACGGACATGATCGGTATGCTTCCGGGTCTGTTTCTGGAGCTTGAGCGGTAAAACCGTATTTTTTGTGCGGAGAGTGGAAAGCTATGCGCCGGACAGCGATATGCCTGTTTTCTTTTTTTCTGGTTTTCTCTTTTTCTGCCTGTGCGGCGCAGGAAATAAAAGCCGAAGACATCGTTTTCTGTTTTCACTGCACGGCCGACATTGATTACAACGGCGAAAAAATACAATGCGCATTGAGCCGCGACGCGCCCGGAAGGGCGAACGTGCAGTTCCTTTCCGGGGACATGAACGGCCTGACCTACGATTGGAGCGGCGAAGGATTTTCTGTTTCCTACAGCGGACTTTCCGCCAAAAGCGTTGAGTGCGTTTTGCCGGACACCTCTTTTGCGGTCGTTTTACTGCAGGTTCTGGACTATGCAGAAAAAGACGGTTCCCTTACCAGAACGCATGGGGATGAATTTTCCGGCACTGTGGAGGGCATTGATTTCACAATGACCGCCGACAGAAGTACAGGGCAGATTCAAACCATTTCCATTCCTCAAAAAAAACTGAAAGCGCAGATGCGCGACGATACACAATAAGGGTGTGACAGCGGTTGCACCCTTTTTTCTATTTAATTTTATGTCAACCCCCGCGTCTAAATAATATTATGTGTTAGGGACTGCATGCGAATAAATCGTCTGGAGAATGTCAACAATAATCGCAGACCCTATATCATAAATTATTCGGAGCGTGAAAAATGTGAACATTAGAAGAGGCGATATTTATTATGCCGACCTAAGCCCGGTTGTTGGTTCTGAGCAGGGCGGCGTCCGACCTGTGCTGATTGTTCAGAATGATGTTGGAAACCGGTTCAGTCCGACCGTGATTGCCGCGGCAATAACCAGCCAGCGAGCAAAAGCAAACCTTCCAACGCATATTATGCTCAATGCCCAGACCACCGGACTCGCAAAGGATTCCGTTGTCCTGCTTGAACAGGTTCGTACAATCGACAAACACAGATTGAAAGAGCGCATGGGGCGCCTTGATAATACGGCAATGACACAGGTCAATCAGGCTCTATCTATCAGCTTTGGCCTTGATCTTGACGAAGAGGAACGCGAGGCTACATAGAGTTGCCTGAAATCAATAAAAAATATGTACATTTCTATTGGCCGTAAAAACCATAAAAATAAAATAAAAAAGAGGAATGGTCTTCCCGTAAATGAACAGCAGAAAACCCAGCAGGAAAAACAGAAGTACGAAAATGTGAATCAAATAAAACGCAACGCCGGTTCTTGTGAGGACCGGCGTTTTTTTATTGTAAACATACAATTTTAATTCTGAATCGGATACAATTTATGACACAATGTTTGACCCTGCACCGGTATAATTATTTTTAGCGCAGGGAGGGATCTCTTTGAAGCAGACGATTTACATAGACGTACTGGTCGGTATCAACTTATTTATTAATTATTTTTTGCTGCTTGCCGTTTCAAAATTTCTTTCGCTGCCGGTGAAACGTTCCAGAATGGTTGCAGCCGCGGCCCTGGGTGCGGCCGCTTCTCTTTCTATTCTGCTGCCCGAAACCAATCTCTTTTTATCCTTGGCTTTTAAGCTGGCCGTGTCGGGACTGATTGTTTTATTTGCGTATCCCTATTACGGAATCAAGCAGTTTCTGAGAGAACTGGCCGCCTTTTATATCATGAGCTTTGCCTTTGCGGGTTTCATGCTCGCGCTGTGGTATTTTATCGCTCCGCAGGGGCTCATCATCAAAAACTCGGTGGTTTATTTCAATGTTTCACCGCTTCTTCTGATTATTCTGACAATCGTGTGCTATTTTATCATACGTCTGATCCACCGTATTACGGGCCGTCAGGCTCCGGAAGACCTTTTCTGCCGGATTCAGATCGATTTTAACGGAAAGTCGGTTTCCTGTGCCGCAAAGGTGGATACCGGAAACACGCTGACCGAGCCGTTTTCAAACGCGCCGGTCGCCGTTGTCTGTGAGGATTGTCTCGACGGAATCGCCCCGCAGCACGAAAGCGGGAAAATCCGGCTGGTGCCGTTTCAGGCGGTTTCCGGGGAAGGGCTTCTTCCGGCGTTTAAACCGGATAAACTGACAGTCATGACAGGAAGAGAGAAAATTGAAGTACACGAGGTATACATAGCGGTAACCAAATCGAAGCTTGGAGCGTTCAGCGCGCTCTTAAATCCGGACTTACTGCAAAAAACGTCAGCCTAAATTTGGCCGTAGGCAGGCGCGTTTCTCAGCCGCGGCGGCAGCGGCAAAAGGGAAAGAGTGAAAATGGGAATGAATAAGCTGATAAGGGAAATGGGAAATAAGCTGTCATTATTATGGCTGCGATTAGGTCTAAACGGGCATGTACACTATATTAACGGGCCCGAGACTCTTCCTCCGCCGCTGACGAAGAAGGAAGAGGAAAAGGTGATGACGAACATTCTGAACAATGTTCCGAATGCGAGGGAACCGCTGATTACCCACAACCTCAGGCTTGTTGTGTACATCGCAAAAAAGTTTGAATCGAGCAGCGCCGGGGTGGAGGATTTGATCTCGATCGGAACGATTGGGCTGATTAAAGCAGTCAACACTTTTTGCCCCGAGCGCAACATTAAACTGGCAACCTATGCGTCCCGCTGTATTGAAAACGAAATTCTGATGTACCTCCGCAAGAGCTCCCAGTTAAAAAATGAAGTCTCTATCGACGATCCGTTAAATGTGGACTGGGACGGAAACGAGCTTTTGCTTTCCGATATTCTGGGCAGCGACCAGGATACCGTCAACCGCAACATTGAACAGGAGGTAGAGCGGAATCTTTTGCTGACCGCCGTGTCGCATCTCGCTCCGCGGGAGCGGGAAATCATGCAGCTCCGTTTTGGCCTGAACAATACGAAAGAGCATACGCAGAAGGAAGTAGCCGACACCCTTGGTATTTCACAGTCATACATATCGCGCCTGGAAAAAAGGATTATTGAAAGGCTGAAAAAGGACCTGGAGCGCGTAAGCTGAAAAAAGGCGGGCATCACGATGCCCGCCTTTTTCGACGCTTTCTTTATTCCAGTGTGTATTTCAAAATCACCCGGTAGGCTTCTCTCAGGCTTTCATAATTGTAGTGACGGCAGTTGGCCGGGCTTGTCGAAGGCAGCGCAACGGCCGGACACCCCGCGCTTTTTTCACAAAACCTGTGGTAGAGAGCGGCGGCCTTTGTTCCCGTGGTAAATACCGCGCCGATATCGGTTTCTTTTAATAAGGCCCCGATATCGTTTGCAACCGGGTCGCGGATACTGTCGTCGTCCGCCCCGGAGATTTTGCAGCTTTTTAGGACATCCCAAAGAGCAATGCGGTTTCTCAGCAAAAATTCCATTTTTTCCGCATTGCTTTCAGGAAGTTTCTGGCCGTATAAATCCGATACGATTCGCCAGAACCGGTTCTGCGGATGGGAGTAGTAAAACCCGTATTCGCGGGATTTCGGCGAAGGGATCGTTCCTAAAATCAATATTCTTGAGTTTTCATCATAAACAGGTCCAAAGGTATGATCAACTGTTTCCGTCATGGTATTCTTCCTTTAACTGTAATGCGTATTTCAGAAGTGCTTCCCGCCGGTTTAAACATTTGCCATCCATCACCGCGTTTAAAAGCTGGGAAAGCATCCTGCCGATTTCGCTCCCTTCAGGAATGCCGATCGATAATAAATCCGAGCCCTTGATCTGTAGATCCTTCAGAGAGTAGCATAATTCCCGTGTGAAAATGCTTTGGAATATCGCTTCCGCTTTTTTCAGTTCTTCCAGTCCATGGGTATCGGGCGGGTTTTGCGCCCGTAAATCCGCGTCCCGCACTTTGAAAAGCAAACTCAGCGTTTTTTTGCCGTGCTGATGGAGAAGCTTCAGCAGGCTTCTTTCATCTGCGGGAAGAGGAAGCCGTTGAAGCGCCGTCAGTTCGGAAACAGTTTTCACCGTATCGCTGTCATACCGGAGCCGTAAAAGAATTGCCTTGACGGCTTCGGCATTTTGGCTGCAGAAACCGTCAAAGGATTCTTTTTCGTTTCGGCTTTGTTCAGACGGGGCAGATTGTCGGATATGATATAAAAGCATAGTCAGCCGTAAAACGGGTGTTGCTTCTACCTTTGAAACAGCTTTCAGCGTGTGTTCCCATTCGTTCACATTAGTAACGGAAGAAAATTCCGGGATGATCTGCTCCAGCACGGTGCGGTATTTTCGAAGCACCTCGGACGGGTTTCCGCAAAGGAGCCTGGTCAGCTCCGACTGAATGCGCTCCCGGGCGATTTGTTGGAGCAGCCCGCAATTGGACAGGATGGCGGCCGAGGTGTTTGGCTCCGGGGAGAATCCAAGTACGGAGGAAAAGCGGAGCGCCCGTAAAATTCTGAGCCCGTCCTCCTGAAAACGCAGGCCGGGGGTTCCGACGCATCGGATGATCCGGTCTTTCAGGTCATCCATCCCGCCAAAGCAGTCGATTACGCCGTCGGCATGAGAATAGGCCAGAGCGTTGACGGTAAAATCCCTGCGCGATAAATCATCCTTTAAGCTGCGGGTAAAGCGGACGCTGTCCGGATGCCGGTTGTCGGAATATTGTCCGTCCACCCGGAAGGTGGTCACTTCCACAGGCCGATGATTGATCAGCACTGTAAGGGTTCCGTGCTGAATTCCGGTTTTTACGCACGGATAGCTGCTGAAAATGCGTTCCGTTTCCTCGGGCGGGGCGGATGTGGTCACATCCCAGTCGTTCGGCTCCAATCCGAGGATGGAATCCCGCACACAGCCGCCGACAACATAGGCCTCAAAGCCGTAAGCCGTCAGTTTTTGAAGAACCGTTTCAACCTGCGGCTGTATCTGAATTTGCATGGCTCCGCCTCGTTTGCTCTTATTTCCTGTTTTTACAGGATACTGATTGATTATAGTATATACGACTTTATAACGGAAAAGCAATTCCCTTTCCCCATAATATTTTTACTGCCGGCTCCGCATGAATCACCCCGCCCATGGTAATAATGGTAGTAAGTTATTCCATGGAAATGAGGGAACGGCATGCAGTACAATAAAGTCGAAATCTGCGGAGTCAATACTTCGAAATTAAAAGTACTTACCGAAAAAGAAAAAATGCAGCTGTTGCGCCGGGTAAAAGAAGGGGATATGAAAGCCCGCGACGAACTCATTAACGGGAACCTGCGTCTTGTTTTAAGCGTCATTCAGCGCTTTACAAACCGCGGGGAAAATCTCGACGATCTTTTTCAGGTGGGCTGCATCGGCCTGATCAAGGCGATCGACCATTTTGACATCAATCAGGGAGTCCGTTTCAGCACCTATGGGGTGCCTATGATCATCGGAGAGATCCGGCGTTATCTGAGGGATAACAATTCCATACGCGTCAGCCGGTCGCTCCGTGACACCGCGTATAAGGCCATGCAGGCGAAAGAAAGAATGACGGCGGAAAACAACCGCGAGCCGAGCATCGATGAAATAGCAAAAGAATTGAACCTGCCGCGGGAGGATGTGGTGCTTGCGCTCGAATCCATTGTAGAACCGGTTTCGCTTTTTGAGCCGGTTTTTTCAGACGGCGGCGACACCATTTATGTGATGGATCAGGTGGGCGACAACAACGACGATTCCAACTGGCTGGACGAAATCGCGCTGAAGGAAGCGATCCGCGATTTGAACAGCAGAGAAAAGCGGATTCTTTCCATGCGCTTTTTCCAAGGAAAAACACAGATGGAGGTTGCTTCGGAGATCGGAATCAGTCAGGCGCAGGTTTCCAGGCTGGAAAAGGCCGCGCTGGATAAGATCAAGAAAGACATTTAGCTGTTGTTTTCTTTCCCGTCACGTCAACTTCACAATCAGCAATTATACTGGGCGCTGTAATAGATTGCAAGGAATCGGAGGACCTTCTATGCAGCACATCATTGTGAAGTTCAGAAAAAAGCCTTATATCCCCGCGCTGATCTTGATTGCGGCGCTGTCGTTTACCTTAAACTTCTACGCGATTTCCAACTACGGAACCGGAAATGAATATTACGCGGCGTGTGTAAAAAGCATGACGCTGAGCTTTAAAAATTTCTTCTTTGTTTCATTTGATCCCGCCGGAATGGTTTCTGTGGATAAGCCCCCGCTCGGCTTGTGGACGCAGGCGATTTCCGTACTTATTTTCGGCTATCACGGCTGGGCCATGCTGCTCCCGCAGGCTTTGGCGGGCGCGGCCTCCACCGTGATGATTTACATTTTAACCGCCCGGTATTTCGGGCGGCCCGCCGGGCTTGTTTCGGCCCTGATTTTTGCCATAACCCCGGTCGTCGTTGTCGCATCGCGCAACAACACGATGGATATGCAGCTGATTTTTGTATTGCTGGCAGCGGCGTGGTTCCTTTTTCGCTCGATCGACAGCGGAAGATGGAAATATCTGTTTCTCGCGGCACTGTTTGTCGGCTTGGGCTTTAATATTAAAATGCTGCAGGCATACATGATTTTGCCCGCCGTTGCCCTGACTTATCTGTTTTTTGCAAAAGAAAAAATCGGAAAACGGATTCTTGCCGGGATTTTGAGCATGGTCATTGTTTTGGCAGTCTCTTTCGCATGGGTGCTTGCCGTGGAATTTTACCCCTCGGAAGACCGGCCTTACGTGGACAGCACCAGCAGCAATTCCATGATCGAACTGATTTTTGGCCATAACGGCACGGAAAGGCTGTTCGGACAAAGCATGGGCGGCGGAATGGGAGGCGGCTTTAGCCGCTCATCCGACAGGGATGCTTCCGGTTCGGCACCACAGATGAATGACGACGGAAACGGGACGCCTCCCGACGGTTACGGGCAGGGCGCACCGGACAGTAATACGAATGGAAGCGGACAGGGAATGCCCGGTGGCAATGCGGATGGGAACGGGCAGGGCACGTCCGACGGCGCCTACGAAAGCGGGCAGAACATGCCTGACGGCGGTGCGGACGGCCGCGGAGACCGCCAGGACGGCGGCCGCAATATGGGTGCCAATGGGATGGGCGGCTCTGAAATCGGGAATGCATCCCCTCTGCGGCTGTGGACGTCAAATTTATACGGGCAAGGTTCCTGGTTCCTGCTGTTCGCCCTTTGCAGCATGCTGCTCTGCGTGAATAAATGGAACTTCAGAAGAAAAAATGAACGTCAGGGTGCTTTTGTATTCTGGTCTTTGTGGTTGATTACCATGGCGGTTTTCTTCAGCTTTGCCGGATTCTATCACCGGTATTATCTATGCATGATGGCGCCCGCAATTGCCGTTCTGAGCGGCGTCGGAATTGTTACCATCTACAACGGGCTGAAGCACAGACGGGAGAAAAAAACGGAGTATCTCCGTCCCGTGCTCCTGCTGGCTGCGTTCCTTCTCAATCTTGCCCTGCAGATTGTCTGTGTTTTGCGGTATTCCGAACTGAAGACATGGCTGCTTCCCGTTATGCTTGCCGCGGCGGGCGTTGGAATCCTCCTGTTCGCTGTTTATTGTGTCAGACATAAGCGCGGCGTTCTCGCGGTTTCCCTCGTGGTGCTTGTCCTGTCCTCAGTAGCGGCTCCCTTTTACTGGGCGCTTACGCCGGTCATGGGCGTAACGAATTCCACAATGCCGTACGCCGGTCCGGAGCTGCTGCAAAGCGGACAGGGGAACGGAACCGGTATGCTGTCGGACAACGGCAGCTCGCAGAGCTCCTCTTTGGAAGCTTATCTGGTGAAAAATTATAAAGAAGGCAGCTTCCTTGTTACCGCACAGCGCTCCAGCAGCGTAGCGCAGTTCATCATTGATACCGGGCTGCCCTGCTATGCTTACGGAGGGTTCCTGGGTTCGGACAATTCCCTTACGGTCGATCAGCTGAAAACGCTTGTCGCTGAAGGCAAAATCACTTATTTCCTGCTGAGCGGAAGCTTCGGCAGTTCCGGCAGTTCCGGTTCCGATATTGAGTCTTATGTAAAAGAAAACGCGGTGTTGGTGGATTCCGGCGAATATAGCTCCAATACAAGCAATGTCGGCCAAATGGGCGGTCAGGGCGGCACTTTATATCTGTTCCAGTCATAACGGTTTATTTGATAGATTGCGGCACAAAAAATCCCCTGTGAATTTCACAGGGGATTTTGAATCGGCGGGAATTATTTGCAGAATTTTTCGATGTAGCTGTCAATGGAGCTCTGAATGATTTCCTTGGCATCTTCGGGTCCTTTGACTTCGTCGATCGCCGTCACTTTTCCTTCCAGCTGCTTATAAACGGAAAAGAAATGGGACATTTCGTCAAAAATATGTTTCGGCAGCTCTTTAATGTCACGGTAGCCGTTATAGGTGGGGTCGTTAAACGGAATCGCGATGATTTTTTCGTCTTTCATTCCGTTGTCCACCATAATAATCACGCCGATGGCATAACAACGCACCAGGGAAAGCGGACGGATATCCTCGGAACAGAGGACAAGTACGTCAAGAGGGTCATTATCGCTGGCGTAAGTGCGGGGAATAAAGCCGTAGTTCGCGGGATAATGAGTGGAAGTGTAAAGAATACGGTCCATCAGCAGCAAACCGGTTTCCTTGTCGAGCTCATATTTGATTTTACAGCCCTTTGGAATTTCTATAACGGCACAAAAGTCTTCTGTCTTAATTCTTTTTGGTGAGATATCATGCCAAATGTTCATAATAGCCTCCTGATTTTTTCTCGGATAATTATACCATTTTCTTTTTGATTAATCAATTAATTAATTATATAACAAAGTTCGGCATATATCTGTAGGGGAGGTGGGAGCGTGAATTGCCGGATTATCGATATGCGCCATAAAGAAGTCATTAATGTAAAGGACGGGACCCGGATAGGATGTGTCTGTGATGTGGAAATAGACACCGCGGACGCCAGAGTGATTGCCATTGTAATTTACGGCCGCCTGCGCTGCTTCGGACTGCTGGGCAGGGAGGACGATATTATTATTAAATGGCAGGATATTCAAGTAATAGGGGACGATACTATTTTAGTAACGTATAATAACTATTGCCGAACGAAAAAAAGAGGGCGCGGGTTTGGCGGATTCTTTGGCAACTGAAAGAGTCTTGAATTTTATTCTTTTATATGCTATAATTATCGACGCAATAAAAAAACACACGTCTCTGCTATGACGATTTGGTGCCCGGCTTTCGGGTGTTGCGTCTGTTTAAGCGGGACGGAGGAAAAACCAAGGAGGATTATTATGTCAGTAGTATCAATGAAACAACTTTTGGAGGCCGGCGTTCACTTCGGTCACCAGACCAGAAGATGGAACCCGAAGATGGCTCCGTATATCTTTACGGAACGCAACGGCATCTACATCATCGACCTGCAGAAAACCGTCAAGAAGCTGGAAGACGCTTACAGCTTTGTCCGCAGCCTTTCCGCTGAAGGCAAATCCGTACTGTTTGTCGGCACCAAAAAGCAGGCTCAGGATTCCGTGAAGGACGAAGCGGAACGCGCAGGCGCTTATTTTGTCAACGCGCGCTGGTTGGGCGGCATGCTGACCAACTTCCGTACGATCCGCCGCAGAATCGACCGTTTGAACCAGCTCAAGGCCATGGAAGAAGACGGTACTTTTGATCTCCTTCCGAAAAAAGAAGTCATTAAGCTTCGCCTTGAGATTGAAAAGCTCGAAAAATTCCTGGGCGGCATCAAGGATATGAAACAAATTCCCGGCGCACTGTTTATTGTTGACCCGCGCAAAGAGAGAATCGCCGTAGCGGAAGCCAAAAAGCTCGGCATCCCGATTGTCGCGATTGTCGACACCAACTGTGATCCGGATGAAATCGATTATGTTATTCCTGGCAACGACGACGCGATCCGTGCCGTCAAGCTGATTTCCGCAACCGTTGCAAACGCGATCGTCGAAGGCAAGGAAGGCCAGATGGGCGCCGCTGCCGCCGAAGCGGAAGAAGCAAAAGTGAATGAAGCAGAAGCCGCGGAATAATCGGTGATATGCGCAAATACTAAATAAAACGAATATTAAGAGCGGAGGAAATAGAATGGCTTTTACAGCTAAAGATGTTGCAGCGCTTCGTGAGAAGACCGGCTGCGGGATGATGGACTGCAAAAAAGCACTGGAAGCATCCAACGGAGATATGGATGCCGCGATCGACTTTTTAAGAGAGAAAGGCCTTGCGGCCGCTACGAAGAAGGCGGGCCGTATTGCAGCCGAAGGCGTTGCTTTTGCGTGCCTGAATGAGGAAGAAACCGTCGGTGTGGACATCGAGGTCAACGCCGAGACCGACTTCGTTGCGAAGAATGCGGATTTCCAGCACTTCGTGAAGGTCTGTGCGGATACGGTTATCGAGTCCAATCCTGCCGATGTGGAGGCTTTGCTTCAGTGCAAGGCAAGCGGTTCGGATCAGACTGTCGACGCGCTGCTCAAGGATAAGATCCTGACCATCGGCGAGAACATTAAGATTCGTCGTTTCAAGCGTTTTGAAGGCGTGGTTGCAGCCTATATCCATGCAGCCGGAAAAATCGGCGTTCTCGTTAAATTCGATACTTCCGCAGAAATTGCGGCCAAGGAAGAGTTTAAGGACTACGCAAAGAATATCGCCATGCAGATTGCGGCCATCAGTCCGCAGTACCTCGATCAGAAATCGGTTCCTGCCGATGTTGTTGAACACGAGAAGACCATTCTGAAAGAGCAGATTATCAACGATGGCAAACCTGCTGCAATTGCTGATAAGATTGTTACCGGCAGACTTGGGAAGTTCTTTAAGGAAATCTGCCTTTTGGATCAGGCCTATGTCAAAGACGGCGATCTTTCCGTGCAGCAGTACACGGAGGCTACCGCAAAAGAACTTGGCGGCTCCATTTCGATTGTGGATTATGTCCGTTTTGAAAAGGGCGAAGGTATTGAAAAGCGCGAAGATAATTTTGCAGAAGAAATCGCCAGCATGGTTAAGTAAGAATTCACTGAGGAATAGCGCAGGAAAACAATCCTGCGCTATTTTTATGCCTTCCTGCTGTTACCGCTTTCGGAGAAATGTTTCTAAATTATAAAACTTGACAATAATAACTATATTTAGTTATGAAAGCCTTTACTTTACACAATGCTTATTGTAGAATAATATAAAATGAAAACAGGGGTGTTTTATTTGCAACCTAAATATAACAGAATTCTTCTCAAGCTGAGCGGCGAATCTCTCGCGGGCAGAGAGACCCACGGAATTGATTTTGATACGGTGCTGAAAATCTGCGGACCGATCAAAAAATGTGCGGATATGGGGGTTCAGATCGGAATCGTTGTTGGCGGCGGTAATTTCTGGCGCGGCCGCAGCAGCGGAAAAATGGACAGAACCCGCGCGGATCACATGGGGATGCTCGCCACCACTATCAACGCCCTGGGCGTTGCCGACGCGTTGGAACAGCTCGGCGTTCAGGTCCGTGTGCAGACCGCGATTGCGATGCAGCAAATTGCCGAACCGTACATCCGCAACCGCGCCGTACGGCATCTGGAAAAGGGAAGAGTCGTTGTATTTGGCTGCGGTACCGGAAACCCGTTTTTCTCAACCGACACGGCGGCAGCGCTGCGGGCAGCCGAAATTGACGCAGATATTATTTTAAAAGCCACCATGGTTGACGGCGTTTATGACAGCGATCCCAAAAAGAATCCGGACGCCGTAAAATTTGACACCCTGTCCTTTATGGACGTACTCAACCGGAACCTGCAGGTGATGGACAGCACGGCTGCTTCATTATGCAAAGATAATAAAATTCCGATTCTTGTTTTCAGCATCGGCGAGCCGGATAATATTATCAAGGCCGTTTGCGGGGAATCGATCGGAACACTTGTGAAGGAGGACTAATGATGAAAGAAGTATTGGAACACGCAGAGGACCAAATGAAGAAATGTGTCAGCGCTCTTTCGGATGATTTTGCGTCCATCAGAGCGGGCAGGGCAAACCCGGCGGTGCTGGATAAAGTGAAAGTCGATTATTACGGCACGCCGACTGCCATTAACCAGCTTGCGGCGGTGGCGGTAAGCGAAGCGCGTATCCTGACCATTCAGCCCTGGGATATTTCCGTATGTCGTGCCATCGAAAAGGCCATCCAGACCTCGGACATCGGCATCAATCCCCAAAGCGACGGAAAGATCATCCGGATCACATTCCCTCCGCTTACAGAGGAGAGGCGCCGCGACCTGGTGAAGGAAATCAGCAAAATGGCCGAGGAGCGCAAAATCGCGATCCGCAATATGCGCCGCGACGCGATGGAGAAGCTCAAAGGCATGAAGAAAAATTCGGAGCTCACGGAAGACGAGCTGAAACAGGCGGAAAAGAAAACGCAGGATTTAACCGATAAATATTGCAAACAGGTAGACGGCGTATTTGAAAAAAAGCAAAAGGAAATTATGGAAATATAGGTAAGAAAATGGAACAACAGTATCTTCCAAAGCATCTGGGGATCATTATGGACGGAAATGGCCGGTGGGCTAAAAAGCGCGGGCTCCCGCGTTCCGCCGGCCATACTGTAGGAGCGGCTGTCTTCAAGACGATCACGCGCTACTGTAGTTCGATTGGAATTGAGTATCTTACGGTATATGCTTTTTCAACGGAGAATTGGCGGCGTCCAAAAGAGGAAATCGGGGCTTTAATGAAGCTGTTCAAGCAGTATCTTGAAGATGCTCTGCGTGATTTTTTAAATGAGAACATCAAAGTGCGGTTTATCGGGGATGTGTCGGTTTTTCCGCCGGAACTGCAGAAACTGATTCAGGAAACAGAGAAGGTTTCGGAGAAGCGCACCGGCATGGTTCTGAACATTGCCATGAATTACGGCGGCCGTGCGGAAATCGTGTACGCGGCCAGAACGCTTGCCGAGGATGTGCAAAAAGGAAAGCTGTCCCCCGAACAGATCAGTGAAACTTCCATCTCGGAACGGCTTTACACCGGCGGACAACCCGACCCGGACCTGATTATCCGGCCGAGCGGGGAAAGCCGTATCTCGAATTTTTTACTGTGGCAGTCGGCTTACGCCGAATACGTTGTCATGGATATTTTGTGGCCTGACTTTAAGCCAAGGGATTTAGATCGCGCATTAAACGAATACGCGAGCCGTAACAGGCGCTTTGGAGGGGTTTAATTGAAAGAAAGGGTTGCTTCAGGAGTATCTCTTGTTCTTTTTTTGGCCGCGATTGTAGTATTTAACAGCACCATTCCGGCAGCTTTGAACATTGCGATTGCGTTGATTTCGGGTTTGGCTGTTTTTGAAATTATTTCCGCTTTGGGATTGTCCAAAAATTTTGTCCTGCTGATTCCAAGTCTGGTTTTTTCCGCGGTAATCCCGATGATTCAGGCGATCGCTCCGCTGCCGCAGGTGGATATACTGCAGCAGGCCGCCTATTTTCTATACACGGTCGTCATATTCGGGGCGCTGATCCTTTATCATAAGGCGCTTACCTTCCGTGAGGTGGGCGTTATCTACAGTATGTCGCTGATGATTCCGACGGCCCTTGAAACGCTGATCAGTTTACGGAACCTTGGCGGGAAGCACGGCATGTTTTATGTGATTATTGCGATTTTTTCCGCATGGATAGCGGACACCGGAGCGTTTTTTGCCGGCAGCCTTTGGGGAAAACATAAATTGTGTCCGGATATCAGCCCGAAAAAGACGGTGGAGGGCGTTATCGGTGGTTTTGCTCTGAACATTATCGCCATGATCGTTTTCGGATATATCTTCCATGCGGTTTATTACGCTTACAGCGTCGAAATATCGTATCTGACGCTGGTGGTCATCGGATTTTTCGGAACGATTATGTCTATTCTGGGCGACCTCAGCTTTTCGCTCATCAAGCGCAGCTGCCATATCAAGGACTTTGGGGAAATCATTCCGGGGCACGGCGGGATTCTGGACCGCTTTGACAGCGTGATTTTTGAAGCGCCGTTTGTGTATTTGCTTGTCCAGTTTATGCCGCTTGTCTTTCAATAAATGTCGGCCCAGATGCAATAAAACAGCAAAATGGTGAATAATAATGAAAAGATGTCTTTCGATTCTTGGTTCGACCGGTTCCATCGGCACGCAGGCGCTTGACGTTGTACGCGGTTTAGATTTGAAGGTATGCGCTTTGGCAGCCAATGCCAATACGGCGCTTTTAGAGCAGCAAATCAGAGAATTTAAACCCGAACTGGCTGTGATGTTTGATGAGTCCGCGGCGAAAAAACTGAAAATTGCTGTAGCGGACACTCCCGTCCGGGTTGTGACCGGCATGGACGGCCTGTGCGAGGCTGCGGCGATGGAAAGCGCCGATTTGATCCTGAATTCCGTCGTCGGCATGGTTGGGCTGGTGCCCACCCTGACCGCGATCGGAGCGGGAAAGGACGTGGCGCTCGCCAATAAGGAAACACTGGTCGCCGGGGGCTCCCTTGTGATGGAGGCGGCCAAAAAGAATTCGGTAAAAATCCTTCCGGTTGACAGCGAGCATTCGGCTGTATTTCAATGTTTGCAGGGCTGCCCGGAGAAAAAAGCGCTGAAGCGCATCATCCTCACGGCTTCCGGCGGGCCGTTTTTCGGGAAAAACAGGGATCAGTTGATTCATGTAACGCCGCAGCAGGCACTCAGGCATCCGAACTGGAATATGGGTGCCAAGGTTACGATCGACTCCGCTACCATGATGAATAAAGGATTGGAAATTATAGAAGCGTCCTGGCTGTTTAATATGCCGGCCTCCAAAATTTCCGTGGTCGTCCATCGGGAAAGCGTCGTTCATTCCATGATTGAATATGAAGATAATTCCGTCATTGCGCAGCTGGGACTGCCGGATATGAGAATTCCCATTCAGTATGCAATTACCTGGCCGCAGAGGTTTCCTTCGCCGGTTGGGCAGCTAAGCTTGACGGATTACGGTAAACTGACCTTTTTTGAGCCCGATTTACAGACTTTCTCCTGCCTTGAGGCATGCAAAAAAGCAATCGAGCGCGGCGGGCTTGCCCCCGCGGCGGCAAACGGGGCAAATGAGGTCGCGGTAAAGCTGTTTCTGGACGGCCGGATTTCTTTTCTCCGGATTGGGGAACTGGTCCGCCGCGCAATGGAAAATCAGCCGGATGTTCAAACAGTTTCGTCTGTTGAAGATATTTTGAATGCCGACCGCAATGCGCGGGATTATGTTTTCGGCGCGGTCGGCTGATGATGAGGTGATCATGATTACAAAAGCAATATTGGTGATTATAGCGATTCTTCTTTTTAGCTTTATTATTTTTATCCACGAATTCGGGCATTTTTTCACAGCGAAGCTTTCCGGAGTTCGTGTCAATGAGTTTGCGATCGGCATGGGGCCGAAGCTGTTTCATTTCACAAGAGGGGAAACGGAGTATTCCCTGCGCGCGTTTCCGATCGGCGGCTTCTGCGCGATGGAAGGCGAAGATGAGGACAGCCCGGACGACCGTGCCTTTAACAACAGGCCGGTTTGGAAACGGATGCTGGTGGTTGTGATGGGCGCCGTGATGAATATCATCCTGGGCCTTGTCATTATGATGATCCTTTTAGGCCAGCAGCCCGCGTTTTCATCAACGACCATCTCGAAATTTACCGATCAGTCGGCTCTGCAGGCAGCCGGGCTGCAGGTTGGCGATGTTTTTAAAAGCATCAACGGCTACAAAATAAACGGGGACCGCGATTTGAGCTTTGCTCTCGCCATGGCGGACCCGATGAAGACGGATATTCAGGTTTCCCGCGGCGGAAAGCTGCTGAACTTTGATGATATACGGTTTAACACAAAGGAGTCGGACGGGAAGCAAATCCTCACTCTTGACTTTTATGTGCAGCCGATTGAAAAAAATCCCGGCACCCTGATTGCTAAATCCGCGCAGGACACGGTTTCCACCGTGCGAATGGTCTGGTACAGTCTGGTCGGACTTGTCACGGGTAAATTCGGGTTCAATGATGTAGCGGGTCCCGTCGGCGCGGCAAATGCCATAGGGCAGGCGGCTTCGATCGGCCTGCAGCAGAATTTTATCGCCGCACTGAACAATATTCTGATGATGATGATGGTCATTACCGTCAACCTTGGCGTCGTGAATCTGCTTCCGCTGCCGGCGCTGGACGGGGGCAGGCTGCTGTTCCTGATTGTGGAAGCGATTTTCCGCAAGCCGATCAACCCGAAATACGAAGGCTGGGTAAACACGGCCGGATTCTGCCTGTTGATGGGGCTGATGGTGATTATTACTTTCAACGATATTATCAGGCTGATTACCGGCAAGGGGTTGGGTTCATAATGCGAAAATCAAGGACGGTTCATGCCGGAAAGGTGACGATTGGCGGCGGTTCCAAAATATCCGTGCAATCCATGCTCAATATTCCTTCCACGGATATCGACGGAAGTGTCCGTCAGGCGGTGGAGCTGGAGCAGGCCGGGTGCGATGTCATCCGTGCCGCGATTCCGAACAGGGACGCGATCCGGCTGATTCCGGCGATCAAAAACGCCGTACAGGTTCCGCTTGTCGCGGATATTCATTTTGACTATCACCTGGCGCTGGAAGCGGTGGAGGCGGGAATTGACAAAATCAGGATCAATCCCGGTAATATCGGTTCCGACGATCATGTCAAGGCGGTGGCGGACGCCTGCCGCCGGAAAAATATCCCTATCCGGATCGGAGTGAATTCCGGTTCGCTGGAAAAAGAAATTCTGGAAAAATACGGCAGCCCAACGCCGCAGGCGCTTGTGGAAAGCGCACTGTATCACGCTTCGCTGCTGGAAAAATATGATTTTCACGATATTGTCCTATCGATTAAATCCTCCGATGTGAACAAAATGATTCAGGCCTACGAGCTGGCCGCGCAAAGCTGCGACTACCCGCTGCATCTGGGCGTAACGGAGGCTGGAACCGAGCGGATGGGCCTGATAAAATCCTCGATCGGAATCGGTTCTCTTCTGCAGCGCGGGATAGGGGATACCATCCGTGTTTCCCTGACGGCCGACCCGGTAAAGGAGGTCGCCGCCGGTTTTGATATTTTGCGGGGGCTTGATCTGAACACGGAAGGAATCCAATTCGTTTCCTGCCCGACCTGCGGCAGAACGCGGATCGACTTGATCCGCCTTGCGAACGAAGCCGAGCAGCGCCTTGCGGGATGCAAAAAGAATCTGAAGGTCGCCGTTATGGGCTGTGCGGTAAATGGCCCCGGAGAAGCCCGCGAGGCCGATATCGGTATCGCCGGAGGAGACGGGGTAGGCCTTCTGTTCAAGAAAGGCCGGATTATCCGCAAGGTTCCGGAGGATCAGCTTTTGGACTGCTTAATGCAGGAGATAGATCAGATGTAAAGGAAGGAATTCCATTGAAAACTTTTGGTGAATTTTTTGGTGCATACATAGAAGCTTCACGACTACCGTCTCCCGTGTGCAACGGAAGCATTTCTTCGTTACAAATCGATACAAATAACAGAATTATTACTGCTGACGTGGCGTTTCCATCTTTGGTGGAGCGCCGCGTGCTTTATGATGTGGAAAAGTGCATGGTTGCCTGTAAAGAGCTGAACCTTGCGAAAGCCTGCATCTTTCCATCCTTCCCGTCAGAGACCTTCAGCGTTGACTATTACCCCAGTCTGGTAATGGAGCTGAAGCGCCGGGAAGCCAGCATCAACGGGACCCTGACGGATTCCTCCGCAAGGGTCGAGAACGGAAAGCTGATTATCTCTCTGACGCACGGCGGACGGGATTTGCTGATTTCACGTCATATTGACCGCCTGATTTCCAAGCTGATTCACGAGGAATTCGGAATCAGCCTGACGGTGGAATTCGACGGACTGCTGACGGTAGACAGCGAGAATCCGGCCTATATAGAAAAGAAAAAGAAGCAGCAGGAAACGCTGAAGCGCGAAGCGATTGTGGACCAGGTGGAAGCTTACGAAACAAATCTCAACCATGTAAAAGCGCCCAGGACGATTCAGGTACGCTCGGGCGAGACACTGCTCCCCTGCATGATACCGGAAACTGCCCGCGAACTGTACGGGCACGCGCCGAAAGCGAAGCCGGTTCCGATCAATAAGGTGACTCCGGATATCGGGAGCGTAACGATCTGGGGCGAAATTTTTCAGATTGAAGAAAAGATCACAAGGGATCAGCAGAGAAAAATCATTACGATCAATATAACGGACTATACCAGCTCCATGACGCTGAAAATTATTGAGATGGTTTCCCAGTGCAAGGCGCTGGACACGCTGGCGAAGGGCATGTCGGTCATCGCCCGCGGCGATGTGGAATACGACAAATACGACCATGAAATCGTCCTGCGCGCTAAAAGCATCAGCACGGTCCAGCAGCTGAAAGTAACGGATAAAGCCGATGTCAAGCGGGTGGAACTGCATTTACATACCAACATGTCCAGCATGGACGGCGTAAATTCCGCCGGGGACCTGATCAAGCGCGCGGCTCAATGGGGGCAGAGCGCCATTGCTATTACCGACCACGGTGTGGCTCAGGCTTTTCCGGACGCTATGAACGCCGTGAACGACCTGAAAAAGAAAGATATCAATATCAAGGTCATTTATGGGGTGGAAGCCTATTTCGTCAATGATCTTGTACAGGCTGTCAGAGGAGAATCCTCTAAAACGCTGGATGACGAATTTATCTCATTCGATATCGAAACCACGGGTCTGAGCCCGAACAAGGACAAAATTACCGAAATCGGCGCGGTCAGGATCAAAAACGGCGAGATTACGGAAAGCTTCGACACCTTTGTCAATCCGCAGATCCCGATTCCGGCAAAAATAACGGAACTGACGGGGATTACGGACGGCATGGTAAAAGACGCGCCGCTGGAAAAGGAAGCCATTCAGGCGTTTTATGATTTCTGCGGAAAAGACGCCGTTCTGATTGCCCACAACGCCGAGTTCGATACCTCGTTTATCCGGGTAGCGGCGCAGCGCAGCGGAATGGATTTCTCCTACCCGTACATCGATACCGTTCCCATGTGCCGTTCCATGCTGAAGGATATCAAAAACTGCAAGCTGGACACGGTCGCCAAATACTTAAAGCTCGACCCATTCAACCATCACCGCGCGAGCGACGACGCAACGGTGCTCGGAAAGATTTTTATGGCGCTGTTAACACGTCTGAAGGAGGACACCGGAGCGCAATCGGTGATGGATATCAATTCCTCTCTGGCAGGCGGAGACCCTAAAAAAATGAAATCCTACCATCAGATCATTCTGGTCAAAAATAAAGCAGGGTTGAAAAACCTGTATAAGCTGATTTCCAAGTCCCACCTGGACTACTTTTACAGAAATCCGCGTATCCCAAAAAGCGAGCTGATCAAGCACAGGGAGGGTCTGATTGTCGGCAGCGCGTGTGAAGCCGGTGAACTTTACAGAGCGGTTTTTAACGCGCAGCCGTGGGAAACTCTGTGTGAAATCGCGAGTTTCTACGATTATCTTGAAATTCAGCCGATTGGGAATAATCTTTTTATGGTTCGCGAGGGCCTTGTCCCCGATGAGGAGAAGCTGCGTGAATTCAACCGTACGATCGTGAAGCTCGGAGAGCATCTTCATAAGCCGGTGGTCGCAACGTGCGATGTTCACTTTATGGATCCGAAGGACGGAGATTACCGCAGAATCCTGATGGCCGGACAGGGATACAAGGACACCGACGATCAGGCACCGCTCTACATGCGCACCACCGCGGAAATGCTGGCGGAATTTGCCTATCTTGGGAAGGAAAAGGCGTATGAAGTCGTGGTGAAAAACACAAACTTGATTTCAGAGATGACGGAGGAAATCCGCCCGATTCCCGAGGGAACCTATCCGCCCTTTATCGAGGGTGCCGAGGAACAGCTGACCAGTATCACATGGGCAAGGGCGAAAGAGGTTTACGGCGATCCGCTGCCGGATATCGTGAAAAAACGTCTTGACCGTGAGCTCGGCTCCATTACGAAGCACGGCTTCTCCATCCTTTATATGACCGCGCAAAAGCTGGTCGCGGACTCGGAAGCGCACGGCTATCTGGTCGGCTCCCGTGGTTCCGTCGGGTCTTCGTTTGTGGCGAATATGTCCGGTATTTCCGAGGTAAACCCGCTGGAGCCCCATTATGTCTGCCCCAACTGCAAGCACAGCGAGTTTATTACCGACGGCAGCTATGGCAGCGGCTTCGACCTGCCGCCGAAAAATTGTCCTGTCTGCGGCACGGAGTACAACCGTGACGGGCATACGATTCCGTTTGAGACCTTCCTGGGCTTCGATGGCGATAAGACGCCGGATATCGACCTGAACTTTTCCGGTGAATACCAGACCAGCGCACACCGCTATACAGAAACACTGTTCGGCAAGGACAACGTCTTTAAGGCCGGAACCATCGCAACCGTAGCGGATAAAACCGCAATCGGCTTCGTGAAGAAATACGCGGAGGAAAAGGGAATGGTGATGCACCGTGCGGAGGAACAGCGTCTGGCGCTCGGCTGCACGGGGATTAAGCGTACGACCGGTCAGCATCCGGGCGGTATGGTCGTCGTGCCGAAGGGAATGGAGATTTACGATTTCTGCCCGGTGCAGCATCCGGCGAACGATCAGAAATCAGATAATATCACCACCCATTTCGACTTCCATTCCATCCATGACACCATCTGCAAGCTGGACGAGCTCGGGCATGATGTTCCGTCCATTTACCGGTATCTGGAAGATTACACCGGCATTCCGGTTATGAAGGTTTCCATGAGCGACCCGGAGGTCATGTCGCTGTTTACCTCCACGGAGGCGCTGCACGTCAAGCCGGAGGATAT
The DNA here is from genome assembly GCF_006714885.1 of Clostridium sp. KNHs216. Lineage (NCBI taxonomy): Bacteria > Bacillati > Bacillota > Clostridia > Eubacteriales > Clostridiaceae > Clostridium > Clostridium sp. KNHs216. Next base: position 400,468 of record NZ_VFMF01000001.1, on the reverse strand, counting down.
AGATTCCCAGACCGGTACATTTTCTTTGCCGGAAGTCGGCACCAGCTTTGTACGGCAAATGCTGATCGATTCCCAGCCAAAAACCTTTTCCGATCTTTTGCAGGTTTCCGGCCTTTCACACGGCACGGATGTCTGGCTCGGCAACGCGCAGGACCTGATCAAAAACAAAACCTGTACCATCGCGGAGGTAATCGGAACCAGAGACAGCATTATGACTTACCTGCTGCTCAAAGGGCTGGAGCCGAAAATGGCGTTTAAAATCATGGAGATCACCCGTAAGGGCAAGGCCTCCAAGCTTTTGACCGAAGAACATATTCAGGCCATGAAGGATCATAATGTACCGCAGTGGTATCTTGATTCCTGTATGAAAATCAAGTACATGTTCCCGAAAGCGCACGCGGCGGCATACATGATTTCTACCCTGCGTCTCGGGTGGTACAAGGTACATAGGCCGGTCGAGTACTACGCCGCTTATTTTACCGTGCGCGGAGAGGACTTTGACGGCGCCACTGCTATGAAGGGCAGGGAAGCCGTTCGAAGGCGCATGAATGAAATCAGTATGAAGGGCAAGGAAGCAAGCGCGAAGGAAGAGGCCGCCTATGCTACTTTCCAGATCATCAACGAAATGCTTGCCCGGGGAATCGAGGTTCTTCCGGTCGATCTTTATGAATCCGACGCGAGAAAATATCTGGTTGAGAATGGAAAAATCAGGCTTCCGTTTTCCTCTCTTTCGGGTGTAGGAGAAGCCGCGGCAAACAGTTTGGCGGCCGCAAAGGAAAAGGGTCCTTATATTTCTGTTGACGACCTTCAGACCCGCTCCAAGGTTTCCAAATCCGTGATTGAAACGCTCAAGGAAGCCGGTGCGCTTGCCGGATTGCCGCAAAGCAGCCAGATGACATTATTTGGTTGACAAAGAATAGTTTAGTGTGCTATTATATTACCATACTAAAGCGTTCAACTGAAAATTGATAGGTGTATTTGATGAAAAAATATAATAAAGTCACTCCGGAGGGGACGAAAGACCTTCTTTTTGAAGAATGCCTGGTGCGCAGGTATGTGGAGAAAACCCTGAGGGATGTCTTTTCTTCCAGAGGCTTCAATGAAGTGGTTACTCCCGGTCTGGAGTTCTATGATGTATTTGACCCGAATTTTTCCGGAATAGGGCAGGAGGTCATGTATAAAATGTCCGACCGCCGCGGAAGACTGACTGTTATGCGGCCGGATTCCACTATGCCGATCGCGCGTCTGGCCGCGACCAGGCTGCAGGGCCTGCCGAAGCCGATCAGGCTTTTTTACACGCAGCCCATTTACCGCAACAATCCCGCTCTGACGGGCCGCAGTGATGAAACGGTCCAGACCGGGATTGAGCTTCTCGGCGCGGACGGAATGCGCGCAGACCTTGAAGTGATCGTGACGGCGATCGAGGCGCTGGGAAAATGTGTCCCTGATTTTCGGTTCGAACTGGGTCATGCCGGACTTTTCCGCGCGTTGGCTGAACAGCTGCCTATTTCCGACGACCTGCGTGAAGATATCCGCAGCGCTATCGAATCGAAAAATTACGCGTCCCTGAACAGGATCCTTGACGGTCTGGAGGAATCCGGGCCGGTAACGGCGATGCGCACGCTTCCGCGCCTTTTCGGCGGGGAAGAGGTGTTTGCGCATGCGGAGCCGTTTTGCTCCGATGAAAAATCCGGAGGAATGCTGGAATATCTGCACGAGCTTTACCGCTCTTTGAGCCGCCGCGGCCTTGGCGATAAGATGATTGTCGATTTGGGCCTGGTACAGCGCAACGATTATTACACCAATATTGTTTTCAGCGCTTATGTGGAAGACTGCGGTGACGCGGTCCTTCTGGGCGGAAGATACGACAATCTTCTGGGTTACTTTGACTTTCCGATGCCGGCCATCGGGTTCGCGATCAACGTGGACGCGATTTCCAAAATCATGCTGGAACACGGTACGCTCTATTCCGTTATGCCGGCGGACGTTCTGGTTCACGGAGAGGCCGGTTTTGAGATGGAAGCCCTGAACTATGCTTCCACACTGATTGAAAAGGGTCTGAAATGCGAAAACAGTATCTTTGAGACAAAAGAGAAAGCGCTGGAATATGCGAAAACGCGCGGAATCAGGCGCGTGGACTGTATCGGAGACCGTATTGAGACCATAAATCTGACATAGGGTTGGGAAAAGATGAAACCACTTAGAATCGCCCTTACGAAGGGCAGGCTTGAAAATGATACTGTTGCCTTATTTGAGAAAATCGGCTTCGACTGTTCCGCCGTCAGAAATAAAGGGCGCAAACTGATTCTGCCGGTCGGCGGGAACCGGTTTGAGGTGGTTCTTGCCAAGGCCGCAGACGTCATCACCTACGTGGAGCACGGCGTCTGTGACCTGGGAGTCGTGGGAAAAGATACGATTCTGGAGCAGGGAAGCGGCTTTTATGAAGTGCTGGACCTTGGTTTCGGCAGATGCAAATTTGCACTTGCCGGTCCGAAGAACCGGGATTTTTTCAGCGGATATTCCTCTAAAACCATTGCTACGAAGTATCCGAATGTCGCCCGAAATTACTTTGAAAGCAAAGGAATGGACGTCAGGATCATAAAAATTGAGGGCTCCGTCGAGCTGGCGCCGCTTCTGGGCCTTTCCGACGCAATCGTAGATATTGTTGAAACGGGTTCTACCCTAAAAGAAAACGGACTCGAAGTGATTGAAAGCATCTGTGATATTTCCGCAAGACTGATTGTCAACGCGGCGAGCCTGAAAATCCGGAAAACGGAAATAGAAAGCCTTGCGGAAGAGATGGACCGGGCAAAGGAGGGAACAGCGTGATACAACTTGTGAAAAGGGGCGGCAGCCGCGATCTGATCAGTCAGCTGAAACAAAGAAATGAGGAAACCAACAGGGCTGTGGAATCAGCCGTTTCGGAAATCATTGAAAATGTACGCCGTCGCGGCGATGACGCGGTTCGCGAATACACCCTGAAATTTGACGGCAGTCTGCCCGAAAGAACGGAGATTTGCGCCGCGGAGATGAAGGAGCTTACCGGCCGGTGTGAACCGGAGTTTTTGTCCGCGCTCGCCAGAGCCGCGGAGAACATCAGGGATTTTCATTCCCGGCAGAAGCAGCAGAGCTGGTTTCAAACCGATGAAAGCGGAGTAATGATGGGGCAGCGTATTCGCGGTCTGTCAAAAGTCGGTATCTATGTGCCGGGCGGAACGGCGGCTTATCCTTCTTCCGTCCTGATGAATGCGATTCCCGCCAAAATTGCCGGAGTGAAAGAAATCATCATGGTGACGCCTCCCGGAAAAGACGGAAAACCCAATCCGGATATTCTGGCGGCGGCACTGATCGCCGGGGTCGACCGTGTTTTTCTGGTCGGCGGGGCACAGGCGGTCGCGGCGCTCGCGTTTGGGACCCAAACGATTCCCAAGGTCGATAAAATCGTCGGCCCGGGAAATATTTATGTAGCCACCGCTAAAAAGCAGCTTTACGGCACCGTCGATATCGATATGATCGCCGGTCCGAGCGAAATCCTGATTATCGCGGACGAAACGGCGCGTCCGGAATTTCTGGCGGCGGACCTGATGTCGCAGGCCGAACATGACGTGCTTGCCTCCGCCATTCTGCTGACGACCTCGGAGAAAATTGCGGAGCAGACGGTTGCCCAGATTGACCGGCAGCTTCCCCTGCTGTCACGCAGGGAAATCATTTCCCAATCGCTGGACCGTTTTGGCGCAGTGGTGGTATGCGAAAGCATGGAGGAAGCCGTTTCCTTTGCCAACGAGCTGGCGCCGGAGCACCTTGAGGTTTGCGCCGTGAACCCGATGGAGTATATCGGGAAAATCGACAACGCCGGTTCCGTTTTTCTCGGCAACTATTCGCCGGAGCCGCTTGGCGACTATTTCGCGGGACCGAACCATGTTTTGCCCACCAGTGGGACCGCGCGCTTTTTCTCCCCGCTTTCGGTGGACAGCTTTATCAAGAAATCCAGCTTTATCTATTATACGGAAGATGCGTTGAAATCGGCGCAGAAGGATATTATTCAGCTCGCAGAGGCCGAGGGCCTGACCGCTCACGCGAATTCGATTAAAGTGAGGCGCTGAAATGGCTTACCAGTTAAATGAAAAAATCAGGGATCTGCGCCCGTATGACCCGATTACCGGCAGCTATCCGATTCGTCTGGACGCCAACGAGTCCTTTCTTCCCATTCCGAACCGGATTGCGTTGAAGATCATGGAATCTGCGGCGTTTACCGCTTATAACCGGTACCCGGATCCGATGGCGTCGGAGCTTTGCGAAAGCTTTGCAGAGTTTTATCAGGTCAATCCCGCCCATGTTACGGCCGGAAACGGTTCCGACGAACTGATATCCGTTATCTGCGGTGCCTTTTTGATGAAGGGCGATGCGATGCTGACGGTGTCCCCGGATTTTTCCATGTATCGCTTTTATGCCTCCATTGTGGAGGCGAAAAGCATTGTCTACGCCAAAAATCCCGATCTGACCATCGATGTGGATAAGGTGATTGAACTGGCCAATGCAAACGACGTCAAGCTGATTCTTTTTTCCAATCCGTGCAATCCCACTTCGCTTGGACTGTCAAAAGAGGAAGTCCGGCGACTGATTACATCGGTGAAGGCGCTGGTGGTGCTTGACGAAGCCTATATGGACTTTTGGGACCAGTCCCTGCTGGGCGAGGTGGAGCAGTACGACAATCTCATGATTCTCAGAACCTGCTCCAAAGCGTTTGGTATGGCGGCCATCCGGCTCGGGTTTGCCGTGGCAAATCCGACACTGACAAACGCGCTGAAAGCAGTCAAATCACCCTATAATGTGAACTTACTCACTCAGAAAATCGGTTCCCTTATTTTAAAGGAACCCGATTTAGTCCATTCCGGTATAGACAACATTGTTGCTTCCCGGAATATGCTTTATTCGGAAATGGTGCACATAGAAAAAAACAACAGTGAAAAAATGCATGTGTATCCCACCGCAACAAATTTTGTATTCCTTCAGATTGCCCAGGCGGAGGAAATTTTTCTCGCCTTATTAAAATCAGGGATCGCCGTCCGCTTTATGGGCGATTTCCTGCGGGTGACGGCAGGTACGATGGAAGAAAACAAAGAATTTATCAAGGTTTTTGAAACAGTGATTCAATGACAAAGGGAGGCGGAAAAATGAGGACATCGGTACAAAAACGCAAAACCAAGGAAACGGATATTGCTGTTTCGCTTTCCCTTGACGGCGGCGAAGTGAGCATTTCAACCGGAATCGGCTTTTTTGACCATATGCTCAATGCCTTTGCCGTACACGGAGGCTTCGGACTCACCGTGGAGGCGGTCGGCGATTTGGAGATCGACGGTCATCACACGGTTGAGGATGTCGGCATTGTTTTGGGAAAAGCCTTTGCAGAGGCCCTTGGCGACAAATCGGGAATCGCCCGTTTCGGTACCTTTTTTGTGCCAATGGACGAAGCGCTTGCCTTTGCCTCTGTGGACATCAGCGGGAGACCGTACCTCGTTTTTCAGGCGGAGTTCGAACAGGAACGGGTGGGGGAATTCGATACCTGCCTGACGGAAGAATTTCTGCGCGCCTTCGCGGTCAATGCCGGAATCACGCTCCACACCCGTATTGAATATGGAAAAAATGCGCACCATGAGATCGAAGGAATGTTCAAAGCCGTTGCCCACGCCATGCGGCTGGCGGTTGCGAAAACTTCCGCCGGGGTACTCTCGACTAAGGGGTCATTGTAAATTTATCTATAGGAGACGGCTATGGTTATTTTGCCAGCAATCGATATTAAAGACGGCGAATGTGTGCGTTTGGTAAAGGGTGATTACAGCACGGCGCATAAAGTGGCGCAGGACGCGGTGTCCGCCGCCGGGGCTTTTGAATCTGCGGGAGCAAGGTGGCTGCATGTTGTCGATCTGAACGGCGCAAAAGCGGCTCATCCTGTAAATTCGGAAATCATTTTTAAAATACTGCAGAATTCCGGGCTGAAAATAGAAATCGGCGGCGGAATCAGAAGCATGGAAACGATTGATTTTTATCTTTCCAACGGTGTTTCAAGAGTCATTTTGGGTTCCTCGGCGCTGAACGATCCCCATCTTGTTAAGGAATCTGTTCAGAGATGTGGAGAACGCGTTGCGGTTGGAATCGATGCCTTAAACGGCAAGGTTGCCGCGCAGGGCTGGACGGAAACCTCAACGGTGGATTATCTTGAGCTTGCCAAAAGGATGGAACAGTATGGAGTAAAGTATATTATCTTTACGGATATTTCGCGGGACGGTACTTTGACCGGCCCGAATCTGGAGATGCTGGACCAACTGAATCATGAGGTTTCCTGCCATATTATCGCGAGCGGCGGTATCAGCAGCCTTGCAGATATCGCGAATTTACTGGATTTGAAGCTTTATGGGGCAATCTGTGGGAAAGCCCTGTATGCCGGTGTGCTCGATTTGAAAGCAGCGATTGCGCTTTGCGGAGAGGAAAAAATAAATGGAATGTATTGATGTAAAGGACAACGCCTTTATAGATCGCTTTTTTCAAAAATTCGATTTGCTTCCGGCGATCGTTCAGGAATACGGAACAAACGAAGTTTTGATGCTGGCCTATATGAACCGGGAGTCTATGAGAAAAACGCTTGAGACGGGATACACTTGGTTTTACAGCCGTTCCCGCCGGGAGCTTTGGAATAAGGGCGCGACCTCCGGGCATTTGCAGAAGGTTGTGAGCATTCATGGCGACTGTGATGACGACACCCTTCTGGTCGTCGTCAGACAGACCGGCGCCGCCTGTCACACGGGCGCGCACAGTTGCTTTTTTAATGAAATCTGGAGGGATAACGATGCTTGACACCTGGCAGGAGCTATACAGTACCATACAGAGCAGAAAAGAAACCCGTTCGGAAGGGTCCTATACCTGTTACCTGTTTGACAAGGGCCTTGATAAGATTTTGAAGAAGTGCGGGGAAGAGTGCAGTGAGACAATCATCGCCGCCAAAAACGGGGACAATGCCGAAACCGTCCTTGAAATATCGGATCTGCTGTATCATCTGACCGTTTTAATGGTCAACGAAGGCATCTCCCTGGAAGACATCCAGGCTGAGCTGGAAAGGCGCAGTGAAAAAACAGGGAACCTGAAAACCTTTCATCAGGTAGATAGAAACAGCTGAAAAGAGCCGGCGCGTGTGCGCCGGCTCTTTTCAGCACAGGCAGCCGGGCAAGCCGCGCAGCACGTTTTCGCGGCGCCCGGCGAGTTTTAGTATCCCGAAGGGGTCACGTCCAGCTGTAAAAGTCTTTTAAGAACCAGATATCCTTTGCTTCATATTCCGAGCCGTTCAGGTAATTCAAAAGCCCCGCGTCCGTGCCGAAGGTGAATTTCAGCTTGTAAGAGTAGAGGGCCTGATAGGAAAATCCGGTTTGCTTATTGATCGCGTTCGTGCCGTACTTTCCGTCCCCGGCGAGCGGATGGCCGACGGAAGCAAGGTGCGCGCGGATTTGATGGGTGCGTCCGGTCAGGAGCTCAACCTCCAGCAGACTGAAGCTTCCGCGCTCTTCGAGCACCCGGTAGCGCGTTTTGATCGATTTGGTGTCCGCGGTGGGCCTGTGGGAAATATAGACGCGGTTCTGGCTTTCGTTTTTTTCGAGAAAGCCTTCCAGCACCGCTTCTTTCGGATTCATTTTTCCGTGGACAATGCAGAGATACAGCTTCTGCATTTCGCGCTTTTTCACTTTTTCGTTCATCACGCGAAGGGTTTCCGCGTTCTTCGCCGCCATTACAATGCCGCCGGTATTTCGGTCGATCCGGTTAATCAAGGCCGGGGCGAACGAATTTTCGTTTTCGGGGCGGTATTCCCCTTTTTCATATAAATAATGCTGAACGCGGGCAATCAGGGAATCAAAATGATAATTTTCATCCGGGTGTACGATTAATCCCGGCTTTTTATCCAGAATCATGATGTTTTCGTCTTCATAAATCACCGTGAGCTTGTTCGGCGCTTTCAGAAAATCGTATTCCTTTTGCTCCTGCTGAAAAAATTCGTCTTTTAAATACAGGGTGAGAACGTCGCCCTCATTCAGTCGGGTGGAAATTTCACACCGCTTCCCGTTCAGCTTGATATCTTTTTTACGGATGCTTTTGTACATCATGGATTGGGGGAGGTTGCTGAAGGATTTTGTGAGAAACTTGTCCAGCCTCTGTCCGGCATCGTTTGCGCTTATGGTTATTTCTTTCATATGGAAAGACTCCTAACTTGATACATTTTCAGTGCTTCCGCCTTTCCAGATTATATCACGGATAAGGCCGCGGCAACAGTCGGAAATACTTTTCAAAAGAGATTTTTTAGTATATAATAGAATGAAATATGCGAGAAGGAGAACGGATTTATGATAACACAGCAAAGGGTCATGGAGATTTTAGAAGAGGCTGGGGTTTTGCTGGAGGGGCATTTCAAACTGACCTCCGGCAGGCACAGCAACAAATACCTCCAATGCGCCAGGATTTTTCGCAATACAAGGTACAGTGAGGAGCTTTGCGCGGCCCTTGCGGAACGGTATTGTCATGATAATGTTCAGATCGTCATCGGTCCGGCGATGGGGGCGGTCCAGATGGCTTACGAAGTCAGCCGCGCGCTTCACTGCGAAAACTTTTTCACAGAGCGCGGCGAGGACGGAAAAATGGTTTTGCGGCGCGGCTTTTCCGTAAACCCCGGGGACAGGGTGCTTGTGGTGGAGGACGTGGTGACGACCGGCGGCTCGGTCCGTGAGGTGATCGAGCTGGTAAAAGAAGCCGGCGGCGAAGTGGTCGGTGTCGGCTCCATTGTTGACCGGACAGGAGGAAAAATCGATTTCGGCGTTCCCTTTAAGGCGGTCGTTTCCGTTGAAGTGGAATCCTGGGAACCGGAAGAATGTCCTTTGTGCAAGGCCGGTGCTCCGGCGCCCGTCAAACCGGGCAGCAGAAAAATCTGATGGATGATTGGGGGGCGGGCGTCGTTGGAGGAAAACAAGGAGCGGCTCGGGAAACAGCCGTCGGAAATCAGTAACGAGGCCCAGCCCGTACACGGTGGCCACAGGGACCGCATGAAAAACAGATTTCTGAAGGACGGGCTTGACTCTTTTGAGCCGCACGCGGTTCTGGAACTGCTTCTTTTTTACGCGATCCCTTTAAAGGACACCAATCCCATCGGCCATGCGCTTCTGCAGAAATTCGGGTCGCTGTCGGGGGTGTTCGACGCGCCCTATGAAGAACTGATGAAAGTGGAGGGCGTGGGGAAGTCGGCGGCAACGCTGATGAAACTCATTCCGCAGCTGTGCCGTCGTTACCAGGAAAATTTGGATAAAGACAAAAATGTGATTTTCAGTTATAATGAAGCAGGCATGCTTTTGACACGCAAATTTATCGGCCGTTCGGACGAGGTCATCGTACTGATGCTCCTCGACAGTAAAAACCGGCTGATTTACTGCGGTGTGGTCAATGAAGGCACTGTCACCACCGCCAATATTTATATCAAGAAGATTGTCCGGCTGGCGGTGGAGTATAACGCGGCTTACGCGATTCTGTCACATAATCATCCGAGCGGAGACTGTATGCCCTCGAAGCAGGATTTAAGCTCCACACAGTGGGTCTATGAAGCGCTGAATATTGTGGAGGTAAAGCTCATCGATCATATTATCGTGAGCGGCAACGATTATTTTTCGATCGCGAAAAGCGGAATCATGCCGGGAATTTTTGATGTCGGATTTGATACGGAGTAAAAAATGGATTTTAAATTAGTTTCACAATATCAGCCGAAGGGAGACCAGCCCAAGGCGGTTCAGCAGCTTGTTCAGGGATTGCAGACCGGCTACCGCGAGCAGACGCTGCTTGGCGTGACCGGTTCCGGAAAAACCTTTACCATGGCGAATGTTATCGCACAGATGAACCGTCCCACTTTGGTTCTGGCTCACAACAAAACGCTTGCCGCACAGCTTTGTTCCGAGTTCCGGGAGTTCTTTCCGGAAAACGCGGTCGAGTATTTTGTATCCTATTATGATTATTATCAGCCGGAAGCCTATATTGCGACGACAGACACCTATATTGAAAAGGATTCCGCGATCAATGATGAAATAGACAAGCTGCGCCATTCGGCTACCTCGGCCCTTTCGGAGCGCCGGGACGTCATCATCGTTGCCAGCGTATCCTGCATTTACAGCCTGGGCGACCCGATCGATTACCGCACCATGGTGATTTCCCTGCGCCCGGGCATGGAAAGGAGCCGCGACGATCTGCTGCGCAAGCTTGTTGAGCTTCAGTATGAACGGAACGACATCAATTTTATCCGTAATAAATTCCGGGTCCGCGGCGACGTGGTGGAGATTTTTCCCGCCCAGTCGAACGATACGGTGATTCGCGTGGAATTCTTTGGCGACGAAATTGACCGGATCAGTGAAATCAACGCGCTGACGGGGGAACTTAAGGCCGTCTTAAAGCACGTTGCCATTTATCCGGCGTCCCATTACATTGTCCCGCGGGAAAAGATGCAGCGCGCCATGGGCGATCTTGAACGGGAAATGGAAGAACGGGTCGCGTTTTTCAAAGCCAACGGCAAGCTGATTGAGGCGCAGAGAATTCAGGAGCGTACACGGTACGACATGGAAATGCTGGCCGAAATCGGATTCTGCAAAGGGATTGAAAACTATTCGCGCGTTCTGTCCGGGCGTGAGCCGGGCAGCTCGCCGTTCACCCTTCTGGATTACTTTCCGAAGGACTTTTTGCTGTTTGTGGACGAGTCCCATGTGACGCTTCCACAGGTCCGCTCCATGTACGCTGGCGACCGGGCCAGAAAACAGTCGCTGGTCGATTTCGGCTTCCGCCTTCCGTCCGCGTTTGACAACCGTCCGCTGAATTTTGACGAGTTTTACAACCATGTCAATCAGGCTGTCTTCGTCAGTGCGACGCCGGGCGATCTGGAAAAAGAAAAATCGGCTCAGGTAGTGGAGCAGGTGATCCGTCCGACCGGACTGGTCGATCCTGAGATTATCGTCAAACCGACGGATGGGCAGATTGACGATCTGATTTCCGAGATCAACATGAGAACCGCCGACGGAGAGCGCGTCCTCATTACCACCCTGACCAAAAAAATGGCGGAAGACCTCACCTCTTATCTGGAGGGAATGGGAATCCGAGTCAGATATATGCATCACGATATTGATACCGTGGAACGGATGGAAATTCTCCGTGACCTGCGCCTGGGAGAGTTTGACGTGCTGGTCGGCATCAACCTGCTGCGGGAAGGGCTGGATATTCCGGAGGTTTCGCTGGTAGCCATACTGGATGCGGATAAAGAGGGCTTCCTGCGTTCCGAGCGTTCGCTGATTCAGACAATCGGCCGCGCCGCGCGCAACGCAAAGGGACAGGTCATCATGTACGGCGATACGGTCACTCCGTCCATGGAGTCCGCTATCCGCGAAACGGAACGCCGCCGGTCCATTCAGACCGAGTATAACCGGGAACACGGGATTATTCCAAAAACCATCAAGAAAAAGGTTTCCGATATTTTGGAAATCTCCACTCATAAAGAGGACGAGAAGGGAAAGAAGCAGAAGCGTCTGAGCCCGATCGAGAGAAAACAGATGATCGAACAGCTCACAAAGGAAATGAAGGCGGCTGCGAAGCTTCTCGAATTCGAGCACGCCGCTTATCTGCGTGACAAAATCAAACAACTGAACGGTGAAAAATAGCCGGCGAAATGCTACGGAGGAAATTATAATCAATGACAGCAAAGAACATTTTTGTTAAGGGCGCAAGGGAACATAATCTGAAAAACATCGATATCGAAATTCCAAGGGACAAACTGATTGTTTTCACGGGACTTTCCGGCTCCGGAAAGTCCTCTCTCGCTTTCGATACCATCTATGCGGAAGGACAGCGCCGCTATGTGGAATCTCTTTCATCCTATGCGCGCCAGTTTCTGGGGCAGATGGAAAAGCCGGATGTGGATTACATTGAGGGGCTTTCCCCGGCGATTTCCATCGATCAGAAGACGACTTCCAAAAACCCCCGTTCCACGGTCGGAACGGTAACGGAGATTTACGATTATCTGCGGCTTTTGTACGCAAGAATCGGAATCCCGCACTGCCCGATCTGCGGTCGGGAAATCAAGCAGCAGACCATTGACCAGATTGTCGACCGTATTCTCAATCTGGAAGAGGGAACAAAGATTCAGGTGCTTGCTCCCGTGGTGCGGGGACGCAAGGGCGAACATACCAAAGAGTTTGACGCCGCGCGCAAGAGCGGGTTTGTCCGCGTACGTGTGGACGGCAATCTCTATGATCTGTCGGAAACCATTCAGCTTGAAAAAAATAAGAAACATACGATCGAGGTCATTGTCGACAGACTGGTCATCCACCCCTCGATTCACTCCCGCCTGTCCGATTCCATTGAAACGGCCTCCTCGCTTTCCGGCGGAATTATCGTGATTAATGTCGCCGGGGGAGACGATATCACCTTTTCCCAGAACTACGCCTGCCCGGAGCATGGCATCAGCGTGGAGGAGCTTACTCCGCGCATGTTTTCCTTTAACAATCCGTTCGGCGCGTGTCCCAAATGTACGGGACTCGGTGTCTTTATGAAAATTGACCCCGACCTGATTATTCCGGACAAGTCTCTTTCTATCAGCAAGGGCGGCCTGAAAGCCAGCGGATGGGCGATGGAAGGCAGCACGATCGCCTCCATGTACATGACGGCGCTGTCCAAACATTATCATTTTTCTCTCGACACGCCTCTTGGAAAGCTGCCGCCGGAAATAATCGACGTCCTCCTTTACGGTACGAAGGGCGAAAAGATACAGATTGAGCGCAGCAACGAATACGGAAGCGGGATCTATAAAACCGAATTTGAGGGAATCATCAATAATCTTGAGCGGCGTTTCCGTGAAACGCAGAGTAACTGGATCAAAGAGGAAATCGAATCCTATATGAGCGCGATCCCGTGCGATGCCTGCCATGGCAAGCGCCTTTCCCCGATCAGCCTGGCCGTAACCGTGGGCGGCATCAATATCAGCGATTTCTGCGACAAATCGGTCACGCAGGCGCTGGATTTCATTAATCATCTGGAGCTTTCCGAACGGGATACCATGATTGCAACCGCTATCTTAAAGGAGATCAGAAGCCGTCTGGGGTTCCTGCAGAGCGTTGGGCTGGAGTACCTTACGCTTTCGCGCTCGTCCGGTACGCTTTCCGGCGGAGAAAGCCAGCGTATCCGTCTGGCCACGCAGATCGGTTCGTCCCTGATGGGAGTCCTTTACATTCTTGACGAACCGAGCATCGGACTGCACCAGCGCGACAACGATAAGCTCCTTGCCACGCTGAAGCGGCTGCGCGACCTGGGGAACACCGTCATTGTCGTAGAGCACGACGAGGATACCATGCGCGCCTCCGACCATATTGTGGATATCGGCCCGGGCGCGGGCATCCACGGCGGCCATGTGGTATTCAACGGGAGCGTGGACGATATTGTCAACTGCAAGGAATCCATCACCGGGCAGTATCTGAGCGGGGTGAAAAAGGTGGAGATTCCCGCAAAACGCCGCAAGGGCAACGGGAAAAAGCTGAAAATCATCGGCGCTTCCCAGAACAATCTGAAAAACGTGAACGTGGATATCCCGCTTGGGGAATTTGTCTGTGTCACCGGTGTATCCGGTTCCGGAAAATCTTCGCTGATCAATGAAATATTATATAAATACCTGGCGGCGGAACTGAACGGAGCGAAATCCCGTCCCGGCGCTTTTAAAGAAATCAAGGGGCTCTCGGAGCTGGACAAGGTGATTGAAATCAACCAGTCGCCCATCGGCAGAACGCCCCGTTCCAACCCCGCTACTTATACCGGCGTCTTCACGGATATCCGCGAGCTGTACGCCTCCACACAGGACGCCAAGCTGCGCGGGTTCAATTCCGGCCGATTCTCCTTTAATGTAAAGGGCGGCCGCTGTGAGGCCTGTCAGGGCGACGGCATCATCAAAATCGAGATGCATTTCCTTCCGGATGTCTACGTCCCCTGCGACGTCTGCAAAGGGAAACGCTACAACCGTGAAACGCTGGAGATCAAGTATAAAGGCAAAAGCATCTATGATGTGCTGGAGATGACGGTGGAAGAGGGGCTGGAGTTCTTTTCCAGCATTCCGCGCATTGCCCGCAAGCTGCAGACGCTGCAGGACGTCGGACTGGGCTATGTCAAGATCGGCCAGCCGGCGACGACCCTTTCCGGCGGCGAAGCACAAAGAGTCAAGCTGGCAACTGAGCTTTCCAAGCGCTCCACGGGCAGAACGATTTATATTCTGGATGAGCCCACCACCGGCCTTCATATCGCGGACGTTCACAAGCTGATCGAGGTGCTCCAAAAGCTGGTGGACGGCGGAAACACCGTAGTGGTCATCGAGCATAATCTGGACCTGATCAAAACCGCCGACTTTATCATCGACCTTGGTCCGGAGGGCGGAGACGGCGGCGGTGAGGTCATCGCTAAGGGAACCCCGGAACAGATCGTAAAAGTAAAGGAATCCTATACCGGAAAATATCTAAAAAAATTGCTGTAAGCATCAAAAAAACCTTCCGCAGGGAATGTCAATTCCCGCGCGGAAGGTTTTTGTTTTCTATGGATTTATTCCGCGCTGTCTTCCTGCAGTTCCGTCCTTTTTTGATTCAATCTGAAGAAAGACGGCTTCGTTTCCGAAATCAGAATGGAAAGAAGAATCAGCAGAGATCCGGCTAAGATTTTGGGCGTCAGCGCTTCATGCAAAAAGATAATGCCGAAAACCGAGCCGAACAGAGATTCCAGCGACATAATCAAGGAAGCTCTGGCGGGCGGAGTGTATTTTTGACAGACAGTCTGCAAGACCAGTGCGATCAAGGTACTGAATACGCCAATGTATAAAAGAGACAGCACGGAGTCGGTTCCCAGACCGGCGGGGAACGTTTCGGTGCTGAGAGCCACTGCCAGCCCGATTACTCCGGTAACGGCAAATTGCGTGTAGGAGAGCAGAATAGGATCATTCTTTTCGGTTAAAATACTGGTACCTACGATCTGTGAAGCAAAAGCGATTCCGCACAGCAGGGAGAGAATATCGCCGACATTCATCGTGAATCCCGCGTGCAGCGATAAAAGCCCGATTCCTGCAATGCATATTAATGCAGCCGTTATATTGTACAGGTCCGGCTTT
The DNA here is from genome assembly GCF_006714885.1 of Clostridium sp. KNHs216. Classification (NCBI taxonomy): domain Bacteria; kingdom Bacillati; phylum Bacillota; class Clostridia; order Eubacteriales; family Clostridiaceae; genus Clostridium; species Clostridium sp. KNHs216. The sequence goes on along the minus strand of NZ_VFMF01000001.1, from coordinate 385,275 downwards.
TCATTGCGCAACAGCCAATAAAGGAACGGTACCACCACAACATAGACAGCCGTCAGAAACGCATTGTTGCCCGCCGTTGTATATTGGATACCGGTTGTCTGCAAATAATAGGCGACAAAACTCAGGACCCCGAGGATGGCACCCGACTTGATACAGTCGGCGTCTATTTTTTTCAGCCTTTTGAAGAAAAAAACAGTCATGAGCAAAACGGCGATCCCGAAACGGATCGCAATGATGTAGCTTGTCGGAACGGCGCTGGTAGCGTTTTTTACGACGACAAAAGCGCTTCCCCAGATGATTGTGACGAAAACCAGCCCCAAATCCGCGGCCAGTGCCTGATTTTTAATTTTCAATAATGCCACCTCGTTTTTATGTTCCCGGATATTATAACATTATTCTATTTTTACCGCAACAGAAAAGCGACTGATTCCGGCAGGGTACGGCATGAATTTTGTATGTTCATAAATAATTTAGAATATTATTTCTTTGCTAAAGCAGAGGATTGTGATATAATAAAGCTTGATTTTAACCGAGTTTAATATGGAGATGAATAATCGAATGACAGAGATAGAACAGCGCTCCGTTTGTGACGGCGTCAATTTCAGAAGCGTCCGGGATGTCAAATTCAAAACGGTGCGCATGTCCGTTAATTTTTTACTGCCCCTTCAAAAAGAAGCTGCGGCTTCCAATGCCATTCTGCCTTTCCTTCTCAGCCGTGCCAGCAGGGAATATCCCGACTTTACAAAACTGGGCGAACGTCTGGCCGAGCTTTACGGAGCGGATCTGAGCGCCGACGTTCAGAAAATCGGCGACGTTCAGATGCTGTCGCTTTATGCTTCCGGAATTGCCGACAGGTATGCTTTGCAGGGGGAGAGCACCTCGACGGAGCTCTCAAAGCTGCTGTGCAGCATTCTGTTTGACCCGCCGTTTGAAGACGGCCTTTTCCCGAAGGAGGGATTTGAGCAGGAACAGCGCCAGACCATTGAACTGATCGACTCTGAATTCAATGATAAGCGTACCTATGCCAGACAGCGCTGCGAGGAAATCATGTGTAAAAACGAGCCGTACGGCATCAGCCGTTATGGCAGCAAGGAAGATATCAGGAATCTGAAGCGTGAGGAACTGACCGGGGTATGGCACTATCTGATTCAGAACGCAAGGATCGAAATCATGGTTCTGGGCGACTGTGATCCAAAGCCTGTTTATGAAGGGTTTTATAATGCTTTTCAGAAGCTTGGCAAAAGGTCCACGGTGGAGTGTCCGACTGTCAATGTCAAGAAGGCCGATCAGGTCAATGAAGTCACTGAAAAAATGGATATTGCCCAGTCCAAGCTTGTTCTCGGCTTCCGCACCGCGGCCTCCCTTCGGGATGAGCAGGTGGAGGCGGTCAAGCTGATGGTTGCCCTTTTTGGCGGCACCCCGAACTCCAAGCTGTTTCTGAATGTCCGCGAAAAGCTCAGCCTTTGCTACTATTGCAGCGCGCTGTACGTTTCCATGAAGGGAATCATGCTTGTACAGAGCGGCGTTGAAACGAAGAATATTGAAAAGGCCAAAGAGGAAATTTTATTCCAGCTGGAAGAAATAAAAAAGGGCAATTTTGACGATAATGAAGTCAATGCGGCAAAACTCAGCATGTGCAACAGCTACCGCTCTCTTTCCGATTCCCTTGGTGGGCTGGAGGCGTGGTACCTGTCGCAGACGTTTGCCAATTATGTCAAACGCCCGGAGGAAGCGGCTGCTCTGATCAGCGCCGTTACGCGTCAGCAGATGATCGACGCCGCTAACAATGTCACTCTTGACACAGTGTATCGCTTGGTCGGAAACGGGGTAGAAAAAGAATGAATGTAATGAAGGAAATCAAAAGCTCGCGGATCGGCGACCGGTATTTTGAGATCAACCATTCGTCCGGGCTGAAAATTTTTGTATATCCGAAAGAGAATTACAGTTCCACTTATGCCGTATTTGGCACCAAATACGGTTCCGTAGACACCTGCTTTAAAACTTCGGAAGAAACCGAGATGAATACGGTTCCCAACGGCATCGCTCATTATCTGGAGCATAAGCTTTTTGAAAGCGAGGACGGGGACGCCTTTGCCCGTTACGCAAAAACGGGGGCTTCCGCAAACGCCTATACTTCTTTTGACAAAACCTGTTACCTGTTTTCGTGTTCGGAAAAAGTATACGAATCGTTGGAAATCCTTCTGGATTTTGTTCAGTCCCCTTATTTTACCGAGCAGACCGTACAGAAGGAGCAGGGCATTATCGGGCAGGAAATCAGAATGTACGACGACGACCCGCAGTGGCGCGTGATGTTCAACCTTCTGCGCGCTATATATCATAAGCATCCGGTCAGGATCGATATTGCCGGAACGGTTGAAAGCATTGCGGAGATTACGCCGGAATTGCTTTATAAGTGCTATCATACCTTCTATAACCTCAACAATATGGTGCTGTGTGTCGCGGGAAATGTCGACGTTTACAAGGTGTTGGAGCTTTGCGATAAAATGCTCAAGCCCTCGAAAGACGTCACCATCGACCGGTTTTTTGAGGAAGAGCCCGAAGAGGTTGTGGAGAGCAGGGTGGAGCAGAAGCTTTCCGTGGCCGCCCCGATCTTTCAGCTTGGTTTTAAGGAAAAAGCGGGCAAAGACCGCCTGTCTGCCCGTGAAATCGCGGACACGGAAATCCTGCTGGAAATCCTGGCTTCCGACGCGTCCCCGCTGTTCCGCAGGCTGCTGGACGCCGGGCTGATCAATCAATCCTCTTTCACCTATGAATATTTTGAGGGACCCGGTTATGCTTCGGTGATCTTTTCCGGGGAATCAAAGGACCCCGATGCCGTTGCGCAGGAGATCAAAAAAGAGGTTGCCGGGCTGCGTGAACACGGACTGGACCCCGCGGCTTTTGAGCGCTCCAAAAAAGCGGTTTACGGCCGTATGGTTTCGTCCTTCAACAGTGTGGACAACATCGCCAACACCATGGCCTCCCTGGCATTTACCGGCCATGAACTTTTTAACTATATCGATACGATTGCTTCGGCGGATATTCAGTCCGTGCAGAACAGGCTCAATGTCCAGCTCAGACCGGAGTATTCCGCACTTTCCATTGTAAGACCGGTTGAAGAATAAGCTTTTCTTTATTCTTACCGCCAGAACATCCCACGCGAAGTTTTGGCCGGGGTCTAATCTGTTTTTGCGCGTGGAGAAATGGTGGAGTATATGTTAAATGTTCAATTTCCGGGACTGGGCATTCACTTTACAATCAATCCAGTTGCGTTTTCAATCGGTTCGCTTACCGTCAGATGGTACGGTGTGATTATCGCGGTCGGTTTTTTACTGGCTTTCCTTTATGTGATGGCAAGCTGCAAAAAGTTTAATATGGATCAGGACAGGCTGATCGACGCCGTGATTGTCGGTATTATCGGCGGAATCATCGGCGCAAGGGCCTATTATGTTATTTTCGATACCAGCGACCAGTATCTGAGAAATCCGATCAGCGCCCTTTATATCTGGGAAGGCGGACTTGGAATTTACGGCGGAATCATCGGCGGCCTGCTCTGCGGCGCGCTGATCGCCAAGCTGCGTAAAATCAGCATTCCGGCCATGCTGGACCTAGCTTCGCTCGGTTTCTTGATCGGACAGACGATCGGCCGCTGGGGCAACTTTGTCAATCAGGAGGCGTTTGGCCGTGAAACCACTCTGCCGTGGGGCATGGTCAGCGAAAACACTTCCGCCATTGCGAACGGCCCTGTGCATCCCTGCTTCCTTTATGAATCCTTATGGTGCCTTCTGGGCTTTGTCCTGCTACATATTTTCAGCCGCAGGTTCAGAAGATATGACGGACAGGTTTTTCTCGGTTATTTGATCTGGTACGGCGTCGGCCGGTTCTTTATTGAGGGACTGCGCACGGACAGCCTGATTACCCCGGTCATTCCTCTCAGAGTCTCGCAGGTAGTTGCTGTGATAACGGTTTTAACCGGTATCGCGTTGTTAATTGTTTTTCGCAACAGAACCGCTCTTGCCGGATGCGGTTCCCCGAAAGTCATGGCGCTGAATGCTGTGGTGGATGAAGTACCGGAAGAATTGATTGACGACGATGCAAGCACTATTTTTGACACAGATGCTTCTGAAGATGCGCCAGACGGTGCGGTACAGGAAGAGCCAGAGCCCATTGCGTCCGAACCAGCCGCTGAAACGGAAGAACCCGTTTCAGCTTCTCCCGAGGATACGGCGGAGGAAACTGACAAATCATGATTTTGGAGGCAGGTTATGGCGAAATACATTGACGGGAAAGCGGTTGCAGCCGAAATTCGGGCTCAGCTGGCCCTTGAAGTTGAGAAAACGGTCCGGCTCGGCGTAACGCCGGGCCTTGCCGTGGTGATTGTCGGAGACGATCCCGCGTCAAGGACATATGTAAACAATAAAAAGAAGGCCTGCGCTCAGGCGGGAATCTATTCGGAAGAATACGCCCTGCCCGCGTCCGCCTCTCAAAAAGAAATCATGGACCTGGTCGCGAAACTGAACGCAAAAAAAGACATTAACGGTATTTTGGTTCAATCCCCGCTGCCGGACGGATTGGATGAAAAGGCGGTGGTGGAAGCCATTGATCCCGAAAAAGACGTGGACGCTTTCCACCCTTCCAATGTGGGCAGGATCATGATCGGAAACTATCATTTCCTGCCCTGTACTCCCGCGGGGGTCATTGAGCTTCTCCGCCATGAAAAAATCGAAATCGAAGGAAAGAACTGTGTCGTAATCGGCAGAAGTAATATTGTAGGCAAGCCGATGGCCATGCTGCTCCTGCATCACAACGGAACGGTGACCATCTGCCACAGCAGGACAAAAAACCTTAAGGAAGTATGCAGACAGGCCGATATCCTTGTCGCGGCGGTCGGCAGACCGAAATTTGTTACCGCGGATATGGTGAAACCGGGTGCGGTGGTGATCGATGTGGGAATGGACCGCGACGAAAACGGAAAACTGTGCGGAGACGTGGACTTTGCCAATGTGGAAAAAACAGCGTCTTACATAACTCCTGTTCCGGGCGGTGTCGGTCCTATGACGATTGCGATGCTCCTTAAAAATACAGTTGCCGCGGCGAAACGTCAGAACGGGATGACTCTGTAAAATGCGGAATCCCGGTATACTGCTTCCGGCGGCTGCCAGTTGAGGTACGGAATGGACAACCTTTTAAATCAAATTAATTTTCCGGAGGACTTGCAAAAGCTTTCTCTGGATGAACTTTATGAATTGTGCGATGAAATTCGCGAAAAAATCATTAAGACTGTTTCCAATAACGGAGGGCATCTGGCTTCCAATCTGGGGGTCGTTGAATTAACGGTTGCGCTGCACCGTGTTTTCAGTTCCAAGGACGACAGGATCGTCTGGGACGTCGGGCATCAGGCCTATACCCATAAGATTCTGACCGGCAGGCGCGACACCATTTCCACCATCCGGACGCAGGGCGGCCTTTCCGGCTATCCGAACCGTATGGAAAGCAGCTACGACGCTTTTAATGTGGGGCACAGCAGCACCTCCATTTCCGCTGCGCTGGGAATCGCCAACGCAAAGCTTCTTGCCGGAGAGCCCGGCCACGTCATTTCTCTGCTCGGCGACGGCGCTCTGACCGGCGGTCTGGCCTATGAAGGGCTGAACAACGCCGGGCGCTTCAAGAAGAATTTTATTGTTATTTTAAATGACAATAAAATGTCTATTTCGCGGAATGTCGGTTCCATTGCCCGCTATTTGGCGCATATTCGCACAAAGCCCGGTTATTTCAAGGCAAAGGGCAATATTGAAACCGCGCTGAACCGGCTTCCTCACGTAGGAAAGCCGCTGCACCATTTTCTTTCGAAATCAAAGGCTGCTTTAAAGCAGATATTATATAACAGCACCATTTTTGAAGATATGGGCTTTTATTATTACGGGCCGTTTGACGGTCATGATTTAGGAAAACTGATCGATGTTCTGGAAAATGCCAAGAATATCAATCATCCGGTTTTGCTCCATGTGATTACCCGTAAGGGAAAGGGCTATCCATATGCGGAGCAGAATCCGGGAGCTTTTCACGGGATATCCAGCTTTGATATTAAGACGGGAAAATCCGCCCCCGCCGGTGAGAATTTTTCCAGTGTTTTCGGCAGCCATCTTTGTACGTTGGCAAGTAAGGATGAAAAAATCTGCGCGATTACCGCAGCGATGCAGATGGGAACCGGTCTGACGGGGTTCGCGAAGCAGTTTCCCGGCCGCTTCTTCGACGTGGGGATTGCGGAAGAGCATGCGATAACCTTTGCCGGCGGTCTTGCCGCGGGCGGCATGCTTCCCGTATGCGCGATTTACTCCACGTTTTTACAGCGCGGCTACGATCAGATTATTCATGACGCGGCCATCCAGCGTGTAAAAGTGACGTTGGCCATTGACCGGGCGGGTGTTGTCGGCGACGACGGCGAAACACACCAGGGTATCTTTGACGCGGCTTTTTTGAGTACCGTCCCCGGTATTACCGTTTATTCCCCGGCTTACTATGACGAGCTTTATTTTTCTTTTCAGCAGGCGCTTTACCAGTGCGAAGGCGTTTCGGCCGTGCGCTATCCGCGCGGAAAGCCCATGTTTAAGCCCTTCGACTTTGAAAGCACCGGAAAAGCGTACGACACTTACGGACAGAGTGGGGCGGAGCTGGTGATTGTGACCTACGGCCGTTTATTTTCCCTGGCCTGTAAGGCTATCACGTCGCTGAAAGAGTCCGGGATCTCTGCGAAAATTATCAAGCTGAACCGGATTGCTCCGGTGGACAGGGATGCGGTAGCGGAAGCTGAGGCCGCGAAAAAAGTCTTTTTCTTTGAAGAAGGAATCCAGCAGGGAGGAATCGGGGAGCATTTCGGCTATCTGCTGTCCCAGAACGGGTACTGCGGCGAGTTCCGCTTACGCGCGATCACCAACTTTGTTCCCCATGCGACCATGCTGCAGTCGCTCAGCGCCCTTGGCCTCGACGACAAGGGAATGGTAAATATGATATTGACGGAGTACAAAAAGTGATAGAGAAAAAAAGACTGGACTGCCTGCTGTTTGACCAGGGCCTTGCCGAAAGCAGGGAAAAGGCCAAGGCAATGATTATGATGGGCAACGTCTATATCGACCATCAGAAGTCCGACAAGCCCGGGACCATGCTTCCGGTCGGTACGAAAATAGAAATCCGCGGGGAAACCATGCCCTATGTGAGCCGCGGCGGCTGGAAGCTGGAAAAAGCCATGGCGGCTTTTCCGATTGAACTGAAAGACAAAATCACGATGGATATCGGCGCTTCTACCGGAGGCTTCACGGACTGCATGCTGCAGAGCGGCGCGAAAAAGGTCTACTCCATCGACGTCGGCTACGGGCAGCTCGCGTGGAAGCTGCGCACCGACCCAAGGGTCGTGAATCTGGAGCGCACCAATGTCCGTTACCTTACACGGGAGCAGGTGCCGGACGACATCGATTTTTTCAGCGTGGACGTCTCTTTTATTTCCCTTTGCCTGGTCCTTCCCGTCGCAAGGGAGTTCATGGCGGAAAACGCGCAGGCCGTCTGTCTGATTAAGCCCCAGTTTGAAGCGGGACGGGGAAAAGTAGGCAAAAAAGGCGTGGTGCGCGAGCAGGCGGTTCACCGGGAAGTGATTGAAAAAATCGTGGGCTTTGTGCTGGAACACGGATTTTCCGTTCTGGGCCTGACCTATTCCCCGGTAAAAGGACCGGAGGGGAATATTGAGTATCTGGTTTACCTGCAAAAATCGGAGAAACCGGAAAGTGTTCCGCTGAATATAGAAGCATTGGTGGAAGAATCCCATCATGAATTAAACGGTGGTGAATAATGTGAAAATAGCGATCATGCCGAATCTAAGCAAGCACAACGCACAGCTTCATACTACGCGGGTGGCGGAAACGCTGCAAAAATTCGGTGCAGAGGTATGCATGCGATTAAACCTGAAAAGCTGTTTTCCAAATTCGCACATTGTCTTTTACGATGATTTTGATAAAATGATGTCCGACTGTGACGCGGTCATTGCCGTTGGCGGCGACGGAACCATTATTCACTCTTCCCGGCATGCCGCTATGGCGGAAAAGCCGATTTTGGGCATCAATGTGGGGCGGCTCGGTTTTGTCGCCGGGCTGGAAACGGACGAGCTTGACAAGCTGAAAAAGCTGATCGAAGGGGACTATACCATCGAAAACCGTATGATGCTGGAAATCCGGCTGGTCAATCAGGGGAAAGAGGAAACCCATCTGGCGCTGAATGACGCGGTGATCGCCCGCGGAGCGCTTTCCCGGATATTGGATATCACGGTTCACTTCAATGATAAAAATGTCTGCGAATACAGGGCGGACGGCCTGATTATTTCCACTCCCACCGGCTCGACCGCGTATTCCCTTTCCGCCGGCGGCCCTGTGATCGATCCGAGCATCAACTGTATTCTGCTTTCGCCGATCTGCCCGCATTCCCTGCTGACAAGGCCGGTTATTTTCGGGCCGGACGCCAAGCTGAGCGTGACGGCGTGTTCCCACTATAAAAGCGAGATTATTTTGTCCGTGGACGGGGACACTTTTATTCAGATTGCCGATAATCAGAAAATTAATTTTTGCCGTTCAGAGCGTATGGTGAGAATTATTAAATTAAAAGACGATAATTTTTATGAGGTAGTGAACGAAAAATTAGCCGAGAGGAGAAATTGAATTGAAAACACGACGACACGCAAAAATCCTTGAATTGATTAACGAATACGCGATTGATACTCAGGAAGAACTGCTGCGCCGCCTGCGCGAAGACGGTTTTGAGGTAACTCAGGCCACCGTTTCCCGCGACATTAAAGAGCTCAGGCTGATCAAGACTTTGTCCCACGACGGAAAATACAGATACTCCACCGGCAGAAGCAACACGGCCGATTACTCCTCTAAATTTTATTCCCTCCTCTCCGATTCCGCGGTGCAGATTGACTACGCGTGCAATCTGGTTGTAATCAAATGCCACGCGGGCATGGCGCAGGCTGTTTGCGCGGCAATGGACACCATGCACTGGCAGGGTGCCGTCGGCACTCTGGCCGGGGACGATACCATTTTTATTGCGATGAGGGACGAAGACCATGCACAGCAGCTGGTTGCTGAACTTAAAAAAATGGTTGGGTGATTGCAATGCTTTCTCAGCTTTACATCGAAAATATTGCTGTGATTGAAAAGACCGGGATTGATTTTCACCCCGGCCTGAACGTTCTGACCGGGGAAACCGGAGCCGGAAAATCCATTGTTATTGATTCCATCAACGCGATTTTGGGGGAAAGAACCTCGCGCGAGCTTGTGCGGACCGGGGCGCGTTCCGCTTTTGTCACCGCCGTTTTTTCCGACCTGGGGGAACAGGCCGTCCATAAGCTGGCGGAATTCGGCTATGTGCCGGAAGAAGACGGTTCCGTCATGATTCAGCGCGAAATCCATACCGACGGCAAAGCCGTGTGCCGCATCAACGGCCGTCCGGCAACCGTATCCGTTTTGAAAGAGATCGGGGTCATGCTGATCAGTATTCACGGCCAGCACGAGAGCTATGACCTGCTGTCGCCCGATTTACATATCCGGTATATCGACCGCATGGGCGTGCCCGAGGCATTGCTTTCGGAGTATCGCGCCGCTTTCAGCAATATGCAGCATATGAAAAGCGCATTGGACGCTTTTGATATGGACGAGGCACAGAAAGCAAGACAGATTGATCTGCTGACCTATCAGATCAATGAACTGGAGGCAGCCGGACTGCGGGCCGGCGAGCAGGAAGAACTGAATAAGACCCGCACCCGCTATTTAAACAGCGAAAAGATCGCCTCGGCGATTCATACGGCGCAAGCGGCCCTGAACGGGGAAGAAAGCTTTGACGGCGCTTTATCCGCCGTCGCTTCCGCTTCGGACGCTCTGTCCGAAGCGGAAAAATACCTGCCGGAAATCCATGAGCTTTCCGAAAGAATCAAAAATATCCGCTACGATCTGGAGGACTGCGGCGAGGAACTCCGCGGTTTCTCTTCGGAGCTGGAATATGATCCCGCGGACCTTGAAAGGATAGAGGACCGGCTGGACGTCCTCTATCGCCTTGGCTTGAAATACGGCGGCTCCGTGGAAAATATGATCGATTTTCTCGAAAAATCGCAGGCCCAGCTGGAGGATATCCAGCTTTCGGATGAAAAAATCCTGCAGATGACAAAGGAATATCAAAAGGCAAAGGCAGAGGCGGAAAGACTTGCGAAAAAGATTTCCGCCTGCCGCAAAGAGGCGGCACGGGCCTTTACGAAACGGGTAAAGGAAGAGCTCCGCTTTCTCGATATGCCGAACATCGATTTTCAGGTACAGCAGGAGGAATGCCCGCTGAATCCGTTTGGCTGCGACAAGCTTCAGTTCCTGATTTCGGTGAATGCGGGCGAGCCGGCCAAGCCGATCGCAAAAATCGCTTCCGGCGGCGAGCTTTCCCGCATTATGCTTTCCATTAAAACGGTGCTTGCCGGGAAAGACGATATTGACACGCTGATTTTCGACGAGGTTGACACCGGTATCAGCGGAAGCGCGGCGCAGAAGGTCGGCTTGAAGCTGCATGAGGTCGCGGGCCACCGTCAGGTGATCTGTGTAACGCATCTGGCGCAGATAGCCGCTTTGGCCGACACGCAGTTCTTAATCAAAAAGCAGGTCCGGGAAAACAAAACCTTCACCGACGTGGCCGAGCTGGATTACGAGGGAAGGAAGCAGGAACTGGCAAGAATTATGGGCGGAGCGCAGATCACGCCGCTGCTGCTGGAAAATGCGGCGGAAATGCTCAGGCTTGCCAAAAAGCACGGATCGTCTTGACAATGCGGAGGGAATTGGGTATAATGCAGTATAATGACATTGATGGGAAGAAGTAAGTCAAAAAGCCGGCAAAGAGAGCCTGCGGCTGGTGTAAGCAGGCGCGTGATTTGGCTGAAATACATCCCGGAGTCGCCAGATTGAACGGTTTCTACTAGATTTGGCCGTGAAAGCGCACGTTACAGCGCGTGGGTATTTTTTGTACCCGTAAGGCCGTATCCGCGAGGCTACGGTGAACTGAGGTGGTACCGCGGTTATTTCCGCCCTCTGCAAATAAGCAGGGGGCGTTTTTTATCCCCCTGAAATGGAGGATTTTTTATGGGAGTTTTCGAAGAACTCAAAGCAAGGGGCTTGATTGCCCAGATGACGGACGAGGAGAAGATTCAGGATCTTCTCAACAATCACAAAACCACATTCTATATCGGGTTTGATCCGACAGCCGACAGCCTGCACGTAGGCCACTTTGTACAGATTATGGTCATGGCGCACATGCAGAGAGCCGGTCATACGCCGATTGCGCTGTTCGGCGGTGGAACAGGCATGGTCGGCGATCCTTCCGGAAAATCCGATATGCGCAAAATGCTGACCAAAGAGGAAATCGACCATAATATTGCCTGCTTCCAAAAGCAGATGTCCCGTCTGGTTGATTTTTCGGAAGGCAAAGCGATTATGGCCAACAACGGCGACTGGCTTCTGAATCTGAATTATATTGAATTTTTGCGCGATGTCGGCGTTCATTTTTCCGTCAACCGCATGCTTGCTGCGGAATGCTATAAGCAGCGTCTGGAAAAGGGTCTCTCTTTCTTCGAGCTGAATTATATGATCATGCAGAGCTACGACTTTCTGGAGCTGAACCACCGCTATAACTGTCAGCTGGAGCTTGGCGGCGACGACCAGTGGAGCAATATTATCGGCGGCGTCGAGCTTCTTCGCCGCAAAGAGGGCAAGGAAGCCTACGGCATGACGTTTACCCTGCTGACCACCAGCGAGGGCAAAAAGATGGGCAAAACCGAAAAGGGCGCTGTTTGGCTGGACCCCGAAAAGACCACGCCGTTCGACTTCTACCAGTACTGGCGCAATATCGGCGACGCCGACGTTATCAAATGCCTGAAAATCCTTACGTTCCTTCCGCTGTCGGAGATCAATGAGCTTGCAAAACTGGAGGGCGGGGAACTCAACAAAGCCAAGGAAGTCCTTGCGTTTGAGGTCACTAAGCTGATTCACGGCGAGCAGGAAGCGCTAAAGGCACAGGAGGGAGCACGCGCGCTGTTCGGCAGCGGCGAGGACACGGACAACATGCCTTCCACGGACATTACCGCGGCCGATTTTGCCGACGGGGAAATCGGCGTGCTTGATCTGTTGGTCCTGACAAAGCTGGCGCCTTCCAAAGGAGAGGGAAGACGTCTGATCGATCAGGGTGGTATTTCAGTCGATAACGAGAAGATACTTTCCAGCGCGGAGAAGCTTTCCCTGAACCATTTCGAGAAAAAATATGTGGTGATTAAAAAGGGAAAAAAGGTGTTCCACAAAGTCAATCTGGTTGATTAACGCAAAAATTCGCTCAGCCCGCCGCCGAAATTTCGGCGGCGGGCTGTTTTGATTGATTTTCGTCCGGCAATTCCTTATAATAGGTACATTGACAAATGTTGGAGGATTCATCCAGATGAAAAAAAACGGCTCTTTTCTATTGGCACCTGCTTCGGTGATGGTGATTATGCTTTCGGTATTTTTTGTAAGCAGGATGTTTCCTTTTGGATATAACACTCTTTCGTGGTGCGACATGAACCAGCAGGTCATCCCTTTTCTGATGGACTTCAAAGATATCCTGTCCGGGAAAGCAAACATGTTTCTGAATATGCAGAATGCCGGGGGCATGAGCTTCTGGGGCGTATTCCTGTTTTTCATCAGCAGTCCGTTCAGCTTTCTGGTTGCCTTTGTCGATAAGGCCGATCTCTATCTTTTCATGAATATCCTGGTCCTGCTGAAAATGATGGTATGCGCGTTTACGGCAAGCGTCTTTTTTCGCTTTCAACTCAAAAAGCTCGGTGTGCTGCAAAACACTGCGATCTCCGTGATGTATGCCTTCTGTGGCTACACCATGTTTTACTACCAGAACCACGTATGGCTGGACGTCATGTATCTTTTCCCGATTCTTCTGATCGGTCTGATAAAGCTGGCCGACGAAGGAAAAATCCTGTGGTATGTCCTGTCTTTTTCAGCGATACTGACAGTGAATTTCTATCTGAGCTATATGGTATCCATTTTTCTGGTACTGGCATCCGGAGTCTATGTTTGCTTCTTCGCGAAAAAGGGGACACGCCGGAAAAGCATTTTGCTTCTGGGAGTTTCCACCCTGATTACCGCTCTGATTACCGCCGTGGTCTGGCTGCCTTCGCTGATGCAGTATATGGCTTCCGCCAGAACCAGCGACCTGTTTACGAGCTTAAAAGTGGGCGGGCTGATTTCCAGGCTGGACACGACGTTTACCGTGATTCTGTGCTCGGGCGCGATCTTTGCCGCGCTGATTGTCTATTTGTTTTTTGCGAAAAGTCTTCCGCCGAGTACGAACCTTGTATTTTTCCTGTTTGTTCTGACCATGATACCGGTTTTCATAGAACCGATCAACAAAATGTGGCAGACCGGAAATTATCAGGCTTTTCCGGTCCGCTACGGATATATTACTGTTTTTTTCGGCCTGATTCTGCTTGCCGCCGTGTTATCGGAAATCAATCAGGAAAACCGCCTTGTGTCAAGCAGTTCGATTGCCGTATTCGGCGGGATGCTGGCGGTCAGTGCAGTGTTCCTTGCGGAATGCCTGATTTTTTATAAGGAATATGATGTCGTCAGGATTTACACGGAAACCCTGTGGGGAAACAGCGCTAGTTTCCGGCTTTTGCTCCTGTTTTCTCTGGTCGCGGGGCTCGCGTATCTCGTCCTTCTGCTGCTCTACCAGTTCAGGCTGCTGGGTAAAACCGCATTCTCCGTCCTGCTGTGCGTCATGGTTGTACTGGAATGTGTATTTAATTCCGGCGTTTACGTGGCCTCAGCCGCCAACAACGGAAAAACCGAGGCAGCCGTCATCGATCTGAGTGACCGGATCGAGGATGACTCCCTTTACCGCGTAAAATCCGAAGAAAAATACTTCGACGTAAACCTGATGGGCAGCTTGGGGTATCATACGCTGAGCCATTATACGTCGCTGACGGGCGAAAGCTTTATGTATACCATGAAGAAGCTTGGCTATTCGTCCTACTGGATGGAAGTCAATTCGAACGGCGGCACCAAACTGACCGACGCCATAATGGGGAACCGGTACACCATTCTCCGCAGGGGAACTTCCTTCAGCAAGGAACAGAAGGTTTATCAGAATGAGAAATATGAGATCAGGAAAAAAGAGGATGCCCTTCCCGTCGGGTTTGTTGTTCATGCCGATGACGTTCAGAAATTAAGCACTCTGCCGGACACGACCCGTCTCAACATTCAGCAGTTTGTCTTTGAATCCCTCTTTCATACACAGGACAAGCTGTTTACCTATTATGAGCCGAGTCTTTTGAATAATATCGCCTATACTTCCGGCAAAAAATATTCTCTTACTTTTCCGGACAACAGCGCCGAAGGGTCAGTGGTTTACCGGATTCCGGTTCAGGGAACGGAAACGCTTTATTTCGACTGTTTTGACAGGCTGTCAAACAGCCTGATCGAGCATATCAACTCAAGCTTCAATATTCTGGTAAACGGGATGACCGTACAGGACGATTATCCGAATCAAAGCAATAACGGACTCCTGAATCTCGGTACCTTCCGCGACCAGACGGTGGAAGTGGAAATTCAGGTTTTAAAAGAAGTCGATGTGAAATCCTTTGGGATCGCCGGACTTAAGGACGATGTTTTAAAGAAAGCTGTCAGCGGTACTGCCGCCGCGCAGCTAAAGCAGTCCGGGAACCGGATTACCGGCACTGCGGACGCGGCTGACGACCAGTCCTACCTCTTCCTTCCGATTACGGACGGCAGGGGATATACCGCGACTGTAAACGGGAAAAAGATCGATATCAACTGCGTGCTGGATTCCATGATGGCGATCAAGCTGGACAAAGGGAAAAACGAAATCTCTGTTTCTTATATCCCGCCCGGCTTTTCCTTGGGAAGCTGTTTATCCGCCCTGGGAATCGCTGGTCTGATTCTTTTCCTGATATTTCTGAGGAAGGGGCTCTACCGTAAAATTCGGTTCTTGGAACTGCCGGCGGTTTTTTTCTTTACGGTCCTGTTCATCGGCGTTTTTATCGCGGTCTATATTTTTCCCGTAGTCGTCTATTACTGGAGATAAAAAAATCCCTTCCGCTGTCGGCAGATCATACTGCCTGACGGAAGGGATCGTTTTTTTATAGAAAACAGGAAGCCGGCTTTCATTTCTTCAGACACTTTTCGATTTCGTTCAGCGTCTGGTCAAAATCCGCCGCCGTAACCAGCAGGGAAATGTCGACCTCGGAGGTGGTGATAATCCGTATGTCCGTTTCGCTCTTCGCCGCTGCTGCAAAAACCTTTGCCGCTACGCCGGGAGTGTCCTTCATTCCCTGATCATACACGGAAATTTTGCAGTTTCCGCTGCTGACAATGGTTTTGATATTGGAATTGTCATGAAGATCGGATGTAAAGGTCAGAATTTTATCCAGATCATTGTCGGAAATCGTAAAGGAAATGGAAGTGAAAGCGCCGTGCGCCGGCGCAAGCGAAATCATATCCACATTGACTCCGAACCCCGAAATTTTCTGAAAAACATCGGCGGTAAAGGTCAGTTCGGAGGGACAGTTCTGCAGCGTGATCAGGGTAATTTCATTTGAAGTGGTGATCATTGGTTCCGTACTCATCATGCTACCTCCTATTTTAATAAATCAGACATGTTATAAAGTCCTGCGGGCATCTTTGCCAAATAAACAGCCGCGTTGACCGCCCCGACGGCAAAAACCTCTTTTGACTGAGCGGAGTGAGCGAGCGTAATCACCTCATGATGTCCGGCAAAAATCACTTCATGTTCGCCGACAATGGTTCCTCCGCGAACGGAATGAATCCCTATTTCAGTAGCTTCGCGCTTTTTCCTCTGGGAATGCCGGTCGTAAATATAGTGCACATTTTCATTCATGACGGAGGAAATGCCGTCGGCCAGCATGAGGGCGGTGCCGCTCGGCGCATCGACCTTCTGATTGTGGTGTTTCTCTATAATTTCAACATCGAAGCCGCTTCCCAGCACTTTAGCCGCCTTTTTGGACAATTCGATCAGCAGGTTGATCCCCAGCGACATATTGCCCGAATAAAATACGGGGACAGATTCGGCAACACGGGTAAGCGCTTCCACCTGCGCTTTGTTATAACCGGTGGTGCACAGAACAAGCGGCGTTTTATGAATCTGCGCATACTGGAGCAGGGAAGCGAGAAGGGCGGGATTGGAAAAATCGACGATGACGTCGGCGTCGACATTGATATCCGCCGGTTTCGCAAAAACCGGATAATCCTCTTTCGCCTCCGTATTCATATCGATTCCGCCCACAACTTTGCAGTCTTCCCGCAGCGCCGCACAGGCCGAAACCTCACGGCCCATCTTGCCGTTGCATCCGCAGATAATCATCCTTGTCATTTTACATTCCCTCCGGAAAGGTCAATTTATTTTAACAGATTATATTTTTTAAGAATCATCGTAAGCTTTACTTCCGCTTCTTCGCTCATCGCCGTCAGCGGCAGGCGGCAGCCGCCGCTGTTGAATCCAAGCATTTTCATGGCTGCCTTCACCGGAATTGGGTTCACATCCATGAACAGTGCGTCCATCAGCTCAAGGTACTTCAAAAAGGCCGCACGGCTGGCAGCAAGGTTGCCGTCAAAGAAATCCGCGCAAATTTGGTGTATTTCCTTCGGCATGATGTTCGCGAATACGGAGATGATTCCTTTTCCGCCCAAAGAAAGAATGGGCAGCGTCTGATTGTCTTCACCGGAGTATATATTCAACTCGTCACCGCAAAGGGCAATGGTTCTCGCCAGAGCGGAAATATCCCCGTTTGCCTCTTTTGCAGCATTGATATTCGGGTGTTTGGAGAGCTCCAGATACGTTTCCGGTTTAATATTGCAACCCGTTCTGGACGGTACGTTGTAGACGATGATCGGAAGCTTCACACGGTCGGCCACATAGTGGTAATGCTTTACCAGACCTGCCTGAGAGGTTTTATTGTAATAGGGCGTAACCATTAAAAGAGCGTCCGCGCCAAGCTCCTGAGCGGTCAGGGACAGCTCTGCCGCGTAGCGGGTGTCGTTGCTGCCGGAGCCCGCGATGACCGGAATCCGTTTATTCGTCTTTTTAATGATGTATTCGATGACCTTGCAATGCTCTTCGTGGTCTAATGTAGCCGATTCCCCTGTTGTACCGCAGGCAATAATGGAATCCGTTCCGTTGGCGATATGAAATTCGATGAGATCGCCCAAAACGTCATAATTCACGGAACCGTCTTCGTTCATCGGCGTGATGATCGCGACGCCGGAACCGCTGAAAATAAGCTTTTTCATGACACTTTACCTCCAAATTCGCAAATTCTTCAATCGATATAACCTTTTGCGCAAAGAAGCTCCGCCATCAAAACAGCTCCGCCTGCGGCTCCGCGCAGAGTGTTGTGGGACAGACAGACAAATTTTACATCGTACTGCGTATCCGGGCGCAAACGTCCGATGGAAACGGCCATACCGTTCTCCAGATTACGGTCAAGCCTTGACTGCGGACGGTCGTCTTCGCGGAAATAATGCAAAAACTGCTTTGGTGCACTGGGAAGCTGAAGCTCCTGAGGGACTCCCTTAAAGTTTTCCCATCTTGCAATAATTTCTTCCAGCTCAACCTTTTTTTCATAGGAAAGAAAAACCGCGGCGGTATGCCCGTCGGAAACGGGAACACGGAGACACTGGGAGGTAATGGACGGGGAAGTGGCGTTGACGATTGCGCCGTTTTCGACATGCCCCCAGATTTTCAGCGGTTCATTTTCAGATTTTCCTTCTTCGCCGCCGATAAAGGGAATCACGTTATCGACGCTTTCCGGCCACGTCTGAAAGGTTTTTCCTGCGCCGGAAATGGCCTGATAGGTGCAGGCGAGGACTTTCGTTACGTTCAGATCCATCAGAGGGTGGATAGCCGGAACATAGCTCTGCAGAGAGCAGTTCGATTTCACGGCGATGAATCCGCGCTTTGTGCCAAGACGTTTGCGCTGAGCGTCAATGACCCCGGCATGGTCCGCGTTGATTTCCGGAATGATCATCGGTACGTCGGCCACCAGACGGTTTGCGCTGTTGTTGGACATCACCGGGCACTCCGCTTTGGCATAGGCTTCTTCCAGCGCTTTGATTTCCTCTTTTTTCATGTTGACTGCGCAGAACACGAAATCAACAAGGGAAGTAATTTTTTCAATATCCTGCTCCGCGTTGAAAACGACCATATTTTCCATTGATTTCGGCATCGGTGTTGTCATCAGCCAGTGGTCCCCGACAGCCTCTTTATATGTTTTTCCGGCGGAACGCGCGCTCGCAGCGAGCGCGGTAACCGTAAACCACGGGTGGTTCTCGATCAGCGTAGCAAATCTTTGACCAACCATGCCGGTTGCGCCGATAATTCCTACATGATACTTTTTCATTGGTAGCCCTCCTGTAATATATATGTTTAAAGAATGAGAAAATATATACATAAGAAAAAAACCGGTTGAAAACCGGTCATCAGGCAAATATAATAGATACTGTTCGACATTGATAGGGTCCGGCATCTGCCGAACCAAATGTTAGCCGATAGCGCTCCATCATATCAACATGATGACAGTTGTTCTGCTGTTCACAAAAACAACCAGGCGGTTTCCTGCCCCGAAACCCCCTTCGGCGAGTTTACCTTTCACGGACGATAAACGGCTTTGGCAGCCTGGAATCCGTTACTCTTTAAAATCGCGCCTCTATCTTTGAATTATAATAACATGGGTTGCTATTACTTGTCAATTTATTTATAATAAAGAATCGGTAGTATATTATGTGGGAGATATGAAAATGACATTGGATTTAAAAAATTTGCAGACAAAAGATTTTTTCTATGATTTACCGAAGGAACTGATTGCGCAGACCCCGCTTGAACCGCGCGATTCCTCCAGACTTTTGACACTGAACAAGGAAACCGGCGAGATTGCCCATAAACACTTTTTCAATATCATTGACTGCTTAAATCCCGGCGACTGTCTTGTCCTGAACGATTCACGCGTTCTGCCGGCCCGGCTTTACGGAATCAAGGAAGAGACGGGGGCCCGCGTGGAGTTTCTGCTTTTGAACCACCGGGAAGGGGACGTATGGGAAGTCCTCTGCGGTCCCGGCAAGCGCGCGAAGCCCGGTTCCCGTTTCGTTTTCGGCGACGGTCTTCTCAGGGCGGAAGTTCTGGAAATCATCGACGAAGGCAACCGCCTGGCGCGTTTTACCTATGAAGGTAATTTCTATGAAATCCTCGATCAGATCGGGGAAATGCCGCTGCCGCATTACATCACGGAGCATCTGAACGACAATGAGCGCTATCAGACCGTGTATTCCAAGGAAGTCGGTTCCGCGGCGGCGCCGACCGCAGGGCTGCATTTTACGCCGGAGCTTTTGGAAAAGGTAAAGGCCAAGGGTGTGAAAGTGGTATTTGTCACGCTGCACGTTGGGCTGGGCACGTTCCGCCCGGTCACGGCGGAAAAGGTACTGGATCATAAAATGCATTCGGAGCATTACTATCTCCCGAAGGAAACGGCGGATGCCATCAATGAAACAAAACGGAACGGCGGCCGTGTCATTGCGGTGGGGACGACTAGCTGCCGCACGCTGGAGTCCGTCGGGACCGCAGAGGGCTGTATCAAGGAAAGCGCCGGATGGACGGATATTTTTATTTATCCCGGCTATCGGTTCAAAGTGCTCGACGGCCTGATCACCAATTTTCACCTGCCGGAGAGCACGCTTATCATGCTGGTTTCCGCTCTTGCGGGCTACGAGCATATTATGAACGCGTACCGAGTAGCCGTTCAGGAAAAGTACCGCTTTTTCAGCTTCGGTGACGCGATGCTGATCATTTAACAGAATTGAAACAAGGCATATGCATCGCGACGCCGGGCTTGCCTGCCATGCATATGGCTGACGCGATGTTCATTTACTGATACGAAAGGATAAATAAGGATTATATGTATAAGCTAATCAGCAATACGGGAGCGGCAAGGCGCGGCGAATTCACTACGCCGCACGGGACGGTTCAAACTCCGGCTTTTATGAACGTGGCTACCTGCGGAGCGATTAAAGGCGGTGTTTCCGCGCTGGATCTGAAGGACCTGAAATGCCAGGTACAGCTCTGCAATACTTATCATCTTCATCTGAGGCCGGGCGACGAAAACGTGAAAAAGCTGGGCGGCCTGCACCGGTTTACCCGGTGGGACGGGCCGATTCTGACCGACAGCGGCGGATTTCAGGTATTCTCGCTGGCAAAGCTCAGAAATATTACTGAAGAGGGCGTGACCTTCGCTTCCCATATCGACGGCCATAAAATCTTTATGGGGCCGGAGGAAAGCATGAGGATTCAGTCCAACCTGGCCTCTACCATTGCAATGGCCTTTGACGAATGTGTGGAGAATCCTTCGGAATACGATTACGCGCGCAGCTCCTGTCAGCGCACGGTTCGCTGGCTGTATCGGTGCAAGGCGGAAATGGACAGGCTGAACACGCTGCCGGACACGATCAATCCCCGCCAGATGCTGTGGGGAATCAATCAGGGCAGCACCTACGAGGACCTGCGTATCGAAAACATGAAACAGATCCGCGAACTCGACCTCGACGGATACGCCATCGGCGGGCTGGCGGTGGGGGAGAGCGCGGAAGAAATGTACCGCATTCTTGAAGCGGTGGAGCCGGAAATGCCCAAGGACAAACCCCGTTATTTAATGGGGGTGGGCACCCCGGCCAATATTCTGGAGTCGGTCAGGCGCGGCGTGGATATTTTCGACTGCGTTATGCCGTCCAGAAACGCCCGCCACGGGCACGCCTTTACCTGGGACGGCTGCCGGAATATGATGAACGCGAAATACACGCTCGACGAGAAACCGCTAGACGAACACTGCGACTGTCCCGTTTGCCGCAATTTTACGCGCGCATATATTCACCATCTTTTTAAAAGCGGGGAGATGCTCGCGATGCGGCTTTGCGTCATGCACAACATCTATTTTTACAATTCCCTTCTGGAACGAATCCGCTTTTCTCTTGATGAGGGTCGTTTTGAGGAATTCTATAGCAATAATATCTCGAAATTGAGCGCAAGGATATAAGAAATCCTTGCAAGACGACGAAGAAATTGCTATAATCATTATATTAAATTGGAGGTGCAGTTCTATAATGAATTTCAACACTTTAAGTGGATCTCTTGTGGACGGAGGAGGAACATGGACCATCGTTCTCCTTTACGCGGCTATTATCGGCGCTTTTTATTTTTTTGGAATCCGTCCCCAGTCCAAGAAAAAGAAAAATGAAGAAAAAATGCGCAATAATATCCAAATCGGCGATGATATCACCACAATCGGCGGAATTGTCGGACGAGTAGTCGGCATTAAAGACGATTCCGACACCATTGTTATCGAAACCGGTACGGACCGCGTCAAAATTCGCATTAAGCGCTGGGCGATCGGAAGCATCGATACCGTTCACGCGGACGCCGAATAAGACGAAAAAGCGGAATAATTAGTATATCTTCGGCGCCTTCTGAATATCTATTGTATTAGATATTTGAGGGGGCGCTGGTAATGAAAAGCAAGAAGCATTTAAAGCATTTAAATGAAAATCCGATGTTGGGAGCGCTGCGCTCCATTATCCTCGGGGCTGTCGTCGGGGCTGTACTTTGTGCTGCCCTGTTGGGTGCTTTTGCCTTGGCCTTTGTGTCGGCGGGACATATTCCGCAGAATTTGATTTCTCCTATGATGCTCGGATTGTCCGTGCTCGCGTCCTTTGTGGCGGGGTTTGTCACAGCGAAGATTTCCCGTAAACGCGGTTTGGCCTACGGCGCTTTGTCCGGTTTGCTGCTGTTTGTATTGTTTCTTGTTTCCGGTATGATTGCGTCCCATGAACCTGTTTCCCTCACGGCCGGAATCAGGATGCTGGTGATGGTGCTTTCCGGCGCGATCGGCGGGCTGCTTGCGGTCAGTAAGAAGTCAAAAGTAAAATAATACTTTTATTCTTTCCGTCAGTGTGATATAATCATGAAGCGAAAATGATCAGTAATATTGAAATGGAGGTTTCAAAAAAATGAAACAAATTAAGACTTTGAATAAAGCCAATTTAAAAGAGAGTGCAGTCAAAGGCGGATGCGGCGAGTGCCAGGCGTCCTGTCAGTCGGCCTGCAAAACTTCCTGCACTGTCGCAAACCAGAAGTGCGAAAACGCAGGCAGATAAATCAATTGATTTGAATTTCATTCAAACCTTAAGGGACAGTAATGTCCCTTAAATTTTGTATAAACGGAGAAAATACATGATTCACAAGTATTCTTTAAATGGTTTTCATATCGTACTGGATACCAACAGCGGGGCCGTCCATCTTTTTGACGACGCGCCGTTTGATATGTTGGACTATTTAAATGACAGCGTGCCGGAGAATCCTCCCCAGGAAATGCTGAACGGCCTGAGCGGTAAATATGACGGCGAAACCGTTCGTGAAGCCTATGAGGAGCTGAAAGAGCTGTACCGGATCGGTCAGCTTTTTTCAGCGGACGAATATGGAAAGTTCGCTGAAATGATGAAGGACGCCCCGGTAAAATCCATGTGCCTGAATATTGCCCACGACTGCAATTTAAGGTGCGAATACTGCTTTGCCGCCAAGGGGGACTTTGGCCGCGGCAGAATGCTGATGCCCTTTGCGGTAGGGAAGAAAGCGATCGATTTCCTGATTGAGAAATCAGAGGGAAGGCATAACCTTGAAGTCGATTTCTTCGGCGGCGAACCGCTGATGAATTTTGAGGTTGTCAAGCAAATCGTCAATTATGCCCGCAGTATCGAAAAAGAACACAATAAAAACTTTCGCTTTACCATTACGACAAACGGCATCTTGCTGACGGACGATAAGATCGATTTTATCAATCGGGAAATGTCCAACTGCGTGCTGTCCCTTGACGGAAGAAAAAGCGTCAACGATCTTTTGCGGGTCAGGACCGACGGTACAGGCAGCTATGATTCGATTGTTCCGAAGTTCCAAAAGCTGGTCGCGTCACGCGGCGATAAAGACTATTACGCCAGAGGAACCTTTACCAAACACAATCTTGATTTCACCAACGATGTGTTACATATGGCCGAGCTTGGTTTTGAGCAGGTTTCCGTTGAGCCGGTGGTCTCGGACGTGAAGCTGGATTATTCAATCAAGGAAGAGGACTTGCCCCGCGTATTTGAAGAGTATGAGCGTCTGGCAAATACGATCATTGACCGCAAAAAAGCGGGGAAAGGCTTCAATTTCTTTCATTTTATGCTGGACCTCGATCAGGGCCCATGCGCCATCAAGCGCCTTCGCGGCTGCGGCTGCGGCAACGAATATATCGCCGTAACGCCGGAGGGAGATATTTTCCCCTGCCATCAGTTCGTAGGGGACGAGAGCTTTAAAATGGGGAATGTCATGGACGGAACCTTGAATACCGATATGAAGCATTCCTTCGCGCTGGCAAACGTCTATTCAAAACCGGAATGCAGAAACTGCTGGGCTAAATTTTACTGCAGCGGCGGCTGCAACGCGAACAGCCAACAGTATGAAGGGGATATCCATAAGGCCCATAAAATCTCTTGTGATCTTGAAAAAAAGCGCCTGGAATGCGCCATTATGATCAAAGCGGCGATGGCCGAATAACAACAGAAAACTGATAAGCGGCGCACGCTTGCCTGAAAAATGTAAGCGTGCGTATTTTTATTCATAAGGTTTACATAACGCTTATTACATAATTTTTATTAGTTTACATAATCAAGTTTACATAAATTATTTGGAAATGCATAAAAATAGTTTTTCTGTATATTTTTGTATTGCTAACTGGTAAAAAATGTATTATAGTATATAGTTACAAGGCAGGTGTTTTTTTTGAAGGATAAAATACTGGGGTTTATCGGCGCCGGCAATATGGCAGGCGCTATTATTAATGGGATTGTCGGAACAAAAACCTTTCCGGCACAGCAGGTTTTTGTTTATGATATCAACCGGGAGAAGCGGGAAGCGCTGCGGCAAAAGGCGGGAATCCGGACCGTTGACTCGATTGAACAGCTAATCGAAAAATGCGATATTGTTTTTCTGGCAGTCAAACCGCAGAATTTTGCTGAAGTATTGGCTTCGGTAAAACCTGTTGTAAATCAAAAAATTCTGTTTGTTTCTATTGCGGCGGGCATTTCAACGCACTATATCAACAGTGCTCTCGGCTGCCGGTGTCCGGTTATCAGGACCATGCCCAACACGCCCCTTCTCATCGGCAAGGGCGCAACCGCGTTAAGCAGGACGGAAAATGTAACGGACGAAGATTTTCAGCTGGTTCTGTCATTATTCGCCGCCTGCGGCACGGTGACGGTTTTGGACGAAAGCCAGATGAACGCCGTCATTTCCGTAAACAGCAGCAGCCCGGCGTATATTTATCTGTTCGCCAAAGCGATGCTGGACAGCGCCGTCAAACAGGGGATCGCCGCCGACACGGCTTTGCAGCTGATCTGCCAGACGCTGGAGGGCAGCGCGGGGATGCTGCGCCAGCCGGAGCTGACCCCGGAAGCACTGATTAAAATGGTCTCTTCACCCGGCGGAACCACCTTAAAAGCATTGGACGTTTTTTATGAGCATCATTTTGAGCAAATCGTGGACGAGGCGATGAGGGCCTGTACAAAAAGAGCGGAAGAGCTGGGCAAGTAATCATATAACACAGATCATTCTCATACATTTATGAATGTATCCTTATATATATTAAGGGGATGTTTGAGTATGATTGTTGTAAAACACAGCTTTCGGCACAGGCCTGTTATCAACAGCAGGATTCTTTTAAAAGCACTGCGTGAAAATTATGTTCTGGTGCTGTTCTCGCTTTCTTTGATCATCGGCATGATTTTTGGAGCGGTTTTCGCCAGAAATGCGGATTTCACTGCGTTAAATAAACTGGATTTTCTATTTTACAGCAATTATAAAGCCAGGGCTGTACAGCCGATTATCTCCATTTTCTCCGCTTCCTTTGCTTCGTCCTTTATTTTTATACTGGCCTGCTTTCTTTGCGGGCTTTCCGTGTGGGGGATGTTCATCATCCCTGCGGTTCTGTTTTTCCGGGGGTTCGGGCTGGGGCTGACATCCGGATATCTGTATGCGGCGTATGGCTTTATGGGCGTATTGTTTAATCTGGTGGTTATTTTGCCCGGGGCATTTGTGTGCTGCCTTGCAATTCTGCTTGCGGCAAGGGAGGGGACACGATTTTCCCGAATGATTGCGTCTTGCAGTGTTGTATCTCAAAGAGGGACAATCAGCCCGCCGAAAATGAAACCGTATTTACTGAACTTCGGCGTGATTCTGATGGTTGCTTTTCTGGCGGCGGTGATTGACGTTATATTTTCAGGATGTTTTGCGGGTATGTTTTCTTTTTAAAAATAGAGGGGATAGGACAAAATGAAGGACTACTGTTCGGATTTCAGCAATTATCTGGTCAATAAAAAGGCTGTGTCTGCAAACACACTGGATTCGTACATTCGCGACGTCGGGCATTTCTTATCATTTCTGGATGAGAGCGGGCTGGGCGATCCGGCTCAGGCGGATTCCGACTTTATCAATACGTATGTTGCAAATCTGACAGAATTAAAAAAGTCAAACGCTACGATTACGAGAAATGTCGCTTCCATCCGGTGCTTTTATCAGTATCTGATTATTACCGGCCAGACGGACAGCAATCCCGCAAAGGCCGTTAAACTGGAAAAGACGGTAAAAAAGCTCCCTCAGATCCTGACCGGCAAGGAAATCGAGCTTTTGCTGTCCCAGCCGGATACTCAGGAATCAAAGGGCTGCCGCGACAAAGCAATGCTGGAGCTTCTGTACGCAACCGGAATCAGGGCTTCGGAGCTGGTTGATTTAAATATTCAGGATATCAATATCCACACGGGAATGCTGAGCTGCAAAAATGACAAAAGCGAGCGGCTGATTCCGGTTTATCCCACGGCGGTAAATGCCATATCGGAATATATTATCAGAGTCAGGAGCCTGATTATCACGCCGGATGGGGGACAGGCACTCTTTACGAATCTGAACGGCCGCAGGCTTACCCGTCAGGGCTTCTGGAAAATCGTAAAAGGATACGCTGAAAAGGCGGGAATCGTCAAGGAAATTACTCCTCATACGCTCCGCCATTCCTTTGCTTTGCATCTGCTGGAAAACGGCGCGGAGCTGAAGGACATACAGATGATGCTTGGCCACGCGGATATTTCCTCCACACAGGTTTACGTACACTTATTGAACGATCATTTTAAAAAAGTGTATAACAACTGCCATCCGCGTGCAAAACTGGGTTAAATACAAAAGAACCGGTCATTCCGGTTCTTTTTTTATCGCCTTCTTGAAATCAACGGTACTGCGCTGCTTTACCTTTGACAGTGGATTTGCTTTTGCGGCATTGGCCATCTGTTCGTCTGACAAATGGGTGTAAATTTCAGTGGTACCCAAATTTTCATGGCCTAAAATATCTTTTAAGACCCGGATATCGACATGTCCGTGCTGATACATCAGGGTCGCTGCCGTGTGGCGGAGCTTATGTACGGAAAGGTTGCCGAGTTCAATTTCCGAAAGGTACTTTTTAACGAGATACTGTACGGTTTTCGGACTGATGCGCTTCTTCTGCTTACTGATGAACAGCGCGTTTTTGTCGATCAGAGCATCGTTGGGCCGCACCGCGACATAGCGGTCGATCGCGTCAAGACAGGCGTCGTTCAGATAAACGATCCGTTCCTTATTGCCCTTGCCGACGATCCTGACCGTCGACGTGCCGTGGCGGACATCGCTCAGATTCAGGCCGACCAGCTCGGACAACCGCATGCCACAGTTTAAAAACAATGTCAGGATACAGTAGTCCCGTTCTTTGGTAGGGCCGTCCACTTTGGACAAAAGCTCCAGACTTTGCTCCAAAGTCAGATATTTCGGCAAAGCTTTCCTTTGCTTGGGAGTTTCCAGCTCCTGAACCGGGTTTACAGCCAGTTTTCCGGTCTTATTCGTCAGATATTTAAAAAAAGTCCGTAAACTGGAAACCTTTCTGGACCGGGTCGAAGCTTTGTTCTGGCGCTCTGTGGACAAATAATTCATGTACTCAAAAACATGTGTCAGAGTAATGGTTTTAATGAGATCAAGATCAATGTCGGAAATACTGATTTCCTCGAAATCGGTTTCCGGCGGTACAAGGTTCCGGGATTTTTTAATATACCTGAAAAACGTACGTAAGTCAAGATAGTATTCATCAACGGTTTTTGGAGATTTTCCTTTAATTGTTCCGACGTATCCCAGAAATTCTTTGATGACCGGCGGCGCTTCAGCCATCCATTCAGATTTTATTTCTGATTTCATGAGCCAATTCAAATCCTTTCTTCGGCTTTTTCAGTCCCCTAAATTATACAAAATATTCATTTTGTATAATTATATCGTTTTTTTATGGGGCAGTCAAGGATTTTCTATTTCTTTCCGAGGTTTCTTTTCCGATACGGTTTTTAACGGAAGGATTCCTCCAATGTCCAACAGCGGACCATTCGTCAGAGAAATCAATTCCACCTTTTTCTGATCGCAGAAGCTTTTCATACCAGAATAATCAGGATGATTTTGGATGCTGCCTGTAAAAGCCAGTTTTCCTTTCCCAATCATTCCGCAGGCGCCTCCAAGAAACCCATATTCGTATCCCTCTAAATTTACATATCCCGGCGTAATTTTCAGAACATCCATCCTCATTCTTTCCGCCGCTTCCGCTATGGACGGGTCCGCCGTGATCACGGACCGGCTATCGACGATCACCGTGGAGCATTTCGCGTATCCTTGCCTTACGTCCGTTATTTCTATCCGGTTCGCTCTGCAGTAATCATAAATCGTGCCGTCCATGGCCTTCCAGTTGGCCAATAACCGATTTCCGACACGAGCGCAATTTAAAATAACATCCTGCGGATAAGAATTGGAAATACATTTGTTCGAACAGGATACCTCGAACCCCAATTGTTCCAGTCTTATTTTTAAGTCCTCTTCCCCATTTGCCGCAACGATTCGATTGCCGCCCAGGTGGTGCAGCAGCATATCGGCGTGGCAGCATACCGGCCTGCTCAAAGCCTTACACGGTTTTACCGGAAGAACCTCTATATTCCGCGCTCTGAGCGCGTCCGTAACTGCTTGATATGTACCGGACACGGCCGCTGCGGCCACGGCCGACTCCGGAAGGTTCGGAGTTTGGATAAAACCCATATTTTTACTCCTGTCTGAGCGCGTCGACGGGCTTCAGCCTTGACGCTTTATATGCCGGATAAACCCCGAAAACAGTGCCGGATGCAAGGGAGAATTCTACCGCGATCATCATGATATCCGCTCTTGTACTCAGCTCTACGCCAAAATATTCGGCGCCGGCGAAGGAAATAACATATCCGGCCGCGATACCGCAGACACAGCCGATCAGGGATATCAGAACGGCCTCGAACATAAATTCCAGCATGATGGAGCTTTGCTTTGCCCCAATCGCTTTCTTGATTCCGATTTCCCGCGTCCGTTCGTTGACCGAAACCAGCATGACGGTCATGATGCTCAGGCTTGCCACCAATAAAGAAACGGAGCCTACCGCGGAAAGAATCAGAGTAATAATTCCCAGCATATTGGTAAGGCTGTCCTTCTGCTTGGCAAGATTATTGGATACAAACGCGTCCGCCGTTCCGTTATCGCGGTTGAGCGTGTCTACGATTGTTTTTCCGATGCTCTCTACATTGCCGCCGGATTTCACTTTGACCACAATCTGGTCGAAATCGTTTCTTCCGGATGTGGCCTGAATCGTGGTATAAGGAACATAGACGAATGTGGGGATATAGTTTCCAATAATGTTCTGCAAAAGGCCGCTGCCGGTTTTAATAATCCCGATCACCTTATAATTTTCTTCGACTCCGCCGCTCATAATGGACACTGTTTTCCCGATGATATTGCTTCTCATATAAGTGCTTTTTGAAAAAGCTTCATCTACCAAACATACGTTTGACCCCGTGCTGATATCTTCGGAATTGAACAGCCGGCCGTACAGCAGATTAATGGAAATAATCTGGCTCGCATTGGTGTCTATCCCCCACACCAGAGCTTTGGAACTCAATTTTCTGGCCGAGATATCCGTGCTTTCCACCATCACGGGGGCTGCCTGTTCCACCTCTTCACACCGCTTGATGATACTCAGGTCATCTTCATTGAGAGAAACCGGGGCGGCGGTATCCGACGAAGAGGAAATGGTAAGGCCGCTCAGGCCGAGGCTTTCCAGCTCGTTGCTGAGCGCGTTGGTTCCGCACTGGCTGATATTGCCGATGATCACGACAGAGGCCACACCGATCGCGATTCCCAGTATGGTAAGCACTGTCCTGACCCGTTTTCTGCCCAAATTCTGAAACGCAGATTTCACATAGTCAATCATCGGAGCTCACCGAACTTTCTTTGGGAATGACGTGAGCCCCGTTTGACACGGAATCCGGATTGGCGATGACTTCATCGTTTTCGGATAGGCCGCTGGTTATTTCAAAACCGTCGTCAAATTCCCTGTTGGTCACCACAGGGGTTTTGACGGCTTTCTTTTCTTTTAACTTGAACACATACTCATTTCCGTTTTTATCGGCTCTGACGGCGTTGTAGGGCGCAATAAGCACATCGGGGTTTTCAGATGTAATAATTTTTGCCTTCGCGGTATAACCGGGCTTGATATCGCTCCCCGGTTTTTCGACGCTGACGATTACCTCTACCACCGTTTCCTGCCCGGTTGTGGAAACCATCTGTTTGGCTTCGGCGGAAATGCTTTTGACAGTGCCGGTATATGCCGTGTTTTTAAATCCTACGCCGGTAATAATCGCCTTTTGCCCCTTCTTTATGTCGGAAATCTGCGATTCATTGACCGAAAGCCTTACCTGAAGCATATCGGAGCTGTCCGATATGACCGCGACCGGGGTACCGGCCTGAACATAGCCTTGATTGGCAACCGATAGCGACGTGATTTTTCCCTCGTACGGAGAAGTAATCGTCCTGGTCGTAATCTGGCTTTGTCCGCTGTATTGATTGAGAAGGCTTTCGTACGTTCCGCCCAATTCGGAATCGGAAGAACTGGAAGAATCGGAAGCGGAGGAAGGTACCTGAATGTCCATTAAGCGCTGTCCCTGAGTGACCTTGTCCCCCAGCTGGACATAAACCTGGCTGACAAAAGCCGCGGACGGCGAGTAGACGTTGTGCATCGAAACCCGCTCTACCCTGCCGCTGCACGTCACAGAATTTTCGACTGTAACCGGGTTTACCTTTACAATACTGACAGGAACAACGGAATTTCGCGAAAAAACGCCCCATGTGAAAACTCCCACGACCATCATAACTGTAAAGGATAATAGCATTACATACTTCTTCATTCTCATTCCCCCATTCCTGTTTATTCTGTGATGGAAGAGGGAAAATATTAGTTCAATTTTAAGTAAAGCAATGAATAATTTTCACGCTTATCCCCCAAAATATAATTGAGGTGAACATAAATGAGCATCATTCAATGTGATGAAGACTGTATTTATCAGCATGACGGCTACTGCAGTCTGGAAATGCCCTCCGCAATTACCAATTATACCGGCGACGGCTGTGTGCACTGCATCAAGGTCACTCCCCGGGCTCCTGTCAGCAACCAGATAAAGCCTCAAACGCCTCCCTCACGCCTTTGACACCGATCAGTTGAATGCCGTTTCCTTTGACGTTGACCTGCTTCAGGCTGTGAAAGGGCAGAATGCATTTTGTAAATCCCAGCCGGGCAGCCTCGCTGATTCTGGCGTCGACATGGGTAACGGCACGTATTTCCCCGGCAAGGCCGATCTCGCCGAATACAATGGCGTCGTCGCTGACGGGGATGTCCTTCAGACTGGACACGAGCGACATGGCTACCGCAAGGTCCGCCGCGGGCTCGTCCAGCCTTAGTCCTCCTACAACATTGACATAAGCGTCAAGATTGGAAAAATAGTATCCCGCCCGTTTTTCAAGCACGGCAAGCAGCAGAGACATTCGGTTGTAATCAAAACCGGTCGACATCCTTCTGGGATTTCCAAATCCGGTCGTCGTTGCAAGTCCCTGTATTTCCGCCAGAATCGGGCGGGAACCTTCTATTACGCAGGTGACGCAGGTCCCCGATACATTTTTCGGCCTTCCGTCAAGCAGAGCGAGCGAAGGGTTGTCCACCTGATGAAGCCCGTTGTCGCCCATGTCAAACACGCCGATCTCATTGGTGGAACCGTACCGGTTCTTTGCGGCCCGCAGAATGCGGTAGGACATTTGGCGGTCTCCCTCAAAATAAAGTACCGCGTCAACGATATGCTCCAGCACCTTCGGTCCCGCGATGGCCCCGTCCTTATTGACATGGCCGACAAGAATGGTTGGGATCTCCAGTGCTTTTGCGGTGTGCATCACGGCGTTGGTGCATTCCCTCACCTGTGTGACGCTGCCGGGCGACGAATTCAAATCGGTATTATTCATCGTCTGGATGGAATCAATCATCACCAGATCGGGTTTTTGGGCTCTCATTTGCTCTATAACGCATTGAATGTCTGTTTCGGTCAGGATATAGAGATTGTCGCTTTGAACGCCCAGACGGGCCGCACGGAGCTTTATTTGACGGTTTGATTCTTCTCCCGATACATATAGGATCTTCAGGGATTGCCCAAGATATTCGCATATCTGCAGAAGGATCGTCGATTTTCCGATTCCCGGCTCTCCGCTGATCAGGATCAGGGAACCTTTTACAATCCCGCCGCCAAGCACTCTGTCCAGCTCCGTTAAACCGGTATGGTAGCGGGCTTCCTCTGCGGTGCTGATTTCATTGATGGAAACGGGGACGATGCTTTTACGCGCCGCACCCACCGAATTCTTTTGGACGGCCGGTTCTCTGATTTCTTCTGTCATCGTGTTCCACTGCCCGCAGCCAGGACATTTTCCGAACCATTTTGCAGATTCAAATCCACACTCGGAACAGATATAAATACTTTTTGATTTGAAAGCCATTTTTAGTTCCTCTTATTTCCTCTGTTTTTTAAATTATAGCCCAACATGTGGACGAATACAAGACACTACTCCACGGAATGAAGGTAATCCAGCAGTCCGCTGTAGACACAAAATGCCATTTGCTGCTGATAGGTTTTGTCATTCAGTTTTGCGGCCTCGGAATCATTGGAAAGGAAACCGCACTCGACCAGCACAGCGGTAACTTTCGTGTTCCACAGCAGATAAATGGAACTGGTGGCGGGCTTTGTCTCCCGCTTGTTTTCCGGCTGAATCAGCTCTACAATCCGGCTTTTAATGTTTTCGGCCAGGATTTTACTGCCGTCGGTATTTTTTGAGTAGAAGATCTGCGCTCCGCTGTAGCGGCTTTCCGTGAAGTGGTTTTGATGAATGCTGATAAAGATGCAGTCGCCCTGCTCCTCAATGATTTTCAGGCGGTTATGGAGGTCGCTGACCTTTCGTTCCCGCACGGTGTCAAGGTGATCGTCACAAATGGAAGCATCCGCGGTCCTTGTCATTACGACACGCATCCCGGAGCTTTTCAAAAGTTTTTCCAGCTGCAGGGCAATTGCCAGGTTAATATCCTTTTCAAGCGCGGAGTTTTTTCCCGTAGCTCCCCCGTCTTCCCCACCGTGGCCCGGGTCGAGCACAATGACGGGATTGCGTTTTTCCGCCAAGGCCAAAGCCATTTTATCGATTTTATTATAGGAGATGTAAGACAGCAGTAAAAAAGCAAGACAGCATAAAACCAGGACGGCTATCGGTACAAAATATGTTTTGGCTTCTTTCTCATTCAACGCAATCACCCCATGCAATCTATATGCATGGGGTGATATCGATATTAAAAAAGTCCGTAAAACAAAAACTTGTTTTACGGACTTTTTCCTTTGTTTGGAGGCGTCACCCAGATTTGAACTGGGGAATCAGGGTTTTGCAGACCCATGCCTTACCACTTGGCTATGACGCCAAAAATGGAGCGAACGACGAGGCTCGAACTCGCTACCTCCACCTTGGCAAGGTGGCGCTCTACCAGATGAGCTACATTCGCATGCTTGGTGCCTCCGGGCGGAATCGAACCACCGACACGGGGATTTTCAGTCCCCTGCTCTACCAACTGAGCTACAGAGGCAAATGGCGACTCGGATCGGGATCGAACCGACGACCTCTAGCGTGACAGGCTAGCGTTCTAACCAGCTGAACTACCGAGCCAACTTGAAGTGGTGGGAACAATAGGACTCGAACCTATGACCCCCTGCTTGTAAGGCAGGTGCTCTAACCAGCTGAGCTATGCTCCCATTCGCGTGTGCCGCATTCATCAGCGACGTGTTATATAATACTATATATTGTGCCAGTTGTCAACACTAAAATTACATTTTTTTCATTTTCCCCGGATTATTTTGCTTGCTTTTTTTCCGCAAGCTCTTCCAGTTCCTGTTTCGACAGCTGATAGGTATGACCGCAGTACTGACACTTCGCCTCGGCAAAGCCTTTCTCGTCCGCCAGTGACAGAATATCCTCCGGTTTCAGTGTTGAAATCGCACGGAGCACACGTTCCTTGCTGCAATTGCAGACATAACCGATTTGAAATTCATCCAGAATTTCCATTTCAAAGCCTTCCAGCACGGTCTTACACATCTCTTCAATCGACATTCCCGCGGCCAGCATGGTTGTGACCGGTTTTAATCCACTTGCATTTCGTTCCAGCCTATCTATGGCCGCCTGATCCGCTCCGGGCAAAACCTGTATCAGCATCCCGCCCGCAAGGAGCTTGCGGCTGTCCGCTTTGTCGAGCAATACCCCCAGCGCGCAGGCGGTGGGAACCTGTTCGCTGACGACATAATAATTGGTAAGGTCCTCCGCGATTTCTCCGGATTTAATTTCCACATGGCCAATATAAGGGCTTCCATCGCCAAAATCGCGTATCACACCCAGAATACCGTCCGCACCTACCGCCGTGCCGACATCGAGCTTTCCGTTTGGCTTGAGCGGCAGTTCAACTGCGGGATTGTCAACGCAGCCCCGGCAGTTGCCGTGGCTGTCCGCAATGGCGATCACTGTGCCCAAAGGTCCTCCCCCGTTGATTTTCAGCGTAAGGGAAGCGTTTTCCTTTTTCAGCATCGAGCCCATCAGGGAAGCGCCCGTGAGCAGCCTGCCGAGCGCCGCGGTTGCGACCGGGCTGGTGCCGTGAATCTGCTGGGCTGTGGCAACCAGGTAGGTGGAATCCACGGCGGCTGCCATGATACTGCCGTCGGAGGTAATGCATCTGATCATTCTATCCATATTAAAAATCCTTTTATTTTATCTTTCTTGCTGCAACGACAATTCGTTCTGTTTGATCGTCCGGTTTTTCAAAACTGAGTTCACGAAATAAACCCACGGTTTCCAGCCCCGCTTTGGACAGCATGGAAACAATCAGTTCCGTATCGTAAGCGCGCTCATAAAAGTGCTCGGAGCTTCTGTGATAGGCTTCCCCTTCCCGGCCGAAAAAGTCCAGAGTGATTCCGACCCGGCCGGTCTTTTCTTCAAAGCGGTTCTGCCAGACACAGTAAACGTCATCTGTGTCGTAAACGTATGTCTGATTTCCGAGAATATACCGGTGCTTATACAGTGTATTCATATCAAAAACAAAATATCCGCCCGGATTCAGAAAAATCGAAACACGGGAAAACGTCTTCATTACATCGCTTTCACGGGTCAGGTGGTTGATGCTGTCCAGCATACAGATCACCGTATCGACCGTGCCGTACAGGTCGATGCTCTGCATCTGCTGACGCAGAAAAAGAATATCCAGCCCACGGTCCGCCGCCTTTTGCTTTGCAACCGAAAGCATGGACTCGGAGCCGTCGATTCCGTAAATGTCGATTCCCCGCTCAGCCAGTTCAATGGTAAAGCTTCCTGTACCGCAGGCCAGATCGAGCGTCAGTCCGGCCTTGTGGTTCAGCCTGTCCAGCAAACCGATCAGATACTCCGCCCGTTCCGGATAACTGACATTTTGTGTAAGACTGTCATAGTAAAGGGCAAAAGACGAATAACTCATTTGCTCTTTTCGTCTTTGTCGATCCTGTTAAATACCAGCTCATAGCCGTCGCAGCCGTAGTTCAGCGAGCGGTTGACCCTGCTGATGGTAGCTGTGGAAGCGCCGGTTTTGGCAACGATGTCGCTGTAGACCCGTTTGGTGCTCAGCATATGGGCCACAAGCAGGCGCTGCGACATTGCCTTTATCTCCGGTACTGTGCATAGGTCCTCAAAAAAATTATAACATTCGTCAACCGTCTTTAAAGAAAGAATCGCTTTAAACAAAAAGTCCACACTCTCATCTTTAATTTTTGAATTCAAACGGTTTCACTCCTTATTTTAATTTAATAGGATAAAATTCTAACACACAAAAGTCCAAAAGTAAAGCGAATCAGGGCGGACATCGAGTTAGCTATGTACCGTTTACAACGGCAGGCTTGAAAACGGTTTTTAAGAATGATCGCAGATCTCCGAAATGATATTCCGAATCTCCTCCACTCCTTCCCCATTGATCGACGAAAAAGGAATCAGCTTCAGTCCCTCGGCCTGACTGAACATCTCCTGGAACAGCTGAAGCTGATTCATTCGTTCCGTCTTGTTCAGCTTGTCGCTTTTTGTAGCGGCAATCAGAAAATGCGTGCCCGAATTTATCAGATATTCGATCATATCCAGATCGTCGGCAGAAGGACTGTGCCTCATGTCGATAATCTGGATGACAAGCCTGACATTGCGCTGTGCGCTGAAATAGCCTTCGACCAGTTCAGACCAGCGCTTTTTTTCCGACTGAGAGACTTTCGCGTAGCCATAACCCGGCAGATCCACCAATCTGCAAGTCTGCAAATTATAAAAATTGATGGTTCCTGTTTTCCCGGGTTTCGCGCTGACCCTGGCAAGGGATTTACGGTTGACCAGTTTATTGATCAGAGAAGATTTTCCCACATTGGACCGTCCGGAAAATACGATTTCCGGGACGGTGGATTCTGGCAGCTGATCCGGTCTCCCCGCCGCGAATTCAAATAAAGCTTTATCAAAATTCAATGCTTCACCCCGTTACTGCGGAATGCCGGGCGTCAGAATCGCCGGCTGGCTGGAAGCATTCATCGGAACAATCGAATCCGTATTCTCTTCCTTTTTATTTTCCGGCATTTTGGTTAAAGCCGCTTCAAGCACCTGGTCGATTTTCTCAACCGGCAGAAAATCCACCGCGTTTTTTACCACAGCGTCAATTTCAGCCAGATCGGAAACGTTGTCAGCCGGAATAATGACCGTCTTGATTCCCGAACGGTAAGCGGCCATCGTTTTTTCCTTTAACCCGCCAATAGGAAGCACCCTGCCCAGTAAAGTAATTTCCCCTGTCATTGCGACATCGTGCCGGATCGGGATGTTGGTCAGCGCAGAGGTAATCGCGGTCGCCATTGCGGTTCCGGCGGACGGTCCGTCCTTGGGAATAGCCCCCTCCGGCGCGTGGATATGAATATCATATTTGCTGTAGAAATCATGACAGATGCCGAACGAATCGGCCCTGGTCCGGATACAGCTGATCGCGGTTCGGGCGGACTCCTTCATCACGTCGCCCAGTGAGCCGGTCAGCTCGATTTTTCCCGTGCCGTCCATTACCGCCACTTCAATCGGAAGAAGCTCTCCGCCGACGCTGGTCCACGCAAGACCGTTGACCAGGCCGACCATATCGGACTTCACAAGTTCGTCTTTTTTGAACCTCTTCGGGCCTAAAAGGTCCTCCAGATTCTCCGGCTTGACAACGATTTTTGTCTGGTTGTCTCCCACGATCTTTTTCGCGCATTTTCTGCAGATGGAAGCGATCTGACGTTCCAGATTACGTACGCCGGCTTCTCTGGTATAACCGTCAATCAGCTCGTGAATGGCGGCCGGAGTCACCTTCAGCATTTTAGAATTGATCCCGTGTTTCTTGAACTGCTTCGGAATTAAATGCTTCAGGGCAATATTGTATTTTTCCTCATGGGTATAGCTTCCAAGGGTAATTACGTCCATTCTGTCCAAAAGGGGCTCCGGAATGGCGCTGTAATCGTTGGCGGTGGTAATGAACATCACCTTGCTCAGGTCAAACGGCATATCAATATAGTGATCGAAAAAGGAAGAATTCTGCTCCGAATCCAGCACTTCCAACAAGGCGGAAGCGGGATCGCCGCGGAAATCGTTTCCTAATTTATCGATTTCATCCAGCAGGATCAGCGGATTGTTTGTGCCGGACTGTTTCATAGCGGAGATAATCCGTCCCGGCATGGAACCCACGTATGTCTTTCTGTGTCCCATGATATCGGATTCATCCCTCACGCCGCCGAGCGACACGCGTACATAATTGCGCCCGATGGCCTTGGCGATCGAACGGGCGATGGATGTTTTGCCGACGCCCGGAGGACCCACCAGACAGATAATCTGCCCTTTGATATCGGGGGCAAGCTTTTTGACAGCCAGAATTTCAATGATCCGTTCCTTTACCTTTGTCAGGCCGAAATGGTCGCGGTCAAGCACCTTCTGTGCTTTTGCAAGGTCGATATGCTCACGGCTCGCGGCGTTCCACGGCAGTTCCAGACAGGTTTCCACATAGCTGACGATCACGCTTGCTTCGTGGGAACCGTAGGGCATTTTGGAAAGCCGGTCGCATTCCTTCAGCAGCTTCTCATTCTGGAGCTTGGGAAGCTTCATTTTCATGATGCGCTCCCGCAGATCGTCGGCCTCGTTCAGCGGGCTGTCGTCGTCTCCGAGCTCGTTGGAGATGGCCTTCATTTGCTCGCGCAAAAAATATTCCCGTTGATTTTCGTCAATCTGTTCCTTTGCCTTTTCGCTGATCTGACTTTCAATGGAAAGCACCTGAATTTCATTCTTTAAAATCTCATTCAGCTTTTCCAGCCTTTTTACCGGATGGAGCTCCTCCAGAATCGCCTGTTTCTGCTCATAGTCGAGCATGATGTTGGAGGTGATATAGTCCGCAAGCTCTCCGCAGTTTTTCTTTTGCACCACGCCGATGATAATATCCGGAGGGATACGGCTGTAATTTTGAATATATTCTTCAAAAAGCGTCTGCGTGTAACGGATCAACGCCTCGGTTTTATGGCTGGTCCGGTACGATTTGGTTTCGCTTGAAACGATTTCGGCAAGAATAAAAGGGTTTTCGCTGGTAACGGAGGAAATTTCAGCGCGGTACATTCCTTCTGCAAAAAGCCGTACGCCCTCGTCGGTATGGCGGATCACCTGTTTGATTTTCGCCACGATTCCCATTTTATAAAGATCCTCGCCGCCCGGTTCATTTGTATTTAAATCCTTTTGGGCAACCAGAAAAATCTGCTGATTTTCTTCCATCGCCTGGGAAAGAGCCAGTATGGACTTTTTTCTTCCCACATCAAATTGCAGAAGCATGCCCGGGAAAATAACCAGTCCCCTGAGCGCGAGCACAGGGATGGAAATATTTTCAATTTTCTTCAGTTCTTGATTTGTACTCATAGTTTGCTCCTTGGCAGAAAAGGCTGTTGCAAGTGGACAACAAAAAGTCTGCCACGTGCAACAGCCAAGATTTCTATCGTTATGACGCTGTATCCTTACGGCCGCGCTTCCTGGGAGTTGTTATTTTAATCCTGACCGGTTTGCGGTCCTGATTATACACGATCTCCGGTTCCGTGCCCTGATTCACCGTATCCGCGGTAATGGTGACCTTTTCAACGGTGTAGTCAGACGGGACCTTATACATGAGATTGGTTAACAAATCCTCCATGATGGATCTCAGCCCTCTTGCGCCCGTGCGGCGGTCAATGGTCTTTTGGGCAATTGCTTTCAGTGCGTCGGGTTTAAACTCGAGCTCAACCTTATCCAGCTGAAACAGCTTCTTGTACTGATTGATCAAGCAGTTTTTCGGCTCAGTCAAAATTCTTACAAGAGCGTCCTCGTCCAGTCCGTTGAGCGCGGCAATGACAGGCACACGGCCGACCAGTTCAGGAATCAATCCATATTTCACCAGATCATGCGGCACAACATCCTGCATCCAGGCTGTGGAATCAAGCTCCACCTTGCTTTTGACCTGTGCGCCGAAGCCCATAGCGGAGGATGCCGTGCGTTTCTGAACAATCTTATTCAGGCCGTCAAAAGCTCCGCCGCAGATAAACAGGATATTAGAGGTATCGATCTGCAAAAATTCCTGCTGGGGATGTTTTCTGCCGCCCTGCGGGGGAACGTTGGAAACAGTTCCCTCCAGTATCTTCAGAAGAGCCTGCTGTACTCCCTCTCCGCTGACGTCACGTGTAATGGAGGGATTTTCGGACTTTCTGGCGATCTTGTCGATTTCATCGATATAGATAATGCCGCGTTCGGCTTTTTCAATATCGAAATCCGCGGCCTGGATCAAACGAAGCAGGATATTTTCAACGTCTTCGCCGACATAGCCGGCTTCCGTCAATGTGGTGGCGTCCGCAATCGCAAACGGAACATCCAGTATCTTTGCCAGCGTCTGCGCCAGCAGAGTTTTTCCCACACCGGTCGGGCCGAGCAGCAGCACGTTGCTCTTTGTCAGTTCTACGTCATCTTTACCGTAATAGATTCTTTTGTAGTGATTATAGACCGCAACAGAAAGCGCAACCTTTGCTTTTTCCTGTCCAATCACATATTCATCCAGCTGTTTTTTGATTTCATGCGGTTTGGGAAGTTCGGCCGAAGCTTCACTGTAGTTGGATTTTCGGTTGGATAGGTTTTTTTCGTCGTCAAGGATCGACATGCACAGCTCTATGCATTCATCACAGATATATACACCGGGACCTGCAATCAGACGGCGCGCTTCATTTTGCGGTTTTCCGCAGAACGAGCAGCAGATTCCTCTGTCCTTGATATCGTCATTATTTGGCATCTAATTAATCACCAACCTCAACTCATCGAATTGTAGATGACCTTGTCGATCAGGCCATATTTCGCGGCAGCCTCCGCCGTCATAAAATTATCGCGCTCGGTATCTTTCGCAATAACTTCAATCGGCTGTCCCGTTCTCTCAGCAAGGATTTCATTCAGCTTCTTCTTGGTGGCAATAATGTGGTCGGCGTGGATCATCACATCAGTCGCCTGACCCTGTGCGCCGCCGCTCGGCTGATGAATCATAATATCGCTGTTGGGAAGAGCGTACCGTTTGCCTTTGGTACCCGCCGCAAGCAGGAACGCGCCCATGCTGGCAGCCATACCCATGCAAATGGTGGAAACGTCGCATTTAATATACTGCATCGTATCGTAAATTGCCAATCCCGCGGTTACGGACCCTCCCGGGCTGTTGATATAAAGGCTGATATCCTTCGACGGATCCTGGCCCTCAAGATATAAAAGCTGGGCAACCACCAGACTGGAAGTGGTATCGTTTACCTCTTCCGTAAGCATTACGATTCTGTCATTCAGCAGGCGTGAAAAAATATCATAGGAACGTTCTCCCCTGTTTGTCTGCTCAATAACATATGGGACTAAACTCATTATTGCGTACCTCCAATAAAACTAAACAATAAATTAATAATTGGCAGGAAGGACTTTTCTTATTCAGCAGTTTTTGCAGTTTCGGAAGTATCTTCTTTTTCCGTTACAACTGCGCTGTCACGAACGAGGTTGATTGCTTTTTCAACGGAGATATCTTTCGCCAGTTCCTCTTTGGGGATAAAGGTCTTTACCTTTTCAGCGTCGATTTCATAGCCCTTGGCAAGCTTTTCAAACTCTGCTTCGATTTCTTCCTCGGTCGGATGAATGTCTTCCAGCTGGGCGATCTTCTCGAGCGCCAGACGAACCTTTACCGCGCGTTCCGCCTGCGGCTGGAACTGCTTGCGGATAGAATCCTTGTCCATACCCGTGTACTGCAGGTATGTATCGAGGTTCAGGCCCTGGGACTGAAGACGGTACCCGAATTCACGGATATCCTCGTTGATTTTGTTTTCATACATCGCCTGCGGAATTTCGGCTTTGAGATTCTCTACCAGCTTATTGATCAGCTGATTTTCCACATCGTCCTTTGCCTTCTTTTCCTCGGCTTCGGTCAGCTTTGCTTTAATGTCTTCCCTGTATTTATCGAGCGTATCGAAATCGCTGACATCCTTGACAAAGTCGTCGTCAACTTCCGGCAGCTCCTTCATTTTGATTTCATGCAGCTTGATTTTGAAAACGGCGTCCTTACCGGCCAGATCCTTTGAGTGGTAATCCTCCGGGAACTTTACGTTTACATCAAATTCGTCGCCTGTTTTATGGTCCACAACCTGCTCTTCAAAGCCCGGGATAAACTGGCCCGCACCGAGAGTAAGGCTGTAGTTTTCCGCTTTGCCGCCGTCAAAAGCAACGCCGTCCACGGAACCGTCAAAATCAATGACGGTGATATCGCCGTTCTGGGCCGCTCTGTCTTCTACGGTCACCATTCTGGAATTGCGCTCCTGAACCTTCTTGATCTCTGCGTCAATGTCCTCGTCGGTTACCTTAACCGGATTTTTGGCTGCGGTCAAGCCTTTATATTCATCAATTTCCACTTCCGGCTTTGTTGTGACGGTCGCCTTAAAAACAACGCCTTCCTTGCCGGCGGAAACCAGATCAAAATCAATTTTATCCTCGATCATTTCGAGTTTCGCCTCGTTGATAGCCGCATCCAGCGCGTCGGGGTAAACCGCATTGATCGCATCCTCATAAAATACCTGCTCGCCGTAATACTTCTCAACAAAAGCACGGGGAGCCTTTCCCTTACGGAAGCCGGGAATCGCAATTTTTTTGTTTTCTTTATGATATGCCTGATCAAGCGCTTTTTCAAATATAGCAGCGTCTACTGCAACCTCAAGCTGGTAACGGTTCGTATCAACCTTATTGGACGATTTTAAGCTCATTATTAACTTCCTCCTGCAAAATGCAAATTATCTAAATTATTATAGCACATGGAAAATAAATATTCTATATATTAGATAAAATATTCAAAAATTGTTCACTTCACCGGCACAGGCATGAATTTCAGGTAGTCGCAGGAAATCAAATGCATTTTGATTCCGTCATAAACCCCGGTGATTGCCCGGCGGGCCGCCTGATTCCCGTGAATGTGTCCGAAGTAGCATTCCGTGATGCCGTGCGACTTTAACACGTCAAGGATTTCTTTGCACTCCGCCCCGTCGTAGACAGGCGGATAGTGCAGAAACACGACCGGCTTTACCCCCATCCTTTCCGCCTCGTTGATCGAGGTATTAAGACGGCCGGCCTCGCGGTTGACAATTTTGATATCCTCCGCGGTTTCGGAATTGTACAGCCACCCGCGCGTACCGCAGACCGCAATATCGCCGACGGCCACCGCGTTATTGTGGATAATACTGATGGAATCCAGCCCATGCACCTTCAGAAAATCGTCAATCTTCTTTTTTGTGGCCCACCAGTAATCGTGGTTGCCCTTCAAAAACAGTTTGCGGCCGGGCAGGGAATGAATGAACTCGAAATCCTTCACCGTTTCCTCGAGTTTCATCGCCCATGAAATATCCCCTGCGACGACAACGGTGTCGTCTTCGCCGACCACGGCGCGCCAGTTTTTTTCAAGACGGACGGTATAGTCCCGCCAACCTTCAAATACGTCCATTGGTTTGTCACAGCCAAGGGACAGATGCAGGTCTGCAATAGCAAATAGTGACATGTGATCCTCTCTTAGACAGTATACTTTATTCCGGCTGTTTTCAGCACAGCTTCGCCCATTTTATCTTTCGGGCAAATAGCGGTAAATCTGACTTTTTTTGATTCCAGCTGTACAATCGGCGCCGGAATCGGGGTGCCTGTGACGGCAGAAAGCGCCTGAACCTTTTCAAACTCAGAGGCATCCGCGCTGTAATCGGCCGAAACGGCGCTCAGCACACTGTCGGCGAATTTATACGGGCTGGCCGTGGATACGACGATCGTCGGAGTTTCCGTATCCTTTTCAGCTTCGACATACTGCTGATAGACGTTGACCGCCACCGCCGTGTGGGTGTCGCAAAGGTAATTTTCCGTCCGGTAGATTTCCCGGATGGTTTCCTTTGTCGCGGCATCGTCGCAGAACCCCGCGCAGAACAGCTCGTGAAGCCGGTTCAGGATATCGCCGTCAACCTGATACCTTCCGCCTGACGCCAGTTCCTTCATCCACCCGGCTACTCTAGCGCTGTCGTTACCGGTCAGGTCATACAGCAGGCGCTCCAGATTGCTGGATACCAGAATATCCATGGACGGAGAAATGGTGGTATGGAAATCCCTGTTGCGGTCATAAATGCCCGTGTTCAGAAAATCGGTCAGCACATTGTTGGCGTTGGACGCACAGATCAGCTTTTTCACTGGCAGGCCCATCTTTTTGGCGTAATAAGCG
Organism: Clostridium sp. KNHs216; assembly: GCF_006714885.1. NCBI lineage: Bacteria > Bacillati > Bacillota > Clostridia > Eubacteriales > Clostridiaceae > Clostridium > Clostridium sp. KNHs216. Next base: position 341,825 of record NZ_VFMF01000001.1, on the reverse strand, counting down.
GCCAGAATATTTCCGAAATTGCCCGTCGGGACAACGATATTGACCTTTTCGCCCTCATGGGCAATTTTTCCGTTTGCCATCAGATCGCAGTATGCGGAGAAATAATAGACGATCTGCGGCAGCAGCCTGCCCCAGTTGATGGAGTTCGCGCTGGAAAACATAATATTATTCTGTTCAAGCAGACGGTTGATTTCGGGATCGGTAAAAATCTTTTTCACGCCGGTCTGGGCATCGTCGAAATTCCCCTCGATCGCGCAGACCGCCACATTGTTCCCTTCCTGGGTGTTCATCTGGCGCTTCTGCATGGGGCTGACGCCGTTTTCCGGATAAAATACCTGAATCCGGGTTCCGTCCACATCTTTAAAGCCTTCCAGCGCCGCTTTTCCCGTGTCGCCGGAAGTAGCGACCAGAATCAGGGCAGTCCGGGAGGACTGAATCTTTTTCAGCGATTTTGTAAGAAGGTGCGGCAAAAGCTGCAGCGCCATATCTTTAAACGCACAGGTGGGACCGTGCCACAGTTCCAGCAGGTACATATTCATTTTTCCGTTTTGCAGACAGGAGATCGGAGCCGGCCTGTCCTGTTCAAATTTTTCGCCGGTGTAAGCCTTCCCGACACATTCCGTAATTTCTTCTTCGGTAAAATCGGAAAGAAAAGCCGATAAAATGCGGACTGCGCGCTCTGTATAGCCGCAGTGCTGAAACTCCAGCAAATCCGAATATGAAAAGCAGGGCAGCTTTTCGGGAACAAAAAGTCCTCCTTCGCTGCTGATGCCCTGCGAAATCGCCTGAGCAGAGGATACGCTGACGCTGCTGTTTCTTGTGGAGTGATAATTCAAGTTTTTTCCCCCTTCACGTTGTCTGTTTTTTAATCATATCATACTTTCCGGGAAAGAGAAACAGAAAAATGATAGGCATTACTAAATAATATCGAATCAAATAGAAAATGCGTTTTCAATGTGTTCCACAGAAAGGATGGAGAAAGGTTCCGGCCTGGTAACGATGCCGATCACGTCAAACCGCGGCTGCAGCCCTGTTTCATGCGACTGCAGATAACTAAGAGCAGTTTTGATGATTTTCTTCTGCTTTCCCGCCGTGACCGCCTCCAAAGGACTGACGCAATAATGTTCGTCACGTGTTTTGACTTCTGCAAAGACAATATAATCCCCGTTTTCGGCAATCAGGTCGATTTCCCCGAAACGGGAATGATAGTTGCGCGCAACAATCCGGTATCCCTTCTGTTCCAGCAGCCGGGCCGCGTGATCTTCTCCCATTTTTCCGGATGAATTATTCATAGGGTCTCCCCCAGTATTTTCTTTAAAAACGTTTTTCTGTGAACCGGGCTGGGCCCGTACTGTTTCAGCAATTCCCTATGTAAAGCCGTACCGTAGCCCTTATGTTTTGCGAACTGGTACTCGGGGTAAATCCGGTCGATCTCGGTCATCAGCCGGTCACGGCTGACCTTCGCAAGAATGGAGGCGGCCGCGATGCTCGCGGAAAGCGCGTCGCCTTTGATGATAGTCTGCGTATCCATCCCGAGCCGCGGCATCCGGTTTCCGTCCACCAGCGCCAGATCCGGCCTGACGGAAAGTCCGTCGCACGCACGTTTCATCGCCAGAAAGGTCGCCTGTAATATATTGATTTTATCGATTTCCTGCTCCGTTGCGAATCCGACGGCGTAGACGATTGCAGTCTTCTTGATTACATCAAACAGTGCTTCGCGTTTTTTTTCACTGAGCTTTTTGGAATCGTTCAGCCCCTCGATCATCTGACCGGGGGGCAAAATAACAGCGGCAGCGAACACCGGTCCGGCCAGAGGGCCGCGTCCGGCTTCATCGATGCCGCAGATCATTCGATAGCTTTTTTTCAGCGCCATGTTTTCATAGGCGAACCAATCCATATTATCTACCAACCTGTTCCAGAGTAATTTTGCCTAATTTCGCACTTCGGAATTCATCCAGTATCATAATCGACGCGCGTTCCAGATCGATTTCCCCGCCGGAAATCAGCATGCCGCGTTTTCTGCCGATCAGTTCCAGCATTTCATAGCCTTTCAGATCGGTTATGTCGGTGCCGTCCAGCTTATATCTTGCTTTCAGTTCCCTGGGATAGCTGCCGCGGAGAACCTCCAGCAGACGGGAAGCCAAATGCTCCGTGTCAATCACTTCGTCTTTGACCGCTCCGGTAAACGCCAGCCTTTCCCCTACGGCCTTATCTTCAAATTTAGGCCACAGTACCCCCGGCGTATCCAAAAGCTCAAAGCCTTTTCCAATGGTAAACCATTGGTTGGACCGTGTTACGCCCGGCCTGTCCTCAACATTTGCCTTGCTGTTTTTGGCAAGACGGTTAATCAGCGAGGATTTGCCTACGTTGGGAATCCCGACGATCATGACGCGGATCTGCCGTCCAACCATCCCTTTTGCTTCCCAGGAGGCAATCCGGTCGCTCAGAATATCTTTCACAAGGGGAATAAAGCCGTTCAGCCCTTTTCCGGTGCGGCAGTCGATCGCGATGGCGGGGATGCCCTGTGTCTTATAATAATCGATCCATCTGCCTGTCTGAACCGGATCGGCCATATCGCATTTATTCATTAAAATTACGCGGGGTTTCGTTTGGATCAGTCCGTTTAAAACCGGGTTCCGGCTGCTGACCGGAATCCGGGCATCAATAATTTCAGCAGCAACATCGACAAGCTTTAAACTTTTTTCAATCTGCCTTTTGGTTTTGGTCATATGACCGGGGAACCATTGTATTGTTTGTGCTTCACTCATTTTCGTTCGTCCTGTATCTTTATTGTTATTTGATTGTCCCAAATCTGTTAAATGGAAAAACAATCATCTCCGCTTTTCCAAGAATATATCTCTCGTCCACCATACCCACGTCAATAAACCGGCTGTCGTTGGACACGGAACGGTTGTCGCCGAGAACAAAGACATGCCCCTTAGGAACCTGAAGCGGATAATTGAAGTCCGAAAGCTGTGTGGTAATGCCGTTTTCAATATAGGCGGATTCATCCAGCGCAACCCCGTCCACCGAAACGACGCCGGTTTCAAAATCAATATCCACGACCTGATTTTCCAGCGCGACGACCCTTTTGATAATCGGCTCCTTTAACTTGGTAGTGTGGGTGATTACAATAACGTCCCCCTGATGCGGTTTGTAAAAAAAGCTGGACAAAATCACTCGGTCATTGGACCGCAGAGTCGGCAGCATGGAGGGACCGCTCACATTGACCACCCGGAACAGAAACATGAATACCACGATCACGGCAATTAAAGAAGAGATCAGGGCTTCCACCCACTCATAACTGTTAACGATAAAATTTCTTTTTTTCTCAGATCGCGTTTCTTGCTGGGAAACGCTGTTTTCGTGGTCCAATGAAGGAACAACTCCTTTATATCAAAAGGCAAAGCCTTATAATTGACCGAATTTTCCAAACGGCATAATGATAAATTTGACCTTGCCGATAATATAGCGCTGGTCGATCATGCCCACCTCACTGAAACGGCTGTCCTCCGAAACCGTGCGGTTATCACCCAAAACAAAAACATGGCCGGCAGGGACCTTCTGCGGGAAAGTAACGTCATACTCGTCCTTGGTAATCCCATTCTCGATATAAGCGGACTCGTCGAGCGCAACGCCGTCAACGGAAACGATTCCGGTATGAAAATCGATATCGACCGTCTGCCCTTCCGTAGCGATCACTCTTTTTACAATACGCTTCTCCAAAGACGTTCCTTTGGCGTCAATCACGACAATATCCCCGCGGGCAAGGCCCGGCTCAACGCAGGCGGTAAATAACTTATAACCGTCCATTAAATTGGGTTCCATGGAAGGCCCGTTTACAACGATATTTACCCTGAACAGGAATGTGAAAAAGATCATAATAATGATCAGTGCGGGAATCAGAGCCTCCATCCACTCGAAGCAGGCGCGGGCAACACTGTTTTTTTCTGTTTCCGGTGAAGCGGGTTCCATATCCGCCTGAATTTCATTTGGGTTCAAGAGGAATACAACTCCTTTTTTGCAAATTGCTGTGTTTATATGGTTCCGAATTTTTCGTAAGGTATGAGAACGGTTTTGACTTTGCCGATAATATAGCGCTGATCGACCATACCGACGTCGCTTGAACGGCTGTCGTCCGAGAGCCTGCGGTTATCGCCGAGCAGGAACACATGCCCTTTGGGGACAGTCTGCGGAAAACGGAGGTCGTACTGATTTTTGGTAATACCGTTTTTAATATAAGTCGATTCGTCCAGCGCAACGCCGTTGACAGAGACGGTTCCTGTCTGAAAATCGATATCCACCGTCTGGCCCTGAGTTGCAATGACCCTTTTGATAATCACCTCATGAAGCGCGGTGGCCTTTGCGTCGACCACAACGACATCTCCCAGAGAAAACGTCCGGTCAAAACAGGATACAAGCACTTTATAGCCGTCCGTAAAACTGGGCTGCATGGAAGGTCCGTTGACCGTTATAATCCGGAACAGAAAAGCAAATACCGCCATAATTACAAGCAGCGCGGGGATCAGTGCTTCCATCCATTCATAACAGCTCAAAACAACACGGTCCGGCGTTTTGCTGTCGGCCAGGGATTCTGCACAAGGGCAACTTTTCAAGAACGGCCACCTCTTTTGAGACCTGAAAAATATTGCAGTAGCAAAAAAGGGACACCTACATGTCCCTTTCAATCGCTATCTGATTCCTTATCTGAGCTGTTCCTTTACCTTTGCCGCCTTGCCGACTCTGTCACGCAGATAGTAGAGCTTCGCTCTGCGCACACGGCCCTTGCGGACAATTTCAACACTCTTTACATTAGGAGAGTGAATCGGGAAAACTCTTTCTACGCCTACGCCGTAGGAAAGGCGTCTGACGGTGAAAGTTTCGGAAATGCCGCTGCCCTTACGAGCGGTAACGGTACCCTCGAAAACCTGAATTCTTTCTCTTTCGCCTTCTCTGATATTCACGCTCACCCTTACGGTGTCGCCAATTTCAAATACAGGAACTTCTGTTTTTACGGAATCTTGCGCAATCAGTTTTAACGCATCCATGGATATTTCCTCCTTAAAATTCAGACATTCATGCCACAGTGGCAGAGGACTGTCCGCTTCAATGTCACGGTACAACCGGGCATTAAACCCCACCAAAATCAATCAGCGGATTCCAAATGCCTATATATAATACCATAATCCTGGAAAAGGTGCAATATTTATTTTTATTTTACTCAAATATTTTAAAATCCGCGTCGTAAAGATTGAGCCTTCGGATATCGCTGTATAAATCCAACTGCAGATATTTTTTCATCGCATCGCATAAAAGCGAAGGGTTTACATTCATAGTGCTTCCTGCCGGGAGCGTCGCGCTGATTTCCACCCCGTCGTCCAGGGGAACCACTTCCGTCCGGTCAAGGTACGGCCTCAGGTCCAGATCGATCATCCCGTTTTTCGTATGCTTGGGAACGACCACCGTTTCCCGGCTGAACAGTTCGCGGATGACGGCGGCTGTTTCTTCGGGGGAGTGTCCCTGCGTTTCCAGCTTCATCAGGTAAGAGGCGTAGGCGATCTGCCCCGGCTTCATCACCGGCTCGGTAACGTCAAACACGGGAATGTCGTCTGGCAGCGCCGCGTTCAGCTTCTCAATCAGCTCTTCGCGCGTAATACCGTCGTCGTCCAGCCGGATATCCATGCTTTCCCGTTCTCCACCGATACCGAGCGACAGCGGAAGCGCAAACGTAATAAACGCGTGGGGATTATAGCCCTGGGTATACCAAAGAGGAAGCTTCGCCTTGTGAATCGCGCGCAGCATGCAGCGGTTTAAATCGAGGTGTGAAATATACCGCGCCGTTCCGATCTTCTTAAACCAGACCCTGACGTTTTTCATAGCAGATTCCTCCTTTGAAGCAGGCTGCGCCGCAGGAAGAACACTGTTCCCGGCAGTTTGGGGTGGTGACGTTTGCGTAGGCCTTTTGGCATTCGTCAATCAGGAAGGATTTTTTGATCCCGTAATCAATGTGGTCCCATGGCAGCACTTCGTCGAAGCTTCTTCTGCGGTTGGCGTAAAAGGCCGGATCAATTCCGCACCTCTCGAAAATTTCCATCCATTTCGGAAACGAGAAAAAGTTCTGCCAGCCGTCCATTTTGCATCCGCTCCGGTACGCTTCCAGCAGGACGCCGCACAAACGCCTGTCCCCGCGCGCAAAAACGGCTTCCAGAAAGCTGGTGTCCGCCTCGTGCCAGTTGGGTTCCACCTTTCTGGTTTTGACCGAAGCGACCAGATGGCGCTGCTTTTTACGGAGCGTCTCCATGGTATCCTGCGGTTCCCACTGAAAAGGCGTGAAAGGCTTCGGAACAAAGGAGGACGCGCTGACGGTGACTTTTACGCCCTTCCCCTTCGGTTTGTCGGGATTTGCGTAAAAGGCGTCAACCACCTTCTGTCCCAGCTCCGCGATTCCGGCGATATCCTCCAACGTTTCCGTCGGCAGCCCGATCATAAAATAGAGCTTGATGGTTGTCCAGCCGCCCTTAAACGCGGTATTGACGGTTTTCATCAGCTCTTCTTCCGTGACGTTTTTATTGATAACGTCCCTCAGACGCTGTGTTCCCGCCTCCGGCGCAAAGGTAAGACCGCTGCGGCGGACGGATTTGATTTTGGACATCAGCTCCGGGGAAAAATTATCGACCCGAAGGGACGGCAGCGAAATGCCGGTGTTCTCCTTTTCCGTCCATGTATGGAGCCGGTCGATCAGCTCGTTCAGCTCGGAGTGGTCGCTCGTACTGAGCGAGGAAAGCGAAATCTCATCATAACCCGTGCTGTCGCACAGATCGTGGCACTGCCGGTCAATGACGTCCACTGATTTTTCACGGAACGGGCGGTACAGGAAGCCCGCCTGGCAGAAGCGGCAGCCGCGGATACAGCCGCGCAGGACTTCCGCCACTGTCCTGTCGTGTACGATTTCAATATAGGGCACCACAAATTTATCCGGAAAATAGGACTTGTCCACGTCCATCATAATACGTTTTTTCACGGGGAAGGGCGCGTCCTCTTTCGGAACGATCGCCTTTACCGTATGATCTTCGTTATAAGAAATATGATACAGAGACGGCACGTAGACTCCCTGAATCTGAGAAGCCGCCTTCAAAAATTCCTCTTTGGAACGGTTCTGCTTTTTATATTCCCGGTAAAGAGCGACTACTTCCAGATCCACTTCTTCCCCCTCGCCTATAAAGAACAGATCAAAAAAGTCCGCCAAAGGCTCCGGGTTGCAGGCGCAGGGGCCACCGGCCACCACAAGCTGGGAAAGGGAATGCCGGTCGCCGGCTTTCAGCGGGATTCCCGCCAGATCGAGCATATTTAATATATTGGTATAGCTGAGCTCGTATTGAAGGGTAAAGCCGATGATGTCGAAGTCGCGGACGCTGTCCCCGCTTTCCAGCGCATAGAGCGGCAGGCCGTTTTTACGCATCTCCTCTTCCATATCCACCCAAGGGGCGAATACGCGCTCACACCAGACATAGGGTACGGTATTCAGCTGGCTGTACAGAATTTTCAGCCCGAGGTGCGACATGCCCACTTCGTATATATCGGGAAAACAAAATGCAAACCGCACATCCACTTCATCCGCATGCTTCATCACGCAGTTGAGCTCGCCGCCAACGTATCTGCCCGGTTTTTGCACGTTTGCAAGCAGTTTTTCTATCTTTTTATTGACCATTCGTATCCTCCGCACAGTATATGTTTTATTATTATACCGCCCGCGTACGGAGAATGCAAATCAATAATACCTTCCGTTCTTGTAAAGGAGCAGAAAGATTAAATAAACGGATACGGCTAGAAGATAAAAATTGCCGTTGGCACGGAAGAGAAAAAGAAAACCAATCGCTGCCAGCGGCGTTAAAACCGCGAATGAGGTGACGGCTACAATCCTTGCGGACAAAGTGGAGTTCAAGCGGGTACAAAGGACGGAATACAGTGCCTGACCGCCATCAAGCGGCTCCACGGGCAGCAGATTAAACCCTGCCAGCACCAGGTTGGCAAGGATAAAAAAGTGAAAATAACGCTCATTAACGAGGGTACAGATCAGCGCGGCGGCAAGGTTGGTTCCCGGTCCCGCGACGGAAATGGCGGCGTCGCGCCAATAGGACCGGTCGATGCCCGCAGATTTAATCACATCGATGCCGAAGGGGGTAAATCGAATCTGTGACGGTGCCGTTCCGAACGCGGCCATGACCGCCAAATGACCCAGTTCATGCAGCGCAGCACAGGAAAGGCCCAGAACAGCCATTCCGCTTCTGTCAAACAGAAAAAAAACTGCCAGTAAGGCCACAAATAAAAAATCGACGGTCACACGGCAGTTTTTGATGGAAAAAGACATCAGCCGCTGACCTGCTGGGAGGGCGCCGCCTGCTGGTTCTCCGGCTGATATGAATTTGCCGCGGAACCTGCGTCAGCCTGGGAAGCAGTACCGGCCTGAGACCCGGGATTTGCCTGCGAATTGGCGCCGCCTTGGGGATTCTCACTTGCCTGGGAAGTCACACCGGGCTGGGATGCAGCGCTTTCCACCTGGGAAGGATTCTCCTGAGCGCGCGGCTTTGTAAAAAAATCGGTAACCGACGGCAATATCTCCACAACGGTATGTTTTACGTGGTCGATGTCCTCAGTCGGAACAATGGAATTATTGACGTTCTGCAGATACCAGTTTTTGATGATCAGATATGCATTGCCCCCAAAGACCCGGAGAAAGATCGCCGTGGCCAAAATGATCGAACATACCGTTATCTGAATGGTGGTCAGCAGTCTTGTGCTGAGGGTTTTCGCTTTTTTGTTCCTTCTGTATTGCTGTCCATCGTAGTCCTTTTCATAATTCCTTTCATAGTCCCGCTGATCATCTTTTTCGTAATTCCTGTAATTCCTATTGTCATTTCTGCTGTAGACATCCTCGTAATGATCTTCTACATAACCGTCGTCATCGTCTTCGTAGTCATCTTCATAATCTTTATCATACCGATTATCTTCATACCGATCGTCCATTGTTATTCCTCCTGCATCATTATAATCCTAATAATAATATGTCCGATGCCGGCGGAAGATGCCCTGATATAAAAAAACCGCCGTAAAATACGGCGGTTTGGTCGGTTTGTCCTTATTTTGCTTTGTCTGCTTTGGCCTGAATGTACTGATCGATGGAGCGTGCGGCTTCCTTGCCGCCGCCCATGGCCAGGATCACGGTTGCGGCGCCGCTGACGGCGTCGCCCGCGGCGTAAACGCCCTCCCGGGTCGTCGCCATGGTCGCTTCATCCACAACGATACAGCCCTTCCTGTTCGCTTCCAGGCCCTCGGTCGTAGAGCGGATCAGCGGGTTCGGCGAGTTGCCGATCGCCATGACCACACAGTCCACCGGAATCTCAAAGTTCGAGCCCTCTTTGGGCACCGGCTTGCGTCTGCCGGAGGCATCCGGCTCGCCAAGCTCCATCTCGATGCACTCGATCGACCTGACCCTGCCGTTTTCGTCGCCATGGATGGCAACGGGATTGCGCAGAAGGTTGAAAAGGATGCCCTCTTCCTTTGCGTGGTGGATTTCCTCTTTCCGCGCGGGCATCTGCTCTTCGGCGCGGCGGTACACAATATACACATTCTCCGCGCCCAGACGCTTGGCGGTCCTCGCGGCATCCATCGCCACGTTGCCGCCGCCCACGACGGCGACGTTCTTCGGCCGGATGATCGGGGTGTCGTATTCGTCCAGATAGGCCTTCATCAGGTTTACCCTCGTCAGGAATTCATTGGCCGAGTAAGTCCCCACCAGTTCTTCGCCGGGAATATTCATAAAGCTGGGCAGTCCGGCGCCGGTGCCGATGAATACGGCTTCATAGCCCATTTCAAACAGCTCGTCTACCGACAGCACCTTGCCCATGACCATATCGGTCCGGATGTCGACGCCCTTGTCCTTCAGGCCGTCGATTTCCTTCTGCACGATCTCCTTCGGCAGTCTGAACTGCGGGATGCCGTACATCAGTACGCCGCCCGCGGTATGCAGCGCCTCAAACACGGTAACGGAATACCCCAGGGCCGCCAGATCTCCTGCGCAGGTCAGGCCCGCGGGGCCCGCCCCGATCACGGCGACCTTGTGTCCGTTCGGCTTTTCCTCAAATGTCTCGGCTCCGCCGTGCTTCATGTGCCAGTCGGCCACGTAGCGCTCCAGCCGGCCGATTCCCACCGGCTCCCCTTTGATGCCGCGCACACATTTTTGCTCGCACTGGGATTCCTGAGGGCAGACCCTTCCGCAGACGGCGGGAAGGGAGTTCGTCGTCTTAATGATCCTGTAAGCGTTTTCCATATCGCCGGAAGCGACGCAGCCGATAAACTCGGGAATGCGTACGCCGACCGGGCATCCGCCGACACACGGCTTGTTTTTGCAGTTCAGGCACCGTTTGGCCTCTTCCATGGCCATTTCTTCCGTGTAGCCGAGCGAGACCTCTTCAAAGTTCTTGTTGCGCACATTGGGGTCCTGCTCCGGCATCGGCGTTTTTACTTTGGACATATTAGGCATTTTTCGCACCCTCCATCAAGCGGCAGTTGTACTCGCGCGTCGCTTCTTTTTCCGACTCAGAATAGGTTCTCGATCTTTTGATGGCCTCGTCAAAGTCCACCTCGTGGCCGTCGAAATCCGGACCGTCCACACAGGCGAATTTGGTCTTTCCGCCGACCGTCAGCCTGCATCCCCCGCACATGCCGGTCCCGTCGATCATAATGGGGTTCATGCTGATCAGCGTTTTGATGTTGTATTCCTTTGTCAGGTTGCAGACGGCGCGCATCATGACGAGCGGTCCGATGGCGATGACCAGGTCATACCCGGCGCCGTCCTCAATATTTTTACGCAGGGCGTCGGTCACAAAACCCTTGTTGCCGTTGGAACCGTCGTCCGTGGTTAAAATCAGATGGTCGCTGACCGCCTTCATCTCGTCTTCCAGGATGATGATGTCTTTGTTCCGGAACCCCGCGATCATGTCCACCTTCGCGCCCATGCCGTGCAGGGCCTTCGCCTGCGGGTACGCGATCGCGCAGCCGGCGCCGCCGCCGATCACCGTCACGTTTTTATAGCCTTCCAGCTCGGTCGCTTTTCCCAAAGGCCCGATGAAATCCAGAATCGCGTCGCCGACATTCAGCTGATCCAGCATCAGGGTCGTCTTTCCGACCTTTTGATAAATAATGGTAATGGTTCCCTTTTCGCGGTCGTAATCCGCTACCGTCAGAGGAATCCTTTCCCCGAATTCATTGACACGCAGAATAATGAACTGGCCGGCCTTCGCCTTTTTCGCAATATATGGCGCTTCTACCGCCATCAATGTCATTGAATCATTCAATATCCGCTTCTCCACAATCGTAAACATCGGTACACTCCCTTTTCTTTAACGAGTAGTAAAACATAGTCTTTTTTTATTATAAAGGTTTGTAGCAGATTTATCAATAAAAAAATGTGATTCGGCTAATTTTGCCGAATCACATTTGCGGTTGTGTTTTATGCATTTCACAGGATAATACATATCAGGCCGTTGCAGCCTTCATTGATGATCCGCTCTATCGTCTCGCGCACCTTATCCCGTGCGTCCGTAGGCATTCTGTACAGCTTGTTGTGAAGTCCCTCGTTGACAAGCTCATGCAGGCTCTTGCCGAAGATATTGGATTCCCAGATTTTGGAGGGACTTTCCTCAAATTCTTTCAGCATATACATGATCAGATCCTGCGACTGCTGCTCGGAACCCACAATTGGCGTCAGCTCCGTCGTAATTTTCGTCTTCATCATGTGGATGGAAGGCGCGGCGGCTTTCAGGCGCACCCCGTATTTGCCGCCCTGCTTGATGATTTCGGGCTCGTCGAGCGTAAGCTCCTCAATATCCGGCATCACAATTCCGTAGCCGGTGTCCTGCACATCCTGATAGGCGTCTTTGATTTTATTGTATTTATCACGGATTTTTGCAAGTCCGAGGATGCTGTCGAGAAGCCCGCCCTCGTCCTCAATATCGATACCGGTTTTTTCACCCAGAATTTTATAGAACAGATTCGGCTGGAGATTGACGGCGACCCGCGCGTTGCCGGTTCCCAGATCGATGGATTCGGTTTTCGCCCCGCTGACATATTCGCATTGATTGATATCGTTGACGATCGACCCGACTTCCCGTATCCGGGAAATTTTCGAAGCCGAATTCTGGATGGTGCCGTAGACGGCGGAACGCAGCCAATGGTTTTTTTCAAGGCTGGAAAGCCAGCGCGGCATATCGACCTTAATTGCCTTCACCGGGAATTCAAACAGCACTTTGGAAAGAATATCCCTGATTTGCCCCTCTTCCATTTCAAGGCAGTTGACGGGCGCGACGGGCACCTTGTATTTCTCCTGCATCTGCGAAGCCATGGAAGCCGAGGAATTCGAATTCGGGTCGGTACAGTTGAGAAGGACAATAAAAGGCTTGTTGATTTCCTTCAGCTCTTTCACGACCCTCTCTTCCGCTTCCTCGTATTCCTCCCGGGGAATATCGCTGATGCTGCCGTCGGTCGTGATGACCAGCCCGATGGTCGAATGCTCCGTAATGACCTTCTTGGTCCCGATTTCCGCAGCCATGTTGAACGGAATCGGCTCGTCGTACCACGGGGTCATCACCATGCGCGGCTGATCGTTTTCTATGTATCCGAGCGCGCTTGGAACGATGTAGCCGACACAGTCGATCATGCGCACCGAGAAGGTGGCGCTGTCATCCACTTTTACTTTGACGGCCTGTTCCGGAATAAATTTCGGTTCCGTCGTCATAATGGTACGTCCTGCGGCGGACTGCGGCATTTCATCGATCGCGCGGTCGCGCCTGTAGCTTGAATCCATGTTCGGAACGACGATGGTATCCATGAATTTCTTAATAAAAGTAGATTTTCCGGTTCTTACCGGGCCTACCACCCCAATATAAATATCACCGTTCGTGCGCTGGGAAATGTCACTGTAAATATTGCGTTCTTCCATTTTACCTCCCCCTCAGGCAGAGAAATTTAATTTTTATTGCGAATGTCTCTCAAGGAATCTACATAGGAATCAGCAGCATCCCCCTGTTCTCAACGACATCACCGGCAAGGTCGTTTTCCAGTTTAATCGCATTGACCGAGGTGCAGTATTCACGGGCGATATTCCATAAGCTTTCACCCGCATTGGCGTAGTAAATACTTAATGCCGCGGATTTGTCCTGTGCCCTGGGTTTGGTTTCGTCAGCTGCGACATCCGTGATCAGCTTCAGGCTGTATTGGCTGTAAATTCCGGCGCTGAGCCTTAATTCAACCTTCAGATCTATTCCTCCGCCTGTAATCCGGTAGCTGATTCCCGCTACAAGCATCGAGGCGCTGCATTTGATATTATCCTCTTTCGCCTGGTAAGGACGGGCATATTCAAAATCCATCAGCCGTTCAAAATAGACCGGCTTATTGTCCGGATTCAGAGCAAGCACACAGATATTGAATTTCCCCTTATAATTGATCTGTCCGTTCGCATAGTCGGCAGAAACAGTGCTCATTTCATTCCAGATATCGATAATCTTCGAAATCGGTACATCCTCCAGTGCCAGAGAACCCTTGTGAATATCGGTATCGTTGATGAATTCAACAGCATTTTCAATGCTTTTCTGTTTGGAGTTGATGTTTAGCTCATACTGTTTGGAGTAGGCGTCCGTTACCATGGTAACGTCGGAATTCTGATAGGCGGATGCGTTCACAAACACCCTGGCCTGAACGTCAAAGTAGGTCTGGTCACCGGAATAATCGTTTTTGATCTGTGCTTCCAGCCCGGAAACATTCAGCTGAATATTGAAGATGCAGTTTTCTGAGGCTCCCTCACAGTCAACCATTTCATTGAACGGAAGCGCGTACTCCATCACTTCCAGAGCAGCTTCGTTATCCGCTGTGGAATACAGGAATTTTACACATACTTCTCCCTTGATCATCAGCTTGTTTGCGACAGGAGTATAGTCCTGAAGCATCGCAAACGCGTCGGAACGGACCAGATTATCCGCGGGCGGTTTGCCCTGCCCGAGCTCCAGCACCTCTTCCACCGTAAACTGCTGCTGAGCGAACCCGGCCATCTTGTTGATCGACAGAGTGTTTTTCTGCTCTTCCACTCCCTCGCCGTCTATGTTGGAGACCACCTCGTTCTCCCCCTGCACAATCACTTTCGCGCATGCGGAAAAAGAACCGTGTATGTCCAGGCGCCGGGGGCTGGTCGCACGGCAGTTAATATATTCCACCCTGGTAAACGCAAAAATCTGCGCGTTGTCGGCAGTCTGCTTCAACTGGATGGCAGCGGAGAACGACTGACTGGTTTCATAGCAGTGAACAGCCGTACCGCCGGAATCAAGATAGAGTATTTTCACGGTATAACTGCCCTCAAGCGCCAGTCTGTCCCCTGTAATGCTCCTGGAGCTAATGTGCGGATAAACCTGACACTTTAAAATGCGCTGTATATCGGGGCAGTAGTCAGGCAGGCTGATGTCGAGATCCACCGGCTGCTCCTGGCAGCCATCATAAATCACTTCGCTGGTGGCCAATGCCTCACGGTTAAGCATATAATCCATAAAGGTTCTCTCCTTTTCCTGTTTCTACCTAATTGTTATTCTAATCTTGTACGGTTTATGCGCATTCGCATAAAAAATTACCGGCTGCATCAGCAGCCGGCATCCATTTTTTAAGATTCTTTTTTTATGTTAAAAAACTTTCGTAATACAAATCCTAAAAATTTCGAGCTCTTCAAAACGACTACTTTCATCTCACAAACCTCCCATTATGTTCCACACCTTAAAAGTGTGATTCCCAATATGATCATGATGATCGCTACTATAAACAGGATTAATCCCGTTGGGCAAAAACAAGAGGCAGCCAGCCCGAGCCCAAAAGCAACCGAGCATTTTGCAATTAAGCAATTATTTCGTTGCCACATCCAGCTCACCGCCATTATCAAAATAAGACGATATTTCTTTTGTCTTATCCTCATTATATTCAGCGGCAAAGATTTTGGTTCGCTTATGACAGTAAAAAAATCAGGGCATTTCCGCTGTGAACAAAAATCTGCGCCTGATCTTCCGTGATCTCATTGCTGACGCCGAGCGGATAAGCGGAGGAAATGGACGCTTCCCTGAGCGGATATTTCATTCCCTCATAGCTCACCGTACAGAAACCGACGCCAAAAGGGAAAACGGAAATCATCCGGCCCTTCAGCCCGCTCAGCGTCAGACGGCCGCCGGAAAGCAGGAATACCCGGCAGTCCCTGTCCGCAATCACCGCTTTACAGCCCTGAGAAGCCAGATACTGTAAAGCGCAGAAATTGGAAAAGGAATGATCGATCCTGCCGCCCAGAGCACCGAAAAGAGTAAAATCACGGTATCCTCTTTTGATCGCTTCCTTGATGGCCGCCATCATGTCGGTATCGTCTTTTTCCTTGTTCAGACGGATCGTTTCAATGTTTTTCGGCAATTCATTCTTTACAGAGTCGAAATCGCCGATGAGCAGATCGGGCGTAAGATGATGCTCCAGCGCAACATCCAGACCGCCGTCGGCGCAAATAATAAAAGAATGATCACGATCGATTTCATTCAGAATCCCGCCGTATTCGCAGGGCGACGAACCGATAATCACGCATTTTTTCATTTCATATTCCATTCTTTCAACTCTTTTACCTCATTGTACATGGCGACATAGCTTTCGTGACGGGATTTACTGATCGTCCCCTCTTCCACCGCTTTCAGAACTGCACAGCCCTTTTCGCAGGTATGGGAGCAGGAGACAAATTTGCACTGATTCAGATAGGGTTCAAATTCCCGGAAACAATACTGAAGGTTTTCCTTCTTCACCAGATCGTAGCGTTCCACACTGATGGAAGAAAAGCCCGGCGTATCCGCAACATAGGTATTCTCCCCCAGCTTTAAAAACTCAACCTGTCTTGTGGTGTGCCGACCGCGTCCAAGCTTCTGGCTGATTTCTCCGGTCTGAAGATGGAAGCGCGAATCGATCCTGTTCAGCAGAGAGGATTTTCCAACCCCGGAATTTCCTGTAAAAGCTGAAATTTTCCCCTTCAGCAGCTTCTCCACTTCTTCAACTCCCTCTCCCGTAGCCGAAGAAATCGTAAGCAGCGGAATCCCGGTCGTCTGATAAATATCGTTCAGCCACTGGCAGTCTTTCAAATCGCTTTTGGAGATCACGATAACAGGCTCAATCCCCTTATCCTCCGCCGCAGCAATGGTTTTGTCAATTATCAGCGTGCTGGGGGACGGATCGCAGATCGACACGACGATCACCAGCTGATCGATGTTGGCAACCGGCGGGCGCACCAAAGAGTTCTTTCGCGGAAATATTTCCTCAATCGTGCCTGTCCCGTCTTTCTCCAGACTGACGGTTACACGGTCGCCGACGAAAGGGGTCACCTTGTTTTTCCGGAAAACGCCCCTTGCTTTGCATTCATACAGCGTATCGGCGGCCTCCACATAGTAGAAACCGCCGATACCTTTTATAATGGTACCGTTTATCTTATCCATAAGCATCAGTCCGAAGGAGTGATGATGCCGCTCGGGATATCGCTACTTCCCCCCGTACTGCTGGCATTGTTATACGGATAGCTTTCCCCTGCCGTGGAAGTGCCCGCGTCAAAGTCAAGCGTAAACTCCTGATACTTGTTTCCGTCCAGCTGAATAATCAGCTGCTTCTTGCCGCTGCTGCCTTTAAAAGTAAGCTGACATACGTCGTTATAGGACGGGTTCACGGTCTTTTCCGTCTGGAGCTCGTTGCCCAAATACGCTTTCAGGTTGATGTCGTGTGTCACTTCTTTCGGGAGCTTGACAAAGACATCGATGGATTTCTCCGATTTCTTACCGGAACTGATGACAATGGATACCGCGCTGCCTTTCACGACCTGCACGCCGGGCAGGGGGGAGGTTTCGATGACCACGTTCTTTGCTTTATCGCTGTCATCCTGTGCGGTAATATCCCCGACTGTCAGACCCGCCGCGATAATTTCCGTTTTGGCATCCTCTATATTTTTGTCGATCACGGCAGGAACGGCCGTTTTTTCTTCCTCGCCGCCGGTGCTGATATAAATCTTCACCTTTGTTCCTTCCGTAACCTGCGTTCCCGCGGCCGGATCGGTATATTTTACATGGCCCTTCTCGGTCTGATCGTCGATCACCGGCAAAGCGTCGTACAGCAGATTTACTTTTTCCAGGTCGGCGATCGCTTCCTCCTGTGTCTTGTTGGAAACGTCGGGGACAGAGACCGGTTTGCCGCCCGCATTAATGGTAAGGGTGATTTCCGCATTGGCTTTTACGGTTGTGCCCTCTTTGGGGCTTTGGCTCAGAACAATGCCCGTTTTCTGAGTAGAGTCGTTTTTCGTTTCGGTAACAAAGGTCAGATTTTTATACTGATCGTTGTTCTTTACTTCTTCTTTTACCTCATCGTAGGTTTTTCCTTTGAAATCCGGTAAAACAATATTTCCGACTCCACTGTTGCAGCTGTGAAACAGCGCGGCGATTCCAAAGCCGATGACGACAATCAGAAACGCAGAGGCAATCCCTGCGATCACTAAAGAGGCGGTCGACTTTTTCTTCTTCTTTTTGGGTGCTCTGGACGGTTCTTCCTCATATTCATAATTATCGTTGTACGCGGAAGGCTCCGCTCCCTTTACCGTGTTGATCGCGTCAATATATTTGGTAGGCTTCTCATCAATAAAATATTTGTACTGGAAGCTGATGCTGGGATTTCTCCGGAAAGCCTCGATATCTCTGAGCATTTCGGCGGCAGACTGATACCTTTGCGTGGGATTTTTCTGCATCGCCTTTAACGTAATTTCCTCCAGGCCTTCCGGCACGGAGGGATTGATTTCCTTGGGGGGCTTGGGGTCTGCCTGCAGCTGCATAATGGCGACGGAGACAGCGCTGTCGGCTTCAAACGGAAGACGTCCCGTAATCATTTCGTAAAGCATGACCCCTACGGAGTAAATGTCCGCCTTTTCGTCGGTCAGATCTCCCCTCGCCTGCTCCGGCGCGATGTAATGGACCGACCCGATGGCTTTGTCCGTCATCGTCCGCGTTTCACTGCGTGAAAAACGGGCAATGCCGAAATCGGTCACTTTAATCGTCCCATCCTGCAGCAGCATAATGTTCTGGGGCTTTATGTCACGGTGGACGATTCCCTTCTCATGAGCGTGCTGAAGCGCGCGCAGAATCTGGACGGTAAAATGGATGGCTTCTTTCCATTTGATTTCCTTCTGCTGATCCAGATATTCCTTTAACGTGATTCCATCGATAAATTCTTCGACAATATACTGGATTCTGTCACCAAAGCTGACGTCGTAAACCTTGACAATGTTTGGGTGGGAAAGCACTGCAATTGCCTTGGACTCATTTTTGAACCGGCGGATAAACTCGTCGTTTCCCAAAAACTCGTCCTTGAGTATTTTGATTGCGACCGTACGGTCGTCAATCGTATCATACGCGCGGTAAACCAGAGCCATTCCGCCGGTACCGATCAGTTCATGTATTTCATAGCGTCCGTCGAGCCGTTTCCCTGTGTACTTATCCATAAAATCAACTCCTGTCAGCAGTAGTTTTCAATGATGACAACCGTAATGTTGTCACCGCCCCCACAGTCTTTCGCGAGCGTTACAAGCTTGTCTGTCAGGCTGTCGGCGTCCATGGTTTTGGACAGCGCAAAAATCTGTTTGGCATCGATATAATTCGTAAGACCGTCCGTACAGATCAAAAGCATGCTGCCGGAACGAAACTCATTTTCGCAGTAATCAATTTGAATGGAAGGTTCGACCCCAAGTGCACGGGTGATAATGTTTTTCTGGGGATGGATTTTTGCCTGCTGCTCCGTAATATCCCCATTATTAACCATTTCCTGTACCATGGAGTGGTCCGTAGTCAATTGCTGAATATTATTTTCCGTTATTAAATACGCCCTGCTGTCCCCGGCATGGGCAATATGGGCAACCCCGTCCGAAACGATCACCGCGACCACGGTCGTTCCCATACCGGTAAGCTGGATATGGTTCATTGCTTCGTCATGGATGGCGAGATTGGCGTTGTGAATCGCCGCCATCATCAGATTCTTTACGGAACTGTCAGTCATCCCTTCATGATAGGATGCGGCAATACTTTCGGAAATTTTCTCTACCGCAATTTCACTCGCAATATTGCCTCCGTTGACACCGCCCATTCCGTCACAGACAACGGCCCACGCGGAATGTTCGGAAAAGGTACCGCTTTTGCAGGCGTCCTGATTGGTTTGTCTGACAAGGCCAATATCACTTTTACTGAATACTTTCAACATTGGCCACCTCCTCTTTGTACCTGCGTCTGAGCTGTCCGCAGGAAGCATTGATATCCGAGCCGAGCGTCCTGCGGACGGTGACGGTGATTCCCTTACCCGAAAGGACGCGGCTGAATTTTTGCAGTCGGTCGGCAGAGCTTTTTTTAAATCCGGCTCCGCTGACATCATTGACAGGGATCAGATTGACATGACTGAGTATCCCGCTGAGTCTTCCCGCAAGCTCCCTTGCGCAGGCGTCGCTGTCGTTCACCCCGTGAATCATGGCATACTCAAAAGAAATCCGGCGGCCCGTCATATCGGCATAGTACCGGCACGCTTTCATCAGCTCCTCCATTCCCCATTTCCGGTTGACCGGCATGGTTCTGGAGCGGATTTCGTCGTTCGGCGCGTGCAAGGACACCGACAGGGTAAGCTGAAGCTTCTTTTCCGCCAGATCATAGATTTTATCCACAACGCCGCAGGTGGAAAGAGAAATGTGCCTCATCCCGATGTTCATTCCCTCATCGGAAGAAACCAGCTCCAGAAAGCGAAGCACGTTCTGATAGTTATCCAACGGTTCTCCCATCCCCATCATCACAACATTGGATATCCGGATACCGGCATCCTTCTGGGCCGACTGAATCTGCGCAAGCATTTCGGAAGCCGTCAGGTTCCGTGAAAAACCGCTTTTCCCCGTTGCGCAGAACGCACAGCTCATTTTGCAGCCGACCTGTGTGGAAATACAGATCGTATGACCGTGATGATAGTCCATCAGAACGCTTTCCACATATTCTCCGTCATTCAGGCGAAACAGATATTTTACGGTTTCATCCAAACGGGATTCCAGTTTTTTTTCTATCACAGCATTCGCTATGTAATATTTTTCCGACAGTACCTGGCGAAAGGCTTTCGACTGATCGGACATTTGTTCAAAATCTTCCACTCCGCGATGCAGCCATTTATAAACCTGCAAAGCACAAAAAGCCGGTTGGCCGTCAGCGGCAAAATCGGCTTTGATTTCTTCGAGAGTCATTGATTTCAGATCCTGCAAACTCAAGACATCCACTCCTGTTTTCTTCGAAAAGCCGCGATAAAGAAGCCGTCCGTCTCGTGAACGTGAGGCATCAGCGTCAGCTGGTTCTCCGGTTCCCCTTCGACGGCATGGCAAACCTGATCGGGCAGATTGAGCGGCAAAGGCTCAAAATCATGGTTGTTCCGAAGGAATCTTTCCGCCACCTCGCCGTTCTCTTTCGGGTTCAAAGTGCAGGTTGAATAAAATAAAGTTCCATTCGTCTTGACCAGTTTTGATGATTTACACAGAATAAGGTACTGCAAATCAGGCAAACTGTCAATAGCTGACGGTAATTTATACTTAATTTCCGGTTTTCTGCGAATGATTCCGAGACCGGAGCACGGTACGTCGCAAAGGACTTTATCCGCCGGGGACAGATCGTCTTCCGCAGCGGAAGCGTCCCGTACGGCGGCGCTGATTACAGAGAGCTTTAAGCGCTGCGCTCCCTGACGGATCAGGTTCACCTTTCCCTTATATTTGTCAAAGGCGAGAAGCTCGCCCTTGTTTTCCATGAGTTCGGCCATGGTAAAGGCTTTTCCTCCGGGCGCGGAGCATACATCGATGACCCGCTCGCCGGGAAGAGGATGAAATAAAAAACAGCAGAGCTGAGAAGAAAGATCCTGTATGTGAAACAAGCCCTCCCGGTAGCTTTCCGACTGGCCGATCGCGCCCGTCTGCTGCAATTCGACTGCCTGATCTATCCATGTAATGGGGATAGCCTTTACGCCTTCCATATTCAGCTTTTCAATTAAGTTTTCCTCAGAAATACAAATATTATTCGTTCTGGCAAATACGGGCGGCTTTGAAAAAGTGCTTTCCAGCAAACGGAGCGTACATTCTTCCCCATATGATTTCTGCCACAGAGCAATCAGCCATTGCGGGCACGAATATTGAATGCTGAGAGACAGCAGTTGATCCGTTTCGGCATCCGGAATCTTTAAATTTTCAAGATTTCGGATCAGAGACCGAAGAACCGCATTAATAAAGCCAGATGCCTTTACAGCGTTATTTTCTTTTGCAAGAATAACAGATTCGTTGACCGCAGCCGACTTTGGAATTTTTTCAAGATATAAAATCTGATAAGCGCCCATACGCAGGATTTCCAGCACCTGCGGCGAAAGCTTTTTAAGCGGCATTTTGGAAAATCGGCTAATGAAGTAGTCCAGCGTGATCCGACGTTCCAGCACTCCGTAAAAAATCGCGGAGGCAAGCGCCTTGTCGCGCGTTTCCAAAGAAAAGGAAGCCAGCGTTTTGTCCAGAACAATGTTGGAATAGCCTTCGTTCACATCGACATGCAAAAGAGCGGCCAGTGCTGCGGCTCTCGCACTGTCCATCAATCTCTGCCCCTTCTGTTTCCGGCGAGTACAAGCAGTCTCAGCAGGGACATAATGGCGGTAAAGCTTGCAGCCAGATATGTCATTGCCGCTGCCCGCAGAACTTTTTTTGCGCCCTCCAGCTCATCGGGATACAAAATACCGGCCTCGTCCAACGCGCGGATTGCACGGAAACTGGCGTTGAACTCTACAGGAAGCGTTGCGAGCTGGAACAATACGGCAAAGCTGTAAAGGGCAATTCCCAGATTCACAACAAAGTCGTACTGAACAGGCAAAAACAGTCCGACAATAATCAGCGGAACCGCGAGCCGGGACCCAAAATTCGTGATGGGAACCAGAACGGTGCGGATTTTGTTTGGCAGGTATCCCTGCGCGTGCTGAATCGCGTGACCCGCTTCGTGAGCGGCCACACCAAGCGCCGCAATAGAGGTAGAAGAGTAAACCTGGTCGGAAAGGCTGATCGTATTGTCCCGGGGATCAAAATGGTCGGTCAGGCTGCCGGATATGCGCTGTACCTGTACGCCGGGGGCGCCGCCGAACTGCGCGACACTGGAGGCCGCCTGTGCTCCCGTCATATTTCTTGCCGTTGAGATACGGGAATATTTCTCAAAAGTCGACTTTACCCGAAACTGTGCAATCATTGTCACAATCAGCGCAGGCACAATATATACGAAGTATGTATAGTCAAAATAATAAAATCCCATACCCATTATAATCCCTCCGTTACTTCCTTTATTTTACCATAAAATCTTCGCCGGTTGGATGCCCGCGAAGAAAATCTTTTCCGTTCATTTTTTTCCCGCCTTCGTATTGAACCTCCAGAAGTTCAAGGGCAGTCTTTTCCCCGCAGCAGACAACAAACGAACCGTCCGCCGTCAGAATTTCGCCGGGCTTGCCTTTGTTTTGGCCCGCCGGTCCGGTTCTGTGAATTTTCAAAAGCTTGCCGTGATAGGTCGTATTTGCCACAGGCCACGGGGAAAGTCCCCGAACCAGATTGTGGATCGTACCGGCCGGCTGGTTCCAGTCAATACGGGAAAGCTCTTTTGTCAGCATGGAGGCATAGCAGGTGTTTTCCTCGCTCTGCGGAATGCGCTGAATCGTTCCGTCTTTTACTTTTTGAAGAGTTTCGACGATCAGATCCGCGCCCATCAGAGAAAGCCGGTCATGCAGCTCGCCGGAGGTTTCCTCCGGACCGATTTCCGTCCGGGCGGTCAGCAGCATGTCTCCGGTATCCAGTCCTTCCGACATATACATTGTGGTAACACCCGTGGTCTTTTCACCGTTGATCACGGACCACTGAATCGGGGCAGCCCCGCGGTATTTCGGTAAAAGGGACGCGTGAACATTGATACAGCCGTAAGGAGGAATCTCCAGAACCTCTTTCGGTAGTATTTTTCCGTAGGCGACGACAACGATCACGTCGGGGGTCAGATTCCGGATCGTTTCGGCGGCTTCGGCGGTGCGAAGCGTTTTCGGCTGGAAGACCTCGATATTTTTCTCGCCGGCCAGCACCTTGACTGGAGGCGGCGTAAGCGTATAGCCTCTCCCCTTCGGTTTGTCGGGCTGCGTAAAAACAGCGCAGACATCATGCCCCGCGTCAATCAGGCTTTTCAGGCACGGAACGGCAAAGTCCGGCGTTCCCATAAAAACAATACGCATTGAATCACCCGCTTTTCTTATTTTAACTTCGCCAGTTCTTCATCACTCAGCATATGAATCACATGCGATTTAAACAAAATACCGTCCAGATGGTCGATCTCATGACACATCACCGTGGCGAGCAGTTCTTCCCCTTCTATTTCAAAGAATTCCCCTTTACGGTTCTGCGCGCGGACCTTTACATGCATCGGGCGCTTCGTAATGCCGTATTGCCCGGGGGCGGACAAACAGCCCTCCAGACATTCCTGCTCCCCGCTCTGTTCCAGAAAAACAGGATTGATCAGCTCGATCGGACCTTCGCCGATATCGATGATAACGGCTCTTCTCAAAATCCCCACCTGCGGCGCGGCAAGGCCGACTCCGTCGGCGCTGTGCATGGTTTCCTGCATATCGTCCAGCAGGGTTGCGAGCTTTTTGTCAAATTTATCTACCGGACGGGAGACTTTATTCAGAAACGGATCTCCCTCTTTTATAATGTTTCGTATCGCCATAATTATACCTCCAAGTTACATAATACTGTCAGGGTTCATATCCGCAAATACCGATACCGAGGAAAATTCACGCACTCCCGCAAACTGAATCAGCAGGCGAGAGATCATTTCCCTGAATTTTGTATGATTGCGGCATTTAATGATCAATTTATATCTATATTTATTACTTACTTTCCCGATTAATGCCGGAGAGGGGTTCAGCACTCTCATCGGCTGCCCGGAATACTCGCTTTGTGCAAGAGTTCTCAGCATATTTAAAAAGGCTTTGCTGGCTTCCCGCACTTTCGCTTCCGTACCGCCTACAAAACCGACAACACAAATATCTGAAAAAGGAGGATAGAGCATCGCTTTTCGGATCGCAATTTCCCCTTCATAGTATTCCTGATAATCCTGCCTGGCGGCAAGCTTGATAATATCGTTTTCCGGGGTAAAGGTCTGAATAATCGCTTTCCCCGCAAACTGACCGCGGCCCGAACGGCCGACTACCTGTGTCAGAAGGTCGAACGCGCGCTCATAGCTCCTGAAATCGTCGCTGTAAAGCGTCTGATCAGCCGAAAGCACACCGACAAGCGTAACATTTTCAAAATCAAGCCCTTTTGCGACCATCTGTGTCCCGATGATAATATCGTATTCTCCTTCGGCAAACTGCCGGAGTTTTTTCTCATAGGCAAACCGCGTCATCGTTGAGTCGGTGTCCAGCCTCAGAATACGCGCATCGGGCAAGAGCTCCCGCAGCTGCTGTTCGGCCCGCTGCGTGCCGTAACCGGTGAAGTGGACCTTATTTTCATGGCACTGGGGGCACTCTTTGACCAGCGGCATGGAATAGCCGCAGTAATGGCACATCAGGCGGTGATTGGCAGAGTGGTATGTCAGCGAAATGCTGCAGTTCGGACACGTCATGACATGGCCGCAAGCCTTGCAGGAAACAAATGTGTTATATCCCCTGCGGTTCAGCAGAATAATCGACTGACGGCCGTTTTTCAGGTTCTCATCCAATGACTGATGCAGAACCGAACTCAAAATCGTATTGTTTCCGCTTTCCACTTCCGCATTCATATCCACCACCGTTACTTCGGGAAGGACGGCATTACCGTAGCGGGTGGAAAGCATATTGAAGCTGTAACGCCCATTCTGTGCAAGATAATAGCTTTCAATGGACGGAGTCGCCGAGGACAGTACAAGCAGCGCCTTATGGTAGGCGCAGCGAAACTTTGCCACATCCCGCGCATGATAGCGCGGAGACGATTCCGATTTATAGGTGTATTCCTGTTCCTCATCCAAAATGATGAGTCCCAGATTGTCAAACGGAGCAAAAACCGCTGAACGCGTTCCAACAGCGATCAGCGCTTCCCCGTTTCTGACTCTTTTCCATTCGTCCATGCGCTCCCCAAGGGACAGTCCGCTGTGAAAAACAGCAACATCCCTTCCGTAGCGCTGGTGAAACAAAAAGATCGTCTGAGGGGTGAGGGATATCTCCGGCACCATCACAATCACGCCGCGGCCGTCCGATCTGACCGCATCGATCAGCTTCATAAAAACGGACGTTTTTCCGCTGCCGGTAACACCGTACAGCAAAGAAACCCCGCCGCTGCCGGAAGTGTATTGCCGGTATAAATTCGCGTATGCCTGCTGCTGCTCCGCAGAAAGGACGATATCTTCCGCGGGCCCGCCGTTCTGAATATGATCGTAGGGATTCCGATAAATTTCAATCTCGTAGTATTGCGCAATATCTTTTTTGACCAGCGCGTCCACAACCACAGGGGTAACACCCGCAAAATAACAGAGCTCCTTTAAAGAAGCGCTGCCGACATCGCTGAGAAGATTGTAAACGCTTTTCTGTTTCAACGTCAGTTTATGCGGTTCCTGATTTTCGGTTAACCGCACCATTTTCTGCGAGGCGTCTCCTATCTGCCGGACAGTTCCGCTGCTTTTTACCAGAATGTTCGCCTTACAGAGCTTTTCAGGGACATTGGAATCGCCGGAAAGCCCCAGCTCCTTTAAAAGCTTATCACGGTCGACGCAGGCGCCGGCATGAGAAAGATAGAGAACGATCTGTCTTTCAACTTCGTCCAAGCTATCTATATCCAAAGAAGGAACGGGAACGGCAAGAGAATATTCCGTCCTGATTTTAAAGTTGATTCCCGTTGGCAAAAGCAGTTTGACGGCATCATAAAGCGTGCAGAAATAATGTTCTTTCAACCAGACAACAAGGCGAAGTGACTCCTGAGAAAGGAGCGGAGCCTGGTCCAGAAGCTCCAAAACCGGCTTCAGTTTTTCCGCACTGTCCTGATGGGCCAGTGCGAGGACCATTCCCTGCCGCTTGCTGTCAGCCCCACCGAAAGGTACCATTACACGGCATCCCGGCTTCACCGATGCGAGAAGCCCGGAAGGAACCGTATAGTCAAAAGCCTTATCGAAATGATAAACGGTCTTATCTACCGCTACTTTTGCAATGGTAAAATCGGACATTTTATACCTCGTTGGATCATTCTTTGGAACGGCTGTCAGGCTCGACAATCTTGTATTTATTTTCCATCAATTCGTGAACGGCCACATCAACCGGTTTTTCAATCAGGATTTCTCCCCTGTTTTCAGCATCGGCCGCAATTTCTCTCGCTCTTTTTGAAACAGCGATCACAAGGGAATAACGGCTTTGATTTGGTTTTACAATCAAATCTGCAGATGGTTTAAGCATGATTCAGTATCCTTTCAATTAAAAGATTATCTCTCTTTACTTTATGCTTTTCAGCACAAATAATGTGAATAATTTCGTCGACCGCATGATCGACCGTATCGTTAATCACGACGTAATCGTAGTGGACTGCTTCCAGGATTTCATTTCTGGCGACAGCAAGCCTTTTTTGTATCGCTTCTTCGCTTTCCGTTCCGCGGTCCTTCAGCCGCTGCTCAAGCGCCGCGAGCGATGGAGGAAGGATAAAAATACTGACGCTGTCGGGACATTTATTTTTAATCTGGGACCCGCCCTGCACTTCGATTTCTAAAATGACAACATCCCCATTTGCAAGCCAATTATCAATGGGTTTGCGCGGAGTGCCGTAAAAATTTTCGCAGTATTCCGCGCTTTCAATCATTTCGTCCTGTTGTGTCATTCTGATAAATTCATCTCTGTCCACAAAATAATAATCTCTGCCGTGGACTTCTCCCTCACGGGGCTGACGGGTTGTAGCCGATACGGATAAGCGGACGTTCGGATTCTTTTCCAGCAGCTTTTTCAGGATAGTATCTTTTCCCGCACCTGACGGACCGGAAAACACAATCAGAAGCCCCTTATTCTTCATCGTCATCAAGCTCCTCATCGGTAAGGTCTTCCTCGCGGTCATTCAGCCTGTTGGCGACGGTCTCCGGCTGCACGGCGGACAGAATCACATGGTCGCTGTCCGTGATAATCACCGCTCTGGTGCGGCGGCCGTAGGTTGCGTCGATCAAAGTGCCGCGCTCCTTTGCGTCCTGTATCACGCGTTTGATCGGAGCGGATTCCGGACTGACAATCGCAACAAGCCGGTTGGCGGAAACCATGTTGCCAAATCCGATATTAATAAGCTTCATAAAGATATCCCCCTCCATTGCCTTAGCAATGATTACTCAATATTTTGTATCTGTTCGCGGATTTTTTCAATCTCCGCTTTGATATCCACAACCATGTACGCGATTTGGGAATCAATGCATTTGGAACCGATGGTATTTGCCTCACGGTTCATTTCCTGTACGATAAAATCCAGCTTACGGCCGATCGCCTCATTGGAATTCAGCATATTGGAGAACTGTTCAAAGTGGCTGCGAAGCCGCACGGTTTCTTCAGAGACAGCGATCTTGTCGGCGAAAATAGCAGTTTCGGTCAGGATTCTCTGTTCGTCGATATTGCTGTCGCTCAACAGCTCGGTCAGCTTCTGGGTCAGCTTCTGCTGATATTCGCTTACGGTCTGCGGAGACCGCTCCTCGATTTTCCCGACCGTCTGCAGAATCGTTTCCGCACGCTGCAAAACATCCGCCTTTAAGCGTTCCCCCTCTATTTCTCTCATTTTCAGAAACGCAGCCAGCGCCTGGTCGGTGACCTGCCGGACGGAATCCCAAATGATCTGCTCGTCTTCGGGCGCTTTATGGACGGTGAAGATATCGGAATATCTTGAAACGGTCCCCACGGAAATATCATCCCGCAGACTGTACCGCTGCGCAAGCTCCCGCAGCGCGTTCACATATCCCGCCGCCAGAGAATGGTTGACCAGCACCTGGGCATCCGTATCCTCCATGGTCTCAATGAAAGCATAAACGTCGATTTTCCCTCTGGAAATTTTGCTTTGCAGGTATGATTTGAATTTCTCATCCAAAAAACCATATCCGCGGGTAATCCGGGATGAAAACTCAAAATACCTGTGATTCACGGATTTAATCTCAATGATAATGTCCCTTCCGTTGATCACCTCTTCGCATCTTCCAAAGCCCGTCATGCTTTTAATCACGCAGTATCATCTCAATTCACTTTAATTTATCGTGGCAGAGCTGTCTTCCATTTTGAACAAAGAGCATTATTAATAATAATATCAGTTTTCCATAGGAATTGTCAACTAGAGCAAAACAATTCAGCCCCAATTTTGGGGCTGAATTGATCGGGAAAAGGATATTAGACTGGATGAACCATCTTTTCGGCATCTGCGTGCTTTCCGTCAATGCCGTATTTTTTCTCCGCGCGTTTCTTGAAGAAGTCGGTTGCGACCTTCGGGAACTGGGCATAGGAAAGAACGTCTTCCTCCTGCTCCGTCCACTGGGCGCACTCTTTGCGAAGGGATTCGAGTTCGGGCTGCAGCAGGTCGGCCGGACGGCACGTGACTCTCGGCGTATCGCCGATAATCTTCTTCGCAAACTCGTCGTCGATCGGCAAAGGAGTGGAGCCGTATTTTCCAGCAACCAGATCCTTGAATTCATTCGTACACATTTTGTAACGCTCGCCGGTGATGATATTGTACACAGCCTGCGTGCCGACGATCTGGGACGTAGGCGTAACCAGCGGCGGATAACCGGAATCCTTGCGGACACGCGGGACTTCCTGAAGAACCTCTTCCAGTTTGTCTGCCTTGCCGGCCTGTTTCAGCTGTGAAAGCAGGTTGGACAGCATTCCGCCCGGCACCTGATAAATCAGGGCCTTCGTGTTTGTCGCCAGCATGCTGGGGTCGAGCAGGCCGCTCTTGATGTACTTCGCTCTCAGGGTCATGAAATATTCCCTGATTTCGTTGAGCAGGACCAAATCCAGGCCGGTATCGTATTCCGTTCCCTTGAACGCCGCCACCATGGACTCCGTCGGAGTGTGGGAGGTTCCCAGCGCCATAGGAGACATGGCCGTGTCAAGCAGATCGGCACCGGCTTCCACGGCTTTCAGCTCACACATGGAAGCAAGGCCGGAGGTATAATGCGTATGCAGCTGAACCGGGATTTTCACCACGGATTTGATAGCTTTGACAAGATCGTAGGTCTCGTAAGGCGTTAAAAGGGCGGCCATATCTTTAACGCAGATGGAATCCGCTCCAGTCTCCTCGATCCTCTTCGCATAGTCAATATAATATTCATGAGTAAAAATCGGGCCGGTCGTATAGGAAATGGCGACCTGTGCGTGAGCGCCCTCTTTTTTGGCGGCCTTGATGGCGACATTCAAATTCTTGATATCATTCAGGGCGTCAAAAATTCTGATAATGTCAATACCGTTCGCTACGGAACGCTGGACAAAATATTCCAGTACATCGTCGGCGTAATGACGGTAGCCAAGCATATTTTGCCCTCTGAAAAGCATCTGCAGCTTTGTGTTCGGGCAATTTTTGCGCAGGGTTCTCAATCTTTCCCACGGGTCCTCGTTCAGGAAGCGCAGACAGGCGTCAAAGGTGGCGCCGCCCCAGCATTCCAGAGAATGATACCCGACTTTGTCAAGCTTATCAAGGATGGGCAGCATGTCTTCAATGGGCATTCTGGTTGCAATCAAAGACTGATGAGCGTCGCGCAGAATCGTTTCGGTAATTCCAATTTTTTTAGCCATGATAATGCCCCCTTACTGGAGGGAAACAAGAGGAGTGCCGGAATCAACACTGTCCCCTTTGTTTACATGAACCGCCGCGACGGCAGCGTCGTGCGGAGCCATAATCTCATTCTCCATCTTCATCGCCTCTAAAACCAGCAGGACGTCGCCCTTTTTCACAGCCTGGCCCGGGGTCACGTTAACGGAAACGATCGTGCCCGGCATTGGGGAGGAAATCAGTTCCGCATCGGCCGGAACAGCCGCCTTCGGAGCGGGAGCCGGTGTCGGCGCCGGTGCAGCGGGAGCACTTGCCTGAGCAGGTGCGGGGGCCGCAGCCTTGGCGGCCGGGGCGACGGGCGCGGAAGCCGCGGCTCCAGGAGCAGAACCGCTTACTTCTTCAACCTGAACATCATAAACAGTGCCGTTAACGGTTATTTTAAGGTTTTTCATATGTTTGACCTCCTAAATAATTCAAATTGATCTGCGGTAACTATATTTGAATGTTGCTGTGTTTCTTGGGAAGACCGGAAACTCTTTTGCCCGATATCATCTGCAGAGCGGCAATCACGCGGATTCTTGTTTCTTCCGGAAGAATAATGTCTTCCACAAATCCGTGGGCAGCAGCGCCAAACGGAGACGCTTCCGTTGTTTTATATTCTTCAATCAGCTGCTTACGGTCCGCAACAGGATCGGCGGAGCCCGCCAGACGGTCATTCCAGAGAAATACGGCCGCGGTTTCCGGTGCAAGCGGAGAAACTACCGCGTTCGGCCAGGCCATAGTATAATCGGCATTGGCTCCGCGCCCGGCTGTCGCAACGTAAACAGGACCGTAAGCCGAGCCGGTAATGACGGCGACTTTTCCGGTCGTTGCTTCCGAATAGCAGCTGGACAGCTTGGAGGCCTCCCGCAGGGAAGTGAATTTTTCAGCGTTTACAAAGGTGACGACCGGCAGCGAAAACGCATCGCAGAATCTTACAAAGCGCGCCGCCTTGGCGCAGGCGTCCGCATCCAGCACGCCGGTCAAGGCAATGACGCCTGTGGTTGAGCCGTCGATCTCGGACAGTCCCGTAACAGCGGCTTTGCCGTATTTTTCACTGAGCTCCAGAAAGCTGTCGTCATCGCAAACCGCCGAAAGAATGGAATGGATATCGGAGTCACCGGTCAGATCGGCCGTGTCGGCGGAACCCTGCATGTCCAAGACCGGGGCCCCGGAAAGATTATTGGAAGGCAGAAGGGTAATCAGCTTGCGTACGGAAGAAATCGCGTCCTGCTCGTCACCGGCAGCAAGATGGCAAACGCCCAGCTCCGCGGCCTCCTCTGCGGAACCGTGTTCCCCATTGGTATCGATGGTCAGCTCGCCCTTATCCGACATCACCACAATGTCGGCACTGGCGGCGATCATCGCGGATGTACCGATGCAGGGACCCAGCACGAGTGAAATCTGAGGAACAACTCCCGAAAGATGATTGGCGGTCAACAGAATGTCGCCGTAAGCCGCCAGCATATTGCCGCCCTCTTTCAGCCTGCCGCCGATAGAATCGTAAATCCCAACGACAGGAAGTCCTGTTTTAAGGGCGAGATTATATAGCTTTTTGATTTTTGCAGCCTGAGCGCTCGACATGGCACCGCCCGCAACGTCGCTGTTCTGGGCAAAAGCGTAAGCGGGGACGCCTTCAATTGTGCCATAACCCGCAACAACTTCCGCATAGTCTTCCCCAGACCTGGCCAAGCCGTCGATTTCATTGAAGCTGCCTACGTCAAATAGAGTGCTGATACGTCGATAGCCTGTCGCATTTTTCGCCGTGTCACGGGCGGTGCGCAGCCGTTCCGCACAATCGACCTTACTCATTTTCCATTCCTCCGTTTTATAATGAATTTTCATGTAAAAAAATTAACGAAATCAAATTAAGTATAATATATTACAAAGAAGTTAGCAAGTATTTCCGGAAAATTTTGTTTATTTTTTACATATCTTTATAAAATTCGACAGAGGACTTGTGAACTTATCATTTGACCATAAAAAACCGCATCCGGAAAGGAACTCCTGAAGCCCGTCTATCCGGGATTCCATCCGATAGGCGCCGATCGCCGCTCCGTAGGAGGCGGCGGCCCGGAGCATACTGTCCGCGCACAAACGGCCATGGGCATCCAAATCTTCCAGGCTTTCGCACCCGGCGATCTCCATTTTCAGCATCCGGATCACCGAAGACTGCATGTCGACGGCCACATAGCCCAGTTCCCGATCCCCATCCATCATCACGAGAACCCGCGCATTATTTTCTGCGGCGGGAACGGTCCGTATGATTTGGGCGGCTCTGTCCCGGTCGTTTAATGCCAGAATGGAAATCATCCGCTTCACTCCCCGCTTCTTTATTCTGCTTGTCCGCTTTTGCCCCGGCAGTAAGCTTTTTGACTTCCTCGGAGGTAAGGAGCCGCCACGTTCCGGGCTGGAGCATTCCAAGCTTTACAGGACCGACCGCAATCCGCTTCAGCCGTGCTACTTCCAGACCGAGCTGTTCGCACATTTTGCGGATCTGACGGTTTCTTCCTTCGTACAGAACGATTTCCAGCACCACGCGCCCGGCCTCCTGAGAAAGAACGTTGACCTTGGCGGGCGCGGTTTTTCTGCCGTCTATTACGATGCCCACCGCTATCTGGGTCAGCTGGTCTTCCGAAATGGAAGGATGCACCGTTACGCGATAGGTTTTGGGAATGTGCAGCGACGGGTGGGTCATCGCGTTGGCAAATTCACCGTCGTTCGTCATCAGCAGAAGCCCTTCGGACTCCCGGTCCAGACGGCCCACCGGATAAATACGCTCCGGCACATCCTTAATGAGCTCTGCCACACATTTCCGGTCCATTTCATCACTCATGGTGGTGATAAAGCCGCGCGGCTTGTTCAGCATGAGATAGACCGGCTTCACATGAGTGTCCAGCAGCCTGCCGTTCACGCTGACCTTATCCTTTTTCGGATCCACCTTATCCCCGATTTTTGCTGTAACGCCATTTACCTTTACTTCCCCGGCGGAAATCATTTCTTCCGCCTTTCTTCTGGAAGCAACCCCGCAGTCCGCAAGCATTTTTTGCAGCCTAACATCTTTTGCCATCGTATAATACATCCTTTATATTTAATTTATAGAAACAGATCTTTTACCCAGTCCCAAAATATCTGGAACATATTTTTGTGGATTTCAGCTCTCGGGACCTGCCCGTCGGCAATCAGGTCCGTGGTGGCAAGTGTTTTCCCATTCAACGTGTACCTGACAACGCCAAGCGTCTGCCCCTCCTGTACGGGCGCATAAAAAAAAGAGGGCAGTTCAACAGTCCTTTTTATGTTCGGTATTTCATCAGCGGTCACAACGATTTCTTTCCCCGCGCTGCCCTTCACCATAACCTGGTTCGACGAACCGCCCACAACCGGGATCTGGACAGTGAAAGAAGAGTCGTCAACGGGATACGAGGATAATTGCGCGAACCCGTAATTCAGCATTTTCTGATGATCGTTCCAATCGTCGGGCGCATCCAGCGTAACCGCGACCAGACAGACCCCATCCCGTTCCGCCGAGGAAACCAGACATCTTCCGGATTTTTTGGTGAAGCCCGTTTTTACCCCGATACAGCCCTCGTACATGCTCAGCAGCTTGTTGTGATTGGTAAAACGGATAGTCTGAACCGGATTCACATATTGCACAGTGACCGCCTTTTGGGAGGCGATGGCCGCAAAATCGGTATTCTGCATTGCCGCCATAGCCAATTTGGCCAGATCGCTGGCCGTTGTATAATGCTCCGAATTGTCCAGGCCCGAGGGCGTGACAAAATGGGTGTCCTTCATCCCTAACTGCTGCGCCCGTTTATTCATTAGCTCCGCAAAGGCATCTAAGGAACCGCCTATGGCGATGGCCGCGGAATTGGCCGCGTCATTTCCCGAAACGACCAGCATCCCTTCCGCCAGAGATTTCAGGCTGAGCTTGTTGCCGGGCTTCAGGCCCATGGAGGAACCCTCCACCCGAACCATGCTGTCCGTTATGGTAACGATTTTATTATCCACCGCGGCGGTTTCCAGCGTAATCAGAGCAGTCATGATTTTTGTCGTGCTTGCCATGGGCCGTTTGTCATCTTCGTTTTTCGCGTACAGTACCTGCCCATTGTCCGCGTTCATCAATACCGCCGATTTTGCGGAAACCTGCGGCTGGACATCCGCCCATACGAAAACCGGAAAGGAAAAAGAGAAAAATAACAGACATAAAAATAAAGATATTTTCTTTTTTAACAAAACAACCACCTGCCTATAAATTTATATGCAAGCGGTTGCTTCAATATTGAAAAATTATATTTGCGGATCGTCCAGTTTCACATCTTTTGTCTGTGAAACATCATCCCCGTTTTTGTTTTCAGCATTCTTTGATTTTTTTCCTTCGCCCTTTTTGTTAAAAAGGCCGCTGATTTTATCGACCATATCGGGGAACATGCCGATCACTCTGTCCGCGGTATTGTTGTAAGGATCAATCTGAAGCATTTTCACCGAGCCGTTGCAAATCGTAATGAAAGCCACCGGATTGATGGAAACGCCGGCTCCGGTACCTCCGCCGAAAAAATTCTTTTCCGACTGGACTTTACTCGGGAAGTCGGAACCGCCGGAAGCGAATCCATAGCTGATTTTGGAAATCGGAATAATAATGGAGCCATCCGGTGCGGTAATCGGGTCGCCGACAATGGAATTGATGTCAACCATTTGTTTGATTTTTTCCAGAGTTGTATTCATCATGCCTTCAATAGGATGATCGCTCATTTTTAATGCACCGCCTTATCTGTCGTTTTATTTATTTTAGTCGGGTTTATTTTTATTTTTTTCAGCAGCATCAGTGATTTTAATAGCGCGGGCAGCATGGACGAAAGAATAAAAAGCAGCTTTGTTTTTATTTCACAGGTAAAGAAAATCCGGCACTCCTTCTCATTGAAGTCGGGAGCGATATGGATATGATAGTCCTTGCATTTCACTCGGGTAACAAGCACCGCCATTGCAGGGTAAACCACGGAACAGGTGCATCCGTAGGAAATGGCGGCCTGAGCGGCGTCTTCATCCGCAACCGCAATATCAACAAAAATACGCTGAATGACAACGTGAGAAAAAAGCTTTTTAGCCGCCCCTGTGGCAATAGAGGCAAATTCACTGATGATGTCCAAAAAGCCGGATAAACCCTTACGCTTTATTATGTCCCTGAATTTTGAATATGCGTCACTTTTTTCTCCTGTTTCTTCCTTTCCAGTTTTTTCCGGCTCCCCGGTTTCCTGGGGTTCCGGCGGAATTTGATAGCTGAAAAACAAATACTTGATTTTCGCGGAAAATTCCTGTTCAAAACATGCGGAAACAGAAACGGGAAAGAGCAGAAGGACAAAAAGAAACAGGACAATTCCCAAAACGATCAATAAAGCTGTCATAATGCCTCCTGCAGTTTATCCATTTATCCGGTCATCCGGCGGAAACGTCCGCCATTTCCTCTGCCTCGTTTTCCTCCTGCCGTGATTTTTCAAGAGGAGGAAGCTCGCTGAGAGAAGAAATGTTCAAGCACCGCAAAAAATTAGGCGTGGTGCCGTAAAGCAGCGGCCTTCCCGGAAGCTCCAGCCGGCCCCGCTCTTCGATCAGTCCCTTTGAAGTCAGACTGCCCAGCACCCCGGAACAGTCCACACCGCGGACCTGCTCTACAAAAGCCTTTGTTACCGGCTGATTATAGGCAACAATGGCAAGCACCTCCATGCCCGCCTGGGACAGGGGGGTGTTGCGGCGCATATCCAAAATCCGCCGGACATATTCGGCATATTGAGGATTGGAACACATTTGATAATGATCTTCCAGCTTTACAATCTGGACGCCCGCCTCTTCGCGGTTGAACTCGTCCATCAGGTTTTGAAGCATTTTCGCGACGGTGGACTTGTCCAGCTCCAGCGCGTCCGCTATTCTGTCAATGGAAACCGGATCTCCGCTTGAGAAAAGGATCGCTTCTATTGCTCCCTGAAATTTCTTGATCTCCAATTTTTCACACCGCCATTGATTAATTTTACCACCGCGCTGCAGCTTCCGCCTTCGATACGCACCCGCTTCCCTTTCACCAGCTCCAGGACCGCCAAAAAAGTAGCCACCAGATCGGATTTGTCCCGTTTTTCCTCAAACAATTCTTCGTATCTGATGCCGTCTCTCTGCCAAAGGCGGCGCAGTACATAGATGATCCGGGAGGAAACCGTTACGGTTTTATGCGTAACAAGGTGGGAAAACGCTTCGGGAGGCGGCGGAATCAGACGCCTGCCCCTCCCCACCGCGTTATGATAAGCATGAAAAAGCTCTGCGGGCGTATGATTCCGCCGGTAAGTGGGATCAACCTGTATTTCAGAAGGTTCGCGGACAAAAGCGTTAAAACTGAAATGTTCGGCTAAAATCTGCGCAACACGCTTACACTCCTGATATTCCAGAAGCTGTCCACTCAGTTCCCGCCGAAGCTCGTCCGCTTCCTCGTGCTTCGGGAGCAGATAAACGGTTTTCATATAGACCAGCCGCGCCGCCATCTCCAGAAAATCGCTCGCGATATCCATATCCTGTTCCTTCATCGCCTGTATGTGCTCCGTGTACTGATCCAGAAGCTCGGCAATCGGAATTTCACAGATATTCAGCTTATTTTTGGCAATCAGATAAAGCAGCAGGTCAAGAGGCCCTTCAAAAACAGGCAGCCTATAGGATAGTTTTTCCATAATCCTTCCCTTTTATAACAGGCCGAACAGTTTGAACGGAAGTTCCG
This sequence comes from Clostridium sp. KNHs216, assembly GCF_006714885.1. Lineage (NCBI taxonomy): Bacteria > Bacillati > Bacillota > Clostridia > Eubacteriales > Clostridiaceae > Clostridium > Clostridium sp. KNHs216. Next base: position 305,148 of record NZ_VFMF01000001.1, on the reverse strand, counting down.
CCAGCCACAGCACAACGTTCAGGCAGGCGCTCTGCAGAACGGCAAGGGGAACACGGAGCATACCGCTGAACAATACTACGAAGGCAATCATGATGATAATGTTCTGGTACCTGTAATAATTGTAAAGCGCTTTACTGGACAGAAAGGCGCCCAGAATTTTGGAACCGTCCAGCGGCGGCAGCGGAATCATATTAAACACCGCGAGGGCGACATTGATCGTGATATAGGCGATAAAGAAGGTCTGGACAAACGCAGGGACATTCGCCTTCATCGCAATCCAAAGCCCCTGATAAATCACGGCGCCGACGAGAGACGCCAGCAAGTTGGACAAAGGTCCCGCCAAAGCCGTAATGGCCATGTCGCGTTTCGGGTTTTTAAAGTACCGGGAATCAACCGGAACCGGTTTCGCCCAGCCGAAGCCGAACAGAAGAAGGAACAGCGAACCGACCGGGTCAATGCTGGCGAGCGGATTCAGAGTCAGTCTGCCGCTGTATTTGGCAGTTTTGTCGCCAAGCTTGTAGGCAACCCAGCCGTGCGCACATTCGTGCAGAGGCAGAATGCAGAAAATGATAAACAGGGTAGCCAGTATTTGGGATAAAGCGGAAGCCATATCAAACGGCTGTCCTGAAAAAACGTCACTGATCATGTTAAACAGCATATCATAGTCTCCTTTATGGGATATTATTATAATACCTTTCGGCCTAAAAAACAAGCAAGGCGATAAAAACCGGAAGATTTATCGCTGAAATTCATTTTTCTGGGATAATATCATCAAAAAAGGCCGGAAAAGGCTTGCATTTACATTTATTATCTGATAGAATACTACTGTTGCGATTCTATAAACAGTCCTTTTAAAGGAGGTGCAGACACATGGCAAAATGTGATGTTTGTGGCAAGGATATGGCTTTCGGTATTAGGGTCTCCCACTCACACAGACGTGCGAACAGAACTTGGAAGCCCAATATTAAACGTGTTAAAGCAGTTGTGAACGGTACTCCTAAGCGTATTTACGCCTGCACCCGTTGCTTGCGTTCCGGCAAGGTAACCCGGGCCGTCTGATCAAAAAAACATTATGTTTAGAGGAGCCTTAAAGGGCTCCTTTTTTCTGCGTAAAAACGGATAAAAGCAGTGCCGCTATGACCGGAATCCATAGCGGCACTGCGATTTTTATGTTTTGTGGTTAATCGTGATTTTCTTTTCGGTCCCGTTCTTGATTCTTTCAATATTGGTTCTGTGCTTATAAATCAGAACAAAGCCCATACAAAATGAAACGGCGGTCGTGATCCATACATAAGAAATCGGAACCGGCCCGGCTGCCGCCTGATTTCCTCTGAAATCGATAAAAAAGGTAATGATGAATGTGGCAACCGGGAAAGTCGCCGCCGCGCAGATGGAGGACAGAGAGACAATCCGGGTGGTCAGGAAGAAAACCAGAAACACACCGATCACGATCAGGAACACACGCCAGTCGATTAATGCGATCATCGCGGCGCTGGTCAGTACGCCCTTTCCGCCTCTGAAACCGAAATAGACTGGATAAATATGTCCGAAAACGCAGGCCACACCCGCAATATAGGCGCCGTACTGCGCCACAACGTGCGGATTTATCATCAGGGGCGCCGCAGCCTGGCTGCAAACATACTGAAAAACCGCCCTGCCGATCATAACGGAGACCGCGCCTTTGGCGAAATCAAAAATAAAGGTAAAAATCGCAGCCTTGACGCCAACGGAACGCAGAACATTGGTAGCTCCCGCGTTTCCGCTGCCCAGCGTGCGGATATCCACATTATGATCGAATGCTTTTGTAAAAATGATAGAAGAACTGATACTTCCTAAAAAATATGAAACAAGCGCTACTAAAACCGATGGCAGTGCAAAATCCCTAAAATAACTGAACATCAGTAACTCCTCCTTACTTATCTCCTCGCTCACGCACAATAAGCCGAATGGGGGTGCCTTCCAGTCCAAAAGTCTCTCGGATTCGGTTTTCAAGGTACCTTTGGTATGAAAAGTGGAACAGCTGTGCGGAATTTACAAAGCATACAAAGGTAGGCGGTTTGACCGTCGCCTGTGTCATGTAATAGATTTTCAACCTCCTTCCCTTGTCCGTCGGCGGCTGGACTCTGGCCACAGCCTGCGCCAGGACATCGTTGAGCATGCCTGTGGCAATCCGCATGGAGTTGGAGTTTGCGGCATGCTTGATCAGGTCAAAGAGACGGTCGAGCCTCTGGCCTGTTTTTGCTGAAATAAAGATCATAGGGGCATAGGACATGAAAGAAAAGTCGTCTTCCAGCTTTTTGCGGTATTCTATCATGGTACGGTCGTCTTTTTCTATGATATCCCATTTGTTGACGACAATGACGCAGCCCTTCCCCGCTTCGTGCGCCAGACCGGCTACCTTGGAATCCTGATCGGTAAACCCGACCGAGGCGTCTATCATAATCACACAGACGTCGGCCCGTTCTATCGCCATCTGCGCACGGATGACACTGTATTTTTCAATGGAATCGTCCACTTTGCTTTTTCTGCGGAGCCCGGCGGTATCGATCAGCGTGAAACGTCCATGCTGATTTTCAATGGTCGTATCGATCGCGTCCCGCGTTGTGCCGGCAATATCGGAAACAATGCACCTTTCCTCGCCGGAAATCTTGTTCACAAGAGAGGATTTTCCAACATTCGGCTTGCCGATAATGGCAACCTTAATGATTTCACTGTCGGTCTCGTCTTCTTCCTCATCGGGAAGATGCTCCACAATCCTGTCGAGCAGATCTCCGGTGCCGTGGCCGTGAACGGAAGAAACCGCCACCGGATCGCCGAGCCCCAGATTGTAAAACTCGTAAAATTCCGCCGGAGGCTCCCCGATCGTATCGCACTTGTTGACGCAGAGGATCACGGGTCTTCCGCTTTTCAGCAGCATGGCCGCTATGTCGGAGTCCGTGGCCACAACGCCTGTACGGATATCCGTAACAAGCACGATCACATCAGCTGCGTCGATTGCAAGCTGGGCCTGCATCCTCATCTGGGTTAAAATTACGTCGCCGGAATCGGGTTCAATCCCGCCCGTATCAACAATGGAAAACGTTCGGTTCCCCCACTCGCATTCTCCATAAATTCTGTCCCTGGTAACCCCAGGGGTATCGTCTACAATGGAAAGCCGTTCACCGATCAATTTATTAAAAAGTGTCGATTTTCCGACATTTGGTCTGCCTACAATTGCAACTATAGGTTTAGCCAATCACATCAACTCCCTAATACTGTATTCAAAAGCTCATATCCGTCATTGGGAGATACGGTAACTTTTATTTTCAAGGCTTTGCTCAGATCGTCAAGGGAAATATCGTCCAGAAAAATATCCCCCTCGCGGCGAAGCATAACGGCGGGCACAATCAGCTCGTCGCCTAAATCTTTCCCCTTTAACTGCTGTATGATATCGGTACCGGTTACCAGCCCCGTAACATTTATGGTATCCCCAAAATAATGATTCATGATAGGAATTAGATTACATGCTAAATTATTGCATTTTATTCTTAATTCGTCAAGTAAAGAGTTCAGAAAATTATAAACGCTTGTCCCCGTTACCAGCGTAACGCGGCGGGGCTTGGAAGGAGCCTGAAAATCTTCCAGAGCGCTCTCAAATTCCTGCTTCAGATTCGCCATCAGGCCCACCCCGTTTTCCAGCTGATCGAAATCGCCGTAAAATTCGGCCGGCGGAATGGGACGCCCCGCCTTCAGGTAAAATTCGTCCGCGGCATAGCAGATTCTTTCCCCGAACTCGGCTGTAAAGCGGTCCCCGAATTCCTCCAGAATCCGGACGGCCGCTTCCGCAGAATCCCTGTCGAACGACTCAAGCGGGAACAGTCCTTCCCTGAACCGGGTCAGCCCGACCGGTACAGCGGCAATGCTCTGCACCGCGGGATAAAGGTTTCCCAAATCGGTTAAGCTGCGTTTTAACTCTTCTCCGTCGTTGATTCCCTTACAGACAACGAGCTGCGTATTCATTTTAATGCCCGCCTGTGCGAGCCGGTACAAAATTTGAAGCGATTCCCCGGCAAAGCGGTTCCCCATCATTTTTACCCGAAGCTCGGGATTGGTGGTATGAACCGATATGTTCACGGGGCTGATGTGCATTTTTATGATTCTGTCGACATCATGGTCGCTCATATTGGTCAGCGTAATGTAATTGCCGAACAAAAAAGAGAGACGGGAATCATCGTCTTTGAAGTAAAGGGTGCTGCGCATTCCCTTCGGCAGCTGGTCAATAAAGCAAAAAATGCATTTGTTGCGGCAGGAATGCTGTTCGTCCATCAAATAAGTCTCGAATTCCAGCCCGATCGACTCGTATTCCCCTTTTCGGATGGAAATCGTACGGCGATTCCGGTCTCTGTCCGTCAGCAGGAGGGACAGGTTCTTGCTCGTCTCGTAAAATCGGTAGTCCAGAACGTCGTTAATCTCATTGCCGTTGATGGAAACAAGCGTTTCCCCCGGCAATATCTTCTTTTTTTCGGCAGGGCTGTCCTGATCGACCGATAGAATCTTAACTGACATAATAACTCCTCTGCTGCACAAAGATTTCATAAAAAAATAAGAGAAGGATTGCTCCTTCTCTACATTTTTGGAAAATCAAACAAAGCTTATGCTTCTTTTTTGATTACTTCCCTGCCGTTGTAGTAACCACAACTGCCACAAACTCTGTGCGGAGTTTTAAACTCGCCACATTTAGGGCATTTCACCAGAGCAGGAGCACTCATCTTCCAAACATTTGAACGTCTTTTATTCTGTCTTGCACTCGACACTTTTCTCTTTGGTACCGCCATCTTCAGCACCTCCTTATAAAACTCAGACTAATCTATTAGTTTTTTAAGAGCCTCCAAACGAGGATCAATCTGATGAAAATCACAATCGCATGTTCCATCATTCAAATTTTTCCCGCAGGAAGGACACAGGCCTTTGCAATCATCGCTGCATAAATACTTGGACGGCAGCTCAAGCAAAATATCCGCCCGGATCAGCTCGTCCAAATCCAACTGGTAATCGGGAACCTCCACATAGCTGACATCGTCCTCATTTTCCAAAGACAACACCAAGGTATGCCAAAAGGTATAATGATAGCATTTGTCGATCTGCTTCGTGCATCGGTCGCACGGAATGGAAAACTCAAACGAAACCTCGGCGTTAAGCTGCGCAAAGCCGTCCTGACCTTTCACGGTACCCCGAACCTTCACAGGCGAAACAAAAGGATGATAGCCATTGATATCAGTAGATGACAAATCCAGCAGGTAGTCAAAGGAACAGCTTTCCTCCCTGTCGGAAAACACCTTTTTCAAATCAAGAAGCATAATTACACCTCAGCGCTACATTAGCTTATTATATAGATTTATCTATGTTTTGTCAATAGAAAATTACAATATATTCATATTCATAAAGATGCTGCCGAAGACGAAACGCCTGCGGCAGCATTATGAAAGAAAGGTTTGCCCTTAGCTCTGAACGGAGAAGGAGCGGATTTCCTCCGGCAGCTCCTCTTTGCTCGCGGAAACAAGAAGTGAAATCTTGGTATCTGCCTGCGTGGAAAGGGCATTCATTTTTTCAGTAAACTGTACGAGGGCTTTCATATCATGCCCAATTATCTTTAAGGTGGAATCAACAAAAATATCCGTCAAGTCATAGTTGCCTGCACAAATACCGCTGATAAAACCAACGAGTGCGTCCGCACCCTGAATTCCGTATGCATCGCTGTCGATCAGCCTTACCTGATGGGATAAATCGTAGGTCAATTTCAGACCCTTTTCAATGACTACAACATTGCCGTTTGACTTTTTTGCTGCGTCGTTTGCACTTTCGATCAGCTTTTTTGTTTTTCCTGAACCTTTTTTGCCAACGATAAGAGTTATCATGAAAACTCCTCCTATATTATATTATTTCCGCAAAAGCGGAGAAAACTCCTGCTTTTGCTAGTTCTTTAATCTCGCCTCCAAAGCACTCTTTTCCGATTCATAACCCGGCTTGCCAAGAAGAGCAAACATGTTTTTCTTGTAGCTTTCGACCCCGGGCTGGTTGAAGGGGTTTACACCGAGCAGGCTTCCGGAAATCGCACAGGCCTTTTCAAAGAAATAAACCATGTAGCCGAGAGTCTCTTCAGAAAAATCGGGTGCGCGGAGTACAACGCTGGGGACACCTCCGTCAGCGTGTGCCAGAACAGTTCCCTCAAATGCTTTTTCATTGATATAGGCCATGCTCTTTCCCTGCAGAAAGTTCAAGCCGTCAACATTTTCAGGGTCTGTTTCTATAAACAAATCTTTTTTCGCTTTATCGAATAAAACAACCGTCTCAAATAGGGAACGTCTGCCGTCCTGAATGTATTGACCCATGGAATGCAAATCGGTCGAGAAAATAACCGAAGCCGGGAAAAGGCCCTTATGATCCTTGCCTTCGCTCTCGCCGAACAGCTGCTTCCACCATTCGCACATCATGGAGTAACACGGCTCATAGCTGACAAGGACTTCAATTTCTTTTCCCTTGCGGTATAAAAGGTTGCGGGCGGCTACGTACTGATAACACGCATTGGAATCCACATCCGGATTGTTCAATTCCTGCTGTGCCTTTGCCGCGCCGGCCATCAGCGCGTCGATATCGGCTCCGCTGACCGCGATGGGCAGAAGGCCGACTGCCGTCAGCACGGAATATCTGCCGCCGACATCATCCGGAATCACAAAGGTTTCATAGCCTTCCTCCGTCGCGAGCTGTTTCAATGTGCCGCGCGCCTTGTCGGTGGTGCAGTAAATCCTCTTGCGTGCTTCTTCCTTGCCGTATTTCTCTTCCAGAAGCTTGCGGAGCACCCGGAAAGCGATTGCCGGCTCGGTCGTAGTGCCGGATTTGGAAATCATGTTGATGGAAACGTTCCTGCCCTCGCAGAGCTCCTGAAGCTCGCTCAGCGCGGAAGAACTGATGCTGTTGCCGGTGAAATAAATATCCGGGGTATTTTTCCTGACCAGGTTATAATTCGGGGAATTTAAAAATTCGATAGCCGCGCGTGCGCCAAGATAAGAACCGCCGATGCCGATCACAATAAAAACATCGGTATCTGACTTGATTTTTTCCGCCGCCGCTTTAATACGGGAAAATTCCTCTTTATCATAATCGGTAGGAAGGTTTACCCATCCGATAAAATCATTGCCCACACAATTTCCTGAATGCAGAGCCTCATGGGCCTGACGGATCTGCGGGGCAATCGCCGTGTATTCATTTTGTCCGATAAAACTTGAAAGATGTTTTAATTCCAGTCTGACAGACATTTTTAGCTTCCTCCTAAATGATACGTTCGATATGATTATATTACAATATATTGGCTACATTTGCAAGGAGGAGCACTATATTTTATAATTATTTCATAAATTCTATTCAAAGCATTTTGAGCAGATATTTTGCCAGAAGCCGGAAGGCGGAGCCAAACGTTATCTCGGAAACAGAATTTTTCGCACAGATATTATACTCCTTCACAACCTCGTCCCCAAGCTTGCAGGTGATTTTTCCCACGACCTGGCCCTTTGTCACCGGGGCCGTTATTTCCGGCTGAAAAGAAACGCTGTATTTGATTTCTCCGGCCTTTCCTTTCGGTACCAGAATGCTGCCGTCCGTTTCGGCGGTCGTCTCAACCGTATCGCTCATCCCGTTCAGCACGGGGACAGGCTTGGCAGCCTCCTGCGGAACGGCGGGAGTGGTCACAGACCAGTTGGCAAAACCGTAGTCCAGCAAAGCGGACGCAGCAGAAAACCGCGTCTTTGTGTCCGCCGCGCCCAGTATAACCGAGATCAGCTTCACATTGTCGCGTTCGGCGGTGGCCGTCATACAGCTGCCCGCCTTTCCGGTGGTTCCGGTTTTCAACCCGGTGATCCCCTTATAGGTCTTCAGCAGCTTATTGGTGTTGACCAGCTGAGTCTTGCCGTCACGGATATTTTCCATCCAGATTTTTGTATAGTCAAAGATTTTCGTATGTTTTATCAGCTCACGGGACATCAGCGCGACATCGTACGCGGAGGTGACATGCCCGTCTTCGTCAAGGCCGTTGCAGTTCTTAAAAACGGTGTCCTTCATGCCGAGGGTCTTTGCTTTCTGATTCATCTGCTGCAAAAATTCATCCTCGCTGCCGGAAACATACTCCGCCAGCGCTACGGCCGCGTCATTCGCACTGGCGACTACCGTAGCTTTCAGCATGTCGTCCACCGACATCGTCTCCCCCGGCTTCAGCCAGATGTCGGAGCCGCCCATGGACGCCGCGTGTTCGCTTGTGGACACCATATCGGTAAGCTTGATTTTACCGGAATCAAGCGCTTCCATGACGAGAAGCAGCGTCATGACCTTCGTAATGGACGCGCAAGGGCGCTTTTCATGTGAATTCTTCTCGTAAAGTATTTTTCCGGTCTGCGACTCCATCAGTACGGCTGACGGGGCTTTCACCTCCGTGTCGGACAGTGCAGCCGCTTTCACCGGCAAAACTGAAATAAGCATCAGAACCACGAGGAAGCATGCCGACAATTTTTTTAACTTCATCTCCAGCACCTCCAATTTATTAGTAATTCTTATGCCAAAAAAAGAGGTTCTATCCATAAAAAATGAGGCCGAATCAAATTCGGCCTCATTTTTACTGTCTGACAGGGATTCCTCTTTGCGCGAGATATGTTTTCAGTTCCGGAATCGTGATTTCCCCGAAATGGAAGAGCGAAGCCGCCAGAACCGCGTCCGCTTTTCCCGCGGTAAACGCATCGTAAAAATGCTCAAGCTTTCCCGCCCCGCCGGAAGCAATCACCGGAATATTGACGCTTTGCGAAATCGCCGCAGTCAGTTCCAGATCATACCCGTTCTTCACGCCGTCACAGTCCATGCTGGTCAGAAGGATTTCCCCCGCTCCCAGCCGGGCCGCTTCCACCGCCCATTCCACGGCGTCTTTTCCCGTATCGATGCGGCCTCCGTTTTGATAGACCGTCCAGCCGCCCTCTTTCCTGCGTTTCGCATCAATCGCGCACACAACGCATTGGCTGCCGAACTTTTCCGCAGCCTCGCTGATCACGGCGGGGCGGTTCAACGCGGCGGAGTTGACGGAAACCTTGTCCGCACCCGCCCGCAGCAGGGCTGTAAAGTCATCTACCGTTCTGATTCCGCCGCCGACTGTGAACGGAATAAAAATCTGCTCGGCCACCTTGCTGACGATGTTCAGCATAATGCCGCGTTCATCGGACGACGCGGTAATATCCAGCAGCACAAGCTCGTCCGCACCCTGTTTGTCATATTCAATGGCAGCCTGCACCGGGTCTCCCGCATCGCGCAGATTGACAAAGGAAGTTCCCTTTACGACTCTGCCGCCGTTTACATCCAGGCAGGGAATAATCCGTTTTGCATACATAATCATAACCTCCGCGCAAAAAATCAAGAAACAAACGATACGAAATTTTTCAGCATCTGCAAGCCTGTTTTCCCGCTTTTTTCCGGATGGAACTGGGTCGCAAACAGATTGCCGCGCTGGATGGAGGCGTCGATGGCGACTCCGTAATCGGTGGTGGAAGAGACGACCTCCGGGTCCTCCGCTTTCAGATAGTAGGAATGGACAAAATAGACATAGGGATTGGGCTCCATATTTTGAAAAAGTCCGTTGTTTTTTTTCACAGAAAGAGAATTCCACCCGATATGCGGGATTTTCAGTCCCGTCTCCGCGGGAATCTTTTGAATTTTTCCTTTTAATACGCCAAGCCCGCTGATTCCCGGAGTTTCCTCGCTTCCTTCAAAGAGAAGCTGCAAACCGAGGCAAATTCCCAGAAAGGGCTTGCCGCTCTCTATAAAATCCAGCACCGGGGTCACGAAATCGGCTTTTTTCAGGCAGCTCATCGCGTCGCCAAACGCGCCCACACCGGGCAGTACCGCAGCGGAAGCGTGTTTCAGTTCCTCCTTGTCCGCCGTAACGAAGATGTCACAGCCGATAAAATGAAATGCCTTTACAACGCTTTGCAGGTTTCCGGCACCGTAATCGATCACAGCAATCATAATTCATTATCCTTCTCATTAAACTTGCATCCAATTGTACCTAAATTTTATCATGAATAAAACAGAAACTCAATTGATTTAACATATTAATTTATTACTATATTAAAGCAAAAGCTTGTCCATCGTTATGATTGACATCGCTTCAATAAAAAGGTATGATAATATTCATGTCTTTTTTGATTCGGAGGAAAAACCATGGATTACATTTCATTGGTCGGCATTGCTTTGGGTCTTGCCATGGACGCGTTTGCAGTCAGCATTACAAACGGGGCCACGATCCGAAAAGTCACACCGAGATTCTCCTTAAAGCTTGCATTCAGCTTCGGACTTTTTCAGGCATTTATGCCCATGCTCGGCTGGCTCATTGGAAAAGCGGGAGAAGGTTTTATCAATGCGGTGGATCACTGGATCGCTTTGGTTCTTCTTTCTTACCTGGGAATCAAAATGATGATGGAATCCTCTAAAGAACCGGAAGATAAAAGCACCGGTCAAAGACAAAACGACATCGGTTTCAAAACCCTTGTTACTCTTTCCGTTGCGACCAGCATTGACGCTCTGGCTACCGGAATTCTTCTTCCGTCCGCAGTGGGCGCAAAAACGGCAGCCCTGATGGTTTCTTCCGTGGGAATCATCGGAACCGTCACCTTTTTCCTCTGCTTGATCGGCGTTTATATCGGGAAAAATTTTGGGAAGCTGCTTTCTTCAAAAGCGGAACTGTTTGGCGGGACCGTCCTGACGGGCATTGGCGTCAAGATTTTCGTGGAACACATGTTTTTTACGTGATTTGATACGCGGCTCGCATTGCTTCGATCCGCTTGAGCATCTCGTCTTTCAGCGTCTGCGGCGACAGAACGATCACCCGGTCCCCGTACTGCAGCAGCCACTCAATCAGGCCGTCGCTGACATATACGGAGGCCCTCACGGTGAAGGCGTTGCTGTCGTGACAGGAAAACTCGATGTCCCCGCCGAATTTATCGACGATCGTCTCGAGCAGGCTGTTGGAGCACCGCAGCACAATGCGCTCCTGTTCCCCGTTGTACATATTGAATGTTCTGCGAAGATAGTCCGCGGTATCGAAATAATCCCGATAGGAGCAGACCTCGCTGAACGGACGCGCCTCCAAAGCGGTCAAGGCGATCCGTTTCATCCGGTCCAGCCGGTAATTGCTGATCGTATCGTATTTTTCATAATTCCCCGCCAGGTAATATTTATCGTTCGCCCACAGAAGCGCGTAGGGGCTGATGGTAAATTCCCGGCCTTCATCCAGCTGCGCTTTCCCGCCCGCAATCACGCGATGATGATAGGAAAACGATACTTTTTTATGCTGGGCAACCGCCCGGTTGATGGTATCGATATTATAATAGATTTCTTCATTGTCAAATTTTATGCGTTGATCCACATATATTTGTTTCAAAACCGTTTCAGCCTGATGACAGCTGAGAAGCTCGCAAAGCTTGTCCGTCAATTCGGCTGTTTTTTTATTGGTGATAAAGGGCGCCGTGAGCACGGCGTCCATCAGCAGACGGACTTCAGCCAGTTCAAAATCGCGTTTTGCTATAAAGAATCCCTGCCGGGGGGAACGGGTATAGACAATATCCACCCCGAATTTCGTCAGGACATCAAGATCGCGGTAGACGGATTTTCGCTCTGTCCCGATCCCCTCCTGCTCCAACAGACGGCAAAGCTCCACCGCGGAAACCGGATGCTCGTCATCGGAATATTTTCTCAGCAGCTTTAATAATAATAGAAGTTTCATTTTCGCGTTGCCATGGTCTGTCAAACGTTTCACCTGCTTTCCTTTTCTTAAATTATTTTACCATAATATGGCAGAATTTGGTATCATTCTTTGCCGATCTATCAAAAGATCGCATCTTTTTACCGTATTGGCCACTAAAAGACATATTTTGGTACAAAGGAACTTGTAATTTTACGCGGAAATGATATAATATTAACAAAGTATTTTTTTCGGAGGATTGAAGAATGGCTGTAAAGATATTGACTGCGCGGCAAGCGGCCGATCTGGTGCCAAACAATATTAATTTCGCGACAAACGGATTTATGGGCGCCTCGGTTGCCGAGGAAATCGCAACGGAAATTGAAAACCGTTTTCTGGAAACCGGCGAACCGAATAACCTTACCCTGCTGTTTTGCGCCGCCCAGGGCGACGGAAAAACAAAGGGGCTGAATCATCTGGCCCACGAGGGTCTGGTACGCCGGGGAATCGGCGGCCACTGGGGGATGGCGCCCAGACTCGGCAAACTGGTCATTGAGAACAAAATACTGGCGTATGATTTCCCTCAGGGCGTTACCACCCACATGTTCCGCGATACGGCGGCAAATAAACCGGGAACCATCTCCCAGGTGGGCCTCGGTACCTTTGTCGATCCCCGCAGCCTGGGCGGGAAGCTGAATCCCCTTACGCGGGAAGCAGAGGATTTGGTCAGCCTAATGGAAATTGGCGGAAAAGAATATCTTTTCTACAAGACCCACCCTGTTGATTTCGCCATTCTGGGCGGCACCTATGCGGACGAGAACGGAAATATTTCCATAGAACGAGAAGGCGTCCGTGCGGAAACGCTCGCAGTGGCACAGGCGTGCAAAAATTCCGGCGGCACCGTGATCGTACAGGTCGAAAAAGTCGTGGAAGCGGGGTCTCTCGACCCGCAGAAAGTGGAAATCCCTGGCGTTCTGGTGGATGCGGTAGTTGTTGTCAGCGATATCAAATATCATATGCAGAACTATGGCACGCAGTATAATCCCGGCTTCTCCGGCGAACACAGAATGGGGCTTTCCGAATTTACCCCGGCACCTCTGAACAACAAGAAAATCATTGCCCGCCGCGCGGCGATGGAGCTGAAGGACGGCAGCATTGTCAACCTTGGGATCGGTATCCCGGAATACATCTCTTCCGTCGCTCAGGAAGAAGGCATCACAAATAAATTTTCTTTGACCGTAGAGTCCGGTATCTTTGGCGGCAACCCGCAAAGCAGCATCGACTTCGGCGTCAGCCTGAACCCCGAGTCCATCATTTCCATGCCCTCCATGTTCGACTTCTATCAGGGCGGCGGACTTGACCAGGCGTTCCTGGGCTTCGCCGAATCCGATAAGGAGGGCAATGTAAACGTATCCAAATTCGGTGCGAAGCTGCCCGGCTGCGGCGGATTCATTGATATCTCCCAAAATTCCAAACAGGTGTTTTTCTGTGGAACCTTTACGGCGAACGGTTTAAAAACCGAAATAAAGGACGGCAAACTCCATATTTTGCACGAAGGCAGTGCCAATAAGTTCCGTGAGAGCGTCGAACATATTACATTCAGCGTAAAAACAGCCATCAAGAATCATCTTCCGGTTATGTACATTACGGAACGCGCCGTGTTCAAGCTGACAGAGGACGGCGTTATGCTGACGGAAACCGCCCCCGGTATTGATCTGGAAAAAGATGTGTTCGCCCATATGCCCATGAAGCCGATCATATCCCCCGACCTGAAACAGATGGACACACGTATCTTTATAGACGAAAAAATGGGTCTGAAAGAATAAACCTGAAAGAAAACAAATGACCATCCGCGCCTGAAATTATAAGGGAGTTTCCCCGGCAAAGCCGGGGAAACTCCCTTAATTCGTACATAGAAAGGACTCCGTGTATGATATACACGGAGTCCTGATTTTAGCAGTGCGAAATCACGCGTTGCGGGCAGCCATTGCCTTTTTGACCTCTTCTGTAAACAGAGGCAGAATTTTGGTAACATCTCCAACAATGCCGTAATCGGCTACTTCAAAGATCGGAGCGGTTTCGTCCTTGTTGACAGCAATAATCACATCGGACTCTTCCATACCGGCAAGATGCTGGATAGCCCCGGAAATACCGCAGGCAATGTAGAGATTCGGGCGGACCGTCTTCCCTGTCTGACCGACCTGAATGTCTTTCTCGACCCAGCCGGCGTCAACACATGCTCTGGAGGAACTGACGGTGCCGCCGAGCGCGTCGGCCAAATCCTTAAGCAGGGAAAAATTCTCGGGACAGCCCATGCCGCGGCCGCCGGAAACGAGGATTTTTGCGTCCTGGATATCCATTTTATTGGATACCTTCTTGATAATATCAACGATTTCCACATTCTGGTGGTCCCCGCCGATTTCAAGATCATACTTTTCAACCGGAACTTCCGCGCCCTCGATCGGCTTGATCTTCTGCATAACGCCGGGGCGCACGGTGGCCATCTGCGGACGGTGATCCGGGCAAAGGATCGTCGCCATGATGTTTCCGCCGAATGCGGGACGGGTCATTCTCAGATTCTTGGAGCCGTCGTCCGCGACTTCAAGCTTTGTGCAGTCGGCGGTCAGACCGGTTTTCACTCTGGCTGATACGCGAGGAGCCAGGTCGCGGCCGATTGCAGTCGCGCCGTAAAGGACAACTGCGGGTTTGTATTTTTCAATGACGTGATACATGCTGTGTGCATAAGGCTCCGTGGCATAAACCTCGAGCGCCTTGTTGTCGACCATGATAATCTTATCGGCGCCATGTCTGGCCAGCTCTTTGCAAAGGCCGGATACGTTGTAACCAAGCAGAACAGCGGTCACTTCTGTTTCCATGTCTTTAGCAAGTTCCCTGGCTTTTCCAAGAAGCTCAAAAGAAACGCCGGCTATTTTGTTGTCGACCTGCTGTACGAAAATAAATACGCCTTTATATTCTTGAATATCCATACTGCTCACCACTTTCAACTATATAATGAATTTTTCTCTGAGTTTCTCGAGCATATACTCAGCCGACTCCTGTGGGTCAAGGTTTACAAGCTGACCCGCCGCCTTCAAGCTCTTTGTAAATGTCTGTGCAACTCTGGTTGGTGAGCCTTTTAATCCGATTTGAGCGTCATCCACTTCAATATCCGCACGGGTAATGGTTTTGACTTCTTTGCTTCTGTATGCGTCAAAAATTCCGCCCGGAGTCATGTAGCGCGGCTGGTTCAATTCGCTTAAAGCAGTAATCAGGCAGGGCATTTTCACCTTGAGGATATGATATCTGTCTTCATACTGGCGTTTTACGGTGATGGAATCGCCTTCAACTTTGATCTCCTCCGCATAGCTGACATTCGGAATGCCGAGGTGCTCGGCAATCTGGGGGCCAACCTGCGCGGTATCGCCGTCGATGGCCTGGCGGCCTGTGATAATCAGGTCGTATGGAAGTGTTTTGGCCGCTGCAGCGATCGTTGTGGAAGTTGCCAGAGTGTCGGCACCGCCGAAAGCTCTGTCTGTTACCAGAATCGCTTCGTCCGCGCCCATCGCAAGCGCTTCGCGCAGAGCGGCATCGGCCTGCGGCGGGCCCATGGACAAAACGGTAACGTGCGCGCCCTGCTCGTCTTTCAGGCGAAGGGCGGCTTCCAGGCCTGCCTTATCATCGGGATTGATGATGCTGGGCACGCCTTCTCTGATCAGTGTTCCGGTTACCGGGTCCAGCTTCACTTCGTTGGTGTTTGGAACTTGTTTTATGCAAACAACAATATTCAAAGATTGTCACTCCTTTTGGGCTTTTATAGTTATTTAAGTTCGTTCGAGGAAATAACCATGCGCTGAACTTCGCTGGTACCTTCGTAAATCTCGGTGATTTTGGCATCACGCATCATGCGCTCAACTGGATATTCTCTCGTGTAACCATAACCGCCATGAAGCTGAACTGCTTTTGTGGTAACCTCCATTGCAACTTCAGCCGCAAAAAGCTTTGCCATTGCAGCTTCTTCTGAATAAACCTTCTGGGCATCCTTTGCCATAGCGGCGCGATAAACAAGCAACTGGGCCGCTTTGATCTTTGTTGCCATATCCGCGATCTGGAACTGTGTGTTCTGGAATTTTGCAATCGGTTTGCCGAACTGCTTTCTTTCCTTTACATACTTGACGGTTTCCTCATAAGCGCCTTCCGCAAGACCCAGAGCCTGGGCAGCGATGCCGATACGGCCGCCGTCGAGTGTGTTCATGGCGATTCCAAAGCCCTTGCCCTCTTTGCCGAGCAGGTTTTCCTTCGGAACGATGCAGTTTTCAAAAATGAGCTCACAGGTAGAAGAACCGCGGATACCCATCTTCTTTTCTTTCTTGCCTACGCTGAAGCCCGGGAAGTCCTTCTCAACGATAAACGCGGAGATGCCCTTTGTTCCCTTGCTCTTGTCCGTCATGGCAATGATAATATAAGTATCGGCATAACCGGCATTTGTGATAAAGATTTTGCTGCCGTTCAGCACATAGTGGTCACCCTCCAGGACAGCTTTCGTCTGTTGCATGGATGCATCAGTACCCGCGTTCGGCTCTGTCAGAGCGAAAGCGCCTAATTTGTCACCCTTTGCGAGCGGAACAAAATACTTTTCAATCTGCTCGGGAGTACCGAATTTTAAAATCGGGGAAGCGCCCAGGGAAGTATGTCCGGACACAACCACGCTGGTCGTGCCGCAAACCTTCGCAATCTCTTCAATGCACATAACATATGCAAGCGTATCGCAGCCCTGGCCGCCGTATTCCTTCGGGAAGGGAATTCCTAAAAAACCATATTTGCGCAGTTTTTCGACTGTTTCTACAGGAAAGCGCTCTTCTTCATCCAGTTCCTGGGCAAGAGGCTTTATTTCATTTTCTGCAAATTCTTTGTACAGCGTGCGGAGCATCTCATGCTCCTTGCTAAGTACGAAATCCATACTCGTTCCTCCAAAATCTATAATTTGCAACAATCAACCATCTTTATTTTGTATAATCGTAAAAACCCTTACCGGTCTTTCTGCCAAGCAATCCGCCGCGGACCATTTTTCTGAGTAAGGGATGAGGACGGTATTTACTGTCGCCCGTTTCGGACTGAAGCACTTCCATAACAGCAAGAACGACATCCAGACCGATCAGATCGCCCAGAGCCAGGGGGCCCATCGGATGATTGGCGCCCAGCTTCATTGCCGTATCGATATCTTCAGCGGAAGCGGTGCCGTCGGCATAGATTCCAACCGCTTCATTGATCATAGGAACAAGAATTCTGTTGACAACGAAACCGGCAGCTTCCTTGACCTGTACAGGAGTTTTACCGATTTCAACAGAGATAGCCTTGATTTTTTCGACCGTCTCGTCCGGAGTCGTGATGCCGGCGATTACTTCGACCAGCTTCATAACCGGAGCGGGGTTGAAGAAATGCATGCCTACGACCGCTCTGTCGAGCCCGTTGGAAATTTCCGTAATGGAAAGAGATGACGTATTGGTGGCAAAAATCGCATCGGGCTTGCAGATGCCCTGCAGCGCCTGGAACAGTTCCTTCTTCAGATCCATTCTTTCAAGAGCGGCTTCAACAACCAAGTCACAGTCGGAAACAATTTCTCTTGTCCCAGTTGTGATTTTGGCAAGAATTTCGTCGGCCTTTGCCTGATCCATCTTTCCTTTGGCAATCAGTCTCTCAAATCCTTTGGCGATTTTCTTTTTCCCGCCGGCGGCAAACTCTTCGTTAATATCGCAAAGCTTAACCGTATATCCATCGGTCTGAGCAAACGCCTGGGCAATTCCGGAGCCCATGGTTCCGGCGCCGATAATACCAACTTTCATTTTAATTCCTCCTAAATTAATGATTATTTATAGAAATTATTTGTTTACGAAAGGATCCGGTTTGCGCTTTTCACAGAAAGCCGCCATGGCGTTTTTCTGATCTTCCGTTTCAAAGCAGGTACCGAACTGAGCGGCTTCAATGGCAATTCCGGAATCGATGTCGACCTGGATCCCGTCATTGACCGCTTTTTTGGTGGCGCGGACAGCGATCGGAGCGTTGCCCGCGATTCTGCCGGCAAGCTTCAAAGCTTCTTCCATCAGCTGCTCCGCCGGATAAACTGCGTTGACAAGGCCCAGCCTCAGGGCTTCCTCCGCCTTGACCTTACCGCAGGTGTAGAGCATTTCCTTAGCTTTTCCGATGCCGATGGTACGGGCAAGCCTTTGGGTTCCGCCAAATCCGGCGGTAATGCCGAGGCCCGCTTCGGGCTGTGCAAACACTGCGTTTTCAGCAGCGATGCGGATGTCGCAGCTTAAAGAAAGCTCGCAGCCTCCGCCAAGAGCAAACCCGTTTACTGCGGCGATCACCGGGATCGGGAAGGTTTCGATTTTTCTGAAAACAGCGTTGCCCTTTGCACTGAAGGCTTCCCCTTCCGCCCGTGTTTTGCTGCTCATTTCGGCGATATCCGCTCCGGCGACAAAGGACTTCTGTCCGGCGCCGGTAATGATCAGACATCTGGTAGTATCGATGGACACACCGTCCAGCACAGCCTCAAGATCGGTCAGGACCTCGCTGTTCAGGGCATTCAGCGCTTTTTCGCGGTCAATGGTAATAATCCCGACAAAATCCTTTTGCTCGTATTTTACGTAACTCATAATTCAATAACCTTCTTTCTGCAGTTGCAGTTTATTAATTATTCGTCATCGCCCATTTTTACGATTGTGGAAACGCCCATGCCGCCGCCTACGCAGAGTGTGGCAAGGCCGTACTTGGATTTTCTGCGCTGCATTTCATACAGAAGGGTAACCAGGATTCTGCATCCGGAACATCCAACCGGGTGGCCCAGCGCGATAGCACCGCCGTTTACGTTGACCTTGGACTGGTCGAATTTCAGATCGTGCGCAACGGCAAGAGTCTGAGCGGCGAAAGCTTCGTTTGCTTCAATCAGGTCCATATCGTCCACGGTCATGCCTGTCTTCTCCATAACCTTGCGGGTGCTGTAGATCGGGCCGAGACCCATGACGGAAGGATCCACACCGGCGGAAGCACCGCCAACCCAGGTTGCCATCGGTTTTACGCCGAGTTCTTTTGCTTTTTCTTCGCTCATCAGAACGATGGCGGCAGCGCCGTCGTTAATGCCGGAAGCGTTTGCGGCGGTAACGGTGCCGTCTTTCTTAAATGCCGGCTTCAGCTTGGAAATACCTTCCGCTGTAACGCCTGCACGAGGGCCTTCGTCCTTTGCAAACAGAACGGTTTCTTTTTTTACTTTAATCGGAACGGGAACGATTTCTTCGTCAAATTTGCCTTCCGCCTGTGCCTTTTCGCACTTCTGCTGGCTGAATGCGGAAAACTCGTCCTGCATTTCACGGGTGATTCCGTACTGCTCCGCAACATTTTCAGCAGTAATGCCCATGTGGTAGTGGTTGAAGGTATCTTCCAGACCGTCGTGAATCATGGAATCGAGCAGCTCGCCGTTGTTCATGCGATAGCCGAAACGGGCATCCTTCAGAAGATACGGAGCGCCGGACATGCTTTCCATACCGCCGGCCACGATGATGTCAGCTTCGCCGGATTCAATCAGCGCAGCAGCAACGTTGACGGTTTTCAGAGCGGAACCGCAGAGATTGTTGAGGGTGAACGCCGGAACGGTTACCGGAATGCCTGCATAAACAGCGGACTGACGGGCGACGTTCTGGCCAAGGCCGGCCTGATACACACAGCCCATAATGACTTCGTCAACCTGCTCCGGTGCTACGTTTGCACGCTTCAAAGCCTCTTTAATAACAATGGTACCGAGGGTTGGGGTCGGGACGTTGGAAAGTGCGCCGCCCATTTTGCCGATGGCCGTACGGCACGCGCCTGCTAAAACAACTTTTCTTGACATAAAAATTTTTCCTCCATTCATGTTTTTGCAATTCGTCCAATTGCGAAGCATCATGTTCTTCAATTTACAACATTTTACTGAACGCGGGTATGTGTTAAATATATCACAATATCCTTTGATTTGCAATACAATTAAAATGAATATCTCAAAAAGTGTTACAAAATTATCAAAAATTGTCACATAAATAAAAGCAGCGCATTTAAAAAAACCAGTAGAATTCTATAAGAAAGCCAAAAAAACCGGCTCTATGAGCCGGAATTCTTTTGAGATTATGAAGGATGATATCAAGATCACTGCATATTTACAAAAATCCATAACCGGTCTTTGCTCTGGGGTCAGCATAAAAAACAAAGAAAATTCTTTGATTCACCGAACAAAACTAAGAAAATCCTTCATAAAAGCTTCCGCTTCCGACTTTGGCGTAGCCCAGGAAGTGACCAGACGAATCGCTGAAGTGGATGCATCGATCTTTGCCCAAAATTCAAAGCCGTACTTTTCTCTGAGCTTTTCAATGAGAGTATCCGGAAGAATCGGGAAAATCTGATTGGTCGGAGACGGGGCCAGAAATTGAAATCCTGCCCCGGCAATCCCTTCCCGAAGGAAAGCCGCCATTTCGTTTGCGTGCTTTGCCAGATCAAAATATAAATGATCCCGGAACAGTTCTTCAAACTGGACGCCCAGGACCATCCCCTTGGCGGCAACAGCCCCCCTCTGCTTCTGCATATAGCGGAAATCTTCTTTCAGCTCCGGGTTGCAGATCACAAGCGCTTCTCCCAGTAAAGCGGCGTTTTTGGTACCGCCAATATAAAATGCGTCCGTAAGATCGGCCAGGTCCCGCAGGGTCAGGTCGTTTTCGCCGCAGGTGAGTGCCGAGGCCAGCCGTGCGCCGTCAAGATACAAATAAAGCTGATTGGCTCTGCAGAATTCGCTTAACGCAGAAAGGGAAGCCTTGGTGTAAATCGTTCCGATTTCGGTTGAGTCGGATACATAGACCAGCTTCGGGCGGACCATATGCTCATCCGTATGTCCGTCCAGTACCTCCTGAACCATTTTGGGAGTCAGCGTTCCATCCTCCGTATGTACCGTCAATACTTTATGTCCCGTAGCCTCTATGGCCCCGGTTTCATGTACATTGATATGCCCTGTTTCGGCAGCCACGGCTGCCTGATAAGGACGTAAAAACGCTGAAATCGCCGTCAGATTCGTCTGGGTCCCGCCTTCCAGAAAATGCACCGCAACATCGTCACGGCCAATGCGCTGCCGGATCAGTTCAGCCGCGTGCAGGCTGTGGCGGTCATTTCCGTATACGGCGTTCTGCTCCAGGCTTGCTTTTGCGAGCGCCTCCAAAATTCTTGGATGGGCGCCTTCACTGTAATCATTACGAAAACTGTACATTTCTACTCCTCCGCCATCAATGATGATCTTCTATAAAAGATTTGATTTCCTGCTGTAATCCCCGAACGGTACCCTGTACAAGCTCTTTGGAGCCTCCGCCCCTTCCGTTGAAAGCCTGGTTCAGTTCCTTTCCAAACGCACGGACATCTTCCTTTGCGCTGCCCACTGCATACTGATATCCGGCAGCGTCATCTCCCGAAAGGACGGCGGCAACTCCGGAACAGCGGTCACACAGCAGCAGGCAAAAGGCACGAAGGTCCGCCGGTGCAAGATCCGGCTCAAACAAACAGATATTTTTCGTCCCTTCCGGCACCTGATCGCATTTGGAAACAAAAATCTGATTTTTCAGGGAAGTCAGCTGCTGCTTTAAAGAGTTTGTTTCTTCCAGCAGATGCTCCACCGCTTCTTTTATTTTCTCCGGCTTCGCGGACAGAAGCACCGAAACGGCACCGACGCTGTCTGTTTTTTCATTGTAATCATCCACCGCTTTTTTGCCGCATAAAAGGCCGACACGCGTGCCGCCTTTATAATGCTGGGCGGATACCAGCTTAACGATCCCGATCTCCCCGGTCTTTGCGACATGCGTGCCGCAGCAGGCACAGACATCGTACCCGGGGATTGTAACAATGCGCACCTCCCCGGTCAGCTCTTTCTTGCTCCGGTAGGAAAGCGCAGAAAGCGCCTGAGCGTCAGGATAAGACGTTCCAATGGGAACATTCCGGTAAATCGCTTCGTTCGCCAGGGCTTCCACCAGCGAAAGATCATCCAGGCTGAGCTCTCCGTTAAAATCGACGGTTATGGCCTTGGACCCCATGCGAAAACCGACGTTGTCCAGACCAAAAAGACGGTTTACAATTCCCGAAACGATATGTTCCCCCGAATGCTGCTGCATCAGCGTAAACCGGTGCGGCCAGTTGATCCCTCCCGTTACCGCAGAGTCCACGGGAAGAGGCCTATCCGTCGTATGAACGATCCAGCCGTCCTGCTCATGTACATCCAGAACATTGACCGTGTTCAGCACCCCGATATCCGCGGGCTGTCCCCCGCCCTCCGGATAAAACAGCGTTCTGTCCAGCACAACGCCGTAATGCTCCCTCTGCTTTTCACAGCGGAGAACCTTTGCTCGGAAGGTTCTGAAATACGTATTTTTATAATATAATTTTTCCGTTCCCTGATTCATTCCATTTCCCGCTTTCTAAAAAACTTCACAGTCATCCATCCCAGCTGGTAAGATATAAAACCGGCGTTATCATAACCCGTTGCGGTTATTATAGCACAGAATCGAAAAAGGACCAACAGCTTACGCCGCGGCCCTGACAAAATGAATTCCGACGTTTAAAACAATTTTAATCGTTCAGAGAATTCTGAGAATTGACTGAAACAAAACGGTCTCTCCAGACACACCATCCGGTTACGGCGGCAATCACAATGGCTCCGCCCAGAAGAGCGAATTTTCCGGGCCGCTCTCCGTCAAAAAGAAAGACCCAAAGAGGATTCAGCAGCGGTTCAATCGCGCCGACCAGCGAGCATGCAAGCGGTGGACAGTCCTTCACCGCAAGCCCATACAGAATATACGGAATGCCAAGCTGTATGACGCCCAACGCCAGAATACTGATTACCGCAGTGGAAGAAACGGGAGTCGGAAAGATAAAAATCATCGGAACTCCGATCACTGCGGTAAGCAGATGGCCGAAAAGGATGCCGCTCATACGCGAGTCGTCATCCGTACGCCCGGTAATCACATACATTCCCGCCATAAACAGTCCGGCGAGGATTGCAAGGCAATTGCCAATCAGCTTACCCGCGCCAAGCTTATCAAAGAAAAACAGAGAAATTCCAAACAGCGTTACCACTACGGTAATAAGATCCATCCTGTGGAAATGCTGATGGAAAACCAGCGCGGAAATAATCAAAATGAAGACAGGCGAGGTAAACTGCAGCACAATGGCGTTGGCGGCCGTGGTCATTTTATTGGCGGAAACAAAGGCAAAAAATGTTGCCGCAATACAGACGCCGCTCTGAAAGGAGGACAAATTCAGCTTAACCCGGCGCCCGGTCATACGCATAAATACCAATACCACTACTGCTGCAATCAGGCTGCGAAATCCCGCGATAACCATTGCGTTCCACGGGACCAGTTTGATGAAAATACCAGCAATGCTCCACAGACCGGCACAGACGGCCATAAGCCCGACAGAACGCCTTTGGGAAGAAGATGAAGCCATTTTACATATCCTCTAATATCTGAATTTTTTCATTCAGCGCGTCGGGCAAGCCCCGCGCCTTTCACACACCTCAATATAATACTTGAACCGCAATAAAATTGCAATAAAAAACGACAAAAATTACGGTACCTAATTTGTCACTTTAAAAGGCTTTATTATGAAAAACATCAAAATATACAATTTTTAGGTGAAAAAACCGTCTATTTTAATCTGTATTTACATGGTTCATCGTGATATAATGCGAAATAAATGAACATTTTATTAACAAGGAGTTGGTACCATGCAATTCACCGTCACATTTTTCCTATTGATTTCCATCGTGATCTCAGCTCTCTCCTTTCTCTTCGCAGGCTGGCTGTATCAATGGGTCAAGAAACGCCCGTCTTCCAACAAACGCATTGCAGAAGTCGGCACTCTGATTAGAAATGGAGCAAATACATTTCTAACCAAAGAGTATGCGGTTCTCGCGAAATTCGCCGGTATTGCGGCAATCCTTATCCTTATATTTTTGCCAACACCAATTTGGAAGGGGAATCCTCTTGACAATCTGGTAATGGCTTTGGCGTATCTGGGCGGCACTATTTTTTCCGCGATCGCAGGCGTCATCGGCATCAGAATCGCCACTATTGCGAATGTGAAAACAGCGGAAGCAGCGCAAAACGGCATTAAGCCGTCCTTCATGTCAGGGTTCCGCGGCGGCGCGGTCATGGGCATGGCCGTTGTGGGAAGCACCCTGCTCGGCGTCACGCTGGTAATGCTTATTACAAACAACACGACCGCCCTGCTTGGCTTCAGCTTCGGCGCAAGCTCTCTTGCCCTGTTTGCGAAAGCCGGAGGCGGTATTTTCACAAAAACGGCCGATATCAGCGCCGACCTGGTCGGCAAGGTTGAACTCGGCATTCCGGAAGACGACCCCAGAAACCCCGCGGTCATCGCGGACAACGTAGGCGATAATGTGGGCGACGTCGCCGGTATGGGCGCCGACCTGTTTGATTCCAACGTTGCTTCCATGGCGGCTGCGCTTGTTCTTGCAGCCTCTCTGGATAAAGCGGCCGGCGGAACCATAAACACAAGCACGGTGTTCTGCTATGCGGCCCTCGGTCTGCTGGCGTCGATCATCGGCGTTGCGACCGCCAGAATGGGCAAACACGGCAACCCGACAAAGGCGCTGAACAGCAGCACCTATGTAACGACAGCGCTGTTTGGCGTTTTGACGGCGCTTGCCACCTGGATATTCAACTTCCAATGGCGCATTTGGGGCGCGAGCGCAGTCGGCCTTCTGGTCGGCGTCGTCATCGGGATTGCAAGCGACTATTTTACAGACGACACAAAGAAACCCGTACATAATGTAGCGAAAGCATCCGAAACCGGCCCGGCGTTTACCATCCTGTCCGGTATTTCTTACGGATTCCTCAGCACTCTTCCCGCCATGATCGGCATTGCGATTTCCGCTCTGGCAGCTTACAAGCTCTGTGACCCGATCGGCCCCGGATATGCCATGTACGGCATTGCGATGGCGGCCGTCGGTATGCTTTCCATTGTCGGTATGATTATCTCCAACGACGCTTACGGGCCCATTGTCGATAACGCGCGCGGACTTGCGGAAATGGGTAACCTTGGCGATGACGTTCTGGAAATTACGGATTCTCTCGACAGTGCCGGCAATACGGTTAAAGCGGTCACAAAGGGATTCGCAATCGGAGCCGCAGGCTTAACCGTTATTTCCCTGCTCGGCGCATTTATCAGCCAGGTAAATGATTCCGCGGCGGTACTTGGAATAGAGGGAATCACCGGCTTCGACATCATGAACCCCATCGTTTTCTTTGGACTGCTTATCGGCGCCGCCGTGCCTGCGGTATTCTCCGCAATGCTGATGCTCGGCGTGGACCGCAACGCCCAGAGAATGGTTTCCGAAATCCACCGTCAGTTCCGGGAAATCCTCGGCCTGAAGGAAGGCAAAGAAGGCGTTGTTCCTGAATACGACAAATGTATTGAAATTGCCACCTTCGGCGCTTTGAAGGAATTGATTCCGGCCGGACTTGTCACGATCATCATCACCTTGCTGGTCGGATTTATCGGCGGCGTCCAGGCCATCGGCGGATACCTCGGCGGCAATATTATCAGCGGCCTGCTTCTGGCGCTGTTCATGAGCAACGCCGGCGGACTTTGGGATAATTCCAAAAAATTCATCGAGTCCGGCAACAACGGCGGCAAGGGTTCCGACGCGCATAAAGCGGCGGTAGTCGGCGATACGGTCGGCGATCCTTTCAAGGACACCGCGGGCCCCTCGATCAACACGCAGATTACCGTGGTTTCCCTCGTGGCTTCCCTGATGTCCACTCTGTTCCTGACTTTATCCATCTTCCATTAATCAATGATTGATCTCATTCCTATAAAAGGGGCTCCTGGCTGAAAACAGCCGGGAGCCCCTTTCGCAGTTAAGGAAACTTATTTTTCCGTTCCGATAAAGAACAGAGCGGCAATACCGCAACCGGTGTGGCTTCCGATCACGGGACCCATATCGCTGATGATAATTTCCTTTACGGAGAATTTTTCCTGAACAAGGGATTTCAAAAATTCAGCCGCTTCCATATCATCTCCGTGGCCGATAAAAATGGCCTGGTCCTCCGGATGGACACAGGTTTTGACCATATGGTCAACCAACGCCTCCAAAGATTTTTTGCGCCCTCTCACATTGGCAACAGGAAGCAATTTCCCCTCCTTGTCGACATGGAGCACGGGCTTGATTCCCAGCGCCGTTCCTACTACGGCAGATACCGCGGAAACCCTTCCTCCGCGTTTCAGATGGTTCAGGTCGTCGACCGTAAACCAGTGACACATATGATCACGGTTTATTTCTACCCATTGCGCCAGTTCCTCCAGCCCGAGGCCCTCCCGCTTTTTCCGGGCAGCGTAATAAACAAGCATCCCTTCTCCCACCGAGGCGGCTTTGGAATCGATACAGACAATTTTTCTACCCGGGTACCGTTCCATCAGATCGTCCGCCGAAATTCGGGACGCCTGATAGGTACCGCTTAAACTAGACGAAAACGCGATATACAAAATGTCCTTCCCCTGTTCGAGAATCGGACAGAAGTATTTTTCATAGGTAATGCTGTTGATTTGGGAAGTGACGGACATCTCCCCGTTTTTCGTTCTCTCATAAAAGGTATGAAAGCTCATTTCCCGTGCGTCGGGGAAATGCCGATATACTTTTCCGCTCATCGTAAATTCCATCGGGATAACAACGATTTCAAGCTGCTCCGTCAAAGCAGCCGGAAGGTCGCAGGTGGCATCTGATACAATAACATACTGATTCATACTTGCACTCCTTCTAATTTGCTTTTTCACCATTTCCGCGTTTATGTGCCAATGTTCCTGCAGAATCTCGGAAAAACAGTCTTAACCGTCTCTCTTAACATTGCGCTGACAATTCTATCTGCATTTTTTTGAATGGGGCAATCGATTTCTTTCGCCCCACTCACACATCATATCTAAGACGGGAATCAAAGACTTTCCTCGTTTTGAAAGAGTGTATTCCACCTTTGGCGGTATTTGTGGGTACTCTGTGCGGATAATCAGCTGGTCGGCTTCCATGTCTTTCAATGTACTGCTGAGCGTTTTATAGGTGATCGTACCAATACAGCGCTTCAATTCATTAAACCTCATAATCTGCTTATTCTCTGAAAGCCAATACATGATAATCATTTTATATTTGCCGCCTATGATCGACAAAGTATAACCAAAACCAGTATTTTCAATAACTGCCCCTGTTGGGCTGCAATCTTCAATCGCCATCTCACACTCTCCCTTAGTATAGTATATATCTCAAATGTGCGTACTTGACTTATAATATATATACACTATCCTTATCTTAGTGTCAATCAGAAAAGAAGTCCAAACAACAGAAAAAACTTTCAGACGAATTTATTATGCTCGAGAAAAGTCATACAACCGGCTTTCAGCTGCGACATTTCAAACAGCGCAATTCCAGTCAGTCCTCTCAAAGTGCTGAGATTCATCACAGATGAGGATGGTAAACACTGGTGAATAAAGCAAAAAATATATGAAGGGATGAATTGAAAATGGGCAAAAAAATCCTGGTACTTACGGGCAGCCCCAGAAAAGGAGGCAACAGCGATTTAATGGCGGATGCGTTTATGAAAGGAGCGCAGACCGTCGGACATACTGTAACAAAATATGAAGCAGGCCTAAACAAAATCAATGGCTGTAAAGCCTGTAACAGATGTTACTCCAAAGCGGAAGCCTGCGTATTTGAAGACGATTTCAATACATTGGCTCCATTCTTGGAAGAAAGTGATATGCTCGTTCTTGCAACACCCATGTATTGGTTTACCTTTCCGGCACAGCTTAAAGCAGCTTTAGATAAAATGTATGCGCTGCTGATCGGCGGCAGACAGAGCAATATCAAAGAAAGTATTTTACTTGCCTGTGCCGAAACTGAAGAAATGGCTGATTTTGACGGTTTGGTCAGAACCTATGGGCTGATCGCATCCTATCAAAAATGGACCGACCGTGCTCGTCTATTGATTCCATCCGTCTCGGAAAAAGGAGATATTCTACAGACGGATGCACTGAAAAGGGTGGAAAGCCTTGGATTATCAATAAAATAAACCATACTGATCTGTCTCTTTCCGATTGTTCCGAACCCGGTCCGGCGCGAGAGCGATGTTTCCCCCGTCTGCCCATAGCAAAAAGACAGCAGTCCAACCTTACCGGTTGGACTGCTGTCTTTGTAAAAATGGTAAAAAAAATTTTTGAACTAAGCCGGAAAAATGAAACCTGCAATCTTTCAGTTATACTCCAAATCTCATATGCTAAAATTGTTTTTTACTTTTTGTGTCTAACAGTCCATAGAATAAACGCACCCATGGTGGCAATTGCAGCGATGCTGCCGGCTCCAGATATATGAGATCCTGCACCAATAGACTCTGCAAACACACCCACAATGATGGTTGCCACAAATGCAATGATTTCAAACATAAAGACTACCTCTCCCTATTTGTGTTTCACCATTTATCGGCGAATACAAAAATACCACTGCATCCATAATATCACATTGTTTTATAAAAAAGAAGACATACATTCCCCGTAGCGGAAAAAGTATGTCTTCTTGGTGCGAGGGGGGGGACTTGAACCCCCATGAAATTGCTTTCACATGGACCTGAACCATGCGCGTCTGCCAATTCCGCCACTCTCGCGTGACGACTCAACTATATTATCATATCAGTACCCATGTGTCAATATCAAAAATGAAGTTTTTAACAGAAAATGTCGTTTTTCATTCAGAAACGAGCTGATCGGCGACGAACCAATCAAATTCCGCCGCGGGAACCGCTTCTTGTTTTCGGTTTTTTGTGAAAAAGGTAATAACGCGGCTGCTCCTCTTCAAAAATCCAACAGCGCAGATAATCGTCCAGAACAATCCCCACCGCAGAAAGAAAATACCATCCTATACTGGAAGACAGACAGATCTGCCCGAACAGGTTGAACGGCTTTTGCGAGTAATCCCAGACCTCCCAGCCAAAATGGACATTGACAATCATGCCGGTGATAAACTCCAATGCCGTTATCAAAAGCATTCCGATCAGCATCTGTAAAACCAGCGGCGTTTCCCAGGACAGGAAACGGTTGATATATCCCAATCCTAAAAAGCAGACGCCGCCTAAAATAAACATGCTCCAATGGGAGTATCCCCGGTAACAGATTTCCATGATGAGATAAATATCCCCGCCGATCACGAGCAGAAGGGCATCCTTCAACAAGAAATTCCGGACCTTACACAGCATAACATCACCCCCTTGATTGTATTCCGACAACGGTTTCCCTATTCCCGGAACAGAAAGAAAAGGATGTTATGCATTACAGACAAAATGAGCATGAACAGTATAATTGCTTTACAGTTTCGACAAAATCCTCTGCAATCAATAAAAAAGACAGATGGGGAATCCCTTTGTATCAAAGCGGCTCAAGAAGCGCTTAAACAAGATATCTGTTTTCAATCAGCGACCAAGATCCGGCAAATCCCCACCACCTGTAAAGCTCTATAACTTTTCAGATAACGAGAAATTTTCCTTTCTTTACCAGCCAAATTCATTATGCTTCTTTTTTAATTTTATTCATCTGATCAATCACTTTTCTGGAATAGGGCGTAGAATAAACCCCCTGTTTCCAAAGCTTCTGCGCACCGGCTTCTCCGTTGTTGTAGACCATCAGGGCCTGATTCATGTTGCTGTACTTATTGACGATCCACGAAAGCATATGGACACCGGCTTTAATATTCTGCTTGCTGTCCAGCAGATCCGTAACCTGCAGGTCCCGTTCCAAAGATTCCTTGTGACAGATATTAATCTGCATCAAGCCGTAATCGTTGGTCTTGCTGATGCTTTTTGAGTTGTAATGGCTCTCAACACCGATCAGGGCGATTACCAGATCCTCCGGGACGTTTTTGGTTTTGCATTCGCTGAAAATAGTGTCCTGTATATCTGTGGCCAGTGGAATGTCATAATATTGCGGTGACTGAATCTGTTCCGTTACTTCCTGCGACTTTGATTCCTGCGATTCCGTCGTTTTCTCTGCCTGCGACTCGGGCTTTTCTGCTATAGAACTCTGTTCCTGCCGGCTGGCTTCGTCAGATGCTACCTTGCTGGAAGCCTGAGAGGAATTTTGTGAAAGCTGGCTTTGTGAGGACGAACTTTGGGTGACGACAGGAGTTTCTGCCGGAAGTGTCTGGTTATGAAAGGATCGCCCGATACAGAAGATCGCAGCTATCATGCACAGCGCATAAATAGTTTCTATCCTGCAATGTATTTTTCCTGGAGTTTTCATTCTTTCTCCCCCATTATTTTTAAGAACCTTTCCTTTGAAATCGTTAGCCAATACAGCAATTGGGAGCTTCCTTTGATTTAGAATCTCCTATTTTGCAATTTTTGACCTTTCTTTCAGAAAATATTCAGAAAACGGTTGAGACGCAAAAATCGGTCGCATTCTCCGCCCGTCGCGGCCGGAGAATGAAAACTTCTGAAACTCCATTTTATAAAGCAATTTCGATGGTTTAAACTCCTATTTTCTTAAGCCACATCATAGAATTTAACGAAAAGGAGGGATACCATGCAAAATTTACTTGCCTGGGAAACCATCGGTTTTATTTTCGTGATAATTTTTGGCACTATTCTGCATTTCCTTTACAATTGGACGGGAAACAACCGGGTGATAGGAATGTTCAGCCCGATCAACGAAAGCGTATGGGAACATTTAAAAATGCTCTTTTTCCCCATGCTTCTATTCAGCATCGTGGAATATTTCGCCGTCGGAAAAGAGTATGGAAATTTTATTACGGCAAAATCGCTCGGAATCCTGCTCGGGCTGCTTTTTATCATCGTCTTCTTTTACACATACGCCGGAATGATCGGAAAAAATTATCTTTGGCTGGACATCCTCACCTTTATTTCAGGGGTGCTGATTGCTTTCCGTTACAGCGGAGGAGAGATTTCCGAATCCTCCAAGTCCGGTACCGAAACGGGCTGGGAAGGACTGCTGTTCCTTGCGGTGCTTGCCCTCAGCTTCTTTGTTTTTACCTTCCGTCCTCCGCACATCGGGCTGTTTTCCGCCCCGGCTTCAAAAAAAGCAAGTAAATAATGGGTACGCGGCTTATTCAGCAATCATAAAAAAGAAGCTCCCCGCTTTGCCTTAAGAAGGAGTCTCCTCATAGACACTCCGAAGAAGCTTGATTTCCGTGGCGTAACCGTCAAGATCGTTCGGCGTCTCCAGATAAAACGGCAAATGCCGTAAGGCAGGATGGTTGATCACACGGGTGATCGCCTCAAGCCCGATCTTTCCTTCCCCGATTCGGGCGTGACGGTCTTTATGGCTGCCCATAGAATTGAGGCTGTCGTTCAGATGAACGGCCCTCAGCCGGTCAAGACCGATAACTTCGTCAAAATGGTTCAGAACGTCGTCAAGACCGTTTACAATGTCATATCCGGCGTCAAACACATGGCAGGTGTCTAGGCAAACACCCATTTGTTCCTTCCGCTCGACCCCGTCCAGAATCAGCCGTAGCTCCTCAAAAGTACGGCCTACCTCCGTGCCTTTTCCGGCCATTGTCTCCAGCAGAACCGCGGTGTGCTGCTCCGGCTTCAAAATCGCATTGAGCATTACGGTAATCAGTTCTATCCCCTTTTCCGTTCCCTGCCCCACATGGCCGCCGGGATGAAAATTATAAAGATTCCCCGGCAAAAACTCCATCCGTTTAAGGTCGTCCTCCATTGTTTCCATGGCGAAGCTTCTGGTTCTCTCATCAGCCGAACAGGCGTTCAGTGTATAGGGAGCATGCGCAAGGATGGGTGCGAACCGGTTTTCTTTCATCAGCTCCAGCAATGCCCGGACATCCTCCGGATTGATTTCCTTCGCTTTACTCCCTCTGGGATTCCGTGTAAAGAACTGGAACGTATTCGCCTGTATGGTAAGGGCATCCTTTCCCATGGCCAGAAATCCTTTGGACACGGAAAGATGGCAGCCTATTTTCAGCATTTTTATTACTCCTTTCAGGACTTTTCTTTGTCTTCCCTTTTCCCGCTGCTTTACGGAGAAAACGAAAAATCGAAAGAAACGTCCATGGAAAATATAGCATAAAGCCTTACTTTCCGCAATACATTAGTACCATGAATCAATGAGCGGTTTTCAAAAAAGAATTTTGAGGTGAACCATCATGAGAACACTGCGATTGGGGATGTCCGGGACGGATGTCATGGAAATTCAGGCAATGCTGCAAAAGATCGGCTACAATCCCGGTCCCATTGATGGAACCTTCGGCCAGCAGATGCGCCGGGCAGTCCTGCAATTTCAGCGCGCGTTCGGTCTTACTCAGGACGGCATCATCGGCCCGGCTACCTATAGGATCATGGAACGATACCTGCTGGGATATGATCTGTACCGGATAAGGCCAAGTGATACCTTCTACAGCATCGCCCGCCGGTACCATACGTCCCTTCCCCTGCTGCTCGGAGCAAACCCCGGTCTTAACGCCGGAAACCTCACGGTCGGCCAGCAAATCGTTGTTCCTTACGGCATGGACGTAGTGGACACCAATATTGACTATACTTATCAGATTTTAGAGCGGGACATTCAGGGGCTGAAAGCACGGTACCCCTTTTTAGAGGTTGGCATTGCAGGGCTCAGCGTCCTTGGAAAAAACCTGTATTATCTAAGGCTTGGCTCGGGTCCGAATCAGGTTTTCTATAATGCAGCCCATCACGCTCTGGAGTGGATCACTTCCCCCCTGCTGATGAAGTTTACGGAAAATTTCCTATATACCTATACCCTGAACCAGACGCTGGGCGACGGATATAACCCCAGAGCAATTTGGAACCAGAGCAGTATTTACATCATTCCCATGGTAAATCCCGACGGAGTGGACCTGGTACTGAACGGCCTGCAGCCTGACAACCCGTATTATCAGGACCTGATTGCCTGGAATAACGGCAGCACCGATTTCTCTACGGTATGGCAGGCAAACAACCACGGTGTGGATCTAAACCATAATTATAACGCCGCGTGGCAGGAATCAAAGGATGCGGAAGCAGAATACGGCATTACCGGTCCCGGCCCGACAAGATATTCGGGGCCGTTTCCCGTGTCGGAACCGGAAACACAGACCGTCGTCAATTTTACGCAGACCCACGATTTCCGGCTGGTGATCGCCTACCACACGCAGGGAAGGGTCATCTACTGGAATTTCATGGATATGGCTCCCCCGGAAGGCAGAACCATTGGAGAGGAATTCGCGGCAATCAGCGGCTACCGGTTGGACCAGACTGCCGGAATTGCTTCTTACGCAGGCTACAAGGACTGGTTTATTCAGGATTACCGCAGGCCCGGCTATACGATTGAAGTCGGTCTGGGCAGAAATCCGATTTCTATTTCGCAGTTTAACACCATTTATCAGGAAAACATCAACGTGCTGCTTCATGCCGCCACTGTATAAAACAATTTCTTATACAAAGCCCGCATAGATAAATCTATGCGGGCTTTCAAAAAATTGGAGCGCCATACCGAACGGCATGACGCTCCAACAATGGAAATTTTTACTTCATGTTCTGCTCGTAGCTTTTAATCATATTTTTGACCATCTGGCCACCGACGGAACCGGCTTCTCTAGAAGTCAAATCACCGTTATAACCTTGCTTTAAGTTGACGCCGACTTCAGAAGCGGCTTCCATCTTAAACTTGTTCAGAGCTTCTCTTGCTTCAGGAACTACATTCTGTTTACTTGCCATAATCAAAACACTCCTTCAATAATTTTCAATTCGTTTTTGAATTTTGATTTGTTTTGCGTTTGCTTTCCTATTTTGTGTACATGGGGTGTTTTTATGAATGTTAATTTTTGCAAGTTAAAGCTCATAACCATTTGCGGAATCGATACCGGACAGCAGAAGCACGGCGCACACCGCTAAAATACGCGTAGGACTGAGCTTTGGCGGGAATCTGACCGTAAAATCGCGGGGCTCCACCATTTTTCCGTCAAGCGTCATCACACTGCGCTGAAGGCTCAGCGCAGCACTCGTTTCATCGATACCGGCAATACTGAGCGTATCTTTGGAACTTGTGCCGCAGGTAATCGCCGCGGCTCCGGTTCCGTTGAGCAATTCCGCCGCGCTTGCATTTTTCATTTCCAGAATGGACAAGAATCCCTCCGGAATCAAAATTTTTTCTGAAGAATGAAAACTGTTTTTAAACAGGATGATGCCGCTTTCCAGCTCGATTTGCGGCAGTTTTTCACAGTCGTAAAGAAAAAATTCGACCTTGTCGCTTCCAAGACGCACAAGTTGCCGCGTATTGAAATACTGTACTCCGCCGTATTTTTCCAGCGCCGGAAGCAAAGCACATGAAACTGATGTGTCGGTAGATTTGCCACAAAAAATAATGTTTGTCATTTTACACTCACTCCCGTAAATCAGTACAAACATTATTTGCGTTTGCTCGTAAAGTATGTAGCTAAGAAAAGAATTCATTCATGATTTATTTAAAAATTCATTTAAATAATTCCGAAGTCTTTCCGCCATTTCCGTATTCAGCTGCACATTCAGCGGACAGGTCTCCAAACCGGATTCCTGTCCTGCGGCGTGAACCCAAATGGAGAAATATTCCTGATTAAAGTTTACGTCCATTGCGGTCTTGTTATAAGCGCTGATCAGTCTGCCGCACTTTCTTATATCCGTTATTTTCGCCATTTTTGTCCTCCTTGTTTTTTAATAACGATTTCCTTGACGAAGCATGACATGTGATTTACATAAAATCATTAGAACTATTGTAGCATTCGTGTATTCACAAAACAAGCATATTTCGTGAAATGATTTTTCCTATTTCCCACTTAATTCGTTCAGGGTCCCAAAGGTATATCCGGCGGTTTCCCATTTGGAGAGCAATTCGTCCAATATCTCGGAATTTGTCTTGGAGGTACTGTGCAGCAGCACGATTGCCCCGGGGTGGATACGGGGAATCAGCTTGTCAAAGGCCTGTTCCTTCGTCGGCTGCTTATCCTGGTACCAGTCCACATAAGCGAGGCTCCAGAGAATCGTTTTATATCCGAGCTCGCTGGCCTGCTTCAGGTTATTTACACTGTATTTTCCCTGTGGGGGACGATAATATTTCTGCATATCCTGCCCGGTGATTTCCTTAAATTTCGTTTCCACCGCTGAAATCTCCTTTTGAAACGATGTCATGTCTGAAATTTTTGACATATCGGGATGCGTATTGGTGTGGTTTCCGACAATATGGCCTTCCGCAAGCATCCGTTTCACGAGATCAGGGCTTGTATTCAGATAATTCCCCACTACAAAAAAAGTCGCTTTTACATTATGTTTTTTCAGCGCATCCAAAATCGCCGGCGTATACCCATTTTCATACCCGGCATCAAACGTCAGGTAAATCACTTTTTTATCTGCCGCCCCCACATAATAGGCGTTATACTGCTTTAAAAAATCCGCAGAGGCATTTCCTGTAGGCTGCTTGCCGTTTTCCCCAAAGCCGAGCCCCCAGTTGGTATTGGCAGCGGCCGTCTGTACGGCGATTTCCTGCTGCCGATGGGTAAGCGTAAGTATGCCTGCCAGCAGAAAAATAAAGACTGCCATGACAATTTCAATTTGCTTTTTTCTAACGGTTATATACACGGTATTTGTCACCTGCCTTACAGTAAAATATATTATGCCATCGCAGATAATATCAGAAAAATTTTCAGAAAATAAAAAATCCCTCCCAACCGCAATACAGGGTTGAGCGGGAATGGAAAAGAAAGCCGGGATGATACCGTAACAGGAACAGAAACAGGACAAAACCCGGTAATAATAAAAGCGCCTTTTATAAAGATGTGGATATCGGTCCGTTAATTTAACACTGAACAAGATTTATTTCTCTTATAAATTGACAAATTTTCTTTTTCAGAACCGTATTCAGCTAAAATATTATCTATATTTCGTTAAAACTTCCCCAAAATATATGTTGACATTCATTGAAAAGTGTAATATTCTTTAATCGTAAATAAGAATGATAATCGGGAGTTATGCGTTATGAAAATAATCGAACCGGAATAGTATCGTCAGATGGCGGATCTGTCCCCCAAAAAAGTAATATTCCTCCATATTGACAACCGGTGCTTGCAATTGAATTTATGGAGGGCCTTTCATGACCACTCCTTACTGGATTGGTCATTTTTATTATAAATCATCCTATCAAGATTCGAGGTGAAAAGAAATTGGACATTATTAAAACCCTGTTCACATCTGTGCGTTCGCCATAAGAAAGGAGATTCATTATGAAAACGAATGCCCGTTCCGTGGTCATCTGGAAAAAAACCTATGACACCGTTACAAAGGATGAAGGAAAACGTCATGAAGTGAAAACGATTCAATGGTGTCTGCCGAACATTAATTCAAAGACCCTTCTGAAGGCTCTGAATGTCTTTCTGCTCATTCTTTTACTGATTGCCATTCTTACGGACAAAATGAAAGAAGTTGCCCCAATAATGACGTTCATCTTGGAGCAACTTCGCTGAAAAAAAGCACATAAGCCAATACACATTATCCTGCAATGTGTATAAACTCTAGTTTTTAAATTAACATAAAATTCATATTCTGTCAATGTTTATTTCACAAAAATAATTATATTCCGGCACAAAAGGGTACCGCATGAATTCGCGGTGCCCTTTTTCTATCGATTTCCCTCCTTTGAAAGGCAAAGCGGAATGGAATTTTATCCGTTTTCTTTCACCTGCATTCCAGTATGGTCTATGGTGTAGTTGTCTTTATAGATCAGCTGGGATACGGGAACGATCTGGTAACCCTGACTCTGCAGCGCCTCTATGATTTTGGGAAGGGCCGCCGGTGTGTTTTTTGCGCCGTTATGGAACAAAACAATGGAACCGGGTTTTACTGTGGTGGTCACCCGGGTAACGATAGCGTTCGGCGGCGGATTTTTCCAATCCAGACTGTCCACGTCCCACTGAACACAGTACATATTAAGAGATTTTACGGTTTCAATCACAGGATTGTTATAATCGCCGTAAGGCGCACGGAAAAGCAGCGGACTGGCACCGGTGACATTTTTGATTTTATTGTTGCATTCCGCCACCTGTGCTGTCATTTCCGTCTGCCCGAGCTTCGGCATATGGGGATGCGTGTTGGAATGGTTGCAGACCTCATGTCCGGCGGCCGTAAGTGCCTTGACAGATTCGGGATATTTATCCACCCAGGCGCCCACCACAAAAAAAGTCGTTTTAACGTTGTATTTATTCAGAATATCGATCAACGTCTGTGTCTCTTCATTTCCCCACGCCGCGTCGAATGAGATCGCAATTTTCTTTTCATCCGTTTTTACGCAGTAAATTGGAATCAGACGCTTACTGGAAGATGCCCTGATTGCCGCTACGCCCTGAAATGCAAGGAACACAGCCAATATGCCGCAAATCAGGCAGCATAAAACCGTCAGTATTCTTTTTCTGGTCAGAATCAAAAATCTCATGACAATGCCCCCTTGGCACAATTATATGCACACGTAGGGTTTTCCTATTTTCTTTTTCACTCAGTTTTCTTAAATTTCTGCTTATTCCTTCAACCGGCTCCCTGCGTTAAAGTCCTTTTGAATACACGGTATCTTTCATTTGTTTTTTATTCTCATACATCAGCTTATCCGCACGGTTCAGCGTTTCAAATAAATTTTTGTCATTTGGCTTGTATTCCGCGTAGCCATAGGCGATTTCGATCCGGCTGGGATTTTTTTGGTTGTATTCGTTCAACAGCCTTCTAAAATCATGGACACATGCTTTGGTACTGCTGACAAGATAGTTTTCAATAATCACTGCAAATTCATCCCCACCGATACGGTAGCAGCTTCCATACCCTTCAAAGCTCTGCTGGATCACGTCCGAAGCCGCCAGAATCAGTTCATCCCCGCATTTGTGTCCAAAGTTATCGTTGACCATCTTTAAATTATTTACATCAAACGCCACAATCGCCACATGGGAACGGTCACGCTGAAGGTTTAAAGCTTCCATTTTGATTTCAAAGGCTGTCCGGTTCTTTTTCTGTGTCAGCACGTCAAGATAGGCAAGACGTTTCAGAACGCGGGCTTCCATGCCAAGCTCAATCATCGAAAAATATTGGGAAACCGTATCAATAGAAGGAAGAACGACAAAGAAGAAAAGCCCCGAGCGGCAAAACAGCGCCCCGTCCTGATAAACACCCGTATAATACCGGACCATATCGACCATAAAAAGAATAAACATCAAACCAAGCCCGGTCAAAAAAGGAATTACTTTACGGTCTTTATACTTCAATAAATTTTCAAGCGCGGTATAAACAGAAAGAACGAGAGCCAACGCCATAATAATATGGGTCAAAAAGACTGTTTCAGGAAAATCCAACAAATTGAATACCTGCAAAAACGTGCAGATCAAAAAATTCGCCACGGCGGCGGCACAAAGCAGATCGAACAGCTCTGCGTGGTGTTTCGCATAAACCGTTTTGATGAACAGTAAATATGGAATGGGACAGAGCATGAGCGAAAAATACATGATATAGCCAAGCGCCAGAACATTTCCGGTTACAAGCTGCAGAACCGACGTTTCCGTCAATGCGGAAACAGAGATGCTGATGGCAAACAGGCTCTGATACAGAAGAGCAAGATTGTTTTTCATCCTTGTCCGGGCAATAAAATACAGCATCAACAGCAGAACTCCAAAAATCAGGACCAGAGAACTGATCATCGTGCTGAGGAAAAATTTCTGCATCAAATAGATAATATTCGCGCTTCTCGTCCCGATGGTAATTGCATTGAATGTAGATGCATATTTCGTATAAGGAGAACAGATTTCAATGGTAACCGTCTTTCCCTCCGAGCCTTCCGGCAGAGGAACGATATGCCACGCCGTACATGCCGGGGATTTTCCAAACAGGAGATGCGTTTGATATCCAAACTCATCAATTAATTTGTCTCCTACAAAGACACGCATCCTCGCATGATAGGTCGGAAAAGAAAGCGTCATTTCACTGCCGAGATCAGAAGGAAGCCTGTTGGAAATAGAATCGGCCCTGTTTTTTTCAGCTCCCGGTACGGAGTGCGCCGGCAAATCGATCTTCAGACTGTTCCCGCTGCTGCCTGTAAACAGCCACCCCGTGTTAAAATCGGTTACTTCTCCCCCAT
The DNA here is from genome assembly GCF_006714885.1 of Clostridium sp. KNHs216. NCBI lineage: Bacteria > Bacillati > Bacillota > Clostridia > Eubacteriales > Clostridiaceae > Clostridium > Clostridium sp. KNHs216. The sequence goes on along the minus strand of NZ_VFMF01000001.1, from coordinate 266,183 downwards.
CCAGCCTGATTTGTTCCACCTGAAAAGTGATGTAAATAAAGGCGATGATCACCGCAGACAAACTCACAAGAAAAAACTGAACGTACAGCATTTTAGGTCTGTTCAAACGGTTCACCGCCTTTTTCTAAATTTTGCATACAGAAAATTATAGCATATCCGATCTTAATCAGCAATCATTTATTGAATCAGACATTTTGTGGCTATTATTTTTAAATATTGTATTCATCACCAAATTTTGTATTTCATAAGTAAATAAAGGGTGCTATACTTAGGAAAGGTTATCAAAAATAAACCGGAGGAATGAAAATGCCGAAATTGTATTTCAAATATGGCGCAATGGGCAGCAGCAAAACGGCACAGGCGCTGATGGTGAAATTTAACTATGAAGAAAAAGGTTACCGGGTAGGTTTATTAAAACCCTCTGTGGACAACAGGGATGGCCTTACCATTGTAAAGTCCAGGATCGGTCTGAAAGATACCGGTATTTTAATTGATAAGAGCGTGAACCTGTATCAATGGTTCCAGCAAAACCATTACGATGTCCTGATCATAGACGAAGCGCAGTTCTTATCCGCCCCTCAAATCGATCAGCTGAAGGATATCGCGATCGAGTTTGTCCCCGTTCTCTGTTTCGGATTAAAGACCGATTTTCAGACGCATATGTTTGAAGGCAGCAAGCGTCTGTTTGAAATTGCGGACTCTCTGACGGAAATCAAATCCGTTTGTACCTGTGGACGCAAGGCGGAAGTAAACGCAAGGATTTGCAACGGAAAAATCATACGGGAAGGGGAACAGGTCTTTATCGGGGGCAATGAAAGTTATATCGGCCTATGCTATGAGTGCTGGAAAAACGACAGGATAGACAATCCCCGAAAACAGAAATAGAATGAGGAAAGCCCGCGGCCAGTAAATGGACTGGCCACGGGCTTTTATTTTATGAAAATCAATTTGCAAGTGCGTCCGTTTCTTCGGCATGGCCGGAATAAGTCGGTACCAGCTCATGAACGACATTCATCATTTCCACGTTATTGGAACCGGCGACATCTCTCAGCTTTTCAATCTGATTGAGAAACGTATCCTCATTGAACGGGATCGGCGTACCAATATAGATCAATTCATGGGAAGTCTTCTGACATCCGCCTTCGCTGTCCAGAAGAAGCTCTTCATAAAGCTTCTCACCGGGACGCAGCCCCGTGTATTCGATTTTAATATCAACATCCGGCTGCAGACCCGAAAGGCGAATCAGGTTTTTTGCCAGATCCACAATTTTCACCGGCTGACCCATATCCAGCACAAAGATTTCACCGCCGCGCGCCATGCCTCCGGCCTGAATCACCAGACGCGCCGCTTCGGGGATCGTCATAAAATACCGGATGATATCCGGATGGGTAACGGTGACCGGGCCTCCGGCCGCAATCTGCTTCTTAAAAAGAGGAATGACGCTGCCGTTGCTGCCCAAAACGTTGCCAAAACGGACGGCGACATAATCGGTCTTGCTGTGACGGCTGCTGTACTGAATGATCAATTCACAGATACGTTTCGTCGCACCCATGATATTCGTCGGGTTGACCGCCTTGTCGGTCGAAATCAGCACCATGCGCTTCACGCCGTATTTGTCGCAGGCCTGCGCCACATTCAGCGTACCGAACACATTGTTTTTCACCGCTTCTCCGGGGCTCAGCTCCATCAAAGGCACATGCTTATGGGCGGCGGCGTGAAAAACGACGTCCGGTTTGCAGACAGAAAAAATATGCTCGATTCTTCCCTTGTCGCGGACTGAACCGATCAGAACTTCCAGATTCAAATGCTTGAAGCGCATCAGAAGCTCATTCTGCAAATCGTAGGCGTTATTTTCGTATATATCAAAAATAATCAATTTTTTCGGATTAAAATAAGCGATCTGGCGGCACAGCTCGCTGCCGATGGAACCTCCCCCGCCGGTTACCAGTACGGTTTTATTTTTGAGATAACCGCTGATTTCCGCGATATTCAGCTTGATTTCATCTCTTCCCAGAAGGTCGATAATATCGACGTTCCTGACTTTCAGGGGATCGGCGCTGTCCTCGATGATTTCATACAGCGCGGGAATCGTCTTCAGCTGACAGCCTGTTTTCGCACAGATGCTCAGGATATCCTGCTTGTCCTTTTTACTGGCCGATGCAATAGCCAGCACAATCTGGTCAATATTATAGCGAACGGCCATTTTCGGAATGCTTTCACGGCCGCCGACTACCTTGACCCCATGAATTCTGGTTCCCCGTTTGCTTTTGCTGTCGTCAATGGCGATCACAGGGATACCCTTGCTTTCAGGGGCAGCCTTCATATCCTTGATGACCATGGAGCCCATTTCCCCCGCGCCGATAATCATCACGCGGTGAAACTCCTCGCCGTCTTCCCTGTTGATCTGACTCCTGCGCTTCATTCTGCGGATCAGCCGGAAGCTGAACCGGGAAGCGCCCACCAAAAAAATAGTCAATACCCAGCCGATGACATAGACACCCCATGGGAAACGCCTGACTCGAAAAAGGCCCCATGAAATTTGCTGCGCAAAGGTAAAACCCAGAATGGTTACAAGTAACGCCGCAAAGGTGGCTCCGTAAAAAATCAGCAATAATTCATCAAGGCTGGCAAACTGCCACATTGTCTTATAAAACCGAAAAACCGTAAAGGATGCAATATAAATAATCGAAATCCACGGAATCCAGGTACAGAAGGATTCCCAGTCATAAGTGGGGAGATAAATCTTCCCGTCATAACGTAAAACAAAAGCAATCCAGTAGCTGAAAAATACACAGAGAACATCTATTATGATTTGAGCGAATGTTCTTCCAAAAGTAGCCCTTTGATTCTTCATATCATAAATTACCCCTACTAAAACAAATTTAACTGCATTAGTATAGCACAAACCATACACGAATGAAAGACACAATTTGTAAAGAAACACAGCGGTATTGGAAGAATATGCAGATTTATACAGGATTTTTTACAATTATGTCAGCAATTCTGACCGGAGGACCTTCCAGAATATAAATGACGTCGGCCAGCATTTCCGCCTCCTCAAAATCGTGGGTAACAATGATTTTCAGTGCGCCGGCCGTTTCCTTTTGAAGCAAAGCGATCATTTCATCCCTGCGCTCCGCATCCAGCCCCTGAAAGGGCTCATCCATAAGATACAGATCCCCGCCGTAAGCAAGCGCCCGCGCAAGGGCGACCCGCCGCCGCATTCCGCCGCTCAGCTCCGCCGGTCTTTTGTTCCCCGCTTCCGCCAGACCGACCAGGCTGAGCCATTTTTCCGCCTGCTCCGCGTTCTGTCCGGCTTTGCCGCGAAGAACAGCGGCAATATTATCTTTGGCAGAAATCCATGGCAGTAGGCGGTTTTCCTGAAAAAGATAGGAAATCTTCCCGGTGCCGGCTCCTTCAATTTCACCGGAGTCAAAGGGCTCCAGACCTGCTATGCAATTTAAAAGCGTCGTTTTTCCACAGCCGGAAGGGCCGAACAGACAGACCGTTCCGGTTGAAGGAAGCTCTAGAGAAAACTGCTCCAGTACCGTTTTTCCATTATAATTTTTCGTCAAATGATCAATTTTCAATTCACACCGCTCCATCACTGCACAACGTTGTATTTCTGCCCTACTTTTTTCATGAACCGAACCATCAGCCATTCCAGAATGACGCTCATGACAATGACGAGCACCGTCCATGCAAACAAATCATCCGTTTCAATATAGATTTTGGAATTATAGATTTGCCTGCCGATCGACAGCGGAGTGACGGAAAGCACCTCGGCGGAGATACCGGCCTTCCAGGCAAGCCCCATCCCGGTTGTACAGGCTGCGGTAAAATACGGCATAACGGAAGGCAGATAGACGCGTTTGACGGTTTTTACCAGTCCGAACCGATAGGACGCGGCCATCTGCAGAAGATTTTTGTCGGTCTTTTTAATGCCGTTGACCATGTTTGCCCATATAATCGGCGTCACCATCAAAAAGGACGTGAAGGACGGCACATGAGTGGACGGAATCCATACAAGCGCGAGAATGATAAACGAAGCCACGGGCGTTGCCTTGATGATACTGATGACCGGATAAAAAACATCGTACATCATACGCGAAACGGAAGTCAGGACCGCCAGCACGCTTCCGAAAGCCACGCCAAGCAAAAAGCCTTCCACTATGCGGAGCATGGACAAAAACGCAGTCAGCCAGAATTCTTTGGTCTGGGAAAGCTCAGACAGACTTTGCAAAACACGAACAGGAGATACGATCAGTATCTCCTGTTTTACAGCGAAATAGGCCAGCTGCCATAGGCCGATCCAAAACACGGCGGCCAGAAAGGTTCTGAACCCTTTGTATTGAAAAAGATTCTTATTTTGTGTAGTAGAAGTCATCACCCGGTAATTTACCTCCAACGGACTTCTGATTGGCTGTGAACAGAACATTCAAAAAATCAGGAATTTTCGCTTTCATTTCGTCTCCGTCCATATAAACGATATTGCAGTTGGGAATCGCCTTTTTGGCGACCGCAGCAGGCATGATATCGTATTTTTCGGACAGGGCAGCCGCTTCCTCCACCTTCGTATTGGTATAATCGGTGGATTCCTTGTATTCTTTGAGGAACGCGTCAAAAGCTTCCTTATGCTGCTCTGCAAAATCCTTGCGGACAATCAGGCATCCCATGGTCAGAACGCTCTTTCCGCCTGCAACCTTATTCCATTCATCCGTGATATTCAGCGCAATTTTTACGTCCTTATCTTTCGCCGTCACCTGAGTGACAAACGGTTCAGGAAGAACGGCGATCTTTGCCTTACCGGAAACCATCAGCGCGGCGAGCTCCGCATGTTCCGCTTTATATTCTACCTTAACATCCTTACCGACTTCAAGACCGTTTTGGCTTAAAATGTAATTTAATGCATACTCCGGTGTGGAACCCTGGCCGGAAGAATAGATGGTTTTCCCCTTCAGGTCCTTGATGCTGGAAATGTCCTCTCCCTTTGTCAGGATGGAAAGCACGCCGAGCGTGTTGACAGCGGCCATCTGGACCTTTCCCTCCGTCTTGTTATACAGCGTAGCGGCAAGGTTGGTGGGAACGGCAGCTACGTCCACTTCCCCTTTGGAAATCTTGGATACGATTTCGTCCGGAGCGCCCACAATCGTAAATTCATAGTTTTCGGCGGCGGTCTTGGCATCGTTGTCGCTCATCAGCTTTAACATGCCCAGTCCGGTCGGCCCTTTGAGCGCCGCAATCTTAATGGTCGTCTTTTCAGCAGCGGCAGAACTCGGCTGTGCGCTGGATACCGCTTCGCTGGAAGCCGTCTCACCGGAGGATGCCGCCGCAGGTCCGGCGCATCCCGCAAGAACGGACAGAGCCATACAGGCGCTTAATCCCAGTAATATTATTTTTTTCATCAGTCTCATTTTTCTCCCTCTTTATCTATCGTTAAATTATGATTCATCACCAAACTGACCGGACCGCAGCCGCTCAATCTGATTGATTGTCACCTTTCTTCCTTCGCGTGTGATGACGCCTGTATCGGATAAATCATCGAAAGCGCGGTACAGGGAAGCACGGCCAATGTTCAGCGTATTGGCAAGCTGGGTCAGCGTACACGGCAGCTCCAATACAAGGGAATATTCATTCTGGGCGGACAGCGAAAGGAGGAACGTCGCCAGGCGGCAAACAGCAGTTCCCCCGGTGAAATTGTCAATCCTGCTATTTAAGAAACAGATCCGGTCCGACAGATAGCTGATGTAATTCTCAGCAATCCTTGTATGATTCTCGAAAAGCTCATGCAGAAGCTGCTGGGACAAAAACAAGACGCGGCTCTTCTTGACGGCAATAATCTCGGATACATACCGGCGCGAGTTGTTAAAAAGGCAGGCAACCCCAAAAATCCCTCCCGAATAAAAGGTATTCATAATCAGGTTTTCGTTTTCCGGCTTCATGGCCTTTACAACCCCGGAAAAAACGATTCCCAGGCTTTTTTTATAATTGCTTCTGGTGTATATTTTCTCACCGGCTTCGTATTCCATACAGCTGCATTCGCCGTTTTGAAAAGCGGCTTCCGCTACGCCCTTTTCAATCCCATTGAACAGAAAACACTGTGCCAGCAGCAGACAGTATTTGTTTTGCTTTTTAATCGGTTTCATAAATGTTCACTTTCTGTTTCATTTGATACACTTTTTCTACTATTATAAGCATTTTACCGAAATCTGTCAATATAAAAGCAAAAAAGAGCACTGCACGGAGCAGCACTCTTTTCCTTCAGCCAAAAAGCTTTTTATTCGTGATTACAGTCCTCGCAGCCGCAATCGCATTCTTCTTCGTCAATATCGAATTCCAGCGTTTCGCCGCAATTCGGGCAGTCCATCTGGCCATCCTCAATAATATCTTCGGACAGGCAAATCGTCTCATGGCAATTCGGACAGGTTACTTCATAGTAGCAGTCCCCGTCGTCCTCATCCTCATCTTCGTCCTCATAAAAATCTTCTTCCAGAGAACCAAGATCCTCGTCGACCGCATCCAGCTGGTCAGCCATGTCGTCAAAGCTGTCCTGCATATCGGATACGGATGTCGCCATGTCGTCCAATAAATCAATTATTGCGTTAATGACCTTTACTTCCTTTTTGTTCTCATCAAGCTCAAGGCCTTCCGCAAGGCCGCGAATGTAAGCAACCTTCTCTGTGTTTGTCATAATTCTGCCTCCTTAAACATCATTTACTGAACATGCATAGTGTTGGTTATGCGCGTTCCATATATTCGCCGGTACGGGTATCTATTCTGATTCTTTCGCCTTCCTCGATAAACAGAGGAACATTGATTTCAGCACCGGTTTCAACTGTGGCAGGTTTCAGGGCGTTGGTCGCCGTGTTGCCCTTGAAGCCCGGGTCCGTTTTGGTGATTTCCAGTTCTACAAAGTTTGGCGGCTCAACACCGAAAACATTGCCTTTGTAGGAAAGCACCTTGCAGGTCATATTCTCCAGAACGAATTTAAAGTTGTCGCCTAGAACACTCTGATTGATCGGAGTCTGCTCAAAGGTCTCCAGATCCATGAAGTAATAGAGGTCGCCGTCATTATAAAGATATTGCATATCCTTACGCTCAATATAAGCGGTAGGGTATTTATCGTTTGGATTGAAAGTTCTTTCTACCACGCTGCCGGTAATGACGTTTCTGATCTTGGTGCGGACGAAAGCCGCGCCCTTTCCCGGCTTAACATGCTGGAACTCAATAATGGAAACGACGTTTCCGTCCATTTCAAAGGTAACGCCATTCCTAAAATCGCCTGCAGATATCATCGTATTATCCTCCAATAATTTTTTCCGATTATTATCTTATAATAATTTCAGAAAATTTTCAAGACATTTTTATACGGAACTACATTAAATCCCTCAGCGCCGCCAGCGCCAGAAAATAGCTGTTTTTCCCGAACCCGGAAATCTGGCCCGCGCACACTTCGGATATCACGCTTTTATGCCGGAAATCCTCACGCGCGTAAATGTTGCTCATGTGGGTTTCCACGAAAGGAATTCTGACACAGGCGATCGCATCGCGCAGCGCATAGCTGTAATGCGTAAGAGCGCCGGCGTTGATCACTACGCCCTGATAGGTCCCGCGCGCACTGTGGATTTTGTCAATCAGATCGCCTTCGTGATTGGACTGAAAGATATCGCAGTCGTAATCCAGCTTTTTAGCATTCTCAATAATCTGAAGATGAATACTTTCGGCAGTTTCGTCCCCGTAGACGCCCTTTTCCCGGACGCCGATCATATTGAGGTTTGGCCCAAGAAGCACAAGAACCTTTTTCCTGCTCATTCTAACACCTTCTCAACCAAAATATTTCTTTCCACGCCCCGCCGCCTTGATGATGTAGCGGATCGGTTTTTCCAAACCGCGGCGTATTTTGAAAGAAAATGAATTTTCCTTGCCCGCAGGAACGAGCAGAATCGATTTCATAAACGACAAATTGGAGCCGACTATATCCGTAAAGACCTGATCCCCAACTGCGACCACTTCGCTGCGCTTGACACCCATTTTACGGATGGCGCGGAAATAGCCCAGGGGGATCGGCTTTAACGAAAGGGACAAAAAAGGAAGATCGTATTTCGCCGCAAATGGTTCAACCCGTTTTTTAGAATTGTTTGACATAATAATAATGCTGATACCGTTTTCGCGCATGTGGCGCGCCCACTCCACGGTACCCTCGAAAGGAGTCGGAGAATCATGAATAGCCAAGGTGTTATCCACATCGAGAATAAGTGCCCTGGCGTGCATGGCACGAATCAGTTCCGGAGTAATATCCGTAACTTTGTCCACAGCAACAGTAGGCAGAAACAATGCCAATAACCATACCTCCGTTTCGGAGAAAATAAAACCAGGCTAAAAAAGCGGGCAATCAAGCCCGCTTTTCCGAATCATTTTTGTACTGTTACTTAAACTTGCGTTTGCGGGCTGCTTCGGACTTCTTCTTACGCTTAACAGAAGGCTTTTCATAAGCTTCTCTCTTACGAACCTCAGCAATAACCCCGGCTCTTGCGCACTGTTTCTTAAACCTTCTCAGAGCACTGTCCAAGGACTCATTGTCTTTAATTCTAATTTCAGCCATTTATCTTTTCCCTCCCATCCGCCATAAGGCAGGGGTATTAGTAAGTCATATTACATAAAAATAATTATACATAACGTACCGGAATATGTCAAGCCCAATGTTGCTAACTTTGCATAAGTTACATCGAGTTGTGAATTTTGTATTGACAGGAAAAACAGAAAATGATAAGATAGTATCCGCAGTCCAAGCAGGAAATCATATAGGGGTATAGCTCAGTTGGTAGAGCAGTGGTCTCCAAAACCACGTGCCGAGGGTTCAAGTCCTTCTGCCCCTGCCAGTCAAGAGTCTCGATACGCAATTTGCGTACGGGGCTCTTTTTTTATTTCTGTGCCCGCGTCAAGGCCTTCCCGTGGGCGCATTTTATTGTGCCCAAAATAAATCAGCCATCATTTCCCCTGTCAAAAAGGTCGTTGACAAGCGGCAGAATATTGATCACCGGCTCTTCATAGGGATGGATGCTTTTGATCACCCGGACCGCGTTCGCGGCCAGTTCCCTTCTGCACCGGATTTCCATTTTGCACTCTTCCCCCGAACAGATTTCTCCAGCCGTACCCTGATAGGGCTGAGCGCCGTCCAGCGGGCGCCAGTATCCGCTGACCTTCGACACGGAAACGCAGTGATCGTAGCTCCCGATTTTCCCTGCTCCCACGCGGCTTAAAGCATCCCGGATAGGAACCACAAACTCCTCCGGCACAAAAATCTCCAGCTTTACTTCACGGAACTCCAACGGTAAGCCCCCTATTGGTTGGATTCGTTATGCATACAGTTGTCAATGGCAATCACCATGCTGGTAAAAAATGCGGCGTTCTCCGGATTTGCCACCGTCAGGCAGTAAGTATCCCCCCAGGAGAGCCATTTTTTATGAATTTCACCGAAAACCTGTCCGTTGTGATAAATGGAAAAATCCATCTCCATAAAGCCGCCCTCAATTTCAAAATCGCCGTAGCTGCTCTGCACGTTCAGCCTTGGGGTGAAGAAGGAAAACTCCTTCTTGATCCTTGCACAAAACTGTTCACCGACAAAAATTTCATATTCAGGCAGAAAGGTCAGCACCTTCTGTTTAATATAATATAGCTCTCTGCCCATCAAATCATACAGATGGATTTTCGCTCCCCAGGTGAAAAGCTCTCCCTCCACCGTATAAACCGGTTCGCCAAGCTCATTACAGACGCTGTATTTATCTTTCAAAGAAAATATTTTCTGCTTAATGTACAGATCCAAAGAAATACCTCCATTATCAGGCGGCAGTGTCATTCCGCTCTTTTATATTAATCTTATCATAAACAGAAGAATATGCAAGCATGACTTTTATTTTCTGAATCAGAATGATTACATATTTGTTTGTTGTTTTCATATGGGAATCATATTAGAATAGAAATTACCAAAATATTACTTTTTTCTTTTCTTATTTAATATTGATTTAAGTTTGGAGAATCCGTATGAGCCTGATTTGCTTAAAAGATGTCCGCAAGGTTTACCATGTGGACAAAGAAAAAATTGTGGCGCTCGGCCGAATCAATATCACGATTGAGCCTCGGGAAATCTGCTGCGTGCTCGGAACCTCCGGCTCCGGAAAATCGACTCTGCTGAATATGATGGCGGGACTGGAGAAGGCAACCAAGGGCAGTATTATCATTGACGGAAAGGACGTCACGAATTTTTCCGAAAAACAATGGGCGCTGTTCCGGCAGAAAAACATCGGTTTCGTCTTTCAGTCCTACAACCTGATGCCGACGATGACCGCGATCGAAAACGTGGCGATGCCCCTGATGTTCAAGGGCATGAGCAAAAACGAGCGGGTCAAAAGGGCGGTACATATGCTGAAAATCGTCAACCTGGGCGACCGGCTGCTGCACAAGCCGACACAGATGAGCGGCGGACAGCAGCAGCGGGTAGGAATCGCCCGCGCGTTTATCGCGCGGCCCAAAATTGTGTTTGCGGACGAACCCACGGGCAATCTGGACAGCAGGACCAGCCGTGAGGTAATGGAAATCATGGTGGCCATGGCAAAGAAATACCATGAGACTTTGATTATTGTAACGCACGACAGGGAAATCGCCAAATATGCCGACCGGGTGATTACGATCCACGACGGCAGCGTGCAAAGCGACGTAAGGAACCTGTCTGTTAACAGTGGGGTAAACGAGGAGGAATTAAGTTCATGAAAAGGTCAGGTAAACAGCGTGTTTCACTTATTTTGACGGTATTGCCGATTGCGGCATTTTGTTTTAGCGGTCTTCCGGCTTCTGCGGTAACCTATGCGCAACCGGCACCGACTGTAAGCAGTGAAAAATTGACTGTCTCTAAAGGAAGTCCTTTTGAAGCTACTTTCTATTTTAATCACCCTTCAGAACATTCAAATAAAATTACAATCACTGTCGAAAGCTCCAATGACTCTATATCACTGAAGAAAAAAACCTTCACTTCTGACAATGATGAAATTGAGCGTGTCAATGAAGACTATGAAGGCAATGACGCCGACTATAGCCTTACCATTCCGGAATTATACATGAAACGGATTGGCGACGGAGCGGGTACTCTGAAATTTACAATTTATTACGACGACGATAAATCAAAAACCTATTTGGCACAGAAAACCATTTTTGACCCCAACAGCACCAGCAGCGACACGGAGGATCAGGGCAAACTGGTCGTGCAGTCCTATCGGCTTGACCATACGCCGGTCAAAGAGGGCGAAAAATTCAATCTGACCTTTACGCTGAAAAATACCGGCAGCGTCGTCTGTGACAACATCATGGCCGTGCTGGACACCTCCACGGCGGAAGGAATCAGCATCAACGGCGTCACGGACACGCAGTACATCAACACGCTGGACACCGGCGCCACCGCCACCATTTCCTATCCTATGACTTGTCTCTCAAAAATGACAACCAACAACTACGTCGTAAGCCTGATTCTTTCCGCGGATGAACTGGACAAATCCGTTACTTCAAAAGTCTTTATTCCCGTGACCGGTACCAAGACGGACAAGGACGAAACCACCAATGAAAGCAAGCCGCTGATTATCATAGAAAATTACGATTACGGCGGAAAAGCGGTGATGGGCGGCAAAGAATTCAATCTTGCCATGCGGTTTAAAAACACCAGCGCCAACACGCAGATCGAAAACCTGAAAATCACCGTCTCTTCCGTGGCCGGGGACGACGACAAATCCGTGGCGGGCGCGTTCACTCCCGCGAAATCTTCCAATACCTTTTATATTCCCAAGGTCGGCCCAAACGCGGCCTTTGCCGAACAGATCGCCCTGATCCCCAAAGCCGACGCCACCCCGAATTCCTACGGCGTTTCCGTCGCCTTCAATTATGAGGCCGTTCTGGACGGCAAGCGGGAAGCCATTGAGGCAACGGAAACGATCTCTATCCCTCTGTCTCAGTCCGACCGCTTTGAAGCAAATGAAGCGGAGCTGCAGGGGCCGATTTCTCTGGGCGATTCCGGCCAGCTGAATATCAATTATGTCAATAAGGGAAAAAGCAAAATATTCAATCTTTCCGTCAAGCTGGACGGAAACTTTACAACGGGTGAATCAAACACCTATATCGGCAACGTGGACTCCGGAGTCGGCGACACCTTTCAGGCCACGCTGAACCCCACCGAAGAAGGGACCCTGACCGGTACGGCGACGTTCAGCTACGAGGACGCAAACGGAGAAATCAAAAATCTGGTCAAGGAGTTTTCCTGCGAGGTAATGGCCGCAATGGGTCCGGGCGAAGGAATCGATTCCGAACCCGCCGTCCCGGCAAACGCGGGCGCCTCTTCCCCGCCGCTCTGGTGGATTCTCGGTGGAATCGGAGGAGTAATAGCGGGAATCATCGTACTGGTCATCATACTTAAAAAACGGAAAGCAAAGAAGCTAAAGCAATTGGAGCAAAGCGACGATTACGACGACCTTCCCATAGAAGCCGGTCAGCCGTCCGGTGAGGAAAAGCTATGAAATGGAAAGACATGCTTTCAATGGCGCTCGGCAATCTGTTCAAGCGCAAGGTCAGAACCCTTCTGACGGTGATGGGCGTTGTGATCGGGACCTGCGCCATTGTCGTCATGATGTCGTTCGGCATCGGGATCAAGCAGTCCATGGAAACCATGATGCAGAACATGGGCGATCTGACGGTTATCACGATCAACAATGAGTCCCAGACTCCGGATTCGGCGGCGCTGGACGAAAAAACGCTGGAACAGGTAAAAGCCATAAAAGATGTTGTAGCTGTCACTCCCGTCTTTTACCTTGACCCATCCGCCGTTACCATTAAAAGCCGGAAATACAGCTATCAGGGAATGATTTACGGCGTTTCGATGAGTGCGCTGAAAGAATTCGGGTATCAGGCGGAAACCGGAACGCTCCCGGCGGAAGGAGCCCCCGAAACGACCATTTTGTTTGGCAAGGACGCGGAATATGATTTTATCGACAGCCAGAAATCCAGCAACAACATGATTTTTCCGCAGGCCGATAAAAACGGCAAGATGCCCGACCCTTATGTTTCCGCCCTCACCGACAAATTTCAGGCCGAAATCAACCTGCCGGAGGACTCCACCGCGAAAACCAAGCCGATCAAGCTTCAATGCGTTGGTACTCTGGCGGAAGACTGGGGAAAGAATCCCTCCCCCAGCCATTCCGTTTTTATGGACGTCGCCCTTGCAAAACAGCTCCGTGATAAATACAACAAGCTGAACAATATCAAAAAGGATCCCAACAAAAAAGACGGATACGACAGCGCAAGCGTGAAGGTCGCGTCCGTTGAGGCTGTCCCGGACGCGGAGAAGGCAATACAGGATATGGGATTCTCCACCTACAGTATGGAAAGCGTCCGCAAACCGCTTGAGGAGCAGATGAGAACCATTCAGATGATTCTGGGCGGCCTTGGCGCGATCTCGCTTCTGGTGGCGGCTCTGGGGATTACAAACACCATGATTATGTCCATCTACGAAAGAACCCGTGAAATCGGCATCATGAAGGTACTCGGCTGTGTCGTTCGGAATGTCCGCACCATGTTTCTGGTTGAAGCCGGAGCCATCGGGTTTATGGGCGGCGCCATCGGGATTGCACAGAGCTATGCGATCTCTTTTCTGATCAACACCCTGTACGCCGCGCAGAACGCGGGCGGCGGAGATGCAATGGGAGCCGCGACCGGAGGCGCCGCCCAAATTTCCATCATTCCGGTCTGGCTGGCGCTGGGCGCACTTGTCTTCTCCACCATGGTCGGTCTGGTTTCCGGATTCCATCCCGCGAACCGGGCCGTCAAAATCAGCGCGCTGACCGCGATCAAGCAGGAATAGCGGCAACCCTCCCCGATTTTCCGGGGAGGGTTTGTCAAATAAAAAATAATTATTTTTTTGTCGTTTATCTGTTGACAAGTAACGGCCTTTTCAGTATAATGATATTCGTTGTCCACGGTAAATGGCTCGGTAGTTCAGCTGGTTAGAACGCTAGCCTGTCACGCTAGAGGTCGTCGGTTCGATCCCGATCCGAGTCGCCATTTGCTGCTATGGCTCAGTTGGCAGAGCACATCCTTGGTAAGGATGAGGTCATGCGTTCGAATCGCATTAGCAGCTCCATAAAAACCCGCTAAAACTTGGTTTTAGCGGGTTTTTTGTGTTATCTGTAACTTTGTAAAGCCCTCCCCTCTGCCTAATCCCATCGAAACATAAAGCAAACTTAAATTTCAAAAAAAGCATTCATTTCCATGTGAAGGTACCGATATCATTCATAAGAGGAAAATTTATTAATATAAAGGACAGTGATTCATTATGAGTATTTCAGCGGTTTCAGGCATCGGCAGCTACACCGCGACATCAGGTACCAGCAGCCAAAGCGAAATCAGCAAATTAAGAGCGCAGGAAAAACAATTGCAGCAGGAGCTTACCGAATTGGACACCGATTCCTCCGGACAGGATTCCAATCAGATTCAGGAGCAGAAGGCTCTGCTCCAACAGCAGATTTCCCAGATTCAGCAGCAAATTCAGCAGCTTCAAAATGAGGCAAATAAAAAGGTGCAGGAAACGCAAATGACCGATGCCGCACAGGCGGGCAACAGGATCGGAGATTCCGTCACTTCTTTAAGCGATCATCTTCTTGATATTACCGTATAAACCACGAGAGCCCTCCCGGCTATAAGATCGGGAGGGTTGAATTTTTTATTGACTTTATCCTTTACCTCATGTAATATTAAAACGATACAAATTTGTGTGATGTGTGACAATCAGCAAGGGATTTGACGAAATATGGAGGATGAAAAAATGATAAAAAATGTTCCTACGGGCCTCGCTCACGTGGCAATTCCAGCCGGAGACTTTACCACTACAGTAGAATTCTATAAAAACCTTGGTTTTGTCCCGGTTGTGATGCATGAATTTTCCTGCATTTTGGGAAACGGAAGCTGCCGTTTGGAAATTTACCGCCGCCGTGTGGATGAGAAGCCTGCCGGTGCGATTGATCATATCGCCTTAGTAAGTGAAAATATCGATGCGGCATACGAGGAAATCGTTGCAATGGGGTGTAAGATTGTCAGCAACGGAATCGAATCAAACGAAATGTTTGCTCCCAGAAGCAATCGCTTTTTTCTGTTCCTGGGGCCTAACAATGAGCGGATTGAATTCGCTCAGGTTTCAGATTAAACCCAGTCGGTTGAAGCTGCAAACAAAAACCCGTCCAAACTTACGTTTGACGGGTTTTTCTTTTATCATAAGTATTCAGTAAAAGTACGATAAGGATCAAAAATCTATGCCGTCTTTCTCATTCCCAGCTCCTGCTGCAGCACTTGACTGTACTGCGAAAGAATAGCAAGGCTGACGGAAAGCACCAGTATGGCACACGCCTGGATGGCACAGAACAGTTCCGTACCAAAATCGTATTCCTTTGCCGGTTTCTTTTCAATCAGGCCGCGCATCCTGTTGTTGATTTCCGTTACACTCACCGGAACGGCCGCATTTGCTACATAATCCATCCCGCGAAAAGCGGAGTAATTTTCCCTCATAAACTGCAGCAATTCGTTCTCATACCGGACATGCTGCCTGATGCTGCCGCTGAATTGAGAACTGTGTGCGCAGCAGAAGAAATCCGCGTAGTAGTGACACAAAATGCCAAGCTTTTTGGACGCCTTCGCACTGATGATCTGGTAATCGTTCCTGCAAAGCTTTTCCGTCTTTCTGCGCACCATTTTATTGCAGTATCTCATTTTGTGAGGACGCAGAAAAGAGATTCCATGGTCGGGACACGTATTACCCGTCAGAAAACGCGATTTATTTAAAACAATGCCGTATTTCTCGTTCAGGTACTCATACACAATGGTTCCAATTAAAATATGATTCATGCTGTTCAAATCCATTGTCCTCCCCGCCGTCTGTTGTATAAACCTTACTCAATATAACATACCTATTTTTATTTTTAATATTTTAAACGTATAACCATAACTTTACTATTGCCGGGCACATAGAATTAAAAATACCAGAAAACCACTTTCTCATCAAACGGATTGTTTTTTATTATATCACCATAAAAAGACAATTACAATGGAGAAGGAGCTGCAGAAAGTTTAAAAGACGAAAGTATTTTATAAGAGCTGAATTCGGCCTAGAACTCACATTTGTGATACCATCAAGGCGGCATAGAGATTATATCCAAATAGGCAAAAGAGGCCGCCAAAGGACTTGAAAAGCACCCCAGCGGTATCATACCGGTATCCAAGATAACAAAGCAACCCCGGAAGACCAGCAATAATGCGGCTTCCGGGGATTTTTAAAACTATTCCCACTCAATCGTGGCGGGGGGCTTGCTGGTAATGTCGTAAACAATGCGGTTGACGTGTTTGACCTCGTTCACGATACGGTTGGAAATTTTGTCAAGCAGGTCGTAAGGGATTCTGGCCCAGTCCGCGGTCATAAAGTCGGAGGTCGTTACGCCGCGCAGCGCGATGGTATAGTCGTACGTTCTGCCGTCGCCCATAACGCCGACGCTCTTGATGCCGGTCAATACGGCGAAGTATTGATTGATGCTCCTGTCAAGGCCCGCATCGGCAATTTCCTCGCGGAAGATTGCGTCCGCATCCTTCAGAATATCCAGCTTCTCGGAGGTGATCTCGCCCATAATGCGGATGGCGAGCCCCGGCCCCGGGAACGGCTGTCTCCAGACCAATGGGCCCGGAATACCGAGTTCCAGACCGACTTTGCGGACCTCATCCTTAAACAAATTTCTGAGAGGTTCAATCAGGCCTTTAAAATCAACGTCATCCGGCAGTCCGCCGACATTGTGGTGGCTCTTGATGACCGCCGCGTCCCCTGCCCCGCTTTCCACAACGTCGGGATAAATCGTCCCCTGGCACAGATAGTCCACATGGCCGATCTTTCTGGACTCTTCTTCGAAAACGCGGATAAACTCTTCCCCTATGATTTTCCGCTTGCGCTCAGGTTCAGAAATACCGTTCAGCTTTGATAAAAAGCGTTCCTGCGCGTTTACACGGATCAGATTCATATCGAACTGCTTACGGAAAACACTTTCTACGTCATCGCCTTCGTTCTTACGCAGAAAACCGTGATCCACAAAAATACAGGTGAGATTTTTACCCACCGCTTTATGAACCAGCAGAGCCGCAACAGAGGAATCCACCCCGCCGGAAAGTGCGCAGATCACCCTTTTATCGCCCACGGTCTCTTTAATCTGCTGAATGGTCGCCGCCGCGAAAGAAGACATTTTCCAGTCTCCGGCACAGCCGCAGATCTTATAAAGGAAGTTTCTCAGGATCTCATTGCCATGTACGGTGTGCTCCACCTCGGGGTGAAACTGCAGGGCATACAGACGTTTCTCCTCGTTTTCCATGGCCGCGGTCGGACAGTTCCCGCTTGTGGCAGTCACCCGGAACCCGTCGGGAACCTGTGCAATATAAATGGTGTGACTCATCCAGCAGACCGACTGTTTTTCCAGACCGGATAACAGCGCGCTGGCGGTATCGAAATCCACCGTTGTTTTTCCGTATTCGCGCACCTTGCTGCTTTCCACCCTGCCGCCGAGCAGATAGGCCATCAACTGCGCGCCATAGCAGATTCCAAGCACGGGAATCCCCAGCTCAAATATTCCGGGGTCACATTTAGGGGCATTCTCATCATATACCGTGTCAGGCCCGCCGCTGAAAATAATTCCCTTGTATCCTGCGGCCCCGATCTGTTCAGCACTGGTCTTATAGGATTTAATCTCACAGTATACGTTTAAATCCCGGACCCGGCGAGCAATCAGCTGACTGTATTGCCCGCCAAAGTCGAGTATTAAAATTGCTTCGTTCTGCATCATATGTTCGTGCACTTCCATTCTTTGAACTGTCGCCGGATTTCAAAAAAGCAACAGAGTAATCTTTTATTCAACAGTCACCGATTTTGCAAGATTCCGGGGTTTATCAATGTCGCAGCCCTTCATCGACGCAACATAATACGCGAAAAGCTGAAGAGGAACGACCGCCAGAGACGGCAGCATCATCTCACACATCTCGGGAATGTACAATGTATGGTCGGCTTCCTGCTCGATCTTATTATTGTTTTCAGTAGTCAGGCCAAGCACAACGGCGCCGCGCGCCTTGACCTCCTTCACATTGCTCATCATTTTATCGAAAAGCATCTTCTGGGTAGCCAGCGCCACCACCAGCGTACCGTCTTCCACAAGGGAAATGGTGCCGTGCTTCAATTCGCCGGCCGCGTATGCGTCGGAGTGGATATAGGAAATCTCCTTCAGCTTGAGAGAACCTTCCAGAGACATCGCATAGTCCAGATTCCTTCCGATGAAAAAGACGTCCCTAACATTAAAGAACTGCGACGCAAGGAATTGGATATGTTCTTTGTTGTTGAGAATCTCGGCAATTTTATCGGGAAGCTCCTGAAGCTGGGAAACGTAATAAGCGTAATCCTCTTCGGAGAGATTTCCGAGCTTATCGGCAAAATAAATCGCCAGCAGATAAATGACCGCAAGCTGGGTGCTGTAAGCCTTTGTCGTTGCCACGGCGATTTCGGGACCGGCCCATGTGTACAGCACGTCGTCGGAATCATTGGCAATGGAGCTTCCGACCACATTGACGATGGAAAGCGTTCTTGCGCCGAGCTTTTTTGCCTCGCGCAACGCCGCCAGCGTATCCGCCGTTTCGCCGGACTGGCTGATGACAAGCACCAGGACCTTATCGTCGATAATGGGATGGCGGTACCGGAATTCGGACGCAACATCGACTTCCACAGGGATGCGCGCAAATCTTTCCAGAATATATTTTGCAATCATTCCAACATGGTAAGCGGAGCCGCAGGCCAGAATGAAGATCTTTGAAAAGCTCTTCATCTGTTCCGCCGTCAGGGTGATATTGTCCAGAACAATTTTCCCGTCCTGAACTCTGGGGGAAATCGTATCTCTCACCGCTTTGGGCTGCTCCATAATTTCCTTGGCCATAAAATGCTGATAACCGCCCTTTTCGGCAGCGGAAATATCCCAGTCGATATGGCAGGGCTCTTTTGGAACGATTTCCTTATCCGTATTATAAATCATTACGGATTCTTTCTGAAGCACGGCGATTTCGTTATCGTTCAGGCGATAAATATCCCTTGTTTTGCTTAAGATAGCGGGGATATCGGAGGCAATAAAGTTCTCGCCCCTGCCAAGGCCGACAATCAGCGGGCTGTCTTTTCTGACGGCGACAATCTGGTCGGGGTTATCCTCACAGATGATGCCGAGAGCATAAGAGCCCTCCACCTTATTGATGACACGGATGACAGCGTCCAGAATATCTCCTTTGTAGTAGTATTCCAGAAGCTGCGCGACCACCTCCGTATCCGTTTCCGATACGAAATTGATCCCCTTTTTAATGAGCAAATCCTTCAACGAGAGATAGTTTTCAATAATTCCATTGTGAACAACGGCAAATTTTCCGGAGTCACTGACCTGGGGATGGGAATTGATATCCGACGGCTTTCCGTGTGTCGCCCACCTTGTATGACCGATTCCCACAGTGCCGAGGACGTCTTTTCCCCCGTTGATCATGTCGCTTAATACCTTCAGTCTTCCCTTTGCTTTCATAACATGGAGGGAAGTTCCGTCGTAAACGGCGATTCCGGCTGAATCATAGCCCCGGTATTCCAGTTTTTCCAGTCCGCTCAGCAAGAAAGGAGCTGCTTGATCGTCTCCGATGTAGCCAACGATTCCACACATAGTATCACACTTTCTCCGGTAGAATTTAATCTGAAAATAACGAGTGCCAACACTGCCACCGGAAATGTCGGCACTCCATTACGGGAACCTTATCTGTAAATAATATCTTCACGCGCAGGGCCGTTGGAAACAATCTTAATCGGAACGCCGATCGCCTTCTCGGCGAATTCAATATACCGGCGCGTATTTTCCGGAAGATCCTCATAATTTCTGATCCCGCGGATATCGCATTTCCAGCCGGGCAAAGTCTCAATAATCGGTTTGCAGTGTTTCAGCCGCACGGTCGGCGGGAAAGAATCGATCCGTTTGCCGTCCAGCTCATAGGCTACACAGACCGGAATTTCATCCAGATACCCCAGTACATCCAGAACAGTCAGTGCAACGCAGGTAGCGCCCTGCACCTGGCAGCCGTACCGGGAAGCGACCAGGTCCAGCCAGCCCATTCTGCGCGGCCGTCCGGTCGTGGCGCCGAATTCACCGCCGTCGCCGCCCCTGCGGCGAAGCTCATCGGCCTGTTCCCCGAAAATTTCGCTGACAAATTCCCCTGCGCCGACGGCGCTTGAGTAGGCTTTTACGACTGCGATAATTTCCCTGATTTCATAAGGAGGAAGGCCCGCTCCGATGGTACCGTATCCGGCCAGCGTCGAAGACGAAGTAACCATGGGATAAATCCCGTGGTCGGGGTCCTTCAAAGCGCCGAGCTGTCCTTCCAGCAGGATATTTTTTCCTTCCTGAACCGCTTTGTGCAGAATGGAAAACGTATCCGCTACATAGGGCTCCAACAGCTTTTTATATTCCATCAGCTGATTGTAAATCTCATCCACCGTCAGTTTGGGCTGGTGATACAGATGCTCATACAGCACATTTTTCAGCGTAATGACCCGGTCGATCTTCTCCTTTAAAGAGTTCTCGTCGTCGTAAAGCTCGCTGATCTGGAAGCCGATCTTCGCGAACTTGTCGGAATAAAAAGGTGCGATTCCCGACTTTGTCGACCCGAAGGAATGAGAAGAAAGACGCGCTTCCTCAAACGTATCAAGCTGAATATGGTATGGCATGACCAGCTGTGCGCGGTCCGAAATAACGATGTTCGGCTTCGGAACACCGCGCTCCTGAAGCGCCTTCAATTCCTTGACGAAATTCTCTACGCTGAGCGCAACGCCGTTGCCGATGATATTCGTGATATGGCTGTAAAAAACACCGGATGGCAGCTGATGAAGGGCAAATTTGCCGTAGTTGTTTATAATGGTGTGACCGGCATTGCTGCCGCCCTGAAACCGAATGACAATGTCGGACTGAGCTGCTTCGACGTCGGTGATTTTACCCTTTCCTTCGTCTCCCCAGTTTGCGCCAACAATTGCTTTAATCATATGCATTCACTCCGCCGTGCCGCTACGGAATTTGCTGAAAAACTGCCCTGCGGCCGAATTTAGGCAGTATGGAAACAACTCAATTATAATATCACACTTATTCTGAAAAGCAAAGCAGAATAACAATAAAAAAATAATTCCTATTTCTCTGTATCAATTATAAATTTATTTCCGCTTTTTCATCGGGAACAAACTCATAAGGCGCAATCGCCCTTCCTACTACCTCGTCAATAAACTCCTCGGTCTGCTGCGGCGCCCTGCCCACATACTTTTCCGGCTTGACGATCGCGTAAAGCTCCTCGAGCGTCACGCCGAAGATCGGATCGGCAGCAATACGGGAAAGCAGATCGTTTTCCCCGCCCTCTTCCTTGACCACCTTGGAAGCGGCCATGGAATGCACCCGAATCCTTTCGTGAAGCTGCTGGCGGTCCGCGCCGCGCTTAACGGCGTCCATCATGATGTTTTCCGTCGCCATAAACGGCAGCTCCCTTAAAAGATGCTGCTCGATTACCTTCGG
Organism: Clostridium sp. KNHs216; assembly: GCF_006714885.1. Lineage (NCBI taxonomy): Bacteria > Bacillati > Bacillota > Clostridia > Eubacteriales > Clostridiaceae > Clostridium > Clostridium sp. KNHs216. The sequence continues at coordinate 244,512 of NZ_VFMF01000001.1, read as the reverse complement.
GTAAACGACCAGTCCGTCCGCAACGTTCGCGTACAGGTTCAAAATGCCGTCCACAGCAAGGAACGCCTCCGGAACACTGATACGTTTGTTCGCGGAATCGTCCAGCGTACGCTCAAACCACTGCGTCGCCTCCGTAATGTACGGATTCAGGCTGTCGATCATGACATATCTGGAAAGGGAAGCGATTCGCTCGCTGCGCATCGGGTTGCGCTTGTAAGCCATCGCAGAGGAACCGATCTGGTTTTTCTCAAACGGCTCTTCAATCTCCTTCAGATGCTGCAAAAGACGGATATCATTGGAGAATTTGGCCGCGCTCTGCGCAATTCCGCTCAGAACGGAAAGCATCTGGCTGTCCAGCTTTCTTGAATACGTCTGGCCGGAGACCGCAAAGCAGGAGGTGTACCCCATCTTTTCGGCAATGAGTTCGTCCAGCTTCTTTACCTTTTCGTGGTCGCCGTCAAACAGCTCCAGAAAGCTGGCCTGTGTGCCGGTGGTACCCTTGGAGCCCAGAAGCTTCGCCTTGGAAAGCTGATACTCCACATCCTCCAAATCCATCAGCAGGTCCTGAATCCAGAGCGTGGCCCGCTTGCCCACCGTGGTGGGCTGTGCCGGCTGGAAATGGGTAAACGCCAGCGTGGGCAGGTCCTTATACTGCACGGCGAATTTGGAAAGCACGCGGATCACGCCGACCAGCTTGTTCCTTACCAGCCGCAGCGCCTCCGTCATGATAATAATATCCGTGTTGTCGCCCACATAACAGGACGTCGCGCCAAGATGGATAATCGGCATGGCCTTCGGGCACTGCTGTCCAAAAGCATAAACGTGCGACATTACGTCATGGCGTACCACCTTTTCGCGCGCTTCGGCGACCTCGTAATTGATGTCGTCCTGGAACCAGATCATTTCATCGATCTGTTCCTGCGTGATGTTCAGCCCGAGTTCTTTTTCAGCCTGCGCCAGCGCGATCCACAGCCTGCGCCATGTTCTGAATTTTTTATCCGGTGAAAACAAATATTTCATTTCGTCGTCCGCATAACGTGACGAAAGCGGTGATTCATAAGTATTTTTCAATGGTATGATCCTCCAAACAGGAAATTAGAATCTTTTGATCGGCGTGCAGTAGTCGTAATTCTTATTTGCAATCAGATAATCCGGCACGGGCGCGGGATATTTCCCGGAGAAGCACGCGTCGCAGAAGCCGCTGCACCCGCCCATCATTTTCGGCAGATTGTCAAGGTGCAGAAAATCGATGGAATCCGCGAAGCTCATCTTCCCGATTTCCTCAATGCTGTGCTGGCAGGCGATCAGATCGTCCTTGGACGGAATGTCCGTTCCGTAGTAGCACGGCCACAAAAAGGGCGGAGAGCTGATCCTGAGATGGACCTCCGTCGCCCCCGCGTCTTTAAGCATGGTGACGATGCGCGCGCTGGTCGTTCCGCGTACAATGGAATCGTCCAGCATGACCACCCGTTTCCCTTTTACGCAGGAGGAAAGCGCGTTCAGCTTGATCCGTACACTGCGCACCCGCTCGGACTGGCTTGGCTTGATAAACGTCCGCCCGATATAGCTGTTCTTTACAATCCCCTTCTGATAGGGGATACCGGATTCCTCGCTGTAACCGATCGCGGCGTCAATTCCGGATTCCGGCACGCCGATTACGATATCCGCTTCGACCGGATTCTGCTTTGCAAGCAGGCGTCCGGCTTCCTTTCTCGCTTCATAAACGCTTTTTCCGTCAATGTAGCTGTCCGTTCTCGCAAAATAGATATACTCGAAGACACAGAGCGATTTTTCCACGTTTACAGGGTCCTTGATGGAACGCAGGCCGTTGCTGTCCACAACAACGATTTCCCCCGGCTCCACGTCGCGCACATATTCCGCCCCGCACGCGTCCAGCGCGCAGGTTTCGGACGCAAAAACATAGGAATTGTCAAGCCTGCCAATGCAAAGAGGCCGGAAACCGTGCGGGTCGCGCGCGGCAATCAGCTTTTGCGGGCTCATGACCACGAGGGAATACGAGCCCTGGATTTTCGGAAGCGCACGGCGGACTGCTTCTTCAATCGAAGGAGCATCCACACGCTCCCGTGCAATGATATAGGCGATGACTTCGGTATCGATCGTCGTCTGGAAAATACATCCCCTGTGTTCCAGCTCATGGCGAAGCTCGTAGGCGTTCGTCAGATTCCCGTTGTGGGCAATCGCGAGGGTTCCCTTGATATACCGCATGACAAGAGGCTGGGCGTTTTCGCGCACGCTGCCGCCCGCAGTGGAATAGCGGACATGGCCGACCGCCATCTGGCCGACAAGGTCGTCCAGAATTTTATCGTTGAACGCCTCGGTGACAAGGCCCATGTCCTTCGAGTAGGAAATAACCCCGCGGTCGCAGACGGCAATTCCACAGCTTTCCTGCCCCCTGTGCTGCAAAGCGAGAAGCCCGTTGTAGGCGGCGTAGGCGGGTGCCGTCCCGCCGTCGGAATAAATTCCGAAAACGCCGCATTCTTCGTGCGGTTTGGAAAGATCGTAATCCATCACAGAGCTGTTCAAATACTCACCATCCCTATCCATTATAAGCCGATGCGCTTCATTACCTCGGCGTAAGCCTCTTCCACTCCGCCCAAATCTCTGCGGAAGCGGTCCTTGTCAAGTTTTTCGTGGGTGCTGACATCCCAGAAGCGGCAGGTATCCGGGGAAATTTCATCCGCAAGGATAATCCCGTCGGCGCAGCGGCCGAATTCCAGCTTGAAGTCGATCAGTTCTATGTTGACGGAGAGGAAAAATTCTTTCAGGATTTCGTTGATCTTCAGCGACATGGCGCTGATCTGGTCAACTTCTTCCTTCGTCGCAAATTCAGCGGCAAGAATGTGGTATTCGTTGACGATCGGGTCGCCCAGCTCATCATTCTTATAGCAGAATTCCAGCACGGTGGTCTTCATTGGGGTGCCTTCCTCCAGACCGAGCCTTTTTGCAAGGCTGCCGGCCGCTTTGTTGCGGACAATTACCTCAAGAGGAACAATTTTGACCTTCTTTACAAGCGTTTCGCGGTCGCTCAGTTCTTTGACGAAATGCGTTTTGATGCCGTGTTTTTCCAGCAGCTGGAACAAATAATTGGACATTTTATTGTTGACAACGCCTTTACCGACGATTGTCCCCTTTTTCTGTCCGTTAAAGGCAGTTGCATCATCCTTGTAATCGACGATGCAGTAGTCCTTATCATCCGTTGCGTAAACCTTTTTTGCCTTGCCCTCATAGAGAAGCTCACATTTTTTCATCATTATTTTCCTCCTATAACTCATTTATATCCATGATTTGAATACGCGGAATTTCTTCTCCATTTCTTTGAATGGAGCTGTCAGATAAAGTTCAGGAACTTGGAAACCTTCGTGATATCAATCACCGAAAGCTGAGTGGTTTCCACGTGCTGGGCACAGGTCAGGAACGCGTTGGCCGTATCCAGCGAAGTCAGGCAGGGAATGCCGGATTCCACCGCATTTCTGCGTATTTTATAGCCGTCCCTGTTATGCACCACCCCGCGGGACGGAGTGTTGATGACCAGATCGATTTTGCCCGAGGTAATATGGTCGAGGATATCCGGGCTGCCCGTTCCGATCTTATTGGTGCGGATGGTCGGGATATCGTGGTCGTTCAGAAAATCGGAGGTTCCCGCCGTAGCGTAGATCGTCCATCCAAGGTCGTAAAGCCCTCTGGCAATGGGCAGAGCCTCTTCCTTATCGCTGTCCTTCAGGGTAAAAATCACCCTGCCGTTTTTAATCATGTGTACGCCGGCGCCGTAAAACGACTTGATTAGCGCCTCGTCAAAGGTACGCGCGATTCCCAGCACCTCGCCGGTGGATTTCATTTCCGGGCCGAGGTTGACGTCGGCCCCGTAAAGCTTTTCAAAGGAGAAAACCGGCATTTTGATGGCGATCAGGTCTTTTTCCTTCTGCAGTCCGTAGTGATAGCCCATGTCCGGCAGGGTCTTGCCAAAGAAGGTGCCGACAGCCAGCGGTACGATCGGGATACCCGTTACCTTGCTGATATAGGGCACGGTCCTGGAGGAACGCGGGTTTGCCTCGATGACATACACTTCCTGATCCTTGACGATAAACTGAATATTCAGCAGTCCCTTGACCTTCAGCGCCTTTGCGAGCCGGCGGGTATACTCCACAATCAGCTCCTGCATATCCTTCGGTACGCCGATGGCGGGGTAAACGGAAATACTGTCTCCGGAATGGATACCGGCTCGCTCAATATGCTGCATGACACCCGGAATGACCGAGTCGATTCCGTCACAGACGGCGTCGACCTCCACCTCGGTGCCCATAATGTATTTATCCACCAGAATCGGATGCTCCTGCGCAATCCGGTTGATGATGCCGATCTGTTCGACGATGTCCTCGTCGGCATACGCGATATGCATCCCCTGTCCGCCGAGCACATAGGACGGTCGGATAAGCACCGGGTAACCCAGCTCGTTTGCCGCCCGGATGGCTTCCTCACAGGTAAAGACCATACGGCCATCGGCACGCGGAATCTGGCATTCAAACAGGATTTTGTCGAACCGCTCGCGGTCCTCCGCCTCATCGATGCTGTCGAACGAGGTCCCGAGAATCGGAATCCCCATTTTTTCAATGGCCCCGGCCAGCTTGATGGCGGTTTGACCGCCGAACTGCACGACAGCGCCGTCCGGTTTTTCCAGATCGACAATATGGCGCACATCCTCTTCCGTCAGGGGCTCAAAGTACAGCTTGTCCGCAATGTCAAAGTCCGTGCTGACGGTTTCCGGATTGTTGTTGACGATGATGGTTTCATAACCAAGGTCCCTCAGCGCCCAGACACTGTGTACGGAACAGAAATCGAACTCAATCCCCTGCCCGATGCGGATGGGGCCGGAACCGATGACAAGGATTTTCTTTCGGTCGCTCTGCGGCAGGGATTCATTCTGGATTCCGTAGCTGGAGTAATAGTACGGCGTTTCCGCGTCGAACTCGGCCGCGCAGGTGTCGACCATTTTATAAATGGGATGAATGTCCCACTCGTCTTCCATTGCCCGGATTTCTTCTACGGTCTTGCCGCTTAATTGCGACAGGGTTTTGTCAAGAAATCCAAAATCCTTTGCTTTCAGAAGCAGGGCCTTATCAATCGGCCGTGTGGCAAAAGCTTTTTCGACCTCGATGATCGAAAGCAGCTTGTCAAGGAACCAGAGATCGATTTTCGTAATATCGTGAATCTTTTCCGGGGCCACGCCGCGCCTAAGCGCTTCGGAAACCACCCAGAGCCGCCGGTCGTCGACGACATAAAGCTGCTGCTCCAGCTCGCTGTTCGTAAGGCTGCGGACATTGGGGTCAAGCAGGCTGAAAACATTCTGCTCCAGCGAGCGGATGGATTTCATCAAAGCCGCTTCAAAGGTCGGGGCAATCCCCATGACTTCGCCGGTCGCTTTCATCTGGGTACCCAGGCTGCGCTTGGCGTAAACAAATTTATCAAACGGCCATCTCGGAATTTTCACCACGCAGTAGTCCAGTGTCGGCTCAAAGCACGCAAAGGTCTTTTTTGTGATGGCGTTCTGAATTTCGTCCAGCGTATAGCCCAGCGCGATTTTGGAAGCCACCTTCGCGATCGGGTAGCCCGTCGCCTTGGAGGCAAGCGCGGAAGAACGGCTTACGCGGGGATTTACTTCGATCACGCAGTACTCAAAGCTTTTCGGATTCAGAGCGAACTGAACGTTGCAGCCGCCTTCCACCTTCAGTTCCCGGATGATGGCAAGCGCGGCGGAACGGAGCATCTGCGTTTCCTTATCCGCAAGCGTCTGGCAGGGAGCGACGACAATGGAGTCGCCGGTATGAACGCCAACAGGATCGAAGTTTTCCATGTTGCAGACCGTGATGCAGTTGCCGTTGCGGTCGCGCATGACTTCGTACTCGATTTCCTTCCAGCCGGAAATACACCGTTCGATCAGCACCTGGTTCACGCGGCTGCGGTGCAGGCCGAGTGTTGCGATCGAGAGCAGCTGCTCTTCGTCGGCCGCAATGCCGCCGCCGCTTCCGCCCAGTGTGTACGCGGGGCGTACAACAACGGGATAACCGATTTTCCTCGCGATTTTGACGCAGTCCTCAATATTTTCCGCAACGGCGCTCTGCGCGCAGGGCTGCTGGATGCGCTCCATAGCTTCCTTAAACAGCTCCCTGTCCTCCGCCATCCGGATGGTGTCGGCGTTTGTGCCGATCATTTCCACGTTGTTTTCCTTTAAGAAACCGGACTCCTCCAGCTCCACCGCAAGGTTCAGCGCGTTCTGGCCGCCCAAGGTCGGAAGGATACTGTCCGGATTTTCTTTGAGAATTACTTTTTTGATAGTTTCAACGGTCAGAGGCTCAATATAAACCTTATCGGCGATCTGCTTGTCCGTCATGATCGTCGCCGGGTTTGAGTTAATCAGGATGACCTCTATGCCCTCTTCGCGGAGTGCCCGGCAGGCCTGCGTTCCGGCGTAGTCGAACTCCGCGGCCTGACCGATAATGATCGGGCCGGAGCCGATGATGATTACCTTTTTGATATCTGTTCTCTTCATATCTGGCCTCCTCCTATCAGCTTGAGAAATTGATCGAAAAGAAAGCCTGTGTCAAGCGGGCCCGGAGAAGCTTCCGGATGGTACTGCACAGAAAACACTTTTCCATTTTTATAGTTCAATCCCTCAATACTGCCGTCATTCATGCTGATAAAGCGGACGTCGGCTACTGAAGGATTGATTGTGTCACCATTGACCACAAATCCGTGGTTCTGGGAAGTAATATACACCCTGTTGGTACTTAAATCCTTGACCGGGTGATTAATTCCTCTATGGCCATATTTCAATTTATAAGTATCAAATCCCTGAGAAAGCGCCATCAGCTGATGTCCCAGGCAAATCGCAAAGGTTGGGACGCCGTGGGCATACACCTTCTTCAGTTCGGAAATAGCCTTTGTGCACTCCTTCGGGTCGCCGGGGCCGTTGGAGAGCATGATGCCGTCCGGTGAAAAAGACATCATATCCTCAAAAGAGGCATCGTATGGGAAACATTTTACGGTACAGCCGCGCCTCACAAGCGAACGGATAATGTTGCTCTTCACACCATAATCCGCCAGAGCGATCTTAACGGGTCCGTCGCCGTACACCTTCTGTTCCCCGCTGCTGACAAGAGGGACGCAGGATTCCAGCACAAAGGCGTCGATCTGTTTTTTCATTGCCGCGGGATCAATCTGATCTCCGTAAGCAATCATGCCGCGCATGGTGCCGCTCTCACGCAGCACCTTCGTAATAGTGCGCGTATCCACGCCCTGAATGCCGGGAACATGGTTCTGTTTTAAAAAGGTGTTCAAATCCACGTCACAGCGGAAATTACTGGCCGCGCCGGAAACGGACCGTACAATAAAGGCCCGCAGCCACGGCTTTGTAGATTCCGTATCATCATAGCAGATGCCGTAATTTCCAATGAGAGGATAGGTCATGACAACCCCCTGCCCCGCATAGGACGGGTCGGTCAGCAGCTCCGTGTAGCCGCACATGGCGCTGTTGAACACAACCTCGCAGAGGACGTCATGTTCATCGCCAAAACCCACTCCCTCAAAGGTCATTCCATTTTCAAGCATCAGCAATGCTTTCATTTAATCACCAACCATTCTTATTATTCAACATCAATCGCAATTGTTCAGACAGCAAATCGGTTTCTAGTCCTAAATGGAATGGACGATTTGACCGTTACGCTTTGAAGGAGCGGATGATTCTTTCCAACGCTTTTTCCGTATTTTCCTTCGTGTTAAAGGAAGTCAGGCGGAAATAGCCTTCGCCGCCCACGCCGAAGCCGGAACCCGGAGTACCGACCACGCCGGTTTTTTCAAGCAGAAGATCGAAAAACTCCCAGGAAGTAAGTCCGTCGGGCGTTTTCAGCCAGACATAGGGCGAGTTCACGCCGCCGTAAACTTCAAACCCTGCCTTTTTTAGGCCGTCCACAATGATTTTGGCATTATTGAGATAGTAAGCGATGTTTTCCCTGACCTCCCGCCGGCCTTCCTCGGAGAAAACCGCCTCTGCGCCGCGCTGGACGACATAGGAAACACCGTTCATCTTTGTAGACTGGCGCCGGTCCCACAGCTTGTTCAGAGAGACTCCGCCGAACACCAGTTCCTTTGGAAGAACGGTGTACGCGCAGCGCGTTCCGGTAAAACCGGCGGTCTTTGAAAAGCTTCTGAACTCGATCGCGCATTTTTTCGCGCCCTGTATCTCATAAATGCTGTGCGGCATGTCCTCTTCCGTAATAAATGCTTCGTACGCGGCATCGTAGAGGATAACGGATTGATTCGCAAGCGCGTAATCCACCCACTTTTTCAGCTCTTCGCGGCTGATTCCGACACCGGAGGGATTGTTGGGGAAACAAAGATAGATCATATCGGCGCGCTCTTTGGGCAGCTCCGGCAGAAATCCGTTTTCCTTCCGGCAGGGCATGTAGACGATCTTGCTCCACCCCTTGCCCTCGCTGTACTCTCCGGCTCTTCCGGCCATCACATTGGTGTCGACGTAAACCGGGTAAACCGGGTCGCACACCGCAACCACGTTATCCGCGCCGAAGATATCCCCGATGCTGCCGGTATCGCTTTTCGCGCCGTCGCTGACAAAAATCTCATCGATGTCAATCTGCACCCCGCGCTTTATAAAATCGTTTTCCGCGATTGCGGTACGAAGAAATTCATAACCGGCTTCCGGACCGTAGCCGCGAAAGGTTTCCGCTTTGCCCATCTCTTCCGCGGCGGCCTGCATGGCCTTTACCACCGCTTTCGGCAGCGGGCGGGTAACATCCCCGATTCCAAGGCGGATAATCTCCGTTTCCGGGTGCTGCCCGGAAAATTCGTTCACCTTTTTCGCGATATCCACAAAAAGGTAGCTCGCGGGCAGCTTTACAAAGTTTTCGTTTGCTCTTAACAAAATACTACATTCCCTTCATTCATGATTTCCGGCAGACAGCAGCAGCTAAATCTCTATCGTCCCGTCAAAGACGAATTCCGCCGGACCGCGCATCAATACCTCATCCGTCTTTTCTTCCCATTTGATATGCAAGTCGCCGCCCCTGAGATGGACGGTTACACTGCGGCCTGTTTTCCGGTTCGCCGCACAGGCGACCGCCACGGCGCACGCTCCGGTCCCGCACGCCCAGGTTTCCCCGGAGCCGCGTTCCCACACGCGCATATTCACTTCTTCCGGACTCAGCACCTGAACAAACTCAATGTTTGCCCTGTGCGGAAAAATTTTGTCGCACTCCAGCATCGGACCGATTTTTTCAATCTCCACCTTGGTTACATCGTCGACAAACAGCACACAGTGCGGATTTCCTATGGAAACGCAGGTCACCCTGTATTCCGTTGCGCCGAACACAACGGGCTCGTCGATCATCCGGTCCTTCGGGTATGTCACCGGAATCTTTTCGGTCTGAAAATCCGGCCTGCCCATGTTCACGGTAACGGAAACGACTATCCCATTTTCGACATCCAGATAAAGCGTTTTTACGCCGCTCATGGTGTCGACCTTCAGAACGTCCTTTTTTACAATTCCGCGTTCGTACACGTATTTGCCCACACAGCGGATCCCGTTGCCGCACATCATTGCCTGCGACCCGTCCGCGTTATAAATATCCATACGGCAGTCGGCTTTGTCGGACGGCTCTATTAAGATAATTCCGTCCGAACCGACGCCGAAATGTCTTTCACTGAGCTTTATGGAAAGCTCGGATGGATTTTGGACTTTTTCCTCAAAACAATTGATATAGATATAGTCATTGCCGATGCCCTGCATCTTTGTAAATTTCAACAAAATCCACCTCCTATAAATTCAGAATAATCATTGCGGTTTCTATCATTTTTTTACCTGAATCCATACTTTTCTTTTGAATAAACCGGTGTGCCTGCGGTTCGGTAAAATTATTGCGTTCCATCAGAATATTTTTCGCCTGTTCAATCACCTGTTTTTCATCATAGTTCCCATTGGCGATCTTCTTTTTAATGGTTAGGCTGCTGTAATCGGAAATATTCAGCAGCATATTCACGGAAGAAATCAGGTCCATCCGATTGATCGGCATGATTAAGCTGGCGCAGGAAAGCGATTCGGAAATATCCATCTGCTGGGACTTTACGATAAACAGGAAATCGTAATTGGAACCGACCGACCTCGGCAGGTTCAGCGCCGGCATATCCATCAGCTTTACGCTGCAGACCACCACGCCTCCATGATAATGCCTGTTCGCAAAATCGATTACCTGCGAGCCGGTTGTACACACACCACTGACATTCAAACCGCCGGTACGGAGTACGGCCGCTATTTTTTTAGCGTAATCCGCATTTGAATTCGCTACAAGAATACTGCTCATCTTTAACAACTCCGTAGAAAGGAATGTGGTGTTTTTGGCAGCCTAATCAGAATTTATTCAGATACTGGTCCAGCTCCCACTCCGTAACCGTAGTGGAAAAGTCGTACCACTCTCTTTCCTTCGCCTCGGTGTATTTGTTAAACACATGGTCACCCAGTGTCTTTTCGATAAAGGGATCCGCCTTCATTTCTAAAACAGCGTTGTTGAGATCCGTCGGCAAAGCCTCGATTCCCGCAGCCGCTCTTTCCCCGATATCAAAATCATAAATGTTCGCGGCAACCGCGTCGGGCGGCGTCAGGTCATTTTTGATTCCGTCCAGTCCCGCCGCGAGCAGCACCGCAAACTCCAGATAAGGATTGCAGGCGGGATCGGGGTTGCGCAGTTCCACCCGCGTGCCTTCCCCTCTGGAAGCGGGCACACGGATCAGCGCGCTGCGGTTGCTTAAAGTCCAGGCGATATTGCAGGGCGCCTCAAAACCCGGAACCAGTCTCTTGTAGGAATTGACCAGCGGGTTGGTAATGGCGCACATCCCTTTGATATGCTTTAAAATACCCGCAATAAAATTATATGCAATATGGCTTAACCCGGTCTCGCTGTCCGGATCGTAAAAGGCATTCTTTCCGTCTTTGAACAGGGACATGTTGGTGTGCATCCCGGAACCGCAGCGACCGTAAACCGGCTTGGGCATAAAGGTAGCGCAAAGCCCGTGGGAATCCGCACAGGACTTCACGACCATCTTAAAGGTCAGAATATTATCCGCCGCGGAAAGCGCCTCGCTGTATTTAAAATCGATCTCATGCTGTGCAAAGGCAACCTCATGGTGCGACGCTTCGATTTCAAACCCCATCTCTTCAAGATTCAGGCAGATATCGCGGCGCGCGCTTTCGCCCAGGTCGGACGGCCCCAGATCAAAATAGCCGGCGGTATCGTGTGTAACGGTTGTAGGATGCCCGAATTCGTCCGTGTTGAACAGGAAAAATTCGCATTCGGGGCCCACGTTGAACGTGTAACCCATCTCCGCCGCTTCCTTCAGCGTCCTTTTCAGGACATAGCGGGGGTCGCCCTCAAACGGCTCTCCGTTCGGCTTGTAGATATCGCAGATCAGCCGGGCGACACGGCCGTGCTGCGTGTGCCACGGAAGGATGGTAAAAGAATCCAGATCCGGTCTGAGGTACATGTCGGACTCCTCGATCCTGACGAACCCTTCAATGGACGAGCCGTCGAACATGCACTGATTGTCAAGCGCCTTTTCGATCTGGCTGGTCGTAATGGCCACATTTTTCAAGGCACCCAAAATGTCCGTAAACTGCATGCGGATAAACCGCACATTATTTTCATCAATCATCCTGATAATGTCGTCTTTTGTATATTTACTCAAATCGATACCTCCCTGAAAATAAAAATAACAAGGGTGCTCCTTTACAGAACCTCCTTGTCTACATCATTTCAATAATAAGTATATTCTATTATATTCTGTATGCAGTGTCAATCTTTTTCGAATTGAAAGGGACATTTCATTTTAATGCACAAATTTTCAATCGCTCCCCTTTATTTTCCGTCTTTTTGCAGAATTGATACGTTTGTCCTGCAAAAAGCAAGTATTTTTTTATAAATTTTAATTGTAAATGATTGTATCCGGGCTTTTGCTGTGCTAAACTGTTGAATTGAGAAGTATTATTAAGTCGAATAATACCGTTCTCAATTTTATATAGGAGGATATACCCATGTCTTATGTTAAAGAGCAACTCGCAAACGTAATCCAGCAAAATCCCAGCCAGCCCGAATTCATTCAGGCGGTAACCGAAGTTTTAACGTCCCTGGCTCCGGTTATTGAGCAAAATCCCCAGTACCAGAAAGCCGGTATTCTGGAAAGGCTGACCGAGCCGGACAGACAGGTGAAATTCCGCGTAGCCTGGGTGGACGACGCAGGCAACGTACGGGTAAACCGCGGCTACCGCGTTCAGTTTAACAATGCAATCGGACCGTACAAGGGCGGCCTTCGCTTTCATCCTTCCGTAAACATCGGTATCCTGAAATTTCTTGGATTCGAACAGATTTTTAAGAATTCCCTGACCGGTCTGCCGATCGGCGGAGGCAAAGGCGGTTCCGACTTTGACCCGAAAGGCAAGTCCGACCGCGAAGTCATGGCCTTCTGCCAGAGCTTTATGACGGAGCTCTGCCGCCACATCGGACCGGACACAGACGTTCCCGCCGGCGATATCGGCGTAGGCGGCCGCGAAATCGGCTACCTGTTCGGCCAGTACAAGCGCCTCAGAAATGAATACTCCGGGATACTGACTGGCAAGGGACTGACCTTCGGCGGCTCCCTCGTCCGCACGGAAGCGACCGGTTTCGGTCTGCTTTACTTTACCGACGCAATGCTCCGTAAAAACGGCAAATCCATCGAAGGAAAAATTATCGATATTTCCGGTTCGGGCAACGTCGCCATTTATGCCTGCCAGAAGGCGCAGGAGCTCGGCGGAAAGGTCGTGACCATGAGCGATTCCACCGGCTGGATCTACGACGCCGAAGGAATCGACCTCAAGGCGATCAAGGAAATCAAGGAAATCAAGCGCGGACGCCTGTCCGAGTATCAGGCGTATCGCCCGAATTCCGTATACCATGAAGGCAAAGGCGTTTGGAGCACTCCATGCGACATTGCGCTTCCCTGCGCCACCCAGAACGAACTGCTTCTCGACGACGCGAAAGAACTCGTGAAAAACGGCGTATTCGCCGTGGCGGAAGGCGCCAATATGCCGACCAGCATTGAAGCTACGGAATACTTCCAGGCGAACGGCGTTCTGTTTGCCCCCGGCAAGGCATCCAACGCAGGCGGCGTCGCAACCTCCGCGCTGGAAATGAGCCAGAACAGCATGCGTCTTTCCTGGAGCTTTGAGGAAGTCGACATAAAACTGAAAAGCATTATGGAAAACATTTTCACGAACGCCTCCGACGCCGCGGAAAGATATGGCTGCCCGAAGAATTATGTAACGGGCGCCAATATTGCGGGCTTCGTCAAGGTAGCGGACGCCATGCTCGCGCAGGGCACCGTTTAAGCAGGATACAGAACATAACAACCAATTACTGCCGCCCGGAAATATTCCGGACGGCGGTTTTTATGTGCTCATACCATTTAAAGGCGATTATTTATGGTATTTGCCGTGATGGATGATCTGAAAGGCGCGGTATATCTGCTCACAGAGCATCACACGGGCTAGCTGATGAGGAAAAGTCATCGGCGACATGGAAAGGCGGAAATCGGCCTTTTGCTTTACTGCCTCACTGAGCCCAAACGAGCTTCCGATGACAAAGCTGACTGTGCTGGTTCCGTTTACGGCCAGCGTATTGATTTTATCGGAAAGCTGCTCGGAGGAAAGCGCTTTCCCCTCAATGCAAAGCGCTAACAAGGCGGAATTTCCCGCGGCGGAAAGAATAGCGTCCCCCTCTGTTTTCAGGGCGGCCCTGATCTGAGCGTCCGACGGATTATCCGGCAGCCTGCACTCAGGCAGCTCGAGGATGGTAAAGCTGCAGAATGCGCGCAGCCTTTTTTCGTACTCCGCGCAGGCGTCCTTCCAATAGGCTTCCTTCAGTTTTCCGACACAGATAAGATGAACCGTAAGCATAATTCCACCTAAAAAATAATTCCTTTTCCCGTGTTGTTTTCTCTCGGCGCAACGGAAAGCTGGAAGTCGACTCCCTCTTTCAGCCCGGCCACGGAAAGAGAACACAGAGCCGTTTGAAACGCAAGCTCCGGCGTGTTGTTTTCAGCGCTCAAGTGCGCCAGAATAAACCGCGTGGTTCCTTTTTGCGCCAGATTCGTAAGCTCATCCGCACAAGCCTGATTGGAAAGGTGGCCCGTGTCGGACAAAATCCTCCGCTTCAGCGGGTACGGATATGGCCCGTTTTTCAGCATTCCGACGTCATGGTTTGATTCCAGCACCACCAGATCCGCGCCGGTCAGCTGATCGCGCACCGTGTCGGACAAAAAGCCGAGATCGGTGGAAAAGCCGACGCTTCGCCCGTCGTGGGTCTGCACACGGTATCCGACGCTTTCCGCACAGTCGTGGGAGGTGCGGAAGGGCTTAATAAACATACCGGCGCACTCCATTCCCTTTTCACCGATCACATCAGCCTGGAAAGTCCCGTTGGCGCACCCCATCCTCTCCAGCGCATCTAAAGTACCGGAAGAGGTGTAAACCGGAATGTGCTTCCGGGAGGCCAGCACGCGCAGGCCCCGGATATGGTCGATATGTTCATGCGTAACAAAAATCGCTTTCACCGACTCAATACCTATCCCGCAGGTTTCCAGCATATTGTTGAGCTGCTTTGCCGTTCTTCCCGCGTCGATCAGAATCCCCTCGCAGGAAGAACCTATGTAATAACTGTTTCCGCTGCTTCCGCTGAAAAGCGGACATATTCTCGCCATGAATGACCTCCCAAATAAAGAAAAGGGAAAGACCGATGTCAATCCCTTTCAAATCGTTCAAAATATTCAGATTGCCTGCGCCACTGCCGGCTCAGGAACATGAATCCGCTGAATATCCGCCCCTAAATTCAAAAGCTTCTGCTCTACATTTTCATATCCGCGCTCAATATGGTTGATGTCCTCAATCTGAGTGGTGCCCGACGCCGCAAGCGCCGCAATCATCATCGCCGCACCGGCACGCAAGTCGGTTGCCTTTACAGGAGCGGCATTCAAATGATCCACGCCTTCCACAACAGCAAGCTTGCCGTCAACGGAAATCTGCGCTCCCATTCTTCTGAGCTCCTCCACGTAACGGAAACGATTGTCCCAGACACTCTCATTAATGATACTCGTCCCGTTTGCCATGGAAAGAAGCACCGCGATCTGCGGCTGCATATCCGTCGGGAAGCCCGGATGGGGCATTGTCTTGATATTGCATTTGTTCAGTTTTCCCGTGCGGCTGACACGGACCGCGTCGTCGAATTCCTCCACCTGAACACCCATTTCCTCCAGCTTTGCGGATATGGATTCCAGATGCTTGGGAATTACGTTTTTAACAAGGACATCTCCGCCGGTCGCCGCCGCGGCAACCATATAGGTCCCCGCTTCAATCTGGTCGGGAATAATCGAATAAGTCGTTCCGGCCAGGTGGGCCACACCGTATATTTTGATCACATCGGTGCCGGCGCCCCTGATATCCGCTCCCATGGAATTCAAAAAGTTGGCAAGGTCGACAATATGGGGTTCCTTTGCAGCATTTTCAATGACTGTCATTCCTTTTGCCTTTACAGCAGCCAACATAATATTTACGGTTGCGCCGACAGACACAACATCAAGATAAATATTGGCTCCTGTTAAAGCCTGCGTATAGACGTCCACCATGCCGCCCTCCAGCTTATAGGCTGCGCCGAGGGCCGCAAAGCCCTTCAGGTGCTGGTCAATCGGGCGGACCCCAAAGTCGCATCCGCCCGGCATGGTAACCACCGCGTGGTTAAAGCGGCCAAGCAAAGCGCCTAAAAGGTAATAAGACCCACGTATATGGCGCGCCAGTTCGTAGGACGCCACGTGGGTATGAATCGGTCTTGGATCAATTTCAATCGTCGATTTGTCGATATTGCGAATCTTAGCTCCCATATCATACAGGATCCTTGTAATGGAAGAAACGTCTGTAATATTCGGAATATTTTCAATACAGCACACACCATCTGCCAAAATCGCTGCCGGTATAATTGCGATCGCGGCGTTCTTTGCACCGCTGATGGTGACTTCACCGGTCAGGCGATTGCCACCCTTAATAACGTACTTGTCCAATGCGGCACGCTCCAATCTAAAGTTAAACAATACTATTATTACATTTTTACGCAAAATATTAAGCGTTTTCAATGAATATATTGTTGTAAATATTTTGAAAGTAATCAACTAAAATATACGAAAAAAGAAGGAAGAAATAGCCAATTATTTATTTCATTGCACTGTTAATGATAATAATACACAATGATGGAAAAGTCAATAACCAACAAAACAAATAGTCCGTTTTTGTAAATATCACTAAAAAGCGTTCTGTTTCCCGTTCTGGGAAACAGAATGCTTTTCGTGTTTTGCCAAAATATTACCTGCTGACATAACTCAGCGGATTCACCTTAGTGCCATTTTTAATCACTTCAAAATGACAGTGCGGACCCGTGGAGTTTCCGGTGCTTCCGACAAGGGCAATCGCCTGCCCTTTGGAGACCCTCTGGCCCGCCGAAACCAGAATTTTGCTTGCATGGCCGTAAAGCGTCTGCAGCCCGCCGCCGTGGCTGATTTTTACACAGTAGCCGTAGCCGCTGCTCCAGCCCGCCGATACAACGGTACCGCCGTCGGCCGCAACAATCGTTTTCCCGTAAGCGCTGCCGCCGGAGATATCGATCCCGGTATGGAAGCTGCCCCAGCGCCATGTGAAATAAGTGGTAATGGTGTGAAGGGACGGAACCGGCCACATCAGGTTTCCGCTGCTGACGCCGGCACCGCTGTACTTCGGCCGCTTCTTGGTTCCCGTGATTACCACCTTATCGGTGGACGGTACCACAACGGTTCTGCTGATGACGTCGCGCTTTTGTTCGACGCCGTTTACATAATACACCTTGTCAACGCATTTCTGCGTTCCGTTTACGCCATCGGTCTTCACTTTGGAATAATCGGTATACTGGGAATCATCCTTAATCGTTACTGTTTTATACGAAAGAGGAACTTCATACGTCAAATTTTTGGTCAACTGGACATTCAATGTCGGGACTGCAACCTGCAGGTTGATCAAATCCCCCGGCATCAGATTGTCCCCCAGCTGATTGCTGTTGATTTTGTTCAGCTCGGAAATGGTCGTATGGTTTGCCTTGGCAATGGAAGTAACCGTATCCCCTTCTTTTACGGTATAGGTTACCGCCGACTGGGAAGTACCGTTGATCAGTTTATCCATTGACTCGGTAGCCATAATGGTTGTGGTCGGAAACAGCCCGTTGATGGTCTCCACATCCTGCGCAAAGTCCACCGAAGCGCTCGTGTCCCCGCCCTTTGCCTTGTTCAAAACATTCTGCAGCATATAGCGCAGATCCGCGCTGCTTTTCACCGCGCCGAGCAACTCGCCGTTTACATAAAGGCCGCTTGCTTCCTCAATGATTCCGTTTGACTGCTGGATAATCTTGTCGCAGACCGAATTAACCTCCAAAAAGCTGTTTGCATCCACTACTTCAAGCCGAAACGTGGGGGTGACGTTGATATTGATATCACTGTCAGCCGTGTCGTGAACCATGCGCTGGCTCACCATTTCGCTCGCCTCTTCAAAGGTCTTTTCATTCTGAATAGTAGCGACTTCCTTCCCGTCATAGGCAAGAACCAAGCCGTAATTCAGTCCGTTCCAGAAATGCACGGTAGCCCCCAAAAGAAAAATCGCTCCTATGGGAACCACAATGTTCAAAATAGAAAACACAAAGCCCCTGTGACGAACAAAACTTTTTCCCGTAACGGTAAGATACTCTTTAAAAACACGTCCGTAGCCCAGTTTTCTTGCCTGTGCAATCCTGTCGCGGGCAATAGAAAACCCCTCCCGGATGGACTGAAACTCTTCTTTCAGGCGGGAAATCCGTTTGCCGACTGTGGCGGCGTAGATCGATCTGCATAAATTCGTAAACGGTCTGAAAAACCGGGAAAGCCTGCGTCCAACTCTTTTCAGGATTCTGACCGTCTGGATACCTACAATATATAAATCATCCGCTGTTTTATTCAATAACTGATAACCGGAATCTCTGTATGCGCTTTTTGTTTTCTTTAGCTTCGAGAGCTGCATGAAACAAAATCCTTTCGGGTTAATAAATTGTTACAAGTTTGTAATACGTTTTTAATCATATAACAAATTTGCCTATTTTGCAACCCGTTGGAATCAAATTAACAAATATGCAACAATTTGGCATTTAAAATTCAGCCTAAATAACGGAGCTTCTCCTCAGTCCACCCCATAATCACCGGAAGGAATGCTTTTGCCTCTTTTTTCGCGCCGTCAAGATCGTGTTCCAGATAATTTCCACACTCCGCCGCCGCGGCTCCCGGGATAGCCCCTTCAAAATCAGCGATAAAGTCAAAGGCCTCTATCATCAGTTGAATAGCGTCCGCGTGGCTCAGATTTCTGGTCAAAAAATAGAAACCGGTCCGGCAGCCCATTGGGCCAAAATAAATAATATGGTCCTTATGCCTGCTGTTGCGTACAAAGGTCGCAAACAGATGCTCAACGGTATGCATGGCGGCATTCGGGAGAAAGGGCGGAATATTCGGCCTTCTCATCCTGATATCATAGGTTACGATATCCCCGTCGATACGGGAAGTGTAAATACCGGGCATCAGCCTGGTATGGTCAACACAAAAACTTGCGATTCTTTCCATTGTATCAATCTCCTTCATATAAAGAAAATGTTGTCCGTCAATTTTTCAAGATCATCTGTTTCCAGAAAACCGCCGATCAGGTGGAGGCTGTCCTCAACGGACTGCTCATAAAGCTCCAAAAAGCTTTCCATGCGAACGGTTTCACTGTCCGCAGGCCAGCTCCATGCATTGTGCAGGATATTGGCGTAATCACATCCGCCGCCTTCGCTGATCCCGCGGAAATGACAGGAAACGGTCCGTTTGCCCTTTCTTTCCCTTCGCTCTATCCACGCCTGCTTTAGAGTGGTGCGGTCGTTTAAAAGTCCGAACACCGCGCGGCAGTCGTTGGTCGCCTGATACAGCGGAACACCCGCGTCCTTAACCCCAAATAACCCGTGAAGCAAAAAAGCGTACAGATCCGCAATGTGCAGCTGGACATTCTTATTTTTCGGAACCGTTCGCTTCAGGTTAAACTCCGTCGGCAGCGCCGCTCTTTCATACCGGAGCAAAATCACATCGAGCGCGGATTCTATCTGATTGTGCAGAATTTCTTCATCCTGCATCGGCTCCTGTTCAAGAAGAGCCTTCGCCCCGGACTGAATAAAGGGATGGCAAATCCGGTCCAAGGAGTAATGGCAAAGGAAGCCGTCGATATACGATAAAGCCATTGCCTTATTCGGCTGCCGCAGATAATATTCCCGCATCAGCGCCAGCGTTTTTGAAGGATTCTCCAGATGAAGCTTTCCGGCGTAGTCTTTCAGGCTCTCTCCCCTCTGCCAAGGCAGATAGCGATGGCAGTACAAAAAGTCCGGACCCTGTGCGCCCCAAAGGAACGCGTCCAGATTCCGTTCATCGCTCACCTGTGTCTGTTGCAACTGTTCCAGAACTCTTTGCGCATGAAGATAATGCGTGATCGCAGCCGGCATCTTTTAAGAACCACCTTCACAAGAATAAGAGCGCAGCATATGCTGCGCTCTTATTCTATCATATTCGTATTGTTTTTTAAAGAACTTTAGATAAAAAGTCCTGCAGACGCGGATTCTGGGGATGGTCAAAGAACTGATCCGGGACAGCTTCTTCCAAAACCTGACCGTCATCCATAAAGAGTACCCGGTTGGCAACCTCACGGGCAAAGCCCATTTCATGCGTCACCACTACCATGGTCATCCCTTCGGCGGCAAGCTCCTTCATCACCTGTAAGACTTCTCCGACCATTTCGGGGTCGAGCGCGCTGGTGGGTTCGTCAAAAAGCATGACGTCCGGGTTCATGGCAAGCGCACGCACAATCGCAATCCGCTGCTTCTGTCCGCCGGATAGCTGAAGCGGGTATGCTTCCGCCTTGTCCGCCAGCCCTATCCGCTCAAGCAGCTGCTTGGCCTGCTGCTCCGCCTGCTCCTGTGTTTTCAGCTTTAGAGTGATCGGCGCAAGCGTAATGTTCTGAAGCACCGTCAAATGCGGAAATAAATTGAAGTGCTGGAACACCATCCCCATTTTCTGACGGAGCTGGTTGATATCGCACTCCGGCACATTGATCTGAACACCCTCAAACCAGACTTCGCCGCCGGTCGGCTGCTCAAGCAGATTCAGACAGCGCAGAAACGTGCTTTTCCCGGAACCGGAAGGCCCGACAATTACGACCTTCTCGCCTTTTTCAATATTTTGGTCAATGCCCTTCAGAACATCCAGATCGCCGTTCAGGGTCTGGAACGTCTTGTGCAGATTCTTAACGGTTATCACTTCTGTGCAGCCTCCTTTCAAGCTTGCTGAGCAGGGCGGTCAGGCCCATGACGATCAGCAGATAAATGCCCGCAACAGCCAGAAGGGAGGTGTACGGATCATAGGTGATGCTTCTGATGATGTCGCCGCCCTTGGTCAGGTCCTGTATCGCGATGTAGCCCGCGACGGAGGTTTCCTTTAAGAGAGCGATAAATTCATTGCCGATTGCCGGCAGAACGTTTTTCAAAGCCTGGGGAAATACGATCTTCACCATGGTATCGCGCTGGTTCAGTCCGAGGGAACGCCCGGCCTCGACCTGCCCTTTGTCCACGGACTGGATACCGCTCCGGATGACTTCCGCAACGTAGGCGCCGGAATTGATGCCGAACGCAAAGATCGCCGCAACGACCCGATCCAAATTCACAGGCGGCTGAAAGACGATGTACCACATAATCATCAGCTGGACAACGACCGGCGTACCGCGTATCACCGTCAGGTATACACTGCACACTGCGTTGAGGAATTTCAGCTTCGATTTGTCATTATTGTGCGTCACCTTGACAAGAGCGACGACAGTCCCCAGGATAATCCCGATGATGACCGCAAAAAAGGTAATCATAAGAGTGTTTCCCAGACCGAACAATATGTTTGTATATCTGTTTTTCAGAATAAACGCATCATAGAATTTCTGCGGAAATTCCGAAAAATATGAGAGCGGCAGGGCCGCCGTCAGTATATCCATCATTTACCCCCGTTTTTAAACTGAGAAAAGCAGGGGAGCAGATTTCTCCGCTCGCCCTGCATTCTGTTGATAAGTGGGAAATCAGGCGCCCAGAGCCTCTTTGTACTTCTCAATAATCTTGTCAAGCTCACCGCTCGATTTTAACTCGCCCAGAACACTGTTGACGGTATCCAACATCGCTTTATCGCCCTTCGGCACCGCAATGGCATACTGTTCGGTAGTCAGAGCCTCATCCAGCTTAACCAGTTTATCGGAATTTTTCTCCACAAATTTCTTGGCCGGGAAATCGTCGATGACGACTGCGTCGATTTTGCCGTTGATCAGATCGGTAATGGCGTCCACGCCCTTGGCATAGCGCTCGGTGGAGCCAACCTTGATGTCGTTCTTTCCGTCTTCATTGGTGCAATAGGTGTCCCCGGTCGTCCCCTGCTGCACGCCGACCTTCTTGCCGTTCAGGTCCGTACGGGACTTGATCGCGCTGTCCTTTGACACGATGATCGCCTGGGAAGCGTCGAAATAGGTGTCGGAAAAATCAACATTTTTCTTTCTGTCCTCATTTGCGGTCATACCGGCGGCTACGAAGTTGGTCTTTCCGGAACCAAGCTCCGTGGTAAGAGTATCAAAAGCAATGTCGTTGATTTTCAGCTGAACGCCGAGCTTCTCCGCAATTTTATTGGAAATATCAATGTCGATTCCAACGATCTTATCCCCGTCCTTGTACTCGAACGGTTCAAATTCCGCGTTGGTAGACATGGTGACAGCTCCGTCCGCCTTAACCTTATCCACACTGGTCTGCCCGCCGGCCGAAGAGGCGGCCTGGCTGCCTGTCGCGGACGCCGTGGTTCCCGATTGGGCACAGCCCGCCGAAGAAAGCATCATGGCGGCAACGAGTAAAAACGCCGCTATTTTAGAAAACTTTTTCATCTTGTTAACCCTCCGTAAAATGAAGTTGGATTTGTTTGTTTAGTATGGTTTGTATTATAGCGCATAAATATGCAAAAATCAAGCATAATATAAATAAAAATTCACTTTAATGGATTTGTATGCATTTGCACTGTATTTTTACTCTGTTTTTGTGTATTCTTCCATACCGCATAGCGTAAGAAGCGATTGGATATCGTTGGGAAGTGCGCAGGAAAGCTCCATTTCCCTTCGTGTGACCGGATGAATAAAATGAATATTCATGCAATGGAGTGCCTGTCTTGAAAGGAACCGCAGGCCGCCGCCATAAAAATCGTCCCCCGCGAGGGGATGACCGATATGGGCCATATGCACTCGAATCTGATGGGTTCTGCCCGTTCCCAGCCGAAAGGAAACCAAAGTGTATCCGCCGCCGTTTCTCAGCGCCCTCCAATGCGTGACCGCCCTCTCCCCTTTTTCCGTGACCTCACGCTGAATGCTGTGGCCCTCTTTGAGCCCGATCGGTTGATCGATCGTCCCCTCGCCCATAAGAGTTCCCTCACACACGGCAACATATTCCTTTTCGATTTTTGCGGCAAGCTGAGCCGCGCAGTAAGAATTTTTCGCCAGGACGACCAGCCCGGTTGTATCTTTATCCAACCGGTATACGGGGCGGAAAGAAAAGCGCTCCCCTTTGGAAAGGAAATACGCCGCCGCCGCGTTTGCAAGGCTGTCGCAGTCGTGGCCGGGTGTGGGATACATCGGCATACCGGAAGGCTTATCGACAATCAGAAGATCGCTGTCCTCATAGACGACCGCAAGGGGGACGCTCAGTGGTTCGTGCAGCTTCGTGTCGTCCGGAATCCGGATGCATACCGTATCCCCCGCTTTCAGCACTTCCGTCACAATGGCGTGCTGGCCGTTTCTCGCAATGCCCATGGGTTCGCGTTTCAGCCGGATCATCAGCCGGGAGGAAATTCCGCAGTACGAACGCAGAAAGCTTTTCAGCCTGATTCCGTCGTATTCTTTTGGCACTGAAAAAGAAAGCTCGCGCATAAGTCCTCCTGAAAAGGAAAAGGCGGCGCAACCAACGCCGCCTGACAAATTCACTCAAAATCGTTATTTTACTTCAACAGTCCAGCCGAATTCGTCCTTGATCTTTCCCCATTGGATTCCCGTCAGGGTATCGTACAGGCGCTGGGAAATCGGCCCGATTTCGCCGTTGTTAATGTTCATCACATCGTCGCCCCATTTCAGATGGCCGATCGGGGAAATGACGGCGGCGGTGCCGGTGCCGAACGCTTCCTTCAGCTGACCGTCTTCCGCAGCCTGCGCAAGCTCATCAATGGACAATTTTCGCTCGACGACCTTCATGCCCCATGATTTGAGCAGTTCAATAGAGGACATGCGGGTGATTCCCGGAAGGATGGAGCCCTGCAGTTCGGGGGTTACGATTTCATCCCCAATGACAAAAAACACATTCATGGTGCCGACTTCTTCAATGTATTTGCGCTCCACGCCGTCCAGCCAAAGGACCTGAGTGTAATTCTGTTTTTCCGCTTCATCCTGCGCTTTTAAGGAAGCCGCGTAGTTGCCGGCCGTTTTGGTATAGCCCATTCCGCCTTTGACGGCACGCACATAATTGGTTTCCACATAAATTTTCACCGGATCCAGTCCTTCCGGATAATAGGCCCCGACGGGCGAACAAAGAACAATGAAAAGCAGATGCTGTGCCGGATGTACTCCCACATGGGGATCGATTCCGATAATAAACGGACGGATGTAAAGGGAAGTCCCCTCCTCGGACGGTATCCAGTCCTTTTCAATGGACACCAGCTTCTCGATCGCTTTCTGGCTGAACGCTTCATCGATCAGCGGAATGCAAAGCCGGTCATTGGAAGAATTGAGACGGGCCATATTCTTGTCCGGTCTGAAAAGCAGAATTCTGCCGTCAACCGCACGATAAGCTTTCATTCCCTCAAAAACAGACTGGCCGTAATGCAGGCACATCGCCGCCGGCGATAGTTCAATCGGTCCAAACGGGACAATTCTGGCGTCGTGCCAGCCCTCTCCCTCATCATAGTTCATAATGAACATATGATCTGTAAAGATCGTACCGAATCCGAGTTTACTTGAATCGGTTGGTTTCAATTGTGGATGTTCAGTCAGTTCAACTCTGATTTCCTGCATTTCAAATGCCCTCTTTCAAATTAATTACCGATTATTATAGCATCCTTTTCGGGTAATTTCAAGCTTTAGCATCTTAAAGTGTTTTGAAATATGTCCTTCAGGAAGAAAGCATCAATGATTGCGCAGCCCTTTGGGATACCTGTTTTTCAGGCGGCCGCCGGAGCATTTTCCGAAGCCCGTGAGAACGCCGTCAACCGCAACGCCGGTAAAGCCGTGACAGCGCAGGTCCGCTTCCGTTTCTTCCCCGCGCAAAAAAGCAGCGATTTGTTCCGAATCGTGCGGCAGGTCGACGACCGAATTGAGCTCCTGCGGCTTTGCGGACATGAACAGCGCGTGAGCCGGTTCCATACGGTTTTTCTTTGCTTCCCCAAGCAGTACGCCCGCACGGATCACCCCAAGCCCTTTCAAATAAGGAAGCTCCCGCGGAAGGATCAGGAAGGAGTCCCCTATCTGCTCTACCTGGGAGGACAGCTCCGTTTTAAAAACCTGTCCGTATAAATCCTCCGCCATTTCCATCATGGAGGGCTTCTTTGGTGAATAGGGAGCCGGATACGCGCTGTTGCCGGAAACCCGGCGCATCACAGCGACGAAATGTCCCTCACCCCCATCCATAGGAAAAACACGGCGCGCCTGAGGGAGAAAAGCGGGACGGCCGAACGGTTCCCCGCAATCGATCAGGGCAAAGTCGCCTCTTTCCTTCAAAAACGCGGAAACGACTCCTTCATTCTCTTCTGGAGAAAACGTACAGGTGGAATAGACCAGCACGCCGTTTTCCTTTAAGGCATGGGCGGCACTGCGCAGAATGGCGAGCTGGCGGACGGCACAGGCTTTCACATGTTCCTGGCTCCAGTCCTGCAGCGCCTGTTCGTCGCGCCGGAACATTCCCTCGCCCGAACAGGGGGCGTCCACCAGCACCTTGTCGAAATATCCGGCAAGCCCACTGCAGAGCGCCTCCGGATGGCAGGAAGAAACCACTGCGTTCCTGACTCCCATCCGTTCCAGATTGGAAAGCAGCACATTTGCCCTGCTCCTGACGATTTCATTGGACCAGAGCAGCCCTCTTCCCTGTAAAAGAGCGGCAATCTGCGTCGATTTTCCGCCGGGAGCAGCGCACAGATCCAGCACCCTGTCCCCGGGCACGGGGTTCAGCGCGGTTACCGCGCTGGCCGCGGAAGGCTCCTGCGAGTAAAACGCGCCCGCGTGGTGCATGGGCAGGGAACCGACCTTTTGCGCATCCTGCGGGATATAATAGGAAACCGGCGAAAAGGGCGTCGGCTCCAAAGAAAACGGCAGAGAGGCCTTGAGCGTTCTTTCGTCGCATTTCAGCGTATTCAGTCGGATACCCCGGTAATACGGTTTCTGATAGTCGTTTAAAAACGCCGGATATTCCCCGCCCAGCATGGATTCCATTTTATTTTTAAAGCTCTGCGGCAGCTCAATCAAATCCGTCAACTCCTGAATTGATCTGTATAATTCGCGTAAAGATACTAATAATACGGGTGAAGGGGGTGAAAATTTTGGATAATCAGACTTCAAAAACGAACCGCGCTTCCAACAACAGTACAAATGAGAGCACAAACCGTGCTTCCAACAGTACAAATCGTGCGTCAAACAACAGCACGAACACCAGCAACAACAATCATTACAGCAACAAAACTTCCAACAATGCAACACAGGCTACAAACAAATCTTCCGATAACTGCAAATAACGGAAAAGCGGCAAGCCAAAGATTGATTCACCAATGCGAGAACAGGCGATTCTGTATGGAAATACAAGACCGCCTGTTCTTCATTTTTCATTTTTCTTTGCATTGACGTGCGCAATCAGTTCTTTCAGCGTCTTATCTTCCGCTTTGACCTGACGGAAGCCCTCGCCGGAAATTTCTCCCGCATCGCCGATAATCATAAACGCGTCGTGGTCGTGTGAGCGGACAATGTCCTTCACCTTGACGACCTCGTAACGGCGGACAGCACACAGCAAAACTTCCCCTTCACGTCCGCTGTACGCGCCGCGGGATTTCAGCACGGTGACCCCGCGGTCCATATCGGTCAAAATATCCTGCGCAATTTCGTCGTTTTTCACAGACATGATAAACAGCAGCTTCCCGGTCCCGGTGTCGGTACCGTAGAGGAGCGCATCGATCAGGCGGGTAGAAACGAAAATGGTGATCGTGGCGTAAAGCGCGCTTTCAATATTGCCGTACACAAAGGCGGAGGCGACGACAATCAACATATCCACACAGAGCATCAGCTTTCCCATGGACAGATTGCGCAGCCTTCTGCCGAGCAGACGGGCTACAAGGTCGGTGCCGCCCGTGGTTCCCCCGCGCATGAATACGAGAGACAGCCCGATTCCTTCTATGATTCCGCCAAAAATGGCAGCCAGCATCTTTTCGCCGGTATAAGCGGGCACGATTTTCCCGACCAGGTCAATGGAGACCGACACGAATACCGTCGCCACAATCGTTTTGCCGACGAGCTTGTACCCGATTTCCATAATCGCCCAGATGAAAATAGGAATATTCAACAGCAGGCCGGTCATACCGATCGGCCAGCTGAACAGATAGTTGATCATCGTACTGACGCCGGTAACGCCGCCCGGCGCAATCTGATTCGGGGCGGTAAACACATTGACGGAGACCGCGTAAATCAGGCTGCCGACAACGAAAAACAGGACATCCTTTAAAGCACCGATTGCTTTTTCCTTCGGAGTTTCGGAAAGCATAACAGCATCTCCCAAATCAAATTAATCGTCACACACAATCTTAAAAATCTCACGCAGGCGGTCAATATTGCCGGAAAGGTAAAGATAACCGAACAGGGTTTCAAAAGCGGTTGCAGCGTGATAGTCCTCAACCGCCGCATTCTTGGGGACATGGTTCGTGTGCGCGTTGCGGCCGCGTTTGAATATTTCCAGCTCCTCTTCCGTCAAAAGGGGAAGAAGCCTCTGGGAAGCCTTTGCCTGCGCGCCGCAGCAGACCTGTTCTACCGATTTTTTATGCAGTGTGTTCACAGGGCAGTTTGCCGCACAAACAAGCCGTTCCCGCACAAAAAGTTCAAATACACCGTCGCCCACAAACGCAAGGGTAAGCGGACTTAACCGCTTCGGATCGCAGTCCGCGTTGAATAACCGTTCCAAACAAACACTCCATCCTTCATTATTTCCCAATGTTACCGCGCAGATTCTTTGTCATGAGAGAAGCGGGGCCATACGCGGTCGTGACTGCCTCCGCCACCGTCCAGCCGCAGCGGGAATAAAGCCCTTCCGCCTCTTCCGTCACAAGAAAGCATCGGTCAAATCCCAAGCGGAGCGCTTCCTGCTCCGCCCGGCCGACCAGCGCAGCCGCAACATGGCGGTTGCGATAAAACGGATGGACGAAAACAGAAGCCAGCCATGGGGAAAGCTGTGGTTTCGCGGAAAAATCCGATTCCCACAAGCTGGCCATTCCCGCCGGTTTTCCGTCAAAAAATGCAACCAGTGTGATTGGAAGCGTATCGCGTCCTGCGGTGGAAAACCGGCTGAGCGAACGCTCCAGCGAACCTCCGGACTGGCATCCCCACTGTCCATACGCCCAACTCGCGCAAACCGGAACGAATTCCGGGCAGTCGGCAAGCAGAAAAATTCGCATTGATTCCATTCTGACACCAGCCGTCCTTTTTCCCTAAGATTTATTCCATAAAGTCAAATTCAATATCATAGATACTGACGGTATCGCCTTCCTGAACACCCGCCTCATGCAGCGCGTCAATGACGCCGGAATTGATGAGCACGCGCTGAAAATACTGAAGCGATTCATAATCGTCAAAATTAACCGAATTGATGACGGGCACCAGCCACTCGCCCTCTACCACAAACACGCCGTCCTGATTGGTCACCTTTACCTCATTATGTCCGATTTCCTCCACGGAAACAAGCGGAGCGGGTTCCGGCTCGAACTGTCTGACAGGCGGCAGCTTGCTGAGCATCTCTGAAATTTTATTGAGCAACGGGTCGACCTGATAGCGGATCGCCGCCATAATCGGGAAAAACTCATAGCCCAGCTTCTCCGCATAATTTTTGAAATCCTCAATCTGCTCGTCCGTCGCGAGGTCGCATTTGTTGCCGGCAACAATCATCGGCCTTTCGGCTAAATCGGGATTGAACTTTTTCAGTTCCGCGTTGATGGTCTGAAAGTCCTGCTTCGGGTCCCGGCCTTCGCTGCCCGCAACATCGACGATGTGTACGAGCATCCTGCAGCGCTCCACATGCCGCAGGAACTGGTGCCCTAGTCCCGCGCCTTCCCCCGCGCCCTCGATCAGCCCGGGAATATCGGCTACAACGAACGATTTGCCTTCGCCCATGCGGACGACGCCGAGCACGGGGGTAATCGTCGTAAAATGATAATTGGCGATGGTGGGTTTTGCCTCGCTGACAACGGAGACAAGGGTCGATTTTCCCACATTCGGATAACCGACCAGCCCGACATCCGCCAGAAGCTTTAATTCCATCAGAAGCTCCATGGACTCACCCGGCATCCCCGCTTTCGCAAAGCGCGGAGTCTGGCGTGTCGCAGTAGCAAAATGGGTGTTGCCCCAGCCGCCCCGGCCGCCTTTTGCAATCGTCTGCGGCTCGTCGGCGGACAGGTCCGCGATCAGCCTGCCGGTCGCGGCGTCCTTTAACAGGGTTCCCCGGGGAACCCTGATTATCAGGTCGTCCGCTTTTTTCCCAAAGCAGCGTTTTCCCCTGCCGTCTTCACCGTTCGGAGCAACATATTTTCTTTTATAACGGAAATCCGCCAGCGTGGAAAGGTTGTCGTCCACCTGAAAGACAATATTTCCGCCCCGGCCGCCGTCGCCGCCGTCCGGACCGCCGGACGCCACATATTTTTCACGGTGAAACGAAACCTTGCCATTGCCGCCGTTTCCCGCTTTGATCGTAATTTTCGCATTGTCTATAAACATCTGAGCTTTACCGCCATTTCTGTGAAATATTGCCTTCGATTAGTATACCATGTTTGGTTCGGAAAAGCCAAAAAATCCCGGGCGAAAACGGCCCGGGATTTTCATTCACCTGAAAAGGCTTATTGCTCCACCGAGTAAACGCTGACTTTTTTGCGGTCACGGCCAAGACGCTCAAATTTTACATGACCGTCAACCAGAGCAAAGAGGGAATCGTCGGAGCCGATGCCGACATTCTCACCCGGATGAATATGGGTTCCGCGCTGTTTGACAAGGATGTTTCCGGCAAGTACAAACTGGCCGTCCGCACGCTTCACACCAAGACGCTTGGATTCTGAATCACGGCCGTTCTTGGTGGAACCCATTCCTTTTTTATGCGCAAATAACTGAATATTTATCTTTAGCATTTCCTTACACCTCCGTATAGCTTACATGAATATTTTGAGGATACTGTTCTTCAAGCTCCAGCATATGGAGTTTGAAACCCGCGAGAATGTCGCGGCAGTCTTTCGCCTCATTTGATGAAATTCTGACGAGCATATAACCGTCTTCAACAGTAACCTGGGCATTTGCTCTGACAACTTCCGTAATGGTGTTGGCTGTCATATATGCCGCAGAGGAAACCGCCGCACAGACGATATCCCTGCCCGCTATCCCGTTGTGACCGCTCAGGGAAAATCCCAGAAGAGCGCCGTCAGGCCGGGTGAAAAACTCTGCACAAATCATGACAATTATGCGTTAATTGCGGTAATCTGTACTTTGGTATAGGGCTGTCTGTGACCCATTTTACGCTTCTCGCTTTTTTTTGCCTTGTAAGTAAAGACTGTGATTTTCTTTCCCTTACCGTTTTTAAGAACCGTACCAGTTACGGTAGCTCCCTCAACATAAGGAGCACCCACTTTGAGTCCGTCGTCGCCGTCAAGTGCAACCACTTTGAAATCGACGGAGGAATTTTCTTCTGCCGCAAGCTTCTCGATATAAATGACATCGTCATTTTGTACCTTGTACTGCTTGCCGCCTGTTTCAATTACTGCAAACATGAATGAAAGGTCCTGCCTTTTCTCTAAACTCGCTATCACCGGGCGGGTTTCCCGCTTATAAAGCCCGTAATATGCGGCTTAACAATATTATCATATTCCGTCAATTTTGTCAATAAACACGGCAAAATTCCTTACTTTTTACGAACGGCCAGTTTTTTTGCAAATCCGGTGAGGTATTCGGCTTCCGAGCCAAAGCAGCCGAGCGCTTCCACGGCCTTCGCGGTCAGCTCGTCGACGGTTTTCGAGGCGTTTTCCAGCCCCATCAGGGAGACATAGGTGCTTTTATTGTTTTCGTTGTCGCTGCCGGCCGGTTTCCCCAGCGTCTGGGTATCCCCCGTCACATCCAGAATGTCGTCCACAATCTGAAACGCCAGGCCGATTGCCCGCGCGTAGCTTTCGGCGGCCCGCATCTGTTCGTCGCCGGCTCCGGCAAGGACACAGCCCATCTGCGCGGACGCCAGGATCAGCGCGCCGGTTTTATTTTCATCCATTTTCTTCAGAATTTCCAGCGAAATGGCCCGGCCTTCGCTCATCAGGTCAATCACCTGTCCCCCGACCATGCCGTATGCACCGGCGGCGCGGGCAAGGTATCCCGCGGCCTTCGCGGCCCTTTCGGCCCCGGCAAGCCGTACGGCTTCCCCGGAAAGCATGGCTTCAAAGGCCATGGTCAGCAGCGCATCCCCCGCGAGCAGGGCGATGTCTTCGCCGAACACCTTGTGGTTGGACGGGCGTCCGCGGCGCATATCGTCGTCATCCATGCACGGCAGGTCGTCGTGGATCAGCGAATAGGTGTGGATCATTTCGACCGCACAGGCAAAAGGCAGCGCAGCTTCTTCCTCCCCGCCGCAGAGCCTGCAGAATTCCAGCACAAGAATCGGCCGGATCCGCTTGCCCTCTCCGAGCAGGCTGTAGCGCATGGCGTGGATCAGGTCGGCCTGTATGATTTCTTCCTCGGGAAGGTACTGTGCCAGCTTGGCGTCTACCCTCCCGACCAGATGTTTCTCCCGCAGATCAAGCATTTTTTTCACCGCCGGATTCTTCAAGTTCAGTGATCTGCCTGATTTTCTGCTCGGCGCCCTCCAGCTTGCCGTAGCACAGGGCGGCCAGCGCGGAGCCTTCCTCAAACAGCTTCAGAGAGCTTTCCAGCGACTCATTGCCGTTTTCCAGCCGGTCGACAATTTCGCTCAGTTTGATCATGGCTTCTTCAAAGCCCATTTTCTTATTCATGTTTCTCCTCCATGCTGTCCACTACACAGCCCAGCGTTCCTTCGTTTAACAGCACCGAAATCCGTTCCCCCGTTTTTACGTCGGAAACACGGGTGACGACACGTCCGTTCTGACCATAAGTAATAGAATATCCCCGGGAAAGCGTTGCCAGCGGGCTTAGGGCGTTCAGCCTGCCGCTGACGGAGGAAAGCGCGGACCGGGCGTCCGCCGTTTTCCTGCGCATGGACTGATTGAGCCTTACGGCAAGCTGATCGGTACGAATCCGTTCCAGTTCAATCAGATTGAAA
This sequence comes from Clostridium sp. KNHs216, assembly GCF_006714885.1. Classification (NCBI taxonomy): domain Bacteria; kingdom Bacillati; phylum Bacillota; class Clostridia; order Eubacteriales; family Clostridiaceae; genus Clostridium; species Clostridium sp. KNHs216. The sequence goes on along the minus strand of NZ_VFMF01000001.1, from coordinate 212,728 downwards.
GGATTTTTAAAGGAATAGCGGGAAGTCAGCGCGTCCAGATTCTGTTTGAGGCCCATGAGCTTCTTCCGCATGCTTTGCTTTAACCGCGACAGATCGTAGCGAACCGTATATTCCAGCTCCGCGCAGTCGGGTACGGCAAGCTCCGCGGCGGCCGACGGGGTCGGTGCGCGAAGGTCGGCCACAAAGTCGCAGATCGTAAAGTCGGTCTCATGCCCTACGGCGGAAATGACCGGAATCCCGGAGGCGGCTACGGCCCTTGCCACCATTTCCTCGTTAAACGGCCAGAGGTCTTCCAGTGAACCGCCGCCGCGCCCGAGAATAATCACATCAGCACACAGAAGACGGTTGAAACGGGCAAGCGCGTCCACAATCTGCGGCGCGGCGCCCTCCCCCTGTACCAGCACGGGACAAAAAACAATTTCAGCCAAAGGATACCGCCGCGCGAGAATCGAGGTAATGTCGTGTACCGCCGCGCCGGTGGGCGAGGTAATCACACCGATCCGTTCCGGAAAAGCGGGCAGCGGTTTTTTCCGCTCCGGGGCGAACAGGCCCTCTGCTTCCAGCTTTGCTTTCAGCTGTTCAAAGGCCAGGTTCAGCGCGCCGAGGCCGTCCGGCTGCATATCGTCAATATAAAGCTGATACTGTCCCGTCGCCTCATAAACGCTTACGCGGCCCCGCACAATCACCTTCATGCCGTCCTGCGGCAGAAAACGGATACGCCGGGCGTTCTGGGCAAACATCACCGCCCGAATCACGCATTTTTCATCCTTGAGGGACAAATAGAAATGTCCGGACTTGTAATGATTGGTGAAATTGGAAATTTCGCCGCTGACAAAAACATGCGCCAGATTTTCGTCGCCGTCAAATTTGGATTTGATATAAGTGTTCAGCTGCGTTATGCTCAGCACAACCGGAAAATCCGTCATGTACATTATGCCCCCTTTATTGAGGTTAAAACCGCAATTCCCGCCGCATTGTCCGCTGAAAATTCCGGGGCGGCGAAAGCGGCGCCGTATTTTTCCGTCATTGCGTCCCGAATTAGGCTGTTGGACATGACCCCGCCCGCAAACAGCAGGGGAAGCTTGCCGTATTGCTTCAGCAGTTCGGCGGTCATACCGTCCAGCGCCGCCAGGATCGAGCACAGGCAATAGGCCGCGATCTCTTCTTTCGGCGCTCCTGATTTCAGCATTCCGGCACATTGGTTTTCCACGCCGGAAAGGGAACAGTCCGCCCCTTTGAGCGACGGTCTGATACGATATGTTTTATTCGCCTGCAGGGCCAGCTGCTCCAGCGCTTTCCCGGAAGGAAACGGCAGGCCGAGCATGCCCCCCACCCTGTCCACAGCCTGTCCGCCTTTTAAATCCAGAGACTGCGCGATGATCTGCGTGCGGAAGATGGTCCGTTCGTCCGGGGTGACGAGGACCGCCTCCGTCGTACCGCCGGAAACATGGAACGCAATGAATTTTTCGTGAAGCAGGCTCAGTCTGCCGGCGGAATACAGCGCGGCTGCAATGTGCCCCGCCTGATGGGAAAAGGAATACAGCGGTATCCCCAGCGAAAGCGCAACGGCCTTTGCCGTACCGAGCCCGACCGTAAAACAGGGCATGTAAGAGCCTTCCAGGTCGCGCGGTCTGTCCGACACCCCTACCGCGCCGACGGAAAGCTTTTTCCGAATTAGCGCTTCCAGCACCTGCGGCAGCTGCTGCACATGGTGAAACACGGCGTCGCTCTGCCGCAGGCCAAGCTCCCCCTGCTTTACGGGAAGAAGCATTTTCTGCTGAAAAATCGTTCCGCCCTGAAAAAGCGCGGCGGAGGTTGTGTAATTGCTGGTGTCGATTCCAAGCGCGTCAATCGGCTGTTTCATGGGATTCCTTCTCAACAAGCTCTTTTGCCACCGAACCCAGCACGCCGTTGACAAACGGAGCGTCGTCCGCTCCGCCGTATTTTTTCGCAAGGTCGACCGCCTCATTGATGGAAACACTCACGGGAATGTCCTTCTCAAACATCATTTCATAGATGGAGAGCTTCATCAAAGCCAGAGCCACCTTGGAAAGGCGGTTCATTTTCCAGCCGCGAATATTTTTTTCGATCCGGGCGTTGAGGGTTTCTTCGTTTTCTTCCACGCCGACGGCGATTTTTTCGGCAAAATCATCGATGATGATATCTCTGGACAGGCTGGCCGCGTCAATAATCTGTTCCGTTGGATCGTGGTTGATGCTTCTTTCAAAGATCAGGGCAAACGCCTGTTCCCTCGCCTCGTGTCTCTTCATTTTCTTCCTCCGTCTTTTCAGCCGTCTTTCATCCGTATATTAAAAGAACCCCCCACTGAACTGTGGAGGGTTTTAACCGCTGATTATATTTTCAAACATCCACGGGTACATTATACCACAATCTTTTTCAGAATCAAATATTTTATCTGATACTACAGCAATTCCATTTCAGCTTGCAAGATAAAACACGTTCCTTCCCCGCCTTCGGCGGGGAAGGAACGCAACCTTGTTGCAGAATCAACTGGAAATGCTATAATTTCTCAATAATCAGCAGAAATAAATTTCAGTTTTTCCTGTTGTTTATAAAAAATCAGCATAAACAGAAAGGAATTGAAAATTCTATGTGCGGCAATCAGGTTATAGAAACCGGGACGCTATTTTACTTCGACTATTTTAATTTTGTCATAGGAGACGCCCGACTGACCGGAAACAATGTCTTTGATCACAATCGCGTTGTTCTGTGTAGAATCGTTCGTTTTCACCACAACATTGCACTCCGAATTCTGAAGAAAGACCACGCAGTCCGAAAAGCCCTTCGCCTTGATCAGGCTTTCGGCATTGTTTTCCTTCAGAGTATTCTGCGCGATAACGGCCGCCTGTGCGACTGCGTCCTTTTTCGCCGCATCGTTGGATTTCGCGTCGGTCAGAACCTTTTCCAGAAGCTCAACCGCCGTATCCCGTGCTTTCTGGCGCGACAGGCGCGCTTCACTGAAATAGCTGGCCGCAGGCGCGTTCGCCTGTACGGACGATGATGAGCCGGAAGTCGTCTTGGACGACCCGGATACCGGAGCATCCGCAAGCTGGGCCTCCCCGAACTCATGATCCGCCGTTGAGGTAACCGCGTTGGTGGCGAGCAATTGATTGTCACCCGAGAACTGCCAGTTTAAATACACCGCCGCACCGAGCGCCACAATCAAAGCCGCAAGAACAAGCTGACGCTTTCCCATAGTCATAGAATAAATTCCCCCCGTTTAAAATTATTTTGCTTTTATAACGCATACGCGTACAGAAGTAATATCCAGCGCTGTTGTCACAGCGGAAACAATATCCTGCTGTACGACCGGGTTGTCGCCGCCGTCGCAGACAACGACAACACCCTTTATGATCGGCTGAACCTCAGTTACCGCAAGCGCTTTCTGGGCGCCGTCGGCATCCTTGACAAGTATGTAAGTGGTCTCCGTATTGTCATTCGCCTCGTTTTTGGTGGTGGAACCGTCGGATTTGTCCTCGGTGGTCTGATTGCTTCTTTTTTCCTCGGTGGCATACACATACTGCGTACTCCGTTCAAGCGTTACCAGGACCTTGGCCTCCCCCGCCCCCTGTATCCGGCTTACAAGATCCGTCAGGCTGGTTTCCAGCTCCTTGGCGTACTGCTCGGCCGTAACCACGGACTGGGACGATACGTCCTTCGTATCGGTGCGGTCATGGTTCAGATAGCCCGAGAGGAAAATCAGGGCAATTCCGATCAAACCGCCGATGATAATGACCTTGCGGTAAAAATCATTGTCCGCCAGCTTAGAGAAAACCGTCTTCTTTTCCTCCTCGAAGCCGTTGTCCTTAGCTTTCATCGGAAGATACCTCCATTTTCAGTCCTAACGTTTTTTCCAGATGGGCCGAAGCCTTTTCTCTGTCCTTGCCATATCCTTTTGCCAGAATGACAACCACCTTGTTAATTGATATGCTGCCATCTTCGTTTGTATCCATAATCACATTAACATTTTTGCATTTAATATCGATATTGTTCAACTCTGATACGACCAGATTCGTGATACTCTCCTGCGCGGCGGCGGAATACTGCTTTTCCACCGTTTTTTCAAGCTGTGAATTGACCGGGCTGCCTGAATCCGCCTGAATGCCCATGGAAATTTTCGGTACGATTTTTGCGAGAGGAACGATCAGCGCGCAGATCACAAAAGCGCCGATGACAAATTTGACCATCCTTTCCATGGAACCGCTTGGGACAAGCCCCTGCAGCATTGCGGCGACAAGGGCCGCCATGCAGATCGCGGCCGACCATTCTCTGACCGCGTTCATGACCCACCTCCGATAATCAACAGAATCACGGTGGAAACCATCAGGATCATCATGCAGCACAGAATGATACTGATCAGCGTTTCGATCACGTCTCCCGAAGCCTTCAGCAGCGAACTGATTTCCTTCAGCTCAAAGATATCGCCGATCCCGATGCAGACCTGAAGGGTCAGCAGCCAAACAAGGCACTGAATCAAAATGGGGAGGAAAACAAAAAGCCCCGCAAGCAGTCCGAACGCGCTGACGCCGGATTTCAGCATTTTGACGCACCCGTTGATGGTATGGAGCGCCTCCCCCAGCGCATTGCCCACCACGGGCACAAAGCTGCTGACGACAAACCTTGCCGCGCGGGTCCCCGTTGTATCCAGCGCCGTTGCGACAATGCCGTGCATGGTCAGCAGTCCGGTAAAAATGGTCATACAGAACCCCATGATCCATTTCACAGCCTTGCTGAAGGCTGCACACAGCCCGTTCAGGTTGATATTCGGGGAAATCGCGGACACGATGGAAAGCGCCAGAAAGATGTTCATCATCGGAACCAGAATATTGGAAGACAGCAGAGAAATCACATTTCCCGCCGCCATCATTAACAGATTGTAGGAACCGGCCGTGGCGGGCTGTCCGGCCACGATCATGATTCCCGCCAGGACCGGAACACAGGCCAGCAGAAACCCGGCTGCCGTTTTGATCACCGCCGCCGCGCTGGAAATACACGACACAATCGGGTTCACAACAATCACACAGATACAGAGCGTAGAAACCATGCCGATAACTCCGCCCAGCGACTTTTCCCCGAAGGAAAGCTTCATCCCGTTCAAAAGCGCGCACAGAAGCATGACCGCGATTACCGAAACCGCCGCCCGGAACGGTTCCCCCGTTTTGCCCGCGACCACGGAAAGAATCTGGTCAAACAGGCCTTTCGGCGTGATGGAGGTAATGTCTTTCCAGTTGGTATCTTCAATCCCCATTTCTTCCAGTGCTTTTCTGGTATCGTTGGGCAGTTTGTCCGCAAGGTCCGCCGCCCCGCTTTCCTGAAGCTGCCGGGAGTAATAATCGTCCTGCTTCGACGCGGCGTGCACCGGCAGGGAAAACGCCGTCACCAGGAGCAGCAGAACGGCTAAGCATACAATTTTTTTCATCCTTATCCACCAATCAGTCCTACCGCCGTGCTTGCGATCTTTTCGAAGAGCGGCAGCGACAGCACCACAATTGCGATTTTTCCGGCGAGCTCCACTTTTGAAGCCAGCGCGCTTTCCCCCGCGTCCCGGCAGGAATCGGCGGCGAACTGTGCCAGAAAGCAGATTCCAAGGGATTTGAACAGGATTGCGGCGTACTCGGCGGAAAGCCCTGCCGAGGAAAGCAGGGTATTGATCTGCTGAACCGCGGGGGCAATATTCCCCAGTATCGCGAACAGGATGAGAACACCGGCGCAGATACTGACAACAATGGAATATTCCTGATGATACCGCTTCAGCATAACCGCGAGGATCGCCGCGATCACTGCAATTCCCGCAACGGCAATCATATCCATGGCCTACAAACCGAATATGGATTTAATAGACTTAAACAGAGCGTCTATTTGCTGGATAATCATCATGAGCACTACGATCAGACCGGCAATGGTCGTCATCATTGCCTGGTCCTCCCTGCCCGAACGAATCAGCAGCTGGTTCAGCACCGCAACAATAATGCCGATCGCAGCAATTTTAAAAATCAAATCCACATCCATTTTTTGATTCCTCCATCCTTAACATAGCAGGAGTGCCGCCGCCATCCCGGAAAACACGCCAAACATTTGGTACAGCCTTGATTTTCGTTCCTTTTCGCCCCTTGCCTCTTTCAGGTTCTGGGCCGTGAGCTCATAATAGAGAGCGCAGTGCGAAAGCTGCCCGTCGGTATCGCTTACGCCGAAGCCGCTCCCAAAGCCTTTCAGCAATTCCACATCTTTATCGTTGAACCCGCCGCTTTTCGCGCAGCCTTTGACCCCGGCCTGCCACGCGGACTGGAAGTCCCCGTTCTTTTGAAAAGAGTCCCCGCACTGCCGCAGAAACTCCAAATCGCCGCCGTGTCTCTGCACGATCTGCTCTACCGGCAGTGCGGAAAACCGGATTTCCGTCTGTGCGGAAGAAACAAAACGCAAAAACCGTTCGAGCTGCTCCACCCGCACGGCAAGCCTATGCGACTCCATATACCCCGCAAGCGCCCCTGCGGCTATCAGAATCAAAGCGCCCGTCAATTTTAGCAAGCAAATCACCAGCCTTGTAAATTCCTTGTATTTTCCCCGGTTCCCTGTGCCCGTTCAGCATGGCCACACAGCCGAAGGCCCCCGTTTTCAAAAGGCTCACCGCCTGTTTTTTCATCAGGAATTCCTCTATGCTGCCCGCGTGAATGGAGGAAATCATGCTGACGCCCGCATTCAGGCTCTGCTCCACCGCGGCAACCTCGTCGTTTCCGCCAAGCTCGTCGCAGATAATAAACTCCGGAGAAAGGCAGCGGACAGCCTGCATGATTCCCTCCGCCTTAGGGTAGCCGTCCAGCACGTCGCAGCAGAAGCCAAGGTCGTTCTGCGGTATCCCCAGACAGATACCGGCCAGTTCCCCGCGTTCGTCGACCACGACCACCTTCCGGATATCTCCGCAGGTACCGCTGGACAGTTGGCGGGCGACGTCGCGCAGGATGGTGGTTTTTCCGCTTGCGGGCGGGCCGGCAATGAGCAGTCCGGAATGAATCTCCTTTTTCAGGGAATGAAAAATTTCGGCAGCCGATCCCGGGATCTCCCGGGAAACGCGGATATTAATGGAAGAAATATCCCGGATACCGGTAATTTCACCGTTCTGGAACACCGCGGTTCCGCTGATGCCGACCCGGTGCCCCCCTGCCAGCGTGACAAACCCGTTCTTGATCTCATTCTGATGGCTGTAGATCGAATAGCTGCAAATATTCCGGAAGCATTCCTCAATATCTTCCTTTGTGGAAATCATGGCGTCCTTGCCCGGATAGCACGTCAGTCTTCCCGTTTGATTTAAAAAGTAGATTCCGCCCGTACAGCAGATGGAAATCGGTTTATTGACGCGGAGCCTGATCTCCTGCGCCTGTTTTTTAATGTCGCCGGGCAAAAGCGAGAAATAGCCTGCGATTCTGCCGCAGATCGCTTTCGCCGCCGAATCGAATCTTGGGTCGCTGTAGTTATCCATATCCCTTGTCCTCTCTTTCAATAACATAGATATGGACAACTTGGCTGTGTTAGAACCAAAAAAATAACTCCGCGGGAGGATTTCCCGCGGAGCCGATTTCTCTTTTTTATTCTATTGGAAGGCGGAGAGCCGTCCATTTCTGCAGATTCATCTGCTGAAATTCAGTTTTCTGCGGATTGAAATCCCGCAGAAATGTTTTTAGTTCCTCCTTTAAGGAAGCATCCTTGGTATTCCGGTACAGTTCCAGCGCGTAAGGCTTTGCCGCGTCCGGTGCGCTGTACATCATCCCCACGTCGGCGGTTTCCAGCGTCCCGTTTTGGTACCGGCCGATATTATACCCGATAATCCTGCCGTCGATATTTGCGTAGCAGAGAATCAGAAAGCTGACGGCGCAGGTCAGCACGATGCTTCGGGCCGGATTGATCTTTTTAAACCGGGAGACGATAATCAGCACAAAAATCACCGCCAGAACCACCATAAACCAACTGGTATACACCCGTTTCGGTGTCAGCCCGTAACGGGCGATATACAGAATCATCTTGCTAAGGGCGGAAGCAATCAGCAGAAGCGTTTCCACTGAAAGAAAAACATGAATGGCCCTCATCACGCGGAATTCCCCTTCCTCCCTTCGGATCAGTACGGAGGAAAAAGCGATCACGGCAAAGTTGATCATCGCGACTTTGCACAGCTCAAAGAACCCGCGCCGGGCAAATTCCGCAAGCGTCAGCCCGCTCTGCCCCTGCCCCGAAAAAGCGCTGAACAGGGAGGCTGTCTGCGCTCCAAAGAAAACCAGATACAGGATGCACAGGAGCACGGTTCCCGTGACAGCGGCCGCCGTGGGAACAACTCTGCATTTTTCGGATAATTTGGCGGCCTTCTCTGCCGTAATCGAGTCGGCCCGCCTTTTCTGAATATTGCCGTACAGCAGGCCAAACAGATAGCTTCCCGTCAGAAAGGCCGGAAGAAGCCGGAACAGAAAATTGGCGATATGGATTCCCACATCGGAAGAAAACTGCTTCACCAAAGCCTGAAACGCCCCGTCCGCCTGCATCAGAAGCGAAAGGACAATCCAGAGAACCGGCAGTGCCGCCAGCGCACCGCCCAGTGAAGCCAGCAGGACCTTGCTTTTCCTGTTCTTTACCGCCGAACGCCGGATGATTCTGGAAGCGCAGCCGAAATTCAAAAACGGAATTTTGAAAAGCTGATTCACCATATCGGGCATAAAACAGGCACCCAGCCTTTCTTCCATCCGGCCCGAGGTCAGCACCGCGACCCAGTAGACCGCGCAGCCCATCAGAAACAGAAAGTTGAGGAACTGCAGGGAGACATTGGTGAACAGGGAGAAATTGACGGACGACAGAACCACCAGAGCCAGCCAGAACCAGCTGTTTTTCGGAACAGATTTTCCGCGGTTTTTCAGGTAGAGAAGAACCAACGTACAAAACACGGCGGTAAAAAGGGTCACACCCAAACCAAAGCATTCCGGTGTAATCAGCCAGACAAAAAGATAACCGCACACCAGAAACAACAGTGCAAACAGGGTATCCGTACCGGTAAAAGGAATCGGGATTTCCGGTTTTTTAGCGGCGGGGATTTGGCCGTACCCCAGCGTTGAGGGCAAAACAGGCGCACCAGTGGTTACGGGTACCGAAGCGGTCCCGTTTTCTTCAGCGATATTCATAGTAATCTCCTTTATTCCGTATCGGTATATTCCAAAATATCCGCGGGCTGACACTTCAGCTCACGGCATAAAGCTTCCAGGGTGGAAAAGCGGATTGCCTTCGCCTTATTGTTTTTTAAGATGGATAAATTCGCCGGCGTAATTCCTATCTTTTCAGCAAGATCACCGGAGGTGATTTTCCGCTTCGCCATGACGACGTCTAAATTAATAATAATGGGCATATTTTTCCATCCTTTAAATCGTGAAGTCGTTTTCGCTTTTCAGTTCGATCGCCTGTTCAAAGACGTTTTTAATGACGCGGATAATCAGCGCAAAGAAAGCGCAGGCCACTGCGACAATAAAAAACGAGGCATAATAAAAGCCCGAACCAAAAGTGATGACGCCAACGGCAATACAGCTCCAGGAAATAATCCGCAGCATTTTCGTGTTTTCCGGCACAAAGACACTGCCCACGCGGATATTTTTCAGCAGGGTATTCAGGCAGTAAAGCAGGATAAAACCCGGCACCGCGCAAAGATAGATGGTAATGCGAAACGGCAGATGCAGCGCCTGTATCGCCGGAGCATCCCCGAAATACCAGCTGACAATCGTGGGGGCGGCGCATACGCCCACCGCCAGCAGGACGGCAAACAGTCTGGTACAGAAAATGGAAAGCGTCAATGATTTTGAGTTGTTCCACATACGATGGACCCCTTTCTATTCCGATCCGGAGCTTATGGTGGTAAGCAGGTTTTCCGGTCAGTGCTTTTAAGTATCTAGTTCGTAACAGTACAGATTTCCATTATCCGAATCATACAGCGCAATGGTAAAGTTATAGGAGGAACGGTTGAACAATTGGGTGCTGTCTCGGGGATTCCCGCTTTCACTGTGCCTGTCATAAAAATAATAGTACCCATGCTCGATTGCGGGAATCAGCGCTTCGCCCTCGTCGGTCTGAACCAGCGCGCCATAGGAAGCCTCGCCGTCCTCTTTCCCATATACAGCCCTTTGCAGGTTTTCGTTCAGCGGAAGTCTGCTCCAGCCACCGCCGTTATCCATCTGCTTCGCCGCAGACACACCGGCGGTCTTATCAAAGCTCATTTGCGTAAAGGTATATCCGTCCCCATGAAAACCGTCATGCGTATCCGTGCGTTTGACCATTTGACCGCCGGACAGATCAATTCCAAGCGTTTGTGAAACGTCTTTTGCTCCGTCGTCGTGGGAACACGACGCCAGAGTACCTACCAGAAGCAGCATACACAAAATAAGTGGTAATCGTTTCAACCGTACCCCTCCCGCCGTTTATTTTCCGGCTCCGGCCGGATGCAGAAAGAACACTTCCTGTGCTTTCTTTTGTATTATATCACATCAATTATTAATTATCAATATTATTTTATTGTTTATCGATATATTATATTCGTTCTACAATATTCTATTCTCCACGTCCAGGAGACGCAAAGCGCCGCGGAACACAAAACGTGCTCCGCGGCGTTCAAAACATTCTATAAAAAGTCACTATTGAATCATCTCATTGAATTCCTCTTCGGAAATGACCGTTATTCCCAGCTGCTGCGCCTTTGTCAGCTTGCTGCCAGCGTCTTCTCCCGCCAATACAAAATCCGTCTTTTTGGAAACACTGCCGGACACCTTCCCGCCCATCTTTTCTATGATGGCGCCCGCCTGGGTCCGGGTCAGGGTCGGGAGCGTTCCCGTCAGCACAAAGGTCTTGCCGTAAAAGCGGTTGTCGTCCACCACCGTTTTACAGAGCATGTTTACCCCCGCGTCTCGCAGCCGGCCGATCAGATGCGCCGTATTGTCCAGTGCAAAAAACTGGACAACACTGTCCGCCATTACCCCGCCAAAGCCGTCGATTGCGGCGATTTCTTCCGACGCAGCATGAAAGATCGCGTCCATATTTCGAAAATAGGAGGAAAGCAGTTTGGCGGCCTTCAGACCGATATGGGGAATTCCGAATGCATAGATCAGCCGGTAAAGGTCGTTTTCCTTCGACTTCTCAATTGCGTCTATCAGATTCTGAGATGATTTTTCGCCCTTGCGTTCCAATGACACGATCTGGTCGTGACGCAGAGTATATAAATCCGCGGGAGAGGAAAGCAGCCCCTGCTGAATCAGCTGTTCAAGCACCGCCGGGCCAAGTCCTTCAATGTCCATGGCATCGCGGCTGGAAAAATGGATCATATGTCGCAAAAGCTGCGCCGGACACTCGGGATTGGTGCAGCGCGTAGCCGCCTCCCCCTCCTCGCGCGCCACCCTGACCCCGCAGGACGGACACACCTCGGGCATGACATACGGTTCGGAATCCTGCATATGCGACACAACGGAAACGACTTCCGGAATGATTTCCCCGGCTTTTCGCAGGATAACGTTATCGCCGATGCGGATATCTTTTTCATGGATAAAGTCTTCATTGTGAAGCGTTGCGCGGCTTACCGTCGTTCCCGCCAGCGTAATGGGCTCAAAAACGCCCGTCGGGGTCAGGACGCCGGTACGCCCGACATTGATTTCAATATTGAGCAGTCTGGTTTCCTTCTCCTCCGGCGGATACTTGAATGCCTCTGCCCATTTTGGGAATTTTGAGGTGCTTCCCAAAACATCGCGCTGCGCAAAGGAATTAACCTTGATGACGGCGCCGTCGATGGAATAGTCCAGCGAGCCGCGCAGCTCCCCGATCCGGTTGACCTCGGCTATGACCTCTTCCACCGTGGAACAGGCGGTAAAAAAGGGCGGTACGGCAAATCCCAGCTCCTTTAGAAAGTTCAGGGCGTCGTCATGGTTGTGAAGCTCCTCCCCAACCATCTGCTGCACATTGAACACAAAAATGTCCAGAGTGCGGGAAGCGGTAACCCTGGAATCCTTCTGCCGAAGGGAACCCGCCGCGGCATTGCGCGGATTTTTAAAGGGCTTTTCATCGTTTAGCTCCTGACGCTCGGAAAGGCGGAAAAAGCTCTCGTGCGACATATATACCTCGCCGCGCACTTCTAGAAACGGCAGCGGTCTGGTCAGCTGTTTCGGTACGGTGCGGATGGTTCTGAGATTATCCGTTACATCCTCTCCGACCGTACCGTCTCCGCGGGTAGAGCCCCTGACAAACTGGCCGTCACGGTACTCCAATGAAACGGACAGGCCGTCAAATTTCGGCTCAACAATGTAGACCGGGTGGTCTACGGCAGCACGCACCCTGCGGTCAAAGTCGATCATTTCCTGCTCGGAAAAGGAATCGTGCAGGCTTTCCATGGGAACGGTGTGCACGACGGGCTGAAATTTATTCAGCACCTCCGCGCCGACCTTCTGCGTGGGGGAATCGGGAGTGACCAGCTCCGGAAACTGTTCCTCAAGCTGCTGCAGACGGCGGTACATCATATCGTACTCATAGTCGTCGATTTCCGGAGAGTCTTCCGTATAGTACTTTTTATTATGATATTCGATTTGCTTTCTCAGTTCTTTCAACTGCTTTTTCGCTTCTTTAACATCCATGAAAATCAACCCTCTCGCTACTAATAATAGCAGATTAATTTATGTTTGCAACTACCTGCGGCACGTCGCCTACAATGATTGTTTCCGCAACGGGGACATTGGTGTCCACTTCCGTAGTGGTATCAAAACCCGGCAGAAAAGAATACACACTGGTGTGTACATTCAGAACGATCTGATGCTTCGTCTGGTTGATTCCGGCGGACTCAAAGGAACTTTTGAAGTCCGCGTTCACGTTTCCGGAAAGCGTCAGCCTGAGCGGCACCTCCGGGCCCCAGCCGTGAAGCAATTCATTTCCTGTAAGCGTCCCCAGGGGAACGCCCGTATCCATATGGCCGTTGTTGCCGATTTTCTTCTGCACATTGGCAATAATGGCGGATTTCAGCTGATTCATCTTTACCATCTGCGTTGTAATCGCCAATATTTTGCCCGTACTGTCCCGTTCCACCGATACCAGATCCTGATAGGTCACTCCATTTTGAGTCAGCTCTTCGGTTACGGCGTTGTTGATGGTGTCGATAGATTGAATGCGTGCCTGATTGGTCGTAATCGATTTGATGATGGGACGGAAATGGGAATCAATTAATATTATAAACCCCAGGCAAAAAATTATGACAATCAGCGATTTCCAGTAAATTCGCGTATGTATACGGTTACCATATCCGAACCTGTGCCACCTTCTCATAGCAACACCTCCCAAGTCTCATACCCTCATAATACTCGGAAGGAATCAAAATGTGAAAGGACAGCAAAAAAGCGCAAAGAAACCTGAGTTCCTTTGCGCCGTTAACAATCGAAAAATTATTCGGCAGGTACCTCTTCCTCAGCCTGCTCAACGGGTTCGAGCAAAGCTCTGATCGAAAGGCTGACACGCTTTTTGTCAAAATCGATTTCGGTGATTTTGGCTTTTACAACATCGTTGACCTTCAAAACATCCTGCGGCTTTTCGATTCTGTGATCGGCGATTTGAGAGATATGTATCAAACCGTCGATACCAGGAATAATTCTTGCAAAAGCGCCGAAAGCGGTCATGCCGACAATCGTAACATCACAAACTGTGCCCACAGGATAATCACGCTTGAGGACTTCCCACGGATTGTCCTCCGCACGCTTGTAGCCAAGAGAAATCTTGCCCTTTTCCTGATCGAGGCCCTTGATATAAACCTGAACCGTATCGCCGACATTGACGACCTCGGAAGGATGCTTGATCCTGCCCCAGGAGAGCTCGGAAATATGGATCATGCCGTCGATGCCGCCCAGATCTACAAACGCGCCGTAAGCGGTCAGGGACTTGACAACACCGGTATATTCCTTACCTTCCTCTGCGGTTTCCCAGAACTTCTCCGCCTGTGCTTTTCTCTCGTCCTTCAGTACGGAACGAATGGAGCCGACAGCACGTCTGCGTCCGCGGTTTACTTCGATAATACGGAAATTGACTTCTTTCTTCAGCAGGTCTTCCAGCGAATCGCCGCGGGAAGCGGTAGCCTGAGAAGCGGGGATAAACACACGTACGCCGTTTGTGACAGCGATGACGCCGCCCTTGATGACTTCGGTGACAACGCCGGTCAGAACAGCTTCGTTTTCCTCAGCTGCGGTAACGGTTTCCCAGCCCTTTGCGGCATCCAGACGCTTCTTGGAAAGCATGATGGTGCCTTCCTGATCGTTGGTACGCATGATGAGAAGATCCATCTCATCGCCTACCTTAACAAGGTCCTCCGGCCGTACGTTGGGGTCGGCGGAAAGCTCCGCGGCAGGAATAAAGCCGGCCTGCTTTCTGCCTACATCGACATAAACTTCGCTGGGAGTAATGCCGACAACTACACCGCGTACCTTTTCATCTGTATTTAAATTCTTTAGGGATTCTTCGAGCATCTCCTCAAAGTTTCCCTCGGCATTATTCTCCATTAAATCTTGACCAGCACCCTCATTGATTTCTGACATGGTATCAAGTACCTCCTTTATAATGCTTGCCGGCGTCGAAGCACCGGCAGTAATGCCAATACATTCGGATTCTTTTAGAACCGACAGCGGCAGCTCGTCCGCTGTTTCTATCAGATAAGTGGTGCAGTTTTTCATGCACACATCACGAAGTTTTGCTGTATTGGAACTTTCCCTGCCGCCGATCACAATCATCACGTCGCACTGTCTGGACAGAAACTCTGCTTCCGATTGACGCTTAGCAGTCGCATTACATATTGTATCAAAAATTGTTGCATTTGTATATACCCTTTTTAGCATTTCCAAACAATTTTCCCATTCAGAGACGCTGAAAGTCGTCTGAGCAACCACACAGGGAGAATCTTCCTGCGCAACAGGAAAATGTTCCAAAATATTTTGCAGCTCCCCGGCATTTTTAAAAACATAACATTTTCCTGTGCAGTGCCCCCGGATACCCTCTACTTCCGGATGATGGGCATCGCCGGCAATCAGCACCGTTTTTCCCTCAGCGGAAGCTTTTGAAACAATATTGTGTATTTTTGCGACGAAAGGACAGGTTGCGTTCACAAAATCCGTTTTTTTCTCAAGCAGGCTGTCATAAACCGCCTTCGACACCCCGTGGGAACGGATGACCATGGTCGAATCCGGAGGTACCCCGTCGGGCGATTCCACGATCGTGACGCCGCGCGAGGCAAGCTGCGCCAATGTCTGCGGATTGTGGATAATCGGACCCATCGTGCAGACCTTTTTCCCCTGATCCAAAAGCTCATTGACCATTTTCACTGCCCTGTTCACGCCGAAACAAAAGCCTGCGGAATGGGCGACGATGATTTTCAATGTTTTTCCTCCAGCATGTTGTTGATTTTTTCCGCGATCATTCCCGCCGCCGCGCGGAGGGAAACGGACGAATGATCCTTCAGTCCCAGTTCCTCAAAAGGAATCGGCTCCCCGAAACGGACGGTCACCCGGCGAAACGGCCTGACGATGCCGTCGCAGTAAATGGATACCGGCAATACGGGCGCCTGTGCCTTATAGGCAAGCATGGCCACTCCGGCTTTCGGCCGGAACGGCGCGTTGTCAAAGACACATTTCCCCTGCGGGAAAATCCCCAGAAGCCCGCCGTCGTCCAAGATGCGCAAAGCGGTCTTCATGGACTGCGCGTCGGCGCTTTCCCTTACAACCGGGAACGCACCCATGCGGTACAGCCACCAGCAGACCAGCTTGCCGTGATTTTCAAAGAGTTCGGACTTCGCCATATAACGGACCTGCCGTCTGAAAGGCGCCGCAAGAAAAAGCGGGTCGATCACCGATTTGTGGTTGCTGCAGACAATCAGCTTTCCGCTGCCGGGAATATTCTCGACTCCCCTGTACTGTACCCGGTAAATGAGCCGGGCCAGAGGGGCAGCCAAACGAAGACAGAAAAAATACAGCATTCTTTCAGACCCTTGCGGCCAGAAAAGTGTCCAGATCCCGCTCGCGAAGCTCGGCTATTTTCTCCATCACAAAACGGGAAGCACTGCGATACTCGCTGCCGGAGCCGTTTTCAATACCCAGTTCGTCCGGCTGAATCAGTTTTCCGTACGATACCATGCATTTGTGGAACATTTTCGGCAGCCCGCCGTCCTTTGCGGTAATGCAGCACGGCAGGATCGGGGCGTTGTATTTATGAGCAAGCATCACCGCGCCCGCCTTGGGCTGAAGAAACTCCCCCGTTTTGGAGCGCGTACCCTCAATAAAGACGCCCAGCGCCTGTTCGTTTTCAAGCAGCTCTCCCGCACGGTTGATCGCCGTTTTGTCGCCCCTTCCCCTTTGTACGGGGAAAGCGCCTAGCGAAGAAAGCAACAAGCCCAACGCTTTGTTTTCAAACAATTCCGCTTTGGACATGAAAAAGATCTGACGCTGCTGCGTAAAAGCCAGCCGAACCGGATCCGACAGGCTGAGATGGTTGCAGCAAACAACGACCCTTCCGTATTCGGGCATATTTTCCCTGTTATTCACCCGATAGGGAATAAAATATTTCAGAAAACCCTGAACAAAAATCTTGCCAAAATTATAAAGCGGCGTACGTTTCATAGTCTCACCAGTTTCATTTATTATATTGCAGATTTTTTTTAATAATGGCAACCAGCTGTTTCACCGACTGCTCCAGCGTATTGCCCGTAGTGTCCACGATCACGGCGGTTGCAGCGGGGACAAGAGGCGCGACGGCACGATGCGAATCATTGTAGTCCCGCGTTTTCAAATCGCTCAGCACGTCGTCATAATCCACATGCTCGCCCTTTTTTATCATTTGCTGGTATCTTCTTCGGGCCCGTTCCTCCGGAGAAGCGGTCAGAAAAATTTTGACCTGTGCGTCCGGCAGCACGACCGTTCCGATATCGCGGCCGTCCATAACCACATCATTGTTCTTTGCGATATCCTTTTGCAGGGAAAACAAAAAATCCCTGACGGCGGGAATCGCCGAAACGTTGGACGCCGCCATGGAAACCTCCGCGGTGCGGATTGCGCTGGAAACGTCTTCTCCGCAAAGGATCACCTTCTGCTCCCCGTTTTGAAAGGTCAGCGTAACATGAACCTGTTGAAGCAGCGGAGTTACCGCGCGGACGTCCGATGTGTCCACTCCCTGTTTCAGCATATAAAGCCCAACAGCACGATAAAGCGCGCCGGTATCTACGTAAATAAAGCCGATTTCCCTGGCCGCACGGCGGGCAATCGTACTTTTGCCCGCCCCGGCAGGCCCGTCAATGGCAACTGCGGTCATTCGTTTTCCTCCTGCCTGTTCAGTGAATTCGCCGCAAGGCGGCCGGTGCAGAAAGCGATCTGCAGATTGAAGCCTCCAGTGTATGCATCCACATCGAGCACTTCCCCGGCGAAATAAAGTCCCCTGACCAGCTTTGATTCCATGGTTTTGGGATTGATTTCCGAGGTTTTCACTCCGCCGGAAGTGACAATGGCTTCCTCAATCGGCCGGAAACCCGAAATGGAAATTTCAAAGGATTTCAGCAGGCCCGCAAAAGCCCTACGCATTTCTCTGGTGATCTGGTTGCACTTTGTTTCAGCGGGAATCCCGGATTTTTCTACGACGACGGGAATCATTTTACTGGGCAGCAGCGCCGACAGCGAATTTGAAAAGTCCTTGTTATGGTTCGATTCAAAATCGCGCTGAATCCGGGCGTCAAGCTGTTCCGGAGAAAGTGCCGGCTTCAAGTCGATCGAAACGCGGTAGCGTCCCGGCGACATCTCCCCCATATGGGCGCTTGCGCTCAGGATCATGGGGCCGGAAACGCCGAAATGCGTAAAAAGCATTTCCCCGAAGTCCTCATAGATATTTTTTTTCTTTACCGTATCCCACACCTTTACGGCGACATTTTTCAAAGAAAGCCCCATCATCCTGCGGCATTCTTCGCCGTAAGCGGTCAGCGGAACCAGAGAAGGACGCAGCTGAGTTACCGTATGTCCGGCCTGTCTGGCAAGACGGTAGCCGTCGCCGGTGGAACCGGTCCCGGGATAGGAAGCACCGCCGCAGCAGACGATAACGGAATTGGCCAAAACCTGGGAACCGTTCTGCAATTCCGCGCCGAAAACCACATGGTCCTTTAAAATTAATCTTTTTACCTCACCGGTGATCAGGTCCGCCCCACTGTCCCTGACAAAACCGGCCAGCTTATCGACTACGTCGGCCGCTTTGTCCGACTGCGGGAACACCCGGTTCCCTCGTTCCGTTTTGACCGGCAGGCCCAGCTCCTCGAAAAAGCGGATGGTGTCCTGTGGGGAAAACCGGTTGGCGGCGCTGTAAAGGAACCGTCCGTTTGACGGAATGGAAGCGATGAAGGTCTGCACGTCGCAGTTGTTGGTGATATTGCATCTGCCCTTTCCCGTAATCATCAGCTTCCGGCCGGGGCGGGTATTTTTCTCGACCAAGCAGACGCGCAGCCCGTTGCCCGCGGCAGTTCCTGCGGCCATCAGGCCGGCGGCTCCGCCGCCGATAATCAGCGCGTCATAAGGCCGGTTCAATGGATTTATCATCTACCTTTTCATACACTCCGTATTCATCCCAAATATCTTCCAGACGCTTAAACACCTGAGAAACCTCTTCCGACTTCTTCAGCGTGGTCGTGACGATCAGCGCGTTGATCAGGCTGAGCGGCGCCACCAGCGAATCCACAATGGACGCAATGTCGCTGCGGGCAAGCAGAAGGTTGTCCGCCTCCATTGCCAGAGGGGACAGCGCGCTGTCCGTAATGGCGACGACCGTAGCACCCCGGTTGTGGGCAAAGTTCATCGCTTTGACCGCTTTTCTGGAGTACCGCGGGAAGCTGATGCCGATCACGACATCCCGCTCGTCCACGCGGATCATCTGCTCGAAAATCTCGCCTTCGCTGGTCGACTGCACCAGAAGGACGTTTTCAAAAATCAGATTGAAGTAATAGGATAAAAAGGTGGCCAGAGCCAAAGAGCTTCTCGCACCTAAAATATAAATTTTGCGCGCCTTGACAATAGCGTCCACCGAACGGTAGAAGTCCTCGTGCGGCGTTTCTTCCATGGTTCTGCGGATAATATCGATGTCCTGATTAAAAACGGAATCAAGGATATCGTTGTTGCCGATGCGGCTCGCCGTTACCTCCATTCTCTGAACGGAGGTAAGCTTGTTGCGGATCATCTCCTGCATGGCCTGCTGAAGCTCCGGGTATCCGGTGTAGCCAATTTCCGTCGCAAAACGGACGACTGTCGACTCGCTGACCCCGACGGTAGCGCCCAGCTTGGAAGCAGTCATAAACGCCACCTTGTCGTAGTGTTCCTCAATATATTTTGCAATCAGCTTTTGCCCTTTTGAAAAGTCGCCCATCCTGTTTCTTATTCTGACGGCTAACAAATTATTCATTCTACCAACTCCTGTTATTCATATTAATTCGAAACGGCATAAAAATCAAGTGCCTTTCTATGTTTTTGCAGGAGGTAATTCCCTGCAATTCATTTTTTTGACCTTCGCAAAAAAAATTCCCCTTTACAGGGGTAGTATTAGCATAACCATCTTTTATTTCAGCCATTTGCCGACATACCGGTGGAATCTCTGAAAATACAGCGCAACGAGGGAGGAAATCGCGTAATCGTACACGGCGAACACAAAATTGCCGGCAACCAGAAAGACCCACGGAAGATAAATCCCGAAAACGGTAAAGCTGTCTTCCGGCACGCCAAGCACCCGGATGCTGAGAAAAAATCCCAGGATCATCGCGGCATTAAAGACTCCAAATTTGAGGAAATACGACAAAACGCGGCGGTGCGTTCCTTCAATCTGCGCTTTCAGAATCGGATAATAGCCGAAAAAAACGACGAACAGCATAGCGGCCTCTTTATCCCCCGCAAGCAGAAGAGAAAGAACCGACGACGCAAGATAGACAGGCCACGCCCAGCCCACGCCCAGCTCGACAACGACCACGATGAGCAAAATGCCGGCAAAAGCGGGCAAGGCATAGGTTCCGATGGAAATCAGTCCGGTCAAAAACATCGTCACGGTGCAAAGCGCCGTTATGACTCCGCAAAAGGCCAGACGAATCGTTCTGCTCAAGTCGATTCCTCCCTGAACAAAATCAGCAGCAAGGGATTAAATCTCCGCCCATGCACTCGCAGCAGCAGTCTGCGCAGATCAGCGAAGAACAGACATCGCATCCGCTGCAGCTGCCGGTGCGCGGCACATTGGGGTTGTACCCTCCATACACGCCGTTTCGCTGATTGGTAACCTGATTCATAGCGGCGCGGTACTCGCCGTTATAGGGGTCCATCTGACAGGCCCTGGCAAAATTATTGTAGGCCTCTTCCAGCCAGCCCCTTTTATACAGCACGGTCCCCTTTAAGAAATACCATTCGGCATTCCTGCTTTCCGACGGAACGCCGTTCAGAATCTGTTCCGCGTCCGCAATGCGGCCCAGCATAATCAGATTCCGCACGTCATTAAAGCCGGAGGAATAGGAATTCCCGTAGCTTTGTCCGGCATAGCCCGTATTTGGTGCCGTATACCCGGCGTAGCCGCCGTTTTTCTGCTGTTTTCTTTGTGCGACAACCGTATCGTAAGCCTCGTTAATTTCTTTCATCTTTTCACCGGCAAGGTCGGCGATCGGACTTCCGGAATAATTATCGGGGTGATATTTTTTGGCAAGTTCGCGATAAGCGGCTTTTATCTCGTCGTCTGTCGCCGTTGGAGATACTCCCAATACCTTATAAGGATCTGACATGCACTTTCTCCTTCTTAAATAGTAATTCTTTTTGTATTTCCGGCAAGCCTTTCAAAACAACGTTCTGAATGATCTCGCCAAAATGATCCAAATCCAAAATATTCAAAGCGGCCGTCAGTTGGGAAAGCGTCAGGTTCAGAACCTCATTTGCATAACTTTTCGCCTTTTCCAGTTCCTCCGGACTGCTGGCATCATTCAAGCCGCATTGAATAATAAACGGATTGAACGACGCTGTTTTCAGATCCTTTTCCATATCGTCCGCGGCGTCAATAATATATACCCAGCGGCCTAAAAAATAACCAAACTGCCGCAAAATCCGTATTTTAGGAGAATCTGGCTCCCCATCCTCCCCTGCAGAAGCCTCAAAAACCTGCTGCAGCATCTTCGCCGTCGGCTCCGCGCAGGAATCAAGACACGGGTCGGGCGCCTGCTCCGCGGCCTTCTGTTCTTCCATGGAAGCTGAAATAATCGCGTCCAGCCGGGGAAAATCGGCGGCGGCTTTTCTATGTGCCCGCGCAGCGAGGAGCAGCAGGGCATACGCGCGAAGCTTTCCCCAGAAGCGGGAATCCGCAATATCGTCCCTGATTTTATAGTAAGTCATAATGACGGAAAGGGCTGAGGCAGAGACGAATTCCGGTTCCCCGGAACTGCAGAAGGTGCATTTTTTAAACGGATTGACAACGCAGCGTCCGCTTTGAAAGCCGGGACACTCCGGACGAAACGCAAGCAGCATCAGTGCATAGAAAGTGCAGTCATAGCTTAAAGTAAGCCGCGATACCATTCCGTAGCTTTTGCCCAGCTGACGGCACAGGGAACAGTATACCCCCTTGTACTGTTCATACTCACGGACAAGCAGCTCCGATTTTTGCGGTCTTACGTAACCAAACACAGAATCATCCTTATAATCATAGCATATTTTATAGTATTCGTATATTATTTTACTATATCTGACACCATAATTTAATGAACGATATGTAAATTTTATGGATTCCACACTCAAAGGGAAAGAATGGCCGAATTTTTTTCCAGTTTCATTTTTAAAACTAATTTTTGCACAAATTTATTTAGTTGCAATTGTGCATAATGTATGGTAATATGATCATACAAGGAAAAGTATTTTTCCTTTGGTGGCCTTATTCAAAACAGGAAAGAACAGATCAATTTGCGGGTTATTGTATTTGTCAAAGGCGCATGCTATAATCTGCTCAGAAGGAAATCCCATTATTTAGGAGGTTAAGAATATGAAGCTGTACGACATTGATGTGGTAAAACTGATTGAACTCTTGGACAAAGCAAAAGGAAATGTCTACCTGATTACCGAGGACGGAAACACCCTGAATCTGAAGAGCAAGCTCTGCCAGCTGTATGGTGTGCGGGCGCTTTTGGAAAGCGCGAAAAATTCGACGGTTTCAGCCGAACTGAACGTAGAAAATCCGGAAGATGAACTGATGTTTATCAACTATATGATGAGCAAATAAATTTTACCGATAACAACAGCCGCCGCTGCAGTACTGCAGCGGCGGCTGTTTTCATACGATGCTGTGCCGTTATTTTTTTAGTTCAAACCGCGCGACCCTATCGCGGAGCAAGCCGGCCTGAGCGGACAGCTCTTCGGCGGCGGCAGCGCTTTCCTCCGCGGTTGCCGAGTTGGTCTGAACCACCGCCGAAATCTGGGAAACCCCCGCATCGATCTGTTCAATGGAATTGGCCTGGTCGCTCGAAGCAGCGGCGATCTGCGTGACCAGATGATTGACTTCCGTAGATTTCTGAACGATCTGATTGAGCAGCTCCGCCGTTTTACCAGCGATTTTGGTTCCGTTGTCCACAGCCCTGACGGAATCCTCAATCAGCGAGGTGGTATGCTTCGCCGCCTCCGCGCTCTTGCTGGCAAGGTTTCTGACTTCGTCAGCCACCACGGCAAAGCCCCTGCCGGCCGCGCCCGCCCTGGCCGCTTCCACCGCGGCGTTCAGCGCCAGAATATTGGTCTGGAATGCGATATCGTCAATGGTTTTAATGATCTTTGTAATTTCGTCGGACGATACCCGGATGCGGTCGATCGCCCCGGTCATCTCCCCGATTGTCTGTTTTCCGGTATCCAGCTGCCGTTCCGCGTCCTGCGCAAGCTGTTTGGCGTTGCCCGCGTTCTCCGCATTTTCTTTCACCTGCCGTGATATTTCATTGATGGAAGCCGACAGCTCTTCCAAAGAACCCGCCTGTTCGGTCGCCCCGCTGGAAAGCGCCTGTGCCCCGTTGGCGATTTCGCCCGCCCCGCTGGCCACCTGCTGGGCCGCCGTTTCAATTTCCACGAACACCGTGTTCAAGGAATCGATGATTTCCAGAAGCGCCTTCTTAATGGGAGCAAAATCTCCTACATAATCGTGCTTAACCTCCAGCCGCAGGTTTCCGTTGGACATATTGACAAGCACGTCGGATATTTCCTCTATGTAACTGCTCAGCTTTCCGGAAGTATCTTTAAAGTTAGCCGCCAGTTCGCCGAGCTCGTCCTTGGTATGTACCTCGATATCGGAATGGAGCTTTCCGTTTCCCATATCCGTCGACAGCGCGACGATACTGTCAATCGGAGAAAGAGACCGTCTGATCTGATAAAATACGATGAATCCGATGACGGCGATCCCTATGAGTCCGGCAATGCCGACGAAAATGATCAGGACGGTGATTTCCCTCAAGGCTTCCGACTTCTGGACAACAAACGTGCTGGTCCAGTTTTCGTCGATCCCCTCAATTTTCAGCGGCTGGGTAACCCTGTACTCCTGACTGCCTGTCTTGCCGTCATATTTGGTCCCCGCTTTTTTCTGATCGGCCGTATTGGAAACATAGTTCGAACCGGCGGAAAGAATATAATTGCAGGAGGTGGAGTACCCGCCCAAGTCGTAATCAAGATGATTGATGGTATCCGTCAGAATATCAGTGGTTGCAACTCCCAGAAAATTGCCGTCCTCATCCAGAATCGGATTGCTGATCGTAATCAGCCAGACGATTCTTCCGGAGCTCAGCTGATAAGAATACGGCTCCGAAATATGCGGTTTTTTCGTCTGCTTGCTGACCGCATAATATTCCCTATCCTTGTAGGTGCTGTAGTCGCTTAATATATCCAGCTTCTTTTCCGTGCCGAACAGATAGGCATAATAGGACCGGCCGTCCGCGCTCTGTTCAAACATGGCGTTCGGTTCAAACGCCACATAAGCCGAAAAGATGCGTGTGTCGTCCAGATACGCGGACAGGTCTTTCTTGATAAACTGATCGCGCGTATAGGAGTCCAGCTCCTTGTAGCGATAAACTTCGAGAGCCAGCGCCTTTGACAGGGTCTGCATGTTGTTCAGATAGGAGGACGCCATATAGGCGTTGTTTTCAGCCAGGTTATTGATATTGTTCACGACCGTTTTTTCCTGTGACGCAGACAGGTAGATGTTCAGGAACACACATAACGCCACCATCATAACGGCAACGGCAGAAATAATCCGGAGCGGGATTCTGAATACCAGCTTATTTTTGTCGGCTTTCAGATGAATCTTCCGAAACCGGATTTTCTTGAAATTCAGTTTCCGAATTTTGATTTTGGGTAATTTGATCTTTTTCATTTTTTTCTCTCCTCTCAACCGCATTGATTTCCGACTTGCCGCACCAGGACTATAGCCGCGCCCCGATGATTAATGTTATATATCGACAGCTTTTTTACAAAATGAAGCAAGCCGGATATAAAAAAGCATTGTTGTAAAAACTCACAACAATGCTTAGTTTTTGAAATCATTTCTATTTAATTAATAAGCGGCGCTCAGCGGATTCAGTACGCCGTACCCCTTATTTTGGATGTCGTCAATAAACTGAATGGCCTTGCCCGCTCCCAGCGCAACGCAGATCTGGGAATCCTCGGCAAGCTTTACCGGCATTTTCGCCTTTTTGGAAATCAGCATATCGACACCGTAAAGCTGGGCCGACCCGCCCGTCAGAATGATACCGTCCGAATAAACATCCCCCATCAGTTCCGGCGGCGTTTTTTCCAGCATCTCCTGAATGGTCCGGACAATCTGCATCGCCGGTTCAATCAGGGCCTCCAGCATTTCGTCGCAGGAGATGTCCGCCCACTGCGGCAGCCCGGTCATTGCATTTCTGCCTTTAATTCTGTGACTGCACAGGTCCTTTCTGGGATAAACGCAGCCGATCGCGATTTTTGCTTCCTCAGCCATGCGCTGGCCGATAATCAAATTGTATTTTCTTCGGATATACTTGATGATTGCTTCATCAAAGGCATTCCCGGCGACCTTAATGGAGCGCGAGATCGCAATGCCGCTCAGGGAAAGCACCGCCATATCCGTCGTGCCCCCTCCGATATCGACGATCAGGGTGCCGTGCGGCGTGGAAATATCCACACCGGCGCCGAGCGCCGCGGCCACGGGTTCCTCAATCAGACAGATTTTGCGCACGCCCGCCGCGCTGATCGCGTCCACCACCGCGCGTTTCTCAACCTCTGTAATCTGGCACGGCACGCTGACGACAACGCGGGGCATAAAAACCTTGCTCCCGCTGATTTTTTTCAAATAGGTGTTAATTAGATACTGCGCCAGATCAAAATTGGAAATGACGCCGTTGCAAAGCGGATGGGAAACGGAAATCTTGTCCGAGGTACGTCCCACCATCCTGTAGGCTTCCGAGCCGATTGCCACAACTTCGTCCGTTTCCACGTTAACGGCAACAACTGCCGGTTCATTAAGTATAATGCCTTTCCCGTCAAGGTAAATCTTGACGGCTGATGTACCAAGATCTATCGCAATGTCAGTACCCAGCACGTAATCACATCCAATCTCTATTCATCTTATTATATTATTACAAAATCAGAAATTTTTCAACTTAAAGTGCACGGGCCACTGCGGCACACATAATCTTTTTTGCTCCGCCGTCAAGCAGAACACAGCCGCATTCCCCCAGCGTAGCGCCGGTAGTTACAATATCGTCTATCAGCAGGATGCTTTTTTCCGCTGTCTGCTCCCCGTCCCTGATCCGATAGACACCCCGGACATTGCTGCGGCGTTCCTTTTCGCTCAGCTTGTGCTGTTCCCGGTTGTTCCGGAGCTTGACCAGATACTCCCGGTAAGGCAGGCCGAGGCGTTTTGCGACCGCCCTTGCCAAAAGCTCCGACTGATTATAGCCTCTCGTTTTGTACCGCTCCCCCGAGATGGGAACGGACGTAACGGAATCGAACCGCGCTTTGGGAAAGCTTTTCCCGATTTGCACGGACATGCTCTCCGCATAAAAATCCGCAAAATCCTTTTGCCCGTAAAATTTAAATCGGAGAATGGATTCCCGAATTTTCCCGCTGTATAAATAGGGCGCGGTACATAAAATAGTTTCACCGGAACCCGGCAGATAAATGCATTTTTCGCCGGAGGTATGTAAAATTTCTTTTTCGCATTTTTCACATACGGATTGACCTGAGGAAACAATTCCGCGGCAGAATATGCATTTCGGCGGAAAAATCATATCCAGAAACATCGAAAAAAGCTTAGCGCTCATTCTGCGCGCCTCCGGTCAGAAAATAGTAGAGCCCGGAGTACCGGCGCATTTTTTTATCGTTTTCAACCATGCGTTGAATCGCTTTCTGCGACCCAACTAGAATCAAAAGGGACTTTGCACGCGTAATCGCGGTATACAGCAAATTTCTGTAGGAAAGCTGGGGCGCTCCCTGAAACATGGGCATCACAACGGCGGTAAATTCGTTTCCCTGGCTCTTGTGTACCGTCATGGCATAGGCAAGCTCCAGCTCCGCCGCGGTCTCCAGCTCGTAAAGCACCATGCGGTCATCCATCTGCACCGTAATAGTGGAAGCGCGGCGGTCAATGCCGCACAGAATACCGAGATCGCCGTTAAAAACGCCTTCCCCGCTTGTCCCGTCCGGTTTCACCCAGGCCAGGTTATAGTCGTTTTTGATCTGCATCACCTTGTCGCCCTCCCGGAACAGGGTGCCGTTAATGGTGATTTCATTTTTTGTTTTATCCGGAGGATTGATCACTGCCTGCAGCTTTTTGTTGAGCTCCACGGTACCCAGTTCCCCTTTTCTGGAGGGAGACAGCACCTGGATATCCGACAAAGGCGAGTATCCGTAGCTTGCGGGCAGACGGGCCGCGCACAAATCAACAATCGTGGAGCTGATTTCCGCGGGGCTTCCGTACGGCAGAAAGAAAAAGTCGCTGCTTCTGACGGAAAGCTCCGGCATCTCTCCTTTTACAATCCTGTGCGCGTTCATAACAATCAGGCTTTGCATGGACTGGCGGAAAATCTGATTGAGCTGGACAACGGGCATCAGTCCGGTGGCGATCAGGTCGCCCAGCACGTTGCCCGGCCCGACGCAGGGCAGCTGGTCGCAGTCGCCGACCATGACGAGGCGGCAGCCGAGCGGAAGGGCGCGCAGGACCGCTTCGAAAATATTGGCGTCCACCATGGACAGCTCGTCAATCACCAGCGCGTCGCATTCCAGAAGATTCTTCTCGTTCTTGGAAAACACGGGCAGATCGTTTTCATCCCATTCCACCTGAAGCAGACGGTGGATCGTTTTCGCGTCCTGCCCCGTCAGCTCGGACATCCGCTTGGCCGCTCTGCCGGTCGGCGCGGCAAGCAGAACCTTCTCCCCCTTCGTCTCCAGAATCTTGATGATCGCGTTGAGGGTGGTGGTTTTTCCGGTTCCCGGCCCGCCCGTCAAAATCAGCATGCCCTTGGAAAGAGCCTCTTTGATCGCCTGTTTCTGTCCGTCGGCGTACTGAATCTGAAACGTTTCCTCAATATTTGAAATATAATTATCGATTCCAAGAATGGACTGCGCCGGAAAGCGAAGCATCATGTTCAGCCTTCCCGCGGAGTACAGCTCGGACCGGTACAGCTTAGGGGTAAAAATATACTCCCGGCCATCAAAAAGGACGGCGCAGACAGACATTTCCGCCTTCAGGGCTTCCAGCGTGTCAAGAGCCTGCTCCGGCCCAATGCCGAGCATCTTCTGCGCGGCGGCCAAAAGCTTGTCCGCAGGCAGGCAGGTATGGCCGTTGCCGACATTGTGCTTCAAAACGTGCAGAATGCCTGCGCGGACCCTGCAGCCGTCGTCCTGCGGCCTCTCAAGAGAGGCGGCAATATCGTCGGCGCGCTCAAAGCCGATTTCCAGCCCGTCCTCACACAGGCAATAGGGGTCCTCCTGCACGCGCTCCGCAGCCTGCGGGCCGTAGAGCTTCCAGACTCTGACGGCCTCGTCGGGCGAAATGCCGAAGCTGCTTAAATACAGCATGATTTCCCGGATGCCGTGTATCTTTTTGAACTCATCGCTCATTTTCTTTGCTTTTGCCCTGGTAATTCCCTTAATGGCGCAAAGGCGCTCCGGTTCCTCTTCCAGTACCTGCAGCGCGTTCATGCCGAACATGTCCACAATTTTCCCGGCGGTACCCGGGCCGATGCCCTTGACAGCGCCCGACGAAAGATATTTCAGCATGGCGGCCGCAGTGGAGGGCTTCGAGCGTTCAAAACCTTCCACCTTAAACTGGGTTCCGTAGTTCGGATTGTTGATCCAGCTGCCCACAACGCGCACTTCCTCGCCCGCGCTGACCAGCGGCATCGTACCCACGGCCGTAACCAATTCTTCCCCGTTATTAATTTCTATTATCGCATATCCGTTCTTCTCATTTTTAAAAATGACCTGTTCCACGGAACCGGTCATTTCCAGCATCTGATCTTCCCGCATGAAACTCCCTCGTATTTTATGATTCATAAATTTAGTATAATACATGAGCTATGTATTTGCAAATTTATTGACATAGAATATCCGGCAGTTCTTCGGGAGTACAGACCTCTACTCCGGGATTTCGGTTGGAAATAATTCTGCATACCACGTTTGTTTCTTCATCCATTCCTTTGTCAAGACAAATCAGCATTTTTTCGTCGCCGCGAATCCATTTCAGTCTTTCGATCGCGCTTTCCAGCAGCATTTCGGCGCCTTCATCGTGGCCTTCCAGGGAAACGACCAGATAAAGCTTGCCCGGACGGGAGGGCCTGAGCATCCAGAAAATGATATTCCTGACGATTTCAGCGGCGCCGATGATAGCCAGAAGAACAAAAGCGATTTTTGCAAGGATCTCAAGCATAAAAAGTCACCTCAACACAGTTTATGTGCCGAGGCGACCAAATGCTATGCTTATTTTGCCAATGCGGCTTTTAGAGCATCGACCTTGTCGCGCTTTTCCCATGCAACGTTCAGGTCCTCCCGGCCCATATGGCCGTAATTGGAAACGGAACGGTAAATAGGACGGCGAAGATTCAGGTCATGGATAATCGCCGTGGGACGAAGGTCAAACACCTTTTCCACCGCCGCCGCAAGCTCGTCGTTGCTGTATTGGGAAGTACCGAACGTATCCACCATAATGGAAACGGGTCTTGCCACGCCGATCGCGTAGGCGATCTGAATTTCACATTTTTTTGCCAGGCCCGCCGCAACAACGTTCTTTGCCGCGTAGCGCGCCGCGTAAGCCGCGGAACGGTCAACTTTGGTAGGATCCTTCCCCGAGAAAGCGCCGCCTCCGTGCCTTCCGTAGCCGCCGTAAGTGTCAACGATGATTTTTCTTCCGGTCAGTCCGCTGTCGCCCACCGGACCGCCGATCACGAAACGGCCGGTCGGGTTCACAAAGAACTTCGTCCTGTCATCCAGCCATTTTTCAGGAATTACCGCTTTTATCACATGCGCGATAATATCTTCTCTGATCTGCTCCAGTGTGGCGTCGGGGTCATGCTGGGTGGAAACAACAACGGTGTCCACGCGCACCGGCTCGTCCCCGTCGTACTCCACGGTCACCTGCGTCTTGCCGTCCGGCCTCAGATAGGACAGGGTACCGTCCTTTCTGACCTGGCTCAGGCGCTTCGACAACCTGTGCGCCAGAGAGATGGCAAGCGGCATCAGCTCCGGCGTTTCGTCGCAGGCGTATCCGAACATCATGCCCTGATCGCCCGCGCCAGTCACGTCGTTTGCGTCCGTCGCACCCTGCTTCGCCTCATAGGACTGATTGACGCCCATCGCGATATCGGGCGACTGGATATCGATGGAGGTGATCACGCCGCAGGTGTTGCCGTCAAAACCGCAGGCGGGATCATCGTAGCCGATGTCCTTGACTACCTGCCGCGCCACCGACGCAATATCCACATAGCAGTCGGTAGAAATCTCTCCCATTACATGGATAACGCCGGTGGTGGCCGTTACTTCACACGCAACGTGAGCTTCCGGATCCTGTGCAATAATTTCATCCAGCACGGCGTCCGCAATCTGGTCGCAGAGTTTGTCCGGATGGCCTTCCGTTACTGATTCCGATGTAAAAAGATGTCTTGCCATTGAGCAATCCTCCTAAAATAAAATAAATAAAAAACGCCGTCCGGAAAATCCGAACGGCGTGTATGATTACCTCATCTTTCGGCTTTACCGCAGGAATTGGCACCTTACGCTTTGTAGGTTGCCGGACATCATAGGGCCTGTTCCCTCCGTCACTCTTGATAAGGGCATATTTAATTTTCTGATGTGATTATAACATAGATCAGATTGATCGTAAAGAACAAAAATAGGCAAAGTGCATGTCCCTGATCGGGGATAAACTGTACGGTTTCAATAAATGATTATCTTCTGCCGATTCTGTTGTGCAAAATCGGGCTGACACGCTTATAGGTCAGCATGGTCACAGCGGAGACCAGCATCCCCTTGAGCAGGTTGAACGGCGCTACGGCAAGCATGACAAAGGATGTAAGATCGCTGATGGAAGGATTGACCGCGTGTCCCATCGCGATCAGCGCGTCCATCGGCATATTAAACACCTTGGCGTAAAACGGCAGCAGCACAAAAGCGTTCAGCAGGCTTCCCGCAACAATCAGCGTAAACGTACCGACCGCCATACCGATCAGCGCACTTTTTTTCGATTTGCTGTGTCTGTAGATCAATGCGCTGGGAATGACAAACGAACAGCCGATGATAAAGTTCGCGATATCGCCGACTCCGCCCGTCGAGCTTCCGTGAATAATAAGGTAGAGCAATATTTTGACCAGCTCAATGACAACGCCGGCAAAGGGACCCATGGCAAAGCTGCCGATCAAAACGGGAAGCTCGCTCAGATCGATTTTATAAAAGCTGGGCGCAAACCAAAGCGGTATTTCCACGACCATCAGGACGGCGGCAATGGCGGACAGAATTCCGATTTGCGCGATGCCTCTGGTATCCAATAATTTCGCTGACTTTTTTTCGTTTGTAATCGTATTCATGATTTCTCCTATCTTCTTCATAAGTATTTTCGCTTCGGCACTAAAGCGGGGTGAAAAGGATGCAGGAAACACACAGGTTACTTCATCTTTCTCATTAAAAAACTCCTTTTTTAGTTGCCAACGAAAAAAAAAGTCCCACAGTAAAAAACTGCGGGACGAAAGTATACGCAAACACGCGCAATCTTCTTCCATCCGGACTATACCGTCGGCTTTGGAATCAAACCAAATCAGCTTTCGCTCGCGGGCTCGTCGGCTTACGCCGCTTTACCGCCGGTGGGGAATTGCACCCCGCCCCGAAGACAACTTTATTTAATTTATATTATTATAGCACTGTGAGAATTGTGTGTCAATCTTTCTGCAGATATTCTTTCGGAATGCTCTGACTGACAATATTGTTGATGTATTTCAGGCTGAACGCCGGAGTATAGCGCTTTACGCCGTGAACGGCGGCCAGAGCGTCCGTGTACTGACTCAGCGGATAAATCGTAATGCCCGCGCATCCCTTGCCGTAGTGCGTGACGATCGGCTTGAATTTCATATCCGTAAAAGTCGTTTTGTCCGTTGTAAAATCCTTGGTCATTGTAACGGTCAGAATGCCGCTGACCATATTATCCCCGCTCTGCTGGGCGGAAACAAGATTGCCGAACGCAAAAATGACAGGACACTTCGTCCCGTCCTTCCGGGTCAGGACCGTCAGCTTCTGTAAAACATGGGGATGATTTCCGAAAATGATGTCCGCTCCCCAATCGACCATATTCTGCGCAAGCGTCTTCTGCTTGTCCGAAAGCGTGTAGGTATTCTCATTTCCCCAATGCACGGAAATAACCACAACGTCCGCCATTGATTTTGCTTTTTTGATCAATTTTTCTATCAGTTCGGTCTCGTTTGCGTAAATCAGCCGGTATTTGGAATTTTTGGGAAGATAAAGCCCGTTTGTCATTTCCGTAATACCAATATGGGCGGTTTTGATCCCCTTTGATTCCACAATCCGGATATTCTGCAGATCTTCCTCATCGCGGTAGGCACCCACCACCTTTACGGACGGTTTAGTCGCCCAGTAGTCCAGCGTGGCCGCAAGGCCCGCTTCATTTTTGTCCAGAACGTGGTTGTTGGCGTGATTAATGACGTCAAAGCCCAGATTGACCAGCTCGTCCCCCAATTCTGTAGGCGAGTTGAAGCGCGGATACCCCGACGGCGGCGCGATCTTTCCCGCAATCGGCGTTTCCTGATTGATAACCGAGATGTCCGCATTTTTGATATCCGCCGCTATGCGCGTATAAACCGGAGAAAAATCAAAGCCTTTCCCTCCTGTCCGGCTCTGCGCCTGCTTATAGATCACATCGTGAATCAGGTCGTCGCCGACACCCAGAATCGTAATGGAAACCGGCTTTTGAACCGGTTTGGACTCCGCTTTTGACACCGCTTCCGACGAAGCCGCTGCATGTAACGGTGCGGATACTCCGGACGGCAGTCCCGTTTTCCCGGTCCCCTGATTCTGCAGGAATAAGACCATGGAAGCAACACAGGCGCCTGCCAGAACCACAGCCAGACACACACGGAAAACGATCCGGGACAGATTGTTTTGATCCTTCTTCATATAAAAACCCCTAAAAAGTTATTTAAATACTTCCCCACCAAGCGGTTCAGTTTATTTTGCCGAATCCACGCTCTATTTGTCTACATTATAACATGACTGTTGACAGAAAGCTACTTTTGCCTGCGCAGAACGCACCCATTTAAAACGTAAAAAGGCCCTGCCCTTTCGGGCAAGGCCTTAACAAACAAGAGTTACAATTACTGAGCGTTGATCTTAATAACAACGCCGGAGCCAACTGTGTGGCCGCCTTCACGGATAGCGAAGCGGAGGCCCTCTTCAATAGCGATAGGAGTGATCAGCTCAACGTCCATTTCGACGTTATCGCCGGGCATACACATCTCAGTGCCTTCCGGCAGGGAGATAACGCCTGTAACGTCTGTGGTTCTGAAATAGAACTGAGGACGGTAGTTGTTGAAGAACGGAGTATGACGGCCGCCTTCATCTTTGGTCAGAACGTAAACCTGACCACGGAACTTTGTGTGCGGATGAATGGTTCCCGGCTTTGCAAGAACCTGGCCACGCTCAATTTCCGTTCTCTGGATACCACGAAGAAGAACACCGACATTATCGCCGGCCTCTGCAAAGTCAAGGGTCTTTTTGAACATTTCAAGACCTGTAATAACAGACTTTCTGCGCTCTTCGGTCAGACCTACGATCTCAACTTCTTCGCCGACCTTAGCTCTGCCGCGATCGACTCTACCGGTGGCGACCGTACCACGGCCGGTAATGGTGAAGACGTCTTCAACAGGCATAAGGAAAGGAAGGTCGGATTTACGCTCAGGAGTCGGAATGAAGCTGTCAACAGCGTCCATCAGCTCATGAATGCATTTGTACTCCGGCGCATCCGTATCCGTAGATTTGGACTCAAGCGCTACAAGAGCGGAGCCGCGGATGATCGGTGTGTCGTCGCCCGGGAACTCATACTCGTTCAGAAGGTCACGGATTTCCATTTCAACAAGGTCAAGGAGTTCAGGATCGTCAACCTGGTCGACCTTGTTCATGAAAACAACAATATAAGGCACGCCAACCTGACGGGCCAGAAGGATATGCTCTCTGGTCTGCGGCATCGGGCCGTCAGCAGCGGAAACAACAAGGATAGCACCGTCCATCTGAGCAGCGCCGGTGATCATGTTCTTTACATAGTCGGCGTGGCCTGGGCAGTCAACGTGAGCATAGTGACGGGCAGCCGTCTGATACTCAACGTGAGCAGTGTTGATGGTAATACCGCGCTCTCTCTCTTCAGGAGCCTTATCAATATTTGCATAGTCAACGAAGTCAGCCTCACCGCTGAAGTTAAGGACCTTGGTAATCGCCGCGGTCAACGTGGTCTTGCCATGGTCAACGTGGCCAATAGTACCAATGTTTACGTGTGGTTTGGATCTGTCAAATTTTGCTTTTGCCATTGGAATTCCTCCTTTTTATTTATACGATAATAATTTTAATGATTTAACTATGCCTATCATTTTATCAATAACATCAATAAAAATCAAGCGTAATTTTACAAGTTATTCGCACTTTTTGTTGCGTGAAGAAATAATGTTTTCCGAAACCGACTTCGGCACTTCTGTAGAAGTGGCGGGTTCCATGACGTACTGGCCTCTGCCCTGTGTCTTGGAACGCATATCGGTCGCGTAGCCAAACATTTCAGAAAGCGGAACATGCGCTCTGATCTGCTGTGCGCCCGGAATCGCATCCATGCCTTCGATCATGCCGCGGCGGGAGTTCAAATCGCCGATGATGTCGCCCATGTACTCCTCGGGCACCGTAACGGTAACCTTCATGATCGGCTCCAGAATGACCGGATTCGCCTTTCTCATAGCCTCTTTGAAAGCCATGGAACCGGCAATCTTAAACGCCATTTCGGAGGAGTCAACCTCATGGTAAGAGCCATCGTAAAGGGTTACCTTAGTGTCGACTACCGGATAGCCGGCGAGAACACCGGAGAGCATAGCGCCCTGAATACCCTGGTCAACAGCCGGGATATATTCCTTCGGAATCGCACCGCCGACGACGGCGTTGACAAACTCGTAGCCATTGCCCGGGTTCGGCTCAATGCGGATCTTAACATGACCGTACTGGCCGCGGCCGCCGGACTGACGGGCATACTTGGTGTCAACATCCGCATTCCCGCGGATGGTTTCCTTATAGGATACCTGCGGCTTGCCGACGTTCGCTTCCACATGGAACTCACGCAGAAGTCTGTCGACAATGATCTCAAGGTGAAGCTCGCCCATGCCCGCGATGATCGTCTGACCCGTTTCCTCATTGGTATACGCCTTAAAGGTAGGATCTTCTTCCGCAAGCTTTGCAAGGGCAATTCCCATTTTTTCCTGGCCGGCCTTTGTCTTCGGCTCGATTGCGACTTCAATAACCGGGTCCGGGAATTCCATGGATTCAAGAATAATCGGATGCTTTTCGTCACAGAGTGTATCACCTGTGGTGGTATTTTTCAAACCAACCGCAGCCGCAATATCACCAGCATAAACAACGTCGATATCCTGACGGTGATTGGCGTGCATCTGAAGAATACGGCCCAAACGTTCGTTGTTGTCCTTGGTCGAGTTGTAAACGCTGGAGCCAGCCTGAATGGAGCCGGAGTAGACGCGGAAGAAGCACAGCTTTCCGACATACGGGTCTGTGGCAATCTTAAACGCCAGAGCGGCGAAAGGCTCGTCATCGCTGGAATGGCAATCCTGTTCCTCGCCGGTTTCCGGATTCATACCCTTGATAGCGGGAACATCCGTCGGCGCGGGCATATAAGCCACGATAGCGTCAAGAAGCTTTTGAACGCCCTTGTTTCTGTAAGAAGTACCGCAGGTGACGGGAACCATATGGTTGGCAATCGTGGATTTACGGATTGTAGATATGATTTCGTCCTTCGTGAGAGTTTCCCCGTTCAGGTACTTCTCCATCAGGGCATCGTCCTGCTCCGCGACATGCTCAATCAGTTCGGTGTGATACTGGTTGGCAAGCTCGAGCATATCCTCCGGGATATCCTCCACTTTCATGTCCTTGCCCATATCGTCGTAGTAAATATCAGCCTTCATATCGACAAGGTCGATGATGCCCTTAAAGGTATCCTCGCTGCCGATGGGGAGCTGAATCGGCACGGCATTGCACTTCAGCCGATCTTTCATCATCTGGACAACACGGAAGAAATCTGCGCCCATGATGTCCATTTTATTTACATAAGCCATACGGGGGACATGATATTCCTCAGCCTGACGCCAAACCGTCTCCGACTGCGGCTCAACACCGCCCTTGGCACAGAAAACCGTTACCGAACCGTCGAGCACGCGCAGCGAACGCTCAACTTCTACGGTAAAGTCAACGTGGCCCGGGGTGTCAATGATGTTGATCCGGTGGCCCTTCCAAAAGCAGGTAGTCGCAGCGGAGGTAATGGTAATACCTCTCTCCTGCTCCTGCACCATCCAGTCCATGGTCGCAGCACCATCATGCACTTCGCCAATCTTATGGTTAATTCCTGTGTAATACAGGATACGTTCAGTTGTTGTTGTTTTACCGGCATCAATGTGCGCCATAATACCGATATTGCGGGTTAATTCAAGTG
Organism: Clostridium sp. KNHs216; assembly: GCF_006714885.1. Classification (NCBI taxonomy): domain Bacteria; kingdom Bacillati; phylum Bacillota; class Clostridia; order Eubacteriales; family Clostridiaceae; genus Clostridium; species Clostridium sp. KNHs216. The sequence continues at coordinate 176,458 of NZ_VFMF01000001.1, read as the reverse complement.
ATACCTGCCTTGGCATAGTTTCCTCCTTAAAGTCTGAAATGTTGGGATTTGTACACTATTTCAGGTAACAGACCAACATGTGTTGGATTACCATCTGTAATGAGCAAATGCCTTATTGGCCTCTGCCATCTTATGCGTATCGTCACGCTTCTTGGCAGCGCCGCCAGCACCATTTACAGCATCAAGAATTTCACCGGCAAGTCTCTCTCTCATCGTCTTCTCAGATCTAAGTCTTGAATAGTTGGTTATCCAACGTAAGCCTAATGTTTGTCTTCTTTCAGGGCGAACCTCCATAGGAACCTGGTAGGTTGCACCGCCGACACGGCGGGCCTTGACTTCGAGAGCCGGCATAACATTTTCCATAGCGGCCTCAAAAACCTCCAAAGGTTCTTTCCCTGTTTTCTCGTTGATAATATCAAATGCGCCATAAACGATCTTCTGGGCTACGCCCTTTTTACCGTCGACCATAATATTATTGACGAGACGTGTTACAAGCTTGGAATTATACAGTGGATCGGGCAAAACGTCACGTTTTGCGATATTACCTCTTCTTGGCACTTTACTTCCCTCCTTCACATGAATGATATCATAGGTACTCGAAAGCGACAAACTCCCGTGGCCAACACAGAGGCGTTTCTATATGAAAAACGCCGCTGCATTCTGTTTAAAACATGCAGCCGTTCGGTTTCTGTCAATTTAAACTACCTTATTTTTTCGCAGCTTTCGCCGCGCCGGCCTTCGGCCGCTTTGCGCCATACTTGGAACGAGCCTGCATACGCTGTGCTACACCCTGCGCGTCAAGCGTACCGCGGATAATGTGGTAACGCACGCCAGGCAGGTCCTTCACACGGCCGCCGCGGATCATCACGACACTGTGTTCCTGAAGATTGTGGCCGACACCGGGGATATAAGCACTGACTTCAATTCCGTTGGAAAGCCTGACTCTGGCGATCTTTCTGAGCGCGGAGTTCGGTTTCTTCGGAGTTGCAGTCTTTACCGTTGTGCAGACACCACGTTTTTGCGGGGAATCCTGATCGATGGAAACACGTTTCTTGGAATTCCAGCCTTTCAAAAGCGCAGGGGCTTTCGCCTTTACTACAGCAACTTCTCTGCCCGTATGGACTAACTGATTAAATGTTGGCATAAGACACCTCCTCACATCAATTTTTATATGTTAAGCGAATATATAGTATATCCGCCGTAACAGTGAAATAATCTTTAAACAACTTATTCCTGTCCTGAAGGGTCAGCCTCAGAACAGGAATGAAGCGCTCAATCAGTAAACCATCACAATTGTTTATTATAAGGCTACACCGCGTCGTTTGTCAAGTCTTGATTTACGGGCTCGATCTTTACGTCGCTGTAGCATTTCATGCCCGTACCGGCGGGGATCAGCTTGCCGATAATGACGTTTTCCTTCAGTCCGAGCAGCGGGTCGACCTTGCCTTTGATCGCGGCGTCGGTCAGAACACGTGTTGTCTCCTGGAAGGAGGCGGCCGACAGGAAGGAATCGGTGGCGAGCGAAGCCTTTGTAATACCAAGCAGAACCGGTGAAGCGGTAGCTTCCTTCAGGTCCGGCTCGCCGTTTTTGATACGGTCGCGGATGGCCTGGTTCTCTGTTTCCAGCTCCACCTTCTCAATCAGCGAGCTCGGCAGAAGCGTGGTATCGCCAGAATCCTCGATCTTGACCTTCTTCATCATCTGGCGGACAATGACTTCGATATGCTTATCGTTGATATCAACACCCTGCATCCGGTAGACACGCTGAACTTCCTCAATGAGGTAGTCCTGAACAGCGTGGGTACCGCTGATTGCAAGAACGTCGTGCGGATTGACGGAGCCTTCGGTCACTCTTGTTCCGGCCTTGATCTGCTGGCCTTCCGCGACAATCACGCGGGAGCCGTACGGAATCAGGTAGGACTTGGAATCGCCCGTTTCGGAGTTTGTCACAACGACATGGCGGTTCTTCTTGATCTCCTCAAAGGAAACCGAGCCGGCTATCTCACTGATAATGGCAAGATGCTTCGGCTTGCGGCCTTCGAAAAGCTCTTCAACACGCGGCAGACCCTGTGTAATATCCTCCGAGCTGGCGACACCGCCGGTGTGGAAGGTTCTCATGGTCAGCTGTGTGCCCGGCTCGCCGATGGACTGCGCCGCGATAATTCCGACCGCTTCGCCGACCGCGACCGTCTGGCCGTTCGCAAGGTTCGCGCCGTAGCACTTCTTGCAGACGCCGTGCTTTGCACAGCAGTTCAGCACGGAACGGATCTTAATGTGCTCCACGCCGCTCTTGACAATGATGTCGGCGTCCTGGTCGTTCATCAGCTTATCCTTGGAAACAAGGACCGCCCCCGTCTTCTCATCGACAAAGTCTTCGACAAGATATCTTCCGAGCAGACGCTCGTGAAGGGGTTCGATCGCTTCCTTGCCTTCGCGGATGTCGTATACCTCGAGGCCGTCGGTTGCGCCGCAGTCGTCCTCACGAATGATGACATCCTGGGAAACGTCGACCAGACGGCGGGTCAGGTAACCGGAGTCGGCCGTTCTCAGAGCGGTGTCCGCCAAGCCCTTTCTGGCGCCGCGGGAAGAAATGAAGTATTCCAGAATGTTCAGGCCCTCACGGTAGTTGGCCCTGATCGGAATTTCAATGGTTTTACCGGATGTGTTGGCAATCAGTCCGCGCATACCGGCCAGCTGGCGAATCTGGCTCATGGAACCACGGGCTCCGGAATCCGCCATCATGAAAATCGGGTTGTATCGGTTCAGGTTCTTCTGCAGCGCAACGGAAACATCCTCCGTCGCCTTTGCCCAGGTTTTCAGAACCGCGTTGTAGCGCTCACCGTCGGAAAGAAGACCCATCTTGAACTGGCCGTCAACGGCATCGATCTGCTTTTCGGCAGCGTCAATGATCTGTTTCTTCTCCGGCGGAATCGTCGCGTCGCTGACGGCGACCGTGATCGCGCTCAGGGTGGAATATTTATAGCCCTGCGATTTGATGCTGTCCAGAACGTCAGCCGTCTGGGCGGTGCCGTGCGCTTTGATACACTTATCGATAATAACGCCCAGCTGCTTTTTGCCGACCAGAAAATCGATTTCATACTTAAACAGGTTATCCGGATTGGAACGGTCAATGTAACCCAGATCCTGCGGAATGGGCCTGTTGAAGATCATACGGCCAACGGTGGTGTCCACAAGCCGGGAAATTTCTTCCCCGTTGATTTCCATGGTTCTGCGGACCTTGATCTTCGCGTGAAGGCCGACGGTCTTGGAATCATAAGCCATAATGGCTTCATTATAATCTCTGAATATTTTGCCTTCGCCCAGCTCCCCATCCTTTTCCAAAGTGAGGTAATAGGAACCCAGCACCATGTCCTGTGTAGGAACGGTAACGGGGCGTCCGTCGGAAGGCTTGAGCAGATTGCCGGCGGCCAGCATCAGGAAGCGGGCCTCAGCCTGCGCTTCTGCGGAAAGCGGAACGTGAACAGCCATCTGGTCGCCGTCGAAGTCCGCATTGTAAGCCGTACAGGCCAGCGGATGCAGCTTTAAGGCACGGCCCTCAACCAGCACCGGCTCAAACGCCTGAATACCGAGTCTGTGCAGCGTAGGCGCGCGGTTCAGCAGGACCGGGTGGTTCTTGATAACGATTTCCAGCGCGTCCCAAACCTCGGGCTTCGCGCGCTCCACCGCTTTTCTGGCAGCCTTGATGTTTCCGGCGGCGCCGGTTTCTACAAGGCGTTTCATGACAAAGGGCTTGAACAGCTCCAGCGCCATTTCCTTCGGAAGGCCGCACTGGTACATTTTCAGCTCCGGGCCTACTACGATAACAGAACGGCCGGAATAGTCGACGCGCTTGCCCAGAAGGTTCTGGCGGAAACGTCCCTGCTTGCCTTTCAGCATGTCGGAAAGGGATTTCAGCGGACGGTTGTTCGGTCCGGTTACCGGGCGGCCGCGGCGGCCGTTGTCGATCAGGGCGTCAACGGCTTCCTGCAGCATGCGTTTTTCATTGCGGACAATGATATCGGGAGCGCCAAGCTCCAGAAGCCTTTTCAGGCGGTTGTTTCTGTTGATTACACGGCGGTAGAGGTCGTTTAAGTCGGACGTCGCGAAACGGCCGCCGTCGAGCTGTACCATCGGACGGATATCCGGCGGAATGACCGGAACCACATCGAGGATCATCCATTCCGGACGGTTGCCGGAAAGGCGGAAGGCTTCAATCACTTCCAGACGCTTCAGAATGCGGACACGCTTCTGGCCGGAAGCGCCGGCAAGCTCCGACTTGAGCTCTTCGGAAACAACGTCGAGGTCGATTTCCGTCAGAAGCTTTTTGATCGCTTCGGCGCCCATGCTGGCTTCAAAGTCGTCCTCATATTTTTCACGCATATCGCGGTACTCTTTTTCGTTCAGGAGCTGCTTTTTCTGCAGCTCGCGGACGTTGCCGGGGTCCGTTACGATATACAGTGCGAAATACAGAACCTTTTCCAGCATACGGGGGGATATATCAAGGATCAGTCCCATTCGGGACGGAATCCCCTTAAAATACCAGATGTGGGAAACAGGAGCGGCCAGCTCGATGTGGCCCATGCGCTCGCGGCGAACCTTCGCCCGGGTGACTTCAACACCGCAGCGTTCGCAGATTTTCCCTTTATAGCGAATTCTCTTATACTTTCCGCAATGGCATTCCCAGTCCTTTTGGGGCCCGAAGATACGTTCACAGAAAAGACCATCGCGTTCGGGCTTGAGGGTACGATAATTGATCGTTTCCGGTTTTTTCACTTCGCCGTGGGACCATTCTCTGATTTTTTCCGGTGAAGCAAGTCCGATCTTGATTGATTCAAAAACATTAAATTCCATATTGCAACCCCATTCTATTATATTTCGTCGCTGCCGTCAGAATTAAGGTCAAAGGGTTCGTCCTTATCAAATTCATCTTCCTCATCACTGTCATCGCTGGTGTCGTCTTCAATATAGTCGTCCACGTCGTCAAACAGGCTTTCGTCGTCATCCGAGTCCTCCACAGAATAGCCTTCAAGGTCATCGGCAACATTCGGCTCGTCAAAGCTTTCATCCGAAGGATTGAAGCCGATGTCGTCGTCATCGTCAAAGTTCTGCTTCAGATCGATTTCCTCGTTGTTCTGGTTCAGCACCTTGACGTCAAGGCCCAGGGACTGCAGTTCTTTAATCAGAACCTTAAACGATTCCGGAACGCCCGGCTTCGGAATGTTCTGGCCCTTCACGATCGCTTCGTAGGTCTTTACGCGGCCCACGACGTCGTCGGACTTGACGGTAAGAATTTCCTGCAGGGTATACGCCGCGCCGTAAGCTTCCAGCGCCCAGACTTCCATTTCGCCGAAACGCTGGCCGCCGAACTGCGCTTTGCCGCCCAGAGGCTGCTGCGTAACAAGGGAGTAAGGTCCGGTGGAACGGGCATGGATTTTATCGTCAACCAGATGATGCAGTTTCAGGTAATACATAATGCCGACGGTAACCGGGTTGTCAAAGAACTCTCCGGTACGGCCATCCTTCAGAATGGTCTTGCCGTCCTCGCTGATGCCGGCCTTTTTAAAGCATTCGACAATGTCGTCTTCATGCGCGCCGTCGAATACCGGGGTCATGATCTTCCAGCCGAGCGCCTTTGCGGCATAGCCGAGGTGAACCTCAAGCACCTGTCCGATATTCATACGGGAAGGAACGCCCAACGGATTCAGAACAATGTCGAGCGGGGTGCCGTCCGGAAGGAACGGCATATCTTCCACCGGAAGGATACGGGAAACAACGCCCTTGTTGCCGTGGCGGCCGGCCATCTTATCGCCCACGGAAATTTTACGCTTCTGGGCAATATAGCAACGGACAACCTTGTTGACACCGGGGCTTAGCTCGTCGTGGCTGTTTTCGCGGGTAAATACCTTTACGTCGACCACGATGCCGTATTCGCCGTGAGGCACTCTCAGAGAAGTGTCCCTCACCTCTCTGGCCTTTTCACCGAAGATGGCGCGCAGCAGGCGCTCTTCGGCGGTCAGCTCCGTCTCGCCCTTCGGCGTGACTTTACCGACAAGAATATCACCGGCACGCACCTCGGCGCCGATGCGGATGATTCCGCTTTCGTCCAGATCGTGAAGCAGATCCTCGTTGACGTTCGGAATATCCCTTGTGATTTCCTCCGGCCCGAGCTTCGTGTCTCTGGATTCAATTTCGTATTCTTCAATATGAATGGATGTGTAAACATCGTCGCGGACAATCTTTTCGCTGATGAGAACAGCATCCTCGTAGTTGTAGCCTTCCCATGTCATGAAGCCGATCAGGGCGTTTTTGCCCAGACTGATTTCGCCGTCCTTGGTCGCGGGACCGTCGGCAATGACGGAACCGGCTTCCACTCTCTGGTTGACATCGACAACGGGAACCTGATTGATACATGTTCCCTGGTTGGAACGCATAAACTTAGTAACATGGTAAACGTCGACGCTGCCGTCGTCGCAGGTCACCCGAATTTCATCCGCGCTTACGCTGCGGACAACGCCGGAGTGTCTGGCGATCACGCATACGCCGGAGTCGACGCCGGCTTTATATTCCATGCCGGTTCCGACGATCGGAGACTCGGTTTTCAGAAGCGGAACCGCCTGCCGCTGCATGTTGGAACCCATCAGCGCACGGTTGGCGTCGTCGTTTTCCAGGAAGGGAATCATCGCGGTGGCGACGGAAACAACCATCCTCGGCGAAACGTCCATATAGTCCGCTTTTTCGCGCTCGATTTCAAGGAACTCGTCGCGGTAACGGGCGTTGACCTTGGCATTTTTGAAACGCCCCTGCTCGTCGAGCGGTTCGTTCGCCTGCGCAACGATATAATCGTCCTCAATATCCGCGGTCATATAAATCACTTCTCGGGTAACGCAGCCGGTCGCTTTGTCCACGCGGCGGAACGGCGCTTCAATAAAGCCGTACTCATTGATTCTGGCAAAGGTCGCCAGATAGGAAATCAGTCCGATGTTCGGACCTTCCGGCGTTTCAATCGGGCACATGCGTCCGTAGTGGCTGTAGTGAACGTCACGGACTTCGAAGCCCGCGCGGTCTCTCGACAGGCCGCCGGGGCCCAGGGCGGAAAGACGGCGCTTATGCGTCAGCTCCGCAAGGGGGTTCGTCTGATCCATGAACTGCGACAGCGGGGAGGAACCGAAGAATTCCTTGATCGCCGCCACAACGGGACGGATATTGATTAAGGAATGAGGGGTCAGGACTTCCAAATCCTGCGCCTGCAATGTCATTCTTTCACGTATAACGCGCTCAAGTCTGGAAAAACCAATTCTAAACTGATTCTGAAGCAGTTCGCCGACCGAACGGATACGGCGGTTTCCCAGATGGTCGATATCGTCGAGATTGCCAAGGCCCACGGCCAGGCAGTTCATATAGTTGATCGAAGAAAAAATATCGTCGATGATGATGTGCTTTGGAATCAGCTCATCCGCTCTGGTTTTAATGGTCTCCTTCAGTTCCTCGTCCGAAGAACAGGAATCCAGAATTTCAGCCAGCACGCTGAAACGCACTCTCTCGTTGATCCCGCATTCGGCTTTCGCGTCGAACCCGACAAATTTGTTGATGTCAACCATTCCGTTGGAAATTACCTTTACCTCACGCTCGTTGACATTGACGAACGCGATGGACACGCCTGCATCGTCAATTTCATGCGCTTTGTCGTGAGAAAGGATTTCACCCGCTTCCGCCATCAGCTCGCCGGTAAGCGGGTTGACAATGGGACGGGAAAGCTTCTGGCCGGTAATGCGTCCGGCAAGATTCAGCTTCTTATTATATTTGTAGCGGCCGACACGGGAAAGGTCGTAGCGGCGGGCATCAAAGAACAAACCGTTGATGTGGGACTGAGCACTCTCAATCGTCGGCGGTTCGCTTGGCCTTAATTTTCTGTATACTTCAAAAAGAGCCTCTTCGGTGTTTTTGCAGGGATCTTTTTCAATAGTGGCGTTCATACGGTCGTCGTCGCCGAAATATTCGCGGATTTCCTCGTCGGTTCCAAGGCCGAGCGCGCGGACAAAGACTGTTACCGGAATTTTCCTGTTTTTATCGATACGGACATAGAAAACGTCGTTGGCGTCGTTTTCATATTCCAGCCACGCGCCGCGGTTCGGGATAACGGTGGAGCTGAACAGCTCCTTGCCCGTCTTGTCATATTCCATTTTATAATAAACGCCGGGTGAACGGACCAATTGGGAAACAATCACGCGTTCCGCACCGTTGATAACAAAAGTGCCGCTGTCCGTCATGAGCGGAAAGTCGCCCATGAAAACCTCGGATTCTTTTATTTCCCCGCTTTCCTTGTTGAGCAGGCGGGCGGTAACCCTTAGAGCGGCCGCATAGGTAGCGTCGCGCTCTTTGCATTCTTCCACACTGTAATTCGGTTTGTCGTCGTCCAGTTTGTAATTCACAAAGTCCAGCACAAGATTGCCGGTATAGTCAGTAATTCCGGAAACATCCTTGAAAACCTCCTTGAGGCCTTCATCAAGAAACCACTGATAGGAATTCTTCTGTACCTCGATCAGGTTTGGCATGTCCAAGACTTCATCAATACGCGCGAAGCTCATGCGAACATTTTTGCCTACTTGCACCGGTTTGACATTCACCATTGGCTCGATCACTCCATTCATATATTTACCATCTTCGCAAGAAATAAAGCACAAAAATAAGCTGCATCCATCTCCCCTTTTGGAAGGTTTTCATGGGAACCTCTTGCCTTTTTGAAATTGTTGTGATATGATAGAGCAAGATAGACGTGAGTATATGTTTCCATGATGATGCAGTATATTATTTTATTACAATATATTGTGTTTGTCAAGCCATGTTTTACAAATTTATTATTTAAATGGTAAAAATCCGACGACTAAACAGCCGCCGGATTTTTTTATGTTCATTTTTCCCCTTTTTTCCCCATTATATCGCCTGTATCGCCATTGCTGAGGGAATCGAAGGTATAGGAGTCCAGTTTTTTACGTACAATGGACGAAATCTCGTCGTAGATCTGATGAACCTTACAGCAGGTGTTGTGCTGGCAGGCGTACTCGTCCTGCTGGCATCGGCTGATCATGTACGGGCCTTCGACCGACTCAATCACTTCCCGCAGGGTGATTTTGCCGGGTTCCCGCGCAAGCATATAGCCGCCGTGCGCTCCCTTGTACGAGACGATCAGGCCGCCCGCCACCAGCTTGCGCAGAATTTTCAGCGCAAACCGCAAAGGTACATGGGCCTGGTCGGAAATGGACCTCGCATCTATTTTTTGATTGGATACCGCCAGCATTTCCACAATTCTGACGGCGTAATCGGCTTCCAGTGTCATGACCATGCAGTCATCCCCTTTAATCCAGGAAATCTTTCAGCTTTTTGCTGCGGCTCGGATGGCGCAGCTTGCGCAGAGCCTTCGCCTCAATCTGTCTGATACGCTCTCTGGTAACATTGAATTCCTTTCCGACTTCCTCCAAAGTGCGGGAACGGCCGTCTTCCAGACCGAAGCGCAGACGGAGCACCTTTTCCTCCCTGGGGGTCAGTGTGTCGAGCACATCGGCAAGCTGTTCCTTCAAAAGCGTGTGGGAAGCGGCGTCCGCCGGCGCCGGGGCGTCGTCATCCGGAATAAAGTCGCCGAGATGGCTGTCCTCTTCCTCGCCGATCGGCGTTTCCAGCGAAACCGGCTCCTGTGCGACGCGCATGATTTCACGCACTTTGTCCACCGGCATATCCAGCTCTTCGGAAATCTCGTCGGCGGTCGGCTCGTGGCCGTTGGTGTGCAGAAGCTGGCTGGAGACCTTCTTTACCTTATTAATGGTTTCCACCATGTGAACCGGGATTCGGATGGTCCTTGCCTGGTCGGCAATAGCGCGGGTAATCGCCTGACGGATCCACCACGTCGCGTAGGTGGAAAATTTAAAGCCCTTGGAGTAATCGAATTTTTCTACCGCCTTAATCAAACCTAAGTTGCCTTCCTGAATCAGGTCCAGGAACTGCATACCGCGCCCCAGATAGCGCTTCGCAATGCTGACGACCAGGCGGAGGTTCGCTTCGGAAAGGCGCTTTTTTGCGGTCTCGTCCCCGTCGGAAATACGGATGGCAAGGTCGATTTCCTCCTCCGGCGTCAAAAGGGGAACCCGGCCGATCTCTTTCAGGTAAACCTTGACAGGGTCGTCGATCGCAATTCCTTCCGTGCTGAGCGCAGATTCGATGTCTTCGTTTTCGTCCACCTGCGTGTTGAAATCAATGTCTTCCAGCGCTACGTCGGCAAAATCTTCAATAATTTCCACACCCTGTGCTTCCAGCGTATCATAGAATTTTTCGATCTGCTCGGGTTCAAAGTCCAGTTCTCCGATCGCGTCCAGAATTTCCTTGGTCGAAAGCTGTCCTTTGCTCTTTCCCTGCTCGATCAATTCCCTGATCACTGTTTTCTTGTCCGGTGCTCCCATAAATTAGTCCCCCTATTTCTTCTGTGACCTCAGCTTTTGCAGGTAATCCTGTATCTCCTGCGGCTCTGCTGAATTTACGTTTTCTACGCTCATTTTTTCATATTCCTGCTGAATAACATCGATATATTCCTCTGCGTCCCGCATCGTAACGGAAACACCGTGAAATTTCGCAAAAATCTTGGCAATGGAAGAAATCTCCTCCATGGAGAACTCTTCCGCTATATCTGTAAGGCTGACCGCCTTCGCATTCCTAATTCTTTCCATTATTGTCCCATATACACGGCGGTTAAACGTTGTCGCAAATTTTTCGGCCGGCAAAAGCCTTTCTATTGCTATAGCGTTCTCAGGGTATTGAACAATATACGCAATCAGCGCCTCTTCCGCGCTTGCAGCCCTTAAATGCTGCACTTTTTCGGGGTTAATGCTGTCGCGAACACCCGCCGACTGCTGTTGGAACGCCTTGAACGCCTTTTGCTCCTGGTTTTTTTTCAGTTTCGAGCGGTTCTTCTGTACCTGCTGCAAAATGGCCGTACGCTCAATTCCGATTTCCTCCGCAAGCTTTCCCGCGTATACCTCCTGCTCAATCCGGTTGTCCAGCGTGGCCAGCACCGCGGAAGCGCCCGTGAGGTAATCCACCCGGCCCTGCGGCGTCTGAATGTTGCAGCCCTGCCGAATTTTCTGCAAACGGTATTCTACGTCGTTTCCGCTGGCGTCAATCAGCTGCTTGAATTTCACCCGGCCGTTCTGGCCGTTCGATCGTATGTATTCGTCCGGGTCCTTTCCTCCGGAAATCGTAAGTACCTTCACCAGCAGCCCCGCCTCGCGCAGAATCGGGATGGCGCGCGCGGTCGCCTTCTGCCCCGCTTCGTCGGAATCGTAGGAAAGAACCACTTCTTTTGTATACCGCGCCATCAGGCGGGCCTGATTCGGCGTCAGAGCCGTGCCCAGCGTGGCGACCGCGTTGGTGAACCCGGCCTGATGCATGGAAATCACGTCCATGTAGCCCTCGCACAGGATCAACTGCTCGGTGCCGCTGTTTTTGGCAAAATTCAGCGCGAACAGAAAATTGCCTTTATTGAACACAGGCGTATCCGAAGTATTGAGATATTTCGGCTTTTCATCAGTCAGCACGCGGCCGCCGAAAGCAATCACGTTCCCCCTCAGATCGATGATGGGGAATATCACCCGTGAAAAAAAGCGGTCAACAGCTTGTCCCGACCGGCCTTTGAAAGCGACATTGGCCAGAATCATTTCGTTCTGCGTGTAGCCTTTTTTCTCCAGACATCCCACCAGAGAGTAACGGGAAGCCGGAGCGTACCCCAGCCCGAAATGGCGAACCGTGGCGGACGACAGGGCACGGCGGTTCAGATAATCCATGCCCGCCTTCCCCTGCTCTGAATTTAATATCGAATAATAGTACCGCGCGGCCTCGCGGTTGATTTCCAGAATGCGCGCCCGCAGCCTGGCCATGCCGTCGTCGACCTGGTTTTCCGGCACCTGAATTCCGGCGCGCTGCGCCAGAAAGCGAACCGCCTCCATGTAATCCAGATTTTCAATGCGGCGGACAAACGTAATAACGTCGCCGCCCGCACCGCAGCCAAAGCAGTAAAACGAACCGTTTTCCGGATACACGTTAAAGGACGGCGTCTTTTCATTGTGAAAAGGACAAAGTCCGACCAGATTCCTGCCGCTGTGCCTGAGATTGACATAAGAAGCGACGACTTCGGATATTTCGCAGCGCGCCTTTAACTCCTGCATAAAAGCTTCCGGCAATGGCATATCGTCACCTCATTTTTATTAAGATTTACAATTTCCAGGATTTCGGCACATAAATATCCTGAAACAGCTGGACCGCAAAATGATCGGTCATCCCCGCAATATAATCGCATGCGGCGCGCTCGGTTCCGTCCTGCTCCGCAATCAGGCACATATCCGGCGGGAAACGCTCGGGCCGCTGCAGATAATAGCTGTACAGCGTGCCGATCAGATTCGGAACCTTTTTCTCTTCCGCCTTTGCGTAGGGATTCAGGTAGACGGACTCAGACATAAAATCGTGCAGCCTGTCAAAGGCATCCTGAACCCTCGGGTCCATTCTGACTTCCCCGTTCCGGCTGTTTTCCACGACAGAATGGACCAGGGTATCGATTCTTTCCGTCCGCCGTCCGCCCAAAACGGATTTGATATCTTTCGGAATATCGCTTTCCAGCAGTACCCCCGCCCGCTCGGCGTCATCCATATCGTGATTTATGTAGGCAATCCGGTCCGCCGTACGGACTACTCTTCCCTCGAGCGTCATTGCTTCCCTGCCCTTGGTGTGGCACAGGATGCCGTCGCGCACCTCTTTTGTCAGATTGAGACCGGCGCCGTTTTTCTCAAGCTTCTCCACGATGCGCACGCTTTGCTCGTAGTGGCGGAACCCGCCGGGACAAAGCTGATTCAGCGCCCGTTCCCCCGCGTGGCCAAACGGCGTATGCCCCAGATCATGGCCGAGGGAAATCGCCTCCGTCAGGTCCTCGTTCAGCCGGAGCGCCCTTGCTATGGTGCGGGCAATCTGGGAAACCTCCAGCGTGTGGGTCAGGCGCGTGCGGTAGTGGTCGCCTTCCGGGGAAAGAAAGACCTGCGTCTTATGCTTCAGCCGGCGAAAAGATTTGCAGTGAAGGATTTTATCCCGGTCCCTCTGATAGGGCGTGCGCAGATCGCACTCCTCCTCGGGAACATCCCTGCCCAGCGTATTCCTGGAAAGCGCGGCATAGGACGAAAGGGTTTGTTCTTCAATCTCCTGTGTACGTTCACGGACCGTCATCATACCACCGCCTGTTTTTCTATATTCTTTGGGTTTCATATAGATATACGCAGGATTATACAAAATCCCTTCAATTCTCAGGAAAATTTAAAAAACTTTTCTCCTGTGACCTCCGTTTTGCACTGACCGCAGGTGGCGTCGGCCAGTTTTTGTTCAAAGGAGCGCATATCTTCATCGCTCATATGAAAAGATAGCCTTACAGAGTCGGTAAACTCCGCATTGTCCACCGTCCCGCCGCTTTCCGGTATCAGCGCGCTTACTCTGCCGTACTGATTGTAATCGAAGCAGACCTCGACCGTCAGGCAGGTCCTCATCGTAATGATTCCGGCCTGCTCCAGTGCGATGGACGCTCCGTGGGAATAAGCCCGCACAAGGCCCCCGGCGCCGAGGAGGATTCCGCCGAAATACCGGGTGACGACGACCGCCGTATCCACCACATCGGACTTCACCAGCACGTCCAGCACCGGGATCCCCGCCGTGCCCTGCGGCTCGCCGTCGTCCGAATAGCGCCTGATCTGCCCCTGACGGAGAGAGTACGCGTAGACGTTATGGGACGCGTTCCAGTTTTTGGATTTTACGGAATTGATGAATGAAACCGCCTCTTCCTCGGTTTTTACAGGCTTTACGCAGCCGATAAAGCGCGAGCGCCTCTCCACAAATTCTGCGAGGGCTTCCTTTTCAACCGTTCGATATTCAACCACGGGCATCCTCCACAAAAAATAAGCGGCGCAGAAAGCCTGCGCCGCCTAAGCTAATCCAAGAAAACTCAATCTGTCAATTACTTGCCCATACCGTAACGCTTCTTAAACATATCAACACGTCCGCTTGTATCAACAAGCTTTTGCTTACCTGTAAAGAACGGGTGGCACTTGGAGCATATTTCAACGCGGATGTTTTCCTTCGTGGATTTTGTGTTTATAACATTCCCGCATGCGCATGTGATCGTAGTTTCTTTATACTTGGGATGTATATTTTCCTTCATTACCTGTCACCTCTTTCAACCAAACTGCAACTTAACATTTGAATTTTACCATAGAGATTCCCAAATTGCAAGTAAAAAATCATATTTCAGGAATATTTCTGCTTATTTCGGACTTTGCTTGCGGATATACGCCTCAAATTCTTCCAGGCACATGGAATATTCCCGCATCTTTACGGCGTTGCCGCCGCCGACATACCGAAAATGACGCGGGTTGGACGCCACACCGGTGATCGCGGCCTTTGCTTCGGTGTACCGCAGCACGAAACCGTACTGCACGCTGTTCTTGACAAGCCATTTATACTGCGGGGTAGCGGAAAAATCAGTACCCGCGGCCTCGCCCTCCGCCGCAAACTCCACCGCCATGCCGGTCTGATTTTCATTGTACCCTCCGCGCCCTACGGTATTCTGCACCTGGTTCTCCGCCCTCACCTGCGTAAATCCCTGATTCTTCACCAGATCCTGTACGGCGGCGGCGAAGAGCTTGTCCTGCTCCTTCGCGTTCACATAGCCCCTTGTCAGCTTCAGGGGACATCCCGCGGACTTCGCATCGTCCATCATTTTCCGGAGAGCGGGAAGGATTCTGGCATCGACGGTGATTCCCTCCAACTGATCTGACTGAACCTGAAAATCGGACTTGAGCGGGGTGGACGCGTTTACCACCACCAGATTATAGGAATCGTCGTAGACAGGCAGCGCCCCGCTTTTGGAAGAGGCTTCTTCGGCCATGCTGGAAACCGAAGCGGAAGCCGGTTTCGTAAACGGATTCTTGAGCTGGACCCACACCAGAATGGCCCCCGAGGCAACCGAAATACAGACGATAACCGCAATGACGGTCATAATGATTTTTATTTTTCGCACCTGATCGGCATTGCGCCAGCCAGTGCGGCTTTTCACTATCTTTTCTCCGCGTCTGCGCAATGAGCCGCCCCCTTTCCTACGGTTCGTTTTACCGCAATCCGTCAAACCGATTTTCCTTTGCGCAGGGGAAATCGGCAGCCTTCTTATCATGATATCATTGTATAACTTAAATCAAATAATTTCAACCGCTTTCTCAATTTCAGGCTTGTATACAATATCTGACAATTCATTTGATTTATGGTGATAAATATAATATCATATACACTGGGTAAAATTTTTGATTTCTATTTTTACGTTAGGATTGGAGTCTTAGAACATGAGAAAAACCAAAATCATATGTACTCTCGGCCCTGCGACAGATAATATCGACGTACTGCGGCAGCTGATGCTCGCCGGCATGGATGTCGCCCGACTGAACTTCTCCCATCAGACCTCTGCGGAGCAGAAAGTGCGCGCGGACGCCGTAAAAAAGCTGCGCAGCGAACTCAAGATTCCCGTCGCGCTTCTGCTCGACACCAAAGGGCCTGAAATCCGTGTCAGGGACTTTAATCAGCCGAAAATCACACTGAAAACCGGGGAAAACTTTACGCTGACCAGCCGGGATATTGTCGGTGACGAAACCATTGCTTCCATCACGTTCGCGCGTCTTCCGCTGGAGGTTTCCACCGGGGCCAGAATTCTGATCGACGACGGCCTGATCGAACTGAAAGTACTTTCCTGCACCGAAACCGACATCCACTGCAGCGTCGTCAACGGCGGGACCATTTCGGCCCATAAGGGAATCAACGTACCGGGCATCAATCTTTCCCTTCCGTTTATCAGCGAAAAGGACAAGGAAGATATTGCTTTCGCCGTGCGGGAGGACTTTGACTTTATTGCCGCTTCCTTTACGCGCAGCGCAAAAGACATTATCGAGCTGAGAACGGAACTGGAGAAACATAACTGCCATAAAATCCGTATCATTGCCAAAATTGAAAATTCCGACGGTGTGGAAAATATTGACGACATTATCCGGGTATCGGACGGCATCATGGTCGCCAGAGGCGACCTCGGCGTAGAGATTCCGCTTCAGGAAATCCCCGTCATCCAGAAAAAGCTGATCAAAAAGGCTTATAATGCCGGCCTGCAGGTCATTACGGCGACCCAGATGCTGGATTCCATGATCAAGAATCCGCGTCCGACGCGTGCGGAAGCTACCGACGTCGCAAACGCCATTTACGACGGAACCAGCGCCATCATGCTCTCCGGCGAAACCGCCGCGGGGAACTACCCGATTCAGTCTTTAAAAACCATGGCGACCATTGCGGAGCGCACCGAACGCGATATTGATTACAAGGGCCGTTTTGAAAAACGCGATTTCACCGAACAGCCCAACGTTACTTCCGCAATCTCCCACGCAACCTGTACAACCGCCCAGGACCTCGGCGCGGTCGCGATTATGACCGTGACGAAATCCGGCAGAACCGCCCGCATGATTTCCAAGTACCGTCCGGAATGCCCGATCATCAGCGGGACCACGGACCCTACCGTCCAGCGCCAGATGAATCTTTCCTGGGGCGTTGTGCCGATTATGATGGATGAAAAAGACAACACCGACGAGCTGTTCGACCACGTAGTCGACGTTGCCCGCAATCAGGGCCTTGTCAAAAACGGAGACCTCGCGGTGATTACCGCCGGTGTGCCGCTCGGCGTTTCCGGCACCACCAATCTTCTGAAGGTCCAGCTGGTCGGCGACGTGCTGGTATCCGGCATCGGCGTTACCAAAGGCGCTGTCTGCGGCAATCTGTGCGTCTGTGCCGACGAGGACGAAGCTCTGAAAAATTTTAAGGACGGTGACATCCTCGTCATTCCGCAGACCAGCAACAAAATTCTCCGTATCATAAAAAGCGCGGCGGGGATCATCACCGAATTCGGCGGAATGAACTCGCACGCGGCGATTGTCGGGCTGACACTGGACAAGCCGGTGATCGTCGCTGCGGAAAACGCGGTGCAGATTTTAAAGAGCGGCACGACGGTCACGCTGGACGCGTCCCGCGGCATTGTGTTCAGCGGAATTGAAAAATGTACGCTGTAAGCCATCCGTTCAGCCTCAAAAAAGCCTGAGATTTTATATTTGAAAGATACAAAAACAGCCTGACCTGTGTTTTCCCCACAGTGTCAGGCTGTTTTATTCTTGTAAGGTCTCAATCGCCAGAGAGATAATCCGCAAAGCTGATTTTTTCAACGGAATCGCTGTAATACTTAGGGCTGATATCAATCGATTTCAGATATGCCTGTAAATTCTTTTTGAGCAGAGTTTCATAATCTTCCCCGGAATACCGGGAAATCATCTTTTCCGCAACGTCGTGATGCGTTCCGCAGAACTCCCTGATGGACGGCGCCCAGTAGCTTCCGTCCTTCGCCTGCGTATACGCCGTGCAGTCAGAAATTTTTCCGTCGCTGCCGACGGTTCCCGTAATTGCGGCGGGAATCACCGCTCCGCCCGTATTCGTCACAGTATCGCCAAGCACCTGAAAATCCTTAACCAGTACCGTGGCAAAAACAGTTACCGTCGTCCCCTGCGTCTCGCTCCCGTAAAGGACGGGAGCGGCAATGGTGACAGTATCATCTTTTTGAGAAGCGTACCGGTCCATAGCCGCTGTATAAACAAAATCAAGATTGCGGTCGTTCGTTGTTTCCCAATATTCCTTTTTGGGCAGAGAGGCCGGCTCATAGGGATCCAGCTTTTCGTACCATTCCTGCGCCGTTTGGAAGCTGCCCTCCGGCACATTGTTTCTATCGCCAAGCAAATCGACGCAGATCGCTTTCATGATCTCGCCCCGAAGCCCATCCGATCTGCCGCTTTTGAATTCTGCGAGCAGATAGGTAAGCGCCGTATCCCCCTGTTTGAGAATATTTTCATACTCCTGCCGATGCGCGCTGATATAGTCGTTCGGTGCGGAGCCGGACAAGGGAGAGGACAGGATCGTTTCAAGGTCCGCTTTGATGCTTTCCTGTGCGGCGGACCGGGAGGAAAACGAATCCTCTTCCCCGGTTTTCCCCTCTGAAACAGCCGGAAGACTTTCCGCAGTGGAAGCCGGTTTTTCCGGAGAACCCGAGCGGCAGGCCGCAAGGATGCCCGCACAGGCCGTCAGCGCCAGCAAGGCGCAAAAAACAGCCGTGCTTTTTCTAAGCGGCGATAAAAGCGGGTTCATGTCAGCCCCTCCTGTCTCCGGATAACGATGTTTTTTTCAGCTTGCCTCGTAAAAAGCCTTGATTCCCTTATAGGTCATATAGACGTCCAGTTTCGCTACAATCTCAAACGGAGAATGCATCGAAAGAACCGGAACGCCGACGTCGAGAACATCCACATTCAGATTGGCAATGTATAACGCAACGGTTCCGCCGCCGCCGCCGTCCACCTTGCCCAGCTCGCCGATCTGCCACAGCACGTCGTTCTGCTCAAAAATGTTTCTGACCTCGGCGACGAATTCCGCAGACGCCTCGCTGGAGCCGCTCTTTCCCCTGGAACCGGTGTATTTGGCCATACCGACACCGTCGTTGATATAGCAGGAATTGGTCGGCTCGTACGCGCTGGCGTAGTTCGGGTCATACGCAGCCGTCACATCGGCGGAAAGGCATTTGGATTTACTCAAAACATGCCTTGCTTCCAGCCCCTCGGCATGAGCCAGATCGGAAATGAAATAGTGCATAAACTGGGAGTTCAGGCCGGTGTTTCCGTCGCTGCCGATTTCCTCCTTGTCGGCCAGAACCGTAAGGATGGTGCTGTCGGGTGTTCCGGCCTGCAGAGCGGCCATCAGAGCCGGATAAGCGCAGACCCTGTCGTCGTGGCCGTAAGCGCCGATCATGCTGCGGTCGAAACCGATATCGGAAGCTTTGAACGCCGGTACGAATTCAATATCCGCGGAAACGAAATCCTCCTCGGTCATCCCGTATTTGTCGTGAATCAGTTTCATAATGTTCAGCTTTACCAGATTTTCACCTTCGTCGGCCCGGACGGGACGGCTGCCGGAAACGATGTTCAGGTTTTCGCCCTCGATCGCTTTGGAAAGCTTCTTCTCCATCTGTTCGGCACTGAGGTGCGGAAGCAGATCGGTTATACAGAACTGCGGTTCGCCCGGCTCCTCGCCGATACGGATTTCCACGGAAACGCCGTCCTTGCGTACGGCAAGGCCGTGCATGGAGAGAGGAATGGCAGTCCACTGATATTTTTTGATTCCGCCGTAATAATGGGATTTGAAGAAAGCAATGTCGTCTTTTTCATAAAGCGGATGGGGCTTCAGATCGAGCCTTGGCGAATCGATATGGGCGGCGGCGATGCGTACGCCGTTTTTACAGCCGTTTTTGCCGATCACCGCAAGGATCACGGCCTTTCCGCGGTTGTTATAATAAACCTTATCTCCCGCCTGATATTTTTTCTGAGGGTCAAAGGGCACAAATCCGGCCTTTTCAGCCGCCTTCAACGCAAAAACGGTCACTTCGCGCTCTGTTTTCGCAAGATCCAAAAACTTTTTGTAATCCTCGCAGAAATCATCGGCTTTTTTAACCGTCTCATCCTCCATTTGAAAATAGCCGTTTTTCCGGTTGAGCAAAAGCTCCTCCGTCAGCTTTTTCAATTCGTCTTTTTCATATTTCTTAGCCATCGATTGTTTCTCCTTTGCTGTTAAATTGATATAGTTTTTTATAATTCGCATAATTCTTTAAGACGGCGTCCACATAATTTCTCGTTTCCTCATAGGGGATGCTGTCAAGCACGGCGCCGTCTTTGGAAATATCCGGATTTTTCAGCCATGTGTTTACCGTACCCATTCCGGCATTGTACGCGCTCAGAGCGGTCGCCTTCTCGCTGTACCTCTCAGACAGAAGGGCCAGAAGCTTGCAGCCGTAACGAATGTTGATGTCCGGCGCGTAAAGGTCCTCTTCCTCGTATTTCGTATCGCTTTTCAGCTTGGTCTGCACCCACTCAAAGGTATCCGGCGTCATCTGCATCAGGCCGACGGCCCCGGCGTGCGACCGGGCGTTCGGGTCAAAATTGCTCTCCGCCTTGATCACGGAATAAACCAGCGCAGGGTCAAGCCGGTTAGCTGTCGCCTCTTTCGCCACAAGCTGTGTATATTGAAGGGGATACGCCCTTTTCATGAAAAAAGTATACCCCCGATTCAAGGCAAAATAACCGATCAGCAACAAAATAACGGCCGCGGCGCAGGCCAGAAGAATTCTTTTAAAATGTTTCATGCATAATCTCCGATAATTTTCTCCAAAAGCTGATTCACTCTTTCCTGGATATCGTCGTCACTCATGGTGCCGGTAAGCTGATACCGTGCGCGGGAGCTGTAATACGCGTCGTCCTGCTGCATGCTCATCCGTGCTCTGGCCAGCTCCGGCGTGATGGAGTCGCGGTTTACAATGCGGTAAAGCCGAACTTCGGCGGGCGCGGTGACGGCCACAGAGGTCGTGCAGAGCGAATCGGATCCGCTTTCAAAAAGGAGAGGAGCGTCCAGAATAATCGCCTTCGCCGTTTGTTGCCGATATTCGGCGATCTTACGGATCACTTCCTCCTTGATCAGCGGATGGGTAATCGCATTCAGCCGCTCTGTGCTTCTTTGATCGGCAAAGGCGCGCTGCGCCAGCAGAGTGCGGTTGAGCCGGTTGTCTTCCCCGACAATATCATTCCCAAATTCGGCTTTTAAAGCCGCAAGGCATTTTTCGTCCGCAATGGTTTCGCGGGCAATCCGGTCCGCGTCCACAATCAGGCAGCCCGCCTTCTGAAAGGCGGCGGCCACGGTCGATTTTCCGGCGCCCGTCGGGCCGGTCAGTCCGATTACCAGATCAGTCAAGATGCAGCACCTCAAATCCAGCCGCGCGGATCAGCCGGTTATAAACGGCAAGACCCACGCCTTTCGGTTCCGGGCAGCGTGCGTAAACGGTTTTCGCATGAATTTCGTCAAGGCGGCGCAGCGCATCGAAAAGCTCCCGCGCCTGCTCGCCGTAATCGTCTTCCCCGCCGTAGCAGACGGTCGGAACCGTCAGCTCCGCGTCCTCCCCGCTGTAGCAGAGGGCCGCGGTACCGTCGCCGCCGTGGCTGTTTACATAATTTCTATATGCGTCAAAACTGCCGTCAATGATAATTACGTTCGCTTTCGGCGAATAATGCTTATACTTCATGCCGGGAGAAGAAGCGCGAACGCCTTCCTTCAGCGGATGCAGCACCGCGCTGTCCATTTCCACCGTTCCCAGAACACTGCGGAGCTGCTCCAGCGTAATCCCGCCCGGCCTTAACAGGCGCGGAGGATCGCAAGCCAGGGTAACGACCGTCGATTCTACCCCGACCCCGCAGGGCCCGCCGTCCACCACCGCCTCTATTTTCCCGTCCAGATCGTTCAGGACATGCTCGGCGGCCGTAGGGCTGGGATGCCCGGAAAGGTTGGCGGACGGCGCGGCAAGCGGAATCCCCGCGGCATCGATCAGCGCCCTGGCGGCGGGATGGGACGGAAAACGGATGGCGACCGTGTCGAGTCCGGCGCTCACCTCGTCCGGAATTTTATCCGACTTCGGCAGAATGATCGTCATCGGACCGGGCCAGTATGCCTTTGCCAGCTTTTCGGCTTCGGGCGTTACTTCCCGAACCAGCTGACTAATCTGGTCAAAATCAGAAATATGTACAATTAAAGGGTTATCCATGGGCCTGCCCTTCGCGGCAAAAATACCGGCGACGGCTTTTCCGTCCAGCGCGTTGGCGGCAAGCCCGTAAACCGTTTCCGTCGGGATACCGACCAGACCGCCGTCCCTGAGAATTTGAGCGGCGGTAAGGATGTCTTCCCGGTTGTTTGCGTTCAGCCTTAGGGTCTGCATTGTTTTATTCTCTCTCTTCCGATTGGTTGTCTATGGTGTTTTGGAGCTTTGCGGCTCTGTCCGCCGTAATCAAAGCGTCTATAATTTCATCGAGACTTCCATTTAAGATATCGTCCAGGCGGTAAATGGTCAGACCGATCCGATGGTCGGTCATCCGCCCCTGCGGATAATTGTAGGTGCGTATCCGCTCGGAACGGTCGCCGGTTCCCACCTGTGACCGGCGTTCGGAGGCTATTTTTTCGTCGTGCTCCCGCAGCTTCGCCTCATACAGCCTGGAACGCAGCACTTTCATTGCCTTGTCTTTATTTTTGTACTGGCTCCGCTCATCCTGACATTCCACCACCGTGCCGGTAGGCAGATGGGTGATCCGGATTGCGGAGGAGGTTTTATTGATGTGCTGTCCGCCCGCTCCGCTGGAACGGTAGGTGTCGATCTGCAAATCCTTCGGATTGATCTCGAGTTCCACTTCGTCGGCTTCCGGCAGAACGGCGACCGTAGCGGTGGAGGTATGCACCCTGCCCTGCGTCTCTGTTTCCGGCACGCGCTGCACGCGGTGCACGCCGCTTTCATATTTCAGGCGGGAATACGCCCCGTCGCCGGTAATCATAAAGCTGATTTCCTTAAACCCGCCCAGCTCCGTTTCGCTGACGTTCAGAATTTCCGTTTTCCAGCCCTTCGTTTCCGCGTACATGCTGTACATACGGTACAGGACGGCTGAAAAAAGGGCGGCTTCCTCGCCGCCGGCGCCGCCCCGGATTTCAACGATAACGTTTCGGTCGTCATTGGGGTCGCGCGGCAGAAGCAGGATTTTCAGCTCCTCGGAACACCGCTCGATGTCCGATTTCGCGGTCTGAAATTCCTCGTCCGCCATCTCCTTCAGGTCTTTATCGAGGCTGCCGTCCTCCAGCAGCTCGCGCGCTTCCGTCATAGAGCGGACGGCCTTTTGGTATTCCCCGTATTTTTCGACGATGGGCGTGATATTTTTATGCTCCTTCATCAGTTCGGTATACTGGGCCTGATTGGATAAAACCGAAGGGTCGTAGAGCTTCTGATTTAACTCCTCATACCGTTTTTCAAAGACTTCCAGATTTTCAAACATAGTCATTCTCCTTCATTTATTCTGTTGATAAATAAAGGAGCTACAATTCGTGCTGCGGTTCTTCCCTGATAATCTTTTTAATGTTCTTTTCGCATTTCAGCCTGGGAACCATGATTTCATGCCCGCAGGAGGTACAGCGAATTTTAAAATCCATGCCGGAACGAAGAACAAGAAAGGTTTTACTCCCGCATGGATGCGCTTTTTTCATCTGTAAAATATCACCCGGCCTGACATCCATGTTAAGCACCCCGCTTTCCTCAATTTACTTTCTTTAGAAAACATATAATATAGTATATCACTAAATCCGCTGAACCTACAATATATTTTTCATATTTGCTTGCCCGCGTATAGGGAAAAAGGGTATAATCTGCTTATGATTATGAAATAAAGGCCGTGATCGCATGTCTACGAAGGACGAAATATTAAAGTATCTGCAAAAGCATAACGACTATGTTTCGGGCGAGGAGCTCAGCGAACAGCTGATGGTCTCCCGCACCGCCGTCTGGAAGCACGTCAACACCCTGAGAAGCGCTGGCTATGAAATCGAATCCGTTACAAACCGCGGCTACCGCCTAATTTCCTCCCCCGATCAGATTACGCCGGAGCTCATTCTTTCGGGCCTGAAAACAAAAACACTCGGGAAAACCGTTTTCAGCTTCGACAGCATCGATTCCACCAACGCACAGGCAAAACGCCAGGCCCTTTCCGGCGCTCCGAATGGCAGTCTGTTTATCGCAGAGCGGCAGACCGGCGGCAAGGGCCGCCTTGGACGAGCCTGGGAATCCCCTTCCGGAACGGGGCTGTGGTTTTCCGTGCTCCTGCGGCCGGACAGCCTGCCTGTACAGGTAACGGGCATTACGCTCTTAGCCGGACTCGCCGTCTGCCGGGCAATCCGCAAGCAGACAAAGGCCCCGGCCATGATCAAATGGCCGAATGATATCGTGATCGGAAGCAAAAAGGTCTGCGGCATCCTGACGGAAATGGCCGCGGAAATCGACCGGATCGAGTACGTCGTCGTCGGAATCGGCATCAATGTGAACATGGAAAATTTTCCCGACGAGCTGTCTGTAAAGGCAACCTCCCTGCGCATGGAATGCGGCCGGCCGGTCGCCCGCGCAGGATTGCTTCAGGAAATCCTGAAGGAATTTGAAGAAATTCTGTGCGATGATATCGACCGTCCCGAAGCGATCCTCGCGGAGTACAAAACACTCTGTGTTTCCTTAAACCGCACCGTCAGCTTTACCCGAAATGAAGAGTCCGTCACCGCGA
This sequence comes from Clostridium sp. KNHs216, assembly GCF_006714885.1. Taxonomy (NCBI): domain Bacteria; kingdom Bacillati; phylum Bacillota; class Clostridia; order Eubacteriales; family Clostridiaceae; genus Clostridium; species Clostridium sp. KNHs216. Next base: position 152,147 of record NZ_VFMF01000001.1, on the reverse strand, counting down.
CGGCGGTGGATATCTCCTCCGCCGGGGAACTGATCGTCCGGTGTGAGGACGGAAGCCTGTTATCCGTCAACGCCGGAGAGGTCTCCGTGCAGGGAATATACGGGCAGACATAGCATCCTTCCGCCATTACGGAATTTGTCGCATAAATGACGGCCCCCGGTTTACCGGGGGCCGTCATTTATGCGGAGAACGCCCAGAGATTCCGGATCTGGGGCTTTAATGTCCCGTAGCTCCACGCCTGCTCGCTGCGGCTTTTGCTGTTAGGATCGTTCACCAGAAAATTCCCGTTTTCATATCCGTATAAAACAATAAAATGCCCTACTGTTGTGAAGTCGCCCGGGCGCAGGCTGCAGATGATCGGGTGCCCCTTTGCAAGCTCCTGGGCCAAAAGGCTTTCATCCAGAGGGATTTCCCGGGAGGAAAAGCCCAAATCCTTCGCTCCCTTGGACATCAGCGTCCAAAGTGTGCTGCCGGTTGCATCCAGATATCCGTTTTTCTCGCTGAATTCAGCAACCGCTTTGGGGTTTAGGGCGGAATCTCCCGTCAGTCCGACGGCAACCATGGAAAGACAGGTAGGGCCGCAGCCATCCAGCGCAATGATACCGTCCCCATAGGAAGCGTACCCCCAATCCTCGTCCCATTGCATCAGAAGCGGAATCCGGCCCTGCCGGTCCTTTCCAGAAAGGTCGATGTTCTTGGCCGAAGTGCCCTTTTTCTCCGGATAATCCAGCGTGAAATCGAGAAGCTCCGGGTTTCGGGTCAGCGATTCAAGAAGCCTTTCGGGGTAACGCCCCGGATTTTGCAGGATCGGTCCGGCTTTTGGGTTCTGTGCCGCCATGGCCTGCAGCGTCTCTGCCGTCTCTTCAGGGATGGTTCCCGTTTCCAGCCCGGCAGAAGGGGACTTCTGTGACAATAATTTTCCGGGAAGAACATCCTGTTCCAGCGGGATCACTCTGAAATGTATCAGAAGGGCCGCCGCTGCCAGAAGAATCAGCAGCAGCAGGAAAGAATGCTTTTTTCGCGGCCTCTTATATTGATATTCTTTTCTGTTCCGGTTGTCCAAATTGCAACTTCCCTTCTTGAACATATTTCTGTAAAAACACAATTCACCGCATTCACGGAGATGCTTCCGCGGGACTTAAATGGGGATAAGTGCCCGACTAATTAATCTATTATATCAGATGAAAATGGTTTTTGTTTTAAGAGATTTTGACAAATTTCTTACGAAAATCTTATTTTTCAAAAATCCTTTATGATCTTGGCCTTATAGCTGCCACCGGGCAGTTGACTGCGCTTGTCTGCCGGCAACTCCACGATATGGCAATCAGTTTAAGAGGCTGATAGGAATGAGACAGGCTACCGGAGAGCGATGGCTTTACGATTTTACAATCAAAAGGGTCCAGCTCTCGCTGGACCTTTTTCGACCATCCGGGCCGTCCCAAAATCGATTTGGGGCGGCCCTTTGCATATCGACCAGTCAATCAATCAATTTTCAAGCTCAGCATAGACGCTGTAGACATAAGGGTCGTTTCCGCCAGCCAGTTCGGGCAGAACTGTACGAATATTATTTTCACCATAGACTACTTTCAACTTTCCCGTTTTCAGATTCAGGCTTTTCGTCTGCTGAGACCCATCTCTAAAAGTGGCGGTTATCTTAAGGGTTGCGCCGTTAAAGATATCGATATTTTTATGGGCGGCTTCCCTAGGATCTTCCTCCCCACTGCTCAGCGTCGATTCCGGCGGCACCCAGAAGCCGAAAAGCGAATTTGCGGTCCAATTCTCGGAAAAGCTGCTGCCGAGCGCCGTCATTTGCTCGGAACACCATGTTTTTTCATCATCCGAACTGGCAAACTGAAAATCGGCTTTTAAAGTGCCGTTCGCCTCAGCGGCATAGATGGCTTTGATTTCGTCCTTTGTCAGATTCGTCAGTTTCTGATACCTGTAAAGGCCTCCGCGGTCTATTGCGATGTTGAGCGTTTTAATTTCGTCGCCGGTCACGCGGAACAGGCAGCCGGTATAGTCGCCCTTCCCGAAAACCTCGCCTCCGCCGGCGTTGGAAACGGAAAAGGCAATTTTGTTATCCTGCGGCTCAAAGGTTTTATTGATATCCGCCGCGTAAGCTACCAGTCCGAAATGATAGGCCGGGGATAAGCTGCTGCCTGCGCCCTTCTCATTACTGATTTTCTCTGCGCCCGGTTTAGAAAGGAAAAAACCGCCGCCCAGCAAAACGGCAAAGGCGCAGACTGCGCAAACTGCCATACGAAAAACAGTATGACGCTTCGGCTGGCGCCGGATATTTTCGGTGACAGGAGACGAGGTGTTACAAGCAGCACCCAAAACTTTATCTTTCAAGGAACTCGGGGCCTTGATTTTCTCCATCATATCTTTGCAACGGTTCTTCATCCAAATTACCTCCCATCATTTTTTTAAGCTTTCGCCTTCCGCGGTACAGGCGGGAACGGACAGTTGCGTCCGGGCATTGTATCAAATCTGCGATTTCCTCCGTCTTGTAGCCCTCTACATAATACAGAAGCACTACGATTCTGTACTTTGCGGGAAGTCGTCCAAGCGCTTCCCATAGCTCATAGTCACTTTCCGTTAACTCAGACGTTACTTCCGGTACTTCCTCCAGGGAAATCACCTTCCTCCTCAACCTGTTTCGCACCAGATTGTGGCAACAGTTAATCGTTACCCGCAGCAGCCACGCTTTGAGATGCTCCGAATTCCACTGGCCGACGTTTTTCTCTTTCAGCAGATGAAGAAATACATCCTGAAAAACATCCTCCGCGTCCGCCGTATTCTGCAGGCGGCAGAGTGCCAGCCGATAAACTGCATCCCCATGGGTATCGATGGCATTCCTTAGGAAGGCTTCGGTTTCCACCATGCCATATACCTCCTTCTTTTAAAAAACGCTTTCACCTATAAAACACTTGAAAGCAGTAAAACGTTTCATAAATTTAAAACATTTTTCAGTTTGTCTTGCATGCTCCCCAAATCCGTAAACTCGAGGGACTGAAATGTCTCATAAATTCGGCCGTTTTCGGGCGGTTTGCACGAAACGGTGCGCAAAAATGCGCCTTGATCTGGCCGAAAACCATTTCAAGGCGCATTCTTAAACGCTGTAAATTCTATATTTTGCTGTGCAGGCAACGAACAACTTCACCAGTCTTTTTATTTCTTTTTGAAGCTGTCTTTCAGAGATACGCAGCGGTTAAAGACCGGGTGTTCCCGCGTACTGTCGCGGTTATCCTGACAGAAATATCCCTGACGCATGAACTGATAGGAATGAACTCCTTCCGTCTGAGCGAGGGACGGTTCCACCTTACAGTTGGTCAGCACCTTGAGCGAATCCGGGTTCAGCTGGGTAAGGAAGTCCCCTGCCTCCGGGTCCGGCACGGTAAACAGGCTGTCGTACAGACGAACCTCCGCATCGGCGGCGGTTTTTGCGTCCACCCAGTGAATGGTACCCTTGATCTTTCTGCCGTCCGGCGTATTGCCGCCGCGTGTCTGCGGGTCATATTCCGCGTAAACCTCGGTGACATTGCCGTTCTCATCTTTTTTGCAACCGGTGCAGCGAACAATATACGTCGTTTTCAGCCGAACTTCATTGCCCGGGAAAAGGCGGAAGTAGCCTTTTACCGGCTCCTCCATGAAGTCTTCCTTCTCAATCCACAGCTCGCGGGAGAAGGAAACCGTCCTTGTACCGTCCTCCGGACGTTCGGGATTGTTCTCCACTTCAAATTCCTCGGTTTTATCCTCGGGATAATTTGTTACGATCAGCTTGACCGGGTTCATCACCGCCATGGTGCGCTGAGCGTTCTGGTTCAAATCTTCCCGCAGGCAGTGTTCCAAAAAGCCGTACTCCACCGTACTGTTCACCTTGGAAACGCCGATGCGTTCACAGAAATTCCGGATGGAAGCCGGCGTGTAGCCCCTGCGGCGAAGCCCGCAGAGAGTGGGCATACGGGGGTCGTCCCAGCCGCTGACATAATTGTTTTCCACCAGCAGGCGAAGCTTGCGCTTGCTCATGACGGTGTTGTTGATGCCCAGGCGGGCAAACTCGATCTGTCTGGGCTTGTCCGGAAGATCGATATGGCTGATGACCCAGTCGTAAAGCGGCCTGTGGTCTTCAAACTCCAGCGAGCACAGCGAATGGGTGATTCCCTCCAGCGCGTCCTCGATAGGGTGCGCGAAATCGTACATGGGATAAATGCACCAGGTGCTGCCGGTGCGGTGATGCGTCATATGATTGATACGGTAAATGACGGGGTCGCGCATGTTGAAATTTCCGGAGGCCAGATCAATTTTGGCCCGGAGCGTCATTTTTCCATCCTCAAATTCCCCGTTTTTCATGCGCTCAAACAGATCGAGACTTTCCTCCGCCGGTCTGTCGCGGTACGGGCTGACCGCCGGGTTTGTCAGGTCGCCCCGGTTCTCACGCATCTGCTCCGGAGTCAGTTCGCAGACATAGGCAAGGTTTTCCCGAATCAGCTTGACGGCCAATTCATACATTTTCGGAAAATAGTCGGAGGCATAGTAAAAACGGTCGTCCCAGGTGAAACCCAGCCAGCGGATGTCCTCCTGAATGGCGTCCACGTACTCCGTGTCTTCCTTGGTCGGATTGGTGTCGTCCATCCGCAAATTGCAGATGCCGCCGAACTTCTCCGCGGTACCGAAGTCGATGCAGATCGCCTTGGCGTGTCCGATGTGCAGGTATCCGTTCGGCTCGGGCGGAAAACGGGTATGGACCCTTTTCCCTTCAAACCTGCCCTGCGGAGCAATATCCTCTTCTATAAAGGTATGAATAAAATTACCGGAAGCTTCCGCTTCACCGGCAGTCGTTATTTCGTCACTCATTTTCGTTTCCGCTCCTTATGCCTGCAATTTTTCAAGACCGATATGAAGCCTGCGGATGGATTCCCGCTTGCCCAGTATGGCAAGGATTTCCATAGCTCCGCCGGGCGTAACCGTCATCCCCGCCGCCGCGATGCGCACCGGCCACAGCAGGGTCCCGTTTTTCACTTCCAGCCTCTGTGCAAGCGCAATCAGCAGATCGTGGAGTCCATCCACCGACCAGTCGTCCGTCTTCTCCAGTTCCGCAATGGACTCCTGCAGCATCTGGACCGAATTTTCAAGATTGGTCTTACTCTTCTTATTTACAAAGAAATCAACCGGGTATTCCGGCAGTTCCTTCAAAAATACGATCATCTCCGGAATTTGCATAAACTGGGTCACGCGGGGCTGTAAAATGGAAGCAAGCACCTGCCAGTTCAGTTCCGCGCTTGGGAAAACCTCTCTGAAATACGGCATGGCGTTCTCTATGAATTCCTGCTCCGACATGGCGCGGATATATTCCCCGTTAAACCAGTTCAGCTTGTCGTAATCGAACACGGCGGGCGATTTGCTGATGCCGTCGATCGAAAAATTCTCTACAAGCTCCGGAAGCGTAAACAGCTCGCGGTTTTCCTTCGGGCACCAGCCCAGAAGCGCGATATAATTGACGATGGTCTGCGGCAGATACCCTTCCCGTATCAGGTCCGCAAAGCCGGTGGAGCCGTGGCGCTTGGACAGCTTGGAAACGCTGCCGTCCTCATTTTTTCCCATAATCAGCGGAAGATGGACATAGGTAGGCACGTCCCAGCCGAAAGCCTGATAAAGCAGGTTGTACTTCGGGGTGGAAGTCAGGTACTCGCTGCCTCTGACCACATGGGTGATCTGCATAAGATGGTCATCGATGACGTTCGCGAAATTATAAGTCGGATAACCGTCGGATTTAATGAGAATCTGATCCTCCAGTTCCCTGTTTTCAATCGTGATGGAACCGTATACAGTATCGTCAAAGGTGGTGGAACCCTCTATCGGCATCTTTTGGCGGATTACATACGGCTTGCCCTCCCGAAGCAGCCGGTCGACCTCCTCTTTAGGCAGGTCGCGACAGTGGCGGTCATATCCCCCGGAGAAAGTTCCGTCCTCTTTGCTTTCATGCAGCGCGTCCAGCCGCTCCTTGGTGCAGAAGCAATAATACGCTTTTCCTTCCCTGATAAGCTGTTCCGCATACGGTTCGTAAATATCCTTGCGCTCGCTCTGCACATAAGGGCCGTACTCGCCGCCGACATCCGGTCCCTCGTCGTGCTTCAGGCCGACTTTTTCAAGCGTATTGTAGATAATATTCACAGCGCCTTCTACAAGCCTTTCCTGATCGGTATCCTCAATACGCAGTACAAAAGTGCCGCCGAGCGATTTTGCAATTAGATATTCATACAAGGCCGTACGAAGATTTCCGACATGCATAAAGCCTGTCGGGCTCGGTGCGAACCTTGTTCTTACTGTTTTTTGCTGCATTGATTGCCAGACCCCTCTCGTTGTTATGAAATTGGAAACCTGTTATTGGTTCATTATACCAAACTCGAGGGTAATATTCAATGAGAAGCAGTTTGATTTTTATTGAGATAGTCTATATATTCCTCAAGGCACAGATTCAATTCTTTCATCTTCTTCGCATGCTCCACCCCGACATAACGGAAATGCCATGCTTCGTATTTGATATGGGTGATATCCTGCTTGTCCTTTGGATAGCGAAGAATAAAGCCGTAATCCTGCGCGTGCTCCGAAAGCCAGCGGAATTCTTTGGTACCGCCGAAATCTTCAAGCACACCGTTCACATCAATGGCAAGCCCCGTGATATGCTCGCTGGTACCCGGAGGCGCAACCGATTTTGCAGCCTCGCTTACCGCGTCCTCATAGCTGATTCCCGCTTTGTAGTAAGCTTCAATTTCTTCCGAATAGAGCTTCTGCTGCTTCTCATCGTTGCGATAGCCTGAAGAAAGCCACAGGTGAATATCATCCTTTAAAGCGGCGTCGCGCATCTGGCGAAACGGTTCGACGATTCTTGAGTCCATATTCACATTGAATTCATTTACAATTTTGGATTGGAAGGTTTCCGGAAGCGTATGCTCGTAATTGACCAGAACAAGCCTCCAGTCAGCCGGCTGCTCGAACTGCTGACCGGCCGGCTGACTTGTCCGGCTTGGGCTAGGCTGTACAGCGGAAGACACCGACGCTTTGCTGCTGCTGACGGCTGTCGGCTTTGCTTCGGCTTTTTTTGCATCAATGTGTTCAAAGGCCATAACAAAAACGGCAGTCGTCGCCGCCATAAGGGCCAGTTCTACTATAACAACAGCAAATGCTGAAAGTGTTTTCCGAATTTTATTCTTTTCCTGATACATTCTTTTCCCACCTATAAAAAACGAATCATTTTTATTATAATACAAACCTCACTAAAAATGCATCCTTCTTTTTCTGTCAATTACATTTTCCCTGCGTATAATATAGTATTTGGAAAAAAGAGATGATGTTTTATGTATGACCATTATCCGTTTCAGCTCCTGCCGCTTCCCTATGCATACAATGCTCTGGAACCTTATATCGACGCCGAAACAGTAGAAATTCACCATGACAGGCATCTGAAAGCGTATGTCGACCATTTGAACGAAGCGCTGCAGCCATATCCGCAGCTGCACAATATGACCCTAGAGCAGCTTCTCATTAACTCGGACCGGCTCCCAAAATGTATTCAGACCGCAGTAATCAACAACGGCGGCGGCGTATACAACCACAATTTTTATTTTAACATCATGGGGCCTGTCAATCATGAGCCCGATGCTCAGATGCTGCGCACAATTGAAAAAGCGTTCGGCAGCTACAGCAATTTCAAGGAACAGCTAAAAGAAGCTGCTGTGAACCGCTTCGGCTCGGGTTACGCCTGGCTGGCCGCCAACCGATGCGGCGATTTGAAAATTCTATCCACCGCAAATCAGGATACCCTTCTAAAAACCGGCCTGAAACCGATCCTTCTGATTGATGTCTGGGAGCACGCATATTATTTGAAATATAAAAATCTCAGGCCTGAATATGCCGAAAACTGGTTCAATGTACTCGATTGGTTCCAAGTGGAATCCTTTTTTCAGAAAGCTTGAGCTGACATGAACAACTGTTGTGGTGAAAAACTTGTAACACTTGCTGCGGCTATTTCCATACAGATCGCTCAGTGCGTCACCAACGACGAACTGGCAGTATTAGGAGAACTCTTCACAGTCATTGGAGATCAGTTGTCCCTGCTGGCCGTTACAAATCCGTTATGCTGCCCGGACAGCAGTAAAAAAGCTCCGCCAAAACAGGAAAACGACAGCGCATGAATTCACTGCAAGTGCAGAGAATACTCTTCGGGGTGAATTTATGAAGGAAGGATTCGACCATCTTCCGCTGGAATTCAGCATGCTTTTCTCAAACGATCTGAGAGTTCAGGAATACCTGAATTCAAGGCCCGTTTCTCAGCGATATCAGGCGGAAAAATATCAATATGAGAACTACGAGAAAAATGAGTCGCCGCACAGCGTCCGGGAAAAAGAGGACGAAGAATAGTCAGGTCAGCATCAGAGCCTTTTCTGATGCTGATTTCTTTATGATTGCTGTCCTTACAGATTCGCTGTAATGACCCCATTAAATTCAGCGGAGAGATTTTTTGGCAGTTTATCGGTAAAAATAGAAGTTTTCTCTTGCAAGGCTTTGGATGTTGTGATATACTAATTAACGTTGTTTCCGGGTGTGGCGCAGTTGGTAGCGCGCTTGACTGGGGGTCAAGAGGCCGTGAGTTCAAGTCTCGCCACTCGGACCATAAAAATCCATGTGTCAGCATTTAAACTGGCACATGGATTTCTTATACCCACTGGGTAATACAATATTTATCAATTATTTTCGTCGTGTAAACAGAGGTGCATCTCAATGTATATGGGTAACTTATCTTATTGGAATGATAAATTTGAAGCGAGAGGTCAGGAATTGATGCAGCCGGAAGGCCGTTTGGTCAGTGATATGCACTTCCTTCCCAAAAGCGGAACGGTTTTGGACTTAGCCTGCGGCGACGGCCGCAACACGGTATTTTTGGCTTCCCACGGTTACAAAGTAACTGCGGTAGATTTCAGTGATATTGCTATTGAAAGATTATGCCGGTTTGCTTCGGAAAAGCAGTTAGACATCAGCGTACTGCAAAAAAATCTTTGTGCTGAAGAGTCTTATCTTAATTTCGGAGAGTTTGATTTAATCGTGATAAATCACTACCGTTTGGAAAACAATTATTACCCTATTTTGGAACGGCACTTGAAAAAAGGCGGAGTTCTATGGGTAAATGGTTTTTATGAAGTACCAAAAGGTAACCCTGATATTAAAGATAAAGATATGATTGCTCCAATAGATTTCCATGGGTTAAAAGGATCGACTTGCGAGAACAAGACAATCTATGAAATCGGTATGAGAAAATTTATAAGGTATATTTGGAGAAAGGTTTCTTAGCTTCAAACGGAATTCAATACCCTTCTGACCAGATTTGCCGGCAGTATGCAATTCTCGCTCCTCACGCTGCAGACCCATCGATTGATATCCATCTGATCTGCTGTTTCATCGAAAAGAGCCGCAGATTATGGCGCAATAGAGCACCCCTGCAGTTTATTATAAAATACCCAAACTGCAAGAGTCGTTACAGAAACATCTGGTAATTTCTGTAATCATATAATAATCGCATTTCGGCAATTAATGTTCAAGAAAAATCGGTATAATGAAAGAACATTAATTTGATTGGAGATGTAAACGATGGTAAAAGCAGAGACAAAGGTAGAAACAGCAGAAAAAATAAGGCATATGCTTCAGGAGCTGGGTTGGTCTGATGAAGTAATAAATGATTATCTTGTAAATTCTCCGGACTTGGGAGCTCAGGTTCCTACAACACCAAAACAGCAATGACTACATAGCATGAAGCTTCCAGGAAGTATATTGCCGGACAATATCTCCCATGCTTTTTCCTTTGAATTCCGCCATTGCCTGAACAGTTTTGTATAAAACAAGAAATCCAGTCCCAAAGGGGTCTTCAATGGATCGAATACGCCGGTCTAATTTTTTGATTTCTTCTTGTGTCATTTTGTTGTTACCCCCTAAAATATTTGTTTCTATTATAATTGATTTTTCGTCAATTTTCGACACATGTAACATAATGTAACAATTTATCTTTTGGTTAAAAATGGAGATATTTCTCCGACAGCCGTAAGGCAACAGCAAAACGGGCTCATCGAGTTCATGGAATCCCGATGGGCTCTGTCTTTATTTATAAAATCATCAAATCGGCATGTAATCTCGTAGTACAAGTTTCATTATTGGATTTTACCACATAGACTTATATCAGATATGTCAATTCTCTGAAATAAGCAGAGCCTGGCAAATATAATAATCCTTCTTCGAATAATGAAATGATGATTTACCACCAATTCCAATCTGAAATAGCAAATAAAAAGCCCTCCCAGACGGTAAGACTGAGAGGGCAAATTATTAAGGAAGATATTGGAAGAACCCCCCGTTGGCAAACCGGCCGACGGGGGATTTATCATTTTGCTGTACTGAAGACATCAGAGGTCATTTTCTACAAACTGAATGGAAACACCGTTAGGATCCTTCACAAAAAAGAAAGAGGCTCCCGGTACTTTTGTGGGTCCGCCGAAAGCGGCGATCTTTTTGGATTTGACCATGGCAAGCGTATCCGCAAGCGATTTCACTTCAAACCCCAAAGAGATACCCTCTTTCTCTGCGCCGATAGGTCTGCCGTTTTGCAGAAGCTCAATCTCAAAGCCGTTTTCGTCTTTTAAAAAAGCGATTTCTGTACCCGGGTCAGGTGAAAAACGCCGCGCTACAGAGAGCCCGACGACCTCCCTGTAAAATTCCACAGACTCGTCCAGTTTTTCCGTCGTAATCGTGCACCAGCAGCAGTTCATAAATTGATCCTTCCCTTCGTGTCTACTGTCGTTTTCATTATATCGTCAATAATTTCAGTATAGCATTGCAGAACTGCATTGTAAAGCTATGTAAACTACTGAAAATATTGCTCCGCCTGCTTCCTTCGTGCTCCGATCAGTTTGATCAAGGACCACATCAGCCATGCGTGAAAAACAATATCAATGATATAAAAAGTAAAATCGTCAAGCGACAGATAAAGCACAACCAATGTGTCCAGCACGACCAAAACCAAGGCGACTACAACGGGCCAGAACCTTTTCTTTGCAAGCAGGTAAAGGAGCAAATACACGGAGGCGAAAATCACAGAAAGCACGATCCCTGAGACGAAAAGAACCGTGGATGGGGCCTCTTCATTCCAAGACAAAGCAATGCCGAGAACAAGCTGAGGAACGGTCGCACTGAACGGAAAAGAGAGAGAGGCATTCATCAGAATCAGGATCAGGTTCACATAAGTAAGGCCGACAAAAGTCAGAAAAGCCCCCATTCCCGCCCTGTCGTTTGCAATGATCGGGTTCTGATCCTCCTGGGCGGAACGAAAAGCAGACAGTACGGTTTCTTCCATTGGCATTCCCGTTTCCAGATAAATGCCGTCCTGTATCAGTCCGACGGGGTAATTTTTTAAGTCAAGCCTTAGCATCATTTCGCTTCCGTCCACCTCAAACGGACAGAACATACCAACCTTCTTCACTAAAAAAGGGGAATATACAACCGGGTTCCCGTCAATACGGAGTTTGATTTTTCCTGAGATTTTACATCCTTCAAAAACAATTTCATGCTTGGTTTCATTTACAAAAATATCCCATTGGTGCATCGGCAATCACTCTTTCTTTTTCTTAAATTATACTAAATCAATTTCAGATGCACAAAGGCAATATCTGGAAGTCAGAATACCCAAAAACAAGAAAGCGCCTGCCCAAGGCAAGACGCTGTTTATTTGCTATTCGGCTGCCATTGCATCGGCTTTGGTTCTATGGACAGTCCCTCAGGGATGGTGTGGAGGTGCAGAAGTATTGAGGCTTTGTAATCTCTCTGTGAACAAGGGCATATATTGAGATTATTCCAACAGAAAAGAGGGAAAGGAATGAGCGGCACTTACAACGTTACTCTGCATACGCCAATGGGGGTCCAAAAGGGAACCGTGACCCTTGTTGACGATCACGGAACGCTAAGCGGCTCTATCCGTGCTATGGGGAGCACAAGCTTTTTCAGAAACGGGAAAGCCCTTGGAAATTCCTTTGAGTTTTCCGGAACTCTCAGCATCGGATTCTTTCAATTAAGATACCGTGCGAAAGGGACCGTAGAAGGGGATATCATCAAAGCTGTTGCCACGACCGATTCCGGAACATTCCAGATAAACGGAACACGGGCGGCATAAGAAAACGCGCGTATAAAAAGACTTCTGAAAACACTGAAAATCCAGAGTTCACAAAAACCGGCACTCCCAGCCTTAAAAGCTGAGAGTGCCGGTTTTCCCTACATTTACAAAAAGGTGAATCCGGATATTAGACAACAATCTTGGCATATTATTTTTTAAAAGCAAGGTTGGTGTATGTACTTTGACACTGAATATCATCATCGGATTTATTATCCCCTGGATAACAGCGCTGATCTTCATACGGGAAAGAAAGGTACTGTTTCTAATCGCCCCTTTTTCAGCCGCCATGGCCTTTTTGATCAACGATATCGGATTCCTTTATTACTGGAAGCTGTATCCCTTTTATTTAGACAGTCTCGCGTCACTACCGTTTACGCTGGGATTATTCTGTCTTTATCCATGTTTTGCAATTTATCTCATACGTAAATATCATTTTCCCGATCATGCCGTCTTAATCCTGTCCAGTCTTCTGCTGACTTTGGCGGAGGGCTGCGGATTCCTTTCAAAAAGAGTCTATTATCTGAACCAATGGAATATTATAGCGACTTTCCTGTCCTACTATATCGCGATTCTGGGTTCCTATCTATTTTATCGAATACTGAAGAGAAACGGATATCTATAACGGCGGGCTGCATGAACCTGCCCTTATACGTTCTCCCGGAAGAAGCGTTCCAGAGCCGCAGCCGCTTCGGCTTCATCAGGGCCTTCTACGGAAACGCGGATTTTTTCTCCCTGTTTGACCGCAAGCTGCATAACCGCGAAAAGCTTTTTTAAATCGGCGGAGCTTTTGTCTCTGCTGATCGTAACGGAAGAGCTGTATTTTTTTGCTTCCTTTGCAAGGATGCCTGCCGGACGGGCATGGATCCCCATCTCGTCCTGAACGGAATAGTAAAATTCTTTCATAGGAAATCTCCTTTTGCAGTAAAATGCTATTCATTACAAGCAGGATCCCCGGTGAAGTTACCGCCGGGGATCCTGTGCTGTCATTCTGTAAAATTACTTTACCAGTTCGGTAATGATCGTATAGAGTTTACGGACATCCTCAATTCTGGTATCCCCCGTCTCTTGATCGATGATGGAGGAATAGACATGCGGGATGATTTTCGACACCCCGGCATCCAGAACGATCTGCAGAATTTCACCGAAGTTTTCCGTGGTGATTCCTCCGGTGGGTTCCAGCCCGAAATCCGCGTCGGCACAGGCCTTCGCTACTTCCGTGAGCTCATCCCGTACCTTCAGGCCGCCCATCGGGAAATATTTCAGCGAATCCGCTCCCTGCTCCTTCGCCATGGCGATTGCCGCGGCAACCGGCGCAATCACAGGCTCCAGCTTCCCGCTCACCGGACCGGTTGAAATGCGTACGTAACCCGGCCTGCCACAGGGGGCCACCATCGCATTCAGAAAAGGCCCCTCCCCGGTCTTGCCGCGGGTAAACCCCGTGGCCGTAAAAGTCTGATTGATATGTTTGGGAATGATCTGAGAAGAAATTTCGGCTACTGCGCGCCACTGGTTCGGGTTTCCGGCGCCAAGTCCGACGGAAATATTGTTGTCCACCGCTTTTTGATAAATTTCCATATCCTTGACCGCGCTGGCAATATCGGGATAATTAGCGGACAGAATCCCCACTACCACATGGCCGTCCGCCGCTTCCAGAATCTCCCGGGCGTTGCGTACGGAATTGGTCAGGCAGTTCAGCGCGACGCGGCCTTTGTAAAATTGAACTTCGTCCATATTAATCTCCTTTGCTAAGACGTTTGATACTACTGTAGATTGTTTCCAGCTCCTGTGCAGAACGCAGCGGACGGGGATCAATAGCTATCGAGCCTAAATTTGCCTGATAATCGCGTGTATAAATGGCCGGATTCCCTTTTTTCAGCTGTTCCACAACCTCTTCGGCACTGAAGCCGAACTCTTCTCCGAACGTAATCTTGCACCGGTAAATCAGCCGTCCCGCCTCATCCTGTACAATCTGCGTACGGCATCCGGGGATGGAGCTTGTTTTTTCGGCAAACTCTTTAAGCTGATCCAGATTGACCGCAGGCTGGTGCTCGCCGGCAAGATATTCTTCCATGGCCTTGAGCAGACCCATAATATTTTCTTTACCCACCTTCATAGCCCGCCCGATTCCTTTATACTGCAGGCGCATATTAGCGGCAAGCTCTTCCGTTTTGCAGACAACCAGCCCGCTGGTGGGACCTTCGATCGCCTTAGCCCCGCTGTAGCAAACAAAATCCGCACCCAATCGGCTGTAAAGGCTTAAATCTTCCTCCGCGGCCGCGTCCACAATGCAGGGGATCCCCAGCGAATTTGCCAGCTCGATTGCCGAACGGGCATCCACCATTTCTTTCTGTACGCAGTGATGGGACTTCACGAAAAAGATCGCCAGCGTTTTTTCACTGACCGCGGAGCGGATATCGCCCAGCGTGGATTTGTTGGCGTATCCAACCTCCACCACTTTTCCGCCGCCGATTTGAATCATCTCCCCGACCGGCGCGCCGAAGTCCACATTCTGACCTTTCAGGAGAATGACCTCCCGGCGCTTTGTGTCGGGGAGACGCTCGTACAGATGCTGTACTTTCTCCAGACTGTCTCCGCAGATCAGGGAGGCGACCGAAAGCGCGATTCCCGCCGAGGCGCTGGAGGTAACACACGCATCCCGTGCGCCGACCATGGAACCGATTTTCTTTCCAGCATATTTCATCAGGTCTTCTATAACGACATAGTGGTCGGCTGCTTTGGCAATCGCCCGCCCCACTGCTTCGGAAACCGTGGACACTCCCAGAATGGTCATGCGCCCGGAAGCGTTGATCACCTCCTGCAGTCCGTTTTGGGTGTAAATATTTGCCATGATATCAGTTTCCCTTCTTTTATGCTTTCGTCCGTTGTATTGCGGCGTTCTTTACAGGATTCCAAGGAAGGCCGCGGCAACGGAGATCACGACGATCGTCCCCAGAATCAGGTTGTAGCGGGGGCCGCGCTTTTTCAGGTAGAAATAGATGAGAAATACTGCAAGCAGCGGCAGCAGACCGGGGACAATCAGATTCAAAATATCCTGAAGTACAATTTTATTTCCGCTCGAGAATACAAAGGTCAGCGGAGTGCTGAGCTTCACATAGCTTGCCGAGAGCGCGCCCATCATGGTAAGCCCGATGACGTTGGCGCTGAAAATAATGGACTGCATCTTTCCGCCGTTCAAAAGGGAGGTTACGGATTTCTTTCCGAGTGTGTAGCCCTGATGAATCAGAACATACGAAACGCCGATCGTGATCAGCGGATAAAGAATCAGCGGAAGGAGTCCGCCCATCGGCGAACCGTTGGAAGCAAAGGGCAGGAAAATGGAAATGAGGATCGGCATGAGCGCCGCCCAGATAATGGCGTCTCCAATACCGGCGATCGGGCCCATCAGACCGGTTTTCAAACCGGTAATCGCATCGTCCGTCACGTCTTTGCCAGTTGCTTTCTCTTCTTCCATCATAATAGCGATTCCCTGAATGACCGCGCCGAACGTACCCTCTGTATTGAAAAACACAAGATGGCGTTTGAGAGCTTTGCTGAGCTCCTCGTCCGTGTCATACAGCTTTTTCAGCACGGGAGTCATGGAAGCGCAGAAGATCAGGCTTTGTAAACGCTCATAGGAATTGGACAGTTCTGCACCGAGGTAGTAAATCCACATCGCCTTGGTGATGTCTTTTTTCTCCAGCCGGCTGGTTTTCTTCTCGGCGGGCTCTTTCAGGGCCTCTGTTTGTACCGTCGTCATATTGTCCATTTTTACGCCTCCTCCTTAATCTTGAACAGGTTCAGCAGCAAAGCAGTGCAAATCGCAAAGATTGCCATTGCCATGGTGTCCAGTTTCAGATACTGCACGGCGAAAAAGCCGATGATGAAAAAGGGCAGCAGCTTCTTTTTTCCGATCACCATCAAAGTAATCGCGAAGCCCAGTGCCGGAAGAATTCCGCCCATGACCTCGAATGAGTGCATCAGCCAGGTGGGAACAACGGTCATAAATGTTTTGACCGCGTCGACGCCAAGATAATCGATGACAAA
This sequence comes from Clostridium sp. KNHs216, assembly GCF_006714885.1. Taxonomy (NCBI): domain Bacteria; kingdom Bacillati; phylum Bacillota; class Clostridia; order Eubacteriales; family Clostridiaceae; genus Clostridium; species Clostridium sp. KNHs216. The sequence continues at coordinate 135,892 of NZ_VFMF01000001.1, read as the reverse complement.
CACGATCGGAAAACGGATGACAAATCCGAGCAGGGCCGGGAACAGGAACGCAGCCATCAGGATTCCCTTTGTGTTGGCCTGCTCCGCGTAACGGTCTGCCATATGTACCCAAATGGCGTTGGTGGAACGGCGAAGCTGGTCGACGAAAACGCCCAGAACACCGAAGGGAATCGCCAGCGAAATAGCGACCTCCGGTTTCATATTGGCAAGTACGCCCAGCGGGATCGCCACACAGCCCGCAAGCGCGGGATCGCTGGGAACATTGCCTCCGGGAGTGGAAGTAACCCCTAAATAGACCAGCTGCAGCCCCGCGCCGATCTGCATGGACAACGCCATGTTGCCTGTGAGTATGCCGACAAAGATACCGATGACAACGGGCTGGAGCAGCATGGATGAAAAGGTGTAGCCAAGCCGCAGCCGGGAGAACCAGTAATAGATACCCATTGAAATAGCAAGTGGCAAAACGCTCATTGTTGTTTCCTCCTCAAGTATTTAGTTTTGATGATACTTCTTCAAGATTCCTTCCAAGCTCTGGGGAGCATCCTCCGGGATTGTCTGAAAAATGATTTTCACACCTTTTTGCTGCAGTTCGGTAAGAATCTCCACATCCGCATCGTCCAGCGTGATGTTCTGAAAGACCACTTTCCGGTTCGGCGCTCCACCGAGACCGCCTACCTGGATGTCGCTAACCCGGATGCCTCCGTCATAGACCTCTTTCATTGTCTTGAGATTTGGCAGCAGGAGCAGCACTTTTCCCCCGCCGAATTGGTCCGCATTCCAGCTCTCAATAACATCCTTCTGGGTATAGCAGTTCACCTTGACATCCCGCGGCGCGGCAAGAAGATAAATCTCCATCATGAAAGGATCTTTTGCAAGCTCATCACTGACCACGACGATCTTGTTCGCCCCGGACTGATTGACCCATTTGGTCATGACCTGTCCGTGGATGAGTCTGCTGTCAATTCTGCACAGAACAATTTCAGCCATTTTTTTCCACCTCCCTTTCCTGAAGCGATTTTGTGATCTTTTCAATTACATCCATAACGGAAGTTTCCCCCGTCTCCAAAACAGAATCGAAGTCTATGCTGCCTTCCTCCATCAGCCCGAGACACGCTTCGATCAGAAGCGGGGCATTCAGCCCGGAAAACACCCTGATGTTCTTTTCCCGTCCTACGAGCGCGCCGGCGTTGGTCGTGGTCCCGCCAAACATATCGGTAAGGATCAGCGACCCGTCGGGCATTGCATCGGCAGCTTCCCGGACAAGCGCAAGATATTCCTGAAAGGTAACCTGTGGTCTCAGCGGCACTTCTTTTACGAAATCGACCGCGCCGATCACCATCCTGACCCCTTCCATCAGGGACATCCCCCACCCTCCGTGAGTCAGCAGTAAAATCTGTGGTTTCCCCATAAAACACTCTCCTAACGGCTAAAAAATCGAATTGTCATATACTTTATTATTATTTAATTATTGTAGTACACTACATTATCCGCGTCAATTCACAAATCAAATAAAGAAACCCTTCCGTTTTTGTAATTTACTACAAATCGTAACAATTCAATGTAGGCAATCAAAAAAAACTATGGTATAATAGAAAAATAGTGAAGATCGGCTGCATGACAAAGTTTTCGGCGTTCTCAAATAGTACTATTCCCTTTTGTTATGCCAGATCAACTGTAAAATGTTGGATTGCCGACGCAAAATCCTAATTCAAATATGGAGGTACCCATCCGCAATGGCAAAAGAGAACGATTGGTCCAGTCTGATTACACGGATGAATGCAATGTCGAACCAGTTTACAAAGACCGACTGGAAAATTGTCAATTATATCAAAAAGAAAGCGGAGGCTTTTCTGGACTGCAACGCGCAGGAGCTTGCGAAAGCAATCGGCACATCCGACGCGAGTATCATCCGCTTCACCCAGAAGGTGGGATATTCCGGCCTGAACGAATTCAAATACGTGCTGCAGCAGCAAATTGCGAAACCTGCGGCGGAGACCGGAACGGGAGATTACGCCGCTCTGCTCCAGGACAACATGACGCTCCTGCAGCTTCTGTATCAAACGGTCAAGCCGGAAAATGTGGACTTGCTGCGGAAAAAAATGCTGGCTGCGGAAAGGATTTTCATCGTCGGCCTGGAAATCAATCAGTACGTGGCGGAAATCCTGGCATTTAAATTTGCGAAACTCGGACTGCCGATCTGCGCTGTAACAAACTACGACGTGCTGAAGGTCTACAGAAAAATCTCCACACCCCGCGACCTGTTCATCACCATCTCTCTTTCCGGGGAGGATGAGCTTCTCTCGGAAACACTCGCGGATTTCATTAATAACGGCAGTTATATCGTGCTGTTCTCCAACCATGAAAAATCCCTGTGTGCCGCCTACACGGATCTGCTTTTCCTGATCCCGAAAACGGACCTTCTGTCAAGCTCCAACGTAATCTGCCGCGAAATCATCCTGCTCCAGCTGGGAGACATGATTTTTCAGAATTTTCTGGCGAAGGACAGCCCCTCCTACAAAACATTTTTAAAAACGGCTTCTTACGCCGTCCCAGACGACGAAGACGATTAGCAGAAGGATTGCTATAAAAAAGATCGCTGCCCCTGTTGAAGTAGAAGGGACAGCGATCTTTTTATTCTGTTTTACGATTCCAAAGCACAAAACCCGGACTTTAAGCTTCCATCGCTTCGCTGAAAAATTTATTGTGTACCGCCGTGACGGCCTTATCCGCATCGGAGCGGTCGATCAGGACCGAAATCTTGATTTCACTGGTAGCAATCATCTGGATGTTGATGTTTGCTTCAAACAGCGCCTCAAACATCTGGGCAGCCGTGCCGGGATGCGTTTCCATTCCCGCGCCCACAATGGAGACCTTGGCGACATTTTCATCGTACACGACGCTGGTCGCGCCGATCAGCTCCACATAAGGATTCAGGATATCGATCGTTTCCTTCAGATTTGCCTGGCTGACTGTAAAGCTGATATCCTTTGTACCGTTTCTGCCGACGGACTGAAGAATAATGTCAACATTAATATTTTTCGCGGAAAGCTTTGAGAAAATTTTGAAAGCGAGGCCCGGTCTGTCGGGTACGCCGATGATTGAAATGCGGGCCACATCCTCGTCTTTCGCAATACCGCTGATCAACATTTTTTCCACTTTCGTTGCCTCCTTAACAATTGTGCCGGGTTTTCTTGTCATGCTGGAAAGGACCTCAAGCTGAATTCCGTACTTCTTTGCCATCTCGACTGAACGGTTATTGAGCACTTGAGCGCCCAAAGTCGCAAGCTCAAGCATTTCATCATAGGAGATGTAGGCAAGCTTTCTTGCGTTTTTCACCTTGCGCGGGTCGGCGGTATAAACGCCCTCCACATCCGTAAAAATCTGGCACAGGTCCGCATTCATCACTGCCGCGATAGCGACAGCGCTGGTGTCCGAGCCGCCCCTGCCGAGCGTCGTCATGTCGTTGTAGCGGTTGATTCCCTGAAATCCCGTTACAATGACGATATTTCTTTTATCCAGCTCCTTCTTGATACGGTCGGGCACGACTCGTTTGATTCTCGCGCTGCCGTAGGCCGAGCTGGTATAAAACCCGGCCTGCCACCCCAAAAGCGAGACAACCGGGTAACCCAGCTTTTCAATCGCCATTGCAAGCAGTGAAGCGGATATCTGTTCGCCCGAAGTAAGAAGCATATCCATTTCTCTTTTGGAGGCATATGGATTGATTTCTTTCGCTTTATCGATCAGATCGTCTGTCGTATCGCCCTGTGCGGAAACGACGACGACAATGTCGTTGCCCTGTGAATAGGTCTTTGTGACGATGTCCGCTACATTAAAAACGCGTTCGGCGTTCGCAACGGAACTGCCGCCGAATTTCTGGACTATAAGGCTCATTCGGTTCCATCCCCCATATTAAAGTAAAAGTATTATTCAATCGATATCTGTGCACCATTTGAATCCGTATTCAGAATTTTAATCTCCCAGCCTGTAATCCCTTTTTCCTCCAGATGATTCGCCGCGTATTTTGCAAAGACATCCGTATCGGAAGCATCGATCATGGAGATAATCGTCGGGCCGGCCCCGCTGACATAAGTGCCGAGCGAACCCAGTTCATAGCTCAGACGGAACACGTCGTCCAAGTGGTCGATCAGGCTGGCCCTGTACGGCTGGTGAATCTTATCCTGTACCGCCACACGCAGGTTTTCCAGCTTCCCGGAAAAGAGCGAGGCCGCCATCAGCGCGGATCTTGAAAGATTGTAAACGGCGTCGCTTCTCGAATACTCTTTTGGAAGCACGGAGCGCGCCTTCTCTGTTTTCAGTTCAAAAGGCGGAATAAACAAAGCAAACCGGATCTTTTCCGAAACGGGAACGCTCACGCTGTAAACCCTTCCCGCTTCCATGGCGGAGGCGGCAAGGCCGCCTTCGATCGCGGGCGTGGTGTTGTCGGGATGCCCTTCGATTTCAGCCGCGAGGTTAATCAGTTCCTGTACCGAAAGAGGGCCTCCCAAAAGGCGGTTCGCGCCGGAAATTCCTGCGACAATGCACGCCGAGCTGCTGCCCAGGCCGCGCGCCATCGGGATATTGTTCAGCTGAACGATTTTAAGACCCGGCAATTTGCGGCCGCACCGCTCATAAACCTGCTTTGCGGCCCAGAAAATCAGGTTGCTGTCGTCCGTCGGCACCTGAATATTGTCTTTGCTGGAAATATCTATGGTATCGGATTCTTCCATCCAAACCTGATTGTACAGGTCCAGCGCAATTCCAAGAGAGTCAAAACCGGAACCAAGGTTTGCGCTGGTAGCCGGTACCTGAATTCTTATCATATCATATCAACATCCTAATCCTAAATAAATGAATTTACAGATCCCCTATGCGGATGGTATTCTTTACCGTCACGCCCAGCGGTTCCAGTTCCGCAAGCTTGGCGACGATTTCCTTTTCCCGCATGACCTCTGTCACAAAAGCGATTTCGCCGCGGACCGGTTTCCTGCGGGACAACCGGGTAACTCCGCCGAAAATCTGATTGATGTTTTTAAAGGCGAGGTCTTCGCCGTCCGTTTCGGCACGGACGAACATGGCAACCTCGTTCAGGAGGTAATCCTCTACATAATCCTTTGAGCCGTCTTCCCAGTAGAGATATTTTCTGGCTCGGAAATGCTTCACGCAGTCAATGACGTCCGCGACAACCGCGCTTGCGGTCGGGAGCTTCCCGGCGCCCTTTCCGTAGAACACGACATCGCCGGTCGAATCGCCGCGCACCATAATCCCGTTGAACACATCGTCAACATTGGCAAGCTGGCTTTCGCGCGAGATGAACATCGGGCAGACAATGATCTGCAGCTTTCCGCTCTCCATCATTTTGACCTGTCCGATCAGTTTGACCACTCCGCCCCAGGCAGAGGCGTATTCCACGTCCGCCAGAGCAATTTTGGTGATGCCCTCGGTGTGCACCTGATCGGGGTAGACGTGCTTGCCATAGGCCAAAGAGGACAGGATGCAGATTTTGCGGCAGGCGTCCTGGCCCTCCACATCCGCGGCCGGGTTGCGCTCCGCATAGCCAAGCTTTTGGGCAAGGGCCAGCGTATCCTCAAAAGTCATCTGCTCACGGATCATTTTAGTTAATATAAAATTGGTGGTACCGTTTAAAATACCCGCAATTTCCACCACGTCGTTTGCAGCAAGGCACTGGCTGATCGGGCGGATAATCGGGATGCCGCCGCCGACACTTGCTTCAAACAGGAAATTCAGGTTGTTTTTCTGCGCGATTTTCAGCAGCTCCGCCCCTTTGGCGGCCACCAGCTCCTTATTGGAGGTAACCACGCTTTTTCCCGCTTCCAGGCAGCGTTTCACATAATCAAAGGCCGGGTTCAGCCCGCCCATTACTTCCACCACGATTTTTACTTCCGGGTCATTCAGGATTGTATCGAAGGATTTTGTGAATTTGCTTTCAAACGGACTGCCGGGGAATTCACGCAAATCCAGAATATATTTGATATCGATTCGCTCTTTGGCGCGTTTGGCGATATTCTCCGCGTGATTGGTCAAAACCTCCACCACGCCGGAGCCGACTACGCCGTATCCCATTACAGCTATTTCTACCATATGTAGCACCCCTTACTATTTCTACTGATCTCCAAAAAAACAGATAAGCACTTTAACAGTTTACCACGTTTCAGTGCGACAATCAATTTACAAATTAACCGAAATGCAGATGCCCGCGAACAGGCATCCGCATGAAAATGACAGACTTGTCAGCCGACTGCGACCACAGAATTTCCCGGGGTACGGCCCGGCTTCGACGATTTATCCGGGCGGGAATTCCCCGCGGACGACGTGTGGGACTCCGGCGTTGTGGAAGACGTCGGAGCTTCTGAGGAAGTGTCGGGGTTTTCGTGCGACTCCCCGCCGCTTGAAACGGCGCTCTCTCCGCTTTCCGTACCGGACTCAACGGGATGGGAAACAACAGAGGAAGCCGATCCGGCGTGGACACCGTCACAGATAGCCGGCATATGGCTCTTGTCGTACCAGCCAAGCTGGGTATCCTTGTCGGTAGCCGGGTTCGCCAAAAGCCCGGTCACTGTACAGAACCTGGCCGAAACCACGTTGGAATCGTAGGTAAAGGTCAATTTATCTTTATTCTTCAGATACGACGCCATAATATTCTTCCATGTAGAGGCAGCATAGGTCGTATTGGTCAGATGCGCGGGCGTTAGATAGCCTGTCCAGATACCGGCGACCGCATAGGGCGTTCCGCCGATGAACCAGCTGTCCTTTTCATCGTTGGTGGTACCCGTTTTGCCGAATACCTCCCATCCGCTGATCGCCGCGCCGCGCCCGGTTCCGTGGGCGCCCGTCACGACATTGTTGAGCAGATGATGCATGATGGACGAGGTGGTGGAGCTGATAGCCTGAACGGAAGTCTGATTGCGGTTATCCAGAATCACATTGCCGTCGTGGTCGTCCACATGATAAAAGGTATAGGGCTGATAATATTTCCCGCCGTTCGCGAAAATCTGGAAACCGGCCGTCATCTCACGCACGGTAACACCTTCGCTCAAACCGCCGATCGCCATAGGCGCGCGGTTGTTGTCCGCGGGAAGCAGGCTGGTAAAGCCCAGCTTTTCTTTCAAAAAATTAAAGCTGACGTTTGGCGTAATGGCGTTTCCCACCTGCGCCGCACTGGCGTTGAGGGAACGCTCCAGCGCCCACTCCAGAGGAATGGGGCCCCAGTATTTTCCGCTTGTGTTCCCCGGCCCCCAGTTTTTCGGGCCGGAGCTGCCGTCGCTGAACCAGTTCGGCAGCGGATTGTCATTCACTAAAGAAGAATAGTTGTATTTTCCGGATTCTATCGCCGGTCCGTAAACCGCCAGAGGCTTGATGGTGGAACCCGGCTGTCTTTTGGAGTCCGTAGACAGGCTGAACAGGCGGTTGCTCTTTTTCTCCCCTCTGGAACCCACCGTGGCAAGCACCCGTCCGGAATAGTCCATGGCAAGGTACCCCGCCTGCATCTTGGTATTGCTTCCAAAGAGCTTGTCCGATTTGAATGTATTTTCTGCAATGTTCTGCAGATCGGTATCCATTGCGGCGTAAATCTTCAGTCCGTCATGGTAAATCATATCCACGGCCTTCTCGCTGGAGCAGTTATAGTGCTCCATCAGGCCGCTCTTGACGTCTTCAAACAGGGTATCCACATACCAGTTCCAAATAGGAACGTCGTCTACGACATTTTCGGCTTTCTTCCCCACAAAGGTCATATGTTCCGATTTTGTCATCGCGGTTTTGTACTCCGCGTCCGTAATCATTCCCTGAGTATGCATCTCGTTCAGTACCGTCTGCTGGCGTTCCTTGTTCTGATCCGGATGGACGAGCGGGGAATATTTCGTCGGGTTCTGCGTGATGCCCGCAATCGCGGCACACTCCGCTATATCGCAGTCCTGAATATTCTTGCCAAAATAAAGGTTGGCCGCGGCTTGAACGCCGTTGCTGCCGCTTCCGAAGGGGACGACATTAAGATAAGCGGCGAGAATTTCCTCTTTGGTATATTTTTGTTCCAGATTCAAGGCACGGAAGATTTCCTTTACCTTTCTGGTAAGACTTACGTCCTTATCTCCCGTAATGTTTTTAATCAGCTGCTGGGTAATGGTAGAACCGCCGTAGCTGCTCCCCTTGGAAAACAGCGTAGTCACCGCGCCGGCCGTTCTGATCCAGTCAACGCCCTTATGATCCCAGAAGCGCTTGTCCTCAATCGCGACAATGGCGTCTTTCATGGACTGCGGTATTTTGTCGTAATCCACCCACACCCGGTTTTCACTGCTGTACAGGCTCTGGTACTGAACGGGATTGGAACTGTCGTCGTTCGGGCCGTTTACATAGATGAAGCTCGTATAATTCAACTGCAGCTTATGCAGGTCATAATCGACGGATTCACTGCTCAGGCTGAACACAAAGGAAAGCAGCGAGATAGACACAATGATGCCGGTAATGAATAATATAGTGAAAACGGTGGAAAGACTTTTTAACAAAATCCGGCCAACGGACCTGGCTTTGCCGTCTTTTTCTCCGTTTCTGGAGCCGACATATTTATTGATATCGGTTTTTCTCATCGGGAACCACCTCCTTGATAAAAATTGATTATCACAGCAAAAAATGAATAATTTTCCAATATTTTCAAATAATACCTATGAGGTGATGCTATTTGAAAAGAAACTGGATTGTGCTGCTGGGTACAACTGTTATTATAATCGGAATGTTAATGTGGGGTTTTTCTCAAACGAGAATAAACCAAATACCTGAAGTTTCAAGCTCAGATATATTAGATAATTCTACCTCAAATGAGGCTTCAAGTCAAGAAAACAGCGAAATTCCGACCATGGCGAGCCGAAGCAGCAGCTTGAACACCTACACGGTAAAGGAGTATGAAGGGCATATCGGAGTCTTTTACAACAATGAGAGCACTCCCTATCAGGAGATCGACGTTGACGTCGCATCGCTGCCACAGGCGGATCAGGTACTTTTAAAAGACGGAATCCGGGTCACGGACGTCGACCGCCTGAACAGTATCATTGAAGATTATGAAAGCTAATATAATGCTTTTCGCCGGTTTTTGTGCTATAATTTGAAGCTGTAAAATAACATTGCAACACAGGAGGCAGCTATGGATTGTTCACCCTTTGTAATCGGTGTTGCCGGCGGCACCGGTTCAGGAAAAACAACGCTTTCGACGAAGCTGAAACAGGCAATCGCCGACGACGCCATCATTTTATCCCATGATTTTTATTACCGCGCCAATTCCGATATCCCATTCGAACAGCGTGTCAAAATGAATTATGACCATCCTAACGCATTCGATACCGATTTGCTGATTGAGGACGTAAAAAAACTGAAAAGCGGCCGGGCGATCGACCACCCGGTTTATTCTTTTGTCACCTACACCAGAACCGGCGAAACCGTACACATGGAGCCGGCGCAAGTGATTATTGTGGAAGGAATTCTGATTTTTGAGAATAAAGACCTCCTGGATTTAATGGATATGAAGCTTTTTGTGGACACGGACGCGGATATACGGCTTCTCCGCCGTCTGACCCGGGACGTGAAAGAACGCGGCCGCAGCCTGGATTCTTTTATGTCCCAGTACATAAATACGGTCAAGCCCATGCATGAACAGTTTGTAGAACCCAGCAAGAAATACGCTGATATCATTATTCCCCAGGGCGGCGAAAACCCTGTCGCCCTGCATATGCTGATCGACCACATCAAGGCGCTGATCCGCAAAACGGATCAACTCGCCGTTACCCGTTAACACAAAACGCTCCGCGGAAAACCGCGGAGCGTTTTTGTTTGATCTGTTCTGTCAGATATCGGTGGTGACAAAGCCGATGGGATTGCCGCCGGAAGCATTCAGGCGGTGGAACGAATCCTTGAATTCATGATACGGAGTCGAACCGTATTTGGCGACCATAATCACAGAGCCGGCAAGCCCTGCGATATTATCCGCCTCCGGATACCGCACTTCGGAAGGCGTATGGATAATCACATAATCGAACTTTTCGGAAAGCTCCCGGAACAGCCCGGTGAATTTTTCGGAAAACAGTACGTCCGCAGGATTCTGGGATGCTTCCGTGCCGGAAACAAGGCTCAAGCCCTTGACGGAAGTCGTCGAAACCGCCTCTTCTGCGGAGCAGGCTCCGTTCAAGGCATCCGTCAGGGAATGCTGCGGTTTTACATTCAGCAGCTTTCCGATTCCGTTTTCACGGAGGTCCGCGTCAATCAGAAGCGTGGTCTTTCCGGAATAGGCCAGCGCGCCCGCCATCCCGGCCGCCACGGAGGCAGCGCCGTTGTGCTCACAGACATCGGTGACAAGGAAACTGGTCTTTCCCTGTGCACAGTGAACCGCCGCGGCACGAAGCTTGCGGAAGCTGTCTTCCTTCTTTTCGCTTCCGCCCTTCTTCGGGAGCGTTCCCAGAAGCGTGGTATCCAGCGCTTCGCTGACATAGCGGCTGTTGCGGATGGTTCTGTCCGTCAGCACGACAATGATGCCGTAGCATACATACACGATAAAACCGATGATGAGGCCAATGATACCGGCCTTGAGCATGGTGGACTTATTGGACTGCGGCTCCGCCGGAATCGCGGGGTCGGTGATGACCGCCGTCAGCTTCGGGGAGGGGAACGCGCCGGTAAGCTTTTCCCCCAGCACCTCGGCCGCTGTGTTGGCAATACGGTCCGCCATGGCGGCGTTCGGGGTTTTCGCGGTCAGCTTGACGACCGGGGCCGTATTGACCTGAACCGCGCCGATCGAGGTAATTTCCTTTTCGTCGATCCCAAGCTTTTCGGCGGTCTGGGAAATCATATCCTTGCCCGTCGCAATGGCGATGGCGGTCTGCACCCTGCTGTTCAGAATGCTGGTGTACTGCAGCCGATAGTCCGTCTGCGCGTCCTCGGGAACCTCACAGGAAATGATCATGGTGGTATCGCAGGTATATTCATTGTGGACAAATTTGAGGGGCATCAGCCCAAACACAATTCCAAAGGCAGCGACGACGATGATAAATTTCAGGATGCTCCTCTTAAAATATTCCAGTATTTCTGAAAAGCTTACGAAAAGTTCCATATTTAACCTCCAAATATCGTTGATCAATCTATATCCATTGAAGCTCCGGCAAAATCAAGGACCTGCTTCATAATGGTTTTCCAGTCATAATTTTTTTCCGCGAATTCGCGTTCCTTTTGCGCTATGGAAGGGTCCCTGCGGCAATCCCGGACAAATTTGATGACGGCGTCCATATCCACCGCCGTCCCGTCGTTTGGCAGCCTGAGCGCAAAGGGCGTATCCCGTCCGATTTTCGCGTCGTCGTAGGCATACAGGAAGGGCAGCGCCGCGGCGCAGTATTCGCGCGCTTTTAAGGAAAAGCAGGCGGTCAGCCCCCTGCGGTAACAGCCGAGAGAGGATACCCCCACGTCAACCGTTTTATAAATATCGAAAAGCTCCCTGCCCTTTTTAAAGCCGCAGAACGTCACGTCCTCGGTCAGTCCAAGCCTGTCCACCAGCGCGCGGAATTCGGGCATCTCCGTGGCGTCGCCGCCGACCAGCACAAATTTCAGCGCGGGCGCGCCGTCCGGCCTTTTCTTTTTATACTCGCTCATTCCTTCAAGGACCCGGTCGTAGCCCTGCCACCACAGGGTACCGGCAACCCCGAGAAACACGATGTCCTTGTCGACGTCCCCGCAGTGAGGGACGGGCGATATCCCGTCGATGTTGATGCCGTTGTCCCCGTTCATGGCTTTGACTCCGAAAAATGAGTCCGCCCGGTTTCCGTACAGCACCACCGCGTCCACATACCGTTTCAGCCTTCTGCCCGACAGACGGTCGTCCGCCACCGTTACGGCAACCTTTGCGGCGGTCACTACACGGGTTTTCAGCGTTTTGGCATATTGGATATTGCGGATATAATCCCCCAGATAAGGGTAATTGGGGATTTCGACCACAATGGTTTTTACCCGGTTTTCCCGCGCGGCCCTACAGATTCTAAGCATGTCGGAGCTGATGCGGTCAAGGCGCAGATAAAGCACGTCAAAGCTGTGCTTCTGAACATATTCAAGGGCAATTCGCGTAAGCTGCTTCATGATTCCGCCGGAGGAATCAAAGTCACTTTTCTGCGGCTCGGCGCCGAAGAACTGAAACGTACTCCCCTGCCACATGGAATAGGTCACCTGGTAGCCCAGCTTCTCAAACGCGCCGACCTGGCCCTCAATTTTATTTTTCACACCCAGATACAGCGGAGCATCCTCCTGAAAAGTAAGATACATCAGTTTCATTGACTGATCTCCTTGTAAAAGTTCCGGTAGTTTTTCTGCGCATTGAATTTTTCAGCCCATATTCTGCGCGCATTCCGGCACAGACGGTCATAGTCCTCATCCGGCAGTTCTTTCAGTTTCTTCAGTCGGGACAACAGCTCTTCCGGCGAAAAATCCGACGGAAGCAAATAGCCGTTTTCCCCGTCGTACACTGCTTCCCGGGTACCGCCGACATCCGTGGCGATCACGGGAACACCGAAGGAGCAGATTTCCATAATGGAAACCGGAATACCTTCGCTGGCGCTTACATTGACAAAGGCGGAAAGGTCATGGGAACGGTAATACTCCATAATGGCGGCGTTGTCCATCTGCCCCTTCCATTCCGTACGGACACAGTCCGGCAGCTTCGACGCCATCCCCTCGATTTCCCCGCGCAGCGGCCCGGAGCCGATATGCGTCCAAAGAATCGGAAAATCCGCTTTTTCCAGCGCCTGCACGATCAGATGCAGACGCTTGACCGGGGCTATGAAAGAACAGGATACGATATGCAGACCGTTTTCTCTGGTGCCGCGTTTTTCGCCGTGGTCGGCTGTCCCCAGAAAAGCGGGCGCTATTTTTTCCGCGTACCGGGGATACCCTTTTTGAAGGTACTCCGCGCCCGAAGCGGAACAGGGCAGCACTCTGTCGATCCGGTCCAGCAAAAACTCCCTCATCGGCAGGTAATTCATTTTCGCAAACTCACTGTAAAGGTCAAAGCGGTGGGCGCGGGAAATCTGTTTCACCTTTTTGCCCCGCCGCTTCAAGTCCTGCGCAAGCAGCGCCCCCGCGGCCGCGGCGTCAAACAGCCAGTAGCTGTAGATGGTGACTTCATCGGCAGAGGCAAGCTCCGGGAACTGTACCAGCGCCGTATAAATCTCGTAGGCACGCTTCATAAAGAAGAGCATTTCATGCGCCCTTTGCGAAGTAAATGTCCCGGACTTCATCATACGGAGCAACTCGGCCCGTACAAAAGGCCTGAGCATCAATCCGGCGTAGGCCGACTTACCGCCCGGAACCGTTTTGAGCGGAACACAGGAGATAAAATCGGGCAGCTTCTTTGTAACGGCAGAATTCGGTTTCAGGTTGCAGGGACAGATCAGTACCCGGTCGTATCCGCTGATATAATTGACCTCGTTGAGCAAAAACTCTTCCCCGTTGTCATACGGAAACGAGGTGGTAAGCAACAAAAGCAGCTTCATGGCTGTTCCTCCCATGTCAACCATCCGCCCCGGGCATGGGAAAGCGAGCGTGCGTGCGTTCCTTTCGCAATCAGCAGCGCCGCAAGGTAGATGCCCACAAAGAAGCAGATATAGGTGATGTTAAAAACCTCGGTAACCCACAGAAACGCAAAGTTGCGCGGAAGATATACAAAGTTTTTCAAAGCGAGCAGCCCGAAGGCAACGGTCACCCAGGAACGGGTCAGCAGGGAAGAGAAAAAGCGGAAGATGATGCCGACCATAGCGCTGACCAGGATGACCCCTAAAATGCCGTAGGCGACATAGGCCTCTGCCACATAGGAGGTGCCGAAACCGCCCCCGCTCAGGTAACGGTCCGGATCGACCATAAAGGTCAGGGCATGTCCGAAATTATGGGTGGTGCGGACAAATTCCGTGTTCTGCACCTCGATAATCGGGGTCAGGCCGAACAGGGTTTTCGTAACAATATTATTATGGACGAACAGTTCAAACGGATAGAATAAATACCAGTAGGCTGTGGAAGGGTTGAACAGGTCGATATGGTTGACCGTCTGGACAACGACGCGAAAGCTTGCCCCCTGGGAATCGACAAAGCTGACAAGCATTTCTCCCAGTCCCCTGTCCGTGTTCAGGCCCGCGCGAATCAGCGCCAGAAGCTGAAGCAGGTACACGGCGGCAATTCCGAACACGCCCCCGTAGGCAACCGTTCTTTTTTTCAGCACTCTTTTCTCTTTTTCCAGCATAGAGTCCCTTAGGACAAAATAGGCGATCAGCATCAGCGCTTCCGTTACAATCGTATTTCTCCGTCCTGTCAAAAGGGACGCGAGCATATAGGCCCCGTAGACGGCAAGCGGCAGCTTCATCTGATTTTTGCCGGGCAGAGTGGCAAGAAAAACCGCAAACGCCGGGACAAAAAACATGGAAAGGCGGCTGATGACGGAAGGAACGCTGGCCGTATTGGTGTAAGAGCTGAGATATCCGTTTCTTAATACCGCCAGACCAGAAGTGAACAGGATATAAAAGAACGGAATGGAGCTGATGTACAGCACAACCGCGCTGATCCGACGGATAATGGGATTCAGGTCGTTTTGGGCGGCGGCATGGATTCCTTTGGTCCGTATCGCGGATTCCCTGCGGTAAAAAAACGGTCCCACGGCACGGTAAACCCCATAAACGCAAAACAGCGACAGCGCGACAATCTGGAGGGACTGAAACAGCTTCGGAAAATCATCCGCTTCCAAAAGCATCAGCAGCTTATGGTGATAACCGAACCAGGAAGTATACACACGCCCCAAAAGAAGGATGTTGTAGGCCCCCACAAAGATCAACAACGCAAAATCACGCCTGATATTGACAATCAGGCTGCTGATAATCGCAATATTCATCATAATGACTGCAAAAAACAGGACGTCGACCGCCGTTTCCGCCCTGCCGAAAACGGTCATCAGATTGGCGGCGAACATCAATAATATCGTAATTCCAAAAAGGATGGTATCTCTCAGAAAATCGGATGTTTTTATTTTTAGCATCGGCACACTTCCCAAACATATTATTGGTTATTATAACATGAATCTCATGTTTTTACCAATTTAATTTGCTTTGCGGCTGTCTGTAAATGCAGCATCCGGGGTAACGTAAACGGTTTTATAGTTTACATAAATAACCATACCGGGTTTTGCGCCCTGCGGCTTGCTGACATTGCGCACCTCCGTATAATCCACGGGAACCTTGGAGGACTCCTTCCCCCTGCTGTGGAAAGCCGCCAGCATGGCCGCTTCATAAATCGCGGTTTCCGTCACCGCGCGCCCCTGCGTCGAAAGGATGGTGTGGGAGCCGGGAATGTTTTTCGTATGCAGCCAAATATCGTTGTTATTGGCCTGCTTCATCGTCAGATGGTCGTTCTGACGGTTATTGCGTCCCACCAGAATGGGAAAACCGTCCGAGGAAACAAATTCGATGGGCCCCATAGCCACAGGCTGCTTCTGACGGCCCTTCGGCGCGCGGATATAGCCCTGTTCGATCAGTTCGGCGCGGATTTCGGAAAGGTCGCGTTCCGTCGCCGCCCGGCTGAGTTCCTCAAACACAGTGTCGATATAGCTGAGCTCCTGCTCAGCCTGCTGAAGCTGAGCGGTCAGCATTTCCTCGGCAGTACGCGCCTTGCGGTATTCCTTATAATATTTCTGCGCGTTCTGGGAAGCGGAAAGCGCGGGGTTCAGCTTGACCTTGACCAGAGGCATCGATTCCTCATAAAAATTCTGCAGCTCAACCGTCGCCGAGCCTTTCGGGATATTGTACAGATTGGCGTTGATTAGGTCGCCGCAGATTCTCAGGTCGTCGCGCTCTGCGCAGTGCGCAAGCTCCGCCCGCTGCAGGTTCATCTTCCGGCTGAGGCGGTCGGAGGTGGTGGTCAGCACGCGCAGTAAATCCTGCGAACGCACCCGCATGCGGTCAATCCGGTCGCGCTCGTCGTAAAACGCGTCCAGAAGGGTGGAAAAATCGTCGTACGGTTTCACAACCGCAGTCAGCCCGTACTGCTCAATATTCATAAAAGAGAAGTCCATCGGCTTTTGGACGGGGCTTACCACCATGTGCGGCGTTCCGTCCACATTTTTGACCGTATCCGCCATTCTGCCCAAAAAGAAAGCAAGCCGTTCCCACTGCTGAGCGGACATTGATTTCGTGCTGATGTCGCTCCCATGGCCGGTCAGATGTTCCAGCTCGCGGCAGACGATCGGAGAAACTCCCTGCAGCGTATTTAAAATGGCTTTTGAAAGCTCCGTATCCGAGGGGATCCGCTGAATTCTTTCGATTATTTCAGGAACGGAGTCCGCTAAAAGGCACAGCTTGTCCTGCGGCGGCGGAAGCTGATACGTCAGTCCCGGCAGCACCAGGCGTTCGGAAGACATTTCTGCGTCCACCCGTTTGAGGGCGTCGATGATTTTTCCCGCTTCGTCGACAAAAATAATATTGCTGTAGCGCCCCATGATCTCCATGACCAGCGTCAGGCGGATTTCGTCCCCCAGCTCGCTGACCGCGTCGAAATCCAGGCAGAGCATCCGCTCCAGTCCGGGCTGACGCACTGCGGCAAGGCGCGCCCCGGCCAGCCTTTTGCGCAGCAGCATGCAGAGCATCGGCGGGACCTTGGGATTTTCCGGGACAGAGCGCGTAAAATGAATCCTTGCGCTGTTGGCCCTAGCGGACATCAGCAGTTTCTGGGTTTCCCGATACGTGCGCAGGGAAAGAACCATTTCCTCCTTGTTCGGCTGGTAGATCTTATCCACCTTTGCGCCGATTGCGTTTTCTTCTATTTCTTTTTTGATATGATGTAAAAATGCTCCGTCAAGAGCCATTGATATTCCTCCCGTGTATGTGCATTACAGATATTTCGCGGGGCTGTGCATCCGCTTTGATTCAAAGAAGGCAACGTCGGGGAATTGTATTTTCAGCTTCACCGCAAGCGGTAAAATCACAGGATTTTCCGTATAAAAATGCCCGGCGTCAACCAGAGTCACCCCCATGTTTTCCGCATCCAGCAAAATATTGTGCTTGCTTTCCCCGGTTACGAAGGCCTGACAGCCGGCCTGCGCGGCGTCATAAACCAAATCCGCGCCGCCGCCGCTGCAAAGTCCCACGCGTGTAATCGTACGTTTTCCGTCCGTAAAGCGCAGACCGTCACATCCCAGCGCTTCCTTGACAAAACGCGCAAAGGCTTCCGGCGTATATTCACAGCCGGTTTCCCCCTCCAGCGCCTCCGGCAGGCCGGAATCCTCATATTCCCTGAGCGTCCGCACATTCCGTAACCTCAGGCGCTCCGCCAGGCAGGTGTTCACCCCGCCAGCCGCCATATCGAGGTTGGTGTGGGCACAGATTGCCGCAATGCCGTATTGAGCCAGCAGATAGGGCGCGGAATCTGCGGAAAGGCTTTTCAGCGGATGAAAAATGACCGGATGGTGGCTGACAATCAGCTCCGCCCCGAGTTCATGGGCTTCCTGAACAACCGCGGGTGTAATATCCAGCGACAAAACCGCCGAAGACACCCCGGCTTCCCCGTTTCCGACCAGCAAACCCGGATTGTCAAAGCTCATTGCCGACCGAAACGGCGCAAAGCTGTCAATGTAATCGTAAATCTCACCAACGGAAACCATACTACCGCTCCCTTTTCATTTTCATATTGATTTGTTCCGCCGTACGGATCAGCGCGGCGGCTTCTTCCTGCCTGCCGGAAACGGCAAGTCCCCCGGCCTTTTTTTCAAGCTGGGCGATCACCTTGCGCATGTACGCGCGGTTGTCCTCCGTCGCCGCGTCCAGCTTCCCGATATAGGGGTACAGGCTGTCCGTACCGGCTTTCTCGGGAGCATACTGTACCTGCATGGCCGAATAAGCATAGCCGTCTTCCACAGCCGCCTGTTCCCGCAAAACCGCAAAGCCCTCCCCCGCAAGAAATTCACGCAGCTGGGGAACCGACGTCATCGGCTGTAAAATCAGCCTTTTTTCTCCGTCCCGCAGCCAGGACGCGTTTTTAATAATCTGTATCATCATTTCGCCGCCCATTCCGGCGATGACTATATCGTCCGCCTCTATGGAAAAGATCGCTTCCAGCCCGTCTGACAGACGCGTGGAGACAAGCTCTTCCACACGGTAGCGGCGGATATTCTGCTGTGCGGACTGAAGCGGCCCCGGGCGGATATCCGCCGCAATGGCGCGGGAAACCAGCCCTTGCTTTGCAAGCCAGATCGGCAGGTACGCGTGGTCGGTGCCGATGTCCGCCAGGGCCGTACCCGGCCGGGCCATGGAGGCGCAGAGCTGAAGCCTGCCGCCCAAAGTAAATAAAGGATGAAGTCCCATCCGGCACACCCCTTTGTAAAGTGATATTCGCCGACTTCCCCACGGACAGAAATGCCCGACAGCTTCCCATCGGCATCAGAGGAAACCGGGACAGGGGAACGGCAGCCCTCAAAAAGCACGCACCGTCCCCCATACTTAAGAACCGCCCGGCAACTTGATTGCCGGGCGGCCTTGTTCAGAAATTCTTTTATTTAGACGCGATGTGATCGTTCAGCTTTCTCAGCATTGAGTCCGGATCCACGCCGTGAACCAGGCAGGCCTGCTCAAGGGTTTCGCCGCGGGAAGCGGGGCAGCCCAGACAATGCATGCCCATTTCAAGGAAATAAGGCGCCGTGGTTTCGTCAATATCAAGAATATCACCAATAATGGTATCTTTCGTAATAGCAGCCATTGTTAGAATCCTCCAGCTTTTCAATAGATTTCATGTATATTATAATACCCGTGTCCAAGCTTTGCAATACATTTCTGATTTGACGAAATAAAATACCCCGGAAATCAATCCGGGGTACCTGGTCACGAATAAGAAATATTAGGCTATATGCTTATTCTTCCCTCATCTTTGCAAAGCACTCGCTGCAATATACAGGACGGTCTTCACGCGGCTTAAAGGGGACCTTTGCTTCCTTGCCGCAGCTTGCGCAGATAGCGGTATACATTTCACGCTCTGGCTTGGCAGCATTTTTACGAGCATCGCGGCAGGCTTTGCATCTTTGCGGCTCATTTACGAACCCTTTGGAAGCATAAAATTCCTGCTCACCGGCGGTGAATACAAATTCAGCGCCACATTCCTTGCAGATGAGAGTCTTGTCTTCGTACATTTAATTTACCTCGCTTTGGATAAAGATATTTGCCCATAGACGGATTTGCACCGCCGCCTTTGATTTCCAACGCTCTACTTAAGCTACCCGGGCATATGAAATTAATATATCAAACTAAAGCAACTGTTTTAATTTCAGCCGAACCCGCTGCAGAGCATTATCGACTGCCTTTGAGGAAACGCCGAGTTTCACCGAAATATCGTGATAACTGCAGCCGCCCAAATAAAGCGTCAGCACCTGCTGCTCCAGCTTTGAAAGCAACTGTTTCATCCGCAGCTGCATGGCCGCGTAGCTTTCGCTGTCCATCAGCACCGCTTCAGGATCCGAGGCGCAATCTGTCATATCCATGTGCGAACCGTCGTCGCTGAGAGAAACAAAATTATTCAGCGGAAGATTTTTGCGGCTGGCCGCCGTGCGGTAAGCCATAATAATCCGGTTATTGATGCAAACGCCGGCATATGTTTTAAAACCGGCCTTTCCGGCTGAGTCATAAGTACGCGCCGCATTTAAAAGGCCCAAAAGTCCTTCCTGGCACAGATCGTCGGCTTCCAGCATCGCACAGCGAAACGGCGCCGCCTTGACCCTGATCAGCGACATATAACGCGCGGTAAGTTCCACAAAAGCATCCGAATTTCCGCTGTTCACAAGGCAGGCAAGCTGACTGTCGGTATAATCTGCCATTTTATTAAAATGGTTGTTATCAACCAAGCCCAACACCTCATGGCTCACATTAAACTTGAATTCTGCATCTATCATACCTCATTGTGTCTATTAAGTCAACAAATATTTTGCTTTTGAAGCTAAATATTTGTTTTATTTAGTTAAATTTTATAAAAATACCTATTTTGTCGGACAATGTCTGATTTGACCTCCGCAACATTTGTGATTTATATAGATCAAGCCCTGTTTGTAAAGCAAAAATCCCGATCGGCTAAAATCGTCTGACCGCATCAAAAGTACCCGGCATACGGCAGCTGCGCCTGCAAACGTGTTTTGCCCGGAGGTTCCCTCAGAGGGCCTCAAAGCGAAGTGTGCAGAAAACCGTATTGAATGGCCATAGCCGTGGGTGACATAGGCGGATAAGACGCTTTGCATCCGAAAATCCATCGATTTTTTATTTACAAACAAGGCCTGATAAAGGAACATTTTCATTATATCATAAGAATCGTAAAACATCCAGAAAAATCTTAATCAACGCTTTTCCCCGCCCCCCGTTGGAAGCGGAAGCTTTTCCATCAGCACGGCGCGTTTTACGGAAGCTTTTCCGTATTTGTTTCTGACATGCTCCATACGGCTTTCCAGCTGTTCCATTTTTTCATCGCACAGGATACTGTGGAACAGGGATGTCTGCTGCATTTCCGACTCCGGCAAGAGGCCGAAGCCGCTGATGCCCAGCGCCCGCACGGGACAGGGCCATTCGTAGCCCTTCTGAAACAGCTCTTTCGCCGCCCGAGCCAGGTCCATCGTCAGCCGGGTGGGAACCTCCAGCTGCATCTGATGCTGCGAAACATGCAGGCGGTTATCCTTGATGGAAAGCTGAAGGCCCGAAGCGATCACCCCGGCGTCCCTCATGCGGAAAGAGATCTTTTCGGCAAGATACAGCAGCACCGGCCAGACCTCATCGAAGTCGAAGAGATCATGAACGCAGGTGATGCTGTTGCCAATGCTTTTCGGTGCGGAGGAAACCTCACTTGAGCATACTCCGGAATCATCCAGCCCGTTCGCGTTCCTCCACATATCGTATCCTATTTTTCCGAAGGAGGAAACGATATATTTGGAATCGGTGCGCGCCAGGTCGCCGATCGTTTTAATTCCCAGTGAATTCAGACGTCGGGCGGTCACCCTGCCCACTCCCAGAAGGGAATCCGTCGGAAGGGGCCATACCCTTTCCCTAAAATTTTCCCGGGTAATCACGGTAGTGGCGTCCGGCTTTTTCATATCGCTGCCGAGCTTCGCAAAAATTTTATTGAAGCTGACCCCGATGGAAACGCCCAGCCCCAGCTCCGATTTTGTACGGTCCCGTATCTGATCCGCTATCTCCGGCCCGTCTCCGAACAGCCGGGTGCTTCCGGTAACATCCAGCCAGCATTCGTCAATGCTGAAAGCCTCCACCTGATTCGTATAGCTGAGATAAATCTGCTTTACCAGATCGGAGAAATACAGATACCGGTCAAAATGAGGCGGAACAACCAGCAGGTCCGGGCATTTTTTCTTCGCCTGCCAGACGGGCTCCGCCGTTTTCACGCCGAAGCCTTTGGCGCGCTCGTTTTTAGCCAGCACGATCCCGTGGCGGTCCTCCACGCTGCCGCAGACCGCGACGGATTTTCCGCAGAGTTCGGGATGGTCCCTGCATTCCACAGAAGCGAAAAAATTATTCAGATCACAGTGTAAGATAACCCGCTCCACAACCTATTCCTCCGCATATCGTTTTTCAGTATCCCCATCTTAAATGGGTATTGGGAAATTCGCTCATTTTTAATTGTAGGATCAATAGAACACAGAGTATCGAAAAACCTGTCATGCGCCTGAAAATCATGTCAAGGCGCAGTTAACGCAGGAACCAAGATGATCCCAGATTTTGCAGTCTACTTTGTCGACAGTTTTATAGAACAAACGTTTGATATTATTATATACCGAGGAACGGATTCTGTAAAGCGGCCATTTTATTCCAAGTCAGGAATTGCCAAC
Source organism: Clostridium sp. KNHs216 (assembly GCF_006714885.1). NCBI lineage: Bacteria > Bacillati > Bacillota > Clostridia > Eubacteriales > Clostridiaceae > Clostridium > Clostridium sp. KNHs216. Next base: position 114,015 of record NZ_VFMF01000001.1, on the reverse strand, counting down.
AGAATTCGACAGGAGTATAATCATTTTAAAAGAATAAAGGGAGGAATGGGGATGGTATCACGTTCCTACAGCATGGGGCTGTATGGTCTGGATTCCTTTACCGTGGCTGTCGAAGCCGACATCAGTGTCGGCCTGCCCGGTTTTGACGTGGTCGGACTGCCGGATGCGTCAGTGAGAGAATCCCGGGACAGAGTGCGCTCCGCAATGAAAAACTGCGGGTTTCAATTTCCCGTACATAAAATAACAGTAAATCTTGGTCCAGCCGACAAGCGCAAGGAGGGACCGATTTACGACCTGCCCCTCTTTGTCGCGCTGATGAAGGCAAGCGGCCAGCTTGACGCCGGAGTGGAGGACAGCGTGTTTATCGGCGAGCTGTCGCTTACGGGAGAGGTGCGGCCCGTAAAAGGCGTACTTCCCATGGCGATCAGGGCAAAGGAGGCGGGGTTTCAAAAGCTCTATGTGCCGGAAGCGAATTCCGCCGAAGGCGTGGTCGTGGAGGGAATCTCCGTTTACCCTGTCAGGGACCTGCCGACGCTGATGAAGCATTTTGCCGGAGGGGAAGAAATTCTCCCCGCCTCGGAGGTACCGGCATCGCGGCAAAATCAGCCTCCTTTACCGGACTTTTCAGAGGTGCGGGGGCAGAACGAGGCGAAGCGCGCGCTGGAAATTGCCGCGGCGGGCGGACATAACGTTCTTCTGATCGGTCCTCCTGGCTCCGGCAAGAGCATGCTCGCGAAACGGATTCCATCCATTCTCCCCGACATGACGTTTGAAGAAACCATTGAAACCACCAAAATCCACTCCATTGCGGGTACCCTTCCGGACGGAATTCCCCTGATCACCTCCCGCCCGTTCCGTTCGCCCCACCACACAGTATCGCCCGCGGGTCTGTCCGGCGGCGGAAATGTTCCTCACCCCGGAGAAATTTCCCTGGCGCACAACGGGGTGCTGTTTCTGGACGAGCTGCCTGAATTTTCCCGAGGAGCAATGGAGGTCCTGCGCCAGCCGATTGAGGACGGCAAAGTGACGATTTCCCGCGTCAACGGAACCATCTCCTACCCCAGCGCCGTGATGCTGGTAGCCGCCATGAATCCGTGCCCCTGCGGTTACTTCGGGCACCCGACCAAGCCGTGCACCTGTTCCTCCGGCGCGGTCTCCCGCTATCTTTCCAGAGTTTCCGGCCCGCTGCTGGACAGGCTGGACCTGCACATAGAGGTCCCGCCGGTGGAGTTTGACGAAATCAGTTCTCAGGAAAAAGCCGAAAGCTCCGCGATGATTAAAGAGCGCGTAAACAGCGCCAGAAAGCTGCAAAATGAGCGTTTCAAAGGCACGCCCGTTACCTGCAACGCGAGAATCACGCCGGATATGCTCCAGGAGGTATGCCGGCTGAGCGAGCCGGGACGGGAGCTGCTGAAAAAAGCGTTTGAAAAGCTCGGGCTTTCGGCAAGGGCCTATGACCGGATTCTGAAGGTTTCCCGCACGATTGCGGACCTGGATCAAAGCGAAGAAATCGAGCCGCGGCATGTCGCCGAAGCGGTACAGTACCGCAGCCTTGACCGAAAATACTGGACAAAAGAACTCTGACTCCATGAAAAAATCCCTGCAGCCGAGCTTGAACCGGCTGCAGGGATTTTATAATATTGGAATTTAATACTTACTGCTCTGACCGCTTTCGGAAACGGACCCGGCATCAAACGAGGAAGCCGTGCCTCCCATTTCGTCCGGGACGCTGTCAGCGGTATCCCTCAGCTTCAGGAACGCGAGGGATTCTTTGAGCTGCTGCGCCTGTGCGCTCAGTTCCTCGCTGGTCGCCGCGCTTTCCTCCGCAGTGGCGGAGTTGGTCTGCACAACGGCGGAAATCTGATCGACTCCCATCGTGACCTGATTGATGGAAGAAGCCTGACCATCCGAGGACTTTGAAATCTCCCCGATCAGGTCCGTGGTCTTTCTCGTGCTTTCAATAATTTTATTGAGAGACTTGGCGGTCTCATCCGCGATCTTTGTACCGTTTTCTACCGCTCTGATCGAGCTTTCAATCAGGTCCGTGGTGTTTTTCGCAGCTTCCGCGCTCTTGCTCGCAAGATTGCGGACCTCATCCGCGACAACGGCAAAGCCTTTCCCCGCCGCGCCGGCACGTGCCGCTTCCACCGCGGCGTTGAGCGCGAGAATATTGGTCTGGAAAGCGATATCCTCAATCGTCTTAATAATTTTGCCGATCTCCTGGGAAGTTCCACTGATCTGCGCCATAGCTTCCACCATCTGCTGCATATGCTCGTTCCCGACCTCTACTTCGCTGGACGCTTCCAACGACAGCTGACTCGCCAAACGGGAATTGCTGGCATTCTTATTGACCTCGTCCGCAATTTCCGTAATGGAAGCCGAAAGCTGCTCAATGGAGCTCGCCTGCTCCGTAGCGCCCTGTGAAAGCGCCTGTGAGGCGGAGGAAACCTGGCCTGCACCGTTCGCCACCTGATCTGCTGATCCGTTGATACCGGAAAAGACATTGTTCAGATTGTCGATAATGGTGTTCAGGGACGTTTTGATCGATACAAAATCGCCCTTATAGTCCTCTGTTACTTCAATCGTACAGTCGCCCATGGACAGGCTGTCCAGAACGACGGCAATCTCCCCTATGTAGCTGGTCAGTGTATCGATCGTACTGGAAAAGGTCTCTGCCAGAGTGCCGATTTCATTCCTGCTTTGGATCACAGGCACTTCGGAGTGGAGATCGCCTTCCGACAGTTTCTCGATACGCTGTACAAGGCTTTCGACCGGCTTGGCGATGGGTCCGGCGATTCTGAAGGCAACCAAAATAGACAGCAGAATGAAAAGAAGCATTAAGCCGACGGTGATGGCTACCGCGGTATAGCATCCGCTCATCATCTCATTGGAATTCGCGCTGACCGCCATGGACCAGCCGTCTGTACCGCTGATCGGAGCATACCCTATCAACTGCTTGGTGCCGTTTAACGTAATGGTTGCGCTTCCCGTTTTTCCTGAAGTCATATTCTTTACGACGGACGCGGCACCCGCGTAGGAACTGTCTTCTTTCGCCTTGTTGATATAATTAACAAATTCAAGAACATTTTTTCTGTCCTTATGGGCAACGATCGTACCCGATTTATCAACAATAAACCCATATCCGGATTTACCGACGGAAATATTGTCGAGCATCTGGCTGAAAGTATCGCTGCTTAAAGCCGCGTAAACAACGCCGCCATAATCGCTTCCGTTGTTTACCTTGGCCGCGACATACAGCACCACGGTGGAATCGGTCTTTCTGACCACAGGGCTGGAAACATAGGTCGTTCCTACTGTTTGTGCCGTCTGAAAATAGTCGCTGTCACTGATATCGGTGCCGTCCAGCGTTCTTCCGCTGGAATCTGCAAGACCGACTTCTATAAAATTGTAGCGCTGGCAGAGCATCTGCAGCACTGCCTTTCTGGAGGAAACAGGCAGCGTTTCATCCGTAATCTGCTGATTGCCGGCAATGGATTCCGCCCTTAGCTTATACATATTGATCGCCTGCTGCACAGCCTGATTATAAGCAACCGAATTGGTATTGATCAGAGAAACCATATTGCTGCTGGAATTGGAATAAAGCAAAAAGGCGCTTGTCGTCCCGCAAACGATGCTGATTGCAACCGCCAGACCTACCATCCCGAGAAGAAGAGTTCTTTTCAGGCTGGTTTTCTTTCTTACCTTGATCTTCTTTTTTCTTTCTTTTTTCACTTAATACCACGTACCCTTCTGAAGTGCTTTTTCTGGAGTGCTTTTCGCTACAGCTCAAGCACGAAAAGTAACGCATTCTCACACACAACCACAATCAAAGAATGCTTTTCCCTATTCTATATCGACAATATTTCGTAAAATTTAATCAATTTAGACAAATATTTTCATTATAAATATTATTTATTCAATTTTTGGATGATCAGCCTGGCAATAGAGGAACAAGGCGCCTGTTTTTCAACCGCGCCGATCTCAAACGCCACCATCGGCATTCCGTAGACAACGGAGGATTGTTTATCCTGTCCAATGGTATAGGAGCCCTTCTGCCGCATTTCCAAAAGCCCGTTTGCCCCGTCCTTGCCCATACCGGTCAGGATAATGCCCATGGCATCCTTACCGGCCGTTCGGGCCACCGAGCGGAACAGGACGTCCACCGACGGGCAGTGGCCGCTGACTTTTTCCCCCGCGGCGCACTTTACATAATAGCCCTTAAAATCCTTCTCCAGGGTCATATGCCTGTCCCCGGCGGCAATCAGCGCCTGACCCTGTACGACCCGGTCCCCGTCACTTGCTTCCTTGACCGTAAATTTGCAGATTTTGTTCAGCCGGTCCGCATACATTTTGGTAAAACCCGCCGGCATATGCTGCACCACCAGAATCGCCGGTATATCGGCGGGAAGCTGCTGCAGAATTTCGGCGGTAGCCTCTGTGCCGCCCGTGGAGGCTCCGATGGCGATAATATGTTCCGCCGGGTCCTTGCCTGACAGAACGAGCGGGAGGGAAGCGATCGACGCAAGGGAGGGTGTATGTTTCACCTTTGCGGAAGAAGCGATTTTGATTTTGACGCACAGCTCCTGACAGAAAATAGAAAAGTCGTTGCTGTCGCGCAGGTTCGGCTTTAACACAAAATCAACCGCTCCCGCACTTAAAGCCTCAAAAATTCCAATATCGAGCGAACTGACCAGAACCACCGGAACCGGATGGACGGGAATCAGTTTTTTCAGAAAATCCGTCCCCTTCATATCCGGCATTTCCACATCCATGGTCACGACGTCCGGAGACAGGTCCATGATTTTTTTCTCCGCCTCGGCCACATTGGATGCGCTCCCGATGATTTCAATATTCGCGTCGCTCAGCAGCGCTTTCTGCAGCGCTGTTCTGAAAAAGAGAGAATCGTCTACAATGAGGACCCGGATTCTTCGATTCATCGGCATATTGATACTGATCCTTTCTGATAAACTGACGGTTCAATATATAAAAATTTCGAGGTATCTCTCTGCACAGTCTCGGAATGTCCGATAAAAAGATAGCCGCCCGGCTTCAACACGTCGTAAAACTTGTTAATCAGCGCATTTTTGGTCGGCTGGTCAAAATAGATCATGACATTTCTGCAAAAAATCAAATCAAACGGCTGCTGGAACGAAAACGGTTCCATCAAATTCAGCCGTTTAAAAAAGACCTGATTTCTGACTTCTTCCTTCAATTCAAAAAGATTTTCGCCCCGTTTGATAAAATACCTTTGTTCCCATGTCTTTGGAATATCCTTCAGGGATTCCGTTCCGTACAGTCCGTGTTTCGCCGCTTCCATGGCTTTCAGGGAGATGTCCGTCGCGAGAATCCGGAAATCCCAGCCGGCCCTTTTCAGCCCAAAATAATCCATCATCGTCATGATGGCGGTATATGCTTCTTCCCCCGACGAGCACCCGGCGCTCCAAATGCGGATGTCCCTGCGGGCGTTCGTCTTTTCTTGCATCGGCAGGATGGTATTCTTTAAAAAATTGAAATGTGCGGGTTCTCTGTAAAAATAAGTATGGTTCGTCGTAAGCTTATTCAGCATTGCGGTAATTTCGTCGGATTTATTCTGCTTTATCAAATCGAAATAGTCCGAAAAATTATCAATTCCCTTTCCGAGCAGAATGGACTGCATCCGCGATTCTATCAGCTGTCTCTTGTTGGTAAGATTGATCCCGTAATTGCCTTTTATGTAAGCTACGATATCGTTGAACTCTTTATCGGTCAAACGTATCATCGTTTTCCTCCGCGAATTTCATATCTCCCCTGAAACATCAGTTATTGTTGTAAAGATTGAGGATATCCAGAATCAGGCTGATGCTGCCGTCCCCCAGAATGGCGCATCCGGTGATGCCGGTTTCTTTTACATTGTACTGGTTAAGGTAAATCGGCAGGGATTTGACGACCACCTGCTGTTCGCCCAAAAGAGCGTCCGCAAAAATGCAGTACGCCTTTTCGTGCGTCTCCACCAGAATAACGATGCCGCTGTCGATATCGGTGATTTCACTCTCAATCCCAAAAAGCTTGTGCAGCCTCAGGACCGGATAATACTGGTTGCGGACCATGATGATCTCGTTCATATCGGTGTCATAGTGAAGGCTGGACTGGTCCACCTTGAACGACTGGCGGATATTGTTGATCGGAATCGTAAACACCGTCTCGCCGACAGAGATTTTCATGCCGTTCACAATGGCCAGCGTAAGCGGGATTTTAAAGAGAATTTTGGTTCCCTTCCCGACCTCGCTGATCAGGGAAACGTCTCCGCCGACCTTCTCCACATTCTTTTTTACAACGTCCATTCCCACGCCCCTGCCGGAATATTCCGTCACGACGTCGTTGGTGGAAAATCCGGGCATGAGCAGAAAGCTGTAGATTTCCCGGGTGGAATACTCTTTTTCCGGCTTTTTCAGCAGCCCCTGTCTTTTCGCTTTCTGCAGGACGTATTTCTTATCGATACCCTTTCCGTCATCCTGCACCGAAATCAGGATCTCGCCGCCCGTGTTCTGAGCGGAGAGCGTAACGGTCCCTCTGGGAGATTTGTTCGTCTGCGCGCGTTCTTCCTTTGTCTCGATCCCATGGTCCATGGCGTTGCGGACCAGATGCATGATCGGATCGCCGATATTGTCAATGATGGTTTTATCCACTTCGGTATCCTCGCCGATCATGACCAGCTGGACATCCTTGTCCAGTTTTTTGCTCATATCGCGCACGATACGGTTCATTTTCTGAAATACGCCGGAAATCGGCACCATCCGGATGGACATTACAATTTCCTGAAGCTCGTCCGTCAGCTTGCGCAGCTGGCGGGACGCCTTGTTAAAGTTATTGTCCACACCCGCGCCGCTCTGAGCGGAAGGAGTCGTTGTCACCATGGACTCGGTAATAACGATTTCCCCCATCAAATCCATCAGGTTGTCCAGCTTGGAAAGATTGACGTTGATCAGATTCTGCTTAACGGAGCCATGATTGGTTCCCTGGGTTTCCTGACCGGCCGCGCTGTTCCCCGAAGCGGTTTTTTCAGCAGATTCTGCTTTTGACGCATCTTCCGGTTTATTCAAAACGGTATAATTTTTGGTATAGACAAAATTTTCTATAATTTTCAGCACGCTTGTCAGGCCCTGCTGCTCTTTAAAAGAAATCAAAAAGCCGTTCCTGATGATTTCTTCGGCGCTGGCGGGATTCCTGTCAATATCCTGCGGAAAATACCGGATATCCTGATAAATATCCCTGATTGCATTCACCAGAATGATTGCGCGAAGGTTTTCCATCTCTGTTTCTTCATCGAAAAACACTCTGACGGAATAGGGATAATCAGGGTCTGCCTGGGCGGGAGCGGCAGATGCCTGGATCTGTTTGGAAGCTTCTTCTGCGGGGATGGCTTTGGACAAAACCGCAGGCTGTTCGGGAACCGGTGCGGGGGCCGGAACCTGAGGCTGAATTTTGGCCTGTTCGGGTTCTTTTTGAGAAATCTTTTTAAGAAAATCGTTAATTTCCTGCTCAAAAGTGCCGATATCTGTTGTGAGCGGCTCATTGTTTTCCACCTTGGATATTTCATCCTTGATAAAGTCGCTGGAACGGAACATCAGCTCGAAAAGCTCCGCGTTGTGCTTTTCGTCAATGCCGTTTTCACGTACATAGTAAAACAAATCTTCCGCCTTGTGCGAAATCGTCATCAGACTGTTGAACTGCATCATTGCGGAAGAGCCTTTAATTGTATGCATGATCCTGAAAATCTCATTGATGCTGTCGGTATCGAAAGCATTCGCTTTCTCGCAGTTAATCAGAATTTCATCAAGGTGCTCAAGTAGGTCGTTTGCTTCAAATAAATATACTTCCAGCATGGATTCCATATTGTTGTCCATTAATTTTCACCGCCTAATAATACTTTGTAATATATATATCGTAACAAATTTTATAAAATTAACGCCAATTTATATTTTCGAGGTGATTTTATGCCCGATAACCTAAGAATTACCACACCCGTTACCACAAATGAAAGCCTCCCGAAAATTTCATCGACAAAACAGCCGGAATCCATGGTGCCCATCGACCCTACGAAGGTGCTTCAGCCAAATACCGACAAGCAGGGCAACCAGAACAGCAACTTTGATCTACTGCTGAACCGGAATTCCGTTTTCAGTAAATTTCTGCAGCAGCTGGGCGAAACGCCCGCACTTTCACAGACTCTGCAGAAAATCGTATTTGAAACCTTCAGCCGCTCGGAAAACGTCCATGACAACAGGCCGGTTTCCCTGCTGATGAAACAGCTCTCTGCCGCAATGAAAATGCAGCCGGACGACATGTTGAAGAACCTCATGTTTCAGGGAAGCAATCATACGAAATTTTCCGGGCCCGTATTCGACGTTCTCCGAAACCTGATGAACGAATATCCGGAAAGCGGCCTGGAAAAGCCTCTGGCCGATTTTCTGAAGGCGTTCGACGGGTATTTTTCAATTTCGGAAACCACATCGGCGATCGCCCAGAGCCTTGACACCCTCGCCCTTCAGATTCCCGGCGCCTACGGCAAACAGCTGCGGGAGCTGGCGGATCAGTTAATGACCGAGCAGCCTGTCAACAGCCTGGACATGAACCTCAGCCTGCTGAAGGAGAAAGTTCTTCCCCTTTTGAGCAAGTATGTCGCTTCCACCAACGATTTCGGCGCGGCAAGGGACACCATTACCCTTCTGGTCCATCACACCGCCCGCCTGAATACCAGCTCCCATCAGGAAGTCGTGGAGAAGCTTACGGCACTGCTCGACTACTGCAAATACGAGCTCAATCTGCCCGATGACAAAATGAGCCAAATCCGGGCCATGTTTTTGAAGAGTGTCACCAACGCCGCCCAAAAGCCGGAAAACCAGCTGTACGATTCGCTGATGAAGGTCCTTTCCGAAAATCTGCGCCAAGGCCCTTCCGGCGCAAGCCAGTCGGTTTACAAGGACACGGTCCTGTCTCTTCTGCTGGACAACAGCGTTTATATGCCCTTCACCCATCTTCTGCTGCCGCTGAATTACAACGGTCAGTTCCTGTTTTCAGAAATCTGGATCGAAAAAGACGACGACAGCGGAAAATCTTCAAAAAGAAGCCGCGGGGAACCGAAGCCGGTCCGGCTCTATCTGTCGTTCGACATCAAGGCTCTGGGAAATTTTGAAGCTTCCATTGTCCTTTCCAACGGAAAAGCCGACATCCAGATGCGCTGCCCGCCCGCTTTAATGAAAAACAGCCGGAAAATCGGCAGCCGGATTTCCGAAATATTTTCTAAAAACGGCCTGTCCGCGCAGAGCGTTGAGTTTCTGCAGGAAGGCAGCCCAAGCATAGAAAAGCGGGTTTTAAAAAGAATCTACGAAAGGAAGAATGTCATCGATGTCACAGTATGACCGGACGAATCACGCAGCCGCCCTGCGGTATTCCCAGGATTCCCCGCACAGCGCACCGGTTGTCGTCGCTTCCGGTTCCGGCTACGCGGCGCAGAAAATCATAGACATTGCGCAGGAGAACGGCGTGCCGGTTTACCACGACGACTCCCTCGCTTCCCTCCTTTCCCAGCTGGAAGCGGGAACGGAAGTCCCCCCCGCACTCTATCAGGCCATCGTCGACATTTATCTGTACTTTTTAAACTACTCCTTCGACGCCTCGGGAAAAGGGACGGCTCCTTCGCAGAACAGCCCCGTACCCGCGCCGGAAAAAAGTACGGAAAAACAGATATTTTCCGAGCTTTAATACTAATTATTTTAAAATTAAGCCGATATATATTTATAGGATTTTTTATGTGACCTGATTAGAGTGCCGCCAAAATAATGCCGGGATTGGCAGCACAAAAACTCTTACCGAAACGGCAGCGGTAGAAAAGGTGAAACAGTATGGCAGAAACAGCAGTAAAAAATAGAATTACGACCTCGGCCAATGAGAATATGACGACGGAAAAATATCTTACCTTCTTTATTGAAGGGCAACTGTTCTCAATTCCGAGCAGTCAGGTGGTCGAGATCATCCGGATGCAGCCCGTCACCTTCATCCCCAATTTGCCGCCTTTTATCATCGGCGTTATTAATCTGAGGGGAAAAATTGTTCCGCTGGTGGATATCAGGCTGAAGTTCAACAAGACTCCGAAGGAGTATGACGACCACACCAGCATCATCGTGGCTGAAACCGGCGAGCTGAGCGTCGGATTCATCGTTGACAGCGTAAACGACGTCACAAACGTTTCCAAAAACCAGATCAGCGAGACCCCCCGATTCGCAAGGGACACGGCAAACCATTATGTAAAGGGAATTGCCACCCTGAACGAAAACGCGGTCATGCTTCTGGATATTGAAAAAATCCTTTCAGACGGTGAGGAAGTCCAACTCCCTGTTAAGTAATTTTGCCGAATACGTTTGTTTTGGAGGTTCTTCCCATGTATCCGCTTTCTGAACAATATCAGCACTCGCCCTGCGAAATCAAGACTCTTACCAACGAACTGCTTGCTACCGGAATCCTCAGCGAAATCCGTAAGGACTCCGTTAAAATTCAGAACAGCTTTGACATTTTGCCGACCCTGCACTGCAATATGCCTGTGAAAATCAATATTTACAATGAATCTCTGGGCTTCAAAGTACTGATTGGGAAGGTTTTTCTCTCCACCTCGGAAATGATGACGATTACGGACCTGCAAAGCCTTGCCGAATTTGAACGAAGAAGCTTTTTCCGCCTGAAAGTCAGCATTCCGACGCGGGCTTTCCTGCTTCAGGAGGATTCATCGCCTGAAGAGGAGGAAACGAAGCTGTTCGGCGTAACCGTGACGGATCTGAGTCTGAGCGGCGTATTTATCACAACAAGGGAATATCTCGATATTGGCCAGTCCTTTATCATGACGCTGGATCTGTATGATATGGAGGTCACATTCTGCTGTCAGGTTCAGCGAACCGAGCCTGTGAATTATGCGCTGAACGGGTACGGCTGTTCTTTTCTGGATAATTCAACCCGCCAGTTTGACCTTTTGTGCAAGTTTATTTTTGAAATGCAGAGGGAACAAATCAAAAACTCACGCGAAGAAAAAGGCGAGTCGAAATAAGATACTCATATTTTTATATTGATGATAGGGTGGTAAAAAATGGAGAATGAAAAAAATCTGGCATTATCGGATGAGGAAATCGAAACCAATGAAATGAAGGGCAAGTACCTGACCTTCTGGACCGACCACCAGCTGTTCGGCGTTCCGATCGCGGACGTGGTCCAGATCATTGGCAAACAGGAAATCACACCCATCCCCGACTCCCCCAGCTACGCCAAGGGAGTCATCAATCTCCGCGGCGATATCATCCCTGTGATAGACGTGCGCCTGAGATTTAAGAAAGAAGAAGTGGAATACGACGAGCACACCTGTATTATCGTAACGAAAATTGAAGAGACCCATATAGGGTTCATCGTGGATTCCGTCGATGAGGTTACAACTATCGGCGACGAGAATATTTCGCCCGCCCCAAGGATGTCCAAGGATCGTACCACGGCATACCTGACCGGTATCGGGAAGGTGGACAACAAAGTCGTCATGCTGCTGGACACCAGTAAAATACTGAACGAGGAAGAAATTGAAATTGTCAGTAACGCTGCAAAAACAGAAGCAGAATAAATACATAGAGGGGAACTATAAAAATGCGATTGGATAATATAAAAATCTCTAGGAAACTGATGTTTTCATTTGTTGCGGTGACGGTGCTGTCCATCGTCTGCAGCGGGGCCGCAGTTTATCTGTACCTGAAATCCAGCGCCCTTTTCCCATTGGCCATTGTATTGATTGTGGCAGCCTGCTTTACATCAATCCTTGTTGCCAAGCTTACCTCGGCCAGAATCCGCCGCCCGCTTGCGGAGCTGACACAGGCCGCCGAACAGATGGCCCAGGGAAATCTGAATGTGGACATCCAGTACCAGTCAAAAAATGAAACCGGCAAACTTGCAATAGCATTTTCCGATACCGTCTCGGAGCTGAAACAAAACATCAATGAAATCACGGAAGCTTTAGGCGAAATGGCAAACGGCAATTTTGACATTCAAATTTCCCGTGATTTTCAGGGTGATTTCCTAAAAATCAGGACGGCGCTTGAAAATATTTCCTCCAAACTGAACACCTACATGGTTCAAATCGACCGTTCCGCCGATCAGGTCACGAGCGGCTCCGTACAGGTTGCAAGTGCGGCTCAGGCTTTGGCGCAGGGTGCTACCGAACAGGCCAGTTCCATTCAGGAGCTGTCGGCCTCCATCACCGAAATTTCAGAGCAGGTAAAGCAGAATGCCGCCAACGCGGCGGAAGCGAACAGGGCTTCTACCGAAGCTGAAAATAAAATCCAGGGTGTTTCTCACGAAATGAACCAGATGCTGCAGGCGATGAGCGAGATCAGCGAGTCGTCCACCAAGATCAGCAATATCATCAAAACCATCGACGATATTGCGCGCCAGACCAATATCCTCGCTCTGAATGCCGCCGTGGAAGCGGCCCGCGCCGGCGCAGCCGGCAAAGGCTTTGCCGTTGTCGCGGACGAAGTCCGCAATCTTGCGAGCAAGAGCGCGGATGCGGCCAAGGATACCACCGCCCTGATTGAAAATTCGCTTTTGGCAGTCGAAAAAGGCAAGAAAATTACGGACGCCACTGCGGCCACCCTGAACGACGTTATTCAGGCGACCCTGAAATCCACCAATCTGATCACCAGCATTTCAGAGGCTTCCAACGCACAGGCGACCGCAATCAGCCAGGTCACTCTGGGTGTGGATCAGATTTCCGCCGTGGTCCAGACCAATTCCGCCACCGCCGAACAGAGTGCTGCCGCAAGCGAAGAAATGTCCGGCCACGCACGCAATCTGAAAAAGCTGGTCGGCCAGTTCCACGTTAAAGCCGATGCGGACGGCGACATTCCGGAAGCCGCCGATACACAGCCTGTGCTGGATATGGCCGTCGGACAGGATTTTTCATTCCCGAAATACTAAGCGATTCCGCTTTCCTGATACAGAGAGGGCATCAGACCATGGTCTGATGCCCTCTCTGCTTTTGTTTAATAATTTTCCGCCGTTTTTACATCACAGATATTTTCAACAACAATATTCTGTACATCGCGCTGCATGCATAAATCCATCAGGACATCCGGCTTATTGAAAAGACGGATCACCGGTCTGGACGGATTATAATCGTTTTGTTTGACAATAATGGCAAGTTCTCCGTTGCTCAGCTTGACGCAAGAGCCAATCGGATAAGGGGCGACCTTGTTCAGAAACGCCCGTACAATGGCAAGGTCGAACGCGATGCCGCTGGAACCCATGATATATTCAATCGCTTCCGCCGGGGTCGACGGCTTTCTGTATGGTCTGAACGAGGTTAAAGCATCATAAACATCGGCCACGGAGATAATCCTTCCGAACAAAGGAATATCGTCGCCGGAAAGGCCGTTGGGATAACCGGTCCCGTCATATTTTTCATGATGCGTAAGCACACCGGCACAGATGACATTGTTGGCCAGATGGTGCTTTAAAAAAAATTCCGCTCCCTTGGCGGGGTGCTGCTTGACAATATTGAACTCCTCCGCCGTCAGTTTGGAGGGCTTTGCAATAATGGAAATAGGTACCGCCATTTTTCCGATATCGTGAAGAAGGGCGCACAGACCAAGGTCATACAGATCCTGTGTTTTCAGTCCCAGCTCCAGTCCAATGGCAATGGAAAGAATGGAGACTCCCAAAGAATGGTTATATGTATAATCGTCATACATCTTCAGGTTTGCAATACTGATTTTAGCCTCTACGTTACATCTTAATGAGTTGACAAGCTTTTTGGAAATATTCATCGTCTGGTTGATGCTGCTGACGTTAATTTTCTGTGCTACCTGGTTGAACATGTCGTATACCTGATGGATATTGCTGAGGGCTTCCTGCCGCAGTTCCCTTTTGACCGGCTGCCTGGCATGTGGCTGCGCCGTGGTGATCGTTCGTTCTTTCTCCTGATCGGTATGAATATAAGCGCCAAGAATATCGAATTCATGCAGTTTTTCAATATATGCCTGTGTTAACATCTGCCCGCATCGCAACATAATGATTTTTGAAGTGATGCTGTTAAACAGATAAATATCTCTGTCCAGGATCATTCCCGCCTTCAATTTGTCAATCGGAACAAAAGTCATATTCTATACCATCCCCTTTATATCTTCAAATTCGGATCAATTGTACCTATGCATCCATATCATACCATATTACAATATATATCGTCAAAAGAAAGTGGTTCTTTAAAGATAATTTTATGATCTTTTATGCTTTTGCTAATTTTTTAGGCTTTTCATACGATATATAAGACAAAGAGGTTGATGTAGAAGGCATTTTCTGTCAGGAGGTAAATTTATGATCAGTACAGCGTCATCGAGTCTTGCATCTTCACTGAATGCAACGGCAACTTCGTCCAAGCGTATGAGCGGTTTGGTATCCGGGCTGGATACGGACACGCTGGTCAAACAGCTGACGTCGGGAACGCAGAGCAAAATAGACAAGCAGGGACAATTAAAACAGATTGCCCTTTGGAGACAGCAGTCCTACAGGGAAGTCACTACAGCCCTGCAGGAATTTCAATCGAAATATTTTTCTTCGGCCACCAGCAGCTCCAGCATTCTGAACTCGGCCTTTTTCAATTCAACATCCATCAAGAACACATCTTCCTTTTTAAATGTGAGCGGAAGCGCAAGCACCGCTAAAAATATGGTCGTGACCGGCATTACACAGCTCGCACAGCAGGCCGGTTTTGCTTCGAAACACAAGGTGTCGGATCAGACGATTTCCGGCGCCGTAAACGAGGTCTGGCGGCCGAGCACGGTTGCGGGCTCCTCCATTACGGTCAATTATGACGGTAAGGATTATCAGCTTGCCCTTGACAGTGATTTTACGCTGACAAGCGGCGATAGCGCCGCTCTCAGCAAGGTTACGGATGCTCTGAACGCAAAGATCGCCAAAACCGACAAGCTTGCCGGTAACGTAAAATTTACCGTTAACGAAGACGGAAAAGTCACCCTGACGAAGACAGGCTCTTCCAGTGCGGATATTAAAATAACAAGCGGAAGCGACGGCCTTTTAAAAGGCCTTGGCTTATCGAAGGATACCTCCGGCAGCACCGCGATAGAGGGCGGCGATACCGATACGGACAGCTTCTTTAAAAGCACGCTGGCTGCAGGCTCCACGCTGGATATCAAAATCGGGGAGAATACCTATACGCTCAGTATCCCCTCCAACACGTCCATCTCGTCGGACGATTCGCTCGGCACCATGTCTGTGAAAGCCATTCTGGAGGAAGCGATCCGCTCCAACTCCGCTTTAAAGGATAAGCTGAGCGTGGACATTACTGACGGGGTCGTTTCTTTCAGCAGTTCAGCCGGGGATTTAATCATCACAGGCGGAAGTCAGAACCTGCTGCAGGGCCTTGGCCTGAAGCAGGAGGACGGTTCCATCGCCGCCTCCGGTACCTACAACCGTGAAAAGCTGGTAAGCAGCTATCTGGGCGATTCCCTTTCCGGTTCCACCCTGACGGTCAGTCTGGACGGCGTCGACAAATACATCACTTTCAAGGAAAGCGAAAAGAGTCAGTATTCCACGCCTGCCGATTTAGCCACCTATATTCAAAAGAGCCTGACGACCTCCTATGGCAAAGATGCCGACGGAAACAACAAATTTCAGGTTTCTTATGACGACACCACAAAAAGCCTGAATTTTAAAGCGGCAAGCGGTACCTCTGTGATTGCGATTGAATCGAGCGACGTGTCCGGCGTTTTGGGAAAAACCGGAGCGCTGGGGATTTACGCGGGTGAAACGAACCGTCTCAACACCAACAAGGACCTGGAAGACGTACAGGAAAATCTGAACGCTGAAACTCCTTTGAAAGCATCTTCAGACGGTACTTACGGTATTACCATCAACGATAAGACATTCACCTTTAAAAGCACTGATACCATTGACACGATTATGAAAACCATCAATAACGACGCGCAGGCCAACGTAACCATCACTTACTCCAGTGTCAACGATACGTTCAGCGTAGCCGCCAAGAACGGCGGCAGCGGCAGCCGCGTGGACATTGCAAATGTCGGAGACGGCAACCTTGCCACTGTGCTTTTCGGGACTGTGCCGACAAAAGACGAAAATGGAAACTACGTTGAAAATACCAGTGAATACACTCTGCAAAAACCACAGGATGCCAAAATGACGATCAGCTTTGACGGCAACCCGGCAAACGCGATTGAAATCACAAGAACGGAAAACAAGTTCACACTGGACGGCGTCGACTTTGAATTGCTGGCAAAAACGGACACCACCGTTTCCGCAGAAAAACCCATTACTTTTTCCGTCAACAACCAGACGGATGATCTGTACGACAAGATCAAAAGCTTTGTAGAAGATTACAATGCGATTATCAAGCTGTGTAACGATAAGGTCAGCGAGCGCAAGGATACGGACGAAACCTATAATCCTCTGACGGACGCGCAGAAGGCGGACATGAGCGAGGATGAAATCAAGAACTGGGAAGCAAAGGCGAAAAAAGGAATCTTAAACGGCGATTCCATTTTGAGCAACCTCAGCACCGATTTGCGCAGCTCCATGACGGATCAGGTCGCGTCGATGAAAGCGGCTCTTTATGAGATCGGTATCTCGACCAAAGCCAACGATTATTCCGCCAACGGCCAGCTGACAATCGATGAAGACACTTTGAAGAACGCTTTAAACAACAATCCGGACAAAGTAGCCTCCCTGTTTACCAGCGAAGACGGCATTGCGGCCCGGATGCAGAGCGTCATCGACAAAAACATCAAAACCACCGGCGGCGACGGCATCTTAATTGCAAAAGCCGGTGTGGACAACAGTACAAAGGTAGACAACAGCACCCTGACAAAAGAGGTAACCGATTATAACACGAAAATCAAGGAGCTGAAAACGCTTCTCGCAACGCAGCAGGAGCAATATTACGCGAAATTTACCCGTCTGGAACAGTATCTGAGCAACATGAATTCCCAAGCATCTTTGTTCCAGACCAGTACCTCAAGCTGACAGCCTCGATAGAATCAAACCCGCAGGAGGATGAAAAATCATGCAGAGCAATCCCATTATGCAGTACAAGGAGCAATCCATCAACACCATGTCCAAGGGAGAACAGCTGGTTACTTTGCTGAACGAAGCGTTAAAGAACCTCCATTACGGTTCGATGATGCTGAAGGACAAGAACTACGCCACGGCTGAAAAGTGTACCGGAAAAAGCAAGAATATTTTCAGCTACCTCTCTTCCGTATTGGACTGGAATTATGAAATCAGCCATGATTTATATGATCTGTACTATTTCTTCAATCAGGAGATCATCAAAGCGGAAGTCAGGCGCGACGCCGCTGTGCTGGATGAATTGGTACCGCTGGTGGAACAAATGAGGGATACGTGGGAAGAAGCGGAAAAACTGAGCCATATCAATAAAAACAGCGGGGTTTGACACCCTTGCCCTGCGGAGGACTTATGTCAACAGAAAATATCATTGCCTGTCTTGACCAAAAAGTGATCTTACTGACTCAAATCTGGGACCTGACGAAACAAATTGAACTGCGCTGCATGCAGGACGATATTCAGCTGGACGGTCTTTTGGAACAGCGCGGCGTGTTTATTGAACGGATCAATAAGTGCAACGACCTGATTGACCGGCTGGCCGCAGAACTCCCGCCGGAGCAGCGGGAACGCATGACAAAGCTCCTGAACGGGAACGTAACGCAAGCGGACTGCGGCAGCGAAGAGGAACGGCATATCCTGGAGCTCTCCAAAAAGTATCATTTCATCCTGCAGAAAGCGGCCGTGCTGGATCAGTCCGCCCGCGATAAACTCCGGAAGCAGTGCGACGAACTCAGAGAAAAAATCAATCAGGGCCGCCGAAGCGAAGGACAGGACGGCATGTTTCAAAACATCAAATAAATATTAATAAAAAAACAAAGGTTTTCTTTCAATCCGCCTGGAAGAAAACCTTTGTTCTTTTGTCCATGATGTTCCTTCGCATTAATATGTCTTGATCCCATTGGAGAAGGATTTGACCACCATTCTGCCGTCCTCTGTATAAAAATAGACTGTCCTTCCGTAGTTCAGTCCCGTATCTTCCGCACAAATCCTGATTTGCAGCTTACTCAGGGTATTTTTGACCTCCGAAATATTGCGCTGGCCAATATTGCCGAAACTGGAATCATCCGCAACCTCAAACATCTTTGCTCCCCCGGCAATCTTAGCCGTTATCCGCCGGCGGTTGCAGCCCAGCTTTTCCATTTGAAGGAGCATTTCCGGAATACAGGTGTCCGCAAAGCGGAAGCGATTTTCTTTAGGATTGTTAACCGGGTAGGTTGGAAGCATGATATGTCCCAACCCCCCTACTTTCATCACCGGATCGTATAAACAGATCCCTACACAGGAACCAAGCGCGTAAGTCACAAGCGAGTCCATACTTTTGGCAACCTTCATATCCGATATCCCGATCGTAAACGTTTCACTCATAGTTGAATACCTAACTTCTCCATTAATCTATTCAGGGACTCAATAGAAGGCACCAGCAGCATGTTTGCCGTAACATTGTCGTTGCCGCTTAAAAAGTCATCTTCAATAAAAATAATTTTATCTGAAACAGAACCCATTTCTATGGCCGGTACGCTGAGGATAGCGCCGACCATATCCACAGTGATTGCGGGCACAGTGGTTTTCAGGTTCATTTCCGAAAGAGTTCCGATAGAACCCGTATACGACGCGATCATGATATTTCCAATCTCTGAAATGGCGGAAAGCTCCATATCGGACAACCGGTCACAGCTGACCTCCTGAACGCCCAGCAGGGAAGTCAGGATGGACTTTCCGAAATCCTGCTCTATGATGAACATCATGATTCCCTCGATGTCGCCCTTCAGCTTTGATAAAATGCCGATGACGACGTTTTCCGGGCCGCCCAGCAAATTCGCAGCTTCTGAGATATCCAGAATTTTGACGACCGGCGTCATCATGTTTACTTCCGTGTCCAGCATTTTCGCCAGGGATGTAGCGGCATTTCCGGCCCCGATATTACCGATTTCTTTTAAAACATCAATGTGCATTTCATTCAGTTGCTCAAGCTTTTGAATGGACATGACAAACTCCGTACCGCCGCACTTCGGCCGTAGCAAAAAATAAGCATCCAGTATGCGGTTTTATTTGGAAGCTTATAAAAAGAAAATCAGGGCAGGTCGGAAAGAAGGACCGGGGCGGAAACAATTCCTTCCGGACCCGCGTAGAATTTTGTATTGCTGTAGTCATTGTTGATATTCATGATAAATGGCCCGATCGTCATTTTTGTGCCGATATAGATAATGCTTGTCCCAACGATTTTGTAGTCCGACAGTTGGTTCTTGGTTTCTTTCAGCTTCTGGATTTTCGCATCGATGGCTTTGATCGCTTCCCCCATCTGGATTTTTTTCATTAAGGCGGCCTTCACCATCAGATTTTCTCTTCCCGAATCGTTCCTGCCGCCCAGAGAGGTCAGCTCTGCAAATTTTTTCTGAAATTCCTCGAATTCATTCTGAGCCTGTGCACGCTGGTGTTCCAACTGTTCCAAACTGTTTTCTTCTTTTCCGATTACGAGTTTATCGTTAAGCTGTTGAGACTGAATCGACACCGACGTCGTCGTGTAAGACGGCGCTCCGATACTTTTGACAACCATTTTCTGCCCGGCCTGATAACTGCCGCCGATCAGGGAAGCTCTGCGCCCTTTCAAAATGATCGAGCCCTGTACGGTCGCCTTGCAGTTCATCAGGATATCCGCGTAAATATCATTTTCAGAAATTAAAATCGCATTTTCAAAATATTTGCCGACGATATTTCCGCCCGCTTTCAAAGTCCCCTTCCCCATTCCGTTCATCCCGTTGGAAATAGAGATGGTCCCCTGCGCTTCTATCGAAGCTCCCTCGGCCATTCCGCGAATGGAAATGTCTTTTCCCGCCTTGACGGAAAAGCCCTCTCTCACATCGCCCATAACCACCACCGAGCCAATCGCGTTGATGTTTCCGGAAGCGCTGTCCACATCGCCGCGCACATAAAAGACATCGCTGACATTGATGGTCGAGTTTTTGTACTCGATGCATCCGTCCAAACCGGCAATCAGACTCAGGCGGTCTTCCGAAACAACCGTGTTATTTCCCGTGGGCAGGGCCGGAAAGCGCCCCGGCTTAAAGGCAACCGACCGACTGAAAATATCCGTGCCGTCCGTACCGTCCTTCGGCGGCGTAATCGTACAGAGAACCGTATCCTTCTCTACGTTCTTAACAATCTCCAAATCGCGGAAGTCGATCGTTCCGTTTTCCCTTTCCTTTGGTTTATAATCCGTACTGGTGTTGAAGAAATAATCAATAAAGCCGTCGGTGCCGTCAACGGGATAGGTCCCCTTCGCGCAGAGCATCTCGGTATAGAACTTTTCCTCCTTACAGAAAAGGCGGATTTGCTCTTCGCAGATGCCGTAAGTGATTCCCTGCTGAGCCAAAGCGGGGCTGATATCCTCATAGGAAATTTTCTGTCCGGAATACGCCGGTTTGACTTTCAGGTACGCCGCCATATTGTCCATGGATACTCTGATATCGATCTGGGGCGGCTGCTCCTCTTTCACCGGTATCTCCTGATTCGCATTCTCTGCATTGACATTGGCTTGGTCTAAACCGGACTCTGTACTCATTTCATGACTCCTCCCCAGATTTTGAGGTAACCAGCTTTACCGCAAAGAATTCACAGTCTGCATGATTTCATCCGAAAGCTGCACCATTTTGGAATTAAACTGAAAAGCTCTCTGCATCTCAATAACGGAGGTCATCTGATCCGCGATATTCACTGCAGAATCCTCCAAATAGTTTTGTTTCATTTCCGGGTCGGTTACCGCGGCAGCCGCGCCGGAAAGGTTGCTCAGCTGAAAACAGGTATTCCCGGACCGGACAAGCCCGTCCTCATTTTTCACGGAGAAAACCCCAATGGCCGGAGTATCCTTTTCACTTTCCATGGCGATACGGCTGCCGTTGGCATCCAGCACATAGCCGCCGTCCGAAGAAACCAGATAACTGGTTCCGTCTTCCACCGAAAGATGGAAATTTCCGTTACGCGTATATTTTACTTCCCCGTTGGACTCCACCGCAAAATAATTGTTGGAGTTTACCAACGCGTAATCAAGGGCGCGTCCCGTCTGTCGAAGGCCGCCCTCGTTAAAGAGGGTGTCGGTTTTTTCCAGCTTTGTGCCGTGGCCGCTCTTCAGCTGACTGTCTGCTCCCGGTTCCGCGTGGATATTGGTATAAATCAAATCCGCAAAGGAGGCGCTGGAAGGCTTGTAGCCGACCGTAGACACGTTTGCAATATTGTTTGCCGTGACATCAAAGCCGGACTGCAGGTTAATGGCTCCGGTAGCCGACGTATAAAAAGAACTGATCATCGTTCATACACCCTTCCTGTGGCAAATTATATTTTGGCGATATTGGTGACGGCATCCGATAAAACCTGGTCGTACATTTTGATCGCCTGGGAACAGTTCTGCAAGTTGCGCTGAGCCGAAAGAGCATCCGTCATTTCCTCGGCGGCGTTTACATTGGAACCTTCGATCGTTTTCCACATGATATCCGGATTTTGCACCAGCGTTGCATTGGTACCCGTGAACATTCCGTCACCGGATATCCGAAGGTTATTATAATCGTCGAAATTATAAACGGAGATTTTGTCGACAACATTACCCCCGACCGTCAGGTTTCCCTGCGCGTCGGCGGTAAACTGGTCGGTACCGATCTGAATGGGCCCGTTCTGGCCCATCACGCGGCCGACATTGTCCAGTACAAGATAGCCTTCCGCATCCACGTTAAAGCTGCCGTTGCGTGTGTAGACCGTTCCGTTGTTCCCCTGTACCGCAAAGAAGCCCTCCCCCTGAATGGCAAAGTCCAGCGGACGCTCCGTACTCTTGAGGGTACCCTCGGAATGGATGACGTTGGTTTTATCCGCCGCCGTAATCAGGCTCATGGTGCCGATGGGCGTTTTCTGCGAATCGACGCGGTTAATCACCATGCTGCCGAATGTGGAGGTGGTGACTTCCTTCTTTTTATACCCCGGCGTTTCAATATTTGCTAAGTTGTTGCTGACGCCGGTCAGGATCCTGCTCTGTGTCAGCATCCCAGAACCAAGCGCGTAAAATCCTCTGACCATGGCTGTTTCCTCCTACATTCTATTGATTCAGGTATTCCGCCAGAGATTTTTTCAGCTTTCTCAGCGCGCTGGAATGAATCTGCGACACTCTGGAATCGCTGATTCCCATCACGCTGGAGATTTCCTTGATTTTCAGCTGTTCCTTGTAGTACAGCGAAATAACCACCTGTTCTTTCTCATTGAGCAGTTCGATATCCTTCGCAAGCACGGCCTGCAGCTCTTTTTCCGCCACAACCTGCTCCGGCCCGTGAATAGAGTCCCCCGACTGGCTGACCTGAATATTTTCAACGCCCTTTTCATAGATCATCTCTTCAAAGGAAAGCATATTGAGCACGCAGGTCTCCGCCTGCATCTTTTCATAGTCCGGCAGGCTGATCTGCAGAAAATCCGCGATCTCCTGATCCGTAGGATTGCGCCCCAGGCGGTGGTTGAGCATGTTTTCCGCCTCGCTGATATTTTTGGCAATACGTTTGAGCCTTCTGGGGAAACAGTCCTGTTTGCGTATGTAATCAATCATGGCGCCGCGCACTTTTATGGAAGCATAGGTTTCAAACTTCACCTTTTTTTCAAAATCAAATTTCTCCACAGCATCCAGAAGAGCGATCAGGCCTTCATTGACAATATCATCCATATAGTTGAAATACTGGTAGCGACCGACTGTTTTCAACGCTATGCACTTCACGATGTAGCTGTACTGAACAACAAGCATATTCCGCAGGTCGGTGTTTCTTGTCTGACGATACCTGGTCCATAACTCCACTGCTCCTATCTTCTCCGTTTCCGTACCCTTCACTGCAGTCGCCCCTCCTTTCAAGCTTAAAATTTATCATTGAATCTTTTATTTATTCCAAAGTAACATTGGCAACCGCCTGAATCTGGACATTGGAATTCAGTTCGTTAAACGAAAGGACCACCGCGTTGGGATAAAACTGTTCCAGCATTTTGCTGAAATAAATCCTGACCAGCGGGGAGGTCAGCACAATCGGGATATTGATCGCATCCTTCACCTTTGTGATACACTCCATCAGCTTGGAGATGATCTTCTGCGTGGACTGGGGGTCGAGCGAAAGATACGTGCCCTGATCGTTTTTGCTGATGGAATTGATAATCAGCCTCTCAACCTCGCTGTCCAGCGTAATCACCCTGATCTGGCCGCCGTCGGACCATTTGCGGGTGATCGTGCGCTTCAAAGCCTGCCGCACATATTCGGTCAGGACCTCAAGGTCTCGGACAGTGGAGGCGTTGTCCGAAATGGTTTCCAAAATGGTTTCCATATCCCTGATGGGAACGCCCTCCTTCAGCAGATTGCACAGGACCTTTTGAAGGCCGCCAAAGGTAATCTGGTTCGGGATGACGTCGTCCACGATGGTGGAACCGGTTTTTTTGATGTTTTCCAGCAGCTGGTTCAAGTCCTGTCTGGAAAGCAGTTCATGCGCATATTTCTTGACGGTTTCAGAAAGGTGCGTTACCACCACGGAGAGCGGGTCAATCACGGTATAGCCGTAAATTTCAGCCATTTCCTTTTTGTCCCGGGTGATCCACTTACTTGGGATGCCGTAGGCCGGCTCAATGGTTTCTATGCCGTCGATGGTCCCGGTAAGGTTGCCCGGGTCCAAAGCAAGATAATAGTCAACCAGAATCTCGCCGCGGCTGACCTCCTCGCCCTTGATCTTGATCACATACTGATTTGGATTCAGCGTACCGTTGTCCCTTAACCGTACGGCCGGAATGACGATTCCCATTTCCACAGCAAACTGCTTCCGGAAGGTAACCAGCCGTTCAATAAAACTGCTGCCGCTGTTTTCGTCGACCAGCGGAATCAGGCTGTAGCCGAATTCCATTTCGATGACGTCGATTTTCAGCAGGTCGTAGATATTGTCGATGTTTTTGAAATAATCCGTGTCGTCCGCCTGCTGCTGTGCCGCTGCGTGAGCCGTTTCGGCCTTGGCGGCCACAGCCGCCGCAAGCTCTTTCCTTTTCCGAAGGTTGAATCCGGCAAACAGCATACCGACCGCCACGATCAGAATCTGCGGGACAGGCATACCGGGGATAAAGCAAAGGCTGATCAGGGTACAGCCGCTGATGATCATAACGACGGGATGGGAGAAAAACTGCCGCGAAACGTCCATACTCAGGCTGGAATCGGACGCCGCGCGCGTAACGATCATACCGGTCGCGGCGGAAATCATCAGTGCGGGAAGCTGCGATACAAGCCCGTCGCCGACGGTCGCAATCGAATAGACATTCAGGACCTCCTGAAAGGTACTGCCGCCCTGAACCATGCCGATCACGGTACCGGCGATAAAGTTGATAAACGTGATGATGATGGAGGCGATCGCATCGCCCTTTACGAATTTGGTGGCGCCGTCCATGGCCCCGTAAAATTCCGCCTCGCGCTGGATATCCGTCCGGCGCTGGCGTGCCGTGGATTCATCGATCAACCCGGAGCTCAGGTCCGCGTCGATCGCCATCTGTTTTCCCGGCATTGCGTCCAGCTTGAACCTTGCGGAAACCTCGGAAACACGTTCCGCGCCTTTGGTAATCACCAGAAAGTTGACAATGACGATAATCAGAAAGATGATGAAACCGACGATGACATTTCCCTTTAGTACAAAGCTGCCGAAGGTTTCAATCACCTGTCCGGCTTTTCCGGACTGGGTAAGAATCAGCCTGGTCGAAGAAATGTTCAGCGCCAGGCGGAACAGCGTGGTTATGAGCAGCATTGACGGAAAGACGGAAAACTGGAGCGCGTCCTTCACGTACATGGTCATCAGTAAAATCATAATGGAGATCGTAATATTTATGATAAACATCATATCCAGTAAAAAAGGAGGCAATGGAATGATGATAAATCCGACTATGAGGATGACAAATATTGCTACGACATTATTGAGGACCTTCAATATCACCTCATCTCCTTTTTCAATGAATATACCCAGGCCATAATTTCAGCAAGAATCACATAATATTCCTCCGGAATTTCCCGGTTGACAGCAACCGTTTTGTATAAGGCCCTTGCGAGCGGCACATTTTCAGTCATCGGGATATGGTTTTGCTCTGCAATCTCTATAATTTTCAGCGCAACGTAATCCTGCCCTTTGGCAACCACAATCGGGGCGCTGTTTTTTTCGATATCATATTTAAGCGCTACGGCAAAATGGGTCGGGTTCCTGACGATCACATCCGCAGTCGGCACCTGCTGCATCATCCTCTGCATGGAGATTTTGCGCTGCCGTTCCTTGATCTGTCCTTTGATCTGCGGGTCGCCCTCCATCTGTTTGTACTCTTCCTTGATTTCCTGCTTGGACATTTTGATATTCCGCTCGTATTCCCACCACTGGTACAGATAGTCGAAGGCGGCGATCAAAATAAAAACCATGGAAAGCTGTATGACAATGTCCATGATGGAATTCAGGATGAACTGCACGGCATCGAAAATATCTTCGAACATCAGCTTCGTAAAATATTTTGCAATGTTCATGAACGACGAGTACAGGATATAGAAAATAACGGAAATTTTGAGCATGGCTTTGACCAGTTCGGTGACGGAACGGATGGAAAACATCCGTTTGATTCCCTGCAGGGGACTGATCCTGGAAAACTTCATTTTCAGGTTCTCTTTGGACACCTTAAATCTGGTCTGTGCCCCGGCAGCGATCACCCCGACCGCGATGGCGGTGAGCATCATCGGCCCGGCCAGTAAAAAAAGAGCAATCAGCGCATCTTTGGCCACATCCATTGCAAATTCGGCCGAAAGCGCCGGGATCGTCTTTATATAGGCAATGTACCGGGAAAGGAAAAGGGAAAGGGAATGATACATAAAGGGAAAAAGCATCTTTAAGATCAGAAAAAGCGACAGAATGGACAGTGCGCTGACTACGTCGCTGCTCTGAAAAATATTGCCTTTTTTTCGTTCGTCTTCCCTTTTTTTGGGGGTTGCTTTTTCGGTCTTGCTGCTGTCTGGCATATCATCCCCCCTAAAATCAGATCCGAACGGAACTGGAAGCTACAGCAATGACTGAAACACCTGATTGATATTGTCAAACATCAGTAAAATCAGTTTTTCAAGAAAAGATGCCAGAGGCGGCGCCATAATGATGATGATAACGAACCCGAGGATTACTTTCAGCTGGATATTGATGACGAAAACGTCAATCTGGGGAACAGCCCGCATCACCAGGCCCACGGCGATCTCGGTAATCAGCTCCGCCGCAAGGACGGGCAGAGACATTTTCACCGCGTACACCAGGATGAGGGAGAACATGTTGATTAACGGCTCGTACATGGCCGGCTCAAAATGGAGGGAACCGTAGGGAACCATGACGCACAGCTTCACAAAAATCTGAATCAGTGTCAGATGGCCGTTTACAGCGAAAAAGATTAGAATAAACATCGTATTGATAAACGACGCGGAAAGAGGCATGGACACGTTGCTCTGCGGGTCGTAAATCTTCGACATGGAAATACCGATCTGCATGTCCATATTTTCGCCGCTGATGAGCATAACCGACAGAAACAGCTGGATGATATACCCCACCATATAACCGATCAGCAGTTCTTTCAGCAGGCTGACGGACAGGACCAGAAAAGAAGGGATTTCCAGCGTCTGGGCGGGAACAAGGTGGTAGGAAAAAACCGAAAGCATCAGGGTGAGGCCGACTTTGAGAACAACCGGAAGATTTTTTCTTCCCAGAATGGGATTGAACAGAATGCAACCGGACATTCTCATGAAAATGAAAAGCAGAAGAGTAAAATCATAATTCAATTCCATTTTTCGTTTATGACCACACCTTCCTGCCATTCTGGAAAAGAGGCTGCTTTAGTTTAATTTTGTTATTAAGCTGAATATGTAGATGGTAAAATCATTCATGGTCTCCATCATCCACGGTCCCAGAATCACCAGAATCAGTGCGATGGCCACCAGTTTGGGAACAAAAGTAAGGGTCTGCTCGTGAATCTGCGTGGCCGCCTGAAAGATGGACACGATCAGTCCCAGTAAAACACTGGCAATCAGAATAGGCGCGGACAGCTTGAGCGCCGCAACCATTGCAGCCTGTATCACTTCCGTGATTTGCGATGTTGTCATGCCTGCATCCTCCCACAGTTATTTGAAAGCCAAGCTACATATTGAAGCTGGCCGCCAGCGTTTTGAACAGGAGTCCCCACCCGTCCACAAGCACAAAAAGCAGCAGCTTAAACGGCAGCGAGATCATTGCCGGAGGAAGCATAATCATGCCCATCGACATCAGCGTGCTTGCCACAATCATATCGATAATCAGGAAAGGAATAAAAAGCAGGAATCCGATTGTAAACGCCCGCTTCAGTTCACTGGTCATAAACGCGGGAATCACTACCGTAATCGACAGCTCGTCGACCGACTTGACCTCCTTCGCTTTGGAAAGATTGATAAACAGGTTCAAATCCTCTTTTTTTGTCTGCTTGAGCATAAATTTTTTCATTGGGACGGCCGCCTTATGCAGGAATTCCTCCTGCGTGATTTTCTGTTCTTTGTAAGGCTGGTACGCCTGCGTATTCACTTCATTCAGCACGGGATTCATGATAAAGAGCGAAAGAAACAGCGCGATCCCGATCAGAACCTGATTCGGGGGTGTCTGCTGCAGCCCCAGCGCGTTGCGAAGAAAAGACAGAACAATGATAATCCTGGTAAAGCAGGTCGTCATAATCAGAATGGAAGGCGCAAGGGCAAGGACCGTAAACATTTCGATAATTTCCAGAGTGTCCATTCCTTTGCCGTTCACATCGACATTGACGGACGCCGCGGAGGCGCCGACCGGGAGCAGAAAAATCAGCGCCAGAGAGATCGTAATCAGAATCAGAGCCTTTTTACTGACCTTACTTTTTTTCTTTTTTATCTTCGGAGTCTTCAGTTTTATCGGCTCTTCTGAATATTGCATCGCCTATTTTCACATCCCATCTGCTTTTCAGCGTCGAATTCAAAACATCAAGAAAGGTATCCTTCTGCAAAGATCCGGGGATGTTCAATTCCGTTTCATCCAGTTCTTTCAGAATCTCGATATTGTTGTTTGCAAAGCCTACCAGATAGTACCGTTTGCAGACTTTAATAATGACAAGCCCTTTGTCCTGCGTCAGGGCCACCCGCTCCAGTACCTTGATATTTCCCGATTTTGAAACGTTGTTGACCCTGTTTGCCATGAACCTGCTGAATGCATAGCAAAGATACAGCACAAAAACAATCGCAATCAGGGAAAACAGAAGCGGCAGGATATCTGAAAAAAAGCTGAGCAGCGGCAGGGCACCCCAAGCAAAGTTCAACACGGTTCCTCCTTTATTCAGCCGTCGGCGGCATCACCCTAAAATACCGTTGACCGTTTTCATAATGCGGTCCGGCTTGAACGGCTTTACAATAAAGTCCTTTGCACCCAGTTTCAAGGCTTCAACAACCATTGCTTCCTGGCCCATGGCGGAACACATGACCACTTTGACGTTTGCGTCCAGCTCCTTTAAATGCTTCAGGGACTCCAGACCATCCATGACGGGCATTGTGATATCCATGAGAATCAGATCCGGCTTTTCCGCAGCGTAGACGGTAAGAGCTTTTTCTCCGTTTTCCGCTTCGACGATCTCCGTATAGCCATTCTGCTGCAAAGTATTTTTAATCATCATTCTCATAAAAGCCGCGTCGTCTACCAACATAATTTTCTTGCTCATTTCCTGTTCCTCCTAAAATTACACCTAACGGCGTTTTATATTAATTTCATTATTTCATTATTGCTTAGCACTTCTGTAATTCTTACACCGTAAAAGTCGTCTACCACAACGACATCTCCCTTGGCGATCGGCTTGCCGTTCACGAAGATATCGACCTGAGAACCGGCTTGCTTATCCAATTCTACAATCGTTCCCGAAGTGAAATCCAGGATATCTTTGATGGGCTTCCTGATCCGGCCGATTTCTACGGTAATTTGAAGGGGAACGGACATAATCATGTTCAGGTTATTGCTCTGATCGCTGGTAAGGATCGAATCGGCTTCGTCAAAGCTTTGATAGGACATTCTTCCCACATTGTAATTCTGCTGATAACCCGGCTGCGGTTCCGGCTTTGCAGCGGGTTCCGGCACCGCCGTTTGTACCGGCTCCGGCCTTCTCGGCGCCGCCGGCGGCTGGGGGGCTCTGGGCGGTTCCGGCTGCGGGGCAGGTACCGACTGCTGCTGCACTGGCGGTTGCTGCACCGGCTGCGGGCGTTTTTCCTCCGGGGCCGGCGAACCGAAGCTAAAGGAGGAAATAATTTCTTTCGCGAGGTTGACTGTCATCAAGCTGATAAATTCACTGTTGACCAGGTCCCCGATCATCAGATTGAATTTAACGGCAACAACCAGTTCATCACTGTTGAAATATTTGCTTTTAAACTGTTCGGAATTATCGATCTGAAAGGAATTCGGCGGGGAAATATTGATCGCCATGTTCAGGAATTGGGAAAGCGCGGTGGCGGAGGCGCCCATCATCAGATTCATTACTTCACAAATGGCTCCGATACTCATCTCATCCATAACGAATTCCTGATCGGAATAATCGGTATGAAGCAGAAGTCCCACAATTACCTTTACATCCGACTCTTTCAGAATCAGGATGTTTTTTCCGCTCAGGCCGCTGACATAATTGATTTCGACCGCGACGGCCGGCTCCATGGATTCAAAATGGACCTCGGAGGAAGGCTGTATTTCAACATGCGGCGTCGTTATATTGACCCTCTGTTCCAGCATCTCCGAAACGGAAGTCGCAGACGAACCTAAACTGATATTCAGTATCTCCCCTATCGCATCAATTTCCATAGGAGAAAAAGTTTCTTCATTATTCGGCTCCATAGAAATCACCTTTCATCGTTTATTGCAGAGATTTGTCAATTTTAACTGCGTATTTTTTCTTTTTTGTTCCTATTACGCCGGTAAACCACGGCAAATCCTCCACTTCCAGGACAATAGAATCTTTATTTACCTGAGTATTGAGAGGAATCACATCGCCGACCTGCAGATTCAGCAATTCTCTCAGGCTGATTTCCGTTTTGCCCAATATTGCACACACTGTCAGCGGAGAGCTTTTCAGCCCATGCATAATCGCCGACTTGCGCTGGTGCTCCACCACGGGGTCATCTTTTTTCGGCGGCTTGACATACTTGGAATTGAAAAAGCGAAATACTTCTTCCAACGAGGAAGCAGGCAAACAGATATTCATATTTCCCTTCAGGTTTTCAAGGGTTATTTCGATTGCAACAATCGCAACCGCTTCATCCGGCTGTATGAGCTGAATTAACCGGGAATTGGTTTCAATCATATCCAGGGTATGATCGATTTCCATATAATTGTTCCAGGCATTATTTAAAAGAGGAGTGACCTGCTTAAACAGATATTCAAGCAGAGAAAGCTCAATGTCCGTATAATCTCTTTCTATCTCGTAGCCCGTTCCATTGCCGCCGAGCATGCGGTCCATGATGGAAAAGGAAATGGGACGCGACAGTTCGATCAATATTTGCTTATCGTCTATTTTATTTTCGGCATTGTGCATTCCGAAGATGGCTACCAATATGGAATCACCCAAAGCGTTGTTGAACTCCCGATACTCTTCCTCTTCGACCTGCAGGATCTCCATCTGACAGGTCGACCGGAGCATTCCGCCAAGCTGAAGGCTGAACATCCTCGAAAAATTATCGAAAACATTATCCAAAAGCTTCAGCTGTTCCCTTGTAAATTTTTTAGGCGACATGAAGTCGTACTCTTTTACCTTGGAAGCCGTCGTCTGTTCTTCTATTTCATTAAAATTAACATGACCACTCTGCAAATTGCCCAACAATTCATCAATTTGCTTCTGTGATAATACTTCTGCCATAAAACCTCCCATTCCCCGCACACAAGGCATACGGAAAATTTAATACTGTCAAGCTAATCATTTGCTGCTCACAGCACCTTTACTGTCAGCAGACCCAATGTCCTTATAAACCTCATCCAAAACGGAACTGACCTTCCCCGCTTTGGAAATATAAATTTCGACCCTTCTGTTTTTTGCCCGGGTGGCTTCCGTCCCGTCATGCGGTACGATCGGCCGGTATTCTCCGTAGCCCTCTGAAACCATTTTGGCCGGGTCAATTATATTTTTCAACTGGACATACAGCAAAACATTTTTTGCTCTGTCGGATGACAAAGCGCGGTCAAAAGCCTGTGCGGTGGTAGTGGTTGAGTTACCCGCGCGGGCGGTATGGCCATAGAAACGGATTTCGCCGATCTGGTCCGGAATGTTTTTAATTCCGTCACAGACAAAGTCCAGGATTTTTTTCCCATCATCTCGCAGTTCAGAGCTGTCTCCGTTAAAAAAGATACTGTTCTGAAAAGTCAAAAAGGTGTAATTTTCATCTTTATGTACCTGCACGGAATCCTGCAGGCCATTTTCATGGACATAATCGTTTAAATATTTGTACAGGCTGTCAAAGTCCGTGACCTGATCGCTTCCTTCACCGCTGCCGGCGCCTTCCCCCTGTCCGGATTCGGAGCTCACATTACTGGCATTGGCATCGGCATCAAAATAAGGGCCGCTGTCGGAATTCAGGGCATCCGACTGTATAGCCTGCTCCATAGCCGCGGTCGCCTGCTTATTGGTAGAGAAAGCTTTTACAAGCTTCTGCCACTTGGTGGCGTCCATGGTCGACATGGCAAACAGCATCACAAAAAAAGTCAGCAGCAACGTTACCATGTCCGCATACGTATCCAGCCAGTTTGGACCGCCGCCGCCGGGATCCGCTTTTCTTCTGGCCATTCTTTCACACCCCTGTATTTATATTAATACGCTGATACTCAGCTTCGGTTTCTTTGAATTTAAACAAGATTACTTCTTACTGCGTTTTGGCTTTTTTCCTTCGGGCACGCTGGGCGTGCTTTGAGAAGGACTCTGCCTCCTGCCGCCGGCTTCCATTCTCTTCTTTTCGCACACGTAAGCGTTCAGTCTTTCTTCTATATGCTTCGGGTTATCACCTGACTGAATCGCCATAACGCCTTCCACAACAATTTCCTTACACACCATTTCTTCATCATGACGCATATGCAGCTTGTGGGCCAACGGCGTCAATAACAGATTGGACATCATGGACCCGTAGAAAGTAGTCACCAGTGCCGTGGACATGCCCTGTGCCATTCTGGTGGCGCCGCCGTCCGCATTCATGTCCAGATTGGCAAGCATATTGATCAGTCCGATCAAGGTACCGATCATACCGAAAGCCGGACCGAAGGTGGAAAACTTTTCGTAGAACTGCCATGCATGGGAATGGCGGTCCTCCAGCCCGTCCAGTTCGTCGTCCAGGATTTCCTTGACTTTGATCGGGTCAATGGCATCCACGATCAGCATAATGCTGTTTTTGAGGAACGGGTCCTGCTCCTGATTGGCCTTATCTTCCAGAGAAAGCAGGCCCTTTCTTCTGGCTTCCTGCGCGAAATCCACGATCGTATTGATGTACTGTTGCGGATCGTACCTGTTCCGTGAAACCACTATTTTCATATGCTTCGGAATGTCTTTGAAATAAGTAATCGGGAATGCGATGACAGTAGCGGCAATCGCACCGCCAAAAGTAATTGCCATACTTGGTACGTCGATAAAGTTATTGATGGTAGACCAAACAACTCCGGCGGAAGGATCGAAAACAATTCCGAAAATAACCAATCCAAGGCCGGCGATCAGCCCTATGATACTGGTAAAATCCACATAAACACTCCCTTGGTAAAGACCCATATTACGGAAAATCCGTTATCAAGTTCATTTATAATTTAATCGTATCCTGAAATATCTGCCGATTGTACTGGATGATTTTATCGATGATATCCTGTCTTTCCTCCGCAACAAGAAAATATTTTCCCGTAGTCAGGGTGATTTTTGTTTCCGGAATATTTTCTATGGTTTCAATCAGATTCGTGTTCAAAGCAAACGAAACACCGTTTAAGCTGGTCAAATTTATCATCTCAATTCTCCTTTTTTAACTAACTGACCGTTTCTGAGGCCGCAGTTGACCTCAGAAACGGCAGTCATTAAATTATCTCTTTAAATTGACGAGATCCTCAAGCATTTCATCGCTGACCGTGATGATTTTTGAGTTCGCCTGAAATCCGCGCTCAGTGATGATCATCTGTGAAAATTCATTCGCCAGGTCTACATTGGAGGATTCCAGTGCACCGGTAACCAAGCTTCCGGTTGCGCCGCTGCCCGGAGCATAATAAGTGATTTTTGGGCCGGTTCCCGAACTTTCCGCATTGCTGACCGACTTTAAATAAGAACCGCCCTGAAGGGTAAGACCGTCTGGGTTCGGGATATTTGCCATCGCAATGGTGCCAAGCGTTGTCACGGTACCGTCCAGTTCTCCGGTGATTTTTCCATCGCTGCCGATGGTGATATTTTTATACTTATTGTAATCAGTAATCGTAATTATATCGGGTTTAGCAATTGCATTTGCTTCCTGATCAGTAGCGCCAGTGACTCCACAGATTAATTTCTGATTCCCGTCTACTAGATTGCCTTCACCATCAAACCCGATGGAACCCACCCTTGTGTAGAGGTAACCGTCTCCGTCCTTAACTACAAAATACCCTTCGCCGTCGATATAGCAATCTTTATCGTTCCCCGTGGTCGCCATACCCGAACGGGTATTAATGACATCCACCGTTGCGGCGGTAGAACCGTAACCAATCTGGGCAGGGTTTCCGCCACCGACGCTGCTGGCAGTGTTCGCGTTGGAAGAACCCGAAACTGTCTGATAATAAACGTCCCGGTAGGTTGTTTTGGAAGACTTAAATCCGTAGGTATTGACGTTGGCGATATTGTTGCCGATGACGTCCATACCGGTCTGGTATGCTTTTAATCCGGCTACTCCGGAAAACAATGATCTCATCATAAGTTTGATCTCTCTCTTTCTTTTTGAAACCGCATGAGCTTCTCTGTCAGTCAAAGCTCAATAACTTCCTCAAGAGGTCCAGTTATAAAATTACGGCTCCGTCAATATTTGTAAATACGTTTTCGCTCATTTCCCGGCCGCTCATGGTTGTTACCACCGTACTGCTGGGAACATTCACGATAAATGCAGTCTGCCCGTTTAAAATCAAAGCGTCTTTAATGCCTTTGGATTTTGCTTTTTCTACCGCGCCGTTGATCTGGGAAACGAGCTGCGGGGAAACCGGAATATTTCTGGAATCCATGCGCTGCAGTGCGTGTTTGGAAAAGGTAAGCTGCTGCTGTTCCACAGTCTTGCGGAAAAGCTGCCCGAATTCGCTGTTGCCCGGATCAGCCGCGCCGGTCTTCTGCGTATTTGTGCTGACGGGAGGCACCGTGTAATTCGGATTGATAAACGAGGAATAATTCTTTTTAAATTGAATGTCATCCATGACTGTGCTCCTAACTGTTTCGCCCTGTAAAAAGCGGGTTCAAACCGATTCTCCGCCCGTATCCGGTACATCGGGAGTATCCGGATCATCCGGATCGTCCGGCGTTTCGTCGGGTGGTGTTGCGGCATCCGGATTAACGACTTTCATGACGGAGGAAATATCATACGCCTTGCCGTTGACCACAAGGACATTGGAACCGGTAGCAAAGTTAACACTGTCTACAATGCCGGTATCTTCCTGATACTTTCCGTTCGTGTCATAACTTGCGACCACAACCTTTTTGCCGACAAGGGACGCCCCGTACTGCGTATAGGAAATCTGCGAAAGCTCCTGCATTGCCTGCAGAGCGGAAAACTGGGCCATCTGGGAAATATACTCCGTATTGTCCGTCGGGTTCATCACATCCTGATTGGCAAATTGGGCGGCCAGAAGCTGCAGAAAATCATTCAGGCCCAGCACAGATGAGTTTTTAGAAGCAGAGGTTTGCGAAGTGCCGGAAGCGGAACTGGTACCGGAAGTGGAATTCGTGCCGTAGGAATAGGCATTGATCTGATTGATTGCCAAACGAAATCCTCCTTTCCTTAAATTTTACAGCGAATAGGCCTGTTGCTTCAGCAGTTGCATAACGGAAAGAAAATCGCCGGTGCTGGTATCGTCGTCCCGTAAACCGACCCGGTGGAGCTGCTGATTGTGCTGCTGTTCTTCCTGTTGCTGCTGCGCCTGATCCTGCCGGCTCTGCTGATCCTGCTGGTACCACGCCTTTTCCTGGGTGGGTTCTGAAATCTGCACCGGCTGGGTGACGGTTGTCTGCAGAAGAGTACGGATGTCGGAGCTGTTCTCCATCAGCATGCTTTGGGTCTTGGGATTCGACGCCTGAATGGAAACAGTCAGCACACCGCTTTGCATTGCCAGCTTCACCGACACTTTTCCCAGATCCCGGGGATAGAGGTCCATCTGAAACTCCGGTTTGCCCGCCTTATAGTTGACAAGGATCTGGTCGGCAACCTGCTTACTGGTTGTCCTGGCGGTATCCGACGGAGCGTCGGAAATTTTGATCACCACATTGCCCGTCCGGTAAAGGTCCGAAAACTGCGCCGTGTTCTGGCTTTGACCGTCTGACGGAGCAGCATCCCTGTCATCAGCAGGAGAAACATTCTTCGGCTGAATTTCAAGCGTCGGAGCAGAAGCAGAGAGCGTTTTCTCCGCACCGGGTTTTGCCTGCACCTCTGAAAGTGTCTGCTGCGCCGGTAAACTCTTTTCCTGCGGCTGTGCTGAAGACTGGGCGGAAACGGCGGTTGCCGCATCCGGAACCTGCTGAGAAGAATTGACATCCGGCTGACGATTCATCAGCGGAGCCGTCTGTGCGGGAGCATCGGTACCGGCGGTAATGGGAACCGGAACGGATTGTGTTTCCACGTTTTGGTAGGGAGTCGCCTGTGCGTCGGCTGCGCTTACGGACGAGGCCGCATCTGCCGTCATCTGCTGAGACGCATTACCGGGCACCGGGACATTCACTGCCGTCTGCGGGAGGGTATCCGCCGTCAAAAGCGGGGTAGCGGTTTCTGCCTGTGGCTGGATTTGCTGAAGGAGGCCGGAACCGGCCGGCGGCTGCTGAACGGTATCCGCACTCAGAACCGGGTCCGCGGTCATTGCCTGCGGCAAAACCTGTAACGGCTCCGGTACAACGGACGGGAACTGTCCGGATGGCAGCAGCTGGCTTAAAAGAGAAACATCCGCTGTATTGAAAACCGGTAAATTCCCCTCGGAAACAGCTTTGCCGCCTTTCGCTTCCTCTTCTCCGGGTTCAGTGTCTGTCTGAGACGTACTTTTCAGCTCCCTGCCAAGGGTCGCCAGCTGCATGAAAGTATCAAAGGCGTTCGTGGGGTTCTTTGTCTGGGATGCTTTGGAATTTTGCGGTACGGTGGAACGTGTGACTTGCTGTATCGTTTTTATCACCTCCTTATCAGAATATTTTATAAATAAAATATTTATAAGCGTTTAAACGGCGCCGCGCGCCTGACCGACATATTCATCCATTGCAAGCTCCTCGCTTTTCTGAATCTGCTTGAGATATTCCGTCAGCTGTTTGTCGCGGAGCTTTTCCAGTCCCGAAATTTCGCTGTTGACGGCCACAATGTCGGCTTTTTTCTGATCGATCAAATGTAAAATTTTCTGATTCAGGGTATTAAAATACGTTTTATATATAAGCATGTCGCCGGCACTCAGCCCATTTTGCAGCTCCTCAAGCATTTTGCGGTTGGTAGCTGTGAACTGATCGTTCAGCGCATAAATTTCTTTTTCCAGTTCGGTCAGCTTCATCTGCAGCAATGCAAGCTCGTTCTTTTTGACATCGAGCGTCTGCTGTTTAAAGCCGAGTACTTTTTCAAGCGAAAATGCAAACTTTTTCATATCTTACAACTCTTTCATCCTGTTCAGGGTTTCTTCAAACGAAAAGCTCTCATCGGTTCTCTGACACAAAAAAGCATTGATCGCATCTATTTTCTTAACCGCCTCGTCCAGCCTTGGATTCATCCCCGGCTTATAAGCGCCGATCGAAATCAAATCGTAATTCTGGTAATAGACGGACAGAAGGTTCCGGACCTTCGCGGCGGCCTGTTTATGTTCCTCCGACACAATATCGTTCATCAGTCTGGAAACGCTCGCGTTCACATCGATCGCAGGATAGTGGTTTTTATGGGCAAGGGAACGGGTCAGAACGATGTGACCGTCGATG
Organism: Clostridium sp. KNHs216; assembly: GCF_006714885.1. NCBI lineage: Bacteria > Bacillati > Bacillota > Clostridia > Eubacteriales > Clostridiaceae > Clostridium > Clostridium sp. KNHs216. The sequence continues at coordinate 76,671 of NZ_VFMF01000001.1, read as the reverse complement.
ATACCCCGGACAGTGTCGGAAATCGGTTCGTTGGTATCGTCTCCCTCCACCAGCACCGTATAAATACCGGTAATGGAGCCTTCCTTGAAGTTTCCGCTTCGCTCCAGAAGCTTGGGGAGCTCGGCATAGATGGAAGGCGTATATCCTCTGGCAACCGGAGGTTCCCCGGCCGCCAGGCCGATTTCCCTCTGTGCCATTGCAAATCTGGTCAGGGAATCCATCATCAGCAGGACGTCCTTGCCCTGATCCCTGAAATATTCGGCAACCGCGGTGGCGACCGTAGCGCATTTCACGCGGTACATAGCCGGCTGGTCGGAGGTGGCAACCACCAGAACGGAGCGCGCCAGCCCTTCCTTCCCCAGATCCTTTTCAATAAACTCGGTAACTTCCCTGCCTCTTTCCCCGACAAGAGCGATTACGTTGATATCTGCCTTGACATTTTTCGCAATCATTCCCATAAGAGTGCTCTTGCCGACGCCGCTTCCGGCAAAAATCCCCATTCTCTGCCCCTTGCCGATGGTCAGCATCCCGTCTATCGCCTTGATGCCGAAAGTCAGCTGCTCGCTGATTCTGGGCCTTGCCAGAGGATTGGTGTAAGTGGAATCGACATCGTAATACTGCCGGATATCAAATTCGCCCAGTCCGTCAATGGGCCTGCCCGCGGCGTCGATGGTCCTGCCCACCAGGAAATCCCCCACCGGAACGCGGAGCTTGCTGCCGGTGGAACGCACCAAGCTGCCGGGGCCGATGCCCTTGATATCGCCGTAAGCCATCAGCAGGATATTGCTGTTTTTAAACCCGATGACTTCAGCCATGACTGTTTTTTCGTCGTTAGAATTGCGGATGGTGCAGATATCGCCGACATTGGCCCTCAGGCCGGTGGTCTCAATCATCATGCCTACGATGTTTTTCACCTTGCCGATATAACAGAGCGGATTCAATTTTTCCAAAACATCGTAGGAATCCTGAAAATTCAACATTTTTCGCTCCATCTTTAAAAATTGACTGCAGAGTTATACTTGGAGTGCCTGTTTGATTTTTTCCATCTGTGTGTTCACGCCGGCATCGACCATCCGGTCGGGCATTTCTATAATACAGTCGCCGTCGTCCATATCGGGAGAAACTTCAATTTTAACGCTGTCCGAGACATCGCTGAGCGCCTCAACAATGGACTTATCCACCTTCTGAAGCAGCGTTTTCGTGTTTTTGGAGACGAAGATTCTGACCCATTCCTGATTGCGGTAGGCATCCACAGCGTTGATAATCATGGATTGCATCGCTTTTTCATTCATGCTCAGTTCCCGCCGAATGACTTTTTCCGCAATCGAGACAGCCAGCTTTTTAAGATCGGCCTCATATCTCTGCAGAATTTCGGCCTTCCCGGTTTCCACGGTATCCAGCATCCTGGAAAGCTCTTCGGCGGCCGCCCGATTCTCTTCTTCGGCTTTTTGCAGACCGGCCTTGCAGCCTTCCTCATAACCGTCCCGGTACCCGAGCTCCCGTCCCTCTTTTTTTCCTTCGGCAAAGCCCCTGCCGTAGCCTTCCTCCCTGCTTTGCACCAGAACCTGAGCGGCTTCCTGATTCATCTGCTGGGTGGATTCCCGCACCTTGTTCACGGTGTAATTCTGGGCGGCCTCTATAATCTGCTGAGCTTTCTGAAAGGCTTCGTTTACAATCTTTCTATGCTGATCCTCTTCCGGAGGCGGATCAGGCGCTTTCGGAACGCTTCCGTTGTTCGCCGGAAAGGCGGTCCCGTTTTTAACCGTAACATACTGGGAAGCTTTGATAACGTTAGGCAATAACCTCATCCTTTCCGCCCTTGCTGATGACTAACTCGCCCTCGCTTTCAAGCCGCCGGATAACACCGACAATACGCTGCTGTGCTTCTTCGACATCTCTGAGCCGGACGTTGTGTGTGAATTCCAGATCGGATTTGATGGTTTCGGTTGTACGGTTCGACATATTTTTGAAGATGACGTCGGAAACCTCCTGATTGGCTCCCTTGAGCGCGAATACCAGATCCTTGGAATCCACTTCGCGCAGGAAACGCTGAATGGACATATCGTCCAGAACGGTGATGTCTTCGAAGACGAACATTCTCTTTTTGATTTCATCACAGAGCTGTGCGTCCTTGCGTGTCAGTTCATCAAAGATATACTTTTCGTTGGCGCGGTCCATATTGTTCATAATGTCCGCAATATAATTGACGCCGCCGAATTCCATGAAGTCCATAGACATCAGCGTAGAGACCTTGTTTTCAAGGTTGCTTTCCACAATTCTGATAATTTCAGGGGAAGTGCGGTCCATGGTGGCAATCCGTTCCACGACGTCAAGCCGCTTGTCTTTCGGAAGATCCGCAATAATCATGGCCGCCTGATCCGCTCTGGCATAGGAAAGAATCAGGGCGATCGTCTGCGGATGCTCGTTCTGAATCATTGCCATCAGATTTTTGTAGTCGGTTTTCCGGATAAACTCAAAGGCCTTGGTTCTCAGCGACTTGGTGACGCGTTCCAAAAGAGACGACGCCGTCTGGGCGCCATACGCCTTTTCCAGAACATTCTTTGCGTATTCCATGCCGCCTTCCGTAATGACCTTTTGGGTCAGGCAGACCTGATAGAAATCTCCGAGGACATTTTCAATTTCTTCGGAGGGCATGTGGGACATTCTCGCGATTTCATAGGTCAGCTGTTCCACTTCGTCTTCTTTCAGATATTTATAGACCCTGGAAGCATTTTCCGCTCCCAACGAGATAATGACAGCGGCGGCTTTCTGCTGTCCGCTCATCTGCTTATCTGCCATTGCCATCGTCCCCTCTCAGCCAGGATCGGATCAGTTGAGCGGCAATTTCAGGATTCTGTGAGGAGAAGTCCTGAATTTCTTTCGTCAAAGCCTGTTCCTTGGACGCTTTTTCAGCACGTGCGTCTTCAATTGCCTGCAATTCAATCTCTTCCTCTTCTTCCTCCGGCTGCTGCTCTTCCTCCTCTTCCAGACGGTCTTTCAGAGAAGCATCTTCCTGGTTTTCTTCCTCTTCCAGCTGGGCCAGCTCAAGCATCTTTTTCTTCTTGCGTCCGCGCGCAACCATCGCCGCAACAAGGATGACGATCAGCAGGGTGAGCAGTACAACACCGCCGATAATCAGGATCTGGTTTAACGGGAGGCCCGTCGGCGACGGGCCGCTGGTCTGCTGAGCCCCGTCCGGGAAGACGGCGTTGTATACAGCCACCTTATCCGGCTGTATGGCAGCGGCGTAGGCGGCAAGCTTTGCAATCTCCTGCTTCTGGGTGTCGTCCATCATTTCCTTATTGACGGCAACGGAAATCGTCATGTCCGCAACGCTTGCGGCATCCCCCTGAATCTGCTGTTTCACCTGACTCACAAGATATTTGTAGCTTTCGCTGTCTTTCGTGTAAATCGTATCGCCGTTCACGGTCACGCCCGGATAGGTCGTGGTTTCCGTATTGGATTCGGTCCCGGCGGCTCCCCCGGTTGTCTTCTGGCCGCCCCCCGTTTCCTGCTCCTTCTGCGTTTCGGATTCGCTGATAACACCTTTATTGTCCTGTGACGGATTATAAGTGATAATCTCCTGTACCTTTTTGTCCACATCCATCACGCTTTTGGCAGTCACTTTTACATTGTTCTGGCCAAAAAGCGGCGTCAGGACCTTCAGAACGCTTTTCTCAATATCGTTTTCATATTCCTTTTCAATTTCAAGCTTAAACTGTGAAACGTTGACCTGGTTCGTTCCGTCTGTGTCGGAAACATTTAACTCATTGCCGGTGGCCGTATCGATGACCGCCACGTCGTCCGTTTTTAAATTCGGTACGCTTTTCGCGACCAATTGTTTGATTCCGTTGATCTGGGACGATTCCAGCGTTTTCCCCGTCGCCAGCGTTACCGTGACGGAAGCGGTCGGCGTTTCGGAATTTTCATCCCACGCATAGCTGCTGCTGTCGGGAATGCTGATGGTCACATTGGCATTCTTGATGCAGTCCAGTGTTTTGATAACAGCCTCCAGCCTTTGGTTCAGCTGATATTTTTCTATGGTTTTCTTTTCAAAATCAGTGGACATGATATCGACATTATTGGTAAAGAAATCATAGTTCGGCGCCGTCTTCGGATATCCCTCGTTGGCCAGTTCCATCCTCAGGGCATTTTCCTTGTCCTTAGGGACCATGATGGTACCGTTGTCCTCTTTATAACTGATATCCCGATCGCGGAGTTCATTCATAACCTCAACGGCCTCTGTGTGATCCATCCCGGGATAAAGCACGACAAAGGGCTGCCTGTTCAGCAGAATTCCCACGATTACAGAAAGCAGGACAATTCCGCCCAGAACGCTTACGATGATTATTTTTTTCTTCTTTGTTAAATTTGCCCAAAAAGATTTAATTGGGTCAATATATTTTTTAATTTGTATATTCATTGTTTAACCCGCAATCACCCTTCCAGTATACTTTGGCCTAAACACTTATCCTCATGACTTCATTATATGCGTCAAGGGCCTTGTTGCGGAGCTGAACCAGCATCTGCACGGAAAGGGTTGCTTTTGTAGACGCAATGGCGATATCATGCAAATTGTCGGACTGGCCGGTGGTCAGCTTGTAAAGCTCTCCGTCAAGGTCGGCATTGGTCGTTTTTACATTCTGGACAGCATCCTGAAAAAGATCCTGAAACGGAACTCCCGCGGTATTTCCGGAAGAAGATACTTTTCCAGAGCTTTCAGGGTCAATGATGGAATTGATTTTTTCGATCGGCGTTATCTGCAATTTACGTTACCTCCCCAATTCCAAAGCCTTTACCGCCATTCCCTTTACGGCGTTAAAGGCGGTCAGATTTGCATCGTACGCTCTGGTGACCGACATCATGTCCAGCGTTTCCTTGATCGGGTCCACGTTCGGCATCATCACATAGCCCTGTTCGTTCGCGTCCGGATTGGTAGGGTCATAAACAGGGGTAAAATCGCTGGGATCTTCCGCAATTTCTGAAACCTTTACCCCTTTGGGTGTCTGTTCCGATTCATTTTCACTCATTTTTCTGTCAAGAATGTGCCGGAAAGAATTTTGTTCTGCCGGTTCATAAACGACGACTTTTCTGCGGTAGGGTCCCCCGTTTTCCGTTTTGGTGGTGGAGGCGTTTGCGATATTCTCAGAAATAACATCCATGCGAAGCCTGCTCGCAGTAAGGGCAGAACCGCTGATATCCAGCGAATTTAAAAAGGCCACACGAATTCCTCCTACTATTTCATTTTAGGAAAGCCCATCAGGACTTCCCGTCCGTAATGGCGTATCTCAGTCGTGAAAAATAATCCGAAAGCTCACGCAGAGAATAATAATAGTTAATCTGCGACCTCGCCAGCTCTATATTCTCTTTTTCCGCGTCCACGTTATTTCCGTCCAGCCGTAAGGATTCGTCATCCGATACGCTGGTCTGCGGCGTTGTGCTTTCAATCCGGCTGATCAGATCGCCGCTGTTTTCGCCGCCCTCGGCCATCAGATTTTTCAGCTGGTCCTCAAAGCTGACGGACTTACTCTTATACCCCGGTGTTTCAATGTTGGATATGTTGTCGGAGATTTCCCGCTGCCTCGTCCACAGGCCGTCCAGGTCCTTGTTCAATAACGCGGCGGAAACACTGTTAAACCAATCCAAAGCAATCCCTTCTTTCATTCATTAAAGTCATTAAAGTGCGGTCACGAATTTCTCTGAATATTCAGTAAATAATTTCAAAGATATAAATTCGTGACCAAACTTATAAACAATAATAATTGTTTTATATCATATATTTTACCTAATTATATATGCAAATAATGACAAAAGTCAACTGAAATTCGCTTAAAATTCTCTTAATTCGAAATATTTCGATTGTATTTTTTATTTCATAATCATGCAATGATAAATATACTAAAAAAGTATTTATAAATTAAGCTTTTTTTTCTAAATATTTGATAAAACATGCCGATAATTTCTGCAGAGGTGAGTATTGATGATTATTAATAGTGCTGACCATAATTTCAATTATATAACCAGCCAATATCCCGCCAAACAGCCGGGCAAGGCCGACATCGACGGCACAGCGGCCGGGCCGGCGTTTTCCGGCAATCTGAATAAGGCGGTAAATGCTTCCAAGATGGATAAAATTGAAATATCGCAAGACGCTGCGCGCCTTTCAAATAACAGTCAGTTTCTTTCGGAAACCAAAGATAAAATCATCGCGGAAATAAATGGAGACAAGGATACGGAAGCCATCAGCAGAATCAAGGAACAGCTGAATGTCAGGCAGTATGCCGTAAACCCTGTGGAAATTGCGAAAATACTTTTGACGGACAATAACGAATGAATATACAAAACAGATGCAAAAAATCAAAGGGCGGGTGAACAGAGAGAATGATAGACAAAGAGCTTGCAGAAAAACTGCTGAAATTCCTTCGCGATTACCTGAATTTTTATAAAAGCTTTCTGGAGATTGAATCTGAAAAATACAACGATTTAGCAAACAACAACGTTACGACCCTGGACGCGCACGTCAGAAAAGAAGAGGCGTTCATGCTCAAGGCCAGGGGGCTTGAATTGGAGCGTGACAAGCTGGTCGCAAAAACCGGGAGCCCAGAGTCGACCTTCCGGCAGCTGATCCCGATGTTCGAGCCTTCCCTTCAGCCGCAGGCAAAAAGCATTTTTGACGAACTCTCACAGGTGACGCTGAATCTGAAGGAAATAAACCTTCGCTGCAACCAGCTCACCGAGTTAAAACTGCACAGAGTCGAAAAAGATATCGGTAAACTGAAAAACAATCCCGAACTGCAACGGATATACTCCTCAAAAGCGGAAGAGGGATCCACTCCCCCAAGCATTCTGTCCAAAAAGGTTTAAGGAGGTATTCCCATGTCGTCAACTTTTTCCGGGTTCTATATTGCCAAAAGCGGAATTCAGGCAGCCCGGGCCAATCTGCAGATAACCGGCCAGAATATGACCAATGTAAATACCACAGGCTACACAAGGCAGCGGGTGGACTCCTATTCGGTCGGGCCGACCGGCAGCAACATGCGTTATTCGGGCGGCAACCTTGCCGTCGGCAACGGCGTGTACTGCAGCGGGACCAGTCAGATCAGGGACCCCTATCTGGATATCCGCTACCGTGCGGAACATGCCTATGTGGGCAAAACTGACGTTCAGCTGGATACCCTGAGCGACCTTGAGGATATTTTCGACGAATCCTCTAAGGACGGACTCAGTGCACAGTTTTCGGACCTGATCACACAGCTGAATACGCTCGCGTCTTCCCCCACCTATTCCAGCGAGAACATCGTCAAGAACTCTGCCATGCTTCTGACCAAGGCGTTCAACAGCGCATCCCAGCAGCTGTCGAAAATCCGGAAAGAGCAGACAAAGTCTTTGCAGGATGACGCGATTACAAAAGTAAATAATCTCTTAAAAAATATAGCGCACCTGAATCAGGAAATCAAAAGCTCGGAAATTTCCGGCACCTCCGCGCTGGAACTGACCGACCAGCGCAATACCATGATCGACGAGCTGTCAAAGTACGCCAATATTGAGGTTTCTACAGAAACTGTGGATGTCGGCTCCGGACGGTCGGTCTCGGAACTGCATATCGACCTTGTGTCCGGCGATCAGAAATTCAGTCTGGTGGCGAACGGGGATTACAGCGAGTTCAGCATGACAACGGACAGCGGCACGGGCTACGTCACCATGGCGCTGACCAACGCTACCACCGGAAACCAGGTACAAGCAATGGATTCGGACGGAAACCCCATTGTTGACGGCACCGGCAACCCCGTCGTTATGACCAATGCGGACCTGACGGAAGGAGCGTTCGGCGGATATCTTTCCATGCTGAACGAAAGCGGAGAATTCGACTCCGCCTCCGCGGAACGCGGCCTCGGCTATTATGAGAAGATGCTGGACAAGCTCGCCGTGGATTTCGCGGACACGATGAACCAAGCCAACAGTACAAATGCAAGCGGAGATTACAACAAGCCGCTGTTTACCACCACGGACGGCACATCTACCGCCGGTATCACCGCTGGGAACATCAGTATTTCCACCGCGTGGAGCACCGCGACCAGCTCTTATATCACCGCCACCAAGCAGACGGGCGACGTGGATACTTCCAGCAAAGGCGACAACGTGCTTTACATGATCACCCAGCTTGGCAAAGACAAAACTTACACGACCAATGCCGACAACACGGGAGGCACGACCCTGTTCACCACATCGATCGATTCCTTTATATCGGACTTATCGGTTTCTGTGCTCGCCCTGCAAAAAAGCGACATCAACCGGCAGAACACTACCTATAATTCCACTCTTACGGAAATCGACACACAGAGAGCCTCCGTATCCTCTGTTGACATCAACGAGGAAGGCATCAACCTGATTATGTACAACCAGTCTCTCACCGCTTCTTCCCGGTTTATGACGACTCTGGACGAGGCGCTGGATACGATCATCAGTAAAATGGGAATAGTAGGAAGATAATCCCCACGGTTTAAAAGGAGGACGGAAGCTATGAGAATCACCATGGGAATGGTCATGAAGCAATATAACACAAACCTTAATCGCTCACTGAATGCACTGAACGCGGCGAACCAGCAGGAATTGACGCTGCGAAAGTTCGACAAAGCGTCGGAAGACCCGTTTTCGGCTTCCAAGGCATTCGCGCTCCGGCGCGAATATCTGAGGAACCAAAGCTATCAGAGCGAGCTGAACGATGCGGCGGATAAGCTCACAACCGCAAATTCCACCTTTCTGAGCGTCAAAAAGGTCCTGACAGAGGCGGGGTCGGGCGAGTGCCTTCAGGCCATCAGCGACACCACTTCCGACACCGGACGGAGTGCAATTGCGAAAACGCTCCGCGGGTATCAGCAAACCATTTTAACACAAATGAACACCCAGTTCGGCGACGGATACCTTTTTGGCGGCGCCGATACCAACGACCCTCCTTTTTCCGTCGGCGAAAGTGGGAATCTGTTGTATCGCGGTATCGATGTCAACACAGGCAAAATTGAAGCAGGCTCCACTCTTAGCTATAACGGAGCACAGATCACGCTGGGCGATACGCAGTTTAACGGCTACAAAATTCAGGTGAACACCGCGGATGGAGCCACTCCTTCCGTTTCGGCGGACACCTCTTCTAAAACATTAACTGTCACTCTGCCGACCGGTGCGAAAAACAGCGATATCCTCACGGCGCTGAAAGGTTCCTCTCCCCTGTCCGCCTCGGATAATCCCTCTGTGACTTTCGATCTTTCAAAAGCTGCAATCTCAGGCGATATGAACTGCCCGGTAGACACTTCGGCCCAGACAGCCACGGCGACGGATACCATCGGGTCGGAAGGCCTGAAGAAGCTTGCCAATGAGCAGACCTTTATCAACATCGGTCTGGGGCTCAATACGGAAAGCGGAAGCACGGCAATCAACAGCCAGAGCGTCTATAACTCCGCTATACCCGGCATATCGATTATTGGCTATGGTACATCGGACGGTACGGAAAGCGGCATTTCCAACAATCTTTACACCCTTCTCGGGCAGATCGCCGACAAGCTTGACGGCGGAGAAAATGCCTCTAATTTTACTTATTCTTACGATGAAATAAAGCCCCTTCTGGACAATTTCAACGACCAGAGCGACGCTGTGATCGACAAAATTTCAGAATACGGTTCAAAATCCACTTTTCTTTCGACAACACTGACTAACCTGACATCCATCGGCGATAAAGTCCTTGAAAAAATCGACAGCACCGAATATATTGATTTTGAAGAAGCCGTTACGGCACAGCTCTATCAGCAGTCTTCCTACAACGCCGCTTTAAAGGTAGGCTCACAGATTCTTCAGCCGACCTTTTTGGACTTTATGGATTAGTAATCACGCAGCAGGCGAGGTGAGTTAAAATGGAACAGCTTTTGGATATCATTCATGTTCCCATTTCTTTTGAAATGAAAGTCCACAATGCGAAACTGGAAATATCCGACGACACTTTTTCCCAGCAGGGGATTGTGGATTTTACGGATTTAACCCCTTACACGTCCAGGCTGTATTTCGATACGCATGAGTACAAATACAAAGCAAGATCAACCGCCGCGCAAAACCAAACCGACCAGGTTTCCTACGAAGATCAGATTCTGATGTCCATGAGCGGCACCGCCGATCTTGCAAAGGAAGAGAAATCGCTAATGGAGACACAAAGCAGCACAAGTACATTGAGCTCCCTTGCTTTTCAGCATATTCAGCCTACCATTCAAAGCACAATCGGGATTCCTGCTTACCCTGCCGATTTTGACTGGGACACGCAGAGTCTTTCCGTTCAATACGAAACGGACAGGCAGAATTACGAGTGGCTGTCGAAAAACAGGCCGAAGCTGAAATTCACCCCCGCAAGCGTTGAATTTGTCGTGAAGGAATACGCCCGTGTGGAATTCAAATATCTGGGCAAGCCCCAGTACGTTCCTCCGTCGGCCAGCCCTGACTATCAGCCGCCGAAGATGAATGTGACCGCATAATACAAAATGGATACAGCCCCCTTCGGGAGGCTGTTTTTTCTGACAGCTAACAAGGAGGAAATTATGGACACGAATCAGGCAGAATTACAGAACACGGAAACCGGAGTTCAAAATATCATTTATTTTGAAGAAGGGATCTTAGGCTTTGAGGATATCAAGGAATATCTTCTGTACCATGAAGAGGAAAATGGGATTATCTGGAGCCTGCAGGCCGCCCACAGCGACATTCCCTCCTTTGTGGTGGTGGACCCCTACCCGATCGTCAATGACTACAGTCCTGTTTTCCCCCAGTCGGAGCTGGATTATTTCGGAGAAACGGACGCGGAAAACCTCTGTGTTCTGGCAGTGGCGGTCATCAAACCGAATTTGAGCGAATCCGTCATTAACCTGAAAGCGCCGATCGTGATCGATGTCAACACCAAAAAGGCGAAACAGATTATTTTGGAAAATTCAGATTATCCCATCCGCTATCCATTATTCAGCGACAAAAGATAGGAGGCGTTTCCGATGCTCGTCATCAGCCGAAAAGTCTCCGAATCCATTATCATTGGAGACAACATTGAAATTATTGTATCCGAAATCAGCGGCGACCGCGTCAAAATCTGCATCAACGCGCCAAAGGAAATTCCGATCATCCGCAAAGAGCTTTGGGAAACCCGCGCCATGAATGAGGAAGCCAGCGTGGCGCCTAAAAAGCAGGCTCTTGATCAGCTGAAAAAACTGCTGAAATAAATATTAAGTATATTCTTTTCAAAAAACAAGCATTTTTTTCGAAATTCTGCAAAATACCCTAAACTTTTCCAGATTCATACCGAAATATCAGTTGTAAGCAAAAATTTACAATCGCATCTTTTTTCTGCCGCGACAGGGCCCGTCGGGGCAGAGATCCAACCGCACAGCAAAGAACATGGACGTTCTTTCAAAAAGGCGTGACCGGCTTTTTGCCGCACGTACTAAACAAAATTCAGGAGGAAAAAAATTATGCGTATTCAACACAATATTGCAGCCTTAAATGCAAACAGAATGCTGGCCAGCAACAACAACGCCGTCAGCAAAAACCTTGAGAAGCTGTCTTCCGGCTACCGCATCAACAGCGCTGCCGACGACGCTGCAGGCCTTGCGATTTCCGAGAAAATGAGAAGCCAGATCCGTGGACTAGATCAAGCCGAAAACAACGCAAATGACGGTATCTCCCTTGTACAGACCGCTGAAGGCGCTCTGAATGAGACTGCTTCCATTCTGCAGAGAATGAAAGAGCTGGCCACTCAGTCCTCTAACGGTACTTACCAGAACGACGTTGACCGTGAGAACATCAGCAAGGAAGTTGAAGCTTTAACAAAAGAAATAGACAGAATTTCCACTTCCACCAACTTCAACAAGATCAACCTGTTGGATGGTTCTTTGGGTGCAAGCGGAAAAAACGCAGCAACAAATGCTTCAGCTCTTGACACAGATGCCTTTGCGGCGAATGCTGCTGGTAATAGCAATGGCGCAGGGGAAATTATTTTCACCGGAGCTCCGGTTGGAACGCAAATCGACATTGTCTCCACTGCCGATGGTGGTACATCTGGTGCTGCATGGGGCTCTGATGGAAAATTAACTATTACATTGGGCGGTGCAGACGCTGGTGCTACTTACTCTGAAGACGCTATTAACGAACTGATTAAAAATGCAACTGGTACAAAACCGGATGGAGTATCTAACTTAAAAGTAACTTTAACTGACGGCGATATCTCTACAGTTTCCGGAACTGCAGCTGCCGGAGCTGCAAACAGCTTTACTGTCGAAACGGCATCTAAAGCAGAACTGAATGCAGCTTCTAAGGCTCAAATTAAAGACGGTTTTAAAATAGTTGCAACTGGAACTGGAAAAACCGGCATTTCGACAATTGATTTTAATTCTGTCGCGGCGGGTAGCGCAAATGGTGTAACGAATACCGCCGGTGCTGTTTCCTTGGATTTGATTCAGGATAAAACCTATACCGCAACTGATATTAATAAGATGCTGGAAGGCGCAAAAATTGATGGATTTACGGTTGACTTTACCGGTTCTTACAGCGGCACCGATTTGGTAAGAGCTTTCGGTGCAGGTAGTGGTTCAATCGGTGATGGTGCTGATGTGCTTAATGGTACTGCATTGACAGTAGTCGACGGCAAAGGCGTTTTAGGTGCCGGTGATGCACTCCGTCTCCAAATCGGCGCGAGCGCTTCCGAAGATCAGCAGGTTTCTCTTGCAATTGGCGATATGAGTACCGCTGGCTTGGGGCTCAGTGCTATTTCCGTTAAAACTCAGGATGATGCTAAAGACGCTATTGCGACCATCGAAGCCGCTATCAACACGGTTTCCGGCACAAGAGCCGACCTTGGCGCACTGCAGAACAGACTTGAGCACACTGTGAACAACCTGGGTACCACCAGCGAGAACCTGACTTCCGCTGAGAGCCGTATCCGTGACGTTGACATGGCTGCTGAGATGATGGAAATGACCAAGAACAACGTTCTTGCTCAGGCCGCTCAGTCCATGCTTGCTCAGGCAAATACACAGCCTCAGAACGTTCTGAAACTCTTACAGTAATTCTATTCCTAAGCATATTTACTTCATTTATAAAGCGCCCACGGACAATGTCCGCGGGCGCTTTTCCGCGTTGCAGTGTAACTCCTTTCGTCGCGCCGGGCGCGGACCTGCCGGTCGGGAAGCGCCTGCGGCGTTACTCCTAATCGGTCTAATTTGGAATTGACGGCTGCCAGTCGAAGACTGACGGGAAGAGTCCTTTTCCCGCAAGCTTTCCCACTCCTTCTGTCACACCGGACGTGGACCTTTCCCGACCGACAAGTCTGCCGTCGGTTCATTAGCTCGCCCTCAGGCCGGGCGGGCCCCTACTTTCGCTCTTGTCCGAAAGTAGGCAAAGGACGCGCAGGGGGATTTTTAATTCCCGGCGGGAGGGTTCCATAAAATCCCCCTGCACCCCCAGGTATCCCCAAGGTGTCTTTAGGAGATAGGATACCGCTGTGGTTTTCATTGACGGGGGTACGGGGACAAAAGAGCTGCTTGTTCTCTCCCCCGTCGCAAGCGTATTCCGACCAAAATATACAGTTAAGGCCCACTCAAAGAGTGGGCCTTAACTTGTGGCGCAGCCTGACTGGGGGAGTCCGTTCCCAACCTTTAGCTCAGCCCCGCCGCCGCGTTGGGATAAGTGTAATTGTAACGGTTGAACTTCACCGCTTCATAATCGCCGTAGTTATATACGTTCGCTTCGCCGAGCCTTCTGTAGAACAGGCCGGCATAGAACTTGCCGCCCGCCTGATTCCAGCGGATCAGGTCGGAGCCGAACGCGTTGGCGTTAGTGTAATTTAGGTCATGGGTCAGGGAATCGGAGTTGGACAGGTTGATGTATCCGGAATTGACCCAGCCGGTGCTTCCACTGGAAAGCTGTACCTTATACCAGCCATCCTTCGTGTTGGCGAAGTTGCATTCGGTTACATTGAGCGAAGTGCCCGACAGCACACTGCAGACCTCGTTCCCGCTGATACTGGGCTGATCCCTGACGATAGTATCCTTTGTCACAGTCGCCGAAAGCGTTTCCCCGGAGAAGAGCGCCGGCGGGACCACCGCGTTTTTCATGATCCTTCTGAAATCCATCTCCGCGCTGCTGTTGAAGTAGCCCGCGCCGACATTATAGGCAAAGCTGATTAAGCAGTCGGCCTGATTCTGGCTCATCAGGAAATGATTGTTCTGAATCATTTTATTCAGTTCGGTTGTGTAAGAGGAATTATTGATCTTATTGACCAGAAGCGACCATGCCTCCGTCTCCGTCATATTGTTGTAGAAAATCGCGTTTGCCCCGAAGGTACAGCCATACCCAATCGTAGGCACCTGATTGGACGTCAGCTGGTCGGCGTACACGGTCGAGCTGTAGCCCTCCCATTTGGCAATCAGAGAAATCATCTGGTCGCTGGCCCTGCGCTCCTCGCTGGAAGTCGTAACGAAATCCTGCTGGTTGGAAATATACGCGTTGGTGGTGTAGCCCGTAGAACTCATGCTTCCGTTCAGCGAGGAATAAGCGGTAAAGGAATAGGTTCCCGCCGCGCTGAAGGTCGTCGTGGCCGTCCATTTTTTCGTATAGGTGTTTTGTTTGGACTCATCCGTACAGGAATCGGCGTTCAGTGCCTTTTTGCTGCCGTCCGGCATCGTAATGACGAACTGCACGCCGTCGCGTGTGGTATCGGTTACCGCGGTCAGCGTTACCGTCGCGCCCGTACTCGCAATATTCGGAGATGCAAACGCGGTCTTTACCGGTTCCGCATCCGTCACGGTGACATTGCAGGTCGCCGTATAGGTTCCCGATTTGGCCGTGATCACGGCGGTACCGTTGGAAACGGCACAGACATATCCGTTTGAAACCGTGGCGACATTCGGATTGCTGCTTGTCCAGCTGATATAGGTCCCGCTCGGGGAAATGCTGGCCTGAATATACAGCGTCTTCCCTACCGGGATGCTCTGGGCTGTGGTGGAAAGCGAAAGCGCGGTAGTGTTCGTTACGTCGTCGGAATAATGCAGCTGAATGTACTCCGAGCTGACATAACCCGCAACCCCGCTGGCGGTCTGCACCTTGGTCCAGGCCGAATTGGAAGTGTCCAGTACCGTCAGGCTCGTCCCCTTTGGCAGGTTTGCCAGGATTTTAGCGCTTGTATCGGGCGATTCTCTTAGCCGCAGCATATCGGCCGTTACGCTCGCACCCGTAACGGTGTGGGAATCGGAGCCTGTATTATCCCCGGTACCGGTATCTGTTCCGGGGTTCGTATTGGTATCCGTGCCGTTATTGTTGTCCGTTCCGGTCTGTGTGGTGGAGATATTCAGGAATTCCTTGCTGCAATAGCCTTCCTTCCCATCGGAAGTCTTGATCTTCGCCCACGATGCATTGGAATTATCCGTTACCGTTACGGTAACGCCCTTGGCCAGCGTAACAACAACGCTGTAGCCGGTCCCCGCGCCGCTGCGTACATTCAGGGAAGCGGTCGTCACCGCCGTGGCAGTGCCGGTGGTTCCCGTGGAGGGCGGGGTATTGGTATTCGTGTTCGTTCCTGTGGAAGTACTGATATTCAAATACTGCTTGCTGCAATAGCCTTCTTTCCCATCTGAAGTTTTGATTTTTGCCCAGACGGAATTGGAATTATCCGTTACCGTAACAGTAACGCCTTTTGCCAGCGTGACAACGATCCCGTAGGTAGTTCCCGCACCGCTGCGCACATTCAGGGAAGAATTGGTTACCCCCGTAACAGTGGTGGTGGTTCCCGTTCCCGTGGAAGGAGGGGTATTGGTATTCGTATTCGTTCCGGTGGAAGTGCCGATTTTCAGATACTGTTTGCTGCAGTACCCCTGTTTGCCGCTGGAGGTCTCCACCTTTGCCCACTGGGCGTTGGAGTTGTCCAGCACCTTTACGGTCGTTCCCTTGCTGATGGTCAGTATTACCTTATAATTGGTACCCGCGCCCTCACGCAGGTTAAGATAGTCCGTAGTCAGTGCAGAAGCCGACGACGCAGTGGAACCGGTATTGGCGGAGCCCGTATTTGTCGTTGTACCGGAGCCGGACGAGGAGGACACGTTCAAAAATTCCTTACTGCAATACCCCTGTTTTCCGTCCGTCGTCTGCACCTTCAGCCAGGAAGGATTGGAGCTGTCGATCACCTTGACGGAAGTCCCCTTCGGAAGGGTAACGATAATTTTGCTGGCGGTACCCGCACCCTCGCGCATATTTAAAGACGCCGTGGTGACCGCGGTCGTCCCAGAAGACGAAGACCCGGAATTGGAAGCGGCACCGGAGATACTGAGATACTGCTTGCTGCAGTACCCCTGTTTGCCGCCGGAGGTTTGCACCTTCGCCCATGTCGCATTGGAGGAGTCAAGAACCGTGACGGTGACTCCTTTGCTGAGTGTCAGAATCACTTTTTTATCCACACCCGCGCCTTCGCGCAGATTCAAATAATCCGTTGTTTGTGCGGTCGCAGCAGCCGCTACGGAAACAGCCGGCGGCGGGGTTATCATAACACCCGCGGCACAGATCAGCGAAACCGCTCCCGCTGCAATCCGCTTTTTCAGACTTTTCAATTCATTCACTCCAATTATGTAGTATTTATAATACAGACCGGCAGCAAGCCCCGACAGGGAAGGATTTTTCCTTCCTATAAAATACACGCGCTGCCTTATCATCAAATCAGCTCTGGCATCCGTTGACATTACTGGTTCGATTATACCCTAAAAACTGGCAATTATCAAGTTAATATGCCAAATGTTAACAATTTCCGCCCCTTTGGAACGAGCGATTTTTTCCGGCTGCAACATCCAATTTTTTAATCTTTTTTAACAGAAAAAACCGGAAGATTTCGGATCCGTCAATTGACATTTTCAGTAAATTGTGATATTTTTAATGAAAGGCAGTTAGTTTTCGCTAACTGAGATGAAAAAACCATAAGGGGGCAATCAATATGTCTGACTATCGTATTAAAAATATTGTTGCAAGAGAAATTCTGGATTCCAGAGGCAATCCAACGGTTGAGGCGGTTGTAACGCTGAACGACGGCACCGTGGGAACGGGTTCTGTCCCGAGCGGAGCGTCCACAGGCTCGTTTGAGGCCCTTGAGCTTCGCGACGGGGATTCTGCCCGCTACGGCGGAAAAGGCGTCTTGAAAGCGGTCGATCATATCAATACAATCATAAACGACGCTCTCAGCGGATGGGACAGCACCCGGACCGCGGCCATTGACCAAAAGCTGCTTGAGCTTGACGGCACGAAAGAGAAGTCCAAGCTGGGGGCAAACGCCATTCTGGCGGTTTCCCTTGCGGCGGCAAGAGCGGCGGCAAACGCGCTCCATCTGCCGCTGTACCGTTTTATCGGCGGCGTAAACGCCGACACTCTCCCCGTCCCCATGATGAACATACTGAACGGCGGAGCGCACGCGGCAAACAACGTGGACATTCAGGAGTTCATGATTATGCCTGTAGGGGCGCCGTCTTTCCGGGAAGGGCTGCGCTGGTGCGCGGAAGTGTTCCATAAGCTTGCTTCCATCCTGAAGGAAAGAGGGTTGTCCACCTCCGTCGGCGACGAGGGCGGCTATGCGCCCAACCTCGATACGGACGAAGAAGCGATCGAACTGATTCTGGAAGCGATCAGAAAAGCGGGCTACCAGCCCTCTACAGATTTTGTTCTCGCGATCGACGCCGCCTCCAGCGAGTGGAAGTCCGGCAGCGGCTACCTGCTTCCGAAGCACCATACCTCCTATACGACGGACCAGCTCATCGCGTACTGGAAGAACCTGAGCCAGAAATACCCGATCCGCTCCATTGAAGACCCGCTGGGCGAGGACGACTGGCAGGGCTGGGAAAAGCTGACGGCGGAGCTGGGCGATTCGGTTCAGCTTGTCGGCGACGATCTGTTCGTTACCAATACGGAAAGGCTGAAGAAAGGGATCAATCTGCACTGCGCAAATTCCATCCTGATTAAGCTGAATCAGATCGGCTCCCTGACAGAAACAATGGACGCCGTGAAGATGGCGCATAAAGCCGGCTATACGGCGATCATCTCCCACCGCTCGGGCGAAACGGAAGACACCACCATTGCCGATCTGGCGGTCGCGCTGAACGCGGGTCAGATTAAGACCGGCGCCCCGAGCCGCAGCGAGCGTGTCTCAAAATACAACCAGCTGCTGCGGATTGAATCCGATCTGGGAGACGGCGCCTGCTTCCCCGGGAACAGCTGCTTTCATTAACAGCTGTTATTCTTCATAATTGATTTCCAGGATGAGACACGAAGCAAACGGATAAAAGCTGTTCCAATAGGTCCGTCCGACGGAATTCACCTGATATCCTAAGCCTCTGAGAAAATTCGCGGCTCTGTATCCAACTTTTTTATCAAAGAATCTGATAATAACCGTTTGCATGCGATCACCTCAATTGAAAAGAATGGATCAATATCAGGATATTCCATAAGCCGCCGTCTGTTTCATAAATTCCGAAAGTAAATAGCGGGAAAGCTGTTGACAAGCAAACCCTTCCCGAAAAATCAGCAAAGCAGGCAGAGTGGACCACTCTGCCTGCTTTTGATAAAATTAAACGACTTTCAATGCATTTGCTTCTTCAGGGTGACTGCCGTAAACCGACCGGACAGATTTTAATCCGTCCCCTTCTTTAAGCGGAATTTTCCGACAAGCGACCGCATGATCTGCACCTGCGTGGAAAGCTCCTCGCTGGCGGCGGCATTTTCCTCCGCAGTCGCCGAGTTGGTCTGAACCACCGCGGCGATTTGATCGGCGCCCTGTGTCACCTGACTGATGGACTCCGCCTGACGGCTTGACGCCTCTGTGATCTGCGCAACGGCATCTGAAACGGATTCTACGCTCTCGACCACCTGAAGAAGGGCTTTCGCGGTCTGGTCCGCGATTTTCGTCCCATTCTCCACCTGCCTTGTGGAATTTTCGATCAAAGCGGTGGTGTTTTTCGCCGCCTGCGCGCTTTTGCTCGCCAGATTACGGACCTCGTCCGCCACAACGGCAAAGCCCTTTCCCGCGGCCCCCGCTCTCGCCGCCTCAACAGCCGCGTTCAAAGCGAGGATATTGGTCTGGAAAGCGATATCCTCAATGGTTTTGATGATTTTCCCGATTTCCCCGGAGGATTCATCGATCTGAGCCATCGCAGACACCATTTCATCCATATGCCGGTTACTGGCTTCTATTTCGGTTCGGACAAGGCTTACATTTTTATTTGCCTCGGCAGCGTGCTCCGCATTCTGTTTGACATGGGTGGAAATTTCGGTAACCGTGGCCGCAAGCTCTTCGACGGAACTTGCCTGCTCCGTCGCGCCCTGCGCCAATGCCTGCGCCCCGTTGGCGATCTGGGCAGAGCTGGAATCCACCTGCGCCGCGGAGCGGCTGATCTCCGTCAGGGTACCGTTCAGAGAATCCGTGATCTTTTGAATGGAGGCTTTGATGGAAACGAAATCGCCCAGGAATTCCTGCCTGAGCTCAAAATCAAGCTGTCCGTTCGCAATGTTCCCCAGCGCGGCATCAATTTCCGCAATATAATTCTTCATATTCTCTACCGTGTAAAAAAGGGAATTTGCCAAGACCCCGACGTCGTCCTTTGTTTTGACGGAGGGAACTTCGGAGTGAAGGTCGCCGCGGGAAAGCAGCTCCAGCCGCTGGCTGAGTTTTTTCAGCGGAATCTGGATCGCGTCCGTAAATTTCCATACGGCAGCCAAGCCGATCAGCAAAGTCAGGAATGCAATCAAAAGCACGGCGGTGGAAACGCTGAAGGTCGCGGCGTCAATCTCCTTTTGGGGAATCATCGCTATGACCTTCCAGCCCGTATTGGGAGAGGTGTAAACATTGGTAAGGAATTTCTCCCCGTCCAATCCGGTGCTCTTTACCCCATCGGTTATCTTCCCCGCATTCTCCAATCCCGTAATTTTCAGCTCTTCGATTTTCTTTAGGTTATGCTCCTTGTCCATGGAGTCGGAAATAACGGTTCCGTTCTGATGGACGAGGATCAGGTATCCACTCTTTCCGATCTTCACCTGATTGAGCATTTCCGTCATGGAATTCAGGTTGACGTCAATTCCGGAAACGCCCAGAAGATCATTGCCGTCGTATACCGCCTTGACCAGGCCCAAGATAATATTGCCGTCGTTCTCGTACGGCTCCGTATACACATATTTCCCTTTGCCCGTAATCGCAGTCGTGTAAAAAAGCCGCTGTGTGGGGTCGTAGTTCGGCACTACTGCCCCGCCCTCCGGGCTCTGCATATATTCCTTGCTTTCCAGCCCGTAATAGACATAGGTGACATAGGGATGCGCCTGGCGGAAGGAGTCGAAGGACTGGAAAATTTCCTGCTCCATCCCGCCCGCTTTGGACGACCGGAGCACCCTGTCGTCGTTTTCCCCTTTGTTCACATAGCTGGTCAGATGCCCCTTCGACGCTTTCATCAGGCTTGCCGGCGCCATATAGTCAAGATTGTACTGGATCTCTGAAAAAAAGGTCTCCATGTTCTTATCGGCCAGCTTCAGCTGCTGGCTGCTGGACTCGACGTACTGCGACTGAATCTGGTTGGGCAGTATAAACAGGGACATCACTGCAAAAGGAACTGCAATCACAATGGCAAAAATGATGCTGAGCTTTTTCTTCAAACTGGATTTTTTAACTGATTTGTGAGATTCTTCCCGAATTGTTGCGGAACGTTTAAAGAAATGAAACATTCTACTTTTCAACCTTTCATCAATATACTTTCCGGAAAAGAGCTTTCAGGAAAAAAATACCAAATCGGGAATGTATAAAAAAAGAGGCGGTTTATCGCCGCCTCAATCATCATTTCCCGTTTTGCATTCCTCAACTGTTGGACAAAGCCTTTATAAATGAAAATTGCCGCGTTCCTGCTGTGTGACTGTCTTCTTCTCCGGATTCTTTTAAACCGCTGTCATATTCCAGGTCATTGGCGTAATGGAAATTGCCTTATCTATGTAAACGGCATAGATATCGCTGTCCGGCTCCAGGGTATCCATATTGACGGACAGCCGGGATTTCAGTTCAAATCTCTTTGAAAAATCCCGCTCCCCCGGCCGTATGAAACAGAAATAGTTCTGATGGCTCTGCCGCGTAATATGATAATGTTCCGCATCCCGCAGCTGGTCGGGAATATTGATATTCAGGACGGTGGCTTTGTTGGGCATGCCGTCTTTCAGCACGGACTGCGCCGCTCTTCCGGTGATTTCCGCCGCAGCGCTCCAGTCCGCCGGACTGTAATCCGTTTTTCTCTGCAGCTGCAGCGGGATTTGCAGGGAGGATGCAATGGCGGGAATTTCATGGGAATTCGCTTCAAACGCGGCGCCCAAGGTTCCGCTGCAGGTAACAATGGTGCCGAGGTTTTCCCCGTAATTGATACCGCTGACGCACAAATCCGGTTTGCGGTTTGCAAGCTCCAGCACGGCATGAGCCACCGCGTAGGCGGGCGACCCGTGCACGGCGTAGGCTTTTGTCCGCACTCCGCGAATCATCAGGGTGGTCGTTTCAATGATCCCCAGGTCTTCCGTGCGGGGAAAAGCGCGGCCCATGCTGGTCTGCTGGCGATGCGGCGCAACAATGAGCAGCTCGCCCAAATCGGCAACCGCTTCCGCCGCCGCGCGCAAACCCGGAGAATATATTCCATCGTCGTTCGTGATCAGAATCAAAGGTTTCATATCGTTCCCCCGCGCTTAGCCGAAAATGGGCAGAAATACTGCAGTCGCTCTGCAGTATTTCTGCAATGTCTGTTAAAATCGGTTAACTGAAAATTTCATAGGAGCGCTTCAGGAGGTCATCCGTACATTTTGTAATGTCGCGATAGACCGCGTTCGCTCTCGTATATTTCTCGGTATTCTGCAGATCGGGCCGGAAGGTGTCGCGCATGCGCACCATATGGGCCACAGCCTCGTCAAAGGTTTTGTAAGCCCCGACTGCAACGGCGGCACAGATTGCCGAGCCGACCGCCGCGGAACCGTTCACCACGTTGCGCGACGCGGGAATCCCGAAAACATCGGAGAAAATCTGCATGAACAGACCGCTGTTGGAACCGCCGCCGGAAATGATGATATTATCCAGCTTAAGGTTAAGCTCCTCGCACATCTCGTCCACACGGCTCTTCATGGTCATGGCAATGCCTTCCAGAATGGAACGGTACATATGCGCGCGGCCGTGGCGCCCGTCAAAACCAATCATGATGCCCTTTTTGAACGGCTGGTCCGCGGGAGCCAGGAAGTCGAGAACGGTCATCAGGCCGTCGCTTCCGACGGGGACCTCTTCCGCTTCCCTGCTCAGCAGCTCTTCCGCGGACATGCCCATGGATTGAGCTTTCTCCGCGTAGCTGTCGCCCAGTACGTTCTTGAACCAGCTGACCGTCCACATGCCGCGGCGGATGCCGTTGCTCTCATACAGGTACTGGTTGGGAACGGAAGCAAAGTTGCTCCAGAAATTCACGGTATTCTTTGGATTGTCGTGGCCCTGAGCCATTGCGGCAATGTAGGTGCCCAGGGAGATCAGCGCCGTCTTTTCGCCGGTGCAGCCCGCGCCCAGCGCCTCAACCGCCTTGTCGTTCGCGGTTGCCACGACCGGAAGCCCTTCCGGAATCCCGGTCGCCTCGGCGGCTTCCTTCGTCACATAGCCAAGGATCGTGCCGGGCATCTGCAGATGAAACAGCATGTCGCGGGTAAGATTGTATTCGGCAATCTTCTGATCGTCCTCATACCACTGCCATGTGTCCGTATCCATCGGCCAGACACCCTGATAGTTGGCGGCCGTATCGTTAAAATTGCCGGTAAAGCGATGAGTGATATAACCGGAGGAAGTGGTGACATAGGCGATTTCATCGCTGACCTGTTCATGTACGCGGGAAACGCGCTGATCCATCCAGCTCATCACCGGAGAATACAGGGAACCGTCCTTTTTCAGGAGGGCCCGGCAGAACCGGATGGTGCAAAGCCCGACCGCCATGATGTCCTTGACGTCGCCGTCAAATTTCGCCAGCGTCTTTTTGCTGGCAACCGCAATGGAATCCCACAGATCGTCGTCGGGATGCTCTACGATCCCCGGCGACGGCAGATTGACCGGCCTGAGGTTTTCTTTCTCTTCGCAGACAATATTCCCTTCCAGATCAAAAATTACGATTTTAGAACTCTGAGAACCGCCGTCGACGGCTAAAATGTATTTTTTACTCATACCAAACCTCTACTGCCTTTCGGATAGTATTGGGGCGGGGAGAAAACCCTCTCCCCACCGCGCTATAAAAACCGGTCAATCAGCGAACCAGGTAGCCGCCGTCGACAACAAGCAGCGTGCCGGTAACATAGTCGGACGCATGGCTGGCGAGGAACACGGCGGTTCCCATCAGATCCTGTCTTTCACCCCAGCGGTTGGCCGGAATATGGTCAAGCACTCTCTGGTTGGTAACAGGGTTGCTGCGGGTTTCCACGGTGATGTTGGTTGCGTAGTAGCCGGGGGCAATACCGGTAACCTGAATATTGTATTTGCCGAGCTCGTCCGCATACGCTTTTGTCAGGCCCGCAATACCGTGCTTCATAGCGGCATAGGCCGGGGAGCCGAGTCCGCCCAGATAGGAGAACAGCGAGCAGATGTTGATGATCTTGCCGCTCTTCTGCGGGACCATGTATTTGGCGGCCTCATGGCTCAGTTCAAAAGCCGCGGTAAGGCCGGTCGCAATCATCGGATCCCAGTCGGCACGGTCGAAGTCCAGAACGTCGTTCAGTTTGCAGATACCGGCACAGTTTACCAGAATATCGATGCTGCCGAACTGGTTGACACAGGCTTCAATGACTTTCGCGGGAACGCCTTTCTCAGTAAGGTCGCACTTCATAAAGCCCATCTTGCTGCCGGCTTCCTCAATCAGCTTCTGCGTGGTTCCGTCGTCCTCCAGAAAGCTGGCGACGAACACATTTGCGCCCGCCTTTGCCAGCGCCAGTGAAAAGCACTGTCCAAGGCCGCTGTTGCCGCCGGTAACGACCGCGTTCTTCCCTTTCAGGCTGAAGAAGTCCAAAGAAAAATCATTGATATCGTAGCTCATAATGTTTACCTCCATTGTTTATGTATTGTGTTTGTGAGACGAAGAGCCGCACCGCCGAGCAATATCTGCACACTATACTGTTCCCGATACTTTTTTCCGTACGCGTGAAATAAAATAAACATTCATGCAACAAAAAAAGCAGCTTCAAGACAGCATAACGCTGTGTTGAAGCTACTTTCTCTTCATCTCTTAGTAACTGTGTTCAGTATAAAGAATATACCTCTGTTTGTCAATGCTATTTTGTGCGAATTTTTTAGCATATTTTTGTACAATTTGCAGAACCGGTCTCTCTAAGAAAGGATGTGTTCAGTCACGCCAGATTTCCTGATTGGTGGTGGATATGGCGATCGCCCCTGCGCTGAGCGCGCCGATCACGTCGTCCTTGTCGAGGATCAGCCCGCCCGCAATCACGGGACGGTCGATCTCAGCACACAGGTACCGGATGACCTTCGACAAACCCGCCGGAAGCAATTCCACCACATTCGGATTGGTGACACGGACATGCTTGACCACATTGGCATAGGTAATAAAATCAATCATAAAAAAACGCTGGATCGTGAACAGGCCCAACTCATTGGCACGCTTGATCAGAAACGGCTTTGTACTGATGATGCCGTCGGCCTCCGTGTATTTCTGGATAAAGTCCACACAGATCTCTTTGCTGGCGAAGCCCGTAATGAGATCAACATGCACAAAAACGATTTTCTCCATTTTCTTCAGTTCTTTGACGATATCGGCAATGGTGCAGATATCCCCGAACAGAACGTTGACCATCTTGCAATCCACGCTTCCGCACTTCTCCACGGCTTCCCATTTGTTGACTGCCGCTATTACCGGACAGATTTCCGTGTTTTCCAAGAACTCTTCCGTTGTTAATTTCATATTGCACCTCTGCTTGTCGATTTGGATTTCCATTCGGCAACTGGTTTTTCAGTTCGGTTTATTATACCACGGCCCCCCTATTTATACAAATTTTTCACAGCAGTCCTTTGCTCTTTAAGAAGTTGAGCGCTACGTCCTCCGGGGACTGGCCTCCCTGATCGACAAGGTAGTTGAGGTCCCGCATGGATTCGTCATCCAGAAGCCCCGTCATCAGGGCAATGACATCCTTGAGCTCCGGATATTCCAGCAGGACCGATTCGTTGATCATCGGGATAGCATAATAGGAAAGAAGGGCGTTTTTGTCGTCCTCAAGGACCTTGAGCTGATAGGTTTTCAGCAGGCCGTCCGTGGCGTAAGCCGTCAGGACGTCGCATTTCTTACTCGCAATGGCCGGGTAGCCCAGCCCGCCCTCCATGGGTGAGGACTCTTTGAATTTCAACTTATCGTAGGCGGCGTATAAGGCGGCAACCCCGTCCTGTCGGTTGTTGAATTCGATGGTAGGCGAAAAAATCAGCTGGCTGCTGGCTTTTTCCAGGTCGGAGATGGTATTCAGACGATATTTGTCGGCCGTCTCCTGACGGACCGCCAGCACGAACGAATTGCTGAATCCGATGGGGTCCAGTACCTCGATGCCCTGCTTGGCCATCAGCTCCTTAACGGTGGTATAAATATGCTGCTTGTCGGTGGACAAGCCCTGTTTGAGCAGGCTGCCGTAAGCGGTGCCTGTGTACTCGATATACATGTCGATATGACGGCTTTTCAGCGCGTTATAGCAGATGTCGGTGCTGCCCAGGTTCAGATCCCGAACAACCTTGATATCCGTTTTGTCCTCGATCAGATCGGCATAGATATTTCCCAGAATCAGCTGTTCGGTGAAGTTCTTGGAACCGATATGGATCACCTTCCCTTCGGCCTTGTTGATGGGAGCAACCGAACCGATAATGATCGCAACCATAACGGCGAGCGCCGCGGTGGAAACGATCCAGCGCTTTCTTTTATGGCGCAGGACTTTTTCCTTATTCATATCGACCGTCGGATGAATCAGGTTGACCGGGGTCACGACCTTTTCAAGGAAACCGACGACGAAGTCGACCACCAGAGCCAGAATGCATGCCGGGATAGCGCCGCTTAGAATCAGATAAGTATTGCTGGTCTGGATACCGGAGTAGACCAGATACCCCAGCCCGCCCGCGCCGATAAAGGCCGCGATGGTCACAAAGCCCACCGCGTTGACCGCGGCGATACGGATACCGGCCATAATCACAGGGAGAGCAAGCGGGAGCTGGACCCTTCCCATGACCTGTCCCTGGGTCATACCGATGCCCTTCGCCGCCTCCAGCGTGTCGGGGTCTATATTGTTCAAACCGATACAGGTGTTTTTCACAATTGGCAGCAGGGAATAAATCACCACGCAGAAAATGGCAGGAGCCGTACCGATGCCGAGATACGGAATCAAAAATCCCAGCATGGCAAGGCTGGGGATCGCCTGCACAATATTCGTCATCCCAAGGACCGGCTTTGCAAGCCTTGGCGAATGACTGATGAGAATTCCGACGGGAATACCGATCAAAACCGCGATTCCCACGGACAGAATCGTTAAGTGGATATGGTCGAGCAGCAGGGACAGGACCTGTTCGCGGATGTTCCAGAAACTCGTAAAAAATTCCGTCATCGTTCACCCTCCGTATCGACAAATTGCTGACTTAAGACAGTCATCAGATTCTTGGATGTAATCAGGCCGATCAAGCGGCTCTCCCCGTCCACAACGGGCACGAAATCCAGCTGGCACTCACGGATATAAGCGAGAATTTCTAGCAGGTTTTTTTCGGGAGCCGTCGTTGGGAATTCCGTTTTCATGATTTTTCCGACCGGCTGCGTACGGTCGGCCTGCTTCTGAATATCGGTCCCGTACGCGATTCCTACCAGACGCTTTTCCGGATCGGTAACCGGCATCGCGTTGATTTCGTTGGCTCCCAAAAGCTCCGCGCATTCCTCCAGAGCGGTATCCGGGGTGCAGCTGACGGGATTCGCCATCATAATATCCCTGACGCGTATCAATTCCGGGGTGTTCCAGATTCTCTTCTTCCCCACAAAGCTGGAAATATAGTCATTTGCCGGATTCTTCAATATATTTTCCGGAGTATCGTATTGAATGATGCGCCCTTCGTCAAGAATGCAGATGCGGTCGGCTATTTTGATCGCTTCGTCCATGTCGTGCGTGACAAAGACAACAGTCTTTTTCAGCCGGGTCTGCAGCCCGACAAGCTCGGACTGGAGCTGCGCCCGGGTAATCGGGTCCAGCGCGGAGAACGGCTCGTCCATCAGAACGATTTTCGGATCGGAGGCAAAGGCTCTGGCAACGCCGATTCTCTGCAGCTGGCCGCCGCTCAGCTGCGAGGGGTAGCGGTACAGATAAGCCTCCGGGTCCATACCCACGATTCTCATCATCTCGGAAGTGACGTGATCTCTTTTCTCCGCATTCATTCCTTCTATCTGCAAAATGATCTCTATGTTATCCTTTACCGTCATATGGGGAAAAAGACCGGTCTTCTGAATGACATAGCCTATCTTCCTGCGCAGTTTCACAGTGTCCAGCTGGGCAATATCCTGATCGTCGATCAGGATCCTCCCGGAAGTGGGGCGTGTCAGTTTATTGATCATTTTCAGCGTTGTGGTTTTCCCGCATCCGCTCGGCCCGACCAGGACGACCATTTCCCCATCCTGAATCTCAAAGTTCAGGCCCTTGATTACTTCCCCCTGTTTAAATGCCTTCGTTACGTTTTCAAATCGGATCATAGGGGCACCTCCTCCACAGATTTTACGATTTGCAAGCGCCAAACGCTTGTCCGCCTTTTCAGTTCCGGCTCAGGCAACGTTCTCTATTCCAGCCGGTCAATCCTCTTGGGAATCATTTCATACAGATCTTCCATCATAAAAATATAAAAACAGCAAATCAGGGAAGGATCAATTCCTATTGTCCCGCCATTTTCATCTCCCTATACTGCGTGTACAAGGTGGTTTTTATCAAAACATATTGCCGGGATTCCAGAAACCCTCCGGATCATACCGTTTTTTCAGTTCGCGCATCCGCAAAAGCGCGGCGTCATCCGCCGGAATCCAATGCCGTTTAACTTTGCCGACACCGTTTTCCCTGACAACACAGCCGCCGAAAGCAGCCGCCTCATGCAGAATCCAGCGCATCCATGCCTCGCACTGCCGCTGTTCCGAGGAATCCTTCGGAAAAAGGTTGCAGTGCACATGATTTTCCCCGATATGGCCAAAAATGCAGTGCGCGGGCCTGAGGTCCTTCAGACAGTCCCCATACCACTCCATCACCCGGGTAAACGGCTTTTCGGGAAAGGAAATATCGGTGGAAAGCTTGGTGATTTCCGGATGGTTCCGGTGGTTTTCCCCCACCACGAGATTGACCGTTTCCGGGATTGCGTGACGAAAGTCCCGCAGAGACTCGATTTCCTTTTCACCGGATACCGCCCATGCGCGGTCCGGGTCGCTTCCGCACTGCATCGCCCGCTCCATCAGGGCTTCCGCCACAGCCTCGATTTCGGATTCCTCCCCCGCAATTTCCAGATAAATCATCGCGTGAAAGGCCGGATCGACGGGTGGAATACTGTCGAGACTGCCCAGCAGTTCTTTTTTCTGCTCTATGAGCCGGAGGGAATCCCCGTCAATATACTCCGCCGCGGTCACCCGCGCTTTTTCCGACCCCACCGGGTCGCTCTGCAGCTCGTCGGCAAAGCGCCACGCGTCGCGCGGGCTTTCAAAAAAGAAGGCGATGCCCCACTGCTCCGCGGGACAGGGCATCAGGCGGAGAGTCAGAGCGGAGAAAATGCCGAGCATCCCCTCGCTGCCGAGAAACGCGTCCAGCTCATCGAGCCGTTCGCCGTTTATTTCCAGAAAATGTTCCCCTCGGCGGATATCCCGCACGGTGCCGTCGGCCAGAATCACGCGCGCCGCTTCAAAGTACTGACTGGCGTCCCCGTAAGCATAAGCGCAGATTCCGGAAGCCGCCATTGCGGCTGCGCCGCCGACCGTCGCGGTGGACTCCGTCGGTTCGGGCGGCCAGAAAAGATGGACGGGTCCGCCCAGCCTTGCAATCGCCTGCTTCAGCTCCGACAGGCGCAGACCGGGCTCCACCGTCAGCAGATATTTTCCGGCCGTTTCGGAATATTCCAGTACCCGGCTGCAGTCGGCCACATTCATCAGATGTCCGCTCAGCGGCACTCCGCTGCCGACAATGCCGGTTTTTCCCCCCTGTACCGTCACCGGAATCCGCTGCTCGCGCAGTTCGCCGAGGATCGCACAGATTTCTTCCTCGCTGCGCGGAAACGAAATACTCTGCGCGCCTCCGGAAAACTGGGACTCATCGCGAATATATTCCGTATACGATTCGTCCATAGGAAAAATTGGACGGCTGTTCATGAAATCATACCCCACTATCAGATTATAATCATTCTTGGTTCTTTCGGGTTGCTTTTAAAGGCTTTTCGGAAATCTCGCTGAGATGTTGTAAGACCCTATGCCAGTCGTCCACGATCGCAACGTTGGATTTTCGGTGAATCGGCGCCCGCGGGTCCGAATTGACAGAAACGATAAACCCGCTTTTTTCAATTCCGGCATAAAAGGCCGGCGCGCCCGAAACACCCGCAGCAATACAGATTTCCGGCTTTGTCATGGCACCCGAAACGCCGATCAGGCTGCTCATGGACGCCCACGCGCTCATGGCGACCGGGCGGCTGACCCCGAATTCAGCCCCTATCTTTTCCGCGGCCTGAGCCATGGCCTCGACGCCCTCCCGGCTTTTTGCCCCCCATCCGGCGGCAAGAATAAACGGCGCGGTTTCCAGATTTTTTTCCTCTTTTCCGGGAATAAAAGCATAGTCCTCGGAGAAGCCGTTTTCCGGGCCTTCCCGGACCGTTCGCTCCTCTACGGCCACAGCGGACCGGCCGGTCTCTTTTGCCGGTTCGGCACTGGACCGGGAAACGGAAAGGCAGTACGGCCCTTTCTTCAGCGCAAATTCCGCCTCCATATGCCCGCCGTAAACGGATTTGGTGACGGTAATCTCCTCCCCGGCGCACTGCACACCGTCGACCGCCGCCATAAACGTGCCCCCGCAGCGCTGCCCCATCCGCACCGCCAGCTCCGACCCAAAGCAGTTCCCGGCAAACAGATAGACTGCTGTTTCCCCGCTGCCTCCCAGCTCGGCAAGCTGATTCAGCATGGTTTCCGTCCGCGCCTGCGGAAGGACGATCAGCACGGCTTTTGGCACCGGGACCGCGCAAATCAGTTCCTCACGATCGGCTTCTTCCCTGTGAAACACAACGGCCGTGTCCGCTTCGATTCCATTTGTGCGCTGCTCTAGGAATCCTGCAAGCAGCCGGCACTGGTCCGGGTAATCGTTCGTGCAGGCGTTCAGCACCAGTATTCCTTTCATAAGCGATTCAGCCTGCCTTTCAGATAGTCTCGGTACAGGATTTCCGCCTTTTCCTCCGGCGTATCCGCCTCGATCAGGACACCTTCCCGCTCCTTCCGGATGGGGACCAGCGAACGCAGCTCCGCGTTGGGGCCGGACAGCAGGGCTTCCGCTCCCGGAAAATCCGACAGCTTCAGCAAGGTAATGGGCTTCTTCCCGTAGGCCATCTTGTCCTTCAGCGTCGGAACACGCAGATAGGTACACGGAGCGTCGCCGATGCTCAGAACGCAGGGCGCGGAAACCGTCTGTACCGACGTTCCCCCGTCAACCGCGCCGGTAACGCGCAGGCGGTGTTCGTCCGCCGGCTCCAGCGCAGTCACCTGTGTTACGCAAGGCCACCCCAGCAGTTCCGCCGTCAGAAGCGGTGTGCAGGCGTTGTCGCCGACCTGTGTCTGCCGGCCCATCAGAATAAAATCAGGATGCGCCTGTGTCTGCGCAAAGTCTGCGATGAGCCGGGCGACCACCTCGGGCCAGAAGCGTAAATCCGCGTTCCCGGGGTCGATCCGGACAAGCTCGTCGAATTTCAGCGCGGCCAGCGTTTTCAAAAACCGGTCATTGGGCATTCCGCCGACGGTCAGCGCACACCGGTAAAAGCAAAAAGAGCCTGCAGCTCCGTTGTCGGATAGCTTCAGGCTCATTTCCAGCGCACTTTCATCAAAGCTATTCCAGTCCAGCGGCGTGAACGACGTATCAACTTTTAAATCGGGCTGGAGGGCCCAATCCTCTTCGGAAAGGGCCTCCAGATCCGGGGTAATGGAAAAAGGAAGTAAGAGTTTCATCATTTTCTGAGTGGAATCAGCGTTCCCATATTCATGATGCCGTTCGGGTCGAACGCCTTCTTGAGGGTATCCAGCATATAGAAGGAAGAACCGTACTCTTCATGAACATAGCGCGCTCTGGCTTTGCCGAGGCCATGGTGGTGAGCGATGGACCCGCCGTACTGAACCACCTGTTCGCAGATGATCCGGTTGATGAGGTTGTGGTATTTGTTGATCTCCTCTTCCGGCGGGCAGTCGACGATATTGTAATAGTAAACGAAGTACATATTGGTGCCGTTGATATAGCTGTGGGAGGAGTGGCCGCCGATCAGCGTGATGTCCGGCACTTCTTCCATAATGCGCCTGCGGGCGGTGTCATAGATTTCATAAATGCAGTCCCAGCAGCCGGAAACCTCTGTGGTGATACCGATGTTCTGTGTCGCCTTGATTTCCTCGCGCTCCTGTGCGATCTGCTCCGGACCCCAGTTCAGGTGGCTGAACCACTTCTCAATATATTTCGGGTCGACCGCTTCGCACTCGTCATAGCGTGCGACGATTTCTTTGATACCGGCTGCCGTGGCCTCGGCGATCGCCGCAGGGCCTTCCGTCGTAAAGATCAGCACGCATTTTCCGGGAGCGGCGAAATGAGAGAAGCTCATGGCGCCGTCGGCGGGGTCGTACAGACGGGCGATGGACGGC
Source organism: Clostridium sp. KNHs216 (assembly GCF_006714885.1). Lineage (NCBI taxonomy): Bacteria > Bacillati > Bacillota > Clostridia > Eubacteriales > Clostridiaceae > Clostridium > Clostridium sp. KNHs216. The sequence continues at coordinate 44,734 of NZ_VFMF01000001.1, read as the reverse complement.
TTGTAGCCTTCCACCATCACTTCACGAAGCACTTCAAATCCGGTCTTCATGTTGTCCAGCGTGTAACCCATAAATTGATTGTTTTCCGGACGGTACTTGAATATTTTGACGGTCACTTCCGTAACGTAGCACAGGGCGCCTTCGTTTCCGATGATGATATTTCTGATATCAGGACCAACGGAGCGGCGCGGAACGTTCTTGATGCGGCAGATTTTTCCGTTGGGAAAAACCGCTTCCAGGCCGACGACCATGTCTTCGATGCCGCCGTACAGAGTGGAGAACTGGCCGATGCTGCGAGTTGCTACCAGGCCGCCCATCTGTGCCAGAGGCTTGGACTGCGGGGAATGTCCGGTGGTATAGCCCTGCTCACGGAGCATATCGTCCAGATCCTGTAAGGGGACGCCGCACTGGCAGGTAACCTGCATATTGTATTGATCCACCTTTAGGACCTTGTTCATCTGGGAACCGTCGACAACAACCGAGTTTTCCAAAGCTGTTTCCAGCCCGCCCTCGATTGCGGAATGACCGGTACGCGGCACAATATTAATCTGATATTCATTTGCGAATTTCAGCACATCAGCGACCTCTTCCGTGCTGTGTACATAAACAACTGCCGCGGGGATCGGCTGTGTATATACTTCGCAGACCTGTTCATATTTTCTGTAACGATCAAGGCTGCTTTCTTTCAGAACCTGTTCATCCGTGATTACGTTTTCTTTTCCAAGAATTCGGATCAGGCCTTCCACGATGCTTTGTCTTTCAATTAGTGCCATGCTGTTTACTCCTTTTCTTCATCTCATTTTGACCAATAAAAAAAGAGAAAGCAACTTTCAAATGGGTATACGCCCATTAAAAAGTTACTTTCTCTTACTCTCTTTGGTAACTGACTTCAGTATAACGGCTGGTACTTTATTTGTCAATTGTTTAATTTGACCAGTTCTGCTGAATTTTATTTAGCGTTTTTGTTTAATGACAACTCGCAATATTTGCTGTATACTGTCATCAGTTACTATCAGAGAGATTGAGAGATTGAGTAACTTCAACCGATCCGCCGTCCATGCGGATGGGTTGAAGTTACTCTTTTTTTTCTCTAAAATTATTGTGCACAGATAATTTCAGGGCGTCTCTCGTCATCCTGCAGCTAAACAAAAAAGAGGAGGAAATGTTAAATGAACAAAGCATTTATCAAAAAATACGGCACTCTCCTGCTGCTTGCCGCAGGTGCAGGCATCATTTTCCAGTTACCGTACATCCGTGAAACCTTCTATGTTCAGATTCAAAACGCAATGCAGCTTACCAACGAACAGATGGGGCTTCTGTCGTCCGGTTATGCTTCAATGGCCCTGTTATCCTATTTCGTCGGCGGTATGATCGCCGATAAATTTTCCGCAAGGAAACTGCTGACTTTTTCATTCATCACAACCGGTATTTTGGGACTCTGGTTCTCCATGTTCCCCGGCTACAACGTCTGCCGCATCATCTTTGTTCTGATGGGTATTTCCACCATTATTACATACTGGTCGGCGTGCATCAAAGCGACCCGTATGCTCGGTTCCAGCGAGGAACAGGGCCGCTTGTTCGGCCTTCAGGAAGGCCTTCGCGGCATTATGAACGCTCTGTTGGTATTCGGTATGATGGCGGCCTACAATCATTTTGCAGATAAGGTTCTGGGCGCACAGTGGGCCATCCGTGTCTGCGCGATTGTCGTTATCATTATCGGTGTCCTCAACTGGTTCTTTATCGAAGACACAAAAAGAGAAGAAAACTCTGAAGGCATCCTCGACATTGCAAAAGGCATGCTACACGCCATGAAGCTGCCGCGCGTATGGGTTATCTGCGCGATCGTCTTTACCGCATACAGCATTTATGGGATGCTGGGCTACCTGAACACCTACTGTGTGAAGGTTTACGGCGCTCCGGAATCCGTGGGCACAACGCTCGGCGCCTTCCGCTACGTCATTCAGGCCATTGGCGGCGTCCTCGGCGGATTCCTGGCTGATAAGATCGGCTCCCGTATCAAGGTCATCATCGGTTCTGCCGTACTGTTCATCGCGTCCTTCCTCGGATTCCTGGTCCTGCCGGAATCTGCCGCGGTGCTGAACGTCGTTATTGTCAACTTCATCTTCGGCCTGTTCATCATCTATGTTGTACGTTCCATGTACTTCGCCATCATCGACGACGCACATCTTCCGGTCAATTCCACCGGCCGTGTTTCCGGCTTCGTATCCTTCCTGGGCTATTCCCCCGACATTTTCATGTACACCATGATAGGCAGCTGGATGGACGCGAACCCCGGCAAAGCGGGCTATAACATGATGTTTGTCTATGCCCTGGTAATGGCCGCTCTTTGCTGTGTCTTCGCTTTCGTTCTGTTCCGGATTGTCAAAAAGGACGAAAAGAAAGCGGGCAGCACCGAGACTGCCTGAGCTTGCTAAAAACTCTGTTTAACCCTTGCTCAACAAACGCTCCGAAAAAAGGGGGCCTGCCGCTGTGTTTGGCGGCAGGCCCTCTTTTGCTATTGATGATCCCCATCAACAAACCATTTTTCTCGCTTCTTTTGATTTTACGCCTTGCCATGATTTTACAAATCTGCTATAATAATTTCGTTAAAAATATGTTGTGTGGCCCGGTAGTTAGACAAGACTAACTTGTTTGAAGGCAACATGAAATGAAACAGATAAAGGAGACGAACAAGAATGGCAACAAGAAGAGGCCCCCGTTTCAAGGAATGCAGACATTTGGGGGTAAATATCTGCGGACACCCAAAGGCGATGAAGAGGGCAAACGCACCGGCCTTCAGTAAGAGAAGGAAGGTTTCGGAATACGGCCTGCAGCTGATCGAAAAGCAAAAAGTCAAGGCATACTACGGAATTCTGGAAAAACAGATGATGCGTTATTATTCCGCGGCGGAAAGGGCTCCGGGAAAAACGGGCGACGCCCTGCTGCAAACGCTGGAACGCCGTCTGGACAATATGGTATACCGGATCGGCTTCGCCAATTCCATCCGTTTAGCGCGCCAGCAGGTAACGCACGGCCACATTCTGGTAAACGGCCAAAAAATCACAATTCCATCCTATACGATCCAACCGGGCGACGTGGTTTCCCTTCGCGAGAAATCCAGAAGCAACGAAGCGTTCCGCGCTAATTTTCTGGAGGGAAAGGGATTTGCCGTGCCTTATGTGACACGGGATTTCAACGCTTTCAGCGGCACGCTTCTCCGCCTGCCCCTCCGGGACGAAATCCCCGTGGAAATCGACGATCAGCTGGTCGTCGAGCACTACTCGAGGTAACCGCCATGCCCGGCCCGTCCTGCAAATATCGGCAGCCCGGCTATTGGGAATGGACTTTAGGAAAACAGGACGTGTGGAACGACCTGTTCGTCCCGCCGGAGCAGCTGGAAACTCCCGTTTTTATCAATGCCTGTGCGGTGGACGGACAGCGTCTCCTGCTGGACAGCAACTGGGCTTGCCACCCCGGTATCGAATCGGTGCTGGGTTTTGTGCAGTACGTCTTTCTCCCCACCGTATGTTACTATGTTCTTCATCCCAAAAACGGCCGGCTGATGACCCCGGTCCAGTCCCCCCCGGAGCTTCTGGAAACGATCCGAAGGTCCGACTCTCCGCACCGGCTGGCCATGAGCGGCTTTGTCTATGAACTGAGCGCCGTATGGCGCCGTTCCGCGGAAACGCAGTGGGCTACCCTGGGCCGCTTCTGCGACCGCTTCAACCGCTACTGGGAATGCCAGGACGTCCTGTTCAGCCTGAACGTTTTCCCCAACGTGGAAAAGGTTGTTTTTTATCTGAAGGAGCAGGTCTGGTGTGAAGAACTGTTTCAGGAGGAATTCGGATACACCTATTCCCAATTGGATGAATTATGCCGCCGGTTCGAAACGGAGCCGTTTGCGAAATATCTGTTTCTTAACTGGCTCAATACCAGGGCCGGCTGTCTGGTTTGAAGAAGGCCCGCGGCGGATTCAAAAAGCGAACTGCCAATAGAATGATTCTCAATAAAAGGCTGCCGCCAAACGATAATTATCGTTTGGCGGCAGCCTTTTATAATTAGATTATTCTTTTATAATACACCCATATACGGGTGTAACCCTTCGTCTGCGGATATTTTCGCGATACGCCAAAAGTCGCCGTCTTTGACGACCGTCAGCGCAGCGTTATAGTCCCCGGCGGGACCGCTCGATGTTGCCGTGGAAAAAGAAAGCTGAATCGCATATTGATCGCTTCCCGTCTGCGTTTGGTTGGTGATTTTATAGCTTTCTATCCAGGGACTGGACATTCCCGTTACCCAATTGGGATTGTATTGGCCGAGCTGTTTGACATACTCTTTTTTGAGCTTGGAATCCATTACGGAATATTGCATCGCCCCGCTTCTGCTTTTCAGGCCGTCAGCCCATACCACGGCGGCTGCTTCCGGCGCGCATACCCCTACCCGGTCCATTGCATCCATCAAAAGCCCGGTCCTTACTTCGTATTGATCCACCTCGGCCACCGCTGCCGCAACGCTGATATATTTGCAGTGAAAGAAGTACCCCGCCGTATTAAAAAGCGCCGCAACCAGCAAACAAACGACAACTACAAGCCCAACGAACCTTTTTACCTGCTTTGAGAAAAGCAGTTTCATGCAAACTCCCCCTATCAAGTGTTTCTATAAAATCTATGACGGGTAATGGAGAAATAGGCAAATTCCCGCTGTTGGTCAATGATTAATATTCCGCGTTAGTTCAAATCCGGCGGTCCTGCCGCCTTAATCCTAATTAAAAATCCCTCCCAGCCGCCCAAAAGCAGTTGAGAGGGTGTCCCAAATTGTGAATTGAGCTAATTATTGTATTATAGATTCGTGCACAAACCTATCCCCCATAATTATAAAAGCTCAATTTTAATTGTATTATAGCAGAATGGTTAATGATTTTCAAGAAAAAAACTTACCAATTAATTCGGCGTGGATTTGTCTATGAAGCTGTTAACAGAAGCATCCCGGCTATTCGGGAAGAATATTATTGTACAATCAGGAAAAAGTGAAGTATAATAAAATAAAGCAGGTGATATTATGAAGGGAAAAATGATTCGGAACTTAACGGATTATAACGGAAAACCGGTTTGGGTGGAATTTGAAAACCCGGACGCATGCAGCTGTGCAAACTGCGGAGCTTGCCGGTCAAGCGATGCCGAAGCGCATCTTTACACCAGCGGCGTATATCGTGCCGAGGGTCATTTTCTCGTTTCGCTTACGAACGAAGAACATCGTTTTCATGAGTTTACGCCGCGTATCCTCGCCATTTACGAGTGGCAGGAATAGAGAACGGCTATCGGATACTATCCCACATAAATTTTAACTTCTCAGAAATAATAGTAAAAATAAAATCTGCAGGAGTTAGTTTATGGGGATTGTAAATATGAATAATAAAAATCAAACCTGCATTGACCAATGCAACAAATGCGCACAGGCGTGTTTGGAATGTATGAAAATGTGCCTTGACGAACCCGACGCAGCAAACAGGAAAAAGTGCATTGCCAAGCTTCATGAATGTGCTTGTATCTGTAGGGAAGCATCCTCCTTTATGGCGGTGGATTCCTGTCATGCGATGGAATTATGCAAGCTATGCGCGACGATTTGCAATGAGTGCGCTCAGGAATGCGGAGCATTTAAAGACGACCACTGTGCGAAATGCGCCGCAGAATGTAAAAAATGCGTGCGGGAATGTCAGTCCATGCAGTAATCGACGGCGGGACTTGTATTCAATATTGCTTTTCATATTGACATTTTTCATTGGATTTGCTATTCTAGGAAAAGCTTTATAGGGTTCCGCAGTTAACAGCTGGTCTGCACCGAGATAAAGCGCGCAGGATACTGCGTTCACGGAAGGACAAAAGCCTGGGAGATATTTATATCTTCCATGGCTTTTATTTTTTGTACATTTTTAAAAGGAGTGAAAAACATGCATTGGTTACTGTTGGCAATAGCAGGGATTTTCGAGACATGTTGGGCTGTCAGCCTGAAATATTCACAGGGCTTCACAAAGCCTGTTCCAAGTGTGATAACGGTGGCAGGGATGATCGCAAGCTTTTATTTTTTATCTCTGTCTTTAAAAAATCTGCCCCTCGGAACGGCTTACGCTGTATGGACCGGAATCGGTACGGCGGGAACGCTTATTTTAGGGATCGTTCTCTTCCATGAACAAATCAGCATCCCCCAAATTTTCTGCGTTGCTCTTATCATAGCTGGAATTATCGGCTTAAAATTGCTTTCCCCTCAATAATGCGTCAGCGGCTTGTTTCCGGGACGGAGGATCCGGGCCAAGAATTTTAAAACCGTACTATACTGCATACAGACATAAGGGGACTTGACGGGAAGAGTATAATAATTCCATACAATGAAATATTTGAAAGGATGACCCCTTATGAACGTAATCGCTGTGAATGGAAGTCCGAGAAAGAAGTGGAATACGGCTACCCTGCTGCAAAACGCGCTGGACGGCGCGGAATCGGTCGGGGCACAGACCGAAATGATCCACCTGTACGATCTACAATACAGAGGCTGCATCAGTTGTTTTGCATGTAAAAGAAAAGGCGGGGCACTGGGCCGCTGTGCAATGCGGGACGATCTGACCGACGTACTTGAAAAAATCATCCACTGTGATGTACTCCTGCTTGGTACACCGATCTATTTTGCGAATATAACGGGTGAAATGCTCTCGTTTCTCGAACGTCTGCTGTTCTCTGCCATGACTTACAATACCGGGCATCCCTCCACCTTTCAGGGAAAACTGTCATCAGGCTTTATCTACACAATGAATGTCCCGGAAGACGCTATGGAAAAGCTTGGCTACAACGTACTGTTCGACCGTTATAAAGCTCTGCTGGAACGTTTGGGCGGACCATCTGAATTTATCGCCAGCAATGACACCTATCAGTTTAATGACTATTCCAAATACGAGGCGTCCATGTTCAGCGAGGAACACAAAGCCCGCGTAAAATCGGAGCAGTTTCCAATTGACTGCCGGAAAGCATTTGAAATGGGAGCCCGTCTTGCAGGCAAATAACGTAAGGGAGGCCATCGTCACCGGTAAGATCATCTTTTGAATAATATTTGCGGCTCTCGCTTCACAGTGAGAGCCGTTTTTGATAAAACCCAGGCGATTTGGACAGGCTAATTTCCGAAAGGAGATTGAATTGATGAAAGAAAAATTGCTTGTGCCTGATCCGGACTCGGTTTCTCCCGCACAGATTCCAACCGTTCCGGCTCCGGTACCAATCCTAATGCCGATCCCCAGAGAGGATAAGGAAACTGCGAAACCTGCTCAAAACGGAGGCAGGAAAGACAGCGACCCATCCATGTAATTCTCTTGCCGTCCTCAACGGGCGGCATTTTTGCACCCGGAAAGCCGCTCTCCAGATAAATGGTTTTCCGTGCAGCCGCAATGGTATCGGAACAGGATACATTGGATCGATTCTGTCGGGAAAACAGAGGGCTTTCATGGATCAGCCTGCTGAGGACGCGCCTGACGGCCGCACGGCAGAAATGATAAATTCCTGCGGGCCCATAAATCCGGGGGCAATTTCATATTTGTCGAACACAACGACCACCTTTCCATCCGCGTTAACATAAAACTTCTGGTCCTGACGAATGCCCTGAAACCCATCGGACCCGGTAAAATACATCCAGTCGCTATGCTGTGCGGTGCGTTCCTCCATTTGCTTACGGATACTGTCATCCACCACGGTTTTGTAATCCCTGCCGAGCAGATTTTCGAGTGTCAATGCAGCCCCGGTGTTAGGGTCCAGGTTGTAAAAAACCTGTTCCAGGGAAGATTGTGCTCTATCCCATGTGATGTCCAATACAAAGGAGAGCATTTTGGTATCGCTGCATTTTATAGAATATGTGATGGATGATTTGGCGGGAATGTAATCTTCCGCCTTGCCTCCTGTCTGAAGGAAGGCTTCCCGTTCCTGCTCGCTTCTCTCTTCCAGCATTTTCTGCGCCGTCTCTACCTTCGTCTGAATGAGGAGATTGATTTGATTCTGATTGGCGTTATTTTTCAGTCCGGAAATTTTGGGCTCCCTGACGGTAAGCGTCTGACCTGGATCCTGCTTGAAATCCGCGCGAAACGTAAAGACTTGGGCAATGTCGCCCACCACCGGGATTCCGTGAGTCGAACGGGCAAACACAGGGCTGCTGTTAAGCAAAATAACAAACACTGCGAACATGCTCGCCGCAGACACCGCTATCCACCGCAAAACGCGCATTTCCCCGGCAGTTTCCGGCCGGAACGAGCGGTACGCAGCTGCAATTCTGTCCTGCAGCTCCGCAGGAGTTGGAATTTCACGGTAGTAGACTTTTGATTCTCTGAGATAATCTTCCAGCATCATAAGACACCCTCCTTATAGGTATTTTCTAATCTGGTCCAAGCCACGCCGCAGCCTGGATTTCACCGTATTCAATGGCGTATGCGTAATTTTCGCGATGTCTTCCAACCGCATATCTTCATAATACCGAAGGATTATGACGGCTTTCAGTTCTGGATTCAACGCCTGTACGGCCCTGTAAACATCCAGCGCCTCGGCGACTTCCGCCGTCGTGTCCTGTAATGGTACCTCGTCCTGCTCAGAAAGCGATACCGTACGCCTGTTCTTCCGATACCAGCTGACACTCTCATTTACCAGTATGCGGAAAACCCAGTTCTTCATTTTACAGGGATCCCGTAACGTATGCGCCTTTTCCAAAGCGTGCACCACCGTTTCCTGAATGACGTCCAGCGCCGCTTCCCTGCTCTTCGTATAACTGTACGCCAAGCGATACATGCTTTCTTTGTTCTTTTCGATACATTCCTTTAAATCGTCCGGTATTTGTTTGCGCATCGTTTTTCTCCCGCTTTCCCATCTGTTCGGTCTCGTTAATAAAGACGCACCAGCAGTGCAAAAAGTTCTCGATACCGAAACTTTTTTTACCTCTCCATGCTGCAATAAACGGTCAGAAGGGCCTACCCTGTAAATTTAAAAAAGCCCACCGGTTAGTCCGATGAAGCTTTCTCTTTGTCTGTGAGGCTGGTGGTCCGACCTCTTGGCCATAGCTGCCTGTTTGGTCTTCCGGAAAATCAACATATTAATATAAGGAGTTTCTGAAATGTGGAGTCAAACAAAAAAGAAATTGGAAAATTTCACTTGTGATTCGCTGAAAGATAGAGTAAAGTTTTTCAGTTCGAACTACCGTATGCATGATGGTATCGGCAGAACTTATATTGCCGTTGACGGAGTCGAAGTCTATAATATGTGCACGCTAAAGCGAGACTATTACAGGCACCCGAAGCCGGGATGTTACTCGCAGGTCGAATTTATGGAAGCGGTTGACGTTTACCTAAACGAATCAATAGAGAATCTTTTAAAATCAACAAAGGAGAAAACCGAATCAATATTATTTTCATGGAACGATATTCAAGAAACTAGATCACATGAATCACAATTATATGTATTTGTTAACGACGAAGAGAAAAATATAAAATCAGACATGACAAATGCTTTTATTCAGTACGGTATAAATCCAGTGTTATGGTCAAATCGCGAAAACGTCTTGGAAAAACTGATTGCATAATTTTTTATTCAAATTCTTAGCATAAGTCGGAACGCCTAATTAATGAGCTGATCGATAGAAATATGGAGGATAGCAATGGATAAATTATATGTTATGCTTATGAATAATAAAAGAAAATTGAATTCTGAAATTATCAAGAAGCATGTTGAGCATTTGCAATTAATCGATCAAAGTGGAAACTTATATCTCTGTGGCCCTTTCTCGGATTATTCTGGAGGAATTGAGGTATTAGTTGCAGGCAGTTTCGAGGAGGCGACTCGAATTGCAGAATCTGATCCATTTATTGCTGAGGGATACAAGACGTTTGAACTACGCACTTTAGAAGTTGCGAATAAGGATAATAATTATCTGATTTAAAAGATTCAGCCAGCAGAGATCACAGTGAATAAGGCTTAGGCCCATCGGATTAACCGGTGGGCCTTTCCTCTCTAATTGTTTGCCTAACTAGCAACCGAAACAACACATTGCTTTTGCGGTTGCTGTCCGGGTAAAATGGTATATATCCCGGCAGAGCTTCCTGACTTACCGATTGCTTTGATTTCGAAATAATAATCATTTCCCGTGTGGCTGAACAATTTGGTAAGAAAGACTCCTCCCGTCCCTACTGAAAAAGAAGGAACTGTTTCGTCAGGAGCAGTAATTTTAAAACGGTAAGTGGCTCCGCTCTTTACAGAAAATGGCATTGTGGTGTCACTGATACAAGCCTTTATTGAAGGTGAAGCTTGTACGGTTACAACGCAAACTTTTTGGGAAGGCTGGTTGGAAGCGGCCATATAAAACCCGGCGGACTGGTTAGGCTGACCAATGGCGGTAATTTTGTAAAAGGAGTCGTTTCCTAACTTTTTCACTAATTGGGTTGTAAAAACTCCAGGTGTTCCGGCAACAAAAGTATTTACGTTCGTGAGCCTGAAAGTATAACTTTGACCTTGTTTTAGACAGAAATTATCAGTTGTATCCGATTTCGGAATGACACTGCTGGTTTTAGGCGTACTAATAAAGCCCACATAAACTGGAAAGGTGGAGCGGTCTGAAGAGGTTGGGAAAGTCGCTATGAAGTAACTTCCGCCTTGTGTATTGGGCTTAGCCGATACGGTAACATAATAGTCGTTTCCAATTTGGTTTACTTTTTGTATCGAGAACACTTCAGGAAGATCCGCCATAAATTTGGGCTTTAAAATACCTTTAACGCTTAATTTATAAGTATATGATTTGCCCGGTTCCAATTGAATAATGGAGGGAGTATCGGAAATAATGGAAGGAATTCTGATATCTATAATGAACGAGGCAGTCTCTCCGTTCAGCCGGGCAAAAACGTCGGCGGTTCCGGGATATAAAGCTTTTACGCTGTAAAGATATCCTCCTGGAACAGTGCCTTCCAATTTAGTGGTTGCGTATCGGTCGTCTGTCGAGACTGTTGGTGCGACATCTGATGAAGTGTATGCAATAAAACGATATGTATCGCCTGTATCACAGTTGTGGGTGGTCGTGGTATCAAGTCGTAAGTCTTTGTTTTCTCCGATGGTTACGGTACAAAGTCTTTCATGAAGGTGGATAACCGTGCCTCCTATAGATAACGTAGCGCTTTGGCCGACATCTCCGACAGGTTCAATGCGAAAGAAAAAGTCGTGATCGGCAGTGGGCTCATAATCCATTATGGTGGCTTTGATAATGTTTTCGTTATCCGATACAACACTTGGAGAATTAGCTGTTTGAGTGTCAGCATAAACACAATGCACCTTCAGAATGTAGGCGCTGCCTTTCGCGATTGTAAAATCATCTGTAACATCCGTTGAAATAGTGTATGGCTGTTCACCAAAAACAACGACTTCACTTGTAACGCTATATCCATCTGACGCGGTAACCGTTATGGATGCTACCTCGCGTCCTTTGAACCCTGTTAGGTACATTATGTATCCTTTAGTCTCAGGGTCTTCAACCATCTCTGCCCTAATAACAGAATCGTCGCTTGAGGTCGCCGTGAGGGTAACACCATTTTCAACAGTAAAATAATAGGGAGTTCTTTGCCACATGTTAACTTCTTGGTACTCATTTAAAAATTTAGCGCAATGAAAAGAAATCGATCCTGTTGAAGGAGCAAAGCCCTGCAAGCATAAAAATAATAGAGACATAACTAAAGAGAAGCTGAGAAATTGAAGACCTTTTTTCATTGTAAATCCCCTTATTTAAAAATTCAATATTAATATTGTAGCATAAAATATGCAGGGGATAAATCCAACCTATTTAGTAATTTATTCCAAAACAAAGTGGTGACCCCAATACATCAAAAAGTCTTGATTATAGATAATAAAAAAACTGCACCTAGCAGTTTTATCAATGAAAGTTCTGAGCAGAGTGTTCTTTTCTTCTATGCTGATTTTTGGGTTCCACAGCCATTTAACCGTGTTTTTAAGGCGCATTGGATATATTGCAAATAGGTAGGCCGAAACTGGTAAGGGCTCCAGCCTGATTATAAATACTAAGCCTTCTCAGCTGCTTTATGGCTGCTGAAAGGCTTTTTTATTTCTAATTCTAACAAATGGTTTCTTCGGGACGATAATTATAATGAACAATTGTTACAATGTGACCGGTTACATAATAAAACGAAATGGGAGATTTATTATGAAAAACAGGTTTAAGCTAAAAGGTTGTTTTATTTTTGCGCTCATTTTAACCTTAATCATATCGACAATGCCGGTCTTTGCTTTTGCTGAGACGACGGATCAGTGGGTAACAAAGGCGCCGATGTCTACTTCAAGACAAGATTTCCAAACAGCAGTAATAGACGGGAAAATATATGCGATTGGAGGACAAAACGAGCATGGAACCCTTTCCACAGTAGAAGAATATAATCCTTTAACGGATATTTGGACAGCAAAAGCTTCAATGTCTACATCCAGAACGAGATTTCAAACAATAGTTGTGAATGAAAAAATTTATGCCATTGGAGGAATTGATAGCTTAGGAGCAGTTTCTGCTTTATCCACAGTTGAAGAATATGATCCTGCCACAGACAAATGGACAACTAAAGCCCCGTTATCATTTTCTAGAAGAGATTTTAGAGCGGAACTAATTAATGGAAAAATATATGTTCTTGGAGGTGACGATAATGGAAATTCAAGAACGATAATTGAAGAATATGATGTCGCAACAAATACGTGGAAAAATAAGGCGGCATTATCGAAAAGGAAGTTGTTTGGAACAATAGCCACGGATGGGAAAATATATATCGTCGGCGGATTGGATAGCGATGGAAGATTGCTCAATTCTGTACAGGAATATGATCCGGTTTCTAATGTAGTCAATGAAAAAGAATCGATGATTACCTCCAGACACAGTTTTCAAGCCGAAGCAATTAATGGAGAAATATATGTAGTAGGAGGAAGAGATGCCGGCGCAGATAAAGTTACGGAATTATTTAATCCGATACAAAACAAGTGGACAGAGAAAGCACCTATGATGGGGACTAGGTACAATTTTCAAACAAAGGTTATAAACGGAAATCTGTATGCATTTGGAGGCGATAATCATAATCTTAATCTTGAGGTTTATGATCCAAATCAAGATAAATGGGTTACTAAAGCGCCCATGTTAGGCACGAGATACGATTTTGAATCAGCATTTATTAACGGAAAAATTTATGCTATTGGTGGTTTTGATGGAAATGGTTTTCTATCCTCCGTCGAAGAATACACCCCAGTTTCTTCCCAGCCTGATGCGCCCACAACTTTAACTGCGACGGCCGGCGATAAACAAGTGTCCCTATCCTGGTCTCCCGTCGCTGGAGCTACCGGCTATAATATTTACAGATCAACTACTTCTGGTAGCAACTATACTAAGATTGCATCCGATGTCATTTCGACCACCTATACCGATACGGGATTAACCAACGGGGTTACATATTACTATTACGTGACAGCTATTGACTCATCCGGGGTAGAAAGCCAACCCTCTAATGGAGCCTCGGCTACACCAGCAGCTCCTTCGAGCGGTGGATATAATGCGACACTTAAAATAACAATGGTAACCGGGGAAGTCAAAGAATATAATGTGAATTCAACAGACATTGAGAGTTTTATTACTTGGTTTAATAGTAATGGCTCGGATTCCCCTGTATTCACATTCGAGAAGACATCAGACCTCGGCCCCTATACCAGTCATACAGATTATTTAGCATACGATAAGATATCCAGTTTTATAGTGTTGAAATATTAGCTCCTAAAAACAGCCCTCTCAGTCACCACGACCGAGAGGGCCGTTTATTATGCCGTATAATGCCAAAAGAATTCTCATTCTTTTCAAAATAGTCTTCTTGTAATTTCTGAGCTAATTTGTCAGCGGTATAAACTAGATTTCCAACTTGATACATCGCCTCATCTATATTATCTTTAGTGGATTAGATCGGATAGGCTGTTTGTTGCATGGAACGGAAAGCCCATGAACCCAAACACCCTATACAGTTGGTTTTACCGATTCTGTGAACGTACTGAAATGCGAAAGGTCAACATTCATAGCTTTAGGCACCTTAATCTCTTCTGATAAATGCGGGCGTGGACATTAAGACGGTGTCCGCTTCTTTGGGACACTCACAGACATCAACTACTCTGAATATTTACGCATATAGTTTCGCCCAAGCACAGGCTAAAGCCTCCGAAGCGGTGGCAAATGTACTGAGCATAAAAAATGCATAAAAATAGCGAGTACCGGCTATTAGGTACTCGCATTTTTGCATTAACGGCCAAATAACGGCCAAAATTTTTATGAATAAAAAAAGAAAAACCCGGAATCCGCATCACTGCTTACTTCCGGATTTTATAAGTTGGTGCGCGAGATGGGACTTGAACCCATACGTCATACAACACACGCCCCTCAAACGTGCCTGTCTGCCAGTTCCAGCACTCGCGCGACTCAGCGAGAGTTATTATATCATTCTATTCATCCCATTGTCAACCCCAAATTACGAATTTTTAAAAAGTTTGTCAATTAAACTGCAAAATTCGTCGTAAGTCATAATGCTGTTCAGAACGCCAACCATCGAATTTACCGCCAGATGCTCCGGCAATGCCAGTTCCTTTAGAAATGTCCTTCTTTTCTGCGCGCTGTTTTCCCCTCCGGACAGGCCGGCAAGATAAAGGTCCGTTTTGGCAATCTTCCGTCCCGCGGGAGCTTCGTCCTCGCTGCAGGTGACGCCCGCGCGCCGCAGGGCGTCAACGATTGCCTGCACAGGCACCCCTTCCACCCCGAGCTTTCCTTCCTTGGAGGGTTTATCCTTGCGGCCCTCTTTCCCGAAAATATCGGGAATATAGGCATGCTTAATTTTATCCGGGCTGACCGCGCCGGAAAGGTAGTTCCGGATGAGAAATCCGGCGGAATCGCTGTCCGTCAAAACCAAAATTCCGCGGTTGTCCGCCAGCCGGCGAATCATTTCCATTTGTTCTTTATCGCGGAAAATCCGGAATCCCCGCGTCTCTATAATTAAACCGTCAATGATCGAGGAAAGCTTGATTTTATCGTATTTCCCCTCTACTATGACCGCTTCCTTTATTTTAATCAAGCCGTTTTCTCCCTTTCCGCTATGAGTAAAAGCTGCGCGATCAGCTTTTCCATAATGATGCGCCGGTCGCCGCGCGCGCTTTTCAGCGCGGTATCCGCCCCCAGAAGCGCCTGAAGGCTCTGGCGCAGCATGGGCGTGGTCAGTTTCTTCGCGTCCCGCTCCGCGTTGGCGAGCCTGAATTCCTTGCGGGCATAGTCAAAGTGCTTTGCGGGCTCCGACGCGGTGAATCCGCTCTGAATGGAAGCCCTGACGCGGTACATGTCGATATACGCGGAGGAAAGCACCGCCAGAACGGAAACGGGCTCCTCATTCTGATAAAACAGGAGGTCCAGAATCCCGTAGGCTTTGTCGTACTGGCCCGCAATAACCGCCTTGGACAGATCATATACCCGGGTTTCCAGATTCTTCACCACCAGCGCGTCAATCGTCTGCGCGGTGATCGCGCCTTCCTTTACAAAAGCGCATAGCTTTTCCAGCTCGTTAAACAGCGTCTGCAGGTCGTTTCCGCAGTAACCGACAATACGCCCGGCGTTCTGCCGCGAGAGCTCACAGCCCCGTTTTGCCGCCGCTGCGCACAGGGCTTTTTCAAGGTCCGGCCCGGAGCGTTTTTTCAGGTGAACCGTCACGCCCGCCTGATTGACCGTATCCATCAGCTTTTTCCATTTTTTATCTTTTTTATAATCGATTTCCGCGGACGGCAGATAGAACACCAGCACAGTTGTGTCCGGAACGCTTTTCAGAAGCTCGTCCAGCTTGGCCGCTTCCTGCGCGCGCAGGCCTTCCACATCCAGGTCGGAGACCGCCACGCATTTGCGCTCCGCCATGAAAGGGAGCGCTTCCACCGCCGCCGCGATCTGATCGACCGCAGCGGAATCGTCAAAGCGCTGAAAATTAAAATCTAAAAACGCGGTTCCCGCGGCTTTGGCAATCAGCTTTTTCGCATAGAATCCGACCAGATACTTTTCTTCTCCGTGCAGAAAATAGAGGTTTGCAAAATCCGCTTTTTCAATTTGTTTTTTCAGTTCCGCCTCGGTAATTTCGGGCATGGTTACTCCCTCCTTAATTGTAAAGTCCCGTCGTCCTTTATCTGCAGCACAATATTTCCGGCGCCGCCTGTCACGATCGGGTTCAGCTTTTTCATCTGTGAAACGTCCTGCCTCATCGTTTCCCCATCCGCAGAAAGGATGGTAAACAAGGGATGAAGCAGGTCTGCGTTTTTCGGAATGGAATCCGCCGCCGCAAAATCGGAGGCAAGCCATTCCTCCGGCAGGCCGTCAAGCTTTGCCCCGGCGGGGCAGACCAGAACCGACACGCCGCCGGACGTAATCCTTGCCGCGGCAGCGGTACCGTCAAACCGCACCTGCACCTCCGTATTCTCCCACAATTTCGTGTCGGCGGAAAGATCGTATGGAGCCACGCTGCCCGCTTGCGTAACCGCCTTCCGGATATACGTATCGACCATCCCGTCCTTTGGGATCACAAGCTTGTCCGGCGTAAACGCAGTCATCAGCTCCGCCGCGTTTTTTGCTTCCTCCGCCGTCAGGGTCAGCGGCTGAAGGACATCCAGCTTCGTTACCCCCTGGCTGCGCAGATAACTGCCGACGGTTTCGGAGCGAAAGCCCCCGCAGCCGATCACCGCCGCGCGGCCGTTGCGCGTAAGAACGACGGACCCGGCGCCGTCCAGAACGGCAAGGCGCGTCACGTTGCGCATGGAAAGCTGATAGGAAAAAATACCGGTTAGAAGCAACGTCAGCGAAAGCAGCGCGGTGACCCGGAACAGCTTCCGGCCTTTCATCATCAGGACGGTCGCGGCAATCAAAAGGACCGTACCGGAGAGCCAGACCGTCACAAAGCCGTAAGACGCCGAAACAGAGGCGAACGGAGTTTGCGCGAGCCAGTGCGCGCAGGCAAGCATATATTTCGCCAGCAGCCCCGAAACCAGCGCAAACGGCATGGCAAGGAAGGACTGCGGAGCAATCAGATTGATTACGGCGGCAATAGCCGCAAAATTCATCATCAGCGTAGAAGGGACCAGCTCCAGAAGATTGGCAATCGGCGCGGCAAGCGAAACACTTTGAAAAGAAAGGATGACGATCGGCAGCGTAAAGAGCACCGCCCATACGGTGGTCCCCAGAATTCCGTTGACCCCGCGCACAAGGGGGCCGATCTTCTTTATTTTATCATATTTCCGGTTCAAATAGCCAGCCGTCTGTCCGGAAAATAAAATCAGCCCCAGTGTTGCGGAAAACGAGAGCAGCAAGCCCACATCCGCGGCGGCGTACGGGTTCGACCAGCCGATCAGCAGGACGGAAATGCTCAGGGAATTCAGCGAATCCGGGTGACGGGACAAAAGCATACCCGAAAGGTAGATCAGGCACATCACCCCGCTGCGCGTAACGGATGGGACAAAGCAGGTAACCGCCATAAAGCAGACGACGCCGACACCGGCCAGAGCCGCCGCGGGCTTCTTCGGCACCCTGAAAAACAGGAGCAGCATCAGGATGAGTTCCGCCATCGTCGTCATGTGCAGCCCGGAAACAGATAAAATATGGGAAACGCCGATGGCCCGGAAATCGGCGGTCACCTGCGGGGAAAGGCTGGTCTGATCGCCGAAAAGGACCCCGTTGACCAGCTTGGCCTCGCTGGGAGGCAGCATCGAGCGGATGGATTTCAGCAATGCGGACCGAAGCTTCAGCGCGTAATAGTACGGCGGCTTTCGCGTAGGGGGGCTCACCCGCACGTTTTCATATTCATAAAGGTAGGAAAACAGGGTGATTCCCTTGGAAGCGTAGTAGGAGCGCGAGGAATAGCCCTCTCCGCCCGAAGGCAGGAACAGATGCACCTTCCCTTTCACATGGGAATACGGTTCCACGTTCAGAGCGCCCTGTGACGAAATCCGTATTTTCAGCGGCCTGGGGGCGTCTTTCAGAGAGATGTCATTGACTTCCACAATATAATAAAACCGGTTGTACGCCTGATAAGGAAGCTCACAGACGGTACCGTCAATCACCGCATCCCGACCGGCAAGCAGCTCCGCCGGTTCCACCTGGGACTGATGATACGCGTAAAAACCACCGAATGCCAGCGACACCGTAAGCAAAGCGGCGGGAAACACGCCGACAGCACGCGTTTTCGGCGCCAGCGCAGTAATCAGGAATCCCGCAAGAGCGGCACAGGCAAAAACCAGCGATAGCTCCGGGCCAAAATAAACAGCGGCCGCCAGTGTCAGCAGATAACAAAAACCCACCAGCACAAGCGGCCGCTTCATCATAACTCCCCCGAAATGAAAATGTCCGGATTATTTAAAAAACAACGGCAGAGGCTCCAGATAAATAATATCGTCCCTGTCCTTGGCGTCGCCCTCGGCGAGCACACAGGCGCGGCCGACAATCTTGCCGCCGAACTGCCTGACGAGGTCCTCCATTGCCGCAAGGGATTCTCCCGTGCTGATCACGTCGTCCACAATCAGGACGCGCTTGCCGTTCAGTCCCTTATAATCGTCTTCCGCAAGATAAAGCTTCTGCACATGATCCGTGGTGATTGATTTCACCTCTACGTGAATGGGGTTGCGCATATACGCTTTTACGCTTTTACGCGCGACAATGTAACGGCGGCAGCCCTGACGGGCCATTTCGTAGCAGAGCGGGATTCCCTTTGTCTCCGCCGTGACGACGACATCATGCTCCGGGCATTTTTCGAGAAGCGCGGCCGCCGTTTTCTCAGTGATCTCCACGTCGCCGAGCATGACAAAGCCCGCGATGTCAAGCGTGTCGCTGATCGGACAAATCGGCAATTCGCGCTCGCAGCCCGCGATTGTCATCTTGTAATATTCACCCATTATTATTCGACCTTTCCGATTGAAATAAAACGCTGTTTATCAGCCCGGAGGCCACTTCATGGAACGGCCCCCAAGCAGGTGGAAATGCAGGTGCGGCACACTCTGGCCGCCGTCCTTTCCCACATTGCTGACAACACGAAACCCTTTTTCCAGATTGTTTTCCTTTGCGAGCTTCGCGGCCACTTCAAAAATATGGGCGACGATCGCGCTGTTTTTCTCCGTGATATCTTCCACAGACTGAATATGTTCTTTTGGAATAATCAGAATGTGCACGGGCGCCTGGGGATCCAGATCGTAAAACGCCAGCACACGGTCATCCTCATACGCCTTTTTACTGGGAATTTCGCCGTTCGCTATTTTGCAAAACACGCAGTCCACGCTGAGACCTCCTTTGTTCTAACAATGCAACGCTATTATTATAGTATCATTTGAGCATATTGGCAACAATTTTCTCAACTTCCGCCAGAGCGCCGTCCAGCTTTGACAAATCCTTTGCACCGGCCATGGCGCTGTCCGCCCTGCCGCCGCCGTTGCCGCCCGCAAGCTGTGCGACCGCGCGCACAATCTGACCGGCGTTGACGCCCTTCGCCAGTGCTTCCTTAGCGACACACGCGGCGATGTTGGCCTTTCCGTCCCGGGTTCCGGCAAACACGGCAACCATGTTCGGGGCATGGTCGCGCGCTTTGTCACAGAGGGCGCGCAGCGCGTCCGGCTCCGTTCCGGGGAACACGGCGGTGATGACCTGGACGCCGCCCACCTGCTTCGCGCCGGCAATCAGGCTGTCGATCTGAATTCCCGCCAGCTTGGAGTTGAGCGCCTCTATGGTCCTGTCCTTTTCCTTCAGCTCCGCGGAAAGCTGAGCCGCTTTCTGCACCAGCTCGGAAGAATTGTTCAGCTTCAATGCGGCGGCCGCCTCGTCGATCTCGCCGATGGTACGGTTCATCAGGTCGAGCACGCCCGTGCCGGTAACGCCCTCGATTCGGCGCACGCCGGCGGCGACGGAGCTTTCCGACAGGATTTTAAACAGGCCGATTTTCGCGGTGTTGTCCATATGGGTACCGCCGCAGAATTCACGGCTGAAACCGCCGACGGTGACAACGCGGACGATATCGCCGTATTTTTCACCGAACAGGGCCATCGCGCCCAGCTTCTTTGCCTCTTCGATCGGCATTTCACGGCACTCCACGTCTGTTCCGCTCAAAATCACCTGATTGACAAGCTGTTCGACCTTTTCCAGTTCTTCCTTCGTCAGAGCGGAAAAATGCGTAAAGTCAAAGCGGACATGCTTTTCATTGACAAGCTGTCCGGCCTGCTCCACATGATCGCCCAGCACTCTGCGCAGCGCGGCCTGAAGCAGATGCGCGGCCGTGTGGTTGCGCATAACGGCGAGGCGTTTTTCCCGGTCTACGGAAGCTTTGACTTCTTCATCGACGCTGATCTGCCCGGCCGTCACAACGGCGTGATGCAGATAATTTTTCGCATGGTTCTTGGTGGTATTTCTGACCTCCAGCATCGCGTCGGCGGACTCGATAGAGCCGGTATCGCCGACCTGCCCTCCGCTTTCCGCGTAGAAAGCGGTCCTGTCGAGCACCAGGGCAATCTCGTCGCCCGCGGTTGCGGATTGTACGCGTTCGCCGCCGCGGATAATCGCAAGGACCTTCGCCGCGGTCTCCATCTGCCCATAGCCGAGGAACTCGGTTTCCGGAACACTTTCCAGCAGATCGCTTTCGCCTTCCCAGGCGTCCGCTCCGGCGTTCTTTCTCGCGGCCCGCGCGCGTTCGCGCTGCTCCCGCATCAGGCGCTGGAATTCTTCTTCGTCAACGGTCATGCCGCGCTCCGCCAGAATTTCCTTGGTCAGGTCGATCGGGAAGCCGTAGGTATCGTTCAGGCGGAACGCGTCCGCGCCGGAAAACACCTTGTTACCGCTGTTGTCAATGTAGCCGCTCAGAAGCTGAAGCCCCTGATCGATCGTTTTTGCAAAGCTTTCTTCCTCCACGCCGATGAGCTTTGTGATCATGGCGCGTTTTTCATCCAGTTCGGGATATGCGTTTTTATTCTCATCGATGACCGTCTGCGCGACCTCCGCAAGGAACGTGCGGCTGATTCCGAGCAGGCGCCCGTGGCGCGCGGCACGGCGGAGCAAGCGGCGCAGGACGTAGCCGCGGCCTTCGTTGGACGGCATGACGCCGTCGCCGATCATAAAGGTGGTGCTGCGGATATGGTCGGTGATGACCCGCAGGGAAATGTCCTTTTTCGGATCGTCGCCGTATTTGACGCCGGAAATGCGGCAGATATGCTTCATGATATTTTGGACGGTATCGACAAGGAACAGGTTGTCCACACCCTGCATGATGCAGGCAAGGCGCTCCAGCCCCATGCCGGTGTCGATATTCGGATGCTCCATCGGCGGGTAGTTGCCCTTGCCGTCGCTGTTGAACTGGGAGAACACCACGTTCCAGAATTCGACGTAGCGGTCGCAGTCACAGCCTACGCCGCAGGTCGGCGAGCCGCAGCCGTACTGTTCGCCGCGGTCAAAATAGATTTCGGAGCAGGGGCCGCAGGGGCCGGAGCCGTGCTCCCAGAAATTGTCCTCTTTTCCCAGGCGGACAATGTGCGACGGGTCGACGCCGACTTCCTTCGTCCAGATTTCAAACGCTTCGTCGTCATCGGTATAAATGGTGACCCAAAGCTTATCCACCGGCATTTGCAGCACTTTGGTACAGAATTCCCACGCCCATGCGGTAGCCTCGTGCTTAAAATAATCGCCGAAGGAAAAATTGCCCAGCATCTCAAAATAGGTGCCGTGACGGGCGGTGATGCCGACACGCTCAATGTCCGGCGTACGGATGCATTTCTGGCAGGTCGTCACTCTTTTGCGCGGGGGAGTCACCTCTCCGGTAAAATATTTTTTCATCGGCGCCATGCCGGAATTAATCAGCAAAAGGCTGTTGTCGTCCTTGGGAATCAGCGAAAAGCTCTGCAGGCGCAGATGCCCTTTCGATTCAAAAAACGACAAATATTTTTCACGCAGTTCATTTAACCCTGTCCATTCCATTGCAATAACTCCATTCCGCCTGTCAGGCAAAAATAATTGACTTTGAAATTGCGGCGCGCCGCAAAAAAATAGACTTCACCGTCCACAATGGGACGGAGAAATCCGTGGTACCACCCAAATTGCGCCTGAGCGCCGCTTGAACCCCCTTAACGCGGGGAAAACGCCGCGGTTCTTCACCACGGGGCTGCGGGTTGGCTTCGGTGACGGCAGCCGCGGAAATCTTTCAGCCGTGAATTCCCTCTCTTTTGCAGTGCCCGGCACCTTCGTACCCTTCATCGCCTTTATTACTGTGCCGGGTTCCCGGCACGATTCACTTTATTTCATCCTGATTATAAACTGAATCCCGCGGCTTGTCAATCTAATTGTCGGTTATTGACCGATTTTATCGGCCAGCGCGTCGGCAATCTGCTTAAAGACCGGACCGCAGGTCGCGCCGCCGCCGGTGCCGTCCTCCGCAAACACCGTGATCACGTACTTCGGGTTTTCATACGGATAGAACCCGGAAAACCAGGATTCGACCGCCTCCACCCCGTTCACATACCGTCCCGTCTGCGCGGTCGCGGTTTTCGCGCCCGCCCCGCCCTTGGCCGGTTTGCCCTTTTTGCTGGTTCCCGTCTCAATGGATTCCTTCATAAAATCCCGGAGCAGGTCCACCGTGTTCTGTGAAATCACCTGAGTGCTTTCCTGCGCGGGCGCTTTCGCCGTGTATTTCAGATTTTCATCCACAAGGCCCTCGTACAGGTAGGGCTGGGTATACTCCCCTCCGCTTGCGATCGCGTTCACCATTGCCGCAATCTGCAGAGGCGTGGCGGTCAGATCCCCCTGCCCGAACGAAAAGTTCGCCAGAGCCCTCGGGATATTGAGGCTTTTTAAGGTGGGAAGATTGCCCGAAGCCGACGAGACGCCCGGCGCGATCTCAAAGGAGCGGCCAAAGCCCATGCTCTGTGCCATCAGCAAAAACTGGGCCTGGGGCACCTGCTTCATGAGGTTGATAAAATAGGTGTTACAGGACTGCGCGATCGCTGATTTCATATTTTCAGCGCCATGGCTCTCCCCGTTAAAGCAATGGAAAATGCCGCCGTCCACGTCGATCGAGCCGGTACAGGTGTACTGGGTGTCCGGCGAAACGCCGTATTCCAGAGCGGCGGAAGCGGAAACGAGCTTGAATACGGAACCCACGTTATACGCGGAAAGGCAGCGGTTGACGAGCGGAGAGCCCTCCGCTTTCAGCGCCGCCGCGATGTTGTTCGGGGAAAAGTCGGGCAGGCTGACCATTGCGCGGATTTTGCACGACGGCACCTCCGTAACGATCACCGCGCCCTTGGTCAGATATTTCCCGGCGGCTTCTTCGGCGATCTCCTGAATATTTTTATCGATTGTCAGCACCACCCCGCTGTTGTGCAGATACGAGGAATCGCTGATCTTTTTGTCCTCTCCCGCCAGCACGCGGTTGACGGCATCCACCTTGTAGGTGACGGAAATCTGTCCCTGATTCTGCGTCAACTGCTTGTTGAACGCCTTTTCTATCCCGGCGGCGCCCGCGCCGGAGCCGTCCAGATAGCCTATGGTGTGAACGGCGGTCTGTTTGTCGGCATACCTCTTATCAATGGGGAATACGTCGATCCCGTTTGCGGTAATGCTTTTCGGCAGCTTCAGGGCAAACGGCTTGCCCGCGGTCAGGGACGGATAAACACTCTCCAGTTCCTTTTCCGTCAGCACCTTGCTGAGTGCCGCCGCACCCTCCACACTCGGCGCAATGGCGGCGGCGTACTCCGTATCCGCGCCGGTCAAAGAGACTTTATTGCAGTCGTAAATGGTCCCTCTTGTTTTTGCCACCACCAGCTTGTAGCTGCTCTGGTTGTCGGCGGTCGCGGCAAGCTGAGCGCCGTCCGACACCGTGTACAGGCTTAAAACGCAGAGAAACAGACAAAGCATAAAAACACCGAAAAAAGCGGCTGTTCTTTTTTCCATAAAAACACTCCCCCATACTGGTTAGGATTACCAATATGGAGGAGCTTTAATCATGATTTTCCCTGTCAATGCATGGAATCTGCACGATATTGGGTCAGATTCTTGCCTTGCGAAGAATCGCGCCCTTTTGAATGGGCCGGTCGGTTTTGAGAAATACGGTCATCGTGGCGTGAGGCGCCGAATCGATCGGGTTCCAGTCCTTATCATATAATTCGTTCAGCGGAAGAAGGAACGGACGGTTTCCCGCCTCCAGCACGTCGGCGGTATCACCTTTGAAAAAGCGGTTGCGCTGGGAAAGCGCCGCCACGCCGTTTTCATAGCTTTCGCAGACGGCAATCACATCGTATTCCCGCACATAGCCGCCGTTTCCGTACACCTGCCCCGGTTCGGTCCCGAAGTAAAAGCCGGTGCTGTACTCGCGGTGGCTGATCTTGTTCAGCTCCTCCACGATCCACGGGGAGACCTTTTTTTCCGGGTCCACGCAGTATTCGTCAATGGCGTTCCGGTAGGCGTTGGTCGTCACCGAAACATAGTACGCGGACTTTGCCCTGCCCTCTATTTTCAAGCTTGTCACGCCGGTTTTCAGAATTTCCGGAATATGTTCGATCATGCACATATCTTTAGAATTCAGAATGTAGGTGCCGTGTCCGTCCTCGGAAACCGGCATATACTGGCCCGGACGCTTGGCTTCCATCAGCGCGTATTCCCAGCGGCACGGCTGCGCGCAGTCGCCGCGGTTCGCGTCGCGCCCCGTCAGATAGCTGGAAAGCAGGCAGCGGCCGGAAAACGAAACGCACATGGCGCCGTGCACAAAAACCTCCAGTTCAAGCTCCCGGGGCGTTTTGGCGCGGATTTCCGCAATCTCCCCAAGGCTCAGCTCGCGCGCCAGCACAACGCGGGAAGCGCCCAGATCGTACAGCTCACGGGCACTGACGTAGTTCGCGACGCCGGCCTGTGTGGACATGTGAATATCCACCTTCGGCGCGTATTTCTTCGCCATCGCCATGACTCCGAAATCCGCGATAATCAGCGCGTCCACCCCGGCTTCCTGCGCAAACCGCAGAAATTCCGGAAGACGCGAAAGCTCGTCGTTGTGCGGTACGGTGTTGCAGGTCAGATAGACCCTGACGTTTTTGCCGTGCGCATATTGCACCGCCTGAACCAGTTCTTCGTTTGTAAAATTGGACGGCGCCGTGCGCATGCCGAATTCCTGTCCGGCCAGATAAACCGCGTCGGCGCCAAAGCTGATTGCCGCGCCGAGCCGTTCCCTGTCACCCACGGGGGAAAGCAGCTCAGCGCGTTGATTCGTATCCGTCAATTTTTGTCCTCCAAAGCCTTCTATTTCAGTCCCGCCTTTTTCAGATTCGCTTCATGCTGCGCATTGGTCGCGGCATAATACGCTTTTCCGTTCTTATCATGGCAGAAGTAATAATATTTGGTGCTTGCGGGATTTAAGGCCGCGTCGATCGCATCCGCGCCCGGATTGCAGATCGGCCCCGCGGGCAGGCCCTTGATGGTATAAGTATCGTATTTGCTCTTATAGGTTTCGCGTATATCGGACGGTACGGCCGCCTTGGTACGGTACGGATAATAGGTGGTCGGGTCGGAACGCAGGCGAAGCAGGTCGCCTTCTCCGCCGCTGTTCAGGCGGTTGTGGAAAACGGAGGAAATTTTGTACATATCGTCTTTGTCCGCCGCTTCCGCCTGGATCATGGAAGCCAGCGTCATCATCTGGTCAATCGTCATATTCTCTGCCGCCGCCTTATTGCGGATCTGCTTGGTCAGCTTCTTACTGCAGTTGCTGATCAGCTTTTCGACCGCCTGCTCGGGGTCCTCGTCCTTATAAAATTCATAGGTGTCCGGGAAAAGATAGCCCTCAAGCTTGTAGTAGCGGTCCGGCTCGTTTGTGATTGCCTGAAGCATTTCATAGCTTTTATCAAAGGTGTCCGAATTCACAACGGAAAGCACATCCTTGGAGGAGCAGACCCCGTTTTTCTCCATCAGGTCTGCAATTTCAAGGATGTTGGCGCCCTCTTTGAAGGTGATTTTCACGGTATCCACGCGGTTCATATTGGACTGAAGATTATTGATAATGGCCTCATAGTCCATATTGGTATCAATTTTATAGCTGCCGTTGCTGTAATGGCCGTCCGCCTTCGTCAGCTTGGAATAAACCTGAAAGAAACTCGCGTCGCGGATGATACCGGCGCTGTTCAGGACTTCCGCAACCTGTCCGCCGGAGGCGTTCTTCGGTATTTCGACCGTCACGCTCACCTTTTCCTTGCCGATCGCAAGCATGTCGTTGATTCCCGTAATCAGGAACTGTGAAAAAAGAATGGAAGCAAACAGAACCATAATGATCCAGATGAACCGGAAAAAGCCCTTGTTTTTTCTGCCCTTTTCCTTATTACGGAGCTGGTGTGCCTTTTCTGCTTTGATTTCCGCTTCATCCTGCATGGACTTTGCCTTCTGCGCCTCGCGCGGGTCGCTGTAGCTGCTGATGACGCTGTTGGACGCACCGTCGTCCGTACCGCGCAGATCGGAAGAAAGGTCCGTACCCGGCGTATCGCCCAAATCCTCATCGGGAATATTCAGCTTAAAGCTTTCCACCTTTTTCTGGTGGTACTCGTTAAGGTCCCTGTCGTCGTTCATGGATACGTCCTCCTGTTTTAAACATCAGGATGGCTATTTCAGTTTTTCTGATTGGCCATTCTCCTGATGTATTTCTCTGTAATCAGAATGTCGACCGGCTTGTCGTAGTAGCCGTGGGGCAGATTCCACTGGACACAGCCGGAATAACAGATTCCGACGGTGGTCCCGCCGAACTCCGCCAGAAAGCGGTCGTAATACCCCTTGCCGTAGCCGAGACGGTACCCCTGCGCGTCAAAGCTGAGTCCCGGCACAATGCAGAAACCCCGGGAAAAATCGGTCACCCTGCGGCACTTCGATACGATCGGTTCCAGCACGCCGAAGCTGCCTTTTTCCAGATCGTCAAGCGAGGTGATATAAAAGAATTCCATATCGTAGGTGTCCGGAACGCAGCGCGGCGCGGCGACCAGCTTGTGGTTGGCCAGCGCGGCCTTGATCAGGGCAATCGTGTCCACCTCGATCGGCTTGCTGACATACGTAAAGACCGTGTCCGCCGCCGCGTATTCCCGCAGCGCGAGCATCCTGCTCTGGATTGTGGAATCCAGGCTGATTTTCCGGTCCTCACCCAGCTTTTCGCGGAACTGGCGATAGCGCGCGCGCAGATTCATTTTGATTTCCCGGATATTTCTTACATACATTGCATCGACTTCCTAAGCATCTTTGATTTTTCAGCGCCAAAAAGCACTTCCACAATTTGAAGTGCAAATTCGACGGCGACGCCGGCGCCCCTCGCCGTGATGATCTTTCCGCTGACGCAGACCGGTCCGTCGGACACGGTTTTTGCGTGCAGCTCCTGCTCATAGCCAGGGAAGCAGGTCGCCGTATGTTCTTTCAGCAGGTTCATATGGCCTAAGATGGAGGGGGCCGCGCAGATCGCGCAGATATATCGGCCGTTTTCCGCGCAGTAACGGATGACGGCTTTCACAATCGGGGATTTTTCCAGATTGAGCGTACCCGGCATTCCGCCCGGCAGCACCACCATATCCAGCCCGTCCGTCACCGCTTCCTTTTCCTCTATGTCGGCGGTCACTTCAATCTGATGCGCCCCGGTGATTTTTTTGCCGCCGACGCCGACCGTAACCAGCTCGCAGCCGGCACGCCTTAAAACATCGACGGTCGCCAGCGCCTCAATTTCCTCAAATCCATCTGCCAGAAAAAGATAAATCATTTTAACACCTCCAAAATTAATCCAGCGGCAATCCGAGATACGGCGTGGCCGAAGCCTGACGCACCGAATCCAAAGCAGCTCCTCCGAGGGGCTTCAGCATCCCGAAATCGGATATTTTCCCCTGCTTTCCCAAGAGGGTCTCCCAGACGGGCAGGCGGAACGTATACCGTTCAGCCGGCAGCCCGCTGATGATGTTCGCCGCAAGATCGCGAATGGTATCGCCGTCCGCCATCAGTTCCAGAACCGCGCAGGCGTCGGAGTCCGTCCGGCGGCACAGGGCGTACGCGAATTTTTCACCGGTACGGGAGCAGATCATTCTGTCTCCGTAGATTTTGCCCATTCCGGCGGCGAAGGCAAACGCTTCGTCGCTCCAAAGCACGGAACCGGTTTTCCCCGCCAGCTTTTCCCGGCGGAGTCCGTTCATCTGGCCATACGTCAGAAGGGTTCTGGCGGAAACTCCCGAATCGGCCAGCGAACACATTTCCTCCAATGACAGAGAAACGGTGCCGACCTGAAAAAATTTCGTATAGTCGGACTTTTCATAAATGCCGTACAAGCCCGGTTCGGCGGGAAGCACCGCGGAATACTGATCCCCCCGGTTGGCCCCCACCAGCGCGGCCGCGGCCAGAAGCGCCGCCATACAGCCGTGCCCTCGGTACTGCGGCAAGGTAGCCGCCGCATAAATATAGTGCGCCTGCACGGCCGCCGGGCCGGCAAGAATCCGGGCGGGCAGCAGATAAACGACGGACGCGGTTTTCTCCCCCATTTTATAAACCAGACAGTTCTCGGGCTTATAATAATTATTCAGAAAATATTTTGCCGGACGCACCGGCTCGTGAAAGCAGCTTGCCCAGATTTCTGCAAGCTCGCCGCGCATTTCCCAGTCAGCAAAACAAATCATACCAAACCGCCCCTCTCTGTCGTAAGGAAGCCGCGGACTTACAGCACGCCCGCCGCAATCTCCATGACTTCACCGTGAATCTGTTCAACCGTTTTCAGGCCCCTGCTGCTGTCCGCGCACTCAACCGTTTTCCAGTTCAGCCTCTGCACCGCGTATTCCGCGCTGATCCGGCATGCGCGCAGATACTCCGCGTTGCTTTCGTGGATATCCTTCTTTTCCTCGTTTCCATGGTACCTGCCGCTCAAAAGCTTCTGGGAAACCTCCAGCGGCATATTGAGGTAAATAGTCAGGTCGGGACGGGGCAGTCCCAGCTTGTCGTATTCATAGTCCTGCACCCACTCCACAAAACCGGGCCACTGCTCCCGCGGCAGCTTGGAAAGCTGAAACACAATATTGGAAGTTGAATACCGGTCGGCAATAATCAGGGAGCCGTTACGGTAATCCTGCCGCCAGTGTTTTTGATAGCTTGCATAACGGTCGACCGCATAAAACGAGGAAGCGGCGTACGCGTTCACATCGTCGGGATCGGAGCCGAATTCCCCGTTCAGGTACATCTTGGCCAGAACGGAGGACGGCTCGTTATAGTCCGGAAAGGAAACGCGGCGCAGCTTCACGCCCCGTCCGGCCAGCGCCTTGCAGAGCAGTTCGGTCTGCGTTGCCTTTCCGCTGCCGTCCAGGCCCTCCATGGTAATTAATTTTCCGCTCATCAGTTTTCCCCTATTCCATTAAAAAACTCGCGCACCTCGTTGATTTTGCCGCAGGACATTTTACCCTCCGGGCATGCACCGCGCAGGCAGGGCGGCCCGCAGTGCTTGAAAAGGTGCGGCGCCACGCCGCGGACAAGCCGCAGCATCTCCACCGCGACGGCGCGGATTTCCCACTGGGCGCGGTTGCAGCAGCGGTGGGAAAAGAAATTATACAGCGAGCGGGCGTTCATCGTGCACACCATCTTGGTGTCGCAGGCATTGGGCAGGACAAACCGCGCGTCCTCAATCGCCTGCTTCTGCGCGGCACGCTCGGCGGACTTTTCATCCTTTCCGGCGTCCATCAGCGCTTTTTTATGCTTCTCCTTTAAAAGAGACGTCAGCTTTTCATAGTGTTTTTGGTCTTCCTCCATGGCCAGAAGGAACTCCGCCTTCGCTTCGGGAATCGCCTCAATCTCCGGCGGAATTACGTATTCAAAACAGGCTTCCGTCACGTAGCGTTGGCTCTGCACGCTGTAGGAGGCGATGCGGTGGCGGGTCATCTGCGCCAGAAAGGAACGGGAAACCCCTTCGATCCCAAAGGTGAAGGACGCGTGCTCAATCGGGCTTTCATGCCCGATTTCGGCCAGCATGTCCACAAAGGACGCAACCTTTTCGTCGGTGAGTCCTTCCGATATATCTTCTATGGAAGCAGGCGAATAACAGAGCTTTGCCGCCTGCGCAACTGTTTTTTCCGGTTCGGGAGTATAAGCAATCAAAGTAACCTTTGCCATGAAAAATCCCCTTTTACACAATGATGTCATTATTAAGAGTATTATAGCAAACTATTGGGCGAGGTTCAATATGCAACTTTCCCGCCCTTTTTGCAGCAAAAATAAAAAGCCCACCCGTCAGAAAGGTGAGCTTCAAAAAGGCAATGAACTTAGGTATTGGAAATAATAATCTGTTCTACAATGTCGGCGACGTCTTCACAGTAATCCAGTGAATTCTCCATGGTATTGTAAAGATTCTGGAGCCGGATCACATCGATCATTTCCATTTTGTTTTCCGGGTCGAACAGTTCTCTCATTGCTTCGCTGAAAATAGCGTCTCCCTCTTCTTCCAGATGGTTAACATAAACAGACATTTGCTTAATACTCTTCAGATTTTTCTTAAACTGCTTAAAGTCGGCCATTAAAGTACACAGGCCCTCGCAGCTTTTGACGATCAGATCCACCAGCTTGACGGTCGTTTCATTCGCCTCGGAAATATGCATCATATAAATCTGATTCCCGATATCGTCGATGCTGTCCGTAATAGACTCGATCGCGCGGACCATATCCATCATATCCGAACGGTCGATCGGTGTGATAAAAGCGTCCGCAATGAGGTTGGAGCAGTAATGAACGTGCTTGTCCCCGTCATGTTCAAGTTCTTTCAGCAGGGTGATTTCTTTTTTGTCGATCACCCCATCCGTAAACGAAGTTTGAAGCACTTTTGCAGCGTGACAGGAAATACCGATTCCCTTTTCAAACAATGAGAAGTAGTCCGGCCCTTTAGCAAAAAAATTACTCATATAGTTCCCTTACCCTTCAAATACACAGATTCATTCCTATAAACATATTCTATACCGTCTATACCATTCTAAAAGATCAGTATAAACAGTTTGGTCATCGCATAACCAAGAATCAGGCAGGCAGGGAAGGTCAGTACCCACGCCATTACCATTTCTTTGGCAATTCCCCAGTTTACGTCGGAAAAACGCCTGGCCGCGCCCGCACCCATCATAGCGGTGCCCTTCGTGTTGGTGGTGGAAAGAGGAATTCCGGAGCACACGGTCGTAATCAGCATACAGAGAGACGCCACGATTTCAGCGGAAAATCCCTGATACTTTTCCAGTTTGACCATATCGATCCCCATGGTCTTAATGATGCGGTACCCGCCGATCGAGGTGCCGATTGCCATGACCAGCGAGCAAAGCAGCATAATCCAGATATCAATATGTACCGTTGCCGGAATAGGCTGATTGTTTGCAAGAAGAATTACAAGCACAAAAACGCCCATAAATTTCTGACCGTCCTGTGCGCCGTGACTCGTAGCCATTAAAGCGGCGGAAGCGATTTGCCCCAGGGAAAAGAAGCGGTTCGCTTTGGAACGCTTGACCCGGCGGAATAAAAAGCCGATCGCCTTGGTGACAACATAGGCCGCAAAAAAACCGACGACTGTTGAGATGACAATTCCCCACAGCACCTTCTGAAACTCGGCCAGCTTAAAGGCGGAAAAGCCGTTATACGCGATTCCGGAACCCATCAGCCCGGCAATCAGCGCGTGGCTTTCACTCGTGGGGATTCCGAATTTCCAGGCCGACACCGACCATATTACTATGGAAAGCTGAGCCGCACAAATGGCAATCAAAGGGTTGGAGCCGGTCCCGACATTGACGAGATTGGCAATGGTGCTGGCAACAGCCGTGCCGAAGCACATGATGCCCACCAGATTAAAAGCCGTAGCCATTAAAACGGCTGCCCGCGGGGAAAGCACTCGGGTCGAAACAACAGTAGCGATTGCATTCGGCGCGTCCGTCCAGCCATTGACAAAGATGGAAGCGCACACAAGGAGAAGTGCGATCATGAGCGCAAGTGACATGAAATTAACCTCATTTCGTCCTGTCGAGGGATGAATTCTTAGCTTTGATTAACATCTTACATTCATTTAACACAATTATAACAGAATATTAATAAAATATAAATAGAAAAGATTTTATAAAAGGACGAATTAATCAGGACGAAATAAGCTAATTTTGTATTTATTGCTTATTTTTTGCAGATTTTTACTCTATTTTAATGATTAATATTACTATGTATTTATTATTTTATATTATTTGTTTAGTTTTTCGAGATTTTGAAAAATCTGACTTATAATAGGAAAATATTTCTGTAACACAATGAAACAGCCGCCATAAAATGGTATTGAGAAACAAAGGTTTCACTAAATGTGTTAGGAGGATTATTTTATGGATGGAAATAGCACGGAAACATCTGCGAATGTGCAAAACACAGGAAATTTTAACGAAGCTGTATGCATAGACGGACTGCGCGTATATGATTCATGCAGTGAAGAACAGTAAACACGTTTGATACATACGGACCCGAACGCCCGGCCCTTCTTTCATCGCCCTCCGGAATAAAAAAGGAAAATTCTGCATGTTTCGGAAAAATAGTCATACACTATTCCAGAGGTGATTGGCTTGGACTATACAGGATATTACGAATTCCCGTTTCCGTCGAATCTGCCTGAGCAGGACAGAAAGGTAAAGGATTTCTTTTTCTCCCTGTCGGATGATCTGCAGCTGAAGCTGCTGAACGGAAGCACTTCCTACGAGCATTTTCACGACCGCGTTGCAAAGTATATGGGAAAACAATAGAAAACGCTGCCGCCCCGTGTGGGGCGGTTCTGTTTTTCTTCCCGCTTTATTTGGAAATCCTGGCGAGCCGGCGGAACAGCGTTTCATCCAGCTGCCGCTCCACGTTCCGTTCAAAAGCACGTTTATAGGCGGAACAGAAACGGCGGCAGATCCTGTTGTCGGCCCTTCTCTTACATTTTGCACATGGCGCGCAGATCATTTTTTGCTTTCCCCCTTTTTCAGACTCTTTTCACGCTCTCCCCGGTTAAACGCTTTCAGTCCGGCCCACGTCGGTTTCCATCCGTAATAACGGCACAGGGCCATATATCCCTGAAGGACTTCGTATTTCATGGGTACTTCCCCTTTCCTTTTATAGGGCTTTTCTCTGCCGGCACGTCCCAGTCAATGGTCACTTTCACGGCAGACCCGTTTTTTTCACTGCAGATCTGCTCCGTTACATACCGCAGATTTTCCCTGTTGCGTGCGATCTCTCCGGCCGTTCCCGATAAAATATGCACGGTGACAGCCGGTTTTCCTGTGTCGCGCATATGCATCACCTCAGTAAAAAATATGAATTCCGGTGTTTGTCCTATTCCCTCCGAAGCGATTTCGGAACGGTAATTCCAAAATTATTCAGAAACGGAAAAGGCCTCCGAATCCCAAAGGATTCGGAGGCCGGAATATTCATGGAACTCTTCCATAAATATAGGAAGAGAAAGCGGGTGATAAAATGAATACAGCCGTCTATCTGCGGAAAAGCCGTGCGGAAGAGCTGAGCGACACGGTTGACGAAACATTAAAACGGCACAGAGAGACCCTGCTGGAATTCGCCTCAAACAGCAATCTGACTGTGGTAAAAATATATGAGGAAGTGGTCTCCGGAGAATCGCTGTACGCCCGTCCCCAGATGCTGCAGCTGCTGGCCGACGTGGAGCACGGTCAATTCGACGCCGTACTCTGCATGGATATCGACCGTCTGGGGCGCGGCGCCATGAGCGACCAGGGGGTCATTCTGGAGACGCTGAAAAACGCGGACACAAAGATCATTACGCCGCGAAAGGTTTACGACCTGAACAATGAGATGGATGAGACCTATTCGGAATTTGAAACCTTTATGGCCCGGCAGGAGCTGAAAGCAATCAAGCGCCGGATGCAGAGGGGAATCCAGAAAACCATTGCGGAAGGGGGATACATCGCCAACGCCCCTTACGGATACGTGAAAACGACGGTCGGCAAGAGGCCGACGCTTGCGGTTCTGGAAGAAGAGGCCCGGTTTGTGCGGATGATGTTCGACCTGTACGTCGACAAGGGGATGGGCTGCCAGCAGATCGCCGACACAATAAACGCCATGGGCGCAAAACCGCACCGTTCCGAAAAGTTCGGCAGGTCTTCCGTCATGAAAATCCTGCACAACCCGACTTACACAGGCAAAATTGTCTGGAACCAGAAAACGCAGTTCCGGAAAGGCGCGAAAGGCGGCAGCAAACAGATCACCGTAAAAAATCCCCGAGATCAATGGACCGTCGTACAGGGAATCCATCCGTCAATCATTGACGGGGAGATCTTTGAACAGGCGCAGAAAACGGCGGCGTACCGCTCCCATCCTCCGGCAAATACGGGCAATGTGGAAAATCCGCTCGCCGGTCTTGTCTACTGCGCTCACTGCGGCTCTTTGATGCAGCGGCAGGTAACCCGCCGCGGCGGAACCTATCTGCTCTGCCAGAAGCCCGGCTGCATGGTATCCTCCTCCCTTCCCCTGGTGGAAAACGCGGTGCTGGACACGCTGAAGCACAGGATGAACCGTTTCACAATCACACAGGAGGATTCTGCGATGCGGCAGCCCGGCAGCAGAGAAATGCTCAGTGCCCTCGAATCGGAAATCAAAACCACCGACGGCCAGATAGAAAAACTGCACGATTTTCTGGAACAGGGAATTTACGACCCGGATACGTTTCTGACACGTCAGGCCTATTTAAAAGCAAAAAGAAGCAAGCTGGAGGAAATCAGAGACAAGGCCATGACCCGGCATCCCGGCAGCTGCGATATCGCCGGCAACCGAATCGGTACCGTGCTGGAAGCTTACGCTTCGGCCTCTCTGCAAAAAAGAAATCTTCTCTTAAAAGCGATGGTGGACAGAATTGTCTATTGCAAGGAAAGGGGTGCCAGGCCCGCGCAGTTCACACTGGAGGTGTATCTGAAACCATTTTATCCGTAGCCCAACCCTTTTTCCGGGCATTTGACGCATCCGGACGCGGCTTTTCCGAAATGGGAAAGAGACTTCAGAAAATAAGGCCCGCACATTGACAAAGTGCCTTTGGAAATGGCATACTACAAGAAAAAGGAGGGCTTATATTGGAATTGAAACAGGAACGAAACCGAATTTTTGCCGAAAACGAATCCGGCAGTATTGTTGCAGAGGTCATCTTCCCTGACATTGACGAACAAACGGTCAATATCGACCATACCTTCGTGGATGATTCCCTTCGGGGCCAGGGAATTGCCGGCAAACTGATGGAAGCGACTGCTGCTTTGCTGAGGCAGCAAAACCGGAAAGCGCGTCTTACCTGCTCCTACGCTGTGAAATGGTTTGATAATCATCCTGAGTATTACGATATTCGCATAAACAAACTATAAATCTAACTACTTCGACAGGAAGCATTCAAATATTATTTTTCTCCCAAGTCAAAATGGTCTTATTTCTACAAAATAGCATCAAAAAATTCATAAAAAATCCATCATATCACGCTACATTTTGTTTATTTATCCTATTTTTTTTCATTCCTTAAAATTTCTAAAATTGCGACTTTTTTCGCTATTGCAATTTTGAAACATTTCCTCTAAAATTACAACATGTTGCGCAACGAATAAAAATAAAGGATGTTTTTGAAATGCAAAGAATTAGCGTAAATCTCAAGCTTTTGAAAGAAAAAATTATGGAAATCGAAAAAGACGGAATGGGCTTAATTGAACTGCATATTGTTGCAAGCCAGATCGACGACAAATTGATTCACCCCACCTTCCTTCATCTGGAAGGCATTTCCGATACCGGCGAATACAAAGACTATGAAAGTATTGACGAATGCCCGGCTAAACAGTACCTATTGAAAAACATGCCTGCATAAGCGCATTTCTTCATGTAACGATACATAGCACCTGCCGGGTATCCTGGAATTGATGATATCATTATGAATATAGCAATAAATAGAATAATAAATACCAAACCTGCTTTCGCACTCGAACCTGACCTCCAGAGTGTACTTATAGCCCGTATACTCTTCTGATAAAGATTGCCTTGAAGATTTAAGGGTTTATTTCCCACCGGATAAGCACGACCTGATTGAGCATGCGACAAACGTCAGGCTCAGAAGCGCTGATGTCATTACCGTGTTCCTTGATCTGGAGCCGGTACCATTTAACAGGGGCTTTTATTCGGTAGATATGACCTTTTTCTTCGATGTATGCGTAGACGTATTCTGTCCGTTGGCCACAAACCCCTGCATTGTAAATGGTGTATCCATATTCAATAAGAGGGTAATTTTGTACGGCAGCGAGGGCAACGTAAAAATGTTCAGTTCCGATTGCACGCAGGACGACATCGACAGCCCATCTTCTATGTGCGGCAACGTGCTCCCTAAAGCAACCTGTCAGATTGCGGAGCCGATCTGCCTGTCCGCCAGGATCTGCGACTGCCAGTCGCATTGCAAGGAAAGCTGCTGCCGGATTCCCGACTCTATCTGCAGACATTTCGGGGGGCAGCTCGACTTTGCTTCCGATCGTACTGTTTATGTTACACTCGGCATTTTTACAATCGTCCAAATCGTCAGGAATGTACAAATGCTGATTCCTGCGTATGACTTCTGCATCCCGGAAAAAGAATGTGTCACTACATCAGACAATCCATGCGATATGTTCCGCCGCATTGAGTTTCCGACCGACGAGTTTTTCCCGCCCAAAGTTACTGAATGCAGCTGCAACGACCGTTCCCGCAAAGCATAAAGTCAGACAGCAGTCTGCCGAGTACAGATAAAGCCCGCCTGTTTTTTCAGGCGGGCTTTGGATTTATATCGCTTTGATCAGGCTTTTTGCAGGCGGGCAAAATTCGCCATCAGCTTTTTTGTTCCGGCTTGTTCAAAAGCAATCTCCAGCAGGGTATCGTTGCCCATAGGAGAAACGGAAAGGATCATCCCCGTCCCAAACGTTTTGTGAACCACGCTGTCCCCCACTTTGAACCCAACCTTCGGCGGCTCGCTGTGGATCAGGTTCGACGGGCCGAAGCTGCGCGCCGATTCGGTCGTAACCACCCGTGCCTCAAAAGCAGAAGTGGGAAGGGACATGCCCGGGGCCGGCTTTTTCCATTCTCTGGTGCGGCTGCGGACAACCAGTTCCTCGGGAATTTCCTCAACAAAGCGGGAGGGCTTGTTGCGGGAGGTGCTGCCGAAGATCATGCGGCTCTCCGCGTTGACAACATACAGCTCCTCTTTCGCCCTTGTGATGGCGACATAAGCTAGACGGCGCTCCTCCTCAATTTCCAGAGGATTGTAGATCGCCTGCATTCCCGGAAAAATCCCTTCTTCAAATCCGGGCAGGAACACGACCGGAAATTCCAGGCCCTTTGCCGAGTGGATGGTCATCATGACCACGCTGTCGAAATTTCCGTCAAAGTTATCGATATCGGTCAGCAGGGAGACTTCCTCGAGGAAGCCGGAAAGAGTCGCCTCTTCGCCGTTATCTTCCTCGTACTTGATCAGGTTGGACGCAAGTTCGTTGATATTGTCGATCCTGTCCTGCACGTCGTCGTTTTCGGACGCCTTCAGGCTGCCGATATAATCCGTTTTGTCAAGAATCAAATGGTAGAGCTCATTCAGGCTCGTATGTTCATCGTTTGCGGCGTCAATCAGCTGCTGCATGGTCGCGGCAAACTGCAAAAGCTTGGGCGCGGTCCGTTTCAGGGGCTCGTACTGATCAGCGGTTTTAATCACGTCGAACACGCTTTCCCCCAGTGTGGCAGCGATTTCCGTAGCCTGTGCAATCGTCTTGTCCCCAATGGAGCGCTTCGGCTGGTTGATGATCCTGCGAAGCCGGATTTCGTCGTAAGGGTTGTTGATGACGCTCAAATACGCAATCATGTCCCTGATTTCCTTGCGCTCATAGAAGCGCAGACCGCCGATAATGCGGTAAGGGATACCGGATTTTACAAAGATTTTTTCAAGGATATTCGACTGGGAATTCATGCGGTACAAAATCGCATGGTCGGAAAATTTCCGGCCGGCCGCAACGCCTTCCAATATCTTCTTTGCGATAAAATCCGCTTCGTCCTGTTCGCTGAAAGCGGTATGTACGCCGAGCTTCTCCCCTGCGGGGTTGTCCGTCCAGAGCGTTTTTCCTTTACGCTCCCTGTTATTTTCAATGACCGCGTTGGCCGCATTCAGAATATTTTTGGTAGAACGGTAATTCTGCTCCAAGCGGATCACCTTCGCATTTGGAAAGTTCTTTTCAAAGCTCAGGATGTTCTCGATGGTTGCGCCGCGGAATTTGTAGATGCTTTGGTCGTCGTCGCCCACAACGCAGAGGTTTGCGCTCTTCTGGGCAAGCAGCTTGACCAGCAGGTACTGCGCGTGGTTGGTGTCCTGGTACTCGTCCACCATAACGTATCTGAATTTGTTCTGATAGTACTCCAGTACGTCCGGGTTCTGCTGAAGCAGGTACACCGCGTTGCAGATCAAGTCGTCGAAATCCATGGCGTCCGCTTCCTTCAGCTTTGCCTGATAAAGCTTGTACGCCTGCCCGATCATCCCCAGCCTGCTGTCATTGCCGGCCTGCTGCACGTATTCCCCGGGCAGGATCATGCTGTCCTTCGCGTGGGAAATCGCCGAAAGAATGGATTTATAAGAGAGGATTTTATCGTCGATGTTAAGGGTCTTCTGACATTCCTTCATCATCCGGCGGGAATCGTCCGTGTCGTAAATCGTGAAATGATTGGAATAGCCGAGCTTCTCCCCGTCATGTCTCAGCATGCGCGCACAGGTGGAATGGAATGTGGAAGCCCAGATATCGTTTCCTTCTTCCCCGAGCATGGCAATCAGCCTGTTTTTCAGCTCTCCGGCCGCCTTATTGGTGAAGGTAATGGCAAGGATCTGCCACGGGCGGCAGGGCTCCACGGCGAAATGGCCTTTCACCTGCGGCGTTAACGGCTCGTCCGCGCTCAGATACCGCCTGGCCGCTTTCAGGTCTTCCTCCGTCAGATAACTGGAAATGGTTTTGCTTATGTAGGCGTTTCCGTAACGGATGATATTGGCGATACGGTTCACCAGCACGGTGGTTTTACCGCTTCCGGCGCCGGCAAGGATCAGCAGGGGGCCGTTTACACAGAAAACCGCTTCCCTCTGCCTGTCATTCATTCTGAAAAATTCCTTATCCAGAACATTTTTCCTGATCTCCATCATTTGATCCGTTGTAATATTGTTCATGAATTCACCGCCAGAACTTGATAATTTGGGCGGAAACCGCCCATAGGTTTCTTATTGCATAAGTTTAATTATACAATATTTTGAATACAATAGCAAACAGGAATTGGGAACATACAAATACCCGCACTAAACCGAGTGCGGGTATTTCATCAATATTGAGACGCCGGGCGTCAGTCATTCAAGGAAAATCCCCGTGCCCGGAAAACCCCGGACGGCTCACTAAAAAGGGCGGGTACTCTCCAGTAACCCTGCCATTCCCCATGCGGAGCGGCTGGGCTGCGAAGAGCGGCGGATACCGGTCACCCTCCCGGCGGAGGCGCCGTATAAAGCGTAAACAGCGGCGGAAATGACCGCTACCGTTTCTTCGGAGATTCCGGCCTGAACAGCGGGAACGACCGCCGAACCAGCGGATAAGGCGGCTGCCGGGGCAGCTTTTGTCCGTGCCGCCGGATTGGACTGCAGCGCTTTGAGTTCCGCGCCATAGCTTTTAATCAAACGGGTCAGGGACAGGAGAACAATGAAAACAATGACAAGACCGGCCAGCAGAACGATCATGGAAACCTGAATTTTTTGATCAGGGCTCATAATTTTAATCCCTCGTTTCTGAAAATATAATGATATAAAAAATACAATGATTCCATCTGCAGCATTTCCAGTTGATTGTGCAACAAGGTTGTGTTTCTCCCCCGCCTTCGGCGGGGGAGAAACGTGTTTTATCTCGCAAACCGAAATGCAATTGCTATAATTATAAACGAAGAAGGTATTTATTTCAATTATATTTTACTACTTTTTGATTTTTATTGCATAAATGTGACGTGCGAATTATAATAAATTCATGAAGAAATATTGGAAGGGAGGTTGGATTTCCTGATGACGAATGACGAATTCAGGCGTTCTTTCCGGGTGCCTTTTCACAACAGCCTGGGGCTGGCCGTCTACAGCTGCGGAGTCCAGCGCTGCGGCGCGTGCCATTCCTGGGGACCCGCCGTACGCGACCATTACCTGATTCACTATATTTTGTCGGGGCACGGCGCTTTTACCAGCGGCGGACAGGAATACCATCTCTCGACGGGGGACGGCTTCCTGGTGGAACCCTCGCATGTCGTTCATTATGTTGCGGACCGGGAAGACCCGTGGGAATACTGCTGGGTCGGTTTCAACGGCAGCGACGCAAAAAGGCTGATGGGCCAGACAGGCCTTCTGGACCGCAGCCCTGTTTTTCACTACGAGGAGGACCGGCTTTTTGAGGAGCTTCTGCTGAAAATCTGCAATGCCTCCGGTTCCAGCCCCAGCGACGAGGCGAGAATGGAGTCCGGCCTCCTGCTGTTTCTGGCCGCGCTGATGGACAAATTCGGGGTTCCGTCCACACAGCAGGCAAACGGGTACGAGTATGTGCAGAAAGCAATCAAGTTTATCGAATACAACTATTCCAGCGATATCGGCATCACCGATATCGCTTCCAGCGTGGGAATCAGCCGCAGCCACCTGTACCGGCTGTTTATGCAGCATATTTCCCTGTCGCCGAACGAGTATCTGATGCGCTACCGCATCAGCAAGGCTTCCGAGCTTCTGGAGTCACGGAATCTTTCCGTCGGCGAGGTCGCATATTCGGCGGGTTTTTCCGATCAGCTGTATTTTTCCCGCGTATTCAAAAAATGTATGGGCACGCCGCCAAGCCGTTTTACCTGCTATGAGCGTGCGGCAAAAACGAAGGAGGACTCAAAATGAGCGAAGCAGCCGAACAAATCTCGAAATGGGCGGAGGAAATTGAAGAATACAGCTCGGTGGACTGGGAAAGGCTGCCGGAAATTTATTTATATATGGACCAGGTGCTGACCTATATGAACAAACAGCTCAGCCTTTTTGA
Organism: Clostridium sp. KNHs216; assembly: GCF_006714885.1. Classification (NCBI taxonomy): domain Bacteria; kingdom Bacillati; phylum Bacillota; class Clostridia; order Eubacteriales; family Clostridiaceae; genus Clostridium; species Clostridium sp. KNHs216. The sequence continues at coordinate 3,584 of NZ_VFMF01000001.1, read as the reverse complement.
ACGCAATGAAAGCACCGGCCTACTGACGTCGAGCATGATCAACAACTATGTAAAGGACGGGGTTCTTCCCCGGCCCGAGCAAAAAAAATATTCTCGCGAACATCTGGCGATGCTGATGGTCATCTGTATGCTCAAGCAGGTTTTATCCATTCAGGATATCTCTTCCCTGCTCAAAACCCTTTTGGAGGACGCTTCCAAAGACGAGATGTACAGGCGTTTCTGCGAAGCGCACTCCGTCGCGCTGAAGGAGGTCGGCGACCGCGTCCGTTCCACTGCGGGAGAAGGCGACGCCGAACTGACCAGGCTGGCAATCGAGCTGTCCATCGAGGCCGCCGCGCGCCGCACGGCGGCGGAAAGAATTCTGAGCGAGCTGGCTGCTGAACAGGAAAAGGCAGCGAAAGCGGAAAAAGGCAAGGCGAAAAAAAAGAAAAATAAATCAAATCACACAAATCGAAAATCCAACCGTCCCGCCGTCATACGGGGCGGTTTTTTTCATTCCCATTCCACATAAAAGATGCGGATCTGTTAACCATAATGACGGATGAGCATAATATAAAAAAGACAAAGAAAGCGAGGGATTACTATGTGTGGAATTGCGGGGTTCTGTGATTATCATGACGATTTGAGCGAGGAAGCGCTGTTCTGGCGCGCACTGGCAAAAAGAATGGGAGCGAAACTCAATCACCGCGGCCCGGACGACAGCGGCGTTCATGTTTCGGCCCACGCGGCGCTGGCCCACACAAGGCTTGCGGTTGTGGATATTGAGGGCGGCAAACAGCCGATGACCGCTGTTGCGGACGGGTTCCGCTACACTATCGTGTATAATGGGGAGCTGTATAATACCGAGGAGCTGCGGTCGGAGCTGAAAGCGCTCGGCCATACGTTTGAAACCAAAAGCGATACCGAAGTCCTTCTGAAATGCTACATCGAATTCGGATTTACCTGTGCGGAAAAACTGAACGGCATCTTCGCCTTTGCGGTAGACGACGAAAGGCGCGGCTGCTGCTATTTATGCGCGACCGTTTCGGCGTAAAGCCGCTGTTTTATTCCATAGAAAACGGGCGGCTTGTGTTTGCCTCGGAAATCAAAGCGCTGTTTGAATATCCGGGAATCAACCCTGTGATTGACCGGCAGGGGCTGTGCGAGATATTCGGAATCGGACCGGCCAGAACCGCCGGAGTCGGCGTATTCAAAAACATACTGGAAATCAAGCCCGGCTGCATCGCCGTGTTTGACAGGCAGGGTTTTGAAACATATCCCTATTTCAAACTGAAAAGCTACGAGCATCCCGACAGCTACGAGGACAGCGTAAAGCGGTGCGGTACCTTGTGGAGGACGCCGTTACCAGACAGCTTGTTTCCGATGTGCCGCTTTGCACCTTTCTTTCCGGCGGCCTCGATTCCAGCATCATCACCGCGCTGGCGGCAAGGAATTACCAGGCGGCGGCAAAACTCTTTCCACCTATTCCTTCGATTTTACCGGAACGACAAGTACTTTAAGCCAACGGCCTTTCAGCCCGGCGCCGACAAGCCATGGGTCGCCAAAATGGCGGAGTTGTTTCAGACCGACCACCACTATCTGGAATGCGACAACGTAACGCTGGCCGACAAGCTTTATGACGCCGTTGAGGCCAAGGATTTGCCGGGCATGGCGGACGTTGACTCTTCCCTGCTGTATTTCTGCAGCCTGATCAAGAAAAATCATGTGGTGGGCATCAGCGGAGAATGCGCGGATGAAATCTTCGGCGGTTACCCGTGGTTCCACAAGAAAGAGGCCTTTGAAGGTCACTGCTTCCCATGGTCGCCCGACCTGTCCATCCGGACCGGACTGCTGATTCCCGAAATCGCCGACGCACTGCACATTGCGGAGTATGTAAATATGCGGTATGAAGAATCCATTGCCGCCGTCCCCGTTCTGGAGGGTGAAAGCGCACAGGAAAAGCGGCGCAGGGAAATTTCGTTCCTGAACATTAACTGGTTTATGTCCACCCTGCTTGACCGCAAGGACCGGTCGAGCATGGCAAGCGGGCTTGAGGTGCTCCCGTACGCAGACCATCGGATCGTGCAGTATGTGTTCAACACTCCCTGGGAATACAAATGTCACGACGGCGTGGTGAAAGGCCTGCTGCGCGACGCGGCGCGGGAATGGCTGCCCGAAGATATCCTGATGCGCAAAAAGAGCCCCTATCCCAAAACGCATAATCCGGCCTACGAGATGCTTGTGAAGCAAAGGCTGACGGAAGTCCTGTCAAACGGGGAAGAACCGCTCCACAAGCTCATCAGCCAAACCGCCGCCGCGGAACTGCTCAGTGAAAAATCGGATTACGGCAAGCCGTGGTTCGGCCAGCTGATGGCGGGTCCCCAAATGATGGCCTATCTCAGATCAACTACTGGCTGAAAAAATACGATATCGCAATTGAACTGTAATTTCCTGTCCCAATGAAAGGATCTCCCGGTTGCAATTTGAAAGCTCCTGTTATACAATAAAACAAATTTCAGATCAGAAAAATAAATCCTATCAAATTGCAAGGGAGTATCCATCATGACTTTTTCCAAGCGCATCCTTGTTTTTCTTCCCGTCGAAGCACAGCATCAATCGCTGCTCGAACAGTCCGCTCCGGACTGCCGGTTTACGTACAGCTCTTACAGAGGCGTTACCAAAGAACAGGTGCAGGACGCCCAGATCATCATCGGCAATCGCCGGCGGAGTACCTGAAGGATTCCCCGAATCTGGAGTGGCTGCACTGCAGCAGCGCCGGAGTGGACGCCTACCTGAAGGAAGGCGTCCTTCCCAAAGGCACGACGCTGACGAATTCGACGGAGCATACGGCCTTGCGGTTTCCGAACACATGCTTGCCATGCTTCTGGAAATCATCAAACGCCTTCATACTTACCGCGACGCGCAGAAGCTGCATGTCTGGAAGGGTCAGGGCAAGGTGAAATCCATTCATGGTTCCACCGTTCTGGTACTCGGCATGGGAGATATCGGCGGTGAATTTGCCCAAAAGGTAAAAGCGCTGGGCGCGTACGTCATCGGGCTGCGCCGCACCGTCGCAGAGAAGCCGGAGTACGCCGACGAAATGCATTTGACCGCGGAGCTGGACAGTCTTTTGCCCCGCGCGGACATTGTCGCCCTCTGTCTGCCCGCCACAAAGGAAACCGATCACCTGTTTTCGCGCGAACGTCTCGCCCTGCTCAAAGAAGGCGCAATCCTCCTGAATGTCGGACGCGGCACGCTCATCGATACGGAAGCGCTCTGTGACACACTGGAAAGCGGGCGTCTCTTCGGAGCCGGCCTTGATGTGACGGACCCGGAGCCTTTGCCGGAAGGCCACCGGCTCTGGGATATTCCCAACGCCGTGTTACTCCCCATATATCGGGATTTTACCATTTGCAGGAAACCCTTGAGCGCGTGGTGCGTATTGCCGCGGAAAACCTGCAGCATTACGCAAACGGCGAACCGCTCAACAACGCCGTCGATTTTGCCGCCGGCTATCGGGTGAAAAAGGATAAAGAGATTTCAAAAATTCTCTCAAAGATAAAAACGCTGCAGCTCCGCAAAAATGTGGAACTGCAGCGTTTTTA